>NZ_LMOO01000004.1 GCF_001424195.1 Cellulomonas sp. Leaf334 | reverse complement strand
TGCAAATGTATCTATAATTTCATTTCTAATTCAACTATTGATCACAATTCTTTCTACAAACTACGTCATATCAAGTCAGCCATTTTACAATTTGGTTCATAAAGTTCGAAAATAATATTAACATTCACTCGTATTCATATCAAATACATTAATTTTAATTTAACTGTATCTAAGTTACAACAGATTGCAGTGATTTTTGCTGATTTCAAAATATCTATTAATATTGATTCAAAAATACAACATGGCGTTTTTACATTCTGACATTTAAATTTGGAATTCTAATCTACAAACTACATACAAGTTCTTATTCTTTGGAAACCCGCCATAGGTTTATTAAAAAAAACATTGAAACTTAAATTAAAGTCGTCTTTTAGCAAGAATCTAGTTATTTTAATTATTTAAATAATGTTTCTACATGATTATAAGAGTTTTTTACAATATTTCCCCTATTAAGTCTATATTCTACATCTATTTCTAATGTAAACAGTACTACATGTAAAATACAACATCAAACACACTTGCAACACAAATATAACCGAAGAAGTGTAATCAAAGAGTTTCAACTACTCACCACTAGATGACGCTAAACACAATTTCTAACCTACTAAAAAACTACGTTTCTTCGGTCAAATTAAGTATAAACAGCCGATTTTGACGAGAAATTTCTATAAAATTAATAAAAAAGGAACTTTAAGACACTTGATTGACTACTTTTCTAAAAAATCTACACGTTTCTATAGCAAAAATATACTCGTGACGTGAAATAACTATTTAAAATCTAACACTATTGTCACTACGTCATCTATTTGTGAAAAATAACGAAAAAGTCACGAAATATATTTTACTAGCGCAAGCGAAATCCAACAGGCAAGATACAGTCGTTTTTGGTTTTCTAATTCAAAATTATCAACGCTCAATATAATTGTAGTAAAAAGTCATTACAAACAAACTATTAATTAGTTACAAAAGGTTCCAGATAGAGTTCTAGATACGTTAACTGACAGATACTGCCATATAAGTAGTCAAAAGTAAAAACATTTCTTTGGCATTATCTATTAGATAACTATTTTGAACATTAGCTGGAAGCTGTGAATCTAGCCATAAATATACTAAAATATTCAACACTATCTTTTATTAGATAAAAAACAGTAATTTTGTCGTAAAAATATTGAAAACATTGACAAATATGAAACAGAAAAATCGTATTTTTTTATCAGTACACGTCAGCCATCTTCTTTTCCATAGACAACAAACATTTTTCCCGCCTTTTCTTCAAAGAATTTACGTCAGTATGGTTTACCGAAAATATAAAAAGAAATACTTAAAAAAACAATTATTTCAAGAAATAAATAGTTTTGAGC
>NZ_LMOO01000003.1 GCF_001424195.1 Cellulomonas sp. Leaf334 | reverse complement strand
GCGGCTGCGACTCGTCCTGGTCACCCGAGGAGATCCCGTAGTACCGCACGTACCCACCGTCGAGCGTGCCCGAGACGTTGATCGTCGAGGACACCTTCTTCTCACCCGAGGCCGAGGGCCACGAGCCGGACGGCGGCGTCGTGGGGTTCGAGGTGGGGGACGACGTCGGCGACGACGTCGGGTTCGACGTCGACGTCGGCGACGACGTCGGCGCTGTGCCGTCCGCGTACGTCTCGAACTCCGCGACCTGCGGCGTGGACGACGCGCTGGTGATGGTGAAGGTGACCTTCTTCAGCGACGTCGAGCTGAAGCTGATGGTGCCGGCGCCGCTGCCGGTCTTCAGGGTCGCGCCGCTGTCACCGTTGACCAGCTTCCACGCACCGATCCGGCCCGCTGCACCCGAGGTCTCCCGGATGACCACCGAGGACACCGTCGTGGCGGACCCCCACTTGACGGAGATGCTGCCGGTGGAGCTGCTCGGCGACCAGTACGTGCTCAGCGAGCCGTCCTTGACGTTGCCGTAGCTGGTGCCGCTGGCCTTGCTCGACCCGTCCGCGCCTGCGCCCAGGCTGAGGTTGGTGCCCGCGGCCTGCGCGGCCGACATCGAGAACGCGGTCACCCCGATCGTGGCCGCCATGGCCATGGCGGCCAGGCCCGCGAGGGGCCGTCGTGCGAGTGCTTGTCTCATCGTTGCCTCGTCTTCGTGTGTGGATGCAGGTGCCGCCCCGCTCTGGAGCAGGCATCCCGGGTGTGTCCCGGGGTGGGAGGTCGACCTCCGACCTCCCGAGAGGGCGCGACCCCGGCCCGAGCCGGTCCGGGGTCGCGCCGTGTCGCTCAGGTCAGCCGGCGTACGTCTCGAACTCCGCGATCTGCGGCGTGCTCGACGCGCTCGTGATCTGGAACGAGATCTTCTTCAGCGACGTCGAGCTGAAGCTGATGACACCTGCACCGGTACCGGTCTTCAGGGTCGCGCCGGTGTCGGCGTTGATCAGCTTCCACGCACCGACCCGGCCGCTGGCGCCGGAGGTCTCACGGATGTTGACCTTCGACACGGTCGTGGCGGAGCCGAACTTGACGGAGATGGTGCCGGTGGAGCTGCTCGGCGACCAGTACGTGCTCAGCGAGCCGTCCTTGACGTTGCCGTAGCTGGTGCCGCTGCCCTTGCTCGACCCGTCCGCACCGGCGTTGAGGCTGAGGTTGGTCCCGCTCGGCGCCGTGGACGTCGGGGTCGGGGTGGGCGTGGACGTCGTCGTCGGGGTCGACGTCGGAGTCGTGGTCGACGTCGGCGTGGCGGTCGGCGTCGTCGGGGAGCAGGACCCGTTCGAGACCTGGAGGCCCTTGTTGGCGCCGGCGGTCTGGGCGACGACGTTGGGCACGCAGCTGGCACCGTCGAGGCTGTAGGAGTACGGGATGGACACCGACGTCGTGGACGTCACGTTCGGCCCGGCCGGG
>NZ_LMOO01000002.1 GCF_001424195.1 Cellulomonas sp. Leaf334 | reverse complement strand
CGTCGAAATGCCTAGTGGTTAATAATTTGGACCTCATCCGGGAGGTCTTGAATCAAAATGGAAAATTCTTCGGCGGACGGCCTGACTTTATCCGATTTCATCAACTTTTTGCTGGCGATAGGAATAATTCCTTAGCACTATGCGATTGGTCAAACCTTCAACTAAGAAGAAGAAATCTCGCCCGCCGCCATTGTGGACCCAAACAACACACCGACAACTTCGCGCGCATCGGAGACGTCGCTACATTCGAATCCATAGAACTGCTACAAACACTTAAAAACATAACCCGTACTTTAGACTCCAGCATCAACCTAAAACCGATCTTAATGACTACAGCAATGAATATGTTTTCGCACTACATGTGCAACGTGAGATTTGACGCCGAAAACGACGAAGATTTCAAGCGCATCGTCGACCATTTTGACGAAATTTTCTGGGAGATTAACCAAGGTTATGCCTTAGATTTTCTGCCGTGGCTCCAACCTTTTTACAAGAAGCATTTAGATAAACTGTCTAACTGGTCTTCAGATATTCGCTCGTTCATTCTTTCAAGGATCGTAGAACAGAGGGAATTGGATCTGGACATAGAAGGGCCTGAAAAGGACTTTCTAGATGGGTTGCTAAAAGTTTTACATGAAGACCCGACGGTTGATAGAAATACTATAATCTTCATGCTTGAAGATTTTCTAGGCGGTCATTCTTCGGTGGGTAATCTTGTCATGTTATGTTTGACAGCTGTGGCGAGAGACCCTGAAGTCGGCAGGAAGATTAGGGCAGAATTAGACGGTTTGACTAAAGGCAAAAGGCCTGTTACATTACTCGACCGTCATAGTTTGCCATACACAGAAGCAACTGTCTTAGAATGTCTAAGATACGCCTCATCCCCTATCGTTCCTCATGTAGCTACGGAGAACGCAGCAATCTCAGGATATGGCGTAGAAAAAGGAACGATAGTCTTCATAAACAACTATGAACTAAACACTTCAGAGGAATACTGGAATGAGCCGGAGAAATTTGACCCATCAAGGTTTCTAGAAAAGACCAAAGTTAGGGTTCGAAGGAATTCTTTCTGTGATTCCGGCATGGAATCTGATGGGGAAAGGCCGAGCAAGCCAGCGGAGACGGAAAAAGAAGTCTGGTCTGTTAAGAGGAACATCCCACATTTCCTGCCTTTTAGTATAGGTAAGCGAACGTGCATTGGTCAAACTTTAGTAACTACGATGAGTTTCGTCATGTTTGCCAGTATAATGCAGGAGTTTGAAATTGGGGCTGAAAATTTGGAAGATCTAAGACAGAAACCGGCGTGTGTGGCTTTGCCTAAAGATACGTATAACCTATTTTTGATCCCGAGAAAACATTGATCTTTTTGATTTTTTTGAAAGTACGTAAATTATTTGCGCTTGGTTCTTTTATTTGTAGTTTTGTGTTGACGCTGTTTTTTTTTTGAAAAAATTGCAGGTTTTTTTGTAGTTACCTTTTTAGCGAAAATTTTATAACTTTTTAATTTGAATGGTTTGCGATAATAGATATTTCTATGTACTACATCCTAAATTGTTTAGTAAAACTTATTTTATTTTTCTATTTGAATATATTTATTGCGATGACAGACATTTTTTTAGCAAACTTAAAAGGTTGTTTTCGTATTCAGTTGAAAATACATCAAATAATTAAAGTCGGTAAATACTTTAATTTACGCCCAAAATTAGAGCTTGAGTAATTATGTTATATTTTTTTAACCAAGATAAAATATTTTGTAGATATAGAGCCAATTTAGGTTTTTCAATAACATTAAATTAAAGTAGATAGCATATTATTTTTTAACCGACTTCCCAAAAAGGAGGAGGTTCTCAATTCGACCGTACTTTTTTTTTATGTATGTTAATCCATATCTCCGGCATTTTGGTGGCTCTAGAAGTCGGTGGCAAAATAAACACAGTCAACAGACCTGCAGACACCGACTTCAAAGTCGGTTTTGTTTTTTTGTAAAAAGTTTTTTTTATTTGGTGATATTTTTAACTTCACTGCCTTCTATTTTTTTAGCTAGAGAACTGAGTAGTTCTAAAATTATATTTAAACAGTTTTTTTTATTTGGTGATATTTTTAACTTCACTGCCTTCTATTTTTTTAGCTAGAGAACTGAGTAGTTCTAAAATTATATTTAAACAAAACAGCGTCTCATTA
>NZ_LMOO01000001.1 GCF_001424195.1 Cellulomonas sp. Leaf334 | reverse complement strand
CCGACGCCTGGGACTCGGTCACCGACGCCGGCGCCGCGATCAGCGACTGGTGGGAGTCCACCACTGCCGACCTGGGCGGCTGGATCGACGAGAACCTCGCCGGCCTGCGCGACTGGATCGGCGAGCACGTCGGGCTGTTCCGGTTCCTGGCCACCGCGTGCCGGGTCGTCGGCTGGGTCCTGGTCGTCGTCGGCCTGATCCTGACCGTCGCGCTGACGATCATCGGCGCGATGGGCGGGGCCGCGATCGGGGCGGTGTTCGGGTTCGGCGTCGGAGCCGTACCCGCCGGCGCGGCCGGCGCCCTGGCCGGCGCCACGTTCGGGCTCAAGATCCTCGGCGTCGGCTTCACCCTGGTCTCCGTCGGAGACTTCCTCGACGTCGTCGCCGACTGGGGCGAGGGCAAGATCGACGGCCAGGACCTCGTCAAGCAAGGCACCCTCGAGCTCGCCCTGGCCATCACGTCCCTGATCGGCGTCGGCGTCGTCGGCAAGATCCTGCAGAAAACCTTCACGCACCTGCCCGCGTCGTGGCGCAAGAAGCTCGACGAGCTCCTCGACAACAAGCCCAAGGACAACCGCACCTGGCGCGGCACCGGGACCGCCGACGACCCCGTGGTGTTCGAGTACAGCAACCCCGCCGCGGCGTTCCGAGACCGGAGCCAGCCGACGTCGACGGAGCTGGACGAGCTCGGGCCGCACACCGACTACCCGGCCGGCACCGAGGAGCACATGCTCGCGCGCTGGCACCTGTACCAGACGAACGGCTCCAACCGGCTCTCGTGGGAGCAGTGGCGGGACCAGTACATCCGCAACCAGGGCAACAAGCCGCGCGGGGATGCGTTCGAGGACGTCGTCTACGAGCTCGACGAGTACTCGGCCGACGACTGGTCCCGGAACGCGTCGGTGGAGGACGTCACCGGCGTCGACCGCAACTACGACGTCGTCAACCTCGACGATCAGATCGGTGTCGAGATCAAGTCCGGGAACACCATCGACTCAGGGCAGCTGACCAAGGACCAGACCCTCGTCGACTCCGGTTGGACGATCCAGTACGTGTTCGGCAGCCAGCCCTCCGCCGCGACGATCCGCAAGCTCGAGGACGCGGGCATCGAGTGGAAGGTGGTCCACAGCGAAGCCGTGGTCAGATAGTTTGCCTGACGGCGCGAGAGCGCCGGTCGACGGGAGGCGTTGTGAGGGACGAGCAGTTCCAGAACTGGCTGGAGGCCATGGACCCCCGGCTGGCGCGGTTCGAGGACTTCCTCATGCCGACCAGCTGGACCAAGGGCTTCACCCGCGAGTCGCTCGAAGAGCTCGAGCAGTACATGCTCGAGCGCTGGCCCGACCGTGAGTCCTTCCAGAACGACGGCGACTCCGACTGGATCGACGGCGCGATGCGGTACATCGGTGAGGCCTACCTGCGGATCGCCGGTGGCGGCTGGTACCTGGACAACCGGCCCGACGTCGCGTTCCGCGGTCAACCCGTGATCCGGCCCGACACCATCGACGGGTTCCCGATCGCACCCGCCAACTTCCTGGGCGTCCTGCTCAAGCGCCGCACCGGACACGAGCTCGCCAAGGTCTACGACGGCCAGCTGCGCCAGGTGCAGCGTCGTCGGGACGTCGAAGGGCCGGACTGGGAGCCCAAGCGCCTGCCCATCCCCGGCTACTACAGCGAGCAGGACCCCGGGGACACCCCCGAACGCGACGCCTGGGCCGCGCGGGTCGACGAACGCATCGCCGCCCTGCGCACCCACGCCGGTGAGCACGGCACCCAGCTCGACCTCAGCCCCCAGTCCCTGACCGTCCTCGAACGCCTCTCCCAGCTCGACCTGACCGCCGCGACCATCGACGTCCGGTCCGCCGACGGAGCCGAGGTGGTCGCCCGGTACGCCAGCTACCTCGGTGCGGTCCTCCTGCAGCAGGCACCAGGACGGTGGATCCTGCGACCCGGCGAGCCCGGCACCGACCCCTTCGTCGGACACCCGTTCGTCAAACGTCTCGACGAGAACGGCCTCTGGCGCGCCGGCCTGGTCCACTCCGCCGTCGAACGCCTCGCCGACCAGCACGAACCCGGCCTCTTCGCCAAGGTCCTCCACGCCTACGCAGGCTGACCCGACGTCCACGGCCCGACGCGCGTCCCCATCGCCGGCTACTGCAGCGAGCAGGACCCCGGGGACGACGCAGGCTGACTCCCGGGAACTGTCGATCACCGCCCGGCCCGCACGTCATCGGGGCAGCGGGACGCACCAGGCGTCCTCCGACCAGCAGGAGCTGACATGGCCGAGTTCACCGTCGTGCTCTACCGCGACGACGCGCGTGACGCCGCGCTGACCGACGAGGAGCGCGAGCGCGCCCACGCCGCCCACAGCGCCTTCCAGCAGCACTGCGCCGACCAGGGGTGGGAGATCGTCACCACCCGGGCGCTCGGTGTGGCCGACCGCGCGCGGTCGCTGCGGTCCGACGGGCGCGCGGGCGTCGTCGTCACCGACGGGCCGTACGCCGAGACGGCCGAGCAGGTGGCCGGGTTCTACCTGGTCGCCCGCACCACGCTGGAGGCGCTGACCGAGGCGGTGTCCGCGCTCGTGCTCAACGGCGAGTCCGTCGAGATCCGACGCACCGTGCGGTTCGTCGACGGCCTCCCCGTCGACGGCGACGACGCGCTGACGACGTCGTGAGGTTCGTCGTCCTGGCGTTCGGGTCCACGACCCTTCCCGCCGGTCTCACCCTCGGCTCCGTGGACACCGCGACGTCGGTGCATGACCGCGCACTGCGGGACGGGCCGTTCGACGGGCCCGCGTCGGCGCTGACCGGCATCCAGGTGCTCGACGAGCCCGACCTCGACGCCGTGCTGGACGGGCTGCCCGCCGTCGGCACGTTCGAGGTGCGACCCCTCGCGTGAGGCCGCGTCCGCTACGTTCGTCGCCACGGACGAGATGAAGGGGTGGCGTGAGAGTCGAACAGCTCGAGGACTGGCTGGACGCGATGCATCCTCGCCTCGCGCGGTTCGAGGACGTCCTCATGCCGACCGGCTGGACCGGTGACTTCTCGCGGGCGTCCCTGGAGGAGCTCGAGCAGGACGCGCTCGAGCGCTGGCCGGACCGTGGCTCGTTCGACGACGCCGGCGACCCGGACTGGGTCGACGGCGCGGTCCGCTACGTCGGCGAGGCGTACCTGCGCATCGGGGGCGGTGGCTGGCACGTCGACAGCGATCCCGACAGCGTGTTCAGCGGACTGCCCGTGGTCACCCTGGACACGATCGAGCCGTTCCCCATCTCGCCCTACAACCTCCTGACGGCGCTGCTCAGCCGCCGGACGGGCCAGGTGCTGGCCAAGGTCTACGACGGCCAGCTGCTCGAGGTGCAGGAACGCCGGGACGCCGAGGGCCCGGACTGGGTGCCGACGCGCCTGCCCGTCCCCGGCGACTCCCGGTCGTGACGCGCACGGACGTGTCGATCCGCGGGCGGCTCGCGCGTCATCGGGGCAGCAGGACGCACGAGGCGTCCTCCGTCCCCGTGAGGAGAGGACATGTCGGCCCTGACCCTGCGCGACGACGACCGTCCACGCGCCCCGGCGCCGGTTTCATGACGTCCGGCGTCCTCACGTCCTGGGTGCGGCACGACCGGTGACGCCCTCCGACGACGCCCTCGCCGAGGCCTGGCGGGCCCACTGGTCCCGCCTGATCGGCCTGCTGATCGGTCAGTTCGCACGCCCCGACCTGGCCGAGGACGCCGTGTCCGACGCCTTCGAGTCGGCCGCCCGGCACTGGCCCGTCGACGGCGTCCCGACGAACACCGGCGCGTGGCTCCTCACCGCCGCGCGTCGCCGAGTCCTCGACCGTCTCCGTTCCGAGGCGGTCGCCCGACGGAAGGAACCGTTGATGGTGGTCGACGACGAGATGCGCGCCGCCGCGGCGGCCGTCGTCGACCCCGGCGCCCACGTTGCCGACGAGCGCCTCCGGCTGATCTTCGCCTGCTGCCACCCCGCGATCGCACCCGACGACCGCGTCGCCCTGACCCTGCGGTTCGTCGTCGGCCTCACCACCACCGAGATCGGCCGGCTCCTGCTCGTGCAGGAGTCGACCATGGCGGCCCGGCTGACCCGCGCGAAGAAGCGGCTGGCGTCCTCCGGCATCCCCTTCGCGACGCCCGCCGCGGAACGGCTGGACGAGCGCCTGGACGTCGTCGCGACCGTGGTCTACCTCGCCTTCACCTCCGGCTATCACCCGGGGGTCGGCGCCGAGCCGTTGCGCGTGGACCTCGGCGACGAGGCCGTCCGCCTGCTGCGCGTGCTCGACTCGCTGCTGCCCGACCGCTCCGTCGTCCGCTCCCTGCTCGCGCTCCTGCTGCTGCAGCACTCCCGCCGCGACACCCGACTGGACGAGTCCGGCGCGCTGGTCCTGCTCCCGGACCAGGACCGCAGCCGCTGGCACCGCGACGAGATCACCGAGGGCGTGGGGCTGCTGGAGTCCCTCGCATCGGGTCCGGCTCCGGCCCCCGGTCCGGCCGGTCACCAGTCGCGCCTCGCGACGGAGTACCGGCTGCAGGCGCTCATCGCGGCCGAGCACGCGACGGCACCGACGGCGGCGGACACCCGCTGGTCCGTCATCGCCGACCTCTACGCGCAGCTCGAGGCGCTCACGGGCTCACCGGTCGTCCGGCTGGCGCGCGCGGTCGCCGTGGCCGAGGCGGACGGTCCCGACGCCGGCCTCCAGCTGCTCGACGGCCTCGACGACGCCCTCCCCCGCCACCACCGGGTCCCCGCCGTCCGCGCCGAGCTCCTCCGCCGCGCAGGCCACCCGACAGCCGCGGCCGCGGCCTACCGCACGGCCCTGAACCTGGTGACCAACCCGACCGAGCGCACCCACCTGGAGTCCCGCCTGGCCGACCTGGAGGACGCCCCGGAGGACCCGTCGGAGTGGCCCTCGCGTCACTAGCGCCGCGAACGGGACGCGTCAGCTGCCGCCCAACTCGTCAGCTGCCGCCCAGCTCGTCGGTTGCGGCCCAGCTCGTCGGTTGCGGCCCAGCTCGTCGGTTGCGGCCCAACTCGTCGGTTGGAACGAACGAGATCGGTGCGGAGGGACGAGTTCGGCGATCCCGTCGACCCGCCCACCGGTGCGCGATCCCGCGGGTTCGTCCACAGAGGGCTCGGATCGGTCCGCGGTCGACCGGTGCGGCGACGAGGGTGCGCAGATGCCTCGACGACCGACGGATCGCACGACACCCCCGATCGTGGTGCTGCCCACGGTGCATCTCGCGCGCGACAACCCACCCGAGGTGGTCCGGAGGCGGAACGTGTCGGGCGCGTGGGAGCGGATCGCCCGCGGCATCTACCTCCCGGCCGAGGACGGCCCGACGCAGGACCGACCTCGGACGATCGCCCTCGGCCGGATCCAGGGCATCCACGCGCGCCTCCGATCCCCGCACTGGTTCAGCCACGAGTCCGCGGCCCTGCTCTGGGGTCTGCCGCTGTGGGTCGCGCCCACGCACACGCACCTCATGCAGGGACAGACCGCCGGCTCGAGCCGAGATCCGTCCGTCAGGCACCATCCGGTCACCCCTGCCCCGGACCAGCTCACGGTGGTCGGCGGACTGCCGGCGACGTCGTTGGAGCGCACCGTCGTCGACTGTGCGTCGACCCTGCCCGCGATGCAGGGTCTGGTGGTCGCCGACGCCGCGCTCCGCGCAGGAGCGGATCGAAGGGTGATCGACGACCTCCTGCGGAGTCGGGCCGGTCAGCGCGGCGTGACTCGCGCCCGTGCCGTGCTTGCCATCGCCGACGAGGGTGCCGAGTCGCCGGGCGAGTCAGCCGCGCGCTTCGTGGTCGTTCGTGACGGGCTGCCGAGCCCGCAGACGCAGGTCCCTGTCGCGACCCGGCTGGGGACGTTCTGGTGCGACCTGGGGTGGGAGGCGTGGCGGCTGGCGCTGGAGTACGACGGCCGCGGCAAGTACGAGGGCCGCGTCACCGAGGAGTTCATCCGGGAGAAGCGACGCCACGACGCACTCGTCGACGCCGACTGGCGGGTCCTGCGCGCGACGAAGGAGGACCTGCGGGGCACCACCCTCCTCCATCGCATCCTGCCGCTGGTCCCCGCGGGGTCGAGCACCCGGCTCCGCCCGCTCCGCAGCCTGCGCGGATGAGCAGCAGAACTCGTCGGTCGCAGCCGAACTCAACCGTTGCGGTCGAACTCGTCCGTTGCGGTCGAACTCGTCCGTTGCAGTCGAACTCGACCGTTGCACCTGACGAGTTCGGCGCGGACCGACGAGTTCGGCGCGGGCCCGAGCGGCGCGGGCCCGACCGCGCGGGCCCGAGCGGCGCGGGCCCGAGTTCGGCGGGACGGGTCAGCCCAGGAGCAGGAGGACCAGCAGGGTCACGTTCAGCGCGACCACCAGGGTCACCACCAGGAGCAGGGTGGCGTGGAGCCAGGGGCCGTTGCGGTGGGTGCCCATGACGGTGCGGTTGCGCGTCAGGGCGACCAGCGGGATGACCGCGAACGGGATGCCGAAGCTGAGCACCACCTGCGAGAGGACGAGGGTCCAGGTGGCGTCGGCGCCGACGGCCAGCAGGATGATCGCCGGGATCAGGGTCACGACGCGGCGGACCAGCAGGGGGATCCGCTTGTGGATCAGCCCCTCCATGATCGTCGCGCCCGCGTAGGCGCCGACGGAGGTGGACGCCAGGCCCGACGCGAGCAGGCCGATGGCGAACGCGACGGCGATGCCCATGCCGAGCGCGTCGGCGATGGCGTCGTACGCGCCGGGGATCGAGTCGGTGCCGGGGACGCCGCGCAGGCCCGACGCGGCGAGCAGCAGGAGGCCGATGTTCACGGCGCCCGCGACGGCCAGCGCGATGCCGACGTCCCAGCGGGTCGACCGCAGGATCTCCCGCAGGCTCGCGCCGGTCGGGCGGCCGTGCCGGTCGCGGGCGAGGGCGGAGTGCACGTAGATCGCGTGGGGCATGACGGTCGCGCCCAGCATCGAGGCGGCCAGCAGGACGGAGTCGGTGCCGTCGAAGCGCGGGACCAGGCCGGACAGGACGCCGCGGGCGTCGGGCGGTGACACGAACAGACCGGCGAGGAACCCGACGGTGATGACGGCGAGCAGGGCGATGATGACGTGCTCGAACCGCCGCTGCCCGTACCGGTTCTGGGTGGCCAGCAGGAGCAGGGACACGACCCCGACGATCAGGCCACCGAGCGGGAGCGGGACACCGAACAGCAGGTTGAGGGCGATGGCGCCGCCGACCACCTCGGCGATGTCGGTGGCGGCCGCGACGACCTCGGCCTGCATCCAGAACGCCAGCCGCGGGGTGCGGCGCATCCGCTGGCCGAGCACTCCGGGCAGGGAGTCGCCGGTGACCAGGCCGAGCTTCGCCGACTGGTACTGGACCAGGACGGCCATCGCGTTCGCCGCGACGAGGACCCACAGCAGCAGGTAGCCGTACCGGGCGCCCGCGGTGAGGTTGGCGGCGACGTTGCCCGGGTCGACGTATGCGATGGCCGCGACGAACGCAGGACCGAGCAGCAGCGGGGCGCGACGAGGGCGGCGCGGGGTGGTGACCTGGACGGTGTCGTCGGTCGCGCTGCTCGTCATGGTCCACCTCAGGAGAAAGTTCGGTCGTCCGAACTCATGCTAGCGGACTGTCGGAAGACATCGACGCGCGACGGACGGGCCGCGTCGAGTCGCGACCCCGGGCCGTTCCCCGTCAGGCGGCCGCGGGGACCTCGCGCTCCCACCCGTCGGCGGTCGACCGGAACCCCACCCGCTCGAGGTACGCGTGCGCCTCGAGCGACGGCGACCCGACGACGAGCCGGCGGAACCCGTGCGCGGCGAACACCCCGCTGTCCTGGTACACGAACTCACCGGGCGTGAAGTCCCGGTACCGCGGCGTCACGTAGTCGAGGTCCACGCGACCGACCCCGTCGCCGGCGGACCGCACGACGACCGCGCCGACCAGCTCGTCGCCCCGCACGACGACGAAGGCGGCGGAGGGGGCGGGGTCGGCAGCGACGAACGCGGGGTGGAACCGGGCGATGTCCGGGGCGTGGGTGTCGAGCAGGTGGCGCAGGACGGAGTCGTCGGCGGGGACCTCGAGGACGCCGTAGACCTGCGCGTCGTGCCGCTCGCGGTGCAGCCGGAACAGCCAGTACACGTCGATGACGGCGATGACCCCGTTCATCACGGCGAACGGCCAGATACCGACGATCGCGTTGTAGACCGTGGCTATCACGGCCCCGGCCAGGTTCAGCCACCGGAAGCGCAGCACCCTCGCCTGCGTGAGCGAGACGATGACCAGCAGCGAGCCGGCCCAGCCGACGATCTCCAACCACACCATCTGGTGAGAGTAGCGACGGCCCGGAAAAGGGCTCGCCACGGAAGGACGACAGGCGGATCGTGGTCGTCATGACGACGTGGTCGATCCGTGAGGTGCCAGTGACGGAGACGCCCGAGGGGGCGTGGCTCCTGCACGGCTACACCGCGGCGATGAACGAGGTGCTGCTCGACGCGTGGGGCAACCGCGACTTCGAGCGCACGGCCACGGAGATCCTCGGCTCGATGCGCGACCAGCACTACATCCGCAAGGCGCGTCTGGTCGCGCTCGCCGACGACGAGCTCGACGCCCCGGACCCGGACCGGGTGCTCGGCTACGCGATGGTGAACCTGCCGTTGCAGGACAACACCCACACGGCGCAGGTCGAGGTCGGCGTGCGCCCGGCGTATCGCCGTCGCGGCGTCGGCGCATCGCTCTACGACGCGAGCATCGCACTCGTCCGCGACGCCGGCAGGACCACCGTGACGGCCGCCACCGACCAGCAGGTCGAGCCCGCCGAGGGCCCTGGCTCGCTCGCGGCGACGACCGGCGTCGGCCGTGTGGAGGCCGACGCGGACGGTCCACGCTTCCTGCTGAAGCGGGGCTTCGCGCTGGAGCAGGTCGAGCGCTACTCGGTGTTCGACCTGCCGTTCGACGCGGACCTCGTCGCCAAGCACCGCGCCGAGGCCGAGGCGCACGCCGGACCCGACTACCGCCTCGTGAGCTGGTTGAGCCACGTGCCCGCGGAGTGGATCGACCAGTACGCGCTGCTCAACACCCGGATGAGCACGGACGCGCCGCTGGGTGGTCTCGACCTGGAGGAGGACGTCTGGGACGCGGAGCGGATCCGGGTGACGGAGCGGCAGTACGAGGACCGGGAGCTCGAGCTGCTGGTGCTGGCTGCGGAGCACGTCCCGACGCACACGCTCGCCGCGTTCACGTGCTTCATGGCGGTCCCCAACTCGGACGAGTTCGTGCACCAGGACGACACGCTCGTGATCAAGGAGCACCGTGGCAAGCGCCTCGGGATGCTGGTCAAGACGGCGAACCTGCAGCGACTCGCGGCGGAGCGGCCGACGGTCCGGCGCGTCGGCACGTGGAACGCCGAGGAGAACTCCTACATGCTCTCCATCAACGTGGCCCTGGGGTTCCGTCCCGCCGGTGGTTCCGGGGAGTGGCAGCTCAGGCTGAGCTGACGCGCGACGACCCGCTGGGCACCGCCATCGCCCACCAGCGGGTCCACCGCTCGCGGATCTGCTCGAACGTCTCGTCGTCGAGCCCGTAGGTGGACAGGACCGCGTCGACGGTGCCGTGCGGCGGCGTGTGGGCAGCGGGGGTCTCCTGGAGGACCAGGAACATCTCGGAGATGCCGTGCAGGCGCAGCCCGAGCTGGAGGGGCGTCTCGTAGACGAGCGTCCCGCCGAGCAGGGTCCCGTCGGGCCGGCGCGCCTGGACGTGCCCACCCACCGGCACCCCGCGGACGCCGACGAGTCCGGCGCGGTCGAGGAGCCTGTCCTTCCGGTCACCGGACGGCAGCCCGAACATGGACAGCGTCCGGCGCTCCTGGTCGGGATGGACGGCGAGCGCGAACTGCAGCTGGTGGGCGTCGGCGGTCCAGCTCTCGTCGGCCTCGTCGCGCACCCCGTCGAACGTGGCCATGCCCTCGTGGCTGCGCCGGGTGACGGTCAGGCGTGTCCGGTGCGGCTCGTGCGCGGCGGACCGCAGCGTGAGCCGGTCGTGGTGGGGCCAGCTCAGGGTGTGGATGCTCGCGTCGCCGACGACGTCCTGCGCCTCGACGGCGGTGTCGACGAACGCCCGGGCCTGGGCGTCGAGGCCGTCGTGGTCCCACCCGTACCAGCGGCGCACCAGTGCCGGGTCCCGCAGGTACGTCCACACCGTCGACAGCGGTGCGGGGATGTCGACCGACACGACCTCACGGAGCTCCAGCGTCATCGCCATCACCTCGGTGCTCGAACCTGCTCGCCCGGATGCTTCCGACCGTAGTCCGCTCGGCCGCGGAAGGCGATCAGGCGTCGAGGACCGCGAGCGCGTCCGGCTCCACGCCGAGCTCGACGACGTCCCCCGCCGACCACCGCCCACCGACGGGCCCGAGGGCGGTGACCACACCGATCCCGTCGACGTCGACGCGCACCTCGGACCGTCCTCGTCGCGACGAGACCCCGCGCACGGTGCCCTTCGCGACGCCGGTGCGCCCCACGACGAACGCTCCCTCGGCGAGCGCGAGCGTCGCGGAGGACGGCGGGACCCCGAGGGCGTCGCGCAGGGGTGCGGCGGCCGGGCTGTCGAGGGGGACGAACGCCTCGTAGCCGAGGAACGACGCGACCTCGCGCGTGGCGGGCCGGACCCAGAGGTCGGCGGGTGCGTCGACCTGGAGGAGCCGGCCGGTGGACATGACGGCGACGCGGTCGGCGACGGCGAAGGCCTCGTCCTGGTCGTGGGTGACGAACACGGCGGTCGTGCCGGTGGCGACGAGCGCGGCGCGCAGGTCGACGGCGAGGCGCTCGCGCAGGGCCCGGTCGAGGGCGGACAGGGGCTCGTCGAGAAGCAGGAGCCGGGGCGCGGGGGCGAGCGCCCGGGCGAGGGCGACGCGTTGCCGCTCGCCGCCGGACAGGGTCGCGATGCCGCGGTCCTCGTAGCCGGCGAGCCCGACCAGCTCCAGGAGAGACGCGACGCGCGCGCCGGAGCGGGCCGGCAGGCCGTAGGCGACGTTCCCGCCGACGGTCCGGTGCGCGAAGAGCTGCCCGTCCTGGAACATCAGCCCGAACCCGCGCCGGTGCACGGGCACGCCGGCCAGGGATGACCCGTCCCAGGACACGGTCCCGCCCGCCAGCGGCTCCAGTCCCGCGACCGCGCGCAGGAGCGAGGACTTGCCGCAGCCGGACGGGCCGAGCAGCGCGACGACCTCGCCGGGCGCGACGTCGAGCGACACCCCGTCGACCGCCGGCACCGGGCCGTACCTGACGACGACGTCCTGGACGGACAGACCGTTCACCATTCACCTCCCGCGCCGGGGGCGCGCAGTCGTTCGCAGGCGGCGACGATCCCCGCGGTGAGCACCGCGAGGACGACGGACGCGGCCAGCGCCATGCCGTAGGACTCGGGACCGGGTCGGCCGATGAGCCGGAAGATCACCACGGGCAGCGTCGGCCGGTCGGGGCGGGCGAGGAACGACGTGGCGCCGAACTCCCCCAGCGACGCGGCGAACGCGAACCCGACCGCGAGACCCAGGGACCGGGCCGCGATCGACAGGTCCACGGTCCGCAGCACGCGACCGGGGGTCGCGCCGAGCGTGGCGGCCGCCTCCCGCAGCCGCGGGTCGATCGCGCGCAGCACCGGCAGCACCACCCGGACGACGAGGGGTACGGCGACGACCGCCTGCGCGATCGGCAGGAGCAGCGGGCTGGTCCGCAGGTCGACGGGCAGGCCGAACGGGTGGTGCATGGACAGCAGGAACCCGAACCCGACGGTCACGGCGGACACCCCGAGCGGGAGCATGAAGAGGGCGTCGAGACCGGCGACGGCACGGCGGCCGACCGCGCGGCGCGGCCGTCGGGACACGACGAGCGCGACGAGGCCGCCGACGACCAGCGCGATCACCGTGGCGTCGAGCGCGACCCGCAGGGAGTTCAGGGTGGCCTGCCAGACCGTGACGGTGAGCGACCCGCCGGTGGTGCCGAGAGCCGTGTAGTGGTCGAGCCCCCAGCCGTCGTCGGTCCGCAGCGACCGCATGACGAGGTTGACCAGGGGCAGGGCGAGCAGCAGGACCACGAGCGCGGTGACCGCCGTGGCGGCGAGGGTGAGCGCGTGCCCGTCGCCGGGCGGCATGCCTGCGGGCCGGCGCAGCAGCAGCGGACGGACGGAGGACGACGGGAGCGTGAGCCCGAGCGCCCGCTCGCGGCGGGAGCGTGCGCGCCCGGCGACGACGAGGGTCCCCGCGACGACGACGAGCTGCACCACCGACAGGACGGCGGCTGCGCGCAGGTCGAGGAACTGCGTCGTCTGGATCCAGATCTCGGTCTCGATGGTGCCGAACTGCAGGCCTCCGAGGACGAGGACCGTCCCGAACGCGGTCGCACAGAACAGGAACGCGAGGGACGCGGCCGACGCGATCGCGGGTGTCAGCGCGGGCAGCGTCACCGTGACGAACGCCCGCCACGGTGACGCGCCGAGCGCCCGAGCGGCCTGCTCGGCGCGGGGGTCGAGCCGCTCCCAGAGACCCCCGACCGCGCGGACGACGACCGCGTAGTTGAAGAACACGAGCGCGGCGACGATGGCCGCGAACGTCCCGTCCAGGTGCAGGAACCCGAGCGGGCCCCCGTCGACGAGCAGCGAGCGGAACGCGACGCCGACGACGACGGTCGGCAGGACGAACGGCACGGTGACGAACGCCCGGAGGAACGCCCGCCCTCGGAAGGCGTGCCGGTACAGCACGTACGCCCCGGGGATGCCGAGCAGCACGCTCAGGACCGTCCCGAGGGTCGCCTGCGCGAGCGTCAGCCCGACGATCCGCCACGTCCGGGGCCGCGAGAACACGTCGGCGAACCCGCCGAGGTCCAGCTGCCCGTCGACGACGAACCCCTTCGCGATCATCACGGCCACGGGCCACGCGAAGAAGATGCCGAGGAAGAGCAGCGGCACCACGACCGCCACCGACCAGAACGCGACGACACGTCCCCGACCCGACGCTGCGGCAGCGCCGGGTCGGGTGAGCGTCGAGACGGACATGGTCAGCCGATCACCGTCTCCGACCACACGGCCAGCCACGCCTCACGGTTCGCGCTGATGTCCTGCGGTGCGACCTCGAACGGGTCGGTCGCCAGGGGGGCGAACGCGGTCCACTCCTCGGGGAGCGCGGCGGTGGTGCTCACGGGGTACATGTACATGGACCCCGGGATGTCCTCCTGGACCTCGTCGGACAGCAGGAAGTCGAGCAGCTGCTGCGCACCCTCGGGGTTGGCCGCCCCCTCCAGCACGCCCGCGTACTCCGTCTGCCGGAAGCAGGTGTCCAGCAGGGCGCCGGTCGTCGGCTCCGTGCCACCCTCGGGGATCGTGGACGGGGGCGACGACGCGTAGGACAGGACGATCGGGCGCGGGCCGCCGCCGCCTCCACCGGAGAAGTCCGTGAAGTACGCGTCGGACCAGCCGTCGGCCACCTTGACGCCGTTGGCCTTCAGCGCCGACCAGTAGTCCTGCCAGCCGTCCTCGCCGAACGCCCCGATGGTCGCCAGCAGGAACGAGAGCCCCGGCGACGACGTCACCGCGTTGGGCACGACGAGCAGGTCCTTGTACTCCGGCTCGGTCAGGTCCTCGAGGGTGACCGGCTCGGCCAGACCCTGCTGCGCGAACCACGTGTGGTCGACGTTGATGCAGACGTCCCCGTAGTCGACGGGGACCAGGGCACCCTCGAACGCGTCGGGCGCCTCGGTCGGCGCGACGACCCCCTCGTCGACCGCCCGCGACGCGAACGAGTTGTCGATGCCGAACACCAGGTCCCCCAGCGGGGCGTCCTTGGTGAGCACGAGCTGGTTCACCAGCGCGCCGCCGTCGCCCGGCTGGACGACCTCGACCGTGAGACCGGACTCCTCCTCGAACGACTCGAGGAGGCCGTCGGACAGCCCGAACGAGTCGTGCGTGACGAGGGTGACGGTCCCGGCCGACGCGCTGGGGGCGGCGTCGCCGGTGCCGATCGCCGAGCACCCGGCCAGGGCCAGGATGCCGAGACCGGCAAGAAGCGAGTGGGTCCTCGCCATGGGTGATGCTCCTCCTCGGTCGGAAAGGAGGGGACCCTCCCATGCAGCCGCAGCGACCACATGGGAAGGACTGAGAAGCCCGACTCCCTACGCCGGTATCAACCGGATCAGGTTCGAGGGTCTGCGGTGGTCCGCACTCTCAGCGTCCAGACCCTGCGGTCCGACGCTCCCCTGTCGTTCGCCGCAGATCCTACGCCGCGCTGAGCGGCGCGGACGCGCTCGCCGGGCTACGGTCGTCCCAGACCCCGTCCCGCACTCCCGGAGGATCCCCATGTCGGACGACCAGCAGAAGCAGTCGATCGTCGCCAAGCTCATCGGCGCGGGCGTGGCGCTCGCCGCGGCATTCGTCGTGAACCAGGTCCTCAGCCAGGCGTGGAAGGCCAAGACGGGCCACAAGCCGCCGAAGGCCGAGGACCCGGGCGACGCGGGCACGGCCGAGCTGATCGCGGCTGCGGCACTGACCGGCGCGCTCGTCGCGGTGTCGCGGGTGCTGGCCACGAAGTCGACCGCACGCTTCGTCAAGCGGGTCGACTCGAAGAACCCGCTGGACTGACCACCCGCACCTGCGGCGACCGAGCCATGGGTGCCGTGGAACCTGCCCGCCGCGACACTCATGGCTTGGTCGCCCCCGTCGCAGGGGGTCGGACCTACGGCGCCAGGCTCGGCGGCGCCATGATCCCGAACTCGCGCAGCACCCGCTTCGCCGCGTACCAGCCACCGAGGCCGTGCACGCCGGGTCCGGGCGGGGTGGACGCCGAGCACAGGTAGACGCCCGCCCGACCCGAGAAGTACGGGTCGAACCGGCGGGTGGGGCGCGCGAACAGCTGGCCGATGCTGGCGCGACCCGCGGAGATGTCGCCGTCGACGTAGTTCTCGTTGTGGTCGCTCATGCGGGCGGCCGGCACGCACCGCGACGTGACGACGACGTCCCGGAACCCGGGGGCGTACCGCTCGATGTGCCGGGTGATGGCCTCGGTCACGTCCACGTCGGATCCCGCCGGCACGTGCGTGTAGGTCCACAGGGGCCGACGGCCATGGACCTGGCGGGTGTCGTCGACGACGGTCGGGTCGCTGACCAGCGTCATCGGCAGGTCCGCGTGCTGGCCGCGCGCGACCGTGTTCTCGGCGCGGGCCATCTCCGCGCGCGTGCCGCCGACGTGGACGGTCCCTGCCCGCCCGACCTCGGGCACGGTCCACGGGACCGGCCCGTCGAGCACGAAGTCGACCTTGGCCGCCGCGTCGCCGTACTCGAACGCGGCCAGCGCATCCCGCGCGCGCGGCGGCAGGCGGTGGCCGAGCACCTGGACCAGGGTGCGTGGGGTGGTGTCGAACACGTAGCAGTGCGCGATCGGCAGGTCGGCGTCGCTGCGGACCCGGTGGTCGGTCCGGATGGTCCCGCCGTGCGCCTCGAGGTCCGCGACCAGCGCGGCGACGATCGCCCCGGAGCCGCCGCGTGGGATGGGCCAGCCGCCCTCGGCGTGCGCGAGGGTGCCCAGCAGGAGCGCGGTGCCCGCCGCCGCGATCGACGGCAGCGGCGAGATCGCGTGGGCCCCGATACCGGTCAGCAGCGCCGGTGCGACGTCGCCGACGAACCGGCGGTCCCACGCGCGCGTGCCCTGCTCCAGGACACCGAGCCCGAACCGCAGCGCCGCCCGCGGGTCGACCAGGGGCACCGACCGCTTGTCGAACAGACCCAGCCGCACCACGGCGGCCGGGTCGCCGCCGACCAGCGACCGCCACACCGCCCCGTCGACGCCGAGCTCCTCGACCGTCCGGTCCAGGTCCCGGTACGCGACCCCGGCGCGCCCGTCGGGGAGCGGGTGCGCGTAGGAGACCTCGGGCACCAAGAGCTCGACCCCGCGTCGCGACAGGTCGAACGCCTGGAAGAACGGGGAGGCCCACGCCATCGGGTGGACGGCGGAGCAGATGTCGTGCGTGATCCCGTCGGCCAGGCCGAGGTCGAGGGTCCGCGCGCCGCCGCCGACCGTCGACTGCGACTCCAGGACCGTGACCCGCAGGCCCGAGCGCGCGAGGGTGACGGCGGCGGCGAGCCCGTTGGGGCCCGAGCCGACGACCACCACGTCCGGTCGCGTCATCACGTACCTCCTGGAGCTCAGTCTCGGGGGTCGTCGTCGTCGGGGCGACCCTGGTCGCGCACCTGCGCGAGCTCCTGGTCGTTGGTCAGCTCGTCGACCACCAGCAGGTCGCTGCGGACCTTGCCCGTCCGGTAGCCGGCCCGACCGACCATGTGCGCGGCGACGGGGGCGGTGAGCATCTGGAACACCGCCACGAGCACGAGCGCCCACACGGCCCCGCCGGAGCGCAGCCGCAGCGCGAGCCCGATGAGCACGAGAGCGAGGCCGAGCACCTGGGGCTTGGTGCCCGCGTGCATGCGCGCCAGCAGGTCGGGGAAGCGCAGGACGCCGACGCCGGCGGCGAACGCGAGGAACGCCCCGCCGAGCAGGCACACCGCGGAGGCGACGTCGGCGACGGTCGTCCACTGGTCCTGGGTCATCCTCGGACCTCCCCCTCGGCGCCGCCGCCGTGGTGCTCGTCGAACCCCTCACGGCGGTCTGTCCGGCGCGTCCCCTCGGCCTCGTCCTCGGCGTCCATCCGCTCGGCCTCCTGGGCGGCGATCTCCTCGCGGGTGCGCACGCGGCCCTCGCCCTCGGGCTCCACGGACGCGAACCGCGCGATGGTCACGGACCCGACGAAGCCGACGAGCGAGAGGACCACGAGGACCGGGACGACGTCCGTGCGGCGCTCGACCGCGCCGTACAGGGCGACCGCCACGATCATCGCCGTCACCACGATGTCGAGGGCGACGGTCCGGTCGAGCATCGACGGACCCTTCTCCGCCCGGATGACGGCGAGCACCGCCCCGACGGTGATGAGGATCCCGCAGACCCAGATGACGGCGGTCATGCGCGCACCCCCAGACCGGCCGCGACCAGCTCCTCGTCCGACGCGAACGCCCGCAGCACCCGCTCCTCCTGGTCCAGCACCGCCTGCCGCGCCGCCTCGATCCCGCCGCTCTGCCGCACGTCGAGGACGTGCAGGTAGAGCATGCCGGTGAGGCGGTGCGCCTCGACCACCAGCGAGCCGGGGACCAGCGACGACAGCTCCGCGGTCAGGGTCAGGTAGAGGTCGGAGTGGCTGCGCAGCTGGACGCCGATGACCGCACCGCGCGGCACGTACCGGGGTCGGATCGCGATGAGGCTGACCTCGAACGACGCTTTCACCAGGTCGACGGCGAAGCGTGCGGACAGCCGCAGGAAGCCCAGCGGACGGAACCGTCCGTGGAAGTCGATGGGCGCCATCCGCAGCCCGGTGGTCACCGCGAGCGCGATGACCAGGCCGGACAGCACGTTGCCGACGGACAGGTCGCCCCAGAGGAACACCCACACGACGGTCAGCCAGACGACGGTCGCCCACTGGGTGCGCCACCTGTGCCGGCGCGGGTGCAGGCTCATGGCTGGTCCTCCGCCACGTCGTCGGAGACGCCCTGGCCGCGCTCCCCGTCGGGCAGCACGGCCTCGACGTACGGGGTGCGCTCGGTCAGGGAGACAGCGGCGCGCTCGGTGTAGGCGTACAGGGGGCCGGCCGCGACCGTGAGCAGGAGACCGACGACGATGAGCGCGCCGGTCGGGGCGACCATCCCGAAGGGCAGGCGGACCGGCGGGCGCGGCTCCTCGGGCGTCTGCCAGAACGCCTTGTTCCACGCCTTGACCAGCGCGTAGAGGGTCAGCAACGAGGTCAGCACGGAACCGACCACGAGGACGTACGCCAGCGGGGTCCCCAGCTGGACACCGGCCTCGATGAGACCGATCTTGCCCAGGAACCCGGACAACGGAGGGATGCCGCCCAGGTTCATCGCAGGGATGAAGAAGAGGATCGCGAGCACCGGGGTCAGCTTCGCCAGGCCACCCAGCTTGGTCAGGGACGTGGACCCGCCCGCACGCTCGACGAGGCCCACGACCAGGAACAGCGCCGTCTGCACGGTGATGTGGTGGGCGACGTAGTAGATGGCCGCGGTGTAGCCCAGGTCGGTGGCCATCGCGATGCCGAACACCATGAAGCCGATGTGGCTGACCAGGGTGAACGAGAGCAGTCGCTTGATGTCGTCCTGCGCGACGGCGCCGAGGATGCCGATGACCATCGTCGCCAGCGCAGCCCACATGAGGGCGTCGTCCAGCCTGCCGTCGGGGAACAGCAGCGTCTGCGTGCGGATGATCGCGTACACGCCCACCTTGGTGAGCAGGCCGGCGAACACCGCGGTCACGGGCGCGGGGGCGGTCGGGTAGGAGTCCGGGAGCCACGCGGACAGCGGGAAGACGGCCGCCTTGATGGAGAACGCGAGCAGGAGCAGCACCTGCAGGACGAGGCTGACGCCCGGGTCGATCTCGGGCAGCCGGATGGCGAGCTGGGCCAGGTTCACGGTGCCGGTCGCGGCGTAGATCATCGCGATCGCCACGAGGAACAGCACCGACGACAGCAGCGCGACGACGATGTAGATGGTCCCCGCTCGGATGCGCTCGCCGGTGCCGCCGAGGGTGATGAGCACGTAGCTGGCGGCCAGCAGGATCTCGAAGCCGACGTACAGGTTGAACAGGTCCCCGGACAGGAACGCGTTGGCCACGCCCGCCGTCAGCACCAGGTACGTCGGGTGGTAGATCGAGACCGGCGCGGACTCCTCGTCGTCCTCGTTGCCCTGCGCCAGCGAGTACAGCAGGACGCAGAGGGTGACCGCGCTGGAGATCGTGAGCATGAGCGCCGACAGCCGGTCCGCCACCAGGTCGATGCCGACAGGGGCCGCCCAGCCGCCGACGTCCACGACGAGCGGGCCCTCGTCGGCGAGCACGAGCAGTGCCAGGCTGGCGACGAGGACGAGTGCGAGGGCCACCACCGTGACGAACCGCTGCACGTTCGGCCGACGGTAGAGCGCGAGCGCGAGGCCCGCGGCGGACAGCGGGATGACGACGGGGAGCGGGACGAGCCAGGTGTAGTCGGTCACGGCTGCACCTCCCGTGCCGTCGCCGGTGCGGCCGTACTCTCTCGCGCTGGCGCGCCCTCGTCGGTCTCGTCGCGGGCCTCGGCTGCTTCCTCGTCCAGGGTCCCGGCGGCGACCTCGGTGTCCAGGTCGGCGAACGCGCGCTCGTCGACCGCCGCGAGGCGCGCGATACGACGGTCCTCGACGTCGTCCTGCACCTCGTCGTGCCGGTGCAGCTGCCACGACCGGTAGGCCATGGCCAGCAGGAACGCGGTCATGCCGAGCGTGATGACGATCGCCGTCAGGACCATGGCCTGCGGCAGCGGGTCGCTCATCTGACCCTCGGGCTCGTTCCCGACGATCGGAGGGCGTCCGGCCGCGCCGCCCGCCACCAGGAACAGCAGGTTCGCGCCGTTGCCGATGAGGATGACGCCGATGAGCACCCGCGACAGGCTGCGCTCGAGCAGCAGGTAGACACCCGCGGCGAACAGCACGCCGATGGTGACGACGAGGACGATGTTCGGGCTCATGTCGATCACGGGACGCTCCCGTCCCAGCCGGCCGGCTTCGCGTTGACGCCGACCTGTGCGGGTACGTCGCCCTCGGCGTCACCGCCCACCGCGTCGCCCCCGACCGGGTCCTCGCCCGTCTCGGCGCGGCGGTCGATCTCCGCGCCGAGGCTGCGCAGGATGTCGAGCACCAGGCCGACGACCACCAGGTAGACCCCGAGGTCGAAGAAGAGGGACGTCACCAGGTGGATGTCCCCGATGACCGGCAGGTGGATGTCGATGATCCAGGACTGCAGCACCTCGCCCCCGGCCAGCAGCGCGAGCAGGCCGACGCCGGCGGACAGGAACAGCCCGAGGCCGAGCAGCAGACCGGGTTGCACAGGTGCCGCCTCACCGAGCTCGTACCGGCCGCCCGCGAGGTACCGCACGATGAGCGCGATCCCCGTGACGAGGCCCGCGGCGAACCCCCCGCCGGGGGCGTTGTGCCCGCTGAACAGCAGGTACACCGAGTAGACGATCATCGTGTGGAACAGCAGCCGGACGACGACCTCGAAGATCACCGAGCGCCGCTGCGGCGCCAGGGTCCGTCCGGCCTGCAACCACTCCCGGCCGCGCGACGCGCTCGACGGCACCGAGGACTCGTCGCGGTCGGCGACCATCCCGCCGGCGTCGACGGCCGCTCGGTCGCCACCCGGCCGCCGGAGCGCCGCCATGGGGTCCGCGACCCCGCCCCAGACGGCTCGCTCGGTGCTGGCCTCGTCGGCCCGGTAGATCGCACCCCCACGGCGCGAGAGGAAGACCAGCGACGCGACGCCCGTCGCCGCCACCAGCAGCACCGAGATCTCGCCCATCGTGTCCCACGCGCGGATGTCGACCAGCGTCACGTTCACGATGTTCTTGCCGCCGCCGAAGCTGTACGCCTCCTCGGCGAAGTCCTTCGAGACCGGCAGGTGCACACGCGCGCCGGGTGCGACCAGCGCGATCCCGGCGACCGTCAGCCCGACGGCGAGCCCGAGCGCGAGGCGCACCCACCGGCTGGCGGCGAGAGGACGGTCGGAGAAGTACGGGGGCAGCCGGCGCAGGACCAGCACGAAGACGACCAGCGTCACGGTCTCCACCAGCACCTGCGTGAGGGCCAGGTCCGGTGCGCCGTGCAGCAGGAACAGGCCGGCCACCGAGTAGCCGCCGATGCCCAGCAGGATGACGGCCTTGAGCCGGCGTCGGGCGCGGGTGACCAGCAGCGCGGACGCGATCGTGCCGGCCGCGAACACGAGCTGCGCGGGGGTGTCCCACCACCGGACCTGCGTCGGGAAGACCGTGCTGGCCAGCGCGGTCCCGCCCACCGCCACGACGAACACGACGAGGATCAGGCCGAGGTACAACGGCAGCGAACCGCGCTGCGTGACCGCGGTGACGTCGGCTGCCACGTCGTCGAGCCGCCGCATGAACCGCCGGTACACCTTGTCCGCCTCAGGCCCGTGGTACGCCGCGGTCTGCCAGCGCTCGACGCGCTCGCGGATCACGAACAGCAGCGCACCGGCCAGCAGGATCGCGAGCGTCAGGACGAACGTCGGCGTGAACCCGGCCCACAGGACCAGGTGCCCGGGCTCGCCCTCGGGGTACGTGTCGGCGTACGGCGCCAGCAGGTGCTCGCCGAGCTGCGGCAGGAGCGCGACCCCCAGGCCGAGGACTGCGAGGATCATCGCCGGCCACACCAGCAGCAGCGACGGGTGCGTGATCGGCGCGGGCTTCGCCTCGTCGTGCGAGGCCTCGTGGATCGACGTGCCCGGCGCGGTCGAGTCGCTCACCTCTTCCGGCACCACGGCGGGCTTGGTCGAGAACGCACCCCACCACAGCCGCAGGCCGTACGCGACCGTCAGGACGGAGCCGACGGACACCGCCACCAGCACGATCATCCCGGCCGTCGTGTCGTCCAGGTGCCCGAGCGCCTCGAGCCCCGCCTCCTTGGCCACGTACCCGGCGAACGGGGGCAGCCCGATCATCGACGCCGTCGCCAGCGCACCCGCGAGCGCGGTCAGCTTGAGCTCACGACCGACGCCCGACAGCCGCCGCAGGTCACGGGTCCCGGTGGCCGCGTCGACGACGCCGACGACGAGGAACAGCGCCGCCTTGAACATCGCGTGCGCACCGAGCATCGCCAGCCCCGCGAGCGCGGTCGCCTTCGTGCCCAGTCCGACCAGCAGCACGATGAGGCCCAGCTGACTGACCGTGCCGAACGCGAGGATGAGCTTGAGGTCGTGCTGCCGCAGCGCCCGGTAGCCGCCCAGGAGCATGGTCCCGCAGCCGAGCACCACGATGATCCAGACCCAGGTCGGGTCCGTCGAGTACGCGGGGGCGAACCGGGCGACCAGGTAGACACCGGCCTTCACCATCGCCGCGGCGTGCAGGTACGCGCTCACCGGCGTCGGCGCCGCCATCGCCGCGGGCAGCCAGAAGTGGAACGGGATGAGGGCCGACTTCGTCACCGCACCGGCCAGCAGGCAGACGATCGCGACCGTGACCGCGGTGGTGCCCTGCGGCGGGTCCGCGATGACCTCCGACAGCAGGTACGTCCCCGCCGCCTCGCCCAGCAGCACCAGCCCGACGAGCATCGCCAGGCCGCCCGCCGTGGTGATGACGATGGCCTGCATGGCCGCCCGGCGGCTCGCCTTGCGCTCGGCGTAGTGGCCGATGAGCAGGTACGACGTGACCGTCGTCAGCTCCCAGAACGTGAACAGCAGCAGCAGGTCGTCGGCGGTGACCAGACCGAGCATCGCCCCGCTGAACGCCACGAACACGCCACCGAACCGGCCCAGACCGGCCGCGCTCGTCTTGAAGTACGCCGAGCAGTAGATGAGCACGAGGGCGCCGACGCCGCCGACGATGAGCGTCATCAGCCACGACAGCGTGTCGAGCCGGAACGTGAGGTCGAGCCCCAGCACGGGGATCCACTCGACGCTCTCGACCGGACCGTTCCCGGCCTGCACGCGCGAGGTCCAGCTCAGCGCCCACGCGGCGGCGGCGGCGGGCGCGAGAGCCAGGACCCAGAACGCCTTGCGGCCCATCCAGCGGACCAGCACGGGCGCGACGACGGCTGCGGCCAGGTGAACGGCGAGCAGCAGCAGCACGTCCGGCTCCGTCCTGTAGGGCGGGTGGTCGGTCGGGTGGTCGTCAGGTTTCTGGATGGTGAGGCGCAGGTGCGGGCACGCGTCGGGGGCCGTGAGAGGCGCCCCCGCGATGCACTGAAGATTTGGTCAAGACTGTACCAACCGAATTCCCACGCCTCTTCCCACGGGGCCGGTCGACGGGCGTCGGCCATCTCACGTCCCCATGGGGAATGCGCTGAGCCGCACGGACCGGCTGGGATCGGCCCACCCACGGCACTTCGCCGCCGAACTCGTCACTCCGGGCCCAGCTCGTCTGTTGCAACCGACGAGTTCGGCGGTGAGCGACGAGTTCGGCAGCCCGGGACGCGTTCGGCGGGTGTGGGTGCCCGACGCCGCTAGCGTGGCGGCGTGAATGCGCTGCAGGTGGTGTGCCTGGTGATCGTGGTCGTCGCAACCGTCGTGGGGGTCGCGGTGTTCGCGCGCGGTGCGCGCGAGATCGTGCGGACCGTGCGGGTCGGACGGGCGACCGGTGGCCGCTGGACGCCCGTCGGGCCACGGCTGGCGACCCTGACCCGGGAGGTGCTCGGGCACGGGCGGTTCCAGCACCGGCCGGTGGTCAAGGTCGCGCACTGGGTCGTGATGGTCTCGTTCGCGCTCCTGTTCCTCACCCTGGTCACGGGGTACGGGCAGGTGGTCGACCCGGCGTTCGCGCTCCCCCTGATCGGGCACTTCCCGCCGTTGGAGTGGGCCATCGAGGCGATCGCGTGGCTGTCGCTGGTCGGCATCCTGGCGCTGATCACCCTGCGGGTCCGGCTGGGCTCCCGGGACCGGGGCTCCCGGTTCTTCGGCTCCGACATGGGGCAGGCGTTCTTCGTCGAGGCGACCGTGCTCGCCGTCGTGCTGTGCGTGATCCTCCTGCGCGGGCTGGAGTACGCGCTGTACTCCGGGGACGCGTGGCACTTCCCGCTGACCGCCTGGTTCGGGGCGTCCTGGGTCGGGGTGGCGCCGGCGACGCTGGAGAACGCGGTCGTCGTCGTCGCGACCGTGAAGATCGTCGTCTCGATGTCCTGGTTCGTGGTCGTCGGACTGCAACCGACGATGGGCGTCGCGTGGCACCGGTTCCTGGCCGTCGTCAACGTGTACGCACGCCGCGACCCGCGCGGTGGGGTCGCTCTCGGTCCCCTCCAGCCCTTGACGATCGGCGGAGCACCCGTCGACCTCGCAGCGCTGGAGGACCTTCCCGACGACGCCCGCCTCGGCGTCGGTGCCATCGAGGACTTCACGTGGAAAGGCCTGCTCGACTTCTCCACGTGCACCGAGTGCGGTCGCTGCCAGGACCAGTGCCCGGCGTGGGCGACGGGCAAGCCGCTCTCGCCGAAGCTGGTCACGCTCGCGCTGCGCGACCACGCGGCGGCGACGGCCCCCTACCTGCAGGCGGGCTCGGCCGACCACTCCGGCCTCGACCTGCTCGGCACCGGCGTCATCGACCCCGACGCCCTGTGGGCCTGCACCAGCTGCGGCGCGTGCGTGCAGCAGTGCCCCGTGGACATCGAGCACGTCGACGCGATCGTGGACATGCGCCGCTACCAGGTGCTCATGGAGTCGGCGTTCCCCAAGGAGCTGGGCGGCACGTTCACCAAGCTGGAGCGGCAGGGCAACCCGTGGGGGCTTCCGGCGCGCAACCGCCTGAACTGGGCGAAGGGCCTGGACTTCGAGGTCCCGGTCGTCGGCGTCGACGTGGAGTCGGCCGCCGAGGTCGACTACCTGTTCTGGGTCGGCTGCGCGGGCGCCTACGAGGACCGCGCGATCCGCACGACGAAGGCCGTCGCGGAGCTGCTGCACACCGCCGGGGTCAGCTTCGCGGTCCTCGGCGACGGCGAGTCCTGCACCGGTGACCCCGCCCGACGGGCCGGCAACGAGCTGCTCTTCCAGATGCTCGCGAGCGGCAACGTCGAGATGCTCAACGAGGTCGGCGCGCAGCGGATCGTCGTCACCTGCGCGCACTGCTTCAACACGATCGCCCGCGAGTACCCGCAGCTGGGCGGCCGGTACGAGGTCGTCCACCACACCGAGCTGCTGAACACCCTCGTCGCGGACGGGCGGCTGACCCTGCTGCCGTCGACCGACGAGCGCACGGTGACCTACCACGACCCCTGCTACCTGGGCCGGCACAACCAGGTCTACTCCCCGCCGCGCGACCTGCTCGGCGCGATCCCTGGCGTCGAGGTGACGGAGATGCCGCGCAACCGCGAGCAGTCGTTCTGCTGCGGTGGCGGCGGGGCACGCGTGTGGATGGAGGAGACGATCGGCACCCGCATCGGCACCGCGCGCGCGGAGGAGGCCATCGCCACGGGTGCGTCCGTCGTCGCGACCGCCTGCCCGTTCTGCACCGTGATGCTGTCGGACGGGGTGGCCGCGTCGCAGACTGTGGGAGTGCCTGAAGTCACCGACATCGCCCTGCTGCTGCTCGACCGGGTGCGCGAATGACCAGCTCCCGCACCACCGACCAGCGCCGCCAGGACGCCCTCTACCGGCTCGGCCACGACGTCGACGCCTGGGTGGCGACGACCGACACCGACACCGGCGCGCCCCGCCTGACACCCCTGTCGTTCCTGTGGCACGACGACGCGCTGCTGTTCGCGACACCGGCAGCGGGCCCCACGGGACGCAACCTCGCGTCGAACCCGTCCGTGCAGGTCGGCGTCGGGCTGACCCGCGACGTCGTCCTCGTCCAGGCGACGGTCGACGTGCTCCCGGCGGTCTCCGACGAGCTCGGCGACGCGTTCGCGCTCAAGACCGGGTTCGACCCGCGGACCCTGTCGACCGCCTACCTGTACTTCCGCCTCACCCCGCGCACGATCCAGGTCTGGCGCGAGGAGGAGGAGCTGGCGGACCGGTGGGTCATGCGCGACGGGGAGTGGCGCTAGTCCCGGGACCTGGACCGCTACGCCTTGCCGGCCTTCCAGTAGCCGCAGAACGTGACGTTGCCCTTGGGTACGTCGCGTTCGCCGACCAGATACCGCCGAGCGCCCGTGGCGATCTTCGACTCGCCGACGGCGAACGCGTACGGGGTGCCCGCGGGCCACTCCAGCAACCGGAGACGGTCCAGGGCGGTGCCGCCCTCGGCGCGGGAGACCCAGTGCAGGGTCATCCCCGCGGGCGCGTCGACCTCCTGGGCGTCCTCGGCGTCGATGAGCTCGACGATCGCGTGACCGACGGCGTCGCGCGGCATGTCCCGCAGGATCCCGAGGACCGCCGGCAGCCCGGACTCGTCCGCGACCAGCAGCGACCAGTCCGCAGGCACGGGCGCCCAGCCGCAGCCCTGGTCGATGAACGCCACCTCCGTGCCCGGCTCGACGGACTCCGCCCACGGACCGGCGATCCCGGCCGTGCCGTGGCACACGAAGTCGATGTCGAGCTCCAGCTCGTCGCGCCGGAACGCCCGCACCGTGTAGTTGCGGATGACCGGCCGCGTCGACTTCGGCAGCACCAGGTACCGCAGGTACGCCCGGGTGTCGAACTTGTCCGGGAGGTTGTCGAAGCGCGCGTGGTCGTCGACCGGGACCGCGAGCCGGAACCACTGGTCGAACCCGCGGTAGTCGAACCGCCGCAGGTCCTCACCGGTGAGGGTCACGCGGACCATGTGCGGGGTGACGCGTTCCGTGCGGGCGACGCTCGCGTGCACCAGTCCGCTCGGGGCGTGCGTGATGGTGATGCTGCTCATGGGTCTCCCTGACGAGATCACGCGGGTCGCGCTGATGAGGGCAACCTAAGTAAGTGGACCCTAACGTATTCTCGCGAGTCAGCGTCAACCGGGCTGCGGGTCGCGAGACCTCGACCGGAGGACGTGACACCGGGCGTCCTGGCGAGCCCGCCATCGAATCGATATGACCTCACCCGGGTATGCGCTGTCCGTGGACGCTCCCGGATGTGAGGATTGAACCCGTGACGGACCACTCCCGACCCCAGCTCGCCGTCGTCGACATCGACGGGGAGCACCCGGTCCGCTCGGTGCTCCGCCTCCTCGGCGCCCACCGACGCCGCGTCCTGTCGGCCGTCGCGTTCTTCACGCTGAAGGACATCCCCCTCTGGCTCATGCCGGTGATCACGTCCCGGGTGATCGACGTCGTCGTCGACGGAGGCCCCCTGAGCGAGCTCTGGCTGTGGGCCGCGATCGCCGTCGCAGCGCTCGTGCAGAACTACCCCAACCACGTGCAGTACACGAAGCTCTACATGGGCGCCGTCCGGCAGATCGGCGCCGACCTGCGCAACGGCCTGACCGCCCGGCTGCAGAGCCTGTCCATCGGCTTCCACTCCCGCGTCAGCGCCTCGATCGTGCAGACCAAGGTCGTCCGCGACGTCGAGAACGTCGAGGTGATGCTCCAGCAGATCACCCACCCGCTGCTGTCGGCGACGATGGTCGTCATCGGCGCGATCGTCATGACCGCCATCGCCGTCCCCGAGTTCCTGCCCGTCTACGCGCTGACCATCCCGCTCGCCGTCCTGCTGCGCTTCCTCCTCGCCCGGCGGTCCCGGGAGCGCAACGAGTCGTTCCGCAAGGAGGTCGAGCACTTCTCCGCGCGCGTCGGCGAGATGGCCACCCTCATGCCGATCACCCGCGCGCACGGGCTGGAGGCGACCGCGGAGGAGCGCGTCGCCGTCGGCGCCGAAGGAGTGCGGTCCGCCGGGTACCGGCTCGACGTCCTCAACGGTCGGTTCGCGTCGCTCAGCTGGGTGAGCCTGCAGCTCCTCGGGGTGCTCTGCCTCGTCCTCGCCGCCTGGGTGTCGATCACCGGGATCATCACCATCACCGCCGGTCAGGTCGTGCTGCTGAGCTCCTACTTCGCGCTCATCACCGGGTCCGTCACCGGCCTGCTCATGCTCCTGCCCATCGGCGCCAAGGGCCTCGAGTCCGTCCGGTCCATCGCCGAGGTCATGCAGGAACCCGACCTCGAGGTCAACGCCGGCAAGCGCCGCGTCGACCACGTCGAGGGCCGGCTGACCCTCGAGAACGTGCACTTCCGCTACCCCGACGCCGACAGCGACGCCCTCGACGGCATCGACCTGACCATCGAGGCCGGGCAGACCGTCGCGTTCGTCGGCCCGTCCGGCTCCGGCAAGTCCACCGTCCTCAACCTGGCGCTCGGCTTCCTGCGGCCCACCGGCGGCCGGCTCCTGCTCGACGACGTCGACACCGCCCTGCTCGACCTGCGCTCCGTCCGCACGCACGTGTCCGTCGTCCCCCAGGAGTCCGTCCTCTTCGAGGGATCGATCCGCGACAACGTCGCCTACGGACTGCCGAAGGTGTCCGACGAACGCGTCCGGCGGGCCCTCGTCGACGCGAACGCCGCCGAGATCGTCGACGCCCTCCCCGACGGGTGGGACACCGTCGTCGGCGAACGGGGCGCGCGCCTGTCCGGCGGCCAGCGCCAACGCATCGCCATCGCCCGCGCCCTCGTCCGCGACCCGCGCATCCTGCTGCTCGACGAGGCGACCTCCGCCCTGGACCCCGAGTCCGAGGCCGCCGTCAAGGAGGCCCTGGCGCGACTCATGAAGGGCCGCACCACGCTCGTCGTCGCGCACCGGCTGTCGACCATCCGCTCCGCCGACCGGATCGTCGTCCTCGACGACGCCCGCATGGTCGAGGTCGGCACGCACGACGACCTGCTCGCCGCCGACGGCCGGTACGCCCGTCTCCAGCGCGCCCAGCAGGTCTGACCGCTCAGCGTTCGTAGGCCCACGTGCGGTCGGTGAGCATCCGGGCGATCGCCAGACCGATGGCGAGCGCCGCGACGATGAGGGCAGCCTCGACCCCGAACGCGAGCGCCTCCACCGTGTTGCCGTTGGAGATGTGGAAGACCGCGCGGTAAGCGAGCACCCCCGGCACCATGATCGTCACCGCCGGGACGTAGACCGTGATCCGCGGGACGTCGAGCCGCGGGGCGATGACGGCGGCGAGCAGCCCGACCACCAGGGCCGCGACCGCCGCGGCTGCCTGCGGCGGCACGGACCCCTCGACCAGCTGGATGCGCAGCACGTTCGCCACCATCCCGACGCCAGCCGCCGCGACCGCGATACGCCAGGGACTGTTGAACATCAGCGCGAAGCCGAGCACGCCGAGGAAGCTGGCGACGAGGCGCAGCACGAGCAGCAGCCCGGGGTCCAGCGCCGGCGCGGAGGGTGGGTCGGGGCTGAGCCCGACGACCAGCGACACGGCCCACAGCGCGAGCGCCGCCGAGGTCAGGATCATCAGCGCGTGCACGAGGCGAGCGATCCCGGCCGAGAAGTCCAGCTTCGCCAGGTCGAGGAACCCGGTGACCAGGGGGAACCCGGGCACCAGGAACAGCACGGCGGACACGTACCCGGCCTCGTGGCCGACACCGCCGACACCGGCGGCCTGGAGCAGCCAGACGAAGCCGAGGTAGCCCAGGCACGCCACCGTGGCGCTCAGCATGGTGACGCCGAACTGGTTGAACCCGCGGTGCAGCAGGGTGCGGCGCAGCGCCTGGCCGAGGAACGCGCCCACGACGACGCCGACGATCTCGACGATCCCCCCGCTGTTCAGGAACGAGAACGCCGCACAGGCGATCGCCGCCCACAACGCATTGAGCAGCACCGGGTACAGCGGCGGCTTGTCGGCGATGCGGTCCAGCTCTGCGGTGACCTCGTCGGGTGTCACGCGACCGGCGTCGTCGACGCGTCCCGCCAGGTGCTCCAGCTCCGTGAGCCGGTCGACGTTCACACCGATCGTGCGCACCTCGGTCACCTCGGTGCGGAAGCTCGGTCCGCGGTGCGAGGTCGTGGTGATCTCGGTGAGCGTGACGTGCGCCTCGTGCCTGTCGATCCCCAGCGCGTGCGCGATCCGCGCCATCGACGCCTTGACGCGGTACGACCCGGTCCCGGCCGACAGGCTCAGCCGTCCGACCCGCAGCACGACGCCGGACCGGCGGATCAGCTCGAGCTCGTCGTCATCCGGGTCGGTGGGCACCCACCCATGATGGTCTGCCCCGGGCGGTCGGCGGGACGACGCGTGCGCGTCAGAACCAGCCGCACCTGGTACGGGTGTGACGGATGGGGCCCGTGCACCGCCCCACCGACCCCTGCGAGTACCCAGTGCGGCTGGATCGAATGCGCTGCGGGCGGACGACCGTCGAGCGTCAGCCTCCGTCGCCCACGATCCGCAGCAGCCGCAGCAGCTCCGCCTGCTCGTCGGCGGACAGCCGTCCCAGCCGCTCGGCCGCCCCCTCGTGCCGCTGCGCGGAGATGGCCGCGAGCATCTTGTGCCCGGCGGGCGTCAGCTCCAGCAGGGTCGCGCGCCGGTCGCTCGGATCGGGCAGGCGTCGGACCAACCCGTCCTCCTCGGCAAGATCCACCTTGGAGGTGACCGAACGCGGCGCGACGTCGAGCGCGGCGGCGAGCTCGCCGAGCCGGCGTGGCCCGTCGCACCGTTCGAGGGTGCGCAGCAGCCGCAGCTGTCCGGGTGTGGTGCCCTGGAGCTCGAGCCGGGCGGCGGCGTCGCGACGGACGCCGCGGAGCACGCCGTACAGGAGCTCGAGGAGCTCGCCCGAGCCGTCGGAGGAGGTCACGGCGGCGAGACTATCGCAACTTGTGACCTAGGCACATAGTGAGTTAACCTCAGCATCGGCTCACGAGGCCGCGCGCCCCAAGGGACGGGACGCACCAGAACCGAGGAGGTGGCGCCCGTGTCGATGACCGGCAGCCCCAACATGCGCAGCTTCGCCAAGGACCGCACGGTCGCGGACCACAAGCTCACGCGCGACACCCTGAAGCGGATCCTGCAGTTCGCGCGCCCCTACAAGGGCAAGCTCGCGGTCTTCGTCGCGCTCATCGCCGTCGAGGCCGCGGCCGGCGCGGTCACCCCCCTGCTGTTCAAGACGCTCATCGACGACGGCATCACGGCCGGCGACACGCAGGTGGTCCTCACCATGGCGGCCGTCGTCGCGGTGCTCGCGATCGTGACGGCCGGCCTGTCCGTCGCCGACCGCTGGGTGTCCTCCCAGGTCGGCGAGGGCCTGATCCGCGACCTGCGCACGGAGGTCTTCGACCACGTGCAGCGCATGCCGCTCGCGTTCTTCAGCCGCGCCAAGACCGGCGCGCTGGTGCAGCGGCTGAACGGGGACGTGCTCGGCGCGCAGCAGGCGTTCACGTCCACGCTGCAGAACGTCGTGAGCAACTCGCTGACCATCGTGTTCGTGCTCGCGGCGATGCTCAGCATGTCCTGGCAGCTGACCCTGCTGAGCCTGGTCCTGCTGCCCGCGTTCATCTTCCCGGCCCGCTGGTTCGGCAAGAAGATCGCCGCCATCACCCGCGAGAGCTACGCGCTGAACGCGGACGCCGCGCAGATCATGAACGAGCGCTTCAACGTCGCGGGCGCGCACCTGGTGAAGATCTTCGGCGACCCGCAGCGCGAGTCGACGGGCTACGCCGAGCAGGTGGACCGTGTCCGTGACATCGGGGTCAAGCGCGCCCTGTACTCCACGTGGTTCCGCGTGGGTCTGACGACGCTGGCCAGCGTCGCCGTCGCCATCGTCTACGGCCTCGGCGGGGTCATGGCGATCCGCGGCCAGCTGACCGTCGGTGTCGTCGTCGCGCTCACCGCCTACCTCGGCCGCCTCTACGGCCCGCTGACGGCGATGTCGAACGTGCAGGTCGACGTCATGACCGCCCTGGTCAGCTTCGAGCGCGTGCTCGAGGTGCTGGACCTGGAGCCGACGGTCGCCGAGAAGCCCGACGCGATCGACCTGCGGACCGAGAGGGCGACGCACGGCGCGACGGTCGAGCTCGATGCCGTCACGTTCCGGTACCCGGGGGCCGACGAGGTCTCGTTGGCCTCGCTGGAGTCCGTCGCTACCCTGAGCCGAGAACCCGTCGAGGACACCCTGCGCGACGTGTCGTTCACCGTCCCGGCCGGGCACATGGTCGCGCTCGTCGGCCACTCGGGCGCCGGCAAGACGACGATCTCCCAGCTGGTCACCCGCATGTACGACCCGACGGCCGGCGCCGTCCGGATCGCGGGGACGGACCTGCGGGACGTCACGCAGGCCTCGCTGCGCGCGACGGTCGGCGTGGTCAGCCAGGAGGCCCACCTGTTCCACGACACGATCGCGGAGAACCTGCGCTACGCCCGCCCGGAGGCGACGGACGCCGACATCGAGCGGGCGCTCGAGCAGGCGCACATCGCCGACCTCGTCGCGACCCTGCCCGACGGGATCCGGACCGTGGTCGGCGACCGCGGCTACCGGCTGTCCGGCGGCGAGCGCCAGCGTCTCGCGATCGCGCGGATGCTGCTCAAGGCGCCCGACGTCGTCATCCTCGACGAGGCCACCGCGCACCTCGACTCCGGGTCCGAGGCCGCCGTCCAGGCCGCGCTCGACGAAGCACTGACGGGACGCACGAGCATCGTCATCGCCCATCGGCTCTCCACGGTGCGCCAGGCCGACTCGATCGTCGTGCTGGACCACGGGCGCGTCGTCGACCAGGGCACGCACGCCCAGCTGCTCGCGCGCGGCGGCGTGTACGCGGAGCTCTACCGGACGCAGTTCGCAGAAGGAGCGGGCAGCGCTACCGTCGCCGCATGATCGGACGCATCGACGAGGTCGTCTTCGACTGTGCCGAGCCGGCGGTGCTCGTGCGCTTCTGGGCCGACGTGCTCGGCGGCACCCCGGTGGGCCGGAACGACGGCTGGCACTACGTCGACCCGCCGGGCTGGACGCGTGTCGCGTTCCAACGGGTGCCCGAGGGCAAGGTGGTGAAGAACCGTGTCCACCTCGACGTCGTGGTCGACGACATCGCCGAGGCCACCGTCCAGGCGGAGGCGCTGGGGGCGGCGAGGGTCGGCGAGATCCACGTCGACACGGCCGGCTCGTTCCAGGTGCTGCTCGACCCGGAGGGCAACGAGTGGTGCGTGGTGAGGCCCGCGTAAGGTTCCGGGCTCCGGCGGACATCTAGGGGTGTGAACGTCATCGAGACCGACGACCCCCGCGTCGAGGCGGAGTTCGCTGCGCTCTACGAGGCCACGCACGGCCGCATCGTGCGGTACGCGGCGCGACGCATCGGGCCTCACGACGCGGAGGACGTCGCCGCCGAGGTGTTCCGCATCGCGTGGACCCGCACCTGCGAGGGCGTCGACGTCGGCACGGGCTGGCTGTTCGTCACCGCCGAGAACGTCGTGCGCAACCACGTGCGGTCGGAGATGCGTGCGCGGCGGACGCAGCCTGCGACAGTGCAGGACCCTCCCGACGACGACGTCCTCGACGCGCTCGACCGCCTCGACGACGCCACGCGGGACCTGCTGAGGCTGCGCTACTGGGACGAGCTCAGCGGCGCGGAGCTCGCGCACGTGCTCGGCATCTCGACGTCGGCCGTCTGGGTCCGCCTCCACCGCGCCCGCCGCGCGTTCCGTACGGCCTACCGGGAGGACCGGTCATGACGAGCACCCGCACCCTGCTCCGCGACGCCAACCCGGTCCCGGAGGACCGCTCCGCGCGGCTGAGCCCACGGGGCCGCGCCGAGCTGCGCGCGCTGGTGCCGAGCACGGCGCGCACGGTGCCGCTCGCGCCGCGCCGCACCCGCACGGTGCGGTGGGTCGCCGGCATCGCCGGAGCGGTCGCGGCCGCGGTGGTCGCCGTGGTGGTCGTCGCCCCGCTGCTGCCCGAGCCGCAGTCCGGCGGCAGCGCCGACTACCCCTACTACGCGACCACGGCGGAGCTGGAGGGGGAAGCCGACCTCATCGTCCGCGGCACGTTCACGTCGACGGCCCGCGACGACTCCGAGGGCTTCGGGCGCACGATCGCGTCGGTCGACGTCACCGCGTCGGCGAAGGGGCCGGTGCAACCCGGGACCACGCTCGAGATCGCGTACTCGAGCGGGGGCGCCGAAGGGCGCGACGACCTCGTCCCCGGGGGTACGTACGTGATCCTGCTCGACGACCTCGCGGACCTGGAGGGCGACTGGCCGCCGACCCCGGTGAACGTCGACCAGGGCTTCTACACGGTCGTCGACGGCCACGCGGTCGCCCACCCGGACAACCCGGTCCCCCTCGGCCCGGAGACGCTGGCGGCGCTCGGCCTGTCCTGAATCCTGTTGCGGTCGGCGCCGCCCAGGACGACTGTCGGGGGATGCCCGTACCCGCCCGCCTCGCCCCGCTCCTCGCCGAGTACGACTTCGCGTGCGAGCGTCTCCTGCACCGCCTCACCGGTCCGACGATGGACAGCGGCGACGGCGAGCAGGTGGAGGTCCCGCCGCTGACCGACACGGAGCTGCTGTGGGAGCCGGTGCCGGGCAGCTGGTCGGTCCGCCGGCACGCGGACGGGCCGGGGGTCGGCGCGACGGTCCTCGTCGGTGCGGGCGAGTGGGGCCGCGACGGCGGCCGCCCGCACCCGTGGCCGCCGCCCGTCACGACGATCGCGTGGCGCATCAACCACCTGACGACGATGCTGGCGGGCCGCGCCGACCACACCGACGGCACCCACTCCCTGACCGACGAGTCCGACGAGCCGCAGGGCACCGCGACGGGTGCGATCACGGGGCTGACCGCCGCATCCGCCGCCTGGCGCGCGACCCTCCTGCGCGCCGACGACGACGCCCTCGACACCGTCGGCCACAGCACCTACCCCGACGGCTCCGACGCGGAGGACGTGTTCCTCGACATCGTCTGGTGGGTCAACCAGGAGGTCGTCCACCACGGCGCCGAGATTGCCCTCCTCCGGGACCTGTACCTCCGGCTAGCGTGACGGGCATGACCTTCTGGATCTGCGCCACGTGCGCCGTGGAGAGTGCCGAGCAGCTCGACGTCTGCCCGATCTGTGCCGACGAACGCCAGTGGGTGCCCGCGTCGGGCCAGCGCTGGACCACCCTGGAGGAGCTCGCCGCGCAGGGGTACCGCGCGCAGCTGGAGGAGCTCGAGCCGGACCTGTTCGCGATCACCAGCTCGCCGAGCGCCGGGATCGGCCAGCAGTCGAAGCTGCTCGTCACCCCGGAGGGCAGCCTGCTGTGGGACCCGATCGGGTTCCTCGACGACGACGTGGTCGAGCGCGTCCGAGCCCTCGGTCCCGTCCGGGCGATCACCGCGAGCCACCCCCACATGTACGGCGTGCAGGTGGAGTGGAGCCGTGCGCTGGGCAACCCGCCGGTCCTCGTCGCCGAGGCCGACGCGCACTGGATCAACCGGCCCGACCCGGTCATCCGGACGTGGTCCGGTGAGCTGGAGGTCCTGCCGGGCGTCACGCTGTCCCAGCCGGGCGGCCACTTCCCCGGCAGCGCGATCGCACACTGGACGGCCGGGGCGGCGGGCAAGGGCGTGCTGCTGAGCGGCGACACGATCTTCGCCAACCCGGACCGGCGGTCCGTCGCCTTCATGCGCAGCTACCCGAACCACCTGCCGCTGTCCGGTGCGGTCGCGCGTCGCGTCGCCGACCACGTCGACCGGCTGGAGTTCGACCGCCTCTACGGCAACTTCGCCAACGTCATCGCGGCCGACGCGAAGGAGGTCGTCCGCCGCTCCGCCGACCGGCACATCGGCTGGGCGAACGGCGACTTCGACCACCTCACCTGAGCAGGTCCTCCAGCCGGTCCACGAACGCCGCCTGCGCGGTCACGACGAGCCGTCGCGCCTCGTCGGGCACGAACCACCCGGCCCGGTCGAGCTCGGGCACCATCAGCGTCCGCCCCGACCGCGGCGGCCAGGCGATCTCGATGAGGTTGCTGGCGATCGCGGACGCGTCGAGGTCTCCCTCCAGCGCCCACGCGGTGACGACCTTGCCGCCGCTCTGCCGGACGTCACCGAGCGGGATCGGGTCCGACGACGGCGCGGGCACCCCGATCTCCTCCGCGAACTCCCGGAGCGCGGTCGCGTACGGGTCCTCGCCCGGCGACGGCTCGCCCTTCGGGATCGTCCACGCGCCTGCGTCCTTGCGCGCCCAGAACGGACCGCCCATGTGCCCGAGCAGCACCTCGAGCCCGGCCGACCGTCGGAACACCAGCAGTCCGGCACTCCTGCGCGCTGCGGGGGTCACGCAGGCGACCCTAGTCCGGTCACCGCCGCCCGGGCCCGCGGAGCGATCCCCCGCGACCTCCCCACGGACCCGACGGCGGCGTACCGGTCACCGGGCCTGTGTCTCCCCCCGCTGGGTCGGCACGCGGTCCAGGAGCGCCGGGTGCGTGAACGGGCTCGTCGTCGACCGACGCGTGGTCGCCGTCCGGCGCAACGTCACGCCCAGCGCGACCAGGAACAGCCCGGCGAACGCGGCCCACGGCGTCCAGCCCGTGTCCGCGAGCCCCGCACCGCCCGCCGCCGTCGTCGCGCCCGCGCCGAGCACGGTTCCGTCGGCGGACACCACCGACGCACCCACGACACCGGCACCGACGACCCCGACCGCCGGCCCCGTACCAGGCGACCCGCCCGGCGTCCGACCGACCGACGAACCAGGCGTCGAGCCGGGCGAGGTGCCCGGCGTCGTGCCGGGCGTCGTGCCCGGCGTCGTGCCGGGCGTCGTCCTCACCGGCGTCACGACCGCCTCGCCGACGACGCCGACGGCGACGTCCGTGACGGTGACCGGAGCGGTCACCGGCACCGCGACGAGCGCACCGTCGGAACGACCGGGCGCGTCACCCCCGGACGAGCCCCCGGACGAACCGGATCCGCCGGTGACGATCGCGTCCCCGAGCACCCCCAGCGCGACCCCGGACACGTCCACGGGAACCGTCACGGGAGCCGCCACCAGCGCATCCCCGACGGACGCTCCTCCGGACGACGACGACCCCGACGACCCGACCACAGCCGCGTCCCCGAGCACCCCGAGGGCGACCCCGGACACGTCCACAGGCACCACGACCGGAGCAGCCACCAGGCTGTTCCCCACCGCCGCACCACCGGACGCCCCGGACGCCGGCCGAACGACGGCCGCGTCACCGAGGATGCCGACGGCGACCCCCGACACGTCCACCGGCACCGTGACGGGCGCCGCCACGACCGCGTCGTCCGCCGTCGCGGGTGCCGCCGTCCCGCCGGAGGCACCACCGCCCCCGACCACGGCCGCGTCACCGAGGACGCCGACGGCGACCCCCGACACGGTCACGGGGACGCTGATCGGCGCCTCCACGAGAGCGGCGCGGTCGGGGGCCGGAGCCGCCGGAGCCGGAGCCGCGGGAGCCGCATCGGCCGCGGGCGCGGACCGGACGAGGCTGTCCCCGCCGACCGCGAGCGCGACCCCCGACACGTCGACCGGGACGTGGACGGGTGCGTGCACGACCTGGTCGGGTGCCAGGTCGAGGATGCCCTCGGTGCTGCCGAGGCGGAGGTCGACGGCCACGACGGCGTGGTCGTGAGCGGGTTCTTCTGCGTGGGCCATCGAGGCCCCGGCGGCGACGAGGCCGCCTGTCACGAGTGCTGTCTGCAGCGCTCGCCGGACGTAGGTGTGCATGGCGGAGCTCCTCCTGCTGATCGGATGGCCCGGACGGGCCTGGACGCGTGTCGCACGGGTGCGACCGGCCTCCGGTCAGGCAGGGGAGCTGGGGACCTCGGCGGCGGGCGGGGCGGCGGACGTCACGGGGACTACACCGAGCAGGCATCGGCCCAGGGGTGCTGCGGCGTGGGCGGGGCCGCCGACGACGGCCGCGTCCACGACGGTGCGGCCACCGTTGGTGGCGGAGCCCGGGGGTACGGGAACGGCGGGAACGCCCGGCGCGGGGTCGGTCGGCGCAGGCTGGGAGGGGGCGGGGACGGGGACGGGCGCCCGGTGGTCGACAGCCGGCACGCCCGCCTGCGGCACGTGGCGCACGACGGCGGCGCCGAGGTCCGGCACGCGGACGGCGGCCGTGGCGGACGCCGGCACGACCGTGTCCGCGACGTCCAGGGCCGGGTGCGGGTCGCTGGTCCCAGGCACGGGCAGGAGGATCCCGGTGACGGGCTCGACGACCGGCTCCAGGACGTCGACCACGGGCTGCAGCACCCCGACGAGCGGTCCCAGCGCGTCGAGCACCGGAGCGAGCGCCCCGCCGAGGGGCGCCAGCACGGGGCCGAGCGGTGCGACGACGGGGTCGAGCGCGTCGACGACGGGTGCGACGGCGGAGACGACCGGGGCCGCGCTGTCGAGCACCGGGGAGGCGAGGTCGACGACGGGTGCGACGACGGGAACCACCGGCGCGACGACGCCTTCGACCACGGGCGCGACGGGTGCGGCGACCGCCTCGACGACGGGAGCCACCGGCGCAGCCACCGCGGACACCACCGGCGTCACGGGCGCGAGCACCGCGAACACCACCGGCGCGACGACGCCGGACACGAGGGGCTCCACCGGCGCGACCACCCCGGACACGACCGGCTCCACCGGAGCGACCACCGCGTCGACCACCGGCGACAGCAGCTCGGCGACGACGTCGGTGCGCGGCGGCGAGTCGTCGGCACGCGCGGGCGGGGCGGCGAGGACGGCCTGCACGAGGACGAGCAGCACGAGGGCCGCGAGCGCGAGCAGGCCGCGGAGGAGCCACGTTCCCGCTCCAGCGGTCTCCTGCTTCAGCGACGTCATCGTCGAGCCCCCATAGCTCTGCGCTTCCGTCGACCGTATGAAGACCTGTTCACCGCGGCAACCGGGCGGGGTGGGATCACCTGTCCGGCCTAACCGTCGTCAGACGTCCTCGGGGTCCACCAGAAAGTCCGCCTCGTCGGCGATCTCGCCTCCGATCGCGGCGTGCACCACGCGCGCGACAGCCTGCACCAGCGGCGCGGCGCGGGACCGGGCGACGCGGTGCTCGAACGACGGCCGCTCGGCCTCGAGCTCCTCGATGAACGGGGGCTCCCAGTGCACGCGGTAGGCGACGACGCCGCCCTGGGTCCATGGCAGGTCGCGCATGAGGGGCGGCAGCGCGGTCTCGACGCCGGCCTCGACGGACAGGGTCCCGTCGTGCCCGAGGTCGACGAGCACGCCGTACGCCTCGGGGACGGGCGGCACCGCGAGCATGAGCTCGTCGTACGCGGACGCCTCGTCCATGAGCCGCTGCCGCTCGGCCTCGTCGTCGACCCCGTGGCGCTCCAGGGCTGCGGACAGCCCGCGCCCGCCCGCCTCGGCCACCCAGCCGGGGCGGCCACGGGCGTCCCGGCCGACGCCGGGGGTGGGTCCGGTCCAGGTGCTCGTGGCCTCGCTGAGCCGCGCGCGGGGCTGCACCTGCTGGACGACGGCGAGCGCCTCGGCCGGTTCGAGCCAGGAGTCGGACAGGACGGTGAGGTCGATGGCGCTGTCGACGTCGGGCGTGAGCACGGTGCCGTTCTCGCCGGTGCGCACGGAGCCGCCGAGGCGGCGGGCGGCGGCGACCATCCACTGCAGGACGCGCTCCTCCTCGCGGATCGGCATGCCGTCGGGGAACGCGCGCTTGAGCCCGTCGCGGTCACCGCCCGGGTAGGGCTTCTCGCCGCGCTCCCGCGGGCAGACCAGCACGTACGCGAGGGTGGACGCCGCCGGCAGCCCGAGGCTGACGGCGTCGCCGGTCTCCATGCGGAACGGGCCGTTCAGCGTCGAGAGGCGCGCGAGCCGGAGCGTGCGGGTCGGGATGGTCGCGGAGCCGACGGATCGGATGCCGAGCGCGGCGGTCATCGGACCGATGATCCCGCGCGGCTGCAGCGTGTCCTGGGGCGCCTCCTCCCACCGGGCGTTGGCGAACCGGCTGATGGCGAGCACCTCGACCTCGTCGGCCGCGACGTCCGGCGGGAGCGCGAGGATGTGGCGGTCGCGGAGACCGGGGTCGTCGGCGGGGAGGCGGGTGAGCTTCGCCATCGCCTCAGACGTCCGTCCGGTGGAAGTTCTGGAAGGAGCGCGATGCGGTCGGGCCGCGCTGCCCCTGGTATCGCGAGCCGTACTCGGAGGACCCGTACGGGTGCTCGGACGCGGACGACAGCCGGAAGAAGCACATCTGCCCGATCTTCATGCCGGGCCACAGCAGGATCGGCAGCGTCGCGACGTTGGACAGCTCGAGGGTCACGTGCCCGGAGAACCCGGGGTCGATGAACCCGGCCGTGGAGTGCGTGAGGAGCCCGAGCCGCCCGAGCGACGACTTGCCCTCCAGCCGCGCGGCGATGTCGTCGGGCAGCGTCACGGCCTCGTACGTGGACCCGAGGACGAACTCGCCGGGGTGCAGCACGAACGGCTCCCCCGGGGACGCCTCGACCAGCCGCGTCAGGTCGGGCTGGTCGGCCGCGGGGTCGATGAACGGGTACTTGTGGTTGTCGAACAGCCGGAAGTACCGGTCGAGCCGCACGTCGATGCTCGACGGCTGGAGCATGGCGGGCTCATAGGGGTCGAGGGCCACGCGGCCCGACTCGAGCTCGGCCCTGATGTCACGGTCGGAGAGCAGCACGGGGCCACGGTAGTCCGGTTGCCGGTCGGCTCAGGGCAGGTCCGCCTCGTGGACCAGGAGGGCCACCTGCGTCCTGTTCTCCAGGCCGAGCTTGAGCAGGACGCTGGACACGTGCGCCTTGACGGTCGCCAGGGTGAGGTAGAGCTCGGCACCGATCTCGGCGTTGCTCGCGCCCCGCCCGAGGGCGACGACGACGTCCCGCTCCCGGTCGGTGAGCAGCGCGAGGGACGCCCGCGCCGCCGCACGGCTCCCGCCCGCACGGGCGGTCGTGTCCATGAGCCGACGGGCCACCCGCGGCGACAGCACCGGCTCCCCGGCGGCCGCCGCCAGGACCGCCTCGACGATCCGCCGCGGCTCCGTGTCCTTCAGCAGGTAGCCGCTCGCACCGGCGTGCAGGGCGGCCTCGACCTCGGCCGCGGTGTCGAACGTGGTGAGCACGACCACCGCGGGCGGGTCCCGACGGGCGCGGACGGCCCGGGTCGCCGCGATGCCGTCGGTGCCGGGCATCCGCAGGTCCATGAGCACCACGTCGACGGGGTGCGCGTCGAGCGCGGCAGGGACGGCGGACCCGTCGGACACCTGCGCGACGACGCTGATCCCCTGCGCGCCGTCGAGCAGCAGCGTCAGCCCGGACCGCACGAGCGCGTCGTCGTCGACGACGATCACCCGGACGCTCACGGCGTCCACGGTAGCCACGCGTCGAGCACGTACCCGCCGTCCGCCGGTCCGGCCCGCAGGGTCCCGCCGAGCAGCTCGACCCGCTCCCGCAGCCCGACCAGCCCGGTGCCGGTCCCCGACCCGAGCCCGCGGCCGCCCGGCCCGTTCGCCACGCGGACACGCAACCCGTCGCCCCCCTCCACCCGCACCTCGACCGTCGCACCGGGGGCGTGCCGTCGCGCGTTGGTCAGCCCTTCCTGGCAGGTCCGGTAGACGGCGAGCCCGAGGGTCGAGGGCAGGACGAGGTCGGCGACGTCCCAGGTCACGACGGTCCCCGCGGCGCGCTCCTGGTCGGCGAGCGCGGCGAGGTCGGGCAGCCCCGGCGCGGGCCGCAGCTCGTCGGGGCCGGCCCGCAGCACCCCGATCACCGTCCGCAGGTCCTCCAGCGCCTCGCCCGCGCTCGCTCGCACCACCCCGGCCGCTGCTGCGACCTGCTCCGGCGACAGGTCGGTGCGGTACTCCAGCGCTCCCGCGGTCGTCGCGAGGAGGGTCAGCCGGTGCGCGAGGGTGTCGTGCATCTCGCGGGCGATCCGGGCGCGTTCCGCCGACCGCGCCTCCTCGACCTTGCGCACCTGGTCCTGTTCGGCGGCCCGGGCGCGCGCCCGCCACTGCTCGACCAGGGCGTCCCGGGTGCGGCCGTAGGCCCCCCAGCCCAGCAGCGCGGCGTGCACCGCGACGTCGCACAGCAGCCACCAGCCGAGCGGCAGCCCGACGGAGCGCCACAGCGCCTGCACCGCGTGCCCGACGATGCTCGCGCACGCGACGGGGACCGCGATGCCCAGCCGCTCGCGGCGTGCGACGACGTACGTGCCGGCGGTCGCCGCGGGGGTCGCAGCCGGGCTGAGCGCGGCGAGGACGCCCAGGACCATTCCGCCGAGCAGCGGGCGGCTGCGCAGGAACGGGAGGACGGCGACGGCCGCGACGCCGAGCGCCAGGTCGACCGCGAGCGGGACACCGTCCACCCGCGCGGCCCACGCAGCCAGGGCCGTGAGCGTGAGCATCCCGACGAGCAGCCCGAGCAGGACGGGGGTGTGGCGGCGTGGGTTCATGCGGTGAGCGTAGGAACGCCTCTCACAGACCCACCACCGACCAAAGGAGGGGGCGGGACGGACCTCCGGCCGGGGCCCAGGGACACCGACCGCGACCAGTGTCGACGTCGTCCACCTCGACGTCAGGAGAACCTCATGTCCCGTCCCGTCCCCGTCTGGCTCGTCGCCGTCGCCGCGACGGCCCTCGCCCTCGCCGTCTGGGTGCTCGCGGTCCCGGTCGCCGGTGTCGACCTGGCGGCCGGCACCCCCGCCCGGACCGTCGGAGCCGTGTCCGTCGTCGTCACGACCCTCGTCGTCACCCTGGCCGCGTGGGGCGTCCGCACGCTGCTCCGCCGACGCACCCCGGTCGCGTGGTGGCTCACCTGCGGGGTGGTGCTGGCCGTCTCGCTGCTCGGCGCCCTGGGCGGCACGTCGCCGGCCGCGGTCGGCACCCTGGTCGCCCTGCACCTGGTCGTCGGCCTGACGGTCGCGGCAGGCCTGGACCCGCGTCGGGCCACGGTCGCCGACCCGGTGCGCTGACCGGTCGGCGCCCGCGTCCGTCTACCGCTCGCCGGTGGACGACGCGGGCGCGACCGTCGGCAGCACCCGCGACGGTGCGGTCGCACCGGCGGACGTGCTCGGCGTCGGCGTGGGCGTCGGGAGCGGTGGCCACGGGAACTGGTCGTTGCACGAGATCATCGTGTCGAGCTGGTCGGCCGTGCAGGTGTCCCTGCCGTCGCCACCGTCGAGACGGTCGTTCCCCTCGACCCCGTCCGCGCCGCGCAGCGTGTCGTGGCTGCCGCTGCCGCGCAGCACGTCGGCGCCCGGCCCGCCCTCGAGCGTCACCGGCCACCTGATGCTGGTGAGCACGTCGTCCCCGTGCCCGCCGACGACCTCCTCGATGTCCGGCGAGGAGCTCCACGGGGCGGGCACCCCGACCGAGTCCCCCTCACCGGGCTCCCCGTCGCCACCGATCCCGTCGAGGGTCACGGTCACGGGGCCGGTGCGCGCGCTGTAGTCGACGACGTCGTGCCCGGGTCCCCCGACGAGCTGGTGGGCGCCGTCCGGCGACGCCCCGGTGACGAACCGGTCCGCCCCCTGGCCACCCTCGGCACGACCGCTGCCGGCACCGCCGTCGAGCACGTCGGAGCCCCAGCCGCCCTGGAGCAGGTCGTGGCCGTCCCCGCCGAGCAGGGTGTCGTCGCCGTCGCCGCCGACGAGCACGTCGTCACCGCCGAGTCCCGAGACCCGGTCGTCGCCGGCCCCGGCGCAGATCACGTCGGCGCGACGCGTGCCGACGAGGACGTCGGGGCCGTCGGTGCCCCGGATCGTGCAGGCGTGCCCCGGCGAGGTGTCGTAGCGGACGTAGTCCCAGCTCGAGCTGCCCTGGTGCGTCTCGAAGCCGAGCGCGATCGTGCCGGCGCCGCGTCCCGTGAGGGTCCGGTCGAGCACCGTCCGACCGTCCACGGTCAGCCGCAGGTGCTGCCCGCGGGCCTCGAGGTGGTACCGGTGCCACCGGTGGGTGTCGAGTGCGATCACCTCGCGGTCCTCGTACGGGTAGGCGAGGCAGAGCTCGCCGGGGCCGAACCCGATCTGCACGAGGTCCAGGGTGTCGCCCACCCAGAGCGTCGTCGCGGGCGCGGTTCCGGTCTCGTCGAGGCACGGTCGCGTCGAGTCGGCGCCGAGCCGCATGCGGAAGTCGACGTCCCAGCCGGTCAGCCGGCCCGCCGCGCCGGTCCACTCCGACGGGGCGGCGTACTCCCGCAGCATGACGAGGGTCTCCTCGCCGATGGTGATCGTGCCACCGCGGGTCGACGCGACGGGGTCGCTGCTGAACCCGAGGACCTCCCACCCGGGGCCCAGCGCCCGGCCGAACTCCTCGCGGTGGACGTCGCCCGCGGACGCCGGGGCTGCGAGCAGCAGGACGGCGGCCAGTGCCGTCGCCAGGGTCAGGCCGAGCCGGGTCCGTCTCATCGTCGAGCTCCCCACGTGTCAGATGGTGAGCACCGTAGGGGCTTGCCGGTCTGCGAAAAGTTTCGTTCCTGCGGACCTGCACGTTCGGGCGGGCCCGACCGGGGTCGGCGCAGGAATCGCTTCGTCCGTTCCGCCACGCGACTCGGGCGGCTATGCTCTCGTCCGAGAGTTGCGTGGGAGCGCTCTCGCACATGCACATCGCACACCGAACAGCGCCGGCGACGACGCGTCCCGCACTGCAGCGGGTGTCGACGAGCCGCGGGCGCCACTGCCGAGCACTCGAGGGGCAAGTCCATGCGGTACGGCCAGTTTGACGACGAGGCACGCGAGTACGTCATCGAGACGCCTCACACGCCCTATCCGTGGATCAACTACCTGGGGTCCGAGCAGTTCTTCTCGCTCATCTCGCACCAGTCCGGTGGCTATTCGTTCTACCGCGACGCGAAGATGCGCCGCCTCACTCGTTACCGGTACAACAACATCCCCGCGGACGCCGGCGGCCGGTACTTCTACGTCAACGACGGCGGCGACGTGTGGACCCCGTCGTGGCTGCCGGTCAAGGCGGACCTGGACCACTTCGAGACGCGGCACGGCCTCGGCTACACGCGCATCACGGGTGAGCGCCGCGGGATCTCCGTCGAGACGCTGTTCTTCGTGCCCATCGGCGAGACCGCCGAGATCCAGAAGGTCACGGTCACCAACACCTCCGACGAGAGCAAGACGATCACGCTCTTCTCGTTCGTCGAGTTCTGCCTCTGGAACGCGCAGGACGACCAGACCAACTACCAGCGCAACCTGTCGATCGGCGAGGTCGAGGTCGAGCAGGACGGCCCCTACGGGTCGGCCGTGTTCCACAAGACCGAGTACCGCGAGCGCCGCGACCACTACGCCGTCTACGGCGTGAACACGCGGGCCGACGGCTTCGACACGGACCGCGACACGTTCGTGGGCGCCTACAACGGCCTCGGCGAGGCGACCGTCCCCCGCAGCGGCGCGTCCACCGGCTCGGTGGCCTCCGGCTGGTACCCGATCGGCTCGCACTCGGTGAACCTCACGCTGGCTCCGGGCGAGTCCCGCGCGCTGACGTACGTGCTCGGCTACGTCGAGAACCCCGACGAGGAGAAGTGGGCCGACGACGCCCACCAGGTGATCAACAAGGAGCGCGCGCACGCGCTGCTGGGCCGCTTCGCGACCACGGAGCAGACGGACGCCGCGTTCGAGCAGCTCCGCGCGCACTGGACCGGCCTGCTGTCCACGTACTCGGTGAAGTCGGACGACGAGAAGCTGGACCGGATGGTCAACATCTGGAACCAGTACCAGTGCATGGTCACGTTCAACATGTCGCGCTCGGCGTCGTTCTTCGAGACCGGGATCGGCCGCGGGATGGGCTTCCGCGACTCCAACCAGGACCTGCTGGGCTTCGTGCACCTCATCCCCGAGCGTGCGCGCGAGCGCATCATCGACATCGCGTCCACGCAGTTCGAGGACGGCTCGGCGTACCACCAGTACCAGCCGCTGACGAAGCGTGGGAACAACGACATCGGCTCGGGCTTCAACGACGACCCGCTGTGGCTCATCGCGGGCGTGGCCGCGTACATCAAGGAGACCGGCGACGTCGCGATCCTCGACGAGCCCGTGCCGTTCGACAACGAGCCCGGCTCCGAGGTCCCGCTGTTCGAGCACCTGGTCCGCTCGTTCCAGTTCACGGTGGACAACCGTGGTCCGCACGGCCTGCCGCTCATCGGCCGCGCCGACTGGAACGACTGCCTGAACCTCAACTGCTTCTCGACCACCCCCGGCGAGTCGTTCCAGACCACCGAGAACCAGGCGGGCGGGCACGCCGAGTCGGTGTTCATCGCCGCCCAGTTCGTCCTGTACGGCGCGGAGTTCGCAGAGCTGGCGTCGCGGCGGGGACTCACCGAGGTGGCCTCGCAGGCCCGCAAGGTCGTCGACGAGGTCCGGGCCGCGGTGCTCGAGCACGGCTGGGACGGCGAGTGGTTCCTGCGCGCGTACGACTACTACGGCAACCCGATCGGCACGGACGCCAAGCCCGAGGGCAAGATCTGGATCGAGCCGCAGGGCTTCGCGGTCATGGCGGGCATTGGCGTGGACAGTGTCGACGGCCTGAACGACGAGTCCCCCGCCATCAAGGCACTGGACTCCGTCGGCGAGATGCTGGGCACCCCGCACGGCCTGGTGCTCCAGTACCCGGCGTACACCACGTACCAGATCGAGCTCGGCGAGGTCTCCACGTACCCGCCCGGGTACAAGGAGAACGGTGGCATCTTCTGCCACAACAACCCGTGGGTGATCATCGGCGAGACCGTGGTCGGCCGTGGCGCCAAGGCGTTCGACTACTACAAGCGGATCACGCCGGCGTACCGCGAGGAGATCTCGGACACGCACAAGCTCGAGCCGTACGTGTACGCGCAGATGATCGCGGGCAAGGAGGCGTCGCGCGCCGGCGAGGCCAAGAACTCGTGGTTGACCGGTACTGCGGCGTGGAACTTCGTCGCGGTCTCCCAGTACCTGCTCGGCGTGCGGCCCGACTACGACGGCATCGTCGTCGACCCGCAGATCGGCCCGGACGTCCCGTCGTTCACCGTCACGCGCGTCGCCCGCGGCGCCACGTACGAGATCCACGTGACCAACTCCGGCACCGAGGGCGCCCGCGGGCGCCTCACCGTCGACGGCACCCCGGTCGAGGGCAACCTCGTCCCGTACGCCGCCGAGGGCTCGGTCGTCCGCGTCGAGGTCACCGTCTGACCCCGCAGGGGGCTGACGGGATGCTCTGATGACTGCGCTCCAGGAAGTCGAAGCGCTTACGTCGCCTCTCGACGTCGACACGCGCCTGATCACGCTCCGCAACGACCGGTGGGAGCTCGACGTGCTCCCCGCCACGGGCGGCGCCCTCGCGGGCGGTCGCATCCGCACGTCCGACGGGGTCTGGCGCGACCTGCTGCGCCCGACCCGGCCGACCGCGACGGGCGAGGCGGAGAAGTGCTCCAGCTTCCCGATGGTCCCGTGGTCCAACCGGATCCGGGACGGGGTGCTCCCGTTCCGCGGCCGGACCTGGCAGCTGCAGCGCAACGGTGCGGACGGCACGGCCATCCACGGCGCCGCGCGGCACTCGGCGTGGACGGTCACCGACCTGACCGAGACCCGCGTGGTCCTCGAGCTCGACACCACCGGCCTCGTCGGCGTGAACTTCCCCTGGCGGTTCCGTGCGCAGATCACCTACGCGCTCAGCGGTCACAAGCTCACCGTCGGCACGGCGGTGCGCAATGTCGACCTCGAACCGTTCCCCGCCGGCTTCGGGCACCACCCGTACCTGCAGCGCACGCTGTCGCCGCTCGGCACGTCGGCGCCCCCGACCCCGGGCCAGCCGGTGCTCGAGGTCCCCGCGCAGAAGGGCTACGCGCTGGTCAACGCCCTCCCGTCGGGTCCGGCGGGCACCGTCCCGCAGCGCGCCGACTTCCGTGTGGCCCGACCGCTGACCTCGTCCTTCATCGACGACGTGCTCACCGCGTGGGAGCCCGGCGCACCGGTGCGGATCAGCTACCAGGACCTCGGCGTGAACGTGGACCTGCACGTCGACCCCGTGTACGCCCACCTCGTCCTGTACGCGCCCCGCAAGCGCCCGTACTTCGCGGTGGAGCCCGTCACCAACGTGAACGACGGCTTCGCGCTGCACGACGCCGGGGTGCAGGGCACGGGTGTCTTCGTCCTCGAGCCCGGCGAGGAGCGCTGCGGGGCGTTCACGCTGACCGTGCGGACCTGAGTTCGCTCGTCCCAGCCATCCGGGTATGCTCTCTCTCCGGACCGATCCGTCGGTCCACGCGGGTGTAGTTCAGTGGCAGAACTTCAGCTTCCCAAGCTGATAGCGCGAGTTCGATTCTCGTCACCCGCTCCCATCGCCCCACCGACGTCGCGCGGACGGTCATCCGTGGACCGGCGCGACCTCGATCACCACGTTGCCGATCTTCTGCCCGGTCTCGACGTACCGGTAGGCCTCGACGATCCGGTCCAACGGGTAGTACCGGTCGACGACGGGCCGGAACGTCCCCGACTCGATCAGGTGCCTCAGGTGGTTCACGACCGCCTGGCTGTCCAGCGGCAGGGGGCAGACCACGGTCCTGCCGGGGAGCAGCCTGGTGACGAGCGCGAGGAGCGGGTTCTGGCCGGTTCACCGTGGTGGCGTGGACCCGGACGAGCACCTCGTCCTCGCGTGGGACCGGTGCGTCGACGTCGCGCACGGGTCCGTACCTGGTGTGCACCGCAGCCCTCATGGACGCGAGGCTAGTGGGCTCGCCATCGGCACCAGCGTGGTTGTCGGCGGAACACGATCGGCACCGACGCCGACCGCGCGCTCATCCCATCGGGTGAAGCGCCCACGGACGGCTCGTGTCCGGCGCTAGGTTGGCGCCACCCTCGCGGACCGTGTCGTGGTCACCGCGCAGCACGGAGCACGGAGACCACCTATGCACGCACGCGTCGCTCGTCCGCTCGTCGGCTCCCTCGTGCTCGTCGGGGCGCTCGTGCCGGCACCCGCGTCTGCGCACGTCGCCGGGCTGCCGGCGGCTGTCGTGCCTGCCGCGGCGGAGGCCTCCGACGACGCCGTCGGCGAGCAGGCGGCCGGTCGGGTGCTCGTCCGTTTCGCCGACGGCGCGACCGCGAACCAGACGTCAGCCGCCCGCGCGGCCGTCGGCGCGACGGACGCGGGGGCCGTCGGGGCGACCACCTGGCGCCTGCTCACCGTCACCCGCACCGACCTGTCCGCGGTCGCCGCGGAGCTGCGGGGGGCGGCAGGCGTGTCGGCCGTGCAGCTGGACCACGTGCGGGAGGCAGCCGGCTGGCCGTCCGACCCCGAGCTGGCCTTCAGCTCGTTCACGTACACGCGTGCCCAGGTCGAGTCCGTCCGCCTCCCGCGGGCGTGGGACGCGGGCAGCGGAGTGGGCACGGTGGTCGCGGTGGTCGACGAGGGCACCGACGCCACGGACGCGGACCTCGCCGAGGCGGTGCTGCCGGGCATCGACCTCGTGCCCGCCGAGCCGGATCCCCAGCTCACCCAGTCCCATCACGGCACGGCCGTCTCGAGGATCGTCGCCGCCCGCGCCGACAACGGGATCGGCTCGGCGGGTGTCGCCCACGGGTCGCGGGTCCTCCCGGTTCGCGTCCTGGACCAGCAGCGGCGCACGCCGGACTCCCGGCTCGCCCAGGGCATCGCCCGCGCGGTCACGGAGGGGGCCGACGTCGTGAACGTGTCGATCGCCGGCCCGGCCACGTCGCCGGTGCTCCGGGACGCGATCACGGCCGCGACGGCGGCAGGTGTCGTGGTGGTCGCCGCGGCGGGCAACGAGGGCACCGAGGCACCGCAGTACCCCGCGGCCTACGCCCCCGAGATCGCCGGCCTGCTGTCGGTCTCCGCCAGCAACCACGCGATGTCCCTCCCGTCGACCAGCTGGGGCGACTCGGTCACGCTCGCCGCACCGGGCCAGCACCTGGGGCTCGAGGGCACGTCGTCGGCGGCGGCGGTCGTCAGCGGCGTCGCCGCCCTGGTCCGTGGCCGGTTCCCGGCACTGACCCCGGCGGAGGTCGAGCAACGGCTGGTGCAGACCGCTCAGGACGCCGGCCCCCGCGGGCAGGACCCGTGGTTCGGGTCGGGCATCGTGGACGCTGCGGCGGCGATCACGCTCGGCGACGCCGCCCCGGCCGCACCCCGCGTCCCGCTGGTCCGCGTCGCGGGCGACCCCGGCGCGAGCGACGACACGCGAGACACAGCGCGGGCGCTGCCTGCATCCGGAGCGGACGCCACCCTCGCCCCCGAGGGCGACGTGGACTGGTACCGGTTCGACGCACCCGCCCGCGGCCTGTACTCGCTCACCGTGGCCGGGGCGGCGTTCGAGCCGACCGTCGAGGTCCGCGACGCGTCCGGCAGCATCGTCGGCTCGATCGACCGTCGGGTGCCGGGCACACCGATCACGATGGCCGCGGCGGCGGCCGGGCCCCTCTACATCGGCGTGTCCACAGCGGGCGGAGCAGCCGTTCCCTTGAGCTATCGCATCGCCGTCAGCGACACCCCTGCGCGCACGGCGTTCGTCTCGTCGTCCGTGCAGGTGGAGCGGATGACGGGCAAGTTCGGCGTCGGGGACCTGACGGGCGACGGCATCCTCGACGTGGCCTCGACCGCCGGCACCCCCGCCCGGATCGTGGTGCTCCCGGGGCTCGGCGACGGACGCCTCGGGCCCGAGAGCACCACGGCAGCGGACCCCCTGCCCACCGGCGAGGGCGCACTGTGGGCCGTCGCGGTCGCGGACCTCGACAGCGACGGGGACGACGACCTCGTCTACGCCCGGAGTCGCGGCTTCACGTCGTGGGACGAGGGATTCCGGACGTTCCTGCAGTCGGACGGCCACCTGTCACCGGGTGACGTCGTCGGTGGAGGCGGGAAGGGCGAGGACGTCGTCGCGGCGGACATGAACGACGACGGGCACGTCGACCTCGTGCTCACCAGCCTCCTCCCGTCGACCGCCCCGTTCCCCTACCCGACCTACAGCACGACCGTCGCGCTCAACGACGGGGCGGGCCACTTCACGTCCGGCCCGGCCTTCCAGCACACCTGGCGGTGGGCGAGGGCCGGGGACGTCGACGCCGACGGCCGCGTCGACGTCATCGGGTCGAGCACCTGGCACCGCCAGCTCGCGGACGGGACCTACCAGTCGCAGGACCTGCCGGCGGTGAGCGTCGAGGACGGTGACGTCGCGGTCGCCGACCTCACCGGGGACGGGCACCCCGACGTCGTGCGGACGGACCGGAGACGTGCGCTGCTGTGGGTCCACCCCGGTGTCCCCGGCGGGGGATTCGGTCCGCCCGCGTCCTACGGCGTCGGCAGCTCGAGCGTCGACGCCCTGCCCCTCACCGTGGCCGACGTGGACGGCGACGGCCTCGCCGACGTGGTCGTCGACAACGTCGACGAGGACATCGTCCACATCTGGTACCAGAAGCCCGACGGCACGCTGACCTCACCCGACCGGTTCGGGCTTCCTGCGCACTGGAGCGGCGGATCCGTCCCGTACCGCGAGCAGATCACCGTCGTGGACCTGGACGACGACGGCACGGCCGAGATCGTCTCGGTGGCCGCCGGGGTGTCCGTCATGCATCAGCTCGATCCCGACCACACCGCGGGCCACGGCTGGGTCCGAGGCCTGACGCCCGCCCCGCACGCGTCGGGCGTCGCGGTCCGTCCGACGGTGACGGTCAGGCTGGAGGCACCGATCGAGGCGTCGTCCGTGACACCGACCTCCGTCCGGCTCGTCGACGCCGTCGGCGCAGCGGTGCAGTCCAGCCGCACGTACGACGTCGGGACACGCACGATCCGGCTGACACCGTCGGCCGACCTCGTGCCCGGCGGGCACTACGAGGTGGTCGTCTCCGGTCTCGTGGACACCTCCGGGACGGTCCAGCCTGCGCCGGCGCGGACGTGGTTCACGGTGGCCGCGAGCGGGTCGCGGTTCACGCCCATCGATCCGTGGCGCGTGCTGGACACCCGGGATCCGATGACCGCCGCGTACGGCATCGTGCGCTCCGGCGAGAAGCGGCGCCTGGATCTCGGTTGGCTCCCCGCCGACGCGACGTCCGTGGTGATGACCGTGACGTCGGTCGGTCAGGCCTCGATGGGGAACATCCGTGTCTTCCCCACCGGCTCGGGCGCGGCGCCCGTGGTGTCGAACCTCAACGTCGTACCCGGTGTCGACCAGCCGAACCTGGTCACCGTCAAGGTCGGCGCCGACCGGTCGGTCACCCTCATGCCCGACGGCCCCACCGTCCACCTGATCGTCGACGTCGCCGGCTACTACTCCCCCGGCGGCGCGACCGCGTTCGAGCCGCTGGCTCCGACCCGGGTGATGGACACCCGCGACGGAACGGGCGTGGCGAAGGGGCAGGTGACCGGCGGTCACTGGGTCGACCTGCGCGTGGCGGGCGTCGGTGACGTCCCCGTCGACGCGTCGTCGGTGGTCCTCAACGTCACGGGCACGTCCGTGGCCGGCCGCTGCTACGTCAGCGCCTACCCGACGCCCGATCCCGGTGCCGACCCGACCCCGCCGACGGTCTCCAACCTCAACCTGTACGCCGGCCGGGACCAGGCCAACCTGGTGACCGTCAAGGTCGGCGACGGCGGCCGCGTCCGGTTCTACGTCAGCGCCGCGGCGACCCACCTGGTCGCGGACGTCGCCGGCTACTACACCGCGACCGGCGACAACGGGTTCGTCCCGGTCACCCCGACCCGGCTGGCGGACACGCGTGCCGAGCTCGGGTTCACCGGCCCGTTGCGCTCGGGCGTGCCGGCGGACCTGAAGGTCACCGGGGCCGTGGTGCCGGCCGACGCGACCGCTGCGGTCCTGAACATCGCCGGCGTCGGCCCGAGGCGGCTCACCCACGTGCGGGCGTTCCCGACCACCGTCCCGGCGACGCTGCCGGAGGTGTCGAGCATCAACTTGGTGCCCGGCCGCGACGAGGCCAACCTCGCCGTCCTGCGGCTGGGTGCCGGGGGCAAGGACACGTTCTACGCCGCCTCGTCGGACACCGACCTGGTGGTCGACGCCTTCGGGTACTTCCGCACCTACGACTGAGCCCGACCTCCGACGCTCGCACAGGGTCGGCATCTCCACAGTCCTGGAGATGCCGACCCTGCGACGTCAGGTGCTGAGCGCTACCGGCGCTCGGTCAGCTCCGGCGGTCGAGGCGCATCGGGTTCGCGCCGAGGTCCCCGAAGACGAACCAGGACGTCGCGCCGACGTGCTGGACCTGGAAGTAGCCGAACCCGAACCCGGAGTCGAGGAGGCTGGACGCCGCGACGATCCCGCCGTCGACCTCTACGCCCCCCAGGTGCTGACCGACGCCGAGCACGTCCTGCGCGTGCCGGGCCTGGTCGAGCAGGCCGTCCGCCGCGCGCTTGTCGCCGCGGCGGCCGCGGTCGGCCAGCGACGTCGCGAGCTGGGCGGTGCCCTCCAGCCAGACACCCTGCGGGTGGACGGTGATCCCGTTGTACTGCGCGGTCGAGACGAGGCTCGCCGTGCTGAACGTGACGCCGGAGAGCCGTTCGCCGTCGGGCAGCTGGGACGTCGGAGAGCTCGCGTCGTCCGTGACGGCGAGCGCGGACCCCGCCCAGTCGAGCGCACCCGCGTAGCGCTTCTCGCGCAGCGCGAGCCAGCTCCACGTCGCCGGGTCGAGCGGCACCGGGAACCTGTTGATCTCGATGCCGTCGTTGGTCCCCGTCCAGAAGGTGCCCTGGGCCGGGTCCCACATGCGGTCCACGAACGCGCGCGCGTGGTCGGCGGCCTTCGACCACGCCTTGCTGCGGGTGAGCTCGCGGAGCATGGTGAAGAAGGCGACGCAGTCGATGTTGTGCTCTGTCGAGCCGTTGGGCACCGGCTCGTTCGCGCCGTTGACGCCGAACGAGAAGCCGCCGAGCGGCTGCGTGGACCACGTGGTGGTGGTGATCCAGGTGCCGATGCGGACGGCGGCGTCGAGGTACCGGCGGTCGCGGGTGCGGGCGAAGAGCTGGGCGAGCGCCATCCCGGGCCACGCCATGTCGCCGACGGCGGTGCCGAGGAACCCGAACTGCCAGCCGATGTTCGCCGAGCCGTCCGGCAGGACGAACCCGTACGGCTGCGGGTTGCCGTCGTAGAACGTGTACGGGCCGACGTTGTAGCCCTGCCGCAGGCGGCCGTCGGAGTAGCCGGGGTCGTGCTCCATGGCGTAGATCAGGCCGTCGCCGATGGTGCGTGCCGTCTGCTCCGCGCTGCGGCGTCCGTCGGCGAGCAGCGCGATGACGGCGAGGGCGCTGTCGTACACGAACGCGGTGCTGAACAGACCGAGCTCGTCGGCGTAGCTCTGGGGCAGGCGGGCGCCGGTGTTGAGCGTCGGGTACGCGTCGGTGGCGCTCTGCAGGAACGCGACGGCTGCCCGGCGCGCGGCGGCGGGGCTGCCGTGGGGGTGACCGTGCGGGCTTCCGTGCGCGGCGACCGGGCCGGCGGCGGGCAGCCCACCCGCGGTGGCGCTCGTCGCGCTCGCGGCGACGGCGGCGGCCGCTCCGGTCAGGACGAGGAACGACCGGCGGCTGAGCGCGGCCTGAGCGGGGTGGGAGGAGACGGGGTCGATCGTGGCGTCGGGCATCGCAGGGGACCCTCCAGGGCGGGCGAGCGGGTCGCGGCGGTGCGGCCCGGGACCACGGTAGGGACACATCGGGCTCAACGGAAGATCTGGACAGATCCGACAATCGTTCGGCTCCACCCGGAAGAGTGACACGTGTCCATTCCCCGTGCGTCTGTCGTTGACACGTGTCCGGGGCAACAACCGCGTCAGGTGCCGAACATCTCCTCCGCGAGCCGCTCGACCTCCGCGCCGAGGTCCTCGAGCCGGTCCTGCTGCTCCTGCGGGTACTGGGCGTTCTCGAACCGCGTCGCTGTCCCGACCGTCGCCAGCGCGAGCTCCTTCGGCACCGCCGACTCGTCCGTGAACCGGCCGACGAGAGCGCGCATCGCGTCGAGGAGCTCGGCCACCTCGCGCTCGTCGACGAACTGCCCGCCCCGGATCTGCAGGGGCAACGAGTCGGGACCGATCAGGCGTGCGACGACCACGGCGACGAGGTCTGCGGTGGACGGGTCTGGACGGTCGCTCACGACTCGCGACACTACTGCGCCGGCCCCTGGTCGATGCGCGCAGGGCCGGGATCCCCCACCCTCCTGGGAGTCCCGACCCTGCGACGTCGTACACAGGGTGACGCGTTCACCCGGCAGAGTCAAGTAGTCATTGACCATCGTCACACGAATGCCGTGACCCACCCGCTGACGACACACTCGGCGAACAGCCCGACGGGCCCACGACCGCGTGCCAGACTCCTGCCGTGGCCGCGCCGCGCAGGGAGCTCAAGGGCATCGGGTACGAGCTCTTCATCGGCGCGCTGTCGCTGCTGTCGATCGTCAACCTGTTCTTCGTCGTCCTCACCCGGCAGGACGAAGACCTGCAGAACGTCCTGCTGATCATGAACGCGATCTTCAGCGTCATCTTCCTGCTCGACTTCAGCTACCGGCTGGCGACGGCGCCGTCGCGCTCGGACTACTTCTTCCGGCACTTCGGCTGGGCGGACCTGCTCGCCAGCCTGCCGATCGCCGAGCTCAAGTTCCTGCGCATCTTCCGGCTCGTCCGCGTCGCACGGCTCATGCGCGAGGTCGGTGGTCGCAAGGTCGTGCGGACGCTGATCCGCGACCGCGCCGGCAGCGCGCTGTACACCCTGCTGCTCACGGGCATCCTCGTCCTGCAGTTCGGCAGCCTCACGATCCTGCGCATCGAGGACGACGCCCCGGGCGCCAACATCACGACCGCGTCGGACGCCCTCTGGTACACGATCGTCACCATCTCGACCGTCGGCTACGGCGACCAGTACCCGGTCACCAACGCGGGGCGCGTGGTCGGCGCGATGATCATCGTCGTCGGCGTCGGCATCTTCGGGACGTTCACCGGCTACCTGGCCAACCTGTTCCTGTCACCGCACAAGAAGGCGCCGGAACCGGTCGACGCCCTGACCCAGCTGCGGGACGTCCTCGCCCTGCCCGGTGTCACCGTCGAGGACGTCGACCGCGTGCTCGCCCTGCACCGGGACGGCCCCGTCACGTGAGGTCGAGCGTCAGCGTCCTGCCCCAGTCGTGGCGGGCGGCCTCGACGAAACCGGTGCGCGTGTAGAACGCGATGGCGCCCTCGTTGCGGCTGTCGACGCCGAGGTGCAGGCCCGGCACACCACGCTCGCGCAGGGCCGCCGAGAGGGTCTCGACGAGCCGACGACCGAGGCCGAGGCCCTGGGCCCGCGGGAGCAGGTCGATGTGCATGTGCGCGGGGAACCGGTCGAGCAGGGACTCGTCCGCGCCGGCCCACTCGTGGATCCGACCGATCACCACATGGTCCTCGGTGCCGTCGTGCGGATCCACGCGCTCGGGGTAGCGGGCGCGCAGCGTCGGCCACCACTGCCGCTCGAGCCACTGCTCGAACCGGGCCGAGTCCGCCGTCGCCACGATGTAGCCGACGGGACCGAGCTCGTCGACGACCACGAACGTCAGTGTCGGGTCCGCCACCGGGTAGGGACCGGCGTACAGGTGCCCCAGCAGGTCGGGGTCGCGGTACAGCCTCGTCGCGTCACCACCGACCTCGCCGGTCAGCAGGCAGATCCGGTAGAGCGCCGGGAGGTCGGACGGGTGGAACGGGCGGATCGTCCCGGGTGCGGCAGGCATGCACACGACTTTCTCACGCGTTCACAGCAATCCGGGTTCCAGGATCGGCTCCGACGTGCCGATGTCTAGGGAGTGACGCTCATCACCGACTCCGCCCCCGACCTGCTGCACCAGGCGTTCATCGTCGCCGTCGGCAACTGCGACGACGACGGCAACCCCCTGGGCCCGCTGTACAGCGTGCTGAGCAGCGCGACGACGTTCCACGCGAGCGTCGTCGTCCCGACACCTGAGGAGGCGTTCGCGCTCGCCCGCGAGCAGATCGCCGCTCAGCCCGACCCCGGATCGTGGGAGATCATCTCCCTGCTGCACTGACCTCAGCCGGGCTTCACGCCGAGGCGCTGTACGTCTTGTCGGGCCAGTAGGCCCACTCCTCGAACAGCTCTGCGCGCCCGTCCGGCCCGAACCGCAGCACCCACAGGTCCCGGTACTCCTGCGGCTCGTCGCCGCCGTACCGGACCTCCACCCGGACCACCGCGTCCGGACCGTCCGCCGCGACCACCGTCGCGGTCATGGTGAACGGCGTGGGGTCCACCCAGAACCCCTTGATCGCGTCGAGCCCTTCCAGCGGCTCCGCGTCGTACGGCGAGCGCAGGTAGCGGGCGTCCGGTGCGAAGAGCCCGTCCAGGGCGTCCACGTCCTGCGCCCGCCACGCCTCCTCGTACCGCTCGACCCATCCCGTGACAGCATCCCGGCCCATCGGTGGCTCCTCCGCTCGGTTGTGGCCCCGAGTCTCCACCCGACCACCGACGCGACCTCAGCGCACTCTCGGCCCGACCTCCCCGCGACGGAGCACGGACAGCTCCACACGCGAGCGCAGCTGCTCAGCGGGCAGCACGTGCGCGAGGTCGACGAGCACGCGGTCGCACGCGGCGACCACGGACCCGAGGTCCGCGTCCGGGTCGACGGTGGCGCGCAGCCGCACGACGAGCTCACCGCGATCGTCCAGCACCGCGCCGCGCGCGGAGCGGACCAGGGGATCGTCGGCGAGCACGTCCGCGGCGGTCGAGACGGCCGGGCCGGGGTCGACGACGAGCCTGCCGGGCTGCTCGCCGGACGGCAGCCGGAGCGACCCGACGGACCGCCGGGGCACGTGCGCCAGCAGCCACCAGACCCCGATGACGACGAGCGCCCCGCCGACGAGGCCGGCCAGGACCGCGAAGCTCGACGCCTCGGTCACCTGCGCGGAGTCGACGGCGACCTCGTCGGGGACGTCGGGCCACACGGACGCCAGGAAGCCGGTCTGCCAGCCCACGGCGGCGACGCCGACGACGATCAGCAGGAGGCCGAGGAGCAGGACGAGCACCCGGTCGAACGCCAGGACGGAGCGCCTCATCGTCGGCCACCTCCCGCGTGCAGACCGGCGGTCACGCGACCGACGACCTTGACGGGCAGCGGCTGCGCGAGCGGCGCGAGGCGCTCGGTGACGGCCGCGCGGACGGCCTCGGAGACGTCGTCGCCCTCGAGCGTGGTCACCGTGACGGTGACGGAGCGGCGGGTGGCGGTCGCGCGGGCGGACAGGACCCGGTCGACCTCGTCGGCGGCCGACGCGGCGAGCCGGGCGGCGTCGGCGATGCCGATCGTCGTCCCCGTCGAGGACGTGACGTCGAGCCGCGTGCGGACCCGGCGGCCCAGCGCGACGACCACGAGCCACAGACCGAGCAGAGCGAGGACGACGCCGATCACGACGACCAGCGGGGACGGCGTGACGCCGTCGACGCTGTCGACCGCCGGGGCGAGCCAGGGTTCGCCCTGCACGGTGCCGGCGACGACGAGCGCCTCCCGCAGGACGAGGACGCCGAGGGCGACGACGAGCAGGGCGAGCCCGATGCTCCACCACGCGACGCGGCCCGCGCGGGTGGCGGCGGCGGCGGGCGCGAACCCGCGGGGGGTGTCGACGGTGGTCATCGCACCCTCGCGACCGGACGCGCCGACGGCCCGCGGACGACCTCGCGCACCGCGACGCTCACGTGGGCGAGCTCCTGCCCGGCCTGGCGCTCCAGCTCCTGGCGCAGGGCGGCCTGGACACCGGTGGTGACCTGGGCGGCAGACGACGGCCACGTGATGGCCACCTCGACCTCGACGCGTGCCGTCGTGCCGGCGCGCTGCCAGTGGACCCGCGGGTACCCGCGGCCGAGGGTGCGCTCCACCGCGCCGGCCGAGTCCTCGGGGGCGACGCCCGGCACGTCGAGGGTCACCTGCCGGGCGATGCGCGTGAGGGCGCGGTCGGCGATGGTGAGCGTGCCGCGGTCGTCAGCCACGGCCACGGCCGGAGACGAGGCTGGTCACGTCGATCCGGCCCTCGACGACGAGGCCGACGACCACGCCGACGGCGCCGAGCAGCAGGGCGAGCATGAACATGTCGAACCCGCCGACGGCGGCGACGAGGGCGAGCAGCAGGCCGGCGAACAGCCCGATGGCGACAGATGACACGGTGGCTCCTCAGACGATGGTGTCGATGTCCTCGACGTGGACTCGGACGGGCATGGGCGCGACCGCGGAGACGGCCCGCTGGACCCGCGCCGCCGTGTCGGGCACGGGGACGAGGTCGGAGACGACGACGTGCACCTCGGTGCCCTCGTCGTCGATCCGGACGCCCGTGACCCGGCGGCCGGGCAGGTAGGTGCCCAGCTCGCCGAACCGGCCGCCGTGCAGGCGGACGACGCCGGGGACCGCCAGCACGGCCGCGGCGACGACCTCGGCCGGGGTGAGCGGCTCCGGGTCCGGGACGACGTCGTCGATGACGACGACGAGCGCCGGGTCGACGGCGGGCGACGGGTCGACGGCGGGCGACGGGTCGACGACAGGCAGGGGCGCGACGTCCGCCGCGACCTCCAGCGGCGTCGGCACGTGCTCCGGGACGTCGGTCACTGGACCCGCTGCTCCTGCGGGGCTGCCGGCTGCGCGTCGTCCTGGGGCAGGTGCACGTCGTTGACGGTCACGTTGACCTCGACCACGTGCAGGCCGGTCATGCGCTCGACGGCGCTGATGACGTTGCGACGGATCCCGTCGGCGAGGTCGGCGATGGACACGCCGTACTCGGCGACGAGGTCCAGGTCGACGGCGGCCTCGGTCTCGCCCACCTCGACGGAGACGCCCTGCGAGTGGTTGGTGCGGGCGCCCGGGATGCGCTCGCGCAGGTTGCCGATGGCGCGGGCGGTGCCGCCACCCAGGGAGTGCACGCCGCTGACCTCGCGTGCGGCGATGCCGGCGATCTTGCTGACCACCGTGTCGGCGATCGTGGTGCTGCCCTCGGCGGTGACGAGCGCGCTCTGCCGGGTGCGGGCGGCGGGGGCGGTGACGGTCGTGGCGGACTCGCTCATGGTGACCTCTCTCGACGGATGCGTACACAGGGTTGGTCGCTGTTCCTCCCGGTTCGTCACGGGCGTTCGATGTGACCTGGGTCACATCCGTCGGGATGCGGCGGGAGGCCGCCGGACGCACGCTGCTCGGGATGGACACCGACGAGATCCCGGACGAGGTGCTCGCCCGCCGGGCGGCGCTCCTCGACCGCGCCGCGTTCCGGGTGATCGTCGACCGACATGGTCCGTCGCTCTATCGCTATGCCCGCCGCATGCTCGATGATCCACAGGACACCGAGGACTGCGTGCAGGAGGCGTTCGCCGCCGCGTGGACCTCGTTGCCGCAGTTCGCGGGCCGGTCGTCGCTGCGCACCTGGCTGTTCGCCATCACGGCGCACAAGGTGCGGTCCCTGCAACGCCGGCGGGCTCGTACCGCTCTTCCCCTGCCGTTCGTCCCGGTCGAGGAGGTGGACCGCCACGCGATCGACCCGGAACGCTCGGCCGAGGGCACGGACCTTCTCGACGCGCTGAACGCGGCGCTGCGCGAGCTCCCCCCGGGGCCGCGCTCGACGTGGCTGCTGCGGGAGGTGGAAGGCCTGTCCTACGACCAGATCGCGGAGGTGTCCGGCACGACGACGAGCACGGTCCGCGGCCAGCTCCACCGGGCGCGCGGGCACCTGATCCAGCGGATGGAGGCGTGGCGATGAACGCGGAACAGCGGCTCACACAGGCTGCCCGGACGCTGCGCGAGCACACCGACAGCGGCTGGGTGGCCCTGCGCGACGACGTCGTCGCGGTCGCCGTCCGGGCGTTCCGACCCTCCGCCCCGGTCCGCGGCTCGCTGCCGGGCGCGGAGCTGTTCGTGGCGTCCACGGTCGTCGTGGCCCGCGTGGGTGCGACGCTCGCCGCGGTCCCGGACGTCGGCGTCCTGCGGATCACGTGCACCACCACGGCCGACGACGACCTGGACCGGCTGACCGTCGAGGTCATCGCGCTGTACGGCACCCCGCTGGTCCCGCTGGCCGACGAGGTCCGCCGCCTCGCCGCCGCCGCCGTCGCCGAGACGCTGGGCCTCACCGACCCGCCCGTCGACCGGATCCGGGTCGACGTCTCCGTGCAGGACGTCACCCCCGACCCGCGCCTGCTGTAGCCGCCGACCTGCGTGCCGACCTCCGCGGTCGGCGCCGTCGTAGGACACACTCCTCTGTGTGACCGACCTGCTCTCCTCCCCCCGCCTGCAGGGCGAGTCGGGTGCGGTCGACCATCGCGCCGACTGGTCGTGGCTCCCCGACCCCGCGGACATCCCGACCGAACCGGGGCTGGCACGCGCGCGCGACGAGGCCGAGCGGCTGCTCGCGGACCACGGCGTCACGTACGGCGCGGACTCCGAGGACGGGGAGCACCCCTGGCACCTGGACCCCCTGCCCGTCATCGTCGACGAGCCGGAGTGGGCCCGCCTGGACGCGGCACTCGTGCAGCGGGCGGAGCTGCTGGACGCGATCCTGCAGGACGCGTACGGCCACCGCCTGCTCCTGACCGACAAGCTCCTGCCGCCCACGGTCGTGCTCGGTCACCCCGGGTTCGTGCGGGCGGTCGACGGGTTGCGGCTGCCCGGCGGGCGGGAGCTGGTGCTCACCGCGACCGACCTGGTGCGCGACGGCGCGGGCGGGTGGTGCGCGGTCGCGGACCGGACGCAGGCGCCGTCGGGGGTCGGGTACGCGATGGAGGACCGGCGCGTCGTCTCGCAGGTGCTCTCGGGGGTGTACCGGCAGGCCTCCATCCAGCGCCTCGGACCGTTCTTCCGTGCGTTGCGGCTCGCGCTGCGCGACGTGGCCCCCGGGCGCGCCGAGCAGCCGCGCGTCGTCCTGCTCACGTCCGGGCCGTCCAGCGAGACCGCGTTCGACCAGGCGTACCTCGCCTCGATGCTGGGCCTCCCGCTCGTCGAGGGGTCCGACCTGCTGGTCCGCGACGGCCGGGTCTGGATGCGCGGCGTCGAGGGCCTCGAACCGGTGGACGTGGTGCTGCGGCGCGTCGACGCCGAGTGGTGCGACCCGCTCGACCTGCGGCAGGGGTCGCGACTCGGCGTGCCCGGGCTGGTCCGGGCGGTTCGTGCCGGGACCGTGAGCGTGGTCAACCCCCTGGGCAGCTCGGTGCTGGAGAACCCCGCGCTGCTCACGTACCTGCCGCGGCTGGCGAACGCGGTGCTCGACCAGGACCTCGCCCTGCCGTCGGCCCCCACCTGGTGGTGCGGCGAGCCGCGGTCGCTGCAGCACGTCGTGACGCACCTCGAGCGGCTCGTGGTGCTGCCGACCGTCCGGGGGACGGACGTCGGCACGATCCTCGGCTGGACCCTGAGCCACCGCGAGCGCGAGCAGCTCGCCGCCCGGATCAGCGCGGAGCCGTGGCAGTGGGTGGGCCAGGAGCCCGTGGGCCCGGCCGGCCCGACCGTCGACGGGACGCCGGTGGGCGTCGGGAGCGACCTGCCGTCCGCGGAGGGCGTCGGTCCGGCCGACCTCGGTCCGCGGGCCGCGGTGCTGCGGACGTACGCGGTCGCGCACGGCGGGTCGTACACGGTGCTGGCCGGCGGGCTCGCGCGCGTCGCGCCGGGGCACGTCGTCTCGTCGGCCCTGGGCGCCGCCGCGAAGGACGTCTGGGTGCTGTCCACGCAGCCGGACGCGCCCGTCGAGCCGTCGGTGCCCTCCGACGAGTCCGCGGCGGGCGAGGTCGCGACCCCGCGCCGCCCCGCGACGGGCATCTCGCCGCGCACCGCCGAGAACCTGTACTGGATGGGCCGCTACGCCGAGCGGGCCGAGGACGCCAGCCGCGTGCTGCGCGTCGTCGTCGACCGCTGGGACGACTTCCACCGGCGGCCGGCGTCCGCGGGCGGTCGTGCGCTCGACGTGCTGATCTCGTCGCTGACGCCCACCGACCAGGGCGCGCCGTCGTTCCGGGACCTGGTCCTCGACCCGCGGACGGCGGGGACGGTCGCGCGCTCGGTCCGTCGGCTCGCTGCCGCGGCGGCCGCCGTGCGGGACCAGCTCTCCACCGACACGTTCGGTCCGCTGGCGCGCATCGAGCGGGCGCTGCGCGACGAGCGTGGCAAGACGCGCGGCCGGACGCACGGCCGGGACGCGCTCGACCTGGGGGTCGTCGCCGGCAACACGGTCACGGCCGGCCTGCGGCCCGCGCTCGACAAGGTGCTCGAAGGGCTGCTGGCCATCGCCGGGATCACCGCCGAAGGGCTGGTGCGTGACGTCGGCTGGCAGTTCCTCGACGCGGGCCGGCGTATCGAGCGCGCGCAGCACCTGGTCGAGAGCCTGCTGGCGACGGTCGTGCAGCGCCGGCCCGCCGACGTCGACGCCGTGGTGCTGGAGTCGGTGCTGCTCGCGCACGAGTCGGCCATCACGTACCGCCGCCGTCACCAGACGGGTGCCGGCCTGGCCGAGGTGCTGGACCTCCTGCTGCTCGACGGCACCAACCCCCGCTCGCTGGCCTACCAGCTCGACCGGCTGCAGGAGTCGCTCGCCCTCGTCCCCCTGGCCGGCCGGGCACCGGACCAGCGCGACCACCTGCTGTCCGACGTCGTCGACCTGCTGGCCGAGGTGGACCCCGTCGCGATCGCCGCCGCCGTCACCGACGACGGCCGGCGCGCACGGCTCGCCGAGACCCTGGAGTCGATGCTCTGGCGGCTGCACTCCGCGGCCGACGAGATCGAGCGTGTGCACTTCGTCCGGCTCTCCCCGAGCCGCGCGCTCGAGGACCCCTGGGACGCCCGGGACGGTGGTGGCGAGTGAGCCGCACCTACGACCTCGTCCACCGCACCACGTACTCGTACGCGAACGTGGTGACCGACTCCTACGGCCGCACGACGATGACGCCCCGCGACGTCCCCGGACAGTCGTGCCTGTCGACGTCGGTCGAGATCGAGCCGGCCCCCGCGGACACCAACCAGTGGGTCGACTACTTCGGCAACCGCACCACGTACTTCGGCGTCACGACACCCCACACACGGCTCGTGGTCGCGTCCCGGTCGACGATCGAGGTCACCCGGCAGGCGCCCGACCCCGCGACCCTGCCCGCCGTCGGGTGGCACGAGGTGGCGCGACGGGTCGCCGCCGGCGAGGTCGGCCGGCTGGACCCGAGCATCGTGGACCTGCGCGAGACCCTGCTGCCGTCGCCGCACGTCACGTTCGCCGACGAGGTCCGCGACTGGGCGGCCCCGACGTTCGCGACGGACCGCCCGATGGTCGAGGTGCTGGTCGAGCTCGCGCACCGGATCCGCACCGAGCTGGCGTACCGGTCGGGCTCCACCACGGTGCACACCACGCAGGCCCAGCTCCTCGCGCAGAAGGCGGGCGTCTGCCAGGACTTCGCGCACCTGATGATCGCCGCGCTACGCCTGCACGGGCTGCCCGCGCGGTACTCGAGCGGCTACATCGAGACCCGCCCCCCGGCCGGCCGGGAGAAGCTCCGGGGCGCCGACGCGTCGCACGCGTGGGTGTCGGCGTGGGTGCCCGGGGCGGGCTGGGTGGAGGTCGACCCGACCAACGACCAGCTCGTCGACGACCGGTACGTGCTGCTGGGCTGGGGCCGCGACTACGACGACGTCCCGCCGCTGCGCGGGGTCATCTTCACGGAGGGCTCCGGCTCCCGGCTCACGGTGTCGGTCGACCTGGTGCCCTCGGGCAGCGAGCCCTTCGCCTAGCGCCGCGCGGTCGCCCGGTCCTGGAGCTCGCCCGGCGTGACGATGAACCCGCCGCTGTCCACGACGGTCCCGCCGACCGCCCGCCACAGGGCAGCGGCGATGCGCGCGACCGACGGCTCGACCCGCGACCGTGCGATGAGGTGCAGCTGCGACGGGTGCTCCTGGCGCAGCTCCTCGGGCTCCGGCGGGATCCAGGTCACGTGGTACGACCACGGCCCGAACTCCCGCCAGTCGAGCCGGGACAGGGCGACGGGCACCTCGCTCGACCGGCCGGTCCGGACGGTGACCGCCCCGTCGTACTCGAACGTCGCGGTCACGGAGAACGTCGGCGGGCCGGGGGTCCCCTCGGACTGCTGCGGGTGCGGGACGTCCGTCGGTCCGACGCGCGCACCCGTCATCGCCGGGCGCACCAGCGGCAGGGCGTCCTGCGCGGACAGCGGCATGGCCGACCAGAGCGTGAGGTCGACCGCCGCCCCGGGGTCGGGCACCACCACGGCGTGCGCCCGGTCCGCGGGGACGATGCTGCCGGCGACCCGACGCGCGGCCGCAGCCATCCAGCCGTAGACGAGGTCGAGGGACGCACGGGGGTCGGCGGGGACCAGTGCGTACAGGTCGACCGCCGGCACGACGAGACCGGTCGTCCGCGCGGTGGACGGACCTGCCGGTATCGGTCCTTCGAGGGACGCGGCGCCGTTCAGCCGCAGCAGACCGGGGCTCGGCTCGGCGACGGCCGAGGCGATGCCCCGGAACCGGGCACCGGTCATCGGGCGGGACCTCGCCGCGTCGTCGACGCTCACCGGCTCGCGCACCCAGGTGGCGTCGGGGAACCAGGCGGTGGCCAGGACGACGACGTCCGCGCCGTGCGGGACAACGAGGACATTTCGCCCGTCCAGCTCCCTGGGCAGGTCGACCAGCGGCAGGCTCATGCCGGAGGACCGTACACAGGTTGTGATGCGAGCGGGTGAAGTTTCGGCGCGCCGTTCCGGCGAGTCCTTCCTGGTCAGCGGGTTTTCCACAGGTTACGGCGTGTTGCACACGCCTGTGGACACAACCTGTGGACAGTTTCTCGTGGTCGCGCTGCGCCTGCGTTTCGCTGCGGGCGGGTGCGCTGGCGCGCCCCCACCCTCCGCTGCACTCCGGCTCAGCGCTCCAGTCAGGCGTGGACGTCGTGCAGGTGGTGGACCACGTCGTGCAGGAAGTACTGCCCGAGCGTCAGCACCGTGAACTCCGACCCGTTGGACCGCCGCCCCGACCGGTCCCACTGGTCGTCGGCCACCGAGTCGAACAGCGCTGCGGTGCTGTCCGCCGACTCGGCGAGCTCGTCGGCGACCACGAGCGGGTCCTGGAGGTCGTACCGGTCCTCGATCGCCGTCGCGTCCTGGTCCCAGTTCTCGAACAGGGGGTCGTCCTGGGTCAGCAGCAGATCGAGACGGGCACCGAAGATCCGCATGACGTCGCGCACGTGCGCCCCGTACTCGAGCGTCGACCAGGTGGTCGGGTCCGGGCGGTGCCGCGCGTCCACCCGGTGCAGCGCGGAGACCCACCGCGGGGACAGGTCGCGCACGGTGCCGGCGATGGCGGGGCCGTCGACGTCGGTGGCGGTGAACCCGCACTCGGGGCACCGCTGCGCCAGGACCCAGGTCCAGTCCTTGGTGTCGGGCTGGATCTCGTCGTTCGTCATGCAGGGAAGGTTAGTGGTCGCCCTCGTACCCGGAGTACGTCAGGAACCACGACGTTCCCGGCAGGTCTCGCTGCCCGTAGGGGGACTCGTCGATGCGCCCCGCTGCGGGTGCCACGAACTCCCCCGCGATCCAGCCGTCGTCACGCGTGTCGAGCCAGACGTCGCGTCCGGGCTCTCCTGCGTCGATGATCATTCGTGACCCCCTGGTCGTTCCCTTGCTGCGAGCGCTGCGGCCGGGCGAAGTTCCCCTCCGATCCTCGCCCAGCCGCCGCTCGTCTACCCCCCGGCCAGCAAGGGCCGCCTCGCTACGTGTGGAAACGTAGGGCGCAGCACGTTGCAGGAAGGTTGCAGGTGGGACGTCGGATCTGGACGAGCTCGTCAGGCGTGCCGGGGCGCTCCGAGGCGGTGCCCCAGCAGGTCGAGCCGGCCGACGGCGCGGACGTGCACCGGCGACCCTTTCGGTGCCAACCAGGCGAGCCGCTCCCAGGCCTGCCAGTCGTCGGCACCGGCGTCGGTGGACAGCCAGCGGCTCACCACGCCGGGCAGCGGACTGGCCAGCACGGCCGCACGCACGTCGGAGGCGAGCTCGTCACGGATCCGCTCGACCCCCGGGGCCACCGACCGGGCGAGGACCGGTCCGGGGTACGCGGTGAGGGCCGCGTCGACGTCTCCGGTGTCGAGCAGCGCGTGGACCATGTCGACGTCGGTCCGCAGCGGCGCCGTGAGGCGGTACGGGCGGGACTCGCTGAGCAAGGGTCCGACGAGCCGCCGCAGGCGCGAGACCTCGGCGCGCACGGTGACGTCCGACAGCTCGTGCCCGCTGAGCAGCACGGCGAGCTCGTCGGCGCTCAGGCCGGCGGGGTGCCGGGCGAGGAGCAGGAGCAGCTCGGCGTGCCGGAGGCTCAACCGGACGTCGGTGCCGCTGATGTGCACCGTCGGTGTGGTGAGCACCCGCAGGCGCGCGGTCGAGGTGCCGCTGAGCACGATGACCGGGTGCTTCTCGGTGGGCGGGGGCGCGAGGCGCGCGAGCTCCGCCTCGACGGCCGCGACGGTCGCGCGGACCAGCGACATCACGAGACCGGAAGCCACCATCGGGCCGCCCGTGACGTCGAGGACCCCGAGGACCTGTCCGCTCGCCGCGTGGATGGGGACGGCGGTGCAGTTCCACGGCTGGACCTTGCGGGCGTAGTGCTCGGCCTCGACGACCTGGACGGGCTGGTCCGTGACCAGGGCGGTGCCGAGCGCGTTGGTGCCGGCGGAGTCCTCGCGCCACACCCCGCCCTCCACGAAGCCGACGCCCTCGACCCGGCGACGGAGCGCATGGTCACCTTCGACCCACAGCATGCGGCCGACGTCGTCGGTCAGCGCGGTGACCCACCCGGCGTCGGAGCCGGGGGCGACGAGCAGGTCCCGCACCACGGGCATGGCTGCCGCGAGCGCGAGAGAGCTGCGGTAGCCGGTGAGGTCGCTGCCGCCCATGTCGACGGGAGCGTTCTGCACCTCGGGGTCGACACCGCTGCGCTGGCTGCGCCGCCAGGAGTCCGCGACGACGGATCGGACCGCGCGGCTGGAGAGCTGGCCCGTGGTGACGAAGCGCTCGTGGGCAGCGCGCACACGGGCGGTGTCCACGATCTCCGTCATCCCGTCTCCTTCCCGACCGCGCCGTCGAGAACGCACGTTCGCGCGAGGACCGCCCGGCCCCCGCGCATGTCCGAGTGTACGAACACGAACTGCCGAAGCGGGTATATTTCCGGCCGTTCTGCCGCAGGATCACGCGGAAATCCCTACTTATATCGGTTCATCGGCCCCATATCGGGCGCCCCTCGCCGCCCGGACCTATTTGGTGACAGAACGTGCGATGATGTCACGATGCCCAAGATCATCGGCGGGTCCCTGCACGAGCACCGGGAGCAGACCCGCCAGAAGCTCTTCGCGGCCCTCTCGGCACTCATGGCCGACCAGGGTTTCGACGCGATCACGCTCGCCGAGATCGCGTCCGCCGCGGGCGTCGGACGGACCGCCGTCTACAACCACTTCCCCGACAAGGAGTCCCTCCTGCTCGGGTTCATCACGCACGAGACCGAGCAGTACGCGGCCACGTTGCAGCGCGCGCTCGACGACATCGAGGACCCCACCGAGCAGCTGCAGACGTACGTCCGCCAGCAGGCCGCGCTGACGAAGGTCTACCACCTGGCACCCGGCCCGGAGCTGCGGTCCGTGCTCTCGCGCGGGACCCAGCAGCGCGTCCGTGAGCACGTCATGGTGGTCGAGCAGATCCTGCGCCGGATCCTCGCCGCGGGCATCGAGTCCGGCGCGTTCCCGTCACAGGACCTGGACGTCACGGTGCCGCTGATCAACGCCTGCCTCTCCGGCCGCGGGGTGCCCGCCGAGGGCCCTGCCCGCGACCGGGCGATCGCCCAGACCGAGGCGTTCGTGCTCAGGGCTGTCGGAGCGGACGCCGCTGCACCCGCTCCCGTGCCGGCCTGACCCGGTGGCGAAGCGCGCACGCGGTGGCACACCTCCCGCCCATCACGGCAGCCATCCCGTCGGTCGCCGGCCACGGTCGCGTCCGCCGGCCCGACGGTCCACGAGCCTGGAGCTGACGTTCCTCCCCGGCCTCGGTGACGTGCTCGCCGACGAGGCGTCCGAGGTCCTCATGCTCGACGGCGCCCCGACCGCCGTGCCCGGGCGCGAGGACGCGCTCGACGTGTCCCACTGGGGTCCGCTCACCGCGGTCCTGGATCTGCGCACCGCTGTCGCCGCGTTCGTCGTCCTGCGGTTCGACGTCCCCCGGCCCAAGTCGCTGACCAGCGGCGACCACCTCCAGCGCATCGTCGACGCCATGTACTCCTCGCTGCGCGTCGGCAGCTCGTCGTCGTTCCGGTTCGAGGCCGCGGGCTCCGACTCGACGGTGTTCGCACGGCTCGCGGAGCTGCTCGCGGAGGCCACCGGCCTGCGGTACGACGAGGCGCAGGGCGAGCTGGTCCTGCGCGTGCGACGCGGGGCACGACCCGGCGCGTCCGGGGATCCCGGCTGGGACGTGCTGGTCCGCATCGGCGCACGCCCCCTGTCCGCACGACGGTGGCGGGTCGCGGACTACCCCGGCGCCGCGAACGCAACGATCGCAGCGGCGATGGTGCGCCTCGGTGGCGTGGAGGCCGAGGACCGGGTGCTCAACCTCATGTGCGGCTCCGGCACCCTCCTCGTCGAGCGCCTGTCCGCAGGTCCCGCGGCCGAGGCGATCGGGGTCGACCTCTCCGCCGACGCCCTGACCGCCTCGTCGGAGAACCTCGGGGCCGCCGCGGTCGACGCCGCGCTGGTGAACGCCGACTGCACCGGCCCCGCGCTGACCGAGGCCGTCGGCACCGGCTGGGACCTGCTGCTCGCCGACCCTCCGTGGGGCGACCTGCACGGCACGCACGCCACCAGCGCGGAGGTCCACGCGGGCATGCTGCAGGCCGCCTACGACGTGGCCGCACCCGGCGCCCGGTTCGTCGTCCTCACGCACGAGGTCAAGGTCATGGAACGCTGCCTGCGCGACGCCGACGCCCTCTGGCGCGTCCGCTCCACGACGCGCGTGTTCGCCAAGGGCCACCACCCGCGCATCTACGTCCTGGACCGCACCTGACCGACGCGCACGCCGACCGCCCGCGAACCGACGCCGAGACGCGTCCGGACCGAGCGTCCGGGAAGGGGAGAATGGGCCCGTGCGTGAGAGTCGACTGCCGCGGGTCCGTGCGTCCGAGCTGGTCGGGCGGGGGTGGCTGAACACCGGTGGGCGGTCGCTGACCCTGGCGGACCTGCGCGGGAAGATCGTCGTCCTCGACTTCTGGACGTTCTGCTGCATCAACTGCCTGCACGTCCTGGACGAGCTGCGCGAGCTCGAGGAGCAGCACCGTGACGTGCTGGTCATCGTCGGGGTGCACTCGCCGAAGTTCGTGCACGAAGCCGACCCGGTGGCGCTCGCCGCGGCCGTCGAGCGGTACGAGGTGCACCACCCGGTCCTCGACGACCCCGAGCTGGTGACGTGGTCCGCGTACACGGCGCGGGCGTGGCCGACGCTCGTCGTCGTCGACCCCGAGGGCTACGTCGTCGCGCAGATGGCCGGCGAGGGGCACCGGCGCAACGTCGAGATCCTCGTCGGGGAGCTCATCGCGGAGCACGAGGCGAAGGGCACCCTGCACCGGGGTGACGGCCCGTACGTCCCGCCCGCGCCCCGCGAGGGGACGCTCCGGTTCCCCGCGAAGGCGGTCGTGCTGCCCGACGGGCACCTGCTCGTCGCAGACGCCGGCCACCACAGCCTGGCCGAGCTCGAGGCCGACGGGGAGACGCTGGTCCGGCGCATCGGGTCCGGCGAGCGCGGACTGGTCGACGGCGGTCCCGACGAGGCACGGTTCAGCGAGCCGAACGGCCTCTGCCTGGTCCCCGACGAGCTGCGCGCCCGCCTGGGCTACGACGTGCTCGTCGCGGACACCGTCAACCACGCGCTGCGCGGGGTCCGGCTGGACGACGGGTCCGTGACCACCGTGGCGGGGACCGGCGAGCAGTACATGGTCGGTGCGGCGGACAACTTCCTGGGTCTGGAGCCGTGGGACGAGCCCGACGAGGAGTCCGCGTACGAGCCGGCGATCGGCACCCCGGGCGACGCCTCGGCCGCCTTCGTCTCGACGCTGACGACCGGGACGACCGGCGGCACGAGCGCACCGCCGACGTTCCTGCCCGGACCTCGTCGGCAGAAGCTGTCCTCGCCGTGGGACGTCGCCTGGTCACAGCCGCTCGGGGCGTTCGTCGTCGCGATGGCGGGCAACCACTCGCTGTGGGCCTTCGACGACGAGCAGGGCAGCATCGAGCTGCTCGGCGGGACCATGAACGAGGGGCTGCTCGACGGCCCCCTGCACGAGGCGTGGTTCGCGCAGCCGTCCGGGCTCGCCGCGGCCGCCGACGACCGGATCTGGCTGGCCGACTCCGAGACGTCGGCGCTGCGCTGGGTCGACCCGGTCGAGCGGACCGTGCACACCGTCGTCGGCGAAGGGCTGTTCGACTTCGGCCACCGCGACGGTCCCGCACAGGATGCGCGGCTGCAGCACCCGCTGGGCGTCGCGGTCCTGCCCGACGGGTCCGTGGTGGTCGCCGACACCTACAACGGCGCCGTCCGCCGGTACGCCGACGGGGAGGTCACCACGCTGGCCACCGACCTGGCGGAGCCCAGCGGGATCGTCGTGCTCGACGGCGGGTCGACGCTGCTGGTGGTCGAGTCCGCCGCGCACCGGCTCACCCGGATCGCGCTGCCCGCGACGCTCGTCGGCCGACTCCTGGACTCCGGGTCCCACCGCACGCAGCGACCGGTGACCGAGCTGTCCCCGGGCGAGGTGCGGCTCGACGTCGTGTTCACCCCGGCAGCAGGGCAGAAGTACGACGACCGCTACGGACCGTCCACCCGCCTGCAGGTCTCGTCGACACCGCCCGGGCTGCTGCTGGAGGGCGCCGGCGACGACGTGCCCCTCGACCGGGTGCTGCGCCTCGACCCTGCCGTGCCGGAGGGTGTCCTGCACGTCACGGCGCACGCGGCGAGCTGCGACGCCGACCCCGCGATCGAGTACCCGGCCTGCCATCTGAACGCGCAGGACTGGGGAGTGCCCGTCCGGCTCGTCGAGGGCGCACCGGCGACCCTCACGCTTCCGCTGCACGGCTGAGACCGCTCAGCACTCGCACGTCGACGCCGACGGGCTAGCGGGCCCCGAGGATCGCGACCGCCGCGAGCGCGTCGAGCGACGTCGCGACGACCTCGCCCGTGGCCGCCGTCGCGGACATGCCGATCTCGACCTGCCACAGGTCGTGGATGACGACGGCGGTGGACGACTCCACGCCGAGCTCCGCCGGGCTGCCTCCCCGGGCCACCGCGGAGGGCGGCTCGGCGGCGTTGCGTCGTGTGAGGACAGCCCAGGCGGACCCGCCGAGGGTCTCGGTGGCCGCCGCCGCGAACGCGCAGAGCCGCGGGACGACGCCGGACTGCGCGGCAACGATCGCGGCGGTCGCGGCGACGAGCACGCGTTCGGCCGTGACCGCCGGGTCCGCCGCGGCGGGGACGAGCGAGCGCAGCGCCCGCGCGCGCGCACGCTTGGCCTTGTACTGGGCGGTGTCGGCCTGCCGGAACAGGTGCCGCGCGGACACCGACCCGGTCACCGCCGTCGACGCGATGCCGTAGGAGATCGCCGCGCCGTGGGGCAGGGGGAACGCCGCGATGGTCGCCGCCATGACGTCCGCGACCTCCGCGCGCCGCCGCCCCACGGTCACGAGGCAGAACTCGTCGCCACCGATGCGCGCCGCGGTCGACCCGGGGAGCGCGGCGGCCGCGCGACCGAGGACGTCCGCCACCGAGCGCAGCAGGTCGTCTCCCGTGTCGTGGCCGAGCTCGTCGTTCACCCGCTTGAGCCCGTCGACGTCGCACATGACGATGCACGTCTCGTGGCCGGACTCGAGCGCCGCCTCCGCCTCCGCGTCCGCGATGCGGCGGTTGGCCAGGCCGGTCAGCGGGTCGTCGGCGACGAGGTGACGCACCTGCGCCTCGAGGTCGACGCGGGCGACCGCCCCGGCGACGAGCGCCGCGAGCACCTCGGCGCGGGCGATGTCGTCGACCCGGAAGGGAGGGCCCGGGCGTCCGCGGACCGCGTAGAGCTGACCCCAGACGGAGCCGTTCACCATCAGTGGCGCCGCCATGGCCGTCGCGAGGTCGAGCTCACGGAGCGTGTCGACCTCGACGGGGTCACCCGCGTCGGGGTCGTCCGGGACGGTCGGCTCGTCGTGCACGGTCCGGGCGTGGGCGACCCAGCTGGCGCGGTCGCGGATGAGGGCACGCAGGGCCGGTCGGTCGTCGGCCCGGTAGGAGGCCCGTGCCATCCAGACGGCGCGCGGGTCGGTCGGCGGCGGCTCGACCACGACCGTCCGGCACGTGTCCTGGTCGATGCGGCAGAACGCGACGTGCCGGGCGCCGAGCACCTCGATGCCGGTGGAGGTGGCCACGTGCGCGACCTCGTCGATGGACCGGCAGCGGTCGAGGCGGTGCGCGGCCAGGGCGAGCGCGCGCACGCCGACGAGGCCCGCGGCGGACCTGCTGTCCGCGCGCGCGCCCGGGGCGGCCGAACCGCGACGCGTCACGTCGCCCATCATCGACCCTCGATCCCGGATGCAGCGACGCAGACGGATGAGAGGTGCATGAGATCACCCGTCCTGGCGTAGCGGAAGCGCTTGCCTGACAGGTTCCCACGCCGGCGAGGGGTTCACCGGCGTCGCCGCGCTCATCGGACGTGCGTCGCCCCGAGCTCGCCGAAGACGTCGGCGTTGAGCCGGAACGCGAGCCGCGCCTCCTCGACGACGGCCGCGCGGGCCGCCCCGTCGAGGGGCAGGGCGTCGAGCCGTTCCCGGTAGACGTCCTTGAACGGCTTGAGCTTGTGGATCTGGGGGAAGTCGTAGAAGGCGATGCCCTCGGACGTGAAGCCGTAGTGGCGCTGGAGCATCCGCTTGATGATCTGGCCGCCCGACAGGTCGCCGAGGTAACGCGTGTAGGCGTGCGCGGCGTACCGCGGCAGGGAGTCCGCGGTCTCCGCGAGCCGGTCGGCGTAGGCCGCGGTGGCGGGCAGCACCCGGATCTCGGTCCGCCAGCCCGCGCCGTACAGGTGGGCGAGGTCCTGCTCGATGGCGGGCACGCGGGTGAGCTCGTCGAAGACCAGGTGGCCGTCGTCCTCGAGCCGGGACCCGGAGGCCTCCAGCGCCGTGTAGATCACGAGCTGCTGGGCGGCGAGGTCGGCGTACGCCGCGCGGTCGAGACGCCCGGAGAGGAGCAGCTCGACGAACCCGGAGCGCTCCGCCGTCTCGTGCTCGTCCCGCGTCCCCTCGCGGAGTGCGACCGAGAGCGGGGACAGGGTGGTCGTGGCGGTCACAGGGCTCCTCAGGTGCTGACGCAATGTCAGGAAACTGTAACCGAGAAGGTAAGGCTTGCCTACCCTGATCACCCGTGCAGGTGAATCGCTTCGGCACCTTGTCCGCGTGGACGCCGGTCCCGAGCCTGGACACTCCCGGCGCGCGCCGTCGCTCCGCGCCACCCTCGCGCGGCCCCGACGCCGCAGACCGGAGAGGCACCACACCATGTCCCGAGCACCCCGACTACGAACCCTGGCGGTCGTCACCGCGCTCGTCGCCACGGCGTTCGTCGCGCTCCCCGCAGCACCCGCCAGCGCCCACGGCGGCCTGACCTACCCGCAGACCCGCACCTACGCGTGCTACCTGAACGGGCTCGCCGGCGGCGAGGCGGCCGGTCAGGGCGGGAACATGCTGCCCACCAACCCCATCTGCAAGACGGCGCTGGCCACGAGCAACTACCCGTTCTACAACTGGTACGGCAACCTGCTCAGCCTCGTCGCCGGCCGCCACTCGACCATCCCCGACGGCAAGCTCTGCGGCCCGGACTCGAAGTTCGACGACTTCAACACCCCGAGCACCGACTGGCCGGCCACGCCGCTGGTCTCCGGCTCGACGATCGACATCCAGTACTCCGCCGTGGTGCCCCACCCGGGCAAGTTCATGCAGTACATCACCAAGGACGGCTGGGACCCGACGCAGCCGCTGGGCTGGTCGGACCTCGAGGCGACCCCGTTCGACACGGCCGTCGACCCGCCCATCCGCCCGGGCGGACCCGCCGGACCCGAGTACTACTGGGACGCGACGCTGCCGTCCAAGACGGGCCGGCACATCATCTTCAGCGTCTGGGAGCGCTCGGACAGCCCCGAGTCGTTCTACAACTGCGCGGACGTCGACTTCGGCGGCGGGACGGGTGAGCCCACCCCCACCCCGACGCAGGAGCCGGAGCCGGGCGGCGACACCACCGCGCCGACGACCCCCGCCCAGCCGTCCCTGGTGTCGGCCACCGGCACCGCGGCACAGCTGTCCTGGGCCGCGTCGACCGACGCCGTCGGCGTGACGTCGTACACGGTGCACGACGCCGCGACGGACGCCGTCCTGGCGACCACCACCAGCCCCGCGGCCGCCGTCTCCGGGCTGACCGCCGGCACCGAGTACTCGGTCTACGTCGTCGCGCGCGACGCCGCAGGGAACGCCTCCGGGAAGTCTCCGACGCTGACGTTCAGCTCGGGGTCCGTCCCGGACGCGGGCTGCGAGGTCGAGTTCGACGTCTCGAACTCGTGGAACGGCGGGTTCGTCGGGCAGGTCAGCGTCTACAACGACTCCCTGACGCCGATCAGCTCGTGGCAGCTGGCGTGGACGTTCACGAAGGGCGAGAAGCTGACCCAGGCGTGGAACTCCGTGGCCACCCAGAGCGGGACGGCGGTCACCGTGAAGAACGCCGCCTGGAACGGGACCATCGCGCACCACGGCTCCGTGAGCTTCGGCTTCCAGGGGACCAGCACGGTGACGCCCGGTCAGCCGACCGGCGTGACCCTGAACGGGGTCGCCTGCACCACGGTGTGACCTGACGACGGAGGGTCCGGCCTGCGCGGGTCGGGCCCTTCGTCGTGTCAAGTGAACTTGACTCCACCCGCCTGTCGTTCCTATCGTGTCAAGTGAACTTGACTCGGAGGAGAAGGGACGGGCCATGCAGGCACCACAGGAGACAGACGCGTACCGCGCGGAGATGCGGGCGACCGGGGTGTTCGTCGCCGCCGGGCTCCTCTGGGTGGGGACCCTCGCCCTCGCCCGCTTCGGCCCCGAGCTCTGGGGCGACTCGCGGCAGGTCGCGACCTGGGCGGCCGTCGTCGCCAACCTCGTCGCCGGGGTCCTCTGGATCGTCGCGTTCACGCGCTTCCTGCGGGCGGTCGACGAGCTGCAGCGCAAGATCATGCTGGACGCGCTCGGCATCACGCTCGGTGCGGGGTGGGTCGCCGGGTTCGGCTACGTCGTCGCGGAACGCGCGGGGCTCGTGGCCGACGTGGACGTCGCGACGCTCCTCCCCGTGCTCATGGGCGTCGTCTTCTTCGTCGCGTTCGTGGCCGGGAAGATCCGGTACCGATGAAGAACCGCATCGCAGAGCTCCGGTCGGAGCGCGCCTGGACGCAGGCCGACGTCGCGGTACGCATCGGCGTCTCCCGGCAGACCGTCAACGCGATCGAGACGCAGAAGTTCGACCCGAGCCTGCCCGTGGCGTTCCGCCTGGCCCGGCTGTTCGAGATCAGGGTCGACGAGCTGTTCCTCGACGAGCAGTAGCCGTCAGGCGCTCGCGCGGATCGCTCCGACCACCCGCACCCGCACGTCGACACCGTCGACCGCGCCGGGCAGGTCGGAGCCCGGGTCCCGTGACATGTTCACCTGGAGCTGGTACCCGTCGGCCGCCCGGGCGATCCCGATCCCGCGCACGTCCGAGCGCCCCTTCAAGGTCATGCGCAGCCGCTCTTTCGCTGCCCGCGCCTGCTCGAGGTCCGCCATGGTGTCCCGCCTCCCGCCGACCGCGACGCGGCCGCGGGGGCGGCTGGTCCGACGGTCGTCAGACCAGTGTGACCCCAAGAGCGTCCAGAACGGCATCGATGGGGTTGATGTACGTCAACCCGGTGCCATTCTCACCCCCCGACTCCGAGCCTGCAAAGAGCAGGCCGAGGGCGACCCCGTCCGCCCGGTACACCAGCGAGCCGGAGTCGCCGCCCCGGGAGAAGGGGCCCGACCCCGTGGACTCGACCTCGATCTGGTTGTCGAAGCTGATCTCCCCCAGCTCCTCGCCGTAGCCGACGACCACGTTGTCCAGCTCGATCGCGGTCACCCGCCCCCGCGTGACCGACGTCGTGCGACCGATCTTGGCCACCTGCTCACCGCCGAGCGCGACGGCCGTCGTGGTGATCCGGCCCACCGGGTACTCGGGGTTCACCTCCTGGTCGTCCAGGAGCGCGATCGCGCAGTCGACCGTGGCGGAACGGTCCGGGTCGAGCTCCTCCCAGGCGGCCAGGGTGCCGACGCGGTCCCGCGAGGCGCGCCCCCCGTCGGCGGGACCCGGCTGCAGGACCAGGTCGCCGACCTTCGCCTGCGGCGACCCCGCCAGCACGTGGTAGTTGGACAGCGCGTGGACCACACCGGCCTTCTGCACGAACGCACCCAGGGTGCCGGCGGTGACGTCGACGTGGGCGATGGAGATCCCCGGACGCAACGGGCGCGTCCGACCCGTCTCCCCCACGGCGTGGGCGGTGATCACCGGCGGCCGGGGACGGACCTTCGCAGGGTCGTCCGCGAGCGTGGAGATCCGGCCCGTACGGCGGATGTCGACGTCCGTGCCGACCTCCGCGGCGACCTTGCGCGCGATGCTCCGGACCGACGGCAGGCCCAGGCGGTACCGGACCGCCAGCGCGTACGACCCGTCCGGCTGCGGTGCGAGACCGATGGCCAGCGCGGGACCGCCGTCGGCCACGTCGGACGGCCGGATGACCTGCTCCGACAGCTCCCGGGCGTAGTCGACCGCCTGTGCCTTGGTCTCGCGTGCCGTGCCGTGGTCCATGAAGATCCCCCTGTCGCTTCGCCCGGTTCCTCCCGAGCGGGTGCCAGTCTGCCGGTCGGCACCCACACGCGAAACTCAGAGGTAGGCGGCTGCCTGGATCCCGAACAGCTCGGCGTACAGGCCGCCCTGCGCCACCAGGTCCTCGTGCGAGCCGGACTCGACGATCCGGTGGTCCGCGACGACCAGGATGAGGTCGGCCATGCGGACGGTCGAGAACCGGTGCGACACCAGCACGGTCACGGCGCCGGTCGTCGCGCCGACCGCCTTCGCGTGCGCGGCGTACCGCTCGTACAGGTCGTGCTCCGCCTGGGCGTCGAGAGCCGACGTCGGCTCGTCGAGCACCACCAGCAGCGGCTGCTCGCGCATCATCGCCCGGCCGAGCGCGAGCTTCTGCCACTGCCCGCCGGACAGCTGCGCCCCGTCCGCGTGGCTGGTGCCCAGCTGCGTGTCGAGCCCGTCGTCCAGGCGCTGCAGGACGTCCGCGGAGTGTGCGCGGTCCAGGGCGCCGAGCACCGCCTCGTCGGACTCGATCCTCGGCAGGTCCCCGACGCCGACGTTCTGCCGCGCCAGCAGCTCGAACCGGCAGAAGTCCTGGAAGCCCGCCGCCGTTCGGTCGCGCCACCCGACGGGGTCGAGGTCGTGCAGGTCGACGCCGTCCACGGTGATGGTGCCCGTCGTCGGCGCGTAGAACCGGCACAGGAGCTTGACCAGCGTGGTCTTGCCGGCGCCGTTCTCACCGACGATCGCGACGCTCGTGCCGGCCGGCAGCATCAGGTCGACCGCCTCCAGCACGGGGGCGTCCGTGCCCGGGTACGTGAACGAGACGCCGTCGAACCGAATCCCGTCGCGCAGGGCGTCGGGCGCGGCCACCTGCGCGCCGTGCACCGTCTGCGCCTGCACCAGCGATCGCATCCACGCCAGGTCCGTCATGCTCCGGGCCGCCCGCTGGAGCTGCTGGAGGATCGTCACGGCGGCGGTGACCTGCTGGTTCACCTGCGACGCGAGCGTGATGACGAGCACCACGTCGCCGACCGTCCGCTGCCCCGCCACCGCGTCGCGGAGCACCAGGAGCGTCGCGCCGACGTACGCGACCGCGAACGCCAGCTGACCCGCCGCGCGCAGGGTGTCGGCACGCTCCTCGCCCGCCCACAGGATCGCCGTCGCGGCGTCCCAGGACTGGCCGAGCCGCGACCGCGTCTCCTCGGCGAGGCCGCACGTGCGCAGCTCCTTGGCGGCCGCCGCGTCGAGCGACAGGGTGAGCAGGTGCCGCGCGAGGCGGTTGTCGGCGGCCGCCTCGGCGCGCGCCGCGCCCAGGACGCTCTCCGCCCGGCGGCCGAGCACCAGCGGGGGCACCGCGGCGAGCGGCAGCAGCAGGAGCCACGGGTTGAGCTGCGCGAGCAGGACACCCGTGATGACCAGCGCGACCCCGAGCCCGACGGCGGACAGCAGTGCCTGCATCGACCCCCAGCCCGACCGGCTCAGCTCCGTGCGCAGCACCTGCAGCCGGTCCGCGTACTCGGGGCGCTCGTGGTGCTCGATGCCGGGCGAGTCGTGCGAGAGCGCGATGAGGTCCTGCTCCAGACGCATGACCGCCGCGTCGCCCAGCTCGAAGTAGAAGATGTGCGCGAAGTGCCCGGCGGTCAGCGCGGCCACGACCAGCACCGCGACGAGCACGGCCGCGACCGACGCGCGCCGGGCGTCCCCCGCGACGGCCGCGTCGGTGAGGGCGGCGAGTGCGGGCGCGGCCAGCGGCAGCGCCACGGACTGCAGCACCATCAGCACCGCGGACAGCGTGAGCTTGGCGGGGCTGATGCTCCCCGCCAGCCGGAACAGCGCCCAGCTCCCGGAGACGGTCTGCCTCATGACTCCACCTCGTTCCCGTCGGCGTCCAGTCCCGCGGCGAACCGTTCCGCCTGCAGCCGGAACAGCCGTGCGTAGTGCCCGTCGGCCGCGACGAGCTCGTCGTGCGTGCCCTGCTCGACGACCCGGCCGGCGTCGATGACGACGATCCGGTCCGCCCGCCGCACGCTGGAGAACCGGTGCGAGATGAGCACCGACGTGACGCCGCGCGTGAGCTCGACGAACCGGTCGAAGAACGCCGCCTCCGCCCGGACGTCGAGCGCGGCGGTCGGCTCGTCCAGCACCAGGACGCGAGCGCCGGCCTCGAGCGCGTACAGCGACCGGGCGATGGCGATCCGCTGCCACTGCCCGCCGGACAGGTCGGCGCCGCCCTCGTACGCGCGGGACAGCGTGGTGTCGAAGCCGGACGGCAGCGCGTCGACGGCCTCCGCGATGTCCGCGCGCTCGGCCGCACCGCGCAGGACCGCCATGTCCCGCGGGGCGTGCACGGCGCCGACGGCGATGTTGTCCGCGGCCGAGAGCTCGTACCGCACGAAGTCCTGGAAGACGACGCTGACGTGACGGCGCCACGCGGCGACGTCGAGGTCGGCGAGGTCGGTGCCGTCGACCGTCAGGCGGCCCGAGGTGGGCTCGTGCAGCCGGGTGAGCAGCTTGACCAGCGTCGTCTTGCCCGCGCCGTTGACGCCGACGATCGCCGTGCACAGCCCGGCGGGCAGCTCCAGGTCGAGGCCGTCCAGCACCGGACGGCCGGTCCCCGGGTAGGTGAAGTGCACGTCCTCGAACCGGAGCCCGCTCGTCGGCGCACCCTCCGGCACGGGCCGGCCGGGACCGTGCTGCGGGAGCCGCGCCTCGGCCGCGGCCATCCGCGCCTCGAACTCGGCCAGCGCCGCGACGGCCTGCATCCCGTACTGGGTCTGCACGTCCGACTCCGGGTAGTACTCGCCGAGCGCGATCGCGGCGACGACCGACTGGATGCCCAGCGCGAGGGCGGTCAACGTGATCTCGCCCGCCGACGCGGACCGGGCGATCGACACCAGCACCGCGGCGCTGATCACCAGCCCGATCGCGGTGTAGACGAGGTACGGCACCAGGTACAGCTGGCGGCGGCGCGCGGCCACCGGGTCGAGCATGCTCGTGGTTGCGTCGGTGAACTCGTCGCTGAACCAGCCGGCCAGCCCGAAGACCCGCATCTCCTTGGCGGCCCCCGGGCCCATCGCCACCTCGCGCAGGTACACCGACCGGCGGCGGAAGCCGACGACCTCCGACCACACCTGCGAGTACCGGCGCAGCCCTCCGCGCTGGCCGTAGCGGAACACGAGGGTCGCGGCGAGGACCGCCGCGGCGGCCGGCCAGGACACGACCGCGCCGATGATCCCGGCGAACCCCAGCAGCTGCACGTACCGCGCGGTGAGCGCGAGCAGCCCCGCGGCGGACGCCCCCGGGCTGCGGAAGTCGGCCTCGAACTCGCGGGTCGCCTCCGTCAGCGCCTCGAGGGTGGCCTGGTCCTCCATGGGCGCGATGCTCGTCGAGCGCAGCGCCACCCGGACCGCCCGGTCACGCAGGGCTCCGTCGATGCGCCGCTGCATCCGCACGCCGAGCGCGGTCTGCACGGGCGCGAGCACCTGCCGCGTGAGGAACAGGATCGCGGCGAGCACGAACGTCCGGACCAGGTCGGTCCACGCCGCCGACCCCGTCCCGCCGTCGACCGCCGCAGGCACCTGCCCGACGACCACGCTCGTGGCCAGCACGAACGCCACCGGCAGCAGGCCGAGCACGAGGTCGAGCACCAGGAGCCCGGTCACCAGGCCCGCGCCCGCGGTCGGGAGCAGCCGCGCGATGTCCCGGCGCGGGAGGACCGCCGAGCGGTACCAGGACCGGAGCATCACGACTTCTTCCGTCGGGCGAGCAGGAACGTGGCGAGACCGACGACGACGACCAGGGAGCCCGCCAGGATCCAGGCGAGCGCCACCCCGTCGACCCCGTACGACGCGCCGGAGAACGTCGGCCCCCCGTCGGACGACGCCCAGACTGCCATCCAGGTCAGCGACGAGTTCCAGTTGATCGTCATCTCGTTGGTGGACCAGGACTGGATGTTGTCCAGGTAGCAGCGCTGCGCGACGCACCCCTGCGGCCACGTCTGCGCGGCGACGGGGTCCTGGATCGAGCTGTTGGGACCGCCCGACAGGGTGCCGGCCGGCGGGTGCGGGAGCGTCGGGTCCAGCTGGGCGGCGAACGTCCGGTGGTGCTGGTTCCGGGAGAACTCGGTGCCGTAGCCGGTCACGTAGGACTGGTCGAGCGCGTTGCGGCCCAGCACGTGGTCGAGGCTCTCCAGCGCCGCGGTGCGGTACTCGTCGTCACCCGTGATGTCCGCGGCGGCCGCGAGGGTCACCGCGTTGTTGAGGATGATCCCGTTGGAGCCCCACTCGAACCGGGCGTCGGACGGCTGGTACGGCTGCCCGAAGAACGCCTTGCCCTGCTGGTAGAGCGCGAAGTCGGCGAGCGTGACCACGGAGTCACGGACGGCGTCCCGGTCGGGCAGCTCGCTGGGCACCAGCGCCAGGTCCATCCGGCCGAGGGCCGCGGTGCGCTGCCAGTCGAACGCGACCGCACCCGTCAGGTCGGCGGAGTGCACCGGGGAGCCGGTCACGGCGTCGGCGAACTCGTCGTCACCCGTGGTCAGGAACAGCTCGGCGGCCGCCCAGTAGAACTCGTCGGACACGTCCTTGTCGTCGTACGGGCCGCCACCCTCGTTGCCGTCGAGCGCGGACGCGTAGAGATCGGGGGTCTGTTCCGCTGCCGCCCACGCAGTCCGCGCAGAAGCCAGCAGGCTCGCGGCGAACTCCTCGTCGTACGGCTCCCACAGCCGCGCTCCCTTCGCGGCGACCGCGGCGAGGTTGAGGGTCGCGGCGGTCGACGGCCGGTGCACCTGCCGGGCCTGCGGGTCCTCGTCGGGCGGCAGCGGCAACCCGGTCCAGCCGTCGTCCTGCACCTTGTGAAAGGCAAGACCCGCGTACTCAGCGCTCCCGACACCCGCCGGCACCTGCATCCGCTGCATCCACTCGAGCTCCCACCGGGCCTCGTCGAGGACGTCCGGCACGCCGTTGCCGGCCTCCGGGATCGCTGCGGTGCCGTCGGCGAGCGCACCCGCCTCGGCATCCTCGCGGCCCTGCGCGACGAGCGCCCGCTCCCACGTGTCGAGCAGCTGGTGCACCGCGATCCCGCCGTTGACGACGTACTTGCCGTGGTCGCCCGCGTCGTACCAGCCGCCGCGCACGTCGAACGTGCCGTCGCAGGTCCAGCCCGCGTACCAGGGCCGCGGCGCCTGGCACCCGACGGCGGTGTCCCCCGTGTTGGGCGCGACGTCCAGGTGCCCTGCCGGGCGCGCGTACTCGTCGCCGACGAGAACCGCGTCGATCTCGATGCCGCTGCGCGCCAAGTAGAAGTAGCCGAGGGCGTCCGACGCCAGGTCCGCGTACAGGTCCGCGTCGATGGCGAACGGGTGGCTGGTCTCACCGTCCGCGACGAGCGTGAACCCCGCACCGGTCGCGTCGACGTCGTCGAACGTGATCACGTGCACGTTCTCGTCCGCGGTCCGGTCCTCGCCGCGCGGGGTCGTCGTCCCCGTCGCGACCTCCTCCCCCTCGGGGTCGAGGAGGTGCCACGGCACCGCGTCCGTCTCCTCGGTCACCAGCGACGCGCGCTTCGGGCCCGTCGGCAGGTAGCCGAGCTGGTTCACGCGGACGCGCGTCGCGGTCTCCTGCTCGAACGGTGCGGGCAGCTCACCGGTGTGCACCGACACGTCGTCGACGCAGAACCTCCAGTCGTCCGGCGCGCCACCCACCTGGAACACGACCTGCCCCGCTGGCCAGTCCATCGTGGACGTGAAACCCACCTCGTACGGCTGCGGCTCGGCCTGCATGATCGGACCCACCTCGGACGTCGACGTCCACGGCTCGGTGTTCATCTGCACGAGCGCACGGATCGGCACCTCCGCCGTCCCGCTGACCGTGAAGCCGAACCGGTACGTCTCCCCCTTCACCAGCGGCACGCCGTCGACCCCGACGATCGACGACCACGCCGTGCTCGACCCGCCCGGCACGTCGACGCAGAGGCTTCCCGACGAGGTGTCCGCGACCATGTCCGGCGTCGTCCACCACGGCGCTGCCTCGGTGTCGAACGACCCGTTCGGGATCAGCTCGGGACCGTCCACCGCGGCGGCAGGCACCGCCGTGGCCAGCAGCAGGACGACCGCCAGGGGCAGGGCTGGGCGCACGAGATCTCCTTCGACCGGCTGAGAGCGCTCTCAAGGTAGTGGGTCAGCGGCGGCGGCTCCACGGGTTTCCCCCAGCCGGTCGAGGTCGGACCTCGGTCCGGTGTCAGTCCGACGGTCGCGACGAGACGGGGTGGGCGTCCGGTGGCGGCTCGCCCACGTCAGCAGGCGGTCGCGGGAGGTAGCGCTCCGGTGTCAGGTCCGCCCGCAGGATGCGCGCGAGCCGGAACCAGCGCACCGCCTCGCGCCACCGGCACCAGGCCGCCACGTACCAGTGGCCCCCCGTGCGGGCGAGCAGCACGGGTTCGATCCGTCGCCGGCTGACGGTGCCGTCGCCGCTGCGGTACTCGATCGCCAGCACCCGGTGCCGCCCGAGGGACTCCTCGACGGCGCGCAGCACCTGGGCGGTCGCCACGTCACCGGCCCGCTCGGGCCGCGACCAGACCCGGCCCGAGAGCTCGTCGGCGCGGGCGCGGTCGGCGGGCGGCAGCGCGTCGAGGACCTTCGCGCGGGCCGCCTCCGCGTCGGTGCCGAACGGGCTGCCCGCCGGCAGCGCCCGGACGGCGAGGGCGAGGGCGACCGCCTGCGCCGGCGTGAAGTTGACCGGCGGGAGGCCGACGGACGCGTCCAGCACGTAGCCACCCCCGAGCCCCGCCTGTGCGGTCACCGGGAGACCCGCCTGCTGGAGTGCGGAGACGTCGCGCTTGACCGTGCGCGGGGACACCTCGAACAGTCGCGCGAGCCGGGTGCTCGTCGTGCCGGCGTGTCCGACGCGGCGCAGCTCCTCGGCGAGGGCGTACAGACGATCGGTCCGGTTCATGGTCCCAGCATGGTGACACGAAGGTGACAGACGGATGTCACCGCACCGGGTGGAACCTGGATCCATGACTACGACACCACTGGTCCTCATCCCTGGTTTCTGGCTCGGCGGCTGGGCGTGGGACGCCGTCGTCGACGCGCTCCCCGACGACTTCGACGTCCACACGCCGACCCTGCCCGGCCTCGAGCCCGGCGCCGACCGCGGCGGCATCACCAGGGCCGACCACGTCCGCGCGCTCACCGACCTCGTCGACAGCATCGAGGGCGACGTCGTCCTCGTCGGCCACAGCGGCGGGGGCGCGCTCGTCGGCGAGGTCGTCGACGAGCGGCCCGACCGGGTGCGACGCGCGATCTACGTCGACTCGGGCCCGCTCGAGGACGGCGGCGCCATCGACGCCTCCGCGACGGAGGCGGTCGAGGTCCCGCTGCCCACCTGGGAGGAGTTCGCGGCGCAGGGGTCGAGCATCGAGGGCATCTCCGAGGAGCGCCTGGAGGAGTTCCGACGACGCGCGGTCCCCCACCCCGCGAACGTCGTGCGCGGCCCGGTGCACGTCACCGACCCGCGCCGGTTCGACGTCCCCGCGACCGCGATCTGCACCAGCCTGCCGTCCGAGCAGCTCAAGCCCATGGCCCACGGCGGCCCGCCGTTCCACACCGAGCTGGGCTTCGCGCACGACCTGACGTACGTCGACCTGCCGACGGGACACTGGCCGATGTTCTCGCGGCCCGTCGACCTCGCCACGGCGATCGCACAGGCCGCACGCGCCTAGGTGCATCCGAGAACGGCCCGGCGGGTGAAGAGGGGGTGTCAGCACATCGGCCGCCCGACGTACCCGCCGGGCCAGTCCTCGAAGGACGCACCATGCGCGCACGACTCCTGTCCGGCATCGCAGCCGGGACCCTCGCCCTCGTCACCCTCGCCACGGTTCCCGCGTCCGCGGCCGTGGCCGACCCCGCCAAGCTCTCCGTCCTGCACGGCGTCCCCGGCCTCACCGTCGACGTCTGGGTCAACGGCGAGCGGACGCTCGACGACTTCACGCCCGGGACGCTCGCCGGACCGCTGGACCTGCCCGCCGGCACGTACACGGTCGCCATCACGGCCGCCGACGCCGCCGACGCGAGCGCCCCCGCGATCGGCCCCGTCGACCTGCCGCTCGAGGCCGGCATGAACTACACGGCCGTCGCCCACCTGGACGCCGCGGGCGCCCCGACCGCCACCCTGTTCACCAACGACATCTCGGCCACGGCCGCGGGCGAGGGCAGGCTCACCGTCCGGCACGTCGCAGCCGCTCCCGGGGTCGACGTCCTCGCAGGCACCACGCCCGTGATCACCAACCTCACGAACCCCGACGAGGAGGTGCTCGACCTCCCCGCCGGCACCGTCTCGGCCAGCGTCACCGCCACCGGGACCACGACGCCCGCGCTGCTCGGCCCGGCCGACGTGCCGGTCGCCGAGGGCACCAGCACGATCGTGTACGCGTGGGGCAGCGCGACCGCGTCGCCTGCCACGCTCGCGCTCGCCACGCAGACCATCACCGGCCTGCACAGCAACCCGTCCGGCGTGAACGCCGGCGAGGTCGGTCTCGTCTCCGAGAACGGCTCCTCCGCGTGGACCTTCGCGATCGCCGGTCTGGCCGTCGCCGGTCTGGTCGGGGCCGGGTTCGCCCGCCGCGCCGCGAGCCAGCGGAGCTGACTGTCCTCATGACCACCACGTCGCGACCCGGGAGTGCGTCCGCGCGCTCCCGGGTCTCGGCACGCGTGCTCGCGACCGTCGCCGCACTCGGCACGACGACGGCCCTGCTGACCGCGTGCACCGGCCCGGAACCCTCCTCCGGACCGGCGGTCGCGGCGTCGCCGTCCGCCACGGCGACGCCGCGACCGACCGCCGTGCTCCCCTCGGTCCCGGTCGTCGACGCCACGCTCGGCGCCGCCGTCGCGGCCACGCCGCCACCCGTGCAGCTCGTCGTGCCGGACGTCGGCATCGACATGGCCGTCGACCCTGTCGGGGTGCGCGACGACGGCGAGATGGAGATCCCCGAGGACGCCGACCGCGCCGGCTGGTACCGGTTCGGCCCCGCGCCCGCCGACCCCGCCGGTGCGACCGTCATCGCGGCGCACGTCGACAGCGTCCAGACGGGGATCGGCCAGTTCGCGAAGCTCCGCGACGTCGGCGTCGGGGCTGCGGTGACGATCACGGCCGCCGACGGCAGCACCCACCAGTACCGGGTCGTCACCGTCGAGAAGATGGCCAAGGAGGGGGCGCCCGTGGACCAGTGGTTCGACCGGTCCGGCGCGCCGCGGCTCGTGCTCGTGACCTGCGGCGGCACGTTCCGCCGCGACATCGGGCACTATACGGACAACGTCGTCGTCACTGCCGAGCCGATCAGTGGGTAGTCATGACTACGCTGCTGAGCGCCCCCGTCATCGGGGAGCCGACGAGGGAGGAGCCGTCCGTGAGCGCACCCGCGCCCGGGTCTGCTGACTCGTCGCGCCCCGCGCACCGGCTCGACCCCGACGGCGAGAACGTCGAGGAGCTCGGCGCAGCGTTCGCGCAGGGTGACGAGACCGCGATCGCCGAGGCGTACCGGCGCTGGTCCGCGCTCGTGCACACCGTCGCGCTCCGCTCGCTCGGCAGCGTCACCGACGCGGAGGACGTGACCCAGCAGGTGTTCGTCGAGGCGTGGCGCAGCCGCGAACGGTTCGACCCGGACAAGGCCCGGCTCCCCGCGTGGATCCTCGGCATCACCCGGCACGTCGTCGCAGACGCGCACGAGAAGCGCGCCCGCGACCGTCGGCTCCGGGACAAGTCCGTCGCCGGTGCCGCCGAGCGGCCCGTGCCGTCCGTCGACACCCGCGTGGTCGACCGGGTCGTCGTCGCCGACGAGCTGGACCGGCTCGGGGACCCGCAGCGCACCATCCTGCGGCTCGCGTTCTACGACGACCTGACGCACGACCAGATCGCGCACCGGCTCGACCTGCCGCTGGGCACGGTCAAGAGCCACGTCCGGCGCAGTCTTGCCCGGCTGCGGACCCGATGGGAGGTGGACGGTGCCGTTCGATGAGTCCCACGTTGACGACGACCTGCTCGCGCTCCTCGCCCTCGGCGAGACCGCCGGCACGACTGCCGACCTCGCACACGTCGAGGAGTGCGAGCGCTGCGCCGACGAGCTCGCGTCGCTGACCGACGTCGTCGGCCTCGCCCGGTCCGGCGGAGCCGACATCGCACTCGTCGCGCCCGCGCCGCAGGTGTGGGACCGGGTCGCCGCAGAGCTGGGGCTGGCGGGTGCAGCCGGATCGCCGGTCGCGTCGCCCGCTCCCGTCACGCCGGCCCTGTCGTCCGAGGACGGCGTCGCACCCGTCGTCTCCCTCGACTCGCGTCGCCCGCGTGCCGGCCGCTGGATCGCCGCGGCCGCCGCGGTCGGCCTGGTGCTCGGGGGTGGTGCGACGTGGTGGGTCGCCAACCGGCCCGACCCCGTCACGGTGATCGCCTCCGCGGTCCTCGAGCCGCTGCCCGGCTGGGACGCGACCGGGTCCGCGGTCGTCGAGACGCTCTCCGACGGTTCACGCGTGCTGGTGGTCGACCTGGACCAGAGCGAGTCGTCGGAGGACGGCTTCCGTGAGGTCTGGCTGCTCAAGCCGGACGTCAGCGGCCTGGTCAGCGTGGGCACCCTCGCCGGGGCGTCCGGCCGGTTCGACCTGCCCGCGGGCCTGGACCTCGACCAGTTCTCCGTGGTCGACGTGTCGGAGGAGCAGTTCGACGGCGACCCCGCGCACTCCGGCGACTCGATCGTCCGGGGACCGCTGGAGGCGTGACATGAGAAACGCCCCCTCCCGAGGGGAGGGGGCGTTCTCGGCGTGCTGCGTCAGACGGCCGGCGGCGCGGCCGGCGGCTGCTGCTGCTGCACCGGCTGGACCGGCTGAGCGGCCGGGGCGGCCTGCGCCGGCGGCGCGTTGGGCGTGGTGCGCTGCTCGACGACCGCGGTGTGCGACGTGTTGGCCCGCTGGTTGTTGAGCACGATCGCCAGGATGAGCGCGATGAGACCCGCACCCATGCAGATGTAGCCGATCACCGTGAGGTTGACCCCGTCGATGGCGTCGCTGACGCCGAACGAGAGGATCGCGCCGATGACGATGAGGGCGATTCCGCCTCCGATACCCATGAGTCGGTCCTTCCGTCGAGCCGGGCGCGGGTCGCTCGGCCTCGACCGGCGAGTCTGGCCCCGACCGCGCGACCTCGCATCTTGAGAGCGCTTCTACCCCAGGATCTCCGGGTAGACCGGGGCGTTCTCACCCGTCCGGGCGAGCACGTGCTCCGCCAGGAACGCCTCGACGACCTGGTACCAGACGATCGCGTGCTGCGGGGTGAGCACCCAGTGGTTCTCGTCGGGGAAGTACAGGAACCGGTGCGGTGTCCTGCCGTCCTCGTCGGCGGGGAGGCCGCTCTTGGCGAGCAGCTCGTACCAGAGGCGCAGCCCCTCGCCGATGGGCACGCGGTAGTCCTTGTCGCCGTGCACGACGAGCATCGGCGTGACGATCTTCTCGACGAACCGGTGCGGTGAGTTCTCGAGCGCCATCTCCGCGGTCATCTCGCGCTCCCAGTAGTAGGCCGCGTCCGTCGTCGGCCCGAACTGGTCCAGCGCCCACAGGCTCGCGTGCGTGACGATGGCCCGGAACCGGTCCGTGTGCCCCGCCACCCAGTTGGCCATGTACCCGCCGAACGACCCGCCCATGGCCGCCGTCCGCGTCTCGTCGATGTCGTCCCGTTGCACGACCGCGTCCGTGATCGCCATCAGGTCCGTGTACGGCGCCGCGCCCCACGCTCCCCAGCCGGCCTGCACGTGGTCCTGCCCGTAGCCGGTGGACAACGCCGGGTCGGGGAGCAGGACCGCGTAGCCGCGCGCGACGAGGATCCACGGGTTCCACCGCCACGACCACGCGTTCCACGACCCGAGCGGACCGCCGTGGATCCAGAGCAGCAGCGGCGCCGTCCCGTCACCCTCGGGCAGCGCCAGCCATCCGCGGACGCGCCGACCGTCCTCGACGGTCGTCTCCACCTCGGTGAGCGTGCCGGGCAGCTCGGGCGTCGCGGCCGGGCTACGCAGCGCCGTCGTCGCACCGGTCTCCAGGTCGATCCGCACCGGGTGCGACGGCGCCGCGTACGACGACCGCAGCGCGAACGCGACCGACCCGTCCGGGCTCACCGACACGTCCGTGAACGTCGCGTCGTCGCTGGTCAGCCGCGTGACCTCGTCCGATGCCAGGTCGACCCGGAACACCGGCCCGCGGCCGTCGTCGTCGGCCGTGACCAGCAGACCCGTGCTGTCCGGCAGCCACACCGGGTGCTGCGGCCAGCGGTCCCAGCTCGCGACGAGCGTCCGGGGCTCCCCGCCGGCCAGCGCGACCAGCTGCAGCGTGACGCGGGGGGCGTCGTGCGGCGTCGACAGCGACTCGCGCGCGTAGGCGACCCACTGCCCGTCCGGACTGATCGCCGGCGACCAGAGGTCCGCGACGGGGTCGTCGACGAGCACCCGGTGCTCGCCCGACGCCACGTCCACCGCGACCAGGCGTCCCCGCTGCGCCCCGCGCGCGAGCGGCTGGTTCCACCCGGTCACGACCGTGCGGCCGTCCGGGCTGATCGCTGCGGCCTGCTCGACCAGCGCCGAGCGGGCGCCCGGTGTCACGTCCGTCAGCGTGAGCCGCGGGTCCCTCGCCCCGGCCAGGGGCGCGACCACGTCCGTGCCGATGTCCGCGACGAACCAGTGCGGCGACTCCGGCCCCAGGTCGTGGTCCCAGAACCGGACCGGGTAGCCGTCGTGCAGGATCGCCGCGACCTTCTTCTCCTTGCGGGCCTTGCGCAGCCTCTCGTCGGTCTCCGCGTCGGTCGCACTCGGCAGGACGTCCGAGCCGACCAGCACGACGTCCGCGTCGCGGGCCACCTGCACCCCGCCCAGCCCTGCCGCACGGGCAGCGACCACGCGCGCCTCCGCACCGTCGCGCGGCATCAGCCACAGCGCCGGGACGGGCTCGTCGTCGTCCGCCGTGCCGTCCGGGTCCGGCCGCGCGCTGGTGAACAGCAGGTCCCCGTCCTGGGTGAACGCGGCGCTGGCCTCCCCCTTCGCGCTCCTCGTCAGGCGCCGCGCCGGCTTCTCCCCGGTCGGGTCCACCTCCCACAGGGCGGTCACGAACTTGGTCGCCTTGGCATCGAGCGTCGCGACGCTCGTCACCAACCGCGACCCGTCCGGCGACAGCACCAACCCGCTCACCCGAGGGACGGCAACGTACTGCTCAAGATCAAGAAAGGTCATGCGCAACGTCCTATCACCCACCGATGCGCAATGTCCTGGTGACGAACCGGCGCTCGGTGTCGTCAGACGGTGCTCAGGCAGTACCGATCGCCGGTTCACCGGGCGAGCGCACGGCGGATCGCTGTCGGGAGTGCGCCGCGGGTTGCCACGTCCCTTGACGTGAACCTGAGCAGGTCTACCTGGCCGCTGAGGATGAGTGCGTTCTGGCGGTGCCGGTCATGCAACAGCGCGTCGGTCCTCTCGTGGAACTCGCGGCCGTCGATCTCCGCGATGAGCCACCGACTCGACGGCAGGCGCCACCCCAGGTCGCCGCGACCGAGGAATCCGCCGCTCGACGACCGGATCTCGACCTGCAGCTCGTCCGGCGGGACCCCACCGTCCACGCACTCCAGCCGCGCAAACGTCTCCAGCGGCGACTCGGATCGTGCGTCGACGAGGTCGAACCACCCGCGCACACGACGAGCGTCGCGTCGGCCGCACAGGCCGTCGCGCACCCGGACGAGCCCGCTCGACGTCAGCATGCCTCGACGCAGCACGTCGTCGAGGACCGCGATTCCATGTCGACGCGGGAGGTCGGGCAACGCCTGGACGAGGGCGGACTCCAGCGCCGCCACGGATCGAGACCCGACGTGGGCGAGCTCCATCCCAGCGAAGTGACGGACGCGAACGCCGTCGCGAGATTGTCGACGCGAGCCTCCAGGCAGCGCGACCTCGGGCGTGATGTCCGTGGGCAGACCAGCCGCGCCGAGGAGCACGAGGGCGCACGAGCCGACAGCGAGGGCATCGGGTCCGTAGGCGAGTAGCCCGATCCAAGCGGAGCGCCGGCGTCGATGGTCCGCATCACGCCGCCGATCGCGCCGTGGCGCGGTGTCGAAGACACCTTGGGTCACTCGAGACCACTCGCCCCGGGAGATCAGTCGACCGCGGCGCCCAGCGCCGAGCCCCACCTCGTCGCACTGGACCGCCGACAGGAGGCCTTCCTCTCGGAACGCGAGCGCCATGAGGGACCGGGGTATCGGTTCGAGCGCTCGCACAGGTCAAGTCCACCGCCGATAGCCGCCCACGACCGACCGGCTGCGTCGTCTGCGAGTGGTCACACCGTTCCGAGGGCTGTGGTCGCCTCGGTGAACGCGGGCGAATCGGCGCCTCGTGACGCGAACGCCACCCGTGACGTCACTCACCGCCGGTTCGGCACCTCGGGGTCAGGCCGACGGGCGGGTGTCGCGGTCGGCCAGACCCGCCAGCATCGCGTTGTAGTCGTCCAGCTCCGTGTCGCCGTCGCGGTCGACCTGGCGGTCGCGGCGGCGGGCGGTGCGGTCGTCGTCGCGCGACCAGGCGAGCGCGACGCCGATGGCCAGGGCCAGGGTCGGGATCTCGCCGATGCCCCACGTGATCGCGCCGCCGAGCTGCTGGTCGGCGATCGCCGACGGACCCCAGGGGCGGCCCATGAGCCCGAACCAGTCGGCCACGAACAGGGACTCGCCGGACACGAGGGTCACGCCGAAGAACGCGTGGAACACCATCGTCGCGAACAGCAGGAGGAGCCGTTGCGGGTAGGGCAGCCGGCGAGGCCCGGGGTCGATGCCGACGAGCGCGTTGACGAACAGGTACCCGGCGGCGGTGAAGTGCACGACCATCGCGAGATGCCCGACGGGGCTGCGCAACGACCACTCGAACAGACCCGAGTAGTAGAAGAGCAGCATCGAGCCGATGAAGTTCACGGCGGCGACGACGGGGTGCGCGAGGAAGTGCCCGACGTGGCTGTCGACGAGGGTGAGGATCCACTCGCGCGGGCCACGGGAGTCGTCGTCGCGCAGCTGGGTGGAGCGGACGGGCAGGGCGCGCAGCGCGAGGGTGATGGGCGCCGAGAGCGCGAGGAACAGGGGCACGACCATCGCGAGCACCATGTGCTGGACCATGTGCGCGCTGAACAGGACGTGCCCGTAGAGGGCGGGTCCGCCGTTGGTGGCCCAGAAGAACAGGACCATCCCGACGGTCCAGGACGCGGCACGGGCCATCGACCAGGAGTCGCCCCGGCGACGCAGCCGCAGCACCCACCGCCAGTAGACGACGAGCCCCGCGACGGCCGCGGACGCGAGCACGAGGTCCCAGCGCCACTCGGTGACCCAGCGCAGGCCGACCGGCTCGGGCGGCAGCGGGTGCCCGGTGAGCTGGTAGGCGGGCGACGGGTCGGCGGGCGGCTCCTCGGGGACGGGCGGCGGGGTCTGGCCGAGCGCGACGGCGACCCCGGAGACGGCCCCCATCACGGTCAGCTCGACGAGGACCAGGCGCCAGAACAGCCAGTCGGTGGTGCGCGCCGCGAGCTGCGGCAGGACGGTCCGGCGGTGCGCGAGCCCGAGCAGGCCGAGGACCCCGAACAGCACCACCTTGCCCAGCAGCAGCAGGCCGTAGGTGGTGGTCAGGTCGTTCCAGCCGGTGGTGCGCAGCAGCCCGTTGACCAGCCCGGACACCGCGACGGCGACGAAGCACCAGCCGGCGATGACCGAGTACCGGGCGACGGACGCGGACAGGTCGGTGCCGACCCGCCGGACCAGGAGGGCGAGGGCGGCGAGCGCGCCGATCCAGATCGCGGCGCCGACCAGGTGGACCACCATCGACGACGTCGCGATGTCGTGCCCGGAGGCCCCGGCGGCGTGGCCGAGCTGCGCCTGCTGCCACAGCGCGACGAGCACGATCGCAGCCGTCCAGGCGGCGCCGGTGGGCGTGGTGACGACGAGCGCGAGGGCGGTGACGACGGCCGCGACCGTCGTGATCAGCAGCAGGGTGCGGCCGAGGTCGATCTGCGTGACGAAGACGCCGAGCTCCGCACCGAACGACGCCGAGTCCAGCGGCCGCCCGGCGACGTTCGCGTAGGTGAGCACCAGGTGCACGATCGAGAGGAGCGTCCAGGTGCCCGCGGCGAACCCGGCCAGGAGCGTGCTGCGCGGGTACGCCCGCCCGTCGGCGGTCCCGACGCCCGCGCGAGGGGACCGGGTCGACGCGACGGCGGCCCGGCGCGGCAGCACGCACACGGCGAGGACCAGCGCACCGAGCGTCACCGACCCGGCCAGCTCGGTGAGGACCTCGGTCGCGGGCAGGCCCCAGCGGACGAGCGCACCCGGGTCGCGGATCAGGGCCGGCAGCGCGGCGCCCGAGAACGCGACGCCGAGCAGCGCGGCCGCGACTGCGGCGAGCACCAGCACCAGGACGCGCCAGGGGCTCGGGGGCCGACGCGTGTCGACCCCCGGCCCACCGGCGTCCTTGCGGCCGGCGCTCGTCACCGGCGCAGTCATCTGACCAGCGTAGGTCGGTTCGGCGACCGGCCCGACATGCCGTCGGTCACGTCCGGTGCGACGTCAGCGGCCGTCGCGAGGTCGGGCCTGAGAGGTCCGTCACCGAGCCCGCAGACGCGCACCCCGGGGAGCACGTCCGTCACTGCCCCGGCACGCCTCCCGACGGCGGGTCCGTCGGCGACCCGGCCGGGCGCCGCCGCAGCAGCAGCCACGCGACGACGCCACCGACGACGACGAGCGCCGCAGCGATCCCGAGGAGGAGGGTCCCGGAGATGCGCTCCTCCTCGACGGGCGGGGCGGTCACGGTCGCCGACGGCCCGGGCGACGCCGACTCGCTCGCCTGGACCTCGGCGGAGGTGGTCGGCGTGGGTGTCATCGTCGGCGCGGCCGTCGCGACCCCGTACGAGGTGGCCTCCGCCGCGGTGAACCGGAACTGCCCCTCGATCGGGTGCCCGTCCGCGGAGGTGACGCGGTAGATGACCGTGTACTCGCCGGCGGGGAGCTCGCCCGTGACCGCGATGCCGGCGGTGTTGTCGACGAGGAGCGGTGGGCCGATGTTGACCATCTCGTCGTCGGCCGTGTGGACCATGATCGTGGTGCCGACCATCAGCACGGGCTCGTTGAACGTGAGCGTGACCTGCTCGGGGACGACGGGGACGGTCGAGCCCTCCGCGGGGTCGGTGCTCTGCAGCACGTTGTGCGCCTGGGCGGCGGGCGCCACGAGGACGACCGCCGCCAGGCCCAGCAGGACGCCGAGCGCCGCGGCGAACGTGCGCCTCACACGTCGCTCCGGCGACGGCGACCGACCATGGCCAGGACCAGCGCGACGACGCCGAGGGCGAGGCCGGCCGCGCCGAGCACCCGGGCGAGGGTGTCGGGTTCCGACGGCGTCGGGGCGGCGGTGGTGACGGCTGCGGCGTCCTCGATGTCGGCGTCGTCCGTGACGTGCTCGTCGGCACCCTCCGTCGTCGTCAGCTCGGGGGCCGGGTGCGCGGGCTCCTCGGCTCCCTCCTCCGCGACGTCGACCCAGTCGACGACCGTGCCGTCGGTGTAGGTCTGGTGCGCAGGCAGGACGAGGCGGGTGCCGGCGTCGGGCAGGGGCCCGGCAGACACCTCGAACTCCTGGAACTGCCCGTCCACGACCTCGGCGCCGGGCTGCGCGGTCCACACGACACGCGACGGCGCCTCGGTCAGCTCGGTCCCGTAGAAGTCGACGGGCTCGGGCAGGGGGGCGGTCTCGACGGTCGCCGTCCAGCCGGGGACCGGCTTGGTGGAGACCGACAGGAGCGGCGTGTCCGTCGGGAGGTCGACCGACACCTGCGAGGTCGCAGCGGTCTCCGACTCGTTGGGGACCCGGAAGGTGAGCACGGTCCATCCTCCCGCGGTGGTCTGCTCGGGGACCACCCGGACGTGCGCGGACGCGGCGGCGGCGGGCAGGACGGCGAGGGCAACGGCGACGAGGGTGGTCGCGCCGAGACGGCTGATCGATGACATGGCTGTTCCCTGAGGTGAGGTGGTGGTCGAGGGGTGGGCGCGCGCGCACGAGCCCCGTGCCAACGACCGATCAGCACAGATCAGCGAGGTGGTGCCGTGGGCGACTGCCAGCTGGGCGGTCCTCGGAGGGGGACGACGTCACGCCACCAGTCTCGGCCGGACCAGGGGACCTCGGCGGGTGTCGGCAGCGCGGGGCGGGGGACGACGACGACGGGTGCGGGTCCGCCGACAAGAGGACGCAGCCAGGCGGCGAGCCACCAGAGGGCGCGGTCGGCGCCGACGATCACGAGGGCTGCCGCGACGGTCGCGGCGATGTGCAGCACGAGCATCGCGGAGGCGCCGAGCAGCGGCTGCGCGAGCGCCGGGTCGACCGCCGTGCAGGCGGTCTGCGACTGCATGACCATGCCGGGGTGGTGCTGGTGCCCGAACATCGACGCCTGGTCGGTCGGCCCAGGCATGCAGGCCATGGACGTGAACAGGCTGAACGCCGAGTGCACCGCCAGCTGTCCGGCACCGAGCAGCGCGACCGCTCCGACGGGGCCGAGCCGGCGCCCGGTCAGCACGACGGCGGCGGCCAGCACGATCGCGGTCAGGCTGACGACGACCACGAACGGCGGGAGGGCACCCCCGGCGAGCACGTGCGCGAGGGCCGCGAGCGCGACCGTCACGACGGCGACGACGGCACCGCGCGCGAGGCGAAGCGGGCCGGTCGCGGGCGTGGGCATCCCGACACCGTAGCTGTGACGGGTGAGCGGCGTCCGCCCTGCTGAAGCGTTTATCCGCGTCGGAGCAGCGGGGAGGAAGCCTCTGTGGCGGGGAACACGTCGTGGGTGCACGGTTGTTGCGTCACGTTAGTTGTCCTGCGCAATCATTCCCCGTCGAGAAGGTCTCATGCCTCCCCAGCACACCCCCGTGGCGGAACCGCAGACGTTCGTGCCTCCGACGCACCGGGAGATCCTCACGATCCTCGGCGGTCTGATGCTCGGCATGTTCCTCGCCGCGCTCGACCAGACCATCGTCGCGACCTCCATCCGGACCATCGGCGACGACCTGCACGGGCTGTCCCTGCAGGCGTGGGTGACGACGGCGTACCTGCTGACCGCGACGATCTCGACGCCGCTGTACGGCAAGCTCTCCGACATCTACGGCCGCAAGCCGCTGTACCTGATCTCGATCTCGATCTTCGTGGTGGGCTCGCTGCTGTCCGGCACCGCGGACTCCATGTACCAGCTGGCGGTCTACCGCGGCGTCCAGGGCCTCGGCGCCGGCGGTCTCATGGCGCTCGCGATCACGATCCTCGGCGACCTCGTCGCCCCCCGCGAGCGTGCCCGCTACCAGGGGTACTTCCTGGCGGTGTTCGGTACCGCGTCGGTGCTCGGTCCCGTGGTCGGCGGGTTCTTCGCGGGGGCGGAGACCATCCTCGGGATCACGGGCTGGCGCTGGGTCTTCCTCATCAACGTGCCCATCGGCATCCTCGCGATCGTCGTCGTCGCGCGCGTCCTGCACCTGCCGCCGCTGCGGCGCGTCGAGCACCGGATCGACTACCCGGGCGCGCTCGCGCTCGTCGTCGCGCTGGTGCCGCTGCTGGTGGTCGCCGAGCAGGGCCGCATCTGGGGCTGGGACTCCCCGCGGTCGATCGCCTGCTACGTCGTCGGCGTGCTCGGGGTCGCGTCGTTCCTCCTGGCCGAGCGGTACGCGAAGGCCGACGCGATCCTGCCGCTGTCGCTGTTCCGGAACCGCACGTTCTCCGTGGGCGCCGCCGCCAACACCGTGATCGGTCTGGGCATGTTCGGCGGCCTGGCGACGCTCCCGCTGTACCTGCAGATCGTCAAGGGCCAGTCGCCCACCGAGGCCGGTCTGACGCTCATCCCGTTCACGCTGGGCATCATGACGGGCTCGATCGTCGCCGGTCAGACGACGTCGCGGACCGGCCGCTACAAGGCGTTCCCGGTGGTCGGCACGGTCCTCATGGGCCTCGGTGCGCTCTTCTTCTCCCGCCTCCAGGCGGACACGACGCTGCCGTACGTGTTCGCGGTGTCCATCCTGTTCGGCCTCGGCCTGGGCTTCACGATGCAGCCGCTGGTGCTCGCCGTGCAGAACGCCGTGGAGGTCCGGGACATGGGCGTCGCGACGTCGTCGTCGCTGTTCTTCCGGCAGATGGGCGGCACGCTGGGCACCGCGGTGTTCCTGTCGGTGCTGTTCTCGACGGTCGGCTCCAACATCGCGGCCGCGTTCCGGACCGCCTCGCAGACACCGGAGTTCCAGGCGGCCGTCGCGGACCCCGCGGTCGCGGCCGACCCGGCCAACGCGCCCGTCCTCGCGATGCTGCAGGGCGGCGGCGCGGTGCCGTCGCTGGACGACTCGTCGTTCATCAACAACCTCGACCCGCGGCTCGCGCAGCCGTTCCTCGACGGCTTCGCGCAGTCGGTGGACACCGTCCTGCTCCTGGCCGCGTTCATCATGGTGTTCGGCGTGATCCTCACGGTCATGCTGCCGGAGCTGCCGCTGCGGAACGTGTCGGGCATCCAGGGGCGGTTCGACGACGACGCCGCCGCGTCCGCCGCGGGAGTCACAGCCGTCGGCGGGGTCACGGCCGTCATCGCCGACGAGGCCGCCGTGTCCCGCGCCCAGGACGAACCCGCCCCGAGCGGGCACCCTGGAACTGGTGCCGCACCCGGGTGAACCTCGACGGGCCCGGCACCGTGACACAGGTGTCAGCCCCACCAGGTCCGACCCGGAGGTCCCGATGTCTGCCACAGCAGCGACAGCACAGACAGTCCCTCACTCCTGCGACGGCTGCCTGGACCGGCGGGAGGTGCTGGTCCGGGCGGGTCTGGTCACCATGGGGGTCGCCGCGGCGGGCGTGCTGGCCGCGTGCGGCGGCTCGGAGAGCCCGTCCGACGGGGCGCCCGCGGCGGCGAGCGGGGGTGCGTTGGCACAGGTGTCCGACATCCCGGTGGGCGGGGCGATCTCCGCGAAGGACGCCGACGGCAAGCCGATCATCCTGGTGCAGCCCGAGGCGGGCACGGTGGTCGCCCTGTCGGCCGTCTGCACGCACCAGCAGTGCACGGTCGCGCCGGAGGACGACGAGCTGAGGTGCCCCTGCCACGGGTCGGTGTTCGACCTGACCGGCGCCAACGTGTCCGGTCCTGCACCGTCGCCGCTGCCCGAGGTCGACGTGCACGTCAGCAACGGCGCCGTGCTCGCCGGGAAGGCCTGACCATGAGCTGGCACACCGGCACCCAGGCGACGTCCGACGTCCTGCGGGCCCTGCTGTCCGCGTGCGTGATGCTCTCCGCGGTCGTCCACCTCGACCTGTGGGCCAACGGCATGAACACCCTCGACGTCGTCGGTCCGGCGTTCCTGCTCAACGGTGTCGGCGGCCTGGTCCTCGGCGTCCTCGTGCTCGTCTGGCGGCACTGGCTCCCGCTGCTGGGCGCGGTCGGGTTCGGCGTCGCCACCCTGACGGCGTTCGTCATCTCGACGACACCCGGCGGGTTCTTCGGGGTGCACGAGCAGTGGGTGGGCATCCCGGTGTGGCTGTCGGCGATCTCGGAGATCGGCGCGATCGTGCTGGGGATCGCGGCCCTGGTCGTGGAGCGTCGGCAGACCTCAGTCCAGGGGTAGCGGCTCGCCGTCCAGGACCATCCGGCCCGCCCGGGCCTTCGCCTCGGCGGAGTCGGTGTGCCACAGTTCCACGAGCTCGGCGAGGTCCTGCTCCGTGTGGCCGGCGGCCCAGAACGCGTCGTACGCCTCCTGCTGCGGGTCCGGCGCCAGGACCTCGGGCACGGTCCCACCGGGCGCGACGGGGGGCGTCTGCCCGTCGAGGAGGAGCTGCCCGGCCTGCGCCTTGGTCGCGGTCACGTCGAGGTTCCACAGGTCCGCGAGCGCCCACGCATCGTCGATCGTGTAGCCCGCGCCCCAGAACGCCTCGTATTGCTCGCGCGTGTACCCGTCGGGCATCGCCGACCACTCGAGCCCCACCGTCTGCGCGACGCCCTCGACCACGCGGGCGACCTCGGAGTACGGGTTCGCGGCGGCCGCCGCGCCCGCACCGCCGACGGCGAGGGTGGAGATGACCGCACCGGCCACCGCGACCTTCGCGCCGCGGCGCACGAGGGTGGTCACGGTCGCCTCCGGCTCATGCGCGAGCGCTTCCTGGAGCCGCGACGCGACGACCGCCGGGTCGGGCTGGTCGGCGTCCCGCGAGTGGAGGGCGCGGGTGATCCGAGCGACCAGCTCGTCGTCGTGGTGGCTCATCGCTTCTCCGTTCGGGTGCTGAGGTCGGTGTCACGCAGGGTGGCCAGCGCTCGGCTGGCGTGGGACCGGACGGTGGCCGGGGAGGTGCCGAGGACCTCGGAGATCTCCGCGTCGCTCAGGCCCTCGTAGTACCGCAGGACCAGCACCGTCCGCTGTCGAGGGGGCAGCGTCTCGAGGTGTCCCCACATCGCGTCCTCCTCGACGACACCGTGGGCGTGGTCGCCGTGGGAGTCGGCGTGGGCGGCGAGGACCTCGTCGGCGGCCGGGCGGATCGTCCGGACGTGCCACCGGCGGCGCCAGGAGAGGTGCTCGTTGGTGACCATCCGGCGCAGGTACAGGTCGGGCCGGGCCATCAGAGCGATCCGGGTCCAGCGCACGTGCGCCCGCAGGAGCACCTCCTGGACCAGGTCGGCGGCGGTGTGCCCGTCTCCGGTGAGGACCGTCGCGTAGCGCAGCAGCCCCGCGAGGTGGACCCGGACCAGGTCGTCCAACTCGGGCTCGACGACCGGGATCGCGGCACTCTCCGGCGACGTCACCCCCGCGCTCACCGGTGCACCGCGACGAGGTCGTGCACCGTCGCGCCCTCGCCGGGGCGGGGCAGCGGCTGCGGGTCGAGGCAGCGGGCGAGCAGCGCCTCGACGAGCGCGGCCCGTCGCACGATGCTCGGCCCGTCGATCGCACCGGGCAGGATCCGCACCTCGAGCGTGTCCCGCACAGGCTTGCTGGTGACGAGCTGCGTGAGGTTGACGTCGGCGTACTTGGTCAGACCGGTCGCGTGCGTGACAGCGTCGGCATCGGTCTCGACCAGGTCCAGCAGCGCGTCCGGCAGCGGCGCCAGGCGCCGGCACGCGGGGTTGGTGTCCAGCGCGGCCCACAGCTGGTCCCGCCAGTGGCCGAACAGCCGCACGACGTTGGCGAAGGCCTCCGGCCGACGGAACGGTGCCCCGTCGACGTGCAGGTGCACGGCGGCCTCCCGCGGGACGGTGAAGCCGAGCTCACGCGCGGGCACCAGCAGCCGTTCGAGCGCGGCCCCGTGGTCGGTGTCGATGGGCGGCGTGATGATCTCGCACGGCCGTTCCCGCCCCGCCGGCAGCGGCATCGCGACGGCGACGGTGGCACCGCTGGGGTCGTCGACCCGGGCCGCCGAGCCGACCAGCTCGGTGCGCACCCCGAACAGCTCGGCGAGCGGGTCCAGCACCGTGGTGAGCGGGGCGTCGGGGTCGGCGTGCCGCTCGATCAGACGCAGCAGCCGGGCGTCGTCGCACAGGACGCGGTACCAGCCCGGACGCCGCGGGGCTCCGGGCACCAGGTCGGCCACGAGGGTGATGTCGTCGACGAGCCGCGCCACGGGACGTCCCGCGGCGTCGACCACGTCGAACGCCGGCGACAGGTGCCGGAAGACACCGACGCCCGGCACGACCGACGGCTCGGAGTCGGTGTGGAACGACCGTCGCACCTGACCGCCCAGGCGCGCGGCCAGGTCGTCGGCCAGCACCTGCCGGTCCGATCCCGCGGGGGCCAGGAGCTCGATCTCGAACCCGGTCCGCAGCGACAGCTCGTCCACGTCGTACTCCTCACGAAGGGTCGTGCCGGGCGACGGGCTCAGGACTGGCCGGGCGTGCCGCTGGGCGCCACGGGAGGAGTCTGCCCGTCGAGGAGCAGCTGCCCGGCCCGCGCCTTGGTCTCCGCGTACTCCGTGTTCCAGATCTCCCCCAGCGCCTCGACGTCCGCGTCCGTGTAGCCGGCACCCCAGAACGCCTCGAACTGCTCGTCCGTCAGCAGCACCGCGCCCTCGTCCCCGGCGTCGGACGTCGCGGTGTCCGTCGGCGCGACAGCCACCGGCACCGGCAGCCCGTCGAGGATCAGCTGCCCGGCCCGCGCCTTCGTCTCCGTGGTTCCGAGGTTCCACAGCGCGCTGAGCTCCTCGACGCTCTCCGGCGTGTACCCGGCACCCCAGAACGCCTCGTACTGCTCGGGCGTGTACCCGTCCGGCATCGTCGACCAGTCGACGCCCGCGGACTGCAGGAGCCCGGTGACCGACCGGGACAGCGCCGAGGTCGGGGCGGCCGCGGCCGCGACCCCGGTGCCGACGACGCACAGGCCGACCGCGACGACCCCGATGGCCACGAAGCGTCGAGTGGTGGGGCGGTGGTGCGTGGTGCTGGCGTCCATGAGGTCCTCCGGAGCTGCGTGCGGATGTGCGTACCCACCTAGAACGCGGCTCGACGCCCAGGTGTGCAGTCCAGATCGTGTCGTTGTGGGTCAGCCAACGTCGGCCCGTGCCCCTCGATCCAGGTGGTGATCTCGCGCTCGAGCGAGCGGGACGGCGCCGATGATCGACCAGCCACGACCTGGCGGAGCGACACCTCGTTGATGATGCGCGTGGTCAGCGCTAGACTATAAGCAATGTCGAGTGGAGGTTGGCAATGCTTATAGGTGACGTCTGGGCAGAGTTGGCACAGGTGCACGCCATTCGGCCGACCCTCACCCTGGACCGGCGCGCCGACATCGTGCTCGAGGGCCCCGAGCTGCTCCCGACCGCTTACGACGTGAAGACCGTCGCAGCGTTGCACCCCTCTCTCGTCAGCAGGTACGCCAAGAAGTTCGTGGCATACCCCGCGGCCCGCCCCTTGGTCATCACCGAGTCCGCCACCTCCGTCGCGCTCGATGCCGCCCGTGACGCCGGCCTGTCCGTTCTCGTCGCGCCGGAGCGCGGCCCGGTGACCGGCACGCTCATCGACCGCGACGGTCGGTCGCACACCATCGAGACTTCGCACGAGCCACCGAACGACCCGCCAACGAAGCCTGGTCGCTCGCCCTGGGGACAGCTCGCGCTCACGCTGGCGCTGCTGAACGACCCCACACCCCGGTCGCAGACCGAGCTCGCGCGCGAGACCGACCTGACACAGGCTCGGGTGTCGCAATCCTTCAAGCAGCTGAACGACATGGTCGAGCGCCGCCACGACGGATGGACGATCAGGCGGCGGGAGCTCGCGAGCAACTGGTTGGTCGAGAACTACCCGCGCCCCAAGACGTCGGCGACCTGGCTGACGCTCGACGCCCCCGTGCTGGCGACCACGGTGATCGCGGAAGTCCTGAGCGACGCGGGGGTGGAGTACGCGGTCACCGGCCAGGTCGCCGCAGACCGCTATGCGCCATGGGCACGGCCTGACCGCACCACGATCTGGGCAGAACGCCTCGTCGACCTGTCCGCCGCCCGCTGCACGCCTGTCGTAGCGGCGGACGCGACCGTGACGATCGTCGTCCCGGACGATCCACGGGCGCTGCATGACGCCGTCGAGCGCGACGGGCTGCGCCTGAGCGACCCGTGGAGGGTGTGGGTCACGCTGACCCAGGACGGTGACGAGGCCGCAGCGAACCATCTGCGCGCGCGGCTCCTGGACGGCGCTGGGGTCCCCACATGAGCGATCTGACCCTCGCGTCGACGTCGCGCGCGACCGACGTCGCTCCGGCTCGCGAGACGGCTGACGCCGACATGGGTGTGCCGTTCGACGTGCGCGGCGATGAAAGGTTGTTCGCAGCGCTGCTGCGCGCCGGGTACGTGCAGACCGAGGGCAATCGGTTCGTGCGCCTGGACGGCCACCGTGAGCTGGTGATCGACGTGCTCGCACCCTCGTACTTGGGGCGGCTCGTCACCCACCAGGAACACGGGCGACTCGTGGTCGACGAGATCCCCGGCCTCCAGACCGCGCTGCTCGAACAGCCGACGGTCGTCGAGATCACCGCCAACCTGACCGACGGGACCGAGGTCAGGATGACCCTGCTCCTGCCGGACGTCGGTGCGGCTCTAGTGATGAAGGCCCACTCCTACGTGGGCCGGCTCGCCAGGTCCGACGCGATCGACATCCACCGGCTGCTCGAAGCGGCGAACGTCGCAGGCCGCACGGCGCAGGACTGGCCCACCAGGGTCGAGGCACCCGCCGCAGCGAAGGTGCTGCACGACAGGTTCGGCACGAGGAGGCCCAACCAGTTCCTGAGCGGGGCTGCGGCCGCCAGGGTTCGGCTGCTCGTGCAGCGCGTCGTCCCAGCTGCCTGAGGGTTCTGGGCCCGGGCGCCCGTCTCTAGGGCCCCTCGAGCAGCCGTCGCTCGTACGCCGCCACGACCTGCGCCGACGTCCACCCCTCCGTGCCGACGGCCTGGTCACGACCGACGTACGGACCGCGCCCCCGCTCCGCCCCGAGCCAGCACGCCTCGTCGAGGAACACCGCGCGCGCCTGCGCGAACGACCGCGACGTGAACAGGGTGGTCGTCGTCCCGGCGTCCCGGTAGCCGACGACGAACCCGTCGTCGAACGTGATGGCCTCGCGCGCGGTGGACGCGCCGATCGCGAAGTCGACCCCGTCGACCAGGTCGTTGTCGAGGGCGTCGTCCCGCAGGTCGACGAGGTCCGGGGTTGCCGGCTGCGAAGAGACGCCCGTCGGCTCCTGGTCCGTCGGGGGCGCGTCGGCCACCTTCTCGAGGATGCGGAACCGGCGCAGGTCGCGCACGGTCAGCGGGACGCGGTTGGTGTCGAGGAACCGGACGGCACCGTCGTCCTCCTCCAGCAGCACCAGGCCGTCGACGACCAGCGGGTTGGCCGGGTCGACGCGGTAGCGGTGCGCGTCGGGCCTCCCCGTGGCGGCCCGCAGCACGTCCCCGCGTTCGTAGCCGACCCGTTCGAGGTCGAGGGCGTCGTCCTCGGTCAGGGTCCGGATCATCGGGTGAGTGTCACACGGTGGTGGGCGCTCAGCCCCAGACGAGGCCGTGCGACGGGTCGTGCAGCACGCGCGCGACGTCCGCGAGCACCTGCGAGCCCAGCGCCCCGTCCACCAGCCGGTGGTCGAAGCTCAGCGCCAGCTGCGTGACGTGCCGGATCCGGATCTTGCCCTTGTGCACCCACGGCTGCTCGCGGATGGCGCCGAACGCGAGGATCGCCGCCTCCCCCGGGTTGATGATCGGGGTACCCGTGTCGATGCCGAAGACGCCGACGTTCGTGATCGTGATCGTGCCGTCGGACATGTCCGTGGGCGACGTCTTCCCGGCCCGCGCGGTCGACGTCAGGTCCGCGAGCGCCCCCGCGAGGTCCTTGAGGTTCAGCCGGTGCGCGTCCTTCATGTTCGGCACGACGAGCCCTCGGGGCGTCGCCGCCGCGATCCCGAGGTTGATGTAGTGCTTGTAGACGATCTCCTGCGTCGCCTCGTCCCAGCTCCCGTTGATCTCCGGGTGCCGGCGCACGGCGAGCATCAGCGCCTTGGCGGCGATGAGCAGCGGTGTGACGCGGACGTCGGCGAACTCGCGGTCGGCCCGCAGGCGCTCGACCAGCTTCATCGTCTTGGTGACGTCGACCGTGTGGAACACGGTGACGTGCGGTGCGGTGAACGCGCTCGTGACCATCGCCTCCGCGGTCCGCTTGCGCACCGACTTCACGGGCACGCGCGTCTGGCGGCCGTCGGAGGACACCGTGCCGCTGGCCAGCCAGGGGGCGTCGTCGCCGGGGTAGGTGGCCAGGGTCCGCGCCTCGGCCTGCGCCGCGCGGCCGAGCACGTCCTCGCGCGTGACGATGCCGCCCGGGCCCGTCGGGGAGATCGAGTCCAGGTCGACGCCCAGCTCACGGGCCAGCTTGCGGACCGGGGGCTTGGCGAGCGCGTGCCGGGTGGCCTCGCGCTGCGACGAGGTGGCGGCCGGGCGGACCGGCGACGTGGCGGCGGGTGCCGACGGTGTCGTGGCTGCCGGGGAGCCGTCCGCGGTCCGCCCGCGCCGGCCGGTGGAGGGCTCGGCGAGCCCGTAGCCGACGAGCACCGCCTCGCGCGCTGCCGGCTCCGGCTTCGGGTCGGCCACGCGATCGGCACGTGCCGCCGCGATCTCGTCGGACCCGCCGGGCTCCACGCCCGCGTGCCGGTTCCCGCCACCGCGGTGGCCGTGCTCGATGGCGCCACCCGTCGACGCCGCCGCGGGCGGGGCGTCGTCGGTCTGCGGCGCGTCGCCCGTCGGATCGGTGTCGACCTCGATGATCGGCGTCCCGACATCGACGGTCTGGCCGGGCTCGACCAGCAGCCGCGTCACGACGCCGGCCCACGGGCTCGGCAGGTCGACCAGCGACTTCGCGGTCTCGATCTCGACGATCGTCTGGTTGACCTCGACGGTGTCGCCGACGGCCACGTGCCAGGCGACGATCTCGGCCTCGGTCAGGCCTTCGCCCGCGTCCGGGAGCGGGAACTGCTGGAAGGTCGGCACGGGGGTCTCCTCAGAAGGCCAGCGAGCGGTCGACCGCGTCGAGGACGCGGTCCAGCCCGGGCAGGTAGTCGTGCTCGATCTTGGCCACCGGGTACGGGGTGTGGAACCCGCCGACGCGCAGGACCGGGGCCTCCAGGTGGAAGAAGCAGTCCTCGGTGATGCGCGCGGCCACCTCGGCACCGGTGCCGTACAGGACCGGGGCCTCGTGCACGACGACGCAGCGGCCGGTGCGCTGGACCGACGCCGCGACCGTGGCGGTGTCGAGCGGGGACAGGGTCCGCAGGTCGACGACCTCGATGGACGTGCCCTCGGCGGCGGCGGTCTCGGCGGCCTTGAGCGCGGTCTGCACGGTCGGGCCGTAGGCGACGAGCGTGAGGTCCGTGCCCGCACGGAGCACCTTCGCCGAGTCCAGCGCCGGGTGCGGGGCGTCGACCGCCGCGTCCAGGTCGACGTCACCCTTCTCCCAGTAGCGGCCCTTCGGCTCGAAGAAGAGCACCGGGTCCGGGGAGGCGATGGCCTGCTGGATCATCGTGAACGCCTCGGCCGGGCTGGACGGGCTGATCACGCGCAGGCCGGCGGTGTGCGCGAACAGCGCCTCGGGCGACTCGCTGTGGTGCTCGACCGCGCCGATCCCGCCGCCGTACGGCACGCGGATGACGACGGGGAGCGTGAGCCGCCCCTTCGACCGGTAGTGCATCTTGGCCAGCTGGGTCGTGATCTGGTCGAACGCCGGGAAGATGAACCCGTCGAACTGGATCTCGCACACGGGCCGGTAGCCGCGCAGGGCCAGGCCGATCGCGGTCCCGACGATGCCGGACTCGGCCAGCGGGGTGTCGACGACGCGGTCCTGGCCGAAGTCCTTCTGCAGCCCGTCGGTCACGCGGAACACGCCACCGAGCGCCCCGATGTCCTCACCCATGAGGAGCACCTTGGGGCTCTGCTCGAGCGCCTTGCGCAGGCCGTGGTTGATCGCCTTGGCGAACGTGATGGTGCTCATCGGTGGCTCCCCTCACCGTCAAGGAACGACGACTCGTACTGCTCGAACCACTGCCGCTCGGCCTCCACGACGGAGTTCGGCGTCGCGTAGACGTGCTCGAACATCGACGCCGCCGACGGGCGGCCCATCGCGCGCACCGCGGTCCGGATGCGCTCACCGAGCGCGTCGCCCTCGGCAGCCAGGGTGTCGAGGAAGTCCTGCGGCAGCGCGCCGCGGTCCTCCAGGTACAGCCGGAGACGGTCGATCGGGTCCCGCTGGCGCCAGTACTCCTCCTCGGCGGCCGAGCGGTAGCGGCTCGGGTCGTCGGAGGTGGTGTGCGCGCCCATCCGGTACGTGAACGCCTCGATGAACGTCGGGCCACCGCCGGAGCGAGCCCGTTCGAGCGCCTCGGCCGTCACCGCGTACGTGGCCAGGACGTCGTTGCCGTCGACGCGCACGCTCGGGATGCCGAACCCGGGACCGCGGTCGGCCAGCGGCACGCGGGACTGCCGGCTGGTGGGCTCGGAGATGGCCCACTGGTTGTTCTGGCAGAAGAAGACGACCGGGGCGTTGTTCACCGCGGCGAACACGAGCGCCTCGTTGACGTCACCCTGCGAGGTCGACCCGTCGCCGAAGTACGTGACGACGGCCGAGTCCCGGGCAGGGTCGCCCGTGCCGACCGCACCGTCCCGCTGCAGCCCCATCGCGTAGCCGGTGGCGTGCAGCGTGTGCGAGCCGATGACCAGCGTGTACAGGTGGAACCCGTACGCCGTCGGGTCCCAGCCGCCGTGGTCGATGCCGCGGAACAGCCGCAGCACGTCCGCCAGGTCGACGCCCCGCGTGTACGCGACGCCGTGCTCGCGGTAGCTGGGGAACACCTGGTCCTGCGGGGCCAGCGCGCGGCCGGAGCCGATCTGCGCGGCCTCCTGGCCGAGGCACTGCGCGTACAGCGCGAGCTCGCCCTGCCGCTGCAGCGACGTCGCCTCGTTGTCGAACCGGCGCACCAGCACCATGTCGCGATAGAGCGCGCGCAGGGCGTCGGGGTCGAGGTGGGCGATGCGCGGGTCGTAGTCGGGGTGTGCGGTGCGCTGCCCGGTGGGGGTCAGCAGCTGCACGAGGCCGTCGTCGGTCTGGGGGCCGTTCGGGACCACGCGGTTCTCCTTCTCGGTGCAGCGGCGGGTGGGCCGCGCCGGGGTGAGGCTCGAAACCTACGACAGCGTAGGCTACGGCACCGTAGGTTGCGCGAGAAAGACCCGCACAAGCCTCGACGCCACCCCTTGTCGAGTCCCTACACCTCCTCCCGCACCGTCAGCGGTCGAGCCACTCCGCGGTGATCTCGAGCAGCAGGTCGGTCGCCTCGGGCTCACCGACGCTCACCCGGACGCCGTCGCCCTGGAACGGGCGCACGAGCACCCCGGCACGCCCGGAGCGCTCCGCGAACGCCGCCGCGTGGTCACCCAGCGGCAGCCAGACGAAGTTGGCCTGGCTGTCGGGGACCGTCCAGCCCTGCTTCCGGAGACCGGCCAGGAGCCGAGCACGCTCGGCGACGATCGCGTCGACCCTGGTCATGAGCTCGGCGGTCGCGCGCAGCGACGCGAGGGCCGCGAGCTGGCCGACGTGGGAGACGCCGAACGGGGTCGACGCCGCGCGGATCCCGGCCGCCAGGCGAGGACGCGCGACCGCGTAGCCGACCCGCAGACCCGCCAGCCCGAACGCCTTCGAGAACGTCCGCAGCAGCACCACGTTCGGGTGGTCGGCGAACACGGCCAGCCCGTCGGGCGCCTCCGGGTCGCGCACGAACTCGACGTACGCCTCGTCGAGCACGACCAGCACGTCCTTGGGCACCGCCGCCAGGAAGGTGGCCAGCTCGTCGGCGTGCACCGCGGGGCCGGTCGGGTTGTTCGGGGTGCACACCAGCACGACCTTGGTCCGCTCGGTGACCGCCGCGGCCATCGCCTCGAGGTCGAGCCGCCCGTCGTCGCCCACCGGCACCTGCACGCCCCGGGCGCCCGCCAGCGTCACGGCGATCGGGTACGCCTCGAACGAGCGCCACGGCACGACCACCTCGTCGTCCGGCTGGCACACCGCGGTCAGCACGTGCCCGAGCACCGCGACGGAGCCGCACCCGGCCACGATGGCCTCGGGCGCCACCCCGAGCGACGCCGCGATCGCCCCGACCAGCTCGGTGGCGTACATGTCCGGGTACCGGTTGACGTCCTCGGCCGCGTCGGAGATGGCGAGCACCACCGACGGCAGGGGCGGGTACGGGTTCTCGTTGGACGACAGCTTGAACGCCGCGGCGCCGACCGGGACGCGGGCCCCGGGGACGTAGGGCGGCAGGTCTGCCAGGGCCGGACGCAGGGGGACGCGAGTCACGGGCCCAGCATGCCACCGCCCGCCGCGGGCACCGCCAGACGGGACGCCGGGGCTGTGCCCGAGGTGGACGAACCCGGCAGCGCGCCTCGGAGCGCCCCCACGCACCCGATGGCAGGATCGGCCCATGGCCTTCCTCGTCCGCGTGCTCATCAACGGTGTCGCCATCTGGCTGGCGACGCTGATCCTGCCCGGCCTCGAGATCGTCGGCGGCGACGGTGGGTGGCAGAACCTCTGGATCATCCTGCTCATCGCGCTGGTGTTCGGGATCGTCAACGCCATCGTGAAGCCGATCGTCGCGTTCATCTCGATCCCGCTGTACATCCTCACCCTCGGCCTGTTCACCATCATCGTGAACGCCCTCATGCTCATGCTGACCGCGTGGATCACCGAGGCGACCAGCTGGGGTCTGCGGATCGACAACTTCGGGGTCGCGTGCTGGGGCGCCATCATCATCTCGATCGTCAGCCTCGTCCTCTCGGTCCTCATCCCGGGTCCGCGGGTCGAGCGCTCGTCGTCCACCGAGGTCAGCTACTAGGCCGCACCGTCGGCACCTGTGCCGCGACGACCGCCGGGTCCCGCGTCACCTGGAACTGGCGGGTGACGGCGGTCGTGCCGGGCGGCCCGAGCACCTCCTGGGCCGCGGCGTCGAACGCCCGCATGCCCGGGCTCCCCGCGAGCTCCCGCTCGGCCTCGGCCGCGGTCTCGACATAGCGGCGGATCGCGTGCGCCTCGACGATGGTCGGAGCCGTCGGCCCGCCGCTTGTCGCCAGGTCCCGGGTGACCACCGTGACGTTCGCGCTCGTCCGGTCCGGGAAGCCGTCCAGCTGTGGGACGACGTCCTCGGTGTGCCGGTAGTGGCGCACCTGCACCCCCGGCGGCACGGGCTTCGGGATGTCCGGCGCTCCGGCCGTCACGACCGCGCGCACCGAGTACGCCCCGCCGACCGCCGCCGCGACCGACATGCCCACCATCCCGCCCTGGCTGTGCCCCGCCAGCAGGACCGGCTCGTCCGCCCCGATCCCGGACCGCCGCATGGCGTCGAGCACCGCGTCCGTCAGGTCGTCGGGCATGCCTGCCAGCAGCCGGCCGTTGGTCGTCAGGTCCATCGGGTTGTCGTCGTTGAGATCCCAGTCCTCGGTGCCCGGGATCTCGACCACCCAGCCCGTCGTCCCGTCGGGGTGCGTGAGCTCCTGCACGGAGACCACACCCTCGGGCGTCCCCAGGCGGAACGGGGTGGGCTCGCGGTCGTAGCTGCGGGCCACGTTGTCGAGGACGGCGGCCACCGTCCCCGGCACGGGCAGCTGTGGCGGGTCGCCGACCGCGAGCAGGGCGGTCGGACCGGCGGGCGGCACGGCGCCGAACAGGAGGCGAGCACCCTCGGGGACGGGCCGCAGGGTCGGGACCTGCCGCCCGGGCGCGGACGCGCGGACGAACGCGCCGACGGCCAGCAGCTCCAGCTCCACGCGACCGTCGGCGGTCAGCGCGCCCGCGGCACGTCGGGCGTGCTGGGCGATCAGAGGCGCGAACGGGTCTGGCCGCTGGAACAGCAGCGACCGGACCGCGCTGCCCGCGACCACGCCGCCCACGGCCGCCGCGACGACACCCGTCCCCAGCGCGCCGAGCCCCGCAGCCACGAGCGGCCGCTCCCCGAGCTCCCCCGCGACCGCGACGACAGCCCCTCGCACGGCACGGTGCGCGAGCGACTCGGCCTCCGTGTACAGCTCCACGACCCGGCGCAGCGAGGTCGCCAACCCTCGTAGGTGGTCGGCGACCCGCCACGGTGAGGCCCGCACGGCCGCAAGAGTCCGCCGCGCCTCCGTCCCCGCGGGGCTGAGCGGGTCGCACGCCTCTCCCGCACGCGCCAGGGTCCACGCCACGGCCTCGAGCCGGTCGGCGGCGCCCTCGAGCAACCGGCACGTGTACGCGAGCTCCTCCAGGTCGGCGACCGTCGGCCCGGGACCGCCGACGACGACGTAGCCGGTCACAGGCCTCCCGTCCCCAGGTCCGCCGCCGCGACCGGCTGCACCGTCCGCTCGACCGCCACCAGCACCCCGTGCACGGATCCGTGCGCCTCGTCGAGAGCGGCGCGGAACCGGTCCGCGGCGCCGGACGACCACGACATCGCGGTGGCGCCGCGCAGCGCCCGCGACGCGGACTCGATGTCGTCGAGCGCGCGCAGGACCAGGGGCAGACCGTCGGCGGGAGGCATGCCGGAGACGCTACGAAGACCGGCACGATGACGGGGAACGCCTGTGGAGCCTGCGGGCTGTGGGCGGCTCGATCGCTACGGCGTCACGCTGGACTAGGACCGCCGGGGCAGCAGCAGCACCGACGCACCGATCGCCGCGACGAGCGCGAGCGCCCGCCACAGGTCGCCGCCCCCGAGCGCCACGCCACCGAGCACCGTCGCCACCACGGCCAGCACCTGGACTCCCACCTGCACAATCGCGACGTCCCGCAGCCCCTGCACCACGACCCCGAGCTCGACCTGCGTCCGCCACGACGTTCGCGCCGCGAGCGCCCCCGCCCAGAGCATCAGGTGCACCAGCAGGACCAGGAGCATGAGCATGCCCAGCGCGAGCGGCTCGCCCGTGGCCACCCGCGCCGCGACGACCAGGACGACGAGCGCGGTCAGCCCGAGCCCCGGGATGACGACGGCCGCGACGACCAGCGCGACGAACCCCGCCACGAGCACCGGGTGGAGCCGCGCCCCGGCGAACGCGACCAGCAGCGTCGCCGCACCGAGCACCCCGACCACACCGCGCAGCGCCCAGGCCGGGACCGGCCGGACGAGGTCGACGCTCACCTCGCTCATCGTGCGGCCCCCGCCCTGCGCTGCGCGCGCCTCGCCAGCGTCGCGAGCGCGACGTGCGGCGAGTCCCGCCACGTCACCAGCTCGACGTCCAGGTCGGCCAGCTCGGCCAGCCGGTCCTCGCGGGCCATCCGGATCATCCGCATCGCGAGCCGTTCCCGGTCGCCGAGGTTCCGCTCCCGCAGCGTCGGCAGCACGTCGACCGCGACCACGCGGTGCCCGGCACGCCGCCAGACACCGGCCACGAGGGACGCCTCGTCGTCGAGGAACGTGGAGAAGAGCATCACGAGCGCGCCCGAGGGGAGCTGCGGGGCGCGCAGGCGACGCAACGGGTCCCCCTCGGGGTGCGTGAGGGCCAGCGCGTGCCGGATGCGGTCGAGCTGTCGTCGCCCCCCGCCCGGCGGGAGCGGTCGCCGGACCGCGCCGAGGTCGTCGAGCCCCACCCGGTCGCCGAGGTTGAGGAACCCCTGCGCGGCCGACGTCGCCGCCTGCCGGGCGAGGTCGAGCGAGGTCGGGTCCTGCGCCCGCGGCGGCGTCGAGCCCCGCCACGTCATGGGGTCGGGCCCGACGTCGTCGCGGGAGTCCACGACCAGGACGACGACCGCCTCGGCGAGCGCGTGCTCGCGCCGGACGTAGAGCTCGTGCAGGTCGGGGGCGCGCCGGGCCGTGACGCGCCAGTCGATCCGTCGCAGCCGGTCCCCGGGTGCGAACGGGTGCACGTCGCGCAGGCCGCCGCCCTCTCCGGGTCGCCGGGACTCGTGGGCACCGGTCAGCCCGCGCAGCCGCGGCGGGAGCGGCAGGTCGCCGAGCGGGCGGGCGCCGGGCAGCACGAGGGCGGAGCGTGACGCGGGAGCGCTGGGCTCGGACAGGCTCGCGGCGCCGGGTCCGACACCCTGCACGTCGACGAACGCGAGGTCCTGCGGGCCGGTGCGGACGGTGCGCACGACGAGCGGGAAGCGGCGGGTGCCGTCGACGACGACCCACGCGTCGAGCAGCACGCTGGAGGCGCGCCGGGCACCGACGAGCACCGTCCCCGGTGCCGTGACCACCACGTCGGCCCGCAGGGTCCCCGCGGCCGGCGGCGCGTCCGAGGCCTCCAGCCGCACCGTCGGGTCGACCGACGGCCGGCGCTGCCAGTCCCGCACCCCGGCGATCAGCGGCGCGACACCGAGCACCGCGACGTCCGGCCGCCCCAGCAGTGCCCCGACGACGACCAGCGCCAGGCCGGCGACGACGCCGACCGTCGTCGCGCGCGAGCGCACCCAGGTCATAGGCGTCGCGCCGTCGTCGGACCCGCCACCCGCGTCAGGACGTCCTCGACGACCCCTTGCGGCGCCGTGCCGGTGGCCCAGGCCTGCGGGGTCAGCGAGAGGCGGTGGGCCAGCGCGGGCACGGCGACGGCCTTGACGTCCTCGGGCGTCACGAAGTCCCGGCCGGAGAGCACCGCGAGCGACCGCGCGACGAGCACCAGGGCCTGCGAGCCGCGCGGCGAGGCACCCACCTCGACGGCGTCGTGCGCTCGGGTGGCCGCGGCGAGGTCGACGCAGTACCGCAGGATGTCGGTGTCCACGGTGACGGCCTCGACGCCGGCCTGCATCGCGCGCAGCGTGGCCGCGTCGACGACGGTCCGCACGGAGCCCATCTCCTGCCGCCGCGCGAGCCGGCGAGCGAGCACGTCGACCTCCGCGTCGCGCTCGGGGTAGCCCACCGCGACGCGGACCATGAACCGGTCGAGCTGGGCCTCCGGGAGCGGGTACGTGCCCTCGTACTCGACGGGGTTCGACGTGGCGACGACGTGGAACGGGTCGGGCAGCCGGTACGTCTCGCCGTCGACGGTGACCTGCCGCTCGGCCATCGCCTCCAGCAGCGCCGACTGGGTCTTCGGGGCGGTCCGGTTGATCTCGTCGGCCAGGAGCAGCCCCGCGAAGACAGGTCCCGGGCGGAACGCGAACGACGCCGTCGCCGGGTCGAAGACGCTGGACCCGGTGATGTCCGACGGCAGCAGGTCGGGCGTGCACTGCACCCGCCGGAACGCGAGCCCCAGGGCGGTCGCGAGGCTCCGGGCGGCCAGCGTCTTGCCCAGCCCGGGCACGTCCTCGAACAGCACGTGGCCACCGCCGAGGACGGCCGCGAGCGCAACTTTCAGCGGCTCGCGCATGCCGACGACGAGCGTCGCGACCTCGTCGAGCACAGCGCTCCCGCGGTCCGCGACCTGCGCGACGGTGAGGGTGGTGGGCTGCTCGGTCATGACAGGGGGCTCCCAGGGTTGTCGGTGCGGGTCTCTCGCGTCGGTCCGAGGCGGTCGAGCACGTCGAGGGTGTGCCGGACGTCGGCGACGCTCGGCAGCGGTGAGCGCGTGGTGGTCAGCGTGCGGAGGGCGCGCGAGCCGAGGACCTGCTCGACCTCCGGGTCGTCCAGCGTCAGCCCGTGCCGCGCGAGCCGGCTCCGTCCCACCTCGCGCAGCTGGCGCAGGACGCGCTCACCGATCCGCCCGTCCCGGCCGACCATCGTCCACACCAGGTCCTGCACCTCGCCGCGCGCGCCGTGCCGCCGGACGTAGTGCCTGCGGTCCCAACCGGGGTCGGCCGCCCCGTCCATCCGCGTGACGAGCAGCACGGCCGCCGCCACGACCAGCCCGACGAGCACCGACGACACCACGGTCAGCCCGCCTGCCACACAGAGGACGAAGGCGCCGAGGAACCCGGTAGGCGGCCGCCAGTCCCACCTCACGGTTCCTGCACCCGTCGGGTCAGGTCGCCGGCGATCGCCGCCAGGCTCGTGCGGGCCGCCTCGACGTCCCGGGGGGTGAGCACATGGTCCGAGTACCGCGCCGCCAGGTACAGCTCCAGCAGGACGCGCGTCGCCCCCGGGTCCGCGCGAGTGCTGTCGAGCACCTCGACCGTGAACTCCGTGGCCGTCTGCGCGCGGTCCCGCACGAGACCGCTGCGCTCCGCCGACGCCTCCAGCGCCACCCACGCCGCGATCACCGCGTCGCCGGGCGGCACCTCGTCCTCGAGCACCTGCGCGGCGCGCCGGACGCCCTCGCGCAGCGCCGGCGTCGCACTGTCCTGGACGTCCCCCGCGAGCTCGACGTCCGGGTCGGCGGCGTCGACGTCGAACGGCGTCCGCTCCTGCAGCTTCCTGCGGATCCACCGGACCAGCAGCCCCAGCACGACCGCGAGCAGCGCTGCCAGGACCAGCAGGATCACCAGGTAGACCCAGCGCTGCATCACCGGCAGCACCTGCTCCCCGTCGAGCACCTGCTCGGGGTCGGTCGGGCCCGTGGTGGTCGGCGCCAGGGTGGCGGGCATCGTGACCGTCGGGAGCCCCGTGTTCCGGTGCCCCAGTCGCAGCGGCCCTGCGAACGCCGACCCGACCACCGCGACCACGACGAACGCACCGACCAGCAGCACCGCGCTCGGCCTGCGGGTCTGCGTCGCCACGGGGCTCCTCGTCGTCGGGGACCGGCGGGGTGCGCCGGTGCGCACAGGCTACTGATCGGCGGTCCGCGGCGGGGGCGTCGTCAGAACGCGTACGCGCCGAACCGCCCCCACGCGACGAACACCGCCAGCGCGAGCAGGACGACGTTGACGACGACCATCTGCGTCTCCTTGCGGCGCAGGTGGGTGACGGCCGCACCGACCATGACGAGCGCCAGACCGACGGCCGCGACGGGCACGAGCACGGGCGCGACGTCGAGCACGGCGGGCAGGATCAGGCCGATCGCACCGAGCACCTCGGCGACGCCGATCGCCGTGATCGTCGACGGGCTGAAGCTCTCGGTCCAGCCCATCCCCGCCGCGGCGAGCTTCTCCTTCGACTGCGTGATCTTCAGCAGGCCGGTGGCGAGGAACGCGAGGGCGAGCAGGGCGGCAGCGATCCACAGGGCGAGGTTCATGGGCTCTTTCCGACGAGGGAGGGACGGGCTCGCGCGCAGCCTACGGCCGGTCGTGGGACGCTCCGGGGGGGGAACGGCCCGCTCTGGGATGATGGTCCTATGACCTCCCCCGCACGTGTCCGGCTCGCGGACGTCACCCCCCACATCGCCCTGGGCCCGCTCGACGGCCGCTACCGTGCGGCCGTCGCGCCGCTGGTCGACCACCTGAGCGAGGCGGCGCTGAACCGTGAGCGGGTGCACGTCGAGGTCGAGTGGCTGATCCACCTGGCGCAGCACGAGGTCGTCCCGGGGGCGCCGCGGCTGACCGACGAGGACGTCGCGTACCTGCGGGACGTCGTCGCGACGTTCGGGCCCGACGAGGTCGCGGAGCTGGCGGCGATCGAGAAGATCACCGTGCACGACGTCAAGGCGGTCGAGTACTTCCTCAAGAGCCGGCTCGCGGCCGCGCCGGAGGGGTCGGCGCTGCGTGAGGTCGGGGAGCTGGTGCACTTCGCGTGCACCAGCGAGGACATCAACAACCTGTCGTACGCGCTGATGGTCCGGGGCGCGGTGCGGGAGGTGTGGGCACCGGCGGCGACGGCGCTCGTCGACCAGGTGGCCGAGCTGGCGCGGTCGCTGCGGGACCAGCCGATGCTCGCTCTGACGCACGGGCAGCCGGCGACGCCCACGACGCTCGGCAAGGAGCTCGCGGTCCTCGCGCACCGGCTGCGTCGGCAGCTCTCGCGCATCGGCGGCGACGAGTACCTGGGCAAGCTCAACGGTGCGACGGGCACCTACGGGGCGCACGTCGTGGCGGTGCCGGGGGCGGACTGGCCGGCGGTCAGCAGGGCGTTCGTCGAGCACCTGGGGCTGACGTGGAACCCGCTGACCACGCAGATCGAGTCGCACGACTGGCAGGCCGAGCTGTACGCGGACGTCGCGCGGTTCAACCGGGTGCTGCACAACCTGGCCACGGACGTGTGGACGTACATCTCGCGCGGGGTCTTCATCCAGATCCCGGTGGCGGGGGCGACGGGCTCCTCGACGATGCCGCACAAGGTGAACCCGATCCGGTTCGAGAACGCCGAGGCCAACCTCGAGCTCTCGAGCGCCCTGCTGGACACCCTGGCCAGCACCCTGGTGACCAGCCGGCTCCAGCGCGACCTGACGGACTCGACCACGCAGCGCAACATCGGGCCGGCGTTCGGGCACTCGCTGCTGGCCATCGACAACGTGGCGCGGGGGCTGCGGGCGCTGTCGGTCGACGAGGCGCTGCTGGCGCGGGAGCTCGACGAGAACTGGGAGGTCCTCGGCGAGCCCGTGCAGTCGGCCATGCGCGCCGCGTCCGTCGCGGGGGTGACCGGCATGGAGAACCCCTACGAGCGGCTCAAGGAGCTGACCCGGGGACGTCGCCTGACGGCGGCGGACATGCGCGAGTTCATCGGAGGGCTCGGGCTTCCCGACGACGTCGCCGCGCGGCTCGCGGACCTCACCCCGGCGTCGTACACGGGGCTGGCGGACAGTCTCGTGGCCTACCTGGACGCCTGAGTTCGGGCGGTACACCCATCCGGCGGAGTCGTCCAGACCCCGCTGCTCCATTCGGGTGAACGAACGGCGCTGTCCGACCACCTTCTGCCGACCGGCAAGCAGAAGAGGAAGCGCTTCGACGGGACCGCTCTCATGCCTCTGACCTGCAATTTCATCCGAAAGGGTGACCGCTTCTGGACAGGTGCCCGGTATGCCCTGCACAATCGTGCACCGACCGGTCTGAAACATCCGGTTCACCCCTTTTCTGGCAAGGATGCCCATCGTGACGCTCATGCAGAAGGCGATCACGCCAGCGCTCACCCGCGCACATCTCACCGCGGGCCATGACCGTCTGGCGGGGTACGTGGTGCGCGCCGAGGACGTCGCTTTCGCGACGACCCCGGCTCAGCTGTTCGAGGTGCACGGTCTCGGGTACGAGGGTTCGCCCTTCAGCCCCTACGACCGCTCGATCGATGTGCTGCGCTTCGAGTCATCCCCCCAGCTGCAGTACCGCGACGTGCCCGGCTACATCCTCCCGCTGTGGTGGCTCCGCCACTCGCGCATCCCCCCGGGCGCCGAGCTCATCCGCATCTACGACAACGGGACCTCCACCCTGCTGGCGCGGTACGGAGACGTCGGCGCCGGGTGGACGGTCACGCAGCTCGGAGCCCCCCGCCCGTCGCTCGCGTCGCTCTCCCGCTGCGTCGGCCCCGTCGCCAAGTGGCACGGCGCCTACCTCGAGGCCGACGTCGTCGACAGCGGCCACACGGTCGTCCTGGCCCTGGCCAACCCGCCGCTCGCCGAGACCGGCTTCCACCAGTCCCCGTCGGGCCGCTGGTACCGCCGGGTCGCCCGCGAGGACGTGACCGAGCTGTTCGAGCTGGACCTCACGGCCCGCTGGAACGGCCTGAGCGTCCGCGTCGTCGACCAGTGGCAGGACGCCCAGCGCTACGTGGTCGCCCGCATCTCCCACCTCGGCGACGACATCGAGCGCGCCGAGCGTCTCCACCTCACCCGTGTCGAGGCCGGCGTGTACGAAGGCATCGTCTATGCCGCCGAGCTCACCGACATCCAGACCAACCAGGTGGTCCCCCACACCTGGGCCCCCGGGCCTGCTGCCCCCCAACAGCAGGTGGTGCGCTCCTGAGCGCGCCACACCGAGGGTTCCGTAACCAGGGTCACGCCAGCGTGATGTGACCCTCACGGGACGCGTGCCGGGCCTGGCCCTCCCCCCCGTCCAGGCCCGGCACGCTCTACTTCATCGCTGCGCTCGCGCAGCACATCGCGAGATCACAGCCGATCGGCTGGTCGCCGCGCAGCGAGGACGCCCCACCGCTGCGAGACCGCAGCCGTCGGGCGGACCGGACCGTCAGTGTGCGTCGGCCGCCACGGTCGGCACCGGGATCGACGCCAGCTCGGTCAGCGCAGCCGCGTACGTCATCGCGTCCCCGGCGCGTGCCGCCTCGCGGGCACGGACCGTCGGGGCGTGCAGCAGGGCGCGGGTGCGTCGGCGCAGGGCACGCTCGGCACGCTCGTCGCGGGCGTCGTCGGGCAGCTCGCTCAGGCCCGCCTCCAGCCCACCGAGGATCCGGGTGCGCTCCGCGACGACCGCGGGGTTCCACTCCCGCACCCGGCGGTCGGCCTCGTAGGCCTCCGCGGCCGCGACGACGACGTCGTGGGCGACCTGCACGGCGGCGTGCTCCGCGGGCGCGTGCTCGGCGACGGTGTGCAGGCTGACGAGCCGGACGCCGGGCAGGGAGCGGACGCCCGGGTCGACGTCGTGGCGCAGCGCGAGGTCGACGACCGTGAGCGGGGCCGCCGAGCCCTGCCGCGCGGACGCGAGCGCGTCGACCCCGAGCACCGCACCGGCTGCGCCGCTGCACGCGACGACGAGGTCGACGTCGGAGACCTCGGCGGCGAGGTCGGCGGACGCGGGCAGCGACCGGACCCCGCGGGCGGCGGCGAACGCACGAGCCCGCCCGGAGGCGGAGTACACGCGGATGTCGCCGGCGCCGCGGGCCTTGAGGGCGGCGAGCGACGCACCGGCGTAGGAGCCGGTGCCGATGAGCACGCAGCGGACCTCGGACCAGTCGGGCAGCTGCCGCTCGGCGATGTCGAGCGCGACGCCGACCACGGAGCGGCCGGTGGCGCCGAGCCCGGTGCGGCTCTCGACCAGCCGCGAGACGCGGGACGCGGCCTGGAACAGGGACTCGAGCCCGGAGGTGGTGGTGCCGTCGCGACGGGCGGCGGTCAGGGCGCGGCGGACCTGCCCCTGGATCTCCCGCTCGCCGACGACCATCGAGTCGAGGCCGCTGGCGACGGAGAACAGGTGGGCGGCGGCGTCGGTACCGGTCCGGACCCGCAGGTGCGTGTCGACCTGAGCCGTGGTGTAGCCCGACCGGCTGGCGACGGCCTGCGCGGCCGCGGTCCGGGCCGACGGGGTGTTGGCCGCGTCGTCGACCTCCAGGTACAGCTCGAACCGGTTGCACGTCGCCAGGACGACGGCACCGGACACGAACCTGTGGGCCGTCGAGCCCACGAGCTCGGACGCGACGGCCTGGACGTCCGACGAGAGACGTTCCAGCACATCGAGGTCGAGGTCGTGGTGACTGGCGGCGAGGGACAGCAGCACCACGTGCCCGAGTTAATCATCTCGACAATTGTCCGGCACAATCGGCGACGTGAACCTTCCTTCCTCGCACCCCCTCGTCGACGGCCGCACGAAGAATTCTTCGCTGGTCCGTGCGTATTCCGGCCAGGTGCCGTCGCGACGACCGGTGTGGTTCATGCGGCAGGCCGGCAGGTCGCTGCCCGAGTACCGCGCGGCGCGCGTCGGCACCGCGATGCTCGACGCCTGCCTGGACCCGGCGCTCGCCAGCGAGATCACGCTGCAGCCGGTGCGCCGGCACGACGTGGACGCCGCGATCTTCTTCTCGGACATCGTGGTGCCGCTCAAGCTCGCGGGCGTCGACGTGGAGATCAAGCCCGGTGTCGGCCCCGTGATGGGCTCCGCGGTGCGCACCGCCGACGACGTCGCCCGCCTGCGCGACCTCGGCCCGCTGACCCCGGAGGCGCTGCAGCCCGTCTCGGACGGGGTCGCGCTCACGGTCGACGCCCTGGGCGCGACGCCCCTGATCGGCTTCGCGGGCGCCCCGTTCACGCTGGCCGCGTACCTGGTGGAAGGCGGTCCGTCACGCGACCACCTGGCGGCCCGGACGCTCATGCACGCTGACCCGGCCACGTGGACGGCGCTGACGCAGTGGGCGGCCGACGTGACGGGCGCGTTCCTGCGGGCGCAGGTCCTGGCCGGGGCCAGCGCGACGCAGCTGTTCGACTCGTGGGCGGGCTCGCTGAGCCTCGCCGACTACACCGCGCACGTCGCGCCGGCGTCGGCACGGGCGCTCACGCACGTCGCCGACCTGGACGTGAAGAAGGTGCACTTCGGCACCGGCACCAGCGAGCTGCTCGTGGCGATGCGGGACGTCGGCGCGGACGTCGTCGGGGTCGACTACCGCCTGCCGCTCGACGAGGCGAACCGTCGGCTCGGTGGCACCACACCGCTGCAGGGCAACATCGACCCGGCGCTGCTGGCGGCGCCCTGGCCGGTGCTCGAGGCGCACGTCCGCGACGTCGTCGCGCGCGGTTCCGTCGCCCCCGGGCACGTGGTGAACCTCGGTCACGGCGTCCCGCCGGAGACCGACCCGACCGTGCTCACGCGCGTGGCCCAGCTGGTCCACGAGATCTGACGATGACCTGGGACGCGGTCGTCGTCGGCGGCGGGATCGCGGGGCTCGTCGCGGCCCGCGAGCTCGCCCATGAGGGCCTGCGGACGCTCGTCCTGGAGGAGCGCGACACCCTGGGCGGGGCGGTCACCGGGCACACGGTCGCCGGGCTGCGGCTCGACGCGGGGGCCGAGTCGTACGCCACGCGCGGTGGCACGGTCGCGGTGCTGCTCGGCGAGCTCGGCCTCGCGGACCGCATCCGGGTGCCCGAGCCGCACGGCGCCTGGGTGCACCTCCCGCACGGGGACGGTCCGCTGCCTCGCACGGGCCTGCTGGGCATCCCCACCGACCCCTGGGCCGCGCGCCGGACGCTCGGGCTCGTCGGCGCCGCGCGCGCGAGCCTGGACGCGGTACTGCCGGCGACCGGGGCGACCTTGCTCGGCGAGCTGGTCCGCCGGCGCATGGGCGCCCGCGCGCTGGACCGGCTGGTGCGCCCGGTGGTCGGCGGGGTGCACGCCGCGGATCCTGACGACCTCGCGGTGGACGCGGTGGCGCCAGGCCTGTCCGACGCGCTCCGCCGGGAGCGCGGCTCGCTGTCGCGGGCGGTCCGGAGCTTGCGGGCGTCGGGCCCGGCGGGGTCGGCGGTGCAGGGGCTCGCGGGTGGCCTGCACCTGCTGGTCGACGCCCTGGTGGCGGACCTCGAGGCGCACGGCGGCACCGTCCGCACGGGCGTGACCGTCACGTCGCTGGACGACGAGCGCGCCGACCGCTGGGTGCTGGCCACCCCGTCGGCGGTCGACCTGCTGGGGCTGGAGGTCGGTCGCCCCGACCCCGGTGCGCAGGTCACGCTGGTCACCCTGGTGCTGGACGCGCCCGCGCTCGACGCGGCACCGCGCGGCACCGGGGTGCTGGTCGCACGCGAGGCCACGGACGTCACCGCCAAGGCGCTCACGCACGCGACCGCCAAGTGGGTGTGGCTCGCGCAGACCGCGGGACCGGGGCGCCACGTGGTGCGGCTGTCGTACGGGCGCGCCGGCGAGGACGTGCGGCCCGACGCCGACGTGGCCCTGCGCGACGCGTCCGTCCTGCTGGGTGTCCCGCTGTCCGCCGACCAGCTCCAGGGGCACGCGGTCGTCCGGTGGACGCAGGCGCTGCCCCGGCCGAGCGCCGACCACGCGCGGGTGGTCGCGGGCGTGCGGGCGGCGGTCGAGCCGTTGCCCGGGGTGGCGGTGTGCGGGGCGTGGGTGGCCGGGAACGGGGTGGCGTCGGTGGTTCCCGACGCCCGGGCGGCGGCGCGGTCCGTCCTCTGAGCCGAATTCCTTCGTCATTTTCTGACAACGCGTCGGCAAGCGGTGGAAGAATGTCGTGGGTCACATTTCTCGGCGATATTTGCTGACAAGCTGTCACGATGTTTCCTGCAAATCCCCGCGCTTCGACATCCCCGCGACGGAGAGGGACACTGGCCGCATGCTCCAGCACGTGCGGGTCGGGACGCGCGCGAGCGCTCTCGCGCTCACGCAGACCGGCCATGTGGTCGACGCCCTCGCCGTCCTCGGACGCGGCGACCTCACCCTCGAGACCGTGCACGTCCGCACCGACGGCGACCGCCTGACCGGGTCGCTGCAGAGCCTCGGCGGCACCGGGGTCTTCGTCACGGCCCTGCGCGACGCGCTCCTCGACGGTCGCTGCGACGTCGCGGTGCACTCCCTCAAGGACCTGCCGACGGGCGACGCGGACGGGCTGGTCCTCGGGGCCGTCCCGCCGCGCGAGGACCCCGCCGACGCCCTGTGCGCCCGCGACGGCCTGACCCTCGACCTGCTGCCCACCGGTGCCCGCGTCGGCACCGGTTCCCCCCGGCGGGCCGCCCAGCTCCTCGCCGCGCGCCCCGACCTCGACGTCGTCGACATCCGCGGCAACGTCGACACCCGGCTCGGCCGCGTGGCCGGGTCCGCCACGGGCCCGGGCGACCTGGACGCCGTCGTGCTCGCCCGGGCGGGCCTGGCCCGGCTGGGGCGGCTCGACGCGGTCACGGAGGCGTTCGGTCCCGACGTCATGTCGCCCGCCCCCGGACAGGGTGCGCTCGCGGTCGAGGTGCGCGCCGGGCTCGACCCGGACCAGCCGCTCGCCCGGGCGCTCCGCACGCTCGACCACCGCCCGACCCACCTCGCGGTCCTCGCCGAGCGGGCGCTCCTCGCCCGCCTGGAGGCCGGCTGCGCCGCACCGATCGGCGCCACGGGACGCCTCGCCGACGACGGCCGCACCCTGTTCCTCGACGCCGTGATCGTCCGCCCCGACGGCGGTGCGACCCTGCGCCGCGGCCTGACGGCGACGCTGGGCTCCGACAGCGCCGCGGACGCCCGCGCGCTCGGCACGCGGCTCGCGGAGGTCCTACTCGACGCCGGTGCCGCCGACCTCGCCGCGCTGGGCGCCGCCCGATGACCGCGCCCCCCGTGCTGCCGCTGTCCGGGTGGCGGGTCCTGGTGCCCCGCCCGTCCGCCGGCCGCAGCCCCGCCGTCGTCGCGCTCGCCGCAGCCGGTGCCGAGGCGGTCGTCGTGCCGCTGATCGAGACCGTGCCGCCCGAGGACCCCACCGAGCTGGACGACGCCCTGCTGGCCCTGGAGTCCGGCTGGTTCGGGTGGCTCGTCGTCACGAGCGCCGCCGCGGTGCCCGTGCTCGTGGACCGCGCGCAGGAGAGCGCCGGGAGCCTGACGCAGCTGCTCGCCGACGGCCAGGTCCGGGTCGCGGCCATCGGTCCCGGCACGGCGCGCGCGCTGCGCGAGGTCGGCGTCGAACCCGACCTGGTGCCCCGCGGCCGGTCGACCTCGCGCGGGTTGGTCGAGGCATTCCCGCCCCCCACCGAACCGGCTCGCGTGCTCTTCCCCCGCGGCGACCTGGCGGCGACCACGGTCGCCGACGGGCTCCAGGCGCGCGGCTGGGACGTGGCCGACGTCGTCGCGTACCGGACCGTGCCGGCTGCCCCACCGCCCCCGGAGGTGCGCGAGGCCTGGACCGACGGCACCATCCGCGCGGCCCTGCTCACGTCGGCCAGCACGGTGCGCGAGCTGGCCCACCGGCTGGGCACGCCTCCGACGACCACCCTGATGATCGGCATCGGCCCGTCCACCGCCGCCGAGGCCGCCCGCCTGGGACTTCCCCTGGCCGGCATCGCGACCGAGCAGACGATGCTCGGCATGGTCGACGCGCTCACCCGGGCGGTCACCACGGTCCTGCCCGCCCCCATCCCCAGCCCCGAGGAGCTCCGATGACCGACGCCCGCCGGGTCCGTCCGCGCCGGCTGCGCGCCACCCCCGCGCTGCGCCGGCTGACCGCCGAGACGCGGCTCGACGCCGCCCAGCTGGTGCTCCCCGTGTTCGTCAAGGAAGGGCTGACGGAGCCGCGCGAGATCAGCTCGATGCCGGGCGTCCTCCAGCACACGCGCGACTCGCTGCGGAAGGCGGTCGCCGAGGCGGCGGGTGCCGGGCTCGGGGGCGTCATGCTCTTCGCGATCCCGACGGTGCGGGACGCCGTCGGCTCGCAGGCGACGGACCCCGACGGGATCCTCAACGTCGCGATCGCGGACACGGTCGCCGAGGTGGGCGACGCGCTCGTCGTGCAGGCCGACCTCTGTCTCGACGAGTTCACCGACCACGGGCACTGCGGCGTCCTCACCCCGGGCGGTGCCGTCGACAACGACGCGACCCTGGTCCGGTACGCGGAGATGGCCCTGGCGCAGGCGTCGGCAGGCGCTCACGTGGTCGGTCTCAGCGGCATGATGGACGGCCAGGTCGGCTACGTCCGGGACGCCCTCGACGCGGCCGGCCGCGACGACGTCGCGGTGCTGGCCTATGCGGCCAAGTACGCGTCGGCGTTCTACGGACCGTTCCGGGACGCGGTCGAGTCCCAGCTCGAGGGCGACCGCCGCACCTACCAGATGGACCCCGCGAACCGCCGGGAGGCCGTCCGGGAGGTCGCCATCGACCTCGCCGAGGGCGCCGACATCGTCATGGTCAAACCCGCCCTCGCCTACCTCGACATCCTGTCCGACGTGGCCGAGATGTCCACAGTTCCGGTCGCGGCCTACCAGGTCTCCGGTGAGTACGCCATGATCGAGGCCGCCGCTGCGCGAGGCTGGATCGAGCGCAGACGGGCGATCCTGGAGTCCGTGCTCAGCATCCGCCGCGCCGGTGCCGATCACGTACTCACGTACTCTGCGACAGAGCTGGCCGGTTGGCTGGCAGAGGAGATCCGATGAGCGTCACCACCTCGAACGCGACGACGAGCGCCACGGCGTTCGCTCGCGCGCAGGCCGTCATCCCCGGCGGGGTCAACTCCCCCGTGCGCGCGTTCGGAAACGTCGGCGGGACGCCCCGGTTCCTTGCGTCAGCCCAGGGCCCCTACGTCACCGACGTCGACGGCAACGAGTACGTCGACCTCGTCGGCTCGTGGGGTCCCGCCCTGCTCGGCCACGCGCACCCCGAGGTCGTCGACGCCGTCCGTGACGCGGCCGGGCGCGGCCTGAGCTTCGGCGCCCCGACGCTGACGGAGACCGACCTCGTCGACGAGATCCGCTCGCGGGTCCCCCCGGCCGAGAAGGTCCGCCTCGTCTCCACCGGTACCGAGGCGACGATGACGGCGCTGCGCCTGGCGCGCGCGTTCACCGGCCGCGACCTGATCGTGAAGTTCGCCGGCTGCTACCACGGGCACGTCGACGCCCTCCTGGCCTCCGCCGGGTCCGGCGTCGCGACGCTCGGACTGCCCGACTCCGCGGGCGTCTCCGCCGCGGTCACCAGCGAGACCATCGTCGTCCCGTACAACGACGTCGAGGCCGTCGAGGCCGTGTTCTCCGAGCACGGCCCCCGCATCGCCGCCGTCATCACCGAGGCCGCACCCGCCAACATGGGCGTCGTCCCCCCGCTGCCCGGGTTCAACGCCACGCTGCGCCGCCTCACGCTCACGCACGGCGCGCTGCTCATCCAGGACGAGGTCCTCACGGGCTTCCGCGTCGGCTACTCCGGCTGGTGGGGGCTCGAGGGCCTCCGCGAGGGCTGGGCGGCCGACCTGCACACGTTCGGCAAGGTCATCGGCGGAGGCCTGCCGGTCGCCGCCGTCGGTGGACGCCGGGACGTCATGAGCCTGCTCGCGCCGACGGGCCCCGTGTACCAGGCGGGCACCCTGTCGGGGAACCCGGTGGCGACCGCCGCCGGCCTGGCGACGCTGCGCCTCGCGGACGCGTCGGTCTACGCCCGCGTCGACGCCGTCTCCGCCCAGCTGCGCGGTGAGCTCACCGCGGCGCTCTCGGCCGAGGGGCAGCCGCACGCCGTCCAGTGGGCCGGCAACCTGTTCAGCGCGTTCTTCGGTGCCGACGCCGCCGCGCACGGCGCCCGGGACTACGCGGCCGTGCTCGCCAGCGAGTCGTGGCGCTACGCACCCTTCTTCACGTCGCTGCTCGAGTCCGGGGTGTACGCACCGCCGTCGCCGTTCGAGGCGTGGTTCGTGTCCGCCGCGCACGACGACGACGCGGTGGACCGGGTCGTCGCCGCGCTCCCCGCCGCCGTGCGCGCCGCCGCACAGGCCACGGCACCGACCGACTGACACCTGTGCCGACGACGAAGGGACCCGCCACGCGGCGGGTCCCTTCGTCGTTCGTGCGGCGTCAGCTGGCCGGCCGGGCCGATCCGACCGTCTCGGCGTCGAGCAGGGCCTCGTCGTCCGCGGTGACCGTCGCAGCCTCCAGGGCCAGCTCGTTGCGGTAGGCCCGCACCGACCACGTGATGGCAGCGGCCCAGACGAGCGCGATCGCCCCGAGGATCAGCCCCTCCGCGGGGGTGTCGGCCAGGCCGACCCAGTCGCTGCGGAGGAGCGTGCGGACGTTGGTGAGGACGATCAGCCCGCCGACGGCCGAGCCGAGGATGCGGCCGGGGATCTTGCGGACGAGCCACGCGGCGATCGGGGCGGCGATGACCCCGCCGACGAGGAGCGCGAGGACCCAGGCGGGGTTGATGCCCTGCGACCCGAGTGCGAGCAGGAAACCGACGCTGGCGGCGAGGGCGACCAGGAACTCGGACGTGTCGATCGAGCCGATGACCTTGCGGGGCTCGATGCGGCCCGACGCCAGGAGCGCCGGTGTACCGACCGGGCCCCACCCGCCGCCACCGGTCGCGTCGACGAAGCCGGCGAACAGGCCGAGAGGAGCGAGGAACCGCTTGCGCAGCGGGAGGCCGAGGCGGTCCTTGCGCAGCCCGAAGAGCGTGAACCGGATCAGGATGTAGATGCCGAGCGCGAGCAGGATCCCGGACATGACGGGCTTGGCCACGTCCGTCGCGAGGTTGGACAGGACGTACGCGCCGAGGAACGCGCCGACCGCACCGGGCACGCCGATGCGCAGGACGACCTTCCAGTCGACGTTCCCGAACCGCCAGTGCGAGAAGCCGGACACCAGGGTGGTGCCGATCTCGCTGAGGTGGATGGTCGCCGAGGCCGCCGCCGGGTTGGTACCGATGGCCAGCAGCAGCGTGGTCGACGTGACGCCGTAGGCCATGCCGAGAGCGCCGTCGACGAGCTGGGCGGCGAGCCCGACGAGAGCGAGCAGGATCAACGTGCGCACGAGAGACCACCTCGGATGGGGAGAACGACCACCCGATAATCCCGACCTTCTTGGTCTACCGGTAGTGCGGTATCAGCCCGTGAGATGGACGGTCGTATCGTGGGACGACTACGGGTTGACCCAGGCGTCCTCGCGCGCACCGAGCTCGTGCACGTGCGGCGGGAGCTCGCCGGAGACCAGGCTCGCGAGCGTCACCTGGTCGAGCACGTCCCGGACGCTCACCCGTAGCGCCACCCAGACCTCCAGCAGCGCCTGCGCCGACCCCCCGTACTCCAGCGCGGTCGGCCGTTCGTCGCGGACGGTCACCAGCGGGCCGTCGACGGCCCGGATCACGTCCGCGAGCGTGATCTGGTCCGCCGGGCGCGCCAGCCGGTAGCCGCCGGACCGCCCGCGGACGCTGGTGATGACACCACCACGTCGCAGGTCACCCAGGATCCGCTCCAGGAACGCGACCGGGAGCTGCTGCCCGCCCGCCAGGTCGTCCGCCCGCACCGGGTCCCCGTGAGGGGACGCCGCCAGCTCGGCACACGCCCGCACCGCATAGTCCGCCTTCGCCGAGACCCGCATGCCGTCGATTGTGCCCCGTGCACAGCCTCGGAATACCCCCTAGGGGTATGGTGTTGCGCAAAGAGCACCCGCTCGACCACGGAACGAGGAACCATGCAGCACGCAGCTCACGGCTACACCGACGCCAAGGACGACTACCTCAAGCGCCTGCGCCGGGTCGAGGGGCAGGTGCGCGGCATCGCGCGGATGGTCGACGAGGACGTGTACTGCATCGACATCCTCACGCAGGTCGCCGCCGTCACGAAGGCGCTGCAGGCCGTGAGCATCGGCCTGGTCGAGGACCACCTCGCACACTGCGTCGTCGACGCCGCCCGCCAGTCCCCCGAGGAGGGTGCGGCGAAGGTGAAGGAAGCCGCCGACGCCATCGCCCGCCTCGTCCGCAGCTGATCGAAGGAGACCCACACCATGAGCACCAGCACCACCACGTTCGGCGTCGACGGCATGACCTGCGGCCACTGCGTCTCCGCAGTCACCTCCGAGCTGTCCGCCCTGCCCGGCGTCCACGACATCGCGATCCAGCTCGTCGTCGGCGGCTCGTCGACCGTCTCGGTCGTCTCCGAGGCGCCCCTGACCGACTCGGCCGTCGCCGAGGCCGTCGTCGAGGCGGGCTACGCCGTCACCCCGCGGAGGTCCTTGCTGTGACCGACCGGACCGTCGATCTCGCGATCGAGGGCATGACCTGCGCCTCCTGCGTCGCGCGTGTCGAGAAGAAGCTGAACCGCCTGCCCGGGGTCGAGGCGACCGTGAACCTGCCGCTCGAGTCGGCGCGGGTGACGATCACGGCCGACGAGACCACGGACAGCGACGCGCTCATCGCGGCCGTCCGGTCCGCCGGGTACGACGCCACGGTCGTCGGCGCTCCGACGCCCCAGGCCCCGCGGCCGTCCCCGCCCGACCACCACGGCTCCTCGGCGGAGTTCATGCACCACGACATGGACCCTTTCGAGCACGCCCTGTCCGGCCACTCGATGGCGCCGGGGCACGACATGGACCCCGACGAGGACACGTCCGCCCCGACCGACGCGCGCGGCACCGAGCTGCGCGGACGCCTGCGCGTGGCGAGCGTCCTGACGGTCCCCGTCCTGCTCCTCTCGATGATCCCCGCCCTCCAGTTCACCGGCTGGCAGTGGGTGGTCACCGCGCTCGCGCTGCCCGTGGTCACCTGGGCCGCCTGGCCGTTCCACCGGACCGCGTTCCGGGCGGCCCGGCACGGCGCCTCGACGATGGACACCCTCGTCTCGATCGGCATCATCGCGGCGACGGGCTGGTCCCTGTGGGCGCTGCTGCTCGGGGGCGCCGGCGAGCTGGGTCTGGTCATGACGCCGTCGCTGTGGCCGGGGGACTCCATGGGGATGGAGGAGGTGCCCGAGCTCTACTTCGAGGTCGCCGCCGTCGTCACCACGTTCCTGCTCGCCGGCCGGTACGCCGAGCACCGGTCCCGCCGACGCGCCGGCGACGCCCTGCGCGCGCTGCTCGACCTGGGCGCCAAGGACGTGTCGCTGCTGGTCGGTGGCACCGAGCGGCGCGTCCCCGTCGACCGGCTGGCCGTCGGCGACGAGTTCGTGGTCCGGCCGGGCGAGAAGGTCGCGACCGACGGCGTCGTGGTCAGCGGCACGTCCGCGCTGGACACGTCGCTGCTCACGGGCGAGCCGGTTCCCGTCGACGTCGGCCCCGGCGACGACGTCACCGGCGCGACCATCAACACCTCCGGCGCGCTCGTCGTGCGCGCCACCCGCGTCGGGGCGGACACCCGGCTGGCACAGATCGGCCGGCTCGTCGCCACCGCCCAGACCGGCAAGGCCCCCGTGCAGCGACTGGCCGACCGCATCTCCGCGGTCTTCGTGCCGGTCGTGCTGGTCCTCGCGCTGGGCACCCTGGTCGTCTGGCTGGTCAGCGGCGCCGGCGCCCAGGCCGCGTTCACCGCCGCGGTCGCCGTGCTGATCATCGCGTGCCCGTGCGCCCTCGGCCTCGCCACGCCGACCGCCCTGCTGGTCGGCACCGGTCGCGGCGCGCAGCGCGGCATCCTCATCAAGGGTCCGGAGATCCTCGAGCAGACCCGCACCATCGACACGGTCGTGCTCGACAAGACCGGCACCGTCACAGAGGGCCGGATGGCACTGGTGGACGTCGTGGGCGACGACGAGGTGCTCCGGTACGCCGCAGCCGTCGAGCAGCTCGCCGAGCACCCGATCGGCCGCGCCATCGCGGCCGCCGTCACGGAGCAGGACGGCCCGACCGGTGGCGACGGCGTCGTCATCGGCGCGGACCAGGTGCACGACTTCCGCGCCGAGGCGGGCCACGGCGTCTCCGGCGTCGTGCGCACCGCGCACTCCGGCGTCGGGCTGGGGCGGCGCGTCCTCGTCGGCAAGCCCGCCTGGCTGCACGACCAGGGCATCGACCCGGCCGCGTTCCAGGGTGCCGTCGACGCCGCCGAGGCCGACGGGGCCACGGCGGTCATGGTCGCCTGGGACGGCTCGCCCCGCGGCGTGCTGGTCCTGCGCGACCCGGTCAAGCCGACGTCGGCGCAGGCGGTCGCGGAGCTCCGGGCACTCGGCCTGCGCCCGGTCCTGCTCACCGGCGACAACGAGGGCGCGGCCCGGGCAGCCGCCCGCGAGGTCGGGATCACCGACGTCGTCGCGCACGTCCTGCCCGCCGACAAGGTCGCCGTCGTGGAACGTCTGCAGCGCGAGGGCGCACGCGTCGCGATGGTCGGGGACGGGGTCAACGACGCGGCCGCGCTGGCCACCGCGGACCTCGGTCTGGCGATGGGCACCGGCACCGACGTCGCCATCGAGGCGTCCGACATCACGCTCGTCCGGGGCGACCTGCGGTCCGCCGGCGACGCGATCCGGCTGTCCCGACGGACCCTGCGGGTGATCAAGCAGAACCTGTTCTGGGCGTTCGCCTACAACGTCGCCGCGATCCCGCTGGCCGCCCTCGGGCTGCTCAACCCGATGATCGCCGGTGCCGCGATGGCTCTGTCCTCGGTGCTGGTCGTCGGCAACTCGCTGCGGCTGCGCCGCTTCGAGTAGGGAGGGCCCTCCAGGGCGGGCCCTCCCCGAACCTCAGTGGAAGCGGCGGCCCTCGTCGCGTCGGTACGCCGTGACCGCCAGCGCCGCGAACACCGCCGTCCACGCGAGGATCACCACGAGGGCGCCGGTGTACGCCTCGTAGCCGGTGACCGCCTGGACGGCGAGGTCGCGAGCCGCGCGGGACGGGAGCAGCTTGCTGATCGCGTCGAGCCACGCCGGGAACGCCTCCGGCGGCATGAACAGCCCACCGGCGAACGCCAGCGGGAACAGGGTCGCCTGCACGACGGCGATCGCGGCCTTCGAGCTGAGCCGGTACCCGATCGCCAGACCGAGCAGCAGGAACGGCACGGCCACCGCGGGCACCATGACGACCGCGGCGAGGGCCTGGGACGGCGTCAGGGTCGCCGCCGTCAGGAACGCCCCCAGGAGGACGAGCGGCACCAGCGCGAGGTACGACCAGAGCACCCCGTTGAGGACCCGGCCGGTGAGCCGCGGACCGGCGCCCGCCGGGAGGGTGCGCAGGAACGGGTCGAACGGCATCGCGCGGTCCTCCGAGACGCCCACGCCGAACGAGAACAGGCACGTCGACATCACCGCGAAGACCCCGAGCTGCGCGACCGCGGCGGTGGCGATGCCCGGGTCGTCGGCCACCGCGCGCTGCGGGATGACGAAGAACAGCAGCGCGAGCGACGGGAACAGCAGGTTCCCGATCACCGCGATGGGGATGCGCACGGTCTCCAGGAACTGGAACCGGGCGTGCACGATGGCCAGCGCCCAGAAGGGTCGTGGACCGAGCTTCGGCGTCAGCGTGGTCGTGGTCATCGGGCGACCTCCTCCGTGGTCGTGAGGGACAGGAACGCCTCTTCGAGGGACGCCCCGCGCAGCTCCAGGTCGTGGAACGGGACGTCGTCGACGACGAGCGCCCGCACGAGCCGGTCGGCGTCGTTCGCGAGCACCGTCCAGCGCCCGTCGAGGCCCTGCTGCGCGCTGTACGCACCCGGCAGGCGGGCGAGGTCGACGTCGAGGCCCGGCGGCAGCGAGAGCACGACCCGGCGCAGCGCGACGAGGCCGAGCACCGACGCGAGGCTGTCGTCGGCGAGCACGCGACCGCCGCCGATCACGACGACGCGCTCGGCGAGCGCCTCGATCTCCTCCAGGTAGTGGCTGGTCAGCAGCACGGTCGCACCGTCGGCGTGGTAGTCGCGCAGCGCCTGCCACAGGATGTGCCGCGCCTCGACGTCGAGGCCGGTGGTCGGCTCGTCGAGAAGCACCAGCCGCGGCCGCCCGACCAGCGCGAGCGCGACCGCGAGCCGCCGCTTCTGCCCGCCCGACAGCCCGCCCGTCTGACGCGCGACCAGGTCCTCCAGCCCGAACCGCGCGAGCACCTCGGCCCGCGTCATGGGGGCCGGGTAGTGCTTCGCGACGAGGTCCACGACCTCCCCGACCGTCAGCGTCGGCGGCAGGCCGGTCTCCTGCGGCGTGGTGCCGAGCGCGATCCGCGACGACGCGGCGCGCGGGTCGGCGCCGAACAGCCGGACCGTGCCGGAGTCCGCGCGACGCAGGCCGCTGACCAGGCTGAGCAGGGTCGTCTTGCCGGCGCCGTTGGGGCCCAGCAGCCCGACGAGCTGCCCCTCCCCGACGGTGAGCGACACGTCGTCCAGCGCGGTGACCGCGCCGAACGTGCGGGTGACGCCGGTCAGCTCGACGACGGCGGTCATGACGCACCGCCGAGCAGCGCGCGCAGCGACTGCGTGTAGGTCTGGAACGCCAGCCGTCCCGCGAGCGTGAGCTCCACGTACGTGGCCGGGGTCCGGCCTTCATGGGTCTTCGTGATGAGCACGTAGTCCGCCTCCTCGAGTCGGCGCAGATGGGTGGACAGGTTTCCCGCGGTCATGTCGAGCAGCTTCTGCAGCCGTGGGAAGGCGATGCGGTCGTGGGCGCCGAGAGACGCCAGGGTCGCGACGACGCGCAGTCGTGCCTGCGCGTGGATGACGGGGTCCAGCTCGACCTCAGCCACGGGAGCGGACCGTCACGACGAGGGCGCCGACGAGCATCCCGCCACCCCCGGCGACCGCCATCACCAGGTAGGAGTCCGGGAACCCCGTGAGGGCCGCCGCCGCGCCCGTCAGCGCCATCCAGGCGCCGAGCACGTACATGGAGGTCGCGCGCCAGAGCAGGCCACCGGCGATGTAGAGCAGGCCGACCACCAGGGCCGCGATGGCGTTCGCCGCGAGCGAGATCACCTCGCCGGAGGCCCCCGCCTGGGAGAGCCCACCGACGATCATGCTCTGCGCGAGGAACGCGACGGGCCACGCGAGGCCGTACAGGGCGCCCTCCCGGGCACTGGCCCCGGCGATCCCGCGTGTCCGGTGGAGCACGTGCGTGATCGTCACGACGAGCGCGACGACGCCGGCGGTGATCGCCACCCCGACGGCGAGCAGCGACGCGTCGCCGTCGTCGCGGGCCGTCAGCCACAGTGCGCCGTACCCGACGAGCCAGGCGGCGCCCCAGACCCCGAACAACAGCGCACCCACGGGACGGGTGTCGTCGGCGCGCGCCCGCTGCGCGGCGATGATCGCGAGCGCGTCGGCGAGATCAGGGGCCGCGTCGGCGTCGGGTCGCGGTTCGTCGGTGGTCATCGATCCTCCAAAGGTTTGCACCACAAAGTAGTTTGCAAGTACCCCGGCGCGCAACCCCCTACCCAGGCGACGTCCAGGTGGCACCCAGCGACCCGGCCTACGCTTCGGGCATGACCGCGCCGCCGCCCGCCGACGCGCCCATCGCCGTCGGCGTCGCCCCGCCGCCCGGCGAACGCGCCTACCGCCGACGGATCACCACCGAGATCTGGATCGTCCTCGGGCTCTCGCTCGGCAAGTCGGGCCTCTACGCGGTCGTCAACATCATCGACCGGCTCACCGCCGGCCCCCCGCTCGGCGACCAGACGACGACGCTCAACCCGAGCCGGTCCCCCCGCCCGTGGCTGGACCTGACCTACCAGCTGCTGCAGGTCGGCTTCGCGCTGGTGCCGGTCGCGCTCGCGCTCTACCTGTTGTCCGCCAACGGGAAGTCGGCGGTCCGCCGCATCGGCCTGGAGTTCACCCGCCCCTGGCGGGACCTGGCGGTCGGCGTCGGTCTGGCCGCCGCGATCGGCATCCCGGGCCTGGGCCTCTACGCGGTCGCGCGGACCCTCGGGCTCGCCGTCGAGGTACAGGCCGCCGCGCTGAACGCCGCGTGGTGGACCATCCCCGTGCTGCTCCTCGCCGCGCTGCAGAACGCGCTGCTCGAGGAGGTCATCGTCGTCGGCTACCTCATGGAACGGCTGCGCGAGCTGCGCTGGAGCGCCCCCGCGATCGTCGTCACCAGCGCGCTCGTGCGCGGTTCGTACCACCTGTACCAGGGGTGGGGCGCGTTCGTCGGGAACGTGATCATGGGCCTGCTGTTCGCCGAGTACTACCGGCGCAAGCGACGGGTGATGCCGCTCGTGATGGCGCACACGATCATGGACACGGTCGTGTTCGTCGGCTACTCCCTGATCCCCGCCGCGTGGATCGCGGCGATCGGGCTCAACTGAGCGTCAGACGGTCGCCGAGCTGGTCCCGAGCTCGTTGACGGCCTGCTTCGTCGCGAACCCGCTGACCACCAGGACGACACCACCGACGAACGCGAAGAGCCCCAGCAGCACGACGACGACCTTCACGGACTCCTGCGGGTGCGTCAGGAGCAGCAGGCCGAACAGGAAGTTCACCAGGCCGAAGGTCAGCACCCAGTACCAGCCCGCGTCCCGCGCCCGGTAGAGCACGACCGACGCGATGATCCCGAGCACCCCGAGGACGAGCACCCAGCCGGCGATCAGGTAGAAGAGGATCTGCGCCGTCTCGGGGGTCCAGAGCACGACCACGACACCGAAGCCGATCCCGACCAGGCCCGACAGCAGGAACCACCCCGCACCGGGCTCCTTGCGGTTCACGAACCACTGGACGACGGTGACGATGCCGTCCAGCAGCGCGAAGATGCCGAAGATCCAGACGAGGGCCGTCACCGACCAGAGCGGCTGCACGAGCATCAGCAGACCCAGCACCAGCAGCACCGTCCCCCGGAGGACCGGGACCCACCAGGAGCGGCGGGTCAGCGCGGCCGAGACGTCGGCGGCAGTCAGGTCGTCTGACATCGGTGCCTCCACGAGGAGCGGTTCGATGAGCTGTCGAGCGCCACGGTAGTGGACGACCCGGACGAACCGCCGCGACTCGCGCGGAGCCCGCGAACCGGCAGGTCAACGAGCGGATCGGCGCCGCCCGCCCGCTTCGACGGGCGGGAGCGGGACGGCTGCCTAGACTCGCCCCTATGTCCGCGACGCCCGCCAGCCGCGCGGACGTCGACGCGGGTACCGCCGCCGACGTCCCCGCGCCCCTCGGCGACGCCGCACCCGCCGCCGACACGCCCCCGGCGGACGTCGAGATCGTCGACGTCCCCGACGTCCGCGTGCACCACCCGAGCGACCTGCTCGGCATGGTCCTGTCGGCCCTCGGCATCGCGCTCGTCCTCGTCCTGGCCACCTACGCGCACAACACGACGTCCGGCGTGGCCGAGGACGTCCAGGGGTTCGCCACCCTGCTGAACCGGATCCTCTTCGTCCCCCGGCGCGGGCTCGAGGGCTTCGTCACGATCGCCGTTCCGCTCGCCGTCATCACCGAGCTCGCGTTCCGCCGGCTGGGCCGACAGCTGCTCGAAGGCCTGATCGCGGCGTTCGCGGCCGTGGTCCTCAACGTCGCGGTCATCTGGGCGATCGAGACCTTCGGCTCCGAGGAGCTCATCATCGGGATGGCCATCCGCTCGGGTGGCGAGTGGAAGGTGGTCCTCCCCGGGTACGTCGCGCTGCTCGTCGGGCTGCTCACCGTGGTGGGGCCCCGTGGCCGACGCCGCACGGTCAAGTGGTCGTGGAACCTGCTGTGGTTCGCCGTCGGCGTCCTGCTCATCACCGCCGGGGTGTCCCTGCCCGGCCTGGTCGTCTCCTTCCTCATCGGTCGCGTGACCGGGCTCGCGGTGCGGTACCTGTCGGGGGTCGTGTCCGAGCGGGCCTACGGGGACAGTCTCGTCGCGGGTGTCCGACGGGCCGGCATCGAGCCCGTGCGGCTCCTCCGGGTGGCCGACGAGACCACGCCCCAGGACGCCCCCGGCCTCGACGGCGACCAGGCTGCGCGGGCGCTGACCCGGTCCACCGACCACCGCCTCTACGAGCTGACGACGCGCGACGGCCAGGAGCTCGACCTGGTCGTCGTCGACGGCGACCGGCAGGTGGTCGGCATGCTGACCCGGCTGTGGCGGTCCCTGCGGATGCGCGGGATCGAGGGGCGCTCCGTCGTGTCCCTCCGGCAGGCCGCCGAGCGTGCCGCGCTGCTGGCCTACGCCGCTCGCGCGGCCGGGGTCCGCACGCCCCGGCTGCTGAGCATGGCGGAGGCCGACGACTCGATGCTGCTCGTGCAGGAGCGGCCCGACCGCGCCGTGCCGCTGGGCGACCTCGACTCCGAGCAGCTCACCGACGAGGTGCTCCAGGAGATCTGGGCCCAGCTCCAGCTCGCGCACGACGCCGGCATCGCGCACCGGTCGCTGACCAGCGACGTGCTGCTCGTGGAGATGGTCGTCGGGCGCCCCATCGTCTGGCTGACCAGCTGGGAGCAGGGCGACGTCGCGTCCTCGGAGCTCGCGCGGCGGATGGACACCACCCAGCTGCTGGCGCTGCTCGCCCTGCGGGTCGGCGCCACCCGGGCCCTCGACTCCGCGGCCGCCGTCCTGCCCGACGAGCACATCGCTGCGATCGGGCCGCTCCTGCAGATGATCACGTTGCCGCGCCTCACCCGCGACGAGATGCGGGTGAACAAGAAGGTGCTCGCCGAGCTCCGGTCCGCGCTCGTCGCCCACCTGCCCGAGGCCGACGTCGCCCCGCAGCAGCTGGTCCGGTTCGGCGCCCGGACCGTGCTCACGATCCTGGTGCCGATCGTCGCGATCGTCTTCGTCATCACCAGCATCAACGTCGACGAGATCACCTCCGCCCTGTCCAAGGGCGACTGGCGCTGGACGGTCGTCGCGTTCGCGCTCGGCCTCGTCACGCTGTTCGGTGCCGCGCTGGCGTTCGTCGCGTTCTCCCCGGTCAAGCTGCCCTTCTGGCGCGCGACCCTGGTGCAGACCGCGGCGACCTTCGTCGGGCTGGCCGCTCCTGCGGGCATCGGCCCGGCCGCGCTCAACCTCCGCATGCTCACGCGGCGTGGCGTGTCGACGAGCCTCGCGGCAGCGACCGTCGCCCTGGTGCAGGTCAGCCAGTTCGTGGTGACCCTCGCACTGCTCCTCGTGCTCAGCCTCGCGTCCGGCTCCAACGAGTCGGCACTGCCGATCTCCCCGGGCGTGCTCTTCGCCATCGGGATCGTCGCCGCGCTCGTCGCGTCGGGGCTGCTGGTGCCCAAGGTCCGCCAGTGGGTGCTCGCCAAGACGATGCCGACCCTGCGGCAGACGTGGCCGCGGCTCATCGAGGTGCTCGGGCAGCCGTGGCGTCTGGCGCTGGCCGTCAGCGGCAACCTGCTCATGACGCTCGGCTTCATCTTCGCGTTCGACGCCAGCCTGGCCGCGTTCGGGCAGGAGGCCAGCCTGATCCAGGTGGCGCTCGTCTACCTGGCCGGCAACACGGCCGGAGCACTGGTCCCGACGCCTGGCGGCATGGGCACCATCGAGCTTGCCCTCGCCACCGCGCTGACCACCACCACCGGCATCAACGCCGGTATCGCCACGTCGGTCGCGGTGCTCTTCCGCGTGGCCACCTACTGGCTGCGGATCCCGATCGGCTGGGCGGCCATGCGGTACCTGCAGAAGACCGGCGAGCTGTAGACGGGCCGGCACCCGTACGGTGCCGGCCCGGAGAGAGTCGGTCAGGCGAGCGCCTTGGCCTTCAGCTGGGCGAACTCGTTCTGGTCGATCGTGCCGGCGTCGAGCAGCGCCTTCGCGTCCGCGATGTGCTCTGCAGGCGACTTGCCCGCCACCTCGCGGATGTAGCTGTCGGTGTCCGACTTGGCCTGCTGCACGGCCTGGATCTGCCTCTCCGCCATCCCCTTGCCGCGGGCAATGATGTAGATCAGAGCCGTGAGGAAAGGCACGACGATCAGGAAGACGATCCAGACAGCCTTCCACCACCCGCTCAGTGCGTGGTCGCGGAAGAGGTCCCCGATGATCTGGAAGAGGATGACGAGGTAGGCAAAGAACAGGAACCACCAGATCAGCAGCCAGAACCACTGCGCAAAGCTGTCCATGTGACCTTCTCTCAACGGCGGCTGTCCTCTACTGGCAAGCCCGCTGAGGCCGAGGCTAACGGCGAGTCGCCCGAAATGCGAGAGTCACGACCGCCTGACCTGCGACATCACAGAACCCCCCGGACCGGCGGGTCCGAGGGGTTCTGTGACGAGCTCTGCGGAGAGAGCTCGGGCGTGCTTGCCGAGACCGCTCTCAGGCCGCCGCGTGCTCGCGCTGCGCCGGCACCAGCTCGATCACGCTGCGACGGGCAGCGAGCCCGGCCCACGCCTTGACGCGGGGAGCCGGAAAAGCCGGGGTGGAGGTCTCGGACGGGTCTGCTGAGTACCCACGCTGGTCCATGACAGGTCCTGTCTGTTCGGTAGCCCGGCTGACCATGTAGGTCCCGTGGCTTTGCGTCCCCTCTTCGCAGAGGGTTTGCCGTTTTCGCTGACAAGTCAGACATTAGAGCAACATGAGAGCCCGTGGAAGCGTGTCAACGGACCAATATCGGACACGCGTCCATTTCACCCGGTCGGACGTATCACCGATACTTTCGAGCGCCTCCGCGCGAGCGTCACCCGAACGTGAACGAGAAGGCCTGAACGCCCTGCGAGACAGCCAGCTCGACCGTCCCGTTGCCGATGGATGGGGCCGTGACCAGGGAGTACGCACGCGGTGAACCGCTGACGGCGATCTCCACGCGGTCCACGACCGCACCGCCCTCGTCCCGCACGGTCGCCCGGACGCTCCCGGATCCTCCGAGCACGACCTGCACCACCTTCGCGTGATAGCGCAGGCGTAGTGCCGCCTCCGCGCCCGCCGTCGCGCCCTGGTAGTCCGTCGTCCACGTGCCGCCGAGCGCGACGGTGTCCGCCGGCTGGTCCTGCGGGAGCGTGTACGACGCCTCGCCCTCTCGGTACTCGCCGGCCACGTTCGACTTCTTGCTGACCGACAGGAACGTCTCCTGCGTGACGTCACCCTCCGGCGTCGCGTCGTCCACCTGGGTGCGGGCCGGCAGCTCCACCCCGGGGTCGGCCTGCTCCAGCAGCTCGCGGATCAGCGACTCCGTCTGGGCGTACCCGCCCTCGCCCTGCGACACCTGACGGATCTGCCCCTCGGCGTCGATCAGGTAGTGCGCCGGCCAGTACCGGTTCCGGTACGCGGTCCACGTGGCGTACGAGTTGTCCTGCGCCACCGCGTACGTGATGCCCAGCCGCTCCGCGCCGTCGACGACGTTGCGGGTCTCGCGCTCGAACGCGTACTCGGGCGTGTGGATGCCGATGACCTCGAGGCCCGCGTCGCCGTACGCCTCCTGCCACGCCGTCACGTGCGGGACCGAGCGCTGGCAGTTGATGCAGGAGTACGCCCAGAAGTCGAGCAGCACGACCTTGCCCCGCAGGTCCGCCAGGTCGACCGCCGCACCGTCCGGGGTGTTCAGCCACGTGTCGATGCCCCGGATCTCCGGCGCGGGACCGCAGTCCTCGAGCACCGCCGAGTTGTTGCTGCACTCCGCCAGCTGTCGGTTCTCGTCGGTGACCAGCCCGCCGAGGTCGAGCTGCTCCCGCACGGTCTCGTTCGCGGCGACCCTCGCCTGCAACGACTCCGTGTAGCCGGGCAGCGCGCGCTGGATCGCGTCGGTGAGGTTGAACGCGAGCGCGAGGGCGAGCGCGAGCATCAGCGCCCCACCCGCCGCCCGGATGCCCCGCTGGTGCGTGCGGAAGGCCGCGATGCGCTCGGCCACCCGGCGGCCCGCGAGCGCCAGGACCAGCAGCGGGACCGCCGCACCGAGCGCGAACGACACCGTCAGCACCACCGTGCCCGGTCCGACCGAGCCCGTCGCACCCGCCACCGTGATCGCCGCCAGCACCGGTCCCGCGCACGGCACGTACACCGCACCGAGCCCCAGCCCCAGGACGAACCCGCCCCGCGACGCACCCGGCGCACGCGTCGGGGTCAGCCGCTGGAACGGGCGCTCCAGGACCTCCTCGAACCGCGGCACCAGCAGCCCCAGACCCAGCAGCGCCAGGACCGCGATGCCCGCCCAGCGCAGCAGGTCCTGCGGGAGGCCCAGCAGGTTGAGCAGCAGCGTGCCGACGAGGGTGACCAGCGTGAAGCTGGTGACCAGGCCCGCGATGACCAGGTACGGACGGCGCGCGGCGACACGGTCGCGCCGCCGGTCCCCGGGCGCAGGGCGGTCGAGCGTCGCGACGCCGCCGCTGCTCGCACCGCCGGTCGTCCCGGTGCCGGACGTGCCGGTCGTGCCGCGGGTGCCGCCCGAGAGGAACGACGGTTGCGCCATCGCCCCCACCGAACCGGCCGCCCCCTTGGCGTTGTTCCCCGTCGTCTTCACGGTGGGTCGTCCGCGTGCACCCTCCACGCCGCCCGCGAAGAACACCACGGGCAGCACAGGCAGGATGCACGGCGAGATGCCGGTGATGAGGCCACCGACGAGCCCGATGAGCGCGAGCGTGAGCAGGTCCATGGCGGGGGTTCGCCGCCGTGACGTCCGAGAATGGGTCGAGGAGCCGCCGAGAACTCGTCGGCAATCCCACCCATCCGCTCCCCCGACGGTCCCGAACCCCACCCGAGAGATGACCGGGCGGGTACCCACCCGGACCTGAATCGAGGGAGAGCCACCATGCGCACCACGAACCGCACCCGCATCGCCGCCGTCCTGCTCGCCGGCGTCACGGGCCTCGCCCTGACCGCCTGCAGCTCGGGCACGGCCGACGACACCGCAGGATCCGACTCGTCCGCGTCGATGGAGGCGCCCATGGAGACGGAGACGCCCATGGACGACACGATGACCGCGGACCCCGCGGCCGACCTCGTCGGCCCCGGGTGTGCCGACTACGCCGCCGCCGTCCCCGACGGTCCCGGCTCCGTGACGGGCATGTCGGCCGACCCGGTCGCCGTCGCCGCGTCGAACAACCCGCTCCTCACGACCCTCGTCATGGCCGTGTCCGGCGAGCTGAACCCCGAGGTCAACCTCGTCGACACCCTGAACGGTGACGAGTTCACCGTCTTCGCGCCGGTCGACGACGCGTTCGCGAAGATCGACCCCGCGACCATCGAGTCCCTCAAGACCGACGCCGCGACGCTGTCCTCGATCCTCACGTACCACGTGGTGCCCGGGCAGCTGTCGCCGGACATGGTCGAGGGCACGCAGACCACCGTCCAGGGCGGCACCGTCGAGGTCACCGGCTCCGGCGACTCGCTCATGGTCAACGGTGCCAGCGTCATCTGCGGCGGCGTGCACACCGCCAACGCGACCGTCTACCTCATCGACTCGGTGCTCATGCCGACGATGTGACCGACCCGGCGGACCGGTCGCCTGCGGCGGCCGGTCCGTCCTCGCTCGCCCCGGCACGGGCGAGCCGCGGAGCCCCCTCGCAGGGTACGGCGAGGGGGCTCCGTCGCGTCCGGAACCACTGGTCCGCTGCAGCCGAGGCCGTCGGTCGCAGCCCAACTCGTCAGTCGCAGCCCAGCTCGTCGGTTGCAACGGACGAGGTCGGCCGGGAGCGACGAGTTGGTTCGCACCCGGCCGGGGGTGGTGGGCGGGCAGACCGTCAGGTGGCGCTCAGGACGACCAGGGGGGTGGTCGTCGGCTGGGTGGAGCCGGTCTCCGGCTCGATCGTGATCGCGAGGGCGTCGCCCGTCGAGAAGTCGTCGGTCAGCTGGCGGACCGCTCCGGCGTCGTCGGCGAGCACACCCGCGGAGGCAGCACCGTCGGCGTCGACGACCCAGAGCTGGTAGGCCTTGTCGTCGCCCGGGTCCGGCAGGCCGGTCGCGCTGAAGAGCGCACGGTCGTCGGTGAGGATCGCCGTCGCGGTGCCGCCGCCGGTGACGTCGCCGTGCACGACGACCGCCGACGGGTCGGTCAGAAGGTCCGCGAGCGCCTGCTGCTGCTCCTCGGCCTGGGTCGCCCGCTGCGCCTGCTGGACCGCGAGCGCGGTCGGCACGGCGGCGCCGACGACGAGCGCGGCAGCGACGGCCAGCCAGCGGGTGCGCGACGGGCGGCGACGGTCGGCGAGGTACGTGACACCGGGTCCGCCCGTGGCGCCGGGGCCGACGTCCGGGGCCCCGGCTCCGAGCCCCACCGTGTCGTCGGCCCGCGCCGGGAGGTCGGGTGCCGCGTCGGCGGGCGTCGTCGGGAGGTCGGGTGCGGTCGGCCGCGGGTCGGGCCGGACTTCCTGGGGGCCTGGCAGCGGACCGAGCTGCGAGACGCCGGGGACGGCGGCGAGGACGGCGGACCGCAGCGCGGCCGGGGGTTCGCCGGCGACGGCGTCGCCCAGGGTGGCCGCGACCGCGAGCAGCTGTGCCAGCTCGGCGGCGGCAGACGGGTCGGTGGCGACGAGACGTTCGACGGCGGCTCGCTCGTCCGCGTCGACGGCGTCGAGCGCGTAGGCGCCGAGGAGCGAGCGCACGTCGTCGGAGGAGAACGAGTCGCTCATGTCGTCACCCCCAGGCAGTCGCGCAGGCGGAGCAGGCCGTCCCGGATCCGCGTCTTGACCGTGGGCAGCGGTGCGGCGAGCTCGTCGGCCACCTCACGGTAGGTCCGCCCGCCGTAGTAGGCGAGGACGACCGCCTGCTTCTGCGTGGGGGTCAGGGTGCCGAGGCAGTCGCGGACGCGGACCTGCTCGAGGGCGGACTCGACCTCGTCGGCGACGACGTCGAACTCGCGCTCGGCGCTCCCGTCGAGGACGCGCTGGTCACGGTCGCGCTGGGCCTGCACCGCTCGGACGCGGTCGACGGCGCGCCGGTGGGCGAGCGTCAGGGTCCAGGTCCGCGCGGAGCCGCGCCCGGCGTCGAACCGCGCTGCGGTGCGCCAGACCTCGACCCACACCTCCTGCGCGACCTCGGCGGCGTGGTCCGGGTCCCGCAGGACGCCCAGGCAGGTGCCGAACACGCCGCGGCCGAGCGTGTCGTACAGGAGCGCGAACGCCGCGTCGTCACCCCGCGCGACGTCCGAGAGCAGGGACTCGGCGGAGCGGGGCGCGTCGGCCTCGTCCGGTCCTCGCTCCACGCGGGCCAGTGTGCCCCACGGTCCGGCGGCCCGCGCTTCGGCGGGCCGCGCCGGGGGCGCGCAGAGCTGGGCGGGGGACATCGGATCCTGTCGTCCGGCGAGGATGGGGCACCCGTGGTTCGTCGCCGACGAGCACCCGGATTGCTCGGTGGCGTGACCTGTCAGCGGTGGGCGGCGAGCGCCGCGTCGCGGTGGGCGTCAAGGCGCCGCTCGGCCGCGGTGCGCTCGGCGTGCTGCCACGGCTCGAGGGCGTGACGGGCGGGCCTGCGCGGCGCGCGGACGGGGAGAACGATCCGGGGGACGGGGATGCGCACGGTGCGCACGTCGTACGTCAGCGCGACCATGTCACGCCTCCTTGTCGGGCGAGGGCGGCTCGGGCGGCTCGGGGGCCGCGTCGGGGGCGTCGGACGCCTCCGGACCTGGTGCGGGAGGGAACGCGAGGTCGGGGTGGCTGGTCGCGAACCAGCGCATGAGGCGTGCGCCGGCCGGTCGGTCCGCCGCGTCCCGGACGCGACGGACGTAGGGGGCGAGCAGGTCGTTCATCGCCTGCTGGAGCTCCTCGGTCTCCGCGGGCGTGGCCCAGTAGCTGTCCTTGGTCAACGAGACGGGCAGCGGGATGCCGGCGAGCTCGTCTGCCCGGTCGGCGCGCTCGCGCAGGAAGCCGACGAACCCCTCGACCTCCTGGCGGGCGGTGGCCTCGGCCAGACCGACGACGGCGCGGATCGATCCGGGTACCGACGGGTCGGGCTCGAAGTGGGTGCGTTCGGCGCTGCGCCACGGCCGCTCGCGGCCGCGCGGCTCCGCCGGCTCGATGAAGCCGTAGCGGGCGAGCAGGCGCAGGTGGAAGGAGCAGTTGGCCACCGACTCCCCCGTGTGCCTGGCGCACTGCGTCGCGGTCGCCTCGCCGACGTCGTCCAGGAACTGCAGGAGCGCGAGCCGCAGCGGGTGCGCGAGGGCTCGCATGCGTTCCGGGTCGCTCGGGCTGTGGCGGGTGTCGCCGGCCTCGGGAGTGCTCATGCGTCAAGGGTAGAACTCGCAACGCTCCTTGCGCAAGGGTCGTTGCGCAACGGGTGTTGCGAATCTACGATCGCCGGCGGGGACGACCGCCGATCCATCGAACGCCGCGCCCGGACACGACGAAGGCCCCCACCGAGGTGGGGGCCTTCGCGTCGTTCCTCAGATCACTTGAACGCGTCCTTGACGTTCTCGCCGGCCTGCTTGATGTTCGCGCTGGCCTGATCTGCCTTGCCTTCTCGTTCGAGACGCTCGTCGTCAGTCGCCTTGCCGGCCGATTCCTTGACCTTGCCCTTGGCTTCTTCCGCAGCGTTGCTGATCTTGTCGTCGAGACCCATCAGAATCACTCCTCTCGGGTTGGCAACGGGTCGACGCTACGTCGCACGCCCGGCGCCCGCATCCGGAGCGACCGCGTCCCGGAGCGCCCCGAGGACCTGCTCCCAGTTGGCGGTCGCGTGCTCCGCCTCCTCCGCCGAGCCGTTGCCGTCCTGCTCGAGCGTGACCTGCGTGGAGCCGTCGTGCTCCTCGAAGGTGAAGCTCAGGTGGTGGTAGTTCTCGGGCACGTCCGGCTGTCCGCTGAGGGGTGACCAGTGGGTGTACCGCAGGCGCCTCGGGCGATCGACCTCGAGGATCTCGCCGTGGTCCTCGAACGGCTTGCCGTCCCACTCGCCGTGGAACGTGATGGGCACACCGACGACGTAGGTGCTGCGCACCTGGGCGCCCATCATCCAGGTCGCGTCGGGGTCGACGAGCGTGTCCCAGACCGCCTCGGCGGACGCGGGGACCTGGACCGTCGCTCGGGCGACGTGGTTATCGGACATGGCTTCCTCCTCGCACGCGGTACAGGTCCGTCAACGTGTTGATCTCGGAGCCGTGGTGGATGATCTCGCGGTTGATGTGCGCCACGAGGTGCGCGAACGGCGACTGCTGGTCGATCTCGTTGGCCTGGCTGAACCCGACGGTGAAGATGTCGTCGTCGGACATCTCCGCGATGCCCGCCCGCCAGAGGTCTGCCACGCGCGTCAGCCCGTCGACGGCCGGTCCGACCTCACCGGAGTACGTGAGGGTCTCGCGACGGGCCGCGTGGTCGCCGAACGTCCACTCGTAGCGCTCGGTGAGCACGTCGGTCAGGTGCGCGACCAGCCAGGCGATCGTCCGGGGACCGGGGTGGTCGTCCCCCGACGCGGGCCACTCGACCACCCACTCGCCGACGCCGAACGTCCGCGGCGCGGTGGACTCCTCGCGACGGCGGACGCTCAGCGCCCCGGGTCCGGGTTCCCAGGTGAACTCGTCCTGCGTGACGGTCTCGAGCCGTTGCCCGAGCTCCCACCAGGAGAACTCGAGCTGTCCGCGGACGACGGCGCGGGGCGTGGGGATGCTGAGGATCGACCAGTCGAACTCGTCCATGCGTCCCGACCGTAGCGACACCCTCCGACACCGGCCTGCTCAGCGCGGGACCCACCGCGCACCGAGCTCGGGGCCGGTGGGACCAGGGCCGGGCAGGGCCTCGGTCCGGGCTGCGGGGCGCACGGCGTCGAGCAGCAGCGCGAGGTACCGCGCCCGCAGGACGCGCGTGCGCCCGGGGTCGTCGAGGCGGACGGCGGTGACCTGCTCGAAGATCATGGCGACGTCCTCCGTCACGAGGTCCGCGCGGACCGCGCCTGCGGCGACGGCGCGACCGAAGATCGCGTCGCCGAGGTCGCTGGCCTGCTGCGCGAGCCCGCGGAGCTCGGGGGTCGGCGTGAACGTGCCGGCGAGGTGCACGGTCAGCGAGTGGGTGTCCTCCTCGATCACGCCGCCGACGAACGCGACGAACGACTCCCACGGGTCCGGCAGCTGCGCGGCACGCTCGGCGACGGCGATGAACCGCCGCAGCCCGTCGGCGCAGAGGGTGGCCAGCAGGTCCTCCTTGCCGGCGAACCGGCGGTAGAGCGCACTGATCCCGACGCCGGCCTCCTGCGCGACCGCCGAGATCGGTGCATCGGGCGAGCGCATGAACACGGTCCGCGCCGCCGCCAGGATCGCCTCGTCGTTGCGCGCCGCCTGGGCCTTGCGCCCGCTCAGGGGAGTGGTCATGACGAGGACGCTAGCACTTGAACGGAATGATTCATTCCGCTACTCTCGTTCTCAGCGGAACGGTACGTTCCGTTCCAACTTGAGGAGGCCGCCATGTCCACCATCCAGCCCTTCCGCGTCGATGTCCCGCAGGCCGAGCTCGACGACCTCCAGGACCGGCTCGCCCGCACCCGGTGGACCGACGAGCTCCCCGGCTCGGGCAGCGACTACGGCGTCGCCCTCAGCCAGGTGAAGGCGTGGGCGGAGCACTGGCGCACGACCTTCGACTGGCGCGCGCTCGAGGCGCGCCTCAACGCGTACCCGCAGTTCACCACCGAGATCGACGGGCAGAGCATCCACTTCCTGCACGTCCGCTCCGGCGCGGCCGACCCCGTCGCGCTGATCCTCACGCACGGCTGGCCCGGGTCCGTCGTCGAGTACCTCGACGTGATCGAGCCCCTCACCGCCGCCGGCTACGACCTGGTCATCCCCTCGCTGCCGGGCTTCGGGTTCTCCGGGCCGACGACCGACCGCGGCTGGGACATCCCCCGGACCGCCCGCGCCTGGAAGGAGCTCATGGCACGCCTCGGCTACGAGCGCTACGGCGCCGTGGGCAACGACGCCGGCTCGATGATCTCCCCCGAGCTCGGCCGGATCGACCCGCACGTCATCGGCGTGCACGTCACCCAGCTGTTCTCGTTCCCGTCGGGTGACCCGGCGGAGCTGGCAGACCTCACCGAGGACGAGCAGGCGGCGATGGCGAAGCTGCAGTGGTTCTGGGAGTCGATGGGCGCGTTCAACGTGCTCCAGTCCCAGCAGCCGCAGACCCTCGCGCACGCGCTCGCGGACTCCCCGACCGGGCTGCTCGGCTGGAACGGCCAGCTCATGGTCGGGCTGGACGACGAGTTCGTCGTCGCCAACGTCGCGGTCTCGTGGTTCACGCGCACCGCCGGCTCGTCGATCCGCTTCTACAAGGAGATGACCGACTCGACGGAGCACCCGGCCGGCCCGACCACCACCCCCACGGCGCTCGCCGGCTCGACCAACGACTTCCTGTCGGTCCGCCGGTTCGCGCACCGCGACCACGCGAACATCGTGCGCTGGAACGTCTACGACACCCCCGGCCACTACGCAGCGCACGAGGCGACGGACGTGCTGGTCGAGGACGTCGACGCGTTCTTCCGCTCGCTCGCCTGAGGTCAGGGCGCCTCCGGGAGCTCCTCCCGGAGGCGCGGCTCGGTCCGGCGGGAGGGCGCGAAGCCGGACTTGTCGGCGTAGAAGGCGCGCACGACGTCCATGTCGGCGGCGACGTCGCCGGTCAGCCGCAGAGTCGGTCCGAGCCCGGCGGTCATCGTGGTCCGGTCCACGTACCCGAGGGTGACCGGCAGGTCGGTGGCGCGGGCGATCCGGTAGAACCCCGACTTCCAGCCCGAGCCGCTGCGCGTGCCCTCGGGCGTGACGACGAGGTAGAACCGGTCGCCGCCCTGGATCCGCGCCACGAGCTCGTCGACCAGACCCGCGGGGTCCCGACGGTCCACCGGGATGCCGCCGAGCCCGCGCATCAGCGGTCCGGCGAGGCCTGTGAAGAGCTGGTGCTTGCCGAGCCAGCGGATCTTCAGGCCGGCCTCGCCGGAGATCGCCAGCATGAGGATGAAGTCCCAGTTCGACGTGTGGGGCGCGCCGATCAACAGCCCGGCACCGTCGACGGGCACGCGTTCCGTCTGCAGGGTCCAGCGGCTCACTCGCCAGTAGGCGCGGGCCAGGGTTCGTCGGAGCGTCACGGGGGGACGGTACCTGGCCGTGGGAGCGCGTGCAGTCACAGGCTGCTGTGCCCATTTCGCGCCATCCCTTGACTCCCCCGACCGTGCTTCGTAGTGTCTGGTCACGAAGCCGCAAAAACTCGACAAGGACTGCGCACAAAGTGGTGTGCAGGGTCGCAACAGTCGGACGACTCGGCTACGTCGTGCAAGAAAGCCATGCCCGAAAAACAGCTCCGCAGTTCACCGCCGTGCTCGCGCCGACGGGGCACCGACGCCCCCGGCGGGCCGGTCCCGCGCGTCCAGAGCCGGGCGCGCAGGTCCTCGGTCCGAGCAGCCCGCCCGGCGCCGAGCCCGCAGAACGCGGGAGAACGAGGACGACCCATGAGAAGGAACGTCAGGCTCGCCGTCGCGGGCGCCACCACGGCTGCGCTCGTCGTACCGCTCGGCCTCGCGCTGGTGGCGCCGAGCGCGACGGCCGCCGAGCCCAACCTCGCCGCGGGCAAGCCCGCCACCGCCAGCAGCACGGCGGACGTCTACGGCGCGGGCAACGTCACCGACGGGAACCAGGCCACGTACTGGGAGTCGACCAACAACCAGTTCCCGCAGTGGGTGCAGGTGGACCTCGGCAGCGCCGCCACGGTCACCGACCTGACCCTCAAGCTGCCGACGGGCGCGTGGGGCGCCCGCACGCAGACGATCACCGTGCAGGGCTCCACCAACGGCACCACGTTCAGCACCCTGAAGAGCCAGGCCGGCTACACGTTCGACCCCGGCCAGGCCAACACCGTGAACGTCGACGTCACCGACACCTCCGTGCGGTACGTCCGGCTGAGCATCACCGGCAACACCGGCTGGCCCGCAGGACAGCTCTCGGAGCTCGAGGTCCACGGCACCAGCACGCCGACACCCACCCCGACGACGACGTCCCCGCCCACCGGCCAGAACCTCGCGCTCAGCCGCCCGATCGCCGCGTCCTCCACCGAGTGGACCTACGGCGCCGGCAACGCGGTCGACGGCAACCTCGGCACCTACTGGGAGGGTGCGGGCGGCCAGTACCCGAGCAACCTCACGGTGACGCTCGCGTCGGCCAGCCAGCTGTCGGCCGTCACGGTCAAGCTCAACCCGGACGGCGCGTGGGGCAACCGCACCCAGACGTTCGAGGTGCAGGGCCGCACGGGGACCGGGGCGTTCACCACGCTCGCGACGTCCGCGGGCCGGGCGTTCAGCCCGTCCACCGGCAACACCGTCACCGTGCCCGTCAGCGGCACCGCGACCGACGTCCGGCTCGTCTTCACGGGCAACACGGGCGCCGGCAACGGCCAGGTGGCCGAGCTCCAGGTGTTCGGCGCGGCGGCCCCCAACCCGGACCTCACCGTCACCGGGGTGACGGGGACGGCCAACGCGACGGAGTCCACCCCGGTCACCCTCACCGCGACGGTGAGGAACGTCGGCACGTCCGCGTCGGCGGCCACGACCCTCGCGTTCCAGGTCGACGGGCAGAACGCCGTCACCGCGAACGTCGGCGCCCTGGCCGCCGGCGCCACCGCGACCGTCACGGGATCGATCGGCGCCCGGGCGGCCGGCTCGTACACGATCGGCGCCACCGTCGACCCGGCGAACACCGTGGTCGAGCAGAACGAGTCGAACAACGCCTTCAGCAACCCGACGAAGCTCGTGGTCTCGCCGGTGCAGAGCTCCGACCTGGTCCCCGTGGTCAGCTGGTCGCCGAGCAACCCCGCCGCGGGCGCGGTCGTGACGTTCACAGGCGCCGTCGCCAACAACGGCACCATCGCGACGTCGACCGCCGCGCACGGCCTGACGGTCACGATCAAGGACTCGACGACGGGCACCGTGGTCAGGACGCTCACCGGCTCGATCGGCGGCGCGATCGCCGCCGGGGCGACGAGCGGGTCGGTGAACCTGGGCACCTGGACCGCCGGGAACGGCACGTACGACGTGTCCAGCGCGGTGGCCGCAGACTCCACCGAGGTGCCCGGCAAGCAGGCGAACAACGTGGTCACCAGCGGGATCTTCGTCGGTCGCGGTGCGCGCCTGCCGTTCGACATGTACGAGTCCGAGGAAGGCCGCACGGGCGGCGGCGCGGTGCTCGTCGGCCCCAACCGCACGGTCGGCGACCTGGCCGGCGAAGCGTCGGGGCGACGTGCCGCCACCTTGTCCGCCGTCGGCTCCTACGTGGAATGGACGACGAAGAATCCGACGAACACGCTGGTCACGCGCTTCTCCATCCCGGACAACGCGGCCGGGACCGGGGCCAGCGGCAGCATCGACATCGTCGTCAACGGCACGTTCCTCAAGCGCCTCGACCTGACGTCACGGTTCGCGTGGCTGTACGGCAACGAGACCAACCCGAACAACCAGCCGGGCTCGGGAGGACCGCGGCACATCTACGACGAGGCCAGCACCCTGCTCGGCACCACGGTCCCGGCCGGCGCCACGATCCGCCTGCAGCGCACCGCGAGCAACCCGCAGCCGGTGACGATCGACTTCATCAACACCGAGCTGGCGACCGCCAAGCCGAACCCGAACCCGGCGCAGTACGTGCAGCCCACCGGCTTCACGCACCAGGACGTGCAGAACGCGCTCGACCGGGCGCGCATGGACACCACCGGGGCGATCAAGGGCGTGTACCTGCCCGCCGGGGACTACAGCACGTCGAGCAAGTTCCAGGTGTACGGCAAGGCGGTCGACATCGTCGGCGCCGGGCCCTGGTTCACCCGGTTCTTCGCGCCCACGGGCCAGGAGAACACCGACGTCGGCTTCCGTGCAGAGGCGTCGTCCAACGGCTCGAAGTTCCGCGGGTTCGCCTACTTCGGCAACTACACCAGCCGCATCGACGGCCCGGGCAAGGTGCTGGACTTCACCAACGTCGCCAACATGACGGTCGACGACCTCTGGGTCGAGCACATGATCTGCATGTTCTGGGCGTCCAACATGGACAGCAGCACCATCACGAACTCGCGCATCCGGAACACGTTCGCCGACGGCATCAACATGACCAACGGCAGCGCGAACAACCGCGTCGCCAACATCGAGGCGCGCGGCACGGGTGACGACTCGTTCGCCCTGTTCGCGGCCACCGACGCGGGCGGGACCGGCCAGACAGGGAACGTCTACGAGAACCTGACGTCCCTGGTCACCTGGCGCGCGGCGGGCCTCGCCGTCTACGGCGGGTACGGGAACGTGTTCCGGAACATCTACATCGCGGACACGCTCGTGTACTCCGGCATCACGATCAGCTCGCTGGACTTCGGGTACCCGATGGACGAGTTCGGTTCCGCGGCACCGACGAGCTTCCAGAACATCTCGATCGTGCGCGCCGGCGGCCACTTCTGGGGCAACCAGACGTTCCCCGCGATCTGGGTGTTCTCCGCCTCGAAGAAGTTCCAGGGCATCCGGGTCAGCGACGTGGACATCGTCGACCCGACGTACTCCGGGATCATGTTCCAGACCAACTACGTGGGCAGCCAGCCGCAGAACCCGATCACCGACACCACGTTCACCAACGTGTCGATCACGGGTGCCCGCAAGAGCGGCGACGCCTGGGACGCGAAGTCCGGGTTCGGCATCTGGGTCAACGAGATGCCGGAGCAGGGTCAGGGGCCCGCGGTCGGGTCGGTGACCTTCACCAACCTGCGCCTGAGCGGCAACGCGCAGGACATCAAGAACACGACGTCCACGTTCACCATCACCCGGAACTGACCCCTCGATCGCGGCGGCGGACGGTCGGAGTGCGGTCCCGACCGTCCGTCGTCGCCCTACTGGTCGGCGTCCCGGCAGAGCAGCAGCAGCGTCACGTCGTCCACCGACGCGGGGTCGCGGCACTCGCGCAGGACCTCGTCGATGTCGACGGGACGCCCGTCACTCCCGTCGAACTGGGCGCGCAGACGCCGCAGCCCCGCGCGCAGCGAGGTCTGGCGGGAGTCGACGAGCCCGTCGCTGTACAGCACGAGCCCCCCACCGGGAGGCAGGGTCAGCGTCGTCGTCGGCGGCTCGCCCGTCCCGGCGCCGAGCGGCCGGTCGACGGGCAGCTCGAGCAGCTCCGCGGAACCGCCGGGTGACAGGAGCAGGGGCCGCGGGTGGCCCGCGACCGAGAGCTCGACCTCGCCCGCGGCCAGGTCCACGAGGGCGACGACGACGGTCGCCATCTCGAACGGCATCGTCCAGCGGACCACGTGGTCCAGCGAGGCGAGGGTCTGCGCCGGGGAGTCGCCGCGGAGCAGGTACGCCCGCAGCGCGTTGCGGAGCTGTCCCATCGCCGCCGCGGCCGAGAGCCCGTGCCCCGCGACGTCACCGACCACCACCGCGAGCCGTCCGTCCGGGAGCTCGAGGGCGTCGTACCAGTCGCCGCCCACCCTGCCACCGGCGGCGGGCTCGTAGCGGGCGTGGACAGACCAGCCCTCCGGGTCGGGGACGGTCGCCGGCAGCAGGCTGCGCTGCACGGTCTCGGCGGCCCGGACCTGCAGCCGTGACCGCTCCAGGAGCACCTCCAGCAGGCGCGCCCGCAGCTCCTCCGCGGACCGCACCTCCCGCTCGGTCCACGGCTCGCTGCGCCCTCGCACGGTCTCCCGCCACGCCGCGAACGACTTGCGCGGGCTGAGGCGGACGTCGTCGCCCTCGCGGGTGGCGATCGCCTTGTTGTGCGGGTCACCACCCCAGTCGACGTTGTGCACCGCCTCGTGCCGGAGCCACACGACCGACTGCCCGTCGGGGAGGCGCAGGGCGAGCAGGCCGGCGACCTCCGGGACGTGCGCGGCGAGCGCGGGCTCCTGCTCGGGCAGAGCGTCGCGGACGACGACCTCGGCGTCCTGCTCCGCCACCCACGCCAGCAGGGCCGTGGGGTCGGCGGGGACGCGCCCGACGTGGTCGACGACGCCGTCCGCGCAGACGACCGCACCCTGCGCCGGGACGAGGTCGAGCACGGACGTCCTGCCGACGAGGGTGGACGCCAGCGCGCGGTCGTGGTCCCGGCCGGCGCTCAGCAGCACCGTCAGGGTCTGCGCCGCACGGACACGGGCCTCGAGCTCGTCCTCCTCGACGCGCGCCACCAGACGCAGCGACAGGCTGGAGCCGAGGAACTCCGCCGCTGCACGCACCCCGTACGGAGGGTCGTGCGGGCCCGAGTAGTGGTGGCACGCGATCAGCCCCCAGAGCCGGCCGTCGCGCAGCAGCGAGATCGACATCGACGCGGCGACGCCCATGTTGCCCAGGTACTCGATGTGGATGGGCGAGACGCTGCGCAGGATCGAGTGCGTGAGGTCGAGCGGCAGGCCTGTCTCCTCGTCGAGACCCGGCACGATCCGTGCCGGGGTGTAGCCGACGTCGGAGATGAGCCGCACCCAGCTCTGCTCGTAGAGCGCGCGAGCCTGCGGCGGGATGTCGGACGCGGGGTAGTGCAGGCCCAGGAACGGGTTGAGGTCCGGGCGCCTGGCCTCCGCGACGACCTCGCCGTTGTACTCGTCGTCGAAGCGGTAGATCATCACACGGTCGAACCCCGTGAGCGCCCGGACCTCACGCGCGGTGATCTCGTAGAGCTGCGCCAGGTCGTGCGCGTGGTTGAGCTGCTCGACCGCACCCCGTACCGCCTGGTACGTGTTCGGGAACGAGAACGGGCGCGGTCCCGACGCGGGTTCCAGCTCGACGATCAGCAGGGTGCTCTCGCCGCTGAGGATGCGGTGCAGGACCACGTCGAGCTCGACGCCACCCACCGTGACCAGCACCGGGTTGCGGGCTCGGAGGTTGCCCCACGTGCGGACGTGGTGCTCGATCGCGCCGGCTGCGTCGGCCCCGAGCACGCGCTCCAGGGGGTGGCCCAGGACGTCGGCGACCGCGTGCCCGAGGATCTCGGGCACGTTCTCCGACGCGTGCCGCACCACCAGGTCCGGCTCCGTGACGGCCAGGAAGACCCCGCGCGGCTGGATGCTGCCCGGCACGTGGATGGGCTCGCGAGCGCAGTTGTCCAGGTCGACCGGCTCGCCGGGCGCGAGGAACGTCGTCCCTTCCGTGTCCGCCATGGGCCAACCCTGTCACGTGGTCGGCCGGGCTCAGCGCGGGACGACCACCCGCGCCGGGATCCGGGTGCTCCGTGAGCGTCGGACGAGCTCGCCCGGGACCCGCACCGCACGGCCGCGTGACGGCATGAAACGCAGGAAGAACCCGACCCGCATCAGCCACGCCACCCACCCGGTGAGCGGGAACCCGTACAGGTCCGCGACCCCGCGGCCGACCCCGAACGACGCCGCCTGACCGAGCCCGAGGTACCGGAACGGCTTGCCCGCCCGGCCCCGGAGCGTGTGCGCGACGTTGCGGCCCACCTGGTCCCCCGCCTTGATCGCCCACAGCGCGTTCGCCGTGACGGGCAGGCCGCTGCGCGGGTGCGCGACGGACGCGGCGTCACCGGCGGACCAGACGTCGGGCGCGACGAGCAGGTCGCGGGTGGTCACCAGCCGGCCGCGGTCGTCGCGCGGCAGGGAGTCCAGGCCGGGCAGGGCCACCGCCCGCTGACCGGTGGTCGCCAGGACGACGTGCGTCCTGATCTCGGAGCCGTCGGACAGCGTCACCGAGTCGTCGTCGACCGCGTCCACCCGCACGCCGGTGCGGACGTCGACACCGAGCCGCGTGAGCTCCGCCGTGCAGCGTGCGGCCAGTCGCGGGTGCTCGGCGTGCAGCGCGGGCACCACCCGGTCCGCCGACTGCACCAGCACGACCTGCGCCACGCGGGCCGCGAGCGCGGCGGCGAGCTCGACCCCCGCGAGCCCGCCGCCGACGACCACCACGGGAGCGTCGACGACGCGCACCCGCTGCAGCAGGTCGGCCAGGTCGCCCGGTCCGCGCAGGGTGAGCCCGTTCCCGGCGAGACCGTCGACCGCGTCGAGCGGCTCGCGTCCCCCGGTGCCGACGACGAGTGCGTCGTAGGTGAGCTCGCCGCCGGTGAACCGGACCGTCCTCGTCGTGAGGTCGACGTGCGTGACCCGCGCGTGCAGCACCCGGGCCTTCGGCATCGCCTCCGCCAGCGGCGTCTGCGTGAGGCCGATCGGCAGCAGCCCCGCGACGACCTCGCCGGTGAACCCGTGGAAGTTGTGCACCGTGTCCGCGCTGATGACGACGATCTCGACCTCGCCCCGGCGCAGCTCGCCGCGCAGCCGCCGGACGATGGCGCCGTACGCGTGCAGCGTCACGTAACCGCCGCCGAGCATGACGACGCGCTTCACCGGACACCTGCGAGCGGCCGGCCGAAGCTCGCCGGTGCGGCCGCGCGGAACCCGTGCTGCGCGAACCGGTCGGCCAGGCCGCGGATGTGCGCGACGTGGTCGAGCGTCGGGACGCCCGTCGAGAAGTGCCCGACGTGCCCGGCGAGCCCGAGCAGGAACGTCTCCGCGAAGCACGCGTACGCCTGCCCGCGCGGCAGCCCGATGTCCCCTCCGCGCAGGTGCATGCCGGGCACCTGCACGACGCCGCCGTCGACGAGAGTGACGTCCGGGCGGGCTGCGGCGAGGTCCGGCGAGGTGTTGCGGGGCTGGGTCGCGTCCAGGACGCGCGCGCCGGGCGCCAGGTGCTCGGCGCCGAGCAGTGCGTCGGCCGACGCCGTGAGCAGGACCACGGCGTCGCAGTCGCGCACGTCGTGGATGTCGGTCGACGTCGTCGTCGGCACGCGGCGGCCCACCTCCGCGGCGAGCGCGTCGAGCTTGGCCCGACCGCGCGCGACGAGCAGCAGCGAGTCGACCGCACCGGACTGCGCGAGCAGGCGGACCAGCGTGGTGCCCACGGAGCCGGTCGCGCCCACGACGGCCACCCGCCGGTCCGTCAGGTCCGCCAGCAGGTCCATGAGCTGGTCCTCGACGATGGCTGCCGTGTACGCGTTGCCGTTGGTGACGCCGATGTCCGTGCGACGGCGCAGCGTCGCTCCCCCGGCCGTGACCGTCGCCGTGAGCGCCCCGAGCCCGACGACCCCCGCACCGACCCGGACGGCGTGGTCGATCGCCCGACCGACGCGCGCCCGGCCCTCGTGCGGCTCCGACAGCAGGTGCTTCGCCCCGAACGGGACGAGCAGCACGTGACCGACGATCGCCGAGTCGAGGTGCACCCGCGCCATGTCGTACGACGGGAGCGGCAACCGCCGCACCGCGGAGTCGAGGAGGCCCTCCGGCAGCCGACCGAGCGGACGCCACGCGCGGGCCAGGTCCTCCGCGATGCGGGCACGCGGGTGGACGAGGAAGGCGAACGGCACGGCGCTGCTCATCAGGGGGCTCCTGGGGATCGAGGTGTGCCCGGAATGGGTGCCTCGTCCCGTTCCTGATACCCCCGGTGCCGGGTGAGGTGCTCGCATCGACGGCCGGCCCGTCCCCCGCGCGCCTACCATGACGCGCATGCGGTCGGCCGGGGGAGAGTCGCGACGGAGGCTGCCTCGACACCTTCGGCACCTGGTGACCGACCTGGACCGGATGGGCGACGGGACGGGCCGCAGCCTCGTCCACGCGCTCGCCACGACGCAGGTCTGGGAGCCGTACTTCCAGGTCGTTCGCTGGCGTGAGCGGCACGGTGAGTACTCGCTCGAGCACGACGACGAGTACGTGCTCGCCATGGTCAACGCGCTGGGAGGTGGCATGGACGCGTCGGTCCTGTGTGACGCGCTGACCACCGACGACGAGCTGCGCGAGTCGACGTTCTGGCGCATCTTCGAGGTCCCTGGGACGAAGCGCGTGAACCTGGCCTACCTCGACCGCTACCGCGGCAACGCGGGCCAGGGTTGGCAGGCGAGCATCGAGCGCCTGGTCGCCGACGGGACGCTCGACCGGGACCGTGTGCTGGATGCCTGCGCCGGCGCCCTCCGCCTGGAGCTTCCGGCGGTCCAGCACCGGTGGTTCGAACGGCTGCGGTCGAGCCTCGCTCCGAATCGACGTCGGACGTCGTAGGTCGATGCGGTCACCGTGCGCACCTTGCATCTGGTGAGATTCAATCTGGCTGTGACTCGGAATGAATCTGTTAGGATTCATCCTTATGGAAGGTCCCGATGAATCTGTGCAGATGCGTTGGTATCGCGCGCGAACCAAGCGCGCACTGGGTGTCGCGCTCCAGTCCATCCGACAGCGAGCGGGCACCAGCCAGAGCGAGCTGGCGGCGCGCGTGAGCTCCTCACGCCCGCACCTGTCACGCCTCGAGCGCGGCACGAGCCCCCAGGTGGACACGCTCATGCAGCTCCTCGACGTCCAGGGCTACGAGCTGGTCATGGTCCCCCGCGGGTCGACCGTGACCGTGGAGCCGCCCCGATGAGCATCCTGACCGTGTGGCTGCACGGTCAGGTCGTCGGCGAGCTCGAACAGCTCCGCAACGCCCGCCTCCGCCTGCGGTTCACCGAGGCCGCGCTCAGTACCTACGGCTTCGGCGCACGCCCGCTCTCCCTGTCACTGGCTCTGACGGACAAGCGCGTCCAGGGCGATGCGCTCGAACGGTTCTGCGACAACCTCCTTCCCGAGGGGACCGTCCGCGCAGTCCTCGAGCGCAAGCACTCGATCCGCCCCGGCGACGGGTTCGCGCTGCTCGCGCACATCGGACGCGAGTGCGCCGGCGCGATCCAGTTCACCAGCGGCGACGACACGGCCGGAGACGGCATCCTGTCGCCGCTGACCGGCGAGCAGGTCGACGAGATCGTGCGTGACCTGCCCACCCACCCCGCCCGGGACGGCCTGGAGGTGTCTGCGTCCCTGGGCGGTGTCCAGGACAAGGTGCTTCTCACCAGGACCGCGGAGGGCTGGGCGTGGCCGTCGGCAGGTGCGATGTCGACGCACCTCATCAAGCCCGAGCCGACCAGCACGCAGGTCGTCGTCCCCCAGATCATCCGGTACGAGCACTGGGCGCTCCGGCTCGCCGCGAACGCCGGACTTCGGGCCGCCACGGCGGACCTGCAGACGTTCGCGGGGCGGGAGGCGCTCGTCGTCGAGAGGTTCGACCGCCGCGACGGCCGCCGCAGCCACCAGGAGGACTTCACGCAGGCACTCGGCCTCGCCGCCCGGGACAAGTACGAGGCAAGCACGGGCGAGCGCCGGCTGGCAGCACTGGCGGCCCTCGCGGCGCCGGAGGCGCTCGACCCTGTCGCGTTCCTGTCGGACCTGCTCGCACAGGTGACGTTCAACGCAGCGATCGGCAACGGGGACGCGCACTCGAAGAACTACTCCGTGCACATCAGCCGGTCCGCGAACGTCTCGATGACGCCGCTGTACGACGTCGCGCCGGTGTTCCTCGTCGCGTCGCGCCTGCGGCACGCCGGTCACGCGGTCGACCAGCAGGTCTACCTGCCCTACATCACCGCCGACCACCTCACCGCTGAGGCCGAGGTCTGGGGGCTGTCGGCCGAGACGGCCGCTGGCGTCGTGAAAGACACGTTGCTGGCTCTCGCGCGCAGCGCGGAGGACCTGGGCGATCCTGACGTCGACATCCCTGTCGCCCAGGCGGTCACAGACCGTGCCCTCGCACTGCTCGAACCGATGGGCTAGCCCGGAGGCTCGACGATCAGACCTCGTCGCGCCACGTGTGCTGCGGGTCGTAGCCGAGCAGGCGACGGGCCTTGTCGATGGACAGCAGGGTCTCGCGGCCCTCGATCGGTCGGCGCACCGGGACGTCAGGGAAGTACTCGGCGACGAGCTCGGCGGACGGGCGCTCCAGGACGGTGTCGGGGGAAGCGACGATGAACGCCTCGAACCCGGTCAGGTCGCTCTCGAGCGCGAGCCGGACCGCGAGGGCGCCGTCGCGGGCGTCGATGTAGCCCCAGAGGTTCCAGATGCGGCTGCGGGGGTCGGCGGCGAACGACGGGAACGCGGCGTAGTCGGCGACGTCCATGACGTTGGAGAACCGCAGGCCGATGAGCTTGAGCGACGGGTCCCAGCGCGTGAAGTGCCGGGCCATCTCCTCCTCGACGGCCTTGCCGAGCGAGTAGGTGCTCTCGGGGCGGACGGCGTACTCCTCGTCGACGGGGACGTACGGCGGCGGTGTCTCGAACGGCAGCCCGAGGACGGTCTCGCTGGACGCCCAGACGACGTTCCTGATGCCGGCGCGGCGGGCGGCGCTGAACACGTGGTGGGTGGCGACGACGTTGTTGGCGAACGTCGCACCGCTCGGGCGCAGACCGGGCGCGGGGATCGCCGCGAGGTGGACCACCGCGTCGACGCCGTCGTAGCGGTCGTCGATGCCGGTGAACGCCTCGGTGACCTCGCCCAGGTCGGTGAGGTCGACGCGGCTGAACACCGCCTTCTGGTCGGCGGGCGGCAGGGCCGTGTCGACGTTGACCACGTCGTACCCGTGCGTCGCGAGGTCCTCGACGACCGCGCGCCCGAGCTTGCCGCTCCCGCCGGTCACCACGACGCGGCTCATGCGTCGAGCCAGACGTGCGCCGGCGGGACCAGGGCTTCGAGCGCGGGCCACAGCGCGTCGGGCAGCGGCTCCGACGCCAGGTCGAGGGTGCGGGCGACGCGCCCCGGCCGGCTCATGCCGACGACGGTCGAGGCGATCCGCTCGTCGCGCAGCGAGAACTGCAGCGCGGCGGTGCCGAGCTCGGTGTGGAAGTCGGAGCACACCCGGCGCATCGCCTCGACCGCCTGGAGCGTCTCGGGCGGTGCCGGGCGGTAGCCGTAGCTCGTCGGGCCTCCGGCCTGGAACGCGAGGATCCCGCCGCCGTAGACCGCCGCGTTGAGGATGCCCATGCCCTGCCGGACGGCCTCGTCGAGCAGCGGACCCGCGCTGCGGTCGACCAGCGTCCAGCGGTTGTGCACGAGCAGGACGTCGAAGACGCCGAGGTCCAGGTACTTCGCGATCTCCTGCACGCGCCCGCCGGCCAGGCCGATGGCACCGATCTCGCCCTCGTCGCGCAGCTGCACGAGCGCCTCGACCGGCCCGCCCGGCGCGGACATCTCCGCGAAGTCGAACGACTCCGGGTCGTGCAGGTGCACCAGGGGGAGCTTCTCGATGCCCAGCCGCGCACGGCTCTCCGCGACGGACGCGCGCACGCGGTCGGCGGAGTAGTCGCGGCCCGCGGGGTCCACCTTCGTGGCGACGACGACGCCGTCGGGCACCCCGCCCGCCTCCACCAGGGCGGCGCCGATCCGGCGCTCGCTCTCCCCCTCGCTGTACGCGTTGGACGTGTCGACGAAGCGGATCGGGCTGTCGAGCGCCGCGAGGACCGTGGCGACGCCCTCGTCGGCGGAGACGTCCCGGCCGAAGAGCGCGGGCATGCTTCCGAGCGGTCCACCGCCGAGACAGACGGCCGAGACCTGCAGGCCGGTGCGACCGAGGTCGCGGATCCATCCGGGCTGACCGGGTGCGTAGACGGGCGGCTTCATGGCGACATCCCATCACGGAGCCGTCCGAGATGTCGGGTCCAGCGCTAGCGTCGGCCCCGTAGCGGTTTCAGGACAAGGAGCCCAGATGAGCCAGGTCGAGGTAGCGCCCCGCAGGTCGGTCCTCCAGAAGGTGCTCGACGGGATCGAGGTGGCGGGCAACAAGGTCCCGCACCCGGTGATCATCTTCCTCATCCTCATCGCGTTCATCATGGTCCTGTCGGCCGTCTTCCAGGCCATGGGCAGCACCGTCACGTTCGAGCAGGCGCAGATCGGGGCCGAGGAGCCGATCACCGTCACGGTGGCCGCGCAGAGCCTTCTCGACGCGGACGGTCTGCGGTTCGTGTTCACGTCGCCCGTCGCCAACTTCAACAACTTCGGCGTGGTCGGCGTGATCGTCGTCGCGATGATCGGCGTGGGCATGGCCGAGGAGGTCGGGCTGATCTCCTCGTTCATCAAGCGGCTGGTCAAGATCGCGCCGCCGCGGGCGATCACGTTCATCATCGTGCTGCTCGGCGTGCTGTCCTCCATCGCGACCGACGCCGGCTACCTGGTGCTCATCCCGCTGGCCGCCGCGGTGTTCCTGTCCCTCGGCCGGCACCCGCTGGCCGGCCTCGCGGCCGCGTTCGCCGGTGTCGGCGGCGGGTTCGCGGTGAACATCCTCATCACCCCGGTCGACGGGATGCTCTCGGAGATCACCAACGAGGCCATCGCCGACCCCGCCAACCACGTGTCCATCACCGGCAACCTGTACTTCGGGATCGTCTCCACGCTGCTGGTCACCGTCGTCGTCACGCTGCTCACGGAGAAGTTCGTCGAGCCACGCCTGGGCGCCTACCACCCGTCGGAAGGGCCTTCCGACGTCGCCGACGAGGCCCCGTCGGGCGAGCTCACCGCCGAGGAGAAGAACGGTCTGCGCTGGGCGTTCTGGGGCTTCCTCGCCACCACGGCCGTCGTGCTCGCGCTCTCGCTCCCGCCGAACGCCCTGCTGCGCAACCCCGAGACCGGCAGCCTGATCGAGGACTCCCCGCTGCTGAACTCGATCATCTTCCTGATCCTCGTGTACTTCTTCGTGATGGGGCTCTGCTACGGCAAGGGCGCCGGCACCATCCACGGCTCGATGGACGTCATCAACCCGATGACCAAGACCATCGCCGGCCTCTCCGGCCTGATCTTCCTGCTGCTGGTGATCAGCCAGTTCATCGCGTACTTCAACTACTCGAACCTCGGCACCATCGCCGCCGTGAACATGGCCGACACCCTCGAGGCCGCCAACCTCAGCACCGTCTGGCTGATCCTCGGGCTCATCGCCATGACCGCGATCATCGACATCTTCATCGGCGGCGTCGTCCCCAAGTGGGCCATCTTCGCGCCCGTGTTCGTGCCCCTGTTCATCCAGCTCGGTATCTCCCCCGACCTGGCGATGGCCGCCTACCGCGTGGGCGACTCACCCGTGAACGTGGCCACCCCGCTGATGCCGTACTTCGCGCTGATCGTGATCTTCGCCGAGCGGTACCGGCGCAAGGTCGGCGTCGGGTCCGTCATCTCGCTGATGCTCCCGTACACCGTGGTGCTGCTGGTCACCTGGTCCGCGCTGCTCGTGGTCTGGTACCTGCTGGGCATCCCGCTGGGACCGGGGGCGTCGATCTACCTCGACTAGCTCGTCCCGAGCGCGACCACGCCCCCGCTGCCGACACCGAACAGTCGGTGGTCGACCACCGCGAGGCTCTGGATGGCGGACGGGATCGGGACCTCCCAGACCCGCCGCCCGTCGCGGGCGTCGTAGGCCGTGACCACGGGTCCCGTCCCGACGACGGACTCGATCACGAGCAGGCGACGGCCGTCGGTGACCATGCTCTGGCCGTAGGCCGACGTCGACCGGTGCCAGAGCCGTGTCCCGTCGGCGAGGTCGATCACGGTCAGCCCGTCCTCGGCCTGACGCGCGAGCATGCCGTCGACGACGACCAGGTTCAGCGTCCTCTCCGCCGGCCAGTCGACCTGCCACGCGCGTTGGCCCGTCGCGAGGTCGCGCCCGGTGAGCCGGTCCTCGGACTCGAGCACCAGGACGCCCGGCACGGACCCGTCGTCCGTGGCGAGCCACTGCGGCCGGGCGCCGCCGAGGTCCAGGACGCGCCCGGTGTCGACGTCGCGCAGCTGGGTGATCCCTCCGCCCACGGGCGCGATGCGGTGTCCGCGGAGCTCCCAGACGCTGTCGGTGTCGAGCTGCCCGGTCGCGTCCCCGTCGGCCGTGAACAGGGCGGTGGTCCCGAGCCAGCCGACGCCGATCTCGTCGCCGAACAGCTGGACGATCGGGGTGGCCACCCCCGCGCCGTCGGCCGGGTGCGGGACGTCGACGCTCCATCGTTCGGTCCCGGTCGACGGGTCCAGCCGGACGAGGCTCGCCGGACCGTCGGCGGACCTGGTCTCCGCGAGGACGACGTCGGTGCCGACGACGACGAAGGACGAGTCGATCCCGAGAGGGCGGTCACGGACCGTCTCGCCCGTCGCGACGTCGAACACCCGCAGTCGCACGGAGGCAGCCTCGACCAGGTCGGGCTCGGCGTCGTCGGCGGAGGGGGTCAGCTGCCACGAGTCGACCACCAGGCAGACCACGACCGCCTGTCCGGAGACGGCCTCGGGCGCGGAACAGGTGGTCCGGTCGTAGGTCGACCTGCTGGCCGGGTCTCCCAGGTCCGGGACGCTCGAGAGGGATCTCGTCCAGACCTCGTCGCCGGTCAGGGCGTCGAGCGCCCGCAGCGAGCTCGTCGCGTCACCCGTCTGCTCCCACAGGACCAGGACGTCGTCCCGGACCCACGCGCGGTCGCCGGACATCAGCGTCCAGCTGTTCGGGGAGACGGGCGACGACCACACCACGTCGGGTGCGGACGCCAGGGGCAGGAGGACGCCGGGCAGGGCGGCGAGCGCGGCAGTGCGTGCGCGCTCCGCCCGGGCAGACAGCGCGGCGGGGACGGCGACGGCGGCGACGGTCACGGCGACGGTCACGACGGCGAGCACCCGGTGCCGACGGATCCACCCGAGGCCGGCTCGCGCGCGGTCGAGGACCACACCGCGGGCACGGTCCACGTGGTCGACAGGGTTCTCGACGTCGCCGACGTCGTCGTGCTCGACGAGCTCGACCTCCGCCATCTCGCCGCGCTGCGCCATGCGACCGGACGCTACCTGCACGCACGGCGGCGCAGGCCCATCCCACCGGGTGACCTCCGACCCCGGAGGCCCGGGGTCGGAGATCCGTGGCTCAGCGCGCGGTCGCCTGCGCCGCGGTGAGGATGAGGTCGGTGACAGCGCCGGGCTGCGAGACCGTGACGGCGTGGGACGCGTCGACCTCGACGAGGTGCGCGTCGGCCCGCTCGGTCATGAAGTGCACCAGCTCGGCGGGGACGGCGAGGTCCTGCGCGGCGAGCAGCACCCACGACTCGATCGACCGCCAGGCGGCGCGCGTCGCCGGAGCGGTGAAGGCGGCGAGCGCGAGGGGGCGCTGCGTGGCGGCCATCCGTCGGGCCACGTCCGGGTCCACGTCACCGGCGAACAGCGCCGGGAAGCGCTCGGGGTCGATGGTCAGCTCCGTCTCCGTGCTGCCGTCCGGCGTGCGGTACGGCGTCGGGACGGCGGCACCGCCCAGCTGGGCGCCGGGGAACTTCTCGACGAGCTCGAGCAGGCTCTCGCCGACCTCGGCGAGGAAGCTCGCGACGTAGACGAGGGCGGTGACGTTCGGGTTGCCGTCGGCCGCGTGGCTCATGACGGACCCGCCGTAGGAGTGGCCGGCGACGACGACGGGGCCGTCGATGGTCTCCAGGACGCTGCGCAGGTAGTCGCCGTCGCTCTCCAGTCCGCGCAGGGGGTTCGCGACGGCGATCACGCGGTGGCCGGCTTCCTGCAGGGCGTCGACGGAGCCGTTCCAGCTCGACGAGTCCGCGTAGGCGCCGTGGACCAGGACGATGGTCTGCTTGCTCATGGGGGTCTTCCTCTCGTGGGTGGGGACGATTTCTGCAACACGTTCGGTATGCAATATATTGCGTACTGCCGACAGTCGGTCAAGACCCTGTCACCATGGAGCCGTGCCCGTTCCCTCGGACCGCCCTCCGGTCGACCGCTCCCTGCTCCGCGACGACGTCTACCGCCGCCTGCGCGACGCGATCACCGACGGCACGTTCGCCCCCGGCGAGCAGCTCCGGGACGGCGAGCTCGCGACGTGGCTCGGTGTGAGCCGCACCCCCGTGCGCGAGGCCCTCCTCCGGCTCGCCCAGGGTGGGCTCGTGGTCGCGCGACCGGGGCGGTCGACGGTCGTCAGCTCGCTCGACGAGCGGTCCACGCGGGACGCGCGGGACGTCGTCGCCGCCATGCACGAGCTGGCGGTCCGCGAGGCGGTCGCCCGCATCACGTCCGTCGACGTCGACGCGATGCGCGACGCCGCACGCCGGTTCAGCGACGCCCTCGACGCCGGCGACATCGACGCCGCGCTCGACGCCGACGACGAGCTCCACGCCGTCCCGGTGGCCGTCGCCGGCAACCGGGCGGCCGCCGCGGTCCTCGAGCAGTACATGCCCGTGCTGCGCAGGATCGAGCGGCTGCGGTTCGCCTCGGCCGACGGCCGACGCTCCCCCGACCGCCACGACGAGCTGATCCGGGCCTGCGCCGCGGGCGACGTCGACGCCGCGGCGGCGGTCGCGTTCGACACCTGGCACACCCTCCCGACGGCGGCGGAGTGACGAGGGCGCAGCGCCTCAGCGGATCTGCCGCACCCCGTCCGACGAGCCCCACGCCGCATCTGCCGTGAAGACCACCTCACCGGTGCGCGCACCGAGGGCGAGGCAGAAGCGGTCCGCGATCGACAGCCCTTCTCCCGACGTCCACCGCTGCGCCGCCCAGACGGCGTCCTCGCCCGTCGCGTCGACGATCCGCAGGCCGTAGCTGCTGAGCACGGCGTGCGCGACACCCCAGTCGACGCCTCTCGCGCGCAGCTTCTGGACGACCTCGGACCAGTTCACCGCCGAGCACTGCGCACCGGCCTCGAGCTCCCGCTCGACGACCTCGGACCCGCTCTCCGCCTGCAGGAACGCCAGCAGGGCGGAGGCGTCGAGCACAGCGGTCACGCCCGGTCCTCGCGTGACGCGTCCCGGCGTCGGTCCTCCAGCAGCTGCGAGACGAGGTCGGCGCCAGCCAGCTGGCGCGCGATCGACTGCCTGGCCTGGTCCCGCGTCATCAGGACGACACCACCCGGCGTCTCGACCAGGATGACCGCCGCTCCCTCGTCGAGACCGAGATGAGCCCGGAGGTCCGCGGGCACCACGAGTCGCCCTCGATCTCCCATCACGGCGGCGTATGTCCCACTCATGGCGTCAAGGTACCACCAGGGCTCCGGAAGTGGGCATAGGGCGTCTGACCTGCACCGTCAGGCCCAGCGGAGCCACGTGACACCACTTCGGCACAATCTGACACCACAACCGCTTGACCTGACACCACGGTGGTGTCATGCTGGTGCCATGGACCTGGGACAGCACGTCAACGACCTGCAGCGCCAGCTGCTGGAGTCCGCGGAGCACGGCACGGACGAGACCCGCGCGGTCGCCGAACGGCTCGTCGCCGGCCTCGACTCCGCCGCGCGGCTCGTGCTGCTCGACGTCCTCTCGGCCGCGGCCGGGGAGATCACCCGCGACCTGGCACCCGGCTCGGTCGACCTGCGGCTCCGTGGCCGTGAGGTCGAGTTCGTCGTGACTCAGGCCAGCACCGAGCCCGACAGCGACGACGAGCCCGCGGCCTCCGTGGACCTCGACGACGTGAGCACCTCGCGCACGACGCTCCGCCTGCCGGACGCCCTGAAGGCGAAGGTCGACGAGGCGGCCGTGGCGGACGGGCTGTCCGTCAACACGTGGCTGGTGCGGGCGGTCGCCGCCGCACTCCAGCCCAAGCAACGACGATCCGCGCAGCGCACGCTGCGCACCGGCGACAGCTTCGCCGGCTGGGCACGCTAGACCCCAGCCCACAGACCCACCAGCCACGCAGACCCGCGGGGCCGGTCGAGCACACCCAGAGGAAGGCAGGCGTCAGCATGCCCACGTACCCCACGCCCACCCCGATCGACGTCGCGATCCACCTGCCGGTGGGCGAGATCGAGATCGTCACCGGCGACCGCACCGACACCGTCGTGACGGTCACCCCGACCAACCCGGCGAAGGCCGTCGACCGCCGCGGCGCGGAGGAGACCACGGTCGACTTCGCCGCCGGGGTGCTCACGATCACCGGCCCGAAGCCGCGCTTCAGCTTCATCGGCCCGAGCGAGTCGGTCGACGTCCGCGTCGAGGTGCCCGCCGGCTCGCGGCTCACCGCCGAGAGCTCGATGGGCGGCGTCCGCACCGTCGGACGCCTCGGCGCCACCCGGATCAAGTGCTCGATGGGACCGGTCGACATCGACTCCACGGGTGACCTGTGGCTGCGCGCCGGGCACGGCAACGCGACCGTCGGCACCGCGGACGGCTCCGTCGAGATCACCGCCGACCACGGCCAGATCCGCATCGGCACCGTCACCGGTGACGCCGTCCTCAAGGCGTCGCACGGGTCCGTGCAGGTCGGGGAGTCCGGCGGCGACCTCGACGCCCGGCTGTCCTACGGCGACCTGGACATCACGAGGGCGCTCGGCTCGGTCACGACGAAGACCTCCTACGGCAGCATCCAGCTGCACGAGATCTCGAGCGGCTCCATCCAGGTGGAGAGCGGGTACGGGCAGATCACGCTCGGGGTGCGGGACGGCGTCCCCGCCTGGCTCGACCTGTCCTCCAAGAGCGGTCACGTCCGCAACCAGCTCGAGGGCAACCGTGCCCCCGACGAGTCCGAGCAGTCCGTCGCCGTCCGCGCCCGCACCCAGGCGGGCAACATCACCGTCCAGCGCGCCACCCGATGAGACCAGAAGAAGGAGCAACCGCCATGTCACCTGCCATCCAGGTCAAGGCCATCGAGAAGTCCTACAACGACCTGCACGTCCTGCGCGGCGTCGACTTCGACGTCGCACCGGGCAGCATCTTCGCCCTCCTCGGATCGAACGGCGCCGGCAAGACCACGATGATCCGGATCCTGTCGACGCTCCTGAAGCAGGACGCCGGCACGGCAGTCGTCGCCGGGTCCGACGTCGCGACGGACGCGCTCGGCGTCCGGGAGTCCATCAGCCTGACCGGGCAGTTCGCCGCGGTCGACGAGATCCTCTCCGGCAAGGAGAACCTGGTGCTGGTCGCCAGGCTGCGGCACCTGAAGAACACCGACCAGATCGCCGACGACCTCCTCGCGCGCTTCAGCCTCACCGAGGCGGGCTCGCGCCGGGTGTCGACGTACTCCGGCGGCATGCGTCGTCGGCTCGACATCGCGATGAGCCTCATCGGGCAGCCGAAGGTGCTCTTCCTCGACGAGCCGACCACCGGTCTCGACCCGGAGGCGCGCATCGAGGTGTGGCAGGTCATCAAAGAGCTCGCCACGCAGGGGACGACCGTCCTGCTGACCACGCAGTACCTCGACGAGGCGGAGCAGCTGGCGGACCGGATCGCGATCCTGCACCAGGGCCGCATCATCGCCAACGGGACGCTCACCGAGCTCAAGGCGCTGCTCCCCCCGGCGACCGTCGAGTACGTCGAGAAGCAGCCGACGCTGGAGGAGATCTTCCTCGCGCTCGTCGGCACCGGAAGCACCACCAACGAGCTCAGTGAGGACCTGTCATGACCACCACGCACTTCTTCAGCGACACCACCGACCTGACCGGTCGCTCCCTGCGGCACATCACCCGCAGCGTCGACACGATCATCACGACCGCGGTCACGCCGATCGCCCTGATGCTGCTGTTCGTCTACGTCTTCGGCGGCGCGATCTCGTCGGGCACGGAGAACTACGTCAACTACCTGCTGCCGGGCATCCTGCTGATCGCGATCGCGTCGGGCATCGCCTATACGGCCGTCCGGCTGTTCACCGACCTGCAGAGCGGCATCTTCGAACGGTTCCACTCGATGCCGATCTCGCGGCCGTCGGTGCTGTGGGCGCACGTGCTCACGTCGCTGGCCTCCAACGGGATCACCATCGCGATCATCGTCGTCGTCGGTCTGCTCATGGGGTTCCGCACGTCGGCCGGGATCGGTGCGTGGCTCGCGGTGGCCGGGATCCTGACCCTGTTCACCCTGGCGCTCACCTGGGTCGCCGTCATCGCGGGCCTCTCGGCGAAGTCCGTCGACGGTGCCGCAGGGTTCTCCTACCCGCTGATCTTCCTGCCGTTCATCAGCTCGGCCTTCGTCCCGACGGAGACGATGTCCGGTCCGGTGCGCTGGTTCGCGGAGAACCAGCCGGTGACGTCGATCGTCAACACGATCCAGGACCTGTTCGCCGGGCAGCCGGTGGGCAGCGACATCTGGGTCGCGCTGGCCTGGTGTGTCGGCATCCTCGTCGTCGCGTACGTCTTCGCGATGCGCACGTACCGCCGCAAGATCAGCTGACCGCCGCCCGGAGCTGGCGCGGTGACCCGGTCACCGCGCCAGCGTCGGGTCGGCTGTCAGCTCGACGTTCGCCCACAGGTCGTACCCGAGCGGTTCGAGCCGGCCGATGAGCGCGCGGCGGACGCGGTCCTCCCCGGTCACGTCCCACGCCCCCTCCGCGACGACGAAGTCGACCTCGACGTAGAGGCGGCTGCCCAGCTTGGTGGCCCGGACGAACGGCTCGTCGAGCCCGAACTCCTCCCGCACCGACGTCACGGCCTCGGCCAGCACCCGCCGCACCTCGGCGGGTGGTCGGGCCTCCAGCAGCTCGAGGCCAGCGGCGCGCAGCAGCCGCAGCGGGATCGGCAGCAGGACCAGGCAGGCCACCAGGACGAGGACCGGGTCGACGTACCGCACGACGTCACCCACGTCCGCCAGGGCGAGCGCCAGTCCGCCGCCGACGGCGAACACCAGGCTCAGCAGCGCGCCCGCCCGCCACTGGGCCACCTCCGCGGCCACGAGCTCCGAGTCCGGGGCGCGGTGGGTGAGCCAGCGGGCGAGCGCGTAGGAGCAGGTCATGGTGATCAGCCCGTACGCGAGGACCGTGCCGGGTTCGACGTCGGCCCCGCCGGCCGTGATGACCGCGACGGCGTCGACCGCGGCGTAGAGCAGCGTGCCGAGCAGCGCCACGCCCTGCACCGCGATCGCCAGGGGCGTGACGGCCGCCTTGCCGAACGGGAAGCGCGCGCTCGGCACGTCGGCCGCCGCCCGCGAGGCCATGAGCGAGAGCGCGGACAGCACGATGCCGAGCAGGATGAAGGCACCGTCGAACAGCAGCACGCGCGACTGGGCGGCGATCCCCCAGACGACCGCGAGGCTGCCCAGGACGGCAGCCCCCGCGATCGACTCGTGGAGCGCGCGCCGCTCGTTCACCGCGCGGCAGAGAACGTCGACGCGACCTCCAGCAGCAGCCGGGCGCCGAAGCCGGTCGCCCCCTTCGTCCGCCAGGCGTCGTCCGCCTCCGACCGCATGGTGCCCGCGATGTCGAGGTGCGCCCACGGGGTGTCCCCGACCCACTCGGCCAGGAACAGTGCCGCGGTGATCGCCCCCGCGTACTCGCCGCCGAGGTTCTTGATGTCCGCGACCTCGGAGTCCAGCTGCTTGCGGTACCGGCGGTCCAGCGGCAGCCGCCAGACCTGCTCGTCGGTGCGTTGCGCTGCCGCCTCGACCAGGTCGAGAATCCTGTCGTCGTTGCCGATGACGGCCGCGGTCATCATGCCGAGCGCGGCCAGGGCGGCTCCCGTGAGCGTGGCGATGTCGACGATGGCGTCGACTCCGTCCTCGTTGGCCAGCGCGATCGCGTCGGCCATGACCAGACGCCCCTCGGCGTCCGTGTTGACCACCTCGATCGTGCGGCCGCTGCGGCTGGTCAGCACGTCGCCCAGCTTCGTCGCCGAGCCCGACGGCATGTTGTCCGTACAGGCCAGGTACGCGCTGACCGCGACCGGGACGTCGAGGTCCGCGAGCGCCGTCATCGCCGCGAGCACCGCGCCGGCGCCGCTCATGTCCATCTTCATCGCGGCGTGCATGGCGTTGGACGGCTTGAGGCTGATGCCGCCGGAGTCGTAGGTGATGCCCTTGCCGACGAAGGCAAGATGCTGCGGGCGGCTCGCTGTGACATCGGGCGACGGGACGTACCGGATCACGATCATGCGCGGCTCCACCACCGACCCGGCGTTCACGCCGAGGAGCCCGCCGCAGCCCATCTCGACCAGCGCCTCCTCGTCGAACACCTCGATGTCGAGCCCGTGCTCACCGGCCAGCCAGACGGCGACGTCGGCGAGGTCCGGCGCGGTGAGGTGCCCGGCGGGGGTGCTGGCCAGGTCGCGCGACAGGGAGGCGGCCCGCGCGATGACGACCCCGCGGTCGGCACCGCGGCGCGCGTCGTCAGCGGACGCGTCCTCGACGAGGAGCACGATCTCGCGCACGGGGACCGTGGACGGGTCGGACTTGAGGGCGTCGTAGCGGTACCGGCCGAGCAGGATGCCCTCGACGACGGCCTGCGCGGCGGCCTCCACGGAGACTCCCGCCCCGGCGAGGTCGGTGGTCAGGACGTCGTCGCGACCGGCCGCTCGCGCGAACGCCGCGGCGGCGTCGCGCAGGGCGGCCTCCGACGGCTCGTCGCCGACGCCCGTCGCGATGACGGCACCGCCGTCGCGCGGCAGGATCAGCGTCTCGCCCACGGCGCCGCGGAACCCCCACTCGGTGAGCGCGGCACGGTCGAGCGGCACCCCGGACGGGACCTCCCCGGTCGCGGTCACGGCGAGCCCGAGGGCGCGGCCGGCACCGGCGCCGGGTGCGGCCACCCGGACGGACAGCTCCTCGAACCGGGCGCGGGACGGGATCGGGTCGAACGGCATGATCGTGCTCCTTACGTGGGCCAGATGACGGGGATGAGCAGGACCGCGACGACGAACCACGCCAGCGTGGTCGCCAGGCCGAGCTTCCAGTAGTCGGAGAACCGGTAGCCGCCCGCCCCCATGACCATCATGTTGGCGGGGGTGGCGATCGGGGTGAGGAACGACGCGGCCCCGGCGACCGCGACGAGCATGAGCACGGGCGCGAGCGCGACGCCCGACTCGTTGCCCATGGCGACCGCGATGGGCGCGACGATCAGCACGGTCGCGGTGTTGCTGACCACCTGACCGAGCAGCACGGTGAGCACGAAGATCGCGGCGAGGACCACCTGCGGGCTGCCGTCGCCGACGATGCCGACGAGCCAGCCGGCGACGAGGTCCGCGGCACCGGACGACGCGATCGCGACCGACAGCGGGATGAGCCCGCCGACGAGCACGACGGTCTGCCACGACACCGCCCGGTACGCCTGCGGGACGCCGACCACGCCGGTCATGACCATCGCCGTCGCGCCGATCAGCCCGGCGATCGCGGGCGGGACGACACCGCTCGCCAGAAGGGCGACCGTGCCGACGAGCACCGCGATCGCGCGCCACGCCTTCGGTCCGAGCGCGACGGTCTGCCGGCGGACCAGCTCGGGGCTGTCGACGATGAGGACGTCGTCGTCGGCGGCGAACGCCTCGACGGACGACCACGGCCCGTGCACCAGGAGCGAGTCCCCCTCGGCGAGGACCAGGTGGTCGCCGCCGCGGTCCTTGCCCAGCCGCCGGACGCCGAGCACGGTGACCCCGGACCGGACCAGCCCGGCGAACACGACCTCACCGATGACGCGCGACCGCGGGCGGACGACCAGCTCCGCGACACCGACCTCCCGGCCGAGCAGCGCCTCGCGCGTCCCCCGGGTCAGGGGCGTCGTCGCGACGGCGAACCCGTGCCGCTCGACGAGCGACGTGATGCCGTCGCTCTCACCGGTCACGACGACGACGTCGCCGACGGCGAGCAGGTCGTCCTCGGCCGCCGGAGCGCCGGTGGACCGCTGCACCCCGATGAGCACGACACCGTCCGGTACGGACACCTGCTCGCGACGGCTGCCGACCACGTCGGACCCCGGCTGCACCGCGAGCCGGAAGAAGCCCACGTCCAGGCTGTAGTGCTCGACCAGGGTGTCGACGTGCGCGGAGTAGTCGGCGGGCAGCGACGTCGGCGACCGGTCCGGCAGGAGCCGGCGGCCGAGCAGGACCGAGACCGCGATCGTCACGAGCACGAGCGGCAGCCCGATCAGCCCGAACTCGAAGAACCCGAACCGTTCGCCGGTGGCCTCGAACAGGGCGTCGGACACGATCACGTTCACGGTGCTGCCGCTGAGCACCAGGAGTGCACCGGCGCTCGCGGCGAACGCGAGCGGCATGAGCATCTGCGACGTGGACTGCTTCGACCGTCGCGACGCCAGGACCACCACGGGAAGCAGCGCGGCGGCCGCGCCGTTGGGGGTGACGAGCGCCGCCATGACCGCGGACAGACCCATGAGCGCGATCAGCAGCCGGTTGCGCGCGGTCCCTGCACGCGTGATGAGCTGCTGACCGGCCCACGCGGTGACCCCCGACGACTCGAGGCCCTCGCTGAGCACGAACAGGGACGCGATGAACACGACGACCGGGTCACCGAACCCGGCGACGGCCTCGTTGGCGGTGATCAGCCCGGTCGCGTACAGGGCCAGCGCGGTGAGGATCGCGACCACGCCGACGCTCAGCCGGTTCCAGATGAAGAGGCCGACGCAGCCCGCCAGGACCAGCAGGCTGAGCGTGGCGTCGGACACCTAGCCAAACTAGGGCACAAGCACCGGCCGGCGAACGCCCCGCACCAGCAACCAGCCGAGGAATGCCACCTCGGAGATCCCGCCCAGCATGCCCAGGACCAGGATCACGGAGTCAGCGCCCGGCGCGACCAGCTCGACGACGAGACCGAGCAGGTAGCCGGTCCCACCGATCATGAGCGCGTACCCGAACAGCCGCGGGACCATCCGCGACCGCACCACCAGGTACCCGAGCGGGATCAGCCACCCGCCGAAGAAGATCTGCGCCACCAGGTGGTACCCGACGACGTGCAGCTCCAGGAACAGCACCGCGAGCTCGTCGGCCCCCTGCTGCGCCGCGAGCACGGCACCGGCGTGGTTGACCATGTTGAGGCACTGGATGGCCACGCTGACCGCGTTCATGGTGAGCATCGTGATCGCGGCGGTGCGGTGCACGTCCTTGAACAGGCCGTACAGGGCGATGCCGACCAGCAGGAAGCACGTGAAGGCGGCCAGGTCGGCGGCGAATGCGACCTTCATCAGCCCGACGCTGTCGCGCAGCGCCTCGGCGACGTCGTCGGACGCCTTGATCGTCTCTCGTGCGGCCAGCTCGGCGAAGCCGCCGCAGACGGCGACGACGAGGTACAGCAGTCCAGCCAGGCGTGCGTTCATGTGACGACCTCTTTCGGGCATGACGGATCGCGAGACCTGCTGGTCTCGTGCGGGGTGGTGCGAGGGTCAGCCCGGGTACTGGAAGACGTCGTCGAGCGGGACGTCGAACACGCGGGCGATCTGGAAGGCCATCTCGAGCGACGGCGAGTAGCGCCCCTGCTCGATGGCGATGACGGTCTGGCGGGTGACGCCGATGCGTTCGGCCAGGTCCGCCTGGGTCATCTCACCGTGGGTGAAGCGCAGCGTGCGGATCGAGTTGGTGACGCGCGTCGGCGGCTTCACCACGTGGAGAAGTCCTGCCGGTAGGCCGCCAGCTTGGTCATGGACGAGATGATCGCCGAGAGGACGAAGCAGAGGTAGATGACGTTGGCGATCCAGAACCAGTCCACCTCGAGGAGCGCCAGGACCATCGCGGCGAGGGCGCCGATGACGACGAACGACTGGCCCGTGCGCTCGCCCACGCGGTTGATCTCCTTGTCCCGCTGGTCGGTCAGGTGCCCGTCGCGCCGGTTGGCCAGCCCCACGGCGATGGACGCGAGGATGGAGACGACGATCGCGCCGCCGATGGACCACAGGAGCGGCCCGACGTAGGCGACCTCGGTCAGCGGCACGTCCTGCGCCCGCGTCAGCACGACCACGACGTACACGGCGTACGCGAGCACGGAGACGACGAACATCACCCAGACGTTCCGTTCCTCGTACGACATCAGCGCTCCTCGGCGACGGTGATCACGGTCTTGCCCCGGGCGTGCTCGGCCATCAGCCGACGCACGGCCTCCGGGGCGTCGCTGAGAGAGTAGGTCCGCTCGATCGCGGGCGTGAGCGAACCGGCCTCGGCGAGCTCGCGCAGCCGGTCGAGCTTCGCGCGGCTCGGGGTGGCGAACACCGGCGTGAGGTGCTGCTTGACGAACAGGTTCACGACGAGCGCCTGCACCAGCCGGGCCATCGGACCGATGATCGAGCCGCCGCCGCCACCGGACAGGTGCAGCGTGCCGCGCGGGGTCAGCGCCCGCCGGTAGGCCGCGAGGCTGCGGTTGCCGACGAGGTCGATGATCAGGTCGTACCGGGTGCCGTCGCTGGTGAAGTCGGAGCGCTCGTAGTCGACGACGTGGTCCGCGCCGACGCTCCGGACCAGCTCGACGTTGCGCCCGCTGCACACCCCGGTCACCTCGGCCCCGAGCGCCTTCGCCGCTTGCACGGTGAACGTGCCGACCCCGCCGGACGCGCCGTTGACCAGCACCTTCTGCCCGGCCTGGACCCCGGCGACGCAGTCGAGCGCGGTGCCGGCCGCGAGCGGGAGCGTGGCGGCCTGCTCGAACGTCAGGTTCGCCGGCTTGATCGCGACGAGCTTCGCCGGGACGCACACGTACTGCGCCCAGACGCCCGCCGTGGCCTCTCCGAAGACCTCGTCGCCGGGCTGGAACTCGGTGACGTCCGCGCCGACCGCCTCGACGACGCCGGCGACGTCCTTGCCGGGCACCGGGTGCTTGGGCGTGCGCAGCCCGGAGACGGTCCGGATCAGCGCCGGCCGGCCGGTGACCATGGCGACGTCGGCGAAGTTGAGCGACGAGGCGCGCACCGCGATGAGCACCTCGCCGGCCTTCGGCACCGGCCGTTGCCGGGTGGCGAGCGCGAGGACCTCCGACGAGCCGTACGCGCGCTGGGTGATCGCCTGCATGGTGCGGGTCTGGACGTCCATCGGAGTCTCCTGTGTAAAGAATTGTTGACATGACGAAGGTATGGCGAACCAGACATGATGTCAAGAGTTCTTAACACGGCATGATGTGCGCCATGAACGTCGTCGCACTCTCGGGAACTGTCGGTACGGGCAAGTCGACGGTGGCCGTCGCCCTGCGGGACGCGTTGCTCGCCCGCGGGTACGCCGCCGAGGAGCTCGACGTCGACGCCATCGCCAACGAGACCACCGCGCCGCCCGACGACCCCTTCAACGAGCGGGTCGTCGTCGCCCACCTGCGCACGATGCGCCCGCACTGGCACGACGCAGGGCTCGAGGTGCTGATCCTGCCGCGCGTCATCGAGACCGTCGCGCAGCGCGACGCCTACGCCGACGCCCTCGGCGAACCCGTGCGGGTCGTCCGGATCGACTCACCCACGGCACTCCGGCACGCACGTCTCGTCACCCGGCACCCACCCGGCCCCGAGCGCGACTGGCACCTCGCCCGCACCGACATGCTGGCCGACCTGCTCGTCGAGGCCGCCGTCCAGGAGCACGTCGTCACCAACGACGACCGCACGCCGTCGGCCGTCGCGTCACAGATCGCGGACCTGCTCGACCTCCCGACCCCAGCCCAGGAGCGTGCTCAGTCGACGACGGCCGCCACGGCCTCGATCTCGACAAGCTGGTCCTCGTAGCCGAGCACCGTGACGCCGAGCAGGGTGCTCGGGACGTCGTGCTCGCCGAACGCGTCCCGGACGACGGCCCACGCGGCGCCCAGGTCGTCCCGCTGCGACGACGCGACGAGCACGCGCGTGCTGATCACGTCCCCGATGCCCGCCCCGGCGGCCTCCAGCGCCAGCGTGAGCGTCTCGATGCACCGGGCGGCCTGACCCGCGTAGTCGCCGACCGCAGCCGTGGACCCGTCGTCCTCCAGTGGGCACGCGCCGGCCAGGAAGATCAGCCGGGCGCCCGCGTCCGCCGTCGCCGCGTACGCGTACTGGGCGACGTCGCTGAGCAGTGGGGACCGGATCAGCCGGACCGCACTCGCCACTAGAGCACCCTCGCCAAGTTCTCCAGGGCGGCCAACGGGTCCACGCCGACCGGCATCAGGACCGTCGTCGTGACGCCCGCGTCGTGCAGCTGGCCGATGCGCGCGCGGGCGTCGTCGACGGACCCGACGACAGCGAGCTGGTCGACCCACGCGTCGGGCATCGCCGCGGCGAACGCCTCGCGCGTGCCGGACGTCGCCCGCAGCGCGCGGAACTCGTCGGCGAACGGCAGCGGTGCGATGTGCACGTCCCAGTCCGGGTCGCCGATCCACTCCAGGGCGGGCCGGGCGGCGGCGCGGGCGGCGTCCGGGGAGTCGTCGACCACCGCGACGCAGTACGCGACGATCCGGTGCTCGCGCGTCGGCGCGATGTGCCGCAGCGCTTCCGCGACGTACTCGGGGGTGACCGGCTCCGCGAGGATCGTGCCGTCGGCGGACCGGCCCGCGAGCGCGAGCGACTTCGGTCCGCGGACCCCGGCCAGGACCCGCGGCACGCTGCTGGGTGGCGTGTTGAGGTCGACGCCGGACCACGTCACGTAGCGTCCGTCCGCGTCGTGCGCACCCCCGCGCAGCACCGCTCGCACCGCGTCCAGGTGCTCGCCCAGCATGGTCAGCGGGCTCGCGGGCCACGCGCCGACCTGCCGCATCCAGCCGGGCATCCCGTGCCCGATGCCGACGTCGACGCGGCCGGGGAACAGCTCCGCGAGGGTCGACACCTCCAGCGCGGTGAACGCCGCGTTCCGGACCGCGGCGGGCAGGATGCCGATGCCGAGCCGGATCCGCTCGGTCATCGCGAGCGCTGCGGCCGCCTGCGCGATGCCGCCCCGGAAGAAGCAGTCCTCGACCACCCAGAGCTCGTCGAAGCCGAGCGTCTCCGCGCGCTGCGCGTAGGTGCGGAACTGGTGGGCGGGCAGGTCCCGCGGGAGCATGACGCCGACGGCGCGCTCGGTCGTGGGGGCGGCCATCAGATCTCCTTGATCACGCGGGCCGGGTTGCCGACCGCGACGACGTCGGCGGGCAGGTCCTTGGTCACGACGGCCCCGGCGCCGACGACGGTGTTGTCGCCGATGGTCACGCCCGGGCACACGATGACACCGCCGCCGAGCCACACGTTGTCGCCGATGGTGATCGGCTTCGCCGCTTCGAGCTTGGCGCGACGCGGCTCCGGGTCGACCGGGTGGATCGGGGTGAGCAGCTGGACGTTCGGGCCGATCTTGGTGTCGTCGCCGATGCGGATGTGCGCGACGTCGAGCGCCACCAGACCGAAGTTCACGAACGACCGCGCCCCGACGTGCAGGTGCACGCCGAGGTCGACGTACAGCGGCGGGCGGATCCAGGAGCCCTCGCCCAGCGAGCCCAGCAGCTCCCGCAACCGGTCGACGGCGTCGTCGTCACCGTCCCTGACAGCCTGCGCGAACCGCTCCGCACGTGCTTGTGCGGCGCTGGTCAGGGCCTGGATGTCGGCGTCGGCCTCGTACCAGTCGCCGGCGACCATCCGTTCGTACTGCGTCCGGATGTCCTCGTCACTCATACCTCCGACGCTCTCACAGGCGCGGGTCCACCGGCTCGGACTCGAGCGCAAGCACCGCGAACACCGGCTCGTGCACGCGCCACAGCGGCTCACCGGCAACCAGCCGGTCCAGCGACTCCAGCCCGAGCGCGTACTCCCGGAGCGCCAGCCCTCGCTTGCGCCCGAGCGACCGGACCTTCAACCGGTCGAGGTGCTGCGTGTACTCCGGCCCGTAGATGATCCGCAGGTACTCGCGCCCGCGCACCTTCAGGCCCGGCTGCACGAGCCCGCGCCGACCGTGCACCAGGTTGGCGAACGGCTTGACCACCATCCCCTCGCCCCCGGACGCGGTCAGGTCCTCCCACCAGTCGATCCCCTCCTGCGGGTCGGAGGTGTCGACCTCGAGCCGCTGCGTCGTGCGCAGCAGCGTCGGGTCGGCAGCGACCAGGCGGTCGATCAGGGACAGGTGCCAGCCGTGGTCGCGGTCGTGGAACGTCGACCCCTCCGCGGCGAGCACCTGGAACGGCGCGAGCTGCACGGCGTCGAGACCGTCGGTCGGCCAGACGTAGCGGCGGTAGGCCGCCACGAAGGCGTCGGCATCCGTGGCACGACGGCGCGTCCGGTCCAGCAGGTCGGCCACGTCGAGCCCCCGCGACGCGGCCGCCTCCAGGGTCGCGACGGCGGGCGGGAGCATCGCGCGGGCCGACGCGCCCGTCGCCGCGTACTGCTCGCGCAGCAGCGGACCCGCCTTGAGCGACCAGGGCAGCAGCTCGCCGTCGAGCAGCAGCCAGTCCGTGCCGAGCTCCTCCCAGAGTCCGGCCTTCGTCAGAGCCGCACGCAGCCGGTCCAGGAGGACCTCGGTCAGTGAACGGTCGAAGAACGCCCGCCCGGTCCGGGTCCACACGGCTCCGGTCTCCCCGTCCGGTGCACCCCTCCAGCGGAACCCGTCCCGGCACACGAGCACGGTCGCCCGCGAGCCCATGTGCTTCTCCTCGCAGATCACGTGCGCGACTCCGTTGGCCGCGAACGCCGAGAACGCCTCCGCCGGGTGCTCCAGCACGCCGGGCAGCGGGGACGTCGCGACGGGCGCCATCGTCGGCGGCAGGTACGGCAGCCACCGCGGGTGCAGCGCGAACCGGCTCATCACCTCCAGCGCGGCGACGGCGTTCTCCTCGCCGATGGTGATCCGGCCGTGGTGCCGCGTCTCGAGCGACCGCCGGCCCAGCACGTCCTCGATGTCGAGCACGTCGTCCGGACGGGTCGGCGCCGGCACGAGGAAGGGCTTGGCCGGCTCGTACCAGACCTGCTCGGCCGCCACCTGCACGATCTCCTTGCTCGGGTAGCGCAGCGCCGTCAGGTGCCCGCCGAACACCACCCCGGTGTCCAGGCACATCGTGTTGTTGACCCACTGCGGGACGGGCGTCGGCGTGTGCCCGTAGAGCACCATCGCGCGGCCCCGGTAGTCGTCCGCCCACGGGTAGCGCACCGGCAGGCCGAACTCGTCGGTCTCCCCGGTGGTGTCCCCGTACAGCGCGAAGCTGCGCACCCGGCCCGACGTGCGCCCGTGGTACGCCTCCTTCAGCCCCGCGTGTGCGACGACCAGCCGCCCGTCGTCGAGGACCAGGTGCGAGACCATCCCGTCGGCCCACGCCCGGACCGCCGCGGAGAACTCCGGGCCTTCGGCGGCCAGCTGCTCCAGCGACGTCTCCAGCCCGTGGCTGACCGTGACCTTGCGACCGTCCAGCGCACGCACCAGCTTGTGCTCGTGGTTGCCCGGGACGGCGAGCGCGTGACCCGCCGCCGTCATCCCCATGGCCAGGCGCAGCACGCCGGGCGTGTCCGGGCCGCGGTCCACCAGGTCCCCGAGGAACACCGCCTTCCGGCCGTCCGGGTGCGCGGCGTCCACCGGCCTGCCCTGGTCGTCCCGCACCAGGGCGTAACCGAGCCGCTCCAGCAGGGTCTCCAGCTCCGACCGGCAGCCGTGCACGTCGCCGATCACGTCGAACGGGCCGTGCTCGTCCCGCAGGTCGCTGCGCAGGCGCGTGCGGACGATCGTCGCCTCCGCCACCTCCTGCTCCGTGCGCAGCACGTGCACCTGCCGGAACCCCTCGCGCGCGAGCCCACCGACCGCCCGCCGGACCAGGTCGCGCTGCCGCGTCACCACCCGCGCCGGCAGCTCCCGCTCACCACGCCCCCGGTTGCGGTCCAGGCAGACCTCCTCCGGCAGGTCCAGCACGATCGCCACCGGCAGCACGTCGTGCGCCCGCGCCAGCTCCACCACGTGCTTGCGGGCGTCGCGCTGCGCGTTCGTCGCGTCGACCACCGTCAGACGCCCGCGGTCCAGGCGCTTCCCGACGACGAACGACAGCACCTCGAACGCGTCCTTCGTGGCGTCCTGGTCCGTCTCGTCGTCGGAGACCATGCCCCGGCAGACGTCGCTGGACACCACCTCGTACCGAGAGAACCGCTGTGCGGCGAACGTCGACTTGCCCGACCCCGACGCCCCGACCAGCACGACCAGCGCCAGCTCCGGGATCTCCAGCGCGCTCATGCGGCCGCCCCCAGCGTGAAGACGAGCAGCTGCGTCGGCGGTCCGACCTCCGGGTCGACGTCCCCGACGGCCCCCGCACGGAACGTGTACCCGTACGTCTCGCACACCCGCGCCGCCCACTGCTCACCCTGCGCGCGCGTCCACTCGAACCGGTGGTCCGTGTGCCGCATCGTGCCCGCCTGCAGCGTCGGGTAGCGCACGTTGAACTCCTCGTTCGGCGTCGTCACGACGACCGTCCGCGGCCGCGCGTCGCCGAACACCGTCCGTTCCAGCGACGGCAGCCGGTCGGCGTCCACGTGCTCGACGACCTCCATCAGCACCACCGCGTCCGCACCCGCCAGCCGCGCGTCCCGGTACGTCACCGACGACTGCAGCAACGTCAGCCGCGCCCGCACCGAGTCGGGCATCCGGTCCAGGCCCAGCCGCTCCGCAGCCCTGCGCAGCGCACGGTGCGACACGTCCGCCCCGACCACCCGCGTGAACGCCGGGTCCGCCAGCAGGTCCCGCAGCAGCGCACCCTCACCGCAGCCCAGGTCCACGACCGACGACGCCCGCGCCGTCCGCAGCTCCGCCAGCACCACCTCGCGTCGGACCTCGGACAGCGGCCGCGCGGCTGTCGGGGCGACCACCTGCTCCGCCGCGCCCTCCACCACGCCCAGCCGCTCCACCGCGTCGGCCACGTACTCGCGCCGGTGCGCGAGCGACCGCCGCAGGATCCAGTCCCGCTCCGGGTGCCCACCCAGCCACTCGCCCGCGCTGCGGACCAGCTTGTCGACCTCGTCGGGACCCACCCAGTAGTGCTTGCCACCGTCGAGCGCGGGCAGCAGCACGTACAGGTGCCGCAGGGCGTCGGCGGGGGTGAACGTGCCGGTCAGGCGCACGTCCGCGTACGGGGAGTCACCGAAGGACGGCACCTGCGGGTCCAGCGGCCCGACACCGACGTCCACGGTCCACCCGAGCGGCTCGAACAGTCGCGCCACCAGGCCCGGGTCGCCGTCGTCGGGCACCGCCGGCACGTGGACCTCCAACGGCAGCGCGACCCCCACGAGGTCCGGGCGCGCCGCGCACGTCCCGGCCATCGCCGACCGGAACACCCGCCCGAGCGCCACGGACAGCAGCGAGCTGGCCGCGTACGGGCGGTCGTTGACGTAGGCACCCAGGGCGAAGCCGTCCCCGAACCGCCCGCCGCGGACCAGCTCGACGGAGTCGATCTCGAGCAGCAGCGCGACCGTGCACCGCTCGTCGGAGGCCTCGGGGTAGAACACGTGCGCCGTGCCCACCGACAGGTCGAACGTCTGCGCCCGGTCGGGGTGCTTGTGCAGGAGGAAGCCCAGGTCGCTCGCGGACTCGGCTGTCGACGTCAGGGTGAGGAACACCGGGTCATTGTGTCGACCGCAGCGACCCGACGCGGCGCATTAAACGAGGCGTCAGCCCTGCGCCGCACGCAGGAACTGCTCCAGCAGCGGCCCGGCGGTGGTCGACCCGTACTCGCCCACGTCGACGAACACCGCGACGGCCAGGTCACCCTGGATCGCGATCATCCACACGTGGTTCTGCAGGTTCCCCGCCTCACCGAACTGCGCGGTGCCGGTCTTGGCCGCCACCTCGTCGCCGGGGACGTCCAGCAGGAACGTCGCGCCACCCTCCGTGACCACGCCGCGCATGAGCTGGTGCAGGGTCGCGGCCTCGTCGGCGGTCAGCGGGACGACCGGGCGCGGGGCGTCGGTCGGCTCCTCGCCGGCTGCGGCGTCGTCGGCGGTCGGCGACTCGGTGGCCGCACCTTCCGCGGGGACCACGAGGCGCGGGACCACCGTCTCGCCACGGGCCACCGACGCGGCGACCGTCGCCATGCCGAGCGGGGAGGCCAGCACCCGCCCCTGGCCGATCATCGACGCGGCGTGGTCGGTGCCGTCCGAGTCGGCCGGGACGTCGCCGAGGAACGCCGGGAACCCGAGCGCTGCGTGCGGGTCGAGGCCGAGCGACCCGGCCGCGTCGATGAGCGCGTCCTGGTCCGCGGCGTCCCGCGCCGAGATGAAGGCCGTGTTGCACGAGTTGGCGAAGGCGGTCGACAGCGGGATGGTGCCCAGCTTGTCGGTCGGGTACTCGGGGAAGTTGGTGAACGTCCGCCCGTCGACCGACACCGTCGCCGGGCACGACGTCTCGCCCTCGGCGGTCAGCCCGGAGCGCAGGAGCGCGAGCGCGGAGGCGACCTTGAACGTCGAGCCCGGGGCGAACTGACCCAGGGTCGCGGTCGACATCCCCTCGCCACCGGCTCCGCTGGCCGCGGCGAGCACGTCCCCGGTGGACGGCCGGATGGCGACGACCGCGCTCGCTGGGGTGACGGTGGCGACGACGGCCTCGGCCGCACCCTGCAGGTCGACGTCGAGCGTGGTCGTCAGCGGCGTGCCCGGGGTGGGCTCGACGGTGTACAGCTGGCGCGGGGAGGCGCCGTCGGGCCGCGCGGCGGTGATGGTGAGGCCGGGCAGACCGCGCAGCTGGGCGTCGTACTGGCGCTGGAGCCCGGACAGGCCGGCCAGGTCGCCGTCCGAGACGGCCCCGTCCGACTTCTCGATGATCTCCGCCGTGGCCGGCCCGACCGTGCCGAGGATCGGGCGCGCGAACTGGCGTGTGGGGGCGAGCGGCAGCATGTCGGTGACGTCGTTGACGCCGACCATCGCGGCGAGTGCCGGGACGTCGTAGCCGGGGTCGCCGTCGCGGACGGTGATCGCCTCGACGAAGGCCTTCTCGCCCGCCGCGACCACCTTGGCCACGTACGCCTCCGTGTCGATCTCGAGCGAGAACGCGAGCGCACGTGCGGCCGCGTCCTGCTCGGGGGCTGCGACCCGGGTCTTGTCGATGCCGAGACGGTGGACGAGGCGCGGCTCGACGATCACCGCACCGCCCGCGCCGAGCACGTTCGCGCGGTCCGCCCGCGCCTTCTGGACGGTGAGGACCTCCCCCTCGACGAGGTCGGGGGCCAGGATCGAGGGCGACCACGTGGCGTGCCAGACGTCCTCGTCGTCGCGGGCGAGCTTCGCGTGCGTCTCGTACGTCCAGTCGGCGTCGCTCTCGTCGACGTCCCACGTGTAGCCGAGGGTGACCGTCGCGAGGCCCTTGTCCTTCTCGTCGATCGTCGTCGAGACGACGGCGACCTGCGGCTCCCACGGAGCGAGCCCCTCGAACGCGGCGGTCCGGACCTCGGTCGCCGCGGACACGTCGGCCGCACCACCGGCGAACGGCGCCTCGGTGAAGTCGCCGGAGGCGAGCGCGGAGGCGAGCGCGGTCGTCGCGCTGTCCGGGTTCGGCGGCTCGGCGGAGCACGCGGCCAGCCCCGCGGCGACCGTGACGAGCACGATCCCCCCGCCGAGGAGTCGTCGCCTCGATGCTGCCCGTTCACCTGCGAACGACATGCTGTCCTCTCGTCACGTGCGGCTGCGTCCCGCTCGGGCGACGCTCGGAGAGCGTGCCACCACCGGGTGGGGGCGCGGGTGCGAACCGTGCAGCCTTCACCACTCCTCCCCAGTCGGGGGGCGCCCGAACACCCCTGCCGGGTCGTACGTCCGGCGCACCTGCGCCAGGCGGTCGGCGGTCGCCGGGGCCCACACCGGGGTGCCCGTCCCCGCGAAGTTCGGGTTGAGCTCCGCCACGGTCCACGGCGCGAGGGCCTCGCTGAGCGTGGCGGCCCAGGTGGGCAGGGTGGTGGCGAACTGCGTCGGGTCGTTGCCGACGACCCCCGCGACGAACGCCGCGCCCCGCCCCGAGACCGCCGACCCGCCGGGCACGTCCACGCCCGTGGCGCCGGCGACGTGCCGCAGCTCGGCGGCCACGAACGGGTGGCCGGTCCCCGGTCCGACGACGTCGAGCCAGGCGGTCGCGAGGTCGTCGTCCGCGTGGCCGAGCATGATCCCGCGCACCCAGCCGGGTCCCGGCTGGACCGGGTCGTTGTGGATCTCCACGGCGCGCGCGACCGGCAGGACGCCGACCGTGTCCAGGAACGTGGGGGCGAGCGCCCGCAGGGGTGCGGTGGCCGCCTCGCCGGCGGACTCGTCGCCGGGCCGCGCGACCCGCAGCGCGAGCGCCGTACGACCCCGCAGGAACGGCGGGACGGCCTGGAGGTCGGGGAACGAGATGATCGCCGCGCTCGTCGTCGTCTGCGGGTCCGCGGTCGCCGTCCACGCGATCCAGCCGCGCAGCGCCCTGCCGATGTGCTCGGCGTCGAAGAACAGCGCGCCCGCGTACAGCTCCGGGATCGCGACCAGCTCGAGCCGGACCTGGGTCACCACGCCCAGCCCGACCTTGCCGCCGCGGAGCGCCCAGAAGAGGTCGGGGTGCTCGTCGGCCGACGCCTCGACCACCTCCCCCGTCCCGGTGACCACGGTGAGCGACCGGAGCCGGTCGGAGCTGGACCCGTGGCTGCGGGCGAACGGGCCGATCCCCCCGCCGAGCAGGTAGCCGACGACACCGACGTGGGTCGACGAGCCGGCGACGGGGGTGAGCCCGTGTGCGTCGGCGGCCGGGATGACGTCGGTCCACCGTGCACCGGCGCCGATCGTGGCGACGCGCGCGTCCGGGTCGACCTCGACCCCACCGAGCCGACGCGTGGTCAGCAGCACCCCCGACGTGACGGGCTTCGTGGCGCCGTGCCCGGTGGCCAGCACGGTCAGCGGCACCTGGCGCGACGTGGCCCACCGCACGGCCTCGACCACGTCCTGCGTGCTCGTCGCACCGACCGCGACGTCGGGACTGTTCACGACCGCGCGGTTGTGAGGGGTGACCTCGTCGTCGAACCCCTCCTCGCCCGGGGTCAGCACGGGTCCGGTCACGAGGGAGGCGAGGGGATGGGACATGCCGAAGCTCCTTTGCGGGTCGGTCACGGCAGGGTGCCATGCGGACAGGCATGCGAGCACGACCTTTCCACCGACCTCCGACAGTGCGCGACGATCGACGGGTGGCCGACGACTTCACCTACCTCACGCACGAGCCGACCGGTCCGCTCGGGCGGTACGTGGCGGGCATCTGGTACGCCCGCGGCCGGTTGCGTGCGCCGGCCGAACGCATCGCACCGACGGGCTCGGCGGTGCTCGGGCTGGTGCTCGGGGCGCCCATCGCCCAGGTCGCACGCAACGGGCACGGCGACGGGCACGTCGCGCGGACCGGGTTCCTGCTGGGGCCCGACGACCAGCCGATGCTGAACCGCCCGCTCGGGGAGACGTGGTGCGTCGGGGTCGTCGCGACACCCGTCGGCTGCGCGACCGCGTTCGGCGTCGACCCGCGCGCGCTGCGGGGCCGCCTGGTGGGTGCGGAGCCCTGGGCGGCGGTGCGCCGCGAGCTGCTGGGGCTCGACGAGCCGGCCGACATGATCGCGGCGGTCGAGGAGACGCTCCGGGAGTCCGTCGCCGTGCACGAGCCCGCGCTGCCCCGCTGCACCGACGCGGTGGAGGCCGCGGTCGCCGCCCTCGTCGCCGACCCGGGGCGCCCGGTCGCCGACGTGGCCCGCGCGCTGCACCTCTCGCACGCCCACCTGGACCGCGGGTTCCGACGCGTGGTCGGCCTCAGCCCTGGGACGTTCGCGCGGGTGACCCGGATGCGGGACCTGCTGGCGTCGCTCGACACCGGTCGCCCGGTCGGCTGGGGGCAGGTGGCCGCCGAGCGCGGCTGGTACGACCAGGCGCACCTGATCCGGCACTTCCGGCGCCACACGGGGACGACGCCCGCCGCGTACGTGGCGGCCTACCGCGCGGTCTACGGGGACGCCCCGACGGAGCCGGGCTTCGCTCCGGTGGTCAATCCCGTCCAAGACCCCGTCGGCGGGGTCGCCTAGCGTCGCGCCATGACGACCGCCATCGACACCACGACCACCATCGCCGCCCCACCCGACGCGGTGTGGGCGGCGCTCACCGACTGGTCCCTGGCGTCCCGGTGGATGCCGGGCGTGACCGCGATGAGCGGACCGGTGTCGCCGGGCGCCGTCGTGACGTTCACCGTCCGGGGCAAGGACCGGACCGCGGTCGTCGACACCCTCGACCCGCCGCGCACGCTCGCCCTGCTGTCGCGCTCCGGCCCCGTGACCGCCCTGTACACCTACACGCTGACCGGTTCCGCGGGCGGCACGAGCCTCCACCTGCTCGCGGACGTCCAGGTCCGCGGTCCGCTGAAGGTGCTCGCGCCGGTCATCCGCCGCTCCATCGCCAAGGAGGACGGGATCCAGCCCGAGCGGCTGCGCGCCGTCGTCGAGCCCGTCAGCCGACCAGCCGGCTGACCGCGCGGCGCAGGTCGGCGCGCGTGTGCTCCGGGTCCGGTCCCGGGGCGAGCGTGACGCCGTGCACCAGCGCGAGCACCTGCCCGAGCAGCCGGTCCGCGGGCCACTCGTCGTCGCCCCTCACGGCCCGCAGCGCAGCCACCTTGCGGGCGTGCGACGCCTGCGAGTGCCCGACCTGCACGCCCGGCCGCTCCAGGGCGTGCCACAGGAGCAGCCGCACCAGCGACGGGTGCGCGAGGTTGAACTCCCAGAGCCGGACCGCGTAGCCGGGCAGGTCGACCGCGTCGAAGGGCACAGCGTCGAGCAGCTGCTCGATCCGGTCCTCGACCACGCGCTCGAACAGCCGGTCCTTGCTGCCGAAGTACGCGTAGATCCGCTGCTTGTTGGCGCCGGCCCGTTCGGCGATCCGGTCCACCCGTGCCCCGGCGAGCCCGCGCTCGGCGAACTCGTCGGCGGCCGCGTCGAGGATCCGGCGCGGCGTGTCTGCGGCCATCACGCGGGAAGCGTCGTGCCGGTCAGGTCCTGCGCCACCGCCCAGAGCCGGGCGGCCGTGTGGTCGTCCCGCATGCGGCGGCTGAGGCGGACGGGACCGGTGGGGCCGACGAGCCCGAACCGGCCGGTCGGGCCGTAGTAGCCGTCCTCGACCGCGCGCGGGTCGGCTGCGGCGAACAGCATCGGCTCGGCGCCCTCGGGGGGGAGCTGCGACGGGACGAACGGGAAGCGCGCGATGGACGAGCGGTGCACGGTGTCCTTGCCGAGGGACGCACCCGCGGTCTGCAGGTTGGTCTGCGTGAACCCGGGGTGGGCCGCGTTGCTGCGCAGCGCCCAGCCGCGCTGCATCGAGACGCGCGCGAGCTGCCGGGCGAGCAGCAGGTCGGCCAGCTTGGACTGCGCGTACGACCGCGTGGGGCTGTACCGGCGCCGGGTCCACTGCAGGTCGTCGAACCGGATGCGCCCGACTGCCGCCATGCCGCTGCTCATGGTGGTGACCCGGCCCTCCGGGGCGACCAGCAGGAGCGGCAGGAGCAGGTTGGTCAGCGCGAACGGACCGAGGTAGTTGGTGCCCAGCTGCAGCTCGAAGCCGTCCTCGGTCTCGTGGCGGGTGGGCGGGGTCATCACGCCGGCGTTGTTGACCAGGGTGTCGAGGTGGTCGAGGTCGCGGCCGAGGTCGTCGGCGAATGACCGCACCGACGCGAGCGAGGCGAGATCGAGGATCCGCACCTCGGCGGACGCGTCGGGGTGCGCAGCCTGAATCTCCGCGAGCGCCTTCTCGCCCTTCTCCGCGCTGCGCACGGCGAGGATCACGTGGGCACCGGCGGCGGCGAGGCGTTCGGCGGCTTCCCGTCCCGTGCCGCTGTTGGCGCCGGTGACGACGACGGTGCGTCCGGTCTGGTCGGGGACGACGTACATCTGGGCTCCTAGCGCGGGACAACCAACTGGTTAGTTGGCACCTTAACAGGCGCGACGTCGCCGCGCGGGTTGCAATGGGAGGCATGACCACAGTCCCGAACATCACCCTGAACACCGGCGTGCAGATCCCCCAGCTGGGCTTCGGCGTCTTCCAGATCGACCCGGCCGAGACCAAGGACGCGGTCCTGCAGGCCTTCGAGGTGGGCTACCGCCACATCGACACCGCGCAGATGTACAAGAACGAGCAGGGAGTCGGCGAGGCGTTCGCCGCGTCCGGCCTGTCTCGCGACGAGGTCTTCATCACCAGCAAGCTCAACAACGACGCGCACGACCCGGAGGACGCGGCGATCGCGTTCGACCTGACGCTCGACACGCTCGGTCTCGACTACGTGGACCTCTTCCTCATCCACTGGCCGCTGCCGACCGTGGGCAGCTTCGTCGACACCTGGAAGGCGATGGAGGACTTCTACCGGTCCGGCCGCGCCAAGTCGATCGGCGTCTCCAACTTCCAGCCCGGCCACCTGCGCCGCCTGCACGCGGAGACCACCATCACGCCCGCCGTCAACCAGATCGAGGTGCACCCGTACCTCACGCAGGACGACGTGCGCGCGTTCGACGCCGAGCACGGCATCGCGACCGAGGCGTGGAGCCCGATCGCGCAGGGCAAGGTCCTCGACGACCCGACGATCGTGCGCATCGCGGAGTCGCTCGGGAAGACCCCCGCGCAGGTCACTCTCCGGTGGCACCTCCAGCGCGGCGACATCGTCTTCCCCAAGTCGGTGACGCGCAGCCGCATCGAGGAGAACTTCGCGATCTTCGACTTCGAGCTCTCCGAGGTCGACGTCGCCGACATCACCAGCCTCAACCGCGACGAGCGCACCGGCCCGGACCCGGACACGTTCGACTACGTTCCGGTGGCAGCGGACTGACCTGTCGATCCGGCTGCCCACCGTTCGTATGAGGGGTGAGCAGCCGGCGCAGGGCCGGTGCCGCACCCCGAGGAGGACGCGATGAGCCACTACCTGCTGAGCGTGATGGAGCCCGACGGACCCCGACCCGCCCCCGAGGTCCTCGAACCGGTCATGCAAGCCGTCGGCGCGGTCGACCAGGCCATGCGCGACGCGGGCATCTGGGTCTACGCCGGCGGTCTGCACGACCCCAGCACGGCCACCGTCCTGCGCGCCACGGACGGTCAGGTGGTCACCACCGACGGCCCGTTCGTCGAGGCCCGGGAGCACCTGGGCGGCTTCACCATCGTCGACGTCGACGACCTCGACGCGGCGATGGACTGGGGTGGGCAGCTGGCCGTCGCGACGGGCCTGCCCATCGAGGTCCGGCCGTTCCGGTACTGATGGCTGCTCCGTGACGACCGCGGACGAGGACGCGATCGCGCGGGTGTTCCGCGCGGAGCACGGCCGCGCGGTCGCGGTCCTCGCCCGGTCGTTCGGCGACCTCGACGTCGCCGAGGAGGCCGTCCAGGAGGCGTTCGTCGCGGCCGTCCAGCACTGGCCGACGGACGGCGTCCCACCCAGCCCGGCCGGCTGGATCATCACGACGGCCAAGCGCAAGGCGATCGACCGGCTGCGCCGCGAGGCGTCCCGCGACGACCGGCACGCGCAGGCGGCGCTGCTGCACCAGCGCGACGACCCGGTGGAGGAGGGACCCGTGCGCGACGACCGGCTGCGGCTCCTCTTCACGTGCTGCCACCCGGCGCTGTCCGTCGAGGCGCAGGTGGCGTTGACGCTCCGGCTGCTGGGCGGGCTGAGCACCCCGGAGATCGCGCGGGCGTTCCTCGTCCCCGAGCCGACGATGGCCCAGCGCCTCGTGCGTGCGAAGGGCAAGATCCGCGACGCCCGCATCCCCTACCGGGTCCCCTCGGACGCCGACCTGCCCGACCGGCTCCGCGCCGTCCTCGCCGTCGTCTACCTGGTGTTCACGACCGGCTCGGGGGCCGCCGTCCGCGACGACCTGTGCGCCGAGGCGATCCGCCTCGGTCGCGTGCTGGTCGAGCTCATGCCCGACGAGCCCGAGGCGCTCGGGCTGCTCGCGCTCCTGCTGCTCACCGACGCCCGCCGCGACGCCCGCGTGTCCGCCGACGGCTCGCTCGTCCTGCTGCGCGACCAGGACCGCTCGCGGTGGGACCCGGGCGAGCTGGACGAGGGCCGCGAGCTCGTCCGCCGGTGCCTGCGCCGCGACCACCTCGGTCCCTACCAGCTGCAGGCCGCGATGCAGGCGGTGCACAGCGAGCCCGCCGGGACGGACTGGCGGCAGATCGTCATCCTCTACGACCAGCTCATGTCGATCGCGCCGAGCCCCGTGGTCGCCCTCAACCGCGCCGTGGCCGTGGCGGAGCTCGACGGGCCCGCCGCCGGGCTCGCCCTCGTCGACGACCTGCCCCTGGACCGCTTCTACCTGTTCCACGCGGTCCGCGCCGACCTCCTGCGCCGCCTGGACCGCCGCCCGGAGGCGACCGCGGCGTACGACGCGGCTCTGGCCCTGACCACCACCGCCCCGGAACGCGACTTCCTGCTCCACCAACGGTCAGCGCTAGCGGATCAGTGACGTCCGCACAAAGAAGCGCTGGAACCCACCGATGTGCGGACGTTGCGGGGGATGGGGGTCAGGCCAGGCGGTTGACCAGGCCTGCGCGGACGACGAACCACTCCGCGGCGACGATCGAGAAGTACGCCGTGTCCCGCAGACCGCCGTCGGTGGCGACGGTGTGCACGCGGCGGACGCCCTCGAACCGGCCTCCGATCCGCTCGATCGCCCGTCGCGACGCCGCGTTGCGCGCATCGGTCTTCAGGGTGACCCGCAGCGACCGCCACGTCTCGAACGCGTGCGTCAGCAGGAGCAGCTTGGTCTCGGTGTTGATCGCGGTCCGCTGCGCCGAGGCCGCGTACCAGGTGCTCCCGATCTCGGCGACGGACGGCGGGTTCTCGTCGCTGGGCACCCCGCCGGTCCCGATGCCGGGCGGCCACGGCGCCGGCTCCTGGAACACCTCGAGGTCGAGGAACCGGGTGCTGCCGACCACCGCGTCGTCGGAGAGCCGCCGCACCGCGAACGGGATCGCGCGCCCACCGGACGCGTGCTCCAGGGCCGCCTCGACGTAGGTCTGCGTCTCGTCTAGCCCGTCGGGGACCCACGTGTACCCGTAGCTGCCGCGCTCCTCGGCGGCTGCGGCGGCGAGCCCGACGACGTGGGTCAGGGCGAGCGGCTCCAGCCGCACGTGGCGACCGGTGAGCGTGATCGGGGCGAGCATGGCGACATCCTGCCCGACGACGCCGCCGCACGTCGGGCACTCTGCGGAGTCGCCCCGCCGCGAGGTTCGCCCTCGTCGGAAGCGCGCGTGCCTGCGACCGCTCAGACCGTCGCGTGCTCGTTGGCGGCGCGCATCGAGCGCCGACCCCCGGGCATGGCCAGCGCGAGCGCGACCACGAGCAGGAGCGCGACCCCGGCCCAGATGAGCAGGGACTCCACGCTGAACGTGTCCGCCAGCGGTCCGAACACGGCCATGCCGAACGGCATCGACAGCGCCATCACGATCCCGACGAACCCGAACACGCGCCCCTGCATCTCGGGCTCCACGGTCTCCTGGAGCACCGTGAACGACGGCGTCGAGAACGCGGGCACGGACAGGCCGAGCAGGAACATGAACGCGAAGAACACCCACAGGTTGGTGGACAGCCCGAGCCCGATCGAAATCACGCCGAACACCAGCGTCGAGATGAGGATCATCCGCACGCGGTTCCACTTCCCCGCCCACGCCGCGATCGCCGCACCGCCGAGCACCATGCCGATGCTGAACGCGAGCTCGTTGACGGTGAGCTTCCACACCTCCTCGCCGAACGTCCGCACGATCATCAGCGGCGTCAGGAACGACGGCGCGACGATGAGCACGAACACGACGGCGTACAGGACGAGGACCCAGCGCACGAACGCGTGGGTGACGATGTACTTCACTCCGCCGACGAGGTCGCCGAAGTAGCTGAGCTTCTCCTCGGAGCGGACCAGCCGGGGCACGGTGACCAGGAGCAGCAGGCCGATGCCGATGACCGCGGTGACGACGTCGATGTAGAACACCGCGACGATCGACATGCTGGCGTACACCGCCGCGGCGGCCGCGGGGGCGACGAGCATCATGGCCGACTGGATGGTGCCGTTGATGCCGTTGACGCGCATGAGCTTGTCCGCGGGGACGATCTGCGGGAGCAGCGCCGCGACGGCCGGCATCTGGATCCCCGCACCGGCCGAGCGGATCGCGATGGCGATGAAGATGAGCCACAGGTCCGTGGCGCCGGCCGCCATGAACATCGCCAGCGCCAGGGTGACGATCGCGATGGTGGCGTCCGCGCCGATGATGAGCTTCTTGCGGTCCAGCCGGTCCGCCCAGACACCGTCGAAGATCGAGATGACGGCCTGCGGCAGGAACCCGAACACCGCGTACAGGGCCATGACGCCACCGGACTTGGTCTCCAGGGTCAGGTGCCACATCACCGCGTACTGGACGAGCATCGAGCCGAACAGCGACACCGTCTGCCCGGTGAGGAAGATCGTGGTCTCCCGGCGCCAGCCGGGCCGCTCCTCGACGGGCGCGTCAGTCTGCGTCGGGGTGTCCTCGGTCATGTCGCTCATGGTGTCAGTCGCCTCCGACATCGAGCACGGGAGATTCCGTGACGGCCGCCGAACGAGCCATGAGCAGGTTCCGTTCCCGCTGGGTCGGCGCCAGGGCCGCCGCCCGCTCGAGCTCCTCGGCGGCCTCGTCGGCACGTCCGAGCCGGACCAGCACGTCCGCCCGCACGGCGCCGAGCAGGTGGTAGCGCACGAGCCGCGGGTCGTGGCGGATCGCGTCGAGCGCCACCAGCGCGGCCTCCGGCCCGTCCGCGTGCAGGACGGCCACGGCGCGGTTGAGCTCGACGACCGGCGACGGGGTCAGCTGCGTGAGCGCGTCGTAGAGCGCGACGATCGCCTCCCAGTCGGTGTCCTCGAAGGTGCGCGCCCGGCTGTGGCACGCCGCGATCGCGGCCTGCACGGTGTACGGCCCGAGCGGCTTGCCCAGCGTCGTCGCGCGGTCCAGCGCCGTGAGCCCGTGCTCGATCAGGGCCCGGTCCCAGAACCGACGGTCCTGGTCCGGCAGCAGCACGCCGTCGCCGCGGGCGTCGAACCGGGACGCCTGCAGCTCCATCAGCGCGACCAGCCCGTGCACCTCGGGCTCGCGCGGCAGGAGGCCGGCGAGCACCCGGCCCAGCCGCATCGCCTCGTCGGCCAGGTCCCGACGGACCCACGCGGGACCGCTCGTCGCGGCGTGGCCCTCGGTGAAGATCACGTAGAGCACCTCGAGCACCGACCCGACGCGCGCCGGCAACGCGTCGGCCTGCGGCACCTCGAACGGGACGTGCGCCTCCGCCAGGGTGCGCTTGGCGCGGGAGATCCGCTGCCCGACGGTCGGCGACGGCACGAGGTAGGCGCGCGCGATCTCGTCGGTCGTCAGGCCGCCGAACAGGCGGAGGGTCAGCGCGATCCGCGACTCCCGTGGCAGCACCGGGTGGCAGGTGAGGAACACGAGTGCGAGCAGGTCGTCGCCGATGGGCTGATCGACGATGCGGTCGGCCGCGTCCTCGTCGGCCAGTCCGTGCGCGAGGACCGCGTACTTCGCGTCCCGGTTCTGCTCCCGTCGGATCAGGTCGATCGCCCGGTGCCGGGCCGTGACCATGAGCCACGCACCCGGCTTGTCCGGGACGCCGGTGACGGGCCACTGCTCCAGCGCGGTGACGAACGCGTCCTGCGCCAGCTCCTCGGCCAGTCCGACGTCCCGGACCAGGCGGGTCAGCGAGGCGATCAGTCGCGGCGACTCGATCCGCCAGATGACCTCGACGGTCCGCCTCGCGTCGGACATCAGCCGTGCTGCTCCTTGACCCGGTCCACCAGCGCCTGCTCCTTCGCGAGGATCTCCGGCGAGACGACCTTCGCGAAGTCCTCCATCTCGAAGTACGGCCGGATCTCGAGCTCGGACCGCATCTCGGGCGTCGACGGGCAGCGCTTCGCCCACTCGACGGCCTCGTCCAGCGAGCTCACCTGCCAGACCCAGTAGCCGGCGATGATCTCCTTCGACTCCGCGAACGGCCCGTCGACCACGGACACCTCGCCACTGGTGTCCCAGACGACCTTCACCCCCTTGCTGCTGGGCTGGAGGCCTTCGCCGGCGAGCATGATCCCGGCGTTCACCAGCTGCTCGTTGTAGACGTTCATCTCGGCGAACATCTCGTCGGTCGGGGTGACCTTGTCCTCGTCGGCGCCGTCACCCTTGATCATGACCAGGACCTTCATGGTGCTCTCCTTCGCTCGGTGGCCACCTCGACGCTAGTGCCGGGGCCGGGCCTTCACCTGTGCCGTCGAACGGCGACAGCGTTCTTCGACACCTAGCGTGGACGAATGTCCTCCTCGGATCTCTCCGGCGTCGCGCGGTTCTGGGACGCGGCGGCGCCGACCTTCGACGACGAGCCCGACCACGGTCTGCGCGACCCCCGCACCCGCGCGGCGTGGGCCGCCCGCCTGGCCGGCTGGCTCCCGACCGGGCCGTGGGACGTGCTCGACCTCGGCTGCGGCACCGGCTCGCTCGCCGCACTGCTCGCGCAGGCGGGCCACCGGGTCACCGGCGTCGACCTGTCCCCGGAGATGGTCGAGCGCGCACGCACCAAGCTCGACGCCGCAGGGCTCCGCGCCACGTTCGTCGTCGGCGACGCCGCGGACCCCCCGGGCGACCCGGTGGACGTCGTCCTCACGCGCCACGTGGTCTGGGCCCTGCCCGACCCCCGGGCGGCGCTGGCCCGGTGGGTCTCGCTGGTCCGCCCCGGCGGCGCGCTCGTCCTGGTCGAGGGCCGCTGGTCCACGAACGCCGGCATCACCGCGGCCGAGCTCGCGGCCGTCGTCGGACCGTTGGTCAGCGGGTTCCGGGTGGAGTCGCTCAGCGCCGAGGAGGCGCTCTGGGGCGGACCGGTCACCGACGAGCGGTACGCACTGGTCGCCCGGGTCTGAGCCGCAGTGGGACGCTGGTCCCGTGGGAATGTTCACGCGCCGTGGCCAGGTCACCGCGGACGTCGGCGACGGCTTCGTCGCCGGGGAGGCCGCTGCGCTGCAGACCGGTCTGTCGGCGGCGCTGACGGGCGCCGAGCGCGGCTCTGCGCCCGCACCCGTCGCGCTGACCTTCGAGACGGAGGGCGGCGAGCACGTCGTGATCGTGTGCCGCAACCACACCGTCGGCTTCGTCCCGCCGTCGCACGAGGAGTCCGTCCGCGCGCAGCTCGACGCCGCGGGCCGGGCGCACCTGCAGACGACGGGGCAGGTGTACCGCGACGGCGACGGGTGGCGGCTCTGGGTGGGGCCGCCACGCTCGGACGGCTTCCCCGCCCCCGAGCCCGGCGCCGACACGCTCGCCCCGCCGCAGCGCCGGATCTTCGGCCTCGCCCTGCCGGACGACTGAGGGCCCGACCGCGCTCTGTTCGCGCAGTCGGGCCCCCTCCGTACCACTCTCAGGTCACGGCACCGGCCACTCCACCACCGTGCTCGGGCCCGCGAACGTCGGCGTCACGGGGTCGCCCGTGTCGTTGACGACGTGGTCGATCGTGCCCGCCGCGTTCAGCGACACCGTGAGCACGTTGTGCAGCTTCACGCCCGGCGTGACCGGCACCTCGTATGCCCGGGTGGCATGCAGGGTCGGGTTGACGTTGGTGTAGATGTACGCGCCCATGCCCCAGGCCTCGTGCACCTTGACCTTGTCGTTCACCTTGTAGGCGGCCCAGCCGTTCACGCCGTCGTGCTGCCAGGACGCCTGGTCGGGCGCGTCGTACGGCAGCTCGTTCTGGAACATGATCGTCTTGCCGCGCTCGCCGTTCCAGATGACGTTGTACTTCTGGTAGTGCTCGGAGAACAGGCCCGTCGCGGTGACGTCGTTGCCGTTGACGAGCACGCCGGTCTCGGCGGTGTTGATGTCCCAGCCGACGCCGGTGCCGTGGTCGGCCCGCCACGCCCAGGTGTGGTCGATGATCGTCTGGTTCGTGTTGACCACGAGGCTCTGCGTGGCCTTGCCGACGTCCTCGCCACCGATCCGGAAGAACACGTCCTGCACGGACGTCGGGTTGTTCGCGCTGCTCAGGAGCGGCCGCTTCAACCTGGCGTCGAGCGACGAGAGCTTGGTGCCCAGCTGCAGGAGCGCCGGGGAGTTCGTCGTGCCGGCGTCGAACATGATCCCGGCGATGTCGATTCCCGGGACGTCGAGCGTCTGCATGGCCACGACCCCGTTGTCCGGGATGATCGTCGCCAGCCCGAGCCCGAGCACCACCTGGTTGGGCCAGAGCACGTTGAGCGTCCTGTTCACGTGGTAGACGCCCGGGGTGAGCAGGACGTGCTTGCCCAGGGCCAGCGCGGTGTTGATCTTCGAGGCGCTGTCACCGGGCTTGGCGACGAAGAACTTGCTGATCGGGATCGACTTGCCCGGCGTGCTGCCCGTCGCCCAGGTGGCCCCGGCGGAGTCCTTCTGCGCCGACGGGACGAAGACGTTGTACCTCCCCGCGTCGTCGACGTAGAGGTACGGCTTCTCCTTGGAGACCGGCGTCGTGTCGAGCGTCGTGTACTTGGGCTCGCCGACCACGGGACTGAAGTCGGTGGCGGGAGCGCCCTGCACGCCCGCGAAGACCTGGTTCCAGACGCTGTTGCTCCACCCGGCGACCGAGCCGTTGCGGACCAGGAACTGCTGCTGGCTGCCGCTGACCACGTAGGGCAGCGTCGAGTCGGCGATGAAGCCGCCCGACGCGTACTGCGGTCCATCGGTGCAGTAGTCCATCAGGCTGAGGTTGGCGCCCGTGACGTTCACGCGGCGCATGGGGGCGGCCTGCGAGACGGCCCAGAAGTTGGCGGAGCTGCGGCACCCGTCGGCGTCGCCGGCCGCGTACTGGATGGTCAGGTTGGACAGCGAGCGCCAGAAGTTGACCAGCGCGATGCAGTTCGCCGGCGCACCCTCGGGCACCGGCAGGCACTGGTTGTAGACCTCGATCGCGCCGTTGATGACGACGTCGCCGGGGTCCTGGCCGAGCCCGGCGACCTCGGTGAAGTAGCCGACCTCGAAGCGCAGCGGGTTCTCCGGCGTGCCGTAGGTGCCGGGCTTGAACAGCAACGCGTACCGGCCCTCGCCGAAGTGCGCGGGCACCTGCTGCGTCGCGATGGCGTCGACCGTGGCCTGGATCTCCTCGATCGGCTGGCTGGGGTCGAACACGATCGTGTTCGGGCCGAGGTCGACGGGCGCGGCCGCCTGCGCGGCGGGGGCCGCGACGAGCGGGACGAGCGCGACGGCGAGCGCGGTGACGAGCACCGTCGCCGTCCGCCGGCGTCCAGGACGTGGGGGGCTACCAAGGTGCATGGGGGACCTCTCTGCGCTCAGGGCACGTCGCAGGACGGGTCCCCGCACGCGAGGAGGCACCGCCGTTGGCGCCGGGCACCGGACATTTGTTGCCGGCCAGGACAAAAGGTACCGGCCTGGTGTCACGTGTCAATAGTGACAACCCAGTAAGTGTTTACCCGGCTTTCCCGACGGTGGTTCAGGCCTCGCGCAGCGCCGCGAGCCGGGCGACCCATGCCTCCGTCGACCGCCCCCGGCCACGGTCGGTCACCACCCGCAGCCGCGCGGCCGCGACCTCGGACCGAGACACCTCCACGACGGGCCGCGCGTCCGACGGTCGCACGAACCCCTCGTCGTCGACCGGCACGAAGTCCACGTCGTCGACGGTCCCCCGCTCCTGCACGGCCCGCAGCGCGTCGAACGACAACCCGGCCAGGAACGCCTGGTCCTCCGGACCGGCCAGCGGGGACGACGCCAACAGCGCGAGCGCGTCGAACCCGACCGACCGCTGGGCGTCGTCGGCGTCGAACGCCAGTCCGGCGGCCCACTGCACGCGGGCCCACCACTGCGCCTGGGCGTCGGCCGCGGTGCGCTGCCGGACCGTCTGGATCCCGACGAAGAGCGCGCCGATCGCGCCGATCGCCGCCACGAGGGGGCCGAGCGTCGCGACGATCACCAGCCAGGGCTCGTCGGACACGGTCACGTCCAGCACGGTGGTGATCACGGTGGCGGCACTCCTCCGGTCGGGTTCCGTCGACGACGCTGGCGAGCGTAGCGGGCGGAACCGACCGTGCCGGGGGCTAGTCCGTCGCGTCCAGCAGCTCCCCCAGGCGACGCAGGATCATGCTGCGCCAGCCGCCGCCCATGATCCGGCGGGACAGCTGCGCGGTCGGGTCGTCCGGGTCGAAGCCGGCGTGCTCGAGGAACAGCCGCGTGCCGTGCCCCTCGGGCTCCAGGGTCCACGTCACCGTCGTCGGCACCAGGTCGGGGTCGGCCGCGTCCGTCCACGTCACCGCGAGGGTCCGGCCGGGCTCGACGGCCAGGACCGTGCTGGCGACCGTGCCCGAGAACCCGGTCGCCTCGACACGCCGCCCGGCCATCGTGAACCGGTGGCCGACCTCGGGGACGAAGTCGGTCGTCATGAGCCACTGCGTGACGAGGTCCGGTTCGGTGAGCGCACGCCAGACCTTCGCGGGCGGGTGCGGGAAGTACTGGTCGACCCGGATGGCCGTCGGGTCGGTGGGCTCGTCCTCGGCGGGGAGCTCCCAGCCGGTGGTCTGGTCGGTCATCGTGCGTCGTCCTTCGTGTCGGGTGCGTGGTCGTCGTCCATCCGGTCGAGCACCGCGCCGAGGCCCGAGAGGCGCTCTCGCCAGAACCGCTCGTACGGGGTCAGCCAGTCGGCCAGGTCGCCGAGCGGGCCGGCCGTCACCGCGTAGATGCGGTGTCGACCGGCCGGGCGCTCCGTCACCAGGCCGCTCTCGCGGAGCGCGGCCAGGTGCTCGGAGACGCTGGGCCGGGACATGTCGAAGTCCGCGGCGAGCTCCGTGACGGTCCGCTCGCCGTCGAGGAGGGCGTCGAGGATGTCGCGACGCGTCGGGTTGGCGAGCGCGGCGAAGAGCCGGTCGAGCTCCGAGTCCTTGAGCCTGCGTGGCATGCGCCTCAGGTTAGGTAGGATTATTCCTACGCGTCAAGCCCGCGGAGGGTCGATAGTGGAGCGCACAGGCACCGCACCGAAGGAGTCACCGATGGCCGGCACCGGGACGAAGGACGACCCCTGGCAGCTCACCACGGCCCCGGGCTCGTCCGCGTACACGATGTACCGCGACGAGCCCGCCGACCCGCCTGCCCTCGTCTGCCAGGTGGGGTCGACGACGCTCCGGTACCACCTGCGCGCGGTCGACGACCTGCACGCCTGGCTGCTGGCGCAGGGCGACTGGGTCCCGCTCGGCGCCGCGGACGAGCAGAAGCCCGCCGCCTCCGGGTCGGTGGAGGCGTGGGGCCGTGACGAGGCCAACCCCGTCGGCGGGTGGTACGGCCTGCGCAAGGGCTACCGTGGCCGGTTCGGGATGTCCCTGCCGCCGCTGCTCGAGGCCCTCGGGCTGGTCGAGCTCACGCACGACGCCCGGAACAACCGGGTCCGCGCGCTCCGGTCGGCCTGATCAGGCCAACCGGGACGCGCGGGCTGTGGACCCGCTGAGAGGCCGGGGCGCGCACCCCGCGACCGCCCTAGCGTGGAGGTCTCGACGACGGCAGGGGCAGCCATGAGCATCGCGACGACCTGGGGCGTCACGCAGGCCGAGCAGGACCGGACCTACCCGTGCGACGACCTGCTCCCGGACCCTGGGGACCGCCTGATGCGGGGTGTGGGCGTCGCGGCTCCCGCCGATGTCGTGTTCCGGTGGGTCTGCCAGTTCCGGGCCGCCCCGTACAGCTACGACCTGGTCGACAACCCGGGCCGCCGCAGTCCTCGCCGGCCGCTGCCGTGGTGCTGGGACCTGGAGGTCGGGCAGACGTTCTCGACGATCTTCACGCTCGAGTCGTTCGTCGTCGGGGAGCACCTGACGTTCCGCATGGCGCCGGGTCTGAGCACCCGGGTGTACGGGGACATCGTGCTCACGTACGCGGTCGAAGCCGTCGGGCCGGAGCGCAGCAGGCTCGTGGCGGTGATCCGCGGGACCCGGCCGACCAGCCGGAGGGCGGCGGTCCGCAACCGGCTGCTCGCGTGGGGCGACCTGGTGATGATGCGCAAGCAGCTCCTGACCTTCGCGTCGCTCGCCGCGCGGGAGCACGCCGAGCGGTCGCGCGCTCAGTCGACGGTGTAGTCGAACCGCATCCGGTGCGTGCCGTCGGCGTCCACGACGAGCGCGCCGCTGCCGACGATGCCGGCCAGGTTCCCGGTGCCGCTGGACGGCACGATCAGGAAGTGCTCGGCCGAGCGGTCGGTGCCGGTCGTCGACGCGGCGTGCACGAAGTTGAACGTGCCGGCACGCCCGTCCAGGCTGCCCTCGAACGACTCCATCGCGACGTAGGTGCCGATGCCGCTCTCGGGGTCGAACGCCGACGTGAACAGCGTGGTCGAGCGACCCTCGACGCCGCCGGCGTACGTCTTCTCCATCGTCGCGACGCCGACGCCGAGCGCGGTGACGACCGGCCGCTCCTGCTCGATCGGTACCCCGGCGAACCCGCTGACGGTGAACGTTCCCTCGGTGATCATGGCCGCACGCTAGCGACGACCACCGACATACCTGGCCACGAGCTCCGCGCCCAGCACCCCGAGCTCGTCCCGGACCGAAGCGGGCTCCAGCACCTCCACCGCCGCCCCGAACCCCGCGAGCTTCTCCGCGACCGAGCGCGCCGTGTGCGACGCGACCTCCAGCCGCACGCGGCCGTCGTCGTCGGGCCCGAGGACGGTGGCGTGCCGCCCGAACTGGTCCCGGACGACGCGCGCGAGGAACGGGGTGGTCAGGACGGTGGCCGTCACGCGCGAGCGCTGCTGCTCGGCCTCGTCGACGACCGACTCCCAGATCCCCGCGACGTCGAGGTCGTCCGGGCGCGGTGCCGGGGTGTCCAGCACCGACAGGCCGGCGATCCGGTCCAGCCGGAACGTCCGGCGCCCGGCGGGCGTGCCGGCGACGAGGTACCAGAGGTCACCCTTGTCGACGAGCGCCCACGGGTCGACGGTCCGCTCGGACTCGCCGGACCGTCCGCTGTACACGAGCGTCACCTGCCGGCGCCGGACGACCGCGCCCTGGAGGTCCTCGACCCACGGCTGGCGGGACCGCGCCGCCGACCCCCACCCGACGGGGTCCACCAGCACCGCGCGTCCCGCAGCCTCGGCCTCCGCGCGGAACGTCGCGGGCAGCGCACGGACGAGCTTGCGCAGCGCGGAGGTCGCGTCGGCGGACCGCCTCGACGACGAGCCGACCAGGAGGAACAGCGCCTGCGCCTCGGACGCGGTCAGCCCGGTCAGGTCCGTCCGCGCACCGCCGACGAGCGACCAGCCGCCGCCGCGCCCCGGCTGCGGGTAGACGGGGATGCCCGCAGTGGACAGCGCCTCGAGGTCACGACGGGCGGTCGCGACGGACACCTCGAGCTCGTGGGCCACCTCGGCGGCGGTCACGCGCCCGCGCGCCTGCATGAGCAGGAGGGTGGCCACGAGACGGTCTGCGCGCATGTCTCGAGAGTCGCAGACAAAGTGCTCAGAAGGTGAGCACTTAGCCGAGGAGAGTAGAGACATGACCACAGCACAGAGCAGTTTCCGGGGCCTCGCCAACGTGTCGTTCTTCGCCGACGACCTCGACGCCGCCCGCACCTGGTACACCGAGCCCTTCGGCATCGAGCCGTACTTCGTCCGCGAGGGCTACCTCGAGTTCCGGATCGGGGACCACCTCGACGAGCTCGGCATCATCGACCGCACGTACGTCCCCGGCGCCGGCGGCCCGAGCGGCGCGGTCGTCTCCTGGCACGTGGACGACCTGTCCGCGACGCTGGACCGCCTGCTCGCGCTCGGCGCGACCGAGCACGAGGGCATCCGCGAGCGCGGTGAGGGCTTCACCACCGCGTCCGTGGTGGACCCGTTCGGCAACCTCCTGGGCATCATGACCAACCCGCACTGGCTGGAGATCGCGGGCCGCTGACGAGAGTCAGCGGACCGTCCGGAAGAACTCCCGCACGTCGCCGACCAGCAGCACCGGCTCCTCCAGGGCCGCGAAGTGGCCGCCACGGTCGGCGACGTCGGTCCACCGGACGATCGTGTGGTCCTGCTCGGCGTACCGACGGATCCCGACATCGTGCGCGAACGTGATGACGGCCGTCGGTACGCCGCTGGGCGGGGCCTTCTCGCCCCACGCGGTGTCCTGCGCGTACCCGACGTACGCTGCCGACGCGGACGTGTCGGTCAGCCAGTAGAGCATCACGTCGGTGAGCAGCCAGTCGATCCCGAGGACGTCCTCGGGCGGAGTCTGCGCGGGGAACGTCCACGCGCGGAGCTTGTCGACGATCCACGCGAGCTGGCCCACCGGGGAGTCGGCGAGCGCCGCGCCGAGCGTCGCCGGTCGCGTGCCCTGGATCGAGATGTAGCCGAACTCCTCCTGCATGAACTCACCGATGCGGCGCAGGCGGTCCCGTTCGAGGTCGGTGAGCGAGGCGAGCTCGTCGGCACCGAGCTCGTGGAACGGCATCCCGATGTTCCCGTTGAGGTGGACGCCGACCACGGAGTCAGGGGCGATGCGGGCGACCTCCGGCGAGACGGCCGCACCGATGTCGCCGCCCTGCACCCCGTAGCGGTCGTACCCGAGCCGGCTCATGAGCTCGGCCCAGACGGCTCCGATGTGCGCCGGCCCCCACCCGCTCTCGCGCACCGGGCCGGAGAACCCGAAGCCGGGCAGCGAAGGGATGACGACGTGGAACGCGTCGGCCGCGGACCCGCCGTGCGCGACAGGGTCGGTGAGCGGTCCGACGAGGTCGAGGAACTCGGTGTACGACCCCGGCCAGCCGTGCGTGAGGACCAGCGGGAGCGCGTCGGGCTCTGCCGACCGCACGTGCACGAAGTGGATGCGCTGGCCGTCGATCTCGGTGACGAACTGCGGGAACGCGTTGAGGGCGGCCTCCTGGGCGCGCCAGTCGTAGGAGTCCCGCCAGTAGGTGACGAGCTCGTTCAGGTACGCGGTGGGCACGCCGGTGGACCAGTCGTCTCCGGGGAGAGGCGCTGCGAGGCGCATCCGGTGCAGGCGTTCGCTCAGGTCGTCGAGCTGTGCCTGGGGGATGTCGATGCTGAACGGTTCGATGCTCATACGGACAACGCTAGGCGTGGTAGCGGACAGTTCCTGTCCTCTTCTTCATCCCCAGGCAGCCCGAGATGCTGCTTCGCGACCCGCCGTCACCTGCGGCACCGTCAGGCCGAGGAACACGTCGCCCTCGCCGTTCTGCCCGGGTCCCGTCTGGAAGAACCGCGACATCCCCTCGGCGCGCTCGGGGTCGGCGAGCGCGACGAGCCGATCGACGGCCTCACTCATCAGACAGCGTCCCGACGACCACGGTGGCCTCCCACTCCTCGTCCCACACGATCCGTGCCGCCAGCCCGGCCGCGGCGAACGCCTCGCCCGCGGCGGCCGCCTGCGCCGCGCTCGCCTCCACCAACAGGTGGCCGCCGGCCGCCAGCCACCGCGGCGCCACCCCCGCGACCCGCCGCAGCACGTCCAGCCCGTCGGCGCCGCCGTCCAGCGTCACCCGCGGCTCGTGGTCGCGCGCCTCGGGCGGCATCAGCGCGACGTGGTCGGTCGGCACGTACGGCACGTTGGCGACGAGGAGGTCGACACGGCCGCGCAACGACCCCGGCAGCGGCTCGTCGAGGTCCCCCTCGAACACCTGACCGCCCACCGTCGCGACGTTCCGCCGAGCACAGCGGACCGCGGCCGGCTCGACGTCGGCGGCGTACAAGGACACGGACCCCAGCAGGTGCGCCAGCGCGACCCCCAACGCCCCCGACCCGCAGCACAGGTCCAGCACCACCGCCGGACCGGTCGCCACCCGTGCGGCCTCCCGCACCAGGGCCTCGGTCCGCCGCCGCGGCACGAACACCCCCGGGTCGATCTGGATCCGCAGCCCGCAGAACTCCGCCCACCCGACGATCACCTCGAGCGGCTCCCCGGCGACGCGCCGGTCGACCATCCGCGCGAGGTCGCTGCCAGACGCCGCGTCGAGGAGGAGGGTCGCCTCGTCCTCGGCGAACACGCAGCCCGACGCGCGCAGCGTCGCGGTGATCTCCGCGTGGGTCAGGGGCACGGCGGGCAGGCTACGCCTCCGTGATCCGCAGGATCACCCGGTTGTCGTCGCCCTTGCGGCCCAGCTTCTCGATCCCCATCATCACGCGGTACTCCAGCCCGTACTTCTCCTGCATGATCGCGTTGCACCGCTCGCGTGCGGCGTCGTCGTCGAGGACCTCCGCGACGCCGGTCACGGTCGGGGCGTCGTCGTCGACGTTCCCCAGGCGGCTGCTCGGGGACAGCTCGACGCGGGGGTCCCGCCGGAGCCGCTTGACCTTCCCGCTCCCCCGGGGCGTCGTCACCAGCAGCGCGTCGCCGTCGCGACCCACCCACACCGTCGTCGGCACCCCCACGCCGGACTTGCGGAACGTGGTCAGGGAGATGAACCCCTCGTCGGCCAGGGTCTGGAGCGTCGTCATCCGGAGACGGTCACACACGCACGAGACGGCCGCACCCCGTGGGGGTACGGCCGTCTCGGGGAGTGCGGGTCAGGCGGTGGCGTACCCGGCGGCCGGCAGACCGTCCTTCGCACCCTGGTACGGGTTCGAGTCGTAACCGAGGATGTACAGGAAGATGATGCTGAGGAAGAACAGGCCGGCGGTGAAGCCCGCGCCGTGGCCGAACGACGTCGACAGGCCGTGGTAGATGAGGACCAGGATCACGATGTTCACGATCGGGATCAGGAGCAGGATGATCCACCAGATCGGCTTGCCCGAGACCTTGATCAGGACGATGGTGTTCCAGATCGGGACGAAGGCCTGCCAGACGGGCTCGTCGGCCTTCTTGAAGACGCCCACGAGGGCGAACGCGACGAGCAGGTAGCCGATGAGGCCGCCGACGATGGAGCCGGCGCCGGCGCCCGCGGCGGCGGTGGTGTTGGCCACCTCGGTGGCGAGTGTTGTGATCATGCGCGGACAGTAGCGATAAACGACCAGGGCCGTGACCGATTCGGCCACCTGTCTCACGAGCAGTTCCTGTGAGCCACCTGTGCGGCTCGCGGCGCCGGGACCGATTGCCGACGGTTCGTCCTGCTCCTACCGTGGCTGTCGACCCGTGCCCTCGCAGAGAGGCCCGCCCATGTCGGTTCCGCAGGCCTCCCTGAGAGCACAGCTCTGGCGCAGGAAGCCGATCACCGCCCCGTCCGTGACGTCGAGCGAAGGCCTGGAACGGTCCCTCGGCACGTTCACGCTGATGATGTTCGGCGTCGGCTCGACCGTCGGCACCGGCGTCTTCTTCGTCATGCACGAGGCGGTGCCCGACGCCGGACCGGCGGTGATCATCTCGTTCGTCCTGGCCGGGCTCGCGGCCGGCCTCTCGGCGCTGTCCTACGCGGAGATGGCGTCCACGGTGCCCGTCTCCGGGTCGACGTACTCCTACGCCTACGCGACGCTCGGCGAGGTGGTCGCGATGGGTGTCGCGGCGTGCCTGCTCCTGGAGTACGGGGTGTCGACGGCGGCCGTCGCGGTCGGCTGGAGCGGGTACCTGAACCAGCTGCTGCACAACCTGTTCGGCTGGCAGATCCCGACCGCGCTGTCCGCCGCGCCCTGGGACGTCGACCCCGGGTTCGTCAACCTGCCTGCGCTGATCCTCGTGGCGATGTGCGCGATCCTCCTGATCCGCGGCGCGTCCGAGTCCGCCAAGGTCAACGCCACGATGGTCGTCATCAAGCTCGCGGTCCTGCTGATGTTCGTCGTGATCGCGTTCACCGGGTTCCACTCCGACAACTTCGCGGACTTCGCCCCGAAGGGCGTCGCGGGCATCACGGCCGCCGCCGGGACGATCTTCTTCACGTTCATCGGTCTCGACGCCATCTCGACCGCGGGCGACGAGGTGCGCAACCCGCAGAAGACGATGCCGCGCGCCATCCTCGGCGCGCTCGCCATCGTCACCACGATCTACGTCCTCGTGGCCGTCTCGGCGCTCGGCACGCAGCCGTGGGAGGCGTTCGGTGACGCCGAGCAGGGCGAGGCGGGGCTGGCCAAGATCCTGCAGGACGTGGTCGGCGCGTCCTGGCCGGGCACCATCCTGTCGGCGGGGGCGATCATCTCGATCTTCTCGGTGACCCTGGTGACGATGTACGGGCAGACCCGCATCCTGTTCGCCATCGGCCGCGACGGGCTCCTGCCGCGGGCGTTCGCACGCGTCAACCCGCGCACCCGCACGCCCGTCAACAACACGGTCATCGTCGCGATCGTCGTCGGCCTGCTCGCCGCGTTCATCCCGCTCGACTACCTGTGGGACCTGGTGTCCATCGGCACCCTGATCGCGTTCATGGTCGTCTCGGTCGGCGTCGTCATCCTGCGCCGTACCCGGCCCGACCTCCCGCGCGGGTTCAAGGTCCCCGGCTACCCCGTCACCCCGGTCCTCGCCGTCCTGGCCTGCCTCTACATCCTGTCCGGCCTGCACTGGTACACGTACGCGTGGTTCCTGCTCTGGCTCAGCGTCGTGCTCGCGTTCTACTTCCTGTGGGGCCGCAAGCACTCGCTGCTGCAGCGCGCGGTCGAGGCGAGCCTGGTCGACGACGAGGACCGGCGATGACGATCGTCGTCGGCGCCAACCCGTTCGGCGACGTCCACGGCGCGCTCGACCTCGGTGTGACCCTGGCGCGCACCCTGCCCGAGGCCACGGGCGCGTTCGTCCTCGTCGTCGCGACCGTGATCCCGCCGGGCTGGACCGTGCCCTCCATGGCCCGGGTCGACGGCGAGATGCAGGAGTGGATCACGGCGCGCGCCGCCGAGGCCGAGGCGACGGTGCTCGAGTTCCTCGCGGGACGCGCCGACGACCTGAGCGTCGAGTTCGTGCGGCTCACCGACCGGTCGACGCCCCGCGCCCTCGCCGCCCTCGCCGAGCAGCGGGACGCCACCGCGCTCGTCCTCGGCTCGTCGCCGGACGGACCCGAAGGACGTGTCGTCGTCGGCTCCACCGCGGACTACCTGCTGCACTCCTCGCCGGTCCCGCTGGCGATCGCGCCGCGCTCGTACCGGTGCGCGCCGAGCACGACGGACGTCGCCGCGCACCGGCTGACCTGCTCGTTCAGCGGGTCCGGGGTCGCCGCCTCGGCCGTGCGCTGGGCGGCGCGGCTCACCCGCGAGATCGACGTGCAGCTGCGGGTCGCGTCCTTCGGGGTGCGCTCCGCGACGATGTACCCGCCCGAGATCGGCACCGACATCGAGTCCGAGGTCACGGAGCAGTGGCGCGAGCAGATGGCGCAGGCGCAGGCCGCTCTCGCCGACCAGCTCGACCCCGGCACCGAGTTCGCGGTCGCGTCCGGCACCAGCTGGAGCGAGGCGCTGAGCTCCGTCGACTGGCTGCCCAACGAGCTCCTCGTCCTCGGGTCCTCCAGCGCAGGGACGCTCCGGCGGGTGTTCCTCGGCACCAATGCGACGAAGATCATCCGGCACTCACCGGTCCCCGTGCTCGTCGTCCCCCGGGGCTGACCGGGTCAGGAGCCCTCGGTGAGGTCCTCCGACTCGTCCGGCTGGTACACGCAGACCCACAGCGCGTCCGGGCGGACCGAGACGTCGAGGGTCGCCGACTCCTCGATGACGTCACCGTCCAGCTGCCGCGGCTGCGGCCGGTCGCTGGTCACCGTGATCCGCGACCCGCGCAGCACCTCCATGTTCGGCACCTTGTTGCGGCCGGGGCGCAGCACGTGGAAGGCGGTCTGGATCCAGTGCCCCAGGTTGCGGGGGGCGAGGACCGCGACGTCCATCTGGCCGTTGTCCGGCTCGGCGTCGGGCAGCAGGTTGACCCCGCCCTGGAGCCGGCCGACGTTCCCGACGATCACCGTGCGGGCGCGCCGGCGCAGGACCGGGTGGTCGTCGACCTGCACCTCGACCTTCATCTCCGCGTCGTTGAGGTGCTTGAGCGCCGAGAACACGTACGCGACCGGGCCGAGCACCGCCTTGAGCTTCGTGGGGGCGTCGTCGACCATCGCCGCGTCCAGGCCCATGCCCGCCATGACGGCGAACGTCTGGCCCTCGACCTCGCCCAGGTCGACCGCGCGGCGGCCGCGGTCCAGGGCGAGCTGCACGCCCTCGATCGTGTTGGTGGGGACACCGAGGTTGGTGGCCAGCAGGTTGCCGGTGCCGCCCGGCAGGATCGCGAGCGCCGTCTGCGTGCCGGCCAGCCCGTCGATGCACGCCCGGACGGTCCCGTCGCCGCCGGCGACGAACACCACCGCGGCCCCGTCCTCGACGGCCTGCTTCGCCTGCCCGGTGCCCGGGTCCTCGGCCGTCGTCTCCAACCACGCCGGCTCGGGCCATCCGGCGTCGGCCAGCTGCTGGACGATGCCGGCGCGCAGCTCGTCGAGACCTTCCACGCGGTTGGGGTTGACGATCACGGCCGTGCGCAGCGGACCGCTGCCGTCCCGCTGCTCGGCGGCGGGCTGGGTGGTCGCGTCCTGGGGGGTCGTCACGGGGGCGAGTATGTCCCGGGGCCCCGGGACCGGCCACTCAGGAGCGTGTGATCCGGTACAGGACCGAGCGCCGCAGCGGGTGCCCTTCCGCGATCGTCGGGAAGTCGAAGTCGTCGGCAGGGTCCCTCGTCATGCCGAGCCGACGCATCACGGCCTGCGAGCGCACGTTGGGCACGGCCGTGAACGAGACGATCTCCGCCAGGCCCACCTCGTCGAAGCCGACGGTCAGCGCCTCGCGCGCGGCCTCCGTCGCGTAGCCGTGCCCCCACGCCCAGCGCGCCAGCCGCCAGCCCACCTCGACCAGCGACGGGTCCCATGAAGGCCGCGCCAGACCGGTGAACCCGGCGAACCGGCCGTCCACCTCCAGCGCCCACAGTCCCCAGCCGTTCTCCTGCAACCGTGCTTGCGCGCGGGCAGCGAGCGCGTCGCTGGCCGGCCGGGACAGGGTGGACGGGAAGAACTCCATGACGTCGGGGTCGGCGTTCAGCTCCGCGAACGGTTCGAGGTCGGCGGGCGTCCACTCGCGCATCAGCAGGCGCGCGGTCCGTCGTTCGAGCGTCACCACGGCACCGTACGCTGCCGCGGTGATCAGTGACGTGCTCGACGAGTGGACCCCGCACGACCCCGCCCAGGGTGCGCTGCTGGCTGAGTACCGGGCGTTCGTCGCCGCCTCCGGGGCAGCCGCCGTCGAGCGGTCGCTCGCCCCCGAGCACCTGACGGCCAGCTGCTTCGTCCTCACGCCCGACCTGTCGCGCGTGCTGCTGTGCTTCCACCGCAAGGGGCAGTTCTGGGTGCAGCTGGGCGGCCACCTGGAGCCCGGCGACTCCTCGTTGGCCGACGCGGCCTCCCGTGAGGGGCGCGAGGAGGGCGGCATCGCGGGCCTGGTGGCGGGACGGCTCCCGGTCGACGTCCATCGGCACGACCTGTCGGCGGCCTTCGGTCGCTGCCGCGTGCACTGGGACGTCGGGTTCGTCGCGTACGCGTCGCCCGATGCGGTGCCCGTCGTCAGTGACGAGAGCGAGCAGGTGGCGTGGTTCGACGTCGACGACCTGCCCGCCGGCACTCCCGACGACTTCGCGGTGCGCTTGCGGACCGTGCTCGACGAGGTCCTGGCCACCCGGTAGCGCCCGGGGGCAGACTGCTCGGCATGACCGTGGCGTTCCTGCTGACGACCCTCGTCATCGTCGCGACCCCCGGCACCGGCGTGATCTACACGCTGAGCGCAGGCCTCTCGCGCGGCACCCGCGCGAGCCTGGTCGCGGCCTTCGGCTGCACGCTCGGCATCGTGCCGCACGTCGTCGCCGCGATGACCGGGCTCGCCGCGGTGCTCAACACCAGCGCGGTCGCGTTCCAGACGCTGAAGCTCCTGGGCGTCGCGTACCTGCTGTACATGGCCGTCCGGATGTGGCGGGACCGGTCCGAGATCGTCGTCAGCGGGCAGACCGAACCACTCTCGGCGGGACGCGTGATCTGGTCCGCGGTGCTGCTCAACGTGCTCAACCCGAAGCTGACGATCTTCTTCTTCGCGTTCCTGCCCCAGTTCGTGCGTCCCGACGAGCCCGGCGCGCTCCTGCACATGGTCGCGCTGAGCGGGGTGTTCATGGCGATGACGTTCGTCGTGTTCGGGATCTACGGCGCGTTCGCGGCTGCGGTGCGTTCCCAGGTGGTGTCCCGGCCGCGCATCGTGCTGTGGATGCGACGGACCTTCGCGGGCGCGTTCGTCGCGCTCGGCGCGAAGCTGGCCCTGACCGACCGCTGACCTGTCAGGCGTCGACGGGCTCGACGGTCCCGACCTGCACGGACCCACCGGTCATGGCGTCGCCGAGGCAGTCGAGGACGCGTTGCACGTCGGCCTCGGTGGCTCCCTCCGCGAACACGGCCGTCACGGTCGACTGCCACGTCGTCGGGCTGGTCAGCGCGGGGTCGTCGAGGCACGAGGCCCAGTCACCCTCCGGGTCGGTGAGCTGGACCGCCCAGGGTCCCTCGTCGGGGATCCCCGTCGGCCGGGTGCCCAGTCCGGCCAGGGCGGACAGCGCCAGCGCCACCGCGAGCACCAGGGCCGCGACGACGCCGACCTTCCCTCGGATCGCTCGCACCCCACGATCCTACGTCCCGTTATTGCACCAACCGGTTCAGTGTCGTATGGTGAACCACATGGTTCAGCATGACACCCTCGACCGGATCTACTCGGCCCTGGCCGACTCGACCCGGCGCGACATCCTCACCCGGCTCGGGGAGGGCCCCGCCAGCATCGGGGAGCTCGCCGAGCCGCACGGCATGACCCTCACCGGCATGACCAAGCACGTCCGGGTCCTCGAGGACGCCGGGCTGGTCCGCACCGAGAAGGTCGGGCGGTCCCGGCAGTGCCGCCTCGGCGAAGAACGACTGGACGACGCCATGGCATGGATCTCCTTCTACCAGCGGCTCTGGGAGCGTCGGCTCGACGGTCTCGAGGCCTACTTCACCCTGCAGAGAGGAACGGAAGAATGACCACCGACACCACCCTGGAGCTGCGCGCCACGCGCGTCCTGCCCGCCACCCCGGAGCAGGTGTTCGACGCCTACACCGACGCCGAGAAGCAGAAGATCTGGTTCTCCATCCTCGACGAGGAGCCCGGCGTCGTGGAGATCGAGGTCGACCTGCGCGTCGGCGGCCAGCAGACCGCCGTGTGGGGGCCGGACCGCGAGAACCTCTTCCGCGAGACCCAGACGTTCCTCGTCATCGACCGTCCGCACCGCCTCGTCACCGAGTCGACCGGCAGCAGCCCCGACGGCATGACCATGACCACGCAGGTCGAGGTGACCTTCGAGGCCGAGGGCGACGGCACGCGCATGTCCGTCGTGCAGACCGGGTTCCCGTCGGTCGAGATGCGTGACTTCTTCGCCGAGCACGCGTGGGTCGGGGCGTTCGACCGCATCGAGGCGTACCTGGCACGGGCGTGACCCATTGACGTTGCCACCCGCGGGGACGGAGCGCGAGGCTGACCCGATGGTCGATCTCGTGCACGTCCCCGCGGAACCAGACCACCCCGATGCCTGGACGGTGGAGGGGACGGTCCAGGTCGGCGACGCGGTCGACCTCGCCATCCACGGCTCGACCGACATCTCGCTCGACGTCCCGATGACGCGCGCGACGATGACGGAGCCCCACCGCGCGGTGCACCGGCTCGTCGCGCTCCCCGCCGGGTCGCCGCGGACGCCGGCCTCCGTCGTCGGCCGAGCCATGATCGGCCTGCCGCTCGTCGGCAACGCCCACCTCGCCGTCGTCTACGTCGGCGTGCACCCGCACTGGCGGCGACGCGGCATCGGGTCGGCGCTCTGGGATGCCGGCCTGGAGATCGCCCGGGCGGCCGGGCGGCGCGTCGTCATCTCCGACTCCTCCTACCGGACCGAACCACCCCCCGGGCCGGACGCCCTCGAGTCCCCCACCGGCAGCGGCCGGATCCCCGCCGACGACGACGCCACCCGGTTCGCGCTCGCCCGCGGCTTCACGCTCGAGCAGGTCGTCCGGCACTCCGTGCTGGACCTGCCGATCCACGTCGACCACCTGCGAGCCGCACCCGGCAGCGACTACCGCGTGCACCTCATGCAGGACGACTACGCCCCCGAGTGGCGCGAAGGGATGGCCGTCCTCAAGACCCGGATGAGCACCGACGCCCCGTCCGCCGGGCTCGAGCTCACCGAGGACCCGTGGGACGCCGCGCGTGTCGTCGCCGACGCCGCCGACATCCGTCGCCGCGGGCAGGGCTTCCTCGTCGCCGTCGTCGAGCACGTCCCCACCGGGACGCTCGCCGGCTTCTCGATGGTCGAGTACCCGCTCGACAGGCCGGCCGTCGTGTACCAGGGCGACACCCTCGTCCTGCGCGAGCACCGCGGGCACGGCCTCGGGATGCTCGCCAAGATCGCTGTCCTGGACGAGCTGGGAGGCGTCCGCCCGGCTGCCCAACGCATCCACACCTGGAACGCACAGGAGAACGCGCACATGCTCGCCATCAACGTGGCGCTCGGGTTCCGGCAGGCCAGCGTGGACGCGGAGTGGCAGCGGCCCCTGTGACGGCCGCCGTCTCGTTCCGTCCGGGCTCCGTCCGCGACGCCGCCGGTGGCCTGGTCGCCCTCACGCTGGCCACGTTCGTCGCGATCACCACCGAGCTGGTCCCGGTCGGGCTGCTCCCGCAGATCAGCACCGATCTCGAGGTCACCGAGTCCGTCGCCGGGCTGCTCGTGACCGTCTACGCGTTCATGGTCGCGGCGCTCGCGATCCCCCTGACACTGGGCACCCGCAGGCTCCCCCGCAAGGGCCTGCTCCTGGTGACCCTGGTCGCCTACACGGTCAGCAACGTGCTCGTCGGCATCGCGCCGTCGTTCGGGCTCGTCGCCGCCGGACGCGCCGTCGGCGGTGTCGCGCACGCGCTGTTCTTCTCGCTGAGCATCGGGTACGCGTCCCGGCTGGTGCTCCCGCACGTCACCGGGCGCGCGCTCGCCCTGGTCACCGCCGGGGCGTCCGCCGGTCTCGTGCTCGGCGTGCCGCTGTCCACCGCGCTGGGCATCGCCGTCGGGTGGCGCAACGGGTTCCTGGTCCTCGCCGCCGCGTGCGCGCTGGCCACGGTCCTCGTCGCGACGCTGCTCCCACCCGTCTCGGGCGACGACGCACCCCACGCCGACCACACCCGCACGGACCGACGCCGACGCCTCGGCATCGTGTCGACCACCAACACGCTGACCTACCTGGCCCAGTACACGGTCTACACGTACGTGTCGGTCCTCCTGCTCGCGACCGGGCTCACCGAGACCGCCGTCGGACCCGTCCTCCTCGGCCTCGGCGCCGTCGGCCTCGTCGGCACCGCGTACGCCGCCGTCTCGCTCGACCGGGACCCCCGCCGCGGCACCCTCGCCGTGCACGTCGTCATGGCCCTCGGCCTGCTGGCCCTCGGTCTCGTCTTCCCGGCCCAGGCGGGCGTCCTCGTCGCGGCCGCCGTGTGGTCCGGGGCGTTCGGCGCGATGGCGTCCGTGTTCCAGACCGCCGCCATCCGCACCCGCGGCGCCTCCCCCGACATCATCGGTGCGCTGGTCAACTCGACCGCGAACGTCGGGATCGGCGGCGGCGCCGCCCTCGGCGCGCTCGTGCTCGTCGGCCCCGGTCTCGGCGCCCTGCCGTACGTCGGCGCCGGGCTGCTCCTGGCGAGCCTCGTGGTCATCGTCGTGGCACGACGGTCCTTCCCGACGCTGCCCTCGTCAGGGGGTCAGGAGGTATCCGGTAGCGCTGCCACCGCCCCACGCGAAGACCACCTCCGGCGACGCGGCGACCACGGGTGAGTCCGCGTCCGTCCACGGGGGCGCCGGCACGGCCGTCGTGGTGCCGTCGACCGGGTCGAGCAGCACGTCACCGACCCTGACCCGGTCACCGACCACGACTCGCGGCCACGAGGTGCGACCCGGCACCTCCGGCAGGTCCGCCCAGGTCGCCGTGCCCGGGTCGAAGATCCGCCCGGACCAGTACGTCCGACCCCAGTTCCCCACCTCGCCCCCGTCCGCGCCGCCCACGTCCGGGAACACCACCCGGCCCGCGACCGCCACCGGGTCGGACCCGATGACCTCGCTGCCCGGCAGCACCGTCCACGTCGTCAGCGTCGGGTCGAGCTCGGCGGCCCGGACGAGCGACGGCCTCTCCGCGCCCGGACTCGGCACGAGGTCCTTCGCCGTGAGGACCACCAGGCCGTCGACGACGACCACCGACCTGTCGTAGCTCGGTCCCAGCGGGTCGTCCGGGAGGCGGTGCCACGTGCTGGTCGCGGGGTCGAACCAGGAGTCGACAGTTGCGCCCGACTCGTCGGAGGTCGGGATGTTGAGCAGCACGTCGCCGTGCTCGACCAGTCGTCCCGGCCCGTCCGGCGGCATCGGGAGCGTCGCCCAGTGGTCGACCGCCACGTCGTAGGTGAGGAGTGCCGAAGGCCCGTCGCTGTCACGGTCCACCAGGAGGTAGAGGACGCCGTCGACCACGGCCGTGGTCGCCCACGGGATCTCCAGGGGAGCGTCCGCGATCTGCGCCCACAGGCCGGTGGTCGGGTCGAAGGTGGCACCGTCACGGCGCCACTCGCCCGTCGGGACCCCGCAGTCGGCGTTCGGAGGGCACGGCGGCCCGTCGTCGCCACCGACGACGACGAAGCGGTCGTCCACCCAGGCCACGGTCGCGGTCCGGCGGGCCGACAGCGGACCGTCCGGGACGCGGTGCCAGCCGTCGCCCGCGAGCGCGGTCCGGTCGTCCGGCGCCACCACGGGGCCGCACCCCACCAGGAGCGCGACGACGACCCACGCACCGACGGCCGACCTGCTGGTCTGCACCCGACACCTCCCGTCACCGCGTTAGTGTCGCGTCGACCCCGTTCCTTGCACCTGGAGCGAGCACAGCCGGCCCGTCGCCGCCGACCCACCTGGGAGACCCCGTGACCGTCCCGCAGGCCGTCCTCGGGTTCGCCGTCGTCGCGGGGCTGCTGACGATCATCCCGGGCATCGACACCGCGCTCGTGCTCCGGTCGGCGATCAGCCGGGGACGCGCGTACGCCTTCGCGGCCGCGGCGGGGATCAACGTGGGCTGCCTGGTCTGGGGCGTCGCCGCGGCGGTCGGTGCGTCCGCCCTGCTCGCCGCGTCCGAGCTGGCGTACCGGATCCTCACCCTGGCGGGCGCCGCGTACATGGTCTGGCTCGGCATCAGCCTGCTCCGGACGAGCCTGCGGCCCCACCGCGTGTCGGCAGCCGTCGACCCGCCACGCGCGTCCGTCTGGCACGGGTTCGTCACCGGCCTGTGGACGAACCTGCTCAACCCGAAGATCGGTGTCTTCTACCTCGCGACGATCGCCCAGTTCGTCCCCGCCGACACCTCCCCGCTGCTCATGGGCGTCCTGCTCGCCGCCGTGCACAACGTCCTCGGCATGGCGTGGTTCACCGTGATCATCCTGGCGACCGGGTTCGCCGCCCGCTGGCTCGCCCGCGACGCCGTCGCGAAGGTCACCGACCGCATCACGGGCACCGTCCTGGTCGCCTTCGGCGCGAAGCTGGCCCTCGACGCCCGGTAGACGACCCGGACCTCACCGCGCGTACGCGACCTCGCGGGCCTCGGCACGCACCGACCGCACGAGCGCCCCGAGGCACGCCGCCCCGATCGCGAGCTCGACGACCCCGGCGACGAGCAGCCCGTCGGTCGGCCGCCCGTCGAGCACCAGGCTGAGCACCCGCGCCAACCCGTACGCGAGGTACACCAGCGTCCCGACGAGCAGCGCCGTGAACCGCAGCCGCGCCACGAAGGCACCTGCCACGAGCAGCCCGCCGATCACCAGGAGGGCGGCCCCGGGAGCCCGCCGCTCGCTGAGCGCGTCGGCGTCGAGCCCGAGGACGATCCCGTAGGACTCGGAGAACGCGACGGGCGCCAGCAGCACGGCCGCGCCGATGGCGACGGCCAGGGCCCCGGCGACGACCAGCAGCGCCTTAGCCACGGGAAGCACGTCCGTCGCGGTATTCGTGCGTGAGGGGGCGGTCGGTGATGCGGCGCCCGGTCGTGCCGGTGGCCTCGGTGGCGAGGTAGGTCGGTGTGGTCATGGGTCCACCCTGGGGGCGGCTGGATGGACGGACAACGACCAGGGATCCGCCGAACATGACCGTTCGTCCTGGGAGACCGACGGACCGTGCGCGGCACGGAGGCCTGACTCGTCAGTCGGCCGCGGGCCCCTCGACGACAGCGGGCTCGGGGTCGGGAGACGGGTCGGGCTTGGGCTTGGGCAGGTCCTCCCCCGACAGCCACGAGTACCAGACGGTCTCCGGCCCACCCTGCAGGAGGACCGCCCGCGTCAGGAGGGTCAGCGGCACGGCGAGGATCGCGCCGAGCGGCCCGATGACGAACGTCCAGAAGATGACGGACACGAAGCTGAGCGTGAGCGTGATGTTCACGGCGTCGGCGACGAACTTCGGTTGCACCAGCACCTGCAGCACGACGTTCACGGCGCTGTAGACGGCGATCACGGCGAGCGCCAGGGGCCAGCCGCCGACGACGAGCGCCAGGATCGTGGGCGGGACGACGCCGATGACGAACCCGATGTTCGGGATGAAGTTGGTGACGAACGCGAGGATCGCCCAGACCGCCGGCGCGGGGACGCCGAGTGCCCAGAGCGCGAGCCCGTCGATGATCGCCACGACGGCACCGAACGACGCGCTGACGACGAAGTACCGGCGGACGCCGATGTTGAACGTGGTGGCCCGGCGCAGGACACCGCTCTGTGTCGCGCCGAACTGCGCGTGCGCCCCGTCGTACCGGGCTGCGTCGACCGACATGAAGATGACGTAGGTGACGACGACGAACAGCGTCGTCGCGACACCGAGAGCCGCACCGGAGATGCTCGTCGCGACGCCCAGCAGCTGCGACGGCTGGAGCGCGTCCGTCACGGAGCTCACGGCGTCCTGGTCGAGGCCGAGCGTCGCGAGCCACGACGTGGCGCCACCGACGGCGTCCTGCAGCTCGGCGAGGTACTCCTGCACGAGCCCGGCGAACTGGATGCCTGCGAACGTGAGCATGGCGATGAGGACGAGCAGGATCAGGTAGACGACGACGATGACGACGGTCGTCGCCGCGGCACGGTGCCAGCCCCGGTGCTCGAGAGGGTGCCGGATCGGGTGCACGATGATGACGAGCACCGCGGCGAGGAACAGCGGCGCGAGCACCTCGCGCGAGGCGTGGACGCCCGCGAGGACGACGACCGCTGCCGACAGGAACAGGAGCGTCCGGGTGGAGGGCGCGAGGCCCTGGGGCGATGCCATCGGGCCGACGAGCTCCTTCGACGTGGTCCACGAGCGGGTGCTCGCAAGATAGCGCGGCGGCTCAGCCGGAGGCGGCACGCCACTCGCGGGGCGTCATGCCGTACTCGCGGCGGAACACGCGCCCGAAGTGGGAGGCGTCGACGAAACCCCAGCGGGCGCCGACGGCAGCGACCGTCAGGTGCGCGGACGCGGGGTCGCGCAACGCCCGTCGGCACTCGTGGAGGCGCAGCGCCCGGATGGTGTCCTGGAGCCCCACCCCGGCGCGCTCCAGCTCGGCGTACAGGTGCCGGACGGACACGTGGTGCGCCGCGGCGACCCTCGCTGCGGTCAGGTCCCGGTCCGCCAGGTGCATCCGCACGTACTCCTGGACGCGGAGCACCAGGGAGCCCTGCAGGGGTGCAGCGGCGAGCGGCTCGTCGGCCAGGTGCGTGGTGATGAGGGCGCGGAGCAGGTCGATGCTCGGACCGGCGACGAGCGCGGCGGCCGTCGGGTGGTCGAGGACGTCGGTGCTGCCGAGCGTGTCGAAGTACGGCGCGACGACGGCCGCGAGCGGGTTGTTGTCCGGTCCGATGCGCAGCCCGGCGACGGCGTCGAGGGTGCTCGCCGGGAGGCCGAGCTCGCTGCGCGGGACCTGGAAGTAGTGCAGGTCGGTGCGGGTCGTGTTGAGGACGGTGTACGGGCGGGTGCTGTCGTAGACCGCCATCTCCCCGCGGCGCAGGACCGCCTGGTTGTCGCCCTGGGCGAACATCGACGTGCCCGAGACCTGGACCGCGAGGAACACCTTCGGGTCGTGGTCCTGCCGGGCCAGGGCGGGCGTGCGCCGCAGCGTGGTGGGCGTGGACCGTGCCGACGAGAAGTTCACCGAACCGGCCGTGGCGAGCCGGCAGACCACCTCGATCTGCGGGCCGGGACGGTCGTAGGAGATCTCGACCGGCATCACCTCGGTCCAGATGGCCTCGCGGATGATCTCGATGCGGTCGTCGGGCGGCAGGTCGTCGGAGCGCAGGACGAGGCTCATCGGAAACCCCCACATGTCGGACACACCGCGATGAGCCCACCGTAAGCGTCTGGACGCGCGCCCGACAGGGGGGATCGTGCACGGACGGACCAGAACCCTGCACGTCACGGCCACCTCGGCGTCGCCGGTACTCCGGAGACTGGCGGTGATCCGCCACCGTCCGAAGGGAACCCACCATGAGCCCCACCGTCGTCCTGATCCACGGAGCCTTCGCCGACGCGTCCGGCTGGGGCGGCGTGATCAGTCGCCTGACCGCCGCCGGCCACGCGGTGCACGCGCCGGCCAACCCGTTGCGCAGCGTGTCGGGCGACGCCGCGTACATCCGGTCCTTCGTGTCGACGATCGAGGGTCCGGTCGTCCTCGTCGGGCACTCCTACGGCGGGGCGGTCATCACGAACGCGGCCGTGGGGGCGGACAACGTCAAGGCCCTCGTCTACATCGCGGCGTTCGCGCTCGAGGAGGGCGAGGCGGCCGGTCCCGCGACCGCGCTGGGCAGCGACGGCCCGCCGCCGGACCTCACGCAGGTGATCGTCGTGCGCCCGTTCCCGGACGCGGGCGAGGGGAACGCGGACGCCTACCTGGACCCGGCGATCTTCCCGCAGACGTTCTGCCAGGACCTGCCCGCGGAGGAGGGCGCGATCATGGCGGTCTCGCAGCGCCCCGCCGCGCTGGCCACCCTCGGGGAGCCGTCCGGGCCGCCTGCGTGGAGGACGCTGCCGTCCTGGTACCTGGTCGCGTCGCAGGACCGGGTGATCCCACCCGCGGCCGAGCGCGCGATGGCCGCCCGTGCCGGGTCGACGACGGTCGAGATCGACAGCTCGCACGTCGCGATGATCAGCCACCCCGACGAGGTCGCGGACCTGATCAAGCAGGCGATCGCCTCGGTGGGGTGACCAGCGGCGCGGGGAACCGAGGCATGACCGTCGTGCCCGCCAGCCAGGTGGTCAGCCGGTCGGCCTCGGCGTCCAGCGCTGCACGCGCGTCAGGGCCGACCTCCTCGAGCAGGACCAGGTCGACGGCGCCGTCCTTCGTCGACCAGCCACCGACGATCCTCCCGTCGACCCAGATCGTCGCGCCCCCGTTGCCTGCGGTGTCGAACACCTGAGCGCGGTAGGGGCCGAGGTACCAGGCGCGCTCGGACCAGCCCATCGTGGTCGGGTCGAGGGCGGGCAGGAGGGCGACCCACGGATCGACGGGCCCGACGGGGTCGGTGTCGTCGGCGAGCACCCAGCCGGTCGAGCCGTCGTCCAGCGACACCTCGACCGCGCCGACGTCCCGCAGCGCCTGCCGCACCGCTGTCAGGGTCGAACCGAGCCACCACTTCAGGTCGAGGGTGGTCCCCGGCCCGAACCGGCGCAGCCACCGCTCGACCAGCCGCGCCCGCGCGACGTCCTCGGGGACCGACGGGATCGGCTCCCCCAGCCAGTCGGCCGCGAGCGCCCAGGTGGGTCGCGACGACGTCCACGAGCCGAGGTTCCCGGCGCGCACGACCGTCCCGGCGGCCTGCAGGCAGGTCATCACGCGCGACACCACCGGGAAGGACCCGGCCCACGACTTCCCGTGGCCGTACGCGATGGACCCCTCCAGCACGGGCTCGCGCTCGCGGAGCTGCGCCGCGGTCAGGGGTCCGTCGGCCAGTCCCTCCACGGCGGCCGCCGTCACCTCGTCGAACCACCGCGACGCGTCGTCGACGAACCCGGCCTCCCGGACCTCCTTCTCCAGCCGCCGCCGCTCGACGCCGGCGACCTTGTCGCTCGACGCGGCCTGCACGACCGGCAGCAGGTCGCGTCCGACCGCGAAGAGCGTCCGTCGCATGGCCAGGTGCTTGACGAGCGTGCGGTCCTCGAAGAACGCGCGGTCCAGGTCCGGCACGGTGAACCCGTCGACGCGGGCCCACGCGGACAGGTACAGCCCGGTCGGGTCGGTGGCGTGCAGGCAGACCATCGCGTCGGCCGCGGCCTCGACGTCTCCGACGCGGAAGGGCGGCGCGACGGCGTGCCGACGGGCCAGGCGCGCACGGCGCTCGTCGTCGTCGAGGTGGATCACGCTGTGATCTTCTCAGCAGACCGTTCTCAGCCGACGGTGTGGTTGTAGAGCCAGTCGTTGCGTGCGTCGTGGGCGGCCCGGCGCAGGAACACCGGCATCATCGCGTCGCGGATCGCGACGCCGAGGCGGCTCTTCGTGACCCGCTTCTGCGCGTCGATCGCGCGGGCGTACTTCACGACCGCGTCGGTGCGCGGCTGACGTGCGGCCTGGTAGGTGGCGAACGCAGTGCTGAAGGAGCCCTCGTCGCGCAGGGTCCGAGAGAGCACCGCCGCGTCCTCGAGCGCGAGCGACGCACCCTGACCCGCGCTCGGGCTGGTGGCGTGCACCGCGTCCCCGATCGCGACGACCCGCCCGCGGCTCCAGTGCCGCACCCCGACGAGGTCGTCGACCGGGTACGGACGCAGCTCGTCGGTGGTCGCCGCGAGGATCTGCGGGACGGGGTACGGGTCGTCGGAGTGCAGCGCCCGCAGGTCGTCGAGCCTGACCGCCGCGTCCCGGTCCGGGGCGGTCACGTTGGCGAACCAGTAGGTGGTGCCGTCGGCGCGCACGAGGTAGCCGAAGAACGAGCGGGCGCCGAAGACGAAGTGCTGTGTCTCGGGCGTCGGTTCCAGCCCGGGCACGCGCGCGAACCCGCCGACCCCGACCAGCCCGCTGTACACGGGCTCGGGGGCGGCGGGGTCGATGTGGCGGCGCGTCGGGGAGCCGATGCCGTCGGCGCCGACGAGGAGGTCCCCGTCGGCCACGGTCCCGTCCGCGAACGTGGCGCGCACGCGGTCGGCGTCCTGCTCGATCGACACCAGCCGCGCGCCGTACGTCGTCGGGACGCCGGCCGCGTCGGACCCCTCGCGCAGCACCTGGTGCAGCCAGCTGCGCCGGACGATGACGCTGCCGCGCTCGGGCTCGCGCACCGGACCGTTGGGCACCGCGCCGAGCTCCTTGCCGGTCCGGCTCCACATGACCATCCGCCCGGCGCGGTGGCCGTCGGTCAGCAGCCGGTCGCGCAGCCCGAGCGTGTCGAGGACGGCGAGGCCGTTCGTCGCGACGTTGAGGAACAGGCCCGCGTAGGGGTCCGGCCCGTGGTGCGCCTCGTAGACGTGGGTGTCCCAGCCGTCTCGGGAGAGCAGCTGGGCGACCGCGGGACCGGCGACCCCGCCGCCGATGATGAGGGCTCTGGGCATGATGACGTCCTTTGATACCGTGGAAGAACGAGACTCTCGCATTCAGAGTCTCTCGTATTTCGAGAGAGTAGGTCGTCCGTGGGAACCCCGTCAACCCGCGAGCAGTCGATCGCGCGCATGGCCGACGTCATGCGCGACTTCATGGCGAACGCCGTGCTCTTCCAGGACGCGGTCGCGCGCACCGGGGGCCTCAACAGCACGGACCTGCAGGCGGTCGGGCTGCTGATGAGCCAGGGTCCCGCCACCCCCGGCGAGCTGGCCGAACGCACCGGCCTGAGCGCCGGCGGCGCGATCACCGCGGTGATCGACCGGCTGGAGAAGGCCGGCTACGTCAGCCGCCAGCGCGACCAGGCCGACCGTCGGCGCGTCATCGTGACCGCCGACGTCGACAAGGTCCTGCAGCAGGTCGGACCGGTGTACGGCCGCGTCGGCGCGCGCTGGGCCGCCTACCTGGACACCCTCACCGACGAGCAGATCGACCTCGCGAACGAGCTGTTCACCCGTGCCAGCGAGATCAACCGCGAGGAGATCGAGCTGCTGAGGGAGAGCCGATGATCGAGGTGACCTCGCCCGACGGCCGGACGCTGCGCACCTACGACGTCCCCGTCGACGACCCCGTGCTCACCGTCGTCTGGCACCACGGGACCCCCAACGTCGGCACCCCGCCCGAACCTCTGCTGCCCGCGAGCGCCGCACGTCGCATCCGCTGGGTGTCCTACGACCGCCCCGGCTACGGCGGCTCGACCCCGCACCCCGGCCGCGACATCGCGTCGGCCGCGGGAGACGTGGCGGCGATCGCCGACGCCCTCGGCCTCAGCCGGTTCGCGGTCCTCGGCCACTCCGGCGGCGGACCCCACGCCCTGGCCTGCGCTGCCCTGCTCGGGGACCGGGTCGTCGCCGCCGTCAGCGGGTCGGGACTCGCGCCGTACCCCGCCGACGGCCTGGACTGGTACACAGGCATCAACCCGGCCGGCACCGCCGAGCTGCGCGCCGCCGTCGAGGGCCGCAGCGCGCTCGAGCACGTGCTGACCACCAGCGAGTACGACCCGTCGATGTTCACGCCGACCGACCACGCGGCGCTGGAGGGCGACTGGGGCTGGCTCGGCCGGATCGCGGGCGAGGCGCTGGCAGACGGCATCGGCGGGATGGTCGACGACGACCTCGCCTACGTCGCGCCCTGGGGCTTCGACCCCGCCGCCATCACTGCGCCGGTGCTCCTCCTGCACGGCGACGCGGACCGCGTGGTGCCCAGCAGCCACGCACGCTGGCTGGCGGAACGCATCCCGTCGGCGGAGCTCTGGCTGCGCCCCGGCGACGGGCACGTCTCGGTGCTGCACGCCGCGACCGACGCCCTCGACTGGCTCCTGTCGAAAGTCGACGCCACGGACAGGTGAATCGCTTCGGTGCCTGGTCATCGCGCGTGCTCGTCGTGAGGGTGGACGGACGCCCCCGCTCAGCCGTCAGGCAAGCGTTTGCCTGACGGAGGGCGCTCCCGGGGGGTCAACGTCGACGTCTTCGAGAAGGGGATACCCCATGTCAGTCCGAGCACGACCTCGCACGTTGGTCACCGCGCTCCTCGCGGTCACCATGGCGCTGGTGGCCGCGGTCGTCACCTCCCAGCCCGCCTCTGCCCACGGCTCGGTCACCGACCCGCCCACGCGCAACTACGGGTGCTGGGAGCGGTGGGGCAGCAACCACCTCGACCCGACCATGGAGCAGAAGGACCCCATGTGCTGGCAGGCCTGGAAGGCCAACCCCAACACCATGTGGAACTGGAACGGGCTGTACCACGAGGGCATCGGTGGACGGCATGAAGAGCTCATCCCGGACGGCCAGCTCTGCTCCGGCGGACGCACCGAGGGCGGCCGGTACAACTCGCTGGACGAGGTCGGCCCCTGGGTGGCCAAGGGCGTCCCGACGTCCTTCACCCTCACGCTGACCGACTCGGCGAAGCACGGTGCCGACTACCTGCGCATCTACGTCACGAAGGCCGGCTTCGACCCGACCACCCAGTCGATCGGCTGGGACGACCTCGACCTGGTCAAGGAGACCGGCCGCTACGGCACGACGGGCCTCTACCAGACGGACGTGAACCTGTCCGGCCGCAGCGGTCGGGCGGTCCTGTACACGATCTGGCAGGCCAGCCACACGGACCAGCCGTACTACCTGTGCAGCGACATCAACATCGGTGGCGGCAACACGACGCCGACCCCCACCCCGACGCCGACCGTGACCTCCACGCCGACGCCGACCCCGACGGTGACGTCGACCCCGACGCCCACCCCCACGGTGACGTCGACCCCCACCCCGACCCCGACGGGCGGCACCGGTGCCTGCACCGCGACCGTCAAGGTGGTCAACAGCTGGAGCGGTGGCTTCGTCGGTGAGGTCACCGTGAAGGCCGGCTCGACCGCGTTGACCGGCTGGCACACGGCAGTCGCCGGGGCGACGCTCTCCCAGGCGTGGAACGGCTCCCTCTCGGGCGCCAACACCATCACGAGTGCCGCGTGGAACAGCGCGGTGCCCGCGGGAGGCACGGCGACCGCCGGCTTCATCGCCAGCGGGAGCACCACCGGCCTGACGGCGGTGTGCGGGACGCACTGACCCAGCACGGCCTGGCGCCCGCCGTCCTCCCCTCCGGGGGGCGGCGGGCGCCGTCGTGCCCTGACCGACGAGCCCCGGCGCCGCGACGTCAGCTGACGGGTGCGCGGCGCCCCTCGGCCGCGCGGAGCAGGAGCACCGTCACCGTCCAGGTGAGCGCGACGACCGCGACGACCACCGAGACCGCGACCACGGTGCGGGGGAAGTAGTCCCGGAGCATCGCGTCGCAGAACTCGTCGGCGCTGACGTCCACGGCGAGCTCGGCGTTGGTAAGGTCCTCGTAGCAGCTGCGGACGATCGCGAACCGTCCGGTCGCCAGCAGCAACCCCCAGGGGAGCAGGAGGAGCAGCAGCCAGCGCAGCTCCTCGACCAGCGACATCGGCGGCCGACCGTGCCGACGGCGCCGCTCCTGGGCGCGCGACCGCAGCAGTCGCGCGCCGAGCCAGATCCCGACGACGACGAGCACCACGACGGTGGCCAGGAACATCGTGCGCCTCCTCCGTCGCGCTCGACAGTAGGGCCGACCTGAGCCGGAGCACGTCCGAGCAGCCCGCGGTCACCCGGACGGGTCAGGGACGCAGGGTCCCCGTCACGGCATCTGCACGGGCAGGCCGAACGCCTCGAAGTGCTCGGCACCGATGAACGCCGTCAGGCCGGCGACCTGGCCGCCCCGGAACGTGAGCACGTCGATCGACCAGGCGTGGTGCACGTCGTCGCCGGGCGCGCGCAGGTAGGACGCCACGGCCGGCTGGCCGTTCGCGCTCGTCGGGACGTGCCGCCACGAGCCGCAGGTGAACGCGATCGTCGTCGCGAACTCCGTCACGGCCGCGCGCCCCCGGTACCAGTGCGGCAGCGGCGGCATCGACCACGTGACGTCCTCGGTCAGCAGCGAGAGCAGCAGGTCCACGTCGCCGCGCTCCAGGGCCGAGGAGTACCCGGCGACGACCTCGCGGACGCGCCCGTCGGCAGCCGGGACCGCGTCCCGCGGCGGCACCTTCTCCGCGACGGTCGCCCGCGCGCGCTGCAGGGCGCTGTTCACCGAGGCGGTCGTCGTGTCCATCCAGGTGGCGATCTCGGCGGCGGAGAAGCCCAGGACCTCGAACAGCAGGAGGGCGGCCCGCTGGTTGCCGGGCAGGTGCTGCAGCGCGGCGACGAACGCGAGCTCGACGGACTCCCGCTGCTCGTAGCGCGCGTCGGGGTACGGGCTGAGCCAGGCGACGTCGGTCAGCGGGGCGTCGCCGACGACGGCGTGCTCGCTCGACGGCCCGAGGTCGACGGGCAGCGCACGGCGGCCGCGCTGCGCGACGAGGTCGAGGCAGGCGTTGGTGGCGATCCGGTAGAGCCACGACCGCAGCGAGCTGCGCCCCTCGAAGTCGTCCATCGCGCGCCACGCCCGCAGCAGCGCATCCTGGAGGGCGTCGTCGGCGTCGTGCACGGAGCCGAGCATGCGGTAGCAGTGCGCGTGGAGCTCGCCGCGCAGGGGCGCGAGCCGTTCGGTGAAGGCATCGACCTCGGACAGGTCCGTCATGACCGATGATTCTGCCCCGCGGCGCAAGTCCTACTCCTGACACCATCACCCCAGGAGGACCCATGACCACCCAGACCACCGCCACGACTCTCGACGTCCCCGGCGCCCGCCTGCACTACGAGCTGCGCGGCGCCGGCCCGCTGATCGCCCTCGTCGGCGCCCCCATGGACGCGACCGCGTTCGCCCCGCTGGCGGACCTGCTCGCCACCGACCACACCGTCCTGACCACCGACCCCCGCGGCATCAACCGCAGCTCGGTGGACCACCCCGACCGTGACTCGACCCCCGTCGAGCGTGCGGACGACCTGGCGGCGCTGCTGCGGCACGTCGACGCCGGCCCCGCGACGGTCCTGGGCTCGTCGGGCGGTGCCGTCACCGTCCTGTCCCTCGTCGAGCGCCACCCTCACCTGGTGCACACGGCCATCCCGCACGAGCCGCCCCTCGACGAGCTCCTCCCCGACCACGCCGACCTGTACGAGAAGACCGAGCAGATGATCGCCACCTACCTGACCGGTGACACCCGCTCGGCGTGGCGGCAGTTCATGGACATCGGCAACCTGCAGATGCCCGACGAGGTGTTCGAGCTGTACTTCGGTACGCCGCGCGAGGGCCAGGACGCCCTCGACGAGCACTTCCAGTTCGCGCACATGCTCCGGCACACCGTGCGGTTCCGGCCGGACGTCGCCACGCTGACGGCGACACCCACGAGGATCGTCGTCGGCATCGGCGAGGAGTCGACCGGCGAGCTGTGCGACCGGACGTCGCGTGCGCTGGCAGACCTGCTCGGCATCGAGCCGACGCTGTTCCCCGGCGACCACATCGGCTTCGCCGAGCAGCCGGAGGCGTTCGCGGTCCGGCTGCGCGAGATCCTGGGCGCATGAGTCTCGACGCCACGTTCACCGCACCCATCCGCAAGGACGGAGCCTTCGCCACCTACCTGGAGCTCGACGGCTCCGCGGAGCTGCTCGGCACCCGCAAGGCGGTCAAGGTCACCGGCACGCTCGACGGCCACGAGTTCGCCGCGACCCTCATGCCGTCGGGCACCGGGCCGCACTGGCTCCCGCTGCGCAAGGCCCTCTGCACGACGATCGGCAAGAGCGAGGCGGGCGAGGTGGTGGAGGTCCGACTGCTGGACCGCACGACCTGACGAGGACCCTGCCATGAGTGACGCGACGCAGTCCCAGACGTCACTCATGGCAGGGTCGGCTCAGGTCAGTTCCCGGTGATGACGAACTGGCTGCCCGGTTGCGTGACGATGTTGCCGTCCGCGTTGCCGGAGAGAGTCACGTTGCTCAGGATCGCGTTGCCGCGGATCCCGCTCATCGCCAGGATGCCGGCACCGTTGCGGGAGTTGGTGATCCGCACGTTCGTGATCCGGACGTCCGGCACGACGCCGCCGCCGTTCTTGAACTGGATGCCGTCGTAGGTGGAGTCGTCGATGTCGGTGTCCCGGATGGTGACGCCGGTGATGTCCAGGGTGCTCGGGAAGATGGTGATGGCCCCGAACTCCTGGTCCTCGTTCCAGAACGCCCCGCCGGTCCGGTACAGACCGTTGTTGGCGATCAGCGTGGTCCCGCCGAAGGGCAGGGGGCTGTGGTCGGTCGCCAGCATGATGCCCGGGTAGTTCATGGTGTCGTAGACGAGGTTGTTCTCGATCGACTGGTTGGAGCCGCCGTAGATGGCGATCCCGTTGGCGCGCCACGGCAGCTGGATCGTGTTGTTCACGAAGTGGTTGTCGCGCGCGTTGTCGGCGGTCCGGTCCTTGACGTACGGGTTGGCCCAGATGGCCAGCGCGTCGTCACCGGTGGTGCGGAACGACGAGTTGAACACCCGCGAGTTCCGGGTGCCGTTGGAGAAGTTGATCCCGTCGGCGTAGGTGTTGCGGATGCGCATGCCCGAGAGCTCGAGGCCGTCGGCAGGTCCCCAGAGCTCGGGGATGTTGTCGTAGTCGCGGCCGACCCAGACACCCACGTTGGCGTGCTCGATCCACACGTTGCTGATCTTCGTGCCCGTGCCGAACCGACCGTTGAGCCCGACGCCGCCCTCGTCGTTCCCGTCGCCGCCACGGATCCGGCCGGAGCCGAAGATGGCGATGTCGGAGATCTGGACGCCCTTGTCGATGTCGAACCCGAAGTTGCCCTCGTGCGGGTGGTTGAGGGTGTTCGCGTCCTGCGGCTCGATCAGCGAGTAGAGCTGCGAGTGCCACATGCCGGCCCCGCGGATCGTCACGTTCGAGATGCCCACCTGGTTGTGCATCCCGCGGTTGAGCGGGTCGTCGGTGAGGATCTTCTTCTCCTGGCGCCACTGACCCTGCGGGATCCAGACGCAGCTGATCTGGCCGTTCTGGTCCGCCGTCACCGCCGCCTGGATTGCCGCGGTGTCGTCCAGCCCGTCGTTCGGCACCGCGCCGTAGGCGGTGATCGACGTGCACTCCGCGGGCTTCGACAGCGGCGGTGCCACCTGCTCCAGGTCGACGGAGTCGATGACGTAGAACGCCGCCGAGTCGCCCGCGTCGCGCTGCAGCCGGAACACGGTGCCCGCCGGGTAGGACTGCGCGAGCAGCGCGTGGGACTCGTCGAACAGCCGTCGCGCGTCGCCGCCCGGGGTGTTGGTGAGGCCCTCGGGCTGGTCGGTGGTCCCGTACAGCCAGCTGTGCCGGGACGACAGCATCACCTTCTGCACGAAGGCCCCGTTGGCGTACAGGCTGATCGTCGCGTCCTGACCGCCTCCGCCGGCCGCGTCCGGGATGGAGTTCCGCACGACGATCGAGTTGGTGGCGTTGGTGGAGGTGAGCTGCACGTACTGACCCTGGTTGGTGAGGCGCACCGACCTGCGGCCCGAGGACTCGGTGCCGAAGTTGGTGTGCCCGAACGTCCGCAGCGCGTCGGCCTCGAGCAGCGTGCCCGTGTAGGTGCCGGCCTCGGCCTCGTAGGACGTGTACGGGACGGCTGCCCCGCGCCCGACGACGATCGACTGCGCGAGCGTGTTGTTGTTCTCGTTGGTCTCCGCGACGGCGTTCGTCGCGTCGGCCGTGGCGGTCAGCGTGGCCCCGCCGGTCGCGGCGGTCCACGTGCCGCTGATCGCGACGGTGGCGGTGCTTTGTGATGCCAGCGCACCCGTCGCGCCGTTCAACGTGGTGCTGCCGACGACGAGCCGCGTGGTGCTGGCTGCGGCGGCCGACGACCCCCGGTTCTTCACGGTGACGGTGAACGACACCGACGACCCCACAGACGGGTTGGCCGGGTTCGACGCGATGGCGAGGACCTGCAGGTCCGGGCCCGGCGCCTCGGTCACGACGACCTTGGTCGGGTTGCTGAACCCGTTGTTCGCCTCGTTCTGCTCCACGACCGCGTTGGCGGGGTCGACGACCGCGCCGATCGTGTACGACCCTGCGGGCCGCGTCCCGATCGCCTTGCTCACCGTGGCGGACTGCCCGGCCGCGAGCGCGGGCACGGCCACCGAGTCCACGCGCGCCCCGTCGACCGTGAGGTCCACCGTGGTCGCGGCCGACGCGAGGTTCCCGCCGTTGCGCACGGTCGCGGAGAGGGTGATCGCGGCGGTCTCGACGGGCGAGGCCGGGCTGGCCGTCACGGCCGTGACCGTGAGGTCCGGGTTGGGTGCGGGGAGTCCGACGACCTGGAGCACGGAGACCTGCCCGTTGCCCGCACCGGTGTTGCCGGTGAAGACCAGTCGTACGTCCGTGGCCGACCCGCTCACCGGGACGGTCACCTTGTTGCCGGAGCCGGGAGCGAACGCGTACGCGGCCGACGCCTTCAGCGACGTCCACGCGCCGGTGCCGACCCGGCCCTCGATCGAGAACGTCTGCGTCCGCGCACCCCAGGCGGCGACCGGCGGGACCCCGACGACCACCTGCTGGAGCGTCGACTGCGACGCCAGGTTCACGGCGAGCCAGCTCGGGTACGCGCCGCCGGCACCCTCCCAGTACGTGTTCGGGTCGGCGTCGACCGCGTTGCCGGCGGCGAACGAGAACTCGGTCGACGACGCCGTGGCGGGCCGGCCGGCGGCGAGGTCGGAACCGTCGCCCGTGGGCGTGGTCGCGACGACGACCGAGCCGGACGCCGTGTTGTTGGTCTCGTTCGACTCGGCGACGGTGTTCGCCGGGTCGACCGTGACGGTGAGCGGGTAGGTGCCGGTCGCCCGGGTGCCTCCGTTCACGGTGATCGTGGTCTGGGCACCGGCCGCGAGCGCTGGGACGTTCACCGTGCCGACGGTCGTGCCGCCGATCGCGACGACGGCCGTGGTGGCGGCCGAGCCGGCGGTGCCGGAGTTCCGGATCGTGGCGCCGACGGAGATCGCCTGCGTCGGCGTCACCGTGATCGGGTTCGTCGTCAGCGCGACCTGGAGGTCGGGGCTCGTCGGCACCTGCGTCGTGGTGCCGAACACCTGCAGCTCGGCGACCTGCGCGTTGGACGAGCCGGTGTTCGCGGTGAACACGAGGCGGACGTCGGTCGCGGACCCGGTGACGGCGATCGTCACCGTGTTGCCGGACGACGGGCTGAACACGTAGGCGGCGGACGCCTTGAGGGTGCTCCACGAACCGCTGCCCGTGCGGCCCTCGACCGCGAACGTCTGCGTCCGGTTGCCCCAGGCGGCGTCGGGGTTGAGCTTCACGACGACGCCGGTCAGCGTGGACTGTGCGGCGAGCGACACCGTGAGGTTCGACGGGTAGGCGCCGGGCGCACCCTCCCAGTAGGTGGCGGTCGAGCCGTCGACCGCGTTGCCGGCGACGTAGGTCTGCTGCACGGAGGTCGCGGTGATCGGGCGGCCCTGCGCGAGGTTGCTGCCCTCGGGCGGGTCGACCGGCGGCGTCGAGGAGGTCCCGTAGACCTCGACCTCGGACAGCTGCGCGGCGGGCCAGCCGGTGTTGGCGCTGACGGCGGCGCGCACGTAGCGGGCGCTGGTGTCGGTGACGTCGACGGCGACGGTGTTGCCGCCGGTGAACGCGTAGGACGCCGACGCCTTGAGCGTCGTGAAGCTCGACCCGTCGGTCGAGCCCTGGAGCGTGACGGTCTCGTTCCGGGCACCCCAGCCGCCGGGGATCTTCAGGGTGATGTCGGTGACGGTCGCGGCGGCGCCGAGGTCCACCTGGACCCACTGCGGGAACGCGTTGTTGGCCGACTCCCAGTAGGTGGCCTGGTTCCCGTCGGTGACGTTGCCGGCGACGTAGGTCTGGTTCGAGCTGCTGGCGGTGGCGGGCTTGCCCGCGGAGAGCAGCACGGGGGCGGCGGACGCCCCCTGTGCCACGAGCGCGACGCCCAGGGGCGCGACGAGCGCGATCGTGGCACCGGCCACGATCGCGTGCTTCAACCGAGTTCTCATGGACGTCCTCGTTCTCCCGCGTCAGTGCGGGGTCGACCCCGGGGCGCGCGGAGGCGACCGGGGTGCGGGGTGGGACGGCGAGATGAGTGCGGTTCATCGCGACCGGGATGCACGGCTTTGTGCATTCTGTTTGTCGAGTTCTTGCAGCAGTGAGGTGCGACATTACGAACATGCCGCACATCCCGTCAAGGGCGCGTGTCACCGGGTCACGCTAGGTTTTCCCCGACGGAGAGGGGACACCCATGTCGTTCCAGGCCTACCTGGACACCATCGAGGACAAGACCGGTCTCACCCCGCGGCAGCTGGTGGCGATCGCGCACGAGAAGGGTCTCGACGCGCCGGGCGCCAAGGCGGCCGGTGTCGTGACCTGGCTCGCCGACGACTACGGCGTCGGTCGCGGGCACGCGATGGCGCTGTGGCACGTGATCTCGAAGGGACCCACGATCAGCACCAAGCACGTCGGCACCGACGGCGTGCACCGCGACGAGTCCGACACGCTGTGGCTCGACGGCAAGGCGACGAAGCCGGTGTGACGTGAACGCCACCGACGACTACATCGCCACGTTCCCCGACGACGTCCGCCCGATCCTGACCGACCTCATCGAGCGCATCGCCGTCGCGCTGCGCGCACAGCACCCCTAGAACGTCGCCGTGAGCTTGTCCAACGACGACTCCAGGCCCTGCCGGGAGAGCTCGGCGGTCTGCGCGTCGGCGTACCCGCGCTCGACGATCGTCATGAGCCCGGCGCGCACGGTGACGACGTGGGGCACCTCGCGCGGGATGCCGGGCGGGAAGCCGAGGTCCTGCGGGTCGTAGGAGCCGCCGTCGGCGTCGCTGAACCCGTTGACGAACTCGAGGCGCTCACCGTCGACGATGCGGGTGTACGTCCACGTGTTCCACAGGTCGACCCCGTCGGGCGTCCGCATCGCGACGAGCGAGACACCGCCCACCCGCACGTCCATCCGCGCGACCGGGCACGTGAAGCCCTGCGGCCCCCACCACCGACGTACGACGTCGGACTCGGTCCACGCCGCCCACAGCGCGCTCGCCGGGGCGTCGAACGCCCGCTGCACCTCGAGGTCGGTCATGACGCCAGCACCTCGTCGAGCAGGGCCATCGACGCGCGCGTCCCGGACTCCAGGCCGCCGGACGGCACCCAGCCGTCGCGGTCCTCGACCGACGCGAACAGCGACACCGACGTCAGGCGGCACCCCGTCGGCGTGGGCTCGAACGTCTCGACGACCAGCTGCAGGGCACCCGGACCCCCGGGTTCGAACTCGTAGGTCGACACGAGGCGGTGCGGCGCGCTGACCTCGTGGAACACCCCACGCATCGGGTACTCCGTGCCGTCGGCGCGCGTCATCACCAGCCGCCAGCGGCCGCCGACGCGCAGGTCGTGCTCGTCGACGACCACCGCGAACCGCTCCGACCCCTTCCAGCGCGGCATCAGGTCCGGGTCCGTGTAGGCGCGGAACGCCACCTCGGGCGGCGCGTCGAAGTCGTGCACGACGACGACGTCCTGCCGTCCCGGCTCGACGATCAGCTCAGTGGTTCCCATCGTGGTGTCCCTCCTGCCGCAGTGCGGCGATCTCGCGGTCCAGGGCGTCGAAGCGCTGCCGGAACGCCGCCCGGTGATGCTCGAGCCAGTCGGTGGCGTCGTCCAGCGCGTCCTCGCGGAGCCGGCTGGGCCGCCACTGCGCGCGCCTGCCCCGGGTGATCAGGCCCGCCTCCTCGAGCACCCGGAGGTGCTTGGAGACGGCCTGCGTCGTCATGTCGAACGGTTCCGCCAGCTCGGCGACCGTCGCCTCGCCGTCGGCGAGCCGGGCGAGGATCGCTCGGCGGGTCGGGTCGGCGAGGGCGGCGAACGTCGCGCTCAGCGGATCCATCTGTGAAACCTCTCGGTTGTGCAACCGACCGGTTGCAGAATGCTCCCAGGGCGGGCTGGACGTCAAGCGCATACGCTCGCGAAGGCGGCGACGCCGCCGCACGGCTGCGAGACGAGGGAGTGTCCATGAGCATCAACGACGACGACATCACGACCGAGCCGGCACCCGCAGGGGAAGGCGTGGCGGACGGCGGCGCGAACCCGGGCGGGCACGACGGCGGCGCCGATGGCTCGGCCGGCGAGGGCCCCGCGGACGGCGGCGCCAACCCCGCCGGGCACGACGGCGGCGCCGACGGCTCCGCGGGTGAGGGACCGGCCGACGGCGGCGCGAACCCCGGTGGCCACGACGGCGGGGCGGACGGCTCGGCCTAGTGCCCGAGAACGTCCTGGCAGAGCGCGGACCGGTCCTGCGGTCCGCGCTCTCCCGCTGCATCAGCGTTCCCCGTGAGCAGTTCGCCGACGAGCTCTGGGGCCGGGCGGCCCTGCTCTCCCCTGCGAACGACGACTTCACGGACCTGTTCTCCGCCGCCGCCGTCGACGAGCTCGTCGGCCGCCGTGCCCTGCGCACACCGTTCGTCCGCCTCGCGCACGAGGGCGACGTCCTGGCACCCGCCCGGTACACGGCGTCGGGCGGGTTCGGCGCCGAGGTGTCCGACCAGGTGTCGAGCGACAAGGTGCTGGCCGAGTTCGCCGCCGGCGCGACGATCGTGCTCCAGGGCCTGCACCGCCTGTGGCCGCCCCTGGTCGACTTCACGCGCGAGCTCGTCGAGGAGCTGGGCCATCCCGCGCAGGTCAACGCGTACGTCACGCCGCCGTCGTCGCAGGGCTTCTCCCCGCACTACGACACCCACGACGTGTTCGTCCTGCAGGTGTCAGGCGAGAAGCACTGGGTCGTCCACGCACCCGTGCACCCCGACCCCCTCACGGACCAGGTGTGGACCGACCACCGCGCCGCCGTCGACGAGGCTGGCCGCGGCACGCCCGTCATCGACCGGGTCCTGCGCCCCGGCGACGCCCTGTACCTGCCGCGCGGCTGGATCCACTCCGCGACCGCGCTCGGCGACACGTCCATCCACCTGACCGTCGGGATGTCCGCGTACACCCGGGCCGACGTCGTCGACACGCTGCTCAGCCTCGTCGGCGACTCCCCGGCCCTGCGGGCGTCCCTGCCGATGGGCCTCGACGTCAGCGACCCGGACCAGCTGCGGCCGATCGTCGAGGAGACCGTGGCCGACCTCGTCGCCGCCCTGTCGTCGACGGGGGACCCGGCCGGGCTGGCCGCGCGACGCCTCGGCGCCCGGTTCGGCCGCGACACCCGCCCGGAGCCGGTCGCCCCGCTGGCCACGCTGAGCGCGATCACGGCACTGACCGAGCACACCCTCGTGCGGTGGCGCAGCGGCTACGGCGGCCGCGTCGAGCGGGCCGGTGACCGGGTGCGCCTGACCGCCCGGGGCACCGTCCTGACGCTGCCCGTCGAGGCGGCACCGGCCCTCGACGCGCTCCGCACCGGCGACCCGGTCGCCGTCGGGTCGCTGCCCGGGCTCGACCTGGCCAGTGCGCTCGTCGTCGTCCGCCGGCTGCTGCGCGAGGGCGTGGTGGTGACGTCGCCGTGACCGACGGGTGGGTGCCCTGCAGCGACGGCGCCCGCGACCGCGGCGACCCCCTCGTCGCCACCGGCTCCCACGGCGACCGCTGGTTCCTCGTCGAGAACCAGGCCGCGTGGGGCCGGCACGCGCTGCTCGACCCGCCGTTCGACCACGCCCTCGGCCGAGCGTTGGTGCACCGGATCGAGGGTGCCGGCATCCGCCCGCTCGCCATCCGGCGCCCGGGCCGTCGCGCCCCGCAGGTCGGAGTCCGGTGGGCGCTCGTCGACTCGCGCGCCGGCCGGGAGTCCGTGCGGTGGGGGCACGTCGACGACCCGCAGGACCTGCTGGACGTGCCGCTCGACGGCTCCGCTGGCGTGCCGTCGGACCGGCCGGTGTTCGCCGTCTGCGCGCACGGCCGCCACGACCAGTGCTGCGCGGTCCGCGGACGGGTGGTCGCCGCCGGGCTCGCGGCCGCCTACCCGGAGGAGACCTGGGAGTGCTCGCACCTGGGCGGTGACCGGTTCGCCGGCACGATGGTGCTGCTCCCCCACGGCCTGTACTACGGCTGGGTCGACGACGCCGATGCGGTCACCGTGGCCGACGCCTACCTGGCCGGACGCGTCGCGCCCCGGTTCCTGCGGGGCCGCAGCTCCTCCTCGCACCCGGTGCAGGCCGCGCAGCACTTCGCGCGTGAGCACCTGGGCGACGACCGCCTCGACGCGTACGTGCCGCTGAGCGAGGACCGCACCGCCGACGGCTGGACCGTCCGTCTCGACGCACCCGACGGTCCGGTGACCGTCGCGCTCGTCGAGACGTCGTCGGACCCCCTGCTCTCCACCTGCGCCGCCACCGAGGCGCTGCCGGTGCGGCAGTGGGCGCTCGGCCGGATCGAGGGCTAGGACGCCTGCGAGATGCGGACCGTGTTCCCCGACGGGTCACGGAACGCGCAGTCGCGCGGGCCCCAGCCCTGGTCGGTCGGCTCCTGGAGCACCTCGGCGCCGGACGCCTGGACCTTCTCGAACGTGCCGTCCACGTCGTCGGAGGCGAAGACGAGCATCGGCAGGACGCCCTTGGCGAGCAGCGTGGCGATGACGTCGCCGTCGGCCTGCGACCGGCCGGCGTGCGGGTCGGACAGCACGATTCCGAGCCCGGGCTGCGCGTCGCTGCCGAGCGTGACCCAGCGGTGGCCGCCGTTCGACACGTCCTGCTGGACCTCGAGCCCGAGGGCGTCCCGGTAGAAGGCGAGCGCCTCGTCGACGTCGCTGACGGTGATGTTGGTGTACTGGAGTGAGATCGTCATGGGACCGACCCTAGGAGCGCCTCACCGGGCGCCGCTTCTTCGATCCTGACCACTTACGGGACGATGTGCCCCGCCGTGCGGAACAGCTCGTACCACTCGGCCCGGGTGAGGGGGATGTCGGAGCCCTGGGCCGCCCCGGTGACGCGGTCGGGGCTCGTCGTCCCCAGGACCACCTGCATCTGGGCGGGGTGCCGGGTGATCCACGCGGTCGCGATCGCGATGGCCGGCACGTCGTACTTCGCCGCCAGCCGGTCGATCACCGCATTGAGCTCCGGGTAGTCCGGCGAGCCGAGGAAGACGCCGGTGAAGAAGCCCGCCTGGAACGGCGACCACGCCTGGACGGTGATGTCGTGCAGGCGGCAGTAGTCGAGGATCCCGCCGTCGCGGTCGATCGACTGGTCCTCGCCCTGCATGTTCGCGGCGACCCCGCGGGCGATGATCGACGAGTGCGTGATCGACAGCTGCAGCTGGTTGGCCACGATCGGCTGGCGCACGAACTTCTTCAGCAGCGCGATCTGCCCGGGCGTCTGGTTGGAGACGCCGAACGCGCGCACCTTCCCGGCCGCCTCGAGCTCGTCGAACGCCCGCGCCACCTCCTCCGGCTCCACCAGGGCGTCCGGGCGGTGCAGCAGCAGGATGTCGAGGTAGTCGGTGCCGAGCGCGTCGAGCGAGCCGTCGACCGACTCGATGATGTGCTCGTAGGAGAAGTCGAAACCGTCGGGCGGGACGATGCCGCACTTGGACTGGATGACGACCTCGGCGCGGTCGGCCGGGGTGAGCCGCAGCGCCTCGGCGTAGCGGCGCTCGCACACGTGCATCGCGCCGCCGTAGATGTCGGCGTGGTCGATCATCGTGATCCCCGCGTCCCGCCCCGCGGCGACGAGGGTGCGGATCTCGTCGTCGGACTTGTCGGCGATGCGCATGAGCCCGAGCACGACGTTGGGGACGACGATGTCCGTGCCGGGCAGGGTGAAGGTCTTCACAGCGGTGTTCCTCTCGATGACGACGACCGTGCACTCCATCGTCGCTGGTGGGACCGGGTCACGCCCGCGGCAACCGGAGCGTGACGAGCTGGAAGGGGCGCAGCGCCAGCTCGACGACGCCGTCGGTGACCGTCGCACCGGCGGCCTCGACGTCCCGCTCCAGCAGGTCGACGGCCCGGGCGCCCGATACGGCGAACCCGGGGACGACCGTCGCGCGGGCCTTCCCGCCCAGCGACTCGTACAGGCGCACGACGACGTCGCCGCTGCGGTCCTCGGCGAGCTTGACGGACTCGACCACCACGGCCGGGTTCGACACGGTGACCAGCGGCTCCGCGGCGTGCGCGCCCCGGACCACCCGCTCGGCCAGGTTGGTGCGGTAGCCGTCCTCGACCGCGTCCGCGATGGTCGCGCCCGCGTGCAGCACGGTGGTCAGCCGGTGGTGCCCCTGGTCCGCCTCCGGGTCCGGGAACAGCGGCGCCCGCAGCAGCGACAACCGCACCGTCGTGCCCGAGCCCCCCGGCCGGCGCGTGATGTCGTGGCCGTAGGTGGAGTCGTTGGCGATCGCGACGCCGTAGCCGGTCTCCCCGACGTGCACCCAGCGGTGGGCACAGATCTCGAACCGCGCCGCGTCCCAGGACGTGTTGGTGTGCGTCGGGCGGTAGACGTGCCCGAACTGGGTCTCCGCCGCCGACCGGTCCGCCAGCACGTCGAGCGGGAACGCGAGCTTGAGCAGCTTCTGCCGCTCGTGCCAGTCGACGTCGGTGACGATCTCGACCGCCGCGCTGCCCCGTCGCACCGTGAGGTCCTGCACCAGCCGTGACGAGCCGAACGCGCGCGTGGTCCGCACGACGACGGCGTCCGCGGTCTCGGAGACCACCTCACGGCTGTCGGCGTCGAGCAGGTCGGTGCCCACCCGGCGGTACTCCTTGTCGATGTCCCACGCGTCCCACTGCGCCGGGGCGTCGCGGTGCAGCTGGAGCAGGTTGGCGAGCGCACCCGCGGGGACAACCTCCCGGTCGGCGACCAGGTCCCGCAGCGAGTCGATCTGCCCGCCGGGCGTGAGGTGCACGTCGACGAGACCGTTGCGGAGGCGGATCGTGCCGTCCTCTGCCCGGACCAGCGTGACGGCGTCCCCGTCGGCGGCCTGGACCGGTCCCGCACCCAGGGCGTCCACCCCGGAGCGGGTGTGCGGCGCGGCGTTGAGCAGCAGGGGCAGGTCGCCGGTCCCGACGACGGCGGCGGCCGCGTCGGCGATCAGCTCCTCGAGCTCCACCGCGAGCGCCGCGTACGTCTCCTCCGCCTGCCGGTGCACCCAGCCGATCGAGCTGCCGGGCAGGATGTCGTGGAACTGGTGCAGCAGCGCGGTGCGCCACAGCCGTTCGAGCTGGTCGTACGGGTACTCGACGCCGGCCTGGACCGCGGCGGTCGCCGCCCAGAGCTCGGCCTCGCGCAGCAGGTGCTCGCTGCGCCGGTTGCCCTGCTTGGTGCGGGCCTGCGAGGTGTAGGTGCCGCGGTGGAACTCGAGGTACATCTCCCCCGTCCACACCGACGGCTGCGCCAGCTCGGCCTCGGCGCGTGCGAAGAACGTGTTCGGGCTGCCCAGCTCGACCGTCGGCGCCCCTTCGAGCGACGCGAACCGGTGCGCGGACGCGACCATCTCCCGCGTCGGCCCACCGCCGCCGTCGCCCCAGCCGAACGGCACGATCGACGATCCGGCGACGCCCTTCTCCGCGAAGTTCCGCTCGGTGTGCAGCAGCTCGCCCGCGGACAGGTCGGAGTTGTAAGTGTCGACCGGCGGGAAGTGCGTGAGCACGCGCGAGCCGTCGATGCCCTCCCACGTGAACGTGTGGTGCGGCATCCGGTCGGTGTCGTTCCACGACAGCTTCTGCGACAGGAACCAGCGCGAACCGGCCGACCGCACGATCTGGGGGAGCGCGCCGGAGTAGCCGAACGAGTCGGGCAGCCAGACGTCCTGCGTCTCGACGCCGAACTCCTCCAGGAAGAACCGCTTGCCCGCCACCATCTGCCGGGCCATCGCCTCGCCGCCGGGCATGTTGGTGTCGGACTCGACCCACATCCCCCCGACGGGCACGAACTGGCCGGCGGCGACCTTCTCCTTGATGCGGGCGAAGAGCTCCGGGTAGTACTCCTTCATCCAGGCGTACTGCTGGGCCGACGAGCACGCGAACACGAAGTCCGGGTCGGCGTCCATGAGCGCGATGACGTTGGAGAACGTGCGGGCGCACTTGCGCACGGTCTCGCGCACCGGCCACAGCCAGGCCGAGTCGATGTGGGCGTGCCCGACCGCGTAGGCGTGGTGCGCGCTGGCCGACGCCGGGGCGTCGAGCAGCGGGCGCAGCGACGTGCGGGCCGCGGCCGCCGACCCCGCGACGTCGTCGGGGTCGACCGTGTCGAGCAGGTCCTCGAGCCCGAACCGGATGCTCGCGCGCCGGGTCGAGTCCGCCGGCAGCGCCTTCATGAGGCCGATCAGCGCCGTCAGGTCCTGGAGGAGCTCCCACACGGCGACGTCGCGCAGCGCCACGTCGACGCACCTCAGCTCGTACTGCGGCTCGCTGCCCGCCGTCGCCAGCTCGCCGTACGGCGTCGGTACGAACCCGAAGTTGCTGGCGATGTTCGGGTTGCCGGCTGCCTCGACGAACACGTCGACCTGCCGGTCACCCGACCACGGCACCGCCTGGTTCATCGGCGAGACGCCCTTGATCGTCGTGCCGTCCGGGCGCCAGACCAGCCCCTCCGCCTGGAACCCGGGGTTCGACCGGGAGAAGCCCAGGTCGATCACGAGCTCGACCGCGGTGCCCTCGGCCGACCAGCCGTCGGGCACCTCGCCGGTCACGTGGAACCAGGTGGTGCTCCACGGGGCGCCCCACGCCAGACCCGGCGCGACCGGCTCGTACTCCTGACCGACCGCCTCGCGGAACGGGACCGGTTCACCCGGAGCCGTCCAGGCGGTCAGGGTCAGCGGGACGCGGCCACGGTAGACGGCCGGGACGATCTGGTCGGCCACGAATCGGTCGATGCGCGCCTCGGCGAGCAGGGGGTTGCCGTGCATCGTGCTCCTTAGTCGAGAGAGGTGGTCAGCCCTTGACGGCGCCGGCCATGGCGAACGAGCCGCCGGAGAACCGCTGGACCAGCAGGTACAGCACCAGGACGGGGGTGGCGTAGAGGATCGAGAAGGCCGCGAGCTTGCCGTAGGCGACCGAGCCGTAGGTGCCGAAGAAGTCGAAGATCGCGACGGCGGCTGGCTGGTTCTCCGGGCTGTACAGGAGGACGAAGGGGACGAAGAAGTTCCCCCACGCCATCGTGAACACGAAGATGAACACGACCGCCAGGCCGGGTCGCATGAGCGGCAGGACGATCCGGAGGAGCGCCTTCATCGCGCTCGCGCCGTCCACCCAGGCCGCCTCCTCCAGGGAGATCGGCACCGAGTCCATGAAGTTCTTCGTCATCCAGATCGCCATGGGCAGCGACGTGGCCGCCATGAAGAAGATGGTCCCGGGCACCGAGTCGAGCAGGTGCAGGTTCACGAAGAGCGCGTAGACCGGCACCATCATCGCGGTGATGGGCAGGCAGGTGGCGAAGAGGATCCCGTACAGGAACGACCGTCGGAACCGCATCTGGTACCGCGACAGCGGGTATGCCGCGAGCACCGAGACGACCACCGTGATGACGGCCGTGCCCATGGAGATGACGGTCGAGTTCCACAGCGGCAGCAGCGTCTGCTCCCACGTGAACACCGACGAGAAGTTGTCGAACGTCGGCTCACCCGGCCAGGTGACGCCGACCGTCGCGGTGGGGTTGAGCGACGCGAGCACGATCCACGCCAGCGGCACCAGGAACGTCAGGCCGATGAGCCCGAGGATCACCGAGGACACCCAGCGCGAGGTCCGGCCGCGCGGCGAGGCGAGCGCGGTGCGCTCCCGGCGGGTGGGCGGCACGACGGGCGTGCTGACGGGCAGGTCCACGACGGACATTCAGTCCACCTCCGGCTTCAGCGCCTTGATGTAGACGATCGAGAAGATCGCGCCGACGGCCAGCGTCACGGTGGCGATCGCGGTGCCGTACCCGACCTGCGAGAACTTGAACGCCTGCTGGTACGCGAGCACCGGCAGCGTCGAGCTCGCCGTCCCCGGCCCCCCGCCCGTCATGACCCAGATCAGCGTGAACACGCCGAGGGTCTGCAGCGTGGTGAGCATGAGGTTCGTCGAGATGGACCGGCGGATCATCGGCAGCGTGATGCGGAAGAACCGCTGGACCGTGCCTGCCCCGTCGATCTCGGCGGCCTCGGTGATCTCGGGCGGCACCTCGGACAGCGCGGCGTTGTAGACCATCATCGAGAAGGCCGTCCCCCGCCAGATGTTCGCCATGATGACCGCGAACATCGGGAACGTGATCAGCCACGTGGTCCCGTCGAGCCCGATCCACCCGAGCATCGAGTTGAGCGTCCCGTCGGTGGAGAAGAACGCGTACAGCGCGAACGCCGCGACGATCTCCGGCAGCACCCACGCCGTCACGACGAGCCCACCGACGATCGAGCGCAGCGGCCTGACCGACGACCGCATGAGCAGCGCCAGCAGCATGCCGAGCACGTTCTGCCCGATCACGGCCGACGCCCCGACGAACAGCACCGTGAGCCAGACGGACTTCCAGAACTCGGGGCTGGAGAACAGGTTGGCGTAGTTGTCCAGGCCGATGAAGTCAGGGTTCGCCGCCTTGTAGCCGGTCAGCGCCGTGTTGGTGAGCGAGCCGTACAGCGAGTAGACGATCGGCCCGGCCAGGAAGAGCAGCAGGAGGGCGACCGCCGGGACCAGCGGCAGGACCCGGGTGAGGGCGACCCGGCGGGGCCGCGACCGGGGGGCGGAGGACCCCCGGCCGCGACCCGCCTCGATGGCGAGGTCCGCCACGGTCAGTCGGTCGTGTTGTCGTCGCCGACGATCCCTGTCACCGCGGCGTCGTACGCGGCCGCGGCGTCCTCCGGCGACTGCTGCTGCGTGGCCATCGCCTCGGCGGCCACCTGGATGTTCGACGAGATCTGCGAGTAGTCCGGGGTGGCCGGACGGAAGTGCGTCACGTCCACGAGCGCGGAGAAGAACTCGAAGGACGGGTTGTACGCGATGTACTCCGGGTCCTCGGCGACGTCCTTGCGCACCGCGATCTGGCTGTTCTCCGTGTCGTACTTGAAGGTGTTCTCCTTGTTCAGCGCGGTGGTGATGAAGTCGAACGCCGCCTGCGGGTCCTCCGCGTGCGCGCCGACCGCCAGCGTCCAGCCGCCGGACATCGAGGTGAACCCGGGGCCACCGCCGTCCTGCGTCGGCATCTTGGCCATGCCCATCGTCTGCTCCCACTCGGGCCAGGCGTTCTCGCCGGAGATCCAGCCGCCCGGCATCCACGAGCCGTCGACCGCCATCGCGAGCTTGCCCTGGGGCAGCAGCTCGGTGCTGACCCGGTTGCCGACGGCGGCGTCGAGCGCGATGTCCAGGCTGGGCGCGAGGCCCTCGCCGTACACGGTGTCGAGGAAGCCGAGCGAGTCGGTGAACCCCTCGGACCCCAGGACCCACTTGCTCGAGTCGGTGTCGTAGAGAGTGTCCTCGGTGCCGTACAGCAGCATCTCGAAGCCCTGCATCGTGGTGGCCTCGCCGGCCGCCTTGCCCGCGTAGATGTTCAGCGGGATGACGTCCGGGACCTTCTCCTTGACCGTCCGGGCGGCGTCGAGGATGTCGTCCCAGCTCTCCGGCTGCCAGTCCGTCGGCAGGCCGGCCTGCTCGAAGATCGTCTTGTTGAAGTAGATGCCGCGGGTGTCGGTGCCCATCGAGACGCCGTACGTCTTGCCGTCGTCACCGAGGCCGGCCTGCTTCGCGTTCTCGAAGAACTGGTCCCAGTCCTCCCAGTCCGCCAGGTAGTCGTCGATGGGCAGCAGGTAGCCGGCGGCCGCGTCGGAGCGGATCTGGAAGGTGTCCTCGTAGATGACGTCCGGGGCCGTCTCCGGTGAGCCGTTCATCAGCGCGAGCTTGGTGAAGTACTGGTCCTGCTCGGCCTCGATGGGCTGCAGCTCGATCGTGACGTCGGGGTTGGCGTCCTCGAACTGGGTCTTGGCCACCTGCAGCATGTCGTCGAGCTGGTGGAACGCGGTGGTCTTCTGGTACGCCACCGTGACGGTGGAGGCGCCGCTCGCGCTGTCGCCGTCGGCGCCTCCGTCGCCACCCGAACAGGCGGTGAGTGTGGCCAGCGCCAGCACTCCGGACGCGGCCACTGCTGCCTTGAGACGCATGGATGCTCCCTTGCTCCCGTGCTTCCTCGCGTGCCGGGCTTCGTTGCCGGACGCCGGATCCGATTATTAACGCGAAATGACGTATTAACAAGATCCTGGTTCGTCCGGATCATCTCGGGAGGTCTCAGGCGTGCAGCAGGAGGTCCGACGGGCGTGGGGTGAACGCCTGGCTCAGCACCAGCCGCCCCGCCCCCACCGCACCCACCTGCGAGCCCAGCGGGGAGCCCAGCACGGCCACCGAGTGCGAGCTGCTGGGCACCCGGTGGCTCGCCACCAGCTTCTCCAGCGCCGGCATCGCGTGCCGCTCCATCCGCGACCACAGCGGGCCGCCGACGATCACCGTGTCCAGGTCGCCTAGGTCGGTGACCACGACCGCACCCATGCCGAGCCGTCGACCGGCCGTCTCCAGCACCTCGACGGCACGCGCGTCACCGTCGTCCGCCGCCGCACACAGCACCGTGAACGCCTGGTCCAGCTCGACCACGTCGCGAGCCTCGGGCAGCGGGACCCCCGCCGCCCGGCCCTGCTGCACGAGGATCCCCTCGCCCAGCACTGCGCCGAGGCAGCCGCGCTTGCCGCACTCGCACACCGGCCCGGACGGGTCCACCACGAAGTGTCCCGCCTCGCCCGCGTTGCCCGACGCGCCGCGCACCACCTCGTCGCGGATCACCAGCGACATCGCGACGCCCGTCCCGAGGTAGAAGAACACGAACTCGCTCGACCGGTGCACGCCCGGGTCCCACAGGTGGGCCGACGCCGCCGCGATCGTGTCCTTGTCCAGCAGCACCGGCAGCCCCGTCCGGGCCTGCACCGCGTCCCGCAGCGGCACACCGTCCCAGCCGGGCAGGTGGGGCGGGTCGAGCACGATGCCGCGGTCCACGTCGATCGGTCCGGGGCTCGCGATGCCGATGCCCAGCAGCAGCGCCCGGTCGATGCCGGCGGACGCGACCAGACCCTCGATCGCGCCGACGATCCCCTCGACGACCAGCTCCGGCTGGTCCGGACGCGGCACCGGCAGGTGCGACTCGGCCACCGCGTTGCCCGCGAGGTCGAGGATCACGAACGTCATGGTCGCGGGGTCCAGGTGGACGCCGATCGCGTACCGACCGCTGGCGTCCAGGTGGACCAGCGTGCCCGGCCGGCCCGGCCCCAGCCGCGACCCCTCACCCTCCTCGCGCACCAGCCCCTGCTCGAGCAGCCGCCGCGTCGCGTTGGTCACCGTCTGCGCGGACAGCCCCGTCCGCCGGGCCAGCTGCGCACGGGTCAGACCCGAGTCCGCCCGTCGCACCACGTCGAGGATCACCGTCTGGTTGAACCCCGCCATCCGCGGCAGGTTCGTCCCTCGGCGCACTGGTCCCACCCCCGGTCACGTCCGTCGATCCGCTCGGCCGGGACATCATGTCACCGCGCCGCCGCGCGTCCGGTCACCGCGATCGTCAGCTGGCAGCGACGCGAGCAGGCTCGCCTGCGGACGGCGCTCGCGGCCGGTCGGCTCGCGGACCAGGCGCGCGTCGACCGTGAAGCCGGCGGCCTCGATCAGCGCAGCGACCGTGTCGGGCGAGTGCAGCCACGCGTCGCACTGCACGTCGTGCCCGTACGCGTGGGTCAGCGACCGGTGCTCGTCGGCACCCGCCTGGAACCCGAGCAGCAGGTGCCCGCCGGGCACCAGGACCCGACGCAGCTCGGCGACGACCTCCGGCAGACCCTCGGGCGGCGTGTGGATGATCGAGTACCAGGCCAGCACGCCCGCGACACCCCCGTCGGGAAGGTCCAGGGCGGTCATCGACCCGACCTCGAAGCGCAACGACGGGTACGTCTCCCGCGCGACGGCGATCATGCCGGGCGACAGGTCGATGCCGACGACGTCGATGCCCAGCCCGGACAGGTACGCGCTCATCCGGCCGGTCCCGCAGCCGACGTCCGCGACCGGCCCGTCGACGCGGTCCGCGAAGTCGGCGAGCATCGCGCGGTCCAGCGGACCCTCGGCGTCCAGCCCGGTGACCAGCCGTGCGTAGTCCTCCGCGACGGTGTCGTACGTCGCCCGGGTGGCGTCGAGGGACACGGGTCAGTCCCGGACCACGAAGCCCGCCCGCAGGAGCACCTCGTCGCGCGACGACGGGCCCACCAGCAGCTCGAACTTCCCGGGCTCGACGATCCGCCGGCCGTTCGCGTCGACCAGCGTGCAGTCGGCGACGGGCAGCGCGAGGTCGACGACGACACGCTCCCCCGGGGCGACGTCCACCTGCCGGTAGGTCTTGAGCTCCTTGGTCGCCCAGGTCACGGACGTGACGGTGTCGCGGACGTAGACCTGCACGGTCTCCCGCGACGGCCGGTCGCCCGTGTTGTGCAGCGTGACGTGGGCGCGCACGGTGTCGTCGACCCCGAGCACCGCCTCGACCACCTGCAGGTCCGCGTACTCGACGGTCGTGTAGGACAGCCCCTCGCCGAACGCGAACGGCACCCGCTGCGTCAGGTCCGCGTACCGCGTGCCGTGCTGGCCGGGCAGCTGGTTGTAGAACACGGGCAGCTGGCCGACGTGCTCCGCGAACGAGATGGGCAACCGCCCCGACGGCTCGATCCGGCCCAGCACCAGCTCGGCGATCGCGGTCCCGCCACGCATCCCGGGGTTCGCGGCCCAGAGGATCGCCGCGGCGTTCCTGGCCGACGGCGGGAGCACGTGCGGCTTGCTGGCGATGACGACGACGACCATCGGCGTGCCCGTCTCCGCGAGCGCGTCGAGCAGGGCCACCTGCCCACCGACGAGCTCCAGCGTCGCCGTCGACCGACCCTCGCCGACGAGCTCGATGCGGTCACCGACCACCGCGACGACGACGTCGGCGTCGCGCGCCGCGGCCACCGCCTCGGCGATCAGCGCGGCGTCGGGGTCGGTCGGGAACACCACCTGCGGGCGCGGCTGGCCGTCGGGGAAGAACTCGCCCTCGGGGTCGGCGCCGAGCGTCAGGATGTCCGCGCCGCGGGCGTGCGTGACGGTCCAGCCGTCGGGCACCTGGGCGCGGAAGCCGTCGAGCACGGTCTGCGTCAGCTCGCGCGGGTGGCCGTCGGGCAGCCAGTCGGCCTGGCCGGACGAGCCCGCCCAGTCGCCGAGCTGCGTGTGCTGGTCGTCGGCGTTGGGGCCGACGACGGCGATCGTCTTCTTCTCGTCGGAGAGCGGGAGCGTCCCGTCGTTGGTCAGCAGCACCAGCGAACGACGGGCCAGCTCCAGGTTCAGCTCGGCGTGCTCGGCCGAGCCGATGACCGCCGTCTGCCGCTCCACCGACGGCTGCCGGGGGTCCTCGAACAGCCCCAGCTCGAACTTCAGGGTGAGGATCCGGCCGACGGCCGCGTCGAGGGCGGCCTCGTCGAGAAGGCCCTCCCGCACGGCCTCCTGCGCACCCTCGAAGAACCCGGGCGTCGTCATCACCATGTCGTTGCCGGCCCGCACGGCCGCCGCCGACGCATGCGCGTAGTCGGGCTGGATGTGCTGCTCCCAGACCATCCGGCCGACGTTGTCCCAGTCCGTGACGAGCGTGCCCTCGTAGCCCCACTCGCCGCGCAGGACCTCGTTGAGCAGCCACTCGTTGATCGTGATCGGGACGCCGTCCATCGACTGGTACCCGAGCATGAACGTCCGGCACCCCTCGCGAGCGACGCGCTCGAACGGGGGCAGGAACCAGGAGCGGAGCTTGCGGCGGGAGATGTCCGCCTCGGTGGCGTCGCGGCCGCCCTGCGTCTCGGAGTAGCCCGCGAAGTGCTTGGCCGTCGCCAGGATCGCCGTCGGGTCCGACAGCCCGTCGCCCTGGTAGCCCCGGACCATCGCGGAGGCCAGCTCGCCGAGGAGGAACGGGTCCTCGCCGAACGTCTCGCTGACCCGGCCCCAGCGCAGGTCACGGGCGATGCAGAGCACCGGCGAGAACGTCCAGTGGATGCCGGTCGCCGCCACCTCGACGGCCGTCGCCCGCGCGGCCCGCTCCAGCAGGTCCGCGTCCCAGGTCGCCGCCATGCCGAGCTGCGTCGGGAAGATCGTCGCGCCCTCCCAGAAGGAGTGCCCGTGGATGCAGTCCTCCGCGATCAGCAGCGGGATCTGCAGGCGCGTCTGCGCGGTGAGCTCGTGGGCCTGGCGCACCCGCTCCGGCGAGGTGTGCAGGATCGACCCGACGTGCAGGTTGAGGACCAGGTCCTCGACACCGCCCTGGGAGTTCAGCTGCATCATCTGCCCGACCTTCTCTGCGAGCGTCATGCGCCCGACGAGGTCGGCGACGCGCTCTGCGACGGAGAGGGCAGGGTCCTGGTAGGGCGCGTTCATGGCGATGTCCCGGTGTCGGATCGATTCGACGATGATGTCTGCGGGACACCCTAGAGGAGCGTGCGATGACGGACGAGTACGAAGCGGTTAGGGCGAAGCTGAACACGGGCGAGCTGTACGTCGACTTCGGCCCCGGCCTGGACGCGCTCGAGGCCGAGCGTGTCGCAGGCAAGGAGCTGACCTACGACTTCAACCACTCCCGCCCGGGTGAGGCCGCGCGGCGGACGGCGATCCTGCAGCAGCTCCTCGGCTCCGTCGGCTCCGACGTCTGGATCGAGCCCCCCTTCCACGTCTCGTACGGCTCGCACGTGCACGTCGGCGACGGGTTCTACGCCAACTTCAACCTCGTGCTCGTCGACGACGCCGACATCCACATCGGCGACCGCGTCATGATCGCCCCCAACGTCACCATCTCGACCGCCGGCCACCCGACCGTGCCCGAGGAGCGCGTCGGCGGATGGCAGTTCTCCCTGCCCGTGCACATCGAGGACGACGTGTGGATCGGCGCGGGCGTGGTGATCCTGCCCGGCGTGACCATCGGCGCGGGCAGCGTGATCGGCGCCGGGTCCGTCGTCACACGCGACATCCCGCCACGCGTCGTCGCGGTCGGCTCACCGTGCCGGGTGCTGCGGTCCGTCGACGAGGACCGGGCGCCGAACAGCCTCGACTAGGGCGTGTCTTCCTGCTGGCCTGCCATGATCTGGGCGTGCGTGAGTTTCTGATCCGTACGGTCGCCGATCATGGCTGGCCCGCGATCCGTGCCGACCGGATGGCATCGGTCCTCCTGGCGGAGGGCTGGGCATCCGAGCCCATCGACGGGGAAGGTGACTTCCGTGCCCGCGTCGAGGGGATCGAGATCGCGTACTCCGGTGAGGAGGTCGGCTGGCAGGTAGTCGTCGACGGCGACCTGCCTCGGGCGGAGGACTGGATGGCACAGGTCACGGAGCAGGTCGCCGTGGCCGCTGGCGAGGCCTGTGAGTGGCTGGAGTTCTAGGTCGCGCCCAGCCGGGTGATGATGGCGGCGCCCGCGCGGTGGACGACGGCGAGCCGGTCGTCGCGGTTGGCGGGACCGCGCCCACCGCCTGACCAGGGCGAAGGAGCGCTCCACGGGCACCTCCGCAGTGCCCACTCACCACACCCACGGCGACGCCCCACCTCGCTCGCGCCGTCCCGATGCCGCGGGCCGGCGACGACGATGCTCGAACTCAGTGGCGTTCCCGCAGGTCACAGGCGCATGTCAGTGGCTGGTCGTACATTTGTTCTATGCCCGATCGGGCGACTCGTGTGCGGCAGGAGGTGGTCACGGTGACGGCGGTGCTCGACGATCGCGTCGTCGACGACCTCGACGCGACGGGGCTTGCGTGGACCCTCGGCCTGCCGCCGATGACGTCCCCCGCCCTCGTGTGGGCCGACTCCGGGCGCGGCGCTCGTCCCGAGGCAGCACCGGCGGTCCCACCGGGTGCGCGCGTGGTGGACCTGGGCGCGGTCGAGGACTTCCCGATCCCCGACACGGACGTCGCGCAGCTGGTCGCGATGCTCGGTTCGGTCCCGGTCGCCGAGGTCTCCGGGGCGGCGCTGGTGAACGGGGTCGCGGCGTGGCAGCAGGTCCTGAACATGGTCGAGGCCGCGCAGGCGGTGTGGGTCCGCGAGCTCGAGGCACGGACGCCGGACGCGCTGCGGCACGTGCCCGACGAGCTCGCGTGCGCCCTGGTCTCGACGAGGCGCCACGCCGAGAACCTGTTCCTCCGCGCGTGGGGCACGGCACAGCACCCCGCGTTGGCCGACGCGTGGACGGCCGGCGCCGTCGCCGCACGCAAGGTCGACGTGATCCTGGACGAGGTCGGTCGGGGCGGCGGGAGCCTGTCACGCAGCGAGGTCGCCGCGGTGGTCGCCGATGCCGTGGACCGCGCGGAGACGATGACCGGCCCGCAGCTGACCCGGCACGTGCGTGCGACCCTGATCGCCGCCGACCCGGCCGTCGCCGAGCAGCGTCGCGTCGTGGAGCGGGAGCGGCGAGGCGTGTTCCTGGACCTGGCGCCCGACGCGATGGCCCGCCTGATCGCGTACCTGCCCGCGGCCGAGGCGACGGCGGCATTCACTGCGATCGACGCTCTGGCCGGGCACGCGGCCCTCGACGGCGACGAACGGACTGTCGACCAGCGCCGCGCGGACGCGTTCAGCGACGTGTTCATGTCGATCCTGGACCGGCAGGCGACCCCGGACGGGACAGCCCTCCCCACACGTCACGGGCAGCGGGTCGCCCTGCAGGTCACCGTCGCCGCCAGCACCCTGGCGGGCCTTGACGACGCCCCCGCCGTCCTCGGTTCCTACGGACCCATCCCGGCGCAGGTCGCCCGTGAGCTCGCCCAGGACGCCACCTGGCGCCGCGTGCTGACCGACCCCGCCACCGGGCAGGCCTGCTCCGTCGGCACCCAGTCGTACCGGCCGGGTGCCGACCTGACGCGCACGGTGCAGGCGCGCGACGTGACCTGCACCTTCCCGGGCTGTCGCCAGCCCGCGACCCGGTGCGAGATCGACCACCGCGTCCCCTACGACTTCACGCGCGACCAGGAGCTGCACGACCCGCAGACCTGCGAGTCGAACCTCCACGCGTTGTGCAAGCACCACCACCAGGCCAAGACGGACGGCTGGTGGACCGTCACCTACGACCGGACCACCGGCGTCTCGTCGTGGACGGACCGGCACGGCATCACGAGCGCCCGACATCCCGTCCCGGTCCTGGTCCCACCCCAGGCGCTCCACCACCGACCACCGCCACCACCCCGAGCCGACCGCGACGACCCCCCGTTCTGAGCTGCGGACGATCGTCGCCCTCGCACACACGCCGACCACTGTCGCGCGCAGGAGCCCACCCCCGTCGGCATACCGACCGCCCCGGCCGGAGCGCGCCGCGGACCCGTTCGGTCGCGTATCGAAACCGGTCGATGCGGACAGGTGCGCCCGCTACGTTGGCGCGCATGCGTATCGCGGTCCTGTCCGACGTGCACGGCAACCTGACCGCGTTCGACGCGGTGCTGGCGGACATCGACGCGCGCGGGATCACGACGATCCTCAACCTCGGTGATGTCGCCGGGAAGGGTCCGCGTGGCTCGGCGGCGGTCGCCCGCACCCGCGAGCGCTGCGCGCTGACGGTCCGGGGGAACTGGGACGACTTCCTGCCGGTGTCGGCCGAGCACGACGACCCGGCGATCCGCTGGTGGCACGACGAGCTGACGGTCGACGACCGGACCTGGCTGTCCGCGTTGCCGCTGAGCCACGACCTGGTGGTCGCGGGCCGGAACGTCCGGCTGTTCCACGCGTCGGCGACGAGCGTCTACACGCGGGTGCACTTCCACCACTCCGCCGACGAGTTCGCGGCGATGTTCGCGACCACCGAGCTCACGGGCGACGGCCCAGAGCCGACCGTGGTCCTCTACGGCGACGTCCACGACGCCTACGTCGAGACCGACCGCGGCCGCACCCTGGTCAACGTGGGCAGCGTCGGCAACCCGCTGGACGAGACGACCGCGTCGTACGTGATCCTCGAGGGCGTGGGCCAGACGTTCAGCCTGCAGATCGTGCGCGTGCCGTACGACGTGGAGGCGGAGATCGCCGTCGCCGAGGCCGCAGGGATGCCCGAGCTGGAGGCGTGGGCGATCGAGCTGCGGACCGCCATCTACCGCGGCATGCACGCCGAGCTGGCGTCGAGCGACTGACGACGGGATGCGGTCGGAGGCGGTCGGCTCGACCGCCTGACCGGCCCTGCGACGGAGGTCCGGGCCGTCGCCGGTTCCGTCGAGGCTGAGCCTGGTCGAGCATGCTCAATCAGGGTCGAGCAGGTTCGTCAGCGGTCGAGCCGGTAGCGGCTCCAGTCGAAGCTGCGGCTGTGGGCGGCGAAGTAGCCGCCGTCGAGGTGCACGTCGTGATGGTCGAGCACCAGCGTCAGCACGTCTCCGTCGAGGGTGATCTCGGGGGCGTCCTGGGGACGGTGCTGGTCCCAGCTGCGCACCGCGGGGCGCGACTCGACCGAGCCGTGGGCGTCTCGGCCCTCCTCCACGGTGTGCAGGTGGACCCGGCCGCCACCCCCGTCTCCCGTGAAGGTCCAGGCCTGGGCGTACTCGATGTCGCCGCCCCAGTAGCCGGCGCAGTACAGGCTGACCACCGAGTCGGTGGCGACGCTGATCCGGCGGAGGAGGAGCAGCAGCCCGAGGGGCGGGTGGACACCCGACGGGTCGTCGCCGGGCGGTGCGCAGAGCTCGCGCACGACGAGGAGCCCCTGGGTGGGCATCGACAGCGGGGCCGACCCCGGCGACCAGTGGGCGGGCAGGTCGGCGACCCGGAACAGGGCGTCACCGAAGGCGTGCCGGAGCGGGGCGATGACGTCCGGACGAGGTTCGGCGAACACCTGGTGCGCGAACCAGGTCACGGTGACGCCGCGGCGTCGTGACCCACCGCGGCGACCAGCCGGCGGACCACCTCGTCGGGGTCCGACTCCCACTCGGTGGCGAGCACCTGCACGACGCGCCACCCGCCGGAACGCAGCGCGGTCGGCTGGGTGACGCGGCGCTCGTCGAGGGAGTGCGCGAGGAGCCGGGACGGCTGGTCGACGAGCACCCCGACGGTGTGCTCCGCGGCGCCGACGGGTCGCAGTGCCAGGTCGGCGCGGAACGCGGACTGCCCGACGCCGGCGACGACCTCGACGCCGGCCGCGCGGACCGCGTCGGCGATCTGCTCGACGATCGGTGAGACGGGCTCGGGTGCGGTCCGCCCGCTGCGCTCGCGGAGCCCGGTCAGCACGCCGGACGCCGCCGCCGCGTCGCCGTTGGAGACCGCGTCGGCGTAGTGCAGGAAGCCGCGCAGGGTGTTGGCGCCGTCGTTGTAGGTGTTGGTGATCGCGGTGTGGTCGATGCTGCTGACCAGGACCATGTGCCGGCGGGCGCGGCTGAAGATGACGTTGAGGCGCTTCTCGCCGCCCGCGTTGTTGATGGGCCCGAAGTTCATGCGCATGCGACCGTCGGGGCCGGCGGCGTAGCAGACGCTCATGAGGATGACGTCGCGCTCGTCGCCCTGGACGTTCTCGAGGTTCTTCACGAACAGCCCGACCACCTGGCCGTCCTCCTCGCGTGCGAGCTCGGCGTCGTACCGGCGGGCGAACTCGGCGTCCTCGCGGCCGAGGCGCTCCAGCGCACGCTCGATCTCGGACTGCTGCGCCTCGGAGAACGCGACGATCCCGAGCGTCTGACCGGTCCCCCGGGCCAGCAGCTCGCGGACCAGGTGCGCGATCCAGACGGCCTCCTGCGGGTTGGTGCGCTGCGTGTACACACCGTCGAGCACCCGGATGGCGCTGATGCTCCGCTCCAGCAGACCGTCGACGGCGGCGGTGACGTCGTCGGGGGCCATGGCGGAGACGGTCACCTCCAGCGGACGCGCCCGTACGTGGGTCAGGGTCCGGTCCGGGATCGTGGTCAGCCGGCCCTCGTAGAAAGCCGCGTTGCTGAACTGGATGAGCGCCTCGTACTGGCTGCGGTAGTGCCACGTCAGCATGGTCGACGGCAGCCGGACGGACCCGACCGCGAGGAAGCTGTCGGAGTCGAGCACGACCCCCACCGGGGCGTCGTCGTCGCTGACCTGCTCGTCGGAGGCCGGTGCACCGACCTGGAAGTACCGCGTCGGCGGCAGCTGCATCCGGTCCCCGACGACGATGACCTGCGCGCCACGGAACAGCGCCGGCACGGCTTCCTCGACGGGGATCTGGCTGGCCTCGTCGAAGATCACGACGTCGAACGACGTCTCCAGCGGCAGGGTGTCCGACAGCGACGACGGGCTCATCAGCCACACCGGGCGCATCGCCGCGACGACCGCGCCGGGGTCCGACGAGGCCAGGTGCCGGATCGACTTGTACGCGCGGACCTTGCCGAACTCGTGCTCCAGCTCGCGCCGGCCGGCCATCCAGACCGCCTTGAGCGCTCGGTCCTCGGCGTTCATGCCGGTGACGCTCCGCTGCGAGTGCGCGACGGACTCCGTGAACCGGGCGCGCAGCCGGGCGGTGACCACGGCCGCGTTGGCGCGCTGGAGCTCGGGGGCACGCTCGGCGACCCGGTCCAGCAGGTCGGCGAGCCGGTCGCCGTCGAGCCGGTTCAGGGCGGGCTCCAGCGCACGGGCCTCCCGCATGGACGCGGCGACGACGGCGTGCTCGAGCTGGTCCGGTGACGCGTCGAGGTGCCGGAGCGCGCGCAGCACGGTCGGGGCCGCGGCGAGGTCGCGCAGGGTGCCTGCCGCCGCGCGCACGAGCGCCTGCCCGTCGGCGCCGGTGAGGCCGCGCAGCTCGTCGCGCAACGCTGTCATCGGGAGGTCGTCGGCACCCAGGACGAGTCCCGACAGGCACGCCCGCACCGCGTCGACCTGGTCCGGGAGCCGGTCGAGCACGTCGTCGGGCTCGGTGTCGGCCAGACGCGTGCGCCACACGGCGAGCGCGCCGGTGTACTTCCGGATCGCGGTGATCCGGTCACTGAGCACCGCGAGGTCGCCGTGCCCCCACTCGCGGGCGAGCTCCTGCGAGAGCGCGTCGGCGCGGGCCGCGGTGTCGTAGCGCGCGACGAGCAGCTCCAGCGACTGCGTCACGGTCGGCCGGACCTGCCGGTCACCCGCGTCGAACCCCGCCGCGACCAGCCGCTTCACGCGTCGCCAGCCGCCGTCGAGGAACTTCCAGGCCGACGTCTCGCGTCGGCGGGCGATGTCCAGGGCCGCCGCCGCGTCGGGTGCCGACAACGGCTCGCGCCAGCCCACCGCCGCCCGGTCGGCCGCGTCCGCGGCGGCCTCGACCTCGCGCCAGGCGACCGTCGCCTCCTGCAGCCGCCGGGCGGCCGGCGTGCGCGGCGTGACGGCCGACCCGAGGTCGCGCTGGACCAGCGGGGCGAGCACCGCGTGCATCTGCCCGATCGCGTCCGCGTCGTCCACCGTGAGCCCGTCGGCGTCCCACGACGCGACGAGCAGCGCGAGCACCGCCTCGATCGCGTGCACCGCCTCGTGGGCGCGCTGCGCCACCACCGCGTCGGCGCGCGACTCGTCGAGGATCGCGGGGTCGACCAGGCGGACCGGGGTGCGGGCGAGCACCGGCGCCGCGCCCGCGCGTGCCAGGGCCGAGACCAGCGAGTCGACCAGCGGGCGGGCAGGCACCCAGTCGGCGGGCTCGGGCAGGAGCGCCTGCTCGGCGGGGGTCAGGTCGTCGCCCCAGCGGAACCCCCGCAACGAGATCAGCCGGTCGAGCACGTCCTGCACACCCGCGAGCGCCCGCTCGTACGCACCGACCTCGGTGAGCGCGGCGGTCGTCGCCTCGATCAGCGCCGCCCGTCGCGCCTCGACGGCCTCCAGCGGCTCGTCGTCGGCGAGCCACCGCTCGTACGTGTCCCGCAGGCCGTGCACGAACTCCTTCTTGTCCTGCTGGCTGTCGTGCACCAGCGTGCAGATCTCGCCCAGCCCCTGCGCACGCAGCCGGGCGTGCACGACGTCGAGGGCGGCCCGCTTCTGGCAGACGAACAGGACGCGCTTGCCGTGCGCGACGAAGTCGGCGACCAGGTTGGTGATCGTCTGCGACTTGCCGGTGCCGGGCGGCCCCTGGATGACGAAGTTGTCCCCGGAGCGGGCCAGCGCCACGGCGCCGACCTGCGACGCGTCCGCCGGGACCACCAGGTAGCGGTCGGCCACGGGGACGGTCGCGCCGTGCTCGGCGACGTCCCGCGGGGCGCTCGAGAACAGCTCGTCGAATGCGGCGTTCTCCAGCGGATCGGTCAGGAGGGAGTCGTAGTCGCGGACCAGGCTGAGCGTGCGGTAGTTGAAGTTGGCCAGCGTGACCATCGTCAGGTCGACGTCCCACGTGTACGGGTTCGCGTCGGCCGTCGACTGCACCGAGAACGTCTCGACCACGTGCTGCGGCGCGGGCCGGTCACCCAGCTCGACCGACAGCGGGATGGGTCGCCGCTGGATCCGGTCGGCGTAGATCTGCACGCCCAGCGGTGCCCAGCCCGGACGCCGGTAGGAGTAGGCGTACTGGCGGCGGCCGATCGTCGGGCGGCTGGACGGCCGACGTCGCCGGTACGCCTGGAGCGCCACCTGCGCGCGGTGCCGGACCAGCTCGATGCGGGGCTTGTCGACGAGGGAGACCACGACGGCCGGCTGCGTCGCGCGCGCCTGCTTCTCGATGGTCGCCCGCAGCTCCTCGACGGCCCCGTCCGCGGCGAGGTCGATCGTCTCCGGCAGCCGCAGCCCGAACAGCTCGTCCAGCTGGTGCCGCAGCACCGGGTTGACCTCGGCGACCGTGCTGGTCAGCTCCAGGCGGTACGCGTCGCGCACGCCGCGTTGCTTGGTCACCGTCACCGGCGCCAGCACGAGGGGCGACTCGATCGGTGTCGTCGGGTCGTTCTTCACGTCGTGCCAGCGCAGGAACGCCACGACCAGCCGCAGCTGGTCCCGTCCGTACTCGGCACGGTCGCGGCGGGCCGACGAGATCAGCGCGTCGAGCGCCGCCGCGGCGTAGGGGGCGTCGTCCCAGCGGACCAGGGACCCGACGTCGAGGACCTTCCCGTCGAGCAGCCGGGAGGACGCCGGACCGCCCCAGGTGAACAGCTGTGACGCGCGGATGTGCCGGACGTCCAGCACGAGCGGGACGGACGCCTCGGTGAGGTTGATGGTCCGGCCGGTGGGCCGGAAGTGCAGGAGCGGGTTGCGACGGGAGGCGTCGAAGAGCCGGTCCCGGAGGTGCTCCAGGACGGCCGCGCGGGAGTCGGGCTGCGCGCTCAGCACCCGGTCGAGGTCGAAGTCCTCTGGCTGGTCTCGGTACGACTCCAGCCGCGCGACGACGTCGGCGAGGTCCTGCGCGCGGCGCCGGCGGTCGGGCGCGATCATCGCGCTGGCGACCGTCGCGAGGACCGGGTGCAGCCCGGGGTCCAGGGCGAACAGGTTGTTCCGGCGCTCCTGCAGCAGCGCCGCGTCACTCTCCTCGGCCAGGTCCAGCCCGCACACGAGCGCGACGAACAGCTCGCCCAGGCTGGCGATGTCGGTGAGCTCGTCGTGGTGGCCGACGAGATGCTCCCAGCGCTGCCAACCGGCGACGATCCGGACGGAACCCTCCTCGTGGTCGACCTCGACGGCCCCGCTGAGCTCCGCGGCAGCGATCGCCGACCTGTTCCGCACCGGCGGCCCGGCGAGCGTCTCGTCGACGGTCACCGGGTCGTCGCCGTCGTCGGCCAGCGCCGCGAGGCCCCGCAGCGGCGCGACCCTGCCCGTCTCGTGCAGCGCCTGCACCGTGCGGAACAGGGGCAGCAGCAGACCGAGGACGTCGTCGGCGGGCAGCCCGCCACGGTCCACCGCACGCTCGACCAGCCGGCGCATCAGCGCACCACCCGCGGGGAGTCGGCCGACGCGAGCACCCTGGACATCGCCCGGTCGCCCAGGTCCAGCTCGGCGCCGAACATCCGCAGCAGCTCGTCGCCCAGCCCCACCCGGCGGGCCAGCGCGAGCACCGCGCCCAGGTCGTCGGCACCGCCCTCGTCGTCGGCCGTCGCGAAGTCGAGCAGCACGGCCGCCAGGTAGGTGCGCGTCTCGGTGGCGAGCGTCGTGGGCATGTCCGTGATGACCGGGGTGCCGCCGACGACGACCCCGAACCGCCGCGCCAGGTCCAGGGCCTCCTCGCTGCGGACGGCGTCGTCCGCCACGAGCATCCACACGAGCGACCGCGTGATCTCGACGAGCCGGTCCTGCCCCAGCACGTCGAGCACCGCGAGGTCGAGCTGCGGACCCAGCGACGCCTCGACCATCGCGTCGGCACCAGGACCGCGCTCCGCCCACTCCTGCAGCGCCCACGCCCGCAGGACGGTCTCCGGGTGGGTGCTGCCGGCGCTCGGCACGCTGTAGTCCACCTCGGCGGCCTGCCGCAGGTACGCCGCCGAGTCGACCTTCGTCAGGCCGGTGACCACCTTGACCAGCCCGCTCACGGTCGTCGTCAGCGAGCCGCTCGCCAGCATCCCGCCGCGGTCGGCGACCAGCTCGGTGGCCAGCCGGAACCGGCGGGCAGTCTCCAGGTACTCCGACGGGGTGCGGGCGTCGGACTCGGCCGCGTCGAGCAACCGCGACGCCGCCAGGTACCGACCCTCGTCCGCGGTCCACAGGACGTGGTGCGCCAGCTCGTGACCCGCGACCGCGCACAGCTCCTCGGGGTCGAGCAGGTTCAGCAGGCTGCCGGAGAGGATCAGGACCGCCCGGTCCGGCACGAACACGAGCTCGGCGGCGCCGCCCTGCCCACGCTCGTCGACGTAGATCTCGATCGGGAGCACGACCCCGAGCGCGTCCGCGGCCCGCTGGACGGCCGCGTGCACCTCGGCGTGCCCGACCGGGTCCACGCGGTACGTCTGCCGCAGCAGCACCTGCTCGAGCTCCGCCGTCGGGGTGGTGGGCCGCAGGGACCGGAACGCCACGGGGTTCTCCCGTTCCAGGATCGTCGCGACGTCGCGGTGGTACGCGAGCGGTCCGAACCCCGTCACCAGCGTTCCCTTCGTCGTCATGGCCCGGCGACGATAACGCGAGCGGGGGACATCTTCGCGGAGTCTTCACATTCGCGCCTAGGCGCGGGGGCGTCCGGTTCGGCAGGGTGAAGCGCGTCCAGGCCGGACCGGGCGCAGGGGGCGAACGGACGGCGGACGCACACGCAGGGGGAACGCATGACTGCTGCACGTCGCCATGCCCGCAGGTGGGGCGCACTTCTCGGGGCTCTTGCCCTGACCGTCACGCTCGGGTCGGCCTCCGCGAGCGCCAGCCCGTCCGACCGCACCGACCGCACGAGCCGGGCCGAGGCCGCCCGTGTCGACCGCGTCGCGGTTCCCGACCCGCAGTGGTTCGACTGCAGCAGCGTCTTCGGCGAACGCACCGAGTGCGGGACCGTCCAGCTGCCGCTCGACTACGACCAGCCCCGCAAGGCCACCACGGACGTCGCGCTGCTGCGGCTGTCGGTCGCCGACCCGTCGCGCAAGATCGGCACGCTGTTCATCAACCCGGGCGGACCGGGCGGGTCCGGGGTGCAGATCGCCGCGTCCGCGGCGTACTTCCTGTCCCCCGCGCTGCTCGAGCGGTTCGACGTCGTCGGCGTCGACCCCCGCGGCACGAACTTCAGCAGCAACGTGAAGTGCTTCCGCCACCTGGGCGAGCAGGCGGACGCCCTGACCGGTCTCAACGTCGCGTTCCCGGTGGGTGACGCGGAGACCGGTGCGTACGTCGCGTCGGCGAAGGCGTTCGGGTCGGCCTGCTCCAGCGCCGGTGCCCCGCTCGCCGGCTCGATGTCGACGGCCGAGGTCGCGCGCGACATGGACGTCCTGCGCCGGATGGTCGGGGACAAGAAGCTGACGTACCTGGGCTTCTCGTACGGCACCTACCTGGGCAACGTCTACGCCAACCTGTTCCCGGACCGCGTGCGTGCGGTCGTCATCGACGGCGTGCTCGACCCGCTCGCGTGGGCCGGCACGCCCGAGAACGCGAGCATCCCGCAGACCCAGCGGCTGAAGTCCGGCGAGGGCGCGTCGAAGGCGCTGGACGAGGTCCTCGCCCGGTGCGCCGCGGCGGGGCCGGAGTTCTGCCTCCTCGCCGGTCTCGGCGACCCGGCCACGGTCTACGCGGACATCGTCGCCTCCCTGAAGGCGAACCCGCTCGTCATCTCGGACGAGTTCGGCGAGTTCGTGCTCACCTACCCGGACCTGGTCGGACTGCTCCTGGGCGACCTCTACCAGCCGGACGGGTCGGCCTGGGTGGACCAGGACCTGACCTTCGTCCACAGCCTGATCTTCCCGACCGACGCCGACCTCGCGGGTGCCCGGGCGGCCTTCGTCACGCGGTACGAGGCGCTGCACGGACCGGCGACCCCGAAGGCGCCCGTCGCTGCCGGCTGGCCGTACGACAACGCGCCCGAGGCGTTCCAGAGCGTGCTGTGCACCGACGGGCTCAACCCCGCCCGTGCCGAGGACTGGGTCCCGGCGTCCGCCGCGGCCGATGCCGCCGCACCGGGCTTCGGACCGCTCTGGACGTGGGCCTCGTCCCCGTGCGCGTCGTCGACCTGGACGATCCGCGACGAGGACGCGTACACCGGCCCGTTCACCCGCAGGACGGCCGCTCCGGTGCTCGTCGTCGGCAACTACTGGGACCCGGCCACGAACTACGACGGGGCCGTCGCCGCAGCCGCGCTGCTGCCCAGGAGCACCCTCCTGACCAGCGACTCGTGGGGTCACACGGCGTACGGCACGTCGGCGTGCGTGACGGACGCCGTGGACGCCTACCTGATCACGGGCGAGACGCCCGCGGACGGGACCGTGTGCACCGGTGACGTGCAGCCGTTCACCGAGCCGCTGGGCGGCGAGGAAGGTCCGCAGTCGCGACGGGCCGCCCCGGCGCGGCCGCTCCCGCCGGTGGTTCCGCCGCTGCCGGGTGCGGTGCCGCGCTCCTGACGTCGAGGTGTCCTGACCGGGCGGTCCGCCGCCCGGTCAGGCGCCGCCGCCTGATGACCCACTCCGCGAACGCGAGGTTGAGGGTCCAGGCCAGGGCCATGAGCAGGGCACGGGCCGTGACGCTCGTCATGCCGACCGCCAGGAACGGACCGAGGATGAGCGCCTGGGTCCCGGCGCCCTGGCCGATCGCGTAGCCCCGGGTCATCCACGCGCTGTGCGTGACGACGTCCCGGCGCCGGATCGCGACCACCCCGAGCACCAGGAACGCGACCATCGCGGACCCGAACAGCAGCCGGAACACCTCCAGGAGCGGCCCGTCGGTGGCCGGCAGGTCGGCGAACGACGCCATCCACAGACCCGACAGGGCCGCGCCGACCCCGGCGGGTGCGACGACGCGACCGGCCAGGCGGTGCCATCGCGGGCGCCGACGGCGCAGGCCCGGGTGGAACTGGAACGCGCCGAGCAGGCAGAACACGCTCGCGGACACGATGTGCACCACGACGGGCAGCGGCATCGCGACGAACCGCGCGTTGTCCGGGGTGACCTCCGGGTCGCCTGCGAGCTCGGTCAGCCGGACCGTGCCCGCCAGCATCGGGACGAGGCTGAGCAGGATCAGGCCAGCCGGGATGAGCCACTCACGCCTGCGCTTCGACATGCCGTGAGCCTTGCCGCCGCCGACGTCGCGCACATCGGCCGAGCAGTCGCACCGGCGTCGGCCGTTCGGCCGAGGAAACCCTGTGGCATGTTCGGTCGTTCACCCCTCGACGGCCACCCCCCTTCCGGACGGAGACCCCATGAACCCGCTCGTCTGCCCCAAGTGCGGCTCGGACATGCGCGCGTACGAGCGCAACGGCGTGACCATCGACCAGTGCACCGGCTGCCGGGGGATCTTCCTCGACCGCGGCGAGCTGGAGAAGCTCACCGACGCCGAGGCCTCCTACTACGGCACGCGCCCGGCGGCCCCCGCCCCGGCACCCGCACCCGCACCGGCTCGCTACCCGGACGACCGCTACCGCGAGGACGACCGGTACCGGGGCGGGGACCGCGACGACTACTACAAGAAGAAGAAGAAGCGCAGCTTCCTGGACGACCTCTTCGACTGAGCGAGTGTCAGACCCCCGCGGCAGGGTGGTCGCATGGACGTGAAGGAAGCGGTCGAGGCCAGGGTCGTGTCGGGCGAGGTGCACGGGGCCGCGTGGCTCGTGGACCGCGCGGGGGACGTGCGCTCCGGCGCGGCCGGCATCAGCGTGCCCGACTCGGTCTTCCGGATCTCGTCGGTGACCAAGCCGGTGGTCGCGGCGCTGGCGATGGGACTGGTCGACGACGGGCTCCTGCGCCTCGACGACCCGGTCGACGCGCTGCTGCCGGAGCTGGCCGACCGGCGCGTGCTGCGGACCCCTGACAGCCCGATCGACCACACCGTCCCCGCGGACCGCGCGATCACCGTGCGGGACGTGCTCGGGTTCCGGCTCGGCCTGGGCATGGACTTCACCGGGCCGTTCCCCGGCGCGGTGCTCGGCGCGCTCGCGGAGCGGGGTCTGCCCGTCGGACCGCCCGCCCCGCAGGCCGCCCCGGCGCCCGACGAGTGGATGCGCATCGTCGGGAGCGTGCCGCTCGCCCACCAGCCGGGTGCGCGGTGGCTCTACAACACCGGCGCGCAGGTGCTCGGGGTGCTCGTCGCCCGCGCGGCCGGTCGCCCCCTGCCGGACCTCCTGGCCGAGCGGCTGCTGGACCCGCTGGGCATGACCGACACCGGCTTCCAGGTCCCGCCCGACCAGCGGGGGCGGCTCGGCCCTACCTGGCTCGGACCCGAGGTCTACGACGAGGCCGACGGGCAGTGGGCGACGACGCCCGCGTTCCCCGACGCGGCGTCTGGCCTGGTGTCGACGGTCGCGGACCTCCACGCGTTGGCGCGCACGCTCCGCGACGGCGGCGGACCGGTCCTGACCACCGCCGCGGTCGCGCAGCTGGTCACGGCAGCGGGCGTCCCGCACGACCCGGACGGCGGCGAGGGGTGGGGGCTGGGCCTCGGGGTCTGCACGGCCGACCGGCCCGACGGCCGGCACGCCGGGACCTACGGCTGGGACGGCGGCCTCGGGTCGACGTGGTGGACCGACCCGGTGACGGACACCATCGCGATCCTGCTCACGACGGACGCGTGGACCTCAGCGCAGCCGACGCCGGTGTTCACCGACTTCTTCACCTCGGCGTTCTCGAGGGGGTGACCGGGTCGGGGGGTGCGGCTCGCGTGCGGTCTAGACGAGCTGCTCCACGAGCGCGATCACGGTCGAGTCGTGCCAGCCGTCGTCGAGCCCCTCGAACAGGGCCGCGCGCTCGGGTGAGTCCATCCAGATCTGCTCCAGCCGGCGGAACTCGTCCGCGTCCCCCTCGGCGCTCACGGCCCAGGTGAACTCGTTGGCCTCCCGGTTGACGTACGCGGACTCGATCGTGAACCCGAACGCGGGCCGGGCGGGCGCGAGCGAGGTGGACCACCACGCGAGGAACTCGTCGACGAGGTCGGGCTTGACGTTGTAGCGGCGGAGCTGGACGGTGCGCGGCACGACGGGTCCTCTCGGTCGGGTGGGCCCATCCTGCCGGTCAGCGGACCCGCACAGCACCCACGGTCGCCTCGACGTGGATCACGGCGTCCCGCAGCGCGAGGTCCGTGACCGACACGCCGTCGACCTTGGCGGAGATCGCGTCCTGGACCGCGATCACGACCCAGGGCTCGGACTCCCCGCGCTGGACCTCGACCAGACCCGGAGGCAGGCCACGGTCCCGCAGCGCGGCGTTGATCGGCCCGACGAGGAACGGCACGAGCTTGTGCGCGGGCAGGGCCCGGGCGTGCGCGGTCACGACGAGCGTCGCCGTGCCCGCGGACCAGTCGGCGAACCGGACCGTCACCGCGACGGTCCCGACCGCGGCCGCGGCGAGGCGCAGGGCCGTGGACGGGTCCGGGATCGCGCGCAGGTCGATGTCGGCGTGGATCGTCGAGCCCTCGCAGCGCAGCTCTCGCACCATCGGCGGGAGCGGATCCTTCGCCACGGCAAGGGCGAGCGCCTCGTCGAACGGTAGGGCGAGCTGCATCCGGGGCTCCTCGGTCGGCGTGTCCCGCCCGCCGCTCGCATGGTCACGGCGGGCGGGCACGCATCACGCTAGGCGGTCGGGAGTCGCTGGGCGAACCCCGGCCGTGTCGAGCCGGACGTCCGGGTCAGCCCGCCGCGCGCTCGGCCACCGGGACCGAGTGCCGGTTGACGTGCGGGCTCAGGCCGAGGTTCTCGCGCAGCGTCGAGCCCTCGTACTCGCGCCGGAACAGCCCACGGTCCTGCAGGATCGGCACGACGGTGTCGACGAACACGTCCAGCCCGCCGGGCAGGTACGGCGGCATGATGTTGAAGCCGTCCGCGGCACCCTGCTCGAACCAGGTCTGGATCTCGTCGGCGACCTCGGTCGGGGTCCCCGCGAACGTCCGGTGCCCGCGGCCCCCGCCGAGGCGCCCGATGAGCTCGCGGACGGTCAGGTTCTCCCCCTCGGCCAGGTCCCGGACGAGCTGGAACCGGCTCTTGTTGCCCTCGATGGACTCGACGGGCGGGATCGGCGGGAGAGGTGCGTCCAACGGGTGGTCGGTGAGGTCGACACCGAGCATCCCGGAGAGCTGGCGCAGGGCGTAGTCCGGGGAGATCAGGTCGGTGAACTCCAGCTCCAGGGCGCGTGCCTCGTCGGTGGTCGGCGCGATGAACGGGACGATCCCGGGCAGGACGGCGAGGTCCTGCGGGCGCCGGCCGTACGCGGCGAGCCGGCCCTTGAGGTCCGCGTAGAACGCCTGCCCCTCGGCGAGCGTGCGCTGCGCGGTGAACACGGCCTCGGCGTACTGCGCGGCGAACGCCTTGCCCGCCTCGGACGAGCCGGCCTGGACCAGGAGAGGACGGCCCTGCGGGGAGCCGGGCACGTTCAGCGGGCCGGCCACGCGGAAGTGCTCCCCCACGTGGTCGGTGCGGTGCACCTTCGCCGCGTCGGCGAACACGCCGCTGGACGGGTCGAGCCGGATGGCGTCCGACTCCCACGAGTCCCAGAGCGACAGCGCCACGTCGAGGAACTCCGTGGCCCGCCCGTACCGGTCGGCGTGGGCGCGGACCTTGTCGAGGCCGAAGTTGGCGGCCTCCGCGTCGGTCCCCGAGGTCACGATGTTCCAGCCCGCGCGCCCGCCGCTGATCCGGTCGAGGGACGCGAAGGCGCGCGCCAGCAGGTAGGGCTCGTAGTAGCTGGTGGACGCCGTCGCGATGAGGCCGACGTGGCTCGTCGCCCCGGCGATCGCGGTCAGCAGCGTGATCGGCTCGAACACCGCCTGGGTGTTGCGGGCGACGTTCGGTCCGACGGCCAGCCCGTCGGCGAAGAAGACCGAGTCGAGGCGGCCGCGCTCGGCGATGCGGCCCAGCTCGACGTAGTGCGCGACGTCGAGCGCGCGGGACGGGTCCACGCGGGGGTGGCGCCAGGCCGCCTCGTGGTGGCCGACGCCCATGAGGAAGGCGTTGAGGTGCAGGGTGCGGGTGGTCATGGGGACTCCAGGGGTCACGAGGTGGGACGCCAGCGCGACAGGCGGCGCTCGGCGAGGAGGAGGACGGCGTTGATCGCGAGGCCGACGAGCGCGATCGTGATGATCCCGGCGTACATCGCGGGGATCTGGAAGTTCTGCTGGGCGGCGGTCACCAGGTAGCCGAGGCCCGCCCGGGCACCGACCATCTCCGCGGCGACCAGCACGAGGATCGACGCGGCACCGGCCATCCGGACGCCGGTGAAGATCGTCGGCACCGCGGCGGGGAGCGTGACCTTGGTGAACAGCTGCAGCGGGCGCAGACCCAGCGAGCGGGCGGACTTGAGCAGCAACGGGTCGACGGTGCGGACGCCCGTGATCGTGCTCAGCAGGACCGGGAAGAAGCAGGCGTAGACCACCAGCGCGATCTTCGAAGTCTCCCCGATGCCCAGGATGAGCACGAACACCGGCAGGAGAGCCAGGGCGGCGGTGTTCCGGAACAGCTCCAGTACGGGGTTGAGGAAGCGCGCGACCGACGCGGACCGCCCGATCAGCGCACCGAGCGGGATGGCGGTCGCGAGCGCGATGCTCAGCCCGACCAGCGCCCGGGTCAGGCTCGCCTGCAGGTGCTCGGTCAGCTGACCGCTGCTCACCAGGTCCGCGAGCGCGCCGAGCGACGTGCTGAGCGGCGGCAGGAACACCGCGTCGACCAGTCCGATCCTCGGGGCGACCTCCCAGAGCGCCGCGAACGCGAGGATCGCGGCGCTCCCCCGCAGGACCCGGCCGAGCGCTGGCAGGAACCGGGGGGTCTGGACCTCGTCGACGGTCAGACCTGCGCGCCGTCGGTAGTCCTCCGGTGCGGGGTCGAGGGTGGGGGCGGCCTTCTCGAGCGTCGAGCTAGACATGGGCGACCTCTGTTTCCGACCGATCTTCGATCTGCTGGAGAGAGGACCACACGCGGTGCCGCAGACGGCCGAACGCGGGGTCGGAGCGGACGTCCTCGCCCGGCACGGGATCGAGGTCGATGTCGATCAGGTCGCTGATCCGCCCGGGCCGCGGCGACATCACCGCGACCCGCTGGCCGAGGTAGACGGCCTCGTCGATGCCGTGCGTGATGAACACGACGGTCTTGCCGGTGGCCCGCCAGATCCGCAGGAGCTCGTCCTGCAGGGACTCGCGGGTCTGCGCGTCGAGCGCCGCGAACGGCTCGTCCATGAGCAGCACCCGCGGGTCGACCGCGAGCGCCCGGGCGATCGCCACGCGCTGCTTCATGCCGCCCGACAGCTCGTGCGGGTACCGGTCGGCGAACCCGGTCAGGCCGACCAGGTCGAGATGCTCGTCGGCCAGCCGGGCCCGTTGCTTGCGCGGGACGCCGACGGACTCGAGACCGAGCTCGACGTTCTTGCGGGCGGTGCGCCAGGGCAGCAGCGCGTACTGCTGGAACACCACGGCGCGGTCGGTGGCCGGTCCGGTGACGGGCTCGCCGTGCAGCAGGATGCGCCCGCTGGTCGGCGTCGTGAGTCCCGCGACGAGGTCCAGCAGCGTCGACTTGCCGCAGCCGCTGGGCCCGACGACCGCGAGGAACTGCCCGTCGGGGACCGAGAGGTCGAGGTCCTGCACGGCGGTGAACCGGGCGGAGCGGCCGTTGTCCCGGACGACGAAGTCCTTGCGGACGGCCTCGAGGTCGAGCGCCGCGGTCATGAGACGGCCTCGCCGTCCGGGCCGCTGTCCGGGTCGTACGTGCCGTTGCTGTAGGGGTTGTCCTCGTTGGTGTAGAGGTCCTCGGGGTCGATCTGACCCTCCTCCAGGGTGCCCTCGCGGACGAGCCAGTCGACCCAGATCGAGATCTCCCGCGGGTCGATGACGCCGCCCGGACCGGCCACGCCCGCGCTCTTCCAGTACTGCACCAGCTCGGTGTTCTCCTCGCGGCCGCGGCCGTCGATGATCGTCTCGAACCGGTCGATGACCGTCTCGCGCGGGTTGGTCTGCGTCCAGCGGATCGCGCGGGCGACGCCCTGCACGAAGTCGGCGACGGCCACCGGGTTCGTGGCGATGAAGTCGTCCCGGAAGACGTACGAGCCGTACGTGAACTCGCCGTACAGCGAGGTGTCGGTGAACAGCTCGTGCAGCCCGCCGCGTTCCAGCGCGCTGTCCCGGAACACGCCGCCGAGGGTGCCGACGTCGATCTGGCCCTCGCGCAGCGCCTGCTCGGTGGACACGGGCGGCACGACGATGAGCTCGACCGTCGCGATCTCGTCCGTGGTCAGCCCTTCCTTCGCCAGCCACTCCCGGACGACGAACTCGTGGTGCGCGCCGAGGGTGTTCATGCCGACCTTCTTGCCGACGAGGTCCTGCGCGGACCGGATCGGGCTGCCCTCGAGCACGTAGTAGCCGTTGTAGGCGACGTCGTCGGACCCGTAGTAGCCGATCACGGACGTGATCGGGGAGCCGGCGGCGACGAGCTTGGCGATGGCGCCGTTGAACGCCCCGCCGACGTCGGTCTGGCCGGTGGCGGCCGACTGGATGTCCTGCGGGCCGCTCGTCGTGTCGCCCACCCACTCGAGCGTGACGTCCTCGAAGTAGCCGAGGTCGTCGGCCAGCTCGGGGAGGGTCACCTGCCCGGCGTTGCCCTGGTAGCGGAGCGTGACGGGCGCTTCCGGGTCGGTCGGCGCTGCGGCCGCCGTGCAGCCGGTGGCGAGCGCGGCGACGGCCGTGAGGATCGCGGCGAGGGTCGCGAGGCGGCGCATGGTCGGGGGTGGGGTCGACAAGGACACAGGTGTCTCCGTGGGTAGGCAGCAGCACCCCGCCGGTGTGTGGTGCCGGCGCGGTCGGGGGAGGGTGGCGATCAGGGGCCGCGGCGCGGGGTGACCGGGCCGGGCGGGGGTGCGTGCGGCGGGGTCCTACCGGCCGGCGCGCATGACCGGACGACAACACGCGGTCGACCACGCGGCGCCGCGAGGCGACAGGGCGTGGCCGACGAGCGGCGTGCTGGAGGTCATGGTGAGACGGTAGTAATACCCGACCTTGCCGGTCTACTTAGTCCAGGTGGTGAGACGTGCGTCCGTCAGGCGGGCGTGCCCTCCGCCAGCCACGCCTCGAACGCGTCGAACGACGACCGCCGGCCCAGGAAGTCGGCGACGAGGTCCGCGGCGTCGGCGGACCCGCCGGGCGCGAGGATCGCGTCGCGATAGCGCCTGCCGACCGTCGGGTCCATCAGGTCGGCGCTGAACGCCGTGCGCAGGTCCTTCGCGATGACCAGGCTCCAGAGGTACGTGTAGTACGCGGACCCGTACCCGTCGAGGTGCCCGAACCCGGCGTACTGGTGGGTGTCCGCGATCGGCGTGTAGGGCCCGAACCGGGCGTCGATCTCTGCCGTGTAGGCCGCCAGGTCGGCGGGAGGGTCGGCGTGCAGCCCGTAGGACAGGGCCGTGTAGTTGAGCTGGCGACGGGTCCACGCGCCGCGCCCGAACGCGTCCGCCCGGCACATCCGTTCGACCAGCGCCGCAGGGATCGGCTGCCCGGCGGCGTTCGTCGCGAAGGACCCGAGCACCCCCGCGTCCCAGCCCCACTCCTCGAGCAGCTGGCTGGGTGCCTCGACGAAGTCCCACTCGGTGGCGACACCCGTGAACATCGCCCACGTCTGGTGGCCGCCGAGCACCTCGTGCACCAGGTGGCCGAGCTCGTGGAAGAACGTCAGCACGTCGTCGTGCTCCATGAGGCCGGTCGGGAAGTTGCACACCAGCGCACCTTCGGGCAGCGAGCGGCCCGCGATGCCCGGCACCAGCGGGAACTGGGCGGCGTGGTTGAACTTCCCGGCCCGCGGGTGCATGTCGAGGTACACGCGACCGATGGCGCGGCCGTCGTCGGTGACGTCGTAGACCTCGACGTCCTCGTGCCACGTCGGCGCGTCGACCGACCGCAGCTCGATCCCGAACAGCCGCGAGACGACGTCCAGGACGCCGGGCTTCACCGTCTCGTACCGGAAGTACTCGCGGACCTCGCGGGAGTCGACGTCGTACTGCTCGTTCTTGATGATCTGGTCGTAGTAGAGGTTGTCCGCGGCAGTCACCGCCGTCGCGTCGGGGACGTCCTGGCGGTAGCGCGCGAGCATGACGTCGACGTCCCGGGCCGCCGGGACCGCGGTCAGCGCGTCGAGCTGCTCCACCAGGTCGGCGATCGCCTGGCCGGAGCCGATCATCTTGACCTCGGCGTCGTACGTCGGCCAGTCCGGGTAGCCCAGGAGGGTGGCCCGCTCGGCGCGCAGCCGGAGCAGCTCCGCGAGGATCGGCTCGTTGGCCGGCCACCCGATGCGCTGGTGCTCGCTGGTCAGCGCGAGCCGGACCGCCGGGTCCGTCGCGTACGTCCGGACCGGCAGCAGGTCCGGGTACTCGGTGGTCAGGGTCACCAGCCCGTCCTCGCCCGCCGGGTGCTCCGCGCGGAAGTCGTCGGGCAACCCGTCCAGCTGCTCGGGCCGCACCTGGACGCTGCGGACGCCGTCGCGGATGTTCCGGGAGAACTCCAGGCCCAGCTCCGTGCACCGCTGCGCGAGCGCCCGCAACCGGTCGCGGTCCGCCTCCGGGCGGTCGACACCGGCGCGCCGGAAGTCGCGCAGCACGTGCTCGCGCACCCGGGCCGCGCCCGGCTCGAGCCCGTCGGCGTCCGTGGCGGCGAGCACCTGCCACAGCGCGTGGTCGAGGCCGCGCTCGGTCACGAGGTCCTCGGCGGCCTGCGCGCGTTCCTCGGCAGCCGCCCGAAGGTCCGCGTCGGGGTGCACCTCGGCCAGCAGGTGCGCCGCCGCGGACCCCGTCGCGATCGCGACGTCCGCGTCGTTCCAGAGCCCGAGGACCTCCGTCGTCGAGCGCGGTGCGCCGTCCTTCAGCCGGGCCAGCAGCGCGCGGGCGTCGTCGAGCGACGCGTCCACCGTGCTCGCGAGGAAGGCCGGCCAGGCGGCGCTGTCGGTCGGGAATGAGGTCACGGGCATGGGCCGACGATAACCGTCGCCGACTGGTCGACGTCCAGCGCGATTCGCGCCCCGGCTGCAGCACCCCGGACTCGTAGGCTCGACAGGTGCAGACCCGGCTGGCCGACATCGCGCAACAGGCTCAGGTGAGCACGGCGACCGTGTCACGCGTGCTGAACGGCCGGCCCGGCGTCTCCGGGGGCACCCGTCAGGCCGTCCTCGCCGCGCTCGACCTGCTCGGCTACGAGCGCCCCGCCTCGCTGACGACCAAGTCGGTGGGCCTCGTCGGGCTCGTCGTGCCCGAGCTGACCAACCCCGTCTTCCCCGCGTTCGTCGACGCCATCGAGCAGCGCCTCACCGAGGAGCGGTTCACGCCCGTGCTCTGCACGCAGTCCCCCGGCGGCACGTCCGAGGACCGGTACGTCGAGGTGCTGCTCGACCACGCCGTGAACGGCATCGTGTTCGTCTCCGGCCTGCACGCCGACAAGCAGGCCAACCTCGGGCGCTACCAGCGGCTGCGCAACTCCGGCGTCCCGATCGTGCTGGTCAACGGCTACAACGCCGAGATCGACGCGCCCTTCGTCTCCACCGACGACACCGCCGCGATCGACGCGTCCGTCGACCACCTCGTCGCGCTCGGCCACCGCCGCATCGGGCTGGCCATCGGACCCGACCGGTTCGTCCCCACGCGCCGCAAGGTCGCCGCGTTCGCCGCCGCCCTCGCGCGGCACGGTCTCGACGACGGCGAGCTGCACGTGAGCTCGTCGCTCTACACCGCCGAGGGTGGGCAGGCCGCCGCCACCGACCTCCTCGACTCCCGGCACACCGCTATCGTCTGCGGCTCCGACCTCATGGCCCTCGGCGCCATCCGGGCCGTGCGCTCGAACGGCCTGCGCGTGCCGGAGGACGTGTCCGTGCTCGGGTACGACGACTCCCCGCTCGTCGCGTTCGCCGACCCGCCCCTGACCACGGTCCGCCAGCCCGTCGAGGCGATCTGCCGGGCCGCGGTCCACGCGCTCCTGGCCGAGATGCGCGGCGAGAAGCCGTCGCGGGAGGAGCAGCTGTTCGCTCCGGAGCTCGTCGTGCGCGGGTCGACAGCCCGCGCGCCGGAGTAGGTGGCGGCGTGGACAGGTCCGAGCTGCTGGTCATCGGAGGTCGTTCCGGCGTGGGCAAGTCCTCGGTGGCGCACGCGCTGCACGTGCACCTGCGGGACGCCGAGGTGCAGCACGCGGTCATCGAGGGGGACACCCTGGACCTGGCGTGGCCCGCGCCCTGGGAGCACCGGCTGAGCATGCGCAACCTGGCGGCGCTCTGGGCGAACTACCGCGAGCTCGGCTACCGACGGCTGATCTACACCAACACCGTGGCGGTCCTCGAGGCCGACGAGCTCGCGGAGGCCATGGGCGACAACCCACGGATCACCGGCGTGCTGCTCACCGCGGACGACTTCGTGGTCGGCGCGCGCCTCGCGTTGCGAGAGTCCGGCGACGAGCTGGCGGCGCACATCGAACGGTCGGCGCGCGCGGACCGTCGCCTGTCCGCCGACACCCCGGCCTGGATGCTGCGGGTGGCCACCGACGGACGGACCCCGACCGAGGTCGCCCGCACGATCGGCGCGCTCCTGCTGGAGTGGTGAGGGCGGGCGTCGGGGGCCGTCCCTAGGGTGGGTCGCATGCCGGAGCCGTTCGTCTCGCCCACCACGCCCGAGGCCATCGAGGACCTGCGCACCCGGTTGCGGGCCACGCGCTGGCCCGACGCACCCGAGGACGCCGGCTGGTCGCTGGGCACCGACCTCGGCTACCTGCGGGAGCTCGTCGCCTACTGGGCCGACGGGTTCGACTGGCCCGCGCAGGAGGCGGAGCTGTCCCGGCACCCCCGGTTCCACGTGACCCTGGGCGACCATCGGATCCATGTGGTGCACGCCCGTGCGGGATCGTTCCCGCTGATCCTGACGCACGGCTGGCCCGACTCCTTCTGGCGGTACAGCGAGGTGATCTCGCTGCTGACCGACCCCGAGGACCCGGCGGACGCGTTCGACGTCGTCGTCCCGGACATGCCCGGGTTCGGGTACTCCGACGGTCCGCCGCGGGACGTCGTCGGAGTCGCCGGGCTGTGGGCCGAGCTGATGACCGCGCTCGGCTACGAACGGTTCGGTGCGGCGGGCGGGGACATCGGCAGCGGCGTCAGCAGGTTCCTCGCGCTCGACCACCCCGACCGGGTCGTGGCGGTGCACCGCACCGACGGGGGGATCCCGATCTACACGGGCGACCCCGCGGAGCTGGCACCCGAGGAGCGCGAGTTCATCGCGGGCGCGCAGGCGTGGGGTGCGCGCGAGGGCGCGTACGCGTCGATGCACCGGACGAAGCCTCTGACCGCGGCCGTCGGGCTCACCGACTCACCCGCGGGGCTCGCGGCGTGGATCGTCGAGAAGCTGCAGGCCTGGAGCGACCGTGCCCTGACCGACGACCAGGTCCTCACCAACCTGACGATCTACTGGCTCACGGGGACGATCGGCTCCTCGATGCGGATGTACCACGCCAACTCCCGGATCCCGCCGGAGCAGCACGCCCGCCGGGTCGAGGTGCCGTCCGGGTTCGCGCTCTTCCCCGCCGACCTGGTCCGACCGCCGCGGGCCTGGTTGGACCGCACCGCGAACACCGTGCGCGTGACCGAGCCGCCGCGCGGCGGGCACTTCGCGCCGATCGAGGAGCCCGAGCTGTACGCCCAGGAGCTGCGGGACTTCTTCCGCCCCTACCGCTGAGGCCCACGCCGGGCCAGGACCACGCCGCCCGGCACGTCGGCGTCGGGGTCGATCAGCAGGTGCGCCTCGACCACGAAGCCGGCGTCGCGCAACCACCCGGCGACGCGCTCGACCGGACGGTGGTGGACGTCGACCCGCATCGGGAGTCCGCCGTAGCCCTCGGTCTTGTGGTTGCGGCGGTCGCCGAGGTGGAAGCCGAGCATCGTGACGCCGCCCGGACGCAGGACGCGGTGCAGCGCGGCCGCCACCGTCGGCAGGTCCTCGTCCGGCACGTGGACGATCGAGTACCACGCGAGCACCCCGCCCACCGACCCGTCCGGGACGTCGAGCGCGGTCATCGACCCGACCTCGAACCGCAGTCCCGGGTGGTCGCGGCGAGCCAGCCGCACCATCTCGGGCGAGAGGTCGATGCCGACGACGTCCAGGCCGAGGTCGCGCAGACGGGCGGTGACGTGGCCGGGTCCGCACCCGGCGTCGACGACAGGACCGCCGACCGCGCGGACACGCTCGGCGAAGAGCGCCAGCACGCCACGGACGACGGGCAGGCCGTCGAGGGTCACCCTGCGGGCATACGACTCGGCGACCGTGTCGTAGGACGCGCGGGTGTCCTCCAGCCAGCCGGTCACGGGCCCCCCAGGACCATCCGCACGGTGACCGTGTCACCGAGGTCCAGGAGCTCGGCCTTGCGCACGTTGTCCTTGACCGGCACCAGGTAGCGGCCGTCCTTCGGGAAGAGTGACGTCTCCCACTCGGTGTCGCCGATGGTGACCAGGACCGGTATCACCCCCCACCCGTAGGTGACCTCGGCGGACACCGCCTTGATCGCGGCGCTCTCCTCGGGCGGTACGGGCACGTAGTGGAACGGCGACGGCCCGCGCCAGTAGATGATCTCGCCGGTGAACTCGAGCTCCATCGCGCCATGATGCCGCCGAGGTACGACACGGGCACCCCGTCGCCGGGGTGCCCGTGTGGCGCTCAGTGCCAGTCGGAGATCTTGACGTCCGCCGGTGCCGGTGCGCCGGTGCCCGTCTCGACGAGCTGCTTGAGGCTCATCAGGAACGTCGCCCACTTGGTGCTGCAGTGGGACATGAACTCGACCTGCTCCTTCCAGCCCTCGTGGGCGAACAGGACGATCACGTACTCGCCCTCCTGCTTGAGCTCCCACCGCACGGTCGTCCCGATCCACTCGGGCGGCCCGTCGACGACCTCCCACAGCACGCTCCGGCCGGGCTCCTGCGCGAGCACGACCATGTCGATCCCGCCCGGCTCGAACCGGAACTCCAGCAAGCCACCGACCTCGGCCTGACCCGTGGTGTCGGCCGTCCACCAGCCGGCGAGCCCGTCGACCGTCGCCACCGCCGCGTACACGTCGTCCAGGGCCGCACCCTTCACGCCGACCCGGTGAATGATGTCCACCATCTCGATACCCCTCTTCTCGTCACTTCTTCTGACTGCGCTCGATCGCCTCGGCGATCCGCTTGATCCGCTGCAGACGGGCGTCCCACGCCGACCCGACGTCGGCGAGCTGGGCCACCGCGCGGGCGAGCTGCGCCTCGTCCACCCGGTACCGGCGCTCGCGCCCCTCGGGGGTGACGTGCACCAGCCCGACGCGGTCCAGGACCACCAGGTGCTTGGCCACGGCCTGTCGTGTCACCGGCAGGCTGTCGCTGAGCGTGGTGGCGGTGCCGGCCCCGTCGGCGAGCAGGAGGTCGAGCATCCGGCGCCGCGTCGGGTCGCCGATCGCGGACCAGAGGTCGTCGTCGACGGCGACGCTCATGGCGTCGACACCAGCCCGGCGGCGTACTCCGCGATCGCCGGGACGAACCGGTCCCAGCCCTCGACGTGGTCGGCGTAGGCCGCTTCGAGGGTCGCGATCTCCCAGCCCTTCTCCCGGTAGCCGGTCTCCGTCATCCGGAGCAGCGTGCCCGCGCCGGACGGGACGAGCTCGAACGTGACGAGCAGGGACGGTCCGTGCGTCCCCTCGTCGAAGATCCACCGGAACGAGAACAGGCGCGGCGGGTCGACGTCGACGACCGTGAGCGGTTCCACGTGGTCGTCCCCCGGCCACCCCACCTGGGCCGCGGCCCCCGGGGTCGGTGACAGGTCGGACTCCGCGCCGTTCCACCACTCCCGGATGTGCTCCGGGCTGCTGATGACCTCGAAGACGACCTCGGGCGACGCGTCGACGTGGATCTCGCGCTCGATGCTTCCGAACTCCATGACCTTCTCCTTCTGCAACTATCGGTTGCAGGTCACGCTACCCTCGCGCCATCCTTCGCGCAACCATGAGTTGCGCGAGGTGTGCGGATGGCAGACTCGGCCGGTGATCGTGGCGCTCCCCGACCAGCGGCCCGCGCGGGTGCGGCTCGAGTGGGGTCTCACCGGTGCGCGGCACCTGCTCGGCCCGGACGGGTCCGCGAGCCTCGTCGTCGTCGTCGACGTCCGGTCGTTCTCCACGGCGGTGACCGTCGCGTGCGAGCAGGGCGTCGTCGTCCACCCCTACCCGCACCGCGACCCCGCGGGCGCGGAGGCGCTGGCCGGCTCCCTGGGGGCCGCACTGGCACTCCCGAGGGGCGACGGTCGTCTGAGCCTCTCGCCGGCCTCGCTCGCACACCTGCGCGGCGGGCGGCTCGTCCTCCCCTCGCCGAACGGCGCGACCATCGCGCACGGCTTGGCGAGCACCGGCGCGACCGTCGTCGCCGGGTGCCTGCGCAACGCCTCGGCGGTCGCCCGCGCCGCGGCGGACCACCTCGCCGCCGACCCGTGCCACGACGTCGTCCTCGTCCCGGCAGGGGAGCGCTGGCCCGACGGGAGCCTGCGGCCGTGCCTCGAGGACCTGCTCGGCGCGGGCGCGATCGCTGCGGCGCTCGGGGAGCTCTCCAGCGAGGCCAACGCGGCCGCCGCTCTCTGGCGGGCGACGCCCGACCCTTCGGCGGCCGTCGGCGCATCGACGAGCGGTCGCGAGCTGACCGCGGCCGGCTGGTCGGACGATGTCACGATCGCCGTGGCCGTGGACGCGACCGGCACGGTCGCACGGCTGACCGACGACGGGACCGGCCCGTCGCTCGCGTCGGCCCGACACTGACCGCGCCGGCCGCACGACCGGTGCCACCGCACAGCGGCGACCAAGCCCTGGGTCCCGCGTCAGCGTCCTGGACCGCGACTCACGGCTTGCTCGTCAGCGACGGCGGGCCGAGAAGGTCGTGACCAGCGGGGCCAGCAGCGCGATCGCCGCCGCGACGAACGCGGCCGTCGCGACCGTCTCGTCGACCAGCGGACCGTTGGTGCGGCCCAGGCCGATCCACCCCAGGCCCCACGCCATCGCCAGGCCCACCGGGACGATCACCGACGGACGCCCGCGCCCGAAGACCGCGTACGCGACGGACAGCGCGGCACCGGCCGCGAGGACGATCACCGACCACGCCGTCGCGCCCAGGCCGAGCTCGCCGACGTCGGCGACCGTGAGGAACGCGGCGATGTTGGCGAGCGTCGCGACGCTGACCCACCCGAGGTACAGCCCCGTCGTCGTGTCGGTGACCAGGGACGTCGCGACCCCCGTGTGCGCGAGGCGGACGAGCTTCACGAAGACGACCGCGAGCACGGCCAGCAGCGCGAGGATCACGACGACGCTCCCGCCGACCGACCCGGCCTGCACGACCGCGATCCACAGCGCGTTGAGCAGCATCGACGCCAGCACCCACCACGAGACGGCGCGCAGACGCGGGTCAGCACCCTGGCGCGGCAGTGCCTGCACGACCGCGAAGACGCCGAGACCGAGGTAGATCAGCGACCAGATCGAGAACGCGGGGGTGTCGGGCGCGAGCGGGGTGGCGGTCGCGGACAGGGCACCGTCGGCGGCGTCGGCGATGGGCTGGCCGCCGAACGCACCGGAGCCGATTGCCGCACCGCCGATGGCGACGATCGCGCCGACGAGGACGGTGACCTGGCGGACCCGGTCCCGGGTCGTGGCGGGTGAACGGGTGTCGAGTGCGGTCTCCATGCACACCATCGTGCCAACACTCAGCATGCTGAGCATCTTGAGACCCCAGGTCAGCCGACAGCGACACGCCCCGGCAGCTCCACGCCGATGCGCAGCGCCTCGACCAGGTCCCGGTACAGCGCGTCGGACTCCAGCAGCTCCTCGTGCGTCCCACGGGCCCGCACCCGCCCGTCCTCCATCACCAGGATCGTGTCGGCGTCGAGCACCGTGGACAACCGGTGGGCGACCGTGACGACGGCCCCGCGCGCGGCCAGGTCCCGGATGCAGTCGTGGATCGCCGACTCCGTGAGGCCGTCCACCTGGGCGGTCGCCTCGTCGAGCAGCAGCACCTCGGGCGCCTTGAGGATCGCGCGGGCCAGGGCGATGCGCTGCCGCTGGCCGCCGGACACGGACGTCGAGGTCAGCGACGTGTCCAGCCCGTCGGGGAGCGCGTCGAACGCCCCGTCGAGCCGGACCGCGGCCAGCACGCGGTCGAGCTCCTCGTCGGACGCGTCGGGTGCACTGAACAGGAGGTTGTCGCGGATCGAGCCCGGCACGATCGGCGTCTCCTGCTCGACGTACGCGAAGCGCTCGCGGAGGCGGCCGTGCCCGATCTCGGAGAACGGGACCCCGTCCAGCAGGAGCTGCCCGGACTGCGGCTCGAGGAACCGCAGCAGCAGCGAGAACACCGTGGTCTTGCCGGCGCCCGACGGGCCGACGAGCGCGGTGTGCCCCCGGCGCGGCACCGTGAACGAGATGTCCCGCACGGCCGGCTCGGCGTCGGGCCCGTAGGCGGCGGTCACGTTCCGGAGCTCGACGACGGGGGTCGACTCGTCCGTCGCGACGGGCGCGGCACCGCCGGAGGGCACGGGCTCCTCGCTGTCCATCGTCGTGACCTCGCGGATGCGCGCGGCCGCGGCGATACCGGACTGCAGCTGCGTGAAGGCCTGGGTCAGCTCGGTGATGGGGCCGACGATGTTGAACGCGTACAGCAGGAACGCCACCAGGCTGGACACCGCGAGCAGGTCCTGCGAGACGCGCCAGGCACCGAGCCCGAGGATGACGACGATCGCGAGCTGGATGCCGCCCCACGAGATGGTCCAGGCGACGGCGGTCGTCCGCACGGCGCGCACCGAGTGGTCCTTGGCGTCGCGCGCGTCGGCCAGGATCCGCTCGCCCTGACGCTCCTCGGCGCGGCTCGACTTCACCGTGCGGACCGCGCGCAGCGTGCCCTCGAGCGTGCCGCCGAGCCGGCCGACGGACTCCTGCGCGGCCTCCTGCGCCTTCGCGATGCCGGGCAGCAGCAGGGCCATGAGCACGCTGACGACGATGATCGCGGCGATGGTCGTGCCGAGCAGCACGAGGTCGAGGACGGCCATGAGGACGAGCGTCCCGATGAGGGCGACGACACCGTTGACCAGGCTGACCAGGCTCGACGAGGCCGCCTCGCGCAGCAGCAGCGTGTCCGAGGTGGTGCGCGTGACCAGCTCGCCGACGGGCCGACGCGTCACGGCGGGCACGGTCGCGCGCAGGAAGTGCCGGACCAGCGACTCGCGCGCGTCGAGCACGATGCGCTCGGCCACGGTGCCCATGAGGATCCACTGCGTGAGCCCGACGGCCGACCCGACCACCAGGAGCCCGAGCAGGAGCGCGATGGGCGTCGCCAGGCTCAGACCCTCCGACAGGGAGTCGAGCACCCACTTGGTGACCATGGGCGTCGCGAGACCCATCGCGGTCGCGACGAGGCTCAGCGCGAGTCCGACCAGGAGCGTGTTGCGGTGCGGCCGCGCGAAGCCGATGAGGATGCGCAGACGCTCGCCGCGAGGAGGTTGGTCGGTGTCCGTCGTCGCCGTCATCCATCCAGTGGAACACTGATGTTCCAGATAGGTCAACTGTGCCCCTCGGTGGAACACGGTGCTACTTTCGGTGGATGACAGTCGACAGCGAGACCGGTACGCGTGGCCGGACCCGCAAGGCGATCCTCGACGCCGCGATCCGGGTCCTCGCCGCCGACCCGAGCGCGAGCCTCGGCCAGATCGCCGACGCCGCCGACGTCGGCCGCACGACGCTCCACCGCTACTACCCCGACCGCGCCGAGCTCCTCACGTCCGTGATGCAGGAGGCAGGACGCCGGCTCGGGGACGCCGCCGTCCGTGCACGCCTGGACGAGGGCACGGGGCTCGACGCGATCCTGCGCGCCTGCCAGACACTCCTGCAGCTCGGCGACCTGCTGACCCTCATGTTCACCGAGGTCGTCTCCATCGACACCTGCGGGCCCGAGCACGGCTTCTCCCAGTCGCTCGACGACGCCTGCGCGCGGGGCCTCGCCGACGGCACCCTCGACACCCGGCTCTCCCCCGGCTGGCTGCAGGGCATCCTGTGGTCGTCGCTCTACCTCGGCTGGAGCGAGCTCCGCGAGGGCACGACCCCTCCCCACGACGTGGTCAGCCAGCTCCTGCTCACCGTGCGCAAGGCGCTCGCGGCACCGGGCGAGTGAGGATCGGAGTGGACGCGCGGGCCGGCCGAGGCGCACCATCGACTCGTTCATGACGGAGACGAGCACGGAGCGCATCACGATGCAGCGGGGAAGCGAGGCGGCCGTCCAGGCCTGCTCAGGCGGGACCCGGACGCCCGCTCAGCACGCCTGACGCCACCGACGGACTCACGTTCCGCCGGTCCTCCGGCACACCTGCACGGGCGCTCGCGCCGCCACGATCCCGTGCCGGCTCCCGTCGCCCCGAAAGCCCACGACCGTGAACCCCCTGACCGAGAAGCTCATCCGCGCGTCCTTCGTGAACTGCTCACGACGCGAGGCCGCCCAGCTCACCCTCCCCGACCTGTCCGAGCAGCGTTGGGACCGCCTCGACTACCTGGGCTGGATCGACCGCAAGGCACCCCTGCGCGCCTACGTGGTGGTGCCCGTCGAGGACACCCTCGTGGGCATCGCGCTGCGCTCGCCCGAGGTCGGCAAGCGCCGCCGTGCCGTCTGCGCCTGGTGCGAGGACGTCTACGCCACCGAGGACGTCTCGATGTACGTCGCCCGCCGCGCCGGCGCTCCCGGCCGGAACGGCGACACCATCGGCACCCTCATCTGCACCGGGTTCGAGTGCTCGCACAACGTGCGCCGCAAGCCCACGATCATCGAGGCGGGACAGGACCCAGCCGGTCTCGTCCAGAGCCGGATCGGGGGCCTGCGCGAGCGGTCGGTGCGGTTCGCGCGCGAGGTGCTGCGCGAGCTCTGACGGCTCCCGGTGGTGCGGCGACGGTCCGCCGCACCACCGGACCGGCTAGTTCGTGCTGCCGAACGGCGCCGCGAAGGCGTACACCGCGGCCGCGGTGACCGCGAGGCTCGACAGCGTGACGTACACGCGCGTCGCCGAAGGTCGCGTCATCAGTTGGTCCGGGTGAACGGGGCCGCGAACGCGTACACCGCAGCCGCGGTGACGGCGATGCTCGACAGCGTGACGTAGACGCGCGTGGCGGAGGGTCGGTTCTTCACAGGGTGCTCCTCGTGACGGTGGACGCCGTGGCCGGAGCCGCGGCAGGCGGGTGGTGCACCCCGGCGGCGTCGCCGGGGAGTGTGGTGGTCCGGGCGGCTGCCAGGACGAGGACTGCCGCGAGGCCGGTCCAGAGGAGGACGTCGCCCACGCTGAACACCATCGCGAGCCCCGGGACGGGGACCAGGTCCGCGAGCGGGACGAGCAGCGTCGCCCCGTCGATCGGGACGTGGCCCGGGGCTCCTGCGACGTCGAGGCCGACCGACCGGGCCGCCGGGACGGAGAACGGCATGCCTCCGTTCAGCGCGGTCGCGAGGGCGTTCGACAGGGCTCCCGCCGTCGCGACCGCGAGCGCGACGCGGACCGCGCGGCCCGCCCCGCGCGCGTTCGCGGAGGCGAACCCGACGGCGCACACCGCGAGCGCGAGGGGCACCAGCGCCCCGCCGGCGGCCTCGAGCACGCCTGCGGCCCAGGCGGGGTCCGCGCTGCGCAGCACCTGGACGGCCGCACCGGACAGCGCCCAGGCCGCACCGCGGACCCGGACGTTCGCGAGGGAGGCGAGCCCTCCGCGGCGGAGCACGAGGACGAGGGCGGCCAGCACCGGGACGACCAGCAGCAGCACGATCTGCGCGGCACCCATCAGTGACCTCCTCGGTGTCGCGGGACGGTATCGACCCTGGCCAGGCCTCCACAAGGGTCGTCTCAGCGCCCGACCGCAGCTCAGTTGCCAGCGCGAACCATCTCCCACCTGTGACCGTTCTGTGCTGGTCTAGGTGGCGGCCGACAGGGGGTTGGCCCGGCGCGGCCTACAGGTCGCGCCGACGTGTGAGGAGGACACCGCATGGCGGCACGTCGAACTCTGGTCGCACTAGCCTCATCGATCGCCATCGTCGCAGCGGGGGCCATCGCGTCCCCGGCCGCGGCGCACGATCGCGGGAGATCCCCGGAGAAGTTCGCCCAGAAAGTCAGCACCAAGGCCGTCCAGGGACACCTGGCAGCCTTCCAGCGCATCGCCGACAAGAACGACGGCAACAGGGCAGCCCTGACGTCCGGCTACGAGGAGAGCGCCCGCTACGTCGAGCGCACCCTGCGCAAGGCCGGGTACAAGACCGAACGAGACCCGTTCACCTTCGACCGCGAGATCATCGACACGGAGACCCTGACGGAGAACTCCCCGGGCTCCGCCGCGTACACGGTGGACCAGATGGAGTTCTCCCCGAACGCCCCCGTCGGCGGGATCACCGCCGACCTCGTCGCCCCCACAGACCCGCTCGGCTGCACCGCCGACACGTGGTCGGGCGTCGTCGCCACCGGCAAGATCGCCCTCGTCAGCCGTGGTGCGTGCCCGTTCGCGGACAAGGCCCTCAACGCGGAGGCAGCCGGCGCGATCGGCGTCGTCATCTACAACAACGTTCCCGACGTGCAGCTCTTCGGCACGCTGGGCGCCGAAGGTCTGGTCACCGTCCCCGTGGCCGGCGTCCGGCAGGCCGACGGTCAGGCGCTCGCCACAGCGCTCGCTGCCGGCGTGGTGAACGTGACGCTGGACGTGAGCAGCCACACCGAGGTGGCCGAGTCGTTCAACGTGATCGCGGAGACCAAGCAGGGCCGGGACGACAACGTCGTCATGCTCGGCGCGCACCTCGACGGTGTCGAGGAGGGACCCGGGATCAACGACAACGGCACCGGGTCGGCAGCGATCCTCGAGACCGCCGTCCAGCTCGGCAAGTCGCACACCCCGCACCACAACACCGTGCGGTTCGCGTGGTGGGGCGCCGAGGAGCTCGGGCTCATCGGGTCGACGGCCTACGTCGAGGAGCTGGCCACGCAGGAGGGTGAGCTCGACCGCATCGCGACGTACCTGAACTACGACATGGTCGGCTCGCCGAACTACATCATCGGCGTGTACGACGCGGACGAGTCCACCTACCCCGCCCCGGTCGACGTCCCCGAGGGGTCGGTCGCCACCGAGGCGGTCCTCACCAGCTGGTTCGACAAGATCGGCCAGCCGTGGGTGGACACCGAGTTCTCCGGCCGCTCCGACTACCAGGCGTTCATCCTCAACGGGGTCCCGGCGTCCGGCCTGTTCACCGGTGCCGACGACGTCAAGACGCCCGAGGAGGTCGCCCTGTTCGGTGGGACGGCGGGGATCACGCACGACCCGAACTACCACTCCGCAGGTGACGACCTGTCGAACGTGAACGCGAAGGCCCTCGGCATCATGTCGAAGGCGATCGCCGCGTCCACCTACTCCCTCGCGTGGGACACGTCGGCCATCAACGGCGTCTCCGGCCCGGGCAAGGGACACCCGCACCCGGGCCACGGCCACGGGCCGGGCAAGCACCTCGCACCCGAGGACCGCGTCCTGCTGGAGCGCGCCTCCTGACGACCGGGGTGGCGCGCACGGGCTCCGTGCGCGCCACCCGCGGTCACCCCAGGTCGAGCAGCCCGGCGAGCGCGCGGTCGATGCCCCTCCATGTCGGCGAGGGAGAGGTACCCATGCGCGATTCCTTGACTCCACTGCATCCGCTCCCCTAGCGTCGTCACGCCGCCGGGCAAGCGCTTTCTCGCAGGGGTGTTGAGATGCACGTACGACGACGTACCAGCCTGTTCCTCGCCACGCTCACGGTGCTCGGCGCCGCGCACAGCGGCCTCGCCGGCCCGGTGCTCGCCCACCAGGGACCCGGTCACGACCGACCCGACGTCACCGTCTCCGTCGACGGCCGGGCGGACTTCGCCAGCGTCCAGGCAGCCATCGACGCGGCCCCGGTGGGCGCCACCGAGCCGTGGGTCGTCGCCGTGCGGCCCGGCGAGTACCGGGAGCTGGTCAAGGTTCCCGCGACGAAGCCGTTCCTCACGCTCGTCGGCACGGGCCGCCGCGCCCAGGACGTCGTCATCGCCTACGACAACGCGAACGGCACCCCCAAGCCCGACGGCTCCGGCCCGTACGGCACGTCGGGAAGCGCGAGCGTGACGCTCGACGGCGCCGACTTCACGGCGCGGAACCTGACGTTCGCCAACCTCTTCGACGAGGCCGCGCACCCGGAGATCACCAACCGGCAGGCCGTCGCCGTGCTCACGCGCGCCGACCGGCTCGTGTTCGACGGCGTCCGGTTCCTCGGCAACCAGGACACCCTCTACGTGAACAGCTCGTCGGCCGCCGTCGTCGCCCGCGCGTACTTCCGCGACTGCTACGTCGAGGGCGACGTGGACTTCATCTTCGGCCGCGCGACCGCCGTGTTCGACCGCAGCCAGATCCACTCGCTGACCCGCGGCTCGGCCACGAACAACGGCTACGTGACCGCGCCGAGCACCATGATCGACAACCCCTACGGCTTCCTGTTCACGCGGTCCCACTTCACCAGCGACGCCCCCGCCGGCACCGTGTTCCTCGGCCGGCCGTGGCACCCGAGCAACGACCCGAACGCGATCGGGCAGGTGCTCGTGCGCGACTCGTGGATCGGGGACCACATCGGCGCAGTCGCGTGGAGCGACTTCTCCGGCGGCTGGCTCTGGCGGGACGCCCGCTTCGCCGAGCACCACAACCGCGGACCCGGCGCCCTGCTCACCGCCGACCGCCCGCAGCTGACGCCTCCGGAGGCCGGGCTGTTCACGGTCCGCGCCTACCTGTCGGGCACGGACGGCTGGTCGCCGGAGCTGCGTCGCCGCTGACGGAGCGCGTGCTCGCAGCAGAGGTGTCTCGGCCACGGGACGCGGGGCTACGGGGTGCTGGTCCGAGCCGGGTCACCGAGCGTGATCCAGTACCGACGCTTCGCCCCTGCCTTCGGGTGCGAGACGACGTCCTGCAGCACGCCACCGGCCGCCTCGATGGTCCGCACCGACCCGATGTTGTCGGGCGAGCACGTGACGAGGACGCGCTCGAGCCCGAGCGTCGCCGCGACGCGGAGACCCTCGCGCATCAGGTCGCCGGCATAGCCCTGCCGGCGGTGCTCGGGCAGCACGACGTAGCCTCAGCCAAGGCGGTACACCGACACGTGCGAACGCGAGTCGGCGGTGAACTCCTCACCCGACCAGTCGGCGTCGCGGCTCTCCAGCGCGAAGCCCGCGAGCTGCGCCATCAGGTCGAGCTCGGACGGCCAGATGTACCGGTGGGGCGTCCAGCCGTGGTCGGCCTGCCGGCCCTCGTCGAACCGGAAGTGGTGCGAGTCGACCCGCTGGTGCAGGACGTCGTAGGTGTCGAGACCGATGTAGTCGGGCTCGTTCAACCAGACCGTGGCCCCGACGCCGGGCGGGAGCTTGCGCAGCTCGGGCACCCAGAGCTCGATGACGAACCGGCCGCCGGGGACCAGGTGGCGGGCCGCGTTGCGGAAGCACGCGACCTGCTCCTCCTGCGTGAGCAGGTTCGAGATCGTGTTGAACACCAGGTAGACGAGGCTGAACTCGCCCGGCGCCGTGGCGGTCGCCATGTCGCCCAGGACGACCGGGAGCGTGTCCTCGTCGACCTTCGTCCGCAGCTGCTCGACCATGTGCGACGAGAGCTCGATGCCCGCGACCGGCACCCCGCGCTCCGCGAGCGGGACGGCGACGCGGCCGGTCCCGATGGCGAGCTCCAACGCTCGACCGCCGTCCGCGAGCGCGGCGAGCCGGTCCAACGTCGGTCCGAGGACCTCGGGCGCGAACATGCCGGTGCCGGGGGTGTCGTAGCGCCGTGCGGCCTCGGCGTCCCAGAGCTGTGGTGTCATCCCGACGACGATGGCAGCGGGCCTCGCCGGACGTCCACGCAAAAACGCGCAGTCAGTCCAGCGCGGCGAGCTTGCGCCGCAGGACGTCGCGCTCGCGCTCGTTCCCGCACAGCTCGACGGCACGTTCGAGCTCCCGACGGGCGTCGTCGCGACGGCCCAGGCGGCGCAGCAGCTCACCGCGGACGCTCGGCAGCAGCTGCGACTCGCGCAGGGCGCCCGACGCGACCAGACCGTCGACGACCGGCAGAGCCGCCGCGGGGCCCTGCGCCATCGAGATCGCGACCGCGCGGTTGAGCTCGACCACCGGCGACGGCGCCAACCGGCCGAGCGCCTCGTAGAGCACGACGATCCGGTCCCAGTCGGTGTCCCGGACCGACGGGGCGACCGCGTGACACTCGGCGATCGCGGCCTGGACGCCGTACGCGCCGAGCCCTCGACCCACGCGTCCGGCCGTCGCGAGCGCGGCGCGTCCCCGCCGGATCGCCGCACGGTCCCACCGTCGACGGTCCTGCTCCTCCAGCAGCACGGGCTCACCGTCGTCACGGACCCTCGCCGGGAACCGTGCGGCGGTCAGCTCCAGGAGCGCGAGCAGGCCGTGGACCTCGGGCTCGTCGGGGACGAGCCGCGCCAGGACGCGGGCCTGGCGGACGGCCTCGTGAGCGAGGTCCTGACGGATCCAGTCGCTGCCCGACGTCGCCGACGAGCCCTCCGTGAACACCAGGTAGAGGACGTTCAGCACCGCCGCCAGCCGCTCGCGGCGCTCGTCGGGCGGTGGCACCTCGAACGGGACCTGGGCCGCGCCGAGCGTCTTCTTCGCGCGCGTGACCCGGGCCTGGACGGTTGCCGTCGGCACCAGGAGCGCCCGGGCGATCTCGTCGCTGGTCAGACCACCGACCACCCGGAGCGTCATCGTCACCTGCGCCTCCCGGGACAGCACCGGGTGGCACGCGACGAACATCAGCGCGAGCACGTCGTCGTCGATCCGGTCCGGGTCCCACAGCAGGTCGCCCCCCGCACCCTCGCTCAGGTCACGGGCGAGGGTCGCGTGCCGCTCGTCGAGCGCGACGCGACGGCGATACGTGTCGACCGCGCGCCGACGACCCACCGTGAGCAGCCACGCCGCCGGGCTGCTCGGGACACCGTCGCGCGGCCACGCGACCAGCGCCGCCGCCAGCGCCTCCTGTGCGAGGTCCTCCGCCAGCCCGAAGTCGCCCGTGTAGCGGGCGAGGGTCGAGACGATGCGCGCGGACTCGATCCGCCACACCGCCTCGACCGCATCACGCCCGGTCCCCGACGAGGTCAGAGCTGGCCCGTCCGCTCGCGCCACGTCCGCACTCGCCTTCCCGCGGCTGTCACCCGACGACGTCAGAGCTGGCCCGTCCGCTCGCGCCACGCCCGCACTCGCCTTCCCGCGGCTGTCACCCGACGACGTCAGAGCTGGCCCGTCCGCTCGCGCCACGCCCGCTCCTTCTGGATCCACTCGTTGTCCTGCGGGAACTCGTCGATGCTCGTCACCCGGCGGATCTCGGTCTTCTGGCCGGGGCCGGTGAGCGGCGCGCGCTTGGCCCACTCGACCGCCTCCTCCTTGGAGGCGACGTCGAGAATCCAGAAGCCGCCGAACAGCTCCTTGGTCTCGCCGTACGGGCCGTCGCTGACGACGGGCGGCTGCGACGAGAAGTCGATGACGACGCCGTCGGCCGCATCGTCCAGACCTTCCGCCGCGACGAGCACGCCGGCGGAGATCATCTCGTCGTTGAACCTGCCCATCGCCTCCATGATGTCGGCGAACTCGATGTTCTCGAACGCCGCGTACGCCTCGTCGGTGGCACGCATGATCAGCATGTACTTCACGGTTCTTCTCCTACCGTTCCGGGGGCCCCCTTCGGACCCTCTCATCGTCGAGTCGAACGGCGGAACCACGAGATCGACATCGTCGACGAGCAATTTCCGACGTCGCCTGCGGACCCCCGCGCCTACGCTGCGGCAGATGGATCGTGGAGAGCTCGTCGAGTACGTCCGTGCGCAGGCAGACGGTGTGATCAGCACGCTCGGCCCGGACGGGTCGCCGCAGGCCGCGTACCTGCCGATCACCGCGACCGACCGCGGCGAGCTCGTGCTCGACGCGCGGACGTCCTCCCGCAAGGTCGCGAACGTTCGTCGGGACCCGCGGGTGGCGGTCGTCGTCGGAGGTCGCGACGGGACCACGCTGCAGTGCGAAGGGACCGCCGACCTGCCCGACGGCGCGGACCGGGACGCGTGTGCGCGGGCGTACCTCGACGCGTTCCCGCAGTTCGAGGCGTCGCTGGCCGATCCCGACGTGGTGCTGGTCCGGGTCCGGCTCACGTGGGCCCGCCACGGTGACTACCGGCCGGGGGTCTCGTCGTCGCAGGACGTCGACCTGCGGGTCGGCATCCGCCGCGTCCGCGCCGACGACTGGCGTTCCGCACGCGCCCTGCGGCTCGACGCGCTCCGGGACGAGGCGGCCGGCCTCGCCTTCCTCGAGACCTACGAGCACGCGGCGGCGGAGCCGGACGTGTTCTACCAGGGCCGCACCGCCCGTGCGGCCGACGGGGACGAGGCCGCGCAGTTCGTCGCGGTCGACGGCTCGGACTGGGTCGGGTCGGTCACGGTCATCGCGCAGCGTGCCGGCACCCTCGACTACCACGGGCGGCCGATCGAGCAGAGCCGCGCGACGGTCGTCGGGGTCTTCGTCCGTGGCGAGCAGCGGGGCTCGGGGCTCATCGACCGGCTGCTCGAGACCTGCGCGCAGTGGGCCGGCGACCTGGGGTTCGAGCTTCTGACCCTCGGTGTCCACCGCGACAACGTCCGGGCGCAGGGCGCCTACCGGCGGGCGGGCTTCGCGCCGTCGGGCGTCACGTTCGAGAGCACCATCGGCACGGAGATCGAGATGGTCCGACACCTGCGACCGGGTGTGCAACGCGACACTTCGGACAATTCACCGCCCGGAGTCGGCTAGCCTCTGTCGTCCGCCGCACTCTCCCCCGCCACTGCGGGCCCGACGCCGCGACGCTGACCGAAGCCACGACGGTGCTGCTCGAGCAGGCCTCGGACCGGAGGAGACCCGATGACCGACGAACGCAGCGCCGCCGACGCGGACCTGGCCACGGCGCGCCGGCTGCTGTCCGAGGGCGGGGACGACGCGACGGACGCCGCCGCCGAGCACGCCGACCGCGCCGTCCAGGCGTACCTGGAGCTCGGCGACGTGCCGGCTGCCGCGGACGTGCTCTGGTTCCTGGGCCGGCTGGACGACTCGCGCGGCCGCACGGACGACGCCACCCGGCACCTGCGGGAGGCCGTCGAGGGTTTCGTCGTCACGCACGACGACCGCGCGGACGAGGTGGCCGACGAGCTGTTCGCGCTGCTGCGCCGGACCGGGCAGGCCGACCGCCTGCAGGAGTTCCTGACCTGGCGGTTGTGGCTCGTCGGCACGATGTCCGGGGAGCAGGAACGCACGGCGGCGGCCGGTAGGCGCCGGGCGCCCTGACAGGGGCGCTCAGGGCTGGCGGCGGTAGACGGTCCACGCCTCGGCGGTGTCGAGGCCTCCGTCGGCCGCACGCGTGTACACCAGCCGGTCGTGCAGGCGGTCGCGTCGGCCCGCCCACAGCTCCACCTCGTCGCACTCGATCCGCCAGCCGCCCCACCCGTCGGGGACGGGGACGTCGCCGGCCGACCCCGTGTCCGGGTACAGGGCCGCGTACCGCTCGTAGGTGGCGACCAGCGTCGCTCGGTCGGCGATCGGCTGCGACTGGTCGGACGCCCAGGCGCTGATCCGCGAGCCCCAGGGGCGGGTGGCGAAGTAGGCGACGATCTCGTCACGACCCACGGGGACGGCGCGGCCCCGGAACCGGACCGCGCGGAACATCGCCGGCCACGTCAGCGACGCGGCGACGGATCCTGTGGCGGTGATCTCGCGGCTCTTCGCCGAGCCGAGGTCGGTGACGAACCCCGGCCCGCGCTCGTCGAGGAACCGCATCAGGACGGTGCGGACGTTCGCGTTGCCGTCGGCGTCGACCGTCGCGACCGACAGCGCCGTCGGCTCGACGACGTCGCCGCGCTCGGCGTGCCGAGCGTGCGCCTCGGCGACCCACCGGCGGACCTGCTGGAGCGGCGTCGGCGCGAGGTCGTCCTCGCTCAGCCCTTCGCCCGAGTACTCGCTGCGCACACCGCCACCCCTCGTTCGTCGGTCCGGCTGCCCGGGCCCCGGCGAGCGTACGTCTCTCGGGTCTAGGCTGACAGCGGCTTCCAGGCAGCCGACCGGTCCGCGGGCAGGGCACAGCCCACCTGGGCGTGAGACGGCTGCACCCCTCCGCCTCCTTTCGGCCCGACCACGCGGACACCGGGCGACGAGAGGAGGTCGCTGTGGCGACCCTGTCCCTGCCCGCCCACCCGGACCTCGGGCACCTGCGCCGCCAGGCCCGCGCCCTGCAGCGCGCCGCCGTGGCCGGGGACCCGCAGGCTGCCGACCGGATCGCGCGGAACCACCCGGACCCGCCGGCGGACCTGACCACGTTCCGGCTCAGCGCCGCGCAGCTCACCGTGGCTCGCGAGTACGGCTTCCCGAGCTGGCCGCGGCTGCGCCACCACCTCGACGCCCGGACCGCGCACACCTGGGATCCCAGCGACGAGGACCAGTCGGTAGGCGCCCAGTTCTGCCGGCTCGCGTGCCTGACGTACTCGGGCAGCGACGGACCGGATCGCTGGGCCGCGGCCCGGGCGCTCCTCGTCGCGCACCCGGACCTCGTCGAGGACGACATCTGGGCGGCCTCGGCCGCGTCCCGGGCGGACGTCGTCGCCCGCCTGCTCGACCGGGACCCGGCGCTGGCCCGTCGTCGCGGTGGCCCGCACGGCTGGCGTCCGCTCGCCTACCTGGCCTACTCGCGCGTCGGCGGCGGGGACCCCGTCGGCACGGCCCGGCTGCTGCTCGATGCGGGTGCGGACCCGGACGAGGGCTACCTCTGGCACGGCGAGCCGACCCTGTTCACCCTGCTCACCGGCGTGTTCGGCGAGGGCGAGGGCGGTCCGGTGAGCCAGCCGCGCCACCCGGAGTCGCTCGCGCTCGCCCGGCTGCTGCTCGACCGCGGCGCCGACCCGAACGACGGGCAGACCCTGTACAACCGCATGTTCGGCGCCGACGACGACCACCTGGTCCTGCTCGTCGAGTACGGCCTCGGTCGCGGTGACGGCGGGGTCTGGCGCCGCCGGCTGGGTCCGGAGGCGGTGGACGAGCCCAGGAGGCTGGTGCGGGACCTGCTGCGCTGGGCCGTCGAGCACGGGCAGCTCGCCCGGGTGGAGCTGCTGGCCGACCAGGGGGTGGACCTGCATGCGCCGTTCGACGACGGGAGGTGGCCGACCGGTGGCCGCTCGGACCCGACCCCTCCGACACCGCTGAGCCTGGCCGCCGCCAGTGGCGACCGCAGGGTCGTCGACCTCCTGGTCTCGCGCGGTGCGGAACGCGTCGACGTGGCGCCGGTCGACGCATTCGTCGAGGCCGCGATGCTGGGCGACCGGGACCGGGTGGTGGCGCTGGGGGACGCCGTGGCGGCGCAGGCGCGCGACCAGCGTCCGGGACTGGTCGTCTGGGCGGCGGCGCGGGGTCGGCACGACACCGTCGCGCTGCTGGTGGACGTCGGGTTCGACGTGAACGCGTACGGGAGGCAGGACGTCCCCGTCGAGGAGCGGTGGGAGACCGCCCTGCACGCCGCGGTCGACCTCGGGGACACCGACCTCGTCGCGCTGCTGCTGAGGCTCGGCGCCGACCCGACGCTGCGGGACGCCCGGTTCGGCGCGACACCGCTGGACTGGGCGCGCCACCTCGGTCGCTCGTCGGTAGCGGCGCTGCTCAGGTGAATAGAGGACTTGTCTTATAAGAGACATGTCTTCTAGTCTCAAGCCATGTCCCTCAAGCACGCCGTCCTCGGGTTCCTCTCGATCTCCCCGATGAGCGGCTACGACCTGCGCAAGCACATGGAGGAGTCGGTCGCGCACTTCTGGCCGGCCGACCAGGCGCAGATCTACCGCACGCTCGGCCACCTGGCGTCAGAAGGCCTCGTCGACGTGCGAACCATCCCGCAGGTGGGCAAGCCCGACCGGCGCGAGCACTCCATCACCGACGCCGGGCTGGCCGAGCTCGACTCCTGGCTCGCCGCACCCGTCGAGTACGTGCCGTCGCGCGAGGTGTTCCTCGTGCGGCTGTTCTTCGTCGGCCGCCTCGGCCCCGACCGTGTCCGCGCCGTCCTGGAGGAACGCGCCGCGGAGGCGCGTGAGCTCGCGGCCGTGCTGGAGCAGACCCGGGTCGGCTCCGAGCAGGCGCTCGCAGCCGCCGGCATCACCCCGACCCTGGAGATGCGCCTGCGTCTCGCAACCCTCGCCAACGGACTCGTGCACGCACGCGCCGAGCTCGACTGGGCTCAGGACCTGCTCGCCGAGACCAGCTGACCCAGCCCGACTGAACGTCCACGGATCCACCGACCGCCATCCCGGCGGCCGGGCGATGCCCCACGCCCGAAGGAGCCCACCATGACCATGACCGCCCCCCGCACACGCAAGCCCGCCACCCGGCAGGCCGTGCTGGTCTACGCCGTCGGAGTCCTCGTCCTGTCCACGCTCGGCGGCCTCGTCATGGCGTCGTCTCCGGACCCGGAGACCAGCGCCGGCGCCCTGCTGTTCATCATGAGCCCGTTCCTCCTGGCCGTCGGCCTGCGCACGATCGGGCGGGAGGGCTGGGCCGACGCCGGCCTACGCCTCGGCCGCGAGCGCGGCTGGTACGCGGTCGCGCTGCTGCTGTTCCCCGCCCTGTTCGCGGTGCCGCTCGTGCTCGGTGCGCTCGTCGGCGACGCGCACCTGGCGCCCGGCGCGGCCGAGCGGTTCGCCGTGCTGTTCGCCACCGGGCTGGTCGCCCGCCTCACGTTCGCCGCGTTCGAGGAGTTCGGCTGGCGGGGGTACCTGGAGCCCCGGCTCGCGGCGCTCGGCGTCCCGGCGCTGCGGCGGCACCTCGCCGTCGGCGTCCTGTGGGCCGTGTGGCACGTGCCGTACATCGTCGCGTTCGGCGACGGCTACACCACTCTCCCCCTGGTCGTGCAGATCCCGATGTTCTCCGTCGCGGTGCTCGCGATGGCCGTCATCTGGGGTGTCGCCCGCGACCGGACCGGAAGCGTGTGGCCCGCGGTGCTCGGGCACGGCATGGCCAACGCGGTCGCGTGGCCGCTGCTGTCCGCAGAGGTCGTGGTCATCGACACCCCGCTGGTCTTCGGCGTCCGCCCCGAGAGCCTCGTCGTGCTCCCGCTGCTGATCCTGACGGCGGTCGTGGTCTACCGGCGCTGGGGGCGCACGGGCGTCGGTACTGTCCCTGCATGACCGAGCAGGCAGTGGCGCGACGGGTCCCGTGGGCGACGGTCATCGGCTGGGCGGCGCTGCTGCTGGCCGTCGCCGCGGCGGTCGGTGCCGTGCTGGCGGTCGTCTACGCCGTCGAGGGGTTCCGGAACCCGCAGGGGTTCGGCGACCTCGGTGCCGTCGTGGTGCTGATGGTCTCGCTGGTTCCCGCCCTGCCCGCGCTCGTCGCCGGCATCGTGCAGGCCCGGCGCGGCTGGGCACCGCGCTGGCGCTGGCTCAGCACCGTCGTCCTGGCCGCGCTCGCACCCGCCGCGACCGTGGTCCTGCTCCTCCGACAGCTCGTCAGCTGACAGCGGCTCCACACGAGGACACCCATGCCGAAGAACATTCGCGTCGTGCAGGGCACCGTCGTCGTCGAGGGCAGCTTCTCGGAGTCGGAGCTCCTCGTCGGGCGATACACGTCGAGACGGGATTTCGAGCTCTGGAGGTCGCAGCACGCGTCACTGGCATTCCTGACGAACCTGCCCGTCATCGAGCGACTGGGGCTGATCAACGTCAAGGTCGCCGATCCTCGTGCCCTCGCGGAGCTCGGCACGCTCCGGAGCCTCTTCCTCAACGGCTTCAGGTCGGCCTCGGGCTGGGGTTTCCTGGCGGATCTCACCCAGATCGAGGAGCTGCACATCCTCAACACCCGGGGCCCTCTCGTCCTGCCTGACCTGCAGCGGCTCGACCACCTGACGACCGTGCGCATCTGGGGCTGCAAAGGTCTCTCGGACATCACGATGCTCACCGACGTGCCGCACCTGGAAGAGGTTGAGCTCGTCGACACGGCCCTGACTCCTGACGACCTGCTCCCCCTCCTCGAGAAGCCGTCCATCGCCTACCTGGGGTCCAGCTTCGCCAGGAAGCGGGACACCGACCTCGTCGACGAGTACCTGGACAGGTACGGCAAGAAGGCCTACCGAGAAGCGACGTCGTGACCTGACCGATATCCCCGTGCACCGGCCCGGGCGGGCTCGTACGTTGTCGCGATGGAGCAGCCCGCCATCCACCAGCACTACGACACCGCGTACGACGAGGACACCCGCTTGCGCGAGGGCCTCGGCCGGCTCGAGCTGGCGCGGGTGCAGGAGATCGCCCGTCGCCACCTGCCTCCCGTTGCACGCGTGCTCGACGTGGGCGGCGCGACGGGGGTCCACGCCGAGTGGCTGCTCGACGACGGCCACACCGTGCACCTCGTCGACCTGCTGCCCGGCCACGTCGAGCGGGCCGAGACGCGGCTGGGCGGCCACGAGCGGTTCACCGCGTCCGTCGGTGACGCCCGCGCCCTGCCCGTGGGCGACGCGTCGGTCGACGCCGTCCTCCTGCTCGGCCCGCTGTACCACCTGACCGACCCCGCCGACCGGCTGGCGGTGTGGCGGGAGGCGCTGCGCGTCGTCGTGCCCGGCGGGGTGGTGATCGCCATGGCGATCAACCGGTTCGCGTCCCTCTTCGACGGGCTCGCGCAGTCCTACCTGTTCGACCCCGCGTTCCGGGCGATCGTCGCGCAGGACCTGGCGACCGGGGTGCACGAGAACCCCACCGGGGACCCGCGCTGGTTCACGACCGCGTACTTCCACCGACCGGAGGAGCTCCCCGCGGAGGCCACCGAGGCCGGGCTCGTCGTGCGGGAGACGGTCGGCGTCGAGGGTCTGGCCCACTGGATCAAGCCCTTGGCGTCCGCGTTCGACGACGGTGACGCCCGCCGCGACGTGGTGCTCGACGCCGCGCGGGTCGTCGAGCGGGAGCCCAGCCTGCTGGGTCTCAGCTCGCACCTGGTCACGGTGGCGACCCGTCCGGGTATCGAAAGTTTTCGTTCACCCTCTGCCTAACGGTTTCGTCGCTTTGCTGCCCGTCGTCGCCCTGCCGGATCGTCGGCGGCAGAGCGACCGTGGTCGGACGAGTCGCCCGTCATGAGGGAGCACCCGTGTCCAGGACCCGTTCGATCGTCGTCGCACTGTCGGTCGCGGCGCTGATGGCGGCCACCGTCGTCGTCCAGGTTCCCGCGCAGGCGGCGCCGTTCGTCGCCGCCGTGGAGGACGAGGGCGCCGACTGCGCGGTGCCGACCCTGCCCGACGCGGGTTCGTTGCCGACGAACGCCAAGCTGCCCGACCCGTTCACGGCACTCAACGGCACGCGGATCGCCACCAAGGCGGACTGGCGCTGCCAGCGGGAGCTGACCAAGCGGCTGGCGGAGAAGTTCGTCTACGGCGAGAAGCCGGGCCGGCCCGCGAGCGTGACGGGCACGGTGTCGCGGACCAGCATCACCGTGAGCACGACCCACCAGGGCAGGAGCTCCAGCTTCTCCGCGAGCGTCCAGCTGCCCAGCGGCACGGGTCCGTTCCCGGCGGTCGTCGTGTACGGCGGGTTCGGTGCGGACACCGCGGCGATCCGGGCCGCCGGCGCCGCCGTCATCAGCTACGACCCGTACACCGTCGGCAAGGAGGGGACCGGCCGCTCGAACAAGCAGGGCGCGTTCTACGCCCTCTACGGCGCGCAGAGCAGCACCGGTCTGCTGATGGCCTGGGCCTGGGGGGTGAGCCGGATCATCGACGTCATCGAGCAGGCGGGCGGCAGCATCCTGACGGCCGACGCCACCGGGGTGACCGGCTGCTCGCGGTTCGGCAAGGGGGCGTTCGTGGCCGGCGCGTTCGACCAGCGGATCGCGCTGACCATGCCCATCGAGTCCGGCAGCGCCGGCGTCCCGATCTTCCGGGGCATCCCCGGTGAGGGCGCGCAGAGCCTGAGCAGCGCGTACGGCGAGCAGCCGTGGTTGGGCGACGCGTTCGGGACGTTCACCGGCAACCCGAACCGGCTACCGGTCGACACGCACCAGATCGTCGGTCTCGTCGCACCGCGCGGACTGCTCATCATGGACAACCCGCACATCGCCAACCTCGGACCCCGCTCGGCGAGCGTGGCGGCACTGGGAGGCGCGGAGGTCTACAAGGCGCTCGGTGCCGGCGGGAACATCACCTACTGGTCCGACGTCACCGACGGCTCGCACTGCGCGAACCGCGCCGAGTGGCGCACGCCGCTGCAGCAGAGCATCCAGAAGTTCCTGCTGGGCACGGGCAGCACGCCCGGCACCTTCCGGATCTCGAGCAAGGCGCAGGGCCGGCTGGCGGACTGGGTCGACTGGCAGACGCCCGTCCTCGGGGACGGCCCCACGCCGACCCCCACACCGACCACCCCGATCCCGACTCCCACGCCCACCAGTCCGACTCCGACTCCGACGCCGACGACGACGCCCACCAGCCCGCCCGTCGGCGGCTGCACGGCGACCGTGGCGGTCAACCAGTGGACCGGCGGCTTCGTCGCCAGCATCCGCATCACCGCCGGCTCGTCGCCGATCAGCCGGTGGAACGTCGGCCTGACCCTGCCGTCGGGCGCCACCATCACCAACGCGTGGAACGTCACCCGGTCCGCCAGCACGGGACCGGTCCAGCTGACGAACGTCGCCTGGAACGGCTCCCTCGGCGCCGGCCAGGTGACGGAGGTCGGGTTCCAGGCCACCGGCTCCGCAGGGGGACTCACCCCCACCTGCAGCGTCGGGTGACCTACTCCGGAGCAGCCGCCCAGACGCCCAGCTCGTTGCCGGCCGGGTCGTGGAAGTGGAACCGGCGTCCGCCCGGGAAGCCGTAGGGGCCGTTGACGACGGTCCCTCCGGCGGCCACCACCGCGGCGACGGTGGCGTCGAGGTCGGCGGAGAACAGCAGGACGAGCGGGCCGCCCGTCCCGGGCACGCCCTCCGCGCTGAGCCCGCCGACCTCGCCGTCGCCGTCGGCCCGCCGGATGCCCGCGTAGCCGGGGCCGTACTGCGTGAACTCCCAGCCGAACGCGCGGGAGTAGAAGTCGATCGCCGCCGGGAGGTCCGGCGCGGCGATCTCGACGTAGTCCAGGGTGTGGTGTGTCGGAGCCATGACACCGACGCTAGGGGTCACCACCCACACCCGGTCAGGCGTACGGCAACAGGTCCGGGTCGGGGGCGACGAGCAGCACCGGGTCGTCGGCGGACTCCTGCACGCCCCACAGCTCGAGGAACCGGTCCCGGCCCAGCCGGTCGACGGTGCCGGCCAGCGCGGCCGAGGCCCGCGCGTGCTCGTCGAGCAACCACAGCGCGACGGCCGCGAGCACGGCGGGGAGGGCGGGGACGTCGGACGCGAGGGCCAGCGTCATCAGGTCGGTCGTGGCGTCGTGGAGCTGCTCGTCGCCGAGGGCGCGCAGGGCGCTGGACACGGTCGCCGGGTTGCCGTCGTCGGCGGCGTCGACGAGCGCCACGACCCGGGCGTCGTCGTGCGGGAGCCGCGCGAACCAGGTCGCCGCCTGGACCTGCGCGTCGAGGTCGTCCACCGACCGCTCGCCGACGGCCGCCCCGGGCCGGTCCAGCAGGACCCAGGCACCGTCGGCCCCCGCGACCGCGAACACGAGCGCGCGCTCGCCGTCATGGACCGCCGGGGTCAGGCCCTCGCTGCCGTCGAAGTCCCGCGGGACCGGCGGCAGGGCGACGGGGCCCGTGGCCTCCCCCTGGAGCACGGCGTCGACGGCGAGGACCTCTCCCGTGCGACGGCCGACCACGACGAGGCCCGCGGCGGCGCACCGGGCACCCACGGTGTGCCGGGTGCGGCGTTCGAGGTGGTCGAGCCAGGCGGTGGGCTCGTCGGAGAACGCGGTGACGGGCACGACGACGGATCCCATGTCAGTAGACGATCAGGGCGGCGGACGACGTCGTGCCGATGCTCGTCGACCCCGCCGCGACGGTGTGCACGATCTGGGTCGCGGTGACCACGGGTGGGCCCGTCTCGCCGAAGTTGTGCCACTTCTTGACGTCGCGTACCCCGGTCTTCATGAACAGCCGGTCGTACGTCGCCGCCCAGGTGCTCTGGTCGTTGCCGAGCCCGGGGTGCGTGAGGCTGGCCGTGATCGCGTCGAGGACGTGCTGCTGGGCCGCCGTGGCGGTCGCGGCGGCGGGGAAGGTCTTGCCGATGACGTGGAGCGTCAGGAGCGTCTCGGCCTCCTGGATCGAGATGTCGCGCGCCTGCTTGATGTCGTCGGCATGCTCGCGCTCGGCCCGCTCGTCGAGCGTGGACATCGCCGCGCTCAGCGTGATGTAGACGTCCTTGCCGCCACGCTGCGTGATCGACTTGTGCTTGCCCGCGGGGAGGTACCAGCAGACGTTGCTGCCCTCGTCCACGTGCTGCTTCCACGTCGGCGTGCAGGTGAACGTCGGCGGGTCGGCCGCGGTCGGACCCATCGCCGCGACCGTGCCGAACTCGAACTGCGGCGCCTTGTACCCGTCGGGCGCGCTGGTGAGCCCGATCCGCATCCCGTTCGGCGCGGAGCCGCCACCCATGATGTCGGCCGCCGAGCCCACCGACGGGCCCGCGAGCGCCTCGAACCCGTCCAGCCCGGCGAGCACGGCGCCGCCCGACGCCGCGGCCGGGGACCCGAGCCCGTGCGTCGCGGTCGACGCGAAGATGCCCTCGGCACCTTCGCTCTCCGGCTCGTCCTCGACCTCGACGACCGCGTCGGCCGACCGCGTCGGGGGGTGCTGGAGGTACTCGCCGACGGCCCTGTTGCCGGCGGTCCGCTGCAGGACGTGCAGGAACGGCTCCGGGGTCCGGCGGGCGTGGTTCGCGCGGCCGGGCGCGCCAGCGGCGGGCGTGCGCGGCTGGTCGTACGTCCTCATCGAGTGCCCCCCGAGTCCTTCTCGACGCTAGCCCTCGGCCCACGACCGGACAAGCACACCCCCTTGCACCTCACGTGACGTGAGGGCCTAGCGTCGGGCGCAGCGGCGACGACGGTGCGCCGCCCGAGCCGAGGAGCGAGCATGACGAGCCTGGTCCCGTACCTGACGGTGCACGACGCGGCGGCCGCGATCGCGTTCTACACGGCGGCGTTCGGCGCGCAGGAGACCGGCGAACGCGACGAGGGCGACGGGCGGATCGGCTTCGCCGCCCTCACCATCGCCGGCAACGCGTTCTACCTGTCCGACGAGTTCCACGACTACGGCGCCTACGCCCCGGCGACGCTCGGGCACAGCTCGTGCGCGGTCGTGCTCGGGGTCGACGACGCCGACGCGGTCTACGCCGCGGCGGTCGCCGCGGGTGCGACCGTCGACCGGGAGCCGTCGGACCAGGGCGACGAGAAGCGCGGCTGGCTCGTGGACCCGTTCGGCCACCGCTGGGCTATCCACTCCCCGTTGCGCTGAGCGATGGCCGACGAGTGGCGGGTGGGTGAGCTGGCGGACGTCTCCGGCCTGACCGTCCGCACGTTGCACCACTACGACGACATCGGCCTCCTGACGCCGGACCGCACGACCGCGGGCCATCGCGTCTACCGGCGCGAGCAGGTGGAGCGGCTCTACCGGATCAGCGTGCTGCGGCGGTTCGGGACGTCCTTGGAGGACATCGCCACGGCGCTCGACGACCCGACCTGGACCCTCGACGGTGCCCTGCGCACGCACCTGGCCACGCTGGAGGACCAGGTGCTGCGCATGGAGCGGCTGCTGCACCGGCTCACCGTGGTCCCCGCCGACGGTCCCGCCGACGAGGACGTCTGCCGGCGTCTGCTCGCCGTCCTCGAGGACACCATCGTCGCCGCCACCGAGCCGCTGCGCCGGATCGCGGTGCTCGTCTACGCCGACCTGGAGGCCGCGCACCGGCACCTGGTCGACGTGTTCGGGCTGGAGCCGGGACCGCTGCACCGCGACGACACCGGCACGGTCGTGCACGCGGAGGTCCGCACCGCCGACGGGATGGTCATGCTGCACCGCGTCGCTCCCGAGTGGGGTCTCGCGTCGCCGGCGACGCTCGGGGGCGCGACAGGCATGCTCGTCGTCACGGTCCAGGACGTCGACGCCCACCACGACGCGGTCGTCGCGCGTGGCGGCACCGTCACGTTCCCGCCGGCCGACCAGCCCTACGGGGTGCGCGAGTACGGGGCGCTCGGCCCCGAGGGCGAGCCGTGGTCGTTCTGGGCGCCGCTGCGCTGAGCCTCCAGCACGGTCAGGTCGCGCTCGGCGTACCTGCGGTGCTCCCACTCCTCGTTGAGCACCACCCGCAGGCACCGGCGCGGCGTGAACGAGTCGCCCTCGTCGGGCCAGCCCGGACCGACCAGCGGTGCCCCGGGGACGTCGAGCTGCTCGTCGGTCAGGCCGTCGACCACACCCCGCACGAGTGCCATCGCGGCGAACCGGAGGGAGAGCGCCTCGTCGAGCGACGGCCGCGCGTCGCGGTCCCGCGGGACGCCCGGGCGGGGCCGCATCTCGTCCCACGGCAGGGACAGCGGGTGCCACGGGGTGGGGTCGCCCAGGACGGCGCGGCCCACCCACGACTCCGACGCGAACGCGAGGTGGCGCAAGGTCTCGACAAACGACCACTCCTCCGCCACCGACTCGTGCAGCGTCTCCGGCGGCAGCCGTCGAGCACGTTCCACGGTCGCGGACCACAGCTCCTCGTTCCGGTCCCACGCCTGCCGGAACCCGTCGGCGGTCGTCGGCCGGAACAGGACCCGGTCGGGGAACCGACGGTCCAGCTCTGCCTCGATCAGCGGGGCGACGTCGACGCCGTTGATGACGAGGTCCTCGATCTCCCCGTCGATGGTGGTGTGCGTGATCTCCACGTTCCGCATCACCACCTGGTGGAGACCGACGGCCCGGAACGTGGCGCCGGTCAGGTCCACCATCGTGAAGCGTGCGTCGTGCAGGTCTGCGTCCCGGAACTCCGCCATGCCCTCCACGCTAGGACGGGGGTCCGACACCGTCACCGGGCAGCGCGCGCGAGCCGGGCCTCCCGCTGCTTCTGCTTCTGGTTCGCCAGGTCCTGCTCGCCCTTGAGCGTGGTGCTCTCCACCCAGGACAGCAGCCCGTCGTCGGCCTCCCGGAAGACCTGCCCGTACCGGATGCGGCTGAACACGTCCGGCATGCGTGTGGTCAGGTATTCGATCGCGACGCGGCCCAGCGCCCACGCGGCGGCGACGCCGTTGAGCAGACCGACCACGACCGCGGCGACGGTCAGCGCGGCCGACCCGGTGAGCTGCGACCACACGATCATCCCGGCCGTCGGGATCGACGCCACGGGGACCAGGAGGAGCACGATCCAGACGTGCAGGGCGATGTTGCCGTTCGCGTCGTTCGGCCCGAGCCGTCGGCGCGGGTCGACTCCGGGCGACACCCCGAGCGCCGACACGAGGATCGCGGCGCCCGCGGCGGCACCGAACACCGCCGGGATCGACGCCAGCAGCACCGGGACGGCCCACCACGCCTGGCTGAGCAGCAGGAACGCGACGGACACGACCAGCGCACGCGGAACGAACACGAGGAGCATCGCCCACTGGCGGCCACGGACGTCGGACCGCACGGACGACTCGTCCTCGCCGACGACGTTCTGCCACACGGCGGACCCGTCCTGCCCGTAGAGGTTGCACCCGCTGAGGCCGAGCATGAACGCGACGATGAGCCCGGCGAACGACGCGACCGGTGCGGTGTAGCCCCCGAGGAGGGCGAACACGCCGATCGCGGCACCCGTCCACACGGCGGTGCTGCTCTCCAGGGCGCGCCAGGCGTCCCGCCGCCACTGCCGGAGCTCCTTCATCACGACCGCGCCGGTCTGGGTGGCGGGCAGGATCCCGCCGCCCGCGACCAGGGCGCGGGAGCGACGCCCCTGCCGCCGCTTCTCGACGGCGGCGCTGCGGGGCACCAGCAGCGGGATGGTGGCCAGCACCAGGACGGCGTCCACGCCCGCGAGCGCGAGCAGCAGCAGCCCGGCACGTGACCAGTCGCCCGCGGCTGCGGCGTCGACGGCGAGCACCGTCCAGGAGGTCGGCAGCGCGTCGACGACCGTCGTGATGATCCCCTCGGGCAGACCGTCCTGGAGCAGCTTCGGGATGCTCTCCACGGCCACCTGCACGACCATCCAGCCGGCGAACCACGCGGCGAACATGAGGCCGAACTGCACCCCGGCGATCTCGACACCGAGCTTGGTCTTCATCGCCGCACCGAGCAGGCCGTAGACCAGGCGCGACAGGGTGACGACGAGCAACCAGGTCAGGGGGGCGCCGACGAGGACCACGACGACCGTCTCGGGCGCCACGGACAGCGCGTGGACGACTGTCGCGAGGAGGGCGAGCAGCACGAAGCCGGACGCGATGCTCACCAGCACGCTCGCCAGCAGGCCGCGTCCGAGGGCGGCTCGCGGCAACGGGAGCAGCGCGAAGTAGTCGGCGCGCAGGACACCCGCCCCGCTGGTCAGGACCGGTCCGATCGCGGCGCCGAGGCCCCACAGGGCGAACACGAGGGTCAGCGCGGACGCGCGCACCTGGTCCCCGGACGCCAGGAGGGCCACCGCCCAGGTCGCGAGGACGGCCACGCCCCCGAACACCCAGCCCACCTTGCGCAGCCCCGGCGTGGTGTTCCGCAGCATCGTGAACTTCAGCGAGATCAGCTCCCGATCCATGCGAGCTCCTCCTCGTCGACCTCGGGGGCGCCGACCAGCTCGACGAACCGGTCCTCGAGGCTGGCGCCCCGCCGCACCTCGTCGAGGGTGCCGTCGGCCACGACCTGCCCGCGGGCCACGATCGCCACGCGGTCGCACAGCTGCTCGACCATCGCCATGACGTGGCTGGAGATCACCACGGCACCGCCGCCCTCGGTGAACCGGCGCAGGATCCGCGTCAGCACCCGCGCCGAGACCGGGTCGACCGCCTCGTACGGCTCGTCGAGGACCAGCACCTTCGGCGCGTGCAGCAGCGCGGTGGCCAGGCCGATCTTCTTGCGCATGCCCGTCGAGTACTCGCCGACGAGCGTGCCCAGCGTCTCGGCCTCGTCGAGCTCCAGGATGCGCAGCAGCTCCCCGGTGCGCGCCGCGACGACGTCCTTCGGCAGCCGGCGGAAGCGTCCCCAGTAGGTGAGGAGCTCCCCGCCGGTCAGCCGCTCGGGCAGGGCGAGGCCGTCGGGCAGCACCCCGAGCCGCTGCTTGGCGCCGATGGGGTCGGCCCACACGTCGATCCCCTGCACCAGCGCCCGGCCGCTCGTGGGCCGCAGCAGGCCCACCGCCATCGACAGGGCGGTCGTCTTGCCGGCGCCGTTCGGTCCGACCACCCCGTAGAACGACCCGTACGGGACGCGCAACGACATGTCGTCGACGGCCACCTTCTCGGCGAACTCCCGGCGGAGGTCGATGAGCTCGAGTGCGTGTTCGTCTGCCATGCCCCCAGTCTCGACCTCCGGCCCGACGGCCTCGTCGGTCGATCGGCCAGACCTCCCGGCCGTCCGGCCAGAAGTCGTCGGCCGACCGTCGTCGTCGGACCGCGTCTCCGTATCCTCGGAGGATGGCTGAAGCGGCGCGCGCCCGCAGGTGGCTGCGCGCGCTGTCGCCGCTGGAGCCGCACCGGACCCGCCGCGAGTGGGTCGCCGACGGCATCGTGTTCGCCGTCTCGCTCTGGTCCTGGTACTACTACGCGTTCCTCATCCACCCGTCCTTCGTCGCGGGCGTCAGCGCGTGGTTCTGGCCGCTCGACATCGCCCTCGGTCTCGTCGCGTGCCTGCTCCTGTGGTGGACCCGCCGGTACCCGAGCGTCGTGGGCCTGTTGCTGGTGCTCCCCGGGGCGCTGGCCATCACCGCCGCCGTGCCCACCCTCGTCGGCGTCTTCCGGATGGCGACGTGGTCCCGGCCGCTGCGCTCCGTGGCGATCACCGCGCTGCACATCGCGACCGCGCTGCCCTACCACTGGCTCTTCCCGCTGCCGGGCATGGAGCTGCTGGTGTGGTTGGTGACGATCCCCCTGATGTACGCGCTGGTCCTGTGCGCCGGGCTGCTCGCGCGGTCCCGCCGTCAGGTCATCGAGGGTCTGCGCGAGTCCGCCGCCCGGGACCGCGAGCGCTACGAGGAGCGGCTGGCGACGACGCGTCGCGACGAGCGCGAACGGATCGCCCGCGAGATGCACGACGTGCTCGCCCACCGCGTCTCGCTGCTGTCCGTGCACGCCGGCGCGCTGGAGTACCGCACCGACCCCGCCCGCCCGGCAGCGACGGCGCCGACCTCGGCGGAGATCCACGACGCGGCCGTCGTCATCCGCGAGAACGCGCACCGCGCCGTGGAGGACCTCAGCGAGCTGCTCACGGTGCTGCACGAGGTCTCGCCCGGCACCGACCGCCCGCAGCCCCGGCTGCGGGACATCCCCCAGCTCGTCGCCGAGGCGCGGGAGGCCGGCGAGTCCGTCGACATCCGCATGTCGGTCCCGACGGACGGCCTGCGGGAGTCGATGCAGCGCACCGCGTTCCGCGCCGTCCAGGAAGGGCTGACCAACGCCCGCAAGCACGCCCCGCACGCAACCGTGCACGTGGTCGTCGCGGAGCACGACGACGACCTCCTGGTCGAGGTGGAGAACGCTGTGCCCGTCGGGCTGACCGCCGCCGAGATCCCCGGTGCCGGGCGCGGGCTCGTCGGGCTGGCCGAACGGGTGCGGCTGGAGGGTGGTCGGATGGACGCCGCGGTCCGCGACGGGCGGTTCCGGTTGACCGTGGTGCTCCCGGCCGGGGCGCGATGAGCGATCGAGAGATCCGCGTCCTCCTCGTCGACGACGACCCCCTGGTCCGGACCGGCCTGAAGCTGATGCTCGCCGGCGCCGACGGCATCACGGTCGCCGGGGAGGCGTCCGACGGCGACGAGCTCGACGACGCCGTCGCGCGCACCCGGCCGCACGTCGTCCTCCTCGACGTCCGCATGCCGCGTCTCGACGGGGTGGCCGCGCTGCGCAGGCTGCGGGCGGATCCCCGGCCCGCCGTCATCGTGCTCACCACGTTCCGCACCGACGGCGTGGTCCTCGACGCGCTGCGCGCCGGCGCCGCCGGGTTCCTGCTCAAGCACACGCCGCCCGAGCAGATCGTCGACGCGGTCCGGACCGCCGCGGACGGGCAGCCGATCGTCTCGCCGAGCGTCCTGACCCAGCTCATCGAGCACGCCCGCTCAGGTGGCGCCCCCGCCGCCCCCGACCTGCGCGAGGCCGGGCTCAGCCAGCGGGAGTACGAGGTGGCGATGGCCGTCGCCGACGGCCTGGGCAACGCGGAGATCGCCGAGCAGCTGTTCCTGTCGCTCGGCACCGTGAAGTCGCACATCTCCAGCGCGCTCACCAAGCTGGGCCTGGAGAACCGGGTCCAGCTCGCCATCCGCGCGCACGACGCGCGCCCGCGAGACTGAGCCCATGAGCGACGACTTCCCCGAGCTGATCTCCACCGGGACCCTGCCCCGCCTCGAGCTGGTCGAACGCCTCATGCAGGAGGCGCACGACCGGTACGCGGGCGTCGACGACGGTGCCGTCGCCGACTACATCCCCGCGCTCGCAGACGCCGACCCGGCACTGTTCGGGCTGAGCATCGTGTCCGTCACCGGCGCCTCCCACAGCGTCGGCGACGCCCTGCACGAGTTCTCCATCCAGTCCGTGTCGAAGGCGTTCGTGTTCGCGCTGGTCTGCGACGCACTCGGCCCCGAGGCGGTCCTCGACGCCGTCGGCGTGAACAACACCGGCCTGCCGTTCAACTCCGTGATGGCCCTGGAGCTCAACGACGGCAGCCCGATGAACCCGCTGGTCAACGCCGGAGCGCTGGCCACCACCAGCCTGGTCCCGGGCGCGACCGCCGACGACAAGTGGGCGTTCCTGCAGGCTGGCCTGTCCGCGTTCGCCGGCCGCCCGCTCCTGCTCGACGACGACGTGTACGCCTCTGAGGCAGCCCACAACCGCCGCAACCAGGCCATCGCCCGGCTCCTGGAGTCCTACGGCCGCATCGCCCACGACCCCCTGGAGACCACCGACGTCTACACGCGGCAGTGTTCCCTGCTCGTCTCCGCGACCGACCTGGCCGTCATGGGCGCCACCCTCGCCGACGGCGGCGTCAACCCCGTCACCGGCGAGCGCGTCGTCGACCCGTCCGTGTGCCGGTACGTGCTCGCCGCCCTCGCCACGAGCGGCCTCTACGAGCGCTCCGGCGAGTGGCTGTTCAGCATCGGGCTGCCCGGCAAGAGCGGCGTGTCCGGAGGCATCGTGACCGTCGCACCCGGCAAGGGGAGCCTGAGCACGTTCTCCCCGCGCCTCGACGCGGCCGGCAACAGCGTCCGCGGCGGGCTGGCCACCCGGTACCTGTCCGGCGCACTGGGCCTGAACCTGTTCGCGTCACGCCCCGAGGTCGGCTCGTCCTCGTGATCGGCATCCCGTACCCACCGGGACCCTGGACGCTGCGCAGCGAGCTGCTCGTGTCGGTGCTCCGCGTCCCCGCGGACCGGCTCGTCGGCCTGACCGAGGCGCTGCCCGTCGGGTACGAGGAGGTGCCGGTGCGCGGCTCGGCGCTGGTCGGCCTCGCGGCCGTCCGGTACGTGCCGGGTGGGGTGCTCACCTACGACGAGCTGCTCGTCGCGGTGCTGAGCACCGACGGTCGGATGCCGCGCGTGACGATCCCGCAGATCTGGGTGACGACCGCCGCGTCCCGTGCAGGTGGCCGAGCGTTGTGGGGCATCCCGAAGGACCTGGCCCGCATCACCCGCTCCACGGTCCCGGGGACCCGACCCGACGGGACGTCCGTGCGGACGGAGGTGCGCACCGCGGACGGGACCGCCGTGGCCCGGCTGACCGCGCGGGTCGGCCCGCGCCTCTCGCCCGTCCCGGTGGTGCTGCCGCTACCGACTGCGCAACGCCGGCCCGACCGGTCGACCGTCGTCGCCCACAACACCGTGCGCGGGACGTTGCGACGGCTCGCGGTCCGGTGGGACCTGGCCGAGTCGGGTCCGCTCGGCCACCTGCACGGCATCCGGCCGGTCGCCTCGGTCGCGGTCCAGGACGCCACGGTGGTTTTCGGTCGGCGGGTGGTCGAGTCGTGACCGGCGCGAGCGACGGCCTCGGGTCCGGGGGACCGGAGTAGGGGCGACTCGGACAGCCCCTCATGTCCGGCGCGTGAGGTACCGATGCCCTGGTGGGTCCGACGACCAGGATCGGGCACCCGCCACGTGAGGAACCCGTCAGTCATGACTGCTTCACCGAAGCGGCACCGTCACCGTGCCGAGCCGCAGCCCCGCCGCGCGCTCTCGTGGTCGCGGCCGCTCACCGTGGCCCCCATCGTGAGCGTCGGGGTCATCGCCATCGCGGTGCTGACCAGCGCGAGCGCGAGCTCGACACCGCTGGGCGCGAGCATCGGGACGCACGGGGAGGCCTCGTCGACCGCGCTCCAGGCGCCCGTGTCCGCCGCGGTGAGCGCACCGGCGGACGCCGTCTGGGTTGCCCCGGACGCCGACGTGCCGTGGCTCGGACCGGCGATCGACGCCGAGCTCGCGCGGATCGCCGCAGAGCAGGCCGAGGCAGCGCGACTCGCCGCCGAGGCCGCCGCGCAGGCAGAGGCGGAGGCCGAGCTCCAGGCCGCCGCGCACAAGGCTGCACGGGACGCGGCACGCCGACCGGCGCGGAGCGCGGCCCCGACCGTCCCGTCGAGCACCCCGGTCGGCGAGGTCAAGCAGTACGCGGCCTCGCTGGTGGCCGCGGACCAGTTCGGCTGCCTGGACGCGCTCTTCCAGCGCGAGTCGGGCTGGAACCCCACCGCGAAGAACAAGTCGTCGAGCGCGTACGGCATCCCGCAGGCGCTCCCCGGATCCAAGATGGCCTCCGCCGGTGCCGACTGGCAGACCAACCCGTTGACGCAGGTCCGCTGGGGCGTCTCCTACGTCAACGCCCGGTACGGCTCGCCGTGCGGCGCGTGGGCGCACTCGGAGTCCCACGGCTGGTACTGACGTCGCGGACGCGTCGCGCGAACGCTGCAGCCGTAGGGTGCAGCCGAGCAGACAAACCCGAAGGAGCCGATGTCCCCGTGATCGTCGAGTCGTCGGTCGTCGTCCCGGTTCCGCCCGAGGTCGCGTTCGCGGTGTCCCAGACCACCGGCGAGACGCGGCTGCGGTGGGACCCGTTCATCCGTCGGCAGGCGTTCCTCGACGACGCCACCGCCCCCGCCAAGGGCGTCCGCACCCTGACCCGGCACCGGTCCGGGCTGCGCATGGTCAGCGAGTACGTGTCGTACCAGCCGCCGACGAACGTCGGGATGAAGATGGTCGAGGGCCCCTGGTTCTTCGCCGTCATGGCGGGCGGCTGGCGGTTCACCGCGCTGCCCGACGGCGGCACCAAGGCCGTCTGGCGGTACAGCTTCACGTGCCGGCCGCGGTGGCTGGCGCCGCTCGCGGAGCGCGTCGGGCGCGTCGTCCTGAAGCGCGACATCGACCGTCGGATCGCCGGCTTCGCGCGCGGCTGCGCCGACCCCGCGGTGCTCGCGGCCGTCGGCGGGTAGTTCCGCCTGTCCCGGCGACGTCTCCCGGGCTTACGCTCGGGGGACTTGCTGAACCCGACCCACGGGAGCACCCGTGACCGACACCATCGACCGGCCCGTCGTCCTCGACCTGGACGACGACGTCCGCGAGCGCCCCGTCGTGACCCGACGCCCCATGCACGCACCGGCTCCCGCGTACCAGCCGCTCTCGGCGACCGTGCGGTACCCGCCCGGTCCGGTGCCGGACCTCGAGGACGCGGTGCCCGAGCCGACGCCGGTCCGCACGCCCCGACAGTGGCCTCGGCTGCGGCTGCGGGTCGACCTCCGGATCAGGCCGTCGGCGTGGCCCCGGTCCCGCGTCGCGGCCGGCCTGCTCGGGATCTTCCTGGGCGCGTTCGGCCTGCACCGCATGTACCTCGGCTACTGGCGTCGCGGGCTGACGATGCTCGCCATCACCGTGGTCGGCGGGTTCTTCACGCTCGGGCTCGCCGCCCTGGCCATGGGGCTGTGGGGGTTCACCGAGGGGCTGCTCGTCCTATCGGTCCGGCGTGGCCGGTACGCGCGTGACGCCTACGGCAAGCTGCTGCGCGGCTGATCAGCGAGGAGCCGGTCGGTCGGTGCGCGCACCGGCATCACCCGTACGGTGCGCACCGATCGTGGCTGGGGCATGGCTCGTTCAGGGCACGTCTTCAGACGGACTCGGCCGGTGCCATCCTCGCCGCACCCGTGGTCGGGTCCGGGACCCCGTAGGTGTACGTGAGGAATGCCCCGCCGTCGTGCTCGGCGACCGGCGCGGACGGGCCGTCGAGCGTGAAGCCGAGCCGCTCGTAGAGCGCCCTGGCCGTCGTGTTCGACGGTTGCGTCTCCAGCCGGACCTCCGCCACGCCGTTCGCCGCGGCCTCGTCGAGGACGTGCTGGACCAGCGCCCGCCCGGCTCCGATCGCACGGGCGGTCGGGGCGACGAAGAGGTCGTTCAGCCACCAGACCGTGCCGAGGTCGAGCGAGGTGTGCGCCGGGTAGACCTGGACGAACCCTGCGACGCCGTCGTCGGCGAGCGCCGCCCAGACGAAGGAGTCCTGCGTCCGCACACGACGGTGCAGGAAGGTGCGGGCGTCGTCGTCGGTGTCGAGGCGACCGTAGAAGTGCCGGTACGCGACGAACAGCTCGACGACGGCGGAGGTCGTACGGGCGTCGGTCGTGCCGTCGATGCGGGTGATCGTCATGGGGTCTCCTGGAGAAGATCGGCAACGGGTCCGAGGTCGATGACGCCGCTGCCCGCGGCCCGTTCGTCCATGGCGGGACGGAGCGCGTCGGCGGCCCGGCGACCGGCGGCTCGGTGCTCGGTCTCCCCGGCGGCGCGGGCGACGAGGCACCACATCGCCTCCAGCAGGAGGTCGTGCGGCGGGTCGGGGACGGCGTCGAGTGCGGCGACAGCCTCCGGCGTGCGGCCCGCGCGGGCCAGCAGGAGCGGGCGGACCCACGGTTCGTAGGGGCCGACGTCGGCGTCGGGCAGCGGGCGGCCGGCACGCAGCGCGGTGGTCACGTCGCTGAGCGCGGCGATGCCGTGCGCGAAGCCGGGCATGTCGTCGGCGGGTGGCGGCACGACGGGGGCGTCGGTGAACGTGTGCCGGAACCAGGTGGTGAACACCGACGCGAGGGGGCGTTCGTGGCGTGCGGCGAGTGCGTCGACCGCGTCGGCCTCGACGGTCGCGGCGGGGACGTCGTCGAGCGCGCAGAGCGCCTGGAGGCGGATGAGGCGACCGTGGATCTCGAAGGTGGGCAGCTCGGCGGTGGTGGCGACGGCGACGATCTCCGCCCCGATCGCGTCGCGCTCACGGGCGAGGCCGGTGGCGGTGAAGCACTGCATCCAGCGGGCGCCGAGCGCGAAGCACAGCAGCTGCGGATCGCCGAGGGACCGCGCGAGGTGCACGGCCTCGTCGGCCTCGGCCCGACGGTCCGCCGTGCCGCGGGACTCCATCGCGACGGTCGCCAGGAGTCGCGCCCGGGTGCGACCGGTCGCCGCGGGCAGGAGCCGCCGTGCCGCGTCGACGAGGGCCGCCGCCTGCGCGGGGTCGTCGGACCGGGTCCAGATGCCGGGGACGTCGAACCCGCCGACGATCCGGGCGGTGAGCTCCGCGTCGCCGAGCTCCTCCGCCGCGGCGATCGCGGCGAGCCGCTGCTCCCTGACGAGCCCGAGGGTGCCGGACGTCGCCAGCCCGGGCAGCAGGGCGTTCGCGCTCTCCAGCTGCGCGCGAGCACCGGACCGGGCGTGCGCCGTCGCGGCCCGCAGCAGGAGCGACCCTCCCGTGTCCGGGACGTCGTCGCGGAGGATGTCTCGCTCCAGGTCCGCGAGGCGCGGGCCGGGGTCGAGCCCGAGCTCGTCCACGAGCCGGGTCCGCGCACGGCGCAGGACAGCGAGCGCGTCGGCCCGCCGCTCGCTGCGGTAGAGCGCGAGGGCGAGCAGCCGCCAGCCGTTCTCCCGCCACGGGTGCGCCTCGACGTGCTGCTCCAGCAGCGGCACCACCTCGGCGCCTCCACCGTCGGCTGCTCGTTCCACGGCGTCGGCACGGAGCGCGGCGACGCGTGCGCGCTCGGGCTGCGCCCAGGGCCGGTCGGCGAACTCCTCGAACGGGAGCTCGGTGAGGTCGTCGTCCCGGACGTCCCAGAGGTCGACACTCACGCCCCGCAGCGCGTACCCGGTGCCGACCGTCACCAGGACCGTGGGGTCGGTCCGCGGCGGGCGGTCCGGTTCGAGGATGCGGCGCAGCTCCCCGACGAAGGTCCGCACGGCGCCGACGGCACCGGCGGGCGGGTCGTCCCAGAGCTCGTCGACGAGCCGGTCGGTCGAGACGACGCGGCCGTGGGCGGCCACCAGCAGGCCGAGGATCTCGCGGTGCCGCGGCTTGGTGATCCTGAGCGGGGTGCCGTCGATCTCGGCCCCGATCGGACCGAGGACCCGGATCCGCGGCTCACCCACGCGGTCACTGTAGTGGCGCTGATCGGGCGCTGATCGAGGCGGGCGAGGGTGGGGTCATGACGATCACCCTGCCCGGCTTCGACTACCACCGTGTCCCCACCGCCGACGGCGCGCACCTGTCCGTCGCGGTCGCCGGCACCGGCCCCGCCGTCGTGCTGCTGCACGGCTTTCCCCAGACGCACCTCATGTGGCGGCACGTCGCCGCCGACCTGGCGGCCGACCACACCGTCGTCGTCCCGGACCTGCGCGGCTACGGTGCGAGCGACAAGCCGGCCGAGTCGACCGAGGACACGTACTCCAAGCGGACGATGGCGGCCGACGTCGTCGAGGTGGCCCGCGCCCTCGGCGTCGACTCGTTCGCGCTGGCCGGGCACGACCGCGGGGCCCTCGTCGCGACCCGTGCCGCCCTCGACCACCCCGCCACCGTCACGCACCTGCTGACCCTCGACGTGCTGCCCACCCTCGACATGTGGGACATCCTGCGCGGCGCCGACGCGAAGGTCGCCTGGCACCTGTACCTGATGGCCCAGCCGGTGGGCGTGCCCGAGCCGATGATCGAGGCGACCGCCGACCGGTTCTTCTCGTCGTTCCTCGACGACTGGGTGCAGCACCCCGACGCCATCCCCGCGGAGTACCGCTCCGAGTACCTGCGCGCGTCCCGCGACGCGGTCTGGTCGATCGTCGCCGACTACCGGGCCTCCGCCGGGGTCGACGTGCGGCACGACCGCGAGGACCGTGCGGCGGGCCGGACCCTGGAGATGCCCGTGACCGTGATCCAGCAGGACTGGGGCGCTGCGCTCGGCTACGACGCCGCCGCCCTGTGGCACGCGTGGGCACCCGGCGTCGACCACCGCACCCTCGACGCCGGCCACTTCATGGCCGAGGAGGCACCGGACCAGGTGATCAGGACGCTGCGAGAGCTGCTGGACCGCTGACGTCATAGGTGCGGGGGACGAGCCGGGTCTCCGCGCGCCGGGCGATCGTCAGCCCGAGCCCCAGACCCCGGAGCACCGCGACGACGCCGGTGACGTGCAGCGACCCGTGTCGCTCCAGCACGAGGTGCACGCGACCGTGCGACCGCTCCGCGCGGTGGAACCCGAGGATCGTCGTCGAGACCGTGGTGTGCAGCGGGAACCGGTCCCGCGCGACGGCGTCGTCAGCGTGCTCCAGGATCACCAGGTCCGCACCGCCGAGCTCGGCCCGCAGGCCCTCGACCCGCCAGTGCACCGGCGCATCCAGCCCACCGGTGACGTGCCGGGACCTGTTCGCCGACGAGACCGCCAACGGCTCGCCACCGACGGCGTCGGACGCGGCGGCAAGGAACACCTGCGACGGGCACCCGTCGCCCGGCACGATGACCTGGGTCGTCGTCGTGTCCCCGTCCTGCGCGGTCAGGTCGGCGGGCACGTGACCGGCGGCCGGGCCACGGAACCCGAACGGGCCGAGCGCGCTGAACGCGTCGACGACGTCCTGCACGAGCGACGGCGACACCGCCGCCGGGAGGGCCGCGAGGTCGAACGCGTCCAGGACGTGACCCGTCGGTGCGGTCACGCTGCCGGTCTGGTCCAGCGGCCGGCCCTTCAGGGAATTGACCCGCCGGACGCCGTCACCGCGGGACGTCAGTGCGTAGATCGCGCCGAACCCGTGCGCGACGGGGGTCCCGTCGGCGAGCAGGGCGGCCGCGGCGCGCGCGTCGGCGGGGCGGTCGAGGACGAGGCGCGCAGGGGCGTCGGACATGGTGGTTCCTCCCGGGGTCACCACCAAGGACGAGCGGACGGCCCGCGGGATACCACCTGTCACAGATCCTCCTCGGCCGGTGTCTTGTGCCCGACACCGCATCCCCTGGAGGAGACATGACCAGCACCACCCGCGTCCCGGCCGTCGAGATCACCGGCCTGTACGGGACCGTCGTGAAGACGTTCAGCAAGAAGATGTTCGGCAAGGTGCCCGAGTCGCTCGGCGTGCTCTGGAACAGCCCGCCGGTGCTGAAGCTCTCGATGTCGCTGGGCCAGAAGTCGTCGCGGTGGCACGCGTGCGACGAGGACCTGAAGTCCTACGCCCACATGGCGGCGGCGTCCCTCATCGGCTGCTCGTGGTGCCTGGACCTCGGCTACTTCCAGGCGAACAACGAGGGTCTGGACCTCACGAAGGCCCGTGAGGTGCCGCGGTGGCGGGAGTCCGACGCGTTCACCCCGCTGGAGCGGGACGTGCTGGAGTACGCGGAGGCGATGTCGCAGACGCCGCCGACCGTGACCGACGCGCTGTCCGCCCGGCTGCTCGACCAGCTCGGCGCACCGGCGCTGGTGGAGCTCACGTCGTGGGTGGCGCTCGCCAACCTGTACGCGCGGACGAACTTCGCGCTCGGGATCGAGGCCGAGGGGTTCGCGGCGTCGTGCGGCCTGCCGCCTCTGTCGCAGCCCGGCCGCGTAGCGTCGCAGGCATGACCGACGACCCCTTCGTCGCGCACCGCAACCTGCTGTTCACGGTCGCGTACGAGCTGCTCGGCTCGGCCGCCGACGCCGAGGACGTCGTGCAGGAGACGTGGCTGCGCTGGGCCGACCTGGGTGACGACGGCCGGGCCGAGGTCCGCGACGGACGGGCGTACCTGGTGCGCATCGTCACGCGCCAGTCGCTCAACCGGATGCGCACGCTGGCCCGCCGGCGCGAGGACTACGTCGGGGAGTGGCTGCCCGAGCCGCTGCTGACCAGCCCCGACGTGGCCGACGACGTGGAGCTGGCCGACAGCGTCTCGTTCGCGATGCTCACCGTGCTGGAGACGCTGGACCCGACCGGCCGGGCGGTCTTCGTGCTGCGCGAGGTGTTCGACGTGCCGTACGACGAGATCGCGGAGGCCGTCGGGAAGTCACCTGCCGCCGTGCGGCAGATCGCGCACCGGTCGCGGGAGCACGTGGCCGCCCGACGACCGCGGCAGCGGGTCAGCCGGGCCGAGCAGTCGGTGGTCGTCGACCGGTTCCTGGCCGCGGTCCGGGGCGGCGACCTGCAGGGGCTGCTCGACGTGCTCGCTCCCGACGTGGTCGTCGTGGCCGACGGCGGCGGTGTGGTCTCCGCGGCGCGGCACCCGATCGTCGGGGCGGACAAGGTGGCCGCGTTCCTCAGCGGCCTCGCCCGGCTCACCGTCGAGTTCGCGACGACGCCGATGTGGCTCAACGGCGCCCCGGCAGCGCGTGTCGACCTCGGTGGGGAGCTGAACACCGCGATGAGCCTGGTGGTCGAGGACGGCCGGATCGTGCGGATCTACGCCGTCCGCAACCCGCACAAGATGGCCCGGCTCGGCGAGGAGACGACCCTCAGCCGGTGAAGGTGGACGGGCGGGTCGGCGACGGCTCCGACCGGAGCCCGGCGCTGCGCGGCGCCGGCACCGGTGGCATCGTGGACGAGCATGGCAGTGATCCTCGACATCACCATCTCCCTCGACGGCTTCGTGTCGGGCTCCGACGACGCGGTGCAGGCGCTGCACGAGTGGGCGGTCGGCGACGGCCGTACCTCGCAGGACGTCCGAGTGCTCGCCGACCTCACCGCCGCGACGGGTGCGGTCGTCATGGGCCGGCACACGTTCGACGTGGTCGACGGCCCCGACGGCTGGAACGACGACATGCACTACGGCGCCGACCAGGGTGACGTGCCGCCGCCGTGCTTCGTCGTGACCCACCGGGCGCCCGAGCACGTGCGGCTCACCGACCGGATGACGATCGTCACGACGGGCCTCCGCGACGCGCTCGACCAGGCGGCCGCAGCCGCGGGCGACAAGGACGTGTTCGTCATGGGCGGCGGAGAGCTGGGCGGGTCGGCGCTGCACGACGGGCTCGTCGACCGGCTGCACCTGCACGTCGCCCCGGTGCTGCTCGGTTCCGGGACCCCGCTGTTCGAGGGTTCGCGGGCGTCCCTGCGGATCGACGAGGCCGCGACCGTCGTCACCCGCAACGCCGCGCACCTGCACTACGACGTCCTTCGGTGACAGGCCGGTGTCAGCGGGCTGTGGAACCGTGGACGCCATGGAGATCACACGTCTGCAACCGGCCGGTCTCGTGCAGAGCCCGGCGTTCAGCCACGTCGCCGTCGTGCCCGCGGGTGCGACGACCATCTACGTCGGCGGTCAGAACGGCGTCGACGACACGGGCACGGTCGTCTCCGACGACGTCGCGGAGCAGTCGGTCCGCGCGGTCGACAACGTGAGCACCGCGTTGGAGGCGGCGGGTGCCACGCTCGCCGACGTCGTGCAGTGGACCGTGTTCATCGCGGAGGGGGCGGACCTGGCCGCGGCGTACGGCGCGATCGGGCCGCGGCTCGCCGGTCCGGGGGCTCCGCCGCTGGTCACGGCCGCGGTGGTGAGCGCGCTGGGCGTGCCGGGTGCGCTCCTCGAGGTCAGCGCGATCGCGGCGGTCCTGCGCGACTGAGGCACGGGCAGTCCGGCCGGTCCACCGCGTGCCCGCCGCACGTCAGGAGCGCGTCAGAGCGCCTCGACGACCTGCTTGAGCGATGCGACGTCGGCGGTGACGAGCGCCGTGTCGCGCTCGTAGTCCGCGTCGGACATCCCCGGTGCGCGGCGCAGCGTGATCACCACCTCGCAGCCGTCGCCGTCGGCGATCGCCCGCACCGGCATGTACACGGTCTCCCCCGTCGGCGTCCGCACCACGTGGTCCAGCACCCCGTACTCGTTCTGCGGCGCGAACGTCAGACCGACCTGCCCCTGCGGGGTCTCGACGGACCAGCCGTCGCCGTCGGGCTCGATCGCGCTGCCCAGGCCGGCCGCCCACTGGGGCAGGTTGCGGGGATCCGCGGCGAACGCGTACACGTCGGCCAGCGGGCGGTCGATGGACACGCTCAGGTGCCGGGACTGCGTCATCCGGCGATCGTGCCACCGTCTGCGGGCCGAGGCGCTCCCGTGCTCCCGCGGTCCACGAGCTCGGGCGAGATGAACCGCACCCCGTGCGCTTCCTCGCGACCGCCCGGTGACTCGATGCGCCGCACGAGCTGGCGCACGGCGAGCTGCCCGAGCCGGTCGGGGGCGCTCTCGATCGACGTGTAGGGCAGCGAGAACGTGCGGGCGAACTCGGCCGAGAACCGACCGACGACGGAGACGTCGCGAGGCGATTCCAGTCCGCGGTCGCGCAGCACGAACGGGAGGGCTGCCGCGGCGGCCTCGTTGCTCACGAGCAGGCCGGTGACGTCGGGGTGGGCGTCGAGGGCGGCACGCAGGTCGGCACCGACCTCGGGCTGGCTGGGTGCGGCCGCGACCGTCCGGAGCGTGACGCCGCGCAACCGGGCCTCCTCGACGGCGGCGTCGCGCAGTCGCCAGACGTAGGCGCCGCCGCGCTCGACGACGTGGTCCGGCTGCGACACCAGCAGCAGCTCGCGGTGCCCCAGGCGGGCGAGGTGCTGGACCATCAGCCGGCCGGTCTCGGCGAAGTCGAGGTCGAACACGTCGAGCCCGGACGGGTCGCCGGGCAGTCCGACCAGCACGCCGGGCCGGTTCGCGCCGCGCAGCACGTCGAGGCGGTCGTCCCGTTCGGCGACGTTCAGGAGGACCACGCCGTCGACCATGAGCGAGCTCGTGATGCGCTGGAGGGCGCGGGCGCCGTCCGCCTCGGAGACGAGGAGGATGTCGTACCCGAGCTCCCGGGCGGTGTTCGAGACGCCGAGGATGTACTGGAGCATCGCGGGTGCGAACTCGTCGTCGAGGAACCGGGCGAGCAGGCCGATGACCCGGGTCTGCGACGTGGCGAGCGCGCGGGCGCCGGCGTTCGGGGTGTAGCCGAGGGTGTCGACGGCGCGGCGGACGCGCTCCTGGATCTCCGGTGACGTGCGCTTGTTGCCGGACAGCACGTTGGACGCGGTGCTGCGGGACACGCCCGCGACCTGCGCCACGTCACCGATCGTCGCCATGGGAATCCTCTCGAAGACGCGAACCGGTTCGCAGAATAGGGCTCGTGCGCCGTCCTGACAACGACCCCGGCGCGCGTCGGACATCGTTGTACTGCCCCTGACCTGCGTCTTCACTGAGAGGGTCTTGACGCCCGAATTGCCCGACACCTACGGTCGTCCAGCGAACCGGTTCGCTGGCGGTGCGTCAGAGACGACAGCGCGGCCACCCGACAGAGAGGTCGACGATGACCAGTCCCGTGAACCCCCGGAGAGTCGCCGCAGCGTGCGTGCTCACGGCCGCCCTCGCCGCACCGGCCGTCCCCGCGGCAGCCGCCCCCGCCGTCGTGCCCGACCCCGCCGTCCACTACGCGTTCGACGACGCCACTCCCGGCAGCGTCGTCACGGACAGCTCCGGGAACGGCCGCGACGCGACGCTCGTCAACGTCGCGACCGCGTCCGTCGTCGACGGCGCCGTGCCGGGCTCGCGTGCGCTGGTCCTGCCCGGCGGCGCGCCGAGCTCCGACGGCGCCTTCGTGACGCTGCCGCGCCCGGTGCTCGAGGGCACCACCGACCTGACGGTCTCGACGAGGGTCCGCTGGGACGGCGGCACGGCCCCGTGGCAGTGGCTCGTGGCGCTCGGCACCGACAACAGCCGGTACCTGTTCACGACGCCCGCCAGCGGCGACGGCCCCCTGCGCACCGCGATCACGACGGTCGGCGGCGGCTCGGAGGCGCGGGTCACCGGCTCCGCAGCCCTGCCCACGGCCGGCTGGCACACGGTCACGACGACGCTCGACACCACCGCGGACGTCCTGACCACCTACCTCGACGGCGCGTCCATCGGGTCGGTCAGCACGCCGATCACCGCGGGTGAGCTGCTCACCGCGGCCGCCACCCAGGCCGGATTCCTCGGCCGCTCCTTCTACGGCGACCCCTTGTTCGCGGGCGCCATCGACGACTTCGCGGTCTACCACGCGGCGCTCTCCGCCGAGCAGGTCGGCGAGCTCGTCGGCGACGTCCCCCAGCCCACCGGCATCACGCAGGACACGTTCGCCGTCACCACCGCGATCGACCAGGCGCCCGCCCTGCCGGCGACGGTGACCGCGACGTTCTCCGACGGCTACGACCGCCCGGTCCCGGTGACGTGGGACGCGGTCGACCCGTCGGCCTACGCGGACCGCGGCACGTTCACGGTCCAGGGCACCGCCGCGGGCTCGGCCGTCACCGCGAACGTCCGGGTGATCCGCCCGGGCGAGCTCATCGTCGACCTCGGCACGGACACCGGCGCGTTCCATGGCGGCGCGTCCGGCACGCTCTACGGCGTCTACGGCCAGGACCTGCCCACCAACAACCTGCTCGAGGGCATGCACCTGCGCACGGTCTCGACCAAGGCCCAGGACGGCCCGCAGCACCCGGGCGCCGACGCGCTCGAGGTGGTCAAGCCGCTCGCCGACTCCACCGACGGCGACGTGTACATCTACATGACCGACATCCACCGCGGCTTCCCGTACCAGTGGGAGGGCAGCACGCCGCAGGAGAAGGTCGCGATCTACCGCGAGAAGGTCTCCGCGCAGGTGGACCAGGTGCTCCAGCTCGACCCGGAGTACCAGGACAACGTCGTCTTCGTGCCGTTCAACGAGCCCGAGGGCAACATGTTCGGCACGGGCGAGTGGTCCTACGACGGCACCAGCTGGCTGTCGGACCCCACCGACTACTTCGCGACGTGGGACGACTTCTACCGGCTGATCAAGGGGAAGATGCCGGACGCCCGGATCGCCGGGCCCAACACCAGCATCCTGTTCGGGCAGGTCAAGGGCTTCCTCGAGCACACCGTCGAGGCCGGCACCGTGCCGGACGTGATGACGTGGCACGAGCTCAGCGACCCGGCGAAGGTCACGTCGTCCGTGGCGACGTACCGGTCGTGGGAGCCCGAGGTGTTCGCGGGCACCGCCTACGAGGGCACCGAGCTGCCGATCAACATCAACGAGTACGCGTTCAACTACCACACGTCGGTCCCGGGCCAGATGATCCAGTGGGTCTCCGCGATCGAGGCCGCCAAGGTCGACGCCGACATCGCGTACTGGAACATCGACGGCAACCTGTCCGACTCCGCGGTGCAGGCCAACCGCGCCAACGGTCAGTGGTGGCTGCTCAACGCGTACGGCTCGATGACCGGTCACACGGTCGAGGTCACGCCGCCGTCACCCGCCACGAGCTACACGCTCCAGGGCGTCGCGACCCTCGACGAGAAGCGCAAGCAGGCCCGCCTGATCCTCGGCGGCGCCGACGGACCGTCCTGGGTGCAGTTCGACGACGTCCCGAAGAAGGTGTTCGGCACGAAGGTCCACGCACTCGTGCGGGAGATCCGCTGGACCGGCCAGATCGGCGACTCCGCGCAGCCCGAGGTCGTCGCCGAGCTCGACCTGCCCGTCTCGAAGGACGGCTCGGTCGTCGTGCCGTTCGGCTCGGACACCCTGCCCGCCCTGCAGGCGTCGTCGGCGTACGAGGTCGTCCTGACCCCGGGCAAGCACGCCACGTCGCCGCAGGTCCCGCCCACCACGTGGCGCGCGACCTACGAGGCCGAGGACGCCGCCTGGACCGGCACCGGCTACAGCCGGAACGGACCCGAGGGCACGCCGACCGACGTCGGCCGGTTCTTCACCTCGGGCTCGTACAACGTGGGCGGGTTGCGGGCCGGGTCGGACGTCACGCTCTCGTTCGAGGTCGACGTGCCGCAGGACGGCACCTACGACCTGTCCGTGTTCGCCAACTCCCTCAACACCTACCCGCTGGTCGCCGAGCAGGGGCCGACGAACGTGTTCCTCACGGTCGACGACGCCGCCGAGCAGGAGCTGTTCCTGCCGCTCGGCTACAAGTGGGTGGTCTGGGACCACACCGACACGCAGGTCGCGCTGAGCGCCGGGAGGCACACGCTCCGGCTGGCCGCGAAGAGCCTCGACGGCACGCGCAGCACGCTCGGCGACTCCATCGTCGACAAGCTCGACCTGTCCCTGGCCAACCCTGCCGCCGCGCAGAGCATCTACGAGGCCGAGCTCGCGGAGCTGACAGGTGCGAAGGCGACCTACGACCGGAAGAAGGTCTCCGGCTCCGGCACGGCCGAGCTGCGCCGGGGCGACGAGGTCACGTTCTGGGTCTACTCGCGCACCGACGGCGAGTCGACGCTGCGGGTCGACACGATCGGAGCCGGCGACGCGGTCCTCGCGGTCAACGGCACCGAGGTCGCCGACGTGAAGAAGTCGACCACGGCGCAGGTCGTGCTCTCCGGCGGCATCAACAAGGTGACCGTCACCGGCGGGCGCGGCACGACGGTCCTCGACCGGCTGCGCGTCGAGCCCACCACCGGCACGCTCGTCGGGAGCACGTACGAGGCCGAGGCCGCCCGGCTCGGGGGCACCGCTGCGGTCGCCGACCGGTCGCTCGCGTCCGGCGGGCAGGCGGTCACGGGGATCGGCGGCGAACCGGGCAACGCGAACACCCTCACGTTCGACGTGACCGTCAAGGCCGCCGGCCGGTACGCGCTGACCGTCCGGTACGCCAACCCCGAGCAGTCACCGGCGACGCACTACAACCCGGACCCGCTGGCCCGGCACGCCGACCTGTCGGTCAACGGGAAGGCCCCGAGCCGGATCGTGTTCCCGCACACGTTCCACCAGAACAACTTCTGGGAGCTCACCGTCCAGGTGGACCTGAAGAAGGGCGCGAACACCCTCGCGTTCTCGTCGCAGGAGCTGCCGAGCTTCGACGGGACGACGCTCATCTCGGACACGTTCCCGGACGTGCTGCTGCGCTCGCAGTACGCGCCCGACGTGGACGCGGTGACGGTCACGCCGTTCTCGAAGGTCGGGAAGGGACGCAGCTGACTCACGTGCAGGAGCCCCCGTCGCCCGGTGTGCGGCGGGGGCCCGTGCCCGAGGTCTGCGCGCGGCGGAACCAGCCGTTGCCGGGGCCGTACGCCGAGCGGATGTAGACGTCGTCGCCGACGCTCACCACCCAGATGGTGACGAACGGGCGCAGGGTCCCGTCGGGCCGGTACGACGAGACCCGCAGCTCGTCGGCGGTGTCGATCGTGGTCAGCATCTCGCTCGTCCATGCGCTCGTCGGTCGGTCTCCTGCCTGTAGTGATCAGGTCCATCGTGTCCCTCTCGTCGCTCCCGTGCGACGCCCCGCGAGCACACGTACTGGCAGGGCCTCCCTCGCGCGCGGACCGCGTCGTACGGTCGAGGGCGTGGACGACCGCGACGGCGTCCGCAGAGGGAGGACGTCCATGCACACCCGCACGCTCGGACAGGGACTTCAGGTCTCGGCAGTCGGCCTCGGCGCCATGGGCATGTCCATGAGCTACGGCCCCAACCCCGGCACGCGCGAGGACATGATCGCGGTGCTGCGGGGCGCGGTGGACCTGGGCGTCACGTTCGTCGACACCGCCGAGGTGTACGGCCCGTACGTGAACGAGGAGCTCGTCGGCGAGGCCCTGGCCCCGGTGCGGGACCAGGTGGTCATCGCGACGAAGTTCGGCTGGAACATCGTCGACGGCACGATGCAGGGCACCGACAGCCGCCCGGAGCAGATCCGCCGGGTCGCCGACGCGTCCCTGTCGCGGCTGGGCACCGACGTGATCGACCTCTTCTACCAGCACCGCGTCGACCCGGCCGTACCCATCGAGGACGTCGCCGGGACGGTCGGCGAGCTGGTCGCCGCCGGGAAGGTGCGCCACTTCGGGCTCTCCGAGGCGGGTGCGGCCACGATCCGCCGCGCGCACGCGGTGCACCCGGTCACCGCCGTGCAGTCGGAGTACTCGCTGTGGACCCGCGACCCGGAGCCCGAGGTGCTGCCGACGCTCGCGGAACTGGGCATCGGGTTCGTGCCGTTCAGCCCGCTGGGCAAGGGGTTCCTCACCGGGACCGTCGACTCGACGACCACCTTCGCCGACGGCGACATCCGCAACCGCGTGCCGCGGTTCAGCGCGGAGAACCGGGACGCCAACGCCGCTCTCGTCGACCGGGTCCGGAGCCTCGCCGAGAGCCGGGGGGCGTCCCCCGGCCAGGTCGCCCTCGCGTGGCTGCTCGCGCAGCAGCCCTGGATCGTGCCGATCCCGGGGACGCGGCGGATCGAGCGCGTCCGCGAGAACGCCGGCGCCGCGGCGGTGGCCCTCTCCGCCGACGAGCGCGCCGAGCTCGACGGGCTCGCCTCGACGGTGGGCGTGGCGGGCAACCGGTACGACGACAACGGGATGGCGATGGTGGGGCTCTAGAGAGGCAGCGGTCGGTCCTCGACGACCGACCGCATCACCAGCGTCGAGCTGACCCGCTGGACCCCGGGGAGGCCCGACAGCTCCTCGTCGTAGAGGCGCTGGTAGTCGCTCAGGTCCTTGGCCACGACGCGCAGCAGGTAGTCGGGGTCGCCGAACAGCCGCTGGGCCAGCAGGACGTTCGGGACCTCGGCGACGGCCGTCTCGAACGTCTGGATCGAGGTCCGCGTGGCCTCGCGCATCGTCACGAAGAGCAGGGCCTCGAACGTCAGACCGAGCGCCGCCGGGTCCAGCCGTGCGTGGTAGCCGGTGATGACTCCCGCCTGCTCCAGCGCTCGCAGCCGGCGGTGGCACGGGGAGACGCTGAGCTGGACGCGTTCGGCCAGGTCGGTGAGGGTCTGACGGCCGTCGCGCTGTAGCTCGGCAAGGATCTGTCGGTCGATCGCGTCCATGGGGGAGATTCTTCCACGATCTCCGTCGGGTCGCGAAGAAGTTGGAACCACCTGTCGCCGCTTTCTCCCTAGCCTTCCCGCATGGAGATCACCGACGTGCTGGGGTTCTGGGCCGTGTCGGTCGTGTTCGTGGTCGCCCCCGGCTCCGACTGGGCGTACGCCATCAGCGCCGGGCTGCGCGGACGCGTCGTCCTCCCGGCGGTCGGCGGGATGCTCGCCGGGCACCTGGCGGCGACCCTCCTGGTCGCCGCCGGCGTGGGTGCGCTGATCGCCGGTGCGCCGGGACTGCTCGGTGGGCTCACGGTCGTCGGCGGTGCCTACCTGCTGTGGCTCGGGTTCACGACCTTCACCCGGCCTGCTTCGCCGCTCGTCGAGGACGTCGCGGAGACGTCGCCGGCGCGCTGGCTGTGGAAGGGGTTCGGCGTCAGCGGACTGAACCCGAAGGTTCTCCTGCTGATCCTGGCGCTGCTGCCCCAGTTCACCTCCACGTCCGCGCCGTGGCCGGTCTGGGCGCAGATCGTGGTGCTCGGCCTGATCCACGTCGCCACCTGCGCGGCCGTCTACCTCACCGTCGCCGTGACCGCGCGCCGGGTGCTGTCCGCCCGCCCGGCCGCCGCGCGGGTGGTGTCGCGCACGTCGGCGGTGTTCATGACCGGGCTCGGCGTCGCACTCCTCGTCGAACAGGCCCTCGTCTGACGGCTCGACCGGCGAGGATGCGTCCATGGACGCACCGACCCTGCAGACCACGTTCCAGGACCTGGCCACCGCGCACGTCGCCGACGCGTGCCTGCGCCTCGGCATCGCCGTCCGGTGCACGCCCCCGGCACTGCGGCCGGCGTGGAGCGGGATCCACGTCGCCGGCCGCGCCCGGCCCGTGCGGCACGTCGGCAGCGTGGACGTGTTCCTCGAGGCGCTCGGGCACGCGGAGCCCGGCGACGTGCTCGTCGTCGACAACGAGGGCCGGACCGACGAGGCCTGCGTCGGCGACCTGGTCGCGCTCGAGGTCGCCCGGGCCGGCCTCGTCGGGATCGTCATCTGGGGCCTGCACCGCGACTCCGCGCAGCTGCGCGACATCGCGCTCCCGGTGGTCAGTCTCGGCGCGTGCCCGAACGGGCCCGAACGCCTGGACCCGCAGGCCGCGGACGCGCTCGCCTGGGCCTGCTGCGGTCCGCACATCGTCACCGCCGACGACGTCGTGCTCGCCGACGACGACGGGGCCGTGTTCGTGCCGCTCGACGGGGCGGCGGAGGTTGCGGTCGTCGCCGCGCGGATCCGGGACACCGAGCGGCACCAGGCGGCGCTCATGGAGGGCGGCACGACGCTGCGCGAGCAGACCCGGTTCGACGACTACCTGGCCGCCCGCGAGCGCGACGGTGTGACGTTCCGGCAGCACCTGCGCTCGCTCGACGCGGCGATCGAGGAGTGAGCGCGGTGGTGGCGTACTTCGACCGTCTCGACGAGACGACCTTCGCGCCGACGGGGCTGGTCAGCGGCGGGTGGGACCCCGGCGAGCAGCACATCGCTCCGGCTCTCGGGCTGCTGGCCCACGTCGTGGAGACGGAGCGGACGCACGGGCTGCAGCTGGCGCGCCTGTCCTACGACATCCTCGGCACCCTGCCCATCGAGCCGGTCCAGGTGCACGTCGAGGTCCTCCGCCCCGGCCGCACCATCGAGCTCGTGCAGGCGACGCTCAGCCACGACGGACGCGCCGCGGTCGTGGTGCGCGCCTGGCTCCTGCAGGCCTACGAGACCTCCCCCATCGCCGGTGGTCCGCTGCCGGCTGTGCCGGGACCCGACGACATGTCCGCCTGGGACCCCGCCGGCACCTGGCCGGGCGAGTTCGTGCGGAGCGTCGAGGCACGCCGGCTCCAGGAGGAACCCGGCCGAGCAGTCTCCTGGGTGCGGACGGCCGTGCCGCTCGTCGCGGACGAGCCGGTCAGCGCGACCGCGCGGGCTCTCGGCGTGATCGACATCGCCAACGGCCTGACACCCCGCCGCCCCACGGACGAGGTCGCGTTCCCGAACGTCGACCTCACCGTCCACCTGGTCGCGGCACCGCGCAGCGACTGGCTCGGGCTCGACACGACGGTCACGTTCGGACCGACCGGGCTGGGCCTGACGCACACGATCCTGCACGACACGAGCGGCCCGATCGGCGCCTTCACCCAGTCGCTGACGGTCCGTCCGCGCCCGTCGTGAGGATGACGAGCTCCTGGGTCGCGCGCGTCATCGCGACGTAGCGGTCGACGGCGCCCTCGATGCCGGTGCCGAACGACTCGGGGTCGACGAGGACGACGAGGTCGAACTCGAGGCCCTTGGCCAGCTCCGGGGTCAGCGACCGCACCCGGGAGGTCCCCTCGAAGGTCGGGTCGCCGATCACGCACGCGACGCCGGTGGTGTGCTCGTCGAGGATCGCGGCCAGGTCCGACGTCGATCCGTACCGGACGGGGACGCCGGTGCTCCGGACGGACGTCGGCACGTTGGCGTCCGGGAACGCCACGCGGATCACCGGCTCGGCCTCCGCCATGACCTCCTGCGGCGTCCGGTAGTTGATGCTCAGCGACGCGAGCTCGACCTGGTGCAGCCCGACGCGCTCGAGCCGCTCCTGCCACGACTCGGCGAACCCGCGCCGCGCCTGCGCACGGTCGCCGACGACGGTCAGGCTCCGTGACGGGCAGCGCCGCAGGAGCATCTGCCACTCCGCGTCGGTCAGCTCCTGCGCCTCGTCGACGACGACGTGCGCGAACGGGCCGGCGAGCGCGTCCGGGTCTGTGCTCGCGGGGCCAGCCAGTGCTGATTCGTCGACGAGCTTGTCGCGCATGTCGTCGCCACGGAGCATCGACATGAGCTTCAGCTCGGAGTCGTCGGTCGCGATGAGGTCGTCGACGATCGTGTCCATGTACGCCCGCTCGGCAGCCAGGGTGGCTTCCTGCCTGCGGCGCCGTCGGGACGCCTCGGGGTCGCCGAGCCGTTGCCGTGCGGCATCGAGGAGCGGCAGGTCGGAGACCGTCCAGGCCCGCGCGTCGGCGCGCTGCAGCGTCCGGATCTCGTCGAGCGTCAGGCCCGGAGCGCACAGGCGCAGGTAGGCGGGGACTGTCCAGAGGTCGCCGACGAGGTCGGTCGGTTCCAGCAGCGGCCACGCGCGGTTGAGGGCGGTGTTCAGGTCCTTGTTCCCCAGCAGCGTCCGGCGGACCTGGTCCCGCTCGACCTCGCCGTCGTCGACCTTGTCCACCAGGATCTCCAGCAGCGCGTCCCGGACCTGGTCGCGGGCCTCGTTGTGCGGCATCCCCGGCTCGGGCGCCTCGAACGCCTCCGCCCAGTCGTCCGCGCTGACCCACACGTCGAACCAGGACGTCTCCACCTCCATGCCGTCCTTCGGCGGCCGCTCGTAGAACCGGACCGCCGGCTCGACGGCCTTCACCAGTTCCACGGACGCCTTGAGCCGGGACACCTCCGGGTCGGCCTCGACCGTCGCCGCAGCACCCTCCGCGACGAGGTCCCGCAGCGTGCACGTCTGGACGCCCTCCTCCCCGAGGCTCGGCAGGACGTCCCCGACGTAGTCCAGGTACGGCTGGTGCGGCCCGACGAACAGCACGCCGCCGCGCCGGTGCCCGAGGCGCGGGTCGGAGTACAGCAGGTACGCGGTGCGGTGCAGGGCGACGACGGTCTTGCCGGTGCCGGGGCCGCCGTCGACGACGAGCGCACCCGACGAGCCCGCACGGATGATCGCGTCCTGGTCGGCCGCGATGGTGCCCAGCACGTCCCGCATCCGCTCGGACCGCGCGGCGCCGAGGCTCGCGACGAACGCGGACTGGTCGTCGAGCGCGGCGCTGCTGGTCAGCCCCTCGGCGGTGAACACCTCGTCCCAGTAGTCGACGACCCGGCCGGCGGTCCACCGGTACCGGCGCCGGCTGACCAGCCCCATCGGGTTCGCGTGCGTCGCGCCGAAGAACGGCTCCGCCGCGGGCGACCGCCAGTCCAGCAGCAGTCGCCGCCCGGCGCTGTCCGTCAGACCGAGCCGCCCGACGTACACCGTCTCGCCGTCGGTCCCGACAGCCCGCCCGAGGCACAGGTCCAGCCCGAACCGCGCCAGCGTGCGGAGCCGGGCGGACAGCCGGTGGATCTCCTGGTCCCGCTCCAGCGCCAGGGTGCCGCTGCGACCGGGTGCCCGGCGGGCGGCGTCCAGCCGGTCGGACAGCTCCGCGATCGACTGCGCGAGGGTCGCCGCGACGGCCGCGAAGTGCTGCTCGTCGGGCGCGATCGACGCCGGGTCCGCCTTGGCGGCGAGGTCGTCGGGAAGGTCGAACGCACGGGTGGTCAGAGGGGTCACGACGTCATCAGCTCCGAACTGGGGCTTGCCGGCCAGGGCACGGTCGGAGATTCTGCGCCGGAGAGGGGGCCTTGCCGCAAGACCCCCCGTCGGCTATACCTTGGAAGAGGCGGGCACCTGTGCTCGCCTTTCGCGTGCCCGGCTCACGACACCTTGCCCTTCAGCAGCCGGTGCCAGTACACCTGCGGCTCCACGTAGCGGTCGAAGAGCAGCAGGCTGCGGCGCGGGCGCACCAGGTCGGGGACCGACGTGGTCGGCTCGGGACGGCCGTCGCGGTCGAACTCGGCGAGCAGGAGCTCGCGGCGTGACGTGGTGACCGGGGCGACCGAGTAGCCGTCGTACCGCCGCATCGTCGCGCCGGTCCGCCGGGCCGAGATGTTGTGCGCGACGACCGGCACCTGCTTGCGCAGCGCCCCGCCCGACGGCAGCGCGACCACGGCAGCCGCGTCACCCAGTCCCCACACGGTGGGGTGCGCGAGGTGCTGCAGGGTGCGCGGGTCGACCGCCAGGAAGCCGTCGCTCGTCGGCGACGTCAGGCCGCTCGACGCCAACCAGTCGGGCGCCCGGTGGGGCGGTGCGAGGTAGAGGGCGTCGTAGCGCAGGTCGTCGACGCCGTCGGGGGTCCGCAGCCGCAGGGATCGGGTGGACGCGTCGACCGACTCGACGCTGGTCCCGGTCCGCACGCGCACGCCGTACGACTCGGCCGCGGCGCGCAGCTCACGGTCGGCGCGCGGGAGGTCGACCAGGTTCTCCCCCGCGACGACGAGCTCGATCGTGATCGCGTCGAGCACGCCCGTCCGGCGCCAGTGGTCTGCGGCGGTGAACAGCGGCTTGAGGCCGACCGGTGCGCAGGGCACGTGCCGGTCGGAGATCGCGAACACCGCTGTGCCGGCCACCAGCGACGACAGCATGGTCCACGTCGACGGTGCGAGCTCCGGCAGGTAGCTCGTCGACGCCTCCGGGGTGCTCATCGCCTGCTGCGCCCCCGGGATCGCGTCCCAGTCCACTCGCGACCCGGGGCACACGGCCAGGTCGGAGTACGTCAGGTCGTCCCCGCCGGCCAGGCGCACGAGCGAGCGCTCGGGCTCGATGCCGACCACCGAGTCCGCGTACCACCGCACCCCGCGAGGCATGACGGACGCCTGCGGCTTGCGCAGGTCGTCGAGCGTGGCCATGCCCGACGCGACGTACGACAGGAGCGGCCGGTACTCGTGCACCTGCTTCGGCTCGACGACCGCGACGTCACGGCACCCGTCGCGCCGCAGCTTCGCGGCGAGCGAGATGCCTGCGTTGCCGCCGCCGATGACGAGGACGTCGTGGTGTCGAGGACCAGCCATGCCACACCGTCTTCCGCGTGCCGGGAACGAACGTCGGGCCACCGTAGGTGCCCCTGCCCGGTGGCGCGCGGTGAGGAGGCCGCGGGGGTGGGCTCAGCCGAGGACGACGTACTCGTTCGTCGTCTCGTCCATGCCGACGAGGGTGCGCCGGGCGGGGCCGACCATCGAGATGCCGTCCGGGTAGTGCGCGCGGAACTCCTCGTGCCCCGACGCCGGGTCGTACGCGACCAGGACGGGTTCTCCGTCCCGCGTCGTCGGGTCGAGCATGACGAGCAGGTGGTGGGCGTCGGTGGCGATCGCGCTCACGGCCATCCGGCGCTCCGTCTCGGTGGCCCAGACCAGCGCGCCCGTCCGCGCGTCCAGCGCCACGACGCCGTTGGCCGTCGTGACGAACACCCGCCCACGCATGACGAGGGCCGAGCCGGCGCTGACCACCTCGTCGTTCGCCCACAGGGCATCGCCGGTGCGCTCGTCCCAGGCGCAGAGGGCGCGGTGGGCCGTGAGGAGCAGCCCCGGGACGCTGTCGTCGTCGAGGACCGTATGGACGAGCCGCCCGTCGACCGTGACGTCACCGGCGGGGTCGCCGTCCGGGGCGAGGAACGTGGTGCGGGGTGCGTCGGCGCTCTGGGACTGCAGGATGATCCTGCCGTCCTGGTCGGTCAGCCAGCCGGCGTCGACCATCCCGCCGAGCTCGCCGTCGAGGTCACGGACGGGCCGGCCGTCCGCGGAGAGCAGCAGCAGGGAGCGTTCGGGCCCGGAGTAGCCGAGCAGGTCACCCACCCGGAACAGGCTGATGCCCAGGTGGTCGTCGTCCGACAACCGGAACCCGCGCGGCAACGGCTCGGCGCGGGTCCAGCGCTGCTCGCCGGTGAGCGGGTCGTACCCGGCGAGGGTGATGTCGGTCGCCGACCAGGAGCCCAGGACGACGACGTCGGGGAGGACGGCGACGTACTCGCCGGCGTCGACGGGCCAGCGCGCCAGGACGCTCCCGTCGGCCACGGACAGGACGACCACCTCGCGGGTCGTGGCCGGCAGCCTCTCCAGACCGGTCCCGCTCGTCGGGTCGACGACGAACGCCCCGTCCGTGACCAGGCAGACGACCCGAGTCGCCGGGACGGGATCGATCGAGGGCGCGGAGTCGGTGACGCACGTGCTGCCCGAGACGACGTGCCCCGACGCGACGGCCGCGAGCGCCGCGGACGGTCCCATCAGCTCCGCGGTCCAGCCGGACCCCCCGCCGGTCCCGTCGACCCACGTGTACGACTGCGAGCCGTCCGTCGCCCGGTCCAGGACGCCCTCCGAGTGACCGAAAAGGGTGCCGGCATCCTCTCCGGCGACCGTCCGGGCGACGGTGATCGTCTCGTCGACGGGCGCGAGCACGCCCGGAACCTGCGCGAGCGCCTCGACCGCGGCGCGCTCGCGTGCGGTGATGACCCACTGCGTGGCGGCCAGCCCAGCGGCGACGACGAGGGCGCCGACGACGACCGCGCCGGGCGCGATCCGGCGCCGGGGCGGCGGGCTGCTCAGGGGCACGTCGTGCTCGTCGAGGAGCTCGACCTCCTGGAGCTCGCCGCGTCGCACCATGGGCGGGACCATACCGATGAGGACGCGCGCAGCCACGCGCAGACACCCGTTCGCCAGCGGGGTGGTGGGGGACGGCCCCACCACCCCCCGGCGGTCAGAGCGCGCGCAGGGTGAACCGCTGGCAGATGTTGTCCAGCCACGGCCACTGCACGAGCGCGTTCCCGTTGGCCAGACCGCAGCCCGACAGGTCGAGCACCTTGCCGCTGTGCCGCGCGACGAGCCGCACGGAGCCGTCCGCGAGCGGTTCTACCCGCCACTGGCTCCCCGCCGCCGAGCACGAGCCCTGCGTGAGCGCGGCCCCATCAGCGGTGGACCCGGACGCGACCAGAAGGCAGCTGCTCGACGACGACGCCGGCTGGACGCGGTAGTAGCCGTTGTCGGTGTGCGCGAACGTCCACCTCTGGCACGCGGCACCGCTCCAGGCCCAGGAGCGCACCGACGTGCCCGCCGAGGTCGAGCAGTTGGCGACGTCGAGCACCTTGCCGCTCTGGCTGCTGACGACGGCGACCGTGCCCGCCGGCGCGAGGCGCCACTGCTGGCACGCGGAGCCGTTCGACGACCAGATCCGGATGTTCGTGGCGTCCGCGGTGCCGCAGCCGGCGAGGTCCAGGACCTTGCCGCTCGCCCGGTTGGTCAGCCGCGACCAGCCGTCGGAGGTCGGCGTGACCTGCCACTGCTGGCACGCGTTGTCGAGCCACGCCCACTGCCGCACGTCCGTGCCGTCGGCGGTGCCGCAGTTCGCGACGTCGACCACCTTGTTGCTGGCCTTGTTGACCAGCCGGTAGTAGCCGTCGGCGGTCGGGTCCAGCACCCAGCGGCTCGAGGTGGCGTCGCAGCCGTACTGCGCGACGTCCGCGCCGTCCGACCCGGAGCTTCCGGTGACGCCTGCGCAGCGCGCGGTGCTCCGGTTGACCAGCGTGTACGCCGCACCCTCGACGGCCGCCGTGATCGGGCCCTTCTCGCCCGACGGGACCGCCAGGTCGGTCGACGTCGACGCCGGGGACCCGAAGCTCGGCGACCCGTCCGACGCCCACGTGAACGGCTGCGCACGCGTCGATCGGGTGTTCCCGCAGCCCTGGCTGCTCGACGCGTTGCCGTGGTAGACCAGCCAGTCCTGCGTGCCGTCGGGGGACGTGAAGAAGCCGTTGTGCCCGGGGCCGTAGACGCCGTTGCCCTGCTGGAGCACCGGCGAGGACCTCTTGGTCCACGCCGACGCGGACATCGGGTCGCTCCCGGTGAGCGTGAGCAGGCCGAGCTTGTAGTCGGGGGTGTTGCAGGAGCTCGCCGAGAACACGATGTGCGTCCTCCCGTTCCGCTGGATGACCGCGGGCGCCTCGTTGGTCCGGCCCCCCTGCGTCTCCCAGCTGTACGTCGGGCGGGAGATCAGCACGCGTGAGCCGGTGACCGTCCAGGGGTTCGTCATCCGGGAGATCCAGATGCTCTGGTCGGAGCCCTGCCACTCGGACCACAGCAGGTACAGCTGTCCGTTCACGGTCAGGTAGCTGCCGTCGATGTTCCAGGTGCTCGGCATCGGCGTGGACTTGAACGCGTACGGGCCCATCGGGTCGTCGCCGGCGCTCTCCAGCACCCGGAGCTTCTGGCCGTCGAGGTTCGCGCTCGTGCCCGACGTGTACATGAGGTACCAGCGGGTGCCGTTCGGGCCGGTCAGCCGGTGGAACTCCGGCGCCCAGAAGTTGAACCCGCTGTCGGCGGCCGTCTCGGACCACACGTGCACCGGGGCGGCGGTGCGCAGGCCCGCGAGGGTCGGGGACTTGCGCATGACGAGCTGCGAGCTCCACGTCGTCGTGGCGAGGTAGTAGCTGCCGTCGTGGAACGTCAGCCACGGGTCGGCGCCGTTGGCGAGCAGCGGGTTGCGGACGGTGTCCTCGCCGACGGCGGTCGCCGCCGAGGACGGCACGACGAGGGCGGCGACCAGGAGCAATGCGGCCAGGGCCAGCGCGGTGAGCCTGCGGAGCGGGGTCATGCGGGACCTCTCAGTCGATGTGAGCGCTCACATCGCTCGGTGCGACCTGCCGTGAGCGGGAAGGGAAGGGGTGCACCTGCTCTCGACGTCCACGTCGTCGTGGACTGCCGGAAAGCGCGTACCGCAGGCCCTCCAGAGGTAGGTCCACGGGCTCGCGGGCGTCAACCGTGCACAACGTTTCGTCGGCCCGGACACGCTCAAAGGGCATTCCCAGGCAGGCGTCCTACCGTGAGCCTGACCAGCCGAGCCGCGTGGAGGAAACCATGTCTACCGAGCCCATCCCGAGCGCCGCCCCCGCCCCGACGCCCGCGACCCCACCGCCGCCGCCGCCCGCCGCCCCCGCCACCTCGGCGCCCGTCGGCTGGGTCATCGCCGCGATGATCCTGTTCTGGCCCACCGGGATCCCGGCGCTCCTCGCGTCGCACCGCGCGTCGCGCGCCCTCGGTGCCGCCGACGCCGTGACGGCCGAGCGCGAGGCGTCGAACGCCCGCCGGTGGGGCATCATCAGCGTGATCGCCGGAGCCGCCCTCATCCTCCTCTCGATCCTCGTCTCCATCCTCTGGGCGTTCCTGGCCGTCGTCGCCCTCCACGACTACCGCGGTGGCAGCGACTGGGAGCACGGACCGCGGTGGAGCGACGAGCGGTCGTTCGACGGCCCGACCGGTCCCGCCATGCCGGACCGCCCCGGCAACGACCGGTAGTGCCCTGCCAGGCCCCCGGGTGCTCGGCCCCGACGTGGGTGTCGTTCAGGGGGCCGTGGCGACAGCCCTGTCGGGTTCGGGACCGGTGCCGCGACGGCGGTCAGCCGCAGACGAGCTCGGGTGGCCGAGGGCCTCGACGATCCTGGTCTCGAGGTGGTCCGCGGACCACACCCGCCAGGACTCGTACCCCTTCGCCGTCTCGACGTCGATCGGCGTCTCGACGCCGTCCTGCCAGAGCCGCGGTCGGTCGTACGGGCTGAGCACGAGCTGGATCGTCGAGTAGCCGGAGTCGCGCTCCCGGTCGTACGGCTCGCATGTGCCGACCCTGCGCCAGCGCCTCTTGTGGATCCCGAGCCCGGTGATCGCGACAGGCGGGAACAGCCGGTCGGCGGCGACGACGTCGGCGATGGCGGCGTCGAGCCCGCCGACGTGGTCGAACACCTCGACGATGATGCCCGAGCCGCGCCTGTCCTCGATGACCCGGCAGAACGCGAACTCGTCGCCACGGTCCCGGAACGCGTCGGCACGGAACCGCGTCAGCACGGGCTCCGACGTGAGGAACAGCGGGATGGCGATGACCTCGCCGGGCTCGACCTGGACGAGCGGGGGCCGTGCCATCAGGGCGCCTCCTCGGTCGGGTGGTGCGCGGCCCATCCTGGTGCGTCGACGCGCACGACGTCGTCGCCGACCAGCGTCGCGAGGTCGGCCTCGAGCCGTGCGAGCTCCGCGACGCCGAGCCGGCGCTCCCACCGGGCGCGCAGCTCCTCGAAGACCGCCTCACCCTCGCGCAGGACGTCCAGGCCGAGCGGCGTCACCTCGAGCCGCTTGCGCCGCGCGTCGGCCGGGTCCGGCTCGCTCGACACGTAACCGCGCTGCACGAGGACCGCGATCGTCTTGGCCGCCGCCTGCTTCGAGACGGCGGTGCGGCGGCCCAGGTCGGAGGCGCTGTCGGCCCCGGCGATGATGGCGCGCAGCGCGAACTCGTGCGTGGGCCGGAAGTCGTCGTAGCCGCGGTCGGCCAGCTCGGCCATGGCCGCGTCGACGAGCGAGCGGAACCCGCTCAGGAGCAGGAGCGCGAGGTCCGCGCCGGAACGTGCCATGTCGGCAGCGTAAGCGTCTCGGGTGGACAAGGACAACGAGGTTGTCTACTGTTATAGACAACCGAGTTGTCTATCTGAGGAGAGCTGCCATGGAGCACCACACCGCCCACCTGGCCGGAACCGGCCTCCACTACGTCTCCGCGGGCTCGACGGGGTCACCGATCCTTCTCGTCCACGGGTTCCCGGAGACCTGGTGGACCTTCCACAAGGTCATCCCCCTGCTCGCCGCGACCCACCGGGTCCTGGCCGTCGACCTGCGCGGGTTCGGCGACTCCAGCACGGCCGACGACGACCACGACAGCGCCACCGCCGCCGAGGACCTGCACGCGCTCATCGCGCACCTCGATCTCGGGCCCGTGCACGTCACCGGCCAGGACATCAGCGGTGGCACGGTCTTCCGGCTCGCCGCCACCCACCCCGAGGACGTCCGCAGCGTCACCGCGATCGAGATGGGGCTCGCCGGGTTCGGCCTCGAAGGACTGGCGGACGTCACGCACGGCGGCTCCTGGCACATCGGCGCGCTCGCGGCCCCCGGGATCCCCGACCTGCTGTTCGCCGGCCGCGAGCGCGAGCTCCTCGGGCAGTGGGCGTTCCCGGGCCTGACCGCGGTCGCGGGGTCGATCACCGACGCCGACGTCGACGAGTTCGCCCGCACCTACGCCCGCCCCGGGGGCTGGCGCGGTGCGGTCGGCCTCTACCGGTCGATGCTCGGCGAGGGCGACGACCTGCGGGCGCTGGCCGCGTCGAGCCCGCTGACGGTCCCCGTCCTGGCCGTCGGCGCCGGCGGCGGCCCGTTCACCGCCGCGACGCTCGGTCAGGTCACCGCAGGCGAGGTCACCGCGGTGCAGCTCGACGGAGTCGGGCACTACGTCGCGATGGAGGCGCCGGGCGAGCTGGCGGCGGCGATCCTCGACTTCGTCCGCGCCGTGGACGCTGCTACCGCGTGAGCCGAGCGAGCCTGTCGACGAGCACGTCCAGCAGCCCGGCGGGCCACGGGAACCGCGGCGCGGCGGGACGGAGCTCCGCGAGACCGTGCAGCGCGGTCCACAGTGCGGTGGCGTCGGCGAACGGGTCGGTGCTGGTCGAGCTCCCCTCGGCCGCGCAGTCCCGGATCGCCGTCACCAGCACCGTGAAGGCCTCGTCGCCCACCACGAGCCTCGGCGGACCGTCCGACTCGACCGGGTCGTCCGTCGGTTCGTCGGGGGTCCACACCCCGCTGAACATCGCCCGGTACCGCTGCGGCCAGCGCGCGGCGAAGTCGACGTAGGCGTGGCTCGCGGCGCGCAGCCGGTCCCGGGGATCGCGGCCCGCGCCCTCGGCGGCGGCGGCGATGTGCTCTTCGAGAGCGTCGAACGCCTCGCTGACCACGGCGACCACCACGTGCTCACGCGTGGGGAAGTGCGCGTAGATCGACGGGGCGGCGATGCCGACCCGACGTGCCACCGCGCGCAGCGTGACGGCCTGCTCGGTGCCGTGCTCGTCCAGCAGCGCTGCGGCGGCCTCGACGATCTCCGCGCGCAGCTGCGCGCCGTGCCCGCGTGGGCTGCGCGCCCGGCGCGGAGGCGTGAGGTCACTCATGGAGCGTGACTTTACATCCGTAAGTACATGTGGCAATACTTACACATGTAACCATACGGACCGAAGGAGACACTCGTGCGCATCGCCACCCGCCACATCCTGCTTGCCGCCCTGACCGGGGCGGCCCTCCTCCTCGGCGGCTGCGCCGTCGACACAGACACCACCCCGACATCGAGCGCCACGGCCGCGTCCGGTGACGACCTCGCCGCGCGCTGGGCGGATGCCTGGAACGCCGGCGACGCCGACGCCATGGCCGCCCTGTTCACCTCGACCGGCACCTACGACGACTACGCGTTCCAGTCCTCCTTCACCGGGCCGGACGGCGTCGCCACGTGGGTCGACATGACGCACGAGGCCATCGGCGACGTCGCCATCGCCGTGGACGAGGTCATCACCGGCCCCGACCGCGCGGTCGTCCGGGGGACCTTCAGCGGACACCTCATGGGGGCACCGACCCCGTTCGCGGTCCCCATCGTCACCGTCATCGAGACCACCGGAGACCAGATCTCCGCGGTCGCGGACTACTACAACCGTGCCGACGTCCTGGGCCAGTCGGGGCTCCCCCTGGACCTGGTCTTCGAGTGACCGACGGCCAGGCCCGCGATCGCGATCGGGCTCTGGGTCAGGGTCGCCGCCAGGAGCGGGAGCGCGACGAAGGTGATGCCGTCGGCCACGTTCGCCGCGGCGTTCCCGGCCCAGGCCGGGGTACCCAGCGGATCGCCTCTGGCGTGCGCCTCGTGCAGGCTGTTGCTCGTGACCGCGCCCTGCACACCCGCCGCCGCGGCGTCCGCATGAGCGTCGCGCGCACCGACGCCGACGTCGCCGTGTTCGCCGCCGAGGCCGGTGCCGCCGTCGTCCGGGCGGCCTACGGGCGGGACGTGACCCGCCACGCGAAGGCGGGCACGGACTTCGCGACGGACACCGACCTCGACGCCGAACAGGCGATCCTCGCGGTGCTCGCCGCGGAGTGCCCGGGGGACTCGGTCCTCGCGGAGGAGTCCGGGGCGAGCAGCCGGCCCGGGTCGCGCCGCTGGTTCGTCGACCCCCTCTGCGGGACGCTGAACTTCGCCGCGCAGACCCCGTTGGTCGCTGTCAACGTCGCGCTCGTCGACGAGGTGGGCGTGGTCGCCTGTGCCGTGGCGGACCCGATCGCCCGGGAAGTCTTCTGGAGCGACCGCACGGGGGCGTCGCTCCGCTGTGACGGCATCGACGTGCCGCTGCGCCCGTCGGCCGTGTCGCGGCTGGTCGACGTCAACTGCGACGGTCCGCTCGACCGGCCGTTCGTCGGGCCGCAGCTGCTCGCGGACCCCGCGTTCCGGGCGGAGTTCGGGCCGCGCGCCCTGTCGACGACGCTCGCGCTCGCGTGGGTCGCGACGGGTCGGCGTGCGGGCTACGTCAGTGACGGGGTGCTCGCCGACAGCGTGCACTTCGCCGCCGGGATCGCGTTGTGCCTAGCGGCCGGCTGCGTCGTGACGGACCTTGCCGGCGGTCCCGTCCCGACGGGCCGGGGCCTGCTCGCGGCGGCGGACGGGCCGACGCACCGGCGACTGCTCGACCTCGTGCGGCCCCACCTGGCCAGGACGCCGGCCACACCGTGACCGCGGCCTCGGTGATCGCCGCCCTCGCGACAACCGCCCACGTCCTCGCCCCGCCGGACCTGCCCTGGGGCTGTCGTCGGTGCCCGGCAGTCACGGCTCCAGATCCGCGTCGATCGCGTCGTCCGGGGTGCCGGCGTCCGCCGGGCAGTCGATGTCGCTGAGGGTCACCGCGCCAGAGCCGTGGTCGAACGTCGCATCGAAGCACAGTCGCGCGTAGGCCATGACGTTCGACGGGAAGCTCGACTCGGACGCGCTGCCGACCACCGCGACCGGCCAGGTCGTCGTCCGGCCGGTCGTGACACCCGGACCGTTCCACATCGCGATGGTGCTGCCCTCGAGCGACTGCTCGAGCGCGTCGACGACCTCCTCGGGCGTGGAGCCGGCCTCGTCCTGCACCACGGACCCCAGCCACGCCTGCACGGCTTGGGCGTTGCTCCTCGCCTCGGTCGCCGCCTGGCGCTCCATGTCACGCCGGTCCGGTGCGCAGCCGGTCGACAGCAGGGCGAGGACGGCCACGGCGAGCGCCGCAGCCGTCCTCCCCCACCGGCGTGGGGTCACGGGGTCATGCCCGCCAGAGCCGTCGTCGCGACTCCGGCGTACGTGAGATACCCGTTCGCCTTCGGGTGCGCGGACTGGAATGAGGTCAGCTGCGCGGGCTCTCCCTCGGTCTGCGTCATGACGAGGCCGTGGATCTGTTCCGGGTTCCCGCAGATGCCGAGGCCGTCGAACGCATCGATCGGTGACACGAACGTCGCAAAATCCGTGCCTACCTCGGCGTTGGCGTCGGCCACTGCGCCCGCCATCGACGCACCGAGCTGGACGGCGAGGTCGTTGAGCCAGTAGATCTCGCTGGGCGTCAACGCATTCGTGAGGACGTCGAAGCACACGCCGGAGAAGAGCTTGGGGTAACCCATCAGCATGACGTCGGCATTCGGGCCCTCGCCCCTGATCTTCACGAGCGTGTCCTTGACCCTCGTGCGAACGGTCGTGGCGATCTTGGCCTCGAGCTCGCTCCGGAAGTTCGTCTCGCCGGGCAGGGGGAGCACCTCACAGTTCGGATGGACGATGTTCCACGGACCCGCACACTCGAGGAGCACCTCGCTGAACCCGGCGTCGTTCCCCCCGATGGAGAGAGTGACCAGGGTGGTGCTCTCGTCCACGAACCCTCGCTCGAGCTGCCCGAGCTCCCCGTACCTCTCGTCGTAGTCGACGTCCCAGGTGTACGCGCCGGAGCAGGCGAGCAGGTGGTAGTCGAGCGCAGGGTCCCACGCATCCGCGCGCTGACCGACCGGCGTGCTCGAACCCGGGAGCGTCATCATGCGGGACCACGTGAGCGGCGACCTGTGGCACGCGTTCGTGTAGCGCGGGTCGGATCCGTGCGTGTCCGTCTCCGCGTAGTACTGCGCCGCACCCTCTCCGGAGGAGTAGGAGTCCCCGAGCGCGACGACGACGTCCTTGGGCTTCTCGTCCAGTGGCACGAAGGCGACCGCGTCGAAGGCGATGTCCTCGTTCTTGTTGACCGTCACGACGGGATCGTCGCCGTCGTCGCCGTCGGCGGTTCTCGTGGAGAGGTAGACCTCAGGGACCCCGTCCATCTCGAAGACACCGAGGGAGACCCAGCCGTTGCGCTGGGTCCGTTGCAGGATCGTGCGTTCGGGCCACGGACCCTTTCCGGTGTTCACCCTGTACGTCGCCTGCCGGGTGTGTGCGCCGTGGTCGGGGACGTGCACCAGGACTCGGGCCCACTGGTGCAGCTCACGGTCGAGCGTCCAGCTCCCGGTGAACTCCATGGAGTCGCCCCGCACCCCCGCCTGCCGGGTGTGCCCGAACCAGAAGTGGCCACCGAACCCCGCACCGAGCTGGTGCAGGTCCATCTTCGAGGGGAACTCCGTCGGGTCGCTCCCGCTGTTGAAGGTGAATCTGAAGGAGCCCACCGACGGGACCGCCGAGCACCCACCTCGGACGACGGGGGTGCCTGCGGGCACGTCGTCGACCACCAGCGTTCCGGCGGGGAGTTCCGCCGTCGTGCAGACCGGCGGGTAGGCGTTGCCGTCCTCCTGGTAGGCGTAGCCGGCGACGAACCGGAGGAACGCGTTGCCGCAGGTGACCGAGCAGTTGGCCTTGTAGGTGACGGGCTCGTGGTACCAGCACCGGTGGTCGAGCACGCCGTTGCTGTTCTCGTGGAAGCACTGCGCGTCCATGCCGGGCTCGTACGCGCAGTCGTTGACCTCAGGGCTGCAGAAGGCGTCGACCGGCGGCTTGGCCCCGAGCCGGTTGGTGTTGTCCAGGCTGTTCTCACCGTTCCACCACGCCGCGCGGTACGCACCGACGAACGTCCCCGGCGACTCCATGAGCGACGGCGGGAAGGCCGCGAAGCCGATGACCTTCTCGGGGTAGGGCCAGTCCTGCGGATGCGTCGCGTCGGACGGCTTCTTGTGGAAGAAGCCGCGGCTGGGCGAGTAGCTCGGGTTCACGGGGTTGTTGTTCCAGCCGACGCCCCACGCACCGTTGCGCTCCAGCGTGTCCTTGTCGGCCTCGGGGTAGAACCCCGAGTTGTACGCCCAGATCGCGTAGAACCAGTTCTCGATCTTGGCCGGGTTGCCGTCGTTGATCGTCATGCCGGCGTTGCGGGTCTGGTTCCACTTCTCCTGCAGGATCTGCAGTCCGGCCGCGACGTTGGCGGCGAAGTCGAGCGCGATGGCCCGCTGCTGGTTCCACGACCGACCGCCGGGCATACCCGTGTCGGACAGCCGCATCCCGTCCGTGACCTGGGAGACGCCGTACCCGCAGTCGGCCGACGCGAAGTCCGGGTTCCACAGGTCGGCGGGGTTCGCGGGCGTGTAGTCGATGCCGTAGTAGTTCCCGATCAGCGGGCTGCCCGTCACGCCGGGAACGACGTAGCCGTTGGCCTGCCAGAGGTTCGACTCCTGCGCGAGGATCCCGAGCATGATCTGCGAGGGCACCTCGCCGCCGCCGCTGAGCGGGATCGACGGGAACATCGTCTGCGGCTTGTAGGCCGGCATGGCGAGGTTCTTCCAGTTGTTCGGCCGCTGGACGTTGAGCACGCCCTTCACGGCCTGGTTGACCGCCCACTCGACCTGCCGCGGCTTGGGCTGCACAGCCTGGTTGAGGACGGAGTTGCGCGGCACCGAGCAGCCCCGGCCGACGTCGACCGGGTCGTGCACACCCGTCGGGTCCCCGGACGCCGCGAGCGTCGTCGCTGCCCCCGTCGTGGTCGTGGCCGTGCGCTCCAGGCTCCGCGAGGTCCCGGGGGTCTCCCGGTCGACCGGCGGCGCAGCCGGGCCGTCCGCGGCCGGAGGCTCGGAGGCGACCGGTGTGCTCTCGACGATCACGTCGACGGTCGCCGCGCGGCCGGTCTCGAGACTCGTCACGCGGGTCTCCAGCGTCTCGAGGGTGGCGGTCGGGTCGACGGAACCGTCGGGCGTCGCGACGGGGCCGCGGTCGCTGGTCACGTCGACCACGACCGACCCGTCCGCACTGACCTCGGCCTCCGTCCCGACGGCGGCGACCCGCACGGACGAGGGCAGCGTGCGGGTCGGCTTCGCCTTGCCCGTCAGCAGGACCTGGCCGTGCGCGGTCCTGGTCACGCCGACCTCGGTGAGCGGGCCCCTCGCGAGAACCGGTGCCTCGAGCCTGGGCTTCGGCGTGGCGAGCCGTGCGGCGTCGAGGCGGTGGACGGTCGCGGTGGTGCCGTCGTGGTCGAGGAAGACCACGCCACCGTCGGCGTCGGTCGCGAGCTCGTAGGGGACGGACTTCGCACGGGCCAACGGGGTGATGTGCCCGGACGGCTCGACGCGTGCGACCTGCGCGCCGATGGCGGCCACGAGGCCCGACCTGGTGGGGATCGCGGAGGTGACCTGACCACCGACCTCGACGGGCGCGGCCACCTGACCGCTCCCTGCGTCGACGCTGACCAGGCGGGTGGCGTTGATCTCCTCGCCCCCGGAGACCGTCAGCACGGCCTGCTCCTCGAAGCCGCACGACGGTGTGAAGTACTCGAGGCTCCCACGCACGGGCAGGTCGGTCACCGCCCCGGAGGCCAGGTCGACGGTCGCGGTCCACGCGCCCTGGAGGAACAGCTCCGGCTCGTTGGTGAACGACCGCGGCGCGTACGCCACGACGAGGCGGTCACCGGAGGACGTCAGGCATGCGTTGCCGATCCACCGGTCCGTCTCGACCCCCGGTCGGGTCAGCGTCGCGACGGTGCGCCAGGCGTACCCGTCCGCGGCGTCCGCGACGAGCACGTGCAGGCCGGACGGGTCGCCCGACAGCGTCCACGCCTGGTCGGACGACGTCTCCCACCCCTCGCCGAGGGTGGCGTCGCGCTCCTCGGACGGGATCTCGGTCACGAGCTCACCGACCTCGGGGACCTCGACCGGCTCGTCGGCGGTCGGGGGGAGCGACGACGGCCCTCCCGGTGGCTGGGCGTTCGACGGGGCTGGTGTCGGTGCAGCTGGCGGTGCCGCCTGGGCACCGGTCATGGACAGTGCACCGACGACGACCACGGCGGCCAGCGTCCGAGCTAGACGGTTGGTGTGCATGCGCCCCCTGCCTCACGCGTCGACACCCTCTGGCCGTCGCGGTCACAAGATGTCGGACACGGGCGTCACCCGTCAATGGGCTGTGACAGACAAAGGGGTCATCTCAGGCATGCGGCGACCGCCTCAGCGATGTCGTGTCGCCGCGTCGCCGCAGGTGGAGAGATCGCCGGGTTGCACGAGCCGGTCAGCGGGAGGTGTCGGTGCAGGCACGTCGAGTCACAGTCAGATGGATGTTGACAGCACGTGCGGCGGGTCGGGCATCGTCGCGGCGGCGGACGAGCGCACGCACCGGCGTCTGCTGGACCTCGTGCCGGCCGCACCTCGCTAGGACGCCAGCTGCTCCGGTGCTCGGGCCTCGCTGATCTCCGCCCAGACCGCGTCCAGGGAGAGTCCGAGGACGGCGGCGATCGCCGCGATCGTCGGGAAGGCGGGCGTCGCGACGCGGCCGGTCTCGATCTTGCGGAGGGTCTCGGGCGAGACGCCGGCATCGAGTGCGACGTCGAGCATCGAGCGATCTCCGCGGGCGCGACGCAACAGGGCACCGAGACGGCGTCCGCGCTCGAGCTCCTCGGGGGTGAGCGGCAGCCTGACCATGGGCACGATCGTAGCCGGGATAATATGGCCGGGATAGTTATTGGTACCCCCGTGAAGGACGCAACATGATCGAGATCCTCAGCCCCGCCGAGCTGGCCCGCGCACGGGAGTCCGGCGCCCTGGTCGCGCACATCCTCCGGACGCTGACGGAACGCGTGACGGTCGGCACGAACCTCCTCGACCTCGACCGGTGGGCCCGGACGATGATCGTCGAGGCCGGGGCGGTGTCCTGCTACGTCGACTACGCGCCGACGTTCGGGCGCGGCCCGTTCGGCCACTACATCTGCACCTCGGTCAACGACGCCGTGCTCCACGGCCGGCCCCGCGACCAGACCCTCGCCGACGGCGACCTCCTGACCCTCGACCTCGCCGTCTCCACGGGCGGGATCGCCGCCGACTCCGCCGTCAGCGTCCTGGTCGGCCAGTCACGACCGTCGGAGAGCGTCGCGATGATCGACGCCACCGAGCGCGCCCTCGCAGCCGCGATCGCCGTCGCCCGGCCCGGCGCCCGCATCGGCGACCTCTCCCACACCATCGGCTCCGTGCTCAGCGAGGCGGGGTACCCGGTCAACACCCAGTTCGGCGGCCACGGCATCGGTTCGACGATGCACCAGGACCCGCACGTCGCCAACACCGGTCGGCCCGGCCGCGGGTACACGCTGCGCCCCGGACTGCTGCTCGCGCTCGAGCCGTGGGTCATGGCCGACACCGCCGAGCTGGTCACCGACCCCGACGACGGGTGGACGCTGCGCAGCGCGACCGGCTGCCGCACCGCGCACAGCGAGCACACCATCGCGATCACCGACGACGGCGCCGAGATCCTCACCCTGCGGAGTGAGTCGGCCCAACGACCAGACGACGTGACCGGTATGTCGCTCACGTGACCGATCGAGCGCTCACGTGCAGGCGACGGCGACCTCCCGGGCGACCTGGTCGGGCGTCAGGTGCGTCGTGTCGACGACCTCCGCGTCGGCGTGCAGCCACGTCCGGGCCGCCTCGGCGTAGGGCTCGAGGTACTGGTGCCGGAACGTGGACGGACCCATGACCGCGTCGCCGTCGATCCGCGCGCGCAGGGTGTGCTGGTCCGCATGCAGGACGAAGTGCCGCACCGGGATGCCGTGCGCGGCGAGGCCGGCGCTGATCTCCCGCCAGTACTGCTCGACCAGGACCGTCATCGGCATCACGAGGGTTCCACCCGTGTAGTCGAGGACCCGGCGGGCGGTCTCGACGACGAGCGGTCGCCATGGCGGCCAGTGCTGGAAGTTGTCGGTGTCCGGCAGCCCGGGCGTGATGTCCATGAGCGTCTCGCCGACCTTCTCGGCGTCGAGGATCCGTGCGTCCGGGAGCAGGGGCTGCACGAGGGCGCTCACGGTCGTCTTGCCTGCGCCGTGCGTGCCGTTGAGCCAGACGATCATGGCCCCGAGGCTAAGGGAGGCTCCGCTCCGCGCGTCAGCGCGGGAACGTCCTCGCGAACACACCCGCGAGCGCCCGGTGGCCGTCGCCGTCCGGGTGCACGCAGTCCGCACCGCCGACGAAGTCCCCGGCGCCGAGCGTCCCGAAGGTGTCCACCACGACCGCGCCGTACCGGTCCGCGACCTGGCGCAGCCGGTCGTTGAAGCCGAGCGGCATCGCACCGAGGCCGATGTCGCCGCCCTCCAGGATGAAGTCGCCGAGCACCCGGGCGGTGTCCGGGTTCCCCGCACCGAGGTCGCAGAACGGCAACGGGTTGTAGTACGTCATCGCGAGGATCACGGTGCCCGGGCCGGCCGACTCCCGCAGTCTCGCGAGGATCTGGTCGTACCGGTCCTCGAACGCGGTGAACGTCGCGTCGAGCGCGGGCACGCAGGAGCCGGTCGGCGGCACGCACGCCGCCACGGCCGGCCCGTACAGGTCGTTCCCCCCGACCGAGACCGTGACGACCTCCACGTCGTCGCGGGGCGACCGGTTGCCGTTGCGCGCCTCGATCAGCGCCACCGCCTGGTCGAGCTGGTCCCCGGGCTGCAGGACCGTGGCCGTCGTGACCCCCGCCGCGACTCCCGGGATGCCGGTCCGCGACAGGTTCACCAGCTCCAGGGCGTGACAGCTCCTCCCCGGGCCACGGTGGTGGTGCGGGCGTCCCGGCGAGCAGTCGAGCTCGTGGCGGAGCACCCGGTGGTACTGCGCGACGAAGCCGCTGGCCTTCCAGCGCGCGGCCGTGGTCGGGAAGTCCACCGCGGGCGGCACCGACTGCTGACCCGCCGGCAGGGAGTCGCCGATGACGACGTGCACCGGATGGCCGCGGTGCGGCTGCCCTCCCGGCGGTGTCGCCATCGCCGACGACCCCGCGAGCACGAGCAGCACGGTCACGAGCCCGGTCAACCACGAACGCCTCACGGTGAGCCCCCTCGTCCCGGTGCGACCGCTCCACGCTACGCCCGGCGGGTGCGAGCAGCAGGACCAGGCCGTCCGCTACGGCGCTGCCCGCTCCAGCACCGTGCGCAGGAGCCGGTCCAGGGCCGGGTGCGCGAGCTCCCCCGTCGGCAGGTCGTCGACCCCGAACCACGCGAGCGCGTCGTGCTCCTCGGGCGACAGGTTCACCGGCGTCCCGACCCACTCCGTGACCAGCCACAGGTCGATCACGACGGCGGGATCACCGGACACCCGCACCTGGTCGTGCTCCCGCGCCGACCGCACGGTCACGCCGAGCTCCTCGAGGACCTCCCGCTCGAGCGCCGCCCGGCTCGACTCACCGGGCTCGACGTGTCCTCCAGGGATGTCCCACACGTCCGGGAACCACCGCCGACCCGGGCTGCGATGCCCCAGCAGCACGCGACCCTGCTCGACCAGCAGCCCGCCGACGACGTGGACGGTCGACGGCTGTGCGGAGGTGGTCACGACGCGAGTCTGTCAGCGCGACCCTGCTCCGACAGGCTGACGGGCCGGGTTCACCCCGAGCGGCGCGCCGTCCGACGGACCGTCGACTGGCACAGGTCGCGTCGGGGACGCGGCGGGTCGGTCGCCACGACGGGCACCTCCACGTTCGGCTCGCGCACCACGGACTGCAGCGACACCTGCCCCGCCCGGCCGTGCACCGCGAGGTACGCCTGCGCGACCCCGACGAGCGTCGCGTGGCGGTGGAACCCGTCGTCGGAACGCCCGCGGTAGTCGTGCAGGCCGAGCGCGAGGCTCGTCAGGTCTGGCGCGGTCCGCGCGTGGTCGAGCAGCGACGCGAGGTACAGCAGCAGCTCCACGTCGGGCTGCGGCCCGGCCATGAGCCAGAGCTGCTGCGGCCACGGGCGACGCGGCTCGCCGATGCACACGAGGTCCGCCGCCAGGGGCGACCCCGCCGAGCGCGCCTCGGGCACCTGCACGCGCAGGCTCGACAGGACGAGCGTGACCGTCTCACCCCCGGCGTCGTCGGACACCGCGGTCGGGCGGCGCAGGTTGCGGCTGCGCCAGGCGACCTGCTGCGCCTGCACGGACGACTCACGACCGTCGGCCCACGCGGGCTCGGTCACGACGAGCTCCTGGTCGGCCGCGATCCGCAGCGCCGTCGGAACCTGCGGCCCGAGCCTGCGCAGCACGGCCCCGACGGAGAGCCCGCGCGCGTCGACGACGAGCGGGACCGGGGTACCGGACGCGGGTGCGGCGTCGAGGTAGGCCTCGACCAGGGCGACCTCACGACGCCGGGCGACCCGGAAGTCGGCGCCGACGACGCGCGCGGCGTCGGGGCTGCGCCACCACGACAGCGGCAGGACGGCCCGGTCGGTGGCGGCCCAGAGGCCGAACGCCTGCGGGCGGCCCCCCACCGGCTCGACGTCTGGGCGCCCCGCCGCGGGCGTCTCCCAGGGCTGCACGACGAGCGCGTGCGCGGTCCGGTCGACCGACAGGTGCCGCGCGAGGGCCTTGCGGACCGACCGCCACGGCCAGGTGGACTCGCTGACGAAGTGGTGCAGGCTCTGCTCGTTCACGTCCGACCCGGCCGCCGACGCGATGTTCCGCAGGGACTTGCGCCCGCCGGCGCGCAGCAGCCCGGCGACGTAGGCGCTCGCCTTGTGCTTCTGGTCGCGGCGCGGCAGCGGTGCGAAGACCTGCTCGCAGAACCGTTCGAACTCCGGTCGGCCGATGAGATCGGCGGTGACCAGCGGCGTGGACGACGGGCGTGGCATCGATGCAGTCCCCCTGCAGTGTGTCCCGACCCTGGTCGGGACGGCTCAGACGGTGGCGTGGCGCACGTCAGGCGGTCGGCACGACCAGACCCCGTGCGCGGATGACCTCGTTGAGGTCACGCAGGTCGATCGTCGGGACCTCGGCGAGCAGGTCGACCACCGGGTCCCGGTACTTGTCCGCCATGTAGCGGTAGTTGGAGACGACGTCGTCCTCCCGGTCGGCGTAGCGCTTCGGGTGCGGCAGGTGGACGGCTCGCGCATCGCGGTCGACGACGAACCGGGCGCCCGCGCGGTGCAACCGGAGCGCGACGTCGACGTCCTCGGCCCCCCAGGAGGTGAACGCCTCGTCGAACATCCCGACCTCGCGCAGCTGTGCGGTGGAGGCGGAGGTGTTGCACGTCCAATAGAGGAGCCACGGCGCGGGCAGCCCGGCGATGTCGTCGTCGTAGCGGGCGTAGGAGCGCTCCCGCATGTCGGGCCACAGACCGGTGCGGGCGAAGCGGTCCATCGTGCCGTCGAGGTCGGTGAGGTCGATGTCCGCCCGGATCTGCGCGGCCTCGACGTCGTCCTGCTCGAACCCGTACACGTAGCCGACGACCGCGACGGGCTCAGGCGTGCTCTCGTGCGCGCGTAGATGGGCAGCGACGCAGGACCGCCCGAGCGCGACGCCCGAGTCGACGAACACGCAGACGTCGCCCGTCGCGGCCCGGATGCCGAGGTTGCGGGCGGCGGCGACGCGGTAGCCCTCGTCGGGCTGGAACAGGTACCGGGCCCCGAGCGACGGGCTGAAGCGCTCGACGACCTCGCGGGTGCCGTCGGTGGAGCCGTCGTCGACGACGACGACCTCCAGGCGGTGCCGGGCGACGTCCTGGCGCTCGACCGACTCGAGCGTCCGGGCGAGCAGGTCGGCGCGGTTGTAGGTGGGGACGATGACCGTGGCGGTCAGCTCGGAGGTCATGAGGCGCTCTCTGTCGGGCGGACGAGGGGTCGGGCGGCCGGCAGCCGGGGCTCGACGACGAGGACGAGCATCAGTGCGGTGACGCTCAGCAGGCTGCCCATGAGCGGCACCCCCTGCACGCTCCACGTCGCGAGCACCTGACCACCGAAGAAGGCACCTGCGGCGATGCCGATGTTGAACGCGGTGCTCACGGACGCCATCGCGATGTCGGTGTTCCCGGGCGCGAGCTGCAGCCCGCGGTGCATGAGCGTCGCCGCCATCGCGCCGAAGCAGCCGCCGGTCAGGGCGACGCACGCGACGACCAGCGCGGGTGTGGAGCCGAGCGCCCACAGCCCTGCGTGCGCGACGGCGAGCCCGGCGAGGACCACGACGAGGCACTCCCAGGGCCGCCGGTCCAGGAACCGTCCGACGACGGTCGTCCCGACGACACCCGCGGCACCGGACACTCCGAGCAGCAGGCTCAGCGAGTTCTCCGCGAACCCGGCGTGGTCCAGCACGTAGGGCGCGATGTAGGTCAGCACGCTCATGCCCCCGGCGACGGCCAGGCAGGTCACGACGAGCAGCAGGGCGAACCGCGGCCGGCTCGGGCTCGTCCCCGCGGCGGCGCCGCCCTGCTCGGGCGAGTACGTCGGGAGCAGGGCGAAGACGCACAGGGCGAGACCGACGCTCACGCAGCCGAGGACGGCGAACGGCACGCGCCAGTCGGTCTGCTGGGCCAGGAACGTCCCCAGCGGCACCCCGAGCACCGGTCCGAGCGCACTGCCGATCGAGAGCCGCGCGACCATCCGCCCGCGGACCTCGGGCGGGAACAGACCCGTCGCGGCTGCGGCGGCGACGGACCAAAACAGCGCGTGGCTGAGTCCGCTGAGGACGCGCGCGCCGACGAGTACCTCATACGTCGGCGCCCAGGCGGCGAGGAACGTCGCAGCGCTGAACACGGCGAGCGTCAGCGTCAGCAGCCCGCGGCGCGGCACCCTGGCCGTGATCCGCGTGAGCGGCAGCGAGAACACCACGACGACGATCGCGTAGGCCGTGACGATCTGGCCGGTGCGCGACACGGGCTCGCCGAGACCCTCGGAGATCATGGTGAGCATGCCGCTCGGCAGCGTCTCGGTGGTCACGAAGCAGAACGCGCCCCCGGCGAGGACGGCGAGCGCGAGCGCGGCACGGCGCGGCGACACGACGGGTGGTCCGGCGACGGTGGTCGTCTCGGTCCGGGACATGGGTGGCCTCCTGGCAGGGTGCGGGACGCAGGCGTCCGGCTTGAACGGGTCAGGGTGCCGGTCAGGCGGCGGGCTTCTCCTGCCGGGCGGTGCGCAGCGCGCGACCCCACCACACGAGCTGGTCGAGCATCGACTTGGCGGCACCCTCGTGGCGCTCCGGGTCGACGAGCCGGCCGTCCTCGTCGAACCTGTCCCATACGCCCGCGAACACGATCTGCTCCCGGAGGGTGACGACCTGCAGCTCGGCGAAGACGGTCCGCAGCTGCTGCACGGACCGGCAGCCACCCGCGAGCCCCCCGTACGAGACGAAGCCGACCGGCTTGGCCTCCCACTCCGCGAGCACCGAGTCGATGGCGGTCTTCAGGTACCCCGGGTAGCCGTGGTTGTACTCGGGCGTCACGACGACGAACGCGTCCGCCGCACCGACGCGGCGGCGCAGCAGCTCCGTGTCGCCCGATCCGTCCAGCGACGCCGGGATCGACAGGTCCGCGAGGTCGATCACGTCGAGGTCGAAGCCGCCGTGCGCCTCGATGCGCTCACGTGCCCACCCGGCGACGACGGGTGCGAACCGCTCGGCGCGGACGCTGCCGATGATGAGGGCGAGAGTCAGGTCGGTGTGCATGGTGTCCCCCTGCGGTGGTGCGCCGGCGTCAGGCCGGGGCGGGTCGGGCGCTCGCGCGGACGACGAGCTCGGTCGGCAGCGTCACGCGGGTCTGCGTGGTGGTCGGGTCGGTGAGCATCCGGGCCATGACCCGGCCCTTCTCCCGGACGGGCTGGCGGACGGTCGTGAGGCCGGCCTCCCGCGCTCGGGGCACGTCGTCGAAGCCCGTCACGGACACGTCCGTGATCCCCCGCTCGTGGAGCAGCTCCAGCGCGCCGAGGGCCAGCACGTCGGTCACCGCGACCAGCACCGTCGGGCGCACGGCGCACGCGAGGGCAGCGGCGGCGGCGGCACGGCCGGACGCGACCGTGTTCTGGCCCGCGCTGACCGTGACGACGTCGGCCTCGTCGCCGAGCCCGTCGCGGACGCCGAGGGCCCGCAGCCGTGCGTACGGGAAGACGCGGTCGTCGCTGCCGCCCAGCACCGGGTCGCCGTCGTCCATGCTGTCGGCGAGGACGACGCACCGGCGGTGGCCCAGGCCGCGCAGGTACCGGCCGAGCTCCGCGGCCGCCTCGCGGTCGTCGACCAGGACGCACGGACCGGTCGAGTCGACGGTGCTGACGACGGGGATGCCGCGCTCCGCCAGCACCCGCAGGACCGGGTGGGACCCGTCGACGCCGTCGGCGATGGCGCCGTCGAGCACCGCCTGGCGCACGCCCTGCACGAGGCGCAGCTCCTCGTCGCGCGAGTAGACCTTCGAGATGCTGTGCGGCCCGACCGGCATGAGCAGGACGTTGGTGGACGAGCTCGTCGCGACCTCGGCGACGCCCGTGAGCAGCTCGGTGCAGTACGGGTCGGAGAAGGCGTACGTGAGGTCCTGCGCGAACAGCACCCCGATGGAGCCGGTCCGGCGGCTGCGCAGCGAGCTGGCCACGGGGTTCGGCCCCGGGTACCCGATCTCGGCGGCGAGGTCGAGGATCCGCTCGCGCAGCGCGACGGAGAGCTGCTCGGGACGGTTGTAGGCGTTCGAGATCGTCGACGGCGAGACACCCGCGGCGGCCGCGAGCGTCTTCAGGTTCGGACGGTCGCTCACCGGGCCTCCTTCTGGATCGATCTACTAGAACGAACTACTAGATCGTTCCAGAAGACCCTGACCAGGTCAACGTGACAGAACGCGGGCGCCCGGCCCCGCCGCGCCGGACCCGCCCGTACGGTGGGCGACCGGATTCGCGCGACCCGAGGAGACCAGCCGTGGCGACGTTCGTGTGGGCCTGCTTCGACGGCGGCGGCAACGTCCCGCCCAGCATCGGCATCGGTCGTGAGCTCGTCCGCCGCGGGCACGACGTGCGCTTCGCGGGGAGGCCTGAGATGGCCCCCCGCGTGCAGTCGGCCGGGATGCGGGCGCACGTGCTGCCGTCGTCCTACCGGCACGCCGACCAGTTCGGCTGGCACCCCCGCGGGCGCCTCTTCAGCTACCTCACGTCTCCCGCCGTCGGGCAGGACGTGCTCGACCTGCGACGGGACCTGCGCGCCGACGTGCTCGTCGTCGACGCGATGTTCGGCGCCGCGCTCGACGTCACCCCGGACAGCGACGTCCCGACGGCCGTCATGCTGCACACCTTCCTGCACCGCACCGTGGACGGCTGGGAGGTGCTCATGGGCGGCCAGGCCGAGGCCCGTGAGCGCTCCGGCCTCGGCACGATGCCCGACCTGCGCACACTGTGGGGACGTCCCGACGTCCTGCACGTCAACAGCCTCGCGGAGCTCGACAGCGCCCCCAGCAGCCCGTGGCCCACCGCGGGGCACGGCGCGCCCGTGCTCGAACCGGACGCCCGCGCGCGCGTCGTGCGCACCGACCGTCGCGACGACCGGCCGCTCGTCCTCGTGAGCTTCAGCACGGCGGTCGCCCAGTCGTCGGTCGGCAAGCTCCAGAGCACGCTCGACGCCCTCGCAGACCTGCCCGTGCGGGGCGTCGCGACCATCGGCGCCGTCGACCCGGACCGGCTCCGGGTGCCCGCGTCGGTCCTCGCCGTCCCGTTCGCGGACCACGGCGAGCTGCTGCGCGACGCGGACCTCGTCGTGACGCACGGCGGGCACGGCACGGCCATGCGCGCGCTCTCCCACGGCGTCCCGCTCGTCTGCCTGACCGGCCGCGCCGCGGACCAGGAGGGCGTCGCCGCGCTCGACCAGCCGCGGGTCGCGGCGTTCGTCGAGGAGCGGGGGGCCGGCCTCTCGCTGCCCGCCGACGCACCGGTCGGCCAGGTCCGCGACGCGATCCGCCGTGTCCTGGCCGACCGCGCCTACCGTGACGCGGCCGAGGTGGTCGCCGTGCCGTTGCGTGCCACCGACGGGGCCACCCTCGCCGCCGACCGGCTGGAGGGCCTGCTCGCCGCGTGAGGACGCCCCTCGCCGCGCACGGCCCGCTCGACCGCGTCCCGCAGGAGGCGCTCACCGCCCAGGGTGAGGACCGACTCGGGGTGGTACTGGGCGGTCGAGAAGAACGGGCCGCGCACCGCGTGCACCTGCCCGGACGCCTGGTCGCGCGCGACGGTGATGCTGCCTATCCCCGGTACGTCGAGGCCGTCCGCACCCGACAGCGCCACGTAGCTGTTGTAGAACCCGACCACCTCACGGACCCCGAACAGGTCGATCTCGCGCTGCAGGCCCTGCTGCGGGGTCGGGTGCGTCAGGACGCGCAGGCCGAGGAGCTGCGCGACGACCTGGTGGCCGAGGCAGACCGCGACGAACGGCGCCCGCTCCTCCAGCAGGGCACCCGCCAGCGCGCGCACCCTGCTCACCCGGGGGAGGTCGTGCGACGTCGGGTCGCCCGGTCCGGGTCCGAGCACGGCGACGTCGCCCCCCAGCACGTCGTCGACCGTCGCCTCCTGCCAGGGCACGACGCGCGTGCTCCACCCGACCGACGAGAGCTGCCGCGCGATCATGTGCGTGAACGCGTCCTCCGCGTCCACGACCACTGCGCGGCGTCCACCACCTGCCGCGGTCGCCTGACCCGTCGGTCCCCGCCAGAACCCGGAGATCCGTGCCCCCCGCCGGGCCAGGGCCTGAGTGACGGCGTCCTCCTGGCCGAACCGGGACACCTGCTCCGGCTCGAAGGCCGCGAGGATGCCCGCAGCCTTCGTGGTCGTCTCCGCGACCTCCGCGTCGGGGTCCGAGTGCCGAACGAGCGTCGCGCCGACGCCCACCCGCAGCCGGCCGTCGGCGCGCACGTCCGCCGTGCGGATGAGGATCGCCGAGTCGACCCACGGCGCCGCCGCGGCATCGTGACCCACCAGGGCGACGAAGCCGCTGTAGAAGCCACGGCCACGCGGCTCGTGCGTCGCGATGACGCGACACGCGTTCTCGATCGGGCTGCCCGTGACCGTGGGCGCCAGCATTGTGTCGCGCAGGAGCGTCGCCACGTCGGCCGTGCAGCGTCCCTCGACCAGGTACTCGGTGTGGGCCAGCCGCGCCATCTCGCGCAGGTACGGGCCGCGCACCCGCACGTCACGGCACAGCCGGGACATCATCTTGATCTCCTCGTCGAGCACCATGTTGAGCTCGTCCGTCTCCTTGCCGTCGGAGAGGAAGTCGAGGACGCCGTCGAGCGTCGAGCCCGTCGGCGGGTACCGGTACGTCCCGCTGATCGGGTTCATCGTGGCCGTGCCGCCCTCGAGCGTGACGTGGCGCTCCGGACTGGCGCCGACGAACGTGCGGTCGCCCGTGTGCACGAGGAACGTCCAGTACGCGCCGACCTCCTGGAGGAGCAGCCGACGGAACGCGGCCAGCGCCGACGTCAGCGCCGGTCCGCCGAGCCGGCCCTCCCAGGACCGGTGGACGACGAAGTTGGCGCCCGCACCCGCGGCGATCTCGTCCCGGACGACGGTCCGCACCAGGTCCGCGTACTCGTCGTCGGACACGTCGAAGCCGCCGACGAGCGGAGCCGTCGCGGTGGGCAGGCGCGCGGCGACGTCGGCGACGGGCAGGCGGTCGTACGACTCGACCGTCAGGCACAGGAGCGGCTCGCGGTCGTCGACGGCGGCGAACCCGCGCTCGGTGACCTGGCGGTACGGGACGAGGACGAGGACCTCGGGGTCACCCGGCGTGCCGTCCGGTCCCGACGGTGGTCCCGTCGGGCCGGCCAGCGGCAGGTCCCGCAGCAGCGACGCGGACCGGACCGGCCCGGCGATCACCTCGACGGTCCCCGCACCCCCGGCGGCGGGACGGTGCAGCAGCGCGAACGCACCCGGCTCCCGGCCCAGCACCCGCGCGAGCGCGTCGTCGGGCCGGCCGGGGACCGTCACGCGAAGACCTCGTCGGTGACGACGACAGCCGCGCACCGGTCCGCCGCCCAGTCGAGCGCGAGTCGGTGGAACTCGAGCGAGAAGTCCGCGACCGCGTCCGCGACGACGAACGGCTGGATGTCGTGCTGGAACGCGTCCGCCGCGGTCATGAGCACCCCGACGTGCGCGTAGACCCCGCAGATGACGAGCTGGTCGCGCCCCGCGTCGCGCATCTGCTGGAGCAGCGTCGAGCGGACGAACGCGCTGTACCGCCACTTGGTCAGCCGCCAGTCGCCCGGCTTCGGCGTCAGGCCAGCCACGACGTCCCGGTCCTCCGCGGTGGCGCTCATGCCCGGCCCCCAGACGTCCGCCAGCAGCCCCCGGTCGAGGGGCGTCATGCCGCCGGGCTGCGCCGTGTACGCGACCGGGACGTCCAGCACGTCGGCCCGGGCCCGCAGGAGCCGGACCCGGCGCACCAGGTCGTCGCGGACCACGTCGGGCAGGCCGCGGACGAAGTACTGCTGCATGTCGTGCACGAGCAGGACCGCGCGGGCGGGGTCGACGGTCCAGGGCACCCGAGCGGCCGGGATGGCATCGCGGCCGGGCAGGACGTAGGGCTGCACGGTGGGTAGTCCGGGCATGGCTCCTCCTCGGTAGGGGGTTCGGGAAGGCGGGTGGTTCAGGCTCCGAGCGCGGCGCCGCCGTCGACCGTGAGGGACTGCATGGTCATGTGGCGGGCGTCGTCGGACAGCAGGAACGCGACGACCTGGGCGACGTCCTGGGGGCTCGCGACCCGGCCGAGCGGGATGCCATTGCGGTACGTCGCCAGGTCGCCGTCGACGGTCGCGGACTCGCTGCCGCCCTGCTCCCACAGGGCGCGCAGCATGGGGGTGTCGGTCGAGCCGGGCGCAACGACGTTGCACCGCACGCCGTGCGCCGCCGTCTCGAGCGCGAGGCACCGCGTGAACATCTCCGCGGCCGCCTTGCTCGCCGCGTACACGGACATCCCGGTGCGGGGCACCCGTGCGGCGTTCGACGCCACGGTGACGATCGACCCTCCGCCACGGGCGACCATCCGCGTGGCGACGGCCCGGCACACCAGCACCGTGCCGACGACGTTGACCGCGAACGTCTCGACCACGTCGGCCCGGGAGACGTCGAGCACCGGCGCCGGGCGCAGCACGCCCGCGGCGCTGACGAGCCGGGTCACGGGACCGAGCGTCGCCTCGACGTCGGCGACGAGAGCCTCGACGGCGCCCTCGTCGGTCACGTCGACCACGCGCGTCGTCACGGTCCCGGGCGCCTCCTCCAGCGCGGCGAGACCGTGGGCGTCCCGGTCGACGGCCACCACGTGACCGCCGAGCCGTGCCAGGTGCAGGACGACCGCCCGGCCGATGCCGCCGGCGGCACCGGTCACCAGGGCGACCGGCGTCATCGGCGCTCCAGCAGCGCGACGAGCTCGCGCCGGCGGACCTTCGTCGTGGACGTCGTCGGCATGTCGGCCTGGGCGAGCTCGACGCGGCGGGCGACCGGCAGGTCCCGGACCGCGGCGGCCCAGCGCGCGTCGTCGAGAGGTTCGCCGGTCTGCGTGCACAGCACCGCCGCCGGGCCGTCGTCTAGCTCGACGACGACGATCTCGGCGATGTCCGGCAGGCGGCGCAGCAGCTCGTCCTCGAGCTCGAGGGTGCTGGGCACACCGTCGATGAGGTCGATCTCGCGGTCCTGCAGACGCAGGCGCCCGCGGGGGTCCTTGAAGCCGACGTCTCCCATCCGCCACCAGCCGTCGTGCACCTGCGCCTCCCAGCGCTCGTGCTCGCCGAGGTACGTGACGATGCGGCCGTCGCTCTTCACCTCGATGTACCCGGGGTGCTCCCGGCTCGGCGTCCGCCCGCCCCGGGGGCTGACCCGGATCGCGGTCGACAGCGGGAACCCGCGCCCGACGTTGCGCCCCTCGGGCATGCCGCGCCGGCGGGTGTAGAGCTGGCACGCGATGGGGCCGACCTCGCTCTGCCCGTACATCTGCACGTACACGGCCGCCCGCCGGGACGACGCCGCGAGCATGGCCTCGACGGTCCTCGGGTGCACCGCGTCGAACGTGCTGCTGAACACGCGCGTCCCCGCCAGCGGCCGCAGGGGGTCGTGGGCGAGCGCCTCCCAGGACTTGAACGTGTTGGGGTGCGCCTCGATGAGGCCGGGCCGGGTCCGGGCGAGCAGGTCCGCGACCGCGGCCGGTTCGTCGTCGCGGAGCAGGACGACGCTGTGCCCGTGCAGGATCGCGATGGGCAGGGCGGTGAACAGGCGGGAGTGCACGAACGAGACGTGGATGGCGACGGTCTCGCGGTGGGAGATGAGCCGCGCCAGCAGCGACTGCGGGCGGTACCGCGCCTGCATCGTGCGGCTGGTGTGCACGGCGAGCTTCGGCAGACCCGTGGTGCCCGACGTGTGCGTGACGAACAGCGGGCTGTCGGCGGGGACGTCGACCGCGGGCACCGCGGGCTGCCCCGTGAGCGCCCGGAGGTCCGTGCCCTCGGTCCACGGGCCGACCGTCAGCACGGTCGCGCAATGCTCGCCGATCTCGGCGAGGCCGGGCGTCGCGAGCTTGCTCGGGTCCGTCAGCAGAGCCGGGCGAGGGAGCTTGCGAACGAGGGCGGCAGCCGTCGCCGGGTCCAGCTTGGCCGACAGCAGGACGGGCACGACGCCGATCCGCGCACACGCGCACGCCAGCAGGGTCAGGTCGAAGCAGTCGCTCTTGTAGAGGACGAGCAGGTCCCCCGTGCGCAGGCCGGCCGACCACAGCCGCGCGGAGAAGTCGTCCACCAGCTCCTGGAGGTCGCCCATGGCGAACTCGCGGCGGCCCGGCACCAGGTCGAGGTCGTGATCGAGGGTGAGCCGGGCACGCGGGTTGCGCCGGTGCGCCCGGGCGAACAGCGACCCGAGCCGGATCCCGCGGTTGCCGACACGCTGGTAGATCACGACGCCGCCCCGGCGACCACGTCGACGCGGACGACGCCGGCCTCGACGACGTCCTTGATCCGGGCCAGCGTCCGGCGCACGTCGTCGACGAGCTTCGCACCCCACTCCTCGACGAAGCGCTCGCGGTCCGCCTCGTCGAGCCCGGCGACGATCTTGTGGATCCCCTCGGTCGCCTCGCGCATCACGAAGTCGTGCGTCAGCCGGCAGCCGTCGACGGTCTCCTCGACGACGAAGCCCCACACGCTGCTCTGCGTCGCACCGGTGTGCGTGCGCATGGCCCAGCGGAACGTCGCCGGGGCGTCGGCCTCGACGACCTCCGCCTCGGTGAACCACGTCCCCCGCACGAGCGGCGCCCAGCCGACGACGTCCTCGGCGCGGTAGTTCTCGCCGCGGAAGACGGAGCCGACCGCGCCGGGCTCGCCCGTCCAGGTGCCGCCGCGGCACTCGGGGCTCCAGTCGCCGCTGCGGCCGAGGTCGGAGACGGTCGCGAACACCTCCGCGGGCGACGCGTCGACCTCGATCGATTCCGAGACGGCGAACAGGGGGCTGCTGTCGATGATGGTCATGGCGGACGATCGTGGGCAGAACGGGCACGTGGGACAAGGTCGAGCCGCCCCGCGTGTCAGGTCCACCCCGACCTGACAGGTTCGCGTCCCGACCTGACACGTCGACCGGTGCGACGTGACACCCGCGGACCGGTCGGAGCCGGACCGGCGTGCCCGGTTGGCAGGCTCCCGCCGGTGAGAGCCGCAACCATCGACCGACCCGGGCCCCCGGAGAGCATCCGGGTGCTCGACGTCCCCGTGCCCGTGCCCGGCCCCGACGACGTCCTCGTCCGGGTCCGCTACGGGTCCGTCAACCACGTCGACACGTTCGTCCGCAGCGGCTCCTGGTCGACCCCGCTCGCGTTCCCGTTCGTCGTCGGCCGCGACGCCGTCGGGACGGTCGTCGGGGCGGGTGCCGCCGCACGGGACGCGTTCGCCGACGGGGACGAGGTGTGGACCAACAGCCTCGGCCATGACGGTCGCGACGGAGCGCTCGCGGAGTACGTCTGCGTCCCCCGCGCCCGGCTGTACGCGGTGCCGGTCGGCGTCGAGCCGTGCGACCTGGCCGCGCTGGCCCATCCGGCCGTCACCGCCTGGCTCGCCCTGGCCGACCGCGGGCACCTGCGCGCGGGGCAGCGCGTGCTCGTCGTCGGCGGCGGCGGGAACGTCGGGTGGTCGGCGGTGCACCTCGCCGGCGCCGCTGGCGCGACCGTGCTGACGACGGCCCGACCGCAGGACCACGACGACCTGCGTGCCGCCGGGGCCACGCCGCTCGCGACCGGCTCCCCCCTTGACGTCGCCGTGCTCGGCGGTCCGGTCGACCTCGTCGTCGACGCCGCGGGCCACAACGACCTCGAGTCGTACCTCGACGTCCTGCGTCCCGACGGCCGCGTCGTCCTGCTCGCCGGCATGGCCGCGAGCGCCCGCCTGCCCGTCGGCCGCCTCTACCTGTCCGGTGCGACCGTCACCGGCTTCACGATCTCCCGCGCGTCGGCCGAGGAGCTCGCCGTCGCGGCGCGGCACGTCGCCGACGCCGTGGCGCGCACCGGGCTGCGTCCGCGACGCGTCACGGTCGTGCCGCTCGACGGCGTCGCCGACGCGCACCGCCGGCTCGAAGCGGGCGAGGTCCGCGGCAAGGTCGTCGTCGCGCTGACCGCTCCGAGCACGTCTCCTCGAGGAAAGGGAACCCCATGACCGTCATGCCCATCTGCCGCCAGCCGATCGTCGACTACGCCGGCGGCACCGTGGTGTCGCTGCACGTCACGGGCGTGCTGTGCGAGGACCCGACGGCGTTCCGCGGCGCCTGGCCGTTCGCCCCGGACGGCCTCGGGCACGACTCGCTGCGCCTGACGGGAGCCCTGACCACGCAGGTCGGCGCGGACGGTGCCGCGGAGGTCCGCACGCTCGTGCCGCAGAACCTGGGCACGAGCGCGGTCGACCGGCACCCCGCGCTGCTCGACCGCGAGCTGCACCGGTTCTTCGTCCCGGACGGCACCGCGGGACCGTCGGCGGCGCACGCGACGCTCCTGCTCGCCGCGGAGGACTGGTCGGGGACCACCCGGGACGCCGCCGCGCAGGACGTCATCAAGGCGCTCGCCCCGACGCTTGCCGACGCGATGGGCGCGGTCGTCGGTCAGAGGGCCAAGGAGGACCAGGACGGCGGGATGTTCGGCTGGAGCGTCCCCGGCGTCGACGACACCGTGCGGGGCATCCCGAACGAGGACTTCGCCCCCGTCCAGACGTCGTTCCTGGTCCCGGGCTCGCCCAGCTCCCACGTCGCCGGTCACGAGGTCGTGGTGGCAGGTCTGGGTGGTCGCGCGTACCGCCTGACCCTGCAGTGGCGTGCCCGTCGGCTCCCCGCGGTCGACGACGTGCTGAACCTCCAGGTGCACTACGGCGAGTTCGTGGTCGCCGAGGGCGGCGGCAGGCAGATGCTCGTCGCGAACCGTCCGAGCCCGAGCGACTGGGAGACGTTCGGGCTGGTCCGGCTCGGCGGCGACCGCGTCGCGCTGCTCGCGCCGAACGGCGACTTCCTCTCCGCGGAGGCCGGCGGCGGGCGCGAGATCTTCGCCGGGCGCGCGCAGATCGGCGAGTGGGAGGTCTTCCGCGTCGAGGAGGTCATGACCGACCGGATCGCCCTGCGGGCCTTCAACGGGCACTACGTGTCGGCGTACCACGGCGGCGGGCACCAGCTCGTCGCGAGCCGCCCCGTCCGCGACGAGTACGAGGTCTTCACGCTGCACCGGCCCTGACCGTCGCGACGAGATTCGGGGGTGTGCCCGTGCCGGTGAGCGCCCCGCCCAGGTGACCGTCGGGAAACGGGCCGGTCTCGGTCCGGTGACGATCGAGCCGACCGCACGACAGTCGGCGTGGGCCGGTGCGAGCCTGGCGGGCATGCTCATCCGCACGCGCTCCGCGCTGGTCACGATCGTCGCCGTCGTCCTCCTCGCCTCGGGCTGTGCCGGGCGCTCCGGTGGCACAGCTGCCGAGGACCCGTCGGCGTCCGTGACGCCGACCGCGGCGTGCCCGATCGTCGAGGGCCAGGAGATGCCGGCCGACTGCGTGCCGTACGACGGCGAGGCGGCGATGGCGCAGAACGACGCGTACCGGCAGCGGTTCGAGCCGGACGACGACAGCCGGGCCGAGGTCGAGCCGCAGCGCGTGGCCGCGCAGGACGCCCTGGCCTCCCTGGTCGGCGGCCCGCTGTCCGTCGACGCCGTGCAGGACGCCCTCGAGGCCGCCGGGTTCGACCCCGACGTGCCCTGGGTGGAGGCGGCCGGTGACCCCGCGGCGCCGTCGTCGATCGGCGTGATCATCTCCGTCGGCGGGCTGTGCCTCGTCGGGACGCTGGACCCGGAGCACGCCGAGGTGGAGACCGACGGGATGATCGCCGACGGCGGGTGCGTGCCGGCGCAATGACTGCGCGTCAGCAGCAGCCGTCCGTGCAGTGCGGCTCGTCGCCGACCAGCCGGGAGACGGGCGTGCAGCACGCCTCGCCCTTCCACGCCTCGATGCCCTCCCGGACGGCGAACCCGGCGATCACCACGGCGGCGACCGGGTCGGCCCACCACCACCCGAGCGCGCTGTTCAGCACGAGGCCCACGAGCAGCACGGCCGACAGGTAGGTGCAGATCAGGGTCTGCCGGGAGTCGGCGACCGCGGAGGCCGACCCGAGCTCGCGGCCGGTGCGTCGCTCGACCCAGGACAGGATCGGCATGACCGCCAGGCTGACCACGGCCAGGACGATGCCCACCGTCGAGTGCTCGGGCTCGGCCGCGGCCACCACGGTCCGCACGGCGTCGACGGTGACGAACGCGGCCAGGCCGAAGAACGACAGCGCGATGGTCCGTATCGCGGCGCGCTCCCGGGTGTGCGGGTCCGGGGCGGAGAACTGCCAGGCGACCGCGGCGGCGGACAGCACCTCGACGACCGAGTCGAGCCCGAACCCGACCAGGGCCGACGACGACGCGATCCGCCCGGCGGCCAGCGCCACGCCGGCCTCGACGACGTTGTAGGCGATGGTCGCCGCGACGATCCACCGGATGCGCCGTTCGAGCAGGGCGCGACGGCCGGTCGCGAGGCTGGTCATGCGCAGGCGCAGTCCGGACCGCAGCACGTCGGGTCCACCACGAGCACCAGCTGCAGCAGGTCCGCGAGCGCCGACGACAGCTGCGGGTCGGCCAGCCGGTACCAGGTGCGGCGGCCGTCCGGGACGGACTCGACGAGCCCGCACCCGCGCAGGCACGCGAGCTGGTTCGACATCACCTGCCGGGACACCTCCAGCGCGTCGGCCAGGTCCGACGGGTAGGCCGGTGCCTCGCGCAGCGCCAGGAGGATCTTCGTGCGCGTCTCGTCCGACAGGGCGTACCCCAGCCGGGCGAGCGCGGAGGTGTGCGTGAGCGTCGCGGTCGCCATGCAGGTGACAGTACACGGAATGCTGTACTCACAACGGTGCGGCACGGACGAGCCCCGGGTGGGAGACCTAGGGTGTCCGTGGTGATCGAGCCGGCTGTGGCGCACCTAGCCGGCTGACAGGAGGACGCACATGACCACCGGTCCGACACCCTTCGAGGTCCACGAGTCGGGGGCGCTGTTCCACGGCACCAAGGCAGACCTCCGGGTCGGCGACGTCCTCGAGCCGGGCCGGCGCTCGAACTTCGGCGGCGGCAGGACGGCCGGCCACGTCTACGTGACCGCGACGCTCGACGCGGCGACGTGGGGTGCGGAGCTGGCCCACGGTCCCGGGCGTGGTCGCATCTACGTCGTGGAGCCCACGGGCGCCCTGGAGGACGACCCGAACGTCACCGACAAGCGGTTCCCCGGGAACCCGACGCGGTCCTACCGCACCCGCGAGCCGGTCCGGGTCGTCGGGGAGGTCGAGGACTGGGTCGGGCACCCGCCCGAGCAGGTCCGGGCGATGCTCGACCACCTGGACGAGCTCGAGCGGTCGGGCACCGCGGAGATCGACGACTGACTAGGACGCGGACCGTCGGTACGTCGTCGTGAGGCGGTAGTCCTTCGACGGGCCGAGGGCGTGCCAGATCTCCTCGAACCTGTCGGCGTCGAGGAACCGTCCGGTCATGGTGTAGATGTCCTCGGCGCACGGGTGCTCGCCGGTCCAGCGGTCGTCGACGAGGTCGAACCGGTAGAAGAAGCGGCCGTCGCCGAACAGCACGTCGACCGACCGGCCGCCCGCACCCCGCAGCAGCAGCCGTCGACCCGCTGGGCTCACGTGCCCGCCGAACGTCAGCACCCCCGACTCGACGTAGGCCAGGGACCCGTCGCCGGTGGGCTCGAACCGCGCCGTGCCGCTCAGGTGGCCGTCCGCCCCGGCACGGGTGTCGACGACGGCGCGGTCCACCGACCAGCCCCCGGCGAACCTGTCGAGCAGCACCGCTAGCCGACCACCGGGATGCTCTGGATCCACAGGCCGGCGAGCGCGACCAGCAGCACGACGAGCCCTGCCGTCAGCAGGACGATGCCGATGATCGTGACGGTCCACCCGGGACCGACCTTCCCCTGAGGGCGGGTCTTCACGTCGGTGGGGTCGTCCGGGTTGACGTACACGTACCCGTGGAACATCGGCGTCGCGCCGAGGCCCTGCCGGAACGCGGCGAAGACCTCGGCGCGCAAGGGTGCGCCGTCGGGACCGGGGTACTCGACGGTCATGACGTCGCCGGCCACGATGCCGACCTTGCTGACCACGCGGGCGGGGAGCTGGATCCGACGGACGCTGCGGGCCCGAGAGAGCAGTCCGATGCCGACCGGCAGGGCCACGACGCCCAGGACGAGGAGCGCGACCGCGATGGTGAGGAGGACGTGGGGGCCGCTCATGGTGGAGAAACGTACCGCCTGAGGCCGTCAGGGGGTCCAGCGGAAGCCGGGGTTGACCCGGCCGCTCCAGCTGAAGATCGCCTGGTTGTCCCACCCGTTCCCGGTGCCGTTCATGTTGTACGGGTCCCAGCCGTTGCCCTGCACGGCGGTCCAGGTGGGCTCCCAGTAGAAGACGCCGATCCCACCGGCGTTCCGGACCGTGTTCTGGACGTACTGGAACATCGTCGCCTGGCTTGCCCAGCTGGCGTCGAAGCCCGCGCAGGTGCCGTTGGCGCTGTTCGCCTGCGAGTCCGCGTTCGCCGTCGTGAACGGGTAGGACGTCTCGACGAGGACGACCGGCTTGCCGTACCGGGTGCGGGCCGTCGACACCGCCGAGTACAGGGCGTCCAGCCCGCCGTGCCAGAAGCAGTAGTACGACAGGCCCGTGAGGTCCCACTTCACGCCCTGGTTCTTGATCCCGTCGTAGAACCACGTCAGGTGCTCGACGCTGTCGGAGTTGGCGGTGTGGATGATGACCTGGGTGGAGGAGCTGCACGCCTTGACCGCGTTGTAGCCGGACTTCAGCAGCAGGCTCAGGTTGGTGAAGTTGCTGTTGGAGACCTTGCCCTCGTTCCAGAGCATGCCGACGTTGATCTCGTTGCCGATCTGGATGCTGTCCGGCGTCGTGCCCTGCGCCTTCAGGCTCGTGCAGAGCCAGTACGTGTAGTCGTAGACGTCCTTCTGCAGCTGCGCGATGCCGTGGTTCGCCCACGCCGACGGCTTCCACTGGTTGCCCGGGTCCGCCCACGTGTCGGAGTAGTGCAGGTCGACCATGAGCTTCAGGCCGCGCGACTTGACCTCCTTGGCGTAGGCAAGGACCTTGCTCGGGTTGTTGTACCCGGACGCCGGGTTGTTGAACACGCGCAGCCGCGCGTAGTTCATGCCGGCGCCCTTGAGGATGTCGAGCGGGTGCTTCTGGCTCCCGTTCGCGTCGTAGTACTTCACGCCGAGGTCGAGGCTGCGTTGCAGGCTCGACACGTCACCGCCGAGCATCGACAGGCTGTTCGCGGCCTGGACGGGCGACGGGACGGCGACGGCTGCGGCCGTCGCCGTCAGCAGGGCTGCGATCCCCATCGCGGTGAGACGCTTCCGAGTGTTCACGCGCAATCTCCAGTGATTGTCGTGCGGTGTGCAACGCCCACCGTGAGGCGTGCTCCACCCTGTGATCGCTCACAGTAGCGAGCCTCCCATGGCGTGCGCCGTCGCCTAACCCTTTCGTTCTGTTCGGGACCCAGGGTCGCTGTGCACGATCACAGTGCTGGACGGATCCGCGCGTGCCGTCCGGGTGACAGATCCCCCCGTACCGGACCGATGGACGGGCGCAGGTCGGTAACGTGTGCGGTCGCGGCCGGGCGAGCGCCGCACGATCCAGCAGGGGGTGGGCATGGTCTTCGCCGGGGACGGCCAGGTGGCTGCCGCCGCCGAGTCAGCGCTCGCCGCGATCGGCGGCGTCGTGGTGGCCACGGCAGCGATCGTCCAGGGCCTCGCCGACGGTTCGACGACCGCCCGCGAGCAGCTGCTGCGCTCACGGTGACCCGCCTGGACTTCGGTGACACGGTGGGCGAGACCTGGAGCGGCGTCTTCACCGGGCCGCACGGCTCCTACGTCTCGACGGCCGTCGGCGACGACGTCGGCTACCGGGGCGCCGACCGTGAGTCCGTGCTGACGTACTGGCACGACGTCCTGGCCGCACCGTGAGCGGTGAGCGGGAGTTCCTCGAGCTGGGCGGCCCCGACGACGCGTCCCTGGACCGCCTGCTGGCCGTGGCCGACCAGGGCCGGCAGGACATGGGTGCCGTCCGGGCGACGTTCCGCTCCTGGCCGGGCACGGTCTTCTGGATCCTCGCTGCCGTCGTCGTGCTCCCCTGGGGCGCGCTGGCCGTCGCCCTGCCCGAGGCGCAGGGCCGGATCGTCGCGGCGGCCGTCGGCTGCACGTTCCTGCTCTTCGTCGCGCTGCTGGTCGGGGTCGGCGTCGCGGAGCGGCACCGGGTCTGCGAGCACGGCCTGGTCGTCGGGATGCGCACGAAGTCACCCTTCGTGATCCCGTGGTCCACGATCGACCCCGGCCGCGTCCGCGTGGTGCGGCGCTCCAACCTGCTGGGTCGGCTGCCGGGGCGGACGTCGTCGTCGCCGCACTTCCGGCACGGCGCCGCCAGCGGCACCGCCCTGGCCCTCAACGGCCTGGACTCCGCCCTCGGCGGGTGGCGGCACCTCCCCGGCGTGGTCGAGGTCACCGACGCGGTCCGGCCGGGCTCCCGGGCCCGCCGCACCCCGTTCGTGTGGTGGTACCTCGGCAGCCGGCACCCCGAGCGCATCGCCCGCGCCGTCGAGGACGCGATGGTCGCCGACGGCTACCCCGCCCAGGACCTGACCGACCGCGCCGTGGCGCAGGGCTGCACCCTGCGGCTGAACCCCGGCACCTGGGAACCCTTCCCGCCCCGCGCGGGCACGGACCCCGTGCACGGCGTGGACGGGCCGCCTCAGCCCTGAGCGCTACGGCCTGACGACGTCGGCGAAACCTGTCCAGCGCAGTGCGGCCGGCAGGTGGCTCATGTCGTTGAAGACCACGAGCGCGGGCGGCAGGCCGATCCGGTACTCGATGACCGTCAGTGCGGCGTTCCCGCTGTTCAGCCCGAGCCAGCGCGACGGGGGTGCACCGAGCGCGTCCCGCACGAGCCAGGCGATCTGGAACGCGTGCGTGACGAGGACCAGGTGCGTGTCGCCGCTCTCGGTGACGGGGTCCACCTCCGACGCGAACCGGGCGACCAGGGCGTCCGCGGTCGCACGCCCCGACGCCGCCTCGGCAGCGTCGTAGCCGTCGAAGAAGCCGAGCCACGGCGTCGGGATCTCGCTCGGGGGCGGGACGTGCGGTACGTGGTCGACCAGCTCGGGGGCCGCGGCGACGGGGACGCCGGGGAGGTGCCGGGCGACCTCGTGCGCGCTGGCGACGGCGCGCGGCAGGGGTGAGTGCCACACGGCGTCGACGGGGACGCGCGCGAGACGCTCACCGAGCAGCTCGGACTGCCGTCGGCCCGTGTCGGTGAGCTCGCCGAACGCGTCGGCCTCGCCGTGGCGGGCGAGGTAGAGGTGACGCGTGCCCCTGGCCGTCCTCATCGGTGCCTCGTGACCGTGCCGGCGGTGCCGTCGACGGTGAGGGTCGTGGCGTCGTGCAGCGTGGTCGTCGCGCCGGTGATGCCGAGGACGGCGGGGATCCGACGTTCGCGCGCGACGATCGCGGCGTGCGACAGCACCCCGCCGGTCTCGGTGACGACCCCGGCGGCGAGGCGCAGCAGCGGTGTCCAGCTCGGGTCCGTCCAGGGGCACACGAGGATGTCGCCCGGGCGCACACCGGCGAAGTCACCCGGACCGCGGACGACGCGCGCGGTACCGGTCGCGGTGCCGCTGCTGCCCGGTGTCCCGACGAGCGTCGCGGGCGAGCGGACCGGGCGCGACGGCCGTTCGGGCAGGTCGGCGGTGGTGGGCCGGGCCTGCAGGACCCAGAGGTCACCGCCGACGAGCGCCCACTCGACGTCCTGCGGTCCGCCGAGCACCGCGGCGATGCTCCGGCCGAGGCCCGCGAGCCCGGCGGCGGTGGCGTCGTCGAGGGTCGGTCGACGGCGGTCGGGTTCGGGGACGTCGCTCGTCACGACCTGCGTGCCGCGCCGGTCCAGGCGGGTCCGCTTGTCCGCGACCGTGCGCGTGACCGTCCCGTCCGCGTCCACGCGGTAGGCGTCCGGCGTGACCGTGCCGCCGACGACGCTCGGGCCGAGCCCCCAGGACGCCTCGATCTGCGTCGGCCCGCCCGGACCCCCGGGCGTGAACATCACCCCGGAGACCTCGGCGTCCAGGTGGCGCTGCACGAGGACCGCCATCCTCGGGCTCGTGGCCGACGCGCCCCGGTAGGCGACCGCCCGGGCCGAGTGCAACGACGCCCAGCACGCGCGGACCGCGTCGACCACCGCGTCGACGCCCTGCACCCCGAGCGCGCTCTCGTACTGGCCCGCCGCGGACGCGAGGCCGGTGTCCTCGTCGTCCGCCGAGGACCGCACCGCGACCGGTGCGCTCCCGAGGGCGGCGCGCAGGTCGTCGGGGAGCGCACCGTCCACCGGGCGGTAGGCGATCGGGAGGACGAACCCGTCCGGGACCGGCAGCCCCGCGCGCAGCAGTGCGCCGAGCGCGCCCGCCTTTCCCCCGCACGTCCGAGGCACGGCGTCGTGCAGCGGGACGAGGGTCGTTGACAACATTCTGTTGACTATGCACGATGGCGCGCATGCAGAGCAAGGACGCGGCCGCCGCCGACCAGGCGCAGGCCCGGCGCGAGCACGACGCACGTGAGCAGCTCCTCCACCGGGGTGCCGACCGGCTCGACGACCGCCCGTGGCGTCCCGCACCGGTCCCTCCGTCCGCGGTGGACCTCGTGCAGTTCGCCCTGTGGCGCTCGGGCGACCTGACCTCCGACGACCTCCTGCGTGCCCTCACCCTGATGCCCGCGGCGCGCGCCGAGGTGGACGGGCTCGAGGACGGCCTGCTGTTCGTCGCCCGCAGCGCAGGCTTGACCTGGGCCCAGATCGCCGAGGCCATGGGGTTCAGGTCGCGGCAGGCGTGCCAGCAGCACTACGCCAGGCTCACCGCCCGACGGGAGACGGCGTCGTGACGCGGGAGTCAGCCCCCGACCTGCTGACGCTGCACGCCGTGCGCATCGTCGGGTTCGCCGACACCGCGACGGTCGCCCGTCGGTTCGACCTCGACCCGGCCGAGACCGAGGAGCTGCTGCGCGACGCGGAGGCCTACGGCTGGGTGGAACACGCCGCGTTCGCCGACCTCGGCGGCTGGTCCCTGACCGACCGCGGGCGGGCCCAGGACGAGCGCCTGCTCGCCGCCGAGCTCTCCTCCTGCGACGGCGAGGACGACGTCCGCGAGGTCCACGGCGACTTCCTGCCGCTGAACGCACGGCTCCAGCGCGCCTGCACGGCCTGGCAGCTGCGCCCCACCCCCGACGACCGGCTCGCCACCAACGACCACGCCGACACCGCGTGGGACACCCGCGTCCTGGACGAGCTCGCCGCGATCGAGCAGGGCCTCACGCCGCTCGTCGACCGGCTCGGGCGGCTCCTGGCCCGGTTCGAGGGCTACGACACCCGGTTCGCCGCGGCGCGACGCCGAGCCCACGCCGGAGACACCGGCTGGGTCGACCGCACCGACGTCGACTCCTGCCACCGCGTCTGGTTCGAGCTCCACGAGGACCTCGTCGCCACCCTGGGGATCGACCGGAGCTCGAACGCCTGAGCGGCCCAGGCGACCGTCGCCGTCACGGCGTACGCCTCGGCGCCGGCCCGACATCTACCCCACCACTCCGACGCCCGGTGAGCCGTCAGGGGAAGGCGACGGGCACGTCCTCGAACGTCGACCAGCGGGAGTCGACGCTGACCGCGAGCGCCTCGGTCGGGTAGAGCGGTGCCGGGAGCGTCGCCTCGAACCGCACGGGCACGCCGGGGAGGAGGTCGAGGGCCAGCTCGTCGGTCGACCAGCGCTGGCCCGTGTTCGACAGCGTGCGGTACTCGACCAGGCGGGTGCGGTCCGCGACGGTCGGGCGCAGCGGGCTGCGGTCCATCAGCTCGTAGAGCGTCGCCGGCTCGCTGGAACCGCCCAGCCGCTCGACGACGATCCGCAGCCGCATCGACGCCCCGCGCACCTCGAGGCTCTCCACCCCGACGCGCAGCTTCTCGCCCGGCCGCCCAGGGGCGTCGACGGTCTGCTCGATCTCGAGCGACTCCGGTACGGGCACGACGAGGCCGGCGTCTCCGTAGGGCCCCGCGGCCGCGCTGCCGAGGGTGCCCGACGGTGCCGCGGACGCCGTCGGCGTGGGGGGCGCGCCCGAGTACCGGAGCTCGACGCGACGGTTCTGGGCGCGGTCGTCGGCGACGTCCTCGCCCTCCTCGGGGACCAGCAGGCGCGACTCGCCGTACCCGTGCACGTCGAGCACGACGTCCGGACGGGCCGCAGCGACCGCGGCGGCCACCGACTGAGCGCGGCGCTCCGACAGCGCCTGGTTGTAGGCGTCGTCGAGGACGGAGTCGGTGTGCCCGTCGACCGTGACTGTGGCCCCCGCGGGGACCTGGGCGACGAGCCCTCCGACCGCCGCGCGCGCCGGCTCGGACAGGTCGCTGCCGTCGACGGTGAAGAGGATGTCCGACGCGAGCGTGACCGACGTCTGGTCCTGCTCCTGCTCGACCTGCTCCACCTGCCGGATCGCCGGGTCCGCCTCGTAGGGCCGCACGGTGAAGAACGCCGGTGACCCGCTGTAGTCCCGCACGGCGAACAGCCGGTTGGTCAGGACGCCCTCGGTGAGGGCAGGGAAGTCGTCCAGCGTCAGGGGCGTCGCGTCGTCCGTCGCCGGGGAGGCTCCGGAGACGAGCACGGCGACGACGAGCGTGAGCGCGGCCGCAGCCGGCAGTCGACGGGCGATCGGTCGCACGGCTCAGTCCTCGTACGTCACGGGGACGTTCTCGAACGGTGCCCACGACGCGACCAGCGACAGGTCGAGCGCCTCGACCTGCTCGGTCGGTGCCGCGAACCACGCCTGGTAGAGCACCCGCTCGCCGTCGGCGGCCTTCGCGGACACGTTGTCCGTCTCCCAGTACTGCCCGGTCTCGCTCAGGACGAAGTACTGCGTCAGGTGCTCCAGGTCGTTCAGCGCGGGGCGCAGATCACCGTCGCCCGTCATCCCGTAGATGTTGACGGTCTCACCGTCGGCGAGGGAGTCGTCGTCGGGCGTGAACCAGACGCGCAGCTCCATGGTCTTGCCCTGCACGACCAGCGGCTCCACCTCGACGCGCACCGCGGCGTCGGGGTCGCCCGGCACCGGGAACGTGGCGTCGAAGACCGTGCCGGCCTGCTGCACCGTCCCGCCCGGCGCGTCCGCCGCCGCCGAGCCCGTCCCGGACGGCTCCGGGTCGTCGCCACCCGTGCACCCGGCGAGCCCGAGGACACCGGCGACCACCATCGTCACCACGACCGACGAACGCATGTGTCCCTCCCGTCGCCCGGAGCTCCCGGGTCAGCGGGCACGACCGTACCCGCACCGGATCGCGCGGCAGACAGTGGTGCCACCCCGCGAGACCGACAAGGACGACCAGACGAACGGTTCAGGGTCCTGAGGGACGCGTCGCGTGGCGCGACGACTCCACGCGTCACCCTGGTAGCCTTTGCTAACACTGTTCGCAAAGGAGATCTGATGCGCGTCCTCGTCCTCGCCCCCGGTACCCGCGGCGACGTCGCGCCCGCAGCCGGGCTCGCCGCGTCCTTCGTCGCGGACGGGCACGACGTCACGATCGTCGCGAACACCGAGTACGGGACCCTCGTGCGCGACGCCGGCGCGACGCACGTCCCCGTCACCGCGACGCTCACCCCGGCTCCAGGTACGGATCCCGCGTCCAAGCCGGGGGTGCGGGCCTACCTGGAGTCGCTCCGCACCTACATGGAGGCTGCGGCGTCAGCGGCGCTCGCGGCAGCACCCGGGGCTGATGCGGTCCTCACCAACGCCATCTCGCCGTACGGTCACGACCTCGCCGAGCACCTGGGCGTCCCGTCGGCCGAGGCGCTCCTGCAACCCGCGCAGCCGAGCCGCGACTACCCCCCGATGATCGCGAGCGCGCACGACCTGGGCGCGATCGGCAACCGGCTCGCCGGTCGCCTCTCGCAGCTCGTGCGCACCCCCTACGACCCGGCGTGCGCCCGGATCCGGTCTGAGCTGGGCCTGCCTCCCGAGGCCCGCCGTACCGCGCAGCGCCGACGTCGTGAGCAAGGGCTGCCGGTGCACCACGGGATCAGCCCGGCCGTCCTCCCTCGCCCCGGCGACTGGCCGTCGTCCCTCACCCTGGACGGGTTCTGGTGGCCGCCGACGGCACCGCTCTGGAGCCCCGACGCGCAGCTCGAGGACTTCCTGTCCGCCGGCCCGGCCCCCGTCGTCGTCTCGCTGGGCAGCCTCCCGCCCGGCGCCGCGGTCGCCGACGCGGTCCATGACGCGCTCACCAGCGGGACCCACCGGGTCGTGCTCCAGGGCGACCAGCTCCGGGAGGTCGCCGAGCGCCTCGGCACCGACCGGGCGCTCCACGTGGGCGACGTACCGCACGAGTGGCTCCTGCCCTGCGCCGCGGCCGTGGTCCATCAGGCCGGTGCGGGCATCAGCGCCGCGGCACTCCGCGCCGGGGTGCCGTCGGTCCCCCTACCGATCCACACCGACCAGCCCTTCTGGGCGCGACGCCTCACCGCGCTTCAAGCGGCCAGCAGCCCGCTGCCCGTCAAGCAGGTCACCGCCGCGAAGCTCGCCGCGCGGATCGAGGACGCCGCCTCGTCGACAACCCTGCGGCAGGGTGCCCAGGCGGTCCGTGCCGCGATGGCCGGCGACGACGGGACCCGACCGCTGCGGGCCTGGCTCGAGCGGATCGCCTGAGGGGCGCGGACCATGTCACCCGAGGTGGTCTGGCTCCGTGCGACGAGCTCCGGCGTCGGCCGCCCCCCACGGCACACCCGCGAGACCGTCACCCTCGCCGCGGTCCACGCTGCCGACCGGGACGGTCTTGCCGCCCTCACCATGCGCAGCGTCGCGGCGGAGCTCGGTACCGGCGGCGGATCGCTCTACCGCCACGTGACCAGCCGCGAGGAGCTCATCGACCTCATGGTCGATCACGCCGCCGGCGAGTACGTGCTGCACGAACCTACGGGCCACTGGCTCGACGACCTCGTCGCCCTCGCGGTGCAAGGCCTGGAGATCCACCGTCGACACCTGTGGCTCACCGAGGTCGTCACCGCGCCCGTCGTCGGACCCCACGGTCTCCGGGTGAGCGAGCACGTCATGGCCGTCCTGGCCGAGCACCCCGCCCACGACGGCCAGAAGCTCGTCGCGTACGCCGTCCTGAACTCGCTGATCAGCTCCTTCGCCCGCGCCATGGACAGCGCTCCCGACCCCGAGCGTGCCCAGGCTCAGGCCGCCTACCTCGCCGAGGTCATCCCCCGGGGCGACCACCCCCACCTCGCGAGGCTCGACCCGGGCAGCACACGGCAACCCGACGACGTGTTCCCCGACGTCATCCGTGGCGTGCTGCGTGGTCTCCTCCCGTCACATGCCGGAAATTTCCGGCACTCAACCCCCCACGGGTCCGGTTAGCCTTCCCCCGCGCCGACAGCAGGCGCCCTCCCTCCCCGAGAAACCGGACTCATGAACTCTGCGCCCAGCACCACGCCCGACCTGGACATCGACACCGACGAGGACGAGTCGTCCTGGACCGACTTCTTCCTCCCCGCCGTGCTGTTCGCCATCGCGGTGGTCCCGTTCACGCCCCTCTGGGACGAGATCGCGCAGCCGGACAGCACCCGCCGCAGGTACGGGGGGATCTCCCGGTTCCTCGACTCCGTCGGCCCCCTGCCGGTCGCCCTCGCCTTCGCCGGGCTCGGCCTCGTGATCCTGGTCGGCGTCCTCGTCCAGCGGTCCCGCAAGAACGCCGTCGCGGCTCCCGAGGTCACCGAGGACTGATCAGCGGCCGGCGGGTGCCGTCGCCGACAGCATCCGCCGGCTCAGCCCAGCACGACGTACTCGTTCGCGGCGATGTCGAGCCCGACCAGGCTGCGGCCCGCCGGCACGACCTGGCTCACGCCGGCCGGGAAGTCGGCGCGGAAGACCTCCTGCCCGGTCGCGGGGTCGTACGCGACCAGCTGGCTCCGGTCACCTGCGGTGACGGCGGTGACCGGGACGAGGAGGTGCCGCCCGTCGGTGAACATCGTCGATCCGAGGGTCCACCCGCGTCCCGGCTTGGTGCTCCACAGGACCTGGCCCGTCGCTCCGTCCAGCGCGCGCAGACCGCTCGTGCTCCCGACGAACACCTTGCCCCGCATGATCAGCGCGTGCGAGGCGTCGATCACCGTGTCGTTCGACCACCGCCGAGACCCTGTGTCCGCGTCCCACCCGCGGAGCATGTCGTCCCGGGTCAGGACCAGCCCGGGGACGCTGCCGTCGTCCAGTGCGGTGTCGAAGCGGCTCCCCCCGATCGTGACGTCCGCCGCCGGGTCGCCGTCGGGCGACAGGAACGTGGTGCGGACCCCGTCCGTCGTGGTGACCTGCCAGGAGATCGTGCCGTCCACGTCGGTCGCCCACCCCATGCCGTGGGCGCCGGTGCCGACCTCCTCGGTCAGGTCCCGCACGACGTCCCCCTCCGCCGACAGCAACCGCAGGGGCCCACCCGTCGGGGAGTACGCGAGCAGGTCGCCCGCGCGGTACACCGACGCCGACAGGTCGTTCTCGGAGTAGGTGACACCGTCGACGAACGGGTCCGTCCTCGACCACCGCTGCTCTCCCGAGAGGGTGTCGAAGCCGGCCACGGTGGTGCCGGCCGGGGAGGAGTACGCGATCGCGACCGTGTCGTCGGGCAGCACCGCAAGGGTGTCGCCCGCGTCCACCGGCCACCGCGCCAGCACCCGGCCGGCGGCGGTGGACAGCACGACGACCTCGTGCGCGCTAGCCGGCACGCGCTCGAGGCTCCCACTGGGCTCGACGACGACCGCACCGTCGGAGATCAGGCAGACGACCCTCGCAGCCGAGCCGATGTCGCCGCCGGGGACGACGTCGTCCACGCACCAGCTCCCACCGACGATCGTCGAGGGCTCCTGCTCGGCGAGCACCGCGACCGGACCCAGGAGCAGGGTCGACCAGGCCCCCCCGAACCGCGTGTACGTCTGGGAGCCGTCGGCTGCGCGATCGACCATGCCCCCCGCATAGCCGAACAGCGCGCCGGCCTCCCGGGCGGGAACCCGACGCCCGGCGACGAGCACCTCGTCCACCGGGGAGATCACCCCGGGCACCCGGGCGAGCGCGGCGTCCGCGGCGCGCTCCCGCTCCGTCACGACCCACTGCGTGGCGCCCAGCCCGGCACCGAGGACCAGCACCCCGCCGACGAGCCACGTCACGGGAACACGGCGACGTCCGGTCGCGGCGACCGGGTCGGCGTCCTGCGCGGCAGCGTCGTCGTCGAGCAGGACCTCCTGCAGCTCGCCCCGTCGCGCCATGCGCGGACCTTACCGACCGGCTCCGCCGGCGTCTGCCCGCCGCCCGAGTGACGACGCCCGTGGCCCTTCCGGCGTGGCACAGCAGACCGATCGACGCGTGACACACATGCTCGGGTGGTGGACAGGTACCGGGTATGAGCGACGCACGTCGTGCCCCCGCGAGGGAGCGCACCTTCACCGCGCTGTACGACGCGGTCTACCCGGACCTCCTGCGCTTCGTCCAGCGACGGACACATCCCGACCTTGCCGACGACGTCGTCGCCGACGCGTTCCTGGTCGTCTGGCGTCGCCTCGACGAGCTGCCGCGCGACCCGGGTGACGCCCGGGCGTGGACCTTCGGCATCACCCGGAACCTCCTGCTCAACACCCAGCGGGGCGAGCACCGCCGCCGCGCGCTGGGGGTGCGCCTCGCCGACGAGCCGGTCGTCGTCGCCGCCACCACGGCGGAGACCGACGGTGTGGTCAGCGCGGTCGACGTCGGTCGCGCCTGGAGGCACCTCTCCGAGACGCACCAGGAGGCCCTCGCCATCGCCGCGTTCGACGAGCTCAGCGCACCGCAGGCCGCCGCCGTCCTGGGCATCTCGCCGGTCGCGTTCCGGCTGCGTCTCAGCCGCGCCCGCCGAGCGCTGCGACTCCACCTCGACCACCTGCCACAGCAGACCGCGGTGCCGGCCCGCATCGCTGAAGGGCTCACCGCACCATGAACCGCCACGACGACATCGCCGCCACCCTGCGCATGCTGGACCCCGCCGAGCGTCACGTCGATCCCGGCTCCGCTCGTGCCCGCGCCGACCTGCGCACCATCCTGACCACCGACCCGGTGCCGCCGGCCGCACCGGCGCCCCGGCCCCGACGGACCGCCCGTCAGGTCGTCCTGGTCGCCGGCGTCGCGGTCGCGGCGACCGTCGCCCTGGTCGTCCTGCCGTCTCTCTCCGGCGACGACCAGGCCATCGCGACCTGGACGGCAGCGCCGACGGACGTGTCCCCCGAGCAGACGCCCGAGGCGGCCGAGCGCTGCCGCAAGCAGTACGAGGAGGGGCCGAGCCAGGTCAAGCCCGACCTCTCCGGGACCGAGCCGGTCATCGCGGAACGCCGTGGCGCCTGGACGACGGTCGTGCTCGCCGGCGCCGGTGGGTTCTCGGCGGTGTGCATCACCGACGACACCGGCACAGGGATGATCGGTTCCTGGGGGACGCCGTCCGGCTACGTCGCACCCGGACCCCGTGAGCTGTACGCCTTCACCCTCAGCACGGGCACGACGGGCGCCGGGGACATCTCCATGATCGACGGCACCTCTGGTACCGACGTCGTGGGCGTCGTCTACCGCAGCCGGTCGCACGGGGACGTCGTCGCCACCGTGAACAAGGGGCACTTCGCGCTCTGGTTCCCCGGCGACGAGCTCGGCGAGGCGCACATCGACGGCGTCGATGTCGAGGCGATCTTCACGGACGGGACCACCACCACCCTCCACCTCTCCTACTGAGGGGGTGCGGTAAGTTCCTCGCGGCGCACCGGCGCCGGGACGGACATCGACGACGGGGGATCGCGGGTGGCACGCCGAGCATGGATCGCCGTCGTCGTGATCGCCGTGGCCGGTGTGGCGGTGGGGTGCAGCCCTGGCTCGCCGGGCGAGACGAGCACGAGCACCACGACGACCTCGGCCACCCCGACCGGCACCCCGACGACGGACCCGGCTGCCGCCCAGGAGCAGGCCGCCGTCGACGCGGCCACCGCCGCACTCACCGCGTTGATCGCCACCTCCGACGCGGTCGGTCAGGCGGGTTACGCGGACTGGGCACCGATGGCGGGCCTCGTGGGCGGTGAGCTGCGCGTCCGCGCGCAGGACCTGCACGAGCAGCGGGCTGCGAGCGGGAGCCGCCAGACCGGTTCCACGACGATCGACGACGTCACCGTGGCCGAGTACGACGCCGGTCCGGACGGCGGCGGACGTGAGCGCGTCGTCCTGGACGCGTGCGTCGACACGACCGACGTGGACATCCTCCTCGCGGACGGGTCGTCGCGCCTCGACCCCGACGAGCCGACGCGTCTCGTCGTCCGGTACACCGTCCAGAACACCGACGGGCTCTGGACGGTCGACGACGTCGCGTCCGACCCTGCGCGGACGTGCTGACGCGGGTCGCGGCCGCCCTGCTGACGGCCGTCGTCCTGCTCCTCGGTGCGCTCCCGGCCGCGGCTGACCCCGAGTGCGAGGTGACCGACCTGAACGGGCGGTGCGACGTCTCGGCCGAGGCGCCCGGTGCACCCCCGAGCGAGCTGCCCCCGCCCCCGCCCGGCGGCGGCAGCGGCTCGACTGCTCCCCGGGTGTGCAGGGACCTGTCCGACGACGTGATCGACTGCGTCAGCTCGTTGGGCACCTGGTCGGACTCCCGCTCGTGCTACCTGCAGCTGGCGGAGCCGCAGCCTCCGGCCGACGACCCCGCGTGGGAAGGGCGCACCGACGGGGTGATCTACCGGTGCATGATCCCGCAGCCGTACTCCAGCGCGATGTGGACGACGTACGTCTGGTTCGCCACCGCACAGCCCGGCCCTGCGCCGCGGGAGCTGGCGCAGATGGCGATCGCGCAGATGGAGTTCCGGGCCGGCCAGCTCGGCATGAGCCCCGCCCAGGATGCGCTGTCGGTCGTGGGTCTGCAGACCTGGTTGTGGATCGCGGACCCCGACGAGCACACGGTCGGGCCGATGACGCGGAGCGCGTCGGCCGGCGCGGTGACCGTCACGGCCACGGCCACCCTGGAGTCCGTCGTGTGGGACATGGGCGACGGCGGCAGCCCGGTGGTGTGCGACGGACCGGGCACCCCGTACGACGCCACGCTCGGGGACGAGTCGCCGACGTGCGGGTACACGTACGGTCGGTCCTCGGCGAGAGAGCCCGACCTGGCCTACACCGTGACGGCGACGTCGCGGTGGGTCGTGCACTGGACCGGCGGCGGACAGTCCGGCGACATCCCGCTGGAGTTCACGCGCTCGGCACCGGTGCGGGTCGGCGAGGTGCAGGCCATCGTCACCCGGGCAGGGGCGTAGGGCCCGCCGGTCCTCAGCTCTGCGGCACCACGTCGAGCCCGCTCTCGCACACCCGCACCACCTCGTACTCGACACCCTCGGCGTCGAACACGCTCCCGACCGACGCGTCCACCCGCAGCAACCCGTCGCGCGACGGCGCCGTCACGCTCAGGTCGGCCGTCGGCGGGGAGGCTGCCATGTCGACCTCCGCCACGACGGCCCGCCCGCCACCCGACAGCGGCGTCGGGACCATCACCGCGACACGCTCGGCGCCCTCGACGACGTCGCCCACGCACTCCGGGGGGTCGGCGGGCTGGGTGCACCCCGCCAGGACGAGCACGGCGACGGCCAGGACCGGCACCGTCCGGCGCGCGCTCACGACGCCGCCTCGAGGTCCACGCGCGGGCGGGGTGTCGCCTCGATGCGCACCACCGTCCAGGCGGACCCGGCCAGCTCGACCTCGTCGCCGACGTGGAGCTCGCGCTCGACCGTACGGCGGTCCCGCACGACGCCGAGGGTGGCGGACGGAGGGTCGTCGTGGACCTCCTTCAGCGCGAGCGACACCTTCTGGTCGCCCTCACCGAGGCGGTACGGGATGCCGGGGCGGACGGTCAGGCGCGTCATGGGGTGTCTCCCAGGTCGATGGCCTGGGGTGAGTCGAAGTGCGCCTCGAACTCCGCAGGCGTGAGCCGCAGCGGTTCGTAGTCGGCACCCCAGGGGTTGGCGAGCAGCACGTGGTCGTCGGTGATCTCGGTGACGTAGTAGACGTGCCGCCCGAAGTAGCCGGGCTGCAGGTGCTCCGGCACGTCGTCCTTGTCGTCCGACGACGCCACGATGACAGGGGAGCCGGAGTCGAACGCGTCCTTCACGTCCTCGAAGTCCACGTCGAGGCCGCGGGACTCGTTCCCGGAGACGTACGGGGGCGCCTGCTCGGTCCAGTCCCACTCGAGCGCGCCGTACGTGCCCTGCTCGGACCTGTCGTACAGCGGGTCGCCGTCCTTCCCGTCGGGGGCCCCTCCCTTGTCCTCCTCGTAGAGCAGCGCGAACGCCTTCTCGTAGTAGGCGGGCCACAGCTCGCCGTCGCCGTGCGCCCCGAGCGGTGAGCCGTCGTCGGCCAGCGGGAGGTCGCGCGTCATCGTCACCCACCGTGCGGTGCCGTCGTGGTCCCAGAGCCGCACCGAGATCGTGCCGTTGGCGTTCTCGCGGATGTTGCGGGTGACGAAGTCCGGGTCCATCTGGGTCGTCGCCGCCAGGGAGGCGATGAACCAGCAGTCGCCCAGGCGCCCTTGGTACACGTCGGTGCTGGAGACCCCGTCGGCGAACAGCGGACCCTCGGGGATGCCGTAGGTGATGCCGCTCGCGTCCTCACCGGTCTGCGGGTTGGCGCCGTCGAGGAACACGTCGGTGGTGTCGAAGCCGGGCGTCATCCACGGGAAGGCGTCGGCCAGGTCGTCCAGGTGGGTCGATCCCGCGAGGGCGAGCAGGTCGCCGGCCAGCGCGACGCGTTCTCCCACCGGCAGGCCGTTGCTGTCGAACGGCGACCAGCCGGAGTCGGAGGTGTCCGCGACGGCCTCGCCGAACGCGTGCAGGTCGGTCTCGGACGCCTCGTCCAGGAGGAGGTCGAGCTCCGCCGCGGTGAGGTCGGTCAGCAGGTCGGCGATGCGCCTGAGGTCGTCCCGGTTGCCGTTGATGCCGGTGTCCAGGTCGGGGAACGCCGCGAGCGCGTCGACCGCGTCCTGCACCTTCGACGCGTCGGGTGGCTCGGCGTCCTCGAACACGAGCTGGGGGCTCACCACGTGGCCGTCCTCGAACAGGACCCGGCAGGCCTCGAGGTGGTCGGACCGGCGCTCGATGCTCCCGGCGACGTCCGGCAGCGACCAGGCCAGCGACGACGGCAGCCCCAGCGGGAGGAAGCCCTGGGTCCGACGCAGCGCCGGGCTGGTCGTGGCGGGCCGACCGCGCAGCGCCTCCTCCGCCTCGTCCAGCACCGCCGCGACGTCGCGGCGCAGGTCGCCGGCGCTCGCCCCGGTGCGGCGCAGGTCCGCGGCGAACCCGCGCAGCCGCTCGACGTCGAAGCCCGTGTAGCTCATCCCGCCCCCGCCGGCACGGTTGCCGCGCGCTGGACCTCGTCGGCGAGGTCCTCCAGGCGCTGCGCCTCACCGAGCCAGGAGCCGGCGTCGGCGAGCAGGTCCTCGGCCATCTCGCGCACGGTGTCGCGCTGCTCCGCGAGAGCGGCTGTGGTGTCCCGGGCGTAGGTCCCGTACCAGAGCCCGGCCGACCGGGCGGTCTCGACGTCCCCGTCCAGGCAGGTCCCCAGCGAGCCGGCGATGCGCTGACCCCGGGCCGCCGCGTCCCGCAGCGCCGACGCCCGCCGACGGAGCGACGCCGCACTCTCCCCGTGCGCCAGGGGTGTCATGGCTGTCTCCCTCGTCGGCGCTGTGCGGTGCCGGTCACCCTACCGGGGCGACGGACGCATCCGCGTGGGTCATCTCCAGGCTCGGTTCCGCCGATACCCCTGACGGACCTGCGCTGCAGGCGCCCGCCGAGCTGACCCATGTCGACCAGGAGGCCCTCCCTCATGACGGGCCGCACGCCCTGGAACGCGCCTCGCGCAGAGGACGTCGTGACGTTCCTGCCGTCGTCGAGGTGGGCGACCGTCAAGGACGCCCTCAGGATCCCGTTCAGGCTGCTCGTCGCCGCATCCCTGGTCGGACTGTTCGTCGTCGTCACAGCTGACGTCGTCCACGACGACCTGCTCGTGCAGCACCTGCGAGCGCACGAGACCGCCAGCACCACCGGCGTCGTCACCGGCGTCACCGAGAGGCACTATCGCAGGTTCGGGGTGCGCTACCACCGAGAGGTCACCTACCTGGACGGGCTCACGACGACCGACACCTCGCGATGCCGGTGCAGTGCCGTCGGCGACCGCGTCGCGGTGACGTACGACGAGTCCCAGCCGGAGCGGGCGATGGCCACGGACCGGCTGGAGGGCTGGACCAGGCTCGCCTACCTGCCGGTCGCGATGATCCTGCTGCTCACCGCCGTGCTGGTGGGCGCCTGGACGTTCTTCGCCACCCAGCGAGCCGCCTCGGGGCACCTGGCCGTCCGATACCGGGACCACCGCGCCCGCGCCCGGGAACGCTCCCGGAACGCCCAGGACTACGTCGCGTTCGTGAACACCCACCAGCGGCGCCCAGACCCAGCGAGCGGCGACCCGGTCGAATCGGCTCTGGCCTCCTGGTGGGTCGTGCTCCAGAGGGACGCACCGGACTCCCGCGAGGCCCGCCTGGTCGCCGACGTCCTGACCATCACCCGGCTGTAGCTGCCCGTCCGGTTGCTCCCAGCCGGCCCGGCGTCACTGGAGCGTGTACCCGCCGCGGACGACCTTGAGCGGCAGACCGTCCAGCTCGGCGGCGTCCAGCTCGGCGGGAAGGTCGGCGTCCGGGGAGACGGTGACCTCGAGCACCAGGCCGGAGTCGGTCTGCTTCACGCCGACCGCGTTGACGCCGTCGAGCTCGATGAGCCGCGGCTCGTGCGCGCGCTGGACGGCGACCGCCTCGTCGTACGTCAGTGCCATCACGCCATCGTCCCACCCCCGCCGGGGGGGCGCCCGTCGTCGGGTATCACCTCTGTCGCGGCCGCGCTCCTGTCTCGTGGGTGGGCGTCCGCTCATCCGACGATGGTGCACACGAGGGGGTCGGTCCATGTCTTCCATTGCGGAGCTGGTCGCCATCAAGGAGCGCGTCGAGGACGAGTACCTCGCACGACCCGGGGTGACCGGTATCGATGTCGGGTACAAGGTCGTGGGGGGTGTCCAGACGGACGAGGTCGCGATCCGCGTCCACGTCGAGAAGAAGAAGGCCACCGTGCCGAAGGCGCAGAGGGTTCCGGCGTCGATCGACGGCGTCGCCACGGACGTGCTGGAGCGCACCTACGAGCTGCAGGTCGTCCGCACGCCGCTGACCGTCAGCGCTCAGGCGGACACGACGCACTACGCCACCCTCCAGGGCGGCATCAGCATCGGCCCGAGCAGGGCCATCGGCGGCTTCGTCTACTCCGGCACGCTGGGCGCGATCGTCACGGACAACGTCAGCGGGCAGAAGGCGGCCCTGACCAACTTCCACGTGGCGTGCGTGGACGACGGGTGGAGCGTGGGCGACCGCCAGGTGCAGCCCAGCCGTGGCGACACGGGCACGGTGCCCGGCGACGAGTTCGGGGCGATCCTGCGCGCCGTCCTGTCGTCGCACATCGACGGCGCGGTCCTCTCGATCGACGCCGGCCGGACGACGGCAGGAACGGTCGTCGACATCGGGACGGTCAACGGCACGAAGCCGGCGACCCTCGGGATGACGGTCCGCAAGCGTGGCCGCACGACCGGTCTGACGCACGGTTCCGTCGACGGGCTGTCCCTCACCGTGAACGTCGACTACGGCGACGGCCTGGGCGTCCACACCCTCACCGACCAGGTGAGCATCGCCACCGACACCGCGCAGAACCCGCTGTTCTCCGCGAGCGGCGACTCCGGTTCGGTCATCGTCGACTCCACCGGTGCCGTCGTCGCCCTGCTGTTCGCGGGAGCCGGCACGAGCACCGTCGGCAACCCGATCGCGAGCGTCCTGACCGAGCTGGACATCGCCATCCCCCTGGGGAAGTCGATCATCAAGGACATCAAGGACGGTCGGAAGGACTTCATCAAGGACAAGGACAAGGAGCTCCGCAAGGACATCATCAAGGACAAGGAGCTCAAGAAGGAGATCATCAAGGACAAGGAGCTCAAGAAGGAGCTCATCATCGATGGGAAGCGGCTCAAGGACATCAGGGACGTGTTCAAGGGTCCCGACATCCCGTTCGACCCCCGCGACCCCGGCGGCGGTCCGGGCTTCGGCGGCGGTGGGTTCTCCGACCGCCTGGCCGAGCTCGAGGGCAGGCTCGGCTCGCTCGAGAGCTTCATCTCGCCCGAGCTGCGCCCGGACCTGACCTCCAGCGCGTTCAGCGCCGAGGAGGAGCTCTCGACCGACGAGATCGCGGCGCTGCGGGCCGAGGCCGAGCGTCAGGTCACCGACGCCGCGGCCGCGAAGTCCGACCTCGACAACCTTCTGGGCTGAGCAGACGGCGACCCGGCCGGTGGCGACGTCACCGGCCGGGTCCCCACCGAGGGGAATCCCATGTTCGTCGTCCTGTGCGACCTCGACGACAGTGCGGCTCTGTGGCTGGACTCGCGGTTCCGCGAGCTCGGTCAGAAGTCCGTGCTCGTCACCTCCGGGCTGCTGTCGTTCGCTCGGCGACGATCGCAGTGGATCGGCCGCGACGGCACGCGTGCCGTCGTCGACCTCGGCGAGGGCGGAGTGATCGACCAGCCCGACCTCGTCGTCAACAGGCTCCTGTCGCCACCCACGGCCGCCTGGCAGTGGGCGGAGCCGGGCGAGCGCGACTACGCCGGGGCGGAGCTGACGGCGTTCACGCTGAGCTGGCTGGCAGCCGTGCCGGGCGTGGTGCGCAACCGTCCCTCGCCCACCTGCCTCGCCGGCCCGTCGCCGCACCCGCTGCGCGCCGCGGTCGTCGCCCACCGGGCCGGGCTGGACGTGCCGGACGCCGACGTCGGGGCGGGCTCGCCCACGCTCTGGCTCCTCGAGGCAGCGGTGCGACGCGCCGCGCCGGCCGCGGGTGTCGCGCACCTCGTCGTCCTCGACGGGCGGATCGTGGACGCCGAGGGTGTCGAGCGTCGGGTCGGCGCACGGCTGCCGGAGGGCTTCCCGTCGGCGGTCGCACGGTTCGCAGCCGCCGTGGGTGCAGCCGAGGCACTGATCGGCATCGACGTCGTGGTTGCCCAGGGCCGGTGGTGGTTCGCGGGGATGACGCCGCTGCCCGACCTGATGCTCGCGGGCGACGCCCTGGTCCAGGACCTGATCGGTCTCGACGCGAGGGTGGTGGCCCGGTGAGCGTCCTGGTGTGGGGGGTGCCGACGGAGAGCCCGGTCGAGCTGCTCCTGGGGGCCCTGGCGCGGTGCGGCGCCGACCCGGTGGTGGTCCATCCCCGTCAGTTCCTGCAGCAGCACGTCGACATCGGCGTCTCGGGCGGCGAGCTGCGTGGGTCGATCCGGGTCGGGGACCGGACGACCGACGTGCGCGACGTCGCCGGCGTCTACGTGCGGCCGATCGAGCCGGAGCTCGTGCCCGAGCTCCGGGGTGCGGCCGCCGACGATCCCGCGATGCGACGCGCCCGCGCAGGGTTCGACGCCCTGATGGCCTTCACCGAGGCCGCTCCCGACGCGCTGGGCTGCAGGGTCGCGAGCCGGCTGTCCGCCATGGCCTCCAACATGTCCAAGCCCTACCAGGCGCAGCTCGTGCAGCAGGGCGGGTTCGACACCCCCGAGACGGTCGTCACCGACGACCCGGACGAGGCGCGGGCGTTCGTCCGCGCGCACCGCGGAGCGATCTACAAGTCGGTGAGCGGGGTCCGCTCGATCGTCAGCGTCGTGGACCTGGACCGGGATGCCGAGCGGCTCGAGCTGATCCGCTGGTGCCCGGTGCAGTTCCAGGAGCACGTCCGCGGGAGGGACGTGCGCGTCCACGTGGTCGGCGACGAGGTGTACGCGGCGATCGTCGACTCGTCCGCGACCGACTACCGGTACGCCCGCGCCCAGGTGGGCGAGGACGCCACGCTCGCGCCGTACGCGCTGCCCGACGACGTCGCCGAGCGGTGCGTCCGGCTCGCCCGCGACCTCGACCTGCCGTTCGCCGGCGTCGACCTGCTGCTCGCGGACGACGGGCGCATCGTGTGCTTCGAGGTCAACCCGTCCCCGGGCTACTCCTGGTACGAGACCGCTGCGGGGCTGCCGATCTCCGACGCGCTCGCCCGGTGGCTGCTGCGGGCCGCGTAGCCCGTCGCGGGCGGCCTGCAGTGGGATGCTGACCGCATGCTCGAGGCGCTCACCGGCACCGGACTGGCCACCGCGGCCGGTCTCAACGCGTACATCCCGCTGCTCGTCATGGGCGTGCTCGCGCGGTGGACGGACCTGCTGACCCTGCCCGCCGGCTGGGACTTCCTCGAGAACGGGTGGGTCCTCGCCGTGCTGGCCGTGCTCCTCGCGCTCGAGGTCGTGGCCGACAAGATCCCCGGCGTCGACAGCGTCAACGACATCGTGCAGACGGTCGTGCGTCCCGTCGCGGGTGGCATCGCGTTCGGTGCGGGCTCGAGCTCCCAGACCGCCGTCGTCACGGACCCCGAGGCGTTCGTCCAGTCCGGGCAGTGGGTCCCGGTGGTCGTCGGGATCGTCCTGGCCCTCGTCGTGCACGGGGCGAAGGCCACCGCGCGGCCCGTCGTCAACGTCGCGACCCTCGGCGCCGGGGCACCTGTGGCAAGCACGGTCGAGGACGCGACGAGCGTCGGGCTGTCGTTCGCGGCGATCCTGGCGCCGTTGCTCGTCCTGGTCGCGCTGGTCGGGCTCGTGGTCGTGTGGCTCCGCTTCCGGCGACGACGTCGGCGCGACGGGGTGCCGGGTGAGGCGCCGGTCGACGTCCCCTAGCGTCGCGTGGGTAGCCTGAGCCGCATGCCCATCACGCTCGAGAACGTCGGTATCGCCGTCCGCGACCTCGAGGCGACGATCGCGTTCTTCACCGACCTCGGCCTCACGGTCCTCGGCCGTGACACGGTGAGCGGCGAGTGGGCCGACACCGCCGTCGGCCTCGACGGCAACCACGCCAAGATCGCGATGCTCCAGACTCCCGACGGTCACGGTCGGCTCGAGCTCTTCGAGTACCTCCACCCCGACGCCATCGAGACGGAGCCCACCCGTCCGAACGACATCGGCATGCACCGCGTCGCCTTCTCGGTCGACGACCTCGACGAGTCCCTGGCGATCGCAGCGCGGCACGGGTACCACCCGCTCCGCGGCGTCGCGACGTACGAGGACATCTACCGGCTGACCTACCTCCGCGGCCCCAGCGGCATCCTCGTGATGCTCGCCCAGGACCTCACGCGCTAGCGGGCTACCGCACCCGCAGCACCTGGCCCAGCCGCTCGCGTCGGCGGGCGGAGGACTCGACGGTGACGACGACCAGCACGGCCGCGCCGACGAGCCCGACCGGCAGCACCACCCACCACGGCAGCACCACCCCGGGATCGGCCGACTGCCCGGTCACGAGCCGCAGCGCGAGCGGCGCCACGAGCGCGCCGACCAGGACCATGCCGAGCAGGACGCCGCCCACCGCGGCGACCAGGATCGACGGCAGCAGCTCACCGGCCGCGACTCGCGTCGTGTCCCGGTGGCGCAGCCCGAGCACCCGCGCCGTGGCGAGCGACGTGGCGCGCCCCGGGGCGGAGGCCGCGGCGGCCAGGACCACGATGATCGTCGCGTAGCCGGCGCACAGCGCTGCGACCAGGGCGAGAAGGGCCAGCAGCCCGCCGGCCAGCGGGTCGGACCGGTGGTCCGTCAGCCACTGGGCGCGGGCCAGCACGTGCCCCCGGACCTCCCCTGCAGCCGCGGCAGCCCGCGCGGGAGCCTCCGGGCCGACCGCCCACACCGTGTTCGGATCCACCTCCGGTTGCTCCGCGCCCACCAGCTGGGAGCTCGTCCGCTCGGCTCGCGCCGCGACGAGGGCCTGGACGGCGGCGGCCAGGGCCGCGCGGTCCACGACCACGGTGGGACCGGCGGGCTGCTGTGCCGGGAGCGCGGGGACCTGGCCGACGGGCTCGAGCTCGATCGTCACGCTCCCCCAGCGCAGCGACGGTCGGGTGCCGAGCAGAGGCTCGGGGACCAGGGCGGGCAGGGGGCCGGTCGCGGTGTCGGAGGCGGCGCTCAGCACCGCGAACGCGGGCGAGGTCCCGAACGGGGTCCGGGCGAGCAGCTCCCCGTACGACGTCGGGTCGACCGCGAGCACCCGCACGGCATCGACGCCCCGCACGTCGAAGAGCTCGCTGCGGTCTTGCACCCGCCCGACGGCGACGGCGTCGACGCCGTCGGCTGAGGCCAGCTCGTCCGCGACGTCCTGCAGCGCCGCGTCCGGCACCGTCGTGCGCACCACGACGTCGGCCCCCACCGTGTCCCACGCGCCCTCCGCCTGCCCGGCGCGTGCGGTGCCGGCGAGGGCTCCGCAGAGCGCGACGAGCGTCGTGACCACGACGAGAGCGACGAACGGCAGCACGGCTCCCGTGGCACCGGCCCGTGCGACGGCGAGGAGCGGACCCGCCTTGCGCGACCTGCGGGCGACCCGCAGCGCACCGCCCAGCAGCACGGGGACCGCGCGCCACAGCAGCAGCGCGCCCGCCGCCGCGACGAGCACGGGCGCGGCCGCGAGGGCCAGGTCGGCGGGACCGGTGATCGACACGGCGCCGCGGCGACGCAGCGCGACCAGGGCAGCGGCCGCGAGCACGAGCAGCGCGGCCTCGATCGAGACCCGCCGCACCGAGCGCACGCGCTGCGCGAGGCGCCGGTGGTGCCGGTCGGTCGGGACCCGGCGGGCGTCCGTGCGTGCGGCCGTCACCGTGGCGAACGCGGGTGGCGCGACGACGCCCACCACCGCGACGGCGAGCCAGGGCCACGACACCGCGCCCGGCGCCACGACCTGACCGAACGCCAGACCGACAGCGGCCCCCACGCCGACGACCACCGCGGCCTCGGCGGCGGCTCCCGCGGCGATGCCGGGCAGGGACGCCCCGCGGGCGCGCACCGTGCGCAGTGCCGCGGACCGGCGGCGCGCGAGGAGGTCGGCCCCGACCAGGAGCACCAGGCCGGTGCCCCACGCCAGCCCGGCGAGCACCACCGTGGCCTGCGACCACGTCGCCGCGACACGGGCGCGCGCCTGCGTGAGCACGAGGTCGAGCCGGGACGTGACGCTCGCCCCGGGACCGGGGACCGTCGTCAGCTCCGGTGACGCCTCCAGCGCGGCGACCTGCGTGGCCAGGGCGCCGGATCCGGTGTAGTCCACCGCCTCCGGTGCCACCGGGAAGCGGAACGTGCGGGTCACCCCGTCGGGCTCGAGCGCGGCGCGGGCCGCGGGGAGCGACGCCGCGGACAGCAGCCCACCCACGACGGTCGTCGGCGCGTTGCGCGGCCCCACCACCCGTGGCCGCAGGATCTCCGGCCGCGCCGACCACACGGGGTCGTCCGGGTCCGTCGCGTCGAACACACCGGTGACGAGCACGGGGACGATCGTGCGGTCGGCCGTCAGCGCCTCGACGGTGTCACCGGGACCCATGTCGAGGACACGAGCGACCTCGTCGGACAGGGCGAGCTGCACGGCGCCGTCCGGTCCGGGCCGGCCGGGTGCGCTCCCGGCGAGCCAACGGACGGCCGGCTCCTGCCCCGCCCACAGGTAGCTCATCCACAGGACACCCCCGGTCGGCAGGCCGGGCGTGCTGAACGTCAGGTCGGTGCTGGTGGCGTCGGCGACGGGCGGTCCGAGAACGGGCTGCAGCGAGGCCGGCAGGGCGTCCTCGATCCCGCGCGCCGCATCGTCGACGCCGATCCGGGTGTCCGCGGGACCGACCGTCGGGTCCGACGCGCCGGGTCCGTACCTGCTGCTGACGACGACGTCGACGGCCGGGTCGGCGTCCCCGACCGCGGCCCGGACGGCGGCGTCGGCACCGTCGCTCAGCAGCCGCGGCACCGCGTCGGTGACACCGACCGTCAGCGCCACGACGAGCACGGTGACGGCGAGGGGCCACAGGTCGGCGCGCGTCCGTCGCCACGCGGCTCTCATGCGCCCGGCTCCATCCGCAGCCGGGCGATCGTCGAGCGGCGCACCGCGCGGGCGGCGAGGGGGACGACCACCGCGGCGCACCCGAGCAGCAGCAGGAGGACCGTCGCGACCTGTGCCTGCCACGGCCAGCTCACCACCGTGGTCGGCACGGGCCGCAGGCCCTCGGTGGAGACCGTCAGGAGAGGGGCGACGGTCCAGCACGCGAGGGCGCCCAGCAGGCCACCCGCGAGCACCGGCACCCCGATGAGCACGGCCTGCTCGGCGAGCACGGACCTGAGCACCGAGCGCCGCAACGCACCCAGGCCGCGCAGGCGGGCCACGTCGACCTCGCGCGCCTCGAGTGCGGTCGTGGTGTGCAGCGCGGTCCCGACCAGCGTGAGCACGACGGCGGCGACGACCAGCAGGGCTGCCGCGGCCCGCTGCGCCGCACGCAGGGGACCGTTCGCGCTCTCGTGCGCCACGGCCGTCCGGTCGGTCACCGGACCGACCCCCTCGGCGTCGAGCGTCGCGGCCGCACCGGCGGGCACCGTGCCGCCGACCCACCACGCGTCCGTCAGGGTGTCGACGTTCCCCCGGCTGAGCGCCGCACGGGACAGCGTGTCCACGTCGGCCAGCAGCGCCGCTGCCCGAGGCTGCGAGGGGACGTAGGCGACGATGCCGTCGACCGTCGCGCTCACCGGGGTCGGTCCGAGGGCGAGGTCCACGCCGTCGCCGACCGCGAGCCCGAGCTCGTCCGCCAGGCGCGCCGAGACCACCACGGGCACGTCGTCGACGGGGTCGAACGCGAGCGCCGTGAGGGTGCCCTCGGACCAGAACAGTCCCGGCAGGGACGCGGTGCCGTCGATCGTCAGCCGCACGCCCTCGGGTGCGTCCACGGCCGTGATGCGGTCGAGCGTGGCCACGGCGTAGTCGTTCCTCGGCGGCTGCGCCGGTGACCACGCCCCACCCGGCGACAGGGTCGCGCCCCGGAACGTCAGGTCGAGGTCGAACGCGGCCTCGACCTGCTGGTCGGGGTCGTCGGCGTCCCCCGCCGCCGCGAGCCGGGTGTCCACAGCCACCACCCGGACGTCGGGCGGCACGGCCACGGTGAGGTCGTGCGGGACGCCGTCCAGCTGTACGGCTCCCGCGGGCAGCGCGGCGCGGGCACCGTCGCCGTCCTGGACGACGAGGGTGAGCGTGGCGGTCATCGGGACGTCGTCCGCGACCCGCCCTGTCACCACCACGGCGGCGCTCGTGCCGGACAGCTCGACTCCTCCGATGGAGCCCGTCGGTGCGAGGCCCGACGTGGCGTCCGCCCAGCCACCGGACGGCAGCCGGCCGCGCAGCAGCCCGTCGGCGTCCCGCGTGTCGACCGCGACGAGCTGCACGGCCTGGTCGCCGCCCTGGGCTCGCGAGCCGAGCGTGACGGGCCGGCTCGTGACCGGGCTGACCCGACCGTTCGTGGCCGCCCGCAGCGTGGCACCCGCGCCGAGCGCGTCGAGCTGCGCGGGTGCCGACAGGTCGGTGCCGACCGCGGCGGCCGCCTGGTCGTGCTGGGACTGCGCCCAGGTCGCGGCGAAGCCGATGCCGAACGTCGCGCACGCCGTCGCCAGCACCACCAGGAACGCCGCCGCGGCACCGTGCGGTCGACGCGCCACCCCCCAGGCCGCGAGCGGCAGGGTCAGCGAGCGGGCCGACGCGGCGCGCGCCTCGGCGCCCCGGGCGAGCAGCGGGAGCGGGCGCAGGACGAGCGCCGCGCCCGCCACCAGGCAGAGGACCGGGGCGACGACGAGCACCGGGTCCACCGTGGCGCCACCCGCCACGCGGTGCGCGCGCAGCTGCAGGTAGGCGAGCCCCGCCAGCGCGACGAGCAGCAGGTCCGCCCCGGAGCGGGCCACCACGCCGACCCGGTCCTCGCGGGTGCCCCGAGTCGTCCCGGTGCGCAGCCACGGCAGCACGAGAAGGCCGCCGAGCGTGACCGTGACGACGGCGACGCTCGCGACGAGCGGGAGCAGCCCACCCTCGGGGACGCCCTCGGGAGCGAGACCGACGGCACCCGCCAGCACCCGGTACAGCGCGAGGGCCAGCGCCGTCGCCGGGATGATCGCCACGACCGCGAGGGCGCCCGCCTCGACGGCGGCCTGGCCGACCAGACGTCCCCGGCTCGTCCCGCGGGCGCTGAGCAGCGCCGCCTCGGCCGCTCGTCGGCCGGCGACGAGCCGGGCCGCCAGCACCACGGTGGTCGCCGCGAGCGCGCCGCCCAGCAGCGCCACGGCGAGCACACCCGAGCCGGTGACCCCGCGCTGGTCCTGTGCGGCGTGCACCGTGCGCGCGTACGGCAGGTCCACCACGAGGTTCTGGGTCCGGTCACCGAGTGCGCTGGCCAGCTCCGTGCCCAGGGCGTCGACCCCCGCCCCGGCTCGGGTCAGGTCGGCGGCGGTCGCACGCGTCAGGTCGGGCTGCACCCGCAGGGCGACCCGGCGCAACGGGACGCCGCTGGCGGCGACCTCGCCGGGTGCGACGACGAACGGCCCGTAGGCGGTGATGTACCCGCGGTAGTTCGGGCTCACACCGGTCCCCTGCAGCGGGTCCTCGTCCCACGGCGCCCCGGGTCGCGGCACGAACGTCCCGACGACCGTCAGGGCGGTCCCGCCGTCGCCCGGGCCGTCGGCGAGGGTGGTCGTGCTCCCGACGTCGAGACCGAGCGCCCGCGCCGCCGACGTGGGCAGCGCGGCCTCGCCCGCCGCGTCGGGCCAGCGTCCCCCGACGAGGGTCCCGCGGGCGTCCCGGTCGTCCGGCTCGGCGAGGTACGCCAGGCGCAGCGGGCGTCCGTCGGCCGGCAGGTACCGCATGACGGTCGAGCTCCACGCGGTCGTGGTCGTCGGGAGGTCCCCGAAGGGGTCGGTGAGCATCGCCACCGCCTCGGCGGCCGCTCCGGACGCGTCCCGCGCGGTCGTCGCGACGCGCTCGCTCACGTCCGGGTCGTCAGGTTCCTCCGGGAAGCCGAGGGCGACACCGACCTCGACGTCGGCGACCGGGGCGCGGACCATCGCGAGCTGCAGCGCCCGCTGCGGGGAGGCCGTCAGGAGCAGCACGCACGTCCCGACCAGCGACGCGCCCGCGACCATGACCGTCAGCACCGCCACCAGCACGGCGACCTGGGCGCGGGCCCGTCGCCACACGAGCTCAGCCACGCTCGGCAGCCCCGACCAGCCGACCGTCCACCACACGCACCGCGCGGTCCGCGAGCGCGATCATCACCGGGTCGTGCGTCGCGACCAGCGCCGTCATCCCCTCGGCCTCGACGACCCCACGGATCAGCGCCATCACGGCCAGCCCGGTCTCGCTGTCGAGCTGCCCGGTGGGCTCGTCGGCGACCAGCAGCCGGGGGGACCCGGCCAGTGCCCGCGCGATCGCGACCCGCTGCTGCTGGCCACCGGACAGCTCGTCGGGCCGTTGCAGCGCGTGCGGGGTCAGCCCGACGAGCTCGAGGAGCATCTCGACGCGGTGCTCGCGCTCGGCCACGGGTGCCTCGCGCAGCCGCATCGGGACACCGATGTTCTCCGCCGCCGTCAGCACGGGCATCAGACCGAACGTCTGGAACACGAACGCGACCTTGTCGCGGCGCAGGAGGGCCTGCTCGTCGTCGCTGAGCGCGGCCACGTCGACGCCGTCGACCAGCACGCTGCCCTCGTCCGGCCGGTCGAGCCCGCCGACGACGTTGAGCAGCGTCGTCTTGCCCGACCCGGAACGCCCGACGAGCGCCACGAGCTCGCCCGGTGCCACGTCGAGGTCGACACCGCGCAGGGCGTGCACCGCGGACGGACCGCTGCCGAAGGTGCGGTGCACGTCCCGGACGTGCACCGCAGCGCCGGGGCCGGCGCTCACCGCGGGCTGCCGTCGGGCCAGACGCCCAGGTGGTCGGCCTCGAGCGCGAGGCGCACGCGCCGGGTCATCGCGAGCGCCTCGCGGTACTCCCGCGGCACCTGCAGCCGCCCCGCCCGGTCCATCACCGCGTACTCCTCGTGGGTGACGTCACCGCCGGTGTCCCGACGCAGCACCTCGCTGCTGGTGCGCCCGTCCCGGATCGCGACCGTCCGCTCCACCAGCCCGCTGACAGCCGGGTCGTGCGTGACCACGACGACGGTGGTGCCGGACTCCCGGTTCGCCCTGCGCAGCGCGTCGAACACCTCCTGAGCCGTGGCGGTGTCGAGCTCGCCCGTCGGCTCGTCAGCCAGCAGCAGCTGCGGCTCGTTGGCCAGGGCGGTGGCGATCGCGACGCGCTGCTGCTCACCGCCCGACATCTCCTGCGGCTGCCGGTCGGCGACGTGCCCGACGCCCACGAGGTCCAGCAGCTCGCCCGCGCGCGCCGCCCGGAGCCGGCGTGGCCCGGTCATGGGCAGCGCGACGTTCTGCCGGGACGTCAGGTACGGCAGCAGGTTGCGTGAGGTCTGCTGCCACACGAACCCGACCATCTGGCGGCGGTACGCGACCCGCTCCTTCGCGTGCATCGCCATGAGGTCCCAGCGACCGACCCGTACCCGGCCGGCCGTCGGGGCGTCCATCCCGGAGAGCACCGCGAGGAGCGTCGACTTGCCCGAGCCGCTGGCTCCGACGACCGCGACCATCTCGCCCTGGTCGACCAGCAGGTCCAGACCTTGGAGCGCCTGCACCTCGACGGTGCCGGACTGGAAGATGCGGACCAGGTTGTCGCAGGCGACGAGGGCGTCGTGGCCGAACTGCGCGGGCGGCGTGGCGCCACCGCCCAGGGCCTGGAGCGTGCTGTCCGACACCTGCAAGCTCCCTCCGTCGGGCGACCGTCCCCCGCAGGCTAGGCGGTCCGCGCCACCCGAGCGCGACAACAGTCGGTGGCGTCGGGATCGACCTTTGCGATGATCGCCGACGTGAAGAAGTTCATCCTGTTCGACAACGACGGCGTCCTCGTCGACACCGAGCCCCTCTACTACGCGGCCGGCGAACGGGCGCTGGCCGAGGTCGGCGTGACGCTGGACAAGGAGCAGTACCTGCTGGACATGGCTCACGGCGTCGGGGCGTGGGCCCAGGCGAGAGCCGCGGGGATCGACGACGACACCATCGACCGGCTGCGCGTCATCCGGAACGCCTACTACCAGGAGCACCTGCGCACCGGGCCGATCGAGATCGACGGCGTGGTCGCGGCCCTCGCGGACCTGTCCCCGTACGTGCGCATGGCGATCGTGACCACGTCCAAGCGTGCGGACTTCGACCTGATCCATCGAGGCAGGCGCATCGTGCAGCACATGGACTTCGTCCTCGTCCGCGGCAACTACACCCGGGCGAAGCCGGACCCCGACCCGTACCTCACCGCCCTGCGGAGGTTCGGGGCCGACCAGGACGAGGCGCTGGTCGTCGAGGACTCGTCGAGAGGGCTGCGCTCCGCGGTCGCGGCCGGCATCGACTGCGCCGTCGTCGAGAACGAGTTCACGAGGTCCCAGGACTTCTCGCAGGCGACCCACCGGATCCGGTCGCTCGCGGAGCTGAAGGGGATCGTCCTCGGCTCGACGTGAGGCCCGCCCACGTGCACGACCTCAGGCGCGCGGCACGAACGGGTTCCCGTAGGCGGGGGTCGCCGACGGCCGGTCGCCGTGCCCGGCGGTCTGCGGGTCGGCGGGCACGTGGCGGTGTCGGCGGACCCGGCTCAGGACGAGGACGTTGCCGAGGTGGAACACGCCGAGCAGGAGCGCCACGGCCCCGAGCTTGGAGGCGAGGGCCTCGATGGCTTGCTGGGCCGAGGTGACCGGCTGGCTCACCCGGAGCATGAGCGACACGAACCCGAGGTTCACGAGGTAGAACCCGACGACCAGGAGCCGGTTGGTCGCCGCGGCGACCTTCTGCTCGCCGTGGAAGACGTCGATCAGGAAGACCTCCCCGTTCCGCGCCAGGGTCCTCGCGACCCAGATCGTCAGCGCGACGCTGACCGCGATGTAGACGAGGTAGGTGATGACGGTGGGGTTCATCGGATCGCTCCTGCGCGGGGACGTCAGCCGACTGGTCGTCGGCCAGTTGAACGTGTTCAACACCAGTCACGCTAGCCCTTTTTTTGAACGTGTTCAAAGTGATGCCGATCACGGGAGCCCACCGATCGCGCCGATCGCTTTCCCGCGTGTCGAGGTCCTCCGCGGTCTAGGGTGGCGAGCGCTCGGCGGCCGTACCTGACGTCGGCGGACCGTCACGCGGTCCTCCACATCCGGTTCCGGGACACGCGCGGGACGCTTCGACACCCCGGAGGACCGATGAACCCGCACACGAGCACCACCGGCTCCCCCCGCCGCACGGCTGCCGTCGGCGTCGTCGCGGTGGCCCTGACCGTCGGTGCGGTCGGGACCGCCTACGCGCTCGCGACCGTCGACCGACCGGCCACCGAGGTCACCGCAGGTGACGCCGCACCCCAGGCGCCCGCGGTCGACGCGACCCCGGCGTCGGACGAACCGACGGCGGCGGACGCCCTCACCGGAGCGGACGAGTACACGCGGGAGAGGTCCGACGCGTTCTGGGGTGCGGGCTACTCCATGGAGGACGCGGACGCGCTCTCCGAGCTGTGGCACGTCGAGCTCCTCGAGGCGAAGGGGCGGGCGGGACAGCTGCTGCTCGACGGGCAGCAGCTGCCGATCGCGCCGGGCTCGTCGCTCGACCTGACGGATCCCGACACCGTCGCGAGGCTGCAGCTGGCGGCGTTCTGGGACGCGGGCTACACGAAGGACGACAGCACCGCGCTCGCGGCGCTCTGGGCTGTGGACGTCGTCGAGGCCAAGGCCACCGCCGGCCAGATGATCCGCGACGGCCTGCCGCTCCCGATCGGCCCGAGCGGCACCCCGGTCTCCTGACCCCGGGGCGCGACCGGCGACCGGGCCTCTACCCCTCGAACCGTGCCCACTGCCCTTCGGAGACCACCTCGACGGTGCCGTCGACGACCATGACGGCCGTCTGCTCGTCGATGGCGTACGCCGGCCCGCCGATGTCGGCGGCCCACCGCCGCGCGTGCGCCAGGGTGTTGGACGGGAAGGCGTCCAGGTGCGGGAAGATCGAGAAGTCGACGACGCCCAGGGCGCGGTCGTCCGGCGCGGACGGCCACTCGACGAAGGACGCACCGATCCGCGGCGTCATCACCATGCTCCCGGCGCTCACCCCGACCCAGACCGTGTCCGGCAGTGACGGCAGCAGGTCGGCCAGACCGGACTCCCGCATCCAGTGACACAGGTACGTCGCGTCGCCACCGTCGACCAGGAGCACGTCGGCGTCCCGCACCCAGGGCACCCACCGCTCCGCGCCGATGGTGGGCAGGGCGGTGAGCTCCAGGACACCGAGCGACCCCCAGCCCAGGCCGGAGAAGTGCCGGAAGCGCGGCTCCGCGGCGACGAGGCCGCGCACCGACGTCGGTCCGCACAGGGGATGGCCCCACTGCGCGGTCGGCACGACGAGCGCGTCGCACTCGGCGATCGGCTTCCCGAGGAGCTGCACGAGCGCCGCGTGGATGCTGGCGTTCGTGACGCCTCCTGACGTCAGCAAGAGCTTCACGGTGCCTCCGAGGTCGCGTGCGTCTGCAGTTTCCCTGCAGGCGGTGTGTCGCGGACCTGCGTCGCGCTGGTGATCGCTGGGATCCGGAACCAACTGCATGACCGACTGGCACGATGGCGCGCATGCTCAGGTTCCCGCAACCGCTCACGCACGGCGACCGGATCGGTGTCACGTCTCCGTCGTCCGGGGTCGGCGGGCAGGCGGCCGCCCGGATCGCCTTCTGCGTCGACTGGCTGCGCGACGCCGGGTTCGACGTCGTCGTCGGCGACCTGATGGACGGCACGGGCATGACCGCCGGGCCGGCAGCCGACCGTGCGGCCGAGCTCACCGCGATGCTGTGCGACCCCACGATCCGGTGCGTCGTCCCACCATGGGGCGGCGAGACCGCGATCGACCTGGTGGACCTCCTGGACTGGGACGCTCTCGCCGCCGCGGAGCCGACGTGGCTCGTGGGCTTCTCCGACCTGTCCACCGTCCTGGTCCCGATCACGACCCGGTTGGGCTGGGCCACCGTGCACGGGGACAACCTCGCCGACACCCCCTACGAGGTGCCGCCGGGGCTGGTGAGCTGGCTCGAGGTCGTCGCCGGGACCGGCCCGCACGTGCAGCGAGACTCGGGTCTGATCGCCGACTGGTGGCGGTTCGAGGACGACGCACGCGCCACGACCTGGAAGTCGGTCGGTGAGGGGCGCTGGACCCTGCACGGCGCCGAGTCCCTCCACGTGACCGGACGACTCGTCGGCGGGTGCGTCGAGACCCTGTGCAACCTCGCCGGGACGCCCTACGGCGATGTCGCTGCGTTCGGTCGCGAGCACGCCCAGGACGGGCTCGTCATCTACGTCGAGGCAGCCGGGGACGACGCCGCCACGATCTGTCGCAACCTCCACGGCCTGCGCCTCGCGGGGTGGTTCGACCACGCCCGCGCGGTGCTCGTCGGCCGGACGAACGCACCCGACCACCCCAGGCTCACGCAGCGGGAAGCCGTCCTCGACGCTCTCGGGCGACTTCACCTCCCGATCGTCTTCGACGTGGAGATCGGGCACGTCCCGCCACACCTTCCGCTGGTCAACGGCGCGCTGGCGACCGTGACCGTCGACGGGGACACCCGGGAGATCCGGCAGCTGCTCCGCTGACCGGTGGAGAGGGTGCGCTCAGTGACCCGCGGCGTCGAACGCAGGCGCGAACCGCAGCTCGCCACGCGGCGACGGGCCCGAGAAGGTGATGTGCTGGACGGAGGCCCGGTCCAGTCCGAGGTGCGACAGCGTGCCGTCGCCCCGGAAGCCCAGTCGGTGGTAGATGGTCGGATCACCGATGAGCGCGCAGCCGCGCGCCTCGCTCTCCCGCAACCGGCGCAGACCCTCAGCCACGAGTGCCCGACCGACACCCCGCCGCTGCCGGTCGAGCCGGACGGAGATCGGCCCGAGCCCGAACCAGCCGTCGTGCGACCCGTCGATCGTCACGGGCGAGAACGCGACGTGCCCGATGACGTCGCCGTCGTCCTCCGCCACGAGCGAGAGCGTCAGGTCGCCCGACGCCCGCAGCGCCCGGATGATCGGCGCCTCGGAACCGTCGCTGAACCACTGCGGCTCGAAGGCGGCGACGGTCAGCCGATCGATCGCGTCGACGTCGTCGGGGCGTTCGGGTCGGATCAGCACCGTCGCCTCCGGCTCGCGGGGCACGCCCAGCCCGGGCGCGCCCTCGCAGCGTAGGGCGGGGTGGCGCGGAGCCGAAGCGAAAATGACCCGCCGGCCGCGGCCGTAGGGTCGCGGTGTGACCGACGTCGACAACCACCTCGATGACTGGCGGGCCTGGCAGGAAGCCCCGTGGGGACGCCTCCGCTACCGCGTCGCGGCGGAGACGCTGACCCGCACGTGCACGACGATCGGCGGGGGACCCCTGCGGGTGCTCGACGTCGGGGGCGGCGACGGCAGCGATGCGGCACCGCTGGCTGACGCGGGCCACGACGTCACCGTCCTCGACCAGTCCGAGGCCCTGCTCGCACAGGCACGTTCACGTGCCGACCTGAGCACGATCCGCTCGGGCCTGGAGGACATCCCCACCCTGGGGCTCGGGTCGTTCGACCTCGTGCTGTGCCACAACGTGATCCAGTACCGGCCCGACACGACCTCGGTCGTGCGTGTCCTCGCCGGCGTGGTCGCCGACGGAGGCGCGATCTCGCTCATGGCTCCCAACCCGCCGGCAGAGCTCCTGACGGCGGCGATCCGTCGCGCGGACCTGGGCGAAGCCACCGACCTCCTCGACGCGCCGACCATCCGGACGCAGACGTTCGGCCAGGAGGTGCGCCGGGTCGGTGCCGACGAGGCCATCGACGCCCTGGCGGACGTCGGCTTCTCCACGGTCACGCGCTACGGCATCCGGTGCGTCACCGACTACGTCACCGACGACGGCCGCAAGCACGAGCCGGACTTCTACGCTCAGCTGGAGACACTCGAGCTCGCCCTCTGCGACCGCGAGCCCTACGTCCGGACAGCCAGGATCTGGCAGCTCGTCGCCCGCCGGAGAGGCTGAGGAGCTCGCACGGTGGGGCGCTCCGGAGCCGGACGATCCCGAGCTCGAGCACGTCATCCTGGCCGCCTTCCGCGTGGGCCGGTCCTGAGCGCGGCACGCCTGGGAGTGTCACGCCCGATCCGGTTCTCGCCACGGCTCCCGAGGCCTCGTGTGACCATGAGGCATGGCCGTCCTCGAGGATGTCCGATCGCTGGGCACCGAGCTGGAGCGGTCCACCCCGGTCTACGTGCGCGGCCGGCTGAAGTTCCGCGTCAAGCAGATCGTCTACGTCGCGTTCTCCCTCGACGAGCGGGTCATGGGCTTCGCCTTCCCCAGGGAGGAGCGGGCAGCGCTCGTGGCGAGCGACCCACGCACGTTCCACCTGCCGCGGGAGTCCGACCTGCGGTTCAACTGGGTGGAAGCCGAGCTCGCGGCGCTCGACCCGGCCGAGGCACGCGAGCTCGTCATCGACGCCTGGCGCATGGTCGTCCCGCAGAAGATCGCCCGGACCTACGACCTCGCCCATCCTGCCGAGCCCTTCGGCGGCCCCGATCGACCCCGATAACGTCGTGCACATGCCTGGCTTCGCCCCTTTCCAGCCCGGCGCGGGGCACGGACCAGCGCAGGTGTCCCTGCGGCCGGCAGCACCGGGGGATGTCGAGGCCGTGCAGGAGATCCAGCGACGGGCAGGCAGGCCGGCTCATCCGGATGCGTACCGCCGCGCAGTGGAGAACCCGGACCGCTGCGTCCTCGTCGCGCAGTGCCCGTCGCAGGCAGGTGACCCGATCATCGTCGGCTGGGCCCAGACCTACCACCACACGGCGGTCGTCGACGCAGCCCCGACGGGTCACTATCTCGGCGGGGTCACGGTCGATCCCTCGTGGCGGCGACAGGGCGTCGCGCTCGCTCTGACCGCGGCGCGCGTGCAGTGGGTCGCGGACCGCGCAGACGAGGTCTTCTACGTCGTGAACCCACGGAACCTGGCCTCGATCGAGCTGCACCGACGGTGGTACTTCGAGGAGGTCATGCGCTCGTCGCGCCTGACCGGCATCGAGTTCTCCGGCGGGGTCGGGATCCTGATGCGTGCCTCGTTGGCGGAGCAGGTCCCACGTCGGTGACGACCAGGGCCCCGACGGGATGTCGACGAGTCACGGCACGCGTCGTCGACCGTCGGTGGAGCGGGCGCGCAGGACGGACGTCGCGGTGAGGGCGACGCCGCGGTCGGGGTCGTCGACGAGTGCGGTGAGCGTCGCCTCGGCCGCGGGCCCGGGGATCTCGGCGAGTGCTGCGGTCAGTCGCCGGCGGGAGGCGGCGGACGCGCCGGCCAGCTCCCCGGAGAGGACGCGCACGATCTCGCTCGCGCAGCCGTGCCGTTCCGCCAGCACGCCGAGCGTGTCGGCTGCGTGGATGTCGTCCCGTCCGGCGACCACGAGGGCGACCAGAGCGGGGACGGCGTCCGCGTCACCGCGAGCGCCGCGCGCGAGCGCGCCACGTCCAGCGACGAACGGGTCGGGATGCTGGAACGCGTCGGCAAGGACCCTGAGGGCGTCCGGGGTGCCGACCTTCTCGAGCGCCATCACGGCCCGCCGTCGTCGCTCGGCGTCCGACGAGCCGAGTGCCTCCGCGAGGTCCGGGACGGCGGCGTCGCCGGTGCGCGCGAGCGCCCAGTAGAGCGCGCCCGAGACGTTGGGCTCGGACTCGCTCAGCGCCGCCTCGGTGAGGGGGACGGCGTCGCCGCCCCGGCCGGTGAGCGTCAGGACGAGGCGCTGCCGCGACGACGGGTCGCCGGCTTCGAGGCCGCGCAGCAGCCCGATGGTGTGCAGCACGTCGGACCACGCGGCGGGGTTGCTGGTGTGGACCTGGGTCAGCCTGCGCAGCAGCTCCTCCTCTTGGGCGAGCCGCTGGCGCGTGCGGTCGATGATCTCCTCCACCATCGGCGCCGGGTCGAACGCGAGGTCTCCGAGCACCGTGGCGATCTCCTGCAGGCTGAGGCCCAGCGAGCGGAGCCCCTCCACGTGGAAGAGCCGCCGGACGTCGTCCGCCGAGTACTGCCGGTACCCGCCGTGCGTGCGGCCCGTGGGCGAGACGAGGCCGATCTTGTCGTAGTGGCGCAGCATCCGGGCGCTGATCCCGGACTGCTCGGAGACCTCGCCGATCAGCATCGCTCAGCCCGTCACGTCAGGTGCGGCGCGCAGCGCGACGACCCGGCGTGCCTCGAAGATCGCCGCGTCGAATCCCTCGTCGGGGTCCTCCATCAGCCGCACGGTCGCGACCGCGTGCGCGCTCACGCCGGGGTCGGGGTCGGACGTGGCCCGCTCGACGACGGCCGCCGCCCCCTCACCGAGCGCGACGAGCGCGCGACTGAGGCTCAGCTGCACCTCGCGCCCGCCACGGTCGAGCTGCGTCGACAACGTCTCCGCCAGTGCGGCCTCCGCACCGACCGGGACCAGGCCCGCGGCGGTCCGCCACGCCGTGCGGGCGACCTCGTCGTCGTCGTCGAGCAGGAGCGCCGGGGTGATCGCGGGCCAGGTGTCCGGGTCCCCGATCTTGGACAGGGTGTGCAGCGCCTGTGCCCGCGCCTGCGCGACGTCGGAACCGAGCTCGGGCAGGAGCCGCTCGACCACGGTCGCGGTGTCGTTCCGGACCAGTGCCCACGTCAGCATGTCGCGCACGTAGAAGTCCGGCTCGATCGCGCACCGCTCGACCAGCACCTCGACGTCCTCGACCGCCGGGGCACTCCCCGCGGCGAGCGCTGCCTGCAGCCGGGTCGACGGCGCCTGCGCCGACAGGGCGCTCCGCAGTCGCGAGCTCGTCCGTGCGTGGGTCACCGGGACCACCTCCTGACCTCATCGAAAACCCTGACACGGTGTCAAGGTCAAGGGAGGCGCATCAGGATCGTCCCCACCTATTGCCCTGTCGTGCGGAGCGGCGCCGCTGGAAGGATGGGCACCGTGCCCGGCCTCACCCCCGACGGAGTCTCACCATGACCGTTCCCATCACCCCCGAGGCGCTCGATGCCGCCGTCGCAGCGGACTCGTTCACCGGCGTGATCACCATCGACGTCGGGGACACGCGCACGCTCGAGCGCTGCGAGGGGTTCGCGAACCGCGCCCTCGGCGTCCCCCACACCCCGAGCACCCGCATCTCGTGCGCCAGCGGCAACAAGAGCTTCACCGCGCTCGTGATCCTGCGGCTCGTCGAGGCCGGGACGCTCGGACTCGGTGACCTGGTGCGTCCGATCCTCGGCGACGACCTTCCGCTCATCGACGACGCGGTGACGATCGAGCACCTGCTCACCCACACCTCCGGCATCGGCGACTACATCGACGAGGAGGGCGACGGGGAGATCGACGAACACGTCTTCTCCGTGCCGCTGCACCTGCTTGCCGAGACCGAGGCGTTCCTGCCCGCCCTCGACGGCTTCCCGCAGAAGTTCCCGCCCGGCGAGCGCTTCTCGTACTGCAACGGCGGGTACATGGTGCTCGCGCTCGTCGCGGAGCGCGTCAGCGGCCGCGGGTACCACGAGCTGGTCCAGACCGAGGTCTGCGACCGGGCAGGGCTCGTCGGGTCGGCCTTCCTCCGCACCGACGACCTCCCCGGGGACGTCGCGCTCGGGTACCTGGACGAGGACGGCAACCGCACCAACCTGCTGCACCTCCCGGTCCGCGGGAACGGTGACGGCGGGATGTACTTTACCGCCGACGACCTGCACCGGTTCTGGAACGCGTTGCTGGACGACCGGATCGTGTCGCCCGGCACGCTCGCCGAGATGATCCGGCCGCGTTTCGACGTGCCGTCGGAGCACAAGCGGTACGGGATGGGCTTCTGGCTCGGCCGACGCAACTCGTCGCTCATCCTGGAGGGCTACGACGCCGGCGCGTCGTTCCGGTCCACGCACATCCCGGAGACCCGCACCACGGTGACCGTGCTCGGCAACAGCTCCGAGGGTGCCTGGCCCGTGATCTATGCCCTCGCGGACGCGATGGACGGAACCGTCCGGGGGAAGTTCCCCGACGAGAGCTGACGCGGCCGGCACCGTGTCACAGGTCGGTAGGCCACAGCTCGACGGCTATCGGGCCGTCCCGCTCGCAGGGGTCGGAACCACGTAGACGTCGGGGCCGGTCGGCGTCGACGTCCAGGAGACGATCCGCTCGACCTCGACGGTGACCGGCTGGTCGAACGTCGCGAACCACCCGCTGATCGGTGCTCCGCCAAGTGCCGGCTCGTACTTCGCGGCGAAGGCGGAGCGGGCCTGGTCGACCTCGTCCGGGACGTCGAGCGTCGCCGCCCCTGACAGGGTGATCACGCGCCCCCCGTCGTCCTGGGTGTCAAGGTGCAGAGCGACTGCCGGGTTGGCTCGGACGTGGCGCACCTTGGCGGTGCCTGCGGGCGTGAACATGGCGATGCGGGGGTCGGCCCAGACGAACCAGACGGGGACCGCGTGCGGTCGACCGTGGCCGTCGACGGTCGCCAGCCAGATCACTGGCGCCGTCGTGAGCCGCTCAGACAGGTGCGCGGCGGCCGGCGTGCCGTCGTCGAGCAGGAGTCGGGCCATGCGTCGAGACAACCGTGGCCGCATCGGTCACGCAACCGGGGCAGCAGTCCGCAGCGGCGCGTTGGATCAGCGACACGACGCCCGCGCGGGTCGCGCTGCGCGACCCGTGTCAGGGAGTACGTGCACCCGGGGGCGTGCGCGGACTACAGACCTTGGACGTGCTCAGCGACGGTGTCACGGCCACCCTGCCGTCGCGCCGGTCCCCGCCGAGATAGGTCATCACGCCGCGCAGCGTACGAGCCGTCGCCAAGAACTGAGGGAGTCGACCCCGCCGGACCATCGCGTGTCGTCGGACCTCCGGTCAACGGCGCACCCGATAGCACAGGTGGAGCACCCGGCTCCCCTGGACAACCACGTCGGGGTCCTCCAGCAGGTGCTGCGCGTCGACCGACCCGAAGTAGCGCTTGCCCGACCCGAGCACGACGGGCGCGACGTCCGTACGCACCTCGTCGACCAGGCCCGCGGCAAGCGCCTGGCCGCCGACGTCGCCGGCCGCGAACTCGACGATGCGGTCGCCCGCGAGCTCCTGCGCCTTGGTCACAGCCGCTTCGATGCTGTCGACGAAGTGGAACGGCGCCTCAGGGTCCCAGCCCTCGGGCGCCGGCCGGTGCGTCACGATGACGACGTGGTCGACCCCGCCCGGAGGCGTCCCGTCCCAGCCGTCCGTGATGTCGAAGACGTGGCGACCGGCGACCGTCACGCCGACCTGGTCCCAGTAGGGCCGGATGTGGTCGTAGGACGCCTGCGACACCTTCAGGACTCCGCCGTCGTCCAACGGCACGTCACCGCTGACCAGCCACTCGAACAGCGGACCGGGATCGTCGTTCTCAGCCGCGATGAAGCCATCCACTGAGACCGACGCGTTCATGACCACTTTCCCCATGGGTTCCTCCTCTGGTGGAGTCCCAAGTCTTGCGTGTCGTGAGTGGTCGCTCTTGTAAGAATTCACTCGGCCGGCAGTGGCCAGCCCTCCAGCGCGTGGCCCGGATGATCGCGCAGGAATCTCCGCCGGACCTCGACGTACCGGGTCGGTGTGAGCCCGGTGAACTCCCGGAACTCGTGGACGAAGTGCGCCTGGTCGAAGTAACCCGCGCGGGCGGCAACGTCGGCCCAGTCGATCGGTGCAGCGACGTCGATCGCCAACACGGTGAAGGTGAAGCGGTAGCTGCGAGCCAGCCGCTTCGGCGTGACACCGACAATCGCCTTGAACCGCCTCGCCACATAGGTGCTGCTGGCGCCGCTCGCGATCCCGAGGTCGCTGATCGGCACCGCTCCGCCGGTCGCCGCGATGACGCTGCACATGTCGCGCACGAGGTCCAGGCCGTCGATCGCGCGCAGCCGCCTCGTCAGCTCGTCCTCGAGCAACGTCAGCATCTCGTGCGGTGCGTCCGCCGTGATCAGCCGCTCTCGCAGCTCAGCAGTCGCCACCTGGCCCCACATCTGCGCGACCGTCGCCGGCCGGTCGCACAACTCGGCCGCGGGCATCGGCAGGAACGGGGCTGGCCCCCACGGCTTGAAGTGGACGCCGACGGACCGGGTCGGAGTCGGGTAGCTGAACTCCCACGCGCGCGTGGGAGTGGTGACGACGCAGCCGTCGACGTGTTCCACGGCTTCGAGGTCCGTGCCTGCCCGGATGAGAAACGGCGCCCCGAGGTTGACGATGAGCAACGGCGCCGGCGCGGCCGGCAGCATCAGTCGGGAGTACGGCGGCGCACCGTCCAGGTAGTAGAGATCGTCGATCAGCCCGTCGAGCGGCGGACCGGGCACCCTCGACACGTACTCCATGCCGACATCATCGCCGCCGGCCCATCGGGCACCACGCCCCGGGCGCAAGCATCGAGCCGGCGCCGATCCCTGCCGGCCGCCTGCTTCAGCGGGGCGCTGATCCGCAAGGACCGAGTTCCTTCAGTCCGACTCGCAGACGCAGAGCTGGACCGCGGCATCCCCGGTGAACGGTCGACCGGACCAGTCGCCGAAGCGCTCGACGAGCCGCAGCCCACCCAGTGAGAGCAGGAGCGGCAGCTCCTGCGGGAAGATGCTCCTGATCTCCAGCGGCGCGACGACGACGTCGGCCTCGGACTCGGTCGAGAAGTACCACCTCCCGCGCGTGACCTGCGCAGCCGCGTCGTAGGTTTCGGCGACGTCGACGTGCACGACGCCCCGATCGGGGTCCACGAACGACAGCGCGTCGCGCCTCCGTCGGACGCCGTCGGCCTGGGCGAGCATCTGCACGCTCGGGTTGAACACGTCGAAGACGAGCCGCCCACCCGGCGCCAGGTGCCTTCGCACCGACCGGAAGCAGTCGACCAGATCCGGCGCCTCATGCAGATGGAGCAACGAGTTGGCGGCGATGATCACGAGGTCGAACGTCCGGCCCAGGTCGAACTCGCGCATGTCGCCCAGCACCCAGTCCAGCTCCACGCCACGCTCGCCCGCCTTGCGCCGAGCCTCGGCAAGCATGGCCGGCGAGAGCTCCAGGCCCACGCACGGATGCCCGTCGGACGCGATCGGGATCAGCTTGTTGCCGGTGCCACACCCGAGCTCCAAGACTGACCCGCCTTGCCGGTCGGCCTCGGCCCTGTAGAAGTCGACCGCCGCCTCGCGGGCCGGGAACAACCGGTCGTACAACCTTGCGTCCGAGTAGAACCCTTCGCTCATGAAACGCATCCTCCTACGCCTGACCGAGACGTCCCGACGAGTCGAAGTCCCGTGCATCTCGCGTCGAGCTGCACGGCAGCGCCCTGCAAGCAGCCGCGCGCCGTCGCGCAGTAGCAGTCGGTCGTGCCTCAGGTGCGAGGGTGGGGAAGGGCGGGCGGGCTCGCCGCCAGCGCGGTCACGGCTGGTCTGGCACGTCCGAGAACGTGCCGGTCGGGTTGTGCAGCAGACCGGCCCGCTGGATCGGCCACACGGTCACGAACGCCATGCCGACCACGTTGGCGATCGGCACGGAACCGCCACCTGGATTGCCTTGGTTGCGCCTCGAGTCTGACGACTGGGGGCGGTTGTCGCCCATCACCCACAGGCTGTCAGGCGGCACGGTGATGTCGAAGGCGATCTCGCTGGGCTGCACCCCGGCCGCCAGGTAGGGCTCGTCGATGGGCTCGTCGTTGATCGTGATCGGCTCCCCGGCTCCGGCGCAGGCGACCCGGTCCCCGGGAAGACCGATGAGGCGTTTGACCAGGTGCTCGTTCGCGTCGGCCGGGTAGAGCCCGATGAACGTCAGGGCCGAGTTGATCGCCTCGCGGACGGGGCTCAGCTCGGGGGCCGCCCCGGACAGCAGCCAGCCACCGGGGTCCCTGAACACCACGATGTCACCGCGACGCAGGTCGAACGGGCCGGGGGTGAGCTTGCTGACCAGGATCCGATCGTCCTCGACGAGCGTGTCGTGCATCGACTGGCTGGGGATGAAGAACGCCTGCACCAGGAACGTCTTCACCAGCAGTGAGAGCACGACGGCGCTGACCAGGATGATCGCGGTCTCGCGCAGCAGGGAGCCGGCGCCTCTCGGGCCCCGGGCCGCGGCGCGCCGGCGGGTGGAGGGCCCGGTCTCCGCATCCGCGGTGACATCGGGAAGGTGGTGGTCCGAGGGACCCGACGCCGCCCGGGCCGGCCACGACACGGGAGACGAGCCCTCGTCGAGGTCTCGGGCGGGTCCATCGATCACCCGCACACCCTCGCACCCGGCAGGCCGAGCCGTGCACAGAACCACGGGCCGAGATGTCCCGTTCTCGCTCCGCGGCGTTCGTCGTTCTCGATGGCGGCAGCCCGGCTGTCCGCACTTCGCACCTAATCGTTTGTGCTGGCCGCACGTCCCGAAAGCTCCGTGCCAGACTGGGCAGATCCCGCCGTGTTAGCGCTCACATTGGTGTGACCTCATCACCCAGGGACATCACCGACCCATCCGTACCCGGTGCCCGGGTCCCTGTCCGCCGGCAGCCAGCGGGGACTCAAGGCGCACATCGACCGACAACGACGATCGGACAAGTCATGCAGAGACCTCAACGATGGCGCCGGATCTGGCCGGCGGTGCTGGCCGCGGCCACGCTGATCACCGCGGGAACAGTCGCCGACGCACCCGTAGCGTCCGCCGCGACCGCGTGCCGCGTGGACTACGTCATCTCATCGCAGTGGTCCAACGGTTTCGGTGCCAACGTCACGATCACCAACCTGGGTGACGCCGTCAGCAGCTGGCGGCTCACGTGGAGCTTCTCCGCTGGCCAGACCGTGACCCAGGCCTGGAACACGAACCTCACCCAGAGCGGGTCGACGGTGTCCGCGAGCAACGCGTCGTACAACGGCTCGCTCGGCACCGGGGCGTCGTCGCAGTTCGGCTTCAACGGCAGCCTGGCCGGCGCCAACCCCGCGCCGACGTCCTTCGCCCTCAACGGGACCATCTGCAACGGCCCGGTCAGCACGCCGACCCCGACGCCGACCGCGACCTCGACGCCGAGTCCGACACCCACCGCCACGGCCGCGGCCGCGGACATCACCGTGAACACCGGCCGCAAGTACCAGACGATCGATGGCTTCGGTGCCGCGGTCTCCATCTGGGGCGGCGCCTGGTCGACGACCGACACCCAGACCCTGGTCGGCATGGGCGACCACCAGCTCGGCCTCTCGATCGTGCGCACCGGGATATCACCGGTGTCGAGCGAGTGGAACGCACAGGTCAGTGCGCTGAAGACGGCGAAGTCCTACGGCTCCGAGGTGAAGATCCTCGCCTCACCGTGGACGGCGCCGGCGGCCTGGAAGTCGAACAACAGCCGGATCAACGGTGGCACGCTGCTGACCTCCCGCTACGGGGACTACGCGAACCACCTGAACAGCTACGTCCAGTACATGAGGAACCAGGGCGTCACGATCGACGTCACGTCGGTCCAGAACGAGCCCGACTGGCACCCGGCCTACGACTCGATGGCGTGGACGGGCGACACGATGCGCAACTTCGTGCGCGACCACGGCGCGACCATCACGAACACGAAGCTCCTCGTCGCCGAGTCGCTCGGGACGAACCGGTACTACTCCGACCCCACGCTCTACGACGCGACCGCCCGCAACAACATCGGGTACGTCGGCGGCCACATCTACGGCCAGGAGAACGGGCCGAACCTCTCGGCGTACCCGCTCGCCGCGCAGTACGGCAAGAACCAGTGGATGACCGAGTGGAACTTCCACGAGGCCGACGGCAACGGGTCGAACATCTGGGGCGACCCGTCCAACCTCGCCGCGTGGAACGAGACCCTCGACACGATCATGCCCTCGGTGAACCGGACGATGGAGTCCAACTGGAGCGCCTACATCTGGTGGTACGGACGGCGCTACTACTCCTTCATCGGCGATGGGGAGTCGGCGTTCGGGACGACGGGCGGCGCCGTCCTCAAGCGCGGTTGGGCGTTCTCGCAGTACGCCAAGTACGTCCGTCCGGGCTACCAGCGCATCGGCGTGACGGAGAGCTCGAAGGCGTCGCCCCTGGACGTCACGGCCTACCAGGGGGACGGCACGATCACGCTCGTCATCCTCAACCGCACGACCAACGCCGTGAACGGCGCCGTCATCCAGGCGCCCGAGGACGTCACGTCCGCGTTGCAGACCATGACGTCGCGGTACTCCAGCCGCGCCGGCCAGACGACGAGCGTCACCGGGAGCCAGGTGAAGGTGTCCGTGCCGGCCCGGAGCATCTCCACCGTCGTGATCACTCTCTGAGGCGCCGTTCAGAAGGGGTACTTCACCGGCCCTTGCCATGCCCCGACTGGACGCCCTCCCGGCACCTTGACCTCGAGGTTGCTGTACGCAGTACCCAGCTCCCTGATGAACATGCTGACGTGCATGTTCTTCTTCGCGAGGCTCGCGACCAGTCGGCGTTTGACCTGCTCGCCGCTCCCGCGCAACGCGTCGCCCTTGATCGCGTCCTCATCCAGCCAGTCGCTGGACAGCCAAAGGTTCGGGATCGACGCGAAATCGAACTCCGCGAACCACTTGCAGTTCTTCAGGTACTGCTGATCCGAGGCGAGCACTCCGTCGATGCACAGAACGAAGAAGGTATTGCCGACATTGCCGTACTTGTTCCAGTCCTTGTCGCCGGTGTGGCCGCTCTTCTTCTTCGCAAGCTTGTCCGGCGGATCGACGGCCAGGGAGACGGTGGAGCGGACTGATGCGAATCCCGGCTCAGTATCGCTCTCGTCGCCATGCAACTTCGCCTTACCGCTCGGGGTGTAGTGCCGCAGCGTCCACTTGGCCTTGTAGGCCGGAAATTCCTTCATGCGATCGTCCTGTGCAGGGACGTCCTTGATCTCGGTCTTCTTCAGGAACATCGCACCGACGGCGTGCTCGCGCACAGCCTGCTGCAGGGCGTAGACGAACACCGGGTCATTGAGATCGCGCTCGTCGTACTGCTGCGACGTGAGCGCCTCGACAAAATCCTCCTGACTCGGGGAGTGCGCCTGGTAGAGCGCATCGACCCACACTGCGACCTCGGAATACAAGCCGTTGGCCACCCGAACGATCGGCTTGGTCGCCAGGGCCGGCTCGGAGGATGCCGCAGAGGACCCCGACGCCGCCGACGGCGCACTCGAGATGATCTGCTCGACGGGCTTGGGCATGGTTCGAGACTTCGACGCTGTGGGGGTCACCGGACTGGATGCGCGCTTCTCGAGGTCGGCCTCGATGTCGGCCAGACTCATCTTCTGCGGCGACGTCAGATATTCGCTCACCACCTTGAGCGTCAGCGCGGCAGCGTGCCGGGGGAACTGAACCCGCAACTTCCTCGCGGCAGTCATGACGTCAATTCCGGCCGGATAATCGGCATCGTCGATGGTCCGGCGAATCGTCCATGACGATTCCGCTGCCCGCCTGCGAAGCGCGGACAGCGTTTGACCCGCCGACCGCCTCGGGACCACAGGCAGGCGCGGGGAGCCGAGTGCCAATCCCGCCATTGCCAGGCCGGGACCTGACGATCCGGGCGACGCCTCGACCGCGTCATCCGCCTCCCGGATCGCGCGCAGGACGTGCGTCGGAGTGGACTTGCGGAGAAGTTCGGACATGGCGTCCTCGCAATGATGCTCCAACCCGGATTGCGGGCCCCGTCGAACAGCGGAGCAACGGGTGATCCGTGCTGCTCCAACACACGGACCCTACTGCGGGGCCGTCGCGCTGAGAAGGCTGCCGGGTACTCCGCGCGACCGCTGCTTGTTCGGACGTCGTATCTCATGCTCGTGCACGGATCTTCGACGTAGGCAGCATCTCGGCAATCTCGACAACTCTTGCGAAGACTGGGCCGCAGGTCGTCGAGATGCACAACAGATTGACTGCGGCCGAGCGTCGGGGCTTGACCGGAGCCGCTCTCGACCGATCTCCACTCAGTCCGCCCAGTCCGCCCAGCGCGTCGGACGCGCGGTCGTCTCGCGGCCCGCGTCTCCACGGCCACCCGTGCGGTGGGCGTGCAACCGTTCACCGTGCCGGACGCGTCTGAGGGGTATGAGAGATCGGAAAGCACCCCATGAGATCTGACGAGGACTTCCGGGCGTGGGCCGCGCAGCGACGCCAGGCGCTGGTCCGCACCGCAACGCTGCTGACGGCCGGCGACCCGCACACGGCGGAGGACGTGGTCCAGACCGCGATGACCAAGCTGTACCTCGCGTGGCCGCGCCTGCGCGACGTGCGGGACCGCGACGCATACGCCCGCCGCGTTCTGGTCAACGCGTTCACCGACGAGATGCGCACGAGTCGGCGCAAACGCGAGGACCTCCGGTCACAGCTGCCCGACCGGGCCGTCGGCACCGGGGCCGTCGACGACGACTCCCGGCTGCTGTTCGCGGCGCTCGGCGAGCTGCCGGACCGGATGCGGGCGACGGTGGTGCTGCGATATTTCCACGACCTGAGCGTCGCCGACACCGCGCAGGCGCTGCGGTGCACCCAGGGGACGGTCAAGAGCCAGACGGCGCGAGCGCTCGAGAAGCTCAAGCACCGGCTCGGACCGGCCCTGCGCGACGACCGGGGTCTACGCCCGGACCACCCCGGCCACCCGCAGCGCGACACCGCGCTGATCCCCCCGACCCACGCCACCCTCACCGCTGGGAGATTGTCATGACCGACCTGACCACCCTGATGTCCCGCGCGACCGCCACCGTCGACGCGACGCCCGCCGCGGTGCTCGACGACGACGTGAGCCGCGGGCAGCGCGCCCGCCGTCGCCGTACGCGCCTGGTCGGCACCGGCGTGGCGGCCGTCCTCGCGGCCGCGGTCGCGGTCGGTGCGCCGCTGACCTCGACCATCCCGTCGGCCGCCGCGGCCGAGCTCGTGACCTACAGGGCCGAGCAGCCCGCGGGATTCACGATCGCCGAAGTCCCCGAGGGCTGGCACGTGCTGTCCTCCGACCGGAGCAACATGATGCTCGGGGACGTCGACGACGACGGCTCGGACCCGAACAGCTTCGAGGGTCGGATCGTCGCAAGCCTCGTCAGCTCGGGGTCACTGCCGGGCGACGACCTCGAGGCGCAGACCTTCGCGGTCGGCGGTCAGGAGGTGCTCGTGTACGAGCTGCTCGGGGCGGACGGCGAGCCCGGCGGGACCCTCGGGGTGTTCGTCCCCGAGGGCGACGGGGACTACCTCTCGGTCCAGCTCCCGCCCGAGCTCCACTGGACGGGCGATGTCGCCGCACGGTTCGCCGAGGGACTCGACGTCACCGACGAGGCGGACCACACGGTCGGCTGACCACTGAGCGGTGGTGCGGCGCAGGGGCACGAGCCCGCGCCGCACCACCGGTCGGCAGCGAGCAAGGCCGGTGAGATGAGGCCCCAGACCTCCGTCACCGACCTGCGGGGGCTGTTCGGACTGCTCGGCCTCGACTGAGTGGCGGTCAGCTGAGCCGGCGGACCGTCTCGGCGACGAGTGGATCGGTGAGGAGGCTGTCATGAGTCCCCTCGAGGCGCTTCCACGTCAGTCGGGGCAGCAGGGACTGCCCTGCCTCGATCGCCTCGTCGCTGAGCAATGGCGGCTTGTCGCGGTTCGCGCCGTGCGTTGCGACGATCAGGTGCACGGGTACGTCCAGGTCCGCGAGGAGCCCCAGATGGGCTGGCCGAGACAGGCAGTCCACCGCGTCACGCGTCGCACGCATGGACAGAGTCGCCCGATGGCTCAGGGCCGCAAGCCCGAACAGGGCCGCGACCACCGCCGGCCTGGTCATGATGGAGCGCGCGGGAGCCGGTCCGCCGTCGAGCAGCAGCACGGACCTCACCGGGATCCCCCGGTCGGCCAGGGAACGCGCCACCAGGGGGGCGAGGTAGGCGCCCATGGAGTGACCGACGACCACCGTCTCGCCGAGGTCGCGCTCTGCCATCGCGTCGACCACGGCCCCGGCAAGCCCGAGCAGACCCGGCGGGGCGACCACGTCGCGCGACGGTCCTCGACCGGGCAGGTTGGGCGCCACGAACCGGCGCCCGACCACCTGGGACTCCAGATCTGCCCAGTCGTCCGCAGTACTGGCCATGCCGTGGAGCGCCAGTACCGCCGGCCCGTGACCTTGGCGTTCATGGACGACCAGGTGGGGGGTGCTCACCGTGGCGAGTGTACGAGGCAGGCGACTGGACCTTGCTGTCGAGCTGGACAGAGTGACCGGGGCTGAGCTCAGACCGGCTACCGGTCAATGTGTGCAGTCTGCTCAGTAGAGCCCTTCTCCAACTGGCGAGCGTCGTGGCCGTGGGCCATGATCCGGGTGCTTTCGATTCACCGGAAGCATCAGACCCTCCGGACCCCCTCCCTTGGAGTGCCCATGCTTGCGCTCGTCTCTGCCGCAATTTTCGCCCTCGCCCTGCTCCTCGACCTCGTCGAGGCGAACCTCGGGGACGCTTTCACCCCGCAGACGCTGATGTTTGCCGGTCTCTTCTTCCTCGCGCTGCACCTCGGAGGAGTCGGCGGCTCGTCGCCGGTGAACGGCGGCTGGCGGGGACGTGGGGGGAGTTCCCGCCGGCGGTAGGGGCTCGTACCATCCGCTCCCGTCATCACGCCGGAATGCACCAAGAGGTCACGACGCGCTCCGCGCGTTCGTGGCCTCTTGGTTGTCCGACCGGCGGTCAAAGTCAGGGGTCCGCGCGAGGCCCGACTGCCGTGCTGATCATGAGGCCACTGGCGGTAGCCTCCACGCTGCACGCCCCAAGGTCAGGTATGACCGCGTCTGCAGCGCCGAGGTCCTGAGCCGAATGGGATGTCGCCACCGCGAGCACATGGGCCCCGGCGGCGCGACCGGCCTCCAGGCCGGCTGGCGCATCTTCGACGACGAGGCACCGGCGAATGTCGAAGCCGAGCGCCCGGGCCGCCTGCAGGTACCCCTGCGGGTCGGGCTTGCCGAGCCGCACATCTTCGGCGGCTACCAACACGTCGGGCACCGGAAGCCCCGCAGCCGCCAGTCGCGCACGCATGAGCGCCCGTGACCCGGAAGTCACCGCGGCCCACCGGCCGTCTGGCAGGGCCGACAACAGGTCGCGCGTTGCAGGGAGTGCCGTCACATCACCGAGGTCGGCCAGCTCCAAGCGCTCAAGCTCGGCAACCGCCGCGGCGCGTTGGTCGCTCGGAAGAAACTCCGCGACCGTGTCCTCCGAACGGCGCCCGTGACAGACCCGGAGAACCTCCGCAGGGTCGATCCCCCGCGCCGCCGACCACGCCTCCCAGCTCCGCACGACCGCCCCGGTCGAGTCCACCAACGTCCCATCGATGTCGAACAGGATCGCGTCGACCTCAAAGCGCATGGGCAACAACCTAGGTGGGCCGGAGCCTGACCCCGGGCGAGGTCACGGTGTCCTACCGTGCCAGTCGAAAGGCGGTGCGTCGACCGGTTGAGACCGCCATCGTTCGAGGGTGGCGAGCGCTGTCGAAACTTGCGCATGGGGTGGCTCAGTTCTCGTCGATGGCCATGGCTGAGGACAGCTCGCGGTGGGCATCGACCTGCTCCAGGAGCAGGTTCGCCTTCTGCTCGACGCCGGTCACGACGTCGGCGCCGGCGACGAACCGCAGCGGCGGGGTGTCCATGGCGGCGATGGTCACCAGGGCGGCGCCGAGCTTGGCGGGGTCGCCGCCCTGCTGGCCGTTCATGGCCTTCCATGCCGCGATGGTCGAGGTGGTGCGCTCGGCGTAGTCCTCGATGGACAGCTCGGGCCAGATCGAGGAGGCACCCTCGACCAGCAGCTCGGTGCGGAAGAACCCGGGCTCGACGATGGTCGTGTCGACCCCGTACGGGGCGACGTCGAACTGCAGGGACTCCATCCAGCCCTCGAGCGCGAACTTCGAGGCCGCGTAGGCGGAGCAGAACTCCTGGCCGATGATCCCGGCGGCCGAGGTGATGGTGATGACGTGGCCGCTGCGCTGGCGGCGCATGACCGGCAGGACAGCCCGGGTCACGTTCAGCGGGCCGAAGAAGTTGGTCTCCATCTGTGCCCGGAACTGCTGCGGACTGATCTCCTCGAAGAAGCCGGCGTAGAAGTTCCCGGCGTTGTTGACCAGCACGTCGATGCGACCGAACCGCTCGACCGCCGCGGCGACCGCGGTCTCGGCTGCGGCCGGGTCGGTAACGTCCAGCGCGACGGGCAGCAGGTTCTCGTGGGCGCCGATCGCGTCCTGGACGCGCTGCGGGTCCCGTCCGGTCGCCACCACCGCGTGCCCTGCGGCCAGGGCTGCCTGGGCGAGGTGCACGCCCATCCCGCGGCCGGCTCCGGTGACCAGCCAGACCTGCTGGGTGGTGTTCTGCTCGCTCATGCTCGTGCCTCTCGCTCTCGTCTCGGGTGCGCCGCCTGCAGCGGCACGAGCCATGCAACCCGCGATGAGAGAGGGGAAGAAGTTGCCGCTGGAAGGTGTACCAACAGCCCACCCCAGGGCCGGCAGACGCGATCTACGGTGGCGAGGTGGACAACCGAGACGAGGTCAAGGACTTCCTGCGCACCCGCCGAGCCCGGCTCACCCCGGAGGACGCCGGGCTGACGGCGTTCGCCAGCAACCGGCGGGTGCCCGGCCTCAAGCGCGGCGAGGTCGCCGACCTGGCCGGGGTCAGCGTCGAGTACTACGCCCAGCTCGAGCGCGGCAACCTGGCCGGCGTCTCCGACAGCGTCCTGGAATCTCTTGCCCGCGCCCTGCAGCTCGACGAGGCCGAACGCACCCACCTGGCCGACCTTGCCCGCGCCGCCGGTCCGGCGACCCGGTCACGCCGCAAGCCGGCGCCCGGTCAGATCCGCCCTGGTGTGCAGCGCCTGCTCGACCTCATTGGCGACACCGTGCCGGTCATCGTGAACAACGGCCGCCTCGACCTGGTCGGATCGAACACTCTCGGGCGCGCTCTGTTCTCACCGGTGTACGCCACGCCCCACCCGGCGGGCAGCCCCACCAACCACGCCCGGTTCACGTTCCTGGACGACCGCGCCCGCGACTTCTGGATCGACTGGGACCGCGCCGCCGACGACTCCGTAGCCCAGCTGCGCACCGAAGCCGGCCGCGACCCCTACGACCGCGCCCTGACCGACCTCGTCGGTGAGCTCAGCACACAGAGCCCACCGTTCCGCACCCGCTGGGCGGCCCACGACGTCCGCCTGCACCGCACCGGGCGCAAACATTTCCGCCACCCCGTCGTCGGCGAGCTCCACCTCGACTTCGAGGTCCTCGACCTTCCGGCCGATCCCGGCCTGACCCTCATCACCTTCACCAGCCCCGCCGGCTCACCCGACGAGGACGCCCTCCGCATGCTGGCCAGCTGGGCTGCAACCAACGCGACCGCGCCGAGTGCCAGTCATCCGTAGCCCGGCTCGTACGTAAAGGGCCTGATTCTCAAACTCTCTTGCATCTCGACAACGGGCGTCGACACAACTGCGCTGCACGTCGACACGTGTCGAGATGCACGACAAAGATTGAACGACCTCACGCGCAGCACTTTGTCCAGACGCCGGGCCAACCGGGCCTGCGGTCAAAGTACGAACGGACGGGTCAGCGAGTACGGCGGCGCTCGGCGTAGGTCAGGGATTCAGCGGTCGCGGCGGCTGTTGAGCCAGCTGACCATCTCGGGTTCGCGGTGGTCGAAGGCCCCGCTCTTCCCGGTCTCCAGGGTGGCGATGCGGTCCATCAGGTCGTCGGTGAGCTCGAAGTCGAGCGAGCGTCGTACTTTGCCCGCTGGGGCCGCACAGCCAGGTCCGGTCTCGCCGTCACGCCGGCACAACGCGGTGGGCCGCTCGTGTACGAGATCCGTCCAAGTTCGACCGCACATCTCCGGTCAAGACGTGGGGGCGGGCCTGCCGAGCCGTCCGAACGGGTGACCAACGATTCGCCGTACCTCGTCGTCCTGGACCATGACACTCAGGAGTGGAGGGCCGATGGCGGCGTGGGAACAGGTGCTCGACGACCTGGTGCAGGTGCGCGGGCACGCGCTCGCCCGGTACGCGGCGCTCCTGACGGGCAGCCGTGCGGAGGCGGAGGACCTGCTGCAGGAGGCGCTGGTGCGCTGCTTCGGCCAGGTCCGACCGCTGCGGAACCTCGTCGCCGCCGAGACGTACGTGCGGCGCGCGATGCTGAACGTCTTCCTCGACGGGCACCGGCGCCGTGAGCGCTGGACCGGCGTGCGGCACCTGATCGCACGGCCCGAGCACGTTGAGTCGCCCGAGGCGGCTGCTGCCGACCGGGTCAGCGTCGAGTCGGCGCTCGCCTCGTTGCGGCCCCGGCTGCGTGCGTGCGTCGTCCTGCGCTTCTACGACGACCTCACCGTCCCCGAGATCGCGCAGCGGCTCGGCCTCGCCGAGGGCACCGTCAAGCGCTACCTGTCCGACGCCGTCGGGCGGCTCGAGGACGTCCTGGGTCCGGTGGTGTCCAGCTCGGAGCGTCCCGACACGGTCGACATCAAGGAGGCACGATGACCATCGACCTGAGCGCCGCCCTGCACGACCTGGTGGACGGTCACCGTCCCGACGGTCCGCCGCCGGTCGACGTCCCGCGGGTGCGGTCGCGCGCCCGTCGGCGTCGTGCGGTGCACGTCGGTGCCGTGGGAGCCGTGGGGGTGGGCACCGCGGGTGCCGTCGCCTTCGGCGCGATGTACGTCACCGGCACCCGGGACGCCCGCATCGTCCTGCCCGCCGACCCCTCGACGTCACCAGGTGACGCCGCCACCCCTGACTCTCCGGTCATCCTGCCCTCCGATCCCTCGGCGGCGCCCGGTGAGTGCGGATCGGACATCTCATCGCTCCTGGGCACCCCTGACCCGACGCTCGGCATGCGCGCGTCAGCATGGTCCGACCCGTCAGCGCAGTCGGGGGGAAAGACGGTGCCGCAGCCGCGTCCGCTCGGCGCGTTCGCGTCGAGCACGGTGTACCTGGACGTCGTGAGCTCCCTGCCGGAGGACGGTGCAGGTCCGCCGTCGACCGAGCTCTCGTCCACGCAGGACACACTCGCGATGGTCGAGCAGTCGTACGCCGACCGGCTCGCAGAGCGCGACGCCGGTGAGGCGGTCAAGCAGAGCGTGCTCGACGACCTCGCCGGGGCGGTAGAAAGCCTCCGGACGTCGGTCGAGCATGCGCTCGCGTCAGACGAGGAGACTGCCCCACCGACAGCCCTGGCACGGGTGCGCGTGCTTGTCACCCACGACGACCGGGTGGTCGCCACGGCGACCCTGCCGCGAGAGGGTCAGTCGGACGCAGACGCCGCGTGGGACCGGACACCGAGCGGGCTGCTGCGCGAGACGGTCATTCTGGACCTGGTCACCTGCACGGTCGACGGGGTCGGCGGTGAGTTGCTGCCGACCGGCACGTACGGCGCTCTCGTCGTGCGCGACGGCGAACCGCTCACCGGCCTGACCGGCCCCTGGACGATCGTCGTCCCGCCGCAGGTCGCCGTGTCCGGCCTGCCCGGCGACTTTCCCACCGAAGTAATTCCCATGCCGCCGGGTCGGCTCCTGTCGGTATCCGGTGACGCGGCGACTGGGTGGGAGGTCCAGATCAGCGTCGAAGGGCTCGACCGGTTGAACGCGGCGGCAGCGCTGCTGACCGACGTCGACGGCGCGGAGGAGGAGGCCCTTGATCCGCTCGGCGCCACGGTGATCGTGCCGGGGTGGTCCGTCTATGTCGTGCCCGGGTCGGCCGACGGGCAGATGACGCTGTCCTACCGAGTCACGCCGGACTGACGCGGCAGGTCGCTACAGTCCGACCTACCGTTTCCGCGTCCTGTGCATCCTCTGCCCGACGCGGGGAGGTACGGCGAGGACTCGTCGCGACGCTGCGCTGCGGGTCGAGGTCCCGGGCCGAGAGCCACCATGGAAGGAGCGTCCCGTGGGCACGAGGCTGCAGTGGGCTCTTGAGGATCCCGGCGACCCGCCCGTGGCACTTCTGCCTCCGGCGTGTGCCGACCTGCTCGTTGAGGTTGCGGCGCCACCACGTCTGGCGGCGCACCTGCGCCTGGTCCACGACGTTGCTGCTCAGCTCAGCGCGTGGCTGGCCCGGCAGCACCCCGCCGTTACCTTCGACCGGAATGCCGTGCACTTCGGCGCCGCCACTCACGACATCGGCAAGGTCCGCCATATCGAGGAGTTGTCCGGGCCCGGCTGCCTGCACGAGCGAGCCGGGCAGCAGTTGCTGCTCGATGCGGGAATCGACCCGTCGCTGGCCCGCTTCGCCGCGACCCACGGCGACTGGGCCGGGCCTGGGATCCAGGTCGAGGACCTCCTCGTCAGCGTCGCGGACAAGACATGGAAGGCCAAGCGCGTCCCCGAGCTGGAGCAGCTGCTGATAGACCGCTTGGTCCAAGAATCCGGACACGAGCCCTGGCAGGTCTTCCTCGACCTGGACGACCATCTCGGACACCTGGCTGCCGGCGCAGACCAGCGACTGGCGTTCCAGAACAGCCACCCGATCACGGGCTGACATCCCACGCCGAACGACCATCGGGCCCCGGCGAGAACGGATCTACCGGCTGACCACGATGGCACGCTGCTGCACGCTACTTTCCGTACGTGCCAAGCGTCCGAGCTGTCGCCCTCGCAGTGATCCGTCGCCCCGAAACCGGGCAGCTCTTCGTCGATGAGGTCGTCGAACCCAGAACGGGACGGACGTTCCACCGGCCGGCCGGCGGGGGCATCGAGTTCGGCGAGCGCGCCTCGCGGACCCTCGAGCGCGAGTTTCTCGAGGCCCAGCTGGCCGAGCGGAGATCGACACGGACTTCCTGGGAGACACGCCCTAGTCGTGTCCTCGTTGTCACCTCGGTTGGTCCCTGGTGGGCCCCGACTGTCTCGCCGGTGTTCAGTCGGCAGCGCGAAGGTGGGTGGTGCTACGTACTGTCGAGATGCACGGGACATTGCCCGATGGTGAGCGTCGTACTTTGACCGACCCGCGACCGTGACGGTGTTCCGGTCACAGTAGGGAACGCCTCTGCGGGTTCCCACCGGGTGTGCGGCGCCGGAGCGTTGTCAGGTGCGGGGTGCGTACATGATGACGGCGACGCCGAGCAGGCAGATGGCGGCACCGATGATGTCCCAGCGGTCGGGCTGGAACTTGTCGACGGCCATGCCCCAGGCCAGGGAGCCGGCCACGAAGATCCCGCCGTACGCGGCCAGGATGCGGCCGAAGTTCGCGTCGGGCTGCAGGGTGGCGATGAACCCGTAGGCGCCGAGCGCGACCACGCCGGCGCCGATCCAGAGAACGCCGCGGTGCTCGCGCACGCCCTGCCAGATCAGCCAGGCACCGCCGATCTCGGCGACGGCCGCGACGGCGAACAGGAGCAGGGAGCGCAGCACGGTCATGGGAGCAGTCTCGCGCAGGTCAGCTCGCGGCCGCGGCGCGCTCCATCGGTAGACCGGCGGCGAACCAGTCGGCCTTGCCACCGACGTAGATGCGCACGTCGGTGTACCCGAAGCGGGTCAACGCCGCGGCGGTGACTGTGGAGCGGCGGCAGCTGGGCCCTGAGCAGTAGACGACGACCGTGTGGTGCGGATTGGGTGCGATGCGTGCTGCGTCCTCGACGGTCAGGTCGCCGGGGACGTTGAGCGCCCCGGGTAGGTGTTCGGCGGCGTAGTGCGCTGCGGGCAAGGCCTCCAGGAGGGTGATGGTGTCCGCGCTCATCGCACGCAGCAGGTCCTCGCGGGAGATGACGGTGGGCATGCTGGGCTCCTGAGGTGGTGGTCGTGGTCAGCAGCCGCCGCCGCACCCGCAGCCGGTGGCGCACGTGTTGGACGCCGCTGCGGCGCGGCGCCGGCGCACCCACAGCGCGGCGCCGACCAGCGCCCCGACGACGAGGACCACGCCGAGGGCCACCGCCTCGCCGCCGGCAAGGAAGGCCCCGACTCCTGCGGCCAGTCCGCCGGCGGCGATCAGCGGCAGCGAGCACGCGACGGCGCAGGCCACCGCGATCCCGATCCCGGCCAGGAGGCCCTTCTTCTTGGCGCCGCTCGTGGGGGTGGTCGTTGTGTGGTCGTGCGTGGTCGGGGTGCTCATACTGTCTCCTGGGTGGGTGCGGGCAAGGGTGATCGCGGCCGGAACCCGTTCGGGCGCCGGTCGAGCAGGCAAGAGTCAGGCAGCGGTGCCGAACATGGCCGCGACGACGTCGGCGGCGTCCTGCGGTGCCTGGACCTCGAGGCGGACCTGACCGGTGGTCATCGTCAGGGTGAAGGTGAAGAAGGTGCAGCAGTCCTGCTCGGCAGCGGCGAGCCGGGCGACCTCCGCGACCAGCTCCGGCGAGGCCACGAACTGCAGAGCCACGCCGCCGTCGATCGGCGCACGACTCACCGCGCGGGCGACCAGCGCCTGCCAGTCGTCGATGCGGTCCGGCACAGATCTGGCGTCCAGAGAGCACGCGATCACCGGTACGTCGGGTGCAGCGACGACCGGTGCGCGGGTCAGCGGGACGAACGTGCGTCGGTCGGCCAGTGGCTCGGGCGCCGCGGTCGCGCACGGGCACCCGTCCCCGCAGGGACCCGAGGTCGGTGCGTTCGCGAGTCGGGCGGAGACGGTCTGCAGCTGGGCGGCCAACGCGACCAGCTCCCCGATGCGGGTCTGGGTCTCGGCCAGACGCACGGCGACCATTCGACGTCGTAGGCCTTCACGAGCTCGGCGACGTCGGCCAGCGGGATGCCGAGGTTCTTGGTCGCGGTGATGAACCGCAGCCGGGCGAGGTCGGCGTCATCGTAGGACCGGTACCCGTTGCCGCCTCGGGCCGGCTGGTCGATCAGGCCGATGTCCTCGTAGTAGCGCAGCGTGGTGGCAGGCACCCCGACGAGCTCTGCGACTTCAGCGATGCGGTAGCTCATGCCGCGACCGTAAACCTTCGACTCGAATCGAAGGTCAAGCCCGGTCCCCAGTCACAGTGTGCAGTCTGATCAGTGGGCGCCAGGCTCAGCGATGGTCGCGCGGTGTGCGGGCTCGGTACCAGCCGAGGACGACTCTTCGTCACGCCCCCAGGACGCTGGCGGCCTGAGGCGACGCCACGGGATGCACCTTCGGACCGTCCCGTCGCGTACCGTCCTTGGAGCAGGTGATCGGCGCAACGGCGCGGTTGATCGAGCCCCACGCCCAAGGAGGCGCAGATCGTGAGTATGCCGCTGCAGAACGCTCAGACCCTGTCCGGCGATGAGAGCCTCGTCCTGCCAGAGTTCGACCAGCCCCCGGCTGACCCGCTGGAGGTCCTCGGCCAGTGGATCGCGTCTGCCGAGAACCGGGGTGTGCGCGAACCGCGGGCTGCCACCCTCGCCACGACCGACGGGGCTACCGTCTCCAGTCGGACGATCCTCGTGAAGGAGATCTCCGAGGGGCGGATCCTGTTCGGCACCCACGTGCGCAGCCGTAAGGGCCGGGACCTGAACGGCGTCCCGCACGCCAGCCTGACCTTCTACTGGCGGGAGACTCTGCAGCAGATGAACGTCAGCGGACCGGTGTCCCAGCTCACCGATGACGAGTCCGACATCCTGTTCGCCGGCCGAACGCGTGAGGCCCGAGCAGCGGCAGTCGTGTCCAGGCAGAGTCAGCCTCTCGCCGACGAGCTGGAGCTGAGGCGCGGCGTCACGGACCTGCTCGCGACACGCGAGGAGATCGCACGCCCGCCTGGCTGGGCCGGCTTCTCGCTGGCGCCCGAGCTCCTCGAGTTCTGGCACGGGCGTGCGGATCGCATGCACCGTCGGCTGAGCTACGCCGCGTCCAGCACGGGGTGGACAGTCACGCGCCTCCAGCCCTGAACACCGGGCGCACGAGTTCAGCTGGCACCTGGCTACATCCGTCGATATGCACGACAGCGTGGCCAGGGCCGGGCGTCGTAGGTTGACCAGACCCGAATGCGCACGACCCGCGGTCAATTTCACCGCCCGGGTCGCGACGTTGGTGGGTCACTGCGCCCGTCGGGGGCGCATACCGCTGAGGGCGGTGTCCACGAGTGCGTCGAGGTAGACGTCGCTGAGTGGACCGCCGTGCTGGAGCCAACGATTGAGGACGGGTCCCCAGATGATGTCGACGGCCACGTCGAGATCGAGGTCGTCCGCCAGCTCGCCGGCCGCCTGCGCGCTGCGCAAGCGCTGGCGCTTGGCCTCTCTGAGCGGGGCGTCGAGACGTTCGTGGTACGACGCGGCCAGCCCTGCGTCGTGCGCGACCTCGGTGGCCAGCGCGCGCATCGGCTCTGCGAGCTGGGGACTGTCCAGCTCGGTCGCCGTCGCCCGCAGCACCAGGATCAGGTCGGCCCGGAGGTCACCGGTGTCGGGAAGCTCGGGAGGCTCCCCCCCATCCGCCTCGCTGAGGAGGAGGAACGCGTCGAAGAGGACCGCCGCCTTGGAGGGCCACCACCGGTAGATGGTCTGCTTGCCCACACCGGCCCGCGTGGCGATGCCCTCGATGCTCAGCTGCGCGTAGGGCACCTCCTGAAGGAGGTCGAGCGTTGCGGTGAGGACGGCGCGACGCGAGCTCTCGTTGCGCCGGGCGGGATCCGGTTTCGACATCCGGCAACGGTACTCCAACAAGACGAGACGTTCCGTATTGCTACACGCGCCGTACTGCGCTATCTTGAGGAGCCAAACGAGACGGACCGTCTCGTCTTATCTGAGGAGCCGTCACTTGCACCAGCCTTCCCCTTCTCGTACGTGGTTCATCACCGGTGCCAGCCGTGGTCTGGGCCGCGCGCTCGCCGTCGTCGCCCTCGAGCACGGCGATCGCGTGGTCGTCGCGGCACGGACGGCGAGTGCCGACACCTTCGACGCTGAGCACCGCGACCGAGTTCTCGCGCTGAGCGTGGACGTCACCGACAAGAGCGCGGTCGATACCGCCGTCGCCACGGCCGTCGACCGTTTCGGCCGACTCGACGTCGTGGTGAACAACGCTGGCAACTTGTCCATGGGCATGGTCGAGGAGTTCACCGAGGAGCAGGCGAGAGCCCAGTTCGAGGTCAATCTCTTCGGTGCGTTGTGGGTCAGCCAGGCCGCGATGCCGCACCTACGTCGCCAGGGATCGGGCCACATCCTGCAGATCTCGAGCGTCGCCGCCCTCGGCGGGTTCCCCAGCACCGGCATGTACAGCGCGAGCAAGTTCGCGCTGGAAGGCATGAGCGAGGCGCTCGCGATGGAGGCCGCACCCTTCGGCGTGAAGGTCACCATCGTGCAGCCCGGCGGCTACTGGACCGACCTCTACACGGCCATGGTCTCGACGAGCCCGGCCGAACCGTATGCACCACTGCGAGCCCAGCTCGAGCGGCAGTGGGCCGACGGGTCGGTGGACAGCGACCCCCGGCTCGCCGCCGAGGCGATGCTCACCCTCGTCGACACCGATGCACCGCCCTTGCGGCTTGCTCTCGGAAGCATGGCCTACGACCTCGCGCATGATGTCTCGCGTCAGCGCATCGAGACCTGGGCCGCATGGGAGCAGGTCAGCCGTGCCGCCGAACATGCCGTGCCGCAGCCCGAAGGCGGCCGGTGAACCGCATCCTCGGCACATCCACCTGGCGCTCTACCGAAGTGCACGTCTCATCGTCCGATCACATGTCTCGAGGAGTCCCATGGCTGAGGTAGCCACCCGACAGGCCGAAGCAATGGCTGTCGAGCAGGAGTTCGTCGACCTGGCGTACGTGCGCAGAGACGAGCTGCTGCGTGAGGTCGCACACGAGCTCGAGGCAGCTCCGCGCGACGCCGTGGAGGCCGCCCGCGCAACGATGCTTCGGCGCCGGCACGCAGATCTGCGGCATGCCGAGAACGGTCTGGTCTTCGGCCGCCTCGATGCGGTCGACGGATCGACCCACCATCTCGGACGAGTAGGAGTTCCGCGTTCGAGCGATGAGTCCGAACCGCTGGTGCTGGACTGGCGAGCTGCCGCGGCACGGGCGTTCTACACCGCGACGCCGCTGGACCCGCAGGGCCAGCGGCGCCGGCGTCACATCCGCACCGAGGGTCGCAGGGTGGTCCGGGTCGACGACGAGCCGCTCGACGACGGGAGCGAGTCCAGTGATCTTGTCGGTGAAGGCGCGCTGCTGTCGGCGCTGTCTGCGCGCAGGACCGGTCGGATGGGCACAGCAGTCGCCACGCTGCAGCGCGAGCAGGACGACATCGTGCGCGCGCCGGCCGACGGTGTGCTGGTCGTGCAGGGCGGCCCGGGGACAGGCAAGACGGTTGTCGCGCTGCACCGCACCGCATACCTTCTGTTCACGCATCCGGAGCTGGCCAGGCAGGGCGTACTGGTCCTCGGTCCGTCGAGCCGCTTTCTCGACTACATCGCCCAGGTACTGCCGGCACTGGGCGAGGCAGCGGTCGTGGCCGCGACCTGCGAGACGCTCGTGCCCGGCATCGCGGTCGAGGGCGAGGAGTCCCGCGAGCTGGCGGAGGTGAAGGGACGCCCGATGTGGCAGTCGGCGCTGACGGGATACGTCCACTCACTCCTCCCAGCCCCGACCGCTCTGGACTTCTTGCTGGACGGTGAGCGCTACACCCTGTCGGCGCAGCGGATCCGCCGCGCCGTGGAAGGCGCAGCGTCCGGACGCGGTCTGCACGCGGCGCGGCGCTGGTTCGACGAGAACGTGCACGATCTGCTCGCCGATGCTGTCGTCGAACGCCAGCAGGAGCTGCTCGCCGACGTGGAGAAGGGCTTCGAGGACATCCTCACCCGCGTGGACGCCGGTCTGGCGAGGTCGGACAGTCGGGGTCTCCGAACGGGTGCCACGGGCGGCCACGTCGACGGCACCCTCACCGACGCCGACATCGAGCAGCTCCGTGTCAGGATCGTGGGCGATCCGGACGTCGCCGGCGTGCTCGACGGGTTCTGGCCGCTGCGCGATCCCCGACAGGTCCTCGACTCGTTCCTCCGGGACGACGCGCTGCTGCGCGAGTTCGTCCCCTGGCTCGACGAGCAGGAGCGGGACCTGATCACCCATGCTGCGGCCCGCCTCGCACCCAGCGACATCGCGCTGCTCGATTCCGTCGCGGAGCTGCTGGGACCGACCGGGACGGCTCCCGACCAGGGCGAGTTCGTCGCGGACCGCGCCTCCTCGCAACGAGACTGGGCATACGGGCACGTCATCGTCGACGAGGCGCAGGAGCTCTCGGCGATGCAGTGGCAGATGGTGGCCCGCCGCGTCCCATCCCGGTCCATCACCGCGGTGGGTGACATCGACCAGGCCGAGGCACCGCATCGACACACGACGTGGGACGAAGCGATCACGCCAGTGTTCAGCGATCGTTGGCGCCGCAGGGACCTGACGATCTGCTATCGGACCCCGCGCGAGGTCATGGCTCTCACCGCTGCCGTCCTGGTCCGGGCCGGAAGCCGAAACGAGCCGCCTCGCGCGGTCCGCGAATCAGGAGTGGACCCCTGGGAGACCACGACCGCCGAGCACGACCTTGCGGGCACCGTCGCACGCCACGTGGATGCCATGGAAGCTCGTTGGCACGGCGGCACCGTCGGGGTTGTCGCACCCGTCGCGCGTGTTGCAGAACTGCAGGAGCGCATGCCGACTGCCGTGGTGCTCGCCGCCACCGAGGCCAAGGGACTGGAGTGGGACGCGGTCCTGGTCGTCGACCCCGACGGCATCGCCGCAGAACCGCGCGGGTGGAACGGCCTGTACGTCGCCTTGACCCGATGCACCCAGGAGCTGGGCCAAGTGCGATTGGCCGGCTGATCGGCCTCGCGTCGATATGCACGACAGCTTCTTGCGTCGAGGTGTCACCGTTGTGCCAGTACTCGACGATCTGCCCGTCGGCCACGCGCAGTGTCCCGGACGGAGCCGTTTGTACTGGTGTCCGGGGGCTTGGCTGCAGGCATCCGGGACTCCTCTCGGAGATGACGTCGCCACCTCACGGCAGGTGTCAGGGGAAGCGGGTCAGGCTCCGACAGCAGGTGATCGTGGGCGTCCGAGATGCGCACGAACCGATCATCGAGGTTGTCGAGGCGTTCGACGTCTGTCGCCTCGGTTTGCAGCACCTCACCGCTCATGCCGCGGGCTACCGTCCGACGCTGGTGACAACAACAACCCGCCGACGAGCCTGCCATCCCGCGCAGCGGGTCAGGCTCCCGCGTTCTGCGCTATTTCGTGTGTTTCGGCTGCGTGTCTGGATTCCCACCGCGTGACCTTCCCCCGGCCGACGACCGCGCCCGAGGTCGACGACGCGACCGACTACGCCCGTCCCGACGAGCCGCGGCTGTAGTCGCTGTCGGACACGTGCTCGAGCCAGGTGACGACCTGGCCTTGCTGGTTCGCCTCCTGCATCGCGACGTGCGCCATGAACCGGTCCGTGGTGGCACCGTGCCAGTGCTCCTCGCCGGGCTCGATGTAGACGACGTCGCCGGGACGGATCTCGAGGATCTCGCCGCCCCGCCGGGCGACGTAGCCGATGCCGTCGGTCACGTAGAGCGTCTGTCCTCTGGGATGGGTGTGCCAGGCGGTGCGCGCACCGGGTGCGAACCGCACGTGGGCACACCCGATCGCGGTCTGCGCGTCGGGAGTGCGGATGGTGTCGATGTACACGGTGCCGGTGAACCAGTAGGCGGGTCCGGCGCCGGTCTGCCCGCCGCTCTGCGTGAAGATCATGGGCTCTCTTCCTTCCATTCCGTGATGTGCATTCGATCCGGCGCCGATTCGACGGCGGTCAGCCGTCGGCGGGCGCGATGGTGACACTGACGTCGCGCAAGCCCGCCGCGAGAAGTTCGATTCCGGCACTGTCGAAGGAGCCCAGGCGTGCGATCCCGTTCCAATAGCCGACGTCGCCGTAGTACAGGACCAGGTCCGAGGTGGGCGCGTACCAGCCGATCTCGCCAGGGCTCGGGTCGTCGCCGACAGGCATGCCCTCCATGGTGAGGGCCAGTTCGAGGTGGGTTGTCTTCTCGATGGCGTTGTAGTCGCGGAAGGTGGCTGTCAGCGGCAGGCGTGTGGCTAGATCGCGTGCGGCAACGTTGTCCCACAGCTGCCCCCGCAGCGTGGTGCTGCCGATCGTGACGATGACGGCCGTTCCCGGCGTGGTTGCGGTCGAGTCCGGCGTGGTGCTCGGGGAGGGTGCCACGGTCGATGTTCTTTCGGTAGTCGGGTCCGGCTCACGAGTGGGGGCGTCTGTGCAGGCTGCGAGGCTCAGCCCGATCAACGCGGCGACGACGATGAGGGTGGCTCTGGTCGATGCTGCTCGCACTCTGTGCCTCTCGCGCGTCGAAGGAGTAGCCCGCACGGCGCGAACGCGCGTGCGTACTCGATCAAGTTCGTCAGAACGTGAGCAGCACCTTGGTGGCGCGCCGCTCGTCCATGGCCTTGTAGCCCTCGGCAGCCTCCTCGATCGGCAGCGCGAGGTCGAAGACCTTGCCGGGCTCGATCTCGCGGTCCCAGATGAGCCGGATGAGCTCCGGCAGGAAACGGCGCACGGGCGCGGGCCCGCCGTGCAGGTGGACCCCGGAGAAGAACAGGTCCTCACCGGGCAGTGACACGTCGTGGGCGACGCCGACATACCCGACGTGCCCGCCGGCCCGGGTGGCGCGAATGGCCTGCATCATCGACTCCTGGGTGCCGACGGCCTCGATCGTGCTGTGCGCCCCGAGTCCACCGGTGAGCTCCTTGATCCGCTCGACGCCGGCGTCGCCGCGCTCCTCGACGATGTCGGTGGCACCGAACTCGCGAGCGAGCGCCTGCCGGTCCCCGTGACGCGACATCGCAATGATCCGTTCGGCGCCCAGCTGCTTGGCTGCGAGCACGCCGAGCAGACCGACCGCACCGTCCCCGACGACGGCGACGGTCTTGCCCGGGCCGACCTCGGCCGCGACGGCGGCGAACCAGCCGGTGCCGAGCACGTCCGAGGCAGCCAGCAGCGACGGGACCAGGTCGTCGTCCGGCATGGCGGGCGTCGCGACGAGGGTGCCGTCTGCCTGGGGGATCCGCGCGTACTCGGCCTGCGCGCCGGGGACCGCCCCGGGTCCGCGGTGCACGCAGTGGGTCTGGTAGCCGGCCCGGCAGATCTCGCACGTGTTGTCCGAGGAGAAGAACGAGCCGACAACGAAGTCGCCGACGTTGACCGTCGTGACCTGCGAGCCGATCTCGTCCACGATGCCGACGTACTCATGACCCATCGGCTGGTGGTCGACGTCGTCCGCGCCGCGGTAGGGCCACAGGTCGGACCCGCAGATGCAGGTCGCGGTGAGCTTGATGATCGCGTCGGTGGGCTCGACGATCGTCGGCCGCTCGGTCTGATCGACCCGGACGTCGCCCGGGGCGTACATGACGACTGCGCGCATGGTGGTGGTGCCTCTCTATCGGTGTGCCCGCCAGGCAACCGCGTACCTGCGGCGCCGGGGAGTCCCTGACGAGAGGTGTACTGCCAGTGCACCTCTCACCGTGGACTCCCTCACGGACCTCACCGGGCCTACCGTCGAGAGCATGGACAACCGAGCAGACGTGCGCGAGTTCCTCATGTCGCGGCGCGCGAAGGTCACTCCCGAGGACGCCGGTGTCATCGGCGGGACCAACCGGCGGGTGCCGGGCCTGCGCCGCACTGAGGTCGCAGCCTTGGCGGGTGTGAGTGTGGAGTACTACGCCAAGCTGGAGCGCGGCGCGATCGGCGGGGCGTCGGCCTCCGTCCTGGACGCCGTCGCGCGCGCCCTGCAGCTCGACGACACCGAGCGCGCGCACCTGTTCGACCTCGCCCGCGCCGCGGATGGCATCCCGTCGTCGGGACGAGCTCGCCGCCGCGGGACACGGTCGGCCGCACCCCGACCGAGCCTGCAATGGGCACTGTCGGCGATCACCGACGGGGTCGCGTTCGTGCGCGACCAGCGGCAGGACCTACTGGCGACCAACGCGCTCGGCCGTGCCTTCTACTTACCGGTCATCGGTGACGGCGGCCGCACACCGAACCTCGCCCGGTTCCAGTTCCTCGATCCCACCGCCCGCGACTTCTACCCCGACTGGGACCTGTTCGCTGAGATGTGCGTCGCGATCATGCGTGCCGAGGCCGGCCGCGACCCCCACGACAAGGGCCTGCAAGACCTGGTCGGCGAACTCTCCACACGCAGCGAGACCTTCCGCCGGTTGTGGGGTGCACATGACGTGCGCACCCACGGAGCGGGAACCAAGCGATTCCACCACCCCGTGGTCGGTGAGCTCACCCTCGCCTACGAAGAGCTCGCCATCACCGCCGAGCCCGGCCAGGTGCTGATGGTCTACACCGCAGAACCCGGGTCCCCGTCGGCCGACCGCCTCCGCCTGCTCGCGTCCTGGGGGGCAGACCTCCCGCACGCCAACACGTCCTCGTGACAACCCCCATGGACCTCAGGAAACGGCAGATGAACCTTCACGACTTCCTCGACCACGTAGGGACCGGAGCCGTCATCGAGGGTGGCTCCGCACACCACACCTTCCTGCACCAGACGGCACAGGACTCCCTGCGGATCACCGCGGAGCTCAACTCCGGTTACCGCACACCGCAGGAAGTCCGAGATCTGGTCGCGCAGCTGACGGGCCGACCCGTCCCGGAGTCAGTGACAGTCTTCCCCCCGTTCTACTGCGAGTTCGGCAAGAACCTCACACTCGGCCAGCACGTCTTCGTCAACATGGGCTGCATGTTCCAGGACGCCGGAGGCATCACCATCGGGGACGGCACCCTCATCGGCCACGGCAGCACCATCGTCACCCTCAACCACGCGGAAGACCCCGCCCGGCGTGCCGACATGCTTCCCGCGCCCGTCGTCATCGGCCGCAAGGTCTGGCTCGGCGCAGGGGTAACGATCGTCCCCGGCGTGACGATCGGGGACGGCGCGGTCGTCGGCGCCGGCGCTGTCGTCACCAAGGACGTACCCGCCAACACCATCGTGGCCGGCGTCCCAGCCCGACCGATCCGCGCCACAGGGTTCGACGCCCCCGCCGAGTAACCTCGCGGAACCTCTCGCCAACACCGAGCGTCGTATCGGAATAGTCGGGATCGCTTACGCAGCTGCGTCCGCGCCATGCCACATCGCCGTGTGCGAAGCGCGAAGGGGGTTGTGCAAAGTAGAGCCCGCATCTCGACAAACCGCTACCTACGAAACGTATCTGCACGATTGCGAAAACTAGGCAGAGCCTCGGTTTACAGCAGGTGCTGCCGAGCGCCCAGGATCTGAACCGGCGCCGCTCGGCGCTGGGGCCAGTCTGAACCGACCTCGAGGTTGGATCTGAACACCGCCTCAGCAGTCCCAGGAGCTGACCGTGGTGCGTGCGTTCGGGCCCACGACCTCCGGCTTCGCGATGAGACGTATTGTTTCGCGATTAGAGACGCAGCCGCTTGACGTGCAGGTTCATGCGCGCCCGGACCTATACCCCACTGTCTAGTCTCTTGAAGACAACGGTGCCCCCCTGCACCCTCTGACTTGTGAGGGCGATCGCGTACGCAGGGATCAGTGGCACGCACGGCGCGGAGTGCTTTGAGGTTCTCCGGGTCGGATCCGGCGAGCAGGGGGGCTACCTCGGCGGGCGGCGCCACCGGGCCCGCACGCGCGGCGAAGTTCAGGTCGCCCGCCTCGCGCCCCCTAGCACGCGGGGCGACGCCAGTGGTCGAGGCCGGACGGGCTCGTCCTAGCCATGACGGACTCCCGAGTCCACCCGACTAGCCGCGACTTCGAGGAGGCGCTTGACTATGCGCTCGTCCATCGTGCGGGACCACGCTCGTGGAGGCGCGTGGATCAGGGGCGTCTACCAGCCGCCGCCGCTCATCCTTGCCAAGCGCGGACGCCGCAGCATCTTCGTGCGACAGCCGCCCAGTCGGGGGGCGTGGGCCTTCCTGGATGAACTCGTCGCTGGGGCACGTCGCGTCGCTGTGCTTCGGGCGATCGCGTCGACGGTCCGCATGATCGGCCGTCCACGCGAGCTGGCACGGGAACTGAGCGTCGTCGATGTCGAACGCATACCAATGCGTGAGCTCGTCCCCGTCCGGCGACCGCCTGCCTACACGACGATGAAGAACTACGTGGGCATGTACCCAATCCTGGACCCGCAAGGCTTCTATCGGGTCTGGCACGAGTCGCTCTTGGAAGCAGCACACCTTCGCGAGCTCGAGTGGGCCGGCGTCCTGGACATCAATGCCCAGGTGCTGCGGCTTGAGTGGGAGGTGTTCAGCGGACGGTACGTGTACGCCTATCCAGACTTCATCTTCAGGTACAACGGCCAGATCACAATCGTTAGCGTCGGGGCTCGTCGATTCCTGCATGAGCGCCGCCGTCTTCAGTACGACCTGATCTCCCTAGTCTGCGAGATGTTCGGGTGGCGTCATGAGGTCGGGCTCGACGACATCTCGCTGCCCAGGCAGCGCAACCTCCGGTACTTGATGGGGCAGCGCGAGACGCTCACCGGCGAGCCGCAGCTCGGTCCGGCTGCGCCTGACCTGCTGTCGTTCTGGACGTTGGCGAACCTGGAGGGCGGCGACTGGATAGGAACGTCCCGGGCAACCGCGAGGCTGTGGCGTAGGGAGTACACCTTCGACCTCGACGACTACCTCGAGGACACGACCGTCATGCATCTCGGCGGTCTGGTGCCGCCCGTCCGGCACACCTGGGAGGTGGTTGGCCGATGAACGACGAAGCGATCGCGCTGCGACCTGGGACTCGGTTCAGCGAGGGCGCAGGTGTGACGTACCTCGGCATCGAGTTTCATGGAGACCAGCCCTACGCGGTACTTGAGCGCGACGGCAGCCACGACCTCGTCCCGTACGACGAAGCGATGCCCGAGCTCCAGGAGGCGGTCCCGACGCCCCCGCGCGGCCCGTACTGGGATTTCATCCGCGACCCGAAGTTTCCGCTGCTCGAAGAGGTGGAACAACACCGGCTCCGCGTCACGGCCGCTCACATGCTCGAAGTGCTACATGGTGACCCGGGCGGCATGCTCCACGCACCGCGGGAAGACCACGTGCCCCGACCGGAATATGACCCCGCGCTGACCAACAGTCTCAATGAGCGGATCCACAATAAGGTCGAGGAACTCAAGAAGAACCCAGACAAGTCCCTTCCACATTGGGTTCCGAAATACTGGCACCCAAAGTTGAAGGACTTTTGCCGCGACGGTATCGAATGCCTCATTCCGGCAGACAAGCTGAATGAGCTTGATATCGTCGCTCGCGCATCCAGGGAGATGATGCCCGTGGCGCGCGCCCTCGCCGAGGAGCTGGCCCAGCGCCACCAGCCGGACTCATCGCTGCGGTTCCAGATCGCGATGTTCCGCTCCAGGCTTGACGTCGCTGGCATCTCAGCACCAGACGGCTTCCCCGAGAGCGGATACACGCGGCTGTGGAAGATCGCGCGCGCCGGGAAGGGCCTTGACGGCACCGCCCGCGCGCGCGAGAACCGGCTCTCATCGCCGAAGGAACAGATGTGGAAGCAGTACACCGCGACGCGACCTGGCGAACTGATCCAGTGTGACCTGACCCGCATCGACGTCTACGGGACGTCCCAGGTCGCGCCTTGGTTCAGCATGGAGTGCGTCACTCTCATCGACGTCTACGACAAGTTCGTGCTGTGCGCGATGCTCGTCCCCCTGCCGGCCACCGCACGGGACGTGTGCGTCGCCTTCTTCCGGGCGCTCAACGCCGCCCCACCCGCACTCGCGCCCCCACCGGGCATCCCCCGGTACTGGCACGGGGTGCCAGCGGCGATCGCGCTTCCTGAAGTCACCCCGAACAGCAAGTCAGGCAGGCCCATAGTGCTTCCGGGCCCTCGTGCCATCCAGACCATCGCGATGGACCGAGGAGCGCTGGAAGACAACTTCTACATTTCATCGCTCGCCACACGCCTCGGCATCCACTCCCTTTTCTGCGCCCCGGGTAAAGGGCATCAAAAGGGGAATGTTGAATCATGGCATAGGACCCTTTCGTCATGGACGCCCGCCTTTCCTGGGGCGAAGGGGGGTCGCCCGGAACACCGAGGAAAGGATGCCGAAAAGTTCGCAGGCCGCACGATGCGGCAACTGCAGTTGGACCTCGATCGCCGAATCATCCACCAGTACAACTACGCGCCGCATGGGGGACTGCCCGACGAGGAAAGCCCAGGCGAACTTCTTTGCCCCGCAGAGAAATACCGTCGATTCGTCCGATACGGTGGCGCGCCGTCGGTACTTCGGAACCCGCTGACCATCTTTGATTTCCTTCCCCGGGTGACCATCCGTGCCAGCGAGAAGGGGATCGAACTCAATCACAACCGATACGACGGAGAGGCTCTGATGCGCCTCAAGGATCACCAGCGCGGCCCGATCGGTCCCGACCTCGTCGTCATGTTCGACCCGTATGACCCAACCCGGGTCTATGTGGAGGATCCCTGGACCGGCCGGGTTTACATGGTCTGGACCTACCGCAAGGAGGTCCGGTCCGCGGTGCCGTTCGAGCAGGCGATCGCGCGCCGTGCCGCCGGCGACCCGGAACCCAACCTGACCGTGTCCCAGAAGCAGAAGGACCAAGCGCTATCGCTGCTGCTGGGTCAGGAGTACGTCGAGGCGCCGAAGCGTGATCGCAAGTTTGAGGAGCGGCTTGGCCTCGCTTTCCATCGGTACATCCGCGCCAACATGGATGGCCTCGACACGGGACTGTTCGAACAGGCCATCGATCTCGACGGCGACGGTTGGTACGTCGATCCTGACAACTTCGAAGAGGACGCCGAGGACGACTTCATAGGCCAGGAGCTAGACCGCATCGAAGGCCGCCCTGCCTGGGAGCAGTGACGACCCGATGAATCGATGGCTGAGCCTCACTATGTGGCCCAAGATCTGGGCCGACTACGACGCACGTACTCGCAACAAGCATCTCGACGGCCACGCCGGCTCGTGCGTGCTCGAGGATCCGGAGTGCTCTGATCCGGCGCTTGCCGCTTTGTGCACCCAGACGCAGCCGTTCGTGGAGACCCGGCTGGGATTGGATATGCGCACGGCGATTCCTCGCCTCATCGACACCAATAGGGGAGCAAACACCGAACAACGTTGCATCATTCTCGAGGGCCCTGAAACGGCGGGAAAGACCACCAGCACCATGTTCGAAGCGCTCACCATGTGGCACACTGCAATGACGGACCCGGCTTGGCCGAACCCTGAAAGAGCGCGTCGACCCTTCGCCTACACCCAGATCGGTCGCCACTGGGGCGAGAACGACATCGTCCGCAACGTTCAGGACTTCCTCTGCTTCCCTTACGGGAATACCGATAAAGTGCACGCTCGGATGACCGATCTGCGCGACAACGCTGAGCGAATGGATTTTCGCGCGGCGTTCATCGACAACGCTCACAACTTGCGTCCAGACCGCTCTGGACGGATTCCAGACGGGATCAACACCCTCTTGTCGGGCATGCCATGCTCACTCATCTTCATCGGCCTCGCGCCAATGTCGAAGAGCGCTCTGCTTGCTGGTGCCGACGACGACGCAGGGTCGTCGGCTCGACAGATCAAGAGGCGGGCGAGGCCGCATTCGTCGGAGTTCGAGCTGAGCGCTGCGCGTCGGCGGGCCGATTGGGACCGGTCGACCAGCGCTCTGATCCAGCAGTTCCACCTCATCCGGCAGGACCCTGTCGATGGCCTGAGGGCACAGGACCTTCGTGACCTGCTGTACGAGCGAACTAGCGGGCTGTTCGGCGGCACGTACGACGTGCTTCGAGAAGCTGCACTAGACACCATCTGGGAGCCGCGTCTCGCATACGAGAAGGCGATCCGGCAACGCATGGAGAAGCTTCCGACGATGCCGGCCGCCTCCGGTAGCCCGATGCTGAGCACCCGGACCTCTCCGAGGGCGACATGATCCCGATCGACCTCCCACCGCAACCATGGGAACAGCTCGGCGGCTACTTCCTCCGCGTGACAGAGGTGTTCTCCAGCGTGCGCGCGCTCATGCAGTCGGGCCGACGGTGGTCGTCGCTCCCCTTCCCCAACGACCTGCATGGCCTGTCCGGCCTTCCCAGCGATGACGTCGTAGAAGCCGTTGGGTTTCTGTTCGCCATGGAGCCCGACCAGATCAAGCAGATGACGATGTGGCGCTTCCCGGGCGGTCTGTTCGGTGGTCCCGGAGTGGCGGGGTCGGCCGGAACCGCGACAGCTGCGCCATCGCTGATCGACGGCGGCGTGTTCTGTGCGTCATGCGTTCTCGGGGGACACTGGGATCTCCGGTGGCGCACGGGCCTGATCTTCGCCTGCACGAGGCACCTTGAGTACGTCCACACCCGATGCCCTCGCTGCGGGGGTCTAGTGACCCCGGAGACTGTGCGATTCGCGGCTGGAACTCGGGGTGTTGCTCTGGGTCATGGCACCTCGGCCACGCGCGCGTGCCGGCTCGCGCTCCGGCCCCGCGCCGGGATCGTGAGTTCCGCACATCTGACAACTCAGGCAGCGCTAATGAAACTCATCGATGCAGCGTGCGAGGTTGGCTCGGCCGCATCAGCCTGTCGCGACGTCCTCCGCTGGGCCGAATGGCTACACCGCGGTCGCGGAGGAGCCAGTGCGCTGATCACCGGCGGCTTCATCAATGCAGATGCCGAAGACCTCGGCAACCTCATGGCCGCTGCGCACACGCTCTATGCCTTGTCCCCTGCAGCAGCCGCAGAGCACTCCGAGGTTCGGCACGCAGTCCTTCGCCAGCACGTTGTCGGTCCACGACCGTCCAGGCCACCGATGTTCGACCCCTACGGTTCCGGACCGGACAAAGTCGCAGCGGCACACCGTCTGGCGGTCGCGACCGCGGGGCAGCCTGTGGCGCCACCGGCGAAGCACGCCTGCGGCGGCCGAACTCACCTTCCACAGGTCGTTCCGATCAGCGAGATCACACCAGACGTGTTCGACGCGCTCGGCCTGGTCCCCCTCGACCGTGCTCGCGTCCTGGCAGCCGTGTGTGCGGCAATGCCTCCGGACCCTGCAGCGTGGCGCGACACGGCCAAGGCACTGCGACTACCCGTCGCGATAGGCGCACAGGCGGGCCATCTTGCTGCGTACTTCGAGTACATGGGCGCAGACGGTCCGTTCTGGTCAGCGATATCTCGGACGCGCGAACGCATCGCCGACCGCCACATTGACTTCGCGGAACGGGCCGCTCGCGTCCTTAACGATGGCTCTGTTGTCGCCGCCGCCACGACAACTTGGCCAGCGTTCGCGACCGAGCCGATTACGGCGGTACGGCAATGGCTTTTGGAACGTTGGGCGTGCCAGTACATTGCAACGTTGCCTGGTGAACTGGCTGGACGGCGCAACGCTAGTCCGGACAGCCGCGATCGACTTGACCGGCACGTCGCTGGAACGATCCCGGTTGCAGAGGTCTGGCGGCGATGGCCGCACGATGAGGGGGAGATCCCACCGTGATTCCGGTTGATCTCCCGCCCGTACCCGGCGAAGCATTCGCCGGGTATCTGTTGCGCATATGCGAGAGAATGCCCTTGCGCCCGCGCACCCTATATCGGTATCTCGGACTGTGCCCCAGTGGGCACACGCTGCCCTATTTACCGCTATTCCTTCAGCCGCCTGCACTGGGCCGCGTGATGGATGCCCTCGATCTTGACGAGCCCGACGTCCGCGCCCTGTTCATCGAATCATTTGCCGCCATCGACCTGTCGATGCTTCGTCGCCCAAGATCCGCGGCACCCCACCGGGACGCGCAGCGTGCTCAGTGGCTGTTCATGGGTGGAACGCGAGTCTGCCCAGCGTGCGTCAACGAAGGACGCCCGTGGATGAACTACTGGCAACTGGCTTGGGCCTTCGGGTGCCAATGGCACGGGACACTTCTCACCGACGCCTGTACTCGCTGCGGCCGCCGACCCGACCTCGTCGTTCGCCGCGCGGCCCGCACGAACATTGCAACCGGCCGCGCGTGTCAGTGTGGCGCCCGTTGGTCCGAGCTGCCCACGGGGCGGCAGCTCACCGCGACTGAACTCGAGCTCCAAAGCGTCCTGCTCGATGCGTTACGTGGAGGCGAACTTTCCTTGTGGGGTCGCCCGGTCGCCGGTGCAACCTACCTAGCGAGCGCCCAAGCCCTTTGTGCCCTGTACGCCGCCGCGACGGCACCGATCGACGGGTTGTGGTCGCGCCGGCCCCTGCTAACTCCGCCGCCGCGCGCCGCCCAGCTGCTAGCGGCAGTGACAGCCGGCGCTCCAGTCCTCCAGGCACCCACGGTGCTCGACGCGACCGATGCTTTCGACGCCCTGGTCGCCCCGGTCTCCGGGTGGGGCGAGGCGCGAATCTGGGACCACGTGCCGTCGCACTCGCCCGTCGCGCCTATCGCATGGCGCTGGTTTCACGAGCGAGGCCGAGCATCGGCGCAGCTCTCACGCATATACCGCGACGTGTTCACGCTCGTGCACCTCGAACCTGACGCTGTCCCGACCCTGGCGGACGTCGATTGGCTGCCGGAGCGGTGGCGGCACGCCCAACACCCAGAGCTACCCATGCGCAGCGCAACCCTCGGGCTCGCGGTCGCCCGCCTCGCTGGCGCCAGGACGTGGGCCGAGGCCGGTGAACTGATCGGTTTGGAATCTGCGTACGCCCCGCGCGTCGTGCGGCACACGCTGCGCACCCTCGGCGGCGATAGCGAGTTCGAGCTGAACGAGGCTGCGTTTGCGTACGCTCGCGCCCTAACGAGGCAGTCAGGACGGGTCGCTTTGCGCCCCCGCCTCCCGGCGACCAGTGCGAGGGATCTCGGCGACTTCGGGCGCCGAGCCGCTGTGCCTTTGCCTACCTGATTAGGATGGAGAAGGGTCCTTGCGCCTCACAGAATCTCTGCCTGCTAGCCAACTCGACGTGCGCCGATCACCGAGAGCCCGAGCAACGTCTTGCCAGTGTTCGCGCGCCATGTGGGTCAATCGGCTCGCTCTTCGTCGTCGCCTCGGCTCAGGGTCTGACGTCGAGTGGATGGTGACTGCCGATAGAGATGAGCAGAGCTTCGCAGGCGACCCGCAACAGGCCGCTCACGTCGGTCCGCTCGGATGCCGATGACCACCCATGACCGCACCAGCGCCGACCGGCGAGCGCGCGGCCCTCAGGGCAGCCCCAGGACGCTTCGCCCGCTGGTCGCTGGTCCTCTTCCTTCCGGCATGGTTCATCTGCTCGAAGTTCAGCCAGCCCATCTGGCCGTGGGGCGTAGCGGCCTCCGTCGCGCTTGCAGCGGTGATCGTCGCGACGCTCAGCCGGCCCGGTGGCCAGGAACGCCTCGTTAGGGCGGGCACGACCCTCTTCTTCGGCGGCGGGATCTGCCTGCTGGCCTTCCTCGGGTGGGGTACCTGGTGGCTCTGGCAGGACGGTCAGCCCGACCCGGTACCGACACTCACTCAGGACGAGCACATGGCTGCCCATGTGGAGGAAGCAAGAGCCGTCGTCAGCGACGCTTGCGGAAAGCAGGCTGCGGGTTGGGAGTTGTCAAGCACTGACGACTGGACCTACGTCTTCGCCCAAGAAGCGAACGACGCCGACCCCACGGGGCAAGGGCTCGTATTGCGAACAGAAGCGTCCGCCACCCTCGAGTGGGGCGGCGGAACTGCGATGCCCTCCGCAAGTCGGGTCACGAAGGGCTACTGCACAGCGGATTGGGTACACCCGTAGGAGAGTCTCAGGAAACCGGGGCCATCCGTCGCCGTCGGAGAACTCCGGTTTCCCTATAGCTCACCAGTCGAGAACCTCCGCTGCGCGAGCGCTGAGTGCCAGGAGTGCGCAAACCGTCTGGATCTGCGCGGCCAACGGGGGAGCCTCGGCTCAGATGTGCAGACGAGTACGCAGGGACTGACGCAGGTCGTCCAGGGCGGCGCGGTCGTCCTGCGTCCAGGTGGACAACGGTTCGTTCGCAACAGGGCGTCCCGGGGTGTCCGGGGTGTGCTCGCCGCCCAAGCCGAGTGCCCGGAGCCGTGCGGGATCGTTGATCGGGTGGTCCAACGGTTGAGGGTTCGCTTCTTGACGTGCCCGTGTGACGGCCGCGTACACGCTTGCCATTCCTCCGCGCCGGGACGGGCGGGTCTCCATGACGGGGGTGTCCCTGGCTGCCGCGGCTTGGGCACGGATCTCGGCCAGGACGCGGTCTTCGGCGCCGGTCGTGGCGGTGGTGGCCTTGGGCGCCTTGCTCGGTTCGGTCTCGCTCATGGGGTACTCCCGCTGTCGAGCATCTCGATGGCTACCAACAGTAGAGCGGTCTCGGTGTCGGTGGGTGCTTGGTCCGCGAGCGCGTGGAACAAGGCCAGGGAGGAGACGGGTTCGGCGCGCAGGGCTGGCATGTTCTTGATCGCCCAGGAGTACATCTCCCACCAGTGTTCGGCTTCCCGGTCGGCGAGCTCGCGTTGGCGGGTGTGCCGGTCGGCGTCCTCGGTGGCGAGGCGTGCGTCTGCGGCGAGGCGACGGTCGATCCGGCCCCGAAACATGACGGTGGCGACGGTGGTCAGGGCAGCGAGGGTGGCGGCCAGTCCGGCGAACCCTGGGGAAGTCAGGAACACCGCCCACCACTCGGGTGTCCACAGCTCGGGCACGGGTGTGGTGGCGGCGGTGAGCACGGTCGAACGGTAGCGGCTGGCATGCCTGGCTGCCGGCATCCGGAGGTGGCCTTCTGTTGCCCTACGGGTTAGCTCTCCGCGGCCGTCGCGAGATCAACGCGGAAGAACGCCTCAGGCGTGACCGAGAGCGCGTCTGCAAACTGCCACATGGCGTGCAGTGACAGATTTCGTCGACCGTTCTCGACGGCATTCACGTACGTGCGGTCGAGATCGGCTGCGTGGGCCAACTCTTCCTGACTCAGTTCGGCCTTGGCTCTGAGCGCTCGGAGCCGCGCCCCGAACGCCTGCCGCTGGGCCAGCTGACGATCAGGATCCGGCACGCCGGCGACGCTATGTCGCGAAGGTCGATGAGTCACCGGACTATCAGTCACCGGACTATGCGTCACGTCTCAGGTGTACCGCAACGTCTAGCCACGCCCGCGCGGCAACTCGGGCAAGGCTGGCGGTCTACCCCCTTGCGAACCTTGATGTGTACGATGAGTCACCGGACTATGAGTCACATGCGCAAGCGCTGGAAGGGGATGCCAGATGGACAGACCTCGCCGAGACGTGGAAGCGACTGGCAGTTCGCCCGGAGGCCTCCAGTCGAGGATGCTGGCCGCCGGCGAGGCGTGGCTCGTCTGGTGCGCCGCCCATGGTGGCAACCCGCTCGACGCGACGGTGGACGACATCCGCCGAGCAGCACTCGACGTGCATGAGCACGGCGGCACGGAAACTGATGTCGTTGATCTGGTCGACCAAGTCGGATTCATGACCGGCCTCTGGCGCAGCACCGAGTGGTTACTGCTCCGCCGCACGATTCTGATCCCTATGGGAGAAGGTCCCCTCGTCCAACGGCGCAGCGAAGTCCGCGTTCAAGACGGTGTCCTCGGGACCCACGACCCGGCGAAGTGCGCCGACGACGATGCCAGCCTCATCCACCGGCCATCGCGCCACCCGCTGCAGTCAGCTCCGATGGCGTGGCACGCCGAACTCGGCCTGCTCGAGCGCATCTGCGGTCACGGAATCCACCACCCGGACCTGGACGCCCTCGCCTACGCCCGGCGAACGCGAGGCACCAGCGTCGGTGATGAGTTCGCCCAGCACGACTGCGACGGATGCTGCGGCAAGGAGAACAGGTGACGGACCGGCCGAGCATGACTGAAGCCAACGAGGGCGGTCCCTCGCTGGGCGGCTCATCAAACGCGCGCCGAGCCTGGATCTGGTGGGGTGAGGCCTGGGTCCTCGGGGTCGTCTGCCTCCTGCAGGTTGGCGTGCTCTGGTCCACGGGCGATGCGCTTCTCGCGATCATCGCCCCGGCGCTCTGGCTGATGGCGTTCGTGATCCTGAAGTGCGAGGCGCGGCTCGAGTTCCGACGTGGCTGGCGCTATGGCTACGAATCGGCAACGCGCACATTCATTCAGGTACGCCAGGGTCAAACACCTGATGTCACTGTTCGGGCGGCCTTCCGCGGTGGTGACCCGACGCCGGAGCCATGGGAGCAGCACATCCCACCGGGCAGCGCCGGCCTCGTGCGTGGGGACTCGTCGTGAACACCAGCGTGCGCGCCGCCATTGGGTGGGACACGTCGTCGGGACGATGGTCGGTCGTGGCAGACGAGCCGTCGCTGGTGACAACAGCCGAGCGGTTCGGTGACTGTTCGGACGCTGCACGTGAGGCGTTCTCCGCTGTCCTGGGCCACCCGGTTCCCGTCGATCTCTACATCAGCGGCGATGTCCTCATTGGCGAACCACCGGCGGCTGGTGGAGGTCGCGAGGGTCGCCCGCGCGACGAGTCGGCGGCGAAGGACGGACCGCGGTTCGGGAGTTTCACTTCCGCTCCCCGGCAAGCCAGCTATGACGACGTGTTCGACCAGAGTGAGATCTGGGTCGACGTGGCAGGGCAGGCCCACATCGTCCGGGAGATGACGACGGCGCACCTCGCGAACGTCTTGCTGTACCTGGACACCACCGCCCCCGATCGACTGACCTGGTGGTACGTCGCCCATGAACTCGCCGAGGATCCCCTGCCGATCTCGTTGCTCGAGCTTGCGCGAGCGCCCCGACCGGAGGCCGTCGAACTGATCCGGTCCCTTTTCATCTACGAAGCGGTCGAGAACGAGATTGCCCATCGTCTCGGGGCGCCCCGGACCGAGCAGGAACCGGTGGCATGGCTGGGAGCGCGGTTTGCCAGCCATGCTGAAGCGAGGCAGGCGTGGTCGCAACGGCACCGGGCCTCGGCGGGCGCCACTGCCTCCTTGTTCGATGTGGCGTGGCACGTGCGCGGCCCGCGACCCACCGCGCCGTCGCCATGACCGACGTGGACGCCACACGTGAGGTGGGTGCGGTCCTGCTCGTCACCGCCTCCGGTGCGCGCCATCTGATCGAGGTTCGAGATCCCGATCTGGCCGCGACGGTCACGCGACTGCCGCCAGACGGCGATGCAGAACCCGGCTACTGGTGGGCCGAGCTGCGGCGGCCTGAAGAGCGGATCGCGCTGTTCGACGTCGGACACATCACCACCGACGGCGAGATCGCCCCCGGCCTCGTCCTCGGTGCGCCAGCGGTCCTCTACCTCGAACCGCTCAACCCGAGGGCCTCTCAGACCATTCGGCTGACCACACCGGTGCAGTCCATCACCCGTCTTGAGAACCGGCCGACATGATCACCGTCTCGGTCACCGAAGCCCGTCGCCCCGCCGCCCGGCTACTCGAGCACGTCGTGGCGACCGGAGAACTCGTCGTCATCACCTACCGGAACCGTCCCGCTGCGGTCATCGCCGTATACCCCTGGTACGCGGCGCGAACCGTCCGCGTGGCACAGCTACGCGAACTGGTCGAGACGATCACGGATCCGTCGCAACTGGCCAACGCAATCGGCGCCCTCCCGGCTATCGAGGAGTTGGAAGCCCAGATCCAAGGGTCCTTCGTCGATGCAGAAGAACCTTCGGCCGAAGACGCCAGAGGAGGTCGATCATGACGATCGAGCCCGTACGTCGGCAGTCCGCGCCGCTCGAACCAGACGTTCGACGGCAACGCGAGGAACTGTTCGCGGAGCTCCGCGCCGAGAGCGAGTGGGCGCGCACCGACCAGATCCAGCGCACGCGTGCGCTCCTGGAGCGGATCCCGGACGGACTGCACGACCTCGACGCAGCTGCGCAGTGCGGCTGCGCGTGTCACCCGACCCCAGGCACACCCATCCACGGGGGCCTGCCCTGCCAGTGTCAGAGACCACCGGCGGACGGACTCAGCCTGGCGGAAATCATGGAGACCGCTGGCCCCACCCAGCCCGAAGACGACGGCGGTTCCAACGAGGAACTCGAGCAGGCGGCTCTCGAGTTCGGGATCGAAGCGCGCGAGGTTGTCCCCGGCGGACCATGGGTGGTGAGCGGCTCGTGCGACGGGCTCGGCTACTACCTCAGGGACCGCGGCGATCGGTTTCGCGTCGTCGTCGCTCCAGATGAGGACCCCAACCTGGATCCGTGGGAGGCGCCGCCGGAGCAAGTCACCCTCGAACTGGCTTCCGGTTCGTCCCACAGCCTGTGGGACGACGGACACCTGAGCCCACGCCTGGCGCTTCGGCTCGTGGCGTCGGTCGTCCGCACGTACCGACGTCAGCAGGCGTGTACCCATCCCCACTCGTCGATCGACCGCTTCTGTGCCCTCTGTGGCGCCAACATGGTGGAGCCGTGGACGCCATGATCTGGCACCGCAGAGCCAAGTGCGCGCCGCTCGTCGCGGAGCCGACCGACAACAGGAAACCGCGATCGCTGGTGTTCAACCCGCGCCTGTTCATGATTCCTGGTGGTACCAGAGGCGATGAGCGGCGGCTCCGTGAACGCCTCGCGCGAGCCGAGCGGGAGGGGCTCATCACGATCGAAGAGAACTGGCCTCCCGGGGACCCGGCACTCGTGGACGGCCCACGCCCCACAGCCTCGGGCCGGTCAGTCGACGACACCAGTGTCGGGCGAGGTGCAGGTGAACACTGACGAGGCGCCTGGCGGTCAGCTTTCCGACGGGTCGACTCCGCCCGCCCTAGCAGTCGATCCGCCACAGACTGCGCAGGCTGTCGCTCGCGCAAACAACGAGGAGGGGCAAGCCGGAAGGACGCCCGAGTCCGTCTCCGAGCCCAACGCTCAAGCGACCCTCGATACTCGCCACGCGCAGGGCACGTGGGCGATCCGCAGCGCGTCGACCACCGTCTACTACCTCGACCTCGATCGGCGACTCCTCCTCCGAACGCCGGGCCCAGGATCGAGTACAGGTCCTTACGACCACCAGTGGGTAGCCCTCGTCGATGTCGATTCACTCTTGGGCGACGGAATCATCCGGATCGGTGAGCGCCCGTGCTACTTCACCGATCCAGATGCCTCGTCGGACGCCTATCGCTGGTGGGTCCAGCGAACCGTCACCTGGATCGAGCGGCTCGACGTTGCGCCCGGGGGCCCGCGAAAGGACAACGCCGAGTGATTGCTGTCAAGGCAAAGCTGCCGCGAAACGCCCGACCCGGCAGGTGGGTCCGAGTCCACGAGATCGACCTACCAGAGTCGGTGCAAAGGTTGCCCATAGGGAAGGTCGTCACTGTCCGCGATGCCCGTGGTAGCGGTGACCACCGCGCTGTCGTGGACCAGGTCGACCGCGATGACCTCGGCAGGCGGTACTGGCTGCTGCTCATTGCCCCACGCGTGGAACTGCGAGAGGCCAAGAAGGTGCTGGGCACGCTCGTCGATCACGTCGTCGCGAGCGACGAGAGGATCACGATCACGCGCCGCGGCAAGCCGATGGCGACGATGATCAAGTGGCTGCACTCCGGGCTCCCACCGCACCCGACCGAGCAGGAGGACGGACCCGGGGACGACGACTAGCTCGACCTGTCCTAGTCAGTATTAGTCGAGATGTAGGACGGCTCGGGTGCCGCTCCGCGCTCACGCCACGAGCCCGACGTCTTGGTGGGCAGTGCAACCGGCGAATCGCAGGCGACCTGGTCCGGCCCCGCACACGAAGGGGGGGTGGTGTGCGGGGCCGACGTCCACCGACGCTACTCGCGGAGTTTCGCCTCGCCATCCCGCTACTGCGGGTTGGCGAGAAAGTCGTCCATCGCCAGGATCTGGAGCAGGAACCGGACCGTGGGTGAAGCGGTGACCGTCACCGGGCCGATGGCGTAGCACCGGGCGATGAGCGCACACCGGTGGAGTCCATGGTCGTGCGCCGCGATGTACTCGCTTCCAGGTTCGCCTCCAGCTGTGCGAGCCACGGCACGGACTCGACGTCGTCCTTGCACTGGGCGTCGATCACCGCGGTGGCCACTCCGGGCCGTTGCTGGCCCGTGCCATCGGAGACGGCCCAGGGGCTCGGAGACTCATCTCTCTGCGAGCCTGAACGCACCGAGCGCAACCACACCTGCATCTAGTAGGCGGGGCCTACCGGCCCGCGACGGACTCTTGGGCAGCATTGCGTAGTCGGGCTACCTCGTCGCGTGCATGAGCGACTCTAGGTGTGTCGCCGCCGCCGGCGTCGGCGACGTCGTGCGTGAGGTCGAGCACTGCCCGGCGCACATGCCTGCGCGCTCGCTTGGCACGCCGGTTCGGTGCCGACTTCTTGAACCTCTTGCGGGCCTTTCGGTCGACGACGGCGTCGAGCTCGTCGGCCGTCACATGACCGTCCCGCACCTCGGGGCCGAGGATGTCGCGGACGAACTGGTGCTCCGCCGGTGCGGCCAGGCGGAACGCGACCGCGAGCAGGACGAAGGCGACCGTGGCGGACAGGATCCACACCAGGAACACCCCGGGTCCGTTGCCCCCCAGTGCGCCGGCGTCGTCCCAGGTGAAGTGCAGGAACATGCCGGCCAGGATGAACGCCACACCGCGCCCGACACGTCGGGGCTGGGCGATGGTCCCGATGAGGTAGACGGCGCCGCAACAGACCAGTGCGCTGAACAGCGGGTGGGACACGAAGCCTGCGCCGAAGCGGGTGAAGGACATCTGCACCGCGTGGCCGAGGGGGTCGGTGCCGAACTCGGTGCCTAAGGAGTTCGCCTCGTAGAGGAAGTCCTCGAACGCGGCGAACCCCAGGCCGATGAATGCCCCGATGACCAGGCCGTCGTTGGCGGTGCGGATCAGTCTCGGGGCCAGGCCGAGCAGCAGGATGAAGCCGCACAGCTTGGCGGACTCCTCGGTGAAGGGTGCGGTCAGCCCGGCTGCCCATTTCGAGGCCCATTCCTGGCCCTGGAGCTTGGCGTAGAGGCTGAGCATCGCGGTGTTCACGGTCAGGGCGAACGCGAACGTGGCGGGGATGGCCCCCCAGATGGCAGCGGCGACGACCAGGCCCAGGGGCTGCCGCTCCCAGCGGTCGATGTGTCGCAACCACAGCCACCAGGCGGCGAAGAAGATCAAGGTGAGTGCCGCACTGATCGCCAGGGCTTCGGCGTAGAAGGCGACGTTGGGGCCGAAGTAGGACCAGATCTGGACGATGCCGACGGCCGTGATGGCCAGGTAGACCCAGAAGCAGAGGTTGTGCGGCTGGACGAACGTGAACTTCTCGCCCCAGCCGGAGATCTCCAGAGCGGCGGCCTGCCGTCGACGCGCCTCGTCGTCCACCTGCCCGGCGGGGGGCGTGGAGGTCGTGGTCACGATGCGCTCCCGTCGGTCTGGCTGGTGCCGATGCTGGTGATCATGCCGTGAAGGTCATCGGCAGCAGCGGCCATCTGCGCTGGTGGTCCGTAGGCAGTGACCTCGACGCCGGTCCCGTCGATGACGAACGCCGCGACCACGCCGTCGCCTTGCACGCTGCTGTAGGCCTGGGTCACACCGACCTGCCCGTCCGCCGTCGGAATGGTGCTCTGGTCACCTGAGACGCGGAACGTGGGGTCGCCGGTCGAGCTCGTGACCTTCGCGATCTGGGTGACGAGTTCCGCTGGGGTGCCGTCGAATGAGTCCGCCACGATCGAGAGGGTGACCGAGTCGTGCACGAGGACGACCTGGCCGCTCTGGCCGACGGTTCCGCCGACCCGCTCACCCTCTTCGAGGTTCCACCCCGTCGTCGGGGTGAACGTGACGTCTCCGGCTATCGCCACCTGGTCCCCGGCCTGGATGGGATCGTCCCAGGCGACCGCGTCGTCGATTCGCGGGATGATGACCGTGGCGATCAGGAACACCGCCACGACGAACAGGGCGTGCGGGAAGGTGCGCCTGTCCATCCCGAAGAAGCGGTGCTCGACCGGGACCCGAACCTGACCAGCATCGACCGACGCCATTCGACTTCCTCCCCCTGCGTGCCGCCAGAGTTTCAGGCTCGTGCCCTTCCCGCCACAGGAGCGGCGGCGGTCCGGGCTCTGCGGCTCTCGCGAATAATGGATACGACCAGCCCTATTGCGGCGACGCCGAGGACGACGGCAGCGCCAATAGCCCACGGCGGCATGTCACTGGCTGTGCTGTCAGCGTTACCGTTGGCGGCGAACAATGCGAAGTCGTTCAGCGCGTGCACAGCGATGGCCGCCCACAGGAACCCGGTGGCCCGACGCACGGCGTAGTAGATGGCGCCGAAGAACCCGGCGAACGCGGCCTGCACGACGACGCCACCGAGCGGTGCCCCGTGCAGCAGGTTCAGAGAATGCAGCAGGGCGAACACCACGCAGGTGAGGAAGAACGCGCCGATCTCCGGCATGGAGCCGCGCGCGCCGACCAGCAAGATGCCACGGACCGCCAGCTCCTCCGTGAGGCCGACCAGCAAGAAGCTCGCCACACCCACGAGCAGGTAGCTCGCCGACAGGTCCCAGTCGACTCCGCTGATGGTGCCGGCCACCACGACGAGGTAGCACACGGGGAAGACCCACCACCACCGGGGAACCCGGTGATCAGCGTCCTCCCGCGAGACCGCCCTTCCCCAGCCGGACCAGCGCACGAACACGACCATCAGAACCGCGATGATGCTCAGCGGCACGACATGTGTTCGGACCAACGCGAGCGTCGGATCAGTGATCTCACCGTCCTGGCTTCCTGGCAAGACGTCATCGAGCGCGACCAATGCCGCGAAGCCCGCGACCACGGCCAGCCCGACCCACACCGAGGGACGCACTCGCACCGAGCCGCCTTCTGGGTGTCGAGTAACGAACGCGTCCATGAAACCCCCTGGCGGGCGAGACGACGCGAACCGGGCGCGCCGACGGCGCGGAGTCGCGACGGTGGGAGGTCGAGCCGATCACTCCGGACCGCGCACCTTGCTCGTCGCGTCACCCCGGCGGTGCTTGCGACGTTACTGGCTCGTAGCGGTCAGCGCGCGGCGGCCGCACTGCCACGTGGTCATCCTGCGCCCAGGTTGTGGTGCACCCGGATCGCCCTAGACGGCCGCGCCTGAACTGCACTCGTAGCCGCTGACTAGTTGCGTCCGCCGGATCTCACGACGCACGGTGCGCCCTTATCGTCGGGGTATGAGCGATGTGAGCGAGCCGGGGACCGAGGCGTACCTCTACTACTACCCGCTGGTGGAGAACCTGCGGCAGGTCCGCAGGTACACAACAACCGGCGTCGGCTCCAACCCGCCCGCACCGTTCAACACGTTCTCCCACTCGCGCAACCTCGCCGGGCCGCAGGACACGTTCGTGACGATCAACAACGACACGGTGTACTCGATGGCCCAGCTCGACCTGTCGATCGGTCCGGTGATGCTGGACGTCCCCGCCACCGGGGACCGGTACTACGTGCTGCAGTTCGTCGACGCCTGGACCAACAACATCGCCTACGTCGGCACGCGCGCGACCGGCAACAGCGCGGGACGCTTCGTCGTCGTGCCGCCCGGCTGGGACAGCGAGCTGCCCGAGGGGGTGCCCCAGATCGCGGCGTCGACGAACGTCGTGACCATCGTCGGCCGTATCGCCTGCGGCGGGCCCGACGACATCGCCGCCGTGGTCGCACTCCAGGACGGTTTCGTCCTCACTCCGCCCGAGGGGACGGGCGCCGGGTTCGCGGAACTGGGCCACGGGCTCGACGACGATGCGCGGTTCTGGTCCGAGGCGCGGGCGTGGTCTGCCGCGTTCCCGCCCCCGGGGTCGGACGACGACTCGGCGTACGCCGCCGTGCTCGCAGCGGCCGACGCTCCGATCGCGCCCGGCATCGAGCGGCTCGAGTACCTCACGCACCACGGTTCGTCACCAGTAGTCAACGGGTGGATCGTCGGGCTGCACCTGTTCGACTACAACGTGCATGCCCTCGGGCTCGGCACGATCGACGAGGACCGGTGGAAGATCGCCGACCCCACCGCCCGCATCATCGACCGCGCCGTCGCGTGCCGGCTCGGCCTGTGGGGCAACCACGCCTACGAGGCCGTCTACGCCCAGGCGTTCGCCCTGCCGGACGGGTCGCCGTTGCTCGGCTCGACCACCACCACGCTGACCTTCCCGACGCCGCCGCCCGTCGGCGCCTTCTGGTCCATCACGATGTACGACATCCCCCGGTACTTCCTCGTGGCCAACTCGATCGACCGGTACTCCGTCGGAGACCGCACGCCAGGCATCCGGTACGCCGACGACGGCTCGCTCACCCTCACCATCAGCGCCGCAGAACCGACCGACGCGCTCGCCCGCGCGAACTGGCTGCCCGCCCCGTCCGAGCAGTACCGGCTGGTCTTCCGGCTGTACATCCCAGGAGCCGCAGTGCTCGACGGAACGTACGACTTCCCTCCGCTCGTGGCTCGCTGAGCCCGAACAAATCCCTGCCACCATATGACCGAGTGGGGAAGGTCGGCGGTGGTGGTGCGGGCCATCTGTCGAGATGCACAACAGGTTGCCTGACGGCGAGCGTGGTACCTCTACTGGATGCCCACGCTAGTTAGCGCGGGGTCGACGTGCGGGCCGCCACTCATTGACCAAGTGGCCGCGAGGCAGCGCCTCGAAGCCTCATCATGTGTCCATGAACCCCATGCCCGACGGCTCGGTCCTGCTCGTCGAAGACGATCCCGGCGACCAGCTGCTGGTCCGTGAAGTCTTCGAGCACCACGGGCACGCGGCAGCACTCGTCATGGTCGACGACGGCGAAGAAGCGCTCGACTACCTTTACCGGCGCGGCGCTCACACCTCGGCGAGACGCCCAGCCCTGATCCTGCTCGACCTGAACCTGCCGAAGGTCAACGGACGCGAAGTGCTTGAGCAGATCAAGACAGACCCTGCCCTGGCCCCGATCCCCGTGGTTGTGCTCACCACGTCGGATGCCGAAGAAGACATCGTCCGCATGTACGCCGCCCACGCGAACGCCTACGTCTCCAAGCCCATCGACTGGGACCAGTTCACCGCCGTGGTGCAACACATCACGGGCTTCTACCTCGAGCTCGTCCGGCTGCCCGCACCGGTTGCCTGAGTCACGGCCGGTCCCGATCCGCATCGCGAGGGCAGCGCATTTGGTGGAGCGCTCCTGCGCGTCAACCGCACCGCGATTCTCGCGCTCCTGGTGACCAGAATGGTGTCCGACGCGGACCTAGAGTTGCCGCACGATTCGGCCTCCGACGAGGCGCGTCTCAGGGCCGGACAGCCCCGCACCCGGATGAGGACTCAATGGAGAGCATCACCAAGAACCGCCAGACGCCGGCGACGCTGCGGGCGATGGTCGAGCGCGCCTACGGCGCCGAGCAGGTGCCCACGGGCGACCCTGACACGTGGCTGGAGGAGCTGGGGCACGGCTGGTTCAACGTCGCCTACCGGATCCTGCTGCGTGACGGACGGGCCGTGGTCGTGAAGATCGCGCCGCCGCGGGACGTGCCGGTGCTGACCGCCGAGCGCGGCGCGATGCGCATCGAGCTCGACTCGCTGGCGCTGATCGCAGCACGCACCGACGTCCCGGTCCCGCAGGTCGATTACGCCGACCTGAGCCAGGAGCTGGTCGACGCCGACTACTTCTTCATGCCGTTCGTCGACGCGGACAACTTCGGCATCATCACCAAGGACCTGAGCACCGAGCAGCGCGACGCGTACAACGAGGCGCTCGGCGCCGCCAACCGCGAGCTGAACTCGATCCGCGGCGACTGGTTCGGACCGCTCGCCGGCCCAGGCGACCAGTCCTGGCGAACCGCGTTCACCGGCATCGTCGAAGCCAACCTGGCCGACGGGGAGGCCCGCAACGTCGACATCGGCCGGGACTACGACGACATCCGCAAGATCGTCGCCCTGCACGCCGACGTCCTCGACGACGTCACCGAGCCCAGGTTCGTCGAGTGGGACCTGTGGGACTCCAACGTCATGGTCCGCGACGGCAGGATCCTCACGATCATCGACCACGAACGCGCCCTGTACGGGGACCCGCTGATGGAGGCCGGCTTCGCTGCCATCGACCTGCCCGACTTCGGCGACTCGACCGCGTTCATGCGCGGCTATGGCTATGAGGAGCTCACCCCGAGGGAGCAGACGCGCCGGCGCCTGTACAGCCTGCACCTGGTCGTGATCATGGCGATCGAGACGGTCTATCGCGGACACACCACACCCACCCAGTACGACTGGGCGCGCGGGCAGATCGATCGGATGATGCGGATGCTCACCGAACCGTGAGCACCGGGGACTCCGGCGCGCCGACGCGGAGGACGCTCGACGCCGCTGCCCTGGGTGAACGGCCCGTGGGGCGGCTGCTGTGGCACGCGTGCACCCAGACCACCATCGCGGTCGGGGTCTACGGGATCTACGCGCTGACCAATGCATGGTTCGTCGCCCGCGGCGTCGGGACGACCGCGATGGCGGCGGTCAACCTCGTCGCCCCGTTGCTCCTCGCGCTCGGCGCGGTCTCGACCGCCCTCGGCGTCGGAGCAGCCTCGGTCGTCTCCCGGCACCTCGGCGCCGGCGACACGAGCACCGCCGCACGTGCCGCCGGGAACGCCTTCACCGTGTTCTGGGCCGCCGCCGTGACGATCACCGTGGTCGGGCTGAGCGGGCTCGAGCCGCTCCTGCGGTTGCTCGGCGCCCAGGGGGAGACCCTCGCCTATGCACGCGACTACGCCGTGATCATCCTGGCCGGCGCGATCGTCTCGACCGGGTTCTCCAGCCTGGTGCGCGCCGAGGGTCGGATGCGGTTCGCCACGATGCTGTGGGTCGTCCCGGTCGCCGTCCAGATCACCCTCGATCCGCTGCTCATCTTCGGGCTGGACCTTGGTGTCCGTGGAGCCGCGCTGGGCACGGTCGGCGGCCAGGCCGTCTCCGCGGCCATGAGCATGTGGTTCTTCTTCGCCCAGCGGGACCGGCCCTATCGCATCCGCAGCTCCGACCTGCGTCCTCACCTCCCGACGGTCCGCACCCTCGTGGGCATCGGCGCCCCCTCGTTCCTCGCCGGCTTCGGCGCCACCCTGCTCGTGGTGGTCGTCAACACCACGCTGTCCCGGGTGGCCGTCGCCACCGCGGCTCTGGCTGCGTTCGCGATCTGCTCCCGCATCCAGACGTTCGTCGCGATGCCTCAGCTCGGCATCAGCCAGGGGATGCAGCCGATCGTCGGGTACAACGCCGGTCGCCGGCTCGCCGCACGCGTCCGGCGCGCCCGGACCCTGTCGCTGCGCGCCACCCTCGTCTACAGCACCGCCGCCGCCGGCTCCGTCGCGCTGCTCGCCGAGCCCATCGCCGCCGCCTTCGTCGACGACGCCGCCGTGCGCTCCGAGTCCGTCGACGCTCTACGGATCCTGGCGATCGGGTTCGCCGCAGCCGGTGTCACACCACTGGTCTCTGCGTACTTCCAGGCTCTCGGCCGACCACGACCGTCCTACGTCCTCTCGGTCGGGACCCTCCTGCTCGTCAAGGTCCCGCTCGTGCTCGCCCTCGGCCACGTCGGCCCCACCGGGACCTGGGTAGGCCTCGCCGCGGGCGAGCTCATGTCCGCGGGCATCGCCCTCCTGGTCCTGCGTCGCCTCGATGTCACGGCCGCGCGGGGCCGGGACTACTCGAGCGGCTAGGTCGGGTGACCGATCAGTGGGTGAGATCGCCGGGATCGGCCCCAGGGCGCCGGCACACATGGCGGCGTTCAAGGCGCCCGGCACCGCATCGCTCATGCCGCCGTCGCACGTCTGACCAGGACCTGGCGACCAACAGCGCACTGACTACCGGGGCGGAGTCCACCTCGGGACAGAGCGGTGCTGAAACTTGTCGCAACGTGAGTCCGCAACCAAGAAGCGCCACCGTAACGGCGCTGACCGATAGCACGGCCGCTACCGGGCGGTCGCTCACGCGTCCCGAGAGACAGCGCGATCGACACCGGCGGCCGCGTCGTCGACTTCGTCGGCAAATCTTGTGAGCAGTGTCGCCAAGGCCGTCTGGTCGGAGCGGTCCCAGTGCGAGATCAGTGCATCGAGGCGTGACCACCGGAACATGCGTGCGCGTTCGGCCAGCGTCTCGCCGTTCGTCGTCAGTCGGACGCCCTGCTGACGGGAATCGCGAGCGGTGCGTTCCGCCATTCCCGTGCTGACTGCGCGATCGACGAATCGGCTCGCGGTCGAGTGCGCGACGCCCAGATCCCGCGCGATCTTTCCGATCGAAACCGCGTCGCCACCTCGCAGAAGCGCCTCGACGACCAGGAGCGTTGACAGATCGACCGGGGGGTGCTCCTGCCAGCCGGCCTGAGGCTCGAGCTGGCGCGGCGGCTCGAAGAACCGGCGCAGGCGCAATAGAGCTTGATCCAGCTGCTCGGACACCTCGGGATCCCGCTCTGCGCTCCCCACGGCACCAACCTTAACGGTGTATGTACGATGCATACGTCGACGGGGGAACTGACATGACCGTGCTCGTCACCGGTGCCACCGGGAACGTGGGCAGCGTCGTACTGAGCGAGCTGCTCGCCTGCAACGCCGACGTGCGTGCGGCCACGCATGGTGGCCGTTCGATCGCCGGTGCGCCCACGGTGCGGTTCGACTTCACCGACCAGGCCACGTGGGCGCCGGCCTTCGCCGGCGTCGACGCGATGTTCGTGGTGCGCCCCCCAGCGTTGGGCAACGTCAAGCGCGACCTGCTGCCGGCCCTGGGCGCAGCTCTCGACACCGGCGTGCGGCACATGGTCTTCCTGTCCTTGCAGGGCGCAGAGAAGAACCCCGTGGTCCCGCACGCGAGCGTCGAGAGATGGATGCGATCCTCCGGTGTCGACTGGACGTTCGTGCGGGCCTCGTTCTTCCACCAGAACCTGAGCACCACCCACCTGACCGATGTGCGCGACCGTGCCGAGATCGTCGTGCCCGCCGGCCGCGGTGCGACCGCGTTCGTCGACGCCGAGGACGTCGGCGCCGTCGCCGCCGCGGCCCTGCTCGACCGCGACGCTCACGCGAACCGGGCGTGGACGATCACCGGGAACCAAGCCCTGACCTACACCGAGGTCGCCGACGTACTCACAACCGAGCTTGGTCGGCCCATCCACTACGCCCGGCCAGGAGTGTTGCGCTACGCCCGACACGCCCACCGCAAGCTGGGCATGCCCTGGGGCATGGTCGCGGTCACCACCGCGATCTACACCACGGCCCGCCTCGGCCTGGCCGACTCCCTGAGCGACGACCTGCGCACCGTCCTGGGACGAGACCCGATCGACTTCGCCACCTTCGCCCATCGAGAGCGCGCCGTCTGGCAGCCCACCGCTGGGCGAAACCGATGAGGATCGCCGTCCTCGGCGCCACCGGCCGCACCGGCGCCCTCCTTGTCGACAGCGCCTTGCGCCGAGGACACAGCGTCAACGCCCTGGCCCGCGACCGCGCCCAGCTCACCGGACGCCCCGACATCCGCGCCGTGATCGGAGACGCCCGAGCGCGGGAGACGCTCACGGAGTTGCTGCAGGGTGCTCAGGCCGTGATCTCCACGCTCGGCCCTCGCGGTCGCGACCACACCCTGCAGACGACCGTGGCCACGACCTTGGTCGACGCCATGACCGAGTCTGGGGTGCACCGGTTCATCGGGGTCAGCGTGGCCGGGCTCGACGTCCCCGGCGACCACAAGGGCAACCGGGACAAGGTGATCGGCGCCCTGGTGCGCACCCTTGCTCGCGGGGCAGCCCGCGATCGGGCCGGCGAGTTCACCGCCTGGCAGAACAGTGACCGAGCCTGGACCCTCGTGCGCGTGCCGCGCCTCGTCGACGGCCCGACAACCCAGGGGTCGACCTCGACGCCCACACCCCACCGCGGAGCACCACCCTGCACCGCGCTGCACTGGCGGACCTCCTGGTCGACCTCGCCGTGGACGGCCGACTCCACACCCAAGCACCGTTCGCTGGAGACGGCGACTCACGAGCCCGATGACGCCCAATCCGCGGAGGTCGGTTCCAGGTGTCGACGTAGAGAGTGAGCACTCCCGGCGCAGTCGTGAGGCCCTGGCATCCATCCCGCCCCGGCGGCGGACACCAGCGCCAGGCTGACCCGGCTCCAGGCAGTACAGGCACAGCCCGCATGTTGTCCACGACCAGCTCGGGTCCGGGCAGTCTGCTCGAATGGGCCGCGCCACGGACGCAGCAAGGAGGGGCGACGATGCCCGGACGCATTGAGGACTACTTCGACGACCGGTTCTGGCCCCAACGCACCGACCTCCCGGATGCCCGCTCCACGTCCTTTCGACGCCTTTTGCCCCCGGAGTCCTCGCCGACGATGCGGACCTGCCAGACGCCGAACGCTGACCGGGCACGTTGCACCTGTGGCCATGCCACTGCGCGTCCCGAACCGACCACAGGACTGACCGCGATGACCCGCACTGTGCCCATGCCCGCTCCCGCCGCCTTGCCCGACTCGGTCCTACTTGTCGAAGACGACGCCGGCGACCGGCTGCTCGTGCAGGAGGTCTTCGACCAGCAGGGCCTCGCCCAAGCACTCGCGAGCGTCGAGGATGGGGAAGCCGCCCTGGACTACCTCTATCGCCGAGGACCGTAGGCCACGGTCAAGCGACCGTCACTGATCCTGCTGGACCTGAACCTGCCTACGGTCAACGGCCGTGAGGTGCTCGAGCACATCAAGACCGAGCCCGAGTTGGCCTCCATCCCTGTCGTGGTCCTGACCACGTCAGAGGCCGAGGAAGACGTCGCGCGGATGTACGCCGCCCACGCGAACGCCTACGTCGCCAAGCCCTTGAACTGGGACGAGTTCACTACGGCGGTTCGCCGTATCGGCGACTTCTACCTCGACGTCGTGCGGCTCCCTGTCGGAGAGTAGTCCGCGGTCCTCGCCGACCTTCCAGCCATCGGACGCCTGCCTCTGTACGGCTCCGCGGGGGCCCGGTCGACAGTGTCGAGCGTCGTCGGCGAGCCCGGATCGGCCTGGTCATCGGGCACTTGTCACCTGCATCTTCGTGGTCCTGCTGGTCAAAGCCCACGACCGAAGCTCCGACTGCACATCGACATCAGCCCCACCGACCGAGACCAGGAGGCCAAGCTCGAACGGCTCGTGCGGCTCGTCGCGCCCTGCACACATCGGTCAGAGCGGTCAGAATCCTGGCACGTGCTCCTCGACCCCGAGGGCGACGATTTTGCCTCCTGCTCCGCCGTCTGAGCTGAGGTTCGAGCGGGACGAGAGGTTCCCTCGACGACGGGGATCGAACCGGAACTGACCCGGTTCGACCCCCGGCGCTCGACGGAAGGTCTCAGATGCGCCGCTCGCGGCGGTAAAGCGATCGCGCCCAGGCGTAGCCGGCAACGCCGATCACGAGGCACCAGCCGACGGCCAGCATCGCGGTCGAGTTGTCGGGGTTGCCGGCGAGCAGGCCGCGGACGGTCTCGATGATGGGCGTGAACGGCTGGTGCTCCGCGAACCAGCGCACCGCGGTCGGCATGGTCTCCACCGGGACGAACCCGCTGCCCAGGAAGGGCAGGAGCAGCAGGATCATCGGTGCGTTGCTGGCTGTCTCCACGCTGCGCGCGTTCAGGCCCATGGCGACGCACAGCCAGTTGAGGGCGAGCCCGAGCAGGATGAACAGGCCGAGCAGCGCCACCCAGTCCAGGGCGTCGGCGTCCGGCCGGTATCCCATCGCCACGGCTGCCCCGAGGACGAGCACGAGCGCGGCGAGCGCCTGGACGACGAACCCGAGGACCATGCCGGACAGCACGGAGCCCGAGGAGATCGCCATGGTCTTGAACCGCGCCATGATGCCGCCGGCTGCGTCCATGGCGGCGCTCGTGGCGACGGACGTGGCACCTCCGACGATGGTGATGACCAGCAGCGTCGGCGTGATGTAGTCGAGGTAGGCCGCACGGCCGTCGGCCCCCGGGGTGACACCGGGAGCCACGCCGACGCCGAACGCTCCGCCGAAGACGTACACGAACAGCACCAGCATCACCAGCGGGCCGGCGACGAGGAACACTGTCAGCCCCGGGTAGCGCACCGCACGAAGCAAGCTGCGGCGCAGCATGGTCAGGACATCCGCCACCGGGCGCGGGCGCGTCGTGACGGGGGCGAGCGTGGCGAGGGTGGTCATCGGACGGTCTCCTTCGTGGTGTCGGTGTCGTCGTGGGTGGGCGGCTCGGTGAGTGCGAGGAAGACGTCGTCGAGCGAGCCGGCGTCGTGCACGGCCTTGAGCTCCGCTGGCGTGCCTTCGGCCACGATCCGGCCGGCGTGCAGCACGGCGACCGAGTCGGCGAGCTGGTCGGCCTCTTCCAGGTACTGGGTGGTGAGCAGGATGGTGGTGCCGCCGGCGACGAGGGCGCGCACCTCGTCCCACAGGGTGCGACGGCTGCGCGGGTCGAGTCCGGTGGTCGGCTCGTCGAGGAAGACGACGGACGGGGACCCGACGAGGGTCATGGCGAGGTCGAGCTTGCGCTTCATGCCGCCGGAGTAGGTGGCCACGGGCTTGGCCCCCGCTTCGGCCAGGTCGAAGCGCTCGAGGAGCTCCGCCGTGCGCCGTCGGCCGGCGACCCGGCCGAGGTGGTTCAGCTCGGCCATGAGGCGCAGGTTCTCGGCACCGGTGAGCAGCTCGTCGACCGCCGTGATCTGGCCGGTGACGCCGATCGACGCCCGCACGGCGTCCGGGTCTCGGGCGACGTCGTGCCCGGCGACGCGGACGGTGCCGGCGTCGGCCGCCAGGAGGGTGGTCAGGACGCCGACGGCGGTGGTCTTGCCGGCGCCGTTCGGGCCGAGCAGGGCGGTGACGGTACCGGCGGGGACGACGAGGTCGACGCCGTCGAGCACGAGCTGTTCGCCGGCCTTGGACCGGTAGGACTTGCGCAGGCCGGCGACCTCGATCGCGGGCCCGGCGGTGGGGCTGGACATGGGCGCTCCTTCGGTGTGATGGGAGTGATGAGTACGCGCGTCAGACGGTGTGTGCGGCGATGTCTCCGTACGCCGTGGTGGCGTGGATCTGCAGTTCCGGCGTGCCGCCGGTGCTCGTCAGCGCGTTCCGCACCCGGCCGTAGGACGTGCCGGCGTCCAGGGAGGCGGTCACGCCGGTGGCCGCGCCGATCGAGATGTTCCCGGCCTGCGTGCTCAGCACCACCGTGCCGCGGACGGCCTCGGCGACGCGGATGTCCCCCTTGGCGGTGCTGATCTCGGCCGGTCCGGCGAGACGTCCGACCGTGATGTCGCCGTCGAGGGCGGCGAGGTGGACCGTCGCGGCCTCGTCGAGCGCGATCGGGCCGTACGAGCTGGTGACCGTGACGTCGCCGAGCCGGCCGACGCCGCGCAGCTCGGCGCCAGCGTGGGACTCGATGCGGGAACCCGCGGGCAGCTGGATGGTGACCTTGACGGACCCCGAGGGGCCGAGGGCCTGGTGCTTCACCGGGGTGCTGATCCGCAGAGCACCGTCGCGGAGGTCCACGACGGTCTGCTCGGCGGCCTTGACGTCGCGGCTCTTCGAGGCGTCCGCGGGGCGAACCTCGACCGTCGTGTCGGTACGGTCCGCAGCGATCAGCTGGACCCCGCCCGCCGGGACGTCGAGGGTGAGGGAGATGGTGGTGGGGGTGTCGAACGTGTACACGGTGATCAGCTCCTGGGCGGTGAGTTCTTGGTGTTTCCGACATCGCAAACGCTACGGTGCGTTCACCACTCACGCAACACTCAGTTTTGCACTGGACATGTATGTTAGCAGATCAGCGCCTACAAACTGTTGCAACGAGAGACGAACTAACGCAATGCTGCCGTAGTTGCACCGTTGCAACGGACGAGAAGTGAACGCTAAGGTGGCGACACAGCGGAGCGGGGAGGGGATCGACGATGCCGGGAGGCAGGCTCACGCAGCAGGAACGACAGCAGATCGCGCTCGGCCTAGCGGACGACCTGCCCTACGCACAGATCGCGCGTCGGCTCGACCGGCCGACGTCGACGATCACCCGCGAGGTGCTGCGGAACGGCGGTCCCAGCGGGTACCGCGCGGATCTCGCGCACCGCGCCACGGAGCGCCGAGCGCGACGCCCGCGGCAACCAGCGCCCGGCCGCGCGTCGCCCCCGGCACGGGGTCACGGACGCGACTCCGCCGCGGTGCGGGAGTACGAGGAGACCTTCACCACGCTGTTCATGCAGTCGGGGCTGCCCCGCATCGCCGCCGGGGTTCTCACCTGCCTCTACACCACCGACTCGGGCAGTCTCACCGCCGCGGAGCTGGCCGAGCGGGTCGAGGTCAGCCCCGCCTCCATCTCTAAGGCGATCGCGCTGCTGGAGAGCCAGGGCCTCGTCGTCCGGGAGCGTGGAGAGGGCCGCCGGGAGCGGTATGTGGCCGACGGGGACGTCTGGTACCAGTCGATGATCGCGGCCGCGCGGTCCAACGCTCAGCTCGCCGAGACCGCGCGGCAGGGCGTGAGCCTGCTCGGTCGCGACAGCCCGGCTGGGGTCCGGCTGGAGAATATGGCGCGCTTCCTGGACTTCGTCGGCGAGAGCATCGTCCGCGCCGCGGAACAGGCCCGCGAGCTACTCAGCACGGACTCGGCTGCCACATGACGGAACCGACCGTGGTGCTCCTCGTGGCACATCCCCGTCCAAACAGCTTCAACCACTCCCTCGCACGCAGGCTGCGGGCAGCACTGGAGTGCGAGGGCGCACGGGTGCACTTTCACGACCTGCACGCCGAGGGCTTCGACCCCCTGCTGGCCCCGCAGGAGTCGTACGTCGTCGGTCACGGGCTCAGGCTGGCGGCCGCGTCCAGCGACCCGCTCCTCGCCCAGCACCGTGCGCAGATCGCTGCCGCCGATGCGCTGGTCGTGGTGCATCCGAACTGGTGGGGCATGCCGCCGGCGATCCTGACCGGGTGGTTGGACCGAGTCCTGGTTCCCGGTGTCGCGTACACCCTGTCGACGGCAGGAGGGCACCCCGAATCCCTGCTGCGGATTCGCCGCCTGCTGGTCGTGAACACCACCGACACCCCCGCCGCCCGGGAGCAGGAGGTCTTCGGCGATCCGCTCGCGCTGATCTGGGAGCGCTGCGTGGGCAGCTACCTCGGGTCCGCGGACGTCCCGACCCGCGTCGAGCGTCACGTCCTGGCGTCGGCGAACGAGGTAGGCGCCGAGCAACGACGCCAATGGGTCCGGGATGTGGGCGACGCCGGCGCACGGCTGGCCAGCGACCTGCGGTCGTAGATCGCCGCCGCACTCGTACGGACGTCAGGTCGCGTAGGCAACTGTTCCCTTCAGGACTTCATGCGGACCGATGCCCCGACACGGCGACCCTTGGGTCCGTGGGTCGGGGTCCATCGAGATGAGCAGCTCGCTTCGTCGTCCTGTGTCCTCGCTGGACGATCGTGATCTGACCGGCGGCGCCGGCGTATCAGCTGGCCGACGTCATCCCCGACGACGTGCCAGAAGTGGGCAACTGGGAGGCGTAGTAGTCCAGGGCACGCCGGTAGCCGGGCAGGGTGGGCGTCAGCGCATGCAGGGCGGTAGCGAGCGCCTCGCCGGGCTGCCCGGCATCGAAGAGTGCGAGGGCAAGGAATGCTCCACGTGCGGCCCCGACGGCAGGGTGGTCTGGCGCAGCTCGGAGCAGCTCGACCGCCGCGATCGGGTCGCCGACGTTGCGCAGCGAGCTGGCGAGCTGCACGATCGCTCGCGCTTCCCGCTCGGGGTCGAGCCCGGCCGCCAGAGCCTGGCGGTAGAGCGGCACCGCTTCCGCCTCCAAGCCGACGGAGTCGTGGGCGCCTGCCCACTCCAGCAGCGCCGCCGGGTCTCCTACGGGACGCTCCGCGACAAGGGCCTTCATGCCCTCGAGAACGGCCTCGGCGTCATCGTCATCGGCGGTCTCCCAGAACTGATCGACCCGTCTGCTCCACCTCTGCAGTTCAGTCACGGGTACAGCATCTCAGCCGGTCGTTCCCCATGGTCGCGTCGATCCTCGGGGCGCCGGAACTCTTCGTGGCGCACCGCGAAGGCTGGGACGCCGCGGGGCCGGGCCCCAGGGCCGCCCTACAAGTGCAGGCGAACCTCGACGCCGACGTGCGCGAGGGCCGGCTGGACACCGACGGCGACACGAGTGGCCACTCGGACCGCGAGACGCCGGATCTCGACCCGCCGGAAGGAGCCGATGAGAACAGTGCCTGCTGGTCGGTGTTGCGCGTGCTTTCGTCCCGGGATTGGCTGGGAGCGGGTCACCCTCGCACCACGGTCACGAAGCGAGCGCTTCAGGTCCACCTCGGCGGTGCCCTCCTGTCCGGAAAAGCCTGACGACCTCAACGTGGAGATGAGCGCGAATGTCCCAGCCCAGCGATGGCGCCTCGACCAAGTCAGCTTCCCAGGGGATCGTCGAGCAGCACGCGAAGTTACTCGCAAGCCTGCCATTCTCAGACACGACGGATTTCGACGATGCCACTCGCGGGCTGCTCGCGACGAGGACGCCCAACGCCATCACCGACGCGTCCGGCACCGTCGTGTGGGACAACGACACGTACGACTTCCTCAACGGAGACGCCCCGGACACGGTGAACCCGAGCCTGTGGCGCCAATCGCGGCTGAACGCCATCCAGGGCCTGTTCGAGGTGGTTCCGGGCATCTACCAGGTGCGTGGCTTCGACCTGTCCAACGTCACGTTCATCGAGGGCGACACGGGCGTGCTGGTGCTGGACCCTTTGGTGACCGAGGAGACGGCTGCTGCCGCCCTGGCTCTCTATCGGGAGACCCGCGGCGACCGACAAGTCACCGGCGTGCTGTACACGCACCCGCACGTGGACCACTTCGGAGGTGTCCGAGGCGTGGTGTCGCAGGAGGACGTGGACTCGGGCCGGGTGCCGATCATCGCCCCCGAGGAGTTCACCGAGCACGCCGCGTCCGAGAACGTCTACGCCGGGACCGCGATGGCTCGTCGCTCTGCCTACATGTTCGGCGCCGCGCTCGCTCGCGGGCCGCAAGGCGCCGTCGGTACCGGCCTGGCGCAGACAGTCGCGACGGGCAACATCACCCTCATCGCACCGACCCTGAGCGTGACGGCGACGGGCCAGGAGGAGACGGTCGACGGGGTCCGGATGGTGTTCCAGATGGCCCCGGGAACGGAGGCGCCGGCGGAGTTTCTTGTCTATTTCCCCGAGCACAAAGCACTGTGCGCGGCGGAGGACGCCACCCACACGTTGCACAACTTGCTCACTTTGCGCGGGGCACTGGTGCGCGACGCCCACGCGTGGTCTCAGTACCTCACCGAGACCATCGACCTGTTCGGGAACGACGTCGAGGTCGTGTTCGCCTCCCACCACTGGCCCACGTGGGGCAACGAGCGGGTCGTGCGCTTCATCTCCGAGCAGCGGGACCTCTACGCCTACCTGCACGACCAGACGTTGCGCCTGATCAACAAGGGATGGACCGGGATCGAGATCGCCGAGGAGCTTGCGCTGCCTCCAGCGCTGGAGAACGCCTGGCACGCGCGCGGCTACTACGGGTCCGTCAGCCACGACATCAAGGCGATCTACCAGCGCTACATGGGTTGGTACGACGGCAACCCCGCTCACCTGTGGCAGCACCCACCCACAGAGCAGGGCAAGCGGTACGTCGAGCTGGGCGGCGGCGCCGACGCCGTGGTGGACAAAGCCCGTGCGTCGTTCGAGGTGGGCGACTTCCGATGGGTCGCGGAGATCCTCAGCCACGTGGTCTTCGCCGAACCTGATCACGCTGCGGCGCGCGAACTGCTCGCCGACACCTTCGAGCAGCTCGGCTACGGCGCCGAGAACGGCGTGTGGCGCAACATCTACCTCTCCGGCGCCACCGAACTACGCCAGGGGAAGTTCGGCACCCCCACCGTCTCGGCGTCCGCAGACGTCATCTCCGCGCTCACACCGGACATGCTCTTCGACGCCATCGCGATCCAAGTGGACGGACCGCGGGCCTGGGATGAGGCGCTCACCATCGACGTGGTGCTCACCGACACGGATGAGCGCTACAGGCTGCGCCTCGCCAACGGGGTCCTGACGTACAGCAGCGCAACTCAGCGCGGGAGCGCCGACGTCACGCTGACGACGACAGTTCGTGCTCTTCCGGCGCTCGTAGGTGGCCTTTCGGTCGACGCCCTCCAGGACGCAGGGATCCGCCTCGAAGGAGACGAATCTGTTCTCGGTCGGCTCCTTGCAACCCTTGATCCGGGCGACAAGGACTTCTCGATAGTCACGCCCTGACGCCTGCTCCCACGGACGACTGCGCCGGGTCGGTCAGCCGGGGCCGACCCGGCCCACCTCCTGGCGGTCGCCGAAGCTGGTCACGACGACTACCGGCGTCCCGCGTGGCACCGCGTCCTCGAGGGAGCGGATCAGGACGTCGGTGTCCGGGAGGTCACCCTGTGTCCGGATGTCGATCTCGACCTGCGAGCCGCTGTACGACACCTGGGTGACGTTCGCCCCGGCGACGCCCGCGAGCCAGGCGTCGGCCGCTCGCTCCACCCGCTCGGACTTCAGGGCGACCTGGTAGGTGAAGACGGTGTTCCCGACGAGCGGGAGCGCGACGATCACCAGGACCACGACGATCGTCGCGTAGGTGCGGCGCCGGGTCGGCTGCTCCTGGCCCACGGTGGCGACCCCGTACCCGGTGATCGCGAACACCAAGGTGCCGGCGAGGACGAGGGCTACCGCGTTCGACAGGAACAGCAGGAACGCGCCGCCGGCCAGGCCGGGTGCACCGTCGCCGAGGCACACCCCGACCACGGCGAGCGGCGGGACGAGCGAGATGGCGATGGCGACTCCCGGCAGGACCGCCGCGACGTCCCGGCGGGCCAGCGCGATCGCGCCGGCGAACCCGGTGGCGACGGCGGCGATGAGGTCGAGCAGGCCGGGTGAGGTGCGCGAGGTGATCTGACCGTTCGACAGCAGGTCGAACGAGGTGGGGAGGGCGACCGAGAACAGGGCACCCACCGCGACGACGAGGACCACTCCCAGGGTCACGATCCACGCGGACCGGACGGCCGAGCGGGGTGCACCGCGGGCCAGTCCCAGGGCCAGGCCCATGATCGGTGTCGACAGCGGCGCGATGATCATCGCGCCGATGACCGTGGCGGTGGAGTCGGCCAGCACCCCTGCCGTCGCGATGACGGAACTGAGGAGGAGCATCGTCCAGAAGGCCGAGCGCTTCGCCGACACGTCCCCGGCGAGCATGTCCAGGTCGGCGGTCAGGTCGTCGTTCGTTCGACGCTGGCTGTCCGGGAGCACGCGCCGCAGGACGTTCCATGCCATCTCCGCATCGTCGCAGCGTCCCCCGGTCGGCGGCTCGCGACATGCCGTCGCCACGAGGTCGCGCGCCCCGTCAGCCGTCCCGGGGCACAGACGCGAGAGCGAGGGCACCGAGCAGCAGGAGGAGCACGGTCAGCGCGTCCAGAGGCACTCAGGACGCGCTACCGAGACGTCACCGGGCAGGCGATCTCCGCCGCGCCTGTACGAGAATCACGCCGGCTCCGATGAGCAGCAGGATCCACGTCACCAGCCTCAGGGTGTCCGTTCCTGTTGCGGCTAGTACGCCGCCGTCGTCGTCGCAGTCCGATGCTGGATCCTGCGCCGCGGTCTGGACCCGTGCTGCCGCACCGATACCGGACGCACCTACGGCAGTGCCCGCGTCGGTAGACCACGTGTTCACCACGTCCACCGGGGCGCAGACGTCGTCTCCGACCGGGAGCGCGAATGAGGCGGACGTGGGGTTCCCGTCGAGGGGATCGGTCGTCGTGCCCTGCCCGTCGACAACGATGGTGACACTGTCCGCGCTGCCTGCGTCGGTCTCGACGACCCGGCACTCGGCGCCCTGCGGCAGGTCCTCGTACACCGCGACCCAGCTGTTCGCCGCCGACAGGGTGCGGGTCGTGCCGCCGGGGATCACGACCGGGACGATCGTGCCGTCAACGACCTGTGTGCAGGCGAGCGAGACCGTGAAGATGTCTCCCTGGTGCGCCGCCGCGTCCTCTCCGCCCAAGGACTTCACCACCCGGACCTCGCCCACGCTGAACGTGTTCGTCACGGTGACGCTCGCCGGGTCGCCGTCCGGGACGACGACCTCTCCAGGCTGCCCACCGTCGACCGTGGTGGACACGGTGGACGTCGTGGCTCCGCCAGTCGCCGTCTCGGTGACGGCGCACTCCGCGCCGACCGGCAGGTCCTCGTAGACGACCGGCGTGCCCGGAACCAGCTCGCGCACCGCGCCGCCGGGGATGTCGACGTCGGCACCGTCGAACGTGCAGGCGAGCGAGACCTCGAACGGTCCGGCCCCGTACAGGTCCACGCCGTCTCCGTCGACGACCTTGTCGACCGTGATCGCGCCGTCGTCGAAGGTGTTGGTCACCAGGACCGACACCGCAGTCGGCTGGCCGCCCGTCACGGGGGGCACGACGACGTCCACGGACGTCCCGTCCGACTCGACCGGAGCCTGACCGGCCGTCGTGACCGTCATGGTGGTGTCGGTCGCCTCGCCGTCCTGGGTCTCCGTCACGCTGCACCGCGCACCGACCGGCAGCTCGTCATAGACCACCGGCTGGCCGGGGACGAGCGGACGCGTCGAGCCGCCAGGGATCGCGACGGGCTCGCCGTCGTAGGTGCACGCGACGGAGACTTCGAACGGGCCCGTGCCGTAGTCATCCGCCCCGGCGCCGTCCACGGCCTTGTCGACGGTTATGCCACCAGTGTCGAACGTGTTGGTCACCACGACCGCGACCGGACCGTCGGCGTCGATCGTGACGAGCTGGGGATCGATCGTCGTAGAGGTCGCACCACCGTCGAGAGGCTCGGTGACGAGGCACGACGCACCGACCGGCAGGTTGGAGATCTCGGCGTCGAGCGGTCCCGCACCGCCGAGCACGACGGGGCTGTTGTAGACGACCCGCGGCGGGTTGGCGCCGTCGCCGTCGTCGTCGAAGGTGCACAGGACGTGCAGGCGGAAGGGTCCGGCGCCGTACCGCTGGACGCCGTCGCCCACTAGGACCTTCGAGAGGTCGAGAAGGCCGACGTCGAAGGTGTTGGTGATCTCGGCGGTGTTCCGCGGGCCCCCCGCGAGGTCGCCCACGAGCGTGGCCTGGCCCACCGGACCGTCGAACACCTCGGGAGCTGCCGATCCCTCTGTGATCGTCACGTCGATCTCGGTCGCGCCGCCGGTGTCGGACTCCGTGATGACGCACTCCGAGCCGACCGGCAGGCCGTCGAGCTCGACCTCGTCGCCGTCGGAGAGGCTCAGGACCATCGGGTCGTCGGGCCCGTAACCGGTGGCGTAGACCGGGTTGCCCAGGAACGTGCAGTCGACCTGCACCTCGAACGGGCCGAACGGGACCGGGTCGCCGTCCTGGTCCACGGCGTCGGACACCACCTCCTTCGAGACGACCAGGCTGGCCAGGTCGTACCGGTTGATGGCGACGATGTTCGTCACGTCCGGGGTCTCGCCGATGGTGACCGTCCCGACGATCAGCTGGGTCTGGCCGTTGCTCGCGTTCTCGGTGATCGTGCACCGAGCGCCGTAGGGCAGGTTGGGCACGGTCACGGGGGTGCCGGGCGTGATCTGAATCGGTATGGGAGGTAGTGCCGTCTCCAGGAACGTGCCCACGGCCGAGGTGCACGCGACGTCGAGGTAGAACACGTCCGGCGCGTACTGCGCGCCGTCGCCGATGACGGTCTTCTCGACCTGGAGGGGGCCGGTGGCCGTCGCGACGCCGACCTTCGTGCCCTCGGTGGGCAGGAGGCCCTGCCGGCCCGTCACGGTCACGGCGACGCCGGAGGCCGCGGCGGAGTTCCAGGCGATGGAGCGGTCTCCCGCGGCCGGGGGCACTGCGGGGGTCATCGTCGTGCCCTCGAGGGCCACGGTCTGCGCCGGCTGGAAGAGCGCGTCCTCGGGGAAGGTCACGACGATCTTGAGGGCGACGATGGAGTCGAAGAGCGCCTGGTCCGCTCCCGGGGGCAACTCGACCCAGCCGGTTGCGGGGTCGTCCGTGGGACAGACCGGTTCGGCCACCGGGTTGTCGATGTCGTCCATGCAGTATTCCTGGACGGTCGTGTAGGAGAACGTCGCGACGGCTCCCGCCGGTGCGTTCACCAGAGCCGGCGGGTAGGCGACGTCCGGGACCGGCCGGAACTGCGACCCACGCTCGCCGGAGGCATACGAGCCCGCGTCACCCGGTGCTGGCAGACGGTCGTAGATGACGAGCTTGTCGAGCGGCAGGTTGCCCACGTTCTCGACCCGGATCTGCCAGGTTTCGTCGTGTCCCGGCGCGATCACAGGGGTGCACGGGTAGACGTAGAAGCCGTTGCCGTCGGGTGTGCACTGGACGGACTGGTCGGGCGCGGCCGGGTCCACGATGACGTCGAGCTGGTCGTCGTTGGTCGCCTTGACCGCCTTGGACTGCGCCAGCACTGCTGAGGGCCGTGTCGTGACGTCGGCGTCGGCCTCGCACGCGCCGGTCTGCGCGTTCAGCCGGGTCACGCACTGGTCCCACGGCCGGTCGCCCGTGACGCCCGCCGTGTTCACGACCGTGCTGTTCGCCGGCAGCCCCAGCCGGAACTGCACCTGCACGGTGATCGTGTACACCTGGCCCGGCTCCAGCACAGTGCCGGGCGGGAAGCTGAACGTGAGCGCCTCGAGGTCGCCGGTCTGGTCGACCGTCACGTCGTCCGGGTCGGTCGGCATCGCCGGTCCTGTCGCCGGATCGGGTGCGGCCCCGGCCAGCTCGTAGGAGAACGGCTCGTCGACGTCGGCAAGCCGCAGCTGGGCTCCGTCGGCGTCGGTCGGCATCGGGTCGTCCGTGACGACGGGGTCGACGATCGCCCGGTTGCCCGTGTTGGTGATCTCGATGGCCATCGGCAACGCGGCCTCGGGCGCCGCGGTGCCGCCCGTCGCGATCCCGCTGAACGTCTTGACGATCTGCACGCCGTTCGTCGCGTGTGCGTAGGTGATGTCGGCCGCTGTGGTGTCGTCGCCGGAGACCGGCACCAGGTCGCCGGTGTCCGGATCCACCACGAGGTCCCCGCCGGTCACGGTCCCGTCGACCTGGTTGCTCGCGACGCCCGGCGCGGTCTCGCCCGGCGCCGGGGGGTTGGCCGCGAGGTCGGGAAGAACCGGCCCGCCGGTGCGGAGGTCCTCGCGTCGCTCGACAGTGAGCGGCACGGTCTGGGTCGGGGTGGCCGGGTTCTCCCAGATGCCGCCGTCCGCCCGGGTGAACGTGAACCGCAGGCCCTGGACGTCGGCCGCGTCGACGCCATCGGGGAGCACGAAGCTGCCCGACGGCTCGCCCGTCTCCCACGAGCCCCCGGTGACCACGACGCCGTCCGGCCCCGCGCTGTAGGTCGCGCCCACGAAGGCGTCGACCTGCACCTGGTCGATAGGTGCGGTGAGTGTTGCCCCGTCGAAGTCGACGAAGTCGTACTGGTTCCAGAACTGCGGATCGTCGTCGGTGAGCACCATCTCCACCGCACGAGAGGGACCTTCGGGCGTCCCGGTCAGGGTCATCGTCACCGGACCAGTGCTCGGCTCGACGATCTGGACGGGGTCGAACGCCTTTCCGACCAGCAGGTCTATGCCCGCGTCCTGCAGCTCCATGGAGGCGCCGTCCGCCGCCCGGCGCGTGTCGGCCGCCGTACCGCCCGGATCGGCGATGGTCGCGACGGCGACGTCGGGGACAGGGTTGTCTGCGGCTACGGTGATCGGCTCGTCGGTGTAGCGATCGAACTCACGCAGCTGGAGGGTCAGGTTCATGCTCCCCGACGCACCCGCAGGGACCAGCCCGTCGTAGGACACCTCGACGCCGACGACGCCGACGAGGTCACCGGCCGACAACGCCTCCGCCTCGGCCTCGTCGAAGTCCGCGGTCGCCCCTGCCGCATTGGTCAGCGTGACCGTCGTCGTATCGACGCCCGGGGGCGGCGTGACCTCGATGTGCGTCAGCGTGAACGCGTTGAACGGCTGGACGCCGGCCGTCGCCTGGACGTCGTCGGAGTCCTCGGCGCCGGGCTCGACCAGTCGGAGCTGGTCCACCTTCGCGGCCGATGCGTTCGTGCCGGTGATGACGACGTTCGTCGACGGATAGAACTCGGCCGGCGTGCCGGCGGGCGGGACGGACAGGGGCCCGCCGGTCCATTCCTTGTCGACCGACACGTTGAGCGGCTGGTCGATGATGAGGACGTCGTCCTCGCCGGTGTCCGTGTAGTCGTCGCCCTGGAACGTCGCCGTTCCGCGCGCCGTGTCATTCACCAGGCCTGGGTCGGTCGTGTTGTAGATCGTGCCGTTGGTCGAGCCGAGGACGGGCACGGCCGGGTTGCTGCGCTTGTAGTCCCTGACCTCGAACGTCAGGTCGATGTGACGGCCCGACGCCTGGGTCGAGCGCGCAACCCCGTCACCCGGTTGCGGCAGGGTCGGGTCGGCCGTCACGGCCCGGGTGGGTGACTCCACGTACTCGAGACGGGCCGAGGTGGCCGACTCCTGCTCGGCGGGCGACAAGGTGTACCCGGGGAACGAGCCGTTGCAGGGGCACGGGTCACCAGCGGCGTCGACCCAGTCGCCGTCGACGAACAGCTCGACGCTGTTGATCTGGTCGTACTGGAGGAGCGGGTCCACGCCCGAGTCGATCGCCTCGACCCGGACCAGGTCGAACGCGTCGTAGAACGAGCCAGCGATCGCGGTGGTCTCGGGGTCGGCGACGTCGGTGATCACCATCGGGTCGACGCCGTCGAAGCCGTTGGTCGACCAGGTGATCTGAGCGGTCGCCTGGTCGTCGGATCGCGCGAGGACGCTCACCGGCGGGGCGCCCAGGAACGTCTTGTCGATGAAGTCGAGGTCGCCGTCGCCGTCCACCGGGAACGGGTCGACGGTGTCGCACCCTTCTTCCGGTGGCGTCGGGCTGACAGTGCTGGACTCGGCCTGCGAGGCTCCGCAGTTCTCGATCGGGTCGTCGCGGTCCTCTGGCCCGGTGTACGACGCGGTGAAGTTTGGCTGGAACTGGGTTCCCGGGGGGAAGCCCTCGTCGGCGTCGTACACGAACTGCACACCCTGCGCGTCGGGAGGCAGGTCACAGCTGACGGTGGCGGGCCCCGTGTAAGGGCCGCAGCCCGGGGCGGGGACCCACGCGGTGCCGTCCCAGTAGTTGATCGTCAGCGTGGAGCCGGCCGGCACGTCGGTGGTCCGGACCGACGTCGCCGTGAAGTTGCTCCAGAACTCGCCCGGGTTCGACGGGTCGGTCGGGTCCTGGATCACGACCTCGTCGGCCGACGTCGTCGAGCCGTCCGGACCGAACGGCAGCAGCTGTGACGGGAGCTGGACGACCACGCTCTGCCCGTCCACCGCGGGGAACTCCGACGGCGAGATGAGCTTGTCGGTGTTGGTGGCGAGCCGGTCGAGCAGCGTGACGAGATCAGCCGACGCGGTCGCACTCGCGTTCGGGACGTCGGCGGCGATCTCGTTGCCGTGCGTGACGTCGGAGGGCGTCTGGTCGGGGTCGGTGTCCGCCGTGAACGGGATCGACGCCTCGCCGCCCGTCGTGATCGTGCCGGTGAACTCGACGGTGAAGCCGACGACGATGCATCCGGTCGGCGGGTTGGGCAGGGTGTCGGGGGCTGTCGCCGTCTGCTGCGGGGTCGAGCCGTCCGCGCACGTGAACGTGACCGTCGCGCCGTCGGCGTCGGCCGGCCACTGGACGCCGGTCCCGTCGCCCGACGGGCCGAACCCGGTGAACGTCAGCGGGTCGTCGCCCTCGAACGGGCTGTCGGTGCCCGGGGCGGGCTCGGTGATGCTCATCGAGTCGACCGGCGTGCCCGTGTTGGTGGCGCCGATCGTCACGGTGGTCGGGTCGCCCGCGCTCACCGTGGCCGGATCGAATGACTTCGCAGCGGTGACGCTGTTGTTCGGCGGCGTGATCACGTAGGTGTCGGCTGCCGTCGTCGGGACCGACTCGTCGTCGCCGTGGGTGACGTACGACGACGCATCGTTGGTCACGGTCGTCGCATCGGTCAGGTCCTCGACCGCGTCGCTCTGCTGCACCTCGACCGGGACGGTCGCGGTGGCGCCGGGCTGGATGTCGCCGCTGAACGTGTAGCGCACGCCCTGCACGTCGGCCGGGTCCACCGCGTCGTCAAGCGTCTCCCACGAGTCGCCGTCCCAATACTCCTGCGTGACCGTGTCGGCGTTCGGCGGGTAGGTGATGGTCCCCGTGCCGGTGTACTGGAGCAGGGTGAACGGGTTCGGGTCGGCGCTCGGGTCGACTGGGTCCTGGATGACGAGCGTGTCCACAGGATCGTTCGATGTGTTGGTCGAGCCGAGGGTCATAGTCGCTGGAGTCCCCGGTTCGGCGAGTGCGCCCTCAGGGTCGATGGACTTGGTGGTCTCGGAGTCGAGCACCAGGGGAACGACGGGCGCGATGTCGTCGCTCGCCTGGTCCTGGGCCGCGTTATCGGCGACGACCGTCGCTGTGTTGGTGATGGTCTCGCCGCTCTGGCTGTACGGGAGATCGGGGTCGACCTCCGCCGTCACGAGGATCTCCGCGCCCTGACCGTTGGGCACGCTGGGCCACTGCGCCGTCACGGTGTCGCTGTCCGTGTCGACGTCGATGGTGCCGTCGGGCGGGCCGCTCTGGATCGATGCGCTGACCAGCTCGAGGCCGTCGGGCAGTGGATCCGTGAGCACCGCGTTCGCGCAGGCGGTCGCGTTGGGGTCGGAGCAGGAGATCTCGACGATCCACTCGACCTGGTCGCCGGGCTCATAGGGTCCGACGCTGGTCTCGACCTTTTGGATGCCCCACTCGGCCGCGGAGGCCGTCTGGGCTGGGACGATCGCCATCGGCACCGCGAGAAGCACTGCGGCTGCCGCCGCAGATGCCCAACGTGCACCCGACGAGTGCCGCCTGCGCCGCCGGCGCGGTGCCTTTGTGCTCGGAACCCCCATCGCGGTGCCCCCCGCTCTCCGTCGCCGCGACTGTCCTCTCGACCCTCCCACAGCGGATCCGACGTGTCGCTTCGGGGATGACGGGCCGCGCTCCGGCGACCCTCGGATCGTGATCGGCGGCTCGGGTCGCGGAGAGGCGAACTGTCGTGCGGCAGACGTCAGATCAGCTTCGGGAACGTCAGCAGCAGTGCGGTCGCTGCGACGAACAGAGCGAGTCCGAGTCCGAGCAGGACCATGCGCCCTCGCGGTGTGCGCATCCGCTCGGAGATCGCGGTGAAGAACAGCACCGACGCGAACGCCACGGTGAGCACGGTGTAGTTGTCGCCGCGCTGGTTGTCCGCCAGGGCCTGCGCGAACTTCGCGTCTGCGCGCTGGTCGGCGTCGGCGGACTGTGCAAGCTCCGGGATGGCGTACTCGGGCATGTCGAACGGCGACAGCGGCGCGTCCGCGTTCTTCAAGGGTTCCAGCGCTATCCATGCGTCGAACGCGGTTGCGAGCGGTTCGGGGAACCGTGTCTGCAGGAACTCGGCGACCGGGACCTGCTGCGAGCCGGTCGCCTCGACCCACTGGGCGAACAGCGAAGATTGGACGTCGAGCTTGCGGTTGGCGACTCCCTCGAGGCGGCTTGCCTCGATCCTGGCCGTGGACGCCTGGCTGAACGAGATCGACATCGACCCGCCCCACTTGCTGGCCTGGAAGCCGACCCAGGCCGTGAGGATCGTGGTGACCGACAGAAGCAGGACGACGACGACCTCCCGCCAGTCCACGCGCGGCTTGCCCTGGTTATCGGCGGTGCTCACGTCGCGAGTATCGACCGGCTGGATCGCATGCGCCCGCCGGAGCGTGCGACACCGGCCTCGGACGGTCACGCGAGCTGGAATGAGGCCCGGTAGCTGGTGGGGGTGACGCCGACAGCGCGGTGGAAGTGTCGGCGCAACGTCGTGGCCGTGCCCATGCCGCAGCTGGCGGCGATCTGCTCGACCGTTGCGTCGGTCCGCTCGAGGAGCTCCTGCGCGCGGGCGATGCGCTGCTGGTGCAGCCACTCCAGGGGCCCAACCTCGAGCTCCGCCAGCATGCGTCGGGCAAGCTGACGGGTGCTGAGGTTGGCGTGGCTGGCTAGGTCACGCACGGTCAGCGGCTGGTCGAGCCGGGCGCGCGCCCACTCGAGCGTGGGCGCGAGCCCGCCAGAGCTGCGGGGCGGCGCGGGTGGGGTGATGAACTGCGCCTGCCCACCACCGCGGTGCGCGGGCACGACGAGGCGGCGGGCGATCCCGCTCGCGGCGGCCGCGCCGAGGTCAATGTGCACGAGGTGGATGCACAGGTCGAGCGCCGCGGTCTTGCCAGCGGAGGTGAGCACGTCGCCGTCGTCGACGTAGAGCACGTCCGGACGGACGTCGATCTGCGGGTAGCGGCGTGCCAGGTCCTCGGCGTGCATCCAGTGCGTCGTCGCCACCCTGCCGTCGAGCAGCCCGGCTGCCGCGAGCACGAACGCCCCGGTGCACAGGGACGCGATCCGCACGCCACGTTCGTGCGCCTGACGCAGGACCGCGATCAGGTCGGGGTCGGGATTCTCGTCCAGGTCGTCCGAGGACGGCACGACAACGGAGTCGACCCGGGCGATCTCCGCGTAGGAGGCCGTCGGCAGGTGCGGGAGCCACGGGTGCGGCAGGCCGTCAGCGGTACAGACCACCAGGTCGTACCACTGACCACCGGGCGCGAGCTCGGAGCGGTCGACGCCGAAGATCTCCGCGGCGATCGCGGCCTCGTAGAGCATCGAGGAGCGGTGCATGACGAGCGCAATCCGGGGCATGTCCGAAACTGTACGTGAGGTGTCGTTCGCGACACTCGTCGTCTCTCGGCGCGGCGCCCAGGATCGTTCACATGAACACCACCGATCGAGTCTTTGTCTACGGAGCCGCAGGTCACACCGGGCGCTTCGTCGTCGACGAGCTCCTGCGCCGCGGGCTCACACCCGTGCTCGCCGGGCGCAGCGCCGAACGCCTCGACGCCGCACCCCAACGGCACGCCGCGCTCGACCGGCGCGAGGTGGCGGTGGACGATCCAGAGCTCCTGCGGCGGGCAGTCGACGGGGTCGCCGCAGTGATCAACTGCGCCGGTCCGTTCCTCGACACGGCGATCCCGCTCGCCCGGGCGGCCGTCGAGGTCGGCGCGCACTACCTCGACGTCACGGCCGAGCAGCCGATCGTGCAGTCGCTCTACCGCGTGCTGGACACTCCGGCCCGGTCCGCGGGCGTGGCGGTCGTCCCCGCGATGGCGTTCTACGGCGGTCTGGCCGACCTGCTCCTCACCACGGCACTCGACGGCGAGCACCACGCGGACGCGGTCGAGGTGGCGATCGGCCTGGATCGCTGGTGGCCGACGACCGGTACCCGGATCACCGGCGCCCGCAACACCGCGACCCGGCTGGTCATCCGCGACGGGGTGCTGACCCCGCTGGCCGACCCCGCACCGACCAGCACCTGGTCCTACTCCGCACCCCTGGGTACCCAGGCCGTCGTCGAGCTCCCGTTCTCCGAGACCATCACGATCGACCGCCACCTCCGCGTCGGCGACCTCCGGTCCTACCTGAACACCGCTCCGCTGGACGACCTCCACGACGAGGCGACACCCCCGCCCTCCGCGACCGACGAGCACGGACGCTCGGACCAGCGGTTCGTCGTCGACGTCCTCGTCCGCCGCGGTGCGCAGACTCGCGCCATCACGGCGGTCGGCCGCGACATCTACGCCGTCACCGCCCCGATCGTCGTCGAGGGGGCGATCCGCCTCCTCGACGGACGCCACCACGGCACCGGCGCCCAGGCACCGGGAGAGGCCTTCGACGCCGTCGACGTGCTCGCGGCGCTGGAACGTGACGCCGACGGCTTTCAGATCCATCGAGACCGGCACACCACGAGACTCCCGCAGCCGGCGTGACCGCTCAGGTCCTTAGGCTGGCTCGATGCGCCTCACCGACGCCGAAGTCGCCATCGCCGCCGCTCAGGCCGGTGCCGCCGTCGTCCAGCGCGACTACGGGACGGGCCACGTGCGCCGCGCCAAGAGCGGAATCGACTTCGCGACGCAGACCGACATCGACGCCGAGCGAGCCATCCTCCACGTGCTGCGCGAGCATCGCCCGGACGACAGCGTCGACGGCGAAGAGCTCGGACGATCTGTAGGTGCGTCCACGACGCGCCGGTGGCTCGTCGACCCGCTCTGCGGAACCCTCAACTTCGCCGCCACCACACCCTTGAGCGCCGTCAACGTGGCGCTCAGCGACCAGGGGCAGGTCATCGCGGCAGCCGTGATCGACCCTATCGCCGCCGATCTGTTCTGGACCGACGGGACAGCGTCGTACGTCCGCGTGGAAGGACACGACCACGCCCTCGGACCGAGCTCGACCTCGATGCTGGTCGACGTCAGCTGTGATGGTCCGATCGACCAGGCGTTCCTCGGCGGACAGCTCGTCGCTGACCCGCAGTTCTGCGCGAGGTTCGGGCCCCGCGTCATCTCGTCGAGCTTGGCCGCGGCGTGGGTGGCAGCCGGGCGCCGAGCGGCCTATGTCTCCGACGGGCACTTCCGCGACAACCTCCACTTCGCGGCCGCTGTCGCACTGTGCGAGTCAGCCGGATGTGTGGTCAGCGATCTGGCGGGCGACGCCCTGCACACGGGTCGAGGGTTGGTCATCGCAGCGGACGTGGTCACGCACGACGCGATCGTGGAGATCGTCCGACCACACCTGGACGCGGGAGCTGCTGACCCGTCCAGCCCCGCCTGCCGCAGCTGACTTCGTCCTGGCGTCGACGAGTGCCGAGGCGAAGGCTTGCGCGACAAAGTGATTCGCTCCACGACAGACGCATCGGTTAGCGTTCGGGGGTTTCCGACAACTGTCGGAAAGACCCCAGAGAGGACTCCATGCGCAAGCTCGTGTACTACGTCGCCACCACCCTCGACGGCTACATCGCCGGACCGGACGGAGGCGACCCCAGCGGGGCGGACTACTTCCCGATCACACCAGACCTCATCCAGTTCATCATCGAGAACTACCCCGAGACCCTGCCCGGACCCGCACGCGCGGCCATGGCCATCGACAGCCCCGGGCGGGCCTTTGACACGGTCCTGGAGGGACGAGCCTCGTACGAGCTCGGGCTGGCCGCTGGCATGACCGACGCGTACCCGCACCTGCGGCACCTCGTCTTCTCCACCTCCCTGACCACGAGCCCGGATCCCGCCGTCGAGATCGTCGCGTCCGGCGCCCTCGAGCGGGTCCGTGCGCTCAAGGCCGAGCCTGGCCTGGACCTGTGGCTGGTCGGCGGCGGCACGCTCGCGCACTCGCTGCTCCCCGAGATCGACCGCCTCGTCCTCAAGCAGAACCGGTCCGTCATCGGCTCCGGCATCCCGCTGTTCGCCGGCCCGTTCCAGCCCCACCTCTTCCGTCCGGTCGACGAGACCCTGCTCGAGTCCGGGCTGCGCGTCCTGACCTACGACCGCGCCTGACGCCCACCACCCCGAGGAGCACGACATCAGCGACACGACCGGCGACATCGTCGTCCGACCCCTCACTGGCCCTGACGAGCTCGACCTGTTCCTGCGGCTGTCCTACGTCCTCGATGACGAGCTCGCCGACGACCTGACCGAGGGCCGACGCCGCCCCGAGTGGATGTGGGTCGCCGTTCGCGACGACCGCCTCCTTGCCCGCGCCTCGTGGTGGGGTCGACCGGGAGCAGCGGCGCCGGACGTCCTGGACTTCTTCGACCTCGACGACACCCTGGACCGGGACGCGGCCATCGAGATCGGCACGCGCCTCCTGCGGACCGCGCTGGCCGCGCGCGACGACCCAGCCGCGCGCCGCGTCGTCGAGTCGCGCATGTCCGTCCTCGAGGGACTCGGTGCGACGCCGCTCGTCGAACGTCTTCGCCTGGAGTGGCGGGCCGGGTCCCCGGTTCCGGTCCCGAGCGGGCGTCTGCGGTTCCGGTCGGTGCGCGATCGTGACGAGCTGGTGGCGCTGATGGAGCCGGTCCTGCAGGGAACGCTCGACGCTCACAGCCAGGCCGACCTCGAGATGATGTCGCCTGCGGACGTCGCCGCCAAGCACTTCGACGACGAGTTCGCCGGGTTCTCCAGCCCGCGGGAGTGGTGGCAGGTGGGCGAGCTCGAGGATGGCGAACCGGTCGGTTTCGTCGTCCCGGCCCGGAACACCTACCACGCGATCATCGCCTACGTCGGCGTCCTGCCCGCGCACCGGGGCCACGGCTACATCGACGACCTGCTGAGCGAAGGTACGCGGATCCTTGCCGGCCAGGATGTCCCGCGGATCCGGGCGTCGACGGACCTGGGCAACGTCCCGATGGCACAGGCCTTCGCACGTGCGGGCTACGTCAACTTCCAGCGAGCGATCAACATGACCTGGTCCTGACCGACCCGCACCCCGACGCTCTCCCGCCCGGGCCTGGCGCGTGACCCGAGAGCGTCGGGGTGACGCTCACTGGCCTGCTGGGACGGGGCGAAGGCCCGACAGGGTGTAGTCCAGCAGGAGCTCGATGTCCTTGGAGCGGAGTGGGCCGACACGGAACAAGAGCCGGTAGTAAAGCGGCGCATAGATCAGCTCGACCATCATTCGCGTGCCGACGTCGGGGCGGAGCTGTCCGTCGCCGACCGCCTTGGCGAGCCGTGCTTCGCAGGCTTGGGTCCTGGGTTCGATGATCGAGTCCAGCAGCGCGGCGCCGACGCTCGGCGTGCTCTGAGCCTCTGCGACGACCCCGCGGAAGACGACTCCGATCTCACCATCGAGCACCCGGGCAACCTCGAGCAGCTGATGACGAAGATCTGCCTCGACATCGCCGGTGTCGGGGAAGTCGATGGCTTCGCCGACGCGGTCGTTGATCGCCTCCAGCGACAGATCCCCCTTGGACGGCCACCACCGGTAGATCGTGGTCTTCCCCACGCCCGCAGCTGCCGCGATCGCCTCGATCGTCACGTTGGCGTACCCGCGCTCGCTGATGAGGGAGATGGCGGCGTCCAAGATCGCGCGCCGGGCCTCCAGGCTTCGACGCTGCGCGTTGGGGACGGACTTCGCTGCGGGCACGGGACCAGTGTAGTTGACGATACGAAACGTGTCGTGTTGACACCTCGAGCGCAGCCGTCTTAGTGTCTGCCACACGATACGTATCGTGTCGTCACAGCCTGGCTGTGGAAGCGATGGACTCAAGGAGTTGCCGAATGAACGGTTCACCGGAACTGGAAGTGCTGCGGGACACGAGGGGGACCGTCCCGCAGGTGGTGCATGTGTCTGACCTCCGTCGGCCGGACTCGCGGACCGCTCGATTCGAGGGCCGGGCGCACGGTTCGGGCGTCTCGTTCTTCCTCATCGACAACGAGCCGGGCCAAGGCCCTGGTCGGCACCGCCACCCCTACACCGAGACGTGGGTCGTTCTCGAGGGCCAGGCGACCATCACGATCGACGGGCACGACCTCGTCGCAGAGGCCGACGACTGCGCAGTCGTGCCGGCGGGGGTGTGGCACAGCTTCGTGAACTCCGGCAGCGGCGCCCTGCGGATGATCTGCATCCACGCATCGGACGTCATGGTCCAGGAGGGATCTCCGCCGCCGCGCTGACCCGCTCCCTCATCCCCGCAGAAGGGCACAGCCCTGTCGTGACAGGCACATCACGTCACCGCATCACCTCGTTGAAGGGATCTCTCTCATGACCCAGTTCCTCTACACCGCCGACGGCACTCTCCTCGCGTTCGACGATCTCGGGCCGGCGGATGCCCCCGTGGTGATCCTCGTGCACGGCGCGACGGCGTACCGCGCCATCTCCCAAAGCGCCGAGGCGCTCGCCGCGACCGGACTGCGTGTACTCACCTACGACCGGCGCGGTCGCGGCGAGAGCGCCGACGCCGAGACGTACGCCGTCGAGCGCGAGATCGAGGACATCGCCGTACTCGTCGATCACCTCGGCGGGAGCGCGATCCTGCTCGGCGAGTCCTCCGGTGCGGTCCTCGCGCTCGAAGCTGCCCTCGCGGGTGTGCCGGTCGCAGCGGTCGCCGCCTTCGAACCGCCATTCATCGTCGACGACCGCCGTCCGCCGATCCCCGCGGACTACATTGCGCGGCTCGACGCGTTCGCAGCCGACGGGGACCGGCTCGGCGCCCTTCGGTACTTCTCGCTCGAAGCCGTCGGACTCCCTGCGGAGATGGTCGACCAGATGATGGCGTCGCCGTTCATGGCCGCCGTCGAGCCGTTCGCCGGCACGCTGCGCTACGACGCACGAATCATGGGCGACACCATGGGTGGCAGGGCCGACGCGCTCCAGCGGTACGCGCCGATCTCCGTCCCCGTCACGGTTCTGGTCGGCGAAACGACGTTCCCGTCGATCCGCTCCGGCGCAGTGGCGTTCGCGGAGATGGTGCCCGGAGCAGGGCTGATCGTCGTCCCCGGCGGGGACCACCAGCTTCCGGCCGACGCCGTCGCGCCCGTCCTCCGGTCGATCGCGGTGAGCGCCTGAGATGACCAGGACCATCACGGCCGAGCTGTTTGCGAGTCTCGATCTGGTCGTCGAGTCTCCCGAGACGTGGCACTTCGGCTGGGTCGGGGGGGAGATGCTCGCCGAGGTGGCGCGGGAGCAGGGCGGTGCCTCTGCCCTCCTGCTGGGCCGCCGCACGTACGAGGTGTTCGCAGACTCGTGGCCCCACCGCGGCGATGACGTGCCCCTCGCCCGCCAGCTCAACTCGATGCAGAAGATCGTCGTCTCGAGCACGCTCGGCTCACCGACCTGGCACAACACGAAGGTGGTCGGATTCGACGAGATCGCCGCGTTGAAGGAGAGCGGGGAAGGTCGCATCACGGTCGCCGGCAGCATCCGGCTCGTCGAGTCCCTGATCGCAGCCGACCTGCTCGACGAGCTCCGCATCCTCAGCCACCCGGTCGTCCTCGGCGCAGGACGACGCTTGTTCGACACGTACGCCGGGCCCCGCGTCGACCTCACGCTCCTCGAGTCGCGCACGCTCGAACGCGGCGTCCAGCTCACCGTCCACCGCCCTGGCACCTCGCACGGCTAGGGCTGGCCGTCTCGAGCACCGGCTGACGGCCGCGGACCACATCTGGATCCCTGCTTGGACGTCATCGTCCGAGAGGACTCACCGAGCGCTGCCCAGCACTCGGCCAACCCCGCAGAAAGGAACACCGCCATGTCGTTCCAGGCGTACCTCGACACCATCGAGGTCAAGACCGGAAAGACGCCCCGCCAGCTCGTCGAGGAGGCCAAGAACCGCGGGTTCGACGGCCCGTCGGTCAAGGCTGGCGAGATCGTCCAGTGGCTCGCCACCGACTACGGCCTCGGCCGCGGGCACGCGATGGCACTCGTCCACGTCATCAAGAAGGGCCCGACGATCAGCAGCAAGCACGTCGGCACCGACGGCGGGCACCGCGACGAGTCCGAGACTCTCTGGCTCGACGGAAAGGCCGCACGGGACCAGCAGCTCGACGGAGACACGCCTGGCGCCTAGCTGCACTCGCCTCGGGTGGGACTGCCACATCAGGCAACCAGCCGAGCCGCGTCACCGCCCCTCCCATCCCCATCACTCTGCGACAGAACGGAAGACCTCAGCCATGACCGGCACGGCCGAACGCACCACAGCACGCTCGAACGACCGCCGGCTACTCATCGCGGGGATGGTCGCCGGGCCCCTGTTCTTCGCCTCAGCGATCCTCCAAGGCGTCCTCCGTGACGGGTTCGACCTACGCCGGCACGCCCTCAGCCAGCTGTCCACGGGCGACCTGGGCTGGGTCCAGATGCTCACGTTCGTCGCCACCGGGCTGGGTGTGGCGGCACTCGGCCTCGCGGTACTCCACTCCGGCAGCCGCGTCGCCGGCCGCCGGACCATCGCGAGCGGCCTGCTCGTGTTCGGTCTCGGCTTCGTCGTCGCCGGGCTGTTCCCCACCGATCCGGCGAAGGGGTTTCCGGCAGGCGCACCGGATGGCATCGGGCCCATGTCGTGGCATGGCACGGTGCATATCGCAGCCGCTGTCATGGCCTTCTTCGGGCTCGCCGTCGCGACCGGCGCTGCCACGGTGCATGCCATCCGCGCTCACGCCCCTCTGCGCGCCGTCCTGAGCGGCATCACGACGATCCTCCTGGTGCTACCCAGCTCGCCCGACTATGCGAGCATCCAGCTCGCCGTGACCGGCCTCATTGCACTGACGTGGACGACCGCGCTGGCCGCCCGGCTCTACGGCAGCCGCAGCCGCATCGACGCACCGCGAGCTCCTGCCGCCGCAGTCGCGTCCGCGTAGGGGGCGGCTGTTGCTCGACCTAGCCTCTGCCGGGGCAGCGGGAGTCTGCTGACCTGGTCAACGATTCAGCACGTTCTGCCGCCCCGATCGGCCGGTCCGATCGGGGCGGCTACGTGAGAAGGAAGGACTTGACCCACGGTCACGGCGCTCCGGACTTCACGTGCGCTCGTGTCGGGCACGGTCGTCCTGAGCCACCAGGGCGCCGGCGTAGTCGTCGCGGTGCTCGGAACCGGGACGCACCCGCCGCGCCGATCGACCACCGCCAACTCAGCCTTCGCTCCTCGCTCGCCGGAGCACGATCGCAGCTACCAAGGCGAGCAAGGATGCGAGCAACGCTGCGACGAACGCGGCCTCGTAGTCGACCAGCACCACCAGCAGTCCTCCAGCAACCCCCGCGGCGAGCACTCCGGCGTCCCAGAACGAGGTGACGGCCGCAACCGCCACACCCGGCGAGCGATCGCCGGCTCGGGCGAGCGTGATGCCGACCGTCGCCGGAAAGGCGAGGCTGCAGCCCGCGCCCACGAGCGCGACACCGGTCAGCGCTCCGACCACGCCGCTGGCCGTGATCAGGACTGCGAAGCCGGCGGCCTCCACGACAAGGGTCCCGACCGCAACCGCGTGGGCACCATAGCGATCAACGGCCCGGCTTCCTGCGGCCCGCGCGACGAGGAACGCAGCAGCGAAGACGGTCAGACCGAGGTGAGCCCCGCCGACGCGCTCCGAGAGGTACAGCACCAACACCGCTGAGATCGTGCCGTAGCCATAGGCGGCAAGGCCGAACAGCACGGCAGGGGCGCCGACGCGGCGCGGCCACAGGGATCGCATCCGAAGGTGTGGAAGGTCGATCGCACCCGCCCGGGGAGTGGCGATCGCGACCCCCGCACTCGCGAGACCGAGGAATGCGACGCTGACCCAAGCGAGCCGCTCCCCGGCGTGCAGCGCCAACCCCACGATCAGCGGTCCTGCAGCGAGACCCGACCACATCGACATGCCGAAGATTCCCGAGATGCTGCCGCGCCGTTCTTTCGGCGCACGATGGAGCACCCACGGCAAGGCACCGGAGAACACCGCGGCCTCGCCCGCGCCCATCACGATCCTCGCGGCCAGCACCTGCCACTCCGCGACTGCCAGCGCCTGGCCGATGGCGCCAGCGGATGTCAGCACGGCACCGAGGACAACCACCTGCTTACCCGCGCCGGCGTCGCTCGCCCATCCGGCGATCGGTCGGCACAGCGCGGTAGCCCCGAAGGCGATCCCCACGGCGAGGCCGATGAACGCCGTGCTGGAGCCGAAACGAGATCCGAGCGAGGCCGGCAGAAGCTGCACGGTGCCGCCCAACGCCAGGTACGCAAGGAAGACGACGAACCACAGCTTCGCTGTGGGCGCGGGGCCAGGTGCCACGACGCTGCGATGATGAGACAGACCGGTACTCACGTCGGAGCAGCCCAGGAGGACACCATGCCCGTGGCCAAAGGGGCACGGATCGACCCGGCCGAAACGCGACAGCGGCTACTCGACACAGCAGACCGCCTGTTCGCTGGGCACTCGATCCACGCGGTGGGGGTCAATGAGATCGCGGCCGAGGCGGGCGCTTCGAAGTTGAGCCTGTATCGCTACTTCTCGTCCAAGCACGACCTGGCTGCCAGCGTGGTCGGCCAGCGGTCCGAGCGGATCCATGACTGGCTGCGTCGCGAGACCGCGGATGCGCCGGGCGGCGCTGACCGCGTCCTGTCCGTGTTCGACCTCCTCATGGAGTGGTACGCGCAGCCTGGCTACCGCGGCTGCACGATCGTGAACGCCGTGACCGACGCGCGCGGCGACGGTGAGCTCGAGCTCGGCGAGATCGGGCGGCTGCACCTGCAGCGCTATCGCGAGCTCCTGCGCAGTCGCGCCATCGAGGCAGGTGTGAAGGCGGACCGGGCGAACCGCCTGTCGCGCCAGCTGCTCCTTCTGATCGAGGGCGCCACTACCGTCGCTTTCCTCGAAGGCGATCGCTCGACAGCGGGCGCCGACGCGCGCGCCGCCGCTGCGGCGATGCTCGACGACGCCCTCGGGATTAACTCCTGACGACCGTCGTTGTGCTCCCGAACTGCTGCTCCACATGATTTGATGATACCGATCGGTACCATCTAGGGAGCAGGAATGCCGGACTACCTCAGCAACGACCCCCCTCCGACGGGCGGGACACCAGCCTCCACGCAGCATGTCGTGCTCACGAGCGCCGGCGAATCACTTCATGGAGTGCTCCACCTCCCGCCCGGAGACGGCCCGCACCCCGTCACACTGCTCTTGCACGGCTTTCCGGGGTGGGAGCGAAACTTCGACATCGCGCAGGCGCTGCGCCGGGCCGGAGTTGCCACGCTCGTGTTCCACTACCGCGGTTGCTGGGGCATGCCCGGCACGTGGTCATGGGCCAACGCGCTGGCAGACACTCGGGAGGTGCTGGCCCAGCTACTGAGCGGCGAGCTCGAGACGTCGCCGGGGCTGGACTCCACGAGGGTGGCTGTCGTCGGACACAGCCTGGGGGGCTTCCTCGCGCTCATGGCCGCCGCCCAGGAACCCGCCGTACGCGTGACCGCGTCGATCGCAGGCTTCGACTTCGGCGCGGTCGCAGCGGCGATCGCTGCCGACCCCGCCCTGCATCACGACTATGTAGAGGCCTTCGAGCTTGAGACCCCGGTGCTCACCGGCACCGACGGAGCCACCCTCGCCCGGGAGATGCAAGCCGCGGGACAGACCTGGTCCCTTCGAGCGCTGGCCGCCGATCTCGCCGACCGGGATGTACTCCTCATCGGCACGAGCTGTGATCCCGTCACGCGCGCAGGGATTCATCATCTGCCCCTCGTCGAGGCGTTCAGCCAGGGGCACATCCGACTTCAGCACGCCTTGTTCGCCACCGACCATTCCCTCTCCGACCACCGCGTGCAGCTCACCAGGCACGTCGTGAGCTTTGTCTCGCAACGACTCTGAGGATCTCGAGCCGCGCCGACCCGCGAGATGGAGTTTGACTTCGAGTGCGCTCTAGTTCCTAGCCTCGGTGACAAGCGACCGCGTGCGAGCCGTGACGCAGCCTGCCGGACGGTCTGGTCTCGATGGACCGCCACCACCGCAGGTGAAACCTGTCGTCACACACGCCTGGTAGCACGTGCATCAACTGAAGGAGCGATTCCGATGACCGAAGCCTTGACCCGTGACGAGCGGTACGACCGCGGGCGCGAGGTCCTGGACGCCGTAGACGGTACCGCTGGCGCCAACGTGATCGACGCCCTGCAGGACGTAGCCCCGGAACTCGGACACCAGGTGGTTGCCTGGGGTTTCGGCGAGATCTACGCCCGCCCCGGCCTCGAGCCGCGCGATCGGCAGCTCGTCACGCTGGGGATGCTGACCGCCCTCGGCGGTTGCGAGCCGCAGCTGGAGGTTCACGTCAACGCGGCCCTGAACGTTGGCCTCACGCCGGAGCAGATCATCGAGGCGCTGCTGCACTCGGCGGTCTACTGCGGATTCCCTCGCGCACTGAACGCCACGTTCGTCGCAAAGAAGGTGTTCGGGCAGCGCGGCCTCCTGCCGCTGTCGTAACCAACCCGACGCGGTCGCCTCATCTTGCGCGCCTCGGGCAACGGGTCGACGATGCCGAGTGGGGCGAGGGGGGCTCATGGCCGCGCAGCAGGGGGCACCACCGGTCGAGCAGGACCTGTCGAAGCGTGCGATCTGGGCGATCTTCGGCGGGCTGATGCTCGCGATGCTCCTGGCCGCGCTCGACCAGACGATCGTCGCGACCGCCCTGCCGACCATCGTCCGGGACCTGGGCGGCGCCGAGCACCTGTCCTGGGTGGTCACCGCGTACATGCTCGCGTCCACGGCCACGACGCCGCTGTGGGGCAAGCTCGGCGACCTCTACGGCCGCAAGATCCTCTTCATCACCTGCATCGTCATCTTCCTCGTCGGCTCCGCGCTCGCCGGCACGTCGCAGACGATGGGGCAGCTCATCGCCTGGCGTGCGGTCCAGGGGGTAGGCGGCGGCGGGCTGATGGTCCTGGCGCAGGCGATCATCGGCGACGTGGTCCCGCCCCGGGACCGCGGCCGGTACCAGGGCGCGTTCGGCGCGGTCTTCGGGCTGTCCAGCGTGGCTGGGCCGTTGCTCGGCGGCTTCTTCGTCGACCACCTGTCCTGGCGCTGGGTCTTCTACGTGAACCTCCCGATCGGCGCGCTCGCCCTGGTCGTGGTGGCGGCGGTCCTCCCGGTGACGAAGGCTCGGACGTCACCGAAGATCGACGTCTGGGGAATCACGCTGCTGGCCACCGTCGCCACCTGCATCGTGCTCGTCACCAGCCTGGGCGGGACCAGCTGGGACTGGGGCTCGGTCCAGGTCATCGGGCTGTCGGTGCTCGCCGTCGTGGCCGTGGTCGCGTTCGGGTTCGTCGAGGCGCGCGTCCCCGAGCCGGTCATGCCGCTGCGGCTCTTCACCAACAGGGTGTTCTCCACCACCGCGGTCGTCGGGTTCGTCGTCGGCTTCGCGATGTTCGGCTCCATCACCTACCTCCCGCTCTACCTCCAGCAGGTGCAGGGCGCGACACCCACGGGCTCCGGGCTGCAGATGATCCCGATGATGGTCGGGCTGCTCATCACGTCGATCGCCAGCGGCCAGATCATCAGCCGCACCGGCCGGTACAAGGTCTTCCCGATCCTCGGCTCCGCCATCTTCACCGTCGGCCTCTACCTGCTCTCCCTCATGGGACGGGAGACCACGTCGGTGCAGTCCGGCCTGTCCATGTTCGTGCTCGGCGCCGGGCTCGGCATGGTCATGCAGGTGCTCGTGCTCGCCGTGCAGAACGCCGTCGAGTACCGCGACCTGGGGGTCGGTACGAGCGGCGCGACGTTCTTCCGGACCATCGGCAGCTGCGTCGGGGTCGCCGTGTTCGGCACGGTCTTCAACGCCAACCTCACGTCCAACCTGGCCGCGGCACCACCGGCCGGCGCCGTCGGCGAGTGCGCGGGTCCTGCGCTCAGTGCGACGTCCGCGGCGCTGGCGTCGTGCCCGCCCGACGTGCAGAACTGGTTCCTCGACGGCTACTCCGACGCCATCCACACGATCTTCCTGTACGCCGTCCCGGTAGGCGCGCTCGCGTTCGTGCTGGCCTGGCTCATCCCCGAGGTCACCCTGCGCACCGCCGCCAGCCGCCCCGAGCAGGGCGAGGTCTTCGCGCTCCCGTCCAGCCGGACGTCGTTCGAGGAGCTCCGGCTGCTGCTGTGGCGCGAGGTCGGCCACCAGGACCCGCTGCGCGCGTACACGATCCTCACCCGCGACCTCGACATCGGCCTCACCCCGGGGCAGTGCTGGATGCTCGCCCGCGTGACCGCCGAGGGCTCACGCACGATCGACGCGATGACCGAGAGGTCCGGCGTCGAGCGCGACCGCGTGGTCGCAGCGGCCGAGGCGCTGCGCGACCGGGACCTGGTCACCATCGACACCGGGACCGTGCGCCCGACCGACGCCGGCCACGCGGTCGCGGACCAGGTCCGGGAGCACGAGCGCGTCGAGCTCCGCCGCATCATCGACCAGTGGAGCGGCGGCGACGAGCCCGCCCTCGACCAGCTCGTCGACCAGCTGACCGCCCGACTATGGCGCGAAGACCCCACACCAGCCGGCCTGCATGCCTGACGACGTCCTGCCCAGCTAGGGAGCACGTCCTTCGACGGCGCCGGGCGTACCCGCTCCTCACAATCGAGCCAGCCGAGGCGTCTTCCAGGTGCGGGCGCATTCGCGCCCGCACCTGGAAATCGGAGGCACTGTGACCACTCACGTCTCGATCGACCCGTCGATCCTCTACTTCGGCACGCCCGTAGTCCTGGTCAGCACGGTCGGCGCAGACGGTCGGCCCAACCTTGCGCCGATCTCCTCGATCTTCTGGCTGGGACACACCGCGGTGATAGGCATCGGCCGCCGCTCACGCACGATGCAGAACCTCACCGACACCCGGGAGTGCGTGCTCAACCTGCCCTCGGTAGATCAGGTCGCCGCCGTCGACCGCCTGGCGCTCACCACTGGGCAGAGCCCCGTCTCGGACCGCAAGCTTGCCGTGGGCTACCGCTACGAGCCCGACAAGTTCGGCCGCGCTGGACTCACTGCCGTCTCGTCGACGACCGTGGCCCCCTCCCGAGTCGCAGAATGCCCCGTTCACCTCGAAGCGACGGTCGCCGACATCTACATGCTGGGCGGCGATGAGGGAGGCGCCGCCGCCGTCGAACTCGCAGTAACGCGCGTGCACGTCGATGAGTCCTTGAAGCTCGCGGGCACTGCGAACCGCATCGACCCCGACCGCTGGCGTCCCCTGATCATGAGCTTCCAGCAGTTCTACGGGCTCGGAGACCGCGCGTTCCCGTCCACCCTCTCGTCGATCGCCGAGAAGTGGTATCGCTGACCCCCGCGCCGGACGTCTCCTAGCACCGGATGCTCGTAGGGCTTGACCTTCGACTCGGATCGAAGGTTTACCGTCACGGCATGAGCTACCGCATCGCTGAGGTCGCAGAGCTGGTCGGGGTGCCGGCCACGACTTTGCGCTACTACGAGGACATCGGTCTGATCGACCAACCTCGCCCGGCTGCGGTTCATCACCGCGACCAAGAACCTCGGCATCCCGCTGGCCGACGTCGCCGAGCTCGTGAAGGCCTACGACGTCGAGGACTGCTCCGTCGTTGCACACCACGTCGTCGAGATGGTCGCCGTGCGCCTGGCCGAGACCCAGACCCGCATCGGGGAACTGGTCGCGCTGGCGGCTGAGCTGCAGACCGTCTCCGTCCGACTCGCGGGCGCACCGACCTCGGGCCCCTGCCGGGACGGGTGCCCGTGCGCGACCGCGGCGCCTGAGCCGCTGGCCGACCGACGCACGTTCGTCCCGCTGACTCGCGCTCCGGTCGTGGCTGCGCCGGACGGGCCGGTGATCGCGTGCTCCCTGGACGCCGGCTCGGTGCCGGACCGCATCTCCGAGTGGCAGGCGCTGGTCGCCCGGGCAGTGAGCCGTGAGTCGATCACCGGCGGAGTTGCCCTGCAGTTCGCGGCCTCGCCCGAGCTGGTCGCGGAGGTCGCCCGGCTTGCCGCCGCCGAGCAGGACTGCTGCACCTTCTTCACCTTCACCCTGACGATGACCACCGGCCAGGTCCGCCTCGAGGTCCAGGCACCGCAGGACGCCGCCGACGTCGTCGCGGCCATGTTCGGCACCGCCGCCTGAACCTGCCCCAGCGCTCGACCGGCACCCGAACGGGTTCCGGCCGCGATCACCCGTGCCCAACACCACCAAGGAGAAACCCATGAGCACCCCGACCACGCACGATGAGACGACAAGCACCCCCGCGACCGGTGCCAAGAAGAAGGGTCTCCTGGCCGGGATCGGCATCGCCGTGGCCTGCGCGGTCGCGTGCTCGCTGCCGCTGATCGCCGCCGGCGGACTCGCCGCAGGAGTCGGGGCATTCCTTGCCGGCGGAGAGGCGGTCGCCCTCGGAGTCGTTCTCCTCGTCGGGGCGCTGGTCGGGGCCGCGGTGTGGGTGCGCCGGCGCCGAGCTGCCGCGGCGTCGACCGCATGCGACACCGGCTGCGGGTGCGGCGGCGGCTGCTGACGCGACCACCCCAGAGGAGCAGGACATGCCCACCGTCATCTCCCGCGAGCACCTGCTGCGCGCGATGAGCGCAGACACCGTCACCCTCCTCGAGGCCTTGCCCGCGGCCCACTACGCCGCCGAACACCTGCCCGGAGCGATCAACATCCCCGGCGAGCTGACCGCCAACGACGCAGCCCGCATCGCACCCGACCCTCACCGCACCGTCGTCGTCTACTGCTCCGGGCCTGGCTGTAGTCGCTCCACGGTCACCGCCGCGGCGCTGAGCCGAGCCGGCTACACCGACGTGCGCGTCTACGTCGGTGGGAAGGCCGACTGGTTCGCCGCCGGTCTGCCGATGGAGCGTGCCGCGGCCGCGAGATGACCCGCGCGAGACTGCTCCCATGACCCTGCTGCGATCCCTGCTCCTGTTCGCCGTCGCGGCCGTCGCCGAGATCGGTGGCGCCTGGCTCATCTGGCAAGGAGTGCGCGAGCACCGCGGCGTGCTCTGGGTCGGCGCCGGCGTCCTCGCGCTCGGTGCCTACGGGTTCTTCGCCACCCTGCAGCCCGACGCGAACTTCGGACGCATCCTGGCCGCTTACGGCGGGATCTTCGTCGCGGGCTCCCTGGCCTGGGGCATGGCCGTCGACAAGTTCCAGCCCGACCGCTGGGACATCATCGGCGCCGCCATCTGCCTGCTGGGCGTCGCCGTCATCATGTACGCGCCCCGCTCCTGACCGTGCCGAGGGATCGTCGATGACGTCCGCGGATCAGTTCCCTCACGCTAACGACGCACCCAGGTCTCGGGTGCGTCGTTCGCACGGTGCAGGCTCAGCGGTTGGCGATGGTGATCGCGACCAGCTTCTCGGTCGTCTGACCATCGATGCCGACGGCGTCGATCTTGAGCGTGTAGGACCCGTTGGGGTAGTCGCGGGTGTCCAGCACGAGCGTGGGCTTCTTGCCGGCCTGGCTGCTGCCGGGTGCCTTGGTGTTGTCGGTGATCCAGGTGCCGCCCTGGTTGAGCTCGATGTACGTGTAGCGCGGCTCGGTGTCGAGCGTGACCTTGACGGTCTGGCGACCCTTGAGGACCGCTCCCTCGGTGACGTTGACGTTCTGGATCGCCGGCGCGGCCGGTGACGGCGCTGCCGGGTCGAGCCGGAGGGCGTCACGGATGGTGAAGAACAGGTCGGTCTGGTCCGTGAGCCCGGAGACGTTCGCTGCCCGGGGGCCGTAGGCGGCGACGCGCACCTGGGAGCCGGTGTGGTCCTGCGACTCGCCCGTGTCCCCGGTGCCGTAGCCGACGGTCATCGGCTTGCCGTCGGCCGTGAGCAGCGTCCGGGTCAGGCCGGGCGTCGTGGTGTTCGGGTAGACGATCTGGCTCGAGTGCGCGTGGTCCGCTGTGACGATGACCAGGGTGTTGCCGTCCTTCTTCGCGAAGGTCAGCGCGGCCTGCACGGCCTCGTCCAGGTCGACGGTCTCGCCGATCTGCCCGCAGGGGTTGGCGGCGTGGTCCTGCTTGTCGATGCTGGCGCCCTCGACCTGCAGGAAGAAACCCTTCCTGTCGCCCTTGAGGAGGTCGATCGCCTTGGTCGTCATCGCGGCGAGCGTCGGGGTCGTTGCCACGTAGGCGGGGTTCGGCGTACAGGTGACGGCGGGCTCGGTGCCGCCGGTGTGCGTCGCGAGCGGGCCGACCCAGCGGGTACGGACTGATCGGCTTGACCGACTTCCAGACCGACCGCTGGGTATCGCTACTGGTGACCCTTCCGGAACGCATCGCGAGGGACGCGCTCGATGAAATGCGAGCACAGGTCACCGGCGGCACCTGGATCGACTCGTGGCGGGGCAGCACACCTGTCCAACCCGCAGCGGTCGTGGACGCGCTGCGCGCGCACCTCGGACGCATCCCGGAAACGCTCCGCGACGACTTCGGCGCATTCTGCGACGCGCTCGAACGCACCGTCACCAACACGTAGCCCATGTTCTCCTGCGTCGATACGCGCAGACACGCCCGGTGTGGTTGCGTGGCGTCACTCGCATGTGAGCGGTCCGCCGACAGCTCACGTGAGACGTGGAGGGTGCCGATGACCAGGTGTGACGATCGTCCGCCCGCCGCATCGTCCGGCTGAACGCCCTACCAAGGGCGTCCAGCGCGACTCCCTCGACGCGTGCGCGTACACGGCTGCAGGTACCGTGCCGACCATGGGAACGCCGACCGCCCGCGCCGCACGATGACGCTCACCGTCGAACGTACGGTGCGTGACGCACTGGTCGACGCCAGCACAGGGCGCGAGAGGCTCCGTCCCGCCACCGCGCCCGTTCGCCCGTGGTCTCGCGCCGAGCTGGAAGACGCCACGTCAGACGCCGTACGGATGCTCGGCTGGCGCGGCAGCGCGCTTCCCGCCGTTTGGCTCGCCGACACCCACGTGATCCCGGTGGTCTCGATTCACAAGACCGCATGGCACACGCGGGTCGCCAGCGGCCTCGGACCGATCGTCGATCGGACGTGGTGGTTAGCCGCGTCTGATGCTTGCTACTCGACCGCACCCCTGCGAGCGCTGGACATCGAGGGCTTCCTAGTCCTGGGTTCACCGCGTCGGCTGCGCACCGCCCTGGCACGGTTGCGCACGACCGCACCCGTAGCGGCGCTCGTCCCAAGTCCGGAGTCGCTGGACGCGGTTGAACTCATGCGGTGCGACTACTACGGGTACAACGTGGTGGCAGCTCGCGAGCAATCGGTCGAGGTGCTCGTGACCGCGGCGCCGTGGCGACCCCCTGAGGGGCATGTCCACTTTCAGCGTAAGCTCCGTGAGGAGCAGATCTTCGACGTCGCGTTGCGAACCGCTCAGCTGTTCAGCTGCTCGTAAGCCCGCTTCCACGCCCCGAGGAAGCTCGGCGGCTCCAGCCGCACGCCGGTCGAGGACTCGATGTCGAAGTGCAGGAACTGCGCCGACTCGCCTGCGGCGTAGAACGCCTTCCGCTGCAGTTCGGGCGACCGCTGCGAGCCGAGCCGGAGCGTCGCGAAGTCGGTCAGGGCGCGCAGGGAGTGCTCGTACGCCTGCGCCTCGTTCGTGATCCGGTCGAGTCCGAGCCCAAGGCACTGCGTGCAGTCGCACACGAAGTGCTGGTCGACGTCCGGGTACTGCACGAGGTCCGCCACGGTCTCGAGGGACATGTACGCGAGCAACCGCGGCACCCACACCGCCACACGCGAGGGTCGGCCACCACTCTTCGAGCCCGGTGCGGGCAGCGGGTACAGGTGCCGCAGTCTCGTAGACGTGCCGATCGCGCCGCCCGCGGCGCCGTACGGGATCGCCACTATCGCGGACGCGTCGCACCGCAGCAGGAACACCGGCTGCTCGGCACCGAGCGCGTGCACGAGTCCCCGAACAACGCCCTGCCCGCCCATCGGGTCGCCGCGGTGCTCGACCGTGAGCGCGACCGGCACGCCGGCGCGGTTGATCGCCTCGCGCAGCTCTGTCGACCTGTTCCTGAGCCACAGGTGGCTGATCGGCAGGTTGACGATCACGGGGCGACGCATGTCCCGGCCCTGCTTGAGCGTGCTGTCCAGGGCGGCGAAGTCGCCGTCCGGGATGTACGGCGAGTCGGTGAGCGCGAACCGCTGACCCTTGTCGAGCTGGGCGTCGACCCACGTGACGTCGAGAGGACCCGCACCGACGGTCCGGTTCTTGCCGGCGTACCGGTTGGCGTCGACGAGCACGTCGCTCACGTCGCCGGTCACGGACCCGAACGCCGTGAGTGCTGCGCTGACGCTCTCGTGGCGGTGCGCGCGACCAGGTGGCATCGTGATGACCGCGCCGAGGCCGGAGCCGTTGCAGATGCTGGCGGCGGCCACGATCTCGTTCGAGTTGGCGGCCATCTGCACGGCCAGCGCCGGGCGACCGGCGTACAACTCGCGGGGCGGGACCAGCCTCGCCGGGTGCACCGCACTCAGCGGGCCCGGGTTCCCCGACGTCGCGACCTCCGCCATCTCAGCCACCGTTCTGTGCGGTCAGCGCGCCTGGGCGCGAGGGGATCGGGAAGTAGCGCCGGAAGCTGTGTTCTGTCATAAGGGCGGTCCGCGCCATGTCCGCGACGCTCTCGCCGGCTGCCAGGCGGCGCTCGAGGACGGCACGCAGCGTGGTCGGGTGCTCGGCAGGGATGTCGACTGGCTCGGACGTCTTCCAGCCGAGGTTCGTGAGGCGCAACTGGAACTCGCGGTACTGCCTGTCGGAGATCTCGTCCAGGTCGTAGGCGCGACGCACCAGGGCCGCCACGGACATGCCCCACACCGGCTTGAGCTCGATGAGGCGGCGGAACTGCGCCGTCGTCAGCACCGTCAGAGCGGGACGGATCTCCTCGGGCGGGGCCAGGAGCGACGCGGCGAACAGGTCGGCCTGCGCCTCCTGGTCCTCGCCAGGCAGACGGTGCATGACGACGTGGCCCAGCTCGTGCGCGATGGTGAACCGCTGCCGGTCACCGCTCAGCCCGCTGTTCACGATGAGCAACGGGAGCTGGCCGGGACCGTGCGGCCAGGACGACACGGCGTCCTGCGCGGTCGATCCGAGGGGACGCTCGAACACGACGACACCTGCGGCCTCCAGGGAGGCAACCAGGTTCGGCACCGGACCGGGGGCCACACCGAGCCGATCGCGCACCTGAGCGGCCATCGTCACCGGGTCGGGCGGGTCGAGCTCGGCCACTCGCGGGACCAGGACGGGCATGTCGTAGTAGCCAGCCAGCAGGTTCTCGACGGAGAGGCGCGACAGGTGGGCGACCGCACCGATCTTGTTCTTCGCCGTCGCGGTCAACCGCGAGGCCCGTCGGCGGTGGTGCAGGCACGAGACGTCAAGAGCCGAGCGCGGCGCCGGATTCGTGAGTAGGGCCACGGGGCACTCGAGCGCGTCGGCCACCGCCTGCAAGGTCTGGCCCTTGAGCTCTGTGAGCCCGTTCTCCGCCTTGGAGATCGTGGACTGGTTCACCTGCGCCTGTCCGGCGAGGTCACGCTGGGTCCAGCCCTTCGCTTCCCGCACGAGGACGAGGGAGCGCCGATCGGCGCTCGCTCCGAGCCCGTCAGGTTCGCTCCGCGTGGCCTCCATGTCCAAACCATAGCACCCGGAGCATCGCTCAGGAATCATATGGCGCATATTTGCCGGGCGCATCCATTCGAAGTACTTGCCGATCGCGCCTGTCAGGTCGCCGGGCACCGCCATCGACTAGCCAGCCGATCCCCACCGACGACGAGCCCGTCTGGCTCAGACCACATACGGAGTGACATCCCTCAAGCCGCGCCAGCCGATACGGTGCACGGCATGCGCGTAGGTGTGTACGTCGACGGGTTCAATCTGTACTACGGGGCCAAGGGACTGTGCGGTCAGGGGACGGCCGGCTGGCGGTGGCTCGACGTTCGCGCGCTCGCAGACCGCATCGTTGCGGCCAACTCCGGGTGGACCGGTGCGACCGTGACGAGAGTTGTGTACTGCACGGCGCGCATCAGTGGCGCCGACAACCCTGTCGGGCAGCGCGAGCAGGACGCCTACCTGCGGGCGCTGAAGGCAACACGATCCGCGGATGAGATCGCCATGGGCGTGTACGTCACGCGGGTGACAACTGCGCCCCTCGCAACGAAGGACGCGAAGTCCCGTCCTGTCATCACTCACCCGAACTGGCCGGTCATGGTGAAGGACTCCACCGGAGCGCGCGTCTCGGACGCCGTCTTCATGGTCTCGGTCGCGCGTCGTGAGGAGAAGGGTTCGGACGTCAACGTCGCCTCGCACCTCCTGATCGACGTTCTCACGGGTGCCATCGATGCCGCCGTCGTCATCAGCAACGACTCCGACCTCGAGTTCCCGATCGCTCACGCTCGTGGCATCGTTCCCGTTGGCCTGGTGAACCCACAGAGAGGTTTTCCGGCAGGGCGGCTCAACGGGGATCCGAACTCGGGCGCCGGCTCGCACTGGTGGTTTCAACTCAAGGCCACCGACTTGTACGCGTGCCAGCTGCCGACGACGATCGGCGCGGTGAGCAAGCCGCAGCCGTGGTAGTGGGTGTGAGACGGATCAAACTCGCAACACGGTCAAGAGTTTGAATCGCGGGCTCGCTTCCCCCATACTTGCTCCATACCGCCCGTCCCCTCTGGGGGCGGGTTTATTTTTTGGCCCGTCCCCGCTCCCGTCCGGCAACGTCCTCTCCGTGGCCCGGAGGTCGCTCAACGGCCTCCCGCACTGACTGTCCTACCAGCCTCTGCTCGGCGAGACAGCGACGGAGAGTCCGGAGACGTGCGTCTATGCACGCTCTACCCGCCGCGCCTACCGGTGCCGTCGTCGATCCAGGTCCCGGACGCGCTCACAATCTCGACGTGACCGGTCGACGGGGAGAGCAGCACAGCGGCCACTGCGGGACCGGCCTCGTGGTGTGCCGTCACGGTAGCCAAGTCGTTCTCCGTGGTTCGAGACACGCGTCCAGCGCTACGCCTCGAGGATTTCACCCGTCCCCGCGGTCGCGCCGCGCGAGCCCGACCCGCAAGCGTCACAGCGGTGGCGGAGTCGTCCAGTACAAGTCCTCGCCGCCCGGCACCCGCCGCCACCGCACGTTGACGGTGTCGGGTACCCAGGCGAACGACCGCATGACGACGAACTCGACGCTGGCGTGTGGTTCGATCTTGTCCCACGCCATTGCCGAGGCGTTGTTCTCCGGTGGTGACGGGTTGAACGTCACCTCGACCTCGTGCGCCGTCTCGTCGCCGCCGTTGATCAGCCGCAGGCCGTTGCGGTTCGCGCTGTGAATCACCGACCACGGTGGCACGTACGGCACCTGCGACACCGAGGCTCCGCCGGCGCCTTGCTCCATGAGGTCGACCTGCCGCTGCATGACGACGACCTGTGCCTCGGCGGCGTCAGCCTGCCGAACGGTCGCGTCGCGTTGCCCCCGCGTGTACCCGAGCGAGACCCCGGTAAACAAGGCCGCGAGGATCGAGACGAGTAACGCACCGCCAGCAACGAACACGGCGGCCCACTGCGGATCCTCCACGTCAGGACTCGATCGCGCCCATGTCCACGAGCGCGGCATGCGCGGCCCGGGCCTCACTCTGCGCGGCGAGAATGTCGGCGAGGACCAGGAGGTTTCCGGGGTCCCGGGGGCCCAGTTCAGGCTTCAGACCCTCGGCAAGTCGCCCTTGCAGCAGAACCGCAGCACTCAGCCTCTGCAGTGCGGCAAGCTCCGGATCCTCACCCATCGGGACCTCCTGTGTCGGGCGCTCGCGCGCTTGCGTCTCGCCACCGTAGCGGCCGGTGAGGTCGCATGAACGCGATTCTCGGTGCGGCTCTCGAGCTGTCTGCAGCCGGCTACTTCGTCATCCCGATCCGCAACGACGGAACCAAGGCACCCCGCGATCGACTGGGCCTCGTACACGCTTGGTGCGCCGAAGGCGGCCGTCGGGAACTTCTTCTTGCCCCCAGGGGCTAACTGTCGGTTGTGGGTAGCGATCGAACCCTGCCGAACAGAAGCGCACCCTCGGACGGCACCTCAACTGCTCGAAGCCGTGAACGCCGCTTGAAAGCGGAACACCACCCTCGTTCCGCCCTTCGGCCTGCTATTCGACCGGAGCGAGGTCCACGTCCGGACCGAAAGCGACTCGGTCATACCAGCACAGCGCGCGCCAGAAACTCGTGCTGAGTCGCTCCCCGCGGCGTTCGAACTCAATCAGCATAAACATGAGGGCTTCTCGAAGTGACTCGGCACCGAACCGCGCGACGTCCACGAGCATCAGGCACTCAAGCTTGAAGTACTCAGCATCCCGGCCCTTCACGATCTCCACGGGGGACATGCCGGCGTACCCGCCCTTTTCGAACCGACGACGATTCGAATCCACGGCGGCTACGCCGTCCACACGGTCGGCGATCTCCTTGATCTCTGGGCCGAGACTGTCGAAGTTGACCTCTCCGCCCTCGATCCGCCCCGCGCCGCGTAGGTACTTATAGACGGGCATGTACGCCGTAGACCACTGCTGGTTCATCGAAGGCAGGCCAGACCTGAGCCAGTCGTCGTCTGCGTACTCAGACTTCGACATGGCCAGCACGTCTCTGGCGAGGTGCTCGCGTGGCACGGTCCGAAGGCCGATCAGGCTAATCGTTCGCCCATCGCTCGGGCGAAACTGCCCAACGCCGAAAACGACGCTCAGGCCTTCGGCATTCGGCGAGTCGATCGGGACGACCGAAACCGGTGTCTTGGTGACGCTGGGGTCGCTGAAGAGGTCGTACACCTGCGCCGAGAGCTGGCGGAGCAGCTGGCGCGGGAACGGACGCTCGAGACGCGAGAGGGCACGAAAAACCGGGGCGAACGAGGGTGTGACAACCTGCGTAACGGTGAGGAACCCACCGGAGTCGAGCGCGATGTCACGTCGAACGATCGTCGGTTCCGCCGCGGAGTCGTGACTCCATTCCACAAATACGAGCCGCCCGGCCAACTGGGCCAGCCGTCCGGGCGTGACGGCTTCAGCCACCTTTCGAAGGATGTCCTGGATATAGGTGTCGGCAATGCTGTAGCCCATGAACACGACGGGATGCTCCACGAAGATCGTCAGCAGCTTGGCGACGAGGTACGGGCTCTGTTTCGTGATTTTGGAGTAGTCGGAAGACGTGAGGACGAGTGACTCGGGGTCGTCGACCGACCCGTGGATGAGGTACACCTCGGACACGAACTGCGCATCGCTCAGAATGAGCTCGTCCTGGCCGACGAACACCGGTAGCGGCTTGAAGATCGACGAGATGAGCGGGTCGTAGTTCGTGGTGATGACGCCGTCGAGCACCGCGCGACCGGCTAGGACGATTTCCTCAGCGAGCGCCGGGTCGTCAACGCCCGGTACGCCGGCCGCAAGGACCGATCGCTCCCGGAGGAACTGCGAGATGGCGATCTTCAATGGCAGCTCGTGGGAAGACGTCACACCGACGTGACCACGCTGCGCCTCGTACTGGGGTGCGTTGAACCAGACGCTATGGAACGCATCGGCGATCTGGGACGCCACCGCGGGGCGGTCACCGTCAGCGCGCGACAAGAGCTCGAAGTAGTTCAGACCCGCCTCAAGCGCGAACCGCTCTAGCAGCGCATCCCACGTCGGCAGGCCAAGATAACGGAGCGACAACCCGCTCCCGGCGAACAGGTAGGGCAGTGCGTTGGGTCCACCAGTGGCACGCGGCCGGATCTGCTCATAGAGCGCGTCCTCAAACTCCGCAACGTCCACTGCTCCCCCTTAGCCGATGTCAACGGACTGCCTACCCACGGGGCGGGATCCACAACACTCAGGTGGAAGCCGCACACGATATCGGTTACGAGATTCAGATCCGCGGTGCCTGCCTCCTCAGCTTTCAGATGGGTTCAGATCATCGGCCGAGATTCAGGCACGTGAGACTCGATTGCAGCAGGTCAGGCCTGCATGTCCACAAAACGCGAGTAGTGCCCCTGGAACGCCACCACGAGCGTGTCCGTGGGGCCGTTTCGGTGCTTTGCCACGATCACGTCGGCCTCCCCGGCGCGGGGCGATTCCTTCTCGTAGGCGTCCTCGCGGTGCAGCAGGATCACGATGTCGGCGTCCTGCTCGATCGACCCTGATTCACGAAGGTCGCTCATCTGGGGCCGCTTGTCGGTGCGCTGCTCGGCGCCACGGTTCAGCTGGGAGATGGCGATGACGGGGACCTCGAGCTCCTTGGCCAGCAGCTTGAGCGCACGGGAGAACTCGGAGACCTCCTGCTGGCGCGACTCGACGCGCTTGCCGGAGGACATCAGCTGCAGGTAGTCGATGACGACGAGCTTGAGGTCGTGCTTCTGCTTGAGCCGGCGGCACTTGGCGCGGATCTCCATCAGCGACATGTTCGGCGAGTCGTCGATGAACAGCGGCGCCTCGGAGATCTTGCCCATGGTCGCGGCGATCTTGGCCCAGTCGTCCTCGCCCATCTGGCCGTTGCGGAGCTTCTGCAGGTGCACACGCGCCTCGGCCGACAGCAGACGCATGGTGATCTCGTTGCGGCTCATCTCGAGCGAGAAGACGACGGACGTCATGTTGTGCTTGATCGATGCCGACCGGGCGATGTCGATGCCCATGGTCGAGTTGTGGGTCGGGATCATCGACTGCCCGGCCAGGTACAGGTGCGTCGCGTGCGCGATCTCCACGCACCGGACCGGCACGCTCTCGATCGGCTCGACGGACACGATGAACCGTTGGGTCAGACGCGCGGTCGACGGGCGACGACGCTCCTTGTGCACCAGCCGCTTGCGCTCGAGGCCGAACACCTCATCGTCGGTCGTGAATGTCAAGGTGTAGGCGACGGACGATGCCTCGGTCCGACCGGCGACGCGCTTGGTCGACCACCCGGTCCGGTACCCGAGCGAGTGCACGAGCTCGCGCACGTCCTCGGCCAACCGCCGGCTCGTGAGTGCGATCTGCGGCGAGCCTGTCGGATTGACCGTGCCGTCCGTGTCGAGCAGCCCCGCGAGCAGGTCTCGCCGCTGCTGCTCGCTAGCACGCAGATAGGTCGACGGGATGTGCTTGTTCCCCAGGACACCGAGCGTGCGGAGCCGGCCGTGGACGGTTCCGTTCGCGTCATGGCACGGCTGACACCGCAGGAGCCCGGTCGTCTCGTTACCGCAGTCCGGGCACGTCGGCACGGGAACCGGACCGGTGAGCGTCTTCACCTGGCCGCCGCAGGACCGTCCGCAGGTGCGCACGTTCGAGCGCTTCGGCACGAAGGAGGTCCCGCAAACCTCGCAGCAGCGCTCGGCGATCAGGTCGACCGGAAGCTGGATGGAGTACAACCGCGCGGGACCAGAACCTGACGCAGAGGCGCGTGCGACGAGGCCACGCCCCTCGATCAGCATCGCGATCTCGGGGTCTGCGCTGGTGAAGCGCGCCGAGGCCGAGTGGCCGTCGCCGAGCCACACGCCGAGTGCGTACGGGTCGATCGGGAGGTCCGCCGTGGGCAGACGCAGGGCGGCGGCCGTGGCGACGGAGTGGTTGGCGCGGCCGTCGGCGGTCGCGCACCGGACACTGGCGTGGATCTCCTCGGTCGTGCGGATCGCGGAGAGGCCCGCGTTCCGACGCCGCTCAGCGCGAGTGCTGGTGGCCCACTGGTGCAGGGCGTCCGCAACGATCTGGCTGCCGTCGTCGAAGGTCACGCGGTAGGTCGGCCGACCGACGAGCACATCGGTGGCGGCAACGACGCGGGTCGGCGTGCCGTCGGCCGCCAGGAGCTGGTCGCCGACCTGGACGTCGCGCATCGTCGTCCAGCCCGTCGGCGTGGGCAGCGGGGTGTCGAGGGCGAGAGCCTTGCCGATGGCGGGTCGGGCGGCGAGCACGATCATCTGGCCCGGGTGCAGCCCGTTGGTCAGCCGGTCCAGGTCCGAGAAGCCCGTCGGCACGCCGATCATGCCCTCGCCGCGGTGGCCGGCGGCCTCGATCTCGTCGACCGCACCGCCGATGATGTCACCGAGGATCAGGTAGTCCTCCGACGACCGCCGCTCGGTGACGGCGTAGACCTCGGCCTGCGCGTTGTTCACGATCTCGTCGACGTCGCCACCGTCGGTGCCGTAGCCGAGCTGCACGATGCGGGTGCCGGCCTCGACGAGCTTGCGCAGGACGGACCGCTCGCGCACGATCCGCGCGTAGTAGCCGGCGTTCGCGGCGGTGGGGACAGACGAGATGAGGGTGTGGAGGTAGGGGGCGCCGCCGATGCGCTGGATCTCGCCGCGCTTGGTCAGCTCGTCGGCGACGGTGATGGCGTCGGCGGGCTCACCGCGGCCGTAGAGGTCGATGATCGCGTCGTACACGACCTCGTGCGCCGGGCGGTAGAAGTCGGTGCCGCGGATCTGCTCGACGACGTCGGCGATGGCGTCCTTGGAGATCATCATGCCGCCGAGGACGCTGCGCTCGGCGTCGAGGTCCTGCGGCGGGGTGCGGTCGTAGCCGCCGCCACCGCGGTTGGTGCCCGACGGCGCGCCGTACTCGAGCTCCTCGATCGTCATGCCATCCCCATCGTCATCGTTCGAACACATGCTCCATGGGGGCACCCACACTGCCCGGAGGACGGTCACCGGGTCGTCGCACTCGCGACGTTAGGGGGTCCGAGCCCGTCCTCCAAACGCCCCTCCGCGCCCCTGTGGGCAACGTGCAGACTTCTGTGGAGCGAGCCCTCACCTACTGTGAGCGAGGCTGTGGATCACGTCCGATTCTGTCCACAGTCCGTGGACAGGGGTGTGGACAGACGAATGGATATCGCTTCAGATCCGCTCGTCACCCGCAGGAACGCTGTGCACGTGCTGTGGATTCGAGAAAGGTTGGCCACGATTTCATCTGTCGGACATCGACCCCCCGGCATCGACCGCCAGATACTGGCCCTCGCCGTCCCGGCGCTCGGCGCCCTGGTCGCCGAGCCGCTCTTCGTGCTCGTCGACTCCGCCGTTGTGGGCCACCTCGGCACCGCCCCGCTGGCCGGTCTGGCGCTCGCCTCGACCGTCCTGATGACGGTCATCGGGCTGTGCGTCTTCCTGGCCTACGCGACGACGGCGGCCGTCGCCCGGCGCCTCGGATCCGGCGACCGCGTGGGTGCGCTCCAGGTCGGGGTCGACGGGATGTGGCTCGCGCTCGGGCTCGGCATCGTGCTGGCTGCAGCCACCTGGCTGAGCGCCCCGTGGCTGATCGAGGCCCTCGGGGCGTCCGACGAGGTCGCCCAGCAAGCCGTGACCTACCTTCGCTGGTCGGCACCGGGCCTGCCCGGCATGCTCCTCGTCCTCGCGTCGACCGGCGCCCTGCGCGGGCTGCTGGACACCCGCACGCCCCTGGTCGTCGCCGCAGCCGGTGCCGTCGTCAACGCCGTGCTCAACGTGGTGCTCGTCTACGGCGTCGGGATGGGGATCGCCGGCTCCGGGCTCGGCACCGCCGTGACCCAGCTGGCCATGGCCGTCGCGCTCACCGTCGTCGTCGTCCGCGGCGCCCGGGGCTCGGGTGCGCAGCTCCGTCCGGCTGCCGGGGGCATCTGGGCCAACGCGCGCGCCGGCACCCCGCTGTTCGTCCGCACGCTGTCCCTGCGGCTCGCCATCCTGCTGACCGTGTGGGTCGCCACCGGGCTCGGCGCGGTGGAGCTCGCCGGGCACCAGGTCGTCGCCGCCGTCTGGGGGCTCGCCGCGTTCGCGCTCGACGCCCTCGCCATCGCCGCGCAGGCGCTCGTCGGCCACGCCCTGGGTGCCGCCGACGTGCCACGCGTCCGCGCGATCCTGCGACGCACCCTCCAGTGGGGAGTCGGCGCCGGTGCCGCTCTCGGCCTCGTCGTGGGCGGGCTCTCGTGGGTCTACGTCCCGCTCTTCACGACGGCCGACGACGTCCGAGCAGCCGCCGTCGCCGCGCTCGTCGTCGCCGCTGTGACCATGCCGATGGCCGGCTGGGTGTTCGTGCTCGACGGCGTCCTCATCGGCGCCGGCGACGGCCGCTTCCTCGCGTGGGCGGGCATGGCCACGCTCGTGGTCTACGTGCCGTTCGCGCTGGCGGTCCGGGGGGCCGCCCCACCGGGCGCCGCAGGCCTGGCGTGGCTGTGGGCGGCGTTCGCGGGCGTGTTCATGCTCTCCCGCGCGGTCACGACGGGCTGGCGTGCCCGCGGCACGTCATGGATGGTCACGGGCGCCTGACGGCCACCCCGAACGTCCGCACCTTCGAGCGTCCCGACGACCGAATGTGCGGACGCCCCGGTGGGACGTCCGAGGAAGTGAGCGTCGGGCCAGCCGCTTCCTCGGACGCAACGGGACTGCGTGGGGGACGTCCGAGCACGTGGTCGTCCGGGCGACCAGATGCTCGGACGTGGCGGTCCTGGACGCAGGAGCGCCCCGGTCCCACCAGGGGATCGGGGCGCTCCAGGACTGCTCAGGTCAGGCTGCGACGACCTTGACGGTCACCGTCGCGGACACGCCTGCGTGCAGACGGACCGACACCTGGTACTCGCCGAGGGCCTTGATCGGCTGACCGATCTCGACCTTCCGCTTGTCGATCTGCGGCGCGCCGGACTTCTTGACCGCGTCGGCGATCTCGGCGGTCGTGACGGCACCGAACAGACGGCCCGACTCGCCGGCCTTGGCCGACACGACGACCGGCTTGCTCTGCAGCGAGTCGCGGATCGCCTTGGCGTCGTCGAGCGTCGCGATCTCACGGGCCTTGCGGGCCTTGCGGATCGCGGTGACGTCCTTCTCGGCGCCCTTGGTCCAGGGCGTCGCCAGGTTGCGCGGGACGAGGAAGTTCCGGGCGTACCCGTCCTTCACCTCGACCACGTCGCCGGGCTCACCGAGACCGGTGACCTCGTGGGTCAGGATGATCTTCGCCATGATGGTCCCCTTTCTCAGCGCGCCGACGACGAGTACGGCAGGAGAGCCATCTCGCGGGCGTTCTTGACGGCACGCGCGATCGCGCGCTGCTCCTGGACGGACACACCGGTCACCCGGCGAGCGCGGATCTTCCCGCGGTCGGAGATGAACTTGCGCAGCAGCGCAGTGTCCTTGTAGTCGACGACATCGATCTTCGCCGCCTTGAGCGGGTTCTGCTTCTTCTTCGGCTTGCGGACCACGGCCTTGGCCATCGTGGTGCTCCTTGTCTGCTGGAGCCCTGGGCGTTGCCGTGCCCAGGGATGGGGAGTGTCTGAGTGTCAGGCGCCGATCAGAACGGAGGCTCGTCGGAGTAGCCGGCACCGCCAGCACCACCTGCGGGCGTCGCCCACGGGTCGTCCTGCTGGTTGCCGCCACCGCCGCCGGAGCCACCGAATCCGCCGCCACCGCCACCGTTGTTGAAGCCGCCGCCGCCCCCGCCGCCGAAGCCACCGCCGCCGCCACCCGAACGCTGGGTCCGGGTGACCTTGGCCGTGGCGTAGCGCAGGGACGGGCCGACCTCGTCGACCTGGAGCTCGTACACGGTGCGCTTCTCGCCCTCACGGGTCTCATACGAGCGCTGCACGAGCCGGCCGGTCACGATGACGCGGGTGCCCTTGGTGAGCGACTCGGCGACCGACTCGGCCGCCTCCCGCCAGATCGAGCAGCGGAGGAACAGCGTGTCGCCGTCCTTCCACTCGTTGCTCTGGCGGTCGAACGTACGGGGGGTGGACGCGACGGTGAAGTTCGCGACAGCGGCCCCCGAAGGGGTGAAGCGCAGCTCGGGATCCCCGGTCAGGTTCCCGATCACCGTGATGACGGTCTCACCGCTCATGCCCAGCTCCTCGTTCGTTCGATCAGTCGGAAGGTATGGGACCGCACACTAGGTGCGGCCACCCACAGAGATCAGGCGTCGGCGCGCAGGACCTTGGTCCGCAGGACGACCTCGTTGAGGCCGAGCTGACGGTCGAGCTCCTTGGCGGTCGCGGGCGTCGCGTGGAAGTCGATGACGGCGTAGATGCCCTCGGACTTCTTCTGGATGTCGTAGGCAAGCCGACGACGACCCCAGATGTCGACCTTGTCGACAGTGCCACCGTCGGTCTTGATGACCGTCAGGTACTTGTCGAGCGACGGAGCAACGGTGCGCTCTTCGATCTCGGGGTCAAGGATGATCATGAGTTCGTACTGACGCAGGCTCATACCCACCTCCTCTGGTCTTCGCGGCCACGGTCGATCCGTGGCAGGAGGGTGTGTGCGTCGCTGGCCCCGCCGATCCGTCCATGACGACGAGCCGACGAGGGCACAGCAATCTCCTAGGCTACCCGGCCTGGAGCCACCGCCGAAATCGGCTGTGGACAGGGACGGACCTGGAAGCTCGCGAGGGGCGGATGTCCGCCCCTCGCGATGGATCAGGGGGTGGGCGTGGGCGTCGGTGCGGGCGTCGGCTCCGGCTCCTGGGTCGGGACCGGCTTCGGTCCGCTGGAGACGACGAGCGTCACCGATCCTCCGGCCGGGAGCAGGGTGCCGCTCCTCGGCTCCACCCGGATGACACGACCGGACGTCACGGTGTCGGACGGTTCCACGACCACGCTGGCGGACAACCCGGCGTTGACGACCGCCGCGGTCGCATCACCCTCGAGCTTGCCCTCGAGGCCACCCGGGACGGCGACCTCCGTCGGCGCCTCCTGCGTGGGCTCCTCCGTGGGCGCGACCGTCTCCGTCGGCACGGTGGCGCTCGGCGTCGGCTTGCCGCCGACGTTCGCACGGGCCGGGAAGTCGAGCACGGGCGCGTACTGGGGCTGCGCGAAGACGTCCTTCATGTACGACTGCCACAGGAATGCGGGCCAGCTGCCGCCGGTGATGTTCTCGGTCCTACCGATCGGCGAGATCGTCACCTGGGCGTTCCCCTCACCGAGCTGGCTGAACGAGACCTCGGTGACGATGTTGGGTGTGAAGCCGATGAACCAGGCGGCCTTGTTCTCCTGCGTAGTGCCTGTCTTGCCGGCGATCGGGCGGTCGAGCGGCTTGATCCACTGCTTGCCCGACCCCTCCTCCACCACCTGTGTCATCGCGAACGTGGCGTCGGCGATGACGTCCGGGGCGAAGACACGCTCCGTGGGGTCCTTGTGCTGGAACGCGACCGAGTCGTCGGAGTTGATCACGGTGCGGACGATGTACGGGTCGACGCGGATACCGCCCGAGGCGATCGTGGCGTAGGCACCCACCATGTCGATGGGCTGGAGGGACTCCGTGCCCAGCACGTTGGACCGGTTGGTGTCCACGGGTTCGGGGACACCCGCGCGCGCCGCCACCTCGGCCGTCTTCTCAGGACTGACCTGCAGGTTCAGCTGGGCGTACACCGTGTTCACCGACTGCGCGGTCGCCTCGACGAGGTCGATGCTGCCGAACTTGCCGCCCGGGAAGTTGTTGACCTTCCAGTCACCGAACGTCTGCGGTGTCTTCCCGTCGAACCGAGTGTCGAGGCTCACCCCCTGCTCGAGGCCGGCGATGAGGGTGAACGGCTTGAACGTCGAGCCGGGCTGTACGTTGTCGAACGTGACGGTGTTCGTCTGGTCCGTCAGGAAGTCGGCGCCGCCGTACAGGGCGACGATCGCGCCGTCCCTCGGGTCCACCGAGCTCAGGGAGATGCGGGTGATCGGGTCGGGCACGGCTCCGTCCTGCTCGGGGAGCGTGCCGGCGCGGAACGCGTCGACATGTGCCACGGCGGCGGACTGCAACGGCTCCTGGATGGTCGTGACTATCGAGAGCCCCTTGCGGTAGATCTCGTCGTCGGTGAGCGCCAACGGCTCGAGCTTGAGCTCGTCGCGCACCATCTCGAGCAGGAAGCCGACGGGTCCGCCCATCGAGTCCTGCCGCTTGTACTCGACGGTCGGCGGGAAGGTCAGCGTCGCGCGGTCGGCGGCGGTCAGCCAGCCCTCCTCCTCCATGGAGTCGAGCACGATGTTCCAGCGCGCCTCGGCCTTGTCGGGGGCCTTGGCCGGGTCCCAGTTGTTGGGCGACGGGATGATGCCGGCCAGGAGGGCGGCCTCCGCGACCGTCAGGTCCTTGGCGTCCTTGGCGAAGTAGGACTGCGACGCGGCCTGGATGCCGTACGAGTCACGACCGAAGTAGATCGTGTTCAGGTACCGCTCCATGATCTCCGGCTTGGTCTCCTCCCGGGCGATCTTCATCGCCAGGAGGGTCTCCCGGAACTTGCCGACGTAGTCGGTCGTCGTCTCGGCGACGTAGTACCGCTCGACGTACTGCTGCGTGAGGGTCGACCCACCCTGCGTGGGCCCGCCGCGCAGGTTGTTGATCAGCGCGCGGCCCATGCCGGTGATCGAGATGCCGCTGCTGTTGGTGAAGAACGTCTTGTCCTCGGCGGCGGCCACCGCCTGGCCCACGTACTCGGGGAGCGTGGCGTACTCGACGAGCGTCCGCTTCTGCGCCGCGAACGTGCCCATCACCGAGCCCTGGGAGCCGTCGGCGTTGTTGGCGTAGTAGACCGTCGTCGTCTGCGCCCGGGTGTCGTCCGCCGGGTCCGGGATCGTCGTGCTCGCGTACGCCGCGACCATCGCGCCGGCGCCGAGGAAGCCGACCGCGAGGATCGTGCCGACGGAGAACCGCCAGGACGGCAGCCAGCGGTGCAGGCCCTCGTAGCCGGACCGCGGGTAGTCGAAGAAGCGTCGCTTGGGGGCGCTGCTGCCCGACGAGGCTGCCGTGCCGCGGGGCGCGGTGCGCTTGCCCCGGGCGGGTGCCCTCCGATTCGTGCGTGCCAACGCTCTGCCTTCCGTCCGACGACTGGTCCGGCCGTCGCACCCGGTTTCGGGCAGGCGTCAGCCGCGGAAGCCAGTATGGGGGACCTCGCTGAGCGCGCGCGGTGTGCCCGAGCCTGGATCCGGCGAGCCTTCACACGATCGGCACGGCGCGCGCGAACCGCCGACGCAGCCACGCCTCGACGCACACACGCCGTGTGTCCCAGGTCACCGACTTGCTTGGTTCGTCGTATTCGACATACTCTCCGGATGTATCGAGTTGATACATCGAGAAGCCCAACACCCTGAGGAGGTGCCCCTGTGCGCGGTCGTTCCGACGTGCTCGAGCCGGCCATCCTCGGGTTGCTCCACGAGTCCCCGATGCATGGGTACGAGCTGCGCAAGCGCCTCAACCTCGTGCTCGGCTCGTTCCGCGCACTCTCCTACGGCTCGCTCTACCCGTGCCTGAAGTCGCTGGTCGAGCGCAACTGGATCCAGGGCACCGAGTCGCTGGTGGCACCGCAGGCCGTGGCCTCCAAGCGAGCACGCATCGTCTACCAGCTGACCGCCGACGGCAAGGAGCACCTCCAGCAGGTGCTCGCGTCGTCCGGGCCGGCCACCTGGGAGGACGAGAACTTCGACGTCCGGTTCGCCTTCTTCGGGCAGACCGACGCCGAGACCAGGCTTCGGATCCTCGAGGGTCGGCGCACGCGCCTGACAGAGCGTCTCGAGACGATCCGCCAGTCCTTCGCCCGCACCCGCGAGCGCATGGACGAGTACACCCTCGAGCTCCAGCGGCACGGCCTCGAACAGGTCGAGCGTGAGGTCCGCTGGCTCGACGGACTGATCGACAACGAGCGCGGCCTTCGTCGCACCCGTCCTGCAGGCACCGGTCGTCCGACCGCTGCTGACACACCCGCGGAGGACGACGACGTCGCCCCCGCGCGAACCACCGAGAAGGAGCGAGGATGACCTCCATCCGCGTCGCCATCGTCGGCGTCGGCAACTGCGCCGCGTCGCTCGTCCAGGGCGTGCACTACTACGCCGACGCCGACCCGAGCAGCACCGTGCCCGGTCTGATGCACGTGCAGTTCGGCGACTACCACGTCCGCGACATCGAGTTCGTCGCAGCGTTCGACGTCGACGCGAAGAAGGTCGGCTTCGACCTGTCCGAGGCCATCGGTGCCTCGGAGAACAACACCATCAAGATCGCCGACGTGCCCCCGCTCGGCGTGACCGTGCAGCGTGGCGTGACCAACGACGGTCTCGGCAAGTACTACCGCGAGACGATCACCGAGTCCGACGCCGAGCCGGTCGACATCGTCGCCGCCCTGCGCGAGGCCGAGGCCGACGTCCTCATCTGCTACCTGCCCGTCGGGTCCGAGATCGCTGCGAAGTACTACGCGCAGTGCGCCATCGACGCCGGCGTCGCGTTCGTCAACGCCCTCCCCGTCTTCATCGCGTCCGACCCGGTCTGGGCCGCGAAGTTCGAGGCTGCCGGCGTCCCGATCGTCGGCGACGACATCAAGTCGCAGGTCGGCGCCACCATCACCCACCGCGTCCTCGCGAAGCTCTTCGAGGACCGCGGCGTCGTGCTGGACCGCACGTACCAGCTGAACGTCGGCGGCAACATGGACTTCAAGAACATGCTCGAGCGCGAGCGCCTGGAGTCCAAGAAGCTCTCCAAGACCCAGGCCGTCACCTCCAACCTGACCGGCCCCCTGGGCGGCAAGAAGGAGGACCGCAACGTCCACATCGGCCCGTCGGACTACGTCGCCTGGCTCGACGACCGCAAGTGGGCCTACGTCCGCCTCGAGGGTCGCGCGTTCGGCGAGGTGCCCCTGAACCTCGAGTACAAGCTCGAGGTCTGGGACTCGCCCAACTCCGCCGGCATCATCATCGACGCCCTGCGCGCCGCGAAGATCGCCAAGGACCGCGGCATCGGCGGCCCGATCCTGTCGGCGTCGACGTACTTCATGAAGTCCCCGCCGGTCCAGATGGAGGACACCCTCGGCCGCGCCGAGCTGGAGTCCTTCATCCGCGGCGAGAACGAGCGCTGATCCGGAGTAACAACGAGCGCTGATCCGGAGTGCAGCGAAGGGTGAGGGCGCGCCAGCGCACTCGCCCGTAGCGGAACGCAGGACCAGCGCGACCATCAACAACGAGCGCTGATCCGGCACGACCGAAGGCGCGCATCCCACCGGGGTGCGCGCCTTCGTCGTGCCGCTAGCCGGCCGGCACCCACGACTCGAGGCCGCTCAGCCACTCGGGCACCTCGGCGGTCGGCGGCGGGGCGGGCGCCAGCAGCGTCGTCGTCCCGGAGGCGGCGGCGTAGGAGCGGAGCTCGACGGGCGTCGACATCTCCGTGCAGCCGGACTGCGACGCGACGAGCAGCGGCTGACCGGACCGGAACGTGAACATCGTCTCGCCCGGATCGATGCCCGTCGGCCGCAGGCTCGTGCCCGTCCAGACGTACGCGTCCGCCGCGCAGCTGCTGGGGTCGTTGACACCGCTGAGGGTGCCGACGACGGCCAGCGTCCCCGGTCCGGCCCAGCCGCCCTCCCACGTCCACGGTCGAGGCTCTCCCGCCGCCGGCCGGGACAGGAGCGTGGTGGTGGACCCCGCAGGTGAGACCTCGACCCGGTAGTACGCGGCGTTCAGCGAGGCCGGGTCCTGGACCTCGTCGGGCTCGTACCCGGGGTCCCCGGCGTCCAGGCAGTACGCCAGGAGCTCGCCGGGGTCGAGCCACCCGACCACCTCGCACGACTGACCCGGGACGCCGTAGTCGACCTCGGTGCGGCCGCCGTCGACCACGTCGACCAGCGCGAACGGCTCGGCGGCGCTGATCCCCGAGGGAACGTTGGTGACCAACCAGCGACCGGTGGGGTCGAGCAACCACCGGAACCCGACCAGACCGACGGACTGCGGCGCACTGCCGGCACCCGGCACCCGGTACAGCTCCGAGACGATGGAGTCGGTGCTGGCGCCCTCGGTCCAGAGCTCGACTCCGTCTGCCGCCTGACCGACGTACTCGTTGGGAAACAGGTCGGACCCTTCGAGCCCGAGCGCGGTCGGCGTCAGCTCGCCCGTGACGAGGTCGAGGACGGCGCGCGGCTCGACCCCCTGTCCCAGGTCGCCGTCCCAGTCGATGCGCACGACTGCGGTGGTCGCCCCCGCCTCCCAGCGCAGCAACGAGACCCCCATGTCCTCCGGCAGGTCGACGACGCGGTAGAGGTCTCCCGTCGGGGACGCGAGGACCACGGTGTTGACGGCGCCGTTCGGGACGCCGTCGAGGCCCGGTTCGAGCTCCAGGAAGTCCGTCGAGACGGAGCGGTAGATCCCGAGCACCCACCCGGGTGTCGTCTGCTCGAGGAGGCCCGCCGGCAGGGCGTAGGTCGGCGGCAGGCCGAGGATGTCGTCGGCGACGGGCGTCGGTGTCGACGTCGGCGCCGGCGTCGGCGTGAGCGAGGGCGACGGGACCGGTGTCGACGAGGCCGTGGGGCTGACCGCCGGCGCGGGCTCGTCCCGGGTGCCGTTCAGGCCGAGCCAGGTCGTCGTGCCCAGCACGGCGACGGCCGCCGTCGCGCCGCCGGCCTCGAGCGTGTGCCGACGGGCGCGTCGGAACCGGACCTTGCGGTGCAGCCGGTCGCCGACCTGCGCGACGGGGAGGTCGGTCAACGAACCGGAGCGTTCCGCGAGCGCGTCGTTCATGAGATCTGCCAGTTCACGCACCGTGCACACTCCTCTGCGAGGTCAGGACCTGCACCGTGTGGTCGTCGACCGTGGCCTGCGTCCCCAGCAGGGCGTTCAGCGTCCGGAGGCCGTCGGCGGTGTACCGCTTGACGGCACCGTCGCTCACCCCGAGCAGCGCGGCGGTGTCCCGGACGGGGGCGTCGTCGAGGTAGCGCAGGACGACACACGCGCGCTGGCGTGGGCTGAGCTGCGCGAGCGCCGCCTCCAGCCGGTCCGCGACACCGCCCGACGACGGGATCGCCCCGAGCGGCACCTGGCCGACCTGCTCGGCCAGGGCCCGCTCGCGGCCGCGCTTGCGGGTGCCGTCGATGAACCGGGAGACGATGGCGCGCCGCACGTACTGCTCCGCCTCTGCCACCGACGCGAACCGCGCACGGCCGGAGAACGTGGAGAGCAGCGCGTCCTGCACCAGGTCCTCCGCGTCCGTGCGCGACGAGCACAGGAGCATCGCCCGGGCGACGAGCTGCGTGTAGCGCCCGTCGACCAGCTGCTCGAGCAGCGGCTCCCACCGAGTCACGCCGACCTCCGGTCCGGTGTCCGAGGCGCCCGTGCGGCGCCTGCGAGAGAAGAACGATCCTCGACCGGCCTGGGGTTGTTGCTCGACCGGACGAGTTTCGTGTCCTCTCCCGCAGGCGTTCCCCGCATGCTCAGGACGACGTGCCCGGGATCCACCAGGACAGCCCGCCCACCCACTGGATCGGACCGAGGCCGTACTCCTCCCCGGTCTCGGTGGGCCGGGGCATCAGCACGGCGTCCGTGCCGGTCCGCAGGTCGTGCGCGGTGAGTGCGGTCGTGGCACCGTCTCCGACCACGTCGGTGGCTAGGACGACGTCTCCCACCACGTCGACGAGGTAGTCGAACGCCTCGTCGGACGCCTGCGTGATCTGCGAGGCGTCGCCACCGTCGACGAGCCACGCCCCCCACGTCCCCGACTCAGCCTGCGCGGAGACGACGTGCCGGCCGTCGTCGAGCGGGAAGACACCGGCGACGTTCTGCCATCCCATCCCGTCGTACAAGGGCTCAGGCTTGGGCATGGTCGGCGGATCCCACTCGGGGACGAACGTGGTCCGGTAGACGCGGCCCCCGTCAGCGTCGCCCTCGCACCACACGACGGCGACGGAGTCCGAGAGCCAGCCGCTCACGGGGCACTCCCTGTTGGCCTCGGCCGGCTGGAAGAAGTTCGTGTGACCGGTCCGGAGGTCGATCAGCGCGCTCCCGATGCTCATGTAGTTGCGGTCGGGGCTCATGGGTCCCACGAGCTGGGGCCAGAGCCCGGCGAAGGTGGTCGTGACCCCGTCCGGCGTCACCGAGACGAGGTAGCCGCTCCCGCTCAGATTCTCCTCGTAGGTCTGCCACACGGTGCTCCCGGTGGAGGCGACACCGATCCAGAAGGCGTTCTCCGGTGCACCGGGCACCGGAGTCAGGACGCCGGTCAGCAGGTCGAGGTACCGGTGCGGACCGGCGATGAGCTGGACGATCGCGCGGGACTCGCCAGCCTTCCAGTGGACCACCCGGGCGATCTCGTCCGGTCCGGCGGGCAGGTCGAGCACCTTGTAGCGGTCGCCCGACGGCGAGGCGGCGTAGAGCACCGACGACCCGGCGACCCACTCGTCCGACCCGGCCGTGACGTACGACGGCGTGTACATCGCCAGCACCCATCCCGGCTCCGCCTGCGCCAGGACCGACCGCGTGATCGGCTCGGAGTCGGGCTGGCCGAAGGACGCCGGCACGGGCGGCGGGGTCACGGCCGTCTCGGACGGCGTCGGCGTGGGTGTGGGCGATGGCGTCGGAGTCGGTGTCGTCACCGTCGGCGACGGGCTGATCGCGGGCGGCACGGGATCCTGCGACCGGAGCCCGAACCACGAGGCGCCGGCCACGACGGCGACAGCAGCGCCCGCGCCGACACCCTGGACCGAGTGACGCACGGCTCGACGACGCTTCACCCGTCGCACCGTCCCCGAGAGCGCACCCGCGCTCGGCGCCAGCCCGGCGATCGACTCCTCGCGGGCCTGCACGTTCGCGTGCATGAAGTCGGTCAGGTCACGCTCCACGACGCACCTCCTCTGTCGGCACCAGCACCACGGGGTCACGGTCGGCAGGGCTCGTCGTGCCCAGCGCCGCGTTCAGGGCCGCCACCCCGTCGGACACGTACCTCTTCACTGCGCCCTCGCTCAGGCCCAGCGCCGCGGCGGTCTCCCGGACGGACATGTCCTCCAGGTGCCGCAGCACGACGCAGGCCCGCTGGCGTGGGCTCAACGCCCGGAGCGCGACCTCGAGCTCGGTCGAGAGGACCTCACCGGTGAGGTCGGCCGGCGCAGGCCGAGCGGCGACGCGCTGCTGGGCCAGCTTCTCGTACTCGCGCTTGCGGGTGCGGTCCACGAACCGCGACACGATCGCCCGCCGCACGTACTGCTCGGCCTGCCCCGGCGACTCGAAGCGCGCCCGCGACGAGAACGTCGCGACCAGCGCCTCCTGCACCAGGTCCTCGGCATCCGCGCGTGACGCGACGAGCAGCATGGCTCTCGCCACGAGCCGCGGATAGCGCTCACGCGCCACCTGCTCGAGCATCGGTTCCCACTGCCGGCTCATCCGACCCCCCTCCCATCGTCTCGAACCTCCGTCACGCCCTAGAACGCATCGGCACCCGGATCGGTTGGGGCGAGGTCACGGCGGGAGACGACGGACACAGGACGGCCCGACGACCCCCTCCGGTCGCCGGGCCGTCCTGGTCCTCAGTACGCCGTGCCCACCGCGTAGTCCGCCAGCCCGGTCATCCACGTGACGTCGAGCCCGTACGGCTCGCCCGACTCGTCCGGCATGGGCAGCAGGACGGTCGACGTCCCGCGGGACACGTCCTGGGCGGTGAGGTCGAACTGCGACGCTTCGCCGCCGCCGACCGGCCGGGACACGACGAGGGTGCCCGACGCCTCGACGGAGTACGCGGCGACGCCCTCCTGCGGTGGGACCAGCGGCGTGACCGAGCCACCGGACACCACCCACAGACCCCACCCGGAGCCGTCGATCGCGGAGACGACCTGACGTCCGTCGTCGAGCAGGGTCACCCCGGTGGCCGAGCTCCAGGGCTGGTCGGCGTAGAGCCGGGTCGCCGTCGGCATCGTCGGCGGGTCCCAGACCGGGGTGAACGTGCTGGACCACAGCTCGGTGCCGCCGGACGCCGACGCGCAGGACACGACGACGACCGAGTCCGACAGCCAACCGCCCGCGCTGCAGATCTGCGGCGTCGAGAAGAACTGCTTGCCCCCGGTCCGCAGGTCGACGATGACACCGCCCGCGTACACGAAGTTGCGACCCGGGCTCAGCTGACCCTCGGCCTGCGGGAGCGTGTAGGCGAGGATCGTCGCGACGCCGTCCGGTGTCACGGCGTAGAGCTCGTACTCCGTCTGCCAGATCAGGTTCCCGGTCGACGCGACACCGACGAACCGGGCCAGGGTAGGCACACCGGCGACGGCGCTCAGGTCGCCGGTCCGCAGGTCGATCCAGCGGTACTCGCCGGACATGACCTGGACGAGGGCGCGGCGCTGTCCCGCCGTCCAGTGCAGCACGCTCGACACCTCGTCCATCGCGCCGGACGGCAGGTCGAGGACGCTGAACCGGTCGCCCGTGGGCGAGACCAGGAGCAGCCGCTTCTGACTGAACGACCAGTCCGAGGACCCGGCGACGACGTAGGTCGGCTGCTCGACGGCGAGCACCCACCCGGCGCGGGCGCCGGAGATGGTGGCGGCGGTCGCAGGCTGGGCCGGCACCTGACCGAACGTCGGCGGCACCGGCAGGACGACCGGGTCCGCCGTGGCGGTCGGGGTCGGCGTGGGCGTCGGTGTCGGTGTCGGGGTGGGCGTCGGCGTCGGGGTGGGCGTCACGCTCACCGTCGGTGCCGGCGTGTCCGCCGGGGCCGGAGCCGTGTACCTCATCCCCGCCCAGGCCGCGGTGCCGATGGCGCCGGCCGCGGCGACGCCGACCACCGACTCCATCGTGTGCCGCTGCACCCGGCGCCGCCGCACGGAGCGCACCAGCCGGCCCAGCCCGAGGTCGTCGAGGGTCTCGGTGGGCGACAGCTCCTCGGCTGCCTGTCCCAGCAGCTCTCCCAGCTCGTTCATGCCGCACCTCCCATGCCGTCGAGGAGCCGCACCTGGGCGGTCTCCTTCTCGGTCGTCGTCGTCCCGAGCGCGGCGTCGAGCCGCGCGGTCCCGTCTGCTGTGTACCTCTTGACCGCACCCTCGCTCAGGCCGAGCGCCGTCGCCGTCTCCCGGATGGACAGGTCCTCGACCTGGCGGAGCACGACGCACGCGCGCTCCCGCGGGGGCAGCGCCTGCAGCGCCCGCTGCACGTCGGCCCCGAGCCCCCGCGGCTGGATCTCGACCGGCGCCGTCGCCAGCCCGCCGAGCCTGGCGGCCGTGGCCCGTTCACGGGTCCGTCGTCGCGACTCGTCGATCGAACGCGTCACGATCGCGCGCCGCACGTACTGCTCGGCCTGCGGCACGGTCGTGAACCGCGCCCGGCCGGAGAACGTGGCGATCAGCGCCTCCTGCACCAGGTCCTGCGCGTCGTGCCTCGAACCGCACACGAGCATGGCGTGCCCGACCAGACGTGTGTACCGCTCGCGCACCAGCTGCTCGAGCAACGACTCCCACTGAGCGCTCACGGCCGCCCTCTCATCCCCCCATTGCACCAGCGTGCAGGTCTCGTCAAGAAGAACGACGGTGGGGTGCTGGAAAGTTGGGTCAGCCGGCGACGCCCACGGTGAAGGACTCCATCGCCCCGCTGGCGGGTGCGGTCCAGTCGACCGGGACGAGGGTCGTGAGCGCGCCGGTAGCGGCGGCGACACGGATCAGTTCCGGCATGGCGATGTCGGCGCACACGGGCATCCTCGAGGCGTAGACGTCGCCATCGAGACCTGCCATCGGCGTCAGGACGTGGTCGGCGCCACCGACGTCGGCCAGGCCCTCGATCGTGTCGGTCGCGCTCCGCCACACGTACAGGCTTCCGCCGCACAACTCATCCGCGTCGCTCGCGGGTCTCGCCTCGAAGGCCACCCTGCCGTCCCCCGTCGCCACGCCGTGCCCGTGCAGCGGAAGGGCGACGGCGTCGCCGGCCGTGCCGAGCACCATCACCGCGTGCTCGTCTTCTGCAGTGTCGACGCGCCAGTACTCCGGTCGACCGTCGACGCTCGTGCGGCACTCGATGAGGACGCGCCGATCGTCGATCCACGAGACGACCGCGCACCCCGGCCGCGAGAACCCGCCGACCTGACGCATCACGCCCGTCGTCAGCTCGAGGATCACCAGCATCCCGTCCCGCCCGCGATCCTGGAGGATCACGCGGACGCCCGTCGGGTCGACTGTGACCTTCCACGCGTCGATGACCCCGTGCTCTGCCCCGTAGGTGCGAGATTCGCCGGACCGGCCGACCACACTCACGATCCCTGGGGCGTCGTCGTGGACGCCTCCCGTCACGACCACGCGCTCCCCGATGCGCGACCACCCGACCGTCCGCGCCGTCTGTGCGCCGGGGAGTCCAGACGTGACGGTGCCCGAGAGCAGGTCCAACCTCCCCCATGACCACGCCAAGACGGCCTCGTCCCACACCGACACGTCCGCCTCCGTCGAGCCCGCCACCCATCGGTCGATCGCGATGTGGACCTCGGACGGGAGGTCGGCCACGTGGAACCGCTCGCCGTCGGGCGAGACCAGGACGAGCGCGTTGAACTTGGGCAGCTGCTCGATCGCCGCGTTCTCGAGGCCGTCGTCGGACGAGATCGGTGCCGGGCCGGCGTACCGGAGCAGGACCCATCCCGGCGTGGCAGCGGCGATGATCTCCGGGGTCGCCTCGGGCATCGCCGGCAGCCCTGGGATCAGAACCGTGTCGGGGCTGCTGGTCAGGGTCGGGGTCGACGTCGGGGTGGGCGTCGGTGTGGGCGTGGGCGTCGAGGTGCTCCGCGACACGCTCGGGGCAGGCGTCGGCGTGTGCGCGGGCGCAGGGTCCTGCCGTGGCGCGACGAGCCACCCGACGGCACCGACGACCACCGCGACGCACGCGACGGACGTCCCACGAACCGTGGCGCGGACGGTGCGGCGGCGGCGGACCGCGGCGCGCATGCGCGACACCCGGTCGCCGTCGTCGGCGGTGTCCGCGAGCGCTCTCGTGCCCTGCGCGAGGGCGTCGCTCATGAGCTCGTGCAGGTCACGCGTCACGGGGCACCTCGTTCACGGTCAGCAGGACGGTTGTGGCGTCGTCGCTCGGGACGCTCACGTCGAGGTGGGCGGACAAGGTCCGGACGCCGTCGGAGACGTACCGCTTCACGGCCCCCTCGCTGAGCCCGAGCACCTCGGCCGTCTCGCGGACGGACAGGTCATCGAGGTGCCGGAGCACCACGCACGCCCGCTCGCGGGGCGCGAGGGCGGCGAGCGCGCACTCAAGCTCGAACGCGAGCCCGCGATCGGCCGGGTCGGCGCCGTCGGGGACCGGTTCGGCGGCCACCCGCGCGAGCGCAGCCGACTCGCGTCCGCGGCGGCGGGAGCCGTCGATGAACCGGGAGACGATCGCGCGGCGGACGTAGGCCTCGGCGTGGTCGGCGGACGTGAACCTCGCGCGACCCGCGAACGCTGACACCACGGCGTCCTGGACCAGGTCCTCGGCGGCGTGCCGATCCCGGACCAGCAGCGTCGCCCGCGCCAGCAGGGCGGGGTACCGCTCGCGCACCACCGTCTCGAGCAGCGGTTCCCAGTACCGGCCCATTCGTCTCCCTCGTCGTGCCTCTACTCCTTACACGACGCAGCGGCCTCGTCAGGTTGGGGTTCCTGGTCCATCGGTCGTCGGTCGGCGCCACTGAAGCCTGCGAGGATGGCACGGTGCAGGTGATCGCCGACCTCAAGGCCCTGTGGCCTTTGCGGGACTTCCGCAAGCTGTTCGCCGTCCGGCTCGTGAGCCAGACGGCCGACGGGATGTTCCAGGTCGGACTCGCCACCCTGTTCTTCTTCTCGCCGGAGAACGCCAGCACCGCGGCGGGGGTCGCCACGGCGTTCGCGGTCCTGCTGCTGCCGTTCACGATCGTGGGCCCGTGGGCCGGGGTGCTGCTGGACCGCTGGCGGCGGCGGCAGGTGCTGTTCGTCGGCAACCTCGTGCGCGTCGGGATCACGGTCGTCATCGCGCTGCTCATGCTCACGGACGGCATCGGCCCCGCGGTCTACGTGCTCGCGCTGGTGAACCTGTCGATCAACCGGTTCCTGCTGTCGGCGCTCAGTGCGTCGTTGCCGCGCACGGTCGACGGTCCGCTGCTGCTCACCGCGAACTCCCTGACTCCGACGCTGGGCGCGGCGGCGGCGGGTGTGGGTGGGGCGATCGGGCTGGTGCTCAGTCTCGTGCTGCCCGCCGGCCGGGGGCGGGACGCGACGGCGCTGTTCCTGGCCGCGGCGGTCATGGCGACCGCGGCCGCGCTGGCCACCCGGCTGGGCAAGGACCGGTTGGGTCCCGACGAGCGCGCCGACGCCGCCCAGCTGCGTGCCGCCCTCGGCATCCTCGGGCGCGGACTGGTCGCGGGCGCTCGCCACCTGGTCGAGCGCCGGACCCCCGCCCGTGCCCTCGGCATCATGGCGGCGCACCGGTTCCTGTACGGCGTCACGTTCATCGCGAGCATCCTCATCGCCCGCAACCTGCTCTCGGACCCGGCGGACGCCGACGAGGGCCTGCGGACGTTCGGGATGGTGCTGGGGGCGTCGGCGGCCGGCTTCGTCCTCGCCGTCGTGCTCACCCCGGTGCTGTCGCCGCGCACCGGTCCGCACGTGTGGATCGTGCTGTGCCTGTCGCTCGCGGCCGTCAGCCAGCTGCTCCTCGTCGCGTCGGACAGCAGGACCGCGGTGCTCGTCGCCGCCGGCTCCCTCGGCCTGGCCGCGCAGGGCGCCAAGATCGCCGTCGACACCATCGTGCAGCGCGACACCGACGACGCCTTCCGCGGCCGTGCGTTCGCTCTGTACGACGTCCTCTACAACGCCGCGTTCGTCGGCGCGGCCGCCCTCGGCGCGGTGACCCTGCCGGACACCGGTTACTCCCAGGGACTGTTCCTCGTGCTCGCCGTCGCGTACGCCGGGTTCGCCGCGCTCTACGGCTCCGCGTCCCGGCGGGTACCCGCCGCCCAGGTCACCGAGGTCGCCGTGTGAGCAGCGACGACAAGGTGGTCGGGCGGCAGGACGACCTGCCGCTGAACGCGGTGCTCGGCAGCGACCTCGCGCTGTCCATCTCGGACGCGCTGCGTGACGACGACCCCCTCGTCTGGGTCAACGGCGCGTTCACCCGGCTCACCGGCTACCCGCCCGAGGACGTCCTCGGGCGCAACTGCCGGTTCCTGCAGGGTGCGGACACCGACCCGGTCGCCGTGGCGCGCATCCGGACGGCCCTGGACCAGCAGCGTGCGGTGGCGACCGTCATCCGCAACTACCGGCGCGACGGCACCCCGTTCTGGAACCAGGTGGTGATCAGCCCGGTCGTCGACGAGGCCGGCCGGGTCACCCACCACATCGGGATCCAGGTCGACGTCACCGACCGGGTGGAGTCCGAGCGTGTCCGCGACCTCGAGATCGACGTCCCCCACCAGGCGACCGCCCGGCTGGACCTGCTGGCCCGGATCAGCGACGAGCTCGCGCAGCACCTCGAGTACGACGACGCGGTCGACACCCTCGCAGAGATCGCCGTCCCCGCACTGGCCACGTGGGGGTTCGTCGCGGTCACCGACGACCGGGGGCGGTTCGACCGCATCCACCTGGTCGTCGCCGACCCGGACGACCGGGAGACCGCACGCGCGCTGGCGGACCAGGACATCTCCTGGCTGTCCCGGGCACCGAAGATCACCGAGGCGCTCACGAGCGGCCCCGGGTTCGTCGCGACGCCCTACGCGATCGACGAGGCCGGCCTGCCGGGCCGGACGACCCCCGTGCAGCTCGACCTGCTGCGCCGGCTCGGTCTGGGCAGCGCGATGGTCGTCCCGCTGCGAGCGCGCGACCGGGTCCTCGGCGTGCTCACCCTGGTGGCCGTCGACGGGTTCACCGCCGACGCGGTGGTCACCGCCGCGCACCTCGGTCGTCGTGCCGGTCTGGCGCTCGACAACGTCCGCCTGTTCCTCGCCGAGCGGACCGCGGCCCTGACCCTGCAGCGCAGCCTGCTCCCCGAGATCCCGCAGATCCCCGGCCTCGACGTCGCCGCCGCGTACATCCCGTCGAGCCGCAGCGCCGAGGTCGGTGGCGACTGGTTCGACGTGCTCCCGCTGCCCGACGGCGCCATCGGGCTCACCGTCGGGGACGTCGTCGGCCACGACCTGCGCGCCGCCGCCGTGATGGGTCAGCTCCGGTCCCTGCTCCGCTCGTACGCGTGGGAGGGGTCGTCGCCCGGGCGGGTGCTGGGCCGTGCCGACGAGCTGGTCCGGGGCCTCGACATCGCCGACATCGCCACGTGCGCGTACCTGCGCTGGCGGTCGACCGACGACGGCGCCCACGTCACCTACGCGCGTGCCGGCCACCCGCCCCCGCTGCTGCGGCTGCCCGGTGGCGAGGTCCGACCGCTGGACGGCGGGTTGTCGACACCGATCGGTCTCGAGGGGTCCGGACGGGACGAGGCCACGATCGACGTGCCCGTCGGCGCGACGCTCGTCCTGTACACGGACGGTCTGGTCGAGCGGCGCGACCGCGGCCTGCGCGACGGCATCGCGGCGCTCACCGCCGAGCTCAGCGGCGTCCCCGACGACGCGGACGCCAAGGCCGTCCGCGACCGGCTCGTCGAGACCTTCATCGTCACCCACCAGGAGGACGACGTGTGCCTGCTCGTCGTCAGGCGCGCGCTGCCCACCACGTGAGCAGCTCGTCGCGGGCGACGTCCGCGCCCAGCGGACCGCGTTCCATCCGCAGCTCCAGCAGGTGCTTGTAGGCCTCGCCCACCTCGCGCCCCGGCGCCAGCCCGAGGATCTCCATGATCTGGGTGCCGTCCAGGTCGGGCCGGATCGAGCTGAGCTCCTCCTGCTCCCGCAGCCGCGCGATCCGCTCCTCGAGGTCGTCGTACGCCGCCGACAGCCGGGCCGCCTTGCGCAGGTTCCGTGTGGTGCAGTCGGACCGGGTCAGCCGGTGCAGCCGCTCCAGCAGCGGCCCCGCGTCCGTGACGTAGCGACGCACCGCGGAGTCGGTCCAGCCGCCCTCGCCGTACCCGTGGAACCGCAGGTGCAGCTCCGTGAGCCGCGCGACCGCCTGCACGGTCGCCTTGTCGAACCGCAGCTCCTTGAGCCGCTTGGCGACGAGCTTCGCGCCGACCATCTCGTGGTGGTGGAAGCTGACGCCGCCGCCCTCCTCGAACCGGCGCGTGCGCGGCTTGCCGATGTCGTGCAGCAGCGCCGCGAGCCGGAGCACCAGGTCCGGGCCGGGCACCGCGCCGTCGGGTCCGGTCTCCAGGGCGATCGCCTTGTCGAGCACCATCAGCGAGTGCTCGTAGACGTCCTTGTGACGGTGGTGCTCGTCGATCTCCAGCCGCAGCGCCGGCAGCTCGGGCAGCACGTGGCCCGCGAGGCCGGTGTCCACCAGCACCTCCAGCCCGAGTCGCGGGTTCGCCGAGACCAGCAGCTTGCTCAGCTCGTCGCGCACCCGCTCCGCGGACACGATCGTGATCCGGTCGGCCATGTCCACGATCGCGGCGTGCGCGGCGGGGTCCACCCCGAAGCCGAGCTGGGCCGCGAACCGCGCGGCGCGCATCATCCGCAGCGGGTCGTCGTCGAACGACTGCCGCGGGTCCACCGGGGTCCGCAGCACCCCCGCGGCCAGGTCGGTGAGGCCGTCGAACGGGTCGACGAACGTCAGGTCCGGGACGCGGACCGCCATGGAGTTGACCGTGAAGTCGCGCCGGGACAGGTCGCCCTCCAGCGAGTCCCCGAACGCGACCTGCGGCTTGCGCGACGTCGGGTCGTACTCGTCGGACCGGTAGGTGGTCACCTCGACGACGACGTCGTCCGCGAGCGACGACCGTCGACCGGCGAACCGACGGGCCCCGATGGTGCCGAACTCCTTGCCGATGTCCCAGTGCGCGTCACCCCAGCGGGCCAGGATCGCCTGCGTCTCGTCGGGGGTCGCCGACGTCGTGAAGTCGAGGTCCGCCGACGCCCGGCCGAGGAAGGCGTCGCGCACCGGCCCGCCGACGAGTGCGAGCTCGTGCCCGGCCGCGCGGAACAGGTCCCCCAGCTCGAGGGCGTCGGTGGGCAGCCCGGCCAGCACGCCCAGCGCACGCTTCTGCAACGCCACGAGGGCGGCGCTCAGGTCGGGGGAGTCGTGGCCGACGGGCGGATCGAGGGAGGGCACTCGTCCAAGCCTGCCAGATGATGGTGCGGACTCGGCGGCTGCGGGCCGGCCGGGGGTCGCCAAGTCGTTACAGTGTCGATATGTCGAGCCCGGCGCGTCCACCCGTCCCCGGGGGCGTTCCCGCGCCGCCGGGCGGTCACCCGCTGCGCATCGACCCCCGCCACAGCCTCACGCGGGTTCCTGCCGCACCTCTGCCGGTCGTCGACGAGACCTCCGCGGGCGGCATCGTCGTCAGCCGGCGCGAAGGCGTCGACCACGCGGCCGTCATCGCGCGCCGCAACCGGGCGGGCCGTCTCGAGTGGTGCCTGCCGAAGGGTCACCTCGAGGGCGACGAGACGCCCGAGGAGGCCGCCGTCCGCGAGATCGCCGAGGAGACCGGCATCACCGGGCAGGTCCTGCGTCGGCTCGGGGTCATCGACTACTGGTTCAGCGGCGACGACCGCCGCGTGCACAAGGTCGTCCACCACTTCCTGCTGGGCGCGACCGGGGGCTTCCTCACGGTCGAGGGCGACCCGGACGGTGAGGCGGAGGACGCCGCGTGGATCCCCGTGGCGGAGCTGAACGGCGTGCTCGCGTACCCGAACGAACGGCGTCTCGCCGAGGCAGCACTCGTCGTGCTCGTCGGCGAGGGATGAGCGCCCCCTCGCGACGACGCCGGGTGCTCAGTGCGGCCCTGGCTCTCGTCGGCGCCCTCGCGCTCGCCGTCCCCGTCAGCGGGTCCGCCGCCGCGACGACCCCGAGCCCCAGCCCCAGCCCCGGCGCGGACCCGGATCTCCCGGTCACCGTCCAGATCACCGAGGTCGCGCCGAGCGTCCTGCGTCCCGGCGAGAACCTGCAGGTGCGGGCCACGCTGCGCAACGACGGCGACGAGACGGTCGAGCGGCCCGCCGCCGCCCTGCGGATCAACCGGTTCCGACCCGTCTCCCGGGCCGAGATGGACACCTTTGCCTCCGCGGGGACAGAAGGCCTGAGCCGGACGAATCGCGACGTCACCACCCAGGTCGACGGTCCGCTGCTGCCGGGCGGGAGCGTCGAGGTCGAGCTCGAGATCCCAGCGGCGCAGGTCCGCCTGCGCGACGGCGCTGACACGTGGGGTCCGCGCGGGCTCGTGGTCGAGGCGCTCGACGGTTCACGCCGCGTCGGCGTCCAGCGCACGTTCCTACTGTGGCTCCCCTCGGAGGACGTCCCGCAGACCCCGCTCTCCGTGCTGGTCCCGATGGTCGGCCCGCCGTCGGCGACGGCGGAGGGCGGTACCGGACCCAGCGCGGCCACCGTCGCCGGGCTCGACGAGCTGACGCGCACCGGGGGACGCCTGCGGGAGCTCGCGGCGGCTGTCGCGGTCACGCCGCAGATCGGTGTCGCCGTCGACCCTGCCCTGCTCGCCGCGGCATCCGCCGGGACGCCGGGCACGCGTGACTGGGCGGCGGACCTCACGGACGAGCTCCGCGGCCATGACGTCGTCGCGCTGCCGTGGGCCGACCCCGACCTGGCCGCGGCAGCGCACGCCGGACAGCCGGGCCTCGTCGGGCTCGCGGTGGAGCGCGCCGCGGAGGTCGGCGTCCCGGGCCTCACAGCACCGTCGGGGCTGTTGTGGGCGCCGGGTGCCGGGCTCCCGGACGAGACCACCGCCGGGGTGGCCTCCGCCGTCGGCGCGGACGGGATCGTGCTCCCACCGACGACGCCCGACGATCCCGACGACGACACCGCGGGTGCCGCCCAGCGGGTGCAGACCACCGACGGTCCCGTGACCGCGTTCGCGCCGGACGCGCTGCTCACCCGCCTGTTCACGGCGCCGCAGGGTGTCGACGAGGGGGCGACGACGGCCACCACCGTCCAGCGCGCGCTCGCGGAGCTCGCCGTCATCACGCGCGAGACCGAGGACGACCAGCCGCACCTCCTGATCGCCCCCGGGCGTGGCTGGGATCCCGACGTGCCGACCGTCGCGGCGCTGACGACCGCCTTCGACGACGCCCCCTGGGTGCGTCTGAGCGCCGTGTCCACCCTCCTGGACGGCGATGCGCCGGACGCTCGCGGCAGCCTTCCCGCGGAAGCCGTGAGCCCCGACGAGCTCGCGCCGACCAGCGTGCGCGCACTCGCCGACGCCCGCGGGCGCGCCGTGGCGTTCGCGGGCGTGACCAGCGAGCCCGCCGTCCTGCTCGACGGCGTCGACAACCAGGTCCTCGCGCCCCTGTCCGTCGCGTGGCGGGTCGCCCCCGCCGGGCGCGACGCCCTGGTGTCGTCGGCGGTCGCCGACGTCGACGCGCGCACGACCGGCCTGAGCATCGCCCCGGTCAGCGACCTCGTCGTGACCGCCGCGGACAGCCCGCTGCCGATCGTCGTGCGCAACCGGCTGACCGTCCCCGCGACCGTGATGCTCGCCGTCACCCCGCGCAAGGCCTGCCTCGAGGTCGGTGAGATCGAGCCCGTCGTCGTCGAGGCGCAGAGCGAGACCAGCGTCCGCGTCCCCCTGCACGCCCGCGCCAACTGCTCGGTCGTCGTCACCGCAGAGCTCACCGCGACCGACGGTCTGTCGGTGTCTCCCGCCGTCCGCTTCACCGCCCAGGTCGCGCCCACGATCGAGAGCATCGGCACGATCGTCGTCGGCGTCCTGCTCGCCATCGGCCTGGTGCTCGGTATCGTCCGCACCGTCCGTCGCGGGCAGAGCGCCCGCCGCGGCGCCCGCACCGAGGCGGAGGCCGGCACGTCGACGTCGCTGCCGGTCCTCGGCGGCACCGCGCCCGAGGACGAACCCAGCGAGCAGGAGACCCGATGACCGACGACGGAGCGCGCCGCGGCGCTGCTCTCATGGCCTCGGGCACCGCCGTCTCGCGCATGCTGGGGCTGCTGCGCGCCATGGTCATGGTCAGCGCGATCGGCGCGACCGGCCAGGCGGCGGACGCCTTCGCGGTGGCCAACAACCTGCCGAACGTGCTCTACATGCTCCTCGCCGGCGGAGTGCTGAACGCGATCCTCGTCCCCCAGGTGGTCCGCGCCTACAAGCGCAAGGCCGGCCAGGAGTACGTCGACCGGCTGCTCACGTTCGGGTTCGCGATGCTGGCCGGGGCGACCGTCGTCCTCACGCTCCTCGCCCCGGTCCTCGTCGGCCTGTACACGAAGTTCGGTGACCCGACCCAGGAAGCGCTCGCGATCACGTTCGCCTACTGGTGCATCCCGCAGCTGTTCTTCTACGGCGCGTACGCGCTGCTCGGCCAGGTCCTCAACGCGCGCGGGTCGTTCGGTCCGTACATGTGGGCGCCCGTCGTCAACAACGTCGTCGCGATCGTCGGGTTCGGCGTCTTCATCGTCGTGTTCGGCACGTGGGAGACCTCCGGGGTCGTCGACGCCGGCACGTGGACCACCGGGCAGGTCGTCCTGCTGGCGGGCTCCGCGACGCTCGGGGTCGTCGCGCAGGCCCTCGTGCTCGTGCCGGCCCTGCGCCGGTCGGGCGTCCACTACCGCCCGCGCTGGGGGCTGCGCGGGTCGGGCCTGCGGACCGCCGGGGGCGTCGCGACGTGGACGCTCGCAGGGCTGGCGATCGGCCAGCTCGGCTTCCTCGTCGTGACCCGCGTGGCATCGGCCGCACCGGACGCCGCGGTCGCCGAGGGGGTGGCGAGAGCCTCCGTGGCTGGCCCCGGCGCGTACTCCGTCGCGTTCCTCATCTTCATGCTGCCGCACTCGCTGGTGACGGTCTCCCTGGCGACCGCCCTGTTCACGCGGCTCTCCGGCCAGGCGCACGACGGCGACGTCGCGGCCGTCCGGGCCACGCTCTCGTCGGGGCTGCGCGTCGTCGGGGTGTTCACCGTCTTCGCGACGGCCGCCGTCGTCGTGCTCGTCCTCCCGCTGACCCGGGTCGTCCTCGCCACCTCGTCCGAGGGCTCGGCCGACGCCGTGGCCACCGTGGTGCTCACGATGATCCTCGGCCTGCCCGCGTTCGGGGCCTGGTCGATGTTCCAGCGCGCGTACTACGCGTACGAGGACGCGCGCTCGATGGTGCCGATCCAGGTCGCGATGGCGGCCGTCGTCATCCTCGGCGCCTGGGCGTCCCAGATGCTCCTGCGACCGACCCTGTGGGTCGCAGGTGCCGGTGCCGCCATGACCGTCTCCTACGTCGTCGGCGCCGGCATCGCGCAGTGGCGGCTGCGTCGGCGGCTCGGGGGCATCGACGGCTCCCGCATCCTCAAGGTCATCGCACGTGCGACCCTCGCTGCGGTGGTGTCGGGGGCTGTCGGCTTCGGCGTGCTGCTGCTGCTCCGGCTCTGGCTGTCCACAGGTCTCGTCGCCTCGATCATCCAGTGCGCCGTCGTCGGTACCCTGATGGGCCTCGCGTACGCCGGCATCCTGCGGCTGCTGCGCGTGCGGGAGCTGGACAACCTGCTCCTTCCGCTGCTCCGGCGCCTTCCCGGGGGACGGCGCTGATCGTGCTCATCTAGCATGCAGGTGTTCTGGTCCGGGTTGTCGACATGGAGGTGCTGGTGAGCGAGGTCGTCGGACGGGGCACGGTGCTCGCGGGCCGCTACCGCGTGCTGTCCCCAGTCGTCTCCGATCTCGCGGGTGCCAGCGCCTGGCAGGCCACGGACCAGATCCTCGACCGCCCCGTCCGGGTGCGCATCCTCGAGCACGGTGCCGTCGCGCCGGCGCTCGACGCCGCCCGTCGCGCCGCCCTCGTCACCGACGCCCGGCTGGTGCGGGTGCTCGACGTCGGCACGCACGAGGGCTACGGCTACGTCGTGTCCGAGCAGCTCGTCGGACAGTCCCTCGCGCGACTGGTCGCGCAGGGGCCCCTGACCGCCGACCAGGCCCGCGCCGTCGTCGGCGAGGCCGCGTCCGCGCTGGAGATCGCCCGGCGTCGCGGCGTGCACCACCTCGCCCTGCGCCCGTCCGTCCTGCACGTGAGCCCCGACGGCCGCGTGCTCCTCGGCGGCCTCGCGCTCGACGCCGCCCTGCTCGGCGACTCCGGCGGCGACGCCCGCTCCACCACGCGTGCCGACGCCGTCGGCCTCGTCCGGCTCCTGTACGCCGCCCTCACCGGACTGTGGCCGGCCGACCCGCGCGCACCGCAGACGCCGGGCGGCGAGACGCTGCCACCCGCACCCATCGTCAACGGCTCACCCGTCGCACCCGCCGACCTGGTCCCCGGTGTGCCGAACGACCTCGACACGCTCTGCGTCGTGACGCTCGGCCCCAACGACGACGGCCCCCACAGCCCAGGAGAGCTGGTCCGCGAGCTCGAGCCGTGGGGCGAGATCCGGGCGTCCGTCGCCGAGACCGCCACCCTAGGAGCACCCATGACCGCGCAGTTCCCCCCGACGGGCGCCGCCGCACCCGGTGGCGGGATCCCGGTCCCGGCCGATCACGACGACCAGGACACCGCGCCGGTGACGGTGCAGCGCCAGTCCGTGCGGACCGCGTTCGCGCAGCAGGACCCGCCGGGCGCCAACCGGCCCGGCACGCCCCCGCCGGCCACACCCTCCCGGGCGACGGGCCTCGGCCCGGTCCCGTCCGACACCGAGACGCCGCCGACCGGGCTCCCCCTCATCACGCCTCCCGCCTACGCGCAGGCAGCGCCCCCGCCGCCCGTCGTGCGCCGGCCGGTCGCGCAGGCGACCGCCCCTCCCGCCCCACCGGAAGAGACCCTGGGGACGTTCGGCTTCAGCGACGTGATCGGAGCGGACACCACTCCGCCCACCACCCGCCGGTTCGACCCGACCGCGCTGATCCTCATCCTCGTCGTCGTCGCCGTGGTCATCGGGGTCATCTTCGCCTTCCGGGCCCTCTTCTCGTCGCTCGACCCCGGGGACTCCTCAGCGGACCCGGACCCGTCACCGAGCGCGTCGGCCCCGGCCGTCGTCGCCGAGCCGTCTGCCGAGCCGACCGCAGCAGAGACGCCGGTCGCCCCGGCCGGCGGCCCGCCGGTGATCGCCTCGACCACCTCGATCGACCCGTCCGACGCCGACGGCGAGCACCAGGAGGACGTCGCCAAGGCGTACGACGGCGACCCGTCGACGTACTGGTACACCCAGACGTACAAGCGGGACGACTTCGCCGGGTTCAAGGACGCCGTCGGCTACGCCATCACCCTGACCCAGAAGACCACCGTCAGCACGGTCACCCTGCGGACCAACAGCACCGGTGGGAACGTCGAGGTCAGGGCCACCGACGCGTCGAACCCGACCGGCGGCCCCGTGCTCGCATCGGGTCCGTTCGGTCCGGAGACCGTCCTCACGCTCGACCCGGCCACCGAGACCCAGTCGCTCGTCCTGTGGATCACCCAGCTGCCACCCGCCCCGGACGGTGGCTTCCGGGTGGAGGTCACCGAGATCGCCCTGTCCTGACGCGGGTCCCGGAACAGAACCCGCCTAGGATCGGTTGATCCCGTCAGCCCCCGCCGGACCGTCTCCGGCACGCCGAACACGCAAGGACCTCACGTGACCGACCAGTCCACCACCGTCCGCGATCTCGTCATCGTCGGATCGGGTCCTGCCGGCTACACCGCCGCGATCTATGCGGCCCGCGCCGGCCTGACGCCCCTGGTCATCGCAGGGTCGGTGACCGCCGGCGGTGCGTTGATGAACACCACCGAGGTCGAGAACTTCCCCGGTTTCCCCGACGGAGTCCAGGGCCCCGAGCTGATGGAAGGTCTGCAGAAGCAGGCCGAGAAGTTCGGTGCCGAGGTGCTGTGGGACGACGCGTCCGTGCTCGACCTGGACGGTGACATCAAGACCATCCAGACGCTCGGCGGCGAGACGTTCCAGGCCCGCGCCGTCATCCTGGCCACCGGCTCCGCGTACCGCGAGCTCGGCCTGGACGACGAGAAGCGGATGTCGGGACGCGGTGTCTCCTGGTGTGCCACCTGTGACGGGTTCTTCTTCCGCGACCAGGAGATCATCGTGGTCGGCGGCGGCGACTCCGCCGTCGAGGAGGCGACCTTCCTGACCCGGTTCGGCAAGCGCGTCACCCTCGTGCACCGTCGCGACCACCTGCGCGCCTCCAAGATCATGGCCGACCGCGCCGCGAACGACCCGAAGATCGAGTTCGCGTGGAACAGCGAGGTCGTCGCCATCCACGGGGAGAACAAGGTCACCGGCGTCACCCTGCGGGACACCGTCACCGGCGAGACGCGCGAGCACCCCGCGACCGGCGTGTTCGTCGCGATCGGCCACGTGCCACGCTCCGAGCTGCTCGTCGGGCAGGTCGACCTCGACGACGAGGGCTACGTGCAGGTCGTCGGCCGGTCGACCGCCACCAACCTCTCCGGCGTGTTCGCCTGCGGCGACCTCGTCGACCACACCTACCGGCAGGCCATCACCGCCGCCGGCTCCGGCTGCGCAGCCGCGCTGGACGCCCAGCACTTCCTGGCCTCCCTCGGTGACCTCGTGCACCCGATCCCGCCGATCGAGACGTACGGCGAGGAGATCTCATGAGCACCACCACCGCCGTCACCGACGACACGTTCCAGGTCGAGGTCCTCGAGTCGGAGGTCCCCGTCATCGTCGACTTCTGGGCGCCCTGGTGCGGACCGTGCCGGATGGTCGCACCGGTCCTCGAAGAGCTCGCGAAGCAGTACGAGGGCCGCGTGAAGATCGTCAAGCTCAACTCCGACGAGAACCCCAAGGTCACCGGCGACTACGGCATCGTGTCCATCCCGACGCTCAACTTCTACTCCGGCGGTGAGCTGGTGAAGTCCGTCATCGGCGCGCGGCCGAAGTCGATGATCGCCGAGGACATCGAGACGGTGCTCACCACCGTCTGATCGCTCGTCCCGAGAGCCCCCTGCCACGCGGCCGGGGGCTCTCGTGTCGCTGGGACGGTGCACGGGCCACCGTCGTCAGCGTGCGAAACTCGGGTGCATGACCACGCACCCGGTTCCCGACGGCGAGACGTCGGGCCCCCCCACGTCCTCCGCCGCCGGCACCGGAACGCGCCTCGACCGCTGGCTCGGCTCGTACGCCGAACGCACCCACGGGATGCGGTCCAGCGAGATCCGCGCCCTGTTCGCGGTCGCCAACCGGCCCGAGGTCGTCTCGCTCGCCGGCGGCATGCCGTTCCTCGAAGGCTTGCCCCTCGACATCCTCGGTGACCTGGCCCAACGTGTCGTCGCCACCCGTGGCCTCCAGGCGCTCCAGTACGGGTCCGGCCAGGGCGACGAGACCCTGCGCGAGCAGATCCTCGAGGTCATGGCGCTCGAAGGGATCGACGCGCACCCGGACGACGTCGTCGTGACCACCGGCTCCCAGCAGGCGCTCGACCTGGTCACCCGCATCTTCATCGACCCGGGCGACGTCGTCGTCGCGGAGGCCCCTTCATACGTCGGTGCGCTCGGCGTGTTCCGGGCCTACCAGGCCGACGTCGTGCACGCCCCCATCGACGCCGACGGGCTGATCCCCGCAGCGCTCGAGACGACCCTCGCCTCGCTGTCCCGCGAGGGCCGCCGCGTCAAGTTCCTCTACACCGTGCCGAACTTCCACAACCCCGCAGGCGTCTCGCTGTCCGTCGAGCGTCGCCCGCAGATCCTGGAGATCGCGCGTCGCTACGGCGTGCTGGTGCTCGAGGACAACCCGTACGGGCTCCTCGGCTTCTCCTCCGAGCCGCTCCCCGCGCTGCGGTCGCTCGACGACGAGGGAGTCCTCTACCTCGGCTCGTTCTCCAAGACGTTCGCCCCCGGCTACCGCGTCGGCTGGGTCGTCGCACCGCACGCCGTCCGCGAGAAGCTCGTCCTCGCCAGCGAGTCCGCGATCCTCTGCCCGTCGAACGCCTCGCAGATCGCGATCTCCACCTACCTGTCCACGTGCGACTGGCGTGGTCAGATCAAGTCGTACCGCGAGCAGTACCGCGAACGACGCGACGCCATGGTCTCCGCGCTGACCGAGCACCTGCCCGAGGCGTCGTGGAACGTTCCCGACGGCGGCTTCTACACCTGGGTCCGGCTGCCCGACGGTCTCGACGCCAAGGACATGCTGCCGCGCGCCGTCACCGCCCGGGTCGCCTACGTCCCCGGGACCGCCTTCTACTTCGACGGCTCCGGCGCCGACCACATGCGTCTCTCGTTCTGCTACCCAACCCCCGAGCGCATCCGGGAGGGTGTGCGTCGGCTGGCCGGGGTCGTCGCCGGGGAACGTGAGCTCGTGGAGCTGTTCGGCACCACCGGGTCGATCGGTCACACGGACGTGCAGCAGCCCGGCCCGGATGTCGCCTGACCTGCGGTATCGCCCGCCCTTCTCCGGTCTCGTCCGCGCTGTACCCCGTTCACCTCTCGTCGTTGCACGTCCCGTTCCCGCCGTAGCTCGTTCCTCCATCGGAGTCCTGTTGCTGTGAGCACCTCACCGTCACCCCGGGTCGTCGTCCTCGCCGGGGGCCTGTCGCACGAGCGCGACGTCTCCCTACGGTCCGGTCGACGCGTCGCCGACGCCCTGCGGTCCGTCGGGGTGGACGTCTCGATCCACGACGTCGATGCCGACCTGGTGCCGGCGCTCGTCCAGCTCCAGCCCGACCTGGTCTGGCCGCTCCTGCACGGGACCAGCGGGGAGGACGGTTCGGTGCGCGACGTCGTCCAGCTGCTCGGGCTGCGCCTCCTGGGGACTGGTCCGCGCGAGAGCCGGATCGCCTGGAGCAAACCGAGCGCCAAGACGGTGGCCGCGCGTGCCGGCTTCGCGACGCCCGACTTCGTGACACTCCCGCAGTCGCTGTTCCGAGAGCTCGGTGCGCGTCACGTCCTCGACGCGATCGTCGGCACGCTCGGGCTCCCCGTCGTCGTGAAGCCCTCCCGCGGTGGCTCTGCGCTGGGAGTCACCCTCGTGACCAGCGCCGACGCGCTCCCGCAGGCCATGGTGGACTGCTTCGCGTACAGCGACACCGCGCTCGTCGAGCGCGCGGTCGTCGGGACCGAGGTCGCGGTGAGCGTCGTCGACACCGGTGCCGGCCCGTTCGCGCTGCCCCCCGTCGAGATCGTCACCGACGGGCCCTACGACTTCGACGCCCGCTACAACCCCGGACGCACGGAGTACTTCACGCCCGCCCGCCTGTCCCCTGACGTGGCGGCGGCGGTCGCGGAGCTTGCCGTCGCCGCGCACGGCGCCTTCGGGCTCGACCGAATCTCGCGCACCGATCTGATCGTCGACGCCGACGGCACCCCGTGGTTCCTCGAGGTCAACGTGGCCCCCGGGATGACCGAGACATCGCTCCTGCCGCAAGCTGCAGAGGCCGCCGGGCTGACGCTCGGCGACCTCTACCGGGCTCTCGTCGAGGCGTCACTGCGCCGCTGACCTGCAGGATCGCCCATTTCGTACGATATGTCGACCGTGAACCGTACAGATCAACCCTTCAGCAGGCCCGGATCCTCAGGAGCGAGGCTGGCGAGGATGCGGTTCAGGTCCTGGACCGAGGCGAACTCGACCGTGAGGCGTCCCCGCGACTTCCCGAGACTCACCTTCACTCGGGTCTCGAACCGGTCGGACAAGCGCGCCGCGAGGTGGTCGAGCGCCTCGTTCTTGACGCCCGCCCGCGGGGCCGCACGACGAGCGGTCGGCTCCGCGTCGCCTCCGAGCGAGACGATCTCCTCGACCGCACGCACCGACAGACCCTCGGCGACGATCCGCTGTGCCAGACGCTCGATCGCAGCACCGTCGCTCAGCCCGAGCAGCGCGCGAGCGTGTCCGGCGGACAGCACCCCCGCTGCGACCCGCCGCTGCACCAACGGTGGCAGCTTCAGCAGACGGAGCGTGTTCGAGATCTGCGGGCGCGAGCGCTGGATCCGCGTCGCCAGCTGCTCGTGCGTGCACCCGAAGTCGTCGAGGAGCTGCTGGTAGGCCGCAGCCTCCTCCAACGGGTTCAGCTCGGACCGGTGCAGGTTCTCCAGGAGAGCGTCGCGCAGCAGGTCGGAGTCGTCGGTGTCCCGGATGATCGCCGGGATCGTCGCCAACCCGGCAGCCTGCGTCGCCCGCCAGCGTCGCTCGCCCATGATCAGCTCGTAGCCGTCGCCCGCGTCACGCACCACGATCGGCTGGAGCACGCCGACCTCACGGATCGAGCCGACGAGCTCCTCCAGGGCGTCCTCGTCGAAGACGGTGCGCGGCTGCTTCGGGTTCGGCCGGATCTCCCCCACGGGAAGCTCGGCGAAACGAGCGCCCGGTACGGGGACGAGACCGGTCTCGCTGCCGTTCACCTCCGCAGGCGTCGGTGCGGTCGGTGCCGGTGCAGCAGGAGCCTGCTCGACGGGTGACGCGGCCTCGGTCGACAGCACGTCGGCGGACGGCGTGCCGTTGCTACCGGCAGCCGGAGTTGCGGTGGCAGTCTCCACCTCAGCAGGCGGCGCCTCGGTCACGGTCTCCGTGGCGACCGCGCCGGCAGGTGCGGCGACCTCGTTGTTCTCCCGCTTCGGGTCGCCGAAGAAGACGTCCGCGGGGCGCTCGGCTCCGGTGGGTCGCTGGCCGTCCAGGCCCGTCGGGATGAGGGCCCCGAGGCCCCGGCCCAGACCGCGTCGCTTCTCGCTCACTGTTCCTCCTGAGAGACGGCCGAGGCCGCCTGGTACTCGTGCTCTGCTTGATGGGTGTCGCCGTTCGGCGACTGCCCCTCGACGTGGTCGTCCGCGAACTCCATCGCTCCCCGCTCGGCCACCTCGCGGGCAGCCTCGAGGTACGCCAGAGCGCCCGACGACCCCGCGTCGTAGGTCATCACCGTCTGGCCGTAGCTCGGCGCCTCGGAGATCCGGACCGAGCGTGGAACCGTCGTGCGGAGGGTCCGCTCCGGGAAGTGCGTCCGCACCTCGGTCGCCACTTGCTGCGCAAGGTTGGTTCGTGCGTCGTACATCGTCAGCAGGATCGTCGAGACGTGCAGGCGAGGGTTCAGGTGCGCCTGGATCAGCTGGATCGTCTTCAGCAGCTGGCTCAGCCCTTCCAGTGCGTAGTACTCGCACTGGATCGGGATGAGAACCTCACGCGCCACGACGAACGCGTTCACGGTCAGCAGACCCAGACTTGGCGGGCAGTCGACGAAGACGTAGTCGATGCGCTCGTGCCCGTTCGCCACCCTCCACTCCAGGTACGTGTCGAGCGCGTTCCGCAACCGCGTCTCCCTGGCGACCATCGAGACGAGCTCGATCTCGGCGCCCGACAGATCGATCGTCGCGGGGAGGCACCAGAGGTTCGGGACGTCCGGGCTCTCCTGCACCGCCTCGGCGAGCGGAGCTCCGTCGACCAGGACCTCGTAGATCGACGGGGTGCCCGCCCGGTGTTCCACGCCGAGCGCCGTCGACGCATTGCCCTGCGGGTCGTTGTCGAGCACGAGCACGTTCAGTCCGGCCTGCGCCAGCGCGGCCGCGATGTTGACGGTGGTCGTCGTCTTGCCGACGCCACCCTTCTGGTTCGCGACCGTGATCACCCGCGTCTGCGCCGGGCGCGGGAACCGACGCCCCTGCAGCTCGATCCGACGGCGAGCATCCTGCTTCAGCTCGGCCATCAGCGGGGTCTCGTCCGTGACCACCGGAAGGCTCTCCACCAGCGCCGCACGACGCGTCTCCTCAGGATCGAGGTCATGTCGGGGCGTCATGGGCGAGATGGTGTCACGCTCACCATCGACATCCGCGGCGCCACGTCCGTCGGGGTCGAGCGCGTCGGGTGTGACGTTGTCGCTCGACGCTGCGTCCGTCGAAGCACTCGTCGACGGCCCGCCCTCGGTGCGCCGCTGACCTGCAGCCACACCGGTGTCATCCCATGACCTAGCCAGCTCCGCCAGTGACGGGACCGCATCGCCTCCCGTGGATGTTCCACGTGAAACCGAATCGTCCGCGGTCTCCGTCGCGGGTGCGCTCATCATCGGGATGTAGGGCTCTCCCGCACTGACGGGCTTGCGGTCAGCGGTGCGCAGCTTGGCGCTCGACCCGCCCCCGTCGGCAGTTGCTCGATCGTCACCAGGTCCGCCATCGCCCGCCGGCATCGAGTCTCCCGCGGGGGTGCTCACGATGCTGCCAGTGCTCACAGCACCTTTCCCCACCGGCGCCTCCGGCTGACTCTCCGCGGCACCACCCAGGAGGGCCGATGCGGGTGCCACAGGCACCGGCTGGGCGGACGCCGGACGCGATTGGCTGCCTGGCGGCGTACCCGGAGACGACTGGGGCTGGCCCGTCGCCGGGGCAGGAGGCGACTGTGGCTGACCCGCCGCCGGAGTGGCGGACGTTGACTGCGGCTGGGCGGACGCTGGCTGCGGCTGGGTGGTAGCCAAGGCTGCCTGTGGCTGGCTGGCTACCGCCGCTGCCGTGGCAGCCTGCGACGGACCAGGGGCGGGCGCGGCGACGACCGGCTGCAGCGGAGCGGAGATCGCCTGCGGCTGACTGGGTGCCTGGAGGGGGACTGACGGCGCCGGGGCTGAGATCGGCTGTGTCTGACTGGGTGCGGCCGGCGGAGCAGCCTGCTGAGGCTGCGCGGACGCCGGTCGCGGTCCAGCGGCCTGGGCCGGAGGCTGCCCGGTCTGCGGCTGCGGCTGGGCCGCAGAAGACGCCCCTGCACGGGGTCCCGGAGCCGCAAGGGCAGGCGCTGAGGGCGGCGAAGTGACCGCAGCCTGCGGCGTCCACTCTGCAGAAGTCGGAGGCGGGACGGACCCTGTGACCTGGTTCGCTGCTGCCTCGGAGGCCTGTGCGGCCGCTGCCTCTTCTTGTCGACGCTTCTTCCTACCGAACACCAGGCACTGCCTCCCGTACGACGCGGACCACCCTCGTCACCTCGACTCCCTCGATCGTGGGCGCATCCACGACGGACGCCACCCCAGCACCGAGCTTGCGGCCGACATGCTTGGCCGCTTCGATCTCCTCTTCCGCCCTGCTTCCCTTGAGCGCAACCAGCGTTCCGCCACGCCTCAGCAGCGGGATGGACCATCGGTAGAGCTTGTCCAGAGCTGCGACAGCACGCACCGTGACGGCGTCCCCGACCAGAGTGCCGTGCTCATCCTGTGCCCGACCCCTCCGAACGACGACGTTGTCGAGCGCCAGGGTCTCGGCGACCTCGCTCAGCCAGTCCGTGCGGCGTTCCATCGGCTCGAGCAGAACAACCTCAGCCGAAGGCACCATCGCCGCCACGACGATCCCGGGAAGACCAGCACCACTCCCCAGGTCGATGATCCGACCCTCTGTCGGGAGGAACGGCACGACAGCAGCGGAGTTCAGGAGGTGCCGCTCCCACAGACGAGAGAACTCCCGAGGCCCGACGAGACCGCGGAGCTCTCCCTGGTCAACCAGCAGGTCATGGAACCCTTTGACCGCTCGCCACGCGGATCCGAAGAACGGCTCGAGCCGGTCGTCCCCGTCAAGAGGGTCCGCTCCGTCGGTCCTCGCCGACTGAGCTTCCATCACCGTCAGGGTCCCCCAGGTTTCACGTGAAACGCGATGCATTCCGGTCCAACGAGCCATCGCTCCGAGCTACGCGCTCGCACGCTCTCGGCTCGTCGCGGGCCCTACCGTACCGTGCCGCGCTCCGAGGGCACCCCGGTCCACAGGGGCAGACGTCGGGATCCTCAGTGCAGTGCTCGGCCGCTGTCCCACGCTGTACACGAGTGCGGGGTACCGCAGCCCAGGCGTCGATCCGTCCGGAGGGCTCATGGGTCCCGAGGACCGCCTCAGTCGTGAGCAACGGTGCAGGTCACGCACCTGTCGGTCCCACACACCCGAGTTGAGTCTCCGCCGTCCAACCGGATGGGAGGTGACTTCCTGCGTCTCTCGCGCCATTCGTCTCGCGTCACTCAACTCGCCTGCGCACCGTGTGCTCGATGCCCCCGTGAGCCCGGGTCTCGGCGAGGTGATCGCCCCCGGTACGTTCGTGGGGCGTTCTCCTCATCGGTCGAACAGGGAAACCTCTGGCCACTGTCCTGACCGTGCCCATCTGGTCCACGCCGCGCAACGGTGGCACGTGAGGCTCGAGGCAATCACCGTTCCGCGACTGCGCGATTCGCCAGCGCAGAGCCCCACCACGCTTCTACATCTTCGGTTCGCCTCCTCGGCCAACGCCCTCCCGCCGGGTGGGTCGTGGCGAGACGCCCGGTCCTCAGCGCACTGTCCGCCTCGTCACTCAGGCACTTCCATGTTCCACGTGAAACCCAGGCGGGTCTCGGGCGAACCACTCTCCCGCGCCGGCCCCGCCCTGCTGGGCTTCTCATGGGAGTCGCTCCAGAGGTGCGCGCACTCTTGCCAGTCTGTTCCACGTGAAACACGGTTCAGTTCTGGCAGTCTGCTCCTCGCCCCGGGCTCGGCAGCAGGATCACCCGAAGTGCGCTTGCTTCGACCCCGGGCCGGCCAGCCCGGACGGCCATCGAGCAGGCTCGCGTCGTGGAACGCCCAACCTGGGCTCCTACCAGTCATCTGCCTGGGCGCACTGGCCCTGCCACCATCCTGTGCCTGCTCCGCACGCCGGCGAGATGGCCCGACCTACTTCCCGCTAGCGAGAGCTCGCTGCCACACCCGCTCGAACGTCTCTCGATCGACGAGCTTGATCAGGAACTGGGGCTTCTGCGCGATCTCTTCAGGAGCGGGAACGGGCGCTGTCCCCAGCACGGTGGATTCCGACTCCTTCTCGCCGTCAGCCCAGACCAAGTGACCGTCAACGAATTCGTCGACCTTTCGCACCTCCCACCCGTCTACGACCTCGGCCCAGAGCAGTACGGGATCGTCAGGATCGTCATGGAGCCATCGGACGCGCTGGTAGTACCGGGTCGTCACACGGGGATACTCCCGCAGGCCTCACGCGAGCGGTGTGGGACACGCCCGAGGCGGACCGCACCGGGCATCGAGCATCCGAGGTGGCGAGCGTGGCCGTCCACCGCACTGGCATCACCTTTCCGCCACAGAAGCCCGAACCCGCAGGTCAGGTTGGTGCCACCCGTAAGAGTTCGTGATGCTCCGACGCGCGGGTTCATCGAACGCCGCGTGTCGACTCCAGGCCCGTGGCCGACCAACCCTCGCCTCAACACTCTCGCCGGCGTCGCCGCACGAGTGATTCGGCCCATTCCGTCCCCCACCCAGGGCTGACGACCTCTGGCCAGCCTTAGCGCGGACCATTCACGACGTCACCACCAACAGGCACCACCCTGGAAGTCCGCCTCCCCTGCATACCCTGTACTCGGGCGATACCGACACACGGTCGAACCACCGGCGTCTCGGAGGACTTCAGTCACTCTGCCCACGTGTGTCGGTCCGGGAGCCGGCGCCACGTCGGTGTGCCCCTCGACCTCCACCTCGCACCATCTAGGACCTTGCGCTCGGGCGCTTCACAGGATTGATGAAGTCCGCAGGGAATCGACCTCTGTGATGTCGCTCGGCGCCGTTGGCGTGAGTGGTCGGCTCGAGGGACGTTCGGTCGTCGATGTTTCACGTGGAACACGGGCGGGCACCTAGGCGCGCGAACGGCAGCACCAGGTGCACCTACCTCGCCCCGTGCGGGTGCGCTGTCGAGTAGGTCGCTGACCTCGACTCCAGCGCCCCACGAGGACGAGGCGATCTCGTCGGCGGGCCCGCACGTCCAGAGAACGGCGACGGAGCAGCCACCTCCTGTCGACGATCTGGCGCTGGGCCTCTCACCTGCTCGAGCTGCACATCTGCCTTGCCCAAGCCGAACCACAGGTCGTTGCGCGGCCCGATGATGTCGACGGGCATCACCACGCCGCCGTCGTGGAGCCGACGACTACTTCCAACGATCTCCATGAAGCGATGACGAACCGCGCTCGTGCTAGCTCTCCCATTCGCCGTCTCGTCGAAGGTCGCGTAGTCGAAGGTCCGTCATTGAAGGTGGATGAACCACTGCACCCTCATCTGCAGGACGACCGCGCCGTGCGGTTGACGACTGCGAGCTTGTCGTAGCGAGTGACTAGTGCGGCCGCCATGTGGTGGCGCAAAGCAGCGTTCGGCGAGGTCCTGTGCGCGGTGGTCGTCCGGGGAGAAGACCGGAGGCTCCCCGCCTGACTGACCACACCTTTGCAGTGGCCAATCTGATCGGACGATCCGGAGGATCGCTGAGGCGGGTCTTCGGTTGCACAGGAGGGCGAGGTTGCCCCGCGAGAAGGGCGACTCGTCCGGGCGCAACCGAACACGTCACGTCGGGGGCCGCCCACGGCCGCCCCGCGCTCTGAGCAGATGCACGAGCAGGGACCGGGAACAGCGGAGAGTCGTTCGCCTACTCGGTGCCGACAGAGTCCACGAGGGGTCGCCCGTCACCGTGGACGAGTGGGTCTATCGCCCCTGACAGCTGACGTGCGAGCGGCCGACGTCGAGATGTCCCGCTCGGACGCACGGGTCCTCACGCTCAAGCTCGGGCACCGCACCTCCAGCCATCGCACGCGCCTGTCAGAGACCTCACCTTCGCGCACCTACGCACACGCTCGCACGCATCTACTCCCACGAGCGGGTGCTCACTCAACCCACGCGCGCACCGCCAACGGCGTGCAGCACGTTCTGCGGGTGCGGGTAGCTGCTCCTCGGAGAGGCTTCACGACCTGACCGACGGCATCTGCGACGGGCTACAGGCACGCGTGGTGACCCGCCTGCACTATCCCCCTGCTGCCGCGAGGTCGCGGCGTCGTTTCACGTGAAACAGCTGTCCCCCGCCACGCCGCCGATGGTGAGGATCGGCCCCCTACCCGGCGCGTACCCCATAGCGCGTACCCGTTCGCCCGTCGCCCGTCGCCCGTCGCCCGTCGCCCGTCGCCCGTCGCCCGTCGCCCGTCGCCCGTCGCCCGTCGCCCGTCGCCCGTCGCCCGTCGAGATGGTCTCATTCGCTGGCCTGTGGGACAGACTCGCCGTCCGCGCAGATGCGCACTCCCAGGGCACGCCCCGAGCAGCCGGAGGCACTAGCGCATCGGCCGCATCCCCGCTGTTTCACGTGAAACCGCCTCGTGGACTTCGGCGGTCACGAGCAGGACGCCCCGCGCGCCACCGCGCCCGTGGTGGTGACGAGTCGGCAAAGACCTCACCAGCACCTATGGATGGGCTCAGTGCGACGTCTTCGAGCGTCTCGCCATCCACGGCGCCGCGGGTCCAGACCGCCAGGTCCCGCGCAACACCCTGGGGAGAGTGGACGTCGAGACCTGTCCGATGACGACGACATCCCCATCCGTCGTTTCACGTGGAACAACGACACAGAGTTCCGCTGCGGAGTGCAACAGTCACCGTCGGCACCCTGCGCCCGATTGCGACAGTCACCGTCGGCACCCTGCGCCGCGTTGGATCGGTCGACCGAATGTCCATTGCCGCCGTACAGGCCGCACGACCTCACCGCGCAGATACCCCTCGAATGCGAATCAGTGTGAAGCAGCTGTAGCCGACCGCGTGCCGGCAGCTGCGTCCCAGTCTGGTGGGAGAGGGCTCTCATCACGCGCTCCTCGGCATGGCCTGACGCACGACGTTGGCTGCGGCAGTCTGCCCACGCAGTCCGCGGACGCCCACATTGCATGCCGACGCCAATCCAGGACGGCGATCGCCCCCCATCCCGAGCTTCTGAGGACGGGCGATCGGTCGGTAGGCGCTGCAACAGCCCGTGAGACCAGGCGGCATGGTGATCAAGCCACATCCGCTATTGGTCAGATCCGGCATCCTTGTTCCACGTGAAACGGGACCGGTCACCAGTCCCTCGCTCTCTGGAAACACGTGTCGGTATGTAGGACCACCTGCGATGAATCAATCCTGGCTGACGGCCGGATCCACTCCGCCAACGCACCCGCACGATCGGCGCACGGCTCGTGGAGCTCATGATCGGCGCACGGCTGCTGGGGCATCTGCTCAAGCAGCTGGTAGCAGGGGACAACTCTCGCGCCACCGTGGACGAGAGTCCGCGTGCCAGTCTCGGATCGCCCCTGGCACCCTGGAGAGTGACTCCGGCGGCAGACGAGCGATCTCTTCAGGAGTTTCACGTGAAACATGCCGACAACGACGAAGGGGTGGGCCCGCAGGCCCACCCCTTCAGTTCGATCGCAAACTACGCCGGCCGGATCACCACGCGCCGGTTGGGCTCCACACCGTCGGAGTCGCTCGACATCCCTGCCGCGGCGACGGCGTCGTGCACGACCTTGCGCTCGAACGGGTTCATGGAGTCGAGTGCCACGGCGGCACCGGACTCCTTCACGCGCGCGATGGCCTCTTCGGCAACGGTCACCAGCTCCGCACGCCGAGCGGACCGGTAGCCGGCGACGTCGAGCATGAGGCGGCTGCGCTCCCCGGTCTTGGCCTGGACGGCCAGACGGGTCAGCTCCTGGAGAGCGTCGAGAACCTCGCCGTCGTGACCGGCAAGCCGTGAGAGCGACCGGTCGGCAGGGTCTTCGGACACGATCTCCACGGCGGCCCTGCCGTGGTCGATGTCGATGTCGATGTCGCCGTCGAGGTCAGCGATGTCCAGCAGCTCCTCGAGGTAGTCGGCGGCGATCTCGCCTTCCTCCTCGAGACGCTTCGTGCTGGTGGTCTCGACGGGGACGGCGTCGGGCTGGGTCGAAGTCATGGAGTTCTCTCTCCGATCATCGTCGCGCGAGTGCGCTACTTCTTAGGCTTGGTGGGTGCGCCGGGCGTCGGCGTGCTGGGGCCGTCGCCGTCCTTGGGCGGGACTGGCTTGTCCTTGACGTCGTCGATCACAGGACGAGGCTTGTTGCGGTCCTTGCGCTTGGGCTGTTCCCGCTGTCCGCGTGGCTTCTCCTCGATGATGACCGCCGGTGCTGCGGACTCTTCGATCGTGCCGTGCGACTTGGCCTTCTTGGCCTTGCGCTCCTTCATGGCGATCTCTGCCTGGGAACCGGGCGCCGGCATCCGGCGGATCGTGTAGAACTGCTGGCCCATCGACCAGAGGTTGGTGGTGGTCCAGTAGATGAGGACACCGATGGGGAAGTTCACGCCGGAGAACGCGAAGATCAGCGGCAGCACGTAGAGCAGCACCTTCTGCTGCTGCGCCATGGGGCCCTGGAGCGCCGCGGGCGGCATGTTCTTCATCGTCAGCTGGCGCTGTGTCAGGAACGTGGTGGCGGACATAGCGATGATCAGGACCACGGTCACGATGCGGATGGACATCGCGTCCGGACCGGAGCCGGCCTGCATGAAGGTGCCCGACAGCGGGGCACCGAAGATCGTCGCTGCCTCGGCCTGCGCCGCGAGCTCGGGCGACATGGGACCGATCGGCGGGTACTTGCCGGACGCGACGTTCGGGAGCTCGATGAGCACGCGGAACAGGGCGAAGAAGATGGGGGACTGGAGCAGGATCGGCAGGCACGACGCGAACGGGTTCGTGCCGTGCTCGCGGTACAGCGCCATCGTCTCGCGGCTCATCGCCTCACGGGAGGCGGGGTCCGTCTTGCCCTTGTACTTCTTCTGGATGGCCTGCATCTCGGGTGCGAGCAGCTGCATGCCGCGCGACGCCTTGATCTGCCGGAAGAAGAGCGGGATCAGCAGGATCCGGATCACGATGACGAGGCCGACGATCGACAGCGCCCAGGCGGCACCGCCTGCGGGGTCGAGGCCGATCGCCTCGAACAGCGAGTGGAACTGGACCATGATCCAGGCCACGACGACCATGATCGGTTTGAGCAGACCGTCGAACCAGTCCATCGGGCAGAACTCCTCGGGGGGTCAGTGCGTGGACGGAGCCACGTCGTGATGGTGGTGGACGGATCGTGCTGGTGGAACGTCGTCCACGCCACCCAGGTTCCAGGGGTTGCAGCGGAGCACTCGCCAGATGGCGAGGCCCGTCCCGCGTATCGCGCCGTGGCGCTGGACCGCGATGACGGCGTACTGCGAGCAGGACGGGTAGAACTTGCAGGTCGGGGGTGTCATCGGCGAGATGAACCGTTGATACCCCGTGAGGAGGAGAAGGAGCAGCCGACCGGGAGCACGCACGATCCCGCGGACGATGGACCGAATAGTCATGGGATGACTAGGCCTCGGTCCGGCGTCGAGCACGACGAGCGGCTGTCTCGAGCGCGGCGTCGAGGTCGTCTCCCAGCAGGGCGAACGGGCGCGATGCCGCAGGCGGCAGTGCCCTGACGACGATGCCGGCGTCGACGGGCATCGCTGCCAGCCGGACCCGGACGAGCTCGCGCAGCCGACGCTTAACCAGGTTCCGCGTCACGGCGGTCCCCACTGCCTTGGACACGACAAGACCGATCACCGGCCCGGAGGGCGAGTGATCGGTCCTGGTCGTCATGTGCACCACGAGGGTGTCCCGTCCGCCGCGCGCGCCTCGGCGCACCGCCTGCTCGAAGTCGGCAGCGCGGCGCATGCGGTGCGCAGCGGACAGCACCGACGGTGGTGTCAGGCCGAGAGCTCCGCGCGGCCCTTGCGACGACGTGCCGCCAGGATCGCGCGGCCGGCGCGGGTACGCATACGCAGACGGAAGCCGTGGGTCTTGGCCCGGCGCCGGTTGTTCGGCTGGAAGGTGCGCTTGCTCACGAGAGTCTCCAAGTACATCGAGTGGGTCTCGCATGTGCCGCGCGACCAGGTTCAGGCTGCCGAGTTCGAACTGCTCCCAGGACACGCATCGCGTGCGTGCGGCGTCAGGGCGCGCCAGCAGGGGCCATCGAGAAGGCTGCAATACCGTACTTCCCGCCGTAGTGGCCGGTCAAATGCGCGCGACGCGCCGGAGCGATCGTCCCACAGGGTGTCCGGACGTCACCCCACCGAGCACTCCCCGGACCAGCCACGGGCCACTACCATCGGTCATCGTCGCCCGGGGGGCGCGGCCTGTGGATCACGACGTGGTGGATGGCCGCCAGGTGCGACGACCACCGACGACAGAACGGCGCTCGTCAGGCCGTCCTCATCGTGTCTGAGCACCAGTGACACCGGCGAGACCCACTGCTCACAGGTGTGGACAACTGTGTGGACAACGTACGGTCGTGCGAGACTCGACCACCCACGCGATCGAACAGCTGAGGTAGCACGTGTCACAGGACGAAGAGCTTTCCCGGGTCTGGGGTCACGTGGTGTCGACCCTCGAGTCGAGTCCGGACATCACCCCGCGCCAGATCGCCTTCGTCCGGCTGGCCCGGCCTCTGGGCCTCCTCGACGGCACCCTCCTGCTGGCGGTCGGCAACGACCTCACCAAGGACTACCTCGAGTCGCGCGTCCGGGGTGAGGTGACCGCTGCACTGAGCACGGCACTCGACCGGGAGGCCCGGTTCGCCATCACCGTCGACCCGGAGCTGGCCGAGGACGCACCTCCGGCTCTCCGTGTGGTCGGTTCGGGGTCGGACCAGCGGCACGAGCCCTACAGCCAGTCGCGTGACGAGCGCGAGGCCGACGAGGCGGACGCACGTCGGGAAGCCCGACCCGATCTCTCCCTGGTGCCGGACGACGGGCAGGACGACCGCGACGACCAGGTGCGCGAGCGCCGGTACGGCGGCCGCAACGACGACCGTCCGCCCCCGGCGAACCGGCGCATGCCCGCGGAGCCCGCGCGGCTGAACCCGAAGTACCTCTTCGAGACGTTCGTCATCGGCAGCTCGAACCGCTTCGCGCACGCGGCGGCGGTCGCGGTCGCCGAGGCGCCGGCCAAGGCGTACAACCCTCTGTTCATCTACGGCGACTCGGGGCTGGGCAAGACGCACCTGCTGCACGCGATCGGGCACTACGCCCAGAACCTCTACCCGAGCGTGCGCGTGCGGTACGTGAACTCCGAGGAGTTCACCAACGACTTCATCAACTCGATCAGCGAGGGCAAGGCCGGCGCGTTCCAGCGTCGCTACCGCGAGGTCGACGTGCTCCTCATCGACGACATCCAGTTCCTGCAGGGCAAGGAACAGACGATGGAGGAGTTCTTCCACACGTTCAACACGCTGCACAACGCGAACAAGCAGGTCGTGATCACGTCCGACCTGCCACCCAAGCAGCTGAACGGCTTCGAGGACCGGATGCGGTCGCGCTTCGAGTGGGGTCTGATCACCGACGTCCAGCCGCCCGACCTCGAGACGCGCATCGCGATCCTGCGCAAGAAGGCCGGCAGCGAGCGGCTGCAGGCACCGCCGGACGTGCTGGAGTACATCGCCAGCAAGATCTCGACGAACATCCGCGAGCTCGAGGGCGCGTTGATCCGGGTCACGGCTTTCGCGAACCTGAACCGCCAGCAGGTCGACCTGTCACTCGCCGAGATCGTCCTCAAGGACCTGATCACCGACGACCAGACGACGGAGATCACCGCGACGCAGGTGATCGGCCAGACCGCGGCGTACTTCGGGCTCAGCATCGACGACCTGTGCGGGTCGAGCCGCTCCCGCGTGCTCGTCACGGCCCGTCAGATCGCGATGTACCTGTGCCGTGAGCTGACCGACCTCTCGCTGCCCAAGATCGGGCAGGCGTTCGGTGGCCGTGACCACACCACGGTCATGCACGCGAACCGCAAGATCCGCGAGCTGATGGCCGAGCGCCGGTCGATCTACAACCAGGTCACCGAGCTGACGAACCGGATCAAGCAGCAGAACCGAGGCTGATACGGGCTCATCGGAGCCTGAGTTATCCACAGCCGTCCACAGGGACCTGGGGACACTTGTGACGCGGTTCACCCATTCGGCGCACGGCGTCTGCAGGGGCGTCACCGCACTGCTCTGACCTGCAGAAACACCAGGAACCGGACATCCCGGGACCAACCTCTGTGTTCACAAACCGGCATTGCGGGCTTCCGGGCATGAGACAACTCTCACCGTCGAAACGATACGAGCCTCTTGACTCGAACCTTCACCCTCCGGATGAGACATGCATGGGACGAATCTCCACACCTGTGCACTCACCTGTGGACGACGGTGGATGACACGCGGTGGGGGTGTGGACGGCACACCCCTGACCAGTGGACGCAGAAGTGGGTCACCACCGTCGTCCACCGTCGTCCACCAGACGTCCGAATCGACCCACACCCCGGGTGCACAGGCAGATTGCGTCCTGACCTGCGCGGACGTCGACGATCCACACAGTGCACAGGACCGATGACGACGATGACACTTCTCTAGGTGGGGGATCCACACACCGCCAGAGGAGCTCGAGCGACCGGCGCACCGCGTCGAACGACACGGCTGTCGTTGTCATCCCCATGCTCCGTACCGAGCGTCGGACCACTCGCGTAGTGTTCGCCTGACGCCTGCCCACCCCGGACCCCGCACAACCCGTGCCGGCACACCGGTCAGGCCAGCTCGACGAGAGGTGAGGTATGAGGTTCCGGGTCGACCGTGACGTTCTCGCGGACGCCGTCACGTGGACGGCGCGCAGCCTGCCCACTCGGCCGCCGGTCCCTGTCCTGGCAGGTGTTCGCCTCGAGGCCGACACCACGGGCACGGTCCAGCTCTCGAGCTTCGACTACGAGGTCTCTGCGCGGTCGCAGATCCCCGCCGACGTGAGCGAGGCCGGCACCGTCCTGGTCTCGGGCCGTCTGCTCGCCGAGATCTCCCGTGCGCTGCCGGACAAGCCGGTCGACGTCGTGCTCGACGGCACCAAGGTCGTGGTGACGTGCGGCGCGAGCCGGTTCACGCTCCTGACGATGCCGGTCGAGGACTACCCGAACCTCCCGGTCATGCCGCCGACCACGGGGACCGTCGACGGCGACGAGCTCACCCACGCGGTCGCCCAGGTGTCCGTCGCCGCCAGCCGGGACGACACGTTGCCGCTGCTCACCGGCGTGCGGGTCGAGATCGAGGGCGAGAAGGTCACGCTCCTGGCGACGGACCGCTACCGGCTCGCCCTGCGTGAGCTCACCTGGAAGCCGTCGTCGCCGGACATCTCGACCGTCGCGCTCGTGCGTGCCCGGACGCTGTCCGACGCCGCGAAGTCGCTCGGCAGCGCCGGGTCCGTGACCGTCGCCCTGTCCACCGGCTCCGGCGTGGACATGATCGGGTTCGAGGCCGCCGGCCGGCAGACCACCAGCCTGCTGGTCGACGGGGACTACCCCGCCGTCCGTCGGCTGTTCCCGGACGAGACGCCGATCCACGCCATCGTCAGCACGCACGCCCTGGCGGATGCCGCCAAGCGCGTGAGTCTCGTCGCCGAGCGCAACACCCCGATCCGGCTGTCGTTCAGCGAGGGCCAGGTCGTCCTCGACGCCGGCCAGGGCGACGACGCACAGGCGTCCGAGGCGCTCGAGGCGACGCTCGTCGGCGACGACATCTCCGTGGCGTTCAACCCGCAGTTCCTCCTGGACGGTCTCGGCGCGCTGAGCACGACGTTCGTGCGGCTGTCGTTCACCCACCCGAACAAGCCTGTGGAGTTCACCGGCCAGGAGTCGCTCGACGGTGAGGACAACCCGCAGTACCGGTACCTGCTGGTCCCCATCCGCTTCGCCAGCTGACCGGCGCACCGCCGCCCCGTGCGGCACAGTGGGACGCGCGAGCGCGGATCCGAGAGAGGCACAGTCATGCACATCGGTCTGGTGGGTCTGGGCAAGATGGGTGCGAACATGCGCACCCGCATTCGTGCTGCGGGCATCGAGGTCACGGGGTACGACCGGAACCCCGACGTGACCGACGTGCCCTCCCTCGAGGCGCTGGTCGAGGCGCTGCCCGCCGGTGAGCGGGTCGTCTGGGTGATGGTGCCGTCCGGGGTCATCACCGACGGGGTCGTCACCGAGCTGGCCGGGCTGCTGACCAGCGGCGACATCCTGATCGACGGCGGGAACTCGTACTACCAGGACGACCAGAAGCACGCCGACGTGCTGGCGCGGACGGGTGTCGACTTCCTGGACGCCGGGGTGTCCGGCGGTGTCTGGGGGCTCGAGAACGGGTACGGGCTCATGGTCGGCGGCGACGCAGACGTCGTCGCGAAGGTCATGCCGGTGTTCGACGCCCTACGTCCGGAGGGCCCGCGCGAGGAGGGGTTCGTGCACGCCGGGACGGTCGGCGCCGGGCACTTCGCCAAGATGGTGCACAACGGCATCGAGTACGGGCTGATGCAGTCCTACGCCGAGGGCTACGAGCTCCTGGCCGCGAAGGACCTGGTCACGGACGTGCACGGCACGATGCGCGCATGGCAGCGAGGCACGGTCGTGCGGTCCTGGCTGCTGGAGCTGCTGGTCAAGGCGCTCGGGCAGGATCCGGGCCTGGGCGAGATCGACGACTGGGTCGAGGACTCCGGCGAGGGCCGGTGGACCGTCGACGAGGCGATCGACCTGGCCGTGCCGGCACCGGTGATCTCGGCGGCACTGTTCGCGCGGTTCCAGTCGCGCCAGGAGGAGTCCCCGGCGATGAAGGCCGTCGCCGCGCTGCGTCAGCAGTTCGGGGGACACGCGGTCAAGCCGGCCGGCACCACCGGTCCGGTCACCGGCACGCCGCCGTCGCAGTCGCTGTAGCCGGAAGAGATGTACGTCGCCCATCTCTCCCTGACGGACTTCCGCTCGTACGCGCAGGTCGAGCTCCCGCTGGAGCCGGGGATCACCGCGCTCGTCGGCCCCAACGGGCAGGGCAAGACGAACCTGGTCGAGGCGATGGGCTACGTCGCGACGCTCGGCAGCCACCGGGTACCGACGGATGCCGCACTGGTGCGTGCTGGTACGACCAGGGCGGTGGTCCGGGCCAAGGTCGTGCGCGAGCTGGAGCCCGGTCGACCCCGGTCGACCCTCGTCGAGATCGAGGTCACGCCCGGCAAGGCGAACCGCGCTCGCGTCAACGGGGGATCCCCGACGAGGGCGCGCGACGTGCTGGGCATCCTGCGCACGGTGCTGTTCGCGCCGGAGGACCTGTCGCTGGTCAAGGGTGACCCGGACGGCCGACGACGGTTCCTCGACGACCTCCTGGTGCAGCTGACGCCGCGCGTCGCGGGGACGGTCGCCGACTACGACCGGGTGCTGCGCCAGCGGTCGGCGTTGCTGAAGTCGGCTGCCGTGGCACGCCGGGGTGCAGGTGCGGACCTGCGCACGCTCGACGTCTGGGATGCCAAGCTCGCGCAGACCGGCGCGCAGATCATCGTCGCCCGGCGGAGTCTGGTCCGGGCGATCGCTCCGCACGTCGAGAAGGCATATGCGCAGGTCAGCGCCGGTCAGGGTGACGCGATCGTGACGTACAAGGCGTCGCTGGACGCCGTGCTGGAGATCGAGGACGACGCGGCCGGCGTCGACCTGGTGGAGGCGCAGCTGCTCGAGGCGATGGGCCGGCTGCGCAGCAAGGAGATCGAGCGCGGGGTCAGCCTCGTCGGTCCGCACCGCGACGACCTGGTCCTCACTCTCGGCGGCCTGCCGGCCAAGGGCTACGCGAGCCACGGGGAGTCGTGGTCGTTCGCGCTGGCGCTGCGGCTCGCCTCGTACGAGCTGCTGACGCGTGGCGACGACGAGGGCGTCGGGGGCGACTGGGGACCGGACGGTGAGCCGGTGCTGATCCTCGACGACGTGTTCGCGGAGCTCGACGCACGCCGCCGCGACCGGCTGGCCGAGCTCGTCGCGCCCGCGCGGCAGGTCCTGATCACGGCGGCCGTCGCCGACGACGTCCCGGCTCCGCTGGCCGGTGCCCGGGTGGATGTCATGGGGGGCGAGGTGGCTCGTGTCCTCTGAGGAGCTCTTTCCGCAGCCCAGAGCGCTGGACACCCCGTTGCGGGACCTCGTCGAGCTGACGCCGCCCCGACAGGTGGCGCTCGGCGCGCTGGGCCGTGCGAAGGCCGCGGCGGCGCAGCGCGGCTACCGGCCGGGCGACCCGGCGCGGCGTCGACCGCTGGTCCCGGTGCAGGTGGGGACCGCCGGTCCGGGGGCGCGCGACCCTCAGCTGATCGGATCGACCGTCAGCGGTCTGCTCGACCAGCTGGGCGGGCCGTCGGACCAGGTCGCGGGCGTGCTCAAGCACCGGTGGTCGGATCTCGTCGGCGCGCAGGTGGCCGAGCACTGCGAGTACGTGTCGTTCGAGGGCGGGGCGCTGACGCTGCGGGCGCACTCGACGTCGTGGGCGACGCAGCTGCGGTTCCTGGCACCGGCGATGCTCGGGCGGCTCGCGGCGGACCTCGGCGACGGGATCGTCCTGGAGATCACTGTCCTGAACCCCGGAGGTCCCCGGTTCAAGACCGGTCCGAAGAGGGTTGCCGGGCGCGGGGAGCGCGATACGTTCCGCTGACCGAGGAACACCCCACCGACGCCTGTGGGAAAAGAGGGTCCAGGCCCGTCCACCAGGTAGACTGTGAAGGTCATTCCTGGCGCGCCTGTGCCTGGAACTCCAGCGTCATGGAGTGATCCGATCCGGTGAAGTTCGGTCGGCGCCCTCCGTCGCGTGTGAGAGCTTGAGGAGCACCACCGCCCGTGGCCGAGCAGAGCACCCCCCCGCCCAGCACCCTGAAGACTGGCGACGGCGGGTACGACGCCAGCGCGATCACGGTTCTCGAGGGACTCGAGGCGGTGCGCAAGCGCCCCGGCATGTACATCGGCTCCACCGGTGAGCGCGGTCTGCACCACCTCGTCACCGAGGTCGTCGACAACTCGGTCGACGAGGCTCTCGCCGGCTACTGCGACCGCATCGAGATCACGCTGCTCCCCGACGGTGGTGTGCGCGTCGTCGACAACGGCCGTGGCATCCCGGTCGCCATCCACCCGACCGAGGGGCGCCCCACGGTCGAGGTCGTCATGACGATCCTGCACGCGGGCGGGAAGTTCGGCGGCGCGGGCTACGCCGTGTCGGGCGGTCTGCACGGCGTCGGCATCTCCGTCGTCAACGCGCTGTCCACGCGCGTCGAGACGGTGGTCAAGCGCGACGGCTTCGTGTGGCAGCAGAACTTCTCCGACGGCGGCAAGCCGCTGGGTGAGCTGAGCAAGGGCGAACCGACCGACCAGCGCGGTACGTCGCAGACGTTCTGGGCGGACCCGGCGATCTTCGAGACCACCGAGTACGACTTCGAGACGCTGCGGGCGCGGTTCCAGCAGTACGCGTTCCTCAACAAGGGCCTCGAGATCTCGCTGACCGACGAGCGCCCCGAGCACCTCGGTACGGATGACGAGGTCGCGGGCGAGGGCGAGGAGGCCGACACGGGCACGCCGGCGTTCCGGAACGTCACGTACAAGTACGACGACGGCCTGGTCGACTACGTCAAGCACCTGAACAGCGCGAAGAAGGTCGAGGTCGTCCACCCGGAGATCATCGACTTCGAGTCCGAGGACACCGAGCGCCGGATCGCCGTCGAGATCGCGATGCAGTGGACCAACGCGTACTCCGAGTCGGTGCACACGTACGCGAACACGATCTCCACGACCGAGGGCGGCACGCACGAAGAGGGCTTCCGCGCCGCGATGACGTCCCTGATCAACCGCTACGCGCGCGACAAGGGCATCCTCAAGGAGAAGGACGAGAACCTCACGGGCGACGACATCCGCGAAGGGCTCACCGCGGTCATCTCGATCAAGCTGGGCGAGCCGCAGTTCGAGGGCCAGACGAAGACGAAGCTCGGGAACACCGAGGCGAAGACGTTCGTGCAGCGCGTGGTGAACGAGCAGCTGGGCGACTGGCTGGACTCGCACCCGAACGAGGCGCGGGACGTCATCCGCAAGTCGATCCAGGCCGCGGCCGCGCGCATGGCCGCTCGCAAGGCCCGGGAGGCCACGCGCCGCAAGGGTCTGCTCGAGTCGGGTGGTATGCCGGGCAAGCTCCGCGACTGCCAGTCGAGCCGCGCCGAGGAGTGCGAGGTCTTCATCGTCGAGGGTGACTCGGCCGGCGGCTCCGCGGTGCGCGGGCGCAACCCGCGCACGCAGGCGATCCTCCCGATCCGCGGCAAGATCCTCAACGTCGAGCGTGCGCGGCTGGACCGGGCGCTGGGCAACCAGGAGGTCCAGGCGCTGATCACCGCGTTCGGCACGGGCATCGGCGAGGACTTCGACCTGTCCAAGCTGAGGTACCACAAGATCGTGATCATGGCCGACGCCGACGTCGACGGTCAGCACATCCGGACCCTGCTGCTCACCCTGCTGTTCCGCTACATGCCGAACCTGATCACCCACGGTCACGTGTACATCGCGCAGCCGCCGCTGTACCGGGTCAAGTGGGCCAACGCCGACCACGACTACGTCTACACCGACCGGGAGCGCGACGCCGTCGTCGCCGACGGGCAGGCCAACGGCAAGCGGCTGCCGAAGGACAACTCGATCCAGCGCTACAAGGGTCTGGGCGAGATGGACTACCAGGAGCTGTGGGAGACGACGATGTCGCCCGAGCACCGCACGCTCCTGCAGGTCACCCTCGACGAGGCCGCGGCGGCCGACGAGATCTTCTCGATCCTCATGGGCGAGGACGTCGAGTCCCGCCGCTCGTTCATCCAGCGCAACGCGAAGGACGTCAGGTTCCTCGACATCTGAGGCCCGACCGTCCCACCCGTCCGCACCGAAGTAAGGAACCACGTTGAGCGAGACCACCGGCAACGAGATCGAGCACGGCCGCATCGACCAGGTCGACCTGCAGCTGGAGATGCAGCGCTCGTACCTCGACTACGCCATGTCCGTCATCGTCGGCCGCGCCCTCCCGGATGTCCGCGACGGCCTCAAGCCCGTGCACCGCCGGGTCCTGTACGCGATGTACGACGGGGGCTACCGCCCGGACCGCCAGTTCTCGAAGTGCTCGCGCGTCGTCGGCGACGTCATGGGCAAGTACCACCCGCACGGCGACACGGCGATCTACGACGCCCTCGTCCGCCTGGTGCAGGACTGGTCGCTGAGGTACCCGCTGGTCTCCGGGCAGGGGAACTTCGGATCCCCGGGCGACGACCCGGCGGCCGCCCCGCGGTACACCGAGTGCAAGATGGCCCCGCTGTCCATGGAGATGGTCCGGGACATCGACAAGGACACCGTCGACTTCCAGGACAACTACGACGGCCGTACGCAGGAGCCGACGGTCCTGCCGTCGCGATTCCCGAACCTGCTGGTCAACGGCTCGGCCGGCATCGCGGTCGGCATGGCGACCAACATCCCGCCGCACAACCTGCGCGAGGTCGCCGAAGGTGTCCAGTGGCACCTGGACCACCCGGAGGCGTCGCGCGAGGAGCTGCTCGCGGCGCTCCTGCTGCGCATCAAGGGCCCCGACTTCCCGACGGGCGCCACGATCCTGGGCCACAAGGGCATCGAGGAGGCGTACCGCACGGGGCGCGGCTCGATCACGATGCGCGCGATCGTCGAGGTCGAGGAGATCCAAGGCCGCATCTGCCTGGTCGTCACCGAGCTGCCCTACCAGGTGAACCCGGACACCCTCGCGAAGAAGATCGCGGACCTGGTCCGCGAGAACAAGGTCACCGGCATCGCGGACATCCGCGACGAGACGTCCGGCCGCGCCGGCCAGCGCCTGGTCATCGTGCTCAAGCGCGACGCCGTCGCGAAGGTCGTGCTGAACAACCTCTACAAGCACACGCAGCTGCAGGACACGTTCGGCGCGAACATGCTCGCGCTCGTCGACGACGTCCCCCGCACGCTGAGCATCGACGCGTTCGTGCGCCACTGGGTCACCCACCAGCTCGAGGTCGTCGTCCGCCGCACCGCGTTCAAGCTGCGCGAAGCCGAGGCGGACATCCACATCTACCGCGGGTACCTCAAGGCGCTCGACGCGCTCGACGAGGTCATCGCGCTCATCCGCCGCTCGCCCGACGCGGACGAGGCGCGCGCCGGCCTGATGGCGCTGCTCGACATCGACGAGCTCCAGGCGAACGCGATCCTCAACCTGCAGCTGCGCCGGCTGGCCGCGCTGCAGCGCCAGGAGATCCTCGAGCGCTACGCCAAGCTCGAGGCGGAGATCCTGGAGTACCGGGCGATCCTGGCCTCGGAGCAGCGGCAGCGCGACATCGTGTCCGAGGAGCTCGGCGAGATCGTCGCGAAGTACGGCGACGAGCGCCGCACGACGATCCTCCCGTTCGACGGCGAGGTCAGCGTCGAGGACCTCATCGCCGAGGAGGAGATGGTCGTCACGATCACGCGCGGCGGCTACGCGAAGCGGACCCGGTCGGACAACTACCGGGCGCAGCGCCGCGGCGGCAAGGGCGTGCGCGGTGCGCAGCTGCGCGAGGACGACCTGGTCGACCACTTCTTCGTCACGACGACGCACCACTGGCTGCTGTTCTTCACCAACCTCGGTCGCGTCTACCGTGCCAAGGCGTACGAGCTGCCGGAGGGCGGTCGGGACGCGAAGGGCCAGCACGTCGCCAACCTGCTCGCGTTCCAGCCGGGCGAGAAGATCGCGCAGGTGCTCGACATCCGCGACTACGCCAAGGCCGAGTACCTGGTCCTGGCGACGCAGCGCGGCCTGGTGAAGAAGACCCGGCTCACCGACTACGACTCGAACCGCTCCGGCGGCGTCATCGCGATCAACCTGCGCGAGGACGACGAGGGGCTGCCGGACGAGCTGGTCTCGGCGCGGCTGGTCGACTCCGACCAGGACCTCATCCTGGTGTCCCGCAAGGGCCAGTCGGTGCGGTTCACCGCCTCCGACGAGTCGCTGCGTCCGATGGGCCGGGCCACGTCCGGTGTCACGGGGATGAAGTTCCGGGCCGATGACGAGCTGCTCGCGATGGATGTCGTGCGCGAGGACGCCTACCTGTTCACCGTGACGCAGGGCGGCATCGCGAAGCGCACCGCCCTGACCGTGGAGAACTACCGCCAGCAGGGTCGCGGTGGTCTGGGCATCAAGGTCGCGAACCTGCCGGAGGCCAACGGCGACCTGGTCGGCGCGCTCGTCGTGGACCCGGACGACGAGGTCCTCGTCATCATGGAGCGCGGCAAGATCGTGCGTTCCGCCACCGCAGAGGTCAACGCCACGGGCCGCACGACGCAGGGAGTCATCTTCGCGAAGCCCGACAACGGGGACCGGATCATCGCGGTCGCGCGCAACACCGAGCGACACCTGGCCGACGAGCCAGGTACCGTGGGCGCTGAGAATGGCCAGGTTTCGGACGTCCCGGACGCCCCCGGCGACGCTGAGGTGTCCGAGACCGAGGTTGTGACAGACCCGTCAGCGGAGGACGCATGACCGATTCCACGCCCCCTTCGATCCCGCCGCGCAAGCGCCCGACGACTCCGACGACCGCCGGCCGTCAGACGACGTCCGCGCCCCGGACGGGAACCGGACCGACGTGGACCGACACGGAGGACCCCGCGACGCACGTGCCCAACCTGAACGGGTCCAACGGGTCGACCGCCTTCACCGTGCCCGCGAGCGTGATGCCCCCGACGGTGACGCCGACGCGCACCTCCACGTCGGCGGCAAGGACGGCGGCGCCGATACGTCCGGAACCCTCCGATACCAGGACGGCCACCGCGACATCTCCACAGGATCGTGACACGACCGTCTCCGCCTCTGGCGACGAGCACGACCCTCCGTCCCCGATGATGGTTGCGGTGGATACCGCCACCGTCTGGCTCAAGAGAGCCGGAGTCGCCACGTCTGCCGCGATCGCCGCGGCCACCCGACCCCGTCCCAAGGAGCCGTCCATGACCACCACCCCGGCGGCCCCTCGGACAGCGACCTCGTCCGACAACCTCACGGGTGCACGGCCGAGCACGGGGCGCATCCCGACGGTCGGGTCGCACGGTGCACCGCGTCGGGTCCGGCTCGCCATCTCGCGCGTCGACCCGTGGTCCGTGATGAAGCTGTCGTTCCTGCTGTCGGTCGCCATCGGCGTGATGATCGTCGTCGCGGCGGCCGTCGTCTGGTTCACGCTCAACGGGCTCCAGGTGTTCACCAAGGCGGACGATCTGGTCACGCAGATCACCGGTACCGAGAGCGGGATCGACATCCTGCAGTACGTCGAGTTCCAGCGGATCATCTCCGGCGCGACGCTCATCGCGGTCATCGACGTCTTCCTTCTCACGGCTCTCGCGACCATCGGCGCGTTCCTCTACAACATCGTGGCGGCGCTCGTCGGCGGCGTGCACGTGACCATGACGGACGAGTGATTGCCGGTTTGGGCAGCGCCCCCGCCCTGGGGTAGTCTCATCCGGCGCCACTAAGGCGCGCGCAGTGCACGGGCCTATAGCTCAGACGGTTAGAGCGCTTCCCTGATAAGGAAGAGGTCACAGGTTCAAGTCCTGTTAGGCCCACTCCCGACCCGTGGGGGAACCGATGAAGAAGCTCCTGCTCCTGGCGGCCGTTGCCGCCATCGGATTCGTCGTGTGGCAGAAGTACGCGCAGGATCGTGACGAGCGAGACCTGTGGGCAGAGGTCACCGACACGTTCGAGTAGACGGGTCGGTCTCTCACGGGGCCATGGCGCAATTGGTAGCGCACCTGCTTTGCAAGCAGGGGGTTAGGGGTTCGAGTCCCCTTGGCTCCACCAACCCGCACCATGGTGCGAACCGGTGGTGTGCATGCCCTCGTCCGAGCCGGGCGGGGGCATCGTCATGTTCGCGGCGACCTGCCCCCTCCCTGAGGTCTCCGTCGTCGTCGATCGTCACGACCGTCGGGAGACCTCAGGGTGCGGGACTCAGGCGGCGTCCTGCTGTCCCAGCCAGGTCAGGATCAGTCGGTTGACCTCGTCCGGCTTCTCCTCCTGGATCCAGTGACCGCAGTCGAGGCTGACCACCTCCACGTTCGGCACACACTCCGACAGGTTCTCCGACCTCATGACCGGGTCCCGGTCGCCGTAGATCATGAGGGTGGGCTGGCGGATGATCGGGTCCACGTCCGCCAGCAGGTGCCAGTTGCGGTCGAGGTTCCGGTACCAGTTGATGCTGCCGGTGAAGCCTGACGACTCGAAGGCGGACACGAACACGGCCAGCTCGTCGTCGCTCATCACGGGCTCCCCGCGCGGTGTCTGCGCTCGGGCGAGGTTGATCATCGCCATGCCCGGCGCGGGCTCTGCGGGGGGCTCGTTCTTGCGGAACAGGTTGCGCAGGAACTGGGACGTGTTCTCGTCGAGCACCGCGTCGGCGACGCCGGGCTGCCGGGTGAAGTGGACGAAGTAGAAGTCGCCGCCGAGCACGATCTCCATGAGCTCGACCCAGGGCACCTCACCGCGTTCCTGGTAGGGCAGGCTCAGGTTGATCACCTTGTTCACGCGGTCCGGGTGCAGCAGAGCCAGGCCCCAGACGACCATGGCGCCCCAGTCGTGCCCGACGAAGGTGGCGTCGGCGTACCCGTAGTGATCGAGGAGCGCGACGAGGTCACCGGACAGGTGCGCGATGTCGTAGTCCGTCACCTCGGTCGGGCGGGACGAGTTCCCGTAGCCACGCTGGTTCGGGACGATCACGTGGTAGCCCGCGGCGGCGAGGGCGGACATCTGGTGGCGCCAGGTGAAGGCGTGCTCGGGCCATCCGTGGCAGAGCACGACGGGTTTGCCGGCATTCTCTCGACCGGCCTCGAAGACTTCGAGCGTCACGCCATTGACGGAGATGTTGGTGGGTTCCGGGAAGTTCGTGACATCAGACATGTGCGTTCTCGCAATCTCGTCGGGTGCCGGAACCGTAGAGCGCACTGCGGACAGGTTCGGTCCGCAACCGATGACAGACTCGGACGATGCGGAAGGACCCCACCGGTCGGGCGCTGCAGCTGCTCTCGCTCCTGCAGACGCACCGGTCGTGGCGTGGTGACGAGCTCGCCGCGCGCCTCGAAGTCACGGAGCGGACGGTGCGTCGTGACGTCGACCGGCTGCGTGACCTCGGCTATCCGGTCGATGCCGCGTCGGGAAAGTACGGCGGCTACCGGCTCGCCGCGGGCGCGCACGTGCCGCCCTTGGTCCTCGACGACGACGAGGCCGTCGCGGTCGCCGTCGGGCTGCGCTATGCCGCGGAGGCGGCCATCAGCGGCATGGAGGACACGTCGCTGCGCGCCCTCACGAAGATCGAGCAGCTCCTGCCGCACCGGCTGCGTCGACGGGTGTCGGCGTTGCACTCGAGCGTCACGTCGATGCGCTGGCCGACCGACGACATCGTCGACCCCGAGGCGCTCAGCGTGCTCGCCGCGGCGTGCCGAGACTGTGAGAACGTGCGGTTCGACTACCGGCGCGGTGACGGCGAGAGCAGCCGACGGCTCGTCCAACCGCACCGGCTCGTCACCGCCGGCCGTCGCTGGTACCTCGTGGCGTGGGACCAGGGTCGCGACGACTGGCGCACGTTCCGGCTGGACCGGCTACGGGGGCCCTCGCCCGCCGGCGGCCGGTTCGCACCCCGCGAGATCCCGGGTGGCGACGCCGCGAGCTTCGTCGCCGGCTCGATCGGTTCGGTACCCCGTGCCTCTGCGGCGAGGCTCGCCGTGGGCGCGGCGTTCGACGAGCTCGAGGGAGTGTTCCGGTGGATCGACCACACCCTGGTCACGCGCGAAGCGGACTCGTGCGTCGTCGAGGTCCGCGGCGAGGATCTCGGCCGGCTCGCGATGACGGTCGCCCGGATCGCCCTGACCACCCGGGTGGTCGTCCTCGAACCGGCCGAGCTCGCCGACGCCGTCGGGCGGCTCGCCACCCACCTCGGCCCGCCAGCGCTGCCGACGACGACGAGCGCGCGATCGTCGGCGGGGTGAGCGTCGCCCCGACCGCGTACCTCGTCAGCGGCTGAGGGCCGGCTGCGGGACCGGTGCCTCCCGGCTCACGCCCCGGACCAGCAGGTACACGACGAGTGTGAGCTCCGCGACGGTGGTGACGGCGGCGGTGACACCGCGCAGGGCTCCCTCGGCGTCGGGCAGGGCGAACAGGATCACCGGATCGGCCACCCAGGCAGCGGCGCCGGTGATGAGCAGGACACCGAGCCACGTCGGGAACAGGCTCGTCCGGACGGCGGCCCACCCCATCGGCAACAACCACAGACCGAAGAAGACACCGCCGAGCGCATAGCCGTAGGAGTGCAGGTCGAGGAGCAGCAGCGTGGTGCCCGCGTCGAACGCAGAGCTGGTCGCCGTGAGCAGGGCGCCGACCTGGAACGTGAGGTTGATCAGGATCGAGCCTGCGCCCACGGCGACGAAGACCAGCAGCGCAGTCCCCGCCCTGCGCTCGACGTCGTCGAGGAGGCGGAAGAGGGTCAGGCCCAGGAGCACGAAGACGACCGCCATGAGGATGTCCGCCGCCAGACTGAGCCGGAACAGCGTCTCGTGCTCGACGATCCCGGCGGCTGTGGCGGCCGCGTCACCCGGGACGTAGATGCTGCCCCGCGCGACGAGCTGCGCCCAGGCGCCGAGCACCGCGAGCAGGAGGTAGAGGGCGCCCGCGGTGCGCGCGAGCGTGAGTGGTCGGGTCATGGGAGCTGCTCCAGGGTCGGTGGTGGTCGATGGCAGGCCAACAGTCCCGGTGCCGTGCTCGTCGAGACATCGGCGATGAGGTCAGCCCTGGCTCCACCGGATGGTGGAGGCGGAGCGGCCGGAAGGTGGGCGAGGGGCGCCGACGCACTGCCTAGGCTGCCGTCATGCTCTTCACGACCCCCACCCCGCCGCAGGCCGCGCTGTCGCGCTGGTCACGGGTGTGGCGGTACCTGGTCGCGTTCGCCGTCGGGCTGGGTGCCTGGTCGGTCACGGTGGCCGAGCGGACGAGCTTCACGCCCGAGCCGGACGACGTCGTCGCCGTGCTGATGCTCCTCGACCTGGTCCTGGGGCTGGCGACGCTCTGCCTGCTCCCGCTGCGTCGGCGGTACCCGCTGGCGGTCGCGTGCCTGACGATGACCGCGACGATGGTCTCCACGTTCAGCGCCGGTCCAGCGACGATCGCCTTGGTGTCGATGGCCACGTGGCGACGCCGCTCCTGGGTCGTCATCGTCGGCGCGCTCTCGCTCGTCGTCGGTGTCGCGTCGGAGGTGTACGCCCGAGCCGCGTTCCCCGGCCCGGACGACGCCGACGTCCCGTGGCTGATCGCCGCCGGCGTCATCGGGGTCACGTACTTCGTCGCCACGATGGCCACGGGCTACTACATCGGCACGCGCCGCGAGCTGCTCGCGTCGCTGCACGAGCAGGTGGCTACGGCCGACCGGGAGAGAGAGCTCGCCACCGAGCGGGCGCGCGACGCCGAGCGGACCCGGATCGCGCGGGAGATGCACGACGTCCTGGCGCACCGGATCTCGCTGGTCGCCCTGCACGCGGGCGCCCTGGCGTACCGCGACGACCTCACCCGCGCGGAGACGCGTGAGACCGCACAGACCATCCAGTCCAACGCACAGCTCGCCCTCAGCGAGCTGCGGCAGGTGCTCGGGGTGCTGCGTGCCGGTGCCGGCGCTGCGGGCGTCGAGCCTCCGCAGCCCACCCTGGCCGAGCTGCCGGCACTGCTCGCGGACGCCCGGGAGGCCGGCTCGGCCGTCGTTCTCGACACGACCGGGCTGGCGGAGGAGCCCAAGCCGCAGACCCTGTCCCGCACCTCGTTCCGGATCGTCCAGGAGGCCCTGACCAATGCCCGCAAGCACGCACCCGGTGAGTCGGTGAGCGTCCGCCTCGCCGGGAGCCCTGGCAGCCAGCTCGAGATCGAGGTGCGCAACAGTCTGCGCACACCTACCGACGAGCGGCCGGGCGGGGTCGGCCTGGCCGGCCTGACCGAGCGCGCCGAGCTGGCCGGCGGCGAGCTGGACCACGGTGTGACCAGCGACGGGTCGTTCGTCGTGGAGGCGAGGCTGCCGTGGCCGGCGTGAGGGTGGTCGTCGTCGACGACGACCCGCTGGTGCGGGCCGGGCTGCGGATGATCCTGGGCGGTGCACCCGACGTGGAGGTCGTGGGCGAGGCGGTCGACGGCCAGGACGCGCTCGACGTCGTCGCCCGGGAGCTGCCGGACGTGGTGCTCATGGACATCCGCATGCCGCGGATGGACGGGCTCGCGGCGACCCGACGGCTCAAGGAGCGTGGCACGACCGCTCGGATCATCGTCCTGACCACGTTCGACACCGACGAGATGGTCCTCACAGCCCTGCAGCTGGGCGCCGCGGGGTTCCTGCTCAAGGACACCGCCCCGGCGGACCTCGTCGTCGCGGTGCGTCGGGTCGCTCTCGGCGAGCCGATGCTGTCGCCGAGCGTGACCACCCAGCTGATCGCCGCGGTGACCCGGCCGGCCGACGACGGGCGTCGACGCAAGGCACGCATCCTGCTGGCGCGTCTGACGGAGCGCGAGCGGGAGGTGGCCGACGCGGTGTCCGACGGGATGACGAACACCGAGATCGCCAGGTCGCTGCACCTGGGGGTGGCGACGGTGAAGACGCACGTGGGCAGCGTGTTCACCAAGCTGGAGGTGACCAACCGCGTGCAGGTGGCGCGGTACGTGCACGATGCGGCCGACGAACGCTAGATGCCGAGCTGCACCCGGGCGCCCGGGATCCCGTCGAGCTCGACCACGGGCCGCAGCTCCGGCGGCCGGGCGTCCCACGCGACGCGGTCCAGCACGTACCGACGGCTCGCCACCGGTGAACCCTCCCGGTCCAGCACGTCGACGCCGTTCTCCGCGTAGCCGATCCGCCGGGTGACCCCGTTCGACGGTGCGTTGTCGTCGAACGCGCTCGTGGTGGCCCGGAGCCCGTCGAAACCCTCGAAGAGCAGGTGCAGGATCATCAGCCGCATCCGGGTGCCGAGGCCCTGCCCGTGGTGCCGCAGCCCGAGCCACGAACCCGTCTCGGCGGTGCGCGTGACCGGGAAGCCGCTCGCCGTGAGCGACTGCGTGCCGAGCACCTCCCCGTCGCGCACGACCGCGAGCTCGAGGTTCCACGCGTCCCGTGAGACGGACACCCGCGCACCCCACTGGTAGGTCAGCACGCGGCGAGCCACCTCGGTCGGTGCACCGCGCGTCCACGGGACGGTGAACGGCATCGCCTCGGGCGCGTGCACGCCGTCGGCCGCGAGCCGGGCGAGCGCGTGGACGTCGGCGTCGTCCATGTACCGCAGCTCGAGGTCTCCGCTGCGCACGCGCAGGCCGGCGAGGGGCCAGAGGTCGTCCATCGGTGCAGGCTGCCTGCACCCGCTGCCCTGGTCAACCCGAATGCGCTGGGTGCTGTCGGTCCTCTCGTCTAGGTTGGTCCGCTGTGACCGCTCCCGTCATCGCCGCCCACGGCCTCACCAAGCGCTTCGGCGACTTCACCGCCGTCGACGGCATCGACTTCGAGGTCCCGCCGGGCGAGTCGTTCGGGCTGCTCGGACCCAACGGCGCGGGCAAGTCCACGACGATGCGGATGGTCGGCGCGGTGTCGCAGCGCACCGCCGGGGACCTGACGGTGCTGGGCCTCGACCCGGACTCGCACGGCCCGGAGATCCGATCGCTGCTCGGGGTGGTGCCGCAGGAGGACAACCTCGACACCGAGCTGCGCGTGCGGGACAACCTCATCGTCTACGGCCGCTACTTCGGCATCCCGCGCTCGGTGTGCGCGACGAGGGCCGACGAGCTCCTGGGCTTCGCGCAGCTGGAGGAGAAGCGCAACGCGAAGGTCGACGACCTGTCGGGTGGCATGAAGCGCCGGCTGACCATCGCCCGCGCGCTGATCAACGAGCCGCGCATCCTCATGCTCGACGAGCCGACGACGGGCCTCGACCCGCAGGCGCGGCACGTGCTGTGGGACCGGCTGTTCCGGCTGAAGGAGCGCGGCACCACCCTGGTGCTCACCACGCACTACATGGACGAGGCCGAGCAGCTGTGCGACCGGCTCGTCGTCGTCGACAAGGGCAAGATCATGGCCGAGGGCAGCCCGTCGGCCCTGATCCGGCAGTACTCGACGCGCGAGGTGGTCGAGCTGCGGTTCGGGTCGGAGCGCAACGCGGACGCCGCAGCGCAGATGGCGGGTCTGGTGGAGCGCATCGAGGTCCTCCCCGACCGGGTGCTGCTCTACGCGCAGGACGGCGAGGCGGTGCTGGAGCGGGTCACCCACCTGGGTCTGCACCCGACGACGTCGCTGGTGCGACGGTCCAGCCTGGAGGACGTGTTCCTGCGGCTCACGGGGCGGAGCCTGATCGAATGACGACGACGCTCCCGGAGGTCGCCACCGCAGCGGCTGCCAGGCCTCGACGCTTCGGCGCGTGGTACATCGCCGAGCACCAGCTGCGCGGCATGAAGGCGTACGGCTGGACCATCGTGGTCGGCAGCGTCGGCAACCCGCTGCTGTACCTGCTCGGCATCGGGCTGGGCCTGGCGGCGTTCCTCGACCAGCCCATCGCGTCGGGTGCCGACGGGCTCGTGGACTACGTGTGGTTCGTGGCGCCCGCGCTCCTGGCCACGGCCGCGGTGACGGTGGCGATGGACGAGTTCACGTTCGTCATCATGGCGGGGTTCAAGTGGCGTCGGATCTTCTGGGGCATGAACGCCTCCCCGATCGCACCGCCGCAGGTCGCCGCCGGGCTGGTGATCTCGGTCGTGCTGCGGATGCTGTTCACCTGCACGGTCTACTACCTGCTGATCCTGGCGTTCGGTGCGGTGGGTGACCCGCTGACCGGGGCGCTCATGCCCCTGGTCGGGGTGCTCGGCGGGTTGGCGTTCGGGCTGCCGCTCATGGCGTTCTCGGCGCGGCTGACCGAGGACAAGGGGCAGTTCGCGCTGGTCAACCGGTTCATCTTCACGCCGCTGTTCCTGTTCTCCGGCACGTTCTTCCCGCTCGCGACCCTGCCCACCTGGCTGCAGTGGATCGGCTGGATCTCGCCCATCTGGCACGCCAGCGAGATCGGCCGGACGCTCTCCTACGGCTCGCCGCCCGGGGCGTGGCCGGTCGGCTGGCACCTGGCGATCCTCGTCGTCCTCGCCGTGGTCGGCTGGGTCCTGGCGCGGCGCGCGTTCGTGCGGAGGCTGAGGGCGGGATGACCACGACCACGACGGAAGCCACCCACAAGGCCACGATCAGCTCGCTGTACGCGCGCAACGCGAGGTCGGTCGTCGCGCGCGGCCTCAAGGCGACGAAGAGCACCAACTGGGTCATCGTGCTGTCCGGCTTCTTCGAGCCGGTGTTCTTCCTGCTCGCGATGGGCCTCGGGCTGGGCACGTTCATCGGCGACGTCGAGCTGCCGAACGGCACGTCCGTCTCCTACGCGGCCTTCATCGCGCCGGCGCTCCTCGCGGTCTCGGCGATGAACGGCGCGGTGTACGACTCGACGTGGAACGTGTTCTTCAAGATGCACTTCGGCAAGCTGTACGACGGGATGCTCGCCACGTCGCTCGGCCCGCTGGACGTGGCGTTCGGCGAGATCACGTACGCGCTGCTGCGCGGCGGCGTCTACGCCATCGGCTTCCTCACCGTCATGCAGGTCATGGGCCTCAACCTGGCGTGGACCGCTGCGCTCGCCATCCCCGCGGTGCTGCTCGTGGCGTTCGGGTTCGCCAGCGTCGGGATGGCGGTGACCAGCTACATGAAGACCTTCCAGCAGATGGACTGGATCAACTTCGTGATGCTGCCGATGTTCCTCTTCTCGGCCACGTTCTACCCGATCACGGTGTACCCGGGCTGGATCCAGGGTCTGATCAAGGCGCTGCCGCTGTGGCACGCGGTGGAGCTGGTCCGTGGCCTGACGCTCGGGGTGCTCGACGGCTCGATGCTCACGCACGTGGCCTACTTCGTCGTCATGATCGGCCTCGGCCTGGCGTTCACGACCGTGCGGCTGCGGGCACTGTTCCTCGACTGACGTCCGGCATTTGAGACATGTGCTCCGTGTAGGATTGGGCAAGTGATCGGGATCATCGACTACCGCACCGGTAATTCGCAGAGCATTTCCTATGCGCTCGAACACCTCGGTGTCCCGCACGCGCTCGTGGCCAAGCCGGGTGAGTGCGACGAGGTCGACAAGTACATCCTGCCGGGGGTCGGCGCCGCGGGAGTGACGATGGAGTCACTGGCCCAGGAGGGCTGGATCGAGCACCTGAACGAGAAGGTCATCGGCGATGGCCAGGGCTTTCTCGGAGTGTGCGTCGGGCTGCAGGTGCTGTTCGAGCACTCGGCCGAGGGCGACGTCGAGTGCCTCGGCTGGATCAAGGGCAGCGTCCACGAGTTCGACAACTCCCAGGTCCGCGTGCCGCACATGGGCTGGAACAATGTCGAGGTGCGTGGCGACCACCCGTTCTCCCGGTCATTCACGCCGGGAGGATTCTATTACTTCGTGAATTCCTTCTACGCAAAGCCGACCGACGATTCCGCGCTGGTCGGCGTGACGACGTACGGCCAGGAGTTCGCCGCCGCCGTGGCGCACAAGAACATCATGGCGACGCAGTTCCACACCGAGAAGAGCGCGCGCGCCGGGCTCCAGGTGCTGAAGGCGTTCTGCGACCTCGACATCAAGGACGTGAACGATGCTCGCTAACCGGCTGATCGCGTGCTTCGACGTCAAGGACGGCCGGGTCACCAAGGCACAGCAGTTCCAGGACAACATCGACGTGGGGGACCCGGCCGAGCTGGCGGACCGGCTCTACCACGAGGACGTCGACGAGATCGTCATCTACGACATCATGGCCAGCGCCCAGAAGCGCCAGATCGACCTCGCCATGATCCGCAGGGCGGCGCACCGCACGTTCGTGCCTCTGACGGTCGGGGGCGGCATCCGTCACCTCGAGGACATGCACGAGGTCCTGCGCGCGGGTGCGGAGAAGATCAGCATCGACTCCATGGCCGTGCGCAACCCGCAGATCATCACGCAGGGGTCGGTCGAGTTCGGCCGGCAGTGCATCGTGCTGAGCATGCAGGTCAAGCGCGTGGAGAAGACCGCGAAGATCCCCAGCGGGTACGAGATCGCGATCGACGGTGCGCGCACCTACACCGGCATGGACGCGGTCGAGTGGGCGAAGCGAGGGCAGGACCTCGGCGCGGGCGAGATCGTCGTGAACAGCATCGACCGCGATGGGACAGGCTCCGGCTACGACCTCGACATCACGCAGCAGATCACCGAGGCGGTCTCGCTGCCGGTCATCGCCTCGGGCGGAGCGGGGCTGGTCAGCCACGTGGCGGACGCGTTCCGGATCGGCGCCACGGGCGCGATCACGAGCTCGATGCTCTACTCGCCGCGCGTCGAGCACACCCTCACGGTCGGGGAGATGAAGGCGCAGCTGGCCGAGCTGGGCGAGCGCGTGCGCCCGGTGCACAGCGCCGACTGACTCCGGCACGTACGCCGAAGGGCGCCCACCCCGGTCAGCGGGGTGAGCGCCCTTCGGCGTCCCGTCGGTCAGGCGACCGTGCAGGTCGCCCCGTTCACCGTGAAGGCGGTCGGGGCCGTGTTGGTGCCGGTGTGGGACCCGTTGAACCCGATGTCCGTGCTGGCGCTGGGGGCGAGGGTGGCGTTCCACCCGAGCCCGGTCGCCGTCACGGCGGACCCCGTCTGGGACCACGTGGCGCTCCACCCCTGGGTCACCTGCTGGCCCGAGGGGAAGGCGAACGCGAGGCTCCACGTCAGCGGTGAGGTCGACGTGTTGGTGATCTTCACGCTGCCCGTGAAGCCGACGTTCCAGCTGTTGGCCGAGTACTTCACGGCGCAGCTGCTGGTGGACGTCGTCGGGAGGGTCGTGAAGGTCACCGACGAGCTCGCCGCCGACGTGTTGCCGGCGCCGTCCTTGGCGCGCACCGCGTAGGTGTACGCGGTGTTCGCCGTGAGGCCGGTGAGCGTCGTGGACGCCGACGTCGGCGAGGCCACCAGGGTCGAGGTCGAGCCCTGGACCCGGTACACGTCGTACCCCGCCAGCCCGCTGCCGCCCGTGTCGGTCGACGCGGCCCAGGTCAGGGTTGCGCCGGTCTGGGTGACCGACGAGGCCGCTGGGGTGCCGGGCACCGTGGGTGCCGTGGTGTCGGCGGCGGTCGTGGTGGTGAACGTGACCGCGGTCGAGGGCGCCGAGGTGTAGCCGAGCGAGTCCTTGGCGCGCACGGCGTAGGTGTACGCGGTCCCGGCGGTGAGGCCGGTGAGCGCGAACGTCGTGCCGGTGGCCGTGCCGACGACGGTGCTCGTCGACCCGCTGACCCGGAGCACCTCGTACCCGCTCAGCGGGTTGGTCCCGGCCGTGGAGGCCGTCCAGGTCAGGGTGGCCCCCGACGAGGTGACGGACGACGCGACCGGGGTCCCCGGCGTGGTCGGCGGGATGACCCCGTCGGGCGGGGCCGCTGTCGTGAACGTGCCGGCCGACGACGCGGCCGAGACGTTCCCGGCGACGTCCTTCGCCTTGACCGTGTACGAGTACGCGGTGCTCGGCGTGAGGCCCGAGAGGATCGTCGACGCCGACGTGGTCGACGCGACGAGGGTGGAGGTCGAACCCTGCACCCGGTAGACGTCGTACCCGGCCACACCGCTGCCCGAGTCCGTGGACGCGGTCCAGCTCAGCGACGCACCGGTCGAGGTGATGCCGGACGCCACGGGGGTGCCGGGGACGGTCGGCGCGGTCGTGTCGGTGACCGTGCCGGTCGGCTCGGTGCCCCAGATCAGCTTGCCGCCGTCGTAGAGCGTGATGGCCTTCGTCTTGGCCAGAGCGGTGCCGAGGCCGGCGAACGACGGGTCGTTGGCGGCGTTCCACGTGGAACCACCGGTGACGCGGAACTGCAGCTCGCGCCGGTGCTGCGACTGCCCGCCGGGGTGGATGTTCTGCCCGACGCAGGTGAGCTCGGCGTAGTAGAGCGTGCCACCGGCGCTGACGGGCTTGGCGGTCTGCGGACCGCACTCGCTGTAGTTGGCCGAGAGCGTGAGGTTCGCCGCCGAGTCACCGGAGTCGAGGGTGAACCAGTACCGCAGCGTGCCGTTCTTCAGCGCCCGTGCCGGGTAAGCCGACTGGTTGCGGATCATGGCCTTGACCTCGGTGAACGTGCCGCCGGCCGGCTGGTTCAGCATCGCCTCGACGAAGATCTCGTCGCCGTCGGGCTGCTCGGCCACGGGGAACCCGCTCAGCGGGGTGCCGCCGTACTCCTGGGTCAGCCGTGCGAGCGCGCTGGAGAACCCGGCGTTGTAGTCCGTGGCCACCTCGTTGGCGGTGTAGTCGGACCGCAGGTCGGTGTAGGTGTCGTTGGGACCGCTGGGTCCGCCGACGAGTGCGCCGTACAGGACGTGTCGCGTCTTCTCGGGCTGGGTCAGCGAGTCGAGCCACGAGCCGTGCGCGGTGCGGTGGTGCGGGTTCTGCGGCGGGTTGGCGCCGAAGCCCACGACGTAGCTGGACTTGCGAGGGTTGTCGCCGAGGGCGTAGTTGATCTGGCGCACACCGAAGTCGTGGTACCGCGCCTTGCGCGTGGTGTCGGTGATCCAGTCGGAGTAGACGAGCGCGACGAACGAGGTGTTCGCGGCGTAGCGCAGCGACCCCCACGAGTCGAGGACGGCCTGACCGCCGGGCGAGTACGGGATCCGCTGGCCGTTGAACCCGACCGTCCAGTAGTCGAGCCACCGGTTGGCGTCGTCGACGTACTGCTGCTTGCCGGTCTCCATGGCCAGCAGCGGGTACATCGCGTACGACTTGTCGTCCCACGCGACGGTCCACTTGTAGGACCGGGTCGACGTCTGGTTCTCGACGCTCAGCTTCTGGTACTCCGCCTCCGCCTTGGCCAGGTAGGTGGCGTCACCGGTGGCCTTGTAGAGCCAGTAGGCGCCCCAGACCAGCTCGTCCTGGTAGCCGGACCACGACTTGTAGTAGGCCGACGCCGCCGTGACGCAGTCCGAGTACTTCCCGCGGTAGGTGTCCGCGAACGAGTAGAGCTGCTTGGCGTGCGTGAGGAGCGTGGCGGAGTACGTCGGGTCGTCGGTCTTGAAGACGATGGCTGCCGACGCGAGCGATGCCGCGGTCTCGCCGGCGACGTCGGAGCCCGGGCACGACGCGGTGATCTTGTGCGACGGCCGCGCCATCGTCATGACCTCGGCGGGACCCCACCACTTGTGATCGGCCTCGCCGTCGCCGATCTGGACGTAGAGCTCGTCGGGCGCGGTGTGCGCCTTGATGAAGTAGTCGTTGACCCAGCGCAGGTTGCCCTTGAGCTCGTCGAGCTGCCCGGCCTTGGTGTAGCCCTGCGGTGCGGCGATGGCGCCCCACGCGAGCATGGTCGAGCTGAATGCCATCGGCAGGCCGAACTTCACGTGGTCGCCGGCGTCGTACCAGCCGCCCGTCAGGTCCTTGCCGACGTCGGCGCCGTCGGTCAGCGCCGAGTCGCCGCGCCACGAGACAGGGTTGTCGGCGGGCAGGTCACCGGCGCGCTGCGCCTGGTAGAAGTACATCGACTTCTGGAGGGCCTCGGCGTAGTTGTACGCGGGGTCCGCCGCCGTGGCGGCACTGGCCAGCGGGGCTACGAGGAGCCCGGCGGCGACGGTCAACGCGGTCGTGCACGCGATCGCGACGCGACCGCGGGATCTGGGGCGGGGCATGGGGTCCTCTTCCACGGCACGGGAGAAACAGGGGTCGGCGGGAGGCCCCGGCGTCGCCTCGCTGCGGCCCCGGCACGACGCGCCTGGCGCATCGTGCAGAGGGCTTGGCCTGAGGGTCAACGGCCAAAACGTTTCGGTAGACGGCGACGGCCCCCGGTCCGTGAGGACCGGGGGCCGTGCGAGGTGGTGCAGGTCAGACGGGCTTGTCGCCATCGACGACCGGGTCCGGCGTCCCACCGTCGACGGGCTTGGCGGAGGTCCGGCGGGTGGTGGCCTTCTTCGCGGCCTCCGTGGCCTCGACGACCTTCTCCTTGGCCGCGTCCGTCGCCTCGGCGACCTTCTCGGAGGCGTCGGCGACCTTCTCCTTGGCGGCGTCCGTCGCAGCGGTCACCTTCTCGGCGGCCTTGCGGGTGGCGTCCCGGCCCTTGGCGACGGCGCTGCCGGCCGCCTCCCCGACCGCGTCGGCCGCATCGCCCACGCGAGTGTGCGCGCTGCCGGCGTCCGTCGGCTCCCACGGCTCGGCCCACGGGTCGACGCTCGACCGCGAACGCGTCCAGGCGGCGACCCCGGCGCCGATGCCGATGAGGGCGGCGAGCAGCCAGAACACCTTGGCGCCGGTGTGCTTCTTCTTGCCGGACGCCTCCGCCGCCGCGGCGGCAAGAGCTGCGGCCTGCTTCTTGCCACCCCTGGCAGCGCCGTCGGCGGCCTGCTCGACCGCGGCCCCCGCGCGGACTGCGGCCTCGTTCATCGCGGCCACGAGCTTGGGCAGGAGGTCGTCGACGAGCTTGTCGTGCGCGGTGTCGATGGCGGGCGACACCTTCTCCGCGGCGCTCTCCACCTTCGGGGCGGCCGCCTTCACGCTCTCCTTGTACAGGTGCTCCACCCGCGGCAGCAGCCAGTCGATGGCCTGCTCGACCTTCGGGGTGGTCCAGTCCTTGGCCTGGGTGGCAGCGTCCCCGGCCTTCGTCGCGGCGGTCCCGGCGGTCTCCTTCGCGCTCTTCGCGGCGTCGGCGAGCGTCGCGCCCAGGTCGGCCGCCTGGTCCTTCAGCTTCTCCGTGTCGATGTCGACTTTCGGGCGGCTCTTCGTGAACGGCATTCTCGGCTCCCGGCTGCTCGGCTGCACTTGACCACCCACTCTGCCACCGTGCGCGGGCTAGTGCAGAGGCTGTGGCCTGGGCAACCGTGTGATCTGAGGTGCTCTTCAGGGTCGCGTGCGAGACTTCTCGCATGTTTGCGACCCTCCACACGACCGCCGGAGACATCCGGATCGAGCTCTACCCGAACCACGCGCCCCGCACGGTGCAGAACTTCACCGGGCTGGCCACAGGATCGACCCCGTGGACGGACCCGACCACGGGCGAGGAGCGGACCGACCCGCTGTACGACGGCGTCGTGTTCCACCGGGTGATCTCCGGGTTCATGATCCAGGGCGGGGACCCGCTGGGCACCGGCCGCGGCGGCCCGGGCTACACGTTCGACGACGAGATCCACCCGGAGCTGTCGTTCAACGAGCCCTACCTGCTCGCCATGGCCAACGCCGGCAAGCGTCTCGACCCCACGACGGGCAAGGTCGGCGGCACCAACGGCTCGCAGTTCTTCATCTCCGTGGCGGCCACCGAGTGGCTCAACGGCAAGCACACGATCTTCGGCAAGGTCGCCGACGACGAGAGCCGCGCCGTGGTCGACGCCATCGAGAAGACCCGCGTCCGTCCCGGGGACCGTCCCGTCGAGGACATCGTCATCAACTCGATCACCATCGAGGACTGAGACCACCATCAGCACGAGTCCTGACCCGGGCGCGCCGGTCGCGCCGCCGGTCTGCCCTCGTCACCCGGACCGGGTGTCGTACGTGCGGTGCCAGCGGTGCGGCCGGCCGACCTGTCCCGAGTGCCAGCGCCAGGCCGCCGTGGGCATCCACTGCGTCGACTGCGTCGCCGAGGCCGCCCGGGCGCTGCCGACCACCAGGACCGCCCTCGGCGGGGTCCGGCACGAAGGTCGGCCGATCGTCACGCTCACGCTGATCGGCCTGTGCGTCGTCAGCTTCGTCCTGCAGCTCGTCCTGCCGGACTGGACCACCCGGTGGCTCTTCCACCCGGTCGTCGCCTTCTACGAGCCGTGGCGCTTCCTCACCGCCGCGTTCCTGCACTCCCCTGGCCAGTACCTGCACATCGTGTTCAACATGCTCGCCCTGTGGTGGATCGGGCCCACGCTCGAGAACACGCTCGGCCGCGCCCGCTACATCACCCTCTACCTGATGTCCGCGATCGGCGGTTCCGTCGGCTCGGTGCTGCTGGCCACCGCGACGGACACCTGGGCGACCAGCAGCGTCGGTGCGTCCGGCGCAGTGTTCGGCCTGTTCGGCGCGATCCTCGTGGTCAGCCGGCGCCTGGGCGGTGACGTCCGCGGCATCCTCGTGCTCATCGGCATCAACCTGGCGTTCGGGTTCGTCATGGCGAACATCGCCTGGCAGGCGCACGTCGGCGGACTGGTCACCGGGGGGCTCCTCGCCGCGGCGTACGCCTACGCCCCGCCCGCGCGACGCCAGCTCGTCGCGGTCCTCGCGCCGGTGACGCTCGGCGCCCTGCTGCTCGGCGCGACGCTGCTGACGTACGCCTCGATCGGCGCCTTCTCCGCCTGACGCTCGTCCGGCGCGTCCCGCGCCGCTCACGATCGTGTGGAGAGCCGGTTTCGACGACCCCGGCGCCGTCCCCATCGTTGTTCACACCTGTGGAACTACAACCGTGTAGTTATCCACAGACTTGTGCACCACTGTTGACAGAGCCGATGTTCGTGCAGGTCAACACGCTCGCCTGTGGATGGCGCCCGTGGGTGGACATGGGGACGAACCGCCCGGCCACGGCCGGGGTACCGGGGTCGACGAAGGCGCCGCCCGCGAGTGCGGACGGCGCCTTCGGACGGGACTGCGACCGGCGTCAGCGCCAGCGCGTCGTCATGCCGAACCCGGCGATGATGAAGCCGAACCCGATGAGCAGGTTCCACTGGTTGATGCCCGGGATCGGGTACTGCGACTGCGTGAGGTACGTGACGACGATCCAGATCAGTCCGAGGATCATCAGCCCGAGCATCACGGGAAGGAACCAGGGCGCGTTGACCTTGGGTCCCGTCGACTTGGCGGGCGGCGGTGTGTACGTCGCCTTCTTGCGCGACTTCGACTCAGGCACGTCCGTGCTCCTGTCCTGCGGCGATGCGGCCCTCGGGCCTCGGGGGACCACGCGGGTGATGTCGTGGTCGGCGGGCGGTCGATGTTGTCGCGACGAGGCCGCTTCGTCACGGACCCCTCGCTTCGTGACCTAGCGTAGTGCCCGCGTGTAGCACGCCCGTCACCGCACCCGTCCACCACGCCCGAGGAGCTGTCCTGTGACCGACCACCCGCACCGCGCGCGTCGTGTCGTCGCGCGCGGGACGCTGTCGGTCGCGCTCGTCCTGGCTCTCTCGGGTGCACTCTTCGCGGCCAACGCCAAGTTCGCGCGGGCATCGGGCGACCGCCACCCGCAGGACCTGCGCGAGCTGACCCAGGCCGAGACGGACCGGGTGGCGCGGCTGTCCACCGAGGTCGACTCCCTGCGGGCGGTCGTCGACGACCTGACCGCCGCGGAGAACGCCGGGTCGCCCGTGGGTGAGCCCAGCACCGCGTACCAGATCGAGGGCGGGATCCTGCCCGTCGCGGGTCCGGGGGTGACCGTCCGGCTCGAGGACGCACCGACCGACTCGCCGCGACGCGAGGACGCCGACCTCGACTCGCTCCTCGTGCACCAGCAGGATCTGCAGGCCGTGATCAACGCCCTGTGGGCGGGGGGCGCCGAGGCGATGTCGCTGATGGACCAGCGGGTGATCTCGACGAGCGCGTTCCAGTGCGTCGGCAACGTCCTGAAGCTGCACGGCCGGGTGTACTCGCCGCCGTACGTGGTCCGGGCGATCGGCAACCCCGACGAGCTGCGCAGGGGCCTGAACGCGTCCCCGGCCGTCCAGCTGTACGTGCGTGACGCGGCGGAGGTCGGGCTCGGCTGGTCCGTGACGGATGCGGACCAGCCGCTCGAGCTCGCCGCGTACTCCGGTGCCACCGAGCTGACGGCCGCGACGGTGCCCGACGGCGTCGAGATCCTGCCGGGTCTCGAGGCTGCCGAGGAGGCGCAGCGGGCCAGCACCGGGCCCGCCACGACGGTCGGACCCGAGGACAAGCAGTGAGCAGCGAGACGACGACCGAGCCGGCTCCCCTCACCCGCCGGGAGCGGCGCAGGGCCGGGCGCAGCCACGCCCGTGAGGTGGTCTACACCATCGTCGGCGTCATCGGTGAGCTGCTCATCACGCTCGGCGTCCTGCTCTTCGCGTTCCTGCTGTGGCAGCTGTGGTGGACGGACGTCGTCGGCAACCGGGTGCAGGCCGAGATCGTGGCGGAGCTCCCGTTCGAGCCGGTGCCGACGGCGACGCCCAGCGCGGGGGTGCCCGCCGGACCGGTCATCGCCGAGCCGCGGCGCGACGAGCCACCACCCGTGATGGCGGAGCCGGCGCACGGCACGACGTTCGCGACGATCCAGGTTCCGCGCTGGGTGGGTGAGCCCGAACGCCCCATCAGCCAGGGGACCGACCGGGCGACCGTGCTCGACGTGCTCGGCGCGGGACACTACGAGGGCACGGCGATGCCGGGCGACATCGGCAACTTCGCGGTCGCCGGACACCGGACGACGTACGCCAAGCCGTTCAACCGGGTCGAGGAGCTCCAGGTCGGCGACCCGCTGGTCGTCCGGACGACGGACAACATCTGGTACGTCTACCGCGTCACGTCGACGCAGGTCGTGCTTCCGTCCGCGATCGACGTCATCGCGCCTGTGCCCGACGACCCCGGCGCCGTGCCCACGGAACGCTTCATCACCCTGACCACCTGCCACCCGATGTTCTCCGCCCGGGAGCGGTTCATCGTGCACGGCGTCCTGGACTACTGGGCACCCACGTCGGACGGGATCCCGGCCGAGCTGGTCGGTGGCGCATGATGGTCACTTGCACGCGGGACGGAGGACGCTGATGTACGGATGGTTGTGGCACCGGCTGCCCGGACCCGCTGCCGTGCGGGCGCTGATCCTCACGCTCGCCGCGCTGGCCGTCCTGACGGCCTGCTTCCTGTGGCTGTTCCCGGCGATCGCCCCGTTCATGCCGTTCAACGAGACCACGGTGGGTGAGTGACGTGACGCGAATCCTGGTGATCGACAACTACGACTCGTTCGTCTACACGATCGTCGGCTACCTCAACCAGCTCGGCGCCGAGACGGTCGTGGCCCGCAACGACGCCGTGCCGCCCGTCGCGGAGCGGTCCGGATTCGACGGCGTCCTGGTGAGCCCCGGACCGGGCACCCCCGCCGACGCGGGCGAGAGCATGCAGGTCATCCGCGACTGCGCCGACGCCGGGCTGCCGATGCTCGGGGTCTGCCTGGGCCACCAGGCGCTCGGCGAGGTGTTCGGCGGCACGGTCACGCACGCCCCGGAGCTCATGCACGGCAAGACCAGCCAGGTGGAGCACAAGGGCGAGGGCGTGCTGGCAGGGCTGCCCGACCCGTTCACGGCGACGCGCTACCACTCGCTCGCGGTGGTCAACGACACCGTGTCCGACGAGCTGGAGGTCACCGCGACCGCCCACGGCATCATCATGGGGCTCCAGCACGTGTCGCTCCCCCTGCACGGTGTGCAGTTCCACCCCGAGTCGGTGCTGACCGAGGGCGGCCACCGCCTGCTGGCCAACTGGCTCGAGCTCTGCGGCGACGACCAGGCCGTGGCGCGGTCCGAGGGGCTGCACCCGCTCGTCCGCCTCTGAGAGCACGAGAGGGGCGCTCCCACCGGGAGCGCCCCTCTCGCATGTCCGCGTCAGTCGTCGTTGCCCGGCGGGGCGGTCGTCGCCCCACCCGGACCCTTCGACACGTGGATGTCGATCTGCTGGTCCATCGGGACCTCGTCGCCCGCGTTGGGGTCCGTCCGCAGCACGTTGCCGACCGGCTCCTCGGAGGGGTCGTCGACCCTCCTGACATTGGTCAGTCCGAGCGCCCGCAGCTGCTCGACGGCCTGGTCGTACGTCTTGCCGACGAGGTCGTTCGGGATGGTCGCGGTGGTCGGTGCCTGGGCGATCGTCAGGTTGATGACGCGACCCTGCTTGACGGGGGTGTCCGCCGGGACGTCCTGGGTGACCACCGTGTCGGGGGTGTTGGTGGACTCGACCGGCGACCTGTTGACCTGCAGCTTGGCCGCGTTGAGGGCAGCCGTCGCGTCGGCCGTCGTCATGCCCACCACGTTCGGCACCAGCACGTTGCCGGTGGAGACGAACAGCGTGACGGTGGATCCGGCGCTGACCGACGTGCCCGAGGCCGGCTCGGTCTTGGTGACCTGGCCCTGGGGGAAGTTCGGGTTGTCCTCGTCCTCGCGGTTCGCCGAGACGACGAGGCCCTCGTTCGTGAGCGCGTCGGTCGCCTCCTGCTCGGTCATGCCGGCGACGTCGGGCACGGCCAGGGTCGACGGTCCGGTCGAGATGATGGCCTTCACCACCGACTCGGGCTCGACCTCGGTGCCCTCCACCGGTTCGGTCTTGATCACGGACCCCGACGGGACGGTGTCGTTCGCTTCCTCGCCGCGTTCGTACAGCAGGTTCGCCGCGGTGATCTGCTCCTTGGCCTCCGCCTCGGTGAGGCCGACGACCGCCGGCACCTGCACGGTCGTCGCCGGTGGGTCCTGCCCGAGCACCGAGATGAGCAGCGCCACGATCCCCGCCACGGCGAGCACGGCGATCCCGATGAGCAGGGGCAGCAGCCACGGCCGCTTGTTCTCCTCCTCGTCGTCGAGACCGGGCGTGGTCGCCACCGCGGCGCCGGTGGACGCCCACGGCGACGTGGCCGGCGGCATCGCCTGCGTGGTCGCGACGGGCGGAGCCATGAGCTGCGTGGCCTCGGTCGCGGGAGTCGCGACCAGCGCCGCGGCGGCGAGCGCCCCGACCGCCGGCGCGCCCACGGCACCGCCGCGCACGGCGGCCTCGAGGTCGGACCGGAACTCGGCGGCGCTGGAGTACCGGGAGTCCCGCTCCTTGGCCAGGGCCTTGAGCGTGATGCGGTCGAGCGAGTCGGGCACGTCGGACGCGAAGGTCGACGGGATCGGCGCGGCCTCGCGGACGTGCTGGTAGGCGACGGCCACGGGCGAGTCGCCGGTGAACGGCGGGCGGCCGGTGAGCAGCTCGAACAGCAGGCAGCCGGTGGAGTACAGGTCGGAGCGGGCGTCCACGGTCTCTCCGCGCGCCTGCTCCGGCGACAGGTACTGCGCTGTGCCGATCACGGCCTGCGTCTGGGTCATGGTCGCGGCGGAGTCGGCCATCGCGCGGGCGATGCCGAAGTCCATGACCTTGACCGCGCCCGTCGGGGTGAGCATGACGTTCGCAGGCTTGATGTCGCGGTGCACGATGCCCGCGTGGTGCGAGTACTCGAGCGCGGACAGGACGCCGGAGGTGATCTCCACGGCCTCCTCGATGGGCACCGCGTGACCGTCCCGCAGGATGTCGCGGACGGTGTGGCCCTCGACGTACTCCATGACGATGAACGGGACGTGGGCGACGACGCCCGTCGGCTCCGTGAAGACGTCCTCACCGGTGTCGTAGACCGAGACGATCGCGGGGTGGTTCAGCGCGGCGGCGGACTGCGCCTCGCGTCGGAACCGGTTCTGGAACGAGGGGTCCCGGGCCAGGTCGGAGCGCAGGATCTTGATGGCAACCGTGCGGCCGAGCCGGGTGTCGTGGCCGATGTGCACCTCGGCCATGCCACCACGGCCGATGAGCTCGCCGACCTCGTACCTTCCGGCGAGGGTGCGGGATCCGTCGTCCACCACTAGGCGTCCTTTGCTTCCGTCGATGCGGGGTCTGCGGCGAACGCCGCGGACCCGTTGTCCGTGATCATCCCATCCGGGGCATCGGCACGAGGGTAGTGGGCCTCCGAGGCCGTGAGCCGGGTTCCGTCCACCGGAGGTCCGTCGGCGTTGGTGATCCTGGTCGCAAGCGCCGCCCCGAGCAGGCCGATGAGCAGCAGGGCGAGAGCGATGAAGGGCCACGTCAGGCGGCCGGACGGGCCGACCCGCTGTCCGGTGCTCGTCGACGCGCGCCGCGCGGCCGCGCGACCCGTCGGCTCCTCGGACCGGCGCGTCCGGCGCGGGGGGTACGACGGCGGAGGACCGGCCGGCGGCTCGACCGACGTGGACGCGGTCGCGAACGTGTCCGGCGTGCGCTGCAGCTTGCTGATCAGCACGGGGATGCCCGAGGGCGGCGTGCGCGGGACCAGCTTGTCCAGCAGCTGCGCCAGCTCCTCGCCCGATGCGGGCCGCGCGGTCGGCTCCTTGGACAGCAGCCGCAGCACGAGGGCGGCCAGCGGCTTGTCGACGCTGGCCGGCAGGGGCGGGACGGCGTTGTTGACGTGGGCGACGGCGATGTCGACCGCCGTCGGACCCGTGAAGGGCCGGTGCCCGACGAGGGCCTCGTACGCGATGATCCCCAGCGAGTACAGGTCCGACAGGGGCGTCGCGGGCTTGCCGACGGCCTGCTCCGGGGACAGGTACTGGGCGGTGCCCATCACCATGCCCGTCGCCGTCATCGTGACCTGGTTGCGGGCCAGCGAGACGCCGAAGTCGGTGATCTTCACGCGCCCGCCGCGTCCGAGCAGGATGTTGCCCGGCTTGACGTCCCGGTGCACCACACCCGCCAGGTGCGCCGCGTGCAGGGCACGGGCCGTCTGCGCGAGGATCGGCAGCAGGCGACGCGTGGGCAGCACGGGCTCACGTTCGAGCAGGTCGGACAGCGGCTCGCCGACGACGAGCTCCATGATCAGGAAGCCGGAGCCCTCCTGCTCGCCGTAGTCGAACAGCTGCGCGATGTTCGGGTGCGACAGGGACGCGGAGTTGCGCGCCTCGGTGCGGAAGCGCTCGAGGAAGCCGCGGTCGCCGGCGAACTCCGAGCGCAGCACCTTGACGGCGACCGGGCGGGCGAGGGCGTCGTCGTACCCCTCCCACACCTCGCCCATGCCGCCGACGGCGATCTGCCGGACCAGACGGTAGCGCTCGCCGAGCAGGAGACCCGATGTCGTCTTCATGAGCCCAGCACCGCCTCGATGACGGCCTTCGCGATGGGCGCGGCGATCCGTCCGCCGGTCGCCTCGTTCCCGGCGTTCCCGCCGTGCTCCACGATCACCGCGACCGCGACGCGCGGGGCGTCGGCCGGCGCGAACGCCGTGAACCACGCGTGCGGCGCCTGCCCGTCGGCCGTCTGCGCGGTGCCGGTCTTGCCCGCGACCTGGACCCCGGGGATCTGCGCGGAGGTGCCCGACCCGCTCTCCACGACACCGACCATCATGTCCCGCAGCGACGCGGCGGTCCCCGGCGAGGTGGCCGTCGAGTACAGCTCGGGCTCCGTCTCGTAGACGCGGTGCAGGTCGGCCGAGCGGACGGTCTGCACGAGGTACGGCGTCATCAGCTGACCGCCGTTCGCGATCGCGGCGGACACCATCGCCATCTGTATCGGGGTCGCCTGCACGTCGCGCTGCCCGATGGCCGACTGCGCCGTGACGGGCGCGTCCATCTCCTCGGGGAACACGCTCTCGGCGACCAGCATGGGGATCGTCAGGTCGGGGTCGTTGAACCCGAACCGCTCCGCCTGCGTGAGCAGCGCGTCGGAGCCCACGTCCATGCCCAGCTGCGCGAACGACGTGTTGCAGGAGATGCGCAACGCGTCGGCCAGCGAGATCGGGTCGGCGCCGCAGCCCCCTCCGCCGAAGTTGCCGATCGTCGACGACGTCTGCGGCAGCGTGAGCCGGACCGGGGCGGGCAGGGTGCTCTCGGGCGTGAACTGGCCGCTCTCGAGCGCAGCCGCGGCCGTGACCAGCTTGAACGTCGACCCCGGCGGGTAGCGCTCCTCCGTCGCGTTGCTGCGCAGCGGGTTGCCGGGGGCGACGTCCAGCGCCTGGTAGGCGGCGCTCGCGGCCGTGATGTCGTGCGTCGCGAGGGCGTTCGGGTCGAAGCCCGGCGTCGAGACGAGCGCGAGGATCCTGCCCGTCGACGGCTCGATCGCGACGACCGCACCCTGCTGGCCGGCCAGGCCGTCGAACGCCGCCTGCTGCGCCGCCGGGTTGATCGTCGTCTCGACTGCAGCGCCCTCCGGCTGGCTCCCGGTGATCAGGTCACGGATGCGGGAGAAGAACAGGCGGTCCCCGCGCCCGGTCAGCTCCTCGTTCGCGGCCCGCTCGAGCTGGGAGCGGCCGTTCACCACCGAGTAGAAGCCCGTCACGGCGGAGTACAGGTCGCCGTTCGTGTACGACCGCTGGTAGCCGTAGGGGTCCTCGACCTTCGTGGACAGCGCGATGGCCTCGCCGGCGACGACGATGGGCCCGCGCGCGTTGCCGAACTCGCGGTACAGGGTGCGGACGTTGCGGCTGTCGTTGTTCAGGCGGTCCGCCTGGACGTACTGCACCCAGGTGGCGCTGGCCATCAGGCCGACGAACATCACGAGGACGACGGTGGCGAGCCGGCGGAGCGGGGTGTTCATCGCACCCCCCGCATGATCTCGGTCGGCTGGTCATCCTCGTTGCTGCCGCCGACGACCGGAGTCCCCGCGATGGGCGTCAGGGACGGCTTCATCGACGGTGCCGGGCGGCGGGCCTCGTCGGAGATCCGCAGCAGCAGCGCGACGATGACCCAGTTGGCGACGAGCGACGAGCCTCCGTACGCGATGAACGGTGTGGTCAGGCCCGTGAGCGGGATGATCCGGGTGACGCCGCCGACCACGACGAACGTCTGCAGCGCCACGATGAACGCGAGGCCGCCCGCGAGCAGCTTGCCGAAGCCGTCGCGGACCCCGATCGCGGTGCGCATGCCGCGCTCGGTGAGGATCGCGAAGAAGAGCAGGATCGCGAGCAGACCGGTCAGGCCCAGCTCCTCACCGAGGGACGCGACGATGAAGTCCGACTCGGCGAACGGCACCAGGTCCGGCCGCCCCTGCCCCCAGCCGGTGCCGAACAGGCCGCCGCTGGCCATGCCGAACAGCCCTCGGACCAGCTGCCCGGAACCGCCCGGGCTCTGGTCGAAGACGGCCGGGTCGAAGGCGTTGAGCCAGGCGTCGAACCGCGCGCCCACGTGCGAGAACGCACCGGCCGCGACGACTGCGCCGGCGACGAAGAGCAGCAGGCCGATCACGACCCAGCTGAGGCGTTCCGTGGCCAGGTAGAGCATCGCGACGAACAGACCGAAGAACAGCAGCGACGTGCCCAGGTCGCGCTCCAGGACGAGGACGGCGACCGACGCCCCCCACACGATGAGGATCGGCCCCAGGTCCCGCGGACGGGGAAGCTGCAGGCCCAGCACCTTCGGTCCGGCGAGCGCCAACGTGTCGCGATGGGTGACCAGATAGCCCGCGAAGAAGACGGCGAACGCGATCTTGGCGAACTCGGCCGGCTGGAAGCCGACCCCGCCGACGCGCACCCAGATGCTGGCGCCGTTGATGGTCCGGCCCAGCCCGGGCACCAGCGGCAGCAGCACCAGGACGAGACCGGTGATCATCGCGGTGTACGTGTAGCGGCGCAGGGTGCGGTGGTCGCGCAGCAGGATGATGACCGCCGCCGCGAGGATCACCGAGACCGCCGTCCACACCAGCTGGCGCTGCGCGAACCCGTCCTCCCGGCCCCGTGCCGCGTACGCGAAGTCGATCCGGTAGATCATCGCGAGCCCGATGCCGTTCAGCGCCACGGTGATCGGCAGGATCACCGGGTCCGCGAACGGTGCACGCCACCGCAGCACGAGGTGGATGCCGATCGCGAGGGCTGCCATGCCGAGCCCGTAGCCGATCACGTCGGGTGGGACCTCGTCGGTGGTGCCGATGCCGGCGAGCGCGTACGACGCGACGCCGATGGCGAGGGCGAGCAGCAGCAGGCCGAGCTCGACACCCCGGCCCGCCCGCACCCGGTGCGGCTGGACGGTAGCCATCACGCGCGGCTCACGGTGTGGCCGTCCCGGAGGGGACGGACGGCGAGGCGCTGGGCGTGGCGCTGGGCGTCGCGGTCGGCGTCGGCCGCGGGGGCGTGACCGTGTCCTCCTCGAGCATGGCGACCAGGCCGCGGGCGTCGTCGAGGGAGTCCGCGTGGATGGTCTGCTCGACGCGCTCCCGCAGGTAGCGCGAGCCGAGCTCGTCCAGCGACGTGCCGGTCCGCTCGACGACGGACGACAGCGCGACGGGGCCCAGGGTCTGCGGCAGCCCGCGGAAGATCACGACCTCCTCGTCGTCGACCCCCACGTAGTACTGCGTCTGCGTCCAGCCGTACGCGATCACGGCCGCCCCGACGACCAGGGCGGCGATACCCAGCCACGTGACGACAGTCCGCCAGCGGCGTGGTGCCGGAGCGGGCTCGTCGTCCTCGTCCGTCGCGCCCTCGGCCGGAGCCGTCTCGGGCGCGTCCTCGTCCACCACCTGCGCAGCCCGGGCCAGACCTGCGGCCCGCGCCGCCGGCCCGTCGGCGGCCGACGTCGGGTCGTTGCGGCTCAGCGCAGCGGCGCCGACGACGGTGGCGTTCGTCGTCGGCCCCTGCCCGTCGGCCACGTCGTCGAGCTCGACCACGTCCGCGAGCACGACCGTGATGTTGTCCCCGCCGCCCGCCCGCAGCGCGAGCTGGACCAGCCGGTCCGCGCACGCGTCGACGTCGGCGATCGTCGCCATCGTCTCCTCGATGGTCTCCGCGCTCACGAAGCCCGACAGGCCGTCCGAGCACAGCAGCCAACGGTCGCCCTTGCGTGCCTCCCGGACCGACAGGTCCGGCGTCACCTCCGGGTCGAAGTCGCCCAGCACCCGCATCACGACCGACCGCTGCGGGTGGTGCTCGGCCTCCTCCGGCGTGATCCGGCCGATGTCCACGAGGTGCTGCACGAACGTGTGGTCGGTGGTGACCTGCGTGAGGATGCCGTCGCGCATCAGGTACCCGCGCGAGTCGCCCAGGTGCACCATCGCGAGCTTGTTGCCGGCGCGCAGGATGGCGAGCACCGTCGTGCCCATCCCGCTCAGCTCCGGGTCGGCGTCGCTGCGCGCGATGATCTCGTCGCGCGCGTCGGCCAGGGCCGTCTCCAGCTGGTCCAGCGCGTCGTCGGGACCGTGCGACTCCCCGTCCAACGGCGCGAACGCGGCGACCGCCACCGACGACGCGACGTCACCGCCCGCGTGCCCGCCCATGCCGTCCGCGACCATCAGCAGGTGCGGACCGGCGTAGGCCGAGTCCTGGTTGTTGGAGCGCACGAGTCCGACATCGGACCGCGCCGCATATCTGAGTGCGACGGACACCGGGTTACCTCTGCAGCTCGAGAACGCTCTGGCCCACGCGGACGGGTGTACCCGTCGGGACGGGAGTCGGAGCCTCGACGCGCTGGTCCGCCACGTACGTCCCGTTCGTCGAGCCGAGGTCCTCGACGAACCACTGGCCGCCTTGCGGGAAGATCCGGGCGTGCCGCGACGACGAGTAGTCGTCGTCCAGGACGAGCGTGCAGCCGGGCGCGCGGCCGATCAGGACCGACGACGTGCCCAGCGGGACGATCGTGCCGCGCAGCGGGCCCTCGGTCACGACGAGCCGACCCGGGCCGCTCCCGCTGCGCGCCGAGCGCGGGATGCGGGTCGGGGCCGTCTCCGGCTTCGTCGGCTCCGTCGCGACCGCCGCAGCGGCCGACCCAGCGGGCACGGCCGCCTTGCGGCGACGCCGGTCCGTGATCCGCGTCCCGTACAGGTCCCGCCGCAGCACACCGATGGCGAAGAGCACGAGCACCCACAGCAGGGCCAGGTACCCCAGCCGCAGCAGGGTGATCGTCAGTTCACTCATGTGCCGGCGTCACTCGTCCAGGTCCGGCTCGCCGCCTGTCCAGAACAGGATCCGGGTGCGCCCGATGGTCAGCGTGTTGCCGTCCAGCAGGGTCGCGGCCGGAACCTGGTGGCCCTCGACGAAGAGTCCGTTGGTCGATCCCATGTCCGTCGCGACGACCCCGTCACCCGTCACCCGGATCTCCAGGTGCCGCCGCGAGACGCCCGGGTCGTCGACGATGATGTCCGCCTCCGAGCCGCGCCCGATGACCGTGACCGGGCCGGTGAGGATGTAACGCTGACCGTCGATGTCCACCAACGGGTGCCGCGCGCTGGGCGCCGACGACGCCGACGCGGGCGCGACCGCACCGCGCACCGTCGCACTGTGCACCCGGAACCGCGCAGCCTCCAGCTCGCTGTCCTCGCTGAACGACACCGTCACCGGCCCCACGAACGCGTAGCGCTGCGTGGCCGCGTAGTCGGTGACGTTGTTGGCGAACTCGTCCGCCAACGCCTCCGCACCCCACGACTCCACCTGGTCGTAGTCGGCAGTCGCGAGCTCGATCGTGAACTCGTTGGGCACGACCGTGCGATCCCGCCCCACGACGGCGGCCCGGTCGTCCACCTCGCGGCGCAGCGCGCTGGAGAGATCGAGCGGTTTGAGCTCGCTCTTGAAGGCCTTGGCGATGGCGTTGTTGACCACCCGCTCCACGCCGTTCTCGAACCTGTCGAGGATGCCCACGCCCACCTCCCCAGTCCCTCGTGCGCGTCTGCGTGCAGCTGCCCTACCCGCAATCCGCCTTGATCGTATCTGTGACGCGCCGGTACGGGGTCGGAAGCAGGGTGATGTGCGCGCGGCGTCCCTTCGGGCCTCCCTGACGGTTCAGGACCAGCCCTGGCATCGTGCTAGTGTTCTGCGGCGCGCGCGAGTGGCGGAACGGCAGACGCGCTGGCTTCAGGTGCCAGTGTCCGAAAGGGCGTGGGGGTTCAAATCCCCCCTCGCGCACAGGTGAACGAGCCGGAGACCTCAAGGTCTCCGGCTCGTTCCATGTCCGGACCATGTCCGATCCACCCGTTCCAGCCCGTGTCGTCCCACTCCTGCCGGTGTGTGGTCACCGTCGTAGGAGTTCTCGTCATGAAGGTCATTGCTGCCCTCGTCGTGTCCGGCGTCCTCGTCGTCGCCGGTGCCGTGCCTGCCACCGCCTCCGACCGCGCCCGCGCTGCTGAGCTGGTCGACCGGACGGCCCGGGTGGTCCGGGTCGTCGACGGGGACACGGTCGTCGTCCGGGACTCCACCGGCGAGCACCGTGTCCGGCTGCTCAACATCGACACGCCCGAGTCGGTCGACCCCGCGAGCCCTGTCGAGTGCCTCGGCCCGGAGGCGTCGACGTTCCTGAGCACCCGGCTCCCCGCAGGCACGACGGTGAAGCTGGTGCACGACCGGATCAAGCACGACCGCTACGGCCGTGAGCTGGCCGCGGTGTACGTCGGCGGTGCGTTCGTGAACGGTGAGATCGCCCGCGCCGGGCTGGCGGACGCGCTCGTCATCGGCGGCAACGACAGGTTCTACGACGACGTCCTCGCGGCGCAGAGGTCGGCCCGGGCGGCGAAGCTGGGCCTCTACGCCGAGTCGGTGCCCTGCACGGTTCCCGGTCAGGTCGCGGCGTTCGAGCAGTCCGCGGCGACGCTCGCGGGTCAGCCGCCGGCCGCCGGAGCCGGGGTCGAGGCGTTCGACGCCTACGCCGCCCAGCTCACGGTGGCTGCTGCTACCGGTGCGGCCGTGAGCGCGGTCCTCGCTGCCGACCCGCGTGACCACCGACTTCTCGGTCTGAACGTGGGCCGGATCCGGACGCTGAGCACCCGCACGGCTGCAGCGCAGGCCGCGGTCACCGTGCGCGTCGGCGAGACGACCACGTGGCGGGCGACGGAGGCTGCGCGCGTCGCGGCGGAGCAGGCTGCTGCTGCCCAGGCCGAGGCGGAGCGGGTGGCTGCGGCGGCACAGGCGGAGGCGGCACGGGCCGTGAAGGCCGCGGCGCGGAAGCGGACGCCGGCAGCACCTGCCCCCGCCCCCGCGGCTCCGGTCGCACCCGCCGCTCCTCCGGTCGACAGCTACACGGGGTGCCGTGCGTACGGGTCGGGCGGGACCTCCCTCGACGACAAGGGTCGGCGCTACACCAAGATCGACTGCACGACGAAGGCTCCGCTGGGCTGAGCGACCGGTGAGTTCGTCAGCACCGGGTTCGACGACGCGTCGGCAACGGTCGACACGGAGATCGACCTGAAGCGCGGCTGCCCGGGCTGCACGAGCGACTAATCGGTCGGCCCCGGGCGTACGTGCTGGCAGGATCCGCCGGTGTGACGCAGACCCCGACCCAGGCACCCGACGACCTCGCGACGGCGAGCACCAGTGGGTTCCGCGCCGGGGTCGACCGGACGAGGGCGGCGTTCTCGTCGCTGCGCGACCCGCGCTACCGGTGGTGGTTCCTCGGTCAGGTGCTCTCGTCGTCCGGGCACGTGACGCAGGCGGCGGGGCTGGCGTGGCTCGTGCTGAGCATGACCGGGCGGGCGGTCGACCTCGCGCTGGTGACGACGGCGGCGATGCTGCCGATCCTCCTCGGCTCGGCGCCGGCCGGGATGCTCGTCGACAGGTTCGACCGCCGCAGGCTGCTGCTCGTCACGCAGGTCCTCCTGCTGTCGATCGGCCTCCTGCTCGCCGCCCTCACGGCCACCGGTGCGATCACCCTGTGGATGGTGCTCGTGATCGCGTTCGTGTCGGGGGTCGTCGCCGCCGTCGACGGGCCCGCCCGGCAGGTGTTCGTGCTGGACCTCGTCGGCCGCCAGCGGCTGGCCAGCGCCGTCGGCCTGTACGAGGTCGTGATGAACGCGGCGCGTGTCGTCGGGCCGTCAGTCGGCGGGCTGCTGCTCGCGCTCGTCGGGCCTGCCGCGTGCTTCGCCTTCAACGCGTGCACCTACCTGCTGCCGCTCGGGGTGCTGATCACCTTGCGCGTCCGGCCGGCGACCCCCGCGTCGCCCTCCGACGCACCCGCCGTGTCGTTCCGCGACGGCCTGGCCTTCGCGTTCCGGCACCCCGTCATCCGGGCGTGCCTGCTGCTCGCGGCGGCCAGCACCATGATCTTCAATCAGGGGATCCTGGTGCCCGTCCTCGCGACCGAGGCACTCGACCTGCCCCCGCAGGGCTTCGGAGCGCTCATGGCCGCGTTCGGGTTGGGCGCGCTGCCGGGGGCGATCGCGGCGGCGGGTGGCCGGGCCGCACCGACGGGGCGGATCGTGCTTGTCCTCGCGTTCGGCACCGGTCTCGCGATCGTGCCTCTCGCGTTGGCCCCCGGGTTCGTGGTGGCGGCGGTCGCCGCGGCCTTGCTGGGGTTCGTGTCGATCTGGTTCGTCGCAGCAGCGAACACGCTGGTGCAGCTGACGTCGCCGCCGCACCTGCGCGGCCGGGTGATGGGGGCGTGGACGGCGGCGCTGCCCGGCAGCGGGCTCGTGACGGCAGTCGCCCTCGGCGCGGTCGCGGACACGTGGGGCATCCGTGCGGCGTACCTGGTGCTCGCAGGCGCGTTCCTCGCGGCGGCGCTCGTCGGTGCGCCCGCGCTGCTGGGTCGCGGGAGCGCGCCGCCCGCACCGCACTGAGTGCGGTGCGGGCCGACCGGGCTCAGCAGCGGACGACCGTGCCGCTGACGTTCGAGATGACGAGGTTCGAGACGCAGGGCTTCTCGACGATGCGGGCCCCGTCGGTGAGCTTGAGGTTGCGCAGCGTGATGTCCCGGGTGGCGGACATGTCGGAGCGGGCGGCGAGCCGGACGTCGCCGCCCTGGATGGTGCCGCCCGAGGTGGCGAGACTGACGTTGGTGCAGTTCTCGATGAGGACCGGGTTGTTGCCTGTCCGGTAGAGCTCGACCTTGTTGATGCGCAGGCCGCCGCTCTCGGACACGCAGAACACGCCACGCCCGCCGCCGCTCGCCTTGACGGTGCCGACCTCGATGTTCGTGGGGTACGACGAGCCGATGCGCCCCGCACGGTTGGCGATGCGGAACGCGGCGTAACCGGTGCCGCTGCCGGCGTTCTGGGCGTCGACGAGGCTGATGGTCGCGTTGATGGTCGCGTTCAGCAGGAGCCCGGACTCGCCGACGTTGCGGGCGGTGATGGTGCCGACGGTGAGGCCGTCGACGCCGTACGTCTCGACGGCGTGGGATCCGGCACCGGACACGTACGCGTTGTTGATGGTGATGTTGCGGACGTAGCGGCTGGTGTCGCCGTGGTTGTCGACGCGGATGCCGATCCCGCCGCCGGACAGCCTCATGTCGATGTCCCGCAGCCGCACGTTGTCGACGTTGCGCAGGAAGATCCCGTAGACGGGTGTGCCGGTCAGCGCGAGGCGTGCGACCTCGACGTCCGTGGCGCCGCGGGCGTAGACACCGGCGACGTTGCCGGACCCGCTGCCGCTGACGTGGATGGTGCCGCACGACTCGAGCGTCGTGTAGCTGGGCAGGGTGATGCGGGCGTTGGCGCTCATCGTGCCCGAGCCGTTGACGACGACGCGCTGCTTGCTGGTGCGTCCGGCGTCGAGCGCGCCGATCGCGGTGTTGATCGCGGTGAGCATGTCCGAGCCGCTCCACACCTGGGTGCTGCCGCGGTACGCGCGCCAGGTGCTGCCGTCCTGCACCGCGGAGCCGTGGACGGTCGAGCCCGTACAGCTCGTGCCTGGTGCGGCATGGCTGGGTGGAGCGAGGACGAGGGACGTCACGGCGACCGCGGCGGCTGCCAGCCCGGCGAACGCGGCGCGGGCCCGGGTGCGCCGGGTTCGGGGTGCGAGGGGTTCGGTGGTCATGCGGGCACCTTTCAGAGGCGCCACCGGCGTCGGTGCGGGCGCCCTCCGTTGGACGCTTCCGGCCGGTCGGCTCTCGCACGCTAGGGGCGCAGCTTGCGTGACCGCAGGACCTTGAATCGTTTCGGAGAGCGCATTCCACCGCGGCGCGCACTCGCGTCGAGGGTCTCGCGTGACCGGGATGTCCGGGTTGTCCGCAGGGTGCCTGGACTTTCGCTAGGGTCGTCCGCGGCGCTGTGGGGTGCCTCGGACGGAGGGTCGCGTGGACGAGCAGGAACGACCGGTGACCGAAGCCGCGGAGGGAGGCGAGCCGGCGACGAGCAACCGCGCGTTGCTGGCGATCGGCATCCTCTTCCTCGTGGTCGGGACCGGGCTGTTCCTCGGGCCCGGGGACGGCGGCGTGGCCTTTGTCGTGATCGGCCTCGTCTTCCTGGCATCCGCACGGGTGCAGCGACGACGCTGACTCGCGAACCGGATCCTCGACGTCGCGCTCCTGCACGCCCCCGTCGTGACCGCCCGGCGCGGCACCCGACGGGCCTCGACCGCGTCATCGTGGGACTCGGCCTCGACCTGTGCTCCTCTGCCCTCCGGCCCCTGCCGAGCGGCGGAGTGTGGTCAGATGTCCGCATCGTCGTGCGCGGTCGAGCAGCTTCCGAGAGGGGCCTGGGGTGGACGCACCACGGAAGTTCGTCCGTCGGACGTCGGGAGTCGCCGGCGCGCTCGTGGCGATGGTCCTGCTGGCGTCGTGCGGCGACGGCGGGGTGAGCCTTCCCACCCCGACCTTCACGCTGCCGACGCCGACGATCACGCTCCCGACGCTGCCGACGCCGACGGTGACGCTCCCGACGATCCCGGTGCCGACGCTGCCCGTCCTTCCCACCCCGACCGAGACCGCGGTGGTTCCGGAGCCGCCGGCCACCGAGACGGCACCCGAGCCGACCCCCACACCGGAACCGGCGCCGGAGCCGACGGCCGCACCCGAGCCGACGGTCGCACCGGAGCCGACGGTCGCACCGGAGCCGCCCGCGACCGAGACCGCGGTGGCCCCGGAGCCGACCCCGACCCCGACCCCGACGCCGACCGAGGACCCCGCACCGTCACCGTCCGCGTCGACCGACGAGCCGGCCGAGTCGGCCGACGGCACCCCGGCGTGGGTGTGGTGGCTGGTCGCTCTCCTCGTCGCCGGTCTCGGCGTCGGGATCCCGCTGATCGTCCGGGCGCGTCGACGGACCGCCTGACCGCGAAGGGAGCTGCCATGTCCAACGTGGCCCGCAGGTGCACCACCGAGGGGTGCGCCGCGAACGGGAAGGTGCAGACGGCGACGACGTGTCCCGTGTGCGGGAGGCCGACGGTCTGGACGGTCCTGCGCGTACCGCCACCGGGCGGGGGCCCGATCGCTCCGATCTACTCGACGCCGATGCCGCTCAAGGGTCACCCGGAGCCGCACCCACGTCCGGCCGGCACCGAGACCCGCACGTGCACCAACCCCGAGTGCGCGAGCTTCCACCTGGTCCAGGACGCGGTGGTCTGCGCAGCGTGCGGGACCGCGACGGTCGTCGCGAGAGCACTGTGACGGAGAAGGTCGACGTCAAGAAGTCGCTCGACATCTACCAGGCGCGGCAGGGGCAGTTCCGGCTCCTCGACGTGCCCGACCTGCAGTACCTGATGGTCGACGGCCACGGGGACCCGAACTCGTCGCCCGACTTCGCCCGTGCGGTCGAGGTGCTGTACCCGGTGGCGTACACGCTCAAGTTCGCCAGCAGGAGTGAGCTCGGCCGGGACTACGTCGTGCCGCCGCTCGAGGGCCTGTGGTGGGCCGAGGACATGGAGGCGTTCACGGCGGCACGGGACAAGTCCCGGTGGGACTGGACGCTGATGATCCTGGTCCCGGACTGGCTGGACGCCGGGATGGTCGCTGCGGCGGTCGAGAAGGTCGGCGCAGCGGACGTGCGGCTGGAGACCTTGTCCGAAGGGCTGTGCGTGCAGACGTTGCACGTCGGCTCGTTCGACGACGAGTCCGGCGTCCTGGCGCGGCTGCACGACGAGTTCATCCCGGGCAACGGCCTGCGCATGGTGGGCACGCACCACGAGGTCTACCTGAGCGACCGCCGCCGGGTCGCGCCCGAGAAGCAGCGCACGATCCTGCGCCAGCCTGTGACGGAGGCGGGCTGACGGCCCCACCGTGTGACTCGTGGGCTCCGGCGATATGACTGGACATCGCCCGAGGTCGGTGAGGACCTGGCTGCCTGGACCGTACGTGGCGCCCGAATGAGAAACAGGGTGCCGAATCGTTTAGGCACTCGGTGGACGGAAAGCGATCTCCTAGCATCGAGAAACCGGTTGCTCACGCTCCGACGAACCGGACGCCTGACTCCGTGAGTCGAGGCAGCGGCCTACTCCAATGACGAAGACGAGGCAACGATGAGACGAGCACTAGCACGACGCCCCCTGGCGGCGGTGGCCACGTTGGCCATGGCGGCCACGATCGGCGTCACCGCGATCTCGATGTCCACGGCGCAGGCGGCGACCGGTGGGGTGACCGGTTTTGCGACGCAGAACGGTGGCACGACCGGTGGTGCCGGTGGTGCGACCGTGACGGCGTCGACCGGGACGCGCGCAGGCGGCGACCGGTGGGGTGACCGGTTTTGCGACGCAGAACGGTGGCACGACCGGTGGTGCCGGTGGTGCGACCGTGACGGCGTCGACCGGGACGGCGATCCATCAGGCGTTGTGTGGTCGGGCGAGCAMCAGCACSCCGATCACGATCCAGGTCTCGGGCACGATCACGGTGGGGAACACCTCGCAGGTCTCGGGCAGCTGCTCGACGGCGTCGGGGGTGATCGAGCTGAAGAACATCAGCAACGTCACGATCGTCGGGGTGGGTGGTGGGGCCACGTTCGACCAGATCGGGATCCACATCCGGGACTCGAAGAACATCATCATCCAGAACGTCACGGTCAAGAACGTGAAGAAGTCGGGTTCGCCGACGTCCAACGGTGGTGACGCGATCGGCATGGAGTCGACCGTGCGCAACGTGTGGGTCGACCACGTGACCCTGGAGGCCTCGGGTGGGGAGTCGGAGGGTTATGACGGGCTGTTCGACCTGAAGAACGAYGTCGAGTACGTGACGTTGTCCTACAGCATCTTGCGCAACTCGGGTCGTGGTGGGCTGATCGGSTCSAGTGAGACCGACACGGGCAGCGGGAACATCACGTTCCACCACAACCTGTACTCGAACCTGGACTCGCGCACCCCGTTGCTGCGCGGCGGGGTCGCGCACATCTACAACAACTCCTACGTGAACCTGCACGAGTCGGGGATCAACTCCCGGGCGGGTGCGAAGGCGAAGGTGGAGAACAACTACTTCAAGGACTCCAAGGACGTGCTGGGCACGTTCTACACCGACGAGGCSGGSACSTGGCAGGTCGCGGGSAACATCTTCGACAACATCACCTGGTCGTCCAAGAGCAGTGACAACAACCCGGCCGGGCCGAACGTGACGTCCACGACGTCGGTGTCCATCCCGTACTCCTACAGCCTCGACGGTGCCAGCTGCGTGCCCAACGTCGTCGCCCAGACCGCCGGCGCCAACANCCCGGCCGGGCCGAACGTGACGTCCACGACGTCGGTGTCCATCCCGTACTCCTACAGCCTCGACGGTGCCAGCTGCGTGCCCAACGTCGTCGCCCAGACCGCCGGCGCCAACACCGGCCTGAAGGTCTCCGACGGGTCCTGCACGCCCACGACACCGACGTCGAACCCGACGACGGCGAACCCGACGACCCCCAACCCGACGTCCACCACCTCGAACCCCACCCCGACCGCGACATCGACCGCGCCGAGCGGCACCAACCTCAGCATCGGAGCGGGCGCGGACGGCTCGAGCAAGGCGAGCGGTACCTCCTACGGCAACGTGGTCGACGGCAAGACGAGCACCTACTGGTCGCCGAGCGGCACCACCGGCACGATCTCGGTCAAGTGGTCGTCGGCGACGACGGTCTCGTCGGCCGTCATCGTCGAGGCGTCCGGCGCGACCGGCCGGCTCGGCTCCTGGAGCCTGGTCAACGCGGACAACGGCAGCGTCCTGAAGACCGGCAGCGGTGCCGGTCCGGTCAGCTTCTCGTCGACCAGCCTGAAGAAGCTCAGCCTGGTGATCTCGAGCGCGAGCAGCACACCGCAGATCGCCGAGATCGAGACGTACGCGGGCTCGACCCCCACACCGGACCCGACCTCCACGCCGGACCCGACGCAGACGCCGGACCCGACGCAGACGCCGGACCCCACGGGTGAGCCGCAGCCGGGTGCCGACACGCTGTACGTCTCACCCACCGGCAGTGCGAGCGCCGCCGGCAGCATCTCGAGCCCGACGACGCTGGCCTCGGCCATCAGCCGGGTCGCCTCCGGTGGCGAGATCTTCCTGCGGGGTGGCACCTACAGCCTGTCGCAGACGATCGTCATCGCCCCGGGCAACGACGGCACGTCGGGCAACCGCACCCTGCTGTCCGCGTACCCGGGGGAGACCCCCGTGCTGGACTTCTCCGCCCAGAGCGAGGCGACCACCAACCGGGGCCTGTCCCTCAATGCCGACTACTGGCACGTGTACGGCATCGTCGTGCAGAAGGCCGGCGACAACGGGATCTCCCTCGGTGGCAGCAACAACGTCATCGAGCGGGTCGTGACCCGGAACAACCGGGACACCGGCCTGCAGATCTCGCGCATGGCCTCCGACACGCCCCAGTCCGACTGGCCGTCGAACAACCTCGTCGTGAGCAGCGAGTCGCACGACAACGTCGACTCCGACGGTGAGGACGCGGACGGCTTCGCCGCGAAGCTCACGTCCGGCCCGGGCAACGTGTTCCGGGACACCGTCGCGCACAACAACATCGACGACGGCTGGGACCTGTACACCAAGTCCGACACCGGGGCGATCGGGGCCGTGACCATCGAGCACTCGCTGGCGTACGAGAACGGCACGCTCAGCAACGGTGGCCAGGCCGGCGCCGGCGACCGCAACGGGTTCAAGCTCGGTGGCGAGGACATCAAGGTCGACCACGTCGTGAAGAACAGCTACGCGGTCGACAACGGCAAGCACGGGTTCACGTTCAACAGCAACCCGGGCTCGATGACCATCTCCAACAACGTCAGCGTCGGCAACGCGGAGCGGAACTTCAACTTCGACGGGGGCACGTCGGTGTTCAGCGGGAACGTGTCCTGCTCCAGCGGGTCCACCGACCGCATCATCGGCACCGACAGGGGCAACAACGCGTGGTGGTCCGGCTCGAACAGCCCGGCCTGCAGCACGTACGCCGGGGTGCTCGGGTGGTCGTTCTACGCCGACGGCACACTGAAGATCACCTTCGGCGGCACCACCACGGAGCCGACGCCGACGCCGACGTCCACACCGACGTCGACGCCGACCAGCACGCCGACCTCCACGGCCACGCCGACGCCGACGACGTCGACGCCGTCGACCGGTGCGTGCACGGCCAGGATCACCGAGGTCAGCTCGTGGGGTGGCGGCTACACGGCCGCGGTGACGGTCACGGCCGGATCCAGCGCCATCAGCTCGTGGAGGACCTCGCTGACCCTGCCCAGCAGCGGGTCGGTGCAGGGCTGGTCCGGCACGTTCGGGCTGTCCGGCAGCACCCTGACCGTCTCGAACGCGGCCTGGAACGGCGCGCTCGGAGCGGGTGCGAGCGCCGCGTTCGGCTGGAACGGCGCGGGCACCGCACCGACCACGTCGACACCGGTGAGCTGCTCGATCGGCTGATCCACAGCACGGACGAGGCCCGGGGGATGTCACCCCCGGGCCTCGTCCGGTTACGCCTCGCCCGGGCGGTGCGTCTCCGTCGCGACCACGCGCGGGCCCTTCGGGGTCTGCGCGACGTGCGCGACCAGCACCTGGGCGGGGTGCAGGAACGGGTCCGTGGCGGGCAGCGCGTCGGCCACGCTGCGGCGCGCGTGCTGCGCCAGCACGTCGACGACCGTCGGGAGCACCGGCCGGTGCGTGCACAGCACGGCGTCCCCGGTCTGCTCCAGGAGCTGCAGGACCTCCGCGGCCACCCGGGCCGGTGACGTCGAGTGCTCCGCCTCGGTGAGCACGGGCAGGACCTCGGCGGCGACCTGTGCCGCCGCGGCGTACGGCGCGACCGTGCTGACGCAGCGCGCCCACGCGCTGGTGACCACGCGAGCGACGCCGAACGTCGACAGCACGGGCACGAGAGCGCGCGCCTGGCGCTGCCCCTCCGGCGTCAGCGGGCGGTCCAGCTCGGTGCCCTTCCAGTCCGCGCGCCGCCGAGCCGTGCCGTGCCGGGCGATGACGAGTGCGCGCGTGTCCAACCGGTCCTTCTCGTACGCCTCGACGAGCTCCGCCAGGGGTTCCCGGTCGTCGTCGCGGGTCAGCCGCTTGGCGGCCGTGACCACGTCGAACCAGCGCAGCTGGTCGATCTCCTTCGGCGACACCGGCGGGACCGGCGCACGGGCGCGCAGCGCGGCGGCGTCGGGGCGCCCGGCCACCTGGGCGGCCCAGTAGTGCACCCGCTTGCGGCGTCCATCGGACAGCGCGTACTCGAGCCCGGGCAGCGGGATGCCGAGGACGACGTCGTGCGCGGTCTCCTCCGCGACCTCACGTGTCGCCGCCGCGAGGATCGTCTCCCCGGGGTCCACCTTGCCCTTCGGCCACGACCAGTCGTCGTAGCGCGGGCGGTGCACCAGGGCGACCTGCAGCGTGCCCAGCCGGACGCGCCACACCAGGGCCCCGGCCGCCTCGACGACGACCGGTGCGTGAGCTGGCGTCACCGTCCCGTGCCCGGCCGGCGCCGCTGCCGGTAGATCAACGCGGCCTGCAGGTCCACGAGCGGTCCGTCCGGCCCGAGGTGGTGCCGCTGCCACGTCCCGTCCTGGTTGAGGTGCCACGAGGACGTGCCGTCGTCCGTCGACTCGTCCATGAGCTCGATGAGCTCGCTGACCTGGTCGGGGTCGGCGATGCGGACCAGCGCCTCGACACGTCGGTCGAGGTTGCGGTGCATGAGGTCGGCGGACCCGATGTAGACCTCGGGACCCTCGAACCCCGCGTCGCTCTGCGCCGTGGCGTGCGCGAACGCGAAGATGCGCGAGTGCTCCAGGAACCGCCCGAGGATCGAGCGCACCCGGATGTTCTCCGACAGGCCCGGCACCCCCGGCCGCAGCGCGCAGATGCCGCGGACCACCATGTCGACCGGGACGCCCGCCTGCGACGCGCGGTACAGCGCGTCGATCGTGGCCTCGTCGACCATTGAGTTGACCTTGATCTTGATCCACGCGGGCTGGCCCATCCGTGCCGCGTCGGCCTCCCGGTCGATGCGCTCGACGAGCCCGGCCCGGACGGAGCGCGGGGCGACGAGCAGCCGGTGGAACCGCGACTTCGGCGCGTAGCCGGAGAGCTGGTTGAACAGGCGGGTCAGGTCCTGGCCGACCTCCGGGTCGCTGGTGAGCAGCCCGTGGTCCGTGTACAGCCGCGCCGTCTTCGGGTTGTAGTTGCCGGTGCCGATGTGGCAGTACCGGCGCAGCCCGTCGGACTCCTGGCGCACCACGAGCGACAGCTTGCAGTGCGTCTTCAGGCCGACGATGCCGTACACGACGTGCACGCCGGCCTGCTCGAGCTTGCGCGCCCAGGAGATGTTGTTCTGCTCGTCGAACCGCGCCTTGATCTCCACCAGCGCCAGCACCTGCTTGCCGGCCTCGGCGGCGTCGATCAGGGCGTCGACGATGGGGGAGTCGCCCGACGTCCGGTACAGCGTCTGCTTGATGGCCAGCACCTGCGGGTCCGCCGCGGCCTGCTGCAGGAACGTCTGCACCGACGTCGAGAACGAGTCGTACGGGTGGTGCAGGAGGATGTCGCGCTCGCGGATCTTGGCGAACATGTCCGCGGGCGTCGCGCTCTCCACCTCGGCCAGCTGACGGGGGGTGGAGGCGATGAACCGGGGGAACTGCAGGGCCGCGCGGTCGAGGTCGGCGATGAGGTTGAGGCCCGTCGCGTCCAGCGGGGCGGGCAGCTGGTAGACCTCGTCCTCCGCGACGTCGAGCTCCCGGATGAGCAGGTTGCGGATGCGAGGGCTGATGCCGTCGGCGATCTCCAGACGCACCGGCGGCCCGAAGCGGCGGCGCAGCAGCTCCTTCTCCATCGCCTTGAGGAGGTTCTCGGCGTCGTCCTCCTCGACCTCCACGTCCTCGTTGCGCGTCACCCGGAACGTGTGGTGCTCCTGGACGACCATGCCGGGGAACAGCTGCTCGAGGTGCTCGGAGATGACGTCCTCGACGGGCACGAACGACATCGGGCCCTTCTCGGGCGAAGCCGCCTGGACGTCCGGTGCGCTCGGCCGGCCCGACGCGTCGACCGCGATGAACCGGGGGAGCAGCGGCGGTACCTTGACGCGCGCGAAGTGCTCCTTGCCGGTCGCGGGGTTGGTCACCACGACGGCCAGGTTCAGCGACAGCCCCGAGATGTACGGGAACGGGTGCGCCGGGTCCACCGCCAGTGGCGTCAGGACGGGGAAGATCTGCCGGCGGAAGAACTTGCGCAGCCGGTCCTGCTCGCTCTCGCCCAGCTCGTCCCAACGCACCAGCGTGATGCCCTCGTTCGCGAGCGCGGGCTGCACCTGCTCGGCGAACACCGCGGCGTGGCGGGCCGTGAGCTTGTGCGCCTCCTCGCTGATCGCCTCCAGGACCTGCCGCGGAGACAGACCCGACGCGGCCGTGACCGCGATCCCGGTCGCGATGCGCCGCTTGAGACCGGCCACCCGGACCATGAAGAACTCGTCGAGGTTGGACGCGAAGATGGCCAGGAACCGCACGCGTTCCAGGAGCGGGATGGCCTCGTCCTCCGCCAGCTCGAGCACGCGCTGGTTGAAGGCGAGCCAGGAGAGCTCGCGATCGAGGAACCGTCCGTCGGGCAGCGGCTCGGCGCTGTCGATGTGCTCCGCGATGTCGCTCTGGGCCATGTGCTCGGCGATGGCCGCGGCCAGGGCGGGGTCGAGGGCGGTGGCGTCCGTCATGCGCCCATCGTGACACCCGCAGGTGAACTCGGGGTATCCGAACCGAACATCACGTCCACGGCCGAGCGGACGAAGCCCGCGCGCTCGTAGGTGTGCACCGCGACGGTGTTCTCCGCGCCGGTGTAGAGGATCGCCGCACCCAGCCCGCGGGCGGCCAGGTGGTCCAGGCCCAGCGCCGTCAGGGCACGCCCCAGGCCCAGTCCCTGTGCGTCCGGGTCCACCCCGACCACGTAGATCTCGCCCACCGGCTCCGCACCGTGCTCGCCCGCGGGGTGCACCTTCGTCCACACCGAGCCCAGCAGGATCCCGTCGCGCTCCGCGAGCAGGAAGCCCTCCGGGTCGAACCACGGCTCCTGCTCCCGGGCGCGCAGGTCCGCCGACGTCATCCGCCCCTGCTCCGGGTGGTACGCGAACGCCCGGGAGTTCACGCGGCGCCACGCGTCCTCGTCGCGCCCCGGCTCGAACGACCGCACCGTGACCCCCGTCGGCAGGGCGGGGGTGGTCGCCGGTCGCGTCGTCAGGTCGACGCGCATCTGCAGCAGCTCGCGCACGACGACCATGCCCTGGTCCTCGGCGAACCGTCGCGCCGCCGACAGGTCCCCGTGCGCCCACACTCGCAGGGTGCGCCCCGGCACGACCGCCGTCTCGGCGAGCGCGCGGGTCAGGAGCGCGCGGCCCACCCCGGCGCGGCGGTGCGCGGGATCGACGACCAGCTCCGCCTTCGTCGACGACTGGGTGCCGACGTCGAGCTGCGCGTAGCCGACGAGGTCGGCACCGACGGACGCGCACAGGTGGATCACCGGCGCCTCGGAGGCGCTCAGCCAGAGCAACGGCTGCTCCGAGAGCGGAGGGACCCCGTCGACCGCGGCGGCCCGGTCCGCGAGGGTGCGCACGGCGCCGGCGGAGGCGGCGGGCAGCGGGCCGGCCGTCGCACTGAGGATGACCTGCATGGACACGTCGTCGAGCATGGCTCCATCCCACCACGAGAGAGCCTCAGCCGGACGGTGCCGGTCGGGTGAGCGGGTACGTTGGCGGGCGATGGATGCCTCGGGGAACGCCTTGCCGCTCGACGACCGCCCGCAGGACACCCGCCGGTCGAGGCGGGCGCGACGGGCGGGCACGACGACCCCGGTCGACGTCACGGTGGTCGTGATCGGTGCGGGTCAGGCGGGGCTCTCGTCGGCGTACCACCTGCGGCGGGCAGGGCTCGTCGCGGTCGGTGAGCGCGGGTGGGAAGAGGCGGCGGCGACGTTCGTCGTGCTGGACGACGGTGCGCAGGCGGGTGGTGCGTGGCAGCACCGGTGGCCGGACCTGACGATGGCGGACGCGCACGGGGTTCACGAGCTGCCCGGGATGCCTCTCGTCGTCGGTGACCCGACCGAACCGGCGGCGTTCGCCGTCCCCTACTACTTCGCGCAGTACGAGGACGCGTTCGAGCTGCGCGTCCAGCGCCCGGTGCGGGTCGAGCGGGTCGAGTCCGAGGGGGACCTTCTCCTGGTGCGGTCCCGCAGCGTCGAGCGCCCCGACGAGTCCGTCGTCTGGCGCGCCCGCGGGCTGATCAACGCGTCGGGCACCTGGCAGAAGCCGTTCTGGCCCGCGTACCCCGGCCGCGGGACGTTTCGCGGGCGCCAGCTGCACGCCCATGACTTCCGGCTGCCCGCCGACGTCGCCGACGGGCACGTGGTGGTGGTCGGGGGCGGCACCTCGGCCGTGCAGCTCACGCTCCTGCTCGCGCGCGTCACGTCGACCACCTGGGTCACCCGTCGTCCCCCTGCCTGGCGCGACGAGAGCTTCACCCCCGAGGTGGGCCGGGACGCCGTCGCGCGGGTCGACGACCGCACGCGCGCCGGGCTGCCGCCGGAGAGCATCGTGAGCGTGACCGGCCTGCCGCTCACGCCGGCGTACCGCACCGGCATCACCGCGGGGGTCCTGCGCGCCCGGCCCATGTTCGACCGCATCACCGCGGACGGCGTCGAGTGGGACGCTCCCGACAGCCCCGGCGAGGGCTGGGTCGGCGGCCCGGCGCACGTCGAGGCGCGCACGCTGCTGTGGTGCACGGGGTACCGGGCGGCCCTCGACCATCTCGCACCCCTCGGGCTGCGCGCCCGCGGTGGCGGCATCGTGATGGACGGGACGCAGGTCGTCGCCGACCCCCGGGTCCAGCTCGTGGGGTACGGCCCGAGCGCCTCGACGGTCGGCGCCAACCGTGCGGGCCGCGAGGCGACGCGCAACCTCCGGAGGCTCTGGAAATAGTGGAATGGAACATTCCGTTCTGGTAGGGTGGAACCATCGACCCGCCGACGGAAGGCACGACGATGACCGAGCAGAACGCGACCAGCTGGGCAGTCCTCGACCAGGCGCACCGGGCGCTGCGCGACGTGGCTGCGTCGGTGCCGCCCGACGCCTGGGACCGCCCGACGCCCTGCGCGCAGTGGACCGTCGCGCAGGTGCTGCAGCACGCCGCAGGGGACCAGCAGGGGTATGCCGCCACGATCACCGGTGAGGGGTGGCCCACGGAGAACCCCTTCGAACCGTCCGGGCACCTGACCGGCGACCCGGTGGCCCTCGTCGAGTCCGCCACCCGCTCCGCCGCCCTCGCCTGGTCGACGGTCCCGGCAGACGGCCCGGACGTCACGACGCCGCTGCCCGTCGGCCCGCTCGCGCCGTGGGTCGGGGCGGCCGCGTGCGCGCTGGACGCAGCCGTCCACGCCTGGGACATCGCGGTGGCGACCGGCCAGCCCTCCCCGCTCACACCCGAGCTCGCCGCCGCGCTGCACGAGGCCGCGGTGCAGTTCGTCGAGCCCCTGCGCGCCTTCGCCTACGCACCCGTCCTGCCGGCCGAGGAGGGCGACGGGCCGGTCGAGGTGCTGCTGCGCTACCTCGGACGCTCCCCGGCATGGACCCCGTGAGACACCCCTGAGACGCACAGGAGGCCGGGGTCGTCGTGACCCCGGCCTCCTGCGTCCGATCAGTGCGCGATCAGCTGGCGGTGCAGCTCACCGTGGTCGAGGAGCTCGGCGCCGTGCCGCTGCCCACGAAGCCGTAGGTGGTCGACGCGCCGGAGCCGAGCAGACCGTTCCAGGCGGCGTTGGACACCGTGACGGTCGAGCCGGACGCCGAGTACGTGCCGGACCAGCCGCTCGCCACCGCGCCACCCGAGGGCAGCGTGAAGGACGTCTTCCAGCTGCTGATCATCGTGCTGCCGTTCTTGACGGTGACGGCGGCCTGGTAGCCACCGGGCCACGTGTTGCTGACCGTGAGGGCAGCGGTGCACCCCTTGTCCGAGGGCGGCGGGGTCGTCGGCGCCGGGGTGGTGGGCGCCGGGGTCGTGGGCGCCGGCGTGGTGGGCGCGGGCGTGGTCGGTGCCGGCGTGGTCGGGGCGGGGGTGGTCGGCTGGACGCCGCCGTAGATCTTCGCGGTCACGGCCGTGGACTTGATGCCGTTGGAGCCGTTGAAGATGCGGGTGCCCCACGAGGTGAGCTGCGACGGGTTGAAGCTCGTCACCATGTCGAGGTACTCGACACCGCCACCGTTGCCCGACCAGGACCAGCCGTAGTAGCCGAGACCGCGCTTGACCGACTCGGACATGATCGTGTCCTCGTCGGGGTTGCCGTCGGAGTGGTCGAAGCCGAACTCGCCGATGACGAGCGGCAGGCCCTTCGACTTGAACGCGTCCAGGTACGCGTTGATCGTCGAGGCGTTGTTGTAGACGCCGTACATGTGCACGGAGAACAGGACGTTCTTGTCGGGGTCCGACGCGGCCACCGTCGCGGCGTTGTCCCGCATGATCCCGGCCCAGTCCTGACCCCACGACGGGGCGTCGATGACGATGTTGTGGTGCAGGCCCGCGTTGCGGAGCTTGATGATCGCGGCCGAGCTGGCGGACGCCCACTTGGCGTTCTCCGTGGCGTTGTTGCCGAACGGCTCGTTGCCGATGTTGATCTGGACGTAGTCCTCCTGGCCCTTGAGGGCCGACGCGATGCTCACCCAGTAGTTGGCGGCGGTGTCCAGCGTGACCGCGCCGCTCTGCTCGCCGTAGCCCGTGGTGTCGTGGTTCTCGAGCATGCAGATGAGCTTGTTGGCCTTGCAGAGGCTGATGACGTTGGCGACGTCGGCGGCGTCGTTCTTGGTCCAGCGGTCACCGCCGGAGAGCACCACGCGCAGGGCGTTCGCGCCGGCTGCACGGATCGCGGGGATCGCCGTCGGGGTCTGGGACGTGTACCAGGTGTGGGCGTGGCTGACGCCGCGGGCGATGAAGGGGGTGCCGTCCTTCTCCACGAGCTGGGTGCCGGAGACGTGCAGGCCGGGCGGCGTCGCGGCCTGCGCCGACGACGAGATCAGCGACGTCGCGCCGAGCGCGACGACCGCGGCAGCCAGGGCGGCGCCGGACAACTTGGACAGTCGAGACCTCATGGGACTTCCTCGTTCCTGGGGCATCGGGCCGGCCGCGGGCACGCGGCAGCCTCGAGGGGTTCTGGAGTGGAAGCACCCGCCCGCCGTTCCGCCGGCCGGCCGACGGGCGGGTGCGTGGTCACACAACCAGGTCGGGGAGGCGCTCTCCACGGCCCGAAACGCTTCACACCGAACGCGACCCCGCCCCTGACCTCCGCACTTGTCGCCAGGGTGTCGCCTCGCCCCGGTGCACGGAACGGGCAGACTGGACGGATGAGGGGGAGCAGCGTCGTCCAGCGACCACCCACGACGGGGGCGTCGGCGATCGAGGAGCAGCGCAGGCGCGGCCGGGTGCGGGAGATCGCCTCCCGGGCGGTGCTGGTCCTGGCCGTGCTGAGCCTGCTGTCGGCGGCGATCGAGCCGCTCTGGGAGCGGATGGGTCTCGTCCGCGACCTCGTCCCGGAGCTGGCCGTGCACACCGCGCGGCCCGCCCTCGCGCTGGTCTCGGTGGTCCTCCTGCTCACCGCCCGAGGGCTGCGGCGCGGGAACCGGCTCGCCTGGCTGGGCACCCTGGCGACGCTGGCCGTCTCGGTCGCCATCCACCTCGCCAAAGGACCCGAGCTCGTCCCCGCACTGGTGATCGCCGTCGGCATCGTGTGGCTCGCAGCGCAGCGCGACGCGTTCCCCGTGCTGCCGACGCGCCGCGCCGTCCGGTGGGCCGTGATCTCGACGGTCGCCGTCGTCGTGCTCGTCGGGGTGCTCGTCGTCGCGCTGGCCGTCTGGGCCGTCACCACGGGCCCGTCCGACGCGCAGATCGAGCGGCTCGGGCAGATCGTCGCCCCCTTCACCTACGCGCTGGTCCTGGTGTTCGTCGCCGCGCTGCTCTGGTCCCTGCTCTCCCCGCGGCAACCGCGCCGGCTCAGCCCCCAGGACCACCACGACGAGCGTGAGCGGGCACGGCTCCTGATTCAGGAGCACGGCGACGGGACGCTCGACTACTTCGCGCTGCGGGACGACAAGGACTGGTTCTTCACCGGATCGTCCGTCGTCGCCCACTCGGTGCGCGGGGGAGTGTGCCTCGTGTCCCCGGACCCGATCGGGCCGCCCGGGGAACGCGGGCTCGTCTGGGCGGAGTTCCTCGACTTCGCCGACGACTTCGGCTGGTCCGTGACCGTCATCGGGGCCGCCGCCGACTGGCTCCCGCACTACGAGGCGAGCGGTCTGCGCACCGTGTACCTCGGCGACGAGGCCATCGTCGACTGCCCGACCTTCAGCCTCGAGGGCCGGTCGCACAAGTCGCTGCGGCAGGCGGTCAACCGCATCCAGCGCGCGGGCTACACGACGACCTTCCACGACCCGTCGGCGATCGAGCCCGACCTGCGCACGCAGATCGAGCAGATGAGCGAGGAGTCCCGGCACGGCGAGACCGAGCGGGGCTTCTCCATGACGCTCTCGCGCCTGTTCCAGCCCGAGGACACCGGCCTGCTGCTCTCCGTCACGCGCGATCCCGCGGGACGCGTCGACGCGTTCTGCCAGTGGGTCCCCGCGACCGCGATCGGCGGCTGGTCGCTCGACGTCATGCGGCGACGCACCGACACGGAGGGGCTGCCCAACGGGCTCATCGACGCGAACATCGTCGCGACCATCGCGCACCTGGCCGACACCGGTCTGCGCGGGCTCGGGCTGAACTTCGCGATGATGCGCGAGGTCCTCGAGGGTGACCCTGCCGAGAGCTCCCGCATCGAGTCCCTGACCCGCCCCATCCTCCAGCGGCTGTCGCAGGGCACCCAGATGGGTTCGCTCTCGACGTTCAACGAGAAGTTCGACCCCGGCTGGGTGCCGCGGTACGTGGTGCTGGACTCCGTCGAGCTCGTCGCGACGCAGGCCCTCGTCCTGGCCGGTGCGGAAGGCGTCACGGAGATACCCGTGATCGGGCGCTTCCTCGGGAACATCGGTTCCGCACCGTGATCGTCTCGCTCCTGTGCGCCATCGGGTCCGCGCTCGCCTACGGTGCCAGCACCCTGATGCAGGCGGTCGCGACGCGACGGGCGCGCGGCCTCGCCGCCGTCCTGACACCGCTGGTCATCGGTGCGTTCGTGGTGGACGGCGTCGGGTTCGTGCTCTCGCTCCTCGCGCTGAACACCCTGCCGCTGTTCGTCGTGCAGTCGATCATGGCGTCGATGCTCGTCGTGGTCGTCGTGGGGGCCCGGTTCCTCCTGCACGCGCGCATGCGCCGCCTGGACGTCGCGGCGGTCGTCGTCGTCATCGTCGCGCTCGTGCTCATCGCGCTCGGCTCCGGCGAGCAGCCGGCGGTCGCACCCCCGGAGTCCTTCGAGCGGGCCATGCTCGTCGCGACCGGTGCGCTCGTCGCCGTCGCCCTCGTGTCCTACCGGTCGGGACCCGGCTGGTTGCTCGCCGCCATCGCCGGGCTCGGCTTCTCCGGAGCCGCGATCGCGGCGCGCGCGTCGCACCACCACGACGGGATCTGGGCGACCCTCTGGCAGCCCATGACGGCCTGCATCGTGGTCGGCGGGATCGTCGGCGCGCTCTGGTACCTGCGTGCCCTGGAGCGGCTGGCCGCCGGGCCCAGCGCCGCGATCCTGTCGGTGATCGAGGTCGTCGTGCCCGGCGCCGTCGGGGTGCTGGTGCTCGGCGACACCGTCGCGAACGGCATGCTGCCCGGCGTGCTCGTCGGGCTCGTCCTCGCGATCACCGGGTGCGTCGTGCTCGCGATGAGCCCGGCGAACGAGGCGGCGGAGGGGGAGCCGGCTCCGAGATCGGAGCCGGCTCCGGCCTAGTCCTCCTGCTTGGCCCCCGGAGCGGACAGGCCCTGGGCGATCAGGTCCATGACCGAGGAGTCCGCGAGCGTCGTCGCATCGCCCACCTGACGGTTCTCGGCGACGTCGCGCAGGAGGCGGCGCATGATCTTGCCGGACCGCGTCTTCGGCAGCTCCGCGACGACGAGGATCTGCCGCGGCTTCGCGATCGGGCCGATCTCCTTGGCGACGTGGTTGCGCAGCTCGGTCTGGACCGTGTCGGCCTCCTGGTCACCGCCGCCCGCGTCCCCGCGCAGGATGACGAACGCGACGACCGCCTGACCGGTGGTCTCGTCGGCCGCACCGACGACGGCCGCCTCCGCGACCCACGGGTGGGACACGAGCGCCGACTCGATCTCGGTGGTCGACAGCCGGTGACCGGACACGTTCATCACGTCGTCCACGCGCCCGAGCAGCCAGATGTCGCCGTCGGCGTCCTTCTTCGCGCCGTCGCCCGCGAAGTACAGGCCCTGGAACCGGGACCAGTACGTGTCGACGTAGCGCTCCGGGTCGCCCCAGATGCCGCGCAGCATCGACGGCCACGGCTCGGTGAGCACCAGGTAGCCGCCGCCACCGTCGGGCACCGACTGCGCCTCGTCGTCGACGACGTCCGCCGCGATGCCCGGCAGGGCCACCTGCGCGGAGCCCGGCTTGGTCTCCGTGACGCCCGGCAGCGGGCTGATCATGATGGCGCCCGTCTCGGTCTGCCACCACGTGTCGACGATCGGGGTGCGGTCCGCGCCGATGACCCGGCGGTACCACATCCACGCCTCGGGGTTGATGGGCTCACCCACCGACCCGAGCACGCGCAGGCTCGACAGGTCGAACTGGTTCGGGATCTCCTCGCCCCACTTCATGCACGTGCGGATGGCCGTCGGGGCGGTGTACAGGATGGAGACCTTGTACTTCTGGATGATCTCCCACCAGCGGCCCCGGTGCGGGGTGTCGGGAGTGCCCTCGTAGATGACCTGCGTGGCGCCGTTGATCAGCGGCCCGTAGACGACGTACGTGTGCCCGGTGATCCAGCCGACGTCGGCCGTGCACCAGTAGACGTCCGTCTCGGGCTTGAGGTCGAACACGTTGCGGTGCGTGTACGCCGCCTGCGTCAGGTAGCCGCCGGTGGTGTGGAAGATGCCCTTCGGCTTCCCGGTGGTGCCCGACGTGTAGAGGATGAACAGCGGGTGCTCGGCCTCGACCGCGACCGGGGTGTGCTGGTCGCTCGCCGTGTCGACGACGTCGGACCACCACACGTCGACCTCGTCGTTCCAGGCGACGTCCTGACCGGTGCGCTTCACGACGAGCACGTGCTCCACGGACGGGGTGCCCTTGGTCAACGCCTCGTCGACGGCGGGCTTCAGCGCGCTCGCGGACCCGCGGCGGTACCCGCCGTCCGCGGTGACGACGAGCTTGGCCTCCGCGTCGTTGATCCGTGTGCTCAGAGCCTCGGCGGAGAACCCGCCGAACACGACCGAGTGCGGGGCGCCGATGCGCGCGCACGCCAGCATCGTCACGACCGCCTCGGGGATCAGCGGCAGGTAGATGGCGACGCGGTCACCCGTGCCCACCCCCAGCGCCGTGAACGCGTTGGCCGCCTGGGACACCTCGCGCTGCAGCTCGGCGTACGTGACCGTGCGGGTGTCGCCACCCTCACCCTCGAAGTGCAGGGCGACCCGGTCGCCGTTGCCCGCCTCGACGTGCCGGTCCACCGCGTTGTACGCCGCGTTGAGCGTGCCGTCGGCGAACCAGCGCGCGAACGGCGCCTTCGACCAGTCGAGGACCTCCTCGAACGGCTTCTCCCAGGTCAGCAGCTCACGCGCCTGCTCCGCCCAGAAGCTGGGCCGGTCGGCGTTGGCCCACGCGTACAACCCCCGCTGGGCGTTGGCCTGGGCGACGAACTCGGCGCTCGGTGGGAACCGGCGGTCCTCCGTGAGCAGGTTCTCGAGCCCGGGCTCGTGGGTCTCGGGCGTGGTGTCGGTCACGAGGACCACCTCCTGTGCAGCGACGTCGATGCAGGTGGACCGGGGTCCGGACCGCACTCTAGCCGGAGACCCGGCCTGCCCATGCTCCCGGCTCAGACGCGGTGACGCTCGCGGAACTCCCCGAGCCGGACCCCGCGACGGCGGGCCGACCCCGCCACGATGCCCGCCAGCAGGAGCAGGAAGCCGACCGCGAGGACCATGCCGGACGTCCCTGCGACGGTCACCTGCGTGACCGTGAGGCGCCAGCCCGACGACGTGAGGAGGTTGAGCGTCTGCTCGCGGGCGACCGACGGCAGGTACAGGTAGACGATGCCCGCGAGGGTCAGCACGGCACCGCCCGTGATCGGGACCGCCGGGGTCCACAGCGCCAGCAGCAGCACGCAGCCGAGGAGCAGCAGGCCGAGCGAGACGAGCACGATGCCCATGACCTCGGTGGACGCGTCCCAGCCGCTGACCTGCGCCTGCAGGATCCGGGACTCGCCCAGGAGCAGCACCGCGACGCCGATCGGGGCGAGGACCAGGCCCACGATGACGCCCAGGACGTGCGAGCCGACCGAGGTGCTGCGCGGTGCGCTCGGGTCGGGGAAGAGCCGGTCGTCCTCTCCGGCGACGGGTGCGGCGGTCGTCGCCGGTGTCGGCGCGGAGGCCGGGGGGAGGGCGGCGACAGGTGCGGCAGCGGGCGTGGCGACCGGCTCGGGTGTGTCGTGGTCCGGCGTCGGCGTCGGCGTCGGCGTCGAGGACGTGACCGGGTCCGGGGGAGGCTCGACGGGCGCCGCCGTGTCCGCACCCGGCTCGTCGGGAGGGGTGGGAGCAGGTCGGACGATCGCGTGCCGACCGGTGTCCGTGCCGGGCTCGGTCGTGGTCGTGGTCGGCGTCCGGGCGGTGGTCGCCGCGGCACCGGCAGCCGTCGCCGCGGTCACGGGGGTGGTCGAGGTCGTGCTCGTGTCCGACGGCAGGTCGGCGTCGATCGTGCCTGCGACGGGTTCGGCGGGCGTCACCGGCTCGGGAGCCTTCGCGGGCTCAGGTGTCGTGGCGGGCGTCGGGTCCGGCTCGTCCGGCGTGGGCGGGTCCAGGGTCTCGACGGTCGGCGCGACCTCGTGGCTGCCGGCGTCGTCGGCGGCGGGTGTCGTCTCCTCGACGGACGTGGACGACTCGGGCGTCGCGTCCGTGCCCGTGTCCGTCGTCTCGTCGGGTCCGTCTGTTGCGCCGCCGGGGCGGTGCGGGTCGGAGGTGCTCATGCGTGCTCCTCGGAGGGGGCCTGTGCGGGCGAGGTCGGGCGGCGTCGGGTGACGCCGCTGTTGCGAGTCACCGTATTGCCAGCGGGTCCCGGTCGCTGGGCAGCGCGCCCGAGCCGGACATGTCCGATGTGGTCTCGTCCGCGGTGCCGTCCTCGTCCGCGGCGCCGACGAGGACGGCACCGCGGACGAGACCGGTCAGATGCAGCCGGGGATGTGGACCGGCTGCTTCTTCCACCGCATGGCGTCCCGCGTCTTCGGGCCGTACACCCCGTCGGGGTCCAGCCCGTGCTCGCGCTGCACGGCCTTGACCGCGGCTACGGTCTGCGGGCCGTAGTACCCGTCCTGCGCCACCGGGGCCGGGTAGCAGTTGGCGAGGTGGAACTGGAGCTCCTGGACGACGTGGCTGTACCGAGTCGTCTGCCAGAGCGAGCACGTGGTCGTCGTCGCGCCGGTGTTGGGGTTGTAGAACGCCGGAGCATCCACCCACTGGCCGCGGATCGAGACGGTCGACAGCCTGTCGCACCGGGAGTACGCCGCGGACGCCGGGACTGCGGTGACGACGACCGACGCCAGGACGAGACCCAACGTCGCCGAGGCGACTCCGACTCGACGCACCGCCCTCGACCCGACGCCTGCTGGACGATCGATTCTGCTCGTGACGTGCATCTTCACCCCTGATGATCGAGCCCCACGTCGGCGTCCGCCGACGCGCGCACACCCTGGCACAACGGGCGCGATCAGGACAAGGACGCACGGAGGTCGACCGGCGCGGCGGCGGCGACCGGCTGACGAGGTGTCTGCGCGGGATGGCTGCCGTACGCGTACGCGGCGCCGACGAGGAGGGCGCCGCCGACGAGGTTGCCGAGCCCGACGAGCGCGAGGTTCCGGGCCATCTCGACCACGTCGGCACCCGGCAGGCCGCCGTACAGACCGAGCGAGAACGTCGTCATGTTGGCGACGACGTGCTCGAAGCCGGAGGTGATGAACACCATCACGCAGCCGAAGACGACCACGAGGCGGGCCCCCTCGCTGCGCAGCCGGGCCGCACCCCAGACGGCCAGGCAGACCAGCAGGTTGCACAGGATCCCGCGGACGAACAGCTGCACCGACGTCGTGTGGGCCTTGTGCTCGACCATCCCCGCGAGGACGGTCCCGCCGGGCGTGCCCGGCGCGAGGACCCCGGACAGGTGCACGAGGAACGCGAACAGCAGGGCCCCGAGCAGGTTCCCGCCCAGGCAGGCGAGCAGGGTCAGCCCCGCGCGCCCCCAGGTGACGACGCCGCGCAGCGCGCCCTGGGTCAGCGTCATCATCGCGGAGGTGGCCAGCTCGGCCCCGGCGACCAGGACCACGGTGAGCGCGACGCCGAACACCAGGCCCTGCACCAGCGGCGTGAACGGCGACCCGGCCACGGCCAGCGGACCTCCCGCGGTGGCCATGATGAGGACGCCGATGCCGATGTACGCCCCGGCGAGCATGGTCCGCACCAGGAACAGGCCCGGTGTGGCCAGGAGGTCCACCTTGTGGCGCGCGGCGACCGCCTGGGCGTCGACCGTGTCGGGGATGCTCAGCACCCGTTCATCGTCGCGTCGGCCCGCGGCCGCGGGGAGGGCCGAAGGGCCCGGGAATCCGTGACGGCCCGCCGCGGTTGCGACCGCACGTGACCCTCCTCTTCTCGCCGCTGACCCTGCGCGGCACCACGTTCGCCAACCGTGCCTGGCTGGCACCGATGTGCCAGTACTCGGCGGTCGACGGCAGCCCGAACGACTGGCACCTGGTGCACCTCGGGTCCCGGGCGGCCGGCGGGTTCGGGCTGCTGATCGCGGAGGCCACCGCGGTGGTGCCCGAGGGGCGGATCTCGCCGCAGGACACCGGGCTGTGGCACGACCTGCACATCGCGGAGTGGCGCCGGATCACCGACTTCGTGCACGAGCGCGGCACCCTGGTCGGGGTGCAGCTGGCGCACGCGGGCCGCAAGGCGTCGACGTTCTCCCCGTTCGCTGCCGGACGTGGTTCCGTGCCGGTGGACCAGGGCGGCTGGACGACCGTCGGCCCGTCGGCCACCGCGTTCCCCGGCCTCGCGACCCCGCACGCGCTGACGCTCGACGAGATCGCGCGCATCCCCGGGGCGTTCGCGGCTGCCGCCCGACGGGCCGACGACGCCGGGTTCGACGTCGTCGAGCTGCACGCCGCGCACGGCTACCTCCTGCACCAGTTCCTCTCGCCGCTGTCCAACGAGCGCGACGACGAGTACGGCGGCTCGCTGGAGAACCGCGCACGCCTGCTCGTCGAGACGACCGACGCCGTCCGGGCCGTGTGGCCCGACCACAAGCCGCTGTTCGTCCGGCTGTCCGCGACCGACTGGGTCGAGGGCGGGCTCACCGTCGACGAGGTCGCGCAGGTGGCCAAGGAGCTGGGTGGCCACGGGGTGGACCTGGTCGATGTCTCGACCGGTGGCAACGCGCCCGCGGAGATCCCCGTCGGCCCCGGCTACCAGGTCCCGGCCGCGCGCGAGGTGCGCGAGACGTCGGCGCTGCCCGTCGCCGCGGTCGGTCTCCTGACGGACCCGGCGCAGGCGGAGGCGGTCCTGGCCGACGGGTCGGCGGACGCGATCCTGCTGGGCCGCGAGGGCCTGCGCGACCCGTTCTGGCCGCTGCGCGCCGCGCACGAGCTCGGCGTCACGGACCTCGGCTCGTGGCAGCCGCAGTACGCGCGGGCCACCTGGGCCTAGAGCCTCAGACCCCGCGCGATGGGGACGCCCGGGCGGTAGGCCAGGTGGCGGTGGGTCGGGGCGTCGAGCACGGCGAGGTCCGCCCGGGCGCCGAGGCGCAGGTGGCCGACGTCGTCACGACGCAGCGCGCGGGCGCCGCCGAGGGTGGCCGCGCGGAGCGCCTCGGTGACGGTCATCCGCATCTCGCGGACCGCGAGCGCGATCATCAGCGGCATCGACGTCGAGAAGCAGGTGCCGGGGTTGCAGTCGCTCGCCAGGGCCACCTCGACCCCGGCATCGAGCAGGCGGCGGGCGTCCGGGTACGGCGAGCGGGTGGAGAACTCGACGCCGGGCAGCAGGGTGGCGACGGTGCCCGAGCCGGCCAGCGCGCTGACGTCGTCGTCGGTGAGGTAGGTGCAGTGGTCGACGCTCGCGGCACCGAGCTCGACCGCGAGCTGTGCGCCCGGCCCGTGGCCGAGCTGGTTGCCGTGCACGCGCAGGCCCAGCCCCGCCCGCGCGGCGGCCTCGAGGACCTCCCGGGCCTCGTCGCCGTCGAACGCGATCGGGCTCGCCGGCTCGCAGAACACGTCGGCCCAGCGCGCGAGCGGCGCGCAGGCGGCGAGCATCGGGCCGGTGACCAGGGCGAGGTACTCGGCGCGGTCGGTGCCGGGCGGGACGACGTGCGCACCCAGGAACGTGGTCTCCGTCGTGACCTCGCGCGCCAGCCGGAGCAGGCGCTGCTCGGTGTCGACGTCGAGGCCGTAGCCGCTCTTGACCTCGACCGTCGTCGTGCCCAGCGCGCGCGCCTCGGCCACGAGGGCCGCGAGACGTCGGCGCAGGTCGTCGTCGGACGCCGCGCGTGTGGCGGCGACCGTCGTCGCGATGCCGCCGCCCGTGTACGGGAGGCCGGACATGCGCGCCTCGAACTCGGCCGCGCGGTCGCCCGCGAAGACCAGGTGCGTGTGGGAGTCGACGAAACCGGGGACCACCGCGGCGCCGCCCAGGTCCGTGCGGGCGTCGGCGGCCGGTTCCTCGCCGGACGGTCCGACCCAGACGACGACGCCGTCCTGCGCGACGAGCGCCGCGTCGCGGAGCGGGCCGCCGAACCGGGGGTCGTGCGTGACCAGCTCGCCGATGCCGGTGACCAGGTGCGCCGTCATCGGGTCCCCTCCCACGCGGCTCGGATCGCGGTGCCCAGCATCGCGCCCACGTCGCCCAGCACGTGCCGCCCGCCCTCGACCCGCACGACGCCGCCGACCACGACCGTGTCGACGTCGCCTGCGCCCGCGACGAGGACGAGCTGCGCGGGGTCGGCACCGGCGGTGCGCGGGGTGTCCGTGCGGACGGCGACGAGGTCGGCCGGGGCGCCGCGTTCCAGACGGCCGCCCGTCGGGTCGCCCAGGTTCGCGTGGCCGCCGGACGTGAGGATGTCGAGCAGCTGCGCGGGGGTGAACACGCCGCGCTCCTCGCCCGCGAGGCGCTCGTGCAGCTCGACCGACCGCGCCTCGGCGAGCAGGTCGGTGCGGACGTGCTGGTCGCTGCCGACGCTCAGGCGCGAACCGGCCGCGTGCAGCAGCGCACCGGGGGCGATCCCGTCGCCGAGGTCCTGCTCGGTCGACGGGCACAGGCACACCCCGGTGCGGGTCGAGCCGAGGATCGCGACGTCCTCCGGGGTCAGGTGGACCGCGTGGACCGCCGTGGTGTCCGGACCGAGGGCGCCGGCGTCCTCCAGGAGCCGGGTCGGCGTGACCCCGAACGTGGCCAGCGACTGCTCGTTCTCCAGGCGCTGCTCGGACAGGTGCACGTGCAGCGGGCGTCCCGTCGCGTGCGCGGCGACGACGGGGATCGCGTCGAGCGGGACCGCCCGGACCGAGTGGATCGCGGCGCCGACCGTCAGGGTGCCGTCGGACCGGATCGCGGCCACGCGGGCGGCCCACGCGTCGGCGTCGTGGTCGCCGAACCGGCGCTGGGCGCCCGCGAGCGGGGCGTCGATGCCCCCCGTCAGGTAGGCCGTGTCCAGCAGGGTGAGCCGCAGGCCCGCGTCGTGCGCGGCGGTGCGCAGGGCCTCGGCCATGACGTTCGGGTCGTCGTAGGGGGTGCCGTCCGGGCCGTGGTGCAGGTAGTGGAATTCACCGACGGCCGTCACGCCCGCCAGCACCATCTCGGCGTAGGCGGCGCGTGCCAGGTCCAGGTAGGTGTCCGGGGTCAGCGTCGCGGCCAGCGCGTACATGCGCTCGCGCCAGGTCCAGAACGTGCCGCCGCCGTCGTGCGTGCGCCCCCGCAGCGCCCGGTGGAACGCGTGGGAGTGCGTGTTGGCGAAGCCCGGCAGGACGACTCCGGGCAGGCGGTGGTCCGTGGGTTCCGCCGGCCCGGTGGTCACGGCGGTGATCAGCCCGTCGGCCACGGTGATCCGGACGTCGTCCGCCAGACCGCCCGGCAGCCACGCGTGCGCGGCCCAGTAGGTCGTCACGTGAGCAACCGTTCCAGCACGGTCGCCAGCGCGTCGATGCCCGCCAGGCAGTCCGCCTCGTCGGCGTCCTCCGCGGGGGCGTGCGAGATGCCCGACGGGTTGCGCACGAAGAGCATCGCGGTGGGGACTCCCGCGGCGGCGAGGATCCCGGCGTCGTGGCCGGCGCCGGTGCCCAGGCGCGGGGGGTCGTCCAGCACGCCCGACACGACGTCCGCGAGGTCGGCGTCGAGGACGGTGACCGGGGTCCACGACTCCTCGGCCGGCGCATAGTCGTGGAGCGTCGCGAGCACCGCTCGGACCGCCGACTCGTCCTCCGCACGGACGTCCAGCCACGCCGTGACCTGGGACGGGATCGCGTTCACGCCGTTCGGGTCGACGTGCAGCTTGCCGACGGTCGCGAGCGCACCGGCCTCGTCGGCCGCCCGGCGGACGTGCGCGAGGAACGCCGCCAGGTCGAGCATCGGGTCGCGACGGTCGGCCAGCGGCGTGGTCCCCGCGTGGTTGGCCTCACCGCGGAGCTCGACGCGCCAGCGGCCGTGCGGCCAGATCATCCGGCCGACACCGACCGGGTCGCCCGTGTGCACCAGCCCGCGGCCCTGCTCGACGTGCAGCTCGACGAAGGACGCGACGCGGCGGAGCGTCTCGTCGTCCCTGCCCAACGCGTTCGGGTCGCGGCCCGCGGTCGTCAGGGCATCGGCCATCGTCACGCCGTCGACGTCCCGGAGGCGGCGGGCCTTGTCGGCATCGAGGACACCGGTGATCAGGCGGGAACCAGCGCACGCGACACCGAACCGGGCGCCCTCCTCGTCGACGAAGCTCGCGATGCCGAGCGGCCTGCTCGGAGCGACGCCCTTCGCCCGGAGCACGTCCAGGGCCGCGAACCCGCTGACCACACCGAGCGGGCCGTCGAACGCCCCGCCGCCGGGGACCGAGTCGAGGTGACTGCCGGTGACGACTCCCGGTGTCGCGTCCGGGTCGCCCCACCACGCCCACTGGTTGCCGGCACGGTCGGTCGTCAGGGCGAGACCGCGCGCCGCCGCCTCGCCCGCGAACCACTCGCGCAGCACGTGGTCCTCACGCGTCCAGGCGAACCGGCGGTAGCCACCGTCGGACGCGCGGCCGACGGGCGCGAGGTCGTCCCACATGCCGTGAAAGCTCATGCATCGCCCTCGCGCATCGGCACCCGCAGGCCGTTGGCCGTCGCGACCTCGTCGGCCCGCGGGTAGCCCGCGTCGACGTGCCGGAGCACCCCCATGCCCGGGTCGTTGGACAGCACGCGGGCGAGCTTGCGGGCGGCGAGGTCGGTGCCGTCAGCGACGGACACCTGCCCTGCGTGGATGGACCGGCCCATCCCGACGCCCCCGCCGTGGTGGATCGAGACCCAGGTCGCCCCCGACGACGCCGCGACCAGCGCGTTCAGCAGCGGCCAGTCGGCGATCGCGTCGGACCCGTCGGCCATGCCCTCCGTCTCCCGGTACGGCGACGCGACCGACCCGGCGTCGAGGTGGTCGCGCCCGATGACGAGCGGGGCTGTGACGGAACCGTCGGCGACGAGCTCGTTGAACCGCAGCCCCGCGCGGTCGCGGTCGCCGTGCCCGAGCCAGCAGATGCGCGCGGGCAGGCCCTGGAACGCGACCCGTTCCTGCGCCGCGCGGATCCAGCGGTGCAGGTGGTCGTCGTCGGGGAACAGGTCGAGCACGGCCTGGTCGGTCACCGCGATGTCCCGCGGGTCGCCCGACAGCGCAGCCCAGCGGAACGGGCCCTTGCCCTCCGCGAACAGCGGCCGGATGTAGGCGGGCACGAAGCCCGGGAAGTCGAAGGCGCGGTCGTAGCCGCCCTGGCGGGCCTCGTCGCGGATCGAGTTGCCGTAGTCGAACACCTCGGCGCCCGCGTCCTGGAACCCGACCATCGCCTCGACGTGTCGGGCCATCGACTCGCGCGCGCGGTCAGTGAACTCCTCCGGCTTCGCGGCGGCGTAGGACGCCCAGTCGGCGACGTCGACCCCGGCCGGCAGGTAGGACAGCGGGTCGTGCGCGGAGGTCTGGTCGGTGACCACGTCGACCTCGACGCCTCGGCGCAGCAGGTCGGGCAGCACCTCCGCGCAGTTGCCGACGACGCCGACGGACAGGGCTTCGCGCGCAGCCCGTGCGGAGGTGACCAGGGCGACCGCCTCGTCGAGGCTCCCCGCCACCCGGTCCAGGTAGCGCTCGCGGACCCGCCGGTGCAGCCGGTCTCCGTCGACGTCGACGATCAGGCACGCGCCGCCGTTGAGCGTGACCGCCAGCGGCTGCGCCCCGCCCATTCCGCCGCAGCCGCCGGTCACCGTGAGCGTGCCGGCCAGCGTCCCGCCGAACCGCTTCGCAGCGACCGCGGCGAGCGTCTCGTAGGTGCCCTGCAGGATCCCCTGCGTCCCGATGTAGATCCACGAGCCGGCCGTCATCTGCCCGTACATCGTCAGCCCGAGCTGCTCCAGCCGACGGAACTCCGGCCACGTCGCCCAGTCCCCGACGAGGTTCGAGTTGGCGATCAGCACGCGCGGCGCCCACTCGTGCGTCGTCAGCACGCCGACGGGCTTGCCCGACTGGACCAGCAGCGTCTCGTCGTCGCCGAGCGTGGTCAGCGTCCGCACGATCGCGTCGTACGCGTCCCACGACCGGGCCGCCTTGCCGGTCCCGCCGTAGACGACCAGGTCGTCGGGCCGCTCCGCGACGTCGGGGTCGAGGTTGTTCATGAGCATGCGCAGCGGGGCCTCGGTCTGCCAGCTGCGCGCCGTGAGCGTGCTGCCGCGGGGTGCGCGGACGGGGCGGGGACCGGTCATGAGCGGGCTCCTAGCTGTGCGGCGATCGCTCCTTCTCGGACGGCGTCCGCCGCCGTCTCGAGGTCGGGCGAGAGGTAGGTGTCGGGACCGGGGCCGGGGATGCCGCGCGTTCGCAGGAGGTCGCGGACAGCGCCGGTGACCGGTGACGGTTGCAGCGGGGCGCGCAGGTCCATCGCTCGCGAGGCCGTGAGCACCTCGATGCCGAGCACCCGGGTCAGACCGTCGATGGCGCGACGCAGCTTGCGCGCCGCGTGCCAGCCCATCGACACGTGGTCCTCCTGCATGGCCGACGACGGGATCGAGTCGACGCTCGCCGGGACCGCCAGCCGCTTGAGCTCCGAGACGAGCCCGGCGGCCGTGTACTGCGCGATCATCAGGCCGGAGTCGACCCCGGGGTCGTGCGCCAGGAACGGGGGCAGGCCGTTGCTGCGGGCGACGTCGAGGAACCGGTCGGTGCGGCGCTCGGACATGCTCGCGACGTCGGCGACGACGATCGCCAGGAAGTCGAGCACGTAGCCGACGGGTGCGCCGTGGAAGTTCCCGTTCGACTCCACCCGACCGTCGTCGGTGATCACCGGGTTGTCGATCGCGGCCGCGAGCTCGCGCTCCGCGACCGCCCGGGCGTGCGCCACGGTGTCGCGGGCGGCGCCGTGCACCTGCGGGGCGCAGCGCAGCGAGTACGCGTCCTGCACGCGGGTGCACTCGGGGGTCTGGTGGCTGGCCATGATCCCGGAGCCGCGCAGGGCCGCCCGGATGTTCGCGGCCGACACCGCCTGGCCGTGGTGCGGGCGCAGGCCCTGGAGGTCGGCGGCGAACACCGCGTCCGTGCCGAGCAGCGACTCCACGCTCATCGCCGCGGCGACGTCGGCCGTGTCCAGAAGGATCGCCAGGTCGTGCAGCGCCAGCGCGAGCATGCCGAGCATGCCGTCCGTCCCGTTGATGAGGGCCAGACCCTCCTTCTCGGTCAGGGTGTGCACCTCTCGGGGCTCGGTCATCAGCACACCCGTGGCATCGCGGACCTCGCCCTCGCCCATGAGCGCCAGCGCGCAGTGGGCCAGCGGCGCCAGGTCGCCCGAGCAGCCGAGCGAGCCGTACTCGCGGACCACCGGCGTCAGGCCCGCGTCGAGGAGGGCGGCGTACGCGCTCGCGGTCTCCGGCCGGACGCCCGTGTGGCCCGTCGCGAGCGTCGAGAGGCGGAGCAGCATGAGCGCACGGACGACCTCGCGCTCGACCTCCGGGCCGGTGCTCGCCGCGTGCGAGCGGACCAGGCTGCGTTGCAGGTCTCGGCGCTTCTCCGCGGGGATGGACAGGGTGGCCAGCGCCCCGAAGCCGGTGGAGATGCCGTAGTGCGGTGCGGTGTCGGCGGCGAGCTCGTCGACGACGGCCCGACCTGTCGCGATCGCTTCGAGGGCGTCGTCGGACAGTCGGACGCCCGCGCCGTGCCGGGCCACGGCCACGACCTCCGCGAGGGAGACGGGACCGGTGCCGACGACGACGGTGGCGCTCATGCCCCATGACATCGCGTCGCGCCTGCGGCTCCTAGGGTGTCCCCAGCGATTCTGTCTGGTATCCCAGACACTATGCCCAGCGTCCCCGCGGCCGACGCGACCCTCCGGCTGCTGCAGCACCTCTCGCGGACCGGCCCGCTGCCGGCCGCCGCGCTCGCCGTCGCGCTCGACCTGCCCCGGTCGACCACCTACCACCTGCTCACGGTGCTGACCGAGCACGGCTTCGTCGTCCACCTGCCCGAGGAGCACCGGTACGGTCTCGGCCTGAGCGCGTTCGAGCTGGGCTCCGCGTACTCCCGACAGGCGCCGCTGGCCCGCGCCGCACGACCCGTCCTGGCCCGCCTCGTCGACCAGGTCGGCGAGAGCGCGCACCTGGCCGTCCTGCACGGGCGCGACGTCCTCTACGTCGTCGAGGAGCGCGCCGCCGGACGGCCGTCGCTCGTCACGGACGTCGGCGTGCGGCTGCCCGCGCACCTCACAGCGAGCGGGCGCGCGATCCTCGCGCACCTGCCGCCGGCGCAGGTGCGGGCGCTGTTCCCCGGGCGGGAGGCGTTCGTCGACCGCACGGGCGTCGGCCCGCGACGGCTGTCCGAGCTGCGCGCGATCCTCACCGACGTGCGCCGCCTCGGCTGGGCGTCCGAGCGGGGGGACGTCACCGCCGGGTTCGCGTCCGTCGCGTCGGTGGTGCGCGACCACACCGGCCACCCCATCGCCGGGCTCGCGGTCACGTTCGCCGACGGGGACGTGCCCGACGGGCTCGTGCGGGCGACGCAGCGGGCCGCCGTCGAGCTCACCCGACGGGTCTAGACCTCGATCGGGGTCTGCGCGGCCTTCGTCACGGCGGCCGCGACGACCGTCGTGACCTCCGGGTTGAACACGCTGGGCACGATGTACGTCGGGTTGAGCTCGTCGTCCGTGACCACCGACGCCAGCGCGTACGCCGCCGCCAGCAGCATCGCGCTCGTGATCCGGTGCGACTGCGCGTCCAGCAGACCGCGGAAGACACCCGGGAACGCGAGCACGTTGTTGATCTGGTTGGCGAAGTCCGAGCGACCCGTGCCGACGACCGCCGCGTACTGCGCCGCGTCGTCCGGGTCGACCTCGGGCCGGGGGTTGGCCAGCGCGAACACGATCGCGTCCGTCGCCATCGTCGACACGTCGTGCCCCGTGATGACGTCCGGGGCGGACACCCCGATGAACACGTCGGCGTCCCGGAGCGCGTCCGGGATGCTGCCCGAGATGCCGCGCGGGTTCGTCATCGACGCCGTCCAGAACAGGGACTCGTCCAGCCCCGGCCGGTCCGCGCGCACGACACCCTCGATGTCCGCGACGACGACGTCCTTCGCGCCCGCCGCGAGCAGCAGCTTGAGCACCGCGGTGCCCGCCGCACCTGCACCCGACAGGACGATCCGCACCGTCTCCAGGTCCTTGCCGACGACCTTCAGCGCGTTCGTCAGTGCTGCCACCACCACGATCGCCGTGCCGTGCTGGTCGTCGTGGAACACCGGGATGTCCAGCCGCTCCCGCAGCCGTCGCTCGATCTCGAAGCACCGTGGCGCCGAGATGTCCTCCAGGTTGATCCCCGCGAACACCGGCGCGATCGCGCAGATCGTGTCCACGATCTGATCCACGTCCGTGGTGTCCAGCGCGATCGGGAACGCGTCGATCCCCGCGAACCGCTTGAACAGCACCGCCTTGCCCTCCATCACCGGCAGGCTGGCCAGCGGCCCGATGTTGCCGAGCCCCAGCACCGCGGTCCCGTCGGTGACCACCGCGATCGTGTTGCGCTTGATGGTCAGGCGGCGCGCGTCCTCCGGGTGGGCCGCGATGGCCTCACACACCCGCGCGACCCCCGGCGTGTACGCCATCGACAGGTCGTCGCGGTTGCGCAGCGGCACCTTCGACTCGATCGACAGCTTGCCGCCGAGGTGCATGAGGAACGTGCGGTCGCTGACGCGGTCGACGACCACACCGTGCAGGTTCTTCAGCGCCTCGACGATGTCCGCGGCGTGCTGCTCGCCGCGCGTCGCGCACGTGACGTCGACCGTCATCTGCTCGTGCCCCGACGCCGTGACGTCCAGTGCGGTGACGATGCCGCCGGCCTTCTCGATCGCCGTGGTGAGCTCGCTGACGGCGGTCGGCCGGGCCTGGACCTCCAGGCGCGCCGTGATGGACGAGGAGACGCTCGGGGAGACCATCCGGACATTGTGCCGCGCTTACTAGGGTGACGGCGTGACTCTTGCCCCGTTGCTCGCCCTGCCGGGGGTTGCCGCCGCCGTCGACCACGCCCGGGTCGCGTGCGAGGAGCTGCGCTGGCACGAGGCCTACCGCCGCCGGTGGCGCGAGGTGCGGGCCGAGGCAGGGCTGCGGGCGACCCGCGCGTCGTGCGAGATCGAGGGCGTCCGCGTGCCGTTGTCGCTGGTGCGGTCGCTGGCCACCGAGGGCGGGAGCGAACCCGTGGTCGTCGGTGCGCTCCGGGCGACCGCCCTCGTGGAGCGCTGGATGCCGGCACTCGGCGACCGCGGCTCCGTCGCGCTCCCGCCCCTGGGCCAGCTGCTCGCGCAGGTGCACGTCGCCGCGACCGGTGGGTGGCTTCCCGATGCGTCGGTCGGCCGGCTGCGTACGACCGAGCAGCCCGGTGACCTGCGTGGACTCGGGCCAGGGCTGGTCGGTGAGGAGCTCGCCGCCCGCGTCGAGCTCCTCGGCCGGACCGTGCAGGAGTCCACCGCCCCGGCGCTCGTCCTCGCGGCCGTCGTGCACGGCGAGCTCCTCACCCTGCGACCGTTCGCCGCCGCGAACGGGGTCGTCGCCCGCGCGGTGGCGCGGCTGCTGCTGACCGCGCGGGGCCTCGACCCGACCGGGTCGCTCGTCACCGAGACCGCCTGGGCCGCGGCGCTCAACCCGTACCTGGGTGCGGCAGCGGGCTTCGCGACGGGGACGCCCTCCGGGGTGGCTGCCTGGGTGCGCGCGTACGGGCAGGCGGTGTCGGCCGGCGCGGCCGAGGCGCGCGTGATCGCGGACGGCGTGCTGGCGGGCTCCCTGCCGACGTCATGACGAACGACGGCGCCCCTGGGGGCGCCGTCGCCAACAGCCGACCGAAAAGGTGATCAAGCGTGCACCGGTGTCGGTCGCGACGGGTCCAGCCCGGTCGACCTGCCCATAGGTGGGCTCTCCTGCGCGTGGGTACCTTCACGGTCATGCAGTTGTGAGACCTGTCGTACCTCACATCCCGGACCAGCGGAACCCGTGGCGACGACGCCGCAGGCCACGCCGACCCCGACGCCGGATGCTGGGACGACTGTCCGTGATGCGGGACGCGTTCAGCGGGTCCGGCGACGCCGGCGCACCGCGATCCACGTGACCACGACACCCACCACGACGACGGTCACGACGCCCGCCGTCGCGATACGTGCCCGCCGCGGGAACAGCGGCACCGGCCGGACGAACGACAACGTCCCCCACCCCCGCTCGACCGCCAGCCGGCGCAGCGCCCGGTCCGGGTTCACGGCGAACGCATGGCCGACCGCACCGAGCATCGGTGCGTCCGTGATCGAGTCCGAGTACGCGTAGCTGGACTGCAGGTCGTAGCCCTCGACCAGCGCGAGGTCCCGGATGGCCGACGCCTTGTTCTCCCCGTAGGCGTAGAAGTCGATCTCGCCCGTGTACCGGCCGTCGACCACGTTCATGCGGGTCGCGATGACGTGGTCCGCACCGAGGATCGCGGCGATCGGCTCGACCACCTCGGCGCCCGACGCGGACACCACCACCACGTCCCGGCCGGCCGCGTGGTGCGCCTCGATGAGCGCGACCGCCTCCGCGTACACGGTCGGGTCGATCGACTCGTGCAACGTCTCGGCCACGATCGACGACACCAGCGACACGTCCCACCCGGCGACCATCCGCGACAGCTGCGCGCGCAGGCGCTCCGTCTGGTCCTCGTCCGCGCCGCCGACCAGGTAGAGCAGCTGCGCGTACGCCGTCCGCAGCACCGAGCGCCTCGTGAGCAGGCCCTGGGCCAGGAACGGGCGGGAGAAGGCCGTGGCGGACGACGTCGCGATGATCGTCTTGTCGAGGTCGAAGAAGGCGGCCTCGCGCAGCACGTCAGGCTGCGTCGGGTCCTCGTCCATGCTGCTCCGCGGTGGTCGTCGTCGATGTCGGCGGCCCCGTGTCCGGGTGCCTGGCGGCTCGCGGTGAGCCTAGTGGGCGGGGCCGACATGGCGCGGCTGACGAGGCGGGCCGGGGGGAAGCGCGCCGGGCGATGGCCGACGAGTGGCGACGTGGCGCGGCGCCTCCCGAGCCGACCACAGCCCCGCCGACCCCATCGGCGTCCACAGAACGCGGCAGCGGCGGAGTCGGCGCCGCGACGCGCGGCAGTGTTCGGGGTGCGCCGGCGGTCAGGTCGGCACCGACGGAGAGGAGGCACCGATGACCCCCCTCGCCGGTGCCCGTCCCGTCCTCCCGACCTGGCCGTCGGTTGCCTCGACCCCGCAGCGCGCACTCGTCGTCGGGGTGGTGGGTGGGCGTGGAGGCGCCGGCGCGTCGACGCTCGCCGCGACCGTCGCCCGTCGTCTCGCCCGACGGACGGCGACCGTGCTGGTCGACCTCGACCGGGCGTCCGCCGGGATCGACGTGCTCCTCGGGCTCGAGTCCGCCGACGGAGTCCGCTGGCCCGACCTGGCGGACGCGCGCGGCGAGGTGTCCGGGGCGGACGTGCTCGCGCTGCTGCCGCGGTGGGGTGCGTGCGCTGTCCTCAGCGCGGACCGTGCCCGGCCGGGGGCGCCCGAACCGGCTGTCGTCGCCGACGTCCTGCACGCGCTGACCTCCGAGGCAGGGGCGCTCGTGCTCGACCTCGACCGCGCCGCGGTCGTGGCGGGAGAGTCGCTCGCAGGTGCGTGCGACGCGGTGCTCGTCGTGGCGCCGCGGGACCTGCGGACGGTCGCCGGCGTCCTGGCGATGCGTGCGCACCTCGGCCCACCGATCGTCCCGACATGGTTGCTCGTCCGCGGCCCGGCGCCCGGCGGGCTCGGCTCCACCGAGCTGTCCGAGGCGGTCGACCTCCCCGTCCTCCTGAGTGTTCCGACGGACCGCGCGCTGAGGTCTGCCCTCGAGCGCGGCGGGGTGCCCGACACCGGCCGGACGGCGCGCTCCGCCGCTCGCATCGTCGCAGCCCTGCACGGGAACCTGGCGTGAGCACTCTCGTCCGCGGCGTCGGACCGGACTTCCTCGACGCGGTCCGGACCCGGCTCGGTTCCCCCACCGCGTCCGACGGTGCCCTCGGCGTCGCCGTCGAGGCGGCAGCGCGCGACGCCGGAGCGGTGCTCGGCTCCAGCGCGCTGCGCTCCGTGACCCGGACCGTGCGCGACGAGCTGTTCGGAGCCGGTCGGCTGCAGGTGCTCCTCGACGACCCCGACGTCACCGACGTGCTCGTCAACGGGCCGCGCGACGTCTGGGTGGAGCGGGCGGGCCGGCTGAGCCGTGTCGACGTGGACCTCGGAGGTGCCGACGAGGTCCGAGCGCTCGCGGTCCGGCTCGCGGCTGCGGGCGGGCAGCGGCTCGACGACGCCTCGCCCGCGGTCGACGCCCGGCTGCCGGACGGCACCCGGCTGCACGCGGTGCTGCCTCCCGTCGCGGGCGCGTGCGCACTGATCAGCCTGCGGGTGGTCCGGAGCCGCGCGTTCACCGTGGAGCAGCTCGTCGCGTCGGGGACGCTCGCACCCGCGCTGGTGCCCGTGGTCCGCGCACTCGTCGCGACCCGGGCGAACCTGCTGGTCTCGGGGGCGACCGGCTCCGGGAAGACGACCCTGCTCGCCGCGCTGCTCTCGCTCGTCCCGCACGACGAACGCCTCGTGGTCGTCGAGGAGGCGGGCGAGCTGGCTCCAGCACACCCGCACGTCGTCCGGCTGCTCGCGCGGCACGCGAACGTCGACGGCGCCGGGCGGGTGGACCTGACCGACCTGGTCCGGCATGCGCTGCGCATGCGACCCGACCGGATCGTGCTCGGGGAGTGCCGTGGCGCCGAGGTCCGGGAGGTGCTCGCCGCGCTGAACACCGGCCACGACGGCGGGTGCGCCACGGTGCACGCCAATGCCGCCGCCGACGTGCCGGCGCGGCTCGAGGCGCTCGCGGCGCTGGCCGGGATGTCCCGTGAGGCTGTCGCTGCGCAGGCCGCGAGTGCGTTCGACGCCGTGCTACACCTGCGCCGGGCAAACCGGCGGTATGTCGCCGAGGTCGGTGTCGTGCGACGGGGTGCGTCCGGCGACCTCGAGGTCGCGTGCGCGATCCGTGTCGACGCGTCGGGTGCCACCACGTCCGGGTCGGCATGGCCGGCGCTCGCGGGCCGTCTCGGCCTTCCGGTGTCGCGCGCTGAGCTCGGACGGCCCCGGTGAGCGTCGTGGTCGGGGTGCTCGTCGTGCTCGCGGTCGTCGTGACGGCGGGGTTCGGTGGTCGCCGCGTCGGGCTTGGGGCGCGAGAGCGGCCCGTCGACAGGCCCGCGCGTTCGCCGGCGGTACCCGACCTGGCAGCCGTGCTGCTCGGTGTCTGCGCGCAGCTCCGCGCCGGGGCGGCACCGGCGGAGGCGTGGTCGCGGGCGCTCGGCACGGTGGCTGACGGACCAGGGCCGAGCATCGACGCGCTGCTCGCGGCGACGTCCGGAGCGGCGCAGACACGGGCTCGCCCACGCGTGGGGACCCGCCACGTCCGCACAGTCACTGGTCGACGCGGCCGGAGCAGGGTGCGCGGACGCAGCGATGACGGGGCGGTGCAGCGCGCCCGTGCGGTGCTCGCCGCCGCCCGGCTCTCCGACGAGCTCGGTGCGCCGCTGGCAGGCGTGCTCGAACGGATCGCCTCCGCCGTCGCGGCCGACGAGGAAGCCGACGGCGAACGCCGCGCGGCCCTGTCCGGACCGCGCTCCACGGCGCAGGTGCTCGCCTGGCTCCCTCTGCTCGGCGTGGCGTTGGGCGCTCTGCTGGGCGCCGACCCCGTGGGTGTGGTCCTCTCCGGTGGCCTCGGGACGCTGTCGGCGGTGCTCGGCGTCGCCCTGCTGGTGTCGGGGCGCTGGTGGACGTCCGCGCTCCTCTCACGGGCGGGTCGCGCCGGTGACGACCCCGCCGGTTCGCCTCGACCGGGACGGGCTCGCACGCGTGCCCCCGGCTCGCCCGCCGTCGCACGGACACCTTCGTGACGCCCGTCGAGCTCGCGGTGCTCGTCACCCTCTCGTGCGGTGCGGCGACCAGCCCGTGGTGGTGGGTCCGTGGGGCATCGGCCTCGCGAGAGCGGGCTCGACCGGCAGGTCCCGTGGTCGCGGCCAGGGCGATCGACGGGGTGCTGCTGCTGGACCTGCTCGACGTCGCGATCGGCACGGGGACGTCCCTGCCACGGGCGCTGTCGGCCGTCGGCGCGGCCGTGGGCGGTGAGCAGGGCGAGGAGCTGGCGCGGGGTGGGTCGGCGCTGCTGCTCGGAGCATCGTGGCAGTCGGCGTGGGCGGGCTCGGTCCTGACGGATGTCGTCGGCGCACTCGAACCCAGCTGGAGCACCGGGACCGCACCCGGTCCGGCCCTGCGCGGGCGCGCGGACCAGCTCCGCCGGGACCGCCGAACCCGCTCGCACACCGCCGCCGGTGCGCTCGGCGTGCAGCTCGTCCTGCCGCTCGGGTTGTGCTTCCTACCTGCGTTCGTCCTGCTCGGGCTCGTCCCGATGATCCTCAGCCTCGCGGGTGACCTGCTCCGGTGACGGCGAGCCGGACGGCACCCGGCTCCCGGCACCCGCGAGCGCGGAGCTCGGTCGAGCGCGCGCTCAGGGCCCGCTGACGACCACCAGCTCGTTGCCCTCGGGGTCGGCGACGCGCCAGCGGCCCTCCGACTCGTCCAGGAGCCGGCCACCGGCCGCCACGGTCGTGGCAAGGCGGGCCTGGGCGAGGTCCGACGGCACGGCGAGCTCGACGTGGAGGCGGTTGCGCTGCCGGCGCCGCTCCGTCTCCGACGTGTCGATCTCTTGGAACACCAGCTCCGGGTTCAATCGCCGCGGGTCGTTGATGTCGCTGTTCCAGTCTCGGCGGTCGGGGGTGTACCCGAGCGCGGCGACCCAGAACGCGCGGACGGCGGCGACGTCGGCAGCGTCGAAGAAGAGCTGCACGAAGCGCGGCAGCCCGTGGTCCGCCGTGGCCCCGAGGTCGCGCGCAGCTGTCTGGAGGTGTGCGGCGAGGTCGGTGAAGTCGAGGTCGAGGCCGTGAGCGTCGTCGACCCACTGGTCCTTGCCGCTGTCGAGGATCACGAGCCCGGGACGGAGGTCGACCAGCAACGGGAAGCCGGCGTCGTCGGCGAGCGCCGCCGCCGCGACGGTCAGGTCGCGCTGCTGCGTCGGTGAGGTGGCCCGGTAGCACGCCACCGCGCTGAACACCGCGTGCCAGTCGGACGTCTCGGTCCTCTCGCTGAGCGCGTCGCCCGGCACCAGGTCGACCTCGTTGCCGTCGGGGTCGGCGTGGCAGAGCCCGTACGCGCCGAACGCCTCACCGAGCCCGGCCTGCTCGACCCCCGCGGGCGGTCGCACCACGTCGAGGTGGATGCGGTTGCGCAACGGGCGTCGCTCGATCGACTGCCGGATCAGGAGCGCAGGGTCGCGCCGCACCGGATCCACCAGACTGCCGTCCTGCCCGGGCGCGTAGTCGAGTGCGCGCTGCCAGAACGGCGTCACCACCGGCGGGTCCGTGGACTCGAGCACGACGCTCAGGGCCTGCAGCGCGCCAGGGTTCGCGGGGAGCCCGAGCTCCCGCGCGGCCGTCGACACCGCCTCGGCGTGCTCGTCGGAGTCGAGGCGGACCCGGATGCCGGTAGCACGCAGGTCGACGACGATCTCGGCCGAGAGCTCGACGATGCGCCCGGCCAGCGCGGCCCCCTCGGTCAGCGAGGGCGCATCGAACCACGCCGTCGTGACGCCATCGAGCACCCGCCAGTCCGTCCCGGTCTCTCCCATCTTCTGCACTGTAGAGGGCACGTCCGACACACTCCCGGCGGAGCCGCCCTCGTCCCCGCCGGTGCCTCGAGAGGCACCGTTCCGGTGAGGCGTGGCCGCCGCGTCTCGGGACGCTTCCGTCGTCGGTGTGTCGTCGTCGTTCGAGACGTCCACAGCCCCGGCGGGTCGGTACCCGTCCCACCGATGTGCCTCGGCCACGCCCGCGCCACAGCCCCGCGGTCGACGCTGACGTGGCACCGCACAGACAGCGGCGCCCACGCGAGAGGAGAGGCCATGACGCACCACACCACGGACCAGGAGGCGGTCCGGACGGACCCGCAGGACGACGACCCGACGCCCGGGGGCGCGGCGCTGCGGCTCGCCCGCCCACCCGGCACCGCACTCGACGAGAGGGACCCAGCGGGACCCGACGAGAGCCGCTCGGCAGGCACCGACGCGACCTGCCCGGCGGGCCCCGACTCGAGCTGCTCGGCGGGCCCCGACGCGACCTGCCCGGCGAGCCGGCCCGGCTCCACGCGGCCCGTGCGCGCCTTGCCCGACGTCCGACGCTCGTCGGCCGGTCGCCGGGCCCTGCCCGAGGTCCGGCGCTCGCCGGCCGGTCGCCGCCGCCGACGGGTCCGGCGGGCCGTCCTGGCGTGGCACGAACGGGGTCGGCGGAGCCGGGCCGGGCTGGCGGAGGCGGGGATGGCGACCGCCGAGTACGCCATCGCGACGCTCGCCGCGGTCGGCTTCGCGGGGCTGCTCGTCGTGATCCTCAAGGGGAACGAGGTCAAGGGTCTGCTGCTCGGGATCATCCGGCAGGCGTTGTCGCTGTGACGAACGCGAGCCGGCGGGATCGCGGCAGCGTCACCGCCGAGCTCGCGATCGGGCTGCCCGCGGTCGCCCTGCTGCTGGTCGCGCTGCTCACGGTCGCGTCGGCGGCGATCGCGCAGACGCGGTGCACCGACGCCGCTCGGGCGGGGGCCCGTGCCGCCGCCCTCGGGGAGTCGGACGGGGAGGTCGTGACGACCGCGCGGCGCCTCGCCGGTGCCGACGCGGGGATCGCCGTGGCACGTGCCGACGAGTGGGTGACCGTCGAGGTGTCGTCGCCGGTCGGTGTGGCGTCGTGGGGCGGTTCGCCGCTGCGCGCCCGAGCGACGGCCGTGGCGCGGGTGGAACCGTGACGATCTGGCGTCGGCTGCCCCTCGCGCGCAGGGACGATCAGGGGTCGGGCACCGTGCTGCTGCTCGCGCTCGTCGCGGTCGCGCTGGTGGTCGCGGCGATGCTCGGGCTGCTGGCCTCCGCGCAGCTCGGTCGCGGGCACGCGCAGACGGCTGCGGACCTCGGCGCGCTCGCCGGGGCGGGCCGGCTGCTGGCCGGGGAGCCGGGCGACCCGTGCGTGACTGTCGCGGAGGCCGTCCGCCGCAACGGTGCGAGGCTCTCGTCCTGCACGGACGAGGGTGGCGGTGTCGTCAGGGTGCGCGTGGTGGTGTCTGGTGCGGCGGGGTCGGCGACCGCGTCCGCGCGGGCCGGCCCGGCATCGGCCCGCCGGTGACGGTCGGCCGGGCACGGTCAGGCGGTCGGGGCGTGGGAGAGGACGGCGGTGAGCAGGCGGATCGCCGCCGCCTTGTCGAGCGGGTTGTTCGCGTTGCCGCACTTCGGCGACTGCACGCACGCGGGGCACCCGGCGAAGCAGCGGCAGGCGGCGATGGCGTCTCGGGTGGCCCGCAACCAGGTCGCGCCGAGCGCGAAGCCACGCTCCGCGAAGCCGGCCCCGCCGGGGTAGGCGTCGTGCACGAAGACGGTGGCCTGCTCGGTGTCGACGTGCAGCGCGGTCGACAGCCCGCCGAGGTCCCAGCGGTCGCACGTCGCGAGCAGGGGCAGGAGGCCGATGGACGCATGCTCGGCGGCGTGCAGGGCGCCGGGGGTGGCCTCGACGGTGACCCCGGCGGCGAGGAGGACCTCGGCGGGGGCCGTCCACCAGACGGCAGTCGTGCGCAGGGTGCGGGCGGGCAGGTCGAGCTCCTCGGTGCCGAGCACCTGGAGGTCGGGGATGCGTTTGCGCTGGTACCCGAGGACCTGGGTGGTCACGTCGACGGACCCGAACCCCCAGGTGACCGGCCCCCAGGGCACCTCGGCGTCGACGGACTGGATCTCCGTCGTCGTGACCCAGCGCGCCCACGTGCCGTAGTCGACGTCGCGACGGGTCACGAGGGCGACGCCGTCCTCGAGCCGGAGCTCGTCGACGACGAACGACGCGCCCTGGTGCACGTAGACGGCACCGTCGTGGACGGTGGAGTCGGCGGAGGCGGCGTCGACCGTGCCGAGCAGGCGGCCGGTGACGGACTCGACCACGCGTACGGGGTCACCGCCGGAGCCGCGCAGGTCGGTCAGGCGGCTGGCCTGCTCGTTGTGGGTCCAGTACCAGCCCGACGGACGCCGGCGCAGGGTCCCGCGCTCGACGAGCTCGGCGAGCAGGTCGGCGGTGCGGGGACCGAAGAGGTCCAGCTCTTCGTGCCGCAGGGGGAGCTCGGCCGCTGCGGCGCACAGGTGGGGCGCCAGCACGTACGGGTTGGTGGTGTCGAAGACGGTCGCCTCGACGGGTGCGTCGAAGATGGCCTCGGCGTGGTGCACCAGGAACGTGTCGAGCGGGTCCTCGCGGGCGACCAGGACGACGAGCCCGTCGGTGCCGGCGCGTCCGGCGCGGCCCGCCTGCTGCCACAGCGACACCCGGGTGCCGGGCCAGCCGGCGATGAGGACGGCGTCGAGCCCGGAGATGTCGACACCCAGCTCGAGCGCGTTCGTCGTCGCCAGGGCACGCAGGGCGCCGGACCGGATCGCGGCCTCCAGCGCGCGGCGTTCCTCGGGGAGGTAGCCGCCGCGGTAGGCCTGCACCGACGTCGCGAACGTCGGGTCGATCTCCAGCAGGTGCGCTCGGGTGGTGGCGGCGACGGACTCCGCGCCGCGACGGGACCGTGTGAAGGCGAGCGAGCGGGCGCCTGCGGCGGTGAGGTCGGCCAGGAGGTCTGCGATCTCGGCCGTCGCGGTGCGGCGCGGCCGGTCGGAAGGCTCCGCGACGACCCGCTCGCCCGTCCCGAGCGGACCGGACCCCTCGACGGCACCCAGCAGACCGGCAAGGGCATCCGACAGGGCGACCGGGTCCTCGGCGCCGGGGAACGCGGGGGACGGCGTCGCGAGGTCCGCGCCGGTCGCCCAGATGTCGTCCGGGCCGGGAGGGCTCAGGTCATCGGCGCTGCGGGTCACGTGGCGGGGGAGCGCCATCGGGGTGGCCCAGGGGTCGTCCTGCGGCAGGAGGGCGGACCACGGGGCGTCGGAGCCGGGCAGCTCGGGCGGCTGCCACAGGACGAAGGTCTTGCGCCCGGCGGGGGAGGCGTCGGAGGTGACGGCCGTGACCTCGGACGGGTCGACACCGATCAGCCGCGCGGCGCTCGCGGCGGGGTCGGAGGTCGTGGCCGACGCGAGCAGGAAGGTCGGCGTCGCACCGTAGGACGCGGCGAGCCGGCGCAGGCGACGCAGGACCAGCCCGACGTGCGCGCCGAACACCCCGCGGAACGCGTGGCACTCGTCGACCACCACGTACCGCAGCGACCCGAGCAGCCGGGCCCACCGCCGGTGCTGGGGCAGGAGCGCGAAGTGCAGGAAGTCCGGGTTGGTCAGGACGACGTCGGCATGCTCCTGCACCCAGCGGCGTTCCTCCAGCGAGGTGTCGCCGTCGCAGGTGGACACCCGGACGTCGCGGGTGCGGCCGGCCACGAGGAGCCGGTCGAGGGCGGCGAGCTGGTCGGCGGCGAGCGCTTTGGTCGGGCACAGGTAGAGGGTCGTCGCGCGCCGGGTCACGGACTCGATCCGGCCGGGGTCGAGGAGCGACCCGGCGCTCACGGCGCGTGCCGTGGACAGGGCGGGCAACCAGAGTGCGAGGGACTTGCCGGACCCGGTCGAGGTGGCCAGGACGGTGTGCCGGCCGGACCAGGCGGCGTCGGCCGCCTCGACCTGGTGCAGCCAGGGGCGGTCGACGCCGAGCGCGCGGTAGCCCTGCACCAGGTCGGCGTCCGCCCAGGCCGGCCAGTCCGCCTGCGTGCCCGCCCGCGCGGGCAGGTGCCGGACGTGGGTCATCCGGTCCGAGCGGCCCCCGGCGGCGAGCAGCACGTCGAGCAGCGCGCCGGGTTCCACCACGCGCCCATCCTCGCACCGGCCCCGCCGCCGGCCGGCCGCTGCACCGGCGTCGGGCGTCACGCCCGCATCGGGTCGGACCGGCGGGACGACGGCGTGGCCGGTGCCGACACCGTCGGGTCCGCGATCCCGACGGCCTGCGCACACGGGAGGTCGCCGAGTGCTCGCGCCGCCCGGCGTCGACGGTCGCGCTCAGGAGGCCCGCGGCAGGCCGCTCGGGGCCGCGACGGGTTCGTCCGCGGGTTCGGTGGAGGCGCCTGCGACGAGGACGCGGCCGACGATCGCGACGACGACACCCGCGGCGACGACGCCCAGCAGGGCGACGCGCAGGCTTGCGGCGTCGGCGACGAGCCCGACGACGGTGGGCGAGACGAGGAAGCCGACCCGCAGCAGCCAGCTCACGACGGTCAGTCCGACCCCGGCGGGAAGCCCGGGCAGCTCGTCGGCCGTGTGCATGACGGCCGGCACGAGGGTGGCGACGCCGAGGCCCGCCAGGGCGAAGCCGACCAGCGTGGTGGACAGCGAGGGGACGGCGAGCGCGAGGCCCATGCCCGCCGCGATCGCCACACCGCCGATGCGCGCGACGCGGCGCTGCCCGAACCGGTCGACCACCCGGTCACCGGTGAGCCGTCCGATCGTCATGGCGACCTGCAGGGAGACGAAGGCCAGTCCCGCGGCGGCCGCCCCGACGCCGACCTCCCCGCGCAGGTAGAGCGCACCCCACGAGGAGCCGGCGTCCTCGACGAAGGCCCCGCACGCTGCGAGGAGGCCGAGCACGGCGAGCATCAGCACGGTGCGGCCTGCGACGTGCCGCAGCGCCCGCGACCCGGGGGCGGTCCCGTCGGCGACGGCCTCGGCCCGCTCGGCGTCCTCGGGGCCGCGCAGCAGGAACCGGTAGGCGACGACGGCGACGATGCCGAAGATCGCCGACGTGGTCGCGATGTGTGCGGGGAGCGGGATGGCCAGGCCCGCTGCGGCCGAGCCGACCAGGCCGCCCAGGACGGCGCCGACGCTCCACAGCCCGTGGAACGCGTTGACGATCGAGCGCCCGTACAGACGCTGCACGCGGAAGCCGTGCGCGTTCTGGGCGACGTCGATGATCGCGTCGAGCGCACCGGCCAGCAGGAACAGTGCGGCGAGCACGGGCCACCCGCCCGCGAACGGGATCGCGGCGACGGCCACAGCGAGGGCGACGAGGCCGAACGACGCGACGGCAGCCGACCCGAGGCGCTGGATCAGCAGCGGCGCGAGCAGGCCGGCGATCAGGGCGCCCAGGGGCATCGCGGCGATGGCCGCGCCGAGGGCGGCGTTGCTCAGCCCGAGCTCGTCCTTCACCTCGGGCAGGCGGGGCACGAGGTTGGCGTACAGGACCGCGTTCACCAGGAAGACCGCGGAGACGGCGGCGCGGGCGCGGCGTGCGACGGGCGCGACGGAGGAGGAGGAGGACATGGTGCTCCGGCGAGGGAGTGAGCGTGGCTGGACCAGGCTCCGAGCGGGTGGGATGTGGTCGATCGTACACTGCATGTGTACGATCGACCACATGCATGAGTTCGTGGGCTCCGGCGAGCGACAGATCGGCTCGGTGCGCTGACGTGGACGGCGAGACATCGGGTGGACGACGGCGCCGGTACGACCCCGCGCGGCGCGACCGCATCATCGACGCGTGTCTGCAGGTGATCGGAGAGGCCGGCGTCGCGGGTGCGTCGACCCGGCGGATCGCCGCGGCCGCGGACGTGCCGCTGGGCTCGATCACCTACCATTTCGCCGACGCCGACGAGCTGCTGCGGGAAGCCTTCGAGCGGTTCGCGCACCGGGTCAGCGACCGGTTCGAGGAGCACATGGCCCGGGCGAGCACCGTCGACGAGGCCCGTCAGGCCGTGGTCGACCTCATCGACAGCGACGTGCTCGTCGACCCGCAGGAGCTGGTCCTGACCCACGAGCTGTACACGCTGGCCGCGCGTGACCCCCGCTACCGGCGCTTGACCCACGAGTGGATGGCCCGCAGCCGGCACGCTCTGGAGCGGCACTTCGACCCCGCGACCGCGCGGCTCCTGGACGCGCTCATCGAGGGTCTGACGATCCACCGGGCGCTCGACATCGAGCCGCACGAGCCCGGCGAGACCCGGCACGCGGTCGACCTGGCCACCCGGCGGGCGACCCACCGCGGCGACCCGGCCTGACCCCGGCCGCCGCGAGGAGGCAGGATCGGTGCATGGCGGACCGGATCGACCTCAACTGCGACCTCGGCGAGGAGCTCGACGCCTGGGCGCCCGGCGTCGACGGGCTCGACACGCAGCTGCTCGACATCGTGACCAGCGCGAACGTGGCGTGCGGCTTCCACGCGGGCGACGAGCGGATCATGGCCGCGGTCTGCGGGGCGGCGGCGGTCCGGGGCGTGGCCGTCGGCGCGCACGTGTCCTATCTCGACCGTGCGAACTTCGGTCGCCGATTCCTCGACGTGCCGGCGGACGTGCTGCAGGCCCACGTGGCGCAGCAGATCGGGGTGCTGCAGGCGATCGCGCTCCGGGAGGGCACGCGCGTGGCCTACGTGAAGCCGCACGGTGCGCTGTACAACACGGTGGTGCACCACGAGGAGCACGCGCGGGCGGTCGTCGCCGCGATCACGGACCTGCCCGTGCTGGGGCTGCCCGGGTCCGCGGTGCTGGCCGCGGCGACCTCACGGGGGCTCCGCGCGGTCACGGAGGCGTTCGCCGACCGCGGCTACTGCGCCGACGGGACGCTGGTGCCGCGCTCGGAGCCGGGTGCGCTGGTCACGGACACGGACGAGGTGGCCGCACGCGTCGTGCGGCTCGCGACCGAGGGCGTGGTCCGGGCCGTCGACGGGGCGGACGTGCGCGTCGACGCCGAGTCGGTGTGCGTGCACTCCGACACCCCGGGGGCCGCAGCGCTGGCACGCACGGTGAGGGCGGCCCTCGCCGAGAACGGCGTGGCGGTCCTGCCGTTCGTGGCCTGAGAGGATCCGGCCCCAACGAAACGGCACGCCCGTCCGTCATGGTCGGTGTCGGGCGCATCGGCCGGCACGGACCGAGCAGCGAGGCGGGCACCCGGGTGGACTGGCAGGACGTGCTCGAGACGCTGGTCCGGGACCGCGGGCCTGCGCTGCTGCGCTACGGGTACCTGCTGACCGGCGACCAGACCGACGCGCAGGAGCTGGTGCAGGACGCACTGGTGTCGGTGCTCGCGCGCAGTGCGCGTCTGCGCGAACCGGCTGCGGTCGAGGGGTACGTCCGCCAGACGATGCTGTCGGCCTACATCGACGGATACCGCCGCCGCCGACGCTGGCTGGGGCTGCGGCACCTGGTGGCGTCCCCGGAGGTGACCGACGACCACCGGCACGGCGTGGACGCTCGGCGGGACGTCGTCGCAGCGCTCGCCGGGCTGGCCCCGCGGGTCCGCGCGTGCGTCGTCCTGCGGTACTTCGAGGACCTCACGGTCGCGGAGATCGCCGACCGCCTGCAGCTCTCCGACGGCACCGTGAAGCGGTACCTCAGCGACGGCGTGCACGCGCTCGAACGGGTCCTGGGCCCGGTCGCCGGACCGTCGTCCGAGTCCCACCCGATCACCACCAGGAGCGTCCGATGAGCCTCGACCTGTCCTCGGCCCTGCGCGACGTAGCCGAGCACGCTCCCCTCGGCACTCTCGAGCCCACAGGGCTCGGCCGTCGGATCCGTCGACGTCGTGCCGGTCGCACGGCGGCGCGCTCGGCGGTGGGGCTGGGCCTCGCCGGGGCGATCGCCGTCGTCGCGACGCAGGCCCCGGGTGTCCTGCGCCGAGAAGGTCCGGCAGCCCCACCGCCTCCCGTGGGACTCCCCGCGGACCAGGTGGCGACGGTCCTGCCCACGGCCGATGCCGCCGCCGCCCCTGGCGAGTGCGGCTGGACGGTGCGGCGTCCGTCGACGCCGTTCGGATCGGAGCTGGGGGTGGCATTCGAGCAGTACTCCGCGGAGACCCACGGCCCGGTCGCGGTGTCGGTCGAGTCCTGGCCGGGCGAGGCGTCCAGGCCGCTGGAACCGGTCCGTGTGGTCGCCGCACGGGACGGTGTGGTCGTGGCGGCCGCAGATCCGGTGTTCTTCGAGGAGCACGCCCTCGGCTGGGCCGGTGCGGACCTGAGCACCGTCGCGTGCGGGGGCCCTGACGCGCTCAAGGCCCTGCCCGACGGGACGTACACGGTGTACGCGGTGGTCACCGACCCGGTGACCGGCGACGTCGTCGCGCTGAGCCCGGGCGAGCCGCTCGTCGTGGCAGGGAACGCGCGGGAGGTGTGGTGCCACGCCGACCAGTCGGTCATGGGTACGAACGACCCCAGGGTCGCCCTGACCGGGGGCGTGGTGAGCGACCCCGGCGAGCTGTCGGTCGAGCTCGAGGCCGTCTGGTCCGGTTCGGCGACGGCGCAGGTGATGGACCAGCGCGTGATCCTGGTCGACGACGCCACCGGGCGGATCGCGCTCGACACGATGGCGCGGGAGATGGTGCGCGAGAGGAGCATCTCGTCCCTCGTGCCCGGTGCCGCGCACGTCCTGTCGCTCAGGTCGGACCGCACGTCGTGCGACGGAGGAGCGCTGCCTGCGGGCACCTACACCGGCTATGCCGTCGTCACCATCGCGACCGCGGGTGCGGACACCGGCGTCGGTCTGCCCACCAACGCCACCGCGGTCGCGGAGCTCCGCCGGGGCGTCGTCGTGCCGTAGGTCCGGCAGGATCGTTCCATGACCGATGCACGCGCACCCCGGGTGGTGCCCTACGGGGACGACGCCGTCCTGGTGGAGCTCGCCGGGCTCGCGGAGGTCCGTGCGCTCGACGACGCGGTCCGTGCGGCGCGGGTGTCGGACCCGGACGCGGCGGGCGTCGTCGACCAGGTCCCGGCGGCGCGGACGCTCCTGCTGCGGGTGCGCGAGGGCGTGGACCCGGGGGTGCTGCCGGTGGCGCGCTGGTGGGGTGCGCGGACCGCCCGGGTCGTGGAGGGAACGGCCGCGGAGGTCCGCCTGACGGTGGACTACGACGGCCCCGACCTCGCCGACGTGGCGCGGCTGACCGGGCTGACGGTCGACGAGGTCGTCGCGCGGCACACGGGGGCGCGGTACACGGTGGCGTTCGGCGGGTTCATGGCGGGCTTCGCGTACCTCGTCGGCCTGGACCCGGTGCTGCGCGTCCCGCGGCTGGACAGCCCGCGCGAGCGCGTCCCGGCGGGCTCGGTGGCGATCGCCGACGAGTACAGCGCGGTGTACCCCGCGGCAACCCCGGGGGGCTGGAGGCTGCTGGGCCGGTGCGGGCAGACCCTCTTCGACGTCGACCGCGATCCGCCGGCGCTGCTCCAGCCCGGCACGCACGTGCGGTTCACGGCCTCATGACGGGCGCGCTGGAGGTGCTCGACCCGGGCCTGCTCACGCTCGTCGAGGACCTGGGGCGGCCCGGCTGGGCGCACGTCGGCGTCGGCCGGTCGGGCGCCGCCGACGCGGGCGCGCTGCGGCTGGCCAACCGACTGGTCGCCAACGACGAGGGCGCCGCGGGGCTCGAGGTCCTGCTCGGCGGGCTGCGGCTGCGGGCCGTCGGGGACGTGACCGTGGCGCTCGCGGGAGCGCGGGGGCCGGCGTGGCTGGACGACCGGCCGGTCGGGCACGAGGCCGTGCTGGAGCTGCGGTCGGGTGCGGAGCTGCGGCTCGGCACGGTCACGTCGGGCCTGCGCACGTACGTCGCGGTACGCGGCGGGATCGACGTGCCGACCGTGCTGGGCTCCCGGTCCACGGACCAGCTCGCCGGGCTCGGGCCGGATCCGGTGCGGGCGGGTGACGTCCTGGCGGTCGGCCCGGCACCGGCGGACTGGCCGGTCGTGGACCTCGCGCCGGTGTCCGCCCCGCCGGACCGCGTCGAGCTGCCGGTGGTGCCGGGCCCGCACGCGGACTGGTTCGAGGACGTGCTGGGGCGGTTGCAGGCGAGCGACTGGCGCGTGACCCCGGCGACGAGCCGGGTGGCGGTCCGCCTGGCGGGTCCGGCCCTCGCGCGCACCCCCGAGCACCGGGGGCGCGAGCTGCCGTCGGAGGGGCTGGTCCTCGGCGCCGTGCAGGTGCCGCCCGACGGGCAGCCGGTCGTGTTCGGCGTCGACCATCCCGTCACGGGCGGGTACCCGGTGGTCGCGGTGGTCCGCCGGTTCGCGCACGGCAGGCTCGCGCAGGTCAGGCCAGGAGACCGCGTGTCCTTCGTCAACGGGCGCGCGTCTGTTTGAATGCACGGAGGGAGGGACCCGATGGATGTGCGCGTGACCAGCCGGGATGTCGGTTCCCGGACCGTCGTGGAGGTGGACGGCGAGATCGACGTGTCGTCTGCCGACGCGTTGCGCGACCAGCTCTCGGAGCTGCTCGAACGGGACCGGACCGATCTGGTCATCGACCTGCGTGCGGTCCGGTTCATGGACTCGACGGGCCTCGGCGTCCTCGTCGGCACGCTGAAGAAGGTCAGGCTCGCGGGCGGTCAGCTCCAGCTGGTGATCGACTCCGAGCGGCTGCTGAAGGTCTTCCGCATCACCGCGCTGCTCCAGGTGTTCACCGTGCACGACACGATCGAGGCGGCACTCAGCGCGTAGTCGGCACGAACGTGTAGGTGATCGACTGGTCGCCGGCCTCGGTGAGCTCGGCCGCGATCGTGACGTCCCACCCCGCGATCGATCCCTCGAGCGAGGTGGTCGCCGTCGCCCCGTCCACCGCCTGCTCGACCGTCCGCGTGGTGTCGTGGCCGGGCAGGGCCAGCAGCTCGACGGACTGCCGCAGGGCGTCGTCCCCGTCCACCTCGACCACGACGCGCCAGCCGCTGGTGGGCGACGGCGAGAGGCGCTCCGCGGACACGAGGCGCCCCCCGGCGAGAGGGAGCTCGTCGGTGGGGAACTCGGACGGAAGGCCGGTGGGCTGCGGCTCCGCCGCGAGGAGGTCTACGGTCCACGGTCCGGCCAGGGCACGGTCCTCGGGGATGCGATCGGCTTCTGCGCCACCGGCGGAGTCGGTGTCGTATGCGACATAGAGGTCGTAGGTGCCGGGCGGGAGGTCGCCGCTCTCGTCGCACCCCTGCAGGCCGAGCTCGAGGGTGCGCAGCGCCGTCTCGCCCTGGACGAACATCTCGCCGTCGTCGTTCTCGTGGCCGCCGACCGCGACGACGGTCGAGCCGTGCGCCAGGAGCAGCTGCAGGTCGCGCCGGTAGATCGCGTCGGGACCGACGATCTGCAGCACCGCCGAGGCGTCCGCGTTGGCCTCGCCGGCCCGCGCGACGCGGCCCTCCAGCTCCGCGATCCCCTGGGCGTCCAGGGTCGGGCGTCCCGCGGCGGCCTGCCGCCGCGCGAGCGCCAGGGCAGCCTGCAGCTGCTGCAGCGCCGCCTCGGTCTCGCCCTGGGCAACTGCGCTCGCGTTGAAGGACTGCTCGGGCGAGAGCGCGACGGCGACCTGCCCGACGAACGTGCGCCCGGTCAGCCGTGCGGCCGACTCGCCCGGTGCGAGGGCGCCGACCGAGGCGAACGGGTCGCTGGTGCCGGGCAGCAAGGTGACCGGGCTCCCGGTCGCCGGCGGGAACGCCGCCACGGGCGATCCGCAGGTGCCCTGCGCGGCATCGGGACGCGCCGCAGGCAGGGCCGACGAGGGTGCGCGGCCACCCATCCAGACGGCGCCGAGCGCCACCGCGCCGGCCGCCCCCACCGCCACGCCGCCGCGGCTCGCGGCCCGCACCGTGCGGCGGCGCCGGATGCGGCCGGTGAGGGCGTCGACCGAGAACGGCGAGTCGTCGGGGCCGGTGTCGACGGCGTCGTGCAGGGCACGGGTCAGGTCGGGGCTCATCGGGTCACTCCTGTCGGGACGAGCTGGATGTCCATGGTGTGGGCGTCGGGCAGCGGTCCCAGCAAGGACTCGAGCTGGCCGATCGCGTCGAAGAGGTACCGCTTGACGGTGCCGTCGGAGATCGAGAGCCGGCGGGCGATCTCGGGCACGGTCAGGTCGTCGTAGAACCGCAGCACCACGCAGGCACGCAGCCGAGGCCGGAGCGTGAGGAGTGCGGTCCGCACGTCGAGCCGGGCCGTGCTCGACGGGCCGTGGTCGGCGGTGTCGTCCTCCCGCGCGAGCAGGTGGCGGACCGCGGTCCACCGGGCCCGGCGACGGTAGGCGTCCAGGAAGATCGTGAGGATCGCCTGCCGCACGTACGACTCGGCCGCGGCCGTCTCCCGCAGAGGGCGGCCCTGGCTGAAGCAGCGCACCAGCGCGTCCTGGACCAGGTCCTCACCTTCACGCTCGTCGCCGGTGAGCAGCGTCGCGTACCGCACGAGCGCACGCCCCCGAGCCCGCACGAGCTCGTCCAGAACCTGTTCCCAGGCCGTCATGCCACCTCCTGAGTGGTGCCGTCATCTTCTTGGACGACCGGGAGGTGCGAACCGTTGGTCAGGTGAGTGTCACCGGGATGGGGGTACCCAGCGTGACGGAGTAGGTGTCGCCCGGTCGGGGGAGCTCCACGGTCTCGGTCGCGGTGCGTGCGACCGGGTCGGAGAAGATCCATGCCGGGTAGACGGTGTACTCGCCGGCCGGCAGCGGGTCGCCGGTGCTCAGCGGCGATCCTCCGTCGTCGAAGCACGACGTCAGGACGCGGCCGTCCGCGGCGAACCCGAGCGGCGCGCCCGCGCCGAGGTCGAGCCGGCTGAACGCGTCGTTCGCCTGGACCGTCGTACCCACGACGACCCCGTCCTGCACGATCCAGTACTCGACCGCGTAGTAGCCGAACACCCGCAGCCTGCCGGGGCCGGTGTACTCCACGGTGGCCGTCGCGGTCAGGGGAGCACCCGATGCGAGGGTGGTCGCGACGGGCGCCACCTGCAGGTCGAGCATCGCCCCGCGGACCGGCGCGGCCGGAGCCGGCGCGCCGCACGCGGGAGGTCCGGCGGACGTCGTGCGGTCGAGCGGCACGTCCGCGCCGGGCAGGGGGAGCTGCGTCTCGGCCTCACCCGTCACCGTCACGGTCGTGGGCTCGCCCACCGCCGTCGCCCGGTCACCACCCAGCGCGGCTGCCTGGTCGAGCGTGAGGGAGTCCGCGAAGAGCTCCGCCGGAGCCTCCTGGCGGCCGTCGTAGGTGACGACGCTCGCCCACGGTCGCAGCTCGTAGGTCCCCGCGGGCAGCGGACGTCCGACCGTCGCCGGACCGCCGTCGCCGGGGTCGCAGACCGTGAGGTCCAGCAGCCCCCGGAACGACGTGGTCTCGCCGTCGTTGCCGCTGCGCCCGGACATCACGTCGGCAGGCTCCGGGGAGAAGCCGGTGGTACCGACGACCACACCGTCCTGCACGACTGCGACGCGCGGGCCGTCGTCGGGGACGGCATACGCGAGGAAGTCCCCGTCGAGGTCCCTGTCGACGACGCCCCCGGCCGCCAGGAACGCACCCGAGGCGAGCGCGGCGGCGTCGGGTCCCACCCGCGCGACCACCCGGTCGTCGACCGGGTACGCCGGTGCGGCATCCGCCAGGGCGCCGCACGCACCGAACGGCAGCGCGGGGTTCCCGGTGGGCAGGACGACGGGCGCGACCGTCGGGGTCGGGGTCGGGGTCGGGGTTGGGGTCGGGGTCGTCGTCGGCGTGGGCGACGTCGTCACGGTGGGTGTCGGCGTGTGGGCCGGGGGTGCCGGCGCGCGGTCGGGCAGCACCGCGAACGCGGTTCCGGCGACGACGACGACGGCGGCCGCCGCGCCGGTGGCCACCAGGGCCGCGCGCGTCCGGCGGTGCCGGCGGGCGCGTGCCGCGATGAGGTCGAGCGGCAGCGGTGCGCGCCCGGAGCGGTGGCTCTGCTCGACGCGGTCCGCCAGCTCGCCCAGTGCGGACTCGAGGTCGCGGTTCATCGCGCACCTCCCCTCGTGATCGTGGCGACGTCCTCGGTGCCGAGCCCCGGCTGTGGGCCGAGCAGCGGTTCCAGCCGGTGCCGGGCGTCGGACAGGTAGCGCTTCACGGCCCCGGGGGAGACACCGAGGCGCAGACCGATCTCGGGGAGCGTGAGGTCGTCGTAGAACCGCAGGACGACGCAGGCGCGCTCGCGGGGGGACAGGACGGTCAGCGCCCGGGCGACGTCGGCACGGTCACCGGCCGCCGCGACGTCGTCGTCCACCGCGTCGGGGGTCGCGACGAGCGGGGTGACCGCGGCGAAGCGGGTCCGGGCCCGGTAGCCGTCGAGGTAGGTGTGCAGGATCGTGCGCCGCACGTAGGCCTCGACCCACGTGATCTCCTCGGTGCGGCGCCGCGAGTAGGTGCGGACCAGTGCGTCCTGCACCAGGTCCTCGGCCGACGCCATGTCGCCGACGAGCAGGTACGCGTACGCGACCAGCGCCGAGCCGCGCTCGGAGACCAGCCGGTCGAGATCCGCCTCCCAGCTCATCGTCGTCCCCCTCGGTCGCTGCGAACTGCCCTCACCTGCTCAGACGCACCCGGGGCGCGAACGGTTGGGGTCTCCTGATCGTCCCGCGGTCGGCGCGTGAGGTCACGCCCGCGTCGTGGTGCGATCCACGTCACATCTGCTGGCTAGACTCACCCAGTCGCGCAGCAACGGGGCTGCATGACAGGCGTGGTCAGGGGGGCCTCGCTGATGTCCGAGGAGGATGCATGGTCGAGCTCGGGTCCACGAGCATCACGATCGTCAGTGTCATCGCGGCCGTTGCGGTCGCGTCCCTGCTCATCGCCGTAGTGCTGCGCCGCCAGGTGCTCGCGGCCGGTGAGGGGACCGAGTCCATGCGCGAGATCGCGCGCGCGGTCCAGGAAGGGGCGTCGGCGTACCTGAGCCGGCAGTTCCGCACCCTGGCCCTCTTCGCGGTCGTCGTCTGCGCCCTGCTGTTCCTGCTGCCCGGTGACGGTGGAGTGAAGCTGGGCCGGTCGGTCTTCTTCCTGCTCGGGGCGGCGTTCTCGGCCGCGATCGGGTATCTGGGCATGTGGCTCGCGACGCGGGCGAACGTCCGGGTGGCGGCAGCCGCGTCGGAGCCGGGAGGGCGTGCAGAGGGCGCGCGCATCGCGTTCCGGACCGGCGGGTTCGTCGGCATGAGCGTCGTGGGCCTCGGCCTGCTCGGCGCCGCGTCGGTCGTCCTGATCTACAGGGCGGATGCGCCCGCGGTGCTCGAGGGCTTCGGCTTCGGCGCCGCTCTGCTCGCCATGTTCATGCGGGTCGGCGGCGGCATCTTCACCAAGGCCGCCGACGTCGGCGCTGACCTGGTCGGCAAGGTCGAGCAGGGCATCCCGGAGGACGACCCGCGCAACGCGGCCACCATCGCGGACAACGTCGGCGACAACGTGGGCGACTGCGCGGGCATGGCGGCGGACCTGTTCGAGTCCTACGCCGTGACGCTCGTCGCGGCCCTCATCCTGGGCAAGGCCGCGTTCGGTGAGCAGGGGCTCGTGTTCCCGCTCATCGTCACGGCCATGGGAGCCGTCGTCGCCGTCCTCGGCGTGTTCATCACGCGGGTGCGGGGCGCGGAGAGCGGTCTGGCGGCGATCAACCGCGGGTTCTACATCTCGGCGCTCGTCGGTGTCGCACTCTCCGCGATCGCGGCGTTCGTCTACCTGCCGTCGACCTTCGCGGGCATCACGGGGGTCAGCGACGCGCTGGCGACCCACGGCGGTGACCCGCGGGTGATCGCCTCGGTCGCCGTGGCCATCGGCGTCGTCCTGGCGGGTGTCATCCTCTGGGTGACCGGGTACTTCACGGGCACGACGAGCAAGCCGACGCTCCACGTCGCCCGCACCACCCTGACCGGTGCGGCCACCACGGTCCTGTCCGGCATCGGGGTCGGCTTCGAGTCCGCCGTCTACACCGCCGGCATCATCGCGGCGGCCATCTGCGGGCTCTTCCTGCTGGCCGGCGGCTCGGTGTCGCTGTCCCTGTTCCTCATCGCGCTCGCGGGCTGCGGCCTGCTGACCACGGTCGGCGTCATCGTCGCCATGGACACGTTCGGGCCGGTGAGCGACAACGCGCAGGGCATCGCGGAGATGTCCGGCGACGTCACACCCGAGGGCGCGCAGATCCTCACGGACCTCGACGCCGTCGGCAACACCACGAAGGCGGTCACCAAGGGCATCGCGATCGCGACGGCCGTGCTGGCCGCGACCGCGCTGTTCGGCTCGTACGCGGACGCGGTGTTCAACGCGTTGCAGACCGCGGGCGAGGCGGGCGACGAGCTCACCCAGGCGATGCTGAGCTACAGCATCATCAGCCCGGTCACCCTCGTCGGCGTGATCCTCGGTGGCGCGACGGTGTTCCTGTTCTCGGGCCTGGCCATCGACGCCGTGACCCGCGCTGCCGGAGCCATCGTGTTCGAGGTCCGGCGCCAGTTCCGCGAGAACCCCGGGATCATGACGTACGAGGTGCGTCCCGAGTACGGCAAGGTCGTCGACATCTGCACCCGGGACTCCCTGCGCGAGCTGGCCACCCCCGGTCTGCTGGCGGCGTTCGCGCCGATCGCCGTCGGCTTCGGTCTCGGTGTCGGTCCGCTCGCCGGGTTCCTCGGCGGGGCCATCGCGACCGGCGTGCTCATGGCGGTCTTCCTGGCCAACTCCGGTGGCGCCTGGGACAACGCGAAGAAGATCGTCGAGGACGGCAACTTCGGCGGCAAGGGGTCCGACGCCCACGCGGCGGCGGTCATCGGCGACACCGTCGGCGACCCGTTCAAGGACACCGCCGGTCCGGCGATCAACCCGCTGATCAAGGTCATGAACCTCGTGGCCCTGCTCATCGCGCCGGCCGTCGTCGCCATCTCGGTGGGCGACGAGGCGAACCAGACGGTCCGCCTGTCGATCGCGGTCGTCGCCGCGCTCGTCGCCGGTGGCGCGGTCGTGGCGTCCCGTCTCCGGGCGGCACGTGCGGACAAGAACGACCTGACGCGCGAGGCCGAGAAGGCGCTCGCCTGACGTGTCCGGCAGAGCTCGACCGTCTCCCCCGTCGTCCTACGACGGGGGAGCGGTCGACTCGCGGATCATCAGCTCGGGCGTGACCGTCACCCGGTGCACGGCCCGGGCGGGCTCGCCCAACCGGTCCACCAGCAGCTCGACGGCTGTCCGGCCGATCGAGCGTCGCGGGGGGCGGACGGCCGTCAGCGGCGGGTTCGCGAGCCCGGCGACCTCGTCGTCGTAGGCGACCACCGACAGCTGCCCCGGTACGTGGATGCCGCGCTCCTCGCACCGCTCGACCACCGAGATCGCCTCCGGGTCGGAGTGCACCAGTAGCGCCGTCGTGCCGGCCGCGAGGCACGCGTCGAGGATGCGGTCGACCTCCGCGCGCCACAGCGGGTCGCGGTAGTTCACCATCGACAGGTCCGGTGCGGCGTCCAGCCCGAGCGTCTCGCACGCGCTCAGCCAGCCCGTCCGGACCTTCGGCGCGGTGGGGCTGGCCTGCGAGTACGCGAGCCCCACCCGGCGGTGTCCCAGGGCGGCGAGGTGGTGCACCGCGATGCTCGCCCCGAGCGCGTGGTCGGAGACGACGGACTCCATCGGTGCGCCGTGCGGCGGGACCGTCGCCGTGCGCTCGAGCAGGACCACGGGGATGTCCAGCCCGGCCAGCCTGGCCAGCAGGGCGTCGCCACCCGCCCCGGACAGGTTCGGGGCGATGAGCAGCCCGTCGACGCCGACGGTCTCGACCAGGCCGGTGACCTGCCTCTCGTCGTCCTCGACCTCGTAGGACGACCCGCGCAGCACCAGCCGGACCCCGAGGCGCGCGGCGGCCTCGCGGGCGCCCTGGAGCACCCCGGGGTAGTAGTAGTCGAGCGACGGGACGACCATGCCGAGCGTCGCGACGACGGGGGTCCCCTCCTCGCTGTCCGGGGTGGACAGCAGGGTCGCGCCGCCGTGCACCCGGCGCACCAGCCCTTCGCTGGCCAGCTGCGTGATGTCGCGGCGGACGGTCACCGGGGTGACGCCGAGCGCGGAGGCGATGTCGCTGATGCGGACCGTGCCCTCGCGACGGAGCACGTCGAGCAGCTGGTCGCGGCGCGTGACCGGCAGCGAGGTCATCGGGCTGCCTCCGCAGCGATCTCGACCGTGACGACGAGCGAGCCGTGCCCTGCGGAGTCGTCGACGGCGAGGTCCAGGCGGGTGAGGTGGTCGCCCCACACGTCGGAGAGCATCGGGTCGTCCAGCGGCCGGACGGTCAGCGTCGAGGTCACGGTGGCAGGGTCCCAGGTCAGGCGGGTCGGGCGCGCGCCATCGAGCGGGTGGATCGTGGCGAGTCCCGGTGCGGTGGCCTCCACGGTGCCGGCCAGCACCCAGTGCACGACGCTCCCGCCGGGACCGGGTGCGACGTCCCAGTCGTCGGCGACGTGGACGCGCGACGTCCCTCGGTCGAGCGTGACGGTGCGGGTCCAGCGGGTCAGGTCGTCGGTCGGGTAGGCCGCCGCGAGGTCGAGCTGCATGCGGTCGCGGTCGGCGGACGCGTCCGTGGCCCGGACCTGGCGGCCGTCGTGCTGCGGGATGCCGCGGACCTCCGGCACGGAGTGCCACGAGCTCTGCATGGTCCACAGGTCGTACCGGTCGGGGCCGAACGTCTGCGCGGTGTACGTGGGGCGGCCCGGGTCGACGACGACGGGGACGCCGTCGACCGCGACGACGACGGCGCCCAGGTCGTTGTGGTTGTGCGACTCGGCGTTGTGCCCGCCCTTCAGCGTCACCGTCAGCCCGTGCGCCGACCCGGCTGTCTCGCGTGCAAGCCCGACCTGCGTGCTCGGGAACCACACGTGCGCGGGGAGCGGGGAGCCCGGGGTCGACGACGGCCAGGCGTCGTAGACCAGCGCCTCCAGCGTGCGACCGATGCCGCCGCGGACGGGCAGGGCCGCGCGGGCGTGCTCGGCCGCCGCGTGGTCGGCGGCGGCCGACGAGCCGGTCCGCAGCGCCCAGGCGTGCAGGACGTGCCACGGGACGTCGGTCGGGGGCGTCGCGGTGCCGTCGCCGACGCCGAGGTACCAGCGCCCGCCCAGGTGCATCGTGTGCGGGTAGTCGACCATCGCGCGCACGACCGGCCAGGTCGAGGCGTCCTCCCCGGTCGCGTGCTCGAGCAGGGTCAGGGCCTCGAGCGCGCGGCAGGCGCCCTGCCACCAGTAGGAGTAGCCCTCGTCGATGGCGCCGTCACCCGGCAGGGATGCCAGGTAGTCCCCGAGCCCGCGGGCCACCCGCGCCACCACCGCGTCGCGTTCCGGCGGCTCCAGGAACGCCAGGGCGGCCGTCAGCACGTTGGCGTGGATCCACGCGGTCCAGTTGCTCAGCGGCGGTACCAGCCAGCCCCAGTCGTCGCGTGCCATGAACGGGTCGAGCACGCGCGTGCGGACCTCGTGCCGGATCCGGCGGCGCAGTCCCGGGACGCGGTCGTCGAGCCGGTCGCCCAGCACGTGGTCGATCCACGCCAGCCGCGCGGCCACCTCGCCCGCACCGAGGTCGAGGACCGGTTCGGTCACCACCGGGACGACCGCCCCCAGGGCGGCGGCCGCGACGTCGTGCGCGGGCCAGCACCAGGAGCTCTGCTCGCACAGGAGGGTGGCACCGTCCGCCACCTCGTCGACCCATGCACGGTCGTCCGTCACGAGTGCCGCGACGACCGCCCGGGTGAGCCGGTCCTCGCGGCCGAAGACCTGCGCCTCGTACTCGACCCGGTCGCCGTCGCGGCGGTAGCGGGCGTACTGGCTGGCCAGCGGCTGCGGCCAGGACGTCCCGCGTTCGGCCTGCGCGCGCGAGACGAGGCCACGGTCGTCGACGGCTGCCCAGAAGGTGCGGTCGGTCGGCAGAGGGAGCCCGCCGCGTACTGCTGTCGTCATGACTCCTCGATCCGGATCGGCGCTGATCGAAAATGATCATAACCTGGCGGGGAAGCGCTTGACGAGGATCAATTATGTGCGTTTAACTCCTGCACGCGGGTCGAACCGATCAAAGACGACATCGACCCGGACGCGACTTCGATGAGGAAGGACGACGCGTGACGCACCCCAGCACCCCCGCAGCCGCGCGACCCCACGTCCTGCTGCTCATGAGCGAGGGCACCTTCGAGCTCCAGTTCCACGCGGAGCAGGTCGACCGGCTGCACGAGCTCGCCGAGGTCGGACAGCCACTGCGGCTCGACGAGCTGGAGAGCCCGGCGGCGCGCGCGCGGCTGGCCGAGGCCGACGTCGTGATCACGTCCTGGGGTGCACCGCCGATCACGCCGGCAGACCTCGCCGCCGCACCCCGCCTGCGCGCCATCCTGCACGCGGCCGGCACCGTGCGCGGCCTGGTGCCCGACGAGGCGTGGGCGCGGGGGATCGTCGTGACGTCGGCCGCCGACGAGAACGCGCGGCCGGTCGCCGAGTACACGCTCGCGGCGATCATCCTGGCCGGCAAGCGCGCACCGTTCCTCGCTGCCGAGGCCCGCACCCGTCGCGACCGCTGGTCGTTCGCCGACCAGCACGGCAACCTCAGCCACCTGAGCAACCGCGGCCGGACCGTCGGCATCGTCGGCTGGTCCCGCATCGGTCGCCGCACGGTCGAGCTGCTCGACGTCCTGGAGACCGACGCCGTCCTGGTCGCCGACCCCACGATCACGGCGGACGACCTGGTGGGCACCGGTGCGGAGCTGGTGGACCTGCCCGAGCTCCTGCGCCGCAGCGACATCGTCAGCCTGCACGCGCCCGCCCTGGAGGAGACGCGCCACCTCCTCGGCGCCGCCGAGCTGGCCCTGATGCCCGACGGCGCGACCCTGATCAACACCGCGCGCGGCGTGCTCGTCGACACCGCGGCCCTCGAGAGCGAGGCGGTCAGCGGACGGCTCTCCGCCATCCTCGACGTCACCGACCCGGAGCCGCTGCCCGCCACCTCGATCCTCTACGACCTGCCCAACGTCATGCTCACGCCGCACATCGCCGGGTCGCTGGGCTCGGAGGCGCGGCGCATGAGCGACCACACCCTCGACGAGCTGGAGCGCCTGATCCTCGGACGTCCCGTGCTCGCGCCGGTGACCCGCGAGCACCTGGTGGTGGGCGCATGAGCGCGCGGGAGATCCGCAGCCGCGAGCAGTGGGCGGCGCTCGCCGACGAGATGCTGCTCGCGGTCCGCCCGTACGCGTCGCCGAGCCACGCCTTGATCACCCTGCCCGGGGCGCCGGGCGGGTACGGCACCGCGGTCGACGGGCTCGAGGGCTTCGCGCGGACGTTCCTGCTGGCCGGGTTCCGCCTCGCGGGGGAGCGCGGCGCCGACCCGCTGAACCTCGCGGAGCTCTACGCCTCGGGTCTCGCCGCGGGGACCGACCCGTCGTCGCCGGAGCGCTGGGTGCGGCCGGAGGAGCACGGCCAGGCGAAGGTCGAGGCCGCGTCGCTGGCGCTCATCCTCGACCTGACGCGCCCGTGGATCTGGGACGGCCTCGACGCCGGCGTGCAGGAGCGCGTCGTCGACTACCTCTCGTCCGTCGTCGGTGACCGCGGGTACCCCCGCAACAACTGGCTCTGGTTCCGGGTCGTCGTCGAGACGTTCCTGAGGTCCCTCGGCGGGCCGTGGTCCGCCGAGGACCTGGAGGAGGACCTCGCGCTGCACGAGTCCTTCGCGCGTGCCGACGGCTGGTTCTCCGACGGCGACCAGCGTTCCTACGACCACTACGTCGGCTGGGCGATGCACCTGTACCCCGTGCTCTGGGCGCGGATGCAGGGCGCGTCGGTCGCGCCCGACCGGCAGGCGAGGGACGTCGCGCGCCTCGACCGCTACCTGCAGGACGCGATCCGCCTCGTCGGCGCGGACGGCAGCCCGCTGATCCAGGGCCGCAGCCTCACGTACAGGTTCGCGGCCGCGGCACCCTACTGGGCGGGCGCGATCGCGGAGGTGCCCAGCACGTCACCCGGGCAGCTGCGCCGGGCCGCCTCCAGCATCGTCACCCACTTCGTGCAGCACGGCGCCCCCGACGAGGACGGGCTGCTGACCCTCGGCTGGCACGGGCCCTGGCGGCCGCTCGCGCAGAGCTACTCCGGCACCGGGTCGCCGTACTGGGCGGCCAAGGGGATGCTCGGGCTCGCCCTGCCGGCCGACCACCCCGTGTGGACCGCCGCCGAGGAGCCGCTGCCGGTCGAGGTGGCGGACGACCTGGTCGCCGTCGCCGCTCCCGGCTGGATCGTCAGCGGGACGTACGACGACGGCATCGTGCGCGTCGTCAACCACGGCACCGACCACGCGCTCGAGGGGTCGCTCGACGGCGACTCGCCGCTGTACGCGCGGCTCGGGTACTCGACCGCGACCGCGCCGCTGCTCGACGACGAGGCGTGGGCCGAGCCGTTCGACCAGTCCGTCGTGCTGGTCGACGCCGACGGGCGGTCCACCCACCGGTCGGGGATGACCGTGCTGACCTGCGAGGTCGTCGACGGCGTCGGCGTCGTGTCCTCCCGCAGCGAGGCGCACCGCGTCGACGTCGACCCGACGGTGGCGACGCACGGCTCCGGCCTCGTCGGCACCTCCGTCGTGGTCGGCACCCTCACCACCGTGTCCGTCGCGCGCGGCGCGTGGGAGGTCCGGGTCGTCCGCGTCGACGACGCCGACCCGAGCCTGACGCTCCGCAGCGCCGGCTGGCCCGTCTCCGGCGAGCCGACGTTCCTGCCCGACGGCGTCCGCAGCGGTGCGCTCACCTCGGTGCTCGTCGCCGACGGGGCCACCACGGAGGTCCGGGTGGACAGGGATGCCAGCCCGCTCGGCATCTGGACCGCGACACCGTGGGCGTCGACCCCCGCTGTCCTCGGCGCGTGGTGGCTCACCGTCGTCGGTCTGGCGGAGCACCCCGGAAGTCCCCCGACCGCTGCTGTCGTCGACCAGCAGCTGACCGTCGTGTGGCCGGACGGCCGTACGACCACCTGCACCCTGCCCCACCAGCAGTAGCACGCGGGCGACGGCGCCCGACGTGACCTGACCGAAGAGGAGAGCACCATGAACAGGAAGGCCCTGGCCGCCATCGGCGCCGCCGCGGCTCTCTCGCTGACGCTCGCGGCGTGCGGCAGCGGCAGCGGGAACGCACCCGACGACGAGGCCACCGAGTCCGGACCGGTGGACCTGTCGGTCGCCGTCTGGAGCATGGACCAGACGCCGGAGTTCCAGGCCCTCTTCGACGCGTTCGAGGCGGAGTACCCGGACATCACCATCACGCCCGTCGACATCCTCGCGGACGACTACCCCGAGAAGGTCACGACGATGCTGGCCGGTGGCGACACCACCGACGTCCTCACCATGAAGACCCTGACGGACTACTCGCGCTGGGCCGGCCGCGGCCAGCTCGAGGACGTCACCGACCTGGTCACCGACTACCCGGACGGCAAGCTGGCCGGGACGGACGGGTACGACCAGGACGGGAAGTTCTTCGCGGTCCCGTACCGGCAGGACTTCTGGGTCCTGTACTACAACAAGGCGCTGTTCGACGCGGCGGGCCTCGACTACCCCGACCACGTCACGTGGGACGAGTACGCCGACCTGGCGCAGAAGCTCACCGGCACCGACGCGGCCGGGCAGAAGGTCTACGGGACGTACAACCACGTCTGGCGCTCAGTGACGCAGGCGATCGCGCAGGCGCAGAACGACGGCGACCTGCTCAGCGGCGACTACGGGTTCCTCACGGACCAGTACGACCTGAACGTGGGCCTGCAGAAGGACGGCTACGCCCTCGACTACTCGACGGCCAAGACCCAGCAGGTCAGCTACCGGACGATGTTCGAGACGCAGGCCACCGCGATGATGCCGATGGGCACCTGGTACATCTCCGGGATCCTGCAGGCCAAGAAGGACGCCAAGTCCACCGTCGAGTGGGGCATCGCGCCGATGCCGCAGGTCGACGACGGCGACACCACCACGACCTTCGGCGGACCGACCGCGTTCGCGGTCAACAAGGCCGCGAAGAACAAGGACGCCGCCAAGAAGTTCCTGGCGTTCGCGGCGTCGCTGAAGGGTGCGGAGGCGATCTCCGCGATCGGCGTCGTGCCTGCCCTGCAGAGCGACGACGTCACCGCCGCCTACTTCGCGCTCGAGGGCATGCCCACGGACGACCTGTCCAAGGAGGCCTTCGCACCCGACGACGTCGCCCTCGAGATGGCTCCGTCGGACATCACGGCCGACGTCGACGTGATCCTCAACGAGGAGCACGACCTGATCATGGTCGGCGAGAAGTCCGTCGACGACGGCATCGCGGCCATGGAGAGCCGCGTCAAGCAGGACGTCCTCGACTAGCAGCCGTCCGCGCGGGCCGACTCCCACGGGTCGGCCCGCGCGAGCAGGCGAAGGAGCACCATGGCCATCACCGCAGCGCCACCGACTGCGCCGACGGCGTCGTCCGCGGGGTCCGGCACCACCGGGCGGCAGTCCCGCCGCAACACCCTCATCGGCATCAGCTTCATCCTGCCGAACTTCCTCGGCTTCGCCCTGCTCACGCTGGTGCCCGTGGTCGCGGCCTTCGGGCTGGCGTTCATGGAGTGGGACTCGTACAACCCCGCCGAGTTCGTCGGCCTCGACAACTTCCAGAAGATGTTCGGCAACGACACGTTCTGGATCGCGCTGCGCAACACCCTCTACTACGGCATCGGCCACGTCCCGCTGACGCTGCTGTGCTCGCTGGGGCTGGCCCTGGTGCTCAACCGCAAGCTGCGCGGCGTGCGGTTCTTCCGGACCGCCGCGTTCTTCCCGTACGTGACCTCGCTGGTCGCCGTCGCGGTCGTCTGGAACATGCTCTTCAACCCGACGATGGGTCCGGTCAACCAGCTCCTCACCACCCTCGGCGTCGCCAACCCGCCCGGCTGGACCTCCAGCTCCGACTGGGCCATGCCCGCCGTCATCATCACGAGCGTCTGGCGGGACATGGGCTACTACATGATCCTGTTCCTCGCCGGCCTGCAGACCATCCCCGTCGAGTACTACGAGGCCGCCCGCGTCGACGGCGCCAACGCGTGGCAGCGGTTCTGGCACATCACGCTGCCGACCCTGCGCCCCACCACATTCCTCGTCCTGATCCTGCTGACCGTCGGCTCGTTCAAGGTCTTCGACCTGATCGTCGTCATGACCGACGGCGGCCCTGGTCGCGCCACCCTGGTGCTCTCGCAGCTGATCTACCGGGAAGGCATCGCGCAGGGCGAGTTCGGGTACGCGTCGGCCATCTCCCTGGTGCTGTTCGTCATCGTCCTGCTGGTGACCGTGCTGCAGTTCCGCCTCGGTGAGCGGAGGGACCGCTGATGAGCGTCGTCGAAGCCCCCACGGCCACGGTGTCCCTGGACCCGCCGTCCGTCCCACCCGTCGGCCCGGAGCGGCACCCCGTGCGGACCGCGGTCATGTACGTGCTCATCACGGTCATCGCGCTGGGCGTCCTCGTGCCGTTCGTCTGGATGGTCTCCTCCTCGCTGAAGAACAACAACGAGGTCTTCACCGTCCCGACGCAGTGGATCCCGCGCGACTTCCAGTGGAACAACTACGTCGACATCTGGTCGCGCATCCCGATGACCACGTACCTGCGCAACTCGCTGTTCCTGTCCCTCGTCATCACGTTCCTGCAGGTGCTCACCGGCAGCTTCGCGGCGTACGGGTTCTCCAAGGTGCGCTGGCGCGGGCGCGACGCCCTGTTCGTCGCCTATATCGCGACCATCGCCGTGCCGTGGCAGGCGTACATGGTGCCGCAGTACGTGATGCTGCAGAAGGCCGGGCTGGTCAACACGTTCTGGTCGCTGATCCTGCTGCAGGCGTTCGGCGCGTTCGGGGTGTTCCTGCTGCGGCAGTACTACCTGACCATCCCCGACGAGCTCTGCGAGGCCGCCCGCATCGACGGCCTGTCCGAGTACGGCATCTACCGGCGGATCATCCTGCCGCTGTCCAAGCCGGCGCTCGCCAGCCTCGCGCTGCTCACGTTCGTCGCCACCTGGAACGACTACATGGGGCCGTTCATCTACCTGACCAGCAACGAGCTGTGGACCGTGCAGCTGGGGCTCAAGTCGTTCGTCGGCCTCTTCGACGGCGACTACGCGATGATCATGACCGGCTCCGTGATCTCCGTCGTGCCGATCCTCGTGATCTTCCTGATCGGGCAGAAGTACTTCATCCAGGGCATCGCGACGAGCGGGCTGAAGGGATGAGCACCCTGACCGTCACCACCTACGAGCGCGGGTTCCGTGGCCTCTGGACGGGGCTCGTCGTCAACCTGCTCCTCGCGGTGGCGTGCGCGCCGCTGCTGCTCGCGCTCATGCTGGTGGAGGACCCGCTGGCGGCGCTGCCGTTCTTCGCCGTGCTCTCGTGCGTCTGCGGTCCGGCGCTGCTCGGGGCGTTCGGGGCGTTCGCCGCCGACGACCGGCCGGCGGCCGCGTTCGTGGCCGCGTACCGCCAGGGCTTCCGGCGCGGGCTCGCGCTCTGGGCCGGCGGCGCCGCGATCCTCGGGGTGCTCGCCGTCAACGTCGTCGGTGCGCTCGCCGGCGAGATCGCGTTCGCCCGACCGCTGCTGCCGATGTTCGTCGTGCTCGCGGTGCTCGTCGTCGCGGTCCTGCCCTACGCCCTGGCCGGTGCGTCGCTGCGGGTGGCCGCGGTCGTGGCGCTGCGGCGGTGGTACCTGTCGGCGCTCAACGTCCTCGTGCTCGCCGTCCTCGTCGCCGTCCTCCTGGTCAAGCCCGGCATCGGGGTGCTCATCGCGTGCGCGCCGCTGCTCTATGTGGTGTGGTCGAACGCCCGGTACGCGCTGACCCCCCAGGAGGACTGATGACGCACGCGCTCGTGCTCGCCGGGCACGGACGGTACGAGGACCCCTGGCACGACACGGCCGCGATCGCCCACCGCGTCGCGCAGCTGCTGGGCGACGACGGGGTCGACGTGACGATCCGGGGGACGCTGCCCGCTGCCCTCGACGGGATCGAGCCCGACCTGGTGGTCGTCGCGTCCGGCCGGGGCCGGCCCGACCCCGACTTCGACGGTACCGACGACGACTGGCTCCCGTTCCACGCGCGGCTCTCCGCACTCGTGGCGTCCGGCGTACCCGTGCTCGGGCTGCACCAGGCGACGAACACGTTCCTCGACGCACCCGCCTGGGAGCCGCTGCTCGGCGGGCGCTGGGTCGAGGGCACCACCTGGCACCCCCCGCACAGCACCGCGACCTTCCGGGTGGTGGGCTCCCACGAGATCACCGCCGGACTGGCCGAGGTCACCGCCGACGACGAGCAGTACCTCTCCCTGCGGGTGTCGCCCGACGTCCAGGTGCTCCTCGTCGCCGACCACGACGGCACCGCGCACCCCGTCGTGTGGGTCGCGCCCGGACCGGGCCGGATCGTCTACGACGCCCTCGGTCACGACGTCCGCTCCTACGACTCCCCGTCGCGCGTCGACCTGCTCCGCCGCGAGGTCCGCTGGTTGCTCAGCCCCTGAACCACCCGCTCCCGCGCGAAGATGTCCACATGACGACGTCCGCACTCCGACCGGCTCCGACCCGCACAAACGCGGACGTCCGCGATCGCGGCCGGCTGGCGCCCACGCTCCGGTGGGTTGCCGCGCGTACGGGTGCGGACGTCGTGTGGAGGGTGACGTGACCACGGCTTCCCGCGCGGACCGCCTTCGGGTCATGACGTACAACGTCAAGGGCCTGCAGCTCTCCCGGCCCGACGTCGTCGAGGTCGTGCGGGCTGCCGCGCCGGACGTGCTCGGCCTGCAGGAGCCGCCGCGAGGCCCCCTCGGCTGGTTCCGGACCTGGCGGTTCGCGCGCGACGTGGGGATGCGGGCCGTGGTGAACGGTCGCGGTGCCCGCACGACGGCCCTGCTGGTCGCGCGCGGCCGATCGGTGACCAGCCACTCGGCGGTGCGGTTGCCGAACCTGTCCGGCCGCACCGGCCGCGGCGTCGCCGTCGCGACCGTCGACGGCATCCGGTTCGTCGTCGTGCACCTCTCGCTGGTCCGCGACGAGCGCGCCGCCCACCTGTCGGACGTCCTCGTCCACCACGTGCCCACGATGCGGACCGTCGTGCTGGGAGACCTGAACGAGCCCCCCGGCGGGCCCACCTGGACGAGTCTGACCACCGTGCTGGTCGACGTCGACCCCCTGGGGGACCCGACGTTCCCCGCGATCGAGCCGCGCCTGCGCATCGACGCGATCCTGCGGTCCCCGGACCTGGCGTCGGGAAACGCTCGGGTCCCGTCCGGCCCGCCCGCCCAGGTCGGCAGCGACCACCGCCCGCTCGTCGTGGACCTGGACCTCCTGCGGTCGGTCTAGGGACGTCCGAGGAAGTGAGCGTCCTGGCGACCGGATGCTCGGACGTTGCGGGGATGATGGGCGCGTGGTTCTGGAACCTGCGCCCGGGGCGCCTCTGACCGATGCGCGGCTCGTGGCCGCGCTCCGTGCCGACCTGGCCGCCGCCGGGTACGGCGTCGCCGGGGTGGAGGAGGTGCTGGGGGCGGTCGCCGCCGACGCGCTGCACCGCGAGGAGCCCGTGCCGGCGCTGCGGGCGACCGAGGCGGCTGCCGACGAGGTCGTCGCGGCGCTGATCCGGACGTTCCTGCTCGGCGCGACGACGCCCCGGCGCACGCTCGAGCGGGCGTTCCCGAGCCTGACGGTGGACGGTGCGTCGCGGCTCGGGCTGGTCGAGGTCGACGGCGACGACGTCCGCGCCCGCGTGGACCTGCGCCCGTACACGGCCGTCGACGGTGGCGGCGAGGTCGACTGGTGGATCGCGTCCGACCTCGGCGAGCTGGCGACCGGGCAGGCGTTGCGCACCGACCACGTGCTGGGCGTCGGCGGGGCGTCCACCACGTTGGCGCAGGTCACCGTGCGCGACGAGCGCGACCTCGTGCTCGACCTCGGCACGGGCTGCGGCATCCAGGCGCTGCACGCGTCGCGGCACTCGCGCCGGGTGGTCGGCACCGACATCTCGCGACGAGCGCTCGCGTTCGCGCGGTTCAACGGGGCGCTCGCCGGGGTGGAGCTGGACCTGCGCGAGGGGTCGATGCTCGAGCCCGTCGCCGACGAGCGGTTCGACCTCGTGGTCAGCAACCCGCCGTTCGTCATCACGCCCCGGACGCCCGGGATGCCGTCGTACGAGTACCGCGACGGAGGCCGTGCGGGGGACGCGATCGTGCGGGAGCTCATCGAGGGCGTCGGCGCGACGCTCGCCCCCGGCGGGGTGGCGCAGCTGCTGGGCAACTGGGAGGTGCGCCGCGGCGAGGAGTGGCACGAGCGCGTCGGCGCGTGGCTCGACGCCTCCGGCCTGGACGGATGGGTGGTCCAGCGCGAGCTGCAGGACCCCGCGCAGTACGCCGAGACGTGGATCCGCGACGGCGGCACGACGCCCGACCGGGACCGGGCGGCGTGGGCCGACCGTTACGGGCAGTGGCTGGACGACTTCGCGTCCCGGGCCGTCGAGGGCATCGGCTTCGGCTTCGTCACCCTGCGCAAGCCGCTCGGCACGCCGACGCTGCGCCGGCTGGAAGAGGTCACCGGGACGGTCAGGCAGCCGCTCGGACCGGCCGTCGCCGCCTCGCTCGCCGCCCAGGACTGGCTCGCGATGTCCGACGAGGACCTCGCCGACCAGCGGCTCGTCGTCGCCCCCGACGTCACCGAGGAGCGGTACCTGACGCCGGGCGACCCGGACCCGCAGGTCGTGCTGCTGCGCCAGGGCGGCGGCTTCGGCCGCGCGGTGCAGGCCGGGACGGCCCTCGCGGGGTTCGTCGGCGTCTGCGACGGGGAGCTCACGGTCGGCCAGATCGTCAACGCCCTGGGTGCCCTCCTGGAGGTCGGTGCCGACGCGGTCGCCGCGGACGTCCTCCCGTCGGCCCGCGGCCTGGTCCGGGACGGCCTGCTCCTCCCGGCGAGCTGACGCAGCAACGTCCGCACTCGATCGGGCCTGAGCCCACCGGAGTGCGGACGTTGTTGGGTGGGACGCACTGATGTCCGCACTTCGAGGGGGAGGGGGCCTCAGGAGTGCGGACGTCAGCGGAGAGACGCGCGGGCCCCGTGGAGCGGAGGAGCAGGCCCACGCGTGGTCCGTCAGCGGAGCTCGACGTCGTCGATCACGTGGGTGCCTGCGTTGAAGTACAGGTTCACCTTCTTCACGTCGGCCAGCTGCGCACCGCACTCGGCGCTCAGCGTGGCCAGGTCGACGAGCACGTCGGACGTCGGGGCGGAGATCCACCCCACCTGCGACGTCTCGCACCACGTCCACGAGGAGCCCACCTGCAGAGCGGCCTTCGTGTCGAAGCCCGTGGTGGACACGACGTCGAACCGCAGCTCGGTGCGCCCGGTCCAGTCACCGACGGACGGACCGAACCCGAACCAGCCGCCGTCGGGAGCGGCGGCGTCGATCGTCAGCGTGCCCCCGGTGCCGGTGGCCGTGCCCTCACCGATGGGACCCCAGCCCTGGGCGCCGTCGGCGAAGTCCGTCAGCACGACGGGCTCCAGCGGGCTCGGCCGGTGGTCGAACCGGTCGAGGTACCCGGCGAAGTCACCGCGCGTGACGACCTTGAGCACGCCGTACTTCGTCGCGGAGGTCGGCACGATGATGCCGGTCTCCGTCGCCCACGCGATGGCCGTGCCGAACGGGTGCCACGACGGGACGTCCGTGAACGCCTCCGGCGCCGCCGGCTCGGGCGACCCCGCGAGCCGCCAGAGGACCTCGGCCGCGGACGAGCGGTCGAGCGGACCCTTCGGCAGGAACAGCGGGATCGTCGTGTCGACGAGCTTCTCGCTCGCCAGCCACTCGATCTCCTTGAAGAACGCGTGCTTCTTGGGCACGTCGTGGAACGTCGGCTTCTTCGCCGTGGGGACGAAGGTGGCCTCCGAGTAGCGGTAGAGCAGCGACGCCGTGGCCTCGCGGGTCTGCGGTCTGGTCGGCCTGAACGTGCCGTCCTTGTAGCCGTCGTCGAGACCCTGGTCGTGCAGCCAGATGATGCTCTCGAAGTTCGGCGACCCCGGCAGGACGTCGGAGAACACCGGCGGCGGCTCGACACCCGGCAGGGCGGCGATGTTGTCGACCACGATGCTGCCCGACGGGTCGCCGGTGCCGTCGTCGGCGGCGTTGACGTAGATGTTGAACTGCGAGATCGCCTTCAGGTCGGCGTCGCTGATGCGGCGGTTGGCGTTCGCGGTGTCCCACGGAGCCGGCCGCCAGTCGACGAACGGGAACGTGACGACGCCGGCCTCGGTGCCCGCCAGCGACGGGTACGCCTCGTAGGAGACGCCGCCCGCGACGAGCTGGAGCACCATCTTGTTGCCCGAGCCGTCGGGCTTCACCCAGAGCGCGAGCTCGTTGAAGTCGGACCAGTCGCCGCTGATCTGCTTCCCGAACCCGGTGTACGTCTGGGTCGCGAAGTCGTAGTCCATCCGCAGCGCCTTGGACTCCCCGCTCGTGTCGAGCGAGAGCGTGTTGGCGCCGTAGGAGACGTACTCGGCGCGCAGCGCGGTGTCGTCGCCGTAGCCCTCGTAGTCGTCGACGATGCCGGGGCCGAAGGTCGGTCGCGGGCCGAGGACCACGGACGAGCTCTCGGTGAGCACCTCGACCCCGTCGGCGACGACGTGCACCGTCAGCGTCTGCGTGCTGTTGTCCAGCTGCTCCGCGGGGATGTCCCACGGGGCCGACCACCAGAGGCCGTCACCGGCGGCGAGCTCGATCTCGGTGCTCCCGACCGTGGCGTAGACGCGGTCGGCGTCGACGTTCTGGACGGTCGCGCGGATCGTCGTCGGGGACGTGGCGACCCGGGCGCTGTCGGCCGGAGACGCGATGTGGAGCACCGGTCCGGCGGGCGTGGTGTCCACGGCACGGTCGAACGCGCCGGTGACCTCGCTCGCGAACAGCGTGTACGGGTCGGCCGCGTAGTCCAGGAAGTCGGGCAGCAGGGCGTCCCCGGTCACGGGCACGTAGTGCTGGCCGGCGTCGAAGTTGGCCCACGTCTGCATGTACGCGTTGCGGCTCGCCTTCGGGTCGGCCTTGATGGCGTTCAGCACCTTCGTGAACCACTGCTCGGGGCTGGAGCCGGAGGTGCCGACGCCGTTGGTCACGCCGAACTCGGTGAACGCGGAGACCTTGCCCTTGGCGTCAGCGAGGTCCGCGATCATGCCGAGGTCCTTGACCAGGCCGTCGAGGAACGCGGCCGAGCCGGTGTTGTCGTACGCGTCGAGGCCGAACACGTCCACGAACTCGTCGCCGGGGTAGGTCCGCAGGTACGTGTCCGCGTTGCCGCCGAAGCCGCTGCCCGGACCGAACGCGTACAGGAAGTTGGACACGCCCTTCACGTCGCGCAGGTACTCGACCGTGTAGCGGAAGAGCTCCTTGTACTCGCCGGGGGAGCCGAACGCGGCACCCCACCAGAACCAGGAGCCCGCGTTCTCGTGCCACGGCCGGAAGATGATCGGGATGAGGTCGCCCTCGGCGTCGCGGGCGCCGTCGGCTGCTGCCGCGATGTTGTCGAGGTACGCGTTGAGCTCGGCGTTCTCGGGGCCGCCCGGCAGGACCGCGCGCAGCGTGTCACCGGTGGTGTCGTAGAAGCTGCCGCCGGTCACGAAGTTCTCGATGTGCGCGGACAGGGTGTTGATGCCGCCGAGGGCGTGCGCCTTCGCGATGTGGTCGTCGAGCGCTGCGATGTTCTGCTCGGTGGTGTTGCTCGCCGAGCCGGGGGCCTCGTCGCCCTGCAGGATCAGCGTGTCCCAGCCGAAGAGCGCGGGGTGGTCGCCGGTGAGGTTCTTGACGTCGGACTTGATGCCGTCGGCGCCGGTGAACGTCAGGCCGTACGACGTCGTGTGCTGGTGGCCGAACAGGATGCCGTCGCCGCGGACGTCGTCGAGGTAGGAGAACAGCGACCGGGTCGCCGCGCTGGCGTCCGGGTCGACGATGGTGACGGTCTCGGCCGCCTGGGCGGGCAGTGCCACGAGCCCGCTGAGCGCTGCCGCGGTGATCCCCGCAGTCAGAGCACGCGCGAGATGACGGTTCTTCATTGAACCTCCTGGGTGGTCTCGATCCGCAGAGACCTGACGATGCTGTCGGTCGCGGACGAGGCGGTACAGAGTTAGTCAAGTTACCAAAGAAAGCCCATACCGGACAGATCCGAATCGTTTTGAGTCCGGACGCCGCAGCCGGGTCGGTCGCCGAGCGGGTCGAACAAGCGATGAGTGCCGTAGAAGTCCAGTCCGGCAGTACCCAGGGCTCGTTCGCCGACGCAACGCCGTCCGACGACTCACAGGTCAAGCACAGGTCAGCGCTACGAGCGCCCCAGCCGCCGTCCCTACGTTCGGCCCAGGTCAGAAGGCCGGTCGACGTGAGGGACGGACATGCAGCACGTGTGGAGGCGGACGACGCCGCTGACGAGGACGGTCACCGCCGTCGTCCTCGTCGCGCTCGTCGCCGCGGGCATCTGGTGGTTCGGGATCAGGGACGCGTCGGCGGCGTCGACGGAGCCGATCACGCGGACCGTGGCGGCGAGCCTGACGACCCTGCAGAAGTCGGTCGGCGGCAGCGGCACGCTGACCCCGTCGGTGCAGCAGGACGTGAGCTTCGAGGTCAGCGGGACGGTCACCGCCGTGCCCGTCGCGGTCGGGCAGACGGTCGCGGCCGGGCAGACGCTGGCCACCGTCGACACCCTCCAGCTGACCGCGGACCTGCTCCAGGCGAAGGCCACGCTCGCCGACGCCCGGGCGAAGCTGGCCGACGCGTCCGGCACCGCGCAGGTCGCCGCCGCGCAGGCGCAGGTCGACGTCGCACAGTCGGGGGTGGACACCGCGCAGGCCGCGATGGACGACGCCACCCTGACGGCACCCGTCGCCGGGCTGCTCACCGCGGTGAACCTCGAGGCGGGCGACGCGGTGGGCAGCGGTGACGGGCCCACGACGGACACCGAGGCGCAGTTCACCGTCGTCGGCACCGACGCCTGGCAGGTCGAGGTCACCGTCTCCGACGCGGACGTCGCTCTGATCGAGGCCGGCGACCAGGCGGAGGTCACGCTCGACGGGGCGACCGCGCCGGTCTTCGGCACGATCAGCGAGATCGGGCTGCTGTCCACCGGTGACACCGGCGTCGTGGCCTACCCCGTGACCGTCGCGATCACCGGCGACCAGGACGGCCTGCACGACGGCGTCGCCGCCGAGGTCGAGCTGGTCTACGAGCGTCGCACCGACGTGCTGACCGTGCCCAGCCTCGCGGTCACGACGGCCGAGGACGGCACGACGACCGTGCAGCAGACGGGAGCCGACGGTGAGCTCGTCGACGTCCCCGTGACGACCGGGGAGACGTCCGGGAACGTCACGGAGATCACCGACGGGCTGGTCGAGGGCGACGAGGTGGTGCTCGCGGTCTTCACGCCCGGCACCGGCGGCTCCGGTCGGCAGGGCCCGCAGCTGCCCGAGGGCGGGATGGTCTTCGAGGGCGGACCCGGTGGCGGCCCGCAGAACCAGCAGGGCGGTCCGGCGGATGGCTGAGCTCACGCTGCCGCGCGTCGAGCAGCGCACCGGCGCCGTCATCGACCTCGTCGGCGTCGGCAAGACGTACACGTCCGGCAGCATCGAGTTCGAGGCCCTGCGCGGCGTCGACCTGCGGATCGAGCCCGGCGAGTACGTCGCGGTCATGGGCCCCTCCGGCTCGGGCAAGTCGACGCTGATGAACATCCTCGGCTGCCTGGACACCGTCACGCGCGGCACGTACCACCTGGCCGGCGAGGACGTCGGGGAGCTCGACGAGATCGACCTCGCCGACATCCGGAACCGCCGCATCGGGTTCGTGTTCCAGCAGTTCCACCTGCTGCCGTCGCTGTCGGCGTGGCGCAACGTCGAGCTCCCGCTGGTCTACGGGCGTGTCCCGGGCGCCGTCCGCCGCGACCGTGCGGTGGCCGCGCTCGACCGGGTGGGCCTGGCCGACCGGCTCGACAACCGGCCGGGCGAGCTGTCCGGCGGCCAGCAGCAGCGGGTCGCGGTCGCGCGCGCCCTCGTCGGCGAGCCCGCCCTCCTCCTGGCCGACGAGCCGACCGGCAACCTCGACTCCACGTCGACCAGGGACGTGCTGGACCTCTTCGACGAGCTGCACGCGCAGGGCCGCACGATCGTCCTCATCACGCACGAGGCCGACGTCGCCGCCCGCGCGGACCGCATCGTGCGGGTGCACGACGGCCTCATCGTGTCGGACGGTGCCCGATGACCTGGACCGAGACCCTGCGCACCGGCTGGTCGGCGGTGACCTCGCACGCGATGCGATCGATCCTCACGGTGCTCGGCATCCTCATCGGCATCGCGGCCGTGATCCTCACGGTCGGCCTCGGGCTGGGCACGCAGAAGGATGTCAGCGCCCAGATCAGCGCGCTGGGCAGCGACCTGCTCATCGTCCGGCCCGGCAGCAGCACCAGCGCCGAAGGCGTCCGCGGGGGGTTCGGCTCACGCACCACGCTGACCATCGCCGACGCCGAGGCGCTCGACTCCTCGGTGAACGCGCCGGACATCGGCAAGGTTGCCGCCGAGAAGACGTCGTCCGCGTCGCTGGAGGCCAACGACACCAACTGGACGACGAGCGTCGTCGGCACCAGCACGGACTGGCTCGACGTCCGCGGCCGCACGCTCGCGACCGGGGAGTTCTTCACCGCCGAGGATGAGGCGTCCCGCGCGGCGGTCGTGGTGCTCGGGCCGTCGACGGCCGAGGAGCTGTTCGGGTCCACCCGTGTGGTGGGCCAGACCGTGACCATCGGCGGCACCGACCTGCGCGTCGTCGGCGTCCTGGAGGCCGAGGGCGCATCGGGCGAGAGCGATCTCGACGACCTCGCGGTCATCCCGATGTCGACCGCGGCGGACACGCTCGTCGGCGGCCAGGACCGCAACGCCGTCTCGACGATCTACGTGCAGGCCGCGTCGGCGGACCAGCTCACCGCCGCCTACCAGGAGGCACAGGCCCTGCTGCTCAACCTGCATGGCATCACCGACGCCGACGCCGCCGACTTCACGATCAACAGCCAGGACGCCCTGGTGTCCACCGCGACCGCCGTCTACAAGACCCTGACCGTCCTGCTCACCGGTATCGCGGCCCTGTCACTGCTCGTCGGCGGGATCGGGGTCATGAACATCATGCTCGTCTCGGTCACCGAGCGGACCCGCGAGATCGGTCTGCGCAAGGCGCTCGGCGCCCCGCCGTGGGCCATCCGCCGGCAGTTCCTGGTCGAGGCGGCGGTGCTCGGCCTCGCGGGCGGGGTGCTCGGCGCCGCGCTCGGGATCGTCGTGGCGCAGGTCCTGCCCGGGCTGCTCGACACGTCCGTCGTCGTCTCCGGCGCAGCCGTCGCCGGGTCCGTCGTGGTCGCCGTCGGCATCGGCCTGGTGTTCGGCGTCTACCCCGCCACGCGCGCCGCGCGCCTGGCCCCCATCGACGCGCTGCGCGCGGAATAACCCCCTCTCAGCAAGGAGTGCTCCTCATGTCCGTGCGACTGCTTCCCGCGCTCGCCGCCGTCTCCGTCCTCGTCCTGGCCGGCTGCTCGGCTGCCGACGCCGCGACCGACGCCGCCTCCGACGCGCCGACGTCCGCCACCCAGGGCGACGGGGGCCCGCAGCGTTCCGGCCCGGGCGGTGGTGGCGGCGCGTCCGGAGAGATCGCGTCCGTCACCGGCACCGTGCTGCAGGTCCGGTCGGCGGACTCGCAGACCGCGGTGACCTGGACCGACGCCACCGAGTTCTCCGCGACCGTCGACGGCATGCTCGCCGACGTGACGGTCGGGTCGTGCGTCGTCGCGGTGTCGACGGCGACCACGGACACCGACGCCACCGACACGACCGCCCCGGTCGAGGCGACGAGCATCCGGATCACCCGGCCGACCGACGACGGCACCTGTGCCGGTGGCTTCGGCGGCGGGCCGGCCCTCGGAGGTGAACGGCCCGACGGGGCGCCGACCGACCTGCCGACGATGCCGGAGGGGGAGCGGCCCGACGGCGCACCGACGGACCTGCCTCCCGGCGGTGCCGTGCGGTCGTTCAGCGGCGGTGCCATCGGTACGGTCAGCGCGGTCGACGGCAGCACGCTGACGGTCGAGACCACCGGTCCCGACGACGAGACGTCGACCCGCACGGTCACCGTGACCGACGCGACCACGTACACGACGACCGTGGCGGCCGACGCCTCCGCGGTCGTCGTCGGCCAGTGCGCCAGCGCGCGCGGCGAGGCCGACGACAGCGGCAAGGTGACCGCGACGAGCATCACCGTGTCCGCGCCGACCGACGGCGAGTGCGCCGGCGGGATGGTCCAGCGCTTCGGTGACGGCGGCGGCCCGGGCGGTCCCGGCGGTCCCGGTGGCGGTCAGGACAGCGTCCCGCAGGAGGACACGCAGGACGCGACGCAGGGCGGAACCGATGCCTGAGCACGCAGCGAGCCCGTCCGTCGCTCGTCGTCAGCGGACCCGACGGCGCCGCATCGTCGCCCTCGGCACCGCCGGGGCGGTGGTCCTCGTGGCCGCCGGTGGCGGGGTCGCGCTGGCGGTCGGCGGTTCCGACGAAGGCCGGTACCGCACGGCCACGGCCGAACGGGCGAGCGTCGAGCAGGTCATCGACACCGTGGGGACCATCGCGTCGGCCAGCCGTCGCGACGCGGCGTTCTCCGTCGACGGCACCGTCGCGACCGTGGGGGTCACCGTCGGGCAGGTGGTCGCCGCCGGTGACGTGCTGGCGACCCTCGACGCCGAGGCGCTGCAGGACGCGGTCGAGCGGGCGCAGGCCGACCTCGCCGCCGCCCAGCAGCAGCTCAGCGACGACCTGGACGCGCAGACGGCGCCGAGCTCGACACCGTCCTCGTCCTCGACCCCCCCGTCGGCGGCACCCTCGACGTCCGCCGACACCGACGAGCCCGCGGACGACCCTGCGGCCGACCCTGCGGCGGACCGCCCGGACGACCCGACGGACCCTGCGGTCGAGCGGGCGGCGGCCGGGGTGCGCGCGGCGCAGCAAGCGCTCCTCGACCAGTACCAGCTCACCGCGGACACCCTGACCGCCAGCAGCGAGAGCGTCACGGCGTCGCAGGCGACGTGCGCGGCGTTCCTCGCGGTGGTCGGCGGCGACGTCGAGACGCCCGATCCCGAGCCGACGGCCATCGAGCCACCCGCGACCGACACGACGGATGCGACCGACGCACCCGTCGCCGACGAGCCGGGCCCCGACCCCTCCGCCGTCGAGCAGGCGCTCGCCGACTGCCAGGCCGCGCTGACGGGCGCGCTTGACGCCCAGACCGCCACGGATGCCGAGCAGCAGGCGCTCATGACGCTGGCCACCGCGCTCGACGAGGCGGTGCAGGCGCTGCAGCAGGCGGTCGCGCAGTCGTCGTCGAGCCCGACGACGAACACCCCGTCCACCAGCACCCCGTCGACCAACGCCCCGTCGACCAGCACCCCGTCGACCAGCACCCCGTCCACCAGCACCCCGTCGACCGACAGCCCGTCGACCAACACCACGACGGTCACCGCGGCGACGATCGTGGCCGACCAGGCCGCGATCGACCTGGCCGCAGCGAACGTCACGCTCGCGCAGAGCCGCCTCCCGTTCGCGACGCTGACCAGCCCGATCGCCGGGAGGGTGGCGGGGGTCTCGCTGGCACCCGGCGACGCGGTCACGGCCTCGTCGACCACCGCGGTCGTCACGGTTCTCGGCCCGGACGGGTACACGGTCACCACCAGCGTCCCCCTGACGGCGATCGACATCGTGTCGGTCGGCCAGCCGGCGCAGGTGACCACGCCGAGCACGGACACGTCGCTCACGGCCACGGTCGCCGGCATCGGCATCCTCGACACGTCCACCACCGCGGACCCCGCCTACACGGTCGAGCTCGCGGTCGACCCCACGGACGAGCAGCTCTACGACGGTGCCTCGGCCCAGGTGCGGATCACGGTCGCCGGCGCCGACGAGGTGCTCACCGTGCCCACGTCGGCGGTCCACGTCGACGGGACGACGGCCACCGTCGAGGTGCTCGAGGACGGCACCCCGACGGAGGTCGCCGTCACCCGCGGCGCGGTCGGCACGGAGCGCACGGAGATCACGGACGGCCTGACCGTCGGCGACGAGGTCGTCCTCGCGGACCTGGACGAGCCGATCGAGTCCAGCACGTCGACGACCACGGGCCTGTCGGGCCTGGGCGGTGACCAGACCGAGATGCCGGGACCACCGGAGGGCTTCGTGATGAACGGTGACCTTGGCGGGGGTCCGCCGGCCGGGTTCACCCGGCGCAGCGACGGCTGACGGTCGGCGGCGGGCGCGCCCGTGTGAGCGCTCACCCCGGTGCCCGCCTCGCGTCGGTAGGCTCGCGGCGTCGCCTCCCGGCGGCACGGACGGGGAGGACCACGATGACCGACGAGCCCACCGGCGGCAGGCCGCAGGTCGCGGTGCTGGGCGGCGGCGTCATGGGGGAGACCCTGCTCAGCGCGCTGCTGACGGCAGGCTGGGCGCCGGAGCAGGTCGAGGTCACCGAGCGGCACGTCCCGCGCGCCGACGAGCTGGCCGGCCGGTACGGCGTCCGCACCGGGGCGTCGAACGCCGAGGCGGCCGCCCGCGCCGACGTCGTGCTCCTCGCGGTCAAGCCGAACGTCGTCGCCTCCGTGCTCGACGAGGTGGCGGGGGCCCTGCGCGGCGGCGAGCTCGTGGTGAGCGTGGCCGCCGGCCTCCCGATCTCCAGCTACGAGAAGCGGCTGCCCACCGGGCAGCCCGTCGTCCGCGTCATGCCGAACACCCCGGCCGTCGTCGGCAAGGGCGCGAGTGCGATCGCGGCGGGCACGCACGCGACCGAGGGGCACCTGGTGCTCGTCGAGACCATGCTCGCCGCCACCGGGCTCGTGGTCCGGGTGGAGGAGAAGGACCTCGACGCGGTCACCGCGATCTCCGGGTCCGGTCCCGCGTACGCGTTCTACCTGATCGACGCGATGGCGGAGGCGGGCGTCCTGCTCGGGCTCAGCCGGGACCTCGCGACGAGGCTCGCGGTGGCCACGGTCGAGGGGTCGGCCGCGCTCGCCGCCGAGTCGGGGGACCATCCGGCGGTCCTGCGGGAACGGGTGTCGTCGCCGGGCGGCACCACCGTCGCGGCGGTCCAGGTGCTCGACGCCCACGGCGTGCGCGCGGGTGTCGTCGCCGCCGCGGAGGCAGCGCGGGACCGCTCGCGCGAGCTCGGTCAGCAGTACTGATGAACAGCGCTGCGCGTCCCCCCGCCATGAGTGACGTCGCCGCGCTCGCGGGCGTCTCCCACCAGACCGTCTCCCGCGTGCTCAACGACCACCCGAGCGTCCGCCCCGAGACTCGCGAGCGTGTCACCGAGGCCATCCTCCAGCTGGGCTACCGGCGCAACAGCGCCGCCCGCACCCTGGTCACCCGCCGGTCCGGGACGCTCGGCGTCGTGACCCCGGCGACCGCGCTGTACGGACCGACGAGCACGCTCGTGGGGCTCGAGGAGGCCGCGCGCGTGGTCGGCTGGTTCGTGTCCGTCGCGACCATCCGGCAGTTCGACGGCGACAGCATGCACACGGCGCTGGAGCACTTCCTCGGGCAGGGCGTCGACGGGATCGCGATCATCGCGCCGACGACGGAGGTCGCCCAGGCCATCGCCGCGATCGCGTCCCCGGTGCCGGTCGTGCTCATCTCGTCGGCGTCCGACGTCCCGCCGGTCCCGCACCTGCACGCCGTCGGCGTCGACCAGCGCCACGGCGCCCGGCTCGCCACGCAGCACCTGCTCGACCAGGGGTTCCCGGACGTGGTGCACGTCGCCGGTCCGCAGGACTGGTTCGACGCCCAGGACCGGCTCGCGGGCTGGCGGGAGGTCTCCGGGCCGGGCGCACCCGAGCACATCGAGGCCGGGTGGGACGCCGCCGACGGCTACGAGCTGGGGCTGCGCATGGTCCGCGAGGGCTTGCCGGCGGCGATCTTCGCGGCCAACGACCAGCTGGCCCTCGGCCTCCTGCACGCGTTCTGGGAGCAGGGGGTGCGGGTGCCCGACGACGTCGCGGTCGTGGGTTTCGACGACGAGGTCGGCGCCGCGCACTACACGCCGCCGCTGACGACCGTCCGGCAGGACTTCGGTGCCCTCGGCCGGCTCGCGGTCGGCTCCCTGCAGGCGGCGTTCGCCGGGGAGGACGTCGCGCGTCAGCAGATCCCCGCCGAGCTCGTGGTCCGCGCGAGCTCGGTGCGGCGCGTCTAGCTCCGGTCGGACGCCTGCCACGTCCGGCCGATCGCGCGGAACATCCGCGGGTACACGACCGTGCGTCGGATCGGCGCGATGAGGGCCATGTACAGGCGTCCGGCCCGGCCGTTCGGTCGAACCAGGGCCGCCATCTGCGCTCGGTAGCCGCCGTCACCGTCGGCGACCCACCCGACGTGCATGAGCGCGTGCACGGTCCCGTTGGCCAGCTCGGAGACCCACTCGTCGTGCGTCTGGTACACGGACGTGAACGGCACCGCGGTGCTGTCGGGTCCGCGGGGGCCGTCGGCCAGGTCGCTCGGCAGGCGCTCGCGCAGCGACGGCACCCGGGTGCCGACACCCGTGCCGGGAGCGTCCCAGCCGACGATCGCCCCGAGCCTCCAGCGCGCGGCGAAGAGGAACCCCACGATCCCGCCGCGGACGGCGGAGCCGTCGCCGTGCGCGAAGGACCGGACGAGGTGGTCGAGGTCGTCGGGACCGCCCGGCGTCGGGAGCTCCCAGACGTCCTCGAGCTCGAAGTCCGGCGCGAGCTCGTGGATCCGCCAGGGTCGGGAGGTGTACTCGGTGTCTGCGAGCCTCATGGCGCTGCCCCTCGTCGTCGGCCTCGTGCCCGTCGAACGTAGCGAGCGGCCGCGGACGGCGCCCACGCCTCTCAGCCTCCCCACAGCCATGACCTCGCAGGTCATCGACACGATGACCTCCCGGACGCGACGGTTCTGGTGCGACACCCGTCACCGACCTCCGGAGGACCACCATGACCACGTCCACGTCCCTGACCGCTCCGCCGACGAGCGAGCGGACCCTGCGCCGCGTCCTGGTGGCCGACGCGCTCGTCGGTCTCGCCGCCGCGGTCGGACTGCTCGCGGCCACGGACCTGTACGCCCGGCTCACGGGCCTGCCCCCGTCGGTGCTCCGGGTGGTCGCCCTCCTGCTCCTCGGCTACGTCGTCGCCCTCGGGTGGACGAGCCGCGCACGGCCGCTGCACCGCCGGGCGGTCGGCGCGCTCGTCGTCGCCAACTGGGCGTGGGTGCTCGCCAGCGCGGTCCTGGTCGCGACGGTCCCGGCGACGCCGTTCGGGGTCGTCTACGTGATCGGGCAGGCCGTGGTCGTCGCCGGGTTCGCGGTGGCCGAGGCGCGATCCCTGCGAGACTCGTCGGCACCATGACCACAGGACCCGGGGTGCTGCTGCGCCAGTGGCGGGAGCGCCGACGCCTCAGCCAGCTCGAGCTCTCGTCGCAGACGGGAGTCTCGACGCGGCACCTCAGCTACGTCGAGACGGGCCGATCGAGCCCGAGCCGCGACCTGGTGCTGCGGTTGAGCTCGCACCTGGACGTGCCGCTGCGTGAGCGCAACCACCTGCTGGTCGCGGCGGGCTTCGCGCCCGAGTACCGCGGCACCCCGCTGGACGACCCGTCGATGTCCGCGGTCCGTGCCGCGCTGCGCGTCGTCCTCGACGGGCACGGCCCCAACCCGGCGCTCGTCGTCGACCGGTCCTGGAACCTGGTCGAGGCCAACGCCGCCGTCGCCGTGCTGCTCGGCGACGTGGACCCGGTCCTCCTGGAGCCGCCCGTGAACGTGCTGCGGGTCGCGATGCACCCCCGCGGCATGGCGCCCCACATCGCGAACCTGGCCGAGTGGCGTGCGCACGCTCTCGACCGGGTCCGGCGGCAGGTCATGGCGACGGGGGACCGGGGTCTCGCCGCGCTGCTCGACGAGCTCAGCGCGTATCCCGGCGGCGAGATGGTGGCGGACGCGAGCGACGGGGTGGCGATCCCGATGGGGCTCGACGTCGGCGGGGAGCAGCTCACGTTCCTCACGACGGTCGCGACGTTCGGCACGCCGCTCGACATCACGGTGGCCGAGCTGGTGATCGAGTCGTTCTACCCGGCCGACGCGAGGACGGCCGAGGCGCTCGCCCGGCTGACGGCGACGGTGGACCCCGCGCTGGTCGAGGCGGTGCTGAGCCGGACACGAGGGTCCTAGGCTCGGGTCACACCGACGCACCTGGAGGTCCGATGATCGACATCGCCGAGCTCGCCGACCGGCACCTCGACGCCGCGCGGGCGGACCCTCACGGCCGGTCGGCCGGGGTGGTGGCGCACGACGGCGAGCTGCGTCAGTCGGTGATCGCCCTGACGGCCGGGTCGAGCCTGGGGGAGCACAACTCGCCGAACGCGGCGACGCTGCAGGTCATCCAGGGTCGTGTGCGCGTCGACTCGGCCGACGGCGAGGTCGAGGCGAGCGCCGGGCATCTCTGGGTGCTGACGCACGAGCGGCACTCGGTGCACGCGGTGGAGGACTCGACCTTCCTGCTCACCACGGTCACCGGACTGGGCCGGCCGTCGCACGGGTGAGCAGTGAGACGAGCCCGGCGAGGGTGGACCGAACGGCAGATGTTAGCGCTAACATGTGTCTCGGCCGCCGGCGTCCGCCGCGGTCCGTGACGGACGGAGCGGAGCCCGCGTGATGACGGTCGACCCCCACGGCGCCGACCCCCGGGAGGCTATCGCCGCCGGTCGGACGACGATCGGCATCGAGCTCGGCTCCACCCGGATCAAGGCCGTCCTGATCGGCCCGGGGCACGCTCCGCTGGCGAGCGGCAGCCACGACTGGGAGAACCAGTTCGTCGACCGCGTCTGGACGTACTCGCTGGACGCCGTCTGGTCCGGCCTGCAGGCCGCCGTCGCCGCGCTGCTCGCCGACGCCGAGGCGCAGCACGGGGTGCGGCCGACGACGGTCGGCGCCATCGGCGTCTCCGCGATGATGCACGGCTACCTCGCGTTCGACGCGGCCGACGAGCTGCTCGTCCCGTTCCGCACCTGGCGCAACACCACCACGGGCGCGGCCGCGGCCGAGCTGACCGACCTGTTCGGCCACAACATCCCGCTGCGCTGGTCGATCGCCCACCTGCGCCAGGCGGAGCTCGACGCGGAGCCGCACGTCCCCGACATCACGTTCGTCACCACGCTCGCGGGCTACGTGCACTGGAAGCTGACCGGGCGCAAGGTGCTGGGCATCGGCGACGCGTCGGGCCTGTTCCCGATCGACACCGCGGTGCACGCGTACGACGAGCGCGTGCTCGCCGCGTACCCCGGTCTCGACGTCGCGCCGCTGCTGCCCGAGATCCTCCTCGCCGGACAGGACGCCGGCAGCCTGACCGAGGCCGGCGCCGCGCTGCTCGACCCCACGGGCACGCTCCAGGCCGGCATCCCCCTGTGCCCGCCCGAGGGCGACGCCGGGACGGGGATGGTCGCGACGAACGCCGTCGCACCGCGCACGGGCAACGTCAGCGTCGGCACCAGCATCTTCGCGATGGTCGTCCTGGAGAAGGCGCTGACCAGCGTGCACCACGAGCTCGACCTCGTGACCACGCCGTCGGGAGACCTGGTCGCGATGGTGCACTGCAACAACGGCGCCAGCGAGCTCGGGGCGTGGGCCGAGGTGTTCGGCCAGTTCGCCGCGGCGCTCGGGGCCACCGCGAGCGCCGACGACGTCTTCGGCGTGCTGCTGCGGGAGGCGCTGCGGGGAGACGCCGACGGCGGCGGGCTGCTGGCCTACAACTACCTGTCGGGGGAGCCGATCACGGGACTCGACGAAGGTCGACCGCTCGTCGTGCGGACCCCCGACAGCCGCCTCACCCTGGCCAACTTCATGCGCACCCAGGTGTACAGCGCGTTCGGCACGCTCAGCCTCGGCATGCGGGTCCTGCGCGGCGAGGGTGTGGAGCTCGACGCGATGTTCGCGCACGGCGGCCTGTTCCGGACCGAGGGTGTCGCGCAGCGGCTGCTCGCGGCGGCGGTCGGCGCGCCGGTGACCGTCGGCAGCACGGCGGGCGAGGGTGGAGCCTGGGGGATCGCGGTGCTCGCGGCGTACCTGGGTGCGGCCCCCGAGCAGGACCTGGCCGGTTACCTGGAGGATCGCGTGTTCGGTGGTGCTGTCGCGACGACGGTCGAGCCGGACCCCGACGACGTCCGTGGCTTCGACACCTACCTGGAGCGTTACAGCGCTGGGCTGGCCATCGAGCAGGCCGCGGTGGAGGCACTGTGACCACCTACCCGCAGACCGTGCTCGACGAGATCGAGCGCACGCGCACCGTCGTCGCGGCCCTGCACGCCGAGCTGCCGCGCTGGGGCCTCGTCGTGTGGACCGCCGGCAACGTGTCGCAGCGTGTGGTGGTGGGAGCGGAGCCCGGCCCCGACGACCTCCTCGTCATCAAGCCGTCCGGGGTCACCTACGACGAGCTCACGCCCGAGGCCATGGTCGTCTGCGACCTCGACGGGAACCTCGTCGACGGCACCCGCGCACCGTCGAGCGACACGGCGGCGCACGCGTACGTGTACCAGCACCTGCCGCACGTCGGCGGCGTCGTGCACACCCACTCGACCTACGCGACGGCCTGGGCCGCCCGCGGCGAGCCCGTGCCGTGCGTGCTGACGATGATGGCCGACGAGTTCGGCGGCGACGTGCCGATCGGCCCGTTCGCGCTCATCGGCGACGACTCCATCGGCCGCGGCATCGTCGAGACCCTGAAGGACTCCCGCAGCCCGGCGGTCCTCATGCGCAACCACGGCCCGTTCACCATCGGCAAGGACGCCAAGGCCGCCGTGAAGGCCGCCGTGATGGTCGAGGAGGTCGCCCGCACGGTGCACATCGCCCGGCAGCTGGGCGACACCGTGCCCATCGCGCAGTCCGACATCGACTCCCTCTACGCCCGCTACCAGACCGTCTACGGACAGTCGTCCAACGACCAGGAGACCCGATGAAGCCGTACGCCGACCGCGAGATCTGGTTCCTCACCGGGAGCCAGGGCCTGTACGGCGAGGAGACCCTGCGCCAGGTCGCGACGCAGTCGCAGGAGATCGCCGCCGTGCTGCAGGACGTCCTGCCCGCGAACGTCGTCTGGAAGCCGGTGCTCACCGACTCCGACGCGATCCGCCGCGCCGCGCTGGAGGCCAACGCGGACGACTCCGTCATCGGCGTGATCGCGTGGATGCACACGTTCTCCCCGGCCAAGATGTGGATCGCCGGCCTCGACGCGCTGCGCACGCCGCTGCTGCACCTGCACACGCAGGCGAACGTCGAGCTGCCGTGGGACTCCATCGACTTCGACTTCATGAACCTCAACCAGGCCGCGCACGGCGACCGCGAGTTCGGGTACATCGCCACGCGCCTCGGCGCCGCGCGCAAGACGGTCGCGGGCCACGTGTCCAACCCGGCCGTCACGGCGTCGATCGACGTCTGGGTGCGGGCGTGCGCCGGCTGGGCCGCGACGCACGAGCTGAAGCTCGCGCGCTTCGGCGACAACATGCGCAACGTCGCGGTGACCGAGGGTGACAAGACGGAGGCCGAGCTGCGGTTCGGCGTCTCGGTGAACACGTGGGGCGTCAACGACCTGGTGGCAGCCGTCGAGTCGGTGGCCGACGCCGACGTCGACGCACTGGTCGCCGAGTACGAGGAGCTGTACGACGTCGTCCCCGAGCTGCGCAAGGACGGCGACCGGCACGACTCCCTGCGCTACGGAGCACGCCAGGAGATCGCGCTCCGCACCCTGCTCGAGTCACTGGGGGCCAAGGCGTTCACGACGAACTTCGAGGATCTCGGTGACCTGCGCCAGCTGCCCGGGCTCGCCGTGCAGCGCCTCATGGCCGACGGGTACGGGTTCGGTGCCGAGGGCGACTGGAAGACCGCGATCCTCGTCCGCGCCGCCAAGGTCATGGGGCTCGGGCTGCCGGGTGGTGCCTCGCTCATGGAGGACTACACCTATGACCTGACGCCCGGCTCGGAGCGGATCCTCGGCGCCCACATGCTGGAGATCTGCCCCACCCTGACGACGTCGAAGCCGGCCCTGGAGATCCACCCGCTGGGCATCGGCGGCAAGGAGGACCCGGTCCGCCTGGTGTTCAGCGCCGACCCCGGTGTCGGTGTGGTCGTCTCGCTGGCCGACATGCGCGACCGGTTCCGGCTCACCGCGAACGTCGTCGACGTCGTCCCGCCCACCGCCGACCTGCCGCACCTGCCCGTCGCGCGCGCCGTGTGGGAGCCCCGCCCGGACTTCCGCACGTCCGCCGAGGCGTGGCTGACCGCCGGGGGAGCGCACCACACGGTGCTCACGACGGCCGTGGGCGTCGAGGCGTTCGAGGACTTCGCCGAGATCGCCCGCACCGAGCTGCTCGTGATCGACGAGGCGACCACGCGCCGCGGCTTCCGCGACCAGGTCCGCTGGAACCAGGTGTACTTCCGGCTCGCACAGGGCTTCTGACCGGTCGGACGGTTCCTCCGAACGGGTGGAGCCGGGCGCGGTGATTGCCGTCCTCGACTTGTGTGCATACCGTCATGACACGGACGACTCGGGGGAGTGCAGCGATGACCGTGCAGGGGGTGGCGGGGCCGAGATGGCTGCTGCGCCTTGTGCTCGTCGTCGGCCTCGGGCTGCTGGTCGCGGTGCTCACGTCGCTGTGGTCGGCGCCTTCCGCGCACGCGGTGCCGTCCACGGGTGACCCCGACGAGGAGACGGCGGCCGCGCTCGGTCCGGTGGCCGACGGCGAGCTCGCTGCGGAGACGCCCGCGCCGTTCGCGGAGACGGTCGCCCCGGTGATCGCCCCGGTGATCGCGCCGGTGATCGCGCCGGTCGCGCCGTCCCTCGCCCGGGTGCCGGAGACCGTCGCACCCGAGACCGTCGCACCCGAGACCGTCGCACCCGAGACCGCACCCGGGACCGAGACGGACGTGCCGGTGACCGAGACGGTCGTGCCGGAGACCGAGGCGGTCGTCACCGTGACCGACGCCGTCGTGCCGGAGGTGGAGACGGCCGCACCCGAGGCGGTCGTCACCGTGACCGTCACCGTGACCGTCGCCGTCGTGCCGGTGACCGAGGCGCTCGTGCCGGTGGTCGAGACGGGCTCGGGCGTCCCGGCCTCCCTGACGCACGCGCTCGCGAAGGTGCTGGACGAGCGGCGCCCCGCCCTCTCTCCTCGGGAGCCCGGGGGTCGTGGCGCGTCGGTCGACGCCACCGACACTCCCGTCGTCGCGGTCGGGGTCGCGGTCCCGACGGCACTGCCCTGCCCGACCGTCGCCGCACCGGTCGTCCCGACCGTCCGACCGTCCTCGCCGTGGCAGCCACGGACGCCGCACGACGGCGCACCTCGTCCGGACGACCGGCTTCCCGTCGTCCTCCCACCCACCGCGGAGCACCTCCGTGGCGGAGCCTCGGACCACCCGCGCCCGGTGAGCGGCCCGACGGCGGGTCTGTCGGTGCCGAGCGCCGGGACCCCGTCGGGCGGGCGCGGCACGGTCGGTGCCGTGCCTGCCGAGGTCGGGCCACCGCAGCTGCGCGTGCTCAGCTCGCGCGCCGGACCGTGCGCGGGACCTGCCACCGCACCCCAGATCGAGATCCTCGACTCCCCAGCGTGACCGGGCGCCTCGCGCGCCTGCGCGACACGCCTCGCGCCCGACCAGGGCGCCCCCACACCCGTTCCAGGGAGTCCGCCGTGCACCCGTTCCTTCGTCGATCCGTCCAGACCGTCATCATCAGTGGCGGCATGGCTGCCATCGCCCTCGAGCTCGCCGGGGCGGCCGCTGCCGTCGCGATAGCGGTCGTCGCCGTCGCCGCGTCACCCGTCGCTGCCCGGACGTTCCACTGGCCGACCGACCGTGGGCCGTCCACGCTCACGGAGGTCCCGACGCAGCGCACAGCACCCCCGGAGTCCTGAGCCCGCTCCGTACGCTGTGCGCATGTCCACCGACGCCGGCACCGACGACGACGCCGTCGGGCCTGCTGCCGGCGGCGCCCGCAGGCGAGGTCGTCGCCCTGCCGGTGAGGACACCCGAGGCGCCATCCTGGCGGCCGCCCGCGACGAGTTCGCGGAGCGGGGCTTCGACGGTGCGAGCATCCGGTCGGTGGCGCGTCGTGCCGACGTGGATCCCGGCCTGGTCCGGCACTACTTCCGGAACAAGTCCGACCTGTTCGCCGCCGGGATCGTGCCGAACGGGGTCGACCCGGCGGTCCTCGTCGCACGGCTGGCCGCCGGGGGGGTCGACGGGCTCGGGGAGCGGCTGCTCACCACGGTGCTCGGGATCTGGGGGCAGGACGGGGGCGTCGCGCTGCGGGTGGCGTTCGCCGGCATGACGTCGGGGGAGGTGCAGGCCGAGGCGCTGTCGGGGTACGTGGGCCGGCAGGTCTTCGCCCGGGTCGCCCAGCTGCTTCCGCCGCCGGACCAGCAGCTGCGGGTGTCGCTCGTCGCGTCGCAGGTCGCGGGGGTCCTGCTGGCCCGGCACGTCCTGCGGCTGGAACCGCTCGCGTCGATGCCCGTCGAGGACGTCGTCGCCCTCGTCGGGCCCACGCTCGACCGCTACCTGACCGGGCCGCTCGGGACGCCGTAGCCGGCGGTCGTCAGCCGGCGCGGCGGGCGACCGCGACGGCCCAGGCGACCAGCGGGACCTGCAGCGGCAGGCGCGCCCACGCCACCGCCGGCTTCCCCGCCCAGCCGCGCGCGTCCGGGCGGGACCGGACGGCCATCGTCACGTTCCCCGGGAACACCCCCACGAGGAGGGCGGCCGATGCCCAGCCGCCGAGCGGTCGCGTCGGTGGCAGGACCAGCGCCGCCGCGCACGCGAGCTCCGCGACCCCGCTGCCCAGCACCCACGGGTCGGGGTCGCCGAGGACGCGCGGGACGAGCGGCCGGAAGATGCCGGGCCGCCGCAGGTGCAGCACGCCGGACGTGCCGAGCAGGGCGGCGAGCGCGAGGGCCGGGCCGTGCCGGCGGAGGGTCTCGGTGAGCACCCGTCACCGTAGCCGCGGCGGTCGGTGCCCGGCACGTCGGGAGGTCCGCGTCGGTCCTGCTCGGTAGCGTGCGGCGCATGGACTACGCAGGTGTGATCGCCCAGGAGTCGGCGCGGACGGCCGACGCCCTCGCGGAGGCGTCGCTGACGGCGCAGGTGCCGTCGTGCGCGGACTGGGACGCCGCCGACCTGGCGTACCACCTCGGTGAGGTGCAGGACTTCTGGTCGCAGATCGTCGGGAACGCCCCGGCCGGCCCCGACGACGCGCAGGACACGGTGCGCCGACCCGACGACGAGCTGGTCCCGTTCCTGCGCACGCGCACGCAGGCGTTGCTGGGTGCGCTCGCCGCGCACGACCCGGACGAGCCGTGCTGGTCCTGGTCGGCCACGGGCGGGACCGTCGGCTGGGTGCTGCGCCGCCAGGCGCACGAGGCGCTCGTGCACCGGGTCGACGCCGAGCAGACCGCGGGGCAGCCGGTCACCGATCCCGGGACGGCGCTCGCGGCCGACGGGGTCGACGAGATGCTCGGCGTGATGGTGAGCGGGCTCCCGCCGTGGGCGTCGTTCACGCCCGACGGTCAGCGGGTCCGGTTGCGCGCCACCGACGCCGACCGCGAGTGGGTGATGGCGTTGGGCCGGTTCCACGGCACGTCCCCGACGACCGGCAAGGAGTACGACGAGGAGTGCGCGGAGCTCGTCGGCGAGGCGCCCTGGGAGGGCGAGGACCAGGACGTCACCGCCACCGTCGCAGGGCCGGCGTGGGACCTGGAGCTGTGGCTCTGGGGCCGCGGTGGCGAGGACGGCCTCACGGTCGCCGGGGACCGGGGGGCCGTCGACCGGTTGCGTGCGGTGATCGTGGAGTCCACGCAGTAGGCGGGTGCTTGCGTCGTGGCCCTCGGGAGGAGCAGAATTCCCCGTATGGGGAATAATGCGATCGAGATCGCCGGGCTCCGGGTCGTCCGGGGCGGCGTCCCCGTCCTCCCGTCGCTGGACCTGGCCGTGCCGGTCGGGCAGGTGGTGGGGCTGCTCGGCCCGAGCGGCAGCGGCAAGACGACGCTGCTGCGCGCCATCGTCGGGGCACAGGTCGTCGACGGCGGCACGGTCACCGTCCTCGGCCTGCCCGCGGGGGCCGCGGCGCTGCGGCGCCGGATCGGCTACGTCACCCAGGCGCCCAGCGTGTACTCCGACCTGACGGTCACGGAGAACCTGCGGTACGCGGCGGCGATCCTCGGCGTCGACGCGGCGGCGATCCACCGGGCGCTCGTCGACGTCGACCTGCTCGGGCACGCGGGCCAGTCCATCGGGACGCTGTCCGGCGGGGAGCGCTCGCGGGTGTCGCTGGCGATCGCGCTGCTGGGGCGCCCCGACCTGCTGGTGCTCGACGAGCCGACCGTCGGCCTCGACCCCGTGCTGCGCCGCGACCTGTGGGAGCTGTTCCACCGCCTGAGCCGGTCCGGGGTCAGCCTCCTGGTCTCCAGCCACGTCATGGACGAGGCCGCGCGCTGCGACCGTCTCGTGCTGCTGCGCGGGGGAGGGGTGCTGGCGGACGGCACCCTGGCCGACCTGCTCGCCCGCACCGGCACGACCGACGCCGAGGCGGCGTTCCTGGCCCTCGTCGACGAGGCCGCCGCCGGCGACGCCACCGCGGGACGGCACGCAGCGACCGCCGGCGGGGGCTCGGGCGACGGCGTCACCGGGAGAGGAGCGGTGGCATGAGCGCCACGACAGCGACAGCCGTGCGGGACGTCCCGTCGCGCACGATCTCGGCCGGCCTCACCGCGGCGACCGCGCACCGCGTCCTCACGCAGCTGCGGCACGACAAGCGCACCATCGCGCTCGTCGTCCTGCTGCCGTGCGTGCTGATCGGCCTGATCGCGTGGATGTTCGACGGGACGCCGGTGCTGGACCAGTTCGGTCCCCTCCTGGTCGGGCTGTTCCCGATGATGGTGATGTTCCTGGTCACCAGCGTCGCGACCCTGCGGGAGCGCACGTCCGGCACGCTGGAGCGGCTGATGACGCTGCCGATCGGCCGCGGCGACGTCGTCGTCGGCTACGCGTTGGCGTTCGCCGTCCTGGCGACCGTCCAGGCGCTCGTGATCGTCGGGTTCGCCGTGTGGGTGTGCGGGATGGACGTCGCCGGGCCGATCGGGCTCGTGGTCCTCGTCGCGGTGCTCGACGCCGTGCTCGGGTGTGCGCTGGGCCTGGGTGCGTCGGCCCTCGCACGGACGGAGTTCCAGGCGGTGCAGCTCATGCCGCTGGTCCTGTTCCCGCAGCTGATCACGTGCGGCCTGCTCATGCCCCGCGACGAGATGCCGACCGTCCTGGAATGGATCTCCCGCGTCCTGCCGCTCACCTACGCCCTGGACGCGATGCAGCTCCTGGCGGCGGGCGGTTCGTGGGTCGACGTGCGCGGCGACGTCGCGGTCATCGGCGGCTTCATCGTCGGTGCCCTGGTGGTCGGCGCCGCGACGCTCCGCCGCCGCACCCCGTGAGACGGCGAAGGTGCTGCGGGCTCCGACGGGTGCCGGTGAAAGGATCCAGCCGCCCGTGTGACGCCTGTGACCAGCGGGTCTGCTGAGCCGCAGGTGTGCTCCGGGGTCGTGCGTGCGGCCGGAGCCGCGGCCGAGGCGCCCGAAGCGTGACCGGAATGCAACCTTCGAACGCCGCCGCCGACGAGAATGTGAGCGCTAACATGCAGGCGAACCACCCGCTGGACCTCGGTCCAGCGGGGCTCGTGCTCCCGGTGCCCCGGGCTGCGCGACCGCGGACCGACCGGCGTGGGTCGGACCGCGTGCCAGTGCGTTTCTCGAGGAGGAGAAGCAGATGGTCAGCAAGATGTTCAGGACTCGGTCGATCGCGGCAGGCATCGCGGTGCTCGCACTCGGGCTCGCGGCGTGCAGCAGCGGCGACTCCGGTGACGGGGAGACCGCAGGCGGCGACGGCGGCGACGGGGGAGCGATCTCGGTCGGCTTCAGCCAGGTCGGCGCCGAGAGCGGCTGGCGTGCCGCCAACACCAAGTCGATCCAGGACGCGCTCACGGAGGAGGCCGGGTTCGACCTGAGCTTCTCGGACGCGCAGCAGAAGCAGGAGAACCAGATCCAGGCGATCCGGTCGTACATCGCGCAGGGCGTCGACTACATCGCGTTCTCGCCGGTGGTCGAGTCCGGCTGGGACAGCGTGCTCGAGGAGGCGAAGGACGCCGGCATCCCGGTCATCCTCACCGACCGCGCGGTCGACAGCGAGGACACGTCGCTCTACGTGACGTTCATCGGTTCGGACTTCGTCGAGGAGGGCAAGCGCATCGGTGACTGGGTCTCCGAGAACCTCGGCACCGAGCCCATCAACGTCGTCGAGCTGCAGGGCACCACGGGCTCTGCACCCGCGATCGACCGCAAGACCGGGTTCGAGGACGCCATCGCCGGCAACGACAACATCTCGGTGATCGCGTCGGAGACCGGCAACTTCACGCGCGCCGAGGGCAAGACGGTCATGGAGGGCTTCCTCCAGGCGTACCCCGACATCGACGTCGTGTACGCGCACAACGACGACATGGGCCTGGGCGCCATCGAGGCGATCGAGGCGGCCGGCAAGGTGCCCGGCCAGGACATCAAGGTCGTCACGATCGACGGCGTCAAGGACGGCATGACCGCTCTCGCCGAGGGCAAGATCAGCTACATCGTCGAGTGCAACCCGCTGCTGGGCCCGGACCTCGCCGACATCATCAAGACCCTCGAGGACGGCGGCACGGTCGACCCGCGCATCGTCACCAAGGACGAGGCGTTCGACCAGGAAGGCGCCAAGGCAGTCCTGGCCGACCGCCAGTACTGACCCGACCCGCTGACCCGTCACAAGCCGCCCGGGGGGACCTCCGCATCCCCCCGGGCGGCACCGCCCTGCCGGTACCGTGAGACCGGCTCGGACGAAAGGTCGACGATGACCGACACCACCACCCCGATCGTCTCGATGACGGGGATCTCCATCACGTTCCCCGGGGTCAAGGCGCTGGACGGCGTCGACTTCCGGCTGTTCCCCGGCGAGGTGCACGCCCTCATGGGCGAGAACGGCGCGGGGAAGTCCACCCTCATCAAGGCCCTCACCGGCGTGTACACGATCGACTCCGGGTCGATCGTCGTCGACGGCGAGGAGCGCACGTTCGCCGGTCCCGCGCAGGCCCAGGCCGCCGGGATCAGCACCGTCTACCAAGAGGTCAACCTCTGCGACAACCTGTCGGTGGCGGAGAACATCATGCTCGGCCACGAGGTGCGCCGGGCCGGCGTGGTCGACTGGCGGCGCACCCGCAGCGCGGCCAGCGAGCACCTGCGGACCATGAACCTCGACATCGACCCGAAGTCGTCGTTGTCGTCGCACTCGCTGGCCGTGCAGCAGCTCGTCGCGATCTCGCGCGCCATGGTCGTGGACGCCCGCGTGCTCATCCTCGACGAGCCGACGTCCAGCCTCGACGCCGACGAGGTCGCCCGCCTGTTCGACGTCGTGCGTGCCCTGCGCGACCGCGGCGTCGCCATCCTGTTCGTCTCCCACTTCCTCGACCAGGTGTACGAGATCAGCGACCGCATGACGGTCCTGCGCAACGGCACGCTCGTCGGGGAGTACCGGACGGCCGAGCTGGACCGGGTCGAGCTCGTGCAGAAGATGATCGGCCGCGCGCTCGCCGTGCTCGAGGAGCTCGAGGAGGCCCCGAAGCGGTCCGTCGCCGAGCGCGGCGACACCCAGCCGTACGTGCAGGCCATCGGCCTCGGGCGCAAGGGCACCATCGAGCCGTTCGACCTCGACGTGTACGCCGGCGAGGTCGTCGGGCTCGCGGGTCTGCTGGGCTCCGGCCGCACGGAGCTCGCGCGCCTGCTGTACGGCGCGGACCACGCGGACTCCGGCGAGATCCGGGTTGACGGCGTCGCGACGAAGATGCGCACCCCGCGCAGCGCCCTCGCGCGCGGCATCGTCTACTCCTCGGAGAGCCGCAAGACCGAGGGCATCGTCGGGGACCTGACGGTGCGCGAGAACATCGTGCTCGGGCTGCAGGCCGACCGCGGCTGGCTGCGCCGGATCTCGCGCCGGAAGTCCGACGAGGTCGTGAACCGCTACATCGAGGCGCTCGGCATCCGCCCGGCCAACCCCGAGGCCATCGCCGGCAACCTGTCGGGCGGCAACCAGCAGAAGGTGCTGCTCGCGCGCTGGCTCGCCACCGCGCCCAAGCTCCTGCTGCTCGACGAGCCCACCCGCGGGATCGACGTCGGCGCCAAGGCCGAGATCCAGAAGCTCGTCGCCGACCTGGCCGAGCAGGGCATGGCGGTCGTGTTCATCTCCGCCGAGCTGGAGGAGGTCCTGCGCCTCTCCCACCGCATCGCGGTGCTGCGCGACCGCCGCAAGGTCGCCGAGATCGTCAACTCCGACGACGTCACCACCGACGACGTCGTCCACCTCATCGCGAGCGGAGGGCAGTCATGAGCTCGGTCACCACCTCCGCCGGCGCCGTCGTCCGGCACCGGCTGTTCTGGCCCGTGGTCGCGCTGGCCGTGCTGCTGCTGGCCTGCGTGCTGAAGTCGAACACCTTCCTGGACATCACCGTGCGGGACGGGCACCTCTACGGCGGGCCCATCGACATCGTGCGGCGCTCCAGCGTGCTGCTGCTGGTGGCCCTCGGCATGACGCTCGTCATCGCGACGCGCGGCATCGACCTGTCCGTCGGTGCCGTGATGGCGATCGCCGGGGCGGTCGCGCTGTCCCAGATCGCAGCGTCCGACAACCCCGAGTCGCTCGCGGTCGTGCTCTCCGCGATCGGCAGCGCCGTGCTGGTCTGCCTGCTGATCGGGGTGTTCAACGGGTTCCTCGTGGCGGTGGTCGGGATCCAACCGATCATCGCGACGCTCGTGATCATGACCGCCGGGCGGGGCATCGCCATGCTCATCACCGGCGGCCAGATCACCACGGTCAACAGCGCCCCCTACAAGACGATCGCGACCGGCTACTGGCTCGGGTTGCCCGTCGCGGCGCTGATCGCCGGGTTCTTCTTCGTCGCCATGGCGCTCATCACGCGTCGCACGGCGCTCGGGGTGCTCATCGAGTCGGTCGGCATCAACCCCGTCGCCTCGCGGCTGGCGGGGGTGCGCGCCCGGACGATCATCTGGACCGTCTACATCCTGTGCGCGTTCTTCGCGTGCGTCGCCGGGTTCATCCGCAGCTCGGACATCATGGCGGCCGACGCCAACAACGCCGGGCTGTTCATCGAGCTCGACGCCATCCTCGCCGTGGTCATCGGCGGCACGTCGCTGGCCGGCGGCAAGTTCTCGCTCGTCGGGACGCTGGTGGGGGTCCTCGTGATCACCACGCTGACGTTCTCGGTGACCATCCTCGGCATCCCCGCCAACGCGGTGTCGCTGTTCAAGGCGCTCGTCGTCATCCTGGTCTGCCTGCTCCAGTCGCCGGTCGTCCGGCACAAGCTGCGTGCGAGACGCCGTGCCACCGCCCCTGCTCCCGTGGAGGTGCCGGCCTGATGGCAACGGACCAGCTGACCCGCCCCGCCGACGCGCCGCCCTCCCTGGGCTCACGCGTCCGCAAGTTCCGCATCGACGAGCGCTACCTGCCCGTCCTCGGCACGGTGGTCGTCCTGATCGCCATGCTGGCCATCGGCGGCTCCCGGTACGAGAACTTCCTCACCGGCCGCGTCATCGCGAACGTGCTCATCAACAACTCGTTCCTCGTGGTGATCGCCGTCGGCATGACGTTCGTGATCCTCACCGGGGGCATCGACCTGTCCGTCGGCGCGGTCGTCGCGTTGTCCGGCTGCGTCGCGGCGTGGATGTTCACGCACGGCTACGGCGCCGCGGTCGCGATCCCGCTGGTCATCCTCGTCGGCACGGTCATCGGCCTCGTGGTCGGGGTGATGGTGCACGTGTTCGAGATACAACCCTTCATCGCGACCCTCGCCGCGATGTTCCTCGCGCGGGGCCTCTGCTACATCGTGGCGCCCGAGTCCATCCCGATCACCGACCCGACGATCGTCGCGCTCGCCCGCACCCGCTGGGGCACCGACGACGGTCTGGTCATCACCCCGAGCGGCGTCATCGCGCTGGCCGTCGTGGCGATCGCGTTCGTGACCCTGCACTACACGCGGTTCGGCCGGACCGTCTACGCGATCGGCGGCAGCGAGCAGTCGGCGAAGCTCATGGGTCTGCCCGTCGCCCGGACCAAGGTGCTGGTCTACGTGATCAGCGGCACCTGTGCGGGGCTCGGTGGCCTGCTGTTCGCGATCTTCTCGCGGTCCGGCTACGCGCTGACGGGTGTCGGCATGGAGCTCGACGCGATCGCCGCGGTCGTCATCGGCGGCACCCTGCTGACCGGCGGCAGCGGTTTCGTCCTGGGCTCGGTGCTCGGCGTGCTGGTGCTGGGACTGATCCAGACGATCATCACCTTCGAGGGCACCCTGAGCTCGTGGTGGACCAAGATCTTCATCGGCGCCCTGCTGCTGATCTTCGTGGTCCTGCAGCGCCTCCTGGTCATCCGCCGCCGCTGACCCGGTCGCGTCCGTCCGCGCTCCTCCGTCCGAACTCGTCCGTCCGCGCCGAACTCGTCCGTTGCACCAGACGAGCTCGGCCGGGACCGACGAGTTCGGACGGAGGAGCGCCGCGTTACCGGCGGGGGGTCAGGGGCGGGCCGCGAAGCGTTCCAGCAGGTCCGCGTGGCCCGAGACGATGATCAGGTCGTTGGTCGACAGGCGCGTCTCCGGCGTCGCGTAGACGAAGTCGATGCCGGGGCTCTTCACACCGATCACCGTCACGCCGTAGCGCTCGCGCACCTTGGACTGCGCGAGCGTGAAGCCCTGCGTCTCCTTCGGCGGGCGCATCTTGACGATGGTGAACCCGTCCTCGACCTCGATGTAGTCGAGGAGCTTGCCGGACACCAGGTGGGCGACGCGCGCGCCGGCGTCGGCCTCGGGGAGCACCACGTGGTGCGCCCCGATGCGCTGCAGGATGCGCGCGTGCTCGTTGCTGATGGCCTTGGACCAGATCTGCGGGATGCCGATGTCCACCAGGTTGCCGGTGATCAGCACGGACGCCTCGAGGTAGGACCCCACGCCGACGACGGCGACGGGGAACTCGCGCGCACCGAGCTGCTCGAGGGCCTCCGGGTTGGCGGCGTCGGCCTCGACGAGCGCGATGCGGCCGGCCCACTGGGCGACCAGCTCGGGGTTGCGCTCGACGGCGAGCACGTCCTGCCCGAGGCGGTCCAGGGTCGCGGCGATGGCGGACCCGAACCGGCCGAGCCCGATGACGAGCACGCCGGAGTCCTTCTTGGGCGTGCGCGGTGCGTTCTGCGTCCCTTTGAGGGAGTCGCCAAACCTGTCAGCCAATGATCGGCCTCTCTTCCGGTAGCCGGATCACCCGACGACGGTTGCGCAGCGCGAGCGCGGCCGCAAGCGTCATCGTGCCGGTCCGGCCGATGAACATGAGCACGGTGAGCACGTACTTGGCGCCGTCGGGCAGCCCGGGGGTGATCCCCGTGGACAGGCCGCAGGTGGCGAACGCCGAGATGACCTCGAACAGCACCCGGTCCAGGGTGAGCCCGGTCATGGCCAGGAGCAGCAGCGACGAGACGAGCACGAGCGTCGCGGAGACGAGCGAGACGGCGATCGCGACCTGGAGCGCCTCGCGCGGGATCCGTCGACCGTACGCCTCGACGTCCTTGTCGCCTCGGCCCTCCGCGATGATCGCGAGCAGCATGACGGCGAGCGTCGTCACCTTGATGCCGCCCGCGGTCGACGCCGAGCCGCCACCGACGAACATCAGGGCGTCCATGAGCAGCCAGGTGCCCTCGTGCATCGCGCCGACGTCGACGGTCGAGAAGCCACCGGAGCGGGGCATGACCCCGGCGAACAGGGAGGCGAGCGCGGTGGCGCTGGCCCCGAGCGGCTTGAACGTGCCCGGGTTGGTCCACTCGAACGCCGCCACGAGGACCGACCCCGCCACGACGAGCGCGAGGCTGGTGGTCACGGTGAGCTTGGAGTGCAGGCTCCAGCGTCGCGGCTCGCGCAGGTGCCGGGCCACGTTGAGGATCACGGGGAACCCGAGCGAGCCGATGAAGACGCCGATGATGATGGGCATCAGCACCCACCAGTCGGACACGAACGGCTCGAGCCCGTAGGGCGTCGGTACGAAGCCCGCGTTGTTGAACGCGGAGATGGCGTAGAAGCCCGCGTGCCAGGCCGCCGAGCCCAGGTTCTCGTCGTACATGAGGAACCGCGGGAACAGCACGATCGCGATGATGAGCTCGAGCGCGACCGACGTGACGACGACGGTCCGGATCAGCGACCCGACCTCACCCAGCCGCGTCTCCTTCGTCTCCGACGACACGAGCAGCCGCTGCGTCAGGCCGATCCGTCGGGACACCGCCATGCCGAGCAGCGACGCCAGCGTCATGACGCCGAGTCCGCCGATCTGGATGGCGATGAGGATGACGACCAGGCCCCAGGCGGACCAGTACTCGCCGGTGGGGACGACGACCAGCCCTGTGACGGTGCTGGCGGAGGCGGCGGTGAACAGGGCGTCGACGAACGGCGCGCGCTGCCCGCTCGCGGTGGCCCACGGGGCCGACAGGCCGAGGGTGACCAGGGCGATGACCAGCCCGAACACCCCGAGGGCCAGGCGGGCGGGGGACTGCCGTGCGGAGCGGTCGACGAGCTCGCGTGCTCGCCACGCCACGCCCGGTCCACCGCGCGCCATCACACCTCCCGCCGCCGGCCGGCGCTCGCCGGTCGGGGCAACTCTGGCACGCCTCGGGCGTGTCGTTCGACCCGACAGGCGCAGGGCTCTCGGATCGACAGCGGCACGCCCCGGGTGCGACGGTGAGCCCATGACGTCGCCGGCACCTGTGCGCGTGGTCTGGTCGCGCGAGATGCTCGCGTACGACTTCGGCCACGGGCACCCCATGACGTCGGAGCGGCTGGACCTGACCATCCGGCTGGCCGAGGAGCTCGGGCTGCTGGCGGGCGACGACGTCGAGCTCGTGGGCGCGCAGATGGCCTCGGACGCCCTCCTGCACACCGTCCACGAGCCCGCGTACGTGGCCGCCGTGCACGCCGCCTCCACGGACGGCACCCCGGACGCGGCGCGCGGCCTGGGCACCTCCGACGACCCGGTGTTCCCGGACATGCACGAGGCGTCGGCCCGGGTGGTGCAGGGGTCCGTGGACTCGGCGCTCGCGGTGTGGGAGGGGCGCGCGCTGCACGCCGTCAACGTGACCGGCGGGCTGCACCACGCGATGCCGGGGTCGGCCTCGGGGTTCTGCGTCTACAACGACGCGGCGGTCGCCATCCGCGCGCTCCTGGCCGCGGGCGCCGAGCGGGTGGCCTACGTCGACGTCGACGCCCACCACGGCGACGGGGTGCAGGCGGTCTTCTGGGACGACCCACGGGTGCTCACGGTCTCGGTGCACGAGACCGGTCAGGCGCTGTTCCCGGGAACCGGTCACGCCCGGGAGACCGGGGGGCCGGGCGCCGAGGGGACCGCGGTCAACGTCGCTCTCCCGTCGGGCACGGGCGACGCCGGCTGGCTGCGGGCGCTGGACGCCGTCGTGCCCGCCGTGGTGCGCGCGTTCGCCCCGGACGTGCTGGTCACGCAGCACGGCTGCGACACGCACCTGCTGGACCCCCTGACGCACCTGCGGGTGAGCATCGACGGTCAGGTCCGTGCCGCGCACCTGCTGCACGAGCTGGCGCACGAGGTCGCCGACGGTCGGTGGGTGGCGCTCGGCGGGGGCGGCTACGCCGTCGTCGACGTGGTGCCGCGGTCGTGGACGCACCTGCTCGGCATCGCGACGCACCACCCGGTGGACCCGGCGACGCCGGTGCCCGACGCGTGGCGTGACCTGGTGCGTGAGCGGTACGGGCGGCTGGGCCCGGACGTGATGACCGACGGTCGCGACGCGCGGTTCAGCCCGTGGTCGGGCGGCTACGACCCGGGCGACGACGTGGACCGGTCGATCCGCGCGACCCGTGCCGCGGTGTTCCCGTCCCTCGGCCTGGACCCGGACCACGACTGACCCTCTCGGTACGCCGCGCGCCGGCCGAACCCGACTCGGGTGTCGAGACGGCCGGCAGGAACGGCACCGATGTCGGGTTCGGCGTCCCGGACGCGCTGGGCCGGACGAGGGACGTCCCACCGGTCACCTCTATCCCACCAGTCCCACGCGCCACTACGCTGGTCCGGCACCCGCAGGGTGGGTGCGCGGGCCCGCCGCGCGTCGGGCGGAACGGACGACGACATGAGCGAGCAGCGCGACCAGCCGGGGCGCACGCGATTCCTGACGGTGCTCGAGGTTGCCGAGGTCATGCGCGTCTCCAAGATGACCGTGTACCGCCTGCTGCACTCGGGCGAGCTGCCCGGGGTCCGCGTCGGCCGCTCGTTCCGCGTCCCGCAGGACGCGCTGGACCACTACCTGGCGACGTCGCCGGCGGTGGAGGCGCGGGAGCAGGCCCACGGCCACGAGCGCAGAACGTCCTGAGACCGGCCGCCGTCGCTGGATGCCCTCGTGATCGCGTAAGGTAGAGCCTCGGACTTTGTTCGTGCGTGGTCGACTCGGTAGCACTCGATCTCTTCTACGCGTCGATCGACCACCAGAACGGCCCGTCGCCGGGCCTCCATCGGAAGCGAAGTGAGGACCCCATGGGCTCCGTCATCAAGAAGCGCCGCAAGCGGATGGCCAAGAAGAAGCACCGCAAGCTGCTGCGCAAGACGCGTCACCAGCGTCGCAACAAGAAGTGAGCCACGGCGGCCGTCAGGTCGCCTGCTCCGACGAACGGGCCCGGCAGCTGCCGGGCCCGTCGTGTTTCCGGCGCGCGCCTTCTACAACGATGTAGAGTTGCCGTGGTCTGGGACTCTGTCCCTCGGCAGGGGCGCGTACCAGGGAGACAGAGATGAGCACGGCCAAGCGGGGTTCCGCGGTGACGATGCACGAGGTCGCCGCGCGGGCGGGGGTCTCGATCAAGACCGTCTCCAACGTGGTCAACGGGTACCAGTACATCCGGCCCGCCACCAAGGAACGGGTCGAGGCGGCCATCGCCGACCTCGGGTACCAGGTGAACATCTCGGCGCGGAACCTGCGCCGCGGCCGGACCGGGATCATCGGGCTCGCAGTGCCGGAGCTGTCGCTCCCGTACTTCGCGGAGCTCGCCGACTCGGTCATCCGCGCGGCCGAGGCCCGTGGTCTGACCGTCCTCATCGAGCAGACCGGCTCGGTGCGCGAGCGTGAGCTCGACGTGCTCTCCGGCCAGCGTCGGCACCTCACGGACGGGCTGATCTTCTCGCCGCTCGAGCTCGGGCCGCAGGACGCCGAGGCGCTGCACGTCGACTTCCCGATGGTGCTGCTCGGTGAGCGCATCTTCGGCGGTCCCGCCGACCACGTCACGATGAACAACGTGGAGGCCGCTCGCGCCGCGACGCAGCACCTGCTCGACCTGGGCCGCCGTCGCATCGCGGTGATCGGCGCGCACGAGGGGGAGACGGTGGGCTCCGCCGCGCTGCGCGTGCAGGGCTACCGGCAGGCTCTCGAGGAGGCCGGCCTGACCGTGGACCCCGCGCTCATCGGTGAGGCGGGCCTGTGGCACCGCGCGACCGGCGCCGAGACGATGGAGCGGCTGCTGGACTCGGGCGTCGAGATCGACGCCGTGTTCGGCCTGAACGACGCCCTCGCGCTGGGCGCCCTGCACGTGCTGCACGCGCGGCGGATCGACGTCCCCGGGCAGATCGCCGTGATCGGCTTCGACGACATCGAGGAGACCGCCTACTCCTCACCGACCTTGACGACCGTGGCCCCCGGCCGGGAGCAGATCGCGACGACCGCGGTGGACCTGCTGCTCGCGCGCATCGAGGAGGTCGAGCCCGGCAGGCCCTTCGTCCAGGTCATCACCGACTTCGAGATCGTCGGCCGGGAGTCGACGCTGGGGGAGCAGGGGACCGCGGGCTGAAGCGTGCCGCCGAGGTCTACGCCGCGCGGGCGTCGACCGTGGTCAGCCGCTGGTCGACCAGCCAGCCGCTGGCCAGCAGAGGCAGACTCAGCCCGACGAGGGGCACCAGCACGGCGACGTAGGTGAACGTCACCGCCAGGACCACGAGTACCGCCAGGACGGCGAGGCTCGTGACGGGGGAGAGCAGCGGCGCCACGGCCACGAACCGCCACGTGCGTGCCGCGGGGACGTCGTCGTAGCGTCGCGCGACGGGCAGCAGGGTGGCGAGCGTGAGGACCAGGTAGGTGGCCAGGGCCACGACGCCGACCGTCAGTGCGGCCTTCACCGGACCCGGGGACGCGGCCGCGAGCACGGACGCGTCGAGGGTCAGGAGCAGGAAGCCGACGGTGAGGGGTGCGCCGAGCAGGTTGAGCCGACGGAACCCCGCCCGGTACGCGGACCAGAACTCGCGCCAGAGGTGCTCGGACGGGGTGCCGGCCGCGAGGCGGGCCAGGAGCCCGCCGCCCGCCGACAGCGCGGGGTAGGCGCCCAGCACGACGGCGCCGGCGAGCGTGCCGAGCGCCACGAGCGCGTTGACGGCGACGAGCTGGGTCCCGACGCGCAGGAAGACCATGACCCGCCCGGCCCAGCCGCCGGCGGCCAGGTCGTCGGTCGTGGACGCGGTCACGGCCCGACCACCCGGGTGCCCAGCGTCGCGTTCCCGTCGGCGTCGAGCCCCGCGAACGAGAGCGTGCGCCGGCCACGGACGGCGTCGACGGACCCGAAGACCACGAGGTCGAGGCCGGGCCACGAGAACCGGCCGTCGCCGTGCGGCTGCGTCACGGCCAGGACGTCCTCGCCGATCTCGACAGTCCGCGACGCGGTCACGTAGCCGGCGGTGGCCTGCTCGAACGTGACGACCTCCCACGTCCCTGCCAGCGCGGCGGGGTCGGTGGGCGGGGCGTCATCGGGCTCGGCGTCGCCCGCCCACGGCTGCGGCGACACGACGGGCCAGCCGTCGGCCGTCCAGACCAGCCGACGTACCTGGACCTCGTGCTGCGTGGGGTCGGCGGCGTCGCGGACGTGGTGGACCAGCAGCTGGCGGTCGCCGTCGGTGAGCACGGAGGCGTGCCCCGGGGCCAGCCACGCACGGCCGCCGTCGAGCGTGTGCCCCGCCAGCATGAGGGTGCCGACGCGGGTCGGGTCGCCGGTGAGGTCGGTGAGGTCGCGGCCCGCCCGGTCGGCGTACGGGCCGGTCAGCTGTGCCGAGACCCCGACGCGCAGGTGGTACGTCGAGAAGAGCGAGTCGTAGGACAGGACCAGCGCGTAGCCGCCGTCGGGACGGGGCAGGACGAACGCGCCCTCGACCGCCCCCTCGACGCTCCGCGGCCGTCGCGCCAGCAGGATCCCCGGCGCCTCGCCGACGGCCAGCCCGGTCGTCGGGTCGAGCTCGATCGCGTGGATGCCGCCGAAGAACGACCCGTAGACCATCCAGTGGCGGCCGTCGGCGTCGACCACGGCGTTCGCGTCGATCGCGTTGGGTCCGTCGACCTCGTGCAGGCTGGTCACGACGAGCCCGCGGTCCTCCCACGGCCCGGTCGGGTGCGGTGCCACGGCCAGGCCGATCGCGGAGGTGCGGGAGCCGAACGTCGACGCCGACCAGTACATGCGCCACTCGTCGCCGACCCGCACCACGTCGGGCGCCCACAGACCGGCGGCACCGGACCACGCCGCACCGTCGGCCGGTACGCCGTCGAGCGCCCATCCGTGGAACTCCCAGGTGACCAGGTCCTTCGAGCGCCGGATCTGCACGCCGGCGCGCACGGGGCCGTCCGACCACGCGTCGGTGGAGAACAGCCAGTACGTGCCGTCGTCGTCGCGGACCGCGGTGGGGTCGTGCGCGTGCCGGCCGCCCCACAGGGCGGTGTCGGGGAGCATCTGCGCTCAGCCCTTCGAGCCCGTGAGCGCGACGGACTCGATGATCTGCCGCTGGAAGATGAGGAACACGACCAGGATCGGCAGCAGCGCGACGAACGACGCGGCCATGATCAGCGGGTAGTCGCGCTGCGTCGCGAACTCCACGTTGAGGTTGGCGATGACCACCTGGAGCGTCTGCTTCTCGGGGGTGTTCAGGTACAGGATCGGCGCCAGGTAGTCGTTCCAGATGTACATGAACCAGAGGATGAACTGGGCGGCGATGGCCGGGCGGATCATCGGCAGGATCATCACGCGGAAGATCTGCAGGTAGGACGCGCCGTCGATCTTCGCGGCCTCGATCATGGAGTCGGGGACGGTCGACAGGTACTGCCGCAGGAAGAAGATCATGATGATGTTCCCGAACAGCAGGGGGACGATCAGCGGCAGCAGGGTGTCCACCCAGTGCAGCCGGGAGAACATCACGAACTGCGGGATCATGATCGTCGGGTACGGCACCATCAGGCCCGACAGCAGGACGAGGAAGATCGCGTTCTTGTAGGGCAGCCGCAGCTTGGCCAGCGCGAACGCGGCGAGCGCGGACGTGAACGTCCCGATGATCGTCACGCTGAGGGCGACGATGAGGCTGTTCTTGAAGCCGGACAGGATCGGGGCCTCGGTCCACATCCGCACGAACGTGTCCCACTGCGGCGGGTCCGGGATCCAGACCGGGGGCAGGGCGAAGACCTGCACCTTGGTCTTCAGGGCGGTCGTGAGCATCCAGAGCAGCGGCGCCAGCATCGCGACCGAGCCGACCGCGAGCAGGAGGAACAGGGCGGCGTTGCCGAGGCGGTTCTCGCGCTGGGCGCCCGTGCGGGGCTTGTCCTTCAGCGCCGGGGTGGGGGGCTTCATCAAGGTCGTGGCCATGGTGGCTGCGTCTCCGGTTTCTTCCTCAGTCGATGCTGAAGCTGTTGCGCCGGTTGAGGCGGAACTGGATGAAGGTGATGACGAAGACGAGGATCCCGAGGACGATCGACATCGCCGTCGCGTACCCCATCTGCTGGTACTTGAACGCCTTGCGGACGATGTACCAGACGATCGAGGCGGAGCTGAACTCGGGGCCGCCGGCCGGGGTCATGATGTTGATCTCGGTGAAGATCTGGGACCCGGCGATGATGTTGGTGACGACCAGGAAGAAGGTCACCGGCCGGACCATGGGCAGGGTGATGTTCCGCAGCCGCTGGAAGGCGTTCGCGCCGTCCAGCGCGGCCGCCTCGTGCAGCGACGCCGGGACGCCCTGGATCGCCGCCAGGTACAGCAGCATCGAGTACCCGAGGCCCTTCCAGATGGCCATGATGATGATCGCGGGCTTGACCGTGGCGGTGTCCTGCAGCCAGTCGGGGCCCTCGATCCCGAACCAGGCGAGCACCTGGTTGATCAGGCCGAAGTCACCGTTGTAGGCGAACTGCCACACGATCGCGATGGCGGCCAGCGACGAGATCACCGGCACGTAGTAGATGGTGCGGAACGCCGTGCGGCCGGGGATCTTGCGGTTCAGCGCGAGGGCCAGCAGCAGCGAGAGCGCCAGGCCGATCGGGATGCCGATCATGTAGAAGAACGTGTTGTACAGCGAGATGCGGAAGTACTCGTCGCCGAACAGCGTCACGTAGTTGTCGAGCCCGACGAAGGTCATGGGACCCAGGCCGTTCCAGCTGGTCAGCGACGCGTACACCGCGAAGCCGATCGGGTACAGCGTGAACAGCAGGAAGCCGATGATCGGGGCGGCGACGAACGCGAGGGCCCAGCGGTGCTCCGTGCGGTGCAGGCGCCGGTTGGCGTGCTTCGCGCGTTGCTCGGACGTGAGCCCAGTGGTGGTCGACTCGACGGTCGCGGTCATCTCGGAAACCTTTCCAGGGGCCCCGCCGCCCGGGGGCGTGCCCGGGCGGCGGGGACAGGGAGGAGGTGGTGCTACGTGCCGACTACTTGCCGACTACTTGCCGACTAGTTGCCGGCCGCGGCCTGCTCGGCGTTGGCGTTCGACTCGTCGAGGAGGTTCTGCATCTTCGGCTGGACCTCCGCGAGGTAGTCGGCGGCGGTCTGCTCACCGTCGATCACGGGCTGGATGTTGGTCCAGAGCTCGTCGTACCACTCGGCGCCGTAGGTGAAGGCCGCGGGCATCGCCCGTCCGTAGTCCTGCGCGATGTCCAGGAACTCCTGGCGGTTCGCGGGCTCGGCGCCCTCCTCCGCGGCCCAGGCCTCAGCCATGTCGATGAGGTTCGGGATCTGGATGTTGGCGTCGACGAGCGTCTGCTGGGCGTCGGCGTCGCCGCTCAGGTACGTGACGAGCTTGACCGCGTCGTCCGGGTGCTTCGACGTCGCGGAGACGCCGATGCCGAGCGAGCCGAGCCAGGTGGCCGTGCCGCCGTCACCGACGGTGGGCCAGGGGATCAGGTCGTACTCGAAGTCGAGCTCGTTGTAGACCGAGACGTCCCACGGGCCGACGGGGAAGAAGCCGATCTCGCCGGCCATCCACCGCTGGTAGGTGTCGAGCGTCGCGGCGTCCGAGGCGGACGGCGTGACCTTGTCGACGTTCGTCAGGTCCGCGAACTTCTGCAGGGCATCGGCGAACTCGGGGGTGTCCACGGTGACCTCGGTGCGGTCCTCGTTGGTCCAGTCGCCGCCGTTGCTCCAGACCAGCGACTGCAGGTTCCACTGGACGTTGAGCCCGGTGCCCCACTGGTCGGCGGCGCCGTCGCCGTTGTTGTCCACGGTGAGCTGCTTGCTGATGTCGACGAACTCGTCCCACGTGAGCGGGGTGTCCTTGTCGGGCAGCGGGATGCCCGCGGCCTCGAGCATGGTCTTGTTGTAGCCGAACGAGAACGGGCCGACGTCCTTGGGCAGGCCGTAGAGCTTGCCGTCCGGGGTGCCCTGGAGCTCGCCGTCGAAGCGGTAGGAGTCGACGCCGTACTGCCAGATGTTGTCCAGGTCGATTCCGCTGGCGTCGACCTGCTCGGTGATGTCCAGCAGGACGCCCGAGCTCACGTACGACTGGAGGGTTGCCTGCTCGATGTAGAACACGTCGGGCACGTTGTTGCCGGCCACGGCCGCCTGGAGCTTGGTGGCGTACTGGTCGGCGTCGGTCACGATGACCTTCACCTTGACGCCGGTGTCCTCGGTGTACTTCTTGATGGCGGCCTCGTAGGCGGCCTTCTCGTCCGGGCCGCCCCGGAACATGAACGTGATCTCCTTCTCGCCGCTGTCGCTTCCGCCGTCGCCGCCGTCGCTGCACGCCGTCAGCGTGAGCGCACCGGCGACCGCGGCGCACACGGCGCCTGCGATGAGCCTGTTCCTCTTCATCGTCCTGCCTCCCAGATCCCAAGGATGTGCGAGGTCACGGTCGCGTCGGGACCCGGTGTGGGGCTGGTCCGTCAGGGTCGTCGTTGACCTCATTCGCTTGATCGAACGCTGCATCTACAACGTTGATCTACAACGATGTAGAACATGGCACGAGAACCGGCGCCGGGTCAAGCCACGAACGTGTAACGGTCGGTTGACGGCATGGGAACGGCCATGCATGATGCGTCTACAACGATGTAGAAGACGACGGGCAAGGGGGCCTTCGGATGTCGCGCCACGCGCAGACACCGCCCATGGGGTGGAACAGCTGGGACAGCTTCGGGACCACGGTGACGCAGGACGAGGTCCTCGCCAACGCGGCGGTGCTGGCCGAGCGCCTCCTGCCGCACGGCTGGGACACCGTCGTCGTCGACATCGACTGGTACGACCCCGCGGCCCGCGCGCACGGCTACAACGACGGCTCGACGCTCGTCCTCGACGCGTTCGGACGCCAGCTCCCCACCGAGAACCGGTTCCCGTCGGCCGCCGGCGGGCGCGGCTTCGGACCGCTCGCCGACGCCGTGCACGCCCTCGGCCTGCGGTTCGGCGTCCACCTGATGCGCGGCATCCCGCGGATCGCCCTCGACGCGGACCTCCCCGTCGAGGGCACCGCCTGGACCGCGCGCGACGCCGCCGACACCACCTCGGTCTGCCCGTGGAACGAGGACAACTACGGGCTCGACCACGACCACCCCGCCGCGCAGGCCTACCTCGACGGCCTGGTCGCGCAGCTCGCGGGCTGGGGCGTCGACTTCCTCAAGGTCGACGACATGCTCGCGCCCTACCACCCGGACGCGGTCGAGGCGTGGGCGCGGGCGATCGAGCGCTCGGGCCGGGACATCGTCCTGTCCCTCTCGCCCGGCACCCACCTGTCCACGGCACACGTCGACCACCTGCGCGAGCACGCCCAGATGTGGCGCATCTCCGACGACCTGTGGGACCGCTGGGACGACGTGCACGCCCAGTTCGCGCGGCTCGCGCGGTGGGCGCCGTTCCAGCGCCCCGGCGGCTGGGCCGACGCCGACATGCTGCCGCTCGGCCGGATCGGTCTGCGCGCCGAGCGCGGCGACGACCGGCACAGCCGGCTCACCCCCGACGAGCAGCGCACGATCCTCACGCTCTGGGTGATGGCCCGCTCGCCGCTGATGGTCGGGGGAGACCTGCCGACCAGCGACCCCGCGACGCTCGACCTGCTGGCCAACCCGGCCGTCGGGCACGTGCTGAAGCACGCGACGGACGGGCGCGAGCTCGTCCGCGAGCCCCTCGACGACGGCGAGCTCATCGTCTGGACAGCGGTCGAGGGGGCGACGACCTACGTCGCCGCCTTCTGGACCGGACCCTCGTCGCGGACGGTGTCGGTACCGCTCGCGTCCCTCGTCGGCCACGTCGCCGCCGCGGACACCTGGACCGCCCGCGACCTGTGGGACCCCGGGACCACGCCCGACCTGCACCCGACCGCGTGGGAGCCGGAGGGGGCGCTCGTCCTCGACGTCCCGTCCCACGGGGTGCGCTGGACCGCACTCGACACCCGACCGAACCAGGAGACCTCATGATCCCCGTCCGACTCACCCTCGACCCGGCCTTCCGGGTCGGTCCGGTCCGCCGGCGCACGTTCGGCTCGTTCGTCGAGCACCTCGGCCGCTGCGTCTACACCGGCATCCACGACCCCGAGCACCCCACTGCCGACGCCGACGGGTTCCGCAAGGACGTGCTCGAGCTGACCCGCGAGCTGGGCGTCAGCACGGTGCGCTACCCCGGCGGCAACTTCGTCTCCGGCTACCGGTGGGAGGACGGCGTCGGCCCGCGCGACCAGCGTCCCGCCCGGCTGGACCTCGCGTGGCACTCCACCGACCCCAACACGGTCGGCGTCGAGGAGTTCATGCGCTGGGCGAGGCTGGCCGAGGTCGAGCCGATGATGGCCGTGAACCTGGGCACGCGCGGCGTGCAGGAGGCCGTCGACCTGCTCGAGTACTGCAACGTCCGCGGCGGCACGCGCCTCTCGGACCAGCGCCGCGCCAACGGCGCCGAGGACCCGTACGACATCCGCATGTGGTGCCTGGGCAACGAGATGGACGGTCCGTGGCAGATCGGCCACAAGACCGCCTACGAGTACGGCCGGCTCGCCGCCGAGACCGGGCGCGCGATGCGGATGGTCGACCCGGATCTCGAGCTCGTCGCGTGCGGCTCGTCGGGCGTCGCCATCCCGACGTTCGGCGAGTGGGAGCGGATCGTGCTCACGGAGGCGTACGAGCAGGTCGACCTCATCTCCGCCCACGCGTACTACTGGGAGGAGGACGGCGACCTCGGCTCGTTCCTGGCCTCCGCCGTGGACATGGACCACTTCGTCGAGTCCGTGAGCGCGACCGCGGACGCCGTGCGCGCGCACAAGAAGCTCGACAAGCGGATCCACATCTCGTTCGACGAGTGGAACGTCTGGTACCAGCACCGCGCCGAGTCCAAGCCGCCCACCGGGCACGACTGGCCCGTCGCGCCCGTGCTGCTGGAGGACAGGTACAACGTCGCCGACGCCGTCGTCGTCGGGAACCTGCTCATCTCGCTGCTGCGGCACACCGACCGCGTGCACTCCGCGTCGCTGGCGCAGCTGGTCAACGTGATCGCGCCGATCATGACCGAGCCCGGTGGTCGGTCCTGGAAGCAGACGATCTTCCACCCGTTCGCGCAGGCGTCCCGGTACGCGAAGGGTGACGTCCTCCAGGTCGCCGTCGAGGCGCCGACCTACGAGACGGCGAAGTACGGCGACGCCGCGCTCGTCGACGCCGTCGCCACCCGCGACGCCGAGACGGGCGACGTCGCCCTGTTCGCGGTCAACCGGTCCCTGACCGAGACGGTCACGCTCGAGGTCGACGCCCGCTCGCTGCCGGGCCTGCGCGTCGTCGAGGCGACCACGCTGGCCAACCCGGACCACACCTGGTCCGCGACGGCCGACGACGACACCTCTGTCGTCCCGCGGCCCAACGCGACCGCGACGGTCCGCGACGGCCGCGTGTCCGTCCAGGTGCCGCCGGTGTCCTGGAACGTCGTCCGGCTGGGGGTCTGACCGCCGTGCGCCGCGTCGTCGCGGCGGGTGCGGTCGCCCTCGCCCTGGTGGTCGGCACCGCGGCCTGTGCGCCGGAACCACCCGCCGCGACGGCGCTGTCCCTCACCGGGGACATCCACACCCACGACCCCGCCCTCGTCGTGGGTGCCGAGGGGGAGCCCTGGTACGTGTTCTCCACGGGTGACGTCCGCAAGGGCCTCGGCTCCCCGCAGATCCGGCGGTCCACCGACGAGGGCCTCACGTGGGAGCTCGTCGGCACCGTCTGGGACGCGAAGACCCGCCCGGAGTGGGCGTACGAGGCAGTCCCCGGTGTGTCGAACTTCTGGGCGCCCGAGGTGATCGAGCACGACGGCACGTTCTACCTGTACTACTCGGCGTCCACGTTCGGCTCCAACCGGTCGGCCATCGGCCTGACGACGAACACCACGCTCGACCCGGACGACCCCGACTACGCGTGGGTGGACCAGGGCGAGGTGCTCCGGTCCGAGCCGGGGGAGACGAACTACAACGCGATCGACCCCGGCGTGATCACCGACGCGGACGGCACGCCGTGGATGGCGTTCGGCTCGTTCTGGGGCGGCATCCAGCTGGTCGAGCTGGCCTGGCCGTCCGGCATGCCGGTCGACGGGGCCGAGCCGACGACCATCGCCAGCCGCACGGGATCACCGAACGCGATCGAGGCGCCCTACCTGGTGCTGCGCGACGGGTGGTACTACCTGTTCGTCTCGCGCGACTCCTGCTGCAAGGGCAGCGACTCGACGTACAACATGGCCGTCGGGCGCTCCCAGGACGTCACCGGTCCGTACGTCGACCGCTCCGGCAAGGAGATGACGCTGGACGGTGGCGAGCAGCTGCTGGCCACGACCGGGGACATGGTCGGACCCGGCGGGCAGTCCGTCTCGCAGGGGCATCTCGCGTTCCACTACTACGACGCGGCCGCCGGCGGCGACTTCCGCCTCGAGATCCGTGAGCTGGCGTGGGACGACGAGGGCTGGCCGGTGGCGACGACGCGTGCCGAGCAGGAGCAGGGCTAGAGGGGCCGTTCGAGCACGTAGTCGTCCTCGACGCGGGTGCCGACGGTGAAGTGCTTGGTGCCCACGATGGCGAAGCCGGACCGCACGTAGAACGCCTGCGCGCGCGCGTTCTGCTGGTTCACGCCGAGCCACATCCCGTGTGCGCCGCGCCCGCGGGCGACGTCCAGCGACGCGGTCATGAGCGCGTTCGCGATCCCGGCGCCGTGGTGGTCGGGGTGCACGTAGCACTTGGACAGCTCGATGGTGGGGCGCAGGTGGAGTGCCGCCTGCACGTCCTCGTCGGCGGGCTCCCCGGCGACGAGCATCGTGTAGCCGACGAGCTCGCCGTCCCCGGCGACGAGGACGTCGCGAGAGGGGTCGTCGAGGTACTCCGCGAACCGCTGCGGCGACAGCACCGCCTCGATGAAGGACTGCTGGTCCTGCGCGGTCGAGCCGGGCGGGCAGGCCAGCGGGAACGTCAGGGCCGCGAGGCGGGCGAGCGCGTGGAGCTCCCCGTGCTCGGCGGCGCGGACCGTCACAGGACGTCCTCGCCGCCGCCGGGACCTCGCCAGGAGCGCAGGAGGGCGCGCGCGACGAGCCCGCCGGCCCACGCGAGGCCCGCCAGGCTGGCCACGGTGGTGCCGCGGCGGGCGTTGCGCCGACGGTTGCGGAACTCGCGCACGGGCCAGCCGACCGTGGCGGCGTAGCGGCGCAGGCGGCGGTCGGGGTTGATCGCGCAGGGGAAGCCGACCTCGGACAGGATCGCGACGTCGTTGGTGGAGTCCCCGTACGCGTACGACGTCGTCAGGTCGATGCCCTCCTGCTCGGCAATCGCGCGCACGGCGTCGGCCTTGGCCTGGCCGTGCAGCATGTCGCCCACCAGCCGGCCGGTGTAGAAGCCGTCCTCGTGCTCCGCGATCGTGCCCAGCGAGCCGGTCGCGCCGAGGCGCCGGGCGATCAGCGACCCGATCTCCACGGGCGTCGCGGTGACCAGCCAGACGGAGTGCCCCGCGGCGATGTGCTGGTCGAGGAGCCGCTGTGTGCCGGGGTAGATCCGCAGGCAGAGGACCTCGTCGTAGACGTCCTCCGCGATCGCGGTCACCTCGGCCACCGAGTGACCCTTCATGATCGACAGCGCCCGGCTGCGGACCTCGTCGATCTGGTTCTTGTTCTCGCCGAACGTCAGGTACCGGAGCTGGTGGAGCCCGAACTGGACCAGGTCGCGCTTGCGGAAGAACCCGCGCCGGTACAGGCCCACGGCCAGGTGGAACGAGCTGGCGCCACGGATGATCGTGTTGTCGACGTCGAAGAACGCACCGACCCCGGGACCGTCCGGGCCGGACCCCGGGTCCCGCAGCACGGGAGCGGGGGCGCTGGGGTTCCCGGGCACCTGACGCACCCGGTCACTGTAACGACGGGCAGCGCCCCTCGTGGGACGGGGCCACATGAGGCTCACGTGCGAAAGTTGAGCCCATGACGCGTGTGGTGCTCTACGGCCGGGCCGGCTGCCATCTGTGCGACGAGGCGCGGGAGGTGGTGCGGACGGTGTGCGCCGAGACCGGGGACGCGTGGCACGAGGTCGACATCGACGCGGGCACCGCCGACGGCCGGGACCTCGTCGCCGAGCTCGGCGAGCTGGTGCCGGTGGTCGAGGTCGACGGTGTGCAGCAGGGCTACTGGCGGATCGACGCGGCGCGTCTGCGTCGAACCCTTACCTCGGCACGTCCTCGCCCCCTAGCCTGACGGGCAGGGCCCGGGCGACCGGGTGTCTTGGGGCGTCGCGGGGGTCGATGTGGACACGCAGCGGAGGGGTCCCCGGGCGCACACCAGGGCGACGGAGCCGGGTGCGACCGGGCGGTCCGGCGCGCGCGACGTGCCCACCGCCACCGTCGCCCGGCTGCCGGGCTACCTGCGCGTCCTGCACGGCCTGACCGCCGACGGGGTCGTCACCACGTCGTCGGAGGAGCTGGCGGCCGGCGCGGGCGTCACGCCCGCCCAGCTGCGCAAGGACCTGTCGTTCCTGGGCTCCTACGGACGGCGCGGGGTGGGGTACGACGTCCTGCACCTCTCGGAGCAGATCTCGGTCGTGCTGGGGCTGACGACGCAGCGGCGGGTCGTCATCGTCGGCATCGGCAACCTCGGGCACGCACTGGCCAGCTACTCGGTGTTCGCCGAGCGGGGGTTCGCGGTCGTCGGCCTGGTCGACGCCGACCCCGCGGTGGTGGGGACGACCGTGGCGGGCATGGTGGTGCAGCCGCCGTCCGCGGTCCACGACGTGGTCAGCGGGTCCGACGCCACCATCGGCATCATCGCCACGCCCGCGGCCGTCGCGCAGGACGTGTGCGACGAGCTGGTCGCGGCGGGCGTCGTCGGCATCCTCACGTTCGCGCCGCGTGCGCTGCGGGTGCCGCCGCACGTGGACCTGCGGGCGGTCGACGTGGCCTCCGAGCTGCAGATCCTCGCGTTCCACGACCGCCGGCGTACCGGCACCGGCGCGTGAGCATGACGAAGGCCGGGTCCGTGACGGACCCGGCCTTCGGAGTGCAGAGCGCGGTGTCAGGCCTTGATGGTCGACACGTCGAGCGCGATGACGACCTTGTCGGACACCAGGACGCCGCCGGCCTCGAGGGCCGCGTTCCAGGTGAGGCCGAAGTCCTTGCGGGAGATCGTGACGGTGGCCTCGAACCCGGCGCGGGTGTTGCCGAACGGGTCGACCGCGGTGCCGTTGAACTCGGTCTCGAGCTCGACGGGCTGCGTGACGCCGTGGATGGTCAGGTCGCCGGCGATGACGTAGCTCGTGCCCGCCTCGCGGACCTCGGTGGAGACGAACGTCCACTGGCCGAACTTCTCGACGTCGAAGAAGTCGCCGCTCTTGAGGTGGCCGTCGCGGTTGGCGTCGCCGGTGCTGACGGTGGCCGGGTCGAGCGTGACGGAGACCGACGTGCTCGCCAGGTCGTCGCCGACCGTGACCGTGCCCTCGGTGACCGCGACGGCGCCGCGGACCTTGGAGATGCCGGCGTGGCGGACGGTGAACGCGGCCTCGGTGTGCGAGGCGTCGACGGCCCAGGTGCCCGTGGTGAGGCCGGTGGGAAGGGTGGCGGTGGCGGTGCTCATGGGGTCCTCCGTGGTTGTTGAACTGTCAACCAAACTGTTAGTTCAAAGTTGTACTACACTCGCACCAGACCCGCAACCCCGCGACGCCGGACGGAGGCCCGCTTGTGACCAGTGACACATCCACCGAGGTGCAGTGGCTGACCGCCGAGCAGCAGACCCACTGGCGCTCGTTCCGCGGCGGCGCCGCCCGGCTGTTCGCCGCGCTCGAGCACGAGCTGGAGCAGCAGACCGGCCTGTCCACGCACGAGTACGAGGTGCTCGTCCGGCTCTCCGAGACGCCCGACCGCACGCTGCGGATGGCGCAGCTCGCCGACAACCTCGCGCACTCCCGCAGCCGGCTCACGCACACCATCCGGCGCATGGAGGAGCAGGGCCTCGTCTCGCGCCTGCCCTGCGTCGAGGACGCCCGCGGCGTGAACTGCACCATGACCGAGAAGGGCTGGCAGGTCCTCGTGGCCGCCGCCCCGAGCCACGTGCAGTCCGTGCGGGACCACCTGGTCGACGTGCTCACGCCCGAGCAGTTCGCCGCGCTCGGCGACGCGATGGAGACCGTCCGGCTGCACCTGACGGGTGGCGCGTGTCACGTCGAGTGACACCGTCCCGTGTCCGTGACGCACAGGAGTGTTTGCGAGACTGAGCCCATGGTCGCGACCACGATCCACCTGATGCGGCACGGCGAGGTGCACAACCCCGACGGCGTGCTCTACGGACGACTGCCCGGCTACCGGCTCTCGGAGCGTGGCCTGGCCATGGCGCACATGGTCGCGGACCATCTGGCCGGGTCGGGAGCCAGTGCCCGTCGCGACGTCGTCGCGGTCATCGCGTCCCCGCTGCAGCGCGCGCAGGAGACGGCCGGACCCATCGCGGCGGCGTTCGACCTCGACATCCGCACCGACGAGCGGATCATCGAGGCCGGCAACCACTTCGAGGGCAAGACGTTCGGCGTCGGTGACGGCTCGCTGCGCCACCCCGAGCACTGGCCGTACCTGCGCAACCCGTTCCGGCCGTCCTGGGGCGAGCCGTACAAGGAGCAGGTCGACCGCATGCTGGCGGCCGTCGAGTCCGCGCGCGAGGTCGCCCGCGGGCACGAGGCCGTGCTGGTCAGCCACCAGCTGCCCGTCTGGGTCACGCGACTCGCGCTCGAGAACCGGCACCTGTGGCACGACCCCCGCAAGCGGCAGTGCTCGGTCGCGTCGCTGACCAGCCTGCGCTACGAGGGCGACACCCTCGTCGGGGTCGGGTACAGCGAGCCCGCCGCGGTCCTCCTGCCCGGCGCGTCGACCGTCGCGGGGGCCTGACGTGCGCGGACGTCTTCTCGCGGTGGCCGCGCTCGCCGCCCTGCTGCTGACCGGCTGCACGCCCGACAGCGCGTCGACGACACCGGACGACGTGGCCGGGCAGAACTACCAGTCCGGCGACGGCAGCACGACGCTCTGGAAGGTGGCCGACCGCACCGGACCTCTCGACCTGGCCGGCACCGACTTCGCGGGCGCCGCACAGGACGTCGCCGACTGGCGTGGCGACGTCGTCGTGCTCAACACCTGGTACGCCGAGTGCCCGCCGTGCCGCGCCGAGGCTGCCGACCTCGTGGCCCTGTCCACCGACTACGCCCCCGACGGGGTCAAGGTGCTGGGCATCAACCGGCAGGACGACGCCGGCACCGCGCAGGCGTTCGAGCGACAGTTCGAGGTCCCGTACCCGAGCATCGCGGACACCGACGGCGCCGCGATCGCGGCGCTCCAGGGCACCGTGCCCGTGAACGCGGTGCCGACGACGGTCGTGCTCGACCGCTCCGGGATGGTCGCCGGACGCATCCTCGGCATCGCCGACCCGTCGACCCTGCGGTCGATCGTCGACGACCTGTTGGCCGAGCAGCCGGCATCGTGATGCTGCTCGACGCGGGTGACGCCTTCGGCCAGACCGTCATCTCCGGGTCGCTGCTCCTGGCGATCCCGGTGGCGCTGATCGCGGGGCTCGTGTCGTTCGCGTCGCCGTGCGTGCTGCCGCTGGTCCCCGCGTACGTCGGGTACCTCGGCGGGATGACCGGGTCAGCACAGACCGTGTTCTCGGAGGGCGACACGCTCGTCCGCACCGCACCGGCACGCAGCCGCGTGCTGCTCGGCGTCGCGCTCTTCGTCGCCGGGTTCACGGCTGTGTTCGTCGCGCTGGCCGTCCTCGCCGGCTCCCTGGGCGGGCTGCTGGTCGAGTACCAGGACCCGATCACGCGGATCCTCGGGGTCGTCGTCATCGTGCTCGGCCTCGGATTCCTGGGCCTGATCCCGTTCCTGCAGAACGAGAAGCGCGTCCACCTCGCCCCGCGCGCCGGGCTGTGGGGCGCCCCGCTGCTCGGCGTGACCTTCGGGCTCGGCTGGGTGCCGTGCATCGGCCCGACGCTCGCGGCGATCCTCACGCTCTCCCTCGACGGCGGCTCGGCCGGCCGCGGCGCGCTGCTCGCCGTCGCGTTCTGCCTCGGGCTCGGGCTGCCGTTCCTGCTGGTCGCGCTCTTCGTGGACCGCAGCGCGGGTGCGCTCGGCTTCCTGCGCCGGCACCGGCTCGCGATCATGCGGTTCGGCGGCGCGATGCTCGTGATCCTCGGGATCGCCCTGGTCACGGGCGTGTGGGGGACCTGGTCCTCCTGGCTGCAGGGTGTCCTCGTCGGCGGCGACCTGTTCGTGCCGGTCGTATGAGCGTGCACCGGCCCGAGGGCCTCTCCGACGTCTTCATGGAGCCCACCGAGGCTCCTGCCGCACCTCCGACGCTGCCCACGCTCGGCCTCGTCGGCTGGCTCCGCTGGGCCTGGCGACAGCTCACCAGCATGCGCGTCGCCCTGCTGCTGCTCATGCTGCTGGCCGCCGCCGCCGTGCCCGGGACGGTCTGGCCGCAGCGCGCCCAGGACACCACCGCGGTCGCGGAGTACCTCACCGACCACCCCACGACCGGCCCCTGGCTGGACCGGCTCGGGTTCTTCGACGTGTACTCGTCGGTCTGGTTCTCGGCGATCTACCTCCTGCTGTTCGTCTCGCTGGTCGGCTGCATCCTGCCGCGCACCAAGGTGCACCTCGCGGGCGTCCGCGGCCGACCGCCGCGTGCACCCCGCCGGTTCGCGCGGTTCCCCGCGCAGGGCTCAGGTCGCGCGGACGCTCCGCCGGCGCAGGTCGCCGACGACGCGGTGGCCGTGCTGCGCGGCGGCTGGCGCTGGCTCCCGTTCGTCCCGACCTACCGTGTCGACACCCGCGACGAGGGCGACGGCACGGTCGCGGTGTCCGCGGAGCGCGGCTACCTGCGCGAGACCGGCAACCTCGTGTTCCACCTCGCCCTCGTCGGCCTGCTCGTCTCCGTGGCCACCGGCCAGGTGCTGCACTACCGGGGGCAGGCGATCGTCGTGCAGGGCCGCGGGTTCGCGAACGCGCAGGTCGACTACGACACCTTCGAGCAGGGCACGGCGTTCACGCCGTCGAGCCTGGTGCCGTTCACGCTGCGGCTCGACGAGTTCGAGTCCCGCTTCGACCCGGTGACGCTCCAGTCCCGCGACTTCACCGCGCACGTCACCCTGACCAACCCCGGCGAGGAACCCGTCGAGGAGACCATCAAGGTCAACCACCCCCTCGACGCGGGCGGCGCCAAGGTCTACCTCCAGGGCAACGGGTACGCCCCCGACATCACCGTGCGCGACGCCTCCGGCGAGGTCGCGTTCTCCGGTCCCACGCCGTTCCTGCCGCAGGACGAGGTCTACACCTCGCGCGGCGTCGTCAAGGTCCCCGACGTGTCCGGCGACCAGGAGCAGATCGGCCTCGTCGGCTACCTGCTGCCCACCGTCGACGTCCGCGAGACGGCCTTCGGGCCCGCGTACGCCTCCGTCAACCCGCAGCCCGACGACCCGGCGCTCGTCCTCGCGGTCTGGGAGGGCAACCTCGGCCTCGACACCGGCGTCCCGCAGAACGTGTACGAGCTCGACGAGGCGCGGATGACGCAGCTCATGGAGGACGACGACAAGCCCGTCACGCTCGTCGTGAAGCCCGGCGAGACCGTCGACCTGCCCGACGGGAGGGGCACGCTGACCTTCAACGACCTGCCCCGCTACGTCGCGCTCGACCTGCGGCACGACCCCGCGCTGCCCTTCGTGCTCGTGTTCGCGCTGCTCGCGTTCGCCGGGCTCTCCACCTCGCTCTTCGCACCCCGGCGCCGCCTCTGGCTCCGTCTCGCACCGGAGGACGGTCGTACAGTGGTCACCGCCGCCGGACTGGCGCGCGGCGACGACGTCGGCCTCCAGCCCGAGCTCGACCGGGTGCTCGCCCAGACGCTCGCCCGCACGACCGACAGACCCCCGGTCGCCCCCCGCGACCCGACCTCAGGAGAGGCCACACCATGACCACCGGTGACCTGAGCACACTGCTCGTCTGGGGCGCCGCGACCGCGTTCACCATCGCGCTGATCGCCTACAGCGTGGACCTCGCGCGCATCGCCGACCGGTCCCAGAAGCGCGTCCCGCAGGCAGCACTCGTCGGAGGGCGCCCCGCGACCGCCGTCGCCGGCTCCGAGGCGCAGAGCGCACCCGGACGGTCGGTCCGCGCCGAGGGGATCGCCCGGTCGACCACCCTGCTCGGTCTGGTGCTCCTCTTCGCCGGGATCGTGCTGCGCGGCATCGCCGCCGGTCGGTGGCCGACCGCGAACATGTACGAGTTCACGCTCGTCGGGGTGTTCGTGGCCGTCCTCGTCCTGACGATCGTGCAGCGCCGGCGCGTCATCGCGTTCGTGGGCGTCGTCGTCATGGGCATCTCCGTGCTCGCCCTCGTCCTCGCGCTCAACGCGTTCTACATCCAGGCCGACCAGGTGCAGCCCGCCCTGCAGAGCTACTGGCTGATCCTCCACGTGGGCGTCGCCATCACCGCGACCGGCATCTTCACGGTCGCGTTCGCCACCTCCGTGCTCCAGGTCCTGCGCAGCTTCCGCGAGGAGGCCCTCGCGTCGGTCGACGCACCCGCGGTCACGGTCGGTTCAGCCGCACCCCCCCGGTCCGACCGGTTCCGTCGCTGGGTCGGCGGCCCGCGGTTCGGGTGGCTCGAGCAGGTGCCCGGTTCCCGCGAGCTCGAGGCGCTGTCCTTCCGGCTGAACGCGGTCGCGTTCGTGCTGTGGACGCTGACCCTCATCGGGGGCGCCATCTGGGCCGAGCACGCGTGGGGGCGGTACTGGGGCTGGGACCCCAAGGAGGTCGGCACGTTCGTCGCGTGGGTGGTCTACGCGGCCTACCTGCACGCGCGCACCACGCGCGGCTGGAACGGCCGTCGGGCGTCGTACTTCGTGTTCGTCGGCTACGGCGTCGTCCTCGCGAACTTCACGGTCGTCAACATCGTCGTCCCGGGGAAGCACTCCTACGGAGGCGTCTGACGCACCCGGCGGCCGGCCTGCAGGCGTCGGCCGACCACGCCATGGTGCACGCGGGCGGAGGCGGATGCGCCACTCAGGGCGTGCTCGTCGCCGGACGGACCGCTCAGGCTGCCGGTGGGGCGTCGTCCGACGCGCCCGGGTCGGCCCGTCGGCGGTCGTCGTCGAGCCTCGACAGGAAGTCGGGGTCGTCGTCGGGGCCTGTGGCGCGGCGGTTCCGTGTCGACGGGTCCGGTCCGGCGGCCGTCCTGCGGGACCAGCGCACGGCCAGCCAGACGAGCGACCCGAGGAGCGGCACGAGGAGGATCAGCGCGACCCAGAAGATCGGGTGCACCCCGAGGCGCTCGTCGGTGCTGCTGCGGATCACGTCGATCACGCAGTAGACGATCAGTCCGATGATCAGCAGGACGGCCAGGTTCCTCACCTCGTCAGACTAGACGCCCGGGACGGGCGGTGAGGTCCCAGCGCCTACCCTGGGACCGTGCCTTTCGTCGTCTACTCGGTCCTGCGCCTCGCGCTCTTCGGGGCCTGCCTCGGCCTGCTCTGGTGGGCGGGCCTGCGCTCGTGGCTCGTCGTCATCGCCGCGGCCTTCCTCGCGTGGGGGCTGTCCTACGTCCTGCTCGCCGGTCCGCGGGACGCCGCCGCGCGGCAGCTGGCCGAACGGGCGGAGCGCCGTCGTGCTGCCGGTGACCGGACGGTGCTGGGCAAGCGCGCGCAGGAGGACGCCGACGTCGAGGATGCGGCCGACGAGGCGGCGCGCGACTCCTAGAGGGCCAGCCCGAGGCCGAGCAGCACGCCGAACGCGAGCTCCAGCAGCCCGGTCCCCGCGAGGACCGGGACCAGGGCCCTCCCGCGCGCGCCGAGCAGCACCGTGCCGGCCAGGACGACAGCCGGCGCCAGGAGCAGCAGGACGATCAACGTCCACGGCGACGCGAAGGCGCAGCCGATCCCGCCGAGCAGCACGGGACCGACGACGAGCACCGCGTAGGCGCGACGCGACCACCGTTCGCCCAGCCGCACGGCGAGGGTCCGCTTGCCGACGAGGGCGTCGGTGGGCACGTCCCGCAGGTTGTTGGCCATGAGCAGCGCGCACGCGAGCATGCCGACGCAGACGGCGCCGACCCAGGCGGGCCAGGAGAGCTCGTCGGCCTGCGTGTAGGTGGTGCCGAGCACGGCGACCAGCCCGAAGAACACGAACACGCCGACCTCGCCGAGGCCGCGGTAGCCGTACGGCCGCTTGCCTCCGGTGTACCCCCATGCGGCGACGATCGCGACGGCACCGACGGCGAGCAGCCACCACTGGCCGGTCGCGGCGACCAGGGCCAGGCCGAGCAGGGCCGCGACGCCGAACGCCGCGAACGCCGCCGCCTTCACGGTGCCCGGGCTGGCGGTGCCCGACGCGGTCAGGCGCAGCGGGCCGACGCGGTCCACGTCGGTGCCGCGGATGCCGTCGGAGTAGTCGTTCGCGTAGTTGACACCCACCTGGAGAGCGAGCGCGACACCGAGCGCGAGCGCGGCACGCCCGAGGTGGGCCTCGCCGAGGTGGGCGGCTGCCCCGGTGCCGACGAGCACGGGGGCTGCGGCCGCCGGCAGCGTCCGCGGTCGTGCACCCTGCACCCAGTCGCTGGCAGTCGTCACGTGGCGTTCCTCTCGAGCTGGCGGGTGGCGAGCAGCGTGGCGGCCCGACGGTCGATCTTGCCCGGGCCGCGCACCGGGAGCGAGTCCGTGACCACGAGGTGGCGCGGGGCGTGCGTGGCACCGAGGTGCTCGGAGACCGCGGCGCGGACCTCCTGCAGCGTGGGCGGTCGGGCGCCGGTGCGGGCGACGACGACCGCGACGACGGCCTGACCCCACTCGTCGTCGGGGACACCGACCACGCACGCCTCGGCCACCCCCGGCAGGCTCGCGACGACCGCCTCGACCCGGGCGGGCGCCACCTTCACGCCCCCGGTCACCAGGACGTCGTCGGCGCGTCCGAGCACCACGAGCGACCCGTCGGACCACGCCCCGAGGTCCGAGGTGCGCAGGTGCCGAACCCCGTCCACCTGCACGAACGCCTCGGCGTCGAGGTCCGGACGGCCGAGGTAGCCGTCGGCCAGGACCGGGCCGGACAGCAGGATCCGACCGTCGTCGTCGAGGCGGACGGACACCCCGGCCAGAGGACGCCCGTCGTAGACGCACCCGCCGCAGGTCTCGGTCATGCCGTAGGTCGTGACGACCGCGACGCCGGCCGCCCGGGCGCGGGCCAGCAGGTCCGGAGCGGCCGCGGCGCCGCCCAGCAGGACGGCGTCGAAGGACCGCAGCCCGGTCGTCGCCGCGGCGTCGTCGAGGAGCCGGACGAGCTGCGTTGGGACCAGGGAGGTGTACCGCGGCCCGTCGGTGGGCATCGCGTCGACCGCCGCGACGAACGCCGCCGCCCGGAAGGGGGAGCTCGTCGTGGTGGGCGTGGTGCCCGCCAGCACCGACCGCACGAGCACCTGGACGCCCGCGACGTGGTCCGTGGGCAGCGCGAGCAACCAGTGGCCGGGGCCGGCGAGCCGGTCGTGCGTCGCCGAGGCGGACGCGCGCAGGGCTGTGGCCGACAGCAGGACGTCGCGAGGCTCGCCCGTGGACCCCGAGGTCCGGACCACCACGGCGACGTCGTCGCCCACGGTCCCCTCGGCCGAGCCGGGTGCGACCGCGGGGCCGGTGCCCGAGAGGGCCGCCGCGAGCGCCGGGAGGAGCAGGTCCGGCCGCGCGGGGACGTCGCGCAGGGGTCGGATCACCCGCTCAGCGTAGGTCCGTCCCGGCGCGTGGCCGCCCGGGCCGCACACCTGCACGCCGTAGAGTGTCGCGCGGTCCATACCCGAAGGAGCACCGTGTCGCCAGTCCTGACCGTCCCGTCCGCCCGTCGGCGAGCCCTCGCGGTCGTCGCCCTGGCGACCGGTGCCGCCCTCGTCCTCGGTGCGTGCAGCGGCTCACCGACCGACCAGGCTCCCGTACCGCCGGTGACCGAGGCGCCCGTGATCGAGGCCGCGAAGGTCGCCCCGCCCGCACCGGTGGTGCCTCCCCGCTGGCCGCTCACCGGCGTCGTCGCGACGGAGGTCGCCGCGCGTCCCGCGCTCGCGATCAAGGTCGAGAACTCGAGCGAGGCTCGCCCGCAGACCGGCCTGGACCAGGCGGACGTCGTGTGGGAGCAGGTCGTCGAGGGCGGCATCAGCCGGTTCGTCGCGGTGTACCAGTCGCAGGTCCCCGCCGAGGTCGGTCCGATCCGGTCGGTCCGCCCGATGGACCCCGCGATCGCGGCGCCCCTGCACGGCCTGATCGCGTTCTCGGGTGGACAGCAGCCGTTCGTGCAGGCGCTGAAGAACGCGGGCCTGCAGATCATCAGCATGGACGCCGGTGCCGACGGCTTCTACCGCAAGAAGGGTGTCGGGCCCGCCCCGCACAACGTGTACGGCACTCCCCAGACGTTCTGGGACCAGGCCGACGCCAACCACTCCGCCGTGCCGCCCACGCAGTTCGTCGTCGCGAAGACCCCGGAGAAGGCCAGTGCGGTCGTCGCGGGCGGTCCGTCGTCGACCGTGGCCGTCCGCCTCTCCGGCTACTCCCGGCCGACGTGGACCTGGGACGCCGGCACGGGGACGTGGCTCCGCGCGGAGGGGACCGCACCCGCGATGCTGCGGTCCGGCGCCCGGATCGCCGCGACCAACGTGGTGACGCTGAAGGTGCGTCTGGTCGACTCCGGCACCAAGGACCCCGCCGGCAACCCGGTCCCCGAGACGGTGCTGGAGGGCTCGGGGGACGCGACCGTGTCGAGCGGCGGCAAGACGGTGACGGGCACGTGGTCGAAGGCGGCGGCCGACGCGGTGCTGACGCTCACGGCGGCCGACGGCTCGGTGCTCACGCTCGCCCCCGGGACCACCTGGGTGGAGCTGGTGCCGACCGACTCGGGCTCGGTTGCGATCAGCTGAGACGGTGGCGTGGCAGCCTGGTCCGGTGCAGGGGAACGACGGGGGAACGCGATGACGACGACACGACGACCGGTGCGAGGTGCGGTCACCGCGCTGCTCGCGACCGTGGCCCTGGCCGTCGGGGGCTGCAGCGCGCCGCCGACCGAGCAGCAGGAACCGCCGGCCCCGGTGACGCAGGGACCGACGATCGCTCCGGACAAGGCCCCCGCACCCGTGCCCGTCATCCCGCCGACCTGGCCGCTGACGGGCGTCGCGGGTGAGCCGGCCGTGCGACCGTCGCTCGCGGTGAAGATCGAGAACACCGCCGTGGCTCGCCCGCAGACCGGCCTGGACCAGGCGGACGTCGTCTGGGAGACCATCGTCGAGTTCGACGTGTCCCGATTCATCGCGGTGTTCCACTCGCAGGTGCCGGCGGAGGTCGGGCCCATCCGCTCGGTGCGGCCGATGGACCCGGTGATCCTGGCGCCCATGCACGGGCTCCTCGCGTTCTCGGGCGGGCAGCCGGGCATCCTCGCCCTCGTCGCCGCCAGCGGGGTCCAGATGATCAGCCACGACGCGGGCGCGCCGGGGATGTACCGGACCAGGGACCGCGCCGCGCCGCACAACGTGTACGGCACCCCGGCGACGTTCTGGGGACTGGCCGACGCCGACCACCAGGCGTCTCCGGGAGAGCAGTTCACGTTCGCCCGCAGCGCCGACCGGTCCGCCGCCGCGCTCGGCGGGACACCGGCGGGCACGCTCGCGTTCCGGCTCTCCCCGGCGTCCAGCCCGACCTGGTCGTGGGACGCCGCCAGCGGCACGTGGCTGCGGTCCGAGGGGGCCGCGCCCGCGACGGCCCGCAGCGGCGCGCGACTGTCCGCGGTCAACGTCGTCTCGATCACCGCCGACCACCCGAACACGGCCTTCGGCGCCCAGGGCGGGGCGCCCGTGCCCACGTACACGCTCGTCGGGTCGGGGGACGGGGTCGTCGCGACGGGCGGCAGGACGGTGCCGGTGCGCTGGCAGAAGGACTCCGACGCGGCACCGTTGCGCCTCTTCACGGCGGACGGGAAGCCTGCGGACCTGGCGCCGGGGAACACGTGGGTCGAGCTGGTGCCGGCCGGGACGGGGTCCCTCACGATCGGGTGACCCGATCGGTTGTCCGCCCACGGGATGATCTCCGCGGGCCGGTTGGCCACCCCCGGTGGGGACGTGGACGGGCCCCCGGGTCGATGCCGTGCGGCGGTGCGCGCGTCACGCTGGACGCATGACAGCTCTCACCCACCACCGCCCCACCCCTGCCGAGCACGACGTCCGGTCCCTCGGTGCCGTCGTGGCCTCCGCCGTCGTGCTCGTCGCGCTGCTCGTCGGCGCGGCCGGCGTCCTCGGCTCGGTCGTCGACCTCGCCGGCTGGGCCCTGTCCGGCAGCTAGTACGCGTACGGGAAGCCGGACCAGTCGGGCTCCCGGCGCTGCAGGAACGCGTCCCGGCCTTCGACGGCCTCGTCGGTCATGTACGCCAGCCGCGTCGCCTCCCCGGCGAACACCTGCTGCCCGGCCAGGCCGTCGTCCGCCAGGTTGAACGCGAACTTGAGCATCCGGACGGCCTGCGGTGACTTGGTCGCGATGATCCGTGCGTACTCGAGGCCCGCGTCCTCGATCTGCGCGTGGTCCACCACGTCGTTGACGGCGCCCCACGCGAGCGCCTGCTCCGCGGAGTACTCGCGGGCGAGGAAGAAGATCTCGCGGGCCCGCTTCTGACCTACCTGCCGCGCCAGGAGCGCGGAGCCGTACCCGCCGTCGAACGAGCCCACGTTGGCGTCGGTCTGCATGAAGCGGGCGTGCTCGCGGCTGGCGATGCTGAGGTCGGCGACGACGTGCAGCGAGTGGCCGCCGCCTGCCGCCCAGCCGTTCACCAGCGCGACGACGACCTTGGGCATCGTCCGGATGAGCCGCTGCACCTCCAGGATGTGCAGGCGGCCCGCGCGCGCGGGGTCGACGTCCTGCGCCGTGTCCCCCGAGGCGTACTGGTAGCCGGACCGGCCGCGGATGCGCTGGTCGCCCCCGGAGCAGAACGCCCAGACGCCGTCCTTGGGGCTGGGACCGTTGCCGGTGAGCAGGACCGTGCCGACGTCGGAGGTGGTGCGCGCGTGGTCGAGCACCCGGTACAGCTCGTCGACGGTGTGCGGGCGGAACGCGTTGCGCACCTCGGGACGGTCGAACGCGACCCGGACGACGGGCAGGTCGCGGGCGACGGCCCCGCCGGCCTCCTGCTCCTGGTCGGGACGGGCGAACCCCCGGTGGTACGTCAGGTCCGTGAGGTCCTCGAAGCCGTCGACCGTACGCCAGCGCGTGGGGTCGAACGTGTCGGAGACGGAGGCCGGCAGCTCTGAGGTCACGGCCGCAGCCTAAGCGGTCGACGACTATGGTACGGTCGTACTAGAACGTGCGCGGGACGGCGGGGACTGCCACCCGGCGCGCACGGACGGAAGAGTGGTGCACCACGATGGCCTGGATCGTCCTCGTCCTGTCCGGCGTGCTCGAGGCCGGCTGGGCCCTCAGCCTCAAGGCGTCCGACGGCTTCACCAAGCTCTGGCCCAGCGTCCTGTTCGTCGTCCTGCTCGTCGCGTCCATGGGCGGGCTGGCCTGGGCGCTGAAGACGCTGCCGGTCGGCGTCGCGTACGGCGTGTGGGTCGGCATCGGGGCGGCCGTCACGGCCGTGCTCGCGATCTTCGTGTTCCACGAGCCCGTCTCCGTGCTGAAGATCGTGTCGCTCCTCCTGATCATCGCCGGCGTCGTCGGGCTGAACCTGTCGTCGAGCGCTCATTGAGCGGAGAGCGCGGCGTCCGCACCAAGGGTGCGCAGCGGCGCGACGACCTGGCCCGCGCCGCCGCCGCGATCACCCTGCGCGACGGGCCCGGTGCCCTCACGCACCGCCGGGTCGCCGCCGAGGCCGGGGCGTCGCTCTCGGCGACGACGTACTACTTCGCGTCGCTCGACGACCTCGCCGCGGCCGCGGGGCGCACACTCGCCGACGAGTGGGCCGCCCATGCGCGCTCGGCCCTCGCGGCGGCGCCCGCGGTGACCGTGCAGCAGGACCCCGCCACGGCGGCGCAGGTGCTGGTCGACGCCGTGCTGCCCGCCGGGGACGACGCACAGGTGCGCAGCCACTACGAGCACCTGCTCGGAGCCGGTCGGCACGCGGCGCTCGCCGCCGCGTTCGCCGCCGGACGCGAGGTCGTCGACGCCGTGCTGGGCGAGCTGGTCGGGCGCGTCGGGTCGCCCACCTCGGCGGCGGTCACCACCGCGGTCGTCGACGGTGCGGTCGTGACGGCCCTGACCGAGCAGCGGCCGGTGCGTGCGACCGCGTGCTCCCTGCTCGTCGACGCGTGGGGTCCCTGAGTCCGCCGTACGCTGACGACGTGCCGCACAACCCCGCTGACCTGCACGTCTGGTCGCTGCCGCTCCGGACGAGGTTCCGCGGGCTCACCGTCCGTGACGGGCTGCTCGTGCGCGGCGCCGCCGGGTGGGGGGAGTTCAGCCCGTTCTGGGACTACGGCGCCGTCGAGTCGGTGGCGTGGTGGCACGCCGCGCGAGAAGCCGCCGACACGGGCTGGCCGGCACCGGTGCGGACGCGGATCCCGGTCAACGTCACCGTCCCCGCCGTCGGTGCCGAGACCGCCCACCGGATCGTGCGCGAGTCCGGTGGCTGCCGGACGGCCAAGGTCAAGGTGGCGGAGCCGGGCCAGACGCTCGCCGACGAGATCGCCCGCCTGGAGGCCGTCCGTGACGCGCTCGGACCCGCCGGCGCGATCAGGGTCGACGCCAACGCCGCGTGGGACGTCGAGGTCGCCGTGGCCCGGCTGGCCGCGCTCGACCGTGCCGCCGGAGGCCTCGAGTACGCGGAGCAGCCGGTCCCCGGCGTCGACGACCTCGCGGCCCTGCGGCGACGCACGCACGTGCCGATCGCGGCCGACGAGTCGATCCGCCGCGCCGACGACCCGCTCGCCGTCGCGCGCGCGCACGCCGCGGACGTCGTCGTGCTCAAGGTCCAGCCCCTCGGTGGGGTGCGCGCGTGCCTGGAGCTCGCGGAGCGCATCGGGCTGCCGGTGGTCGTCTCGTCGGCCCTCGAGTCGTCCGTGGGGCTCGCAGCCGGGATCGCGCTCGCTGCCGCGCTCCCCGAGCTGCACTACGCGTGCGGTCTGGCCACCGCGCAGCTGTTCGAGGGCGACCTGGTCACCGACCCGTTCCGGCCCGTCGACGGGGCGCTCGACGTCCGCCGACCCGAACCCGACCCCGACCTGCTGGCCGCCACCCGCGCGTCCGACGAGCTCACCGCCCGGTGGGTCGCCCGGCTCGCCGCGGTCGAGGCTCGGGCATGATGGCGGGCGTGATGCCGTCGCCCCTCGATCCCGACCCGGCGACGACGGCGGCCCGGGTGCTGGTGCAGGCGCTCGCCGCCCTGGGGGTCGAGGACGTCGTGCTCGCCCCCGGCTCCCGCAGCGCACCGCTGGCCTACGCGCTCGCGGACGCGGCCCGTCCCGACCAGGAGCGCCCGGCCGGGGCGCCGCGTCTGCGCCTGCACGTGCGGGTGGACGAGCGGTCGGCCGCGTTCCTCGCGGTCGGCCTCACACGTGCCTCCGCCCACGGCGCGGGGGACGAGCGGCACCCACCGCGACCGGTCGCGGTGGTCACCACGTCGGGCACCGCCGTCGCCAACCTGCACCCCGCCGTCCTGGAGGCGCACCACAGCGGGCTGCCACTGATCCTGCTCACCGCGGACCGGCCCCACGAGCTGCGCGGCACGGGCGCCAACCAGACCACCGACCAGGTCGGCATCTTCGCCGGCGCGGTGCGGCTGACGGTCGACCTCCCCGCCCCCGTCGGGCTGCCCGACGAGGCCCGCGGCATGCGTCGCACCGTCTCGCGCGCGGTCGCGGCCGCGACGGGCGCACGGACCGGCGACCCCGGGCCGGTGCACCTCGACCTCGCGTTCCGGGAGCCGCTCGTCCCGGGGGGCGCACCGTGGCCGGAACCGTCGACCGCCGGTCTCACTCTCGTGCAGACCCGGCACGTCGCACCGACGGCCACCACGGGCGCCCTGCCGACCGTCGACCCCTCGGCACCGGCGCGGCGCGGGGGAGTGGCGACCGTGCTGATCGCCGGGGACGGGGCCGGCCCGGCCGCGCGCCGGCTGGCCGAGGTCAACGGGTGGCCGTTGCTCGCGGAACCGTCGTCCGGCGCCCGCGGTGGCACGCACGCGATCGCGGCCTACCGGCTCCTGCTGGAGCACCCGCGGCTCGGGGGAGCGGTCCGCCGGGTCGTCGTGCTCGGCCGCCCCACCCTGTCCCGACCGGTGCAGCACCTCCTCGCCCGGCAGGACGTCGAGGTCGTCGTGATCGCCCCGCGCGGCCGGGACTGGCCCGACGCCGCGCGGAACGCGACCGACGTCCTGCTCGACCCGCCCGCCCGCATGCGGCAGGGCAGGATGCCCGCACCGGCCGGGTGGCTGGACGCGTGGCGGACGGCCGACGCGGCCGCGGGAGCCGCGATCGACGAGGTGCTCGACGGGCTCGACGCAGGCCGACGGTCACGCAGCGGGACCCGGGTTACCGGTCCGGCGCTCGCGCGCGTGGTCGCCCAGGTGACCGGTGCGGGCGACGCGCTGGTGGTCGGCTCCTCGAACCCGGTGCGGGACCTGGACCTGGTCGCACGGTGGGACACCCCGCCGGTCGTCCTGGCCAACCGCGGTCTCGCGGGCATCGACGGCACGGTCTCCACGGCCGTGGGCGCCGCGCTCGGGATGCCGGAGCGTCGCGTCCGGGCCCTGCTCGGGGACCTGACGTTCCTGCACGACGTCGGCGGTCTGCTCCGGGGTCCGCTCGAGGCTCCGGTGCACCTGCAGCTGATCGTGGCGAACGACGACGGCGGGTCGATCTTCGCGACCCTCGAGCCGGGGGAGCCGGACCGGGCCGACGTGTTCGAGCGGGTCTTCGGTACCCCGCACGGTGCGGACCTCGCTGCGCTCTGCGCGGGCTACGGCGTCCGGCACACGCGCGTCAGCGACGTCGACGGTCTGCTCCCCGCGCTCGCCGCACCGGGCCCGGGCCTCAGCGTCGTGGAGGTCCGGGTCGACCGCCTCGGGCGCCGAGCCCTGGGCGAGCGGCTCACGGCCGAGGTCGCCTCCGCGGTCGAGGCCGCGCTGGCCACCTGACGTCCACTCGAAACTCGCAGCGAATTCCCAGGTTCTGCGAAGGCTCTCTCCAGCCCTGCCCGGTGTGATGTACCTCGACCAAGGAGGGCACACCGATGACGACCACCCCTGAGAACGGCGCGAGCAACGCTGCCGACCAGAACCCCCAGACGTTCACCACCCAGCCGCTGCCGCCCGTGGGCGCGACGCAGCCGCTGCCGGTCCACGCGACCCAGCCGCTGCCGGCCGCCCCGGCGCAGCCGCACCCGACCAACCCCTTCACGCCGCCGCACCCGGCCGCCCCGGCGGACCAGCGCGCCGCGTACGAGGCCGCCCAGCGCGCTGCCGCCGCGCAGCAGCCCGTGCACGTGGACCAGTTCGAGGCCGTGCGCCGCGCCCAGTGGGAGGCCGCCCAGCGTGCCGCCGCCCACCAGCCGGTCCCCGTGCAGCAGCCGGTCGCCGCGTACGCGGGCCAGTCCGCAGCCGTGCCTGGCCCGGTGCCCCCGGGGAACGTCCCGACGCAGCGCAAGCGCAACCTCTGGCTCCCCGTGACAGGCGCCGCAGCCGCTGCGGCGATCGTCGCCGCCGTCGCCACCGCCGGTCTCACGCACGCGCTGTCCGACGACGCCGCCTCCGGCGACCGGCCCGCGTCGCTCGCCTCGATCGGCCAGTCGAGCAACGACGCCGTGCCGGTCGCCGGCTCGACGTCGGACGACCCGGACTGGGAGGCCGTCGCGAAGGCGGTCCAGCAGTCGGTCGTGGCCATCCAGGTCAGCGACGGCAACGGCGGTGGTGCGCAGGGCTCCGGCGTCATCATCGACGACGAGGGCCACATCGTCACCAACAACCACGTCGTCGCCGGCGCGGACGGCGACGTGCAGGTCACCCTGACGGACGGGCGCCTGTTCGAGGCCTCCATCGTCGGTCTCGACCCGACGACCGACCTCGCCGTCATCAAGCTCAAGGACGTCCCGGACGACCTCAAGGCGTCGGCCCTGGGCGACTCGTCCAAGGTGATCGTCGGCCAGCCGGTCATGGCCGTCGGCAACCCGCTCGGCCTGGCCAACACGGTCACGACGGGCATCGTCTCCGCGATCGACCGCCCCGTCTCGACGGCGGGCGACGGCGGCGGCGAGGGCACCGTCACGAACGCGATCCAGATCGACGCGGCCGTCAACCCCGGCAACTCCGGCGGTCCGCTGTTCGACGCGAGCGGCAAGGTCATCGGCATCAACTCGTCGATCGCCACGCTGTCCAGCGAGTCCGGCTCGATCGGTCTCGGCTTCGCCATCCCCGTCGACCTGGTGAAGAACATCGCCGCCCAGCTGGTCGAGGACGGCACCGCGGAGCACGCGTTCCTCGGGGTGGGCCTGTCCGACGGCACGGCGACCGCCGACGGCGTCACGCGCCGCGGCGCGGTCGTGGAGTCCGTCTCCGAGGGGTCGCCGGCCGCGAAGGCCGAGCTGCAGGTCGAGGACACGATCGTCGCGATCGACGGCAAGGCCGTCGGCGGTGCCGAGTCCCTCACCGCGTACGTGCGGGCGCTCGCGTCCGGCGCGGACAGCACCCTGACGGTGGTCCGCGACGGCAAGACCATCGAGGTCGACGTCACGCTCGCGGTGCGCCCCGAGAACGTCCAGCAGGAGCAGCCGCAGCAGGAGCCGGGCCAGCAGGCTCCGGACGAGCAGCAGGGCGGCTCCGGCATCCCCGACGGGCTCAGCCCCGAGCAGCTGTGGGAGTGGTTCCAGCAGCAGGGTGGCCAGGGCTGACCCTCCCTGACAGCCGGCGGCCGCCGGGCGAGTCCCCCCACGGGCCCGCGGCCGTCGGCACCTGTGGTCCTACCCGGACCGCACGCCGTCCCGGTTGCCACCCCTCCGGCCCGGGACACGGCCCTCGGCCGGGACGTCAGCCGCGGCTGGTGTCCCGGCCGAGTGCGTACCGCATGGGGACCAGCTTGGCCTCGGACTCCGCGAGCTCGGCGGGCGGGTCGGACGCGGCGACGACGCCGCAGCCGGCGAACAGCCGGACCCGTCGCGGGTCGTCGGGGTCGATCGCCGCGGACCGCAGGGCGATGCCCCACTCGCCGTCGCCGTCGGCCCCGAACCAGCCGACGGGCCCCGCGTACCGGGCCCGGTCCATGCCCTCGATGCTGCGGATGAGCTCGCGCGCCGCGACCGTCGGGGTGCCGCAGACGGCTGCAGTCGGGTGGAGGGCCGCCGCGAGCGCGAGCGACGACGGGTGCCGGGCGTCGCCGCCGGGCGCGGCGAGCACCCCGGTGACGTCGGACGCGAGGTGCAGCACGTTGGGCAGGTGCAGCACGAACGGGACGTCGGGCACGTTGGTCGACGAGCAGAACGGCTCCAGGGCGTGCGCCACGGACGTCACGGCGTACTCGTGCTCCTCGAGGTCTTTCGACGAGTGCGCGAGGATCGCCGCGCGGGCCAGGTCCGCCGCGTCGTCGCCGGTGCGCCGGATGGTCCCCGCGAGCACGCGTGACGTGACCAGACCCTTCTCGGACCGGACGAGCAGCTCGGGCGTCGCGCCCACCATGCCGTCGACGCTGAACGTCCAGCACGACGGGTACTCCGCCGCGAGCCGCTCCAGGGCCCACCGCACGTCGACGGGGTGCTCGGCGCGCGCGTGCACGTCGCGGGCGAGGACCACCTTCTCGACGTCGCCCGCCTTGATGGCGGCGATGCCGCGGGCGACGACGTCGCGCCAGCCGTCGGCGCTGACGGCGCCGTCGGCGTAGACGACCGCGCCGGGGTCGAGGGGCGGCACGCGGGGGCCGACGACGTCCGACAGCGCGGGTGCGGGGTGCAGCCGGGCGCCCGTGGTGATCGTCGTCAGCCACGTGCGACCGCCACGGCGGCCCACGACGACCTTCGGGACGACGATCACGCCGCCGGCGGCCGACCGGTCGTCGAACGCGAACGAGCCGAACGCCACCGGGCCGGTGCCGGGCACCTGGACCTCGTCGCGGACGATCGCGCGGGCGAGGACGTCCTGCCAGGCCCGCTCGGCGTCGGCGAACCGGTCGGCACCGCCGACCTCGACGCGCAGGGTCTCGCCCCACGCCACGAGGCCGTCGCCGCGCCGCACCCAGGCGAGCGGACGCTCCGTCGGCAGGAGGTCGAGGAGGTCGTGCGGATCCGCTGCGCCGGCGTCGCCCAGGTCGTCGAGGGCGACCGTCCGGACGAGGAGCGGCTGGGGGACGACGTCCGCGGAGGACGAGGGCTGCGTGCTCATCGCTTCCAGCGTAGGCCTCGCCGCGGGGTCCGCCCTGTCGAAGAGGCGCTCTGGACCTGCGACGATGGACACATGTCCCGCGCCTCCCTCGACAAGGACCCTCAGGACGTCGCCGCCATGTTCGACGCGGTGGCCCACCGGTACGACCGGACGAACGACGTCATCTCGCTCGGTCAGGACCGTGCGTGGCGCCGGGCGACGCTCAAGGCGCTCGACGCGCAGCCCGGTGAGACGGTGCTGGACCTGGCGGCCGGCACGGGGACCTCGGCCGAGCCCATGGCGGACGCGGGCGTGCGGGTGGTCGCGTGCGACCTGTCGGTCGGCATGCTCGACGTCGGCAAGCGCCGTCGGCCGGACCTCGCGTTCGTCGCGGGCGACGCCCTGCACCTGCCGTTCGCCGACGCGTCGTTCGACGCGGTGACGATGTCGTTCGGCCTGCGCAACGTGAACGACGTCGACGCCGCCCTCGACGAGCTGCTGCGGGTGACGAAGCCCGGCGGCCGGCTGGTGGTCTGCGAGTTCTCCCGGCCCACGTTCGCGCCCTTCCGGACCGTCTACCAGAACTACCTGATGCGTGCCCTGCCTCCGGTGGCCCGTGCGGTGTCCAAGGAGCCGGAGGCGTACGTGTACCTGGCGGAGTCGATCCGCGAGTGGCCGGACCAGCACGCGCTGGGTCTGCGCATCAAGCACGCCGGCTGGGAGCACGTGGCGTACCGGAACCTGTCCGGCGGGATCGTCGCCCTGCACCGAGGCGCCCGCCCCCAGGGGTGACACGTGTCCGTGATGTCGCGGATGCTGTGGCGTTTCGGTTCTGCGGGGGGTGGTAACCCCCGTATGACCGCGTGAAAGCGGATGAAGACAGTTCTGTACCGCTCATGGACGTGTGTCCACCTCCCGAGTGACCCAGAGCCGGTGGTGCAGCCGGTACACGGCTACGGGAGGCATCATCATGCGCAAGACGACGAAGGGCGCCATCGCGATCGGCGCGGGAGTGGCACTGCTGCTGGGCGGCGCCGGCACGCTGGCGTACTGGCAGGTCGGTACGACCGTCGACAGCACGACGGGCATCCAGTCCGGCACGCTCTCGATCGTCCCCAAGGTGGGCGCGACGACCGCGGCCTGGACCTGGGGCACCACCACGACGGCCTTCGACGTCGCGAACTCGCGCATCGTCCCCGGTGACGTCGTGACCCGCACGCAGGTCTTCACGGTCACCGCTCGCGGCGACCACCTCAAGGCGGAGATCGCCCTCGACCTCGCCCCCGCCGTCGGCGGCAACGCCGCGATGCTGGCCGCTCTCGGGACGCCCGTCACCACCATCACCGGCGCGACCGTCACGACCCCGACGACGCTCACGTCGGCCGCGGGCCCGACCGGCACGGTCCTCGCGATCACGCCGAACGTCTCCACCGCGGTCACGTTCGACGTCACCGTCAAGTCCGTCGTGACGTTCCCGTTCGGGACCGCCGTCGACAACACGACCATCGGGCAGTCCTTCAACCTGTCGGGCGCGAACATCGTCGTCAAGCAGATCGCCTTCCCCTGATCCCCCTTCTCTCCTGAAGGCCTGTCATGTCGATGCGTACCCGGCTCGTCGCCGTCGTGGTCGTCGCGCTCCTGCTCAGCGGGAGCGCGACGGCCTACGCCGCATGGTCGAGGTCCGCGGCGATGGCGGCGACGCCGAACGTCAGGTCGGGGAACTTCGCGGTCGCGGTCAGCTGGGTCACGCCGGTGCCGACCACCGCCATGTGGCCGGGTGAGACCCGTACCGGGGTCGCTCGGGTTGCCCACACGGGGCACGGCCGCTGGCAGTACCTCGTGGCGTCGGCGACCGGGACTGCCTCGCTCTCGGGGCTCACGGTGACCTACACGACCTTCTCCGGCGGCGCCTGCACGGCGACGGCGATCCCCGCCGGCGCCTGGAGCGCGGTCCAGCCCAACGGCACCACGGTCGACATCTGCGTCCACGCGACCCTCGGAGCAGGTGCCCCGAGCGCCGCTCAGGGCACGTCGTCCGGGTTCACGGTCGTGATCAGCGGCAGGAACCAGTCGACGAGCTGAGTCGATCAATGCGAGTCCACGAGAACGTCGGTCGAGGAGGGAGAGCGATGCATCGCACACGGCGCACGCCTCCGTCGCCGCTCCCACGCGACCGGGCCACGCGCGCGGCCGCGTTCTGGACCCGCACCACGGTCGCCGTGGCGGCCGCCGCACTCCTCGTCCTGGGCGGCGGCGGCGCCGCGTGGGCGTGGTGGGCGATCAGTGGCTCCCTGAACGGGAGCGCGTCGGCGGTCCAGCTGCTGCCTCCGACGGGTCTCGGCTGCACGGAGAGCGGGCTGCTCAACATCCGGCTGTCCTGGACGGCACCGGTCCAGACGTTGCCGGCGGGGGCGACCCGGCAGTACGTGGTCGTCGCGGTGGGCGCCGGCGGGGCCACCACCGAGGTCAGCGCCGCGGACACGACGACGGTGCGGACCATCGCGCCCGGCGCGATCACGCAGGACGGGACGACGACGCTGGCCGTCCAGACACGGGTGGTGCTCCCCGGGACCACCTGGACGTCGGCAGTCTCGAACACCGTCGGCGTGGACCGCAACTGGCTGTTCCTCTACTACCTGGAGTGCGCATGACCGGCCCGGGAGCCGGCCGGCTGCGGCGGTGGGTCAGCGGCACCCTGTCCAGCCTCGCGCTCGTGTGCATCGCCGGGGTGGCGCTCGTCATGATCGTGGTGCCCCTGGCCATGAAGGCCACGCCGTTCACGGTGCTGACCGGAAGCATGCAGCCGTCGATGCCGCCGGGGACCCTCGTCGTCAGCAGACCCACGCCCGTCGACGACATCGCGATCGGCGACGTCGTCACCTACCAGCTGCGCAGCAACGAGCCGGACGTGGTGACGCACCGCGTGATCGGCCTGGGGTGGGACTCCACCGGCGAGCGGTCCCTGATCACCCGGGGCGACGCGAACACCATGGACGACGAGCCGGTGCGGGCCGTCCAGGTGCGCGGCACGGTCGCCTACGCGGTGCCCTACCTCGGCTACGTGAACACCTGGGTCGGTATCAACCGGCCGGGCTGGCTCCTGAAGGTCGTCGCGGGAGCGTTGATGACCTATGGCCTGGTCCTCGTCGTGGGTGGTGCGCGCGAGCGGCTCCGACGACGAGCCGCGACCGGAGCCGACGAGCCGGACGCCGAGGCCGAGCCGACCGAGTCCTCGACCGAGCTCGCCGAGACGGCACAGGCGTCGTCGTGACCACCTCGCGTCGATGGCTGCGAGGAGTGCCGCTCGCGCTCCTCGTCGCGCTGGCGATCGTCGTGCCCGCCGGACAGGCGGCGGCTGCGGGGGAGCTCGAGCTCTCTGACGACGGCACGACCTGGTCGAGCACGCTCACCGGTCCGCTCTTCCCGACGCCCGAGCTCGTCGTCCCGGGTGACGTCGTCGCGTCGGCGCTCTGGGTGCGCAACGCGAGCACCGACGCGGCGCAGGTACGGATCGACGTGGCCGACGACCTCGGGGTGACGCCGGGGACGTTCGCCGGTGACCTGGCGTTGTCGATCGACGGCGACCCGGTGAGCGGTGGCGCGCGATGGGACGGGCCGGTGCTCGTCCCCGGGGCCGCCGTCCGGATCCCTCTCGTCGTCTCGTTCTCCGCCGCGTCGCAGAGCACCAGCCAGCTGAGTGCGGCCGCGGTGCTCGACGGGGTGCTGCTCGTGCAGACCGGGGCCGCCCCCGGGCCTACGGCGGGAACCTCCGCCAGCCCGAGTGCCGGCCCCGCGCCCGTGACCACGTCCAGCCCGACCGCCTCCGGCGCGAGCCCGCACGGGGGGCTGGCGCGCACCGGTCAGGATGTCGCTGGAACCCTCGTCGTGAGCCTGGTCACGGCCGGAGTCGGCGTGCTGCTCCTCGTGTCACGCCGCCGCGTTCGTCGCGGCGAGGACTGACGCTCCGACACGTGTCGTCCGGACAACTGTCCGGCTGCGCCGTGCGGGTGAACAATGGGTGGCGACCGTCTCCTCGTGGCGGTTCCGTCGTGCCGTCGTCCGGGTGATCACGCCACGTCCCGGACACGCTGCCCCGAGGTTAGGAATGCCTTCGCAGACAGCCCATGTGGCGCTGGTTACACTCGCCGGGAGCAGTACGTGAACAACGTCACAAGTGGGGTCAGTGGTGGTGGGAGCTACGCACGATGACGCGGATGTCATCGTCGTCGGCGCAGGCCCGGCTGGGTCTGCCGCCGCGTTCCACTGCGCCTCCGCGGGCCTGGACGTGCTGCTCCTGGAGAAGTCGGAGTTCCCCCGGGACAAGGTCTGCGGGGACGGCCTGACGCCACGCGCGGTCGCCGAGCTGGTGCGCATGGGGCTCCCCATCCGGGAGCAGGACGGCTGGATCCGCAACGTCGGTCTGCGGGTGATCGGGGGCGGTCACCGCCTTGAGCTCGCCTGGCCCGAGCTGTCCAGCTACCCGTCGTACGGGCTGGCGAGGTCGCGGATGTCGCTGGACCACACGCTCGCGGACCACGCACGGGCCGCGGGCGCCAAGCTGCAGGAACGCACCACCGTGACGGGACCGGTGCGCGACGAGCGCTCGGGCCGCGTGGTGGGTGTCCAGGCCAAGGTCGACGGGGACGTCGCCACGTACCGCGCACCCGTCGTCATCGCGGCCGACGGGGTCTCCGCCCGGCTCGCCACGGGGATGGGTCTGGAGAAGCGGATGGACCGCCCCATGGGCGTCGCGGTCCGCACCTACTTCCAGACCCCGCGGCACGACGACCCGTGGATGGAGAGCCACCTCGAGCTCCGCGACGACGACGGCAACCTGATGCCCGGGTACGGCTGGATCTTCTCCCTGGGCGACGGGACCGCGAACGTCGGGCTCGGCTCGGTGGCCTCGACGGCGGCGCCGACGAAGGTCGACTACAAGAAGCTGTTCGCCACCTGGATGCGCCACGTGCCCGCCGAGTGGGAGTTCACCCCCGACAACCAGGTGGGGCCCGTCAAGGGTGCCGCGCTGCCGATGGGCTTCAACCGCGGCCCGCTCTACGGCAACGGCCTCCTGCTCGCGGGCGACTCCGCCGGCATGATCAGCCCGTTCAACGGTGAGGGCATCGCGTACGGGCTGCAGGCGGGACGCGTCGCCGCCGACGCGATCGCCCAGGGGCTCGCGCGCGGGACCGCGGCCGGCCGCGAGCGGGCGTTCGGCACCTACGAGCGCCGCATGAAGGACGACCTGGGCGGGTACTACACGCTCGGCCGGGTGTTCGTGCGGCTCATCGAGCACCCCGAGGTCATGCGGGTGTGCACGCGCTACGGGCTGCCCCGGCCGCTCGTGATGAAGTTCGTCCTCAAGCTCCTGTCCGACTGCTACGAGCCGAAGGGCGGTGACCTGGTCGACCGGGTCATCGCCGGCCTGGCCCGGATCGCCCCCGCAGCATGACCCCCGACCACAACGAAGTGGAGTGACGCGCGATGGACAACCCGTACGTCCCGCTGCTCTTCCTCATGGGCATCGCCGCCGTCCTCGCCCTCGGCGGTGTCGGCTCGAGCGTGATCCTGGGACCCAAGCGGTACAACCGCGCCAAGCTCGAGGCGTACGAGTGCGGCATCGAGCCCACGCCGCACGCCATCGGCGGCGGCCGGTTCCCGATCAAGTACTACCTGGTCGCGATGACCTTCATCATCTTCGACATCGAGGTGGTGTTCCTCTACCCGTGGGCCGTCAGCTTCACGGAGCTGGCCCTGTTCGGTCTCGTGGCGATGATCGCGTTCCTGGTGCTCATCACCGTCCCGTTCGTCTACGAGTGGAAGCGCGGCGGGTTCGAGTGGGACTGACGCCGGCCCTTCCGCAGGAGGTTTGAGATGGGCATCGAAGAGGCACCCTCGGGGTTCCTGCTGACGACGGTCGAGGACATCGTCGGCTACTTCCGCAAGGGGTCGCTGTGGCCCGTGACGTTCGGCCTGGCCTGCTGCGCCATCGAGATGATGGCCGCGGGCGCCCCCCGGTACGACCTCTCCCGGTTCGGCATGGAGGTGTTCCGCGCGTCGCCGCGCCAGGCGGACCTCATGATCGTCGCGGGCCGCGTGAGCCAGAAGATGGCGCCGGTCGTGCGTCAGGTCTACGACCAGATGTCCGAGCCCAAGTGGGTCCTGTCCATGGGCGTCTGCGCCAGCTCCGGCGGCATGTTCAACAACTACGCGATCGTGCAGGGCGTCGACCACATCGTGCCGGTCGACATCTACCTGCCCGGCTGCCCGCCGCGTCCCGAGATGCTGATCAACGCGATCCTCGCGCTGCACGAGCAGATCCAGAACGAGCCGCTGGGCGCCAACCGCGCGGCCGCGGCCGCGGCGGCGGAGGCTGCCGCACTGGCCGCGACGCCGACGTCGCAGATGACGGGGCTGCTGAAGTGACGGACGAGAAGGCCGACGCCGCCGCGGCAGCGAAGCCGGGCGACGCCACGACGGCCGCGCAGCCCACCACCCAGGCCGCGCTCGAGGCGGGATCGCAGAACGTCCCGGCCGAGGGGCGCGCGCAGATCGAGGTCGTCGACGTCCGGCGCGGCATGTTCGGCGCCAGCGGCTCGGGGGACACCTCCGGGTACGGCGGGCTGGTCACCGCGATCGCGCTGCCGGGTCCGAGCGAGCGACCGTACGGCGGCTGGTTCGACGAGGCCGTGGACATCCTCACGGAGGTCCTCGACGAGTCCGGGACCACCTACGCGGCGGCCGTCGAGTCCGTCGTCGTCGACCGCGAGGAGCTCACGCTGCACGTCGCGCGCGAGCACCTCGTCGAGGTCGCGCAGGTGCTCCGGGACGACCAGGACCTGCGGTTCGAGCTCAGCCTCGGCGTCTCGGGCGTGCACTACCCGCACGACGCCGGCCGTGAGCTGCACGCCGTGTACCACCTGGTCTCGGTGACCCACTCGCGCCGCCTGCGGCTCGAGGTCGCGGTCCCCGACGCCGACCCCCATCTGCCGTCGACGGTCTCGGTCTACCCGACCAACGACTGGCACGAGCGCGAGACGTACGACTTCTTCGGGATGATCTTCGACGGTCACCCCGCACTGGCGCGTATCGAGATGCCCGACGACTGGCCGGGCCACCCGCAGCGCAAGGACTACCCGCTCGGCGGCATCCCGGTCGAGTACAAGGGCGCCACCATCCCGCCCCCGGACCAGCGGAGGTCGTACCGATGACCACCCAGACCCCCCGCGCCACGCCGCGCGTCGTGGACGCGGACACCGAGGGTGTCCCGTCCTTCGAGGCGTCCGGCGGCGACTGGTCCGACATCGCCGAGGAGGCCGCCCGCCTCGGCGAGGAGCGGATCGTCGTCAACATGGGCCCGCAGCACCCGTCGACCCACGGTGTGCTCCGCCTCATGCTCGAGATCGACGGCGAGACGGTGACCGAGGCCCGCGCGGGCATCGGCTACCTGCACACCGGCATCGAGAAGAACATGGAGTTCCGCACCTGGACCCAGGGCGTGACGTTCTGCACGCGCATGGACTACGTGGCGCCGCTGTTCCAGGAGGCCGCGTACTGCCTCGCGGTCGAGAAGCTGCTGGGCATCACGGACGACGTCCCCGAGCGTGCGACCGTCATCCGGGTGCTGATGATGGAGCTCAACCGGATCACCTCGCACCTCGTCTGCCTGGCCACCGGCGGCAACGAGCTGGGCGCGACGACGATCATGACCGTGGGCTTCACCGCCCGCGAGGAGATCCTCAAGATCTTCGAGCTGATCTCCGGCCTGCGCATGAACCACGCCTACATCCGGCCGGGCGGTGTGGCGCAGGACATCCCACCGGGTGCGATCGACACCATCCGCGAGTCGCTGGTGCTCGTCCGGCACTACTTCAAGCAGCTCGAAGACCTCATGATGGCCAACCCGATCCTGCACCTGCGCCTCAAGGACGTCGGCTACCTGGGTCTGTCCGGCTGCATGGCGCTGGGCGTCACGGGACCGGTGCTCCGGTCGGCCGGCCTGCCGTACGACGTGCGCAAGGCCAACCCGTACTGCGGCTACGAGACGTACGACTTCGAGGTCCCCGTCGCGCAGACCGCGGACTCGTGGGGGCGCCTCGTGCTCCGCGTCGAGGAGTGCTACCAGTCGATGCGGATCGTCGAGCAGACCCTGGACCGCCTCCAGAAGATGGGCCCCGGCCCGGTCATGGTCGAGGACAAGAAGGTGGCCTGGCCTGCGCAGATGGCCATCGGCTCGGACGGCATGGGCAACTCCCTCGACCACATCCGGGAGATCATGGGCACCTCGATGGAGGCCCTGATCCACCACTTCAAGCTGGTCACCGAGGGCTTCCGCGTGCCGGCCGGTCAGGTGTTCCAGACGGTCGAGCACCCCCGCGGCGAGCTGGGCGTGCATCTCGTGTCCGACGGCGGGACGCGGCCGTACCGCGCGCACTTCCGGGACCCGTCGTTCAACAACCTGCAGGCCACGTCGATCATGTGCGAGGGCGGGCAGGTGGCCGACGTCGTCGTCGCCGTCGCGTCCCTCGACCCGGTGCTGGGAGGGGTGGACCGATGAGCGTCGAGACTGGCCGGATCGCCGGCCAAAGACACAGCACGTCGTACGACGCCGAGACGCACGCGCGCCTGACCGCGGACTCCGACGTGATCGTCGCCCGCTACCCGCAGGCGCGCTCGGCCCTCCTGCCGATGCTGCACCTGGTGCAGTCCGAGGACGGCTACGTCAGCCCGCGCGGGATCGCGTTCTGCGCGGCCCACCTGGGCCTGTCCACCGCTGAGGTGTCCGCGGTCGCGACGTTCTACACGCAGTACAAGCGCCACCCGAACGGCACGTACACCGTCGGCGTCTGCACCAACACGCTCTGCGCGATCATGGGCGGCGACGCCATCTGGGAGGACCTCTCGGACCACCTGGGCGTGGGGCACGACGAGACCACCGACGACGGGGTCATCACCCTGGAGCGCGTCGAGTGCAACGCGGCCTGCGACTACGCACCGGTCGTGATGGTCAACTGGGAGTTCTTCGACAACCAGACGCCCGACAGCGCCCGGCAGCTCGCCGACGACCTGACCGCGGGGAAGCCTGTCGTCCCGACGCGCGGCGCGGACAGCGTCTGCTCGTTCAAGGAGATGTCCCGCGTGCTCGCAGGCTTCGACGACGGGCGGGCCGACGAGGGTGCCGGTGCCGGGGTGCCGACGCTGCGTGGCGTCGAGCTGGCCCGGGCCGAGGGCTGGACCGCACCGGACTTCCCCGACGCGACGGTCTCGGCCGGTGCGGGCGCCACGGCGCCGAAGGTCGGTGGCGAGCAGTCGAGCGCCGAGCGGCCGGCCACCACGCCGGCCGACGTCTCGCCCGCGGCGGAGAAGAAGAAGCAGTCCACCGACGACGCGAAGGAGTCGTGATGGCGACGACCCTCACCCCCGTCCTCACGGACACGTGGGATGCCGAACGCTCCTGGTCGCTGGCGACGTACGAGCAGGCGGGCGGCTACCGCGGCCTGCGTCGTGCCCTGGGCATGCAGGCCGCCGACGTCGTCACCATGGTCAAGGACTCGGGCCTGCGCGGCCGCGGGGGAGCGGGCTTCCCGACGGGCATGAAGTGGGGCTTCCTGCCCGCGCCCGACGGCGGACCGCGCTACCTCGTCGTCAACGCCGACGAGTCCGAGCCGGGGACCTGCAAGGACATCCCGCTCATGATGGCCAGCCCGCAGCACCTGATCGAGGGCATGATCATCACGAGCTACGCGATCGGCTGCCACCACGCGTTCCTCTACGTGCGCGGCGAGGTCCTGCACGTCTACCGCCGCCTGCTGAAGTCGATCGAGGAGGCGCGCGCGGCGGGCTACCTCGGGACCGACATCCTGGGCTCCGGCTTCGACCTGGAGATCACGCTGCACGCCGGTGCGGGCGCCTACATCTGCGGCGAGGAGACGGCGCTGCTGGACTCGCTGGAGGGCCTGCGCGGCCAGCCGCGGCTCAAGCCGCCGTTCCCCGCCGTCGCCGGGCTGTACGCGCGGCCGACCGTGGTGAACAACGTCGAGTCCATCGCGTCTGTGCCGGGCATCGTGCTCGGCGGCTCCGACTGGTTCCGGTCGATGGGCACCGAGAAGTCGACGGGGCACGGGCTGTTCTCCCTGTCCGGTCACGTGACGCGGCCGGGACAGTACGAGGCGCCCCTGGGCATCACGCTGCGCGAGCTGCTGGAGATGGCCGGCGGCATCCGGGAGGGCCACGAGCTGAAGTTCTGGACGCCCGGCGGCTCGTCGACACCGATCTTCACGGCCGAGCACCTCGACGTCCCGCTCGACTACGAGTCGGTCGGCGAGGCGGGGTCGATGCTCGGGACGCGTGCGCTGCAGATCTTCGACGAGACCACCTCGGTGGTGCGCGCGGTGACGCGGTGGACCGAGTTCTACAAGCACGAGTCCTGCGGCAAGTGCACCCCGTGCCGCGAGGGCACGTACTGGCTGACGCAGGTGCTGCAGCGGATCGAGGCCGGGCAGGGCACGCTCGCGGACATCGACCTGCTGCTCGACCTGTGCGACAACATCCTCGGGAAGGCGTTCTGCGCACTCGGTGACGGCGCCACCAGCCCGATCACCTCGGCCGTGCAGTATTTCCGCGACGAGTTCGTGGCGGGGACGCACACCCCGGCGGACGTGCTGTTCCCGCCGGAGCAGAGCTCGCTGTTCTCCTACACGCCGAAGCACGAGCTCGCTGGGGTGCACGCATGACGATCCTGTCCTCCGGGCCGACGACCTCCCTGGTCCCCGCCGCCCCGGTCGCCGCCGTCGAGCCTGCGGGCGAGACGGTCACGTTCACCGTCGACGGCATCGAGACCGCGGTGCCCAAGGGCACCCTGGTCATCCGCGCCGCGGAGCAGCTCGGCATCCAGATCCCGCGCTTCTGCGACCACCCCCTGCTCGCCCCGGCGGGTGCCTGCCGCCAGTGCCTGGTCGAGGTCTGGGCACCGGGTCGCGACGGCGCCCTGGCCAAGATGCCCAAGCCCCAGGCCAGCTGCACCCTCGAGGCCACGCCGGGCATGCAGGTCAAGACGCAGCACACGTCGGCGGAGGCCGACAAGGCCCAGCACGGCGTCATGGAGCTGCTGCTCATCAACCACCCGCTCGACTGCCCGGTCTGCGACAAGGGCGGCGAGTGCCCCCTGCAGAACCAGGCGATGAGCAACGGCCGCGCCAGCACGCGGTTCGTCGACGTCAAGCGCACGTTCCCCAAGCCGATCGCGATCTCGACGCAGATCCTGCTCGACCGGGAGCGCTGCATCCTGTGCCAGCGCTGCACGCGGTTCTCCGAGGAGATCGCGGGCGACGTGTTCATCGACCTGCAGAAGCGCGGAGCGAACCAGCAGATCGGCACGTTCGACACGTCCGTGCTCGGCTTCGTCGGCGAGGCGCCGCTGGGTGCCGCCGCCGAGGACACCTCCGGTCGTCCGTTCGCGTCGTACTTCTCCGGCAACACCGTGCAGATCTGCCCGGTCGGAGCGCTGACCAGCGCCGCATACCGGTTCCGGTCGCGGCCCTTCGACCTGGTCTCCACACCCGGCATCGCCGAGCACGACTCGCAGGGGTCGGCCATCCGCATCGACCACCGCCGCGGCGTCGTCCTGCGCCGGCTGGCGGGCGAGGACCCGACGGTCAACCAGGAGTGGATCACCGACAAGGACCGCTTCGCGTTCACGTGGCAGTCCGCGCCGGACCGCATCACGACGCCGCTGGTCCGCAACGCCGACGGCGAGCTCGAGCCGGCCAGCTGGGTCGAGGCGCTCGACGTCGCCGCGGCCGGTCTGCAGGCCGCGCAGCAGCCGACCGACCCCCGCGAGACCGCGTCGGGTGTCGCCATGCTGCCCGGTGGTCGCCTCACGCTGGAGGACGCCTACGCGTACGGGAAGTTCGCCCGGGTCGCACTCGGCACCAACGACGTCGACGGCCGGGCCCGCCCCCACTCGGAGGAGGAGGAGACGTTCCTCGGCCACCACGTCGCCGGCCGCACGCTGGAGGTCACGTTCGCGGACCTCGACCGTGCACCTGCGGTGCTGCTCGTCGGCCTCGAGGCGGAGGAGGAGGCGGGGATCGCGTTCCTGCGCCTGCGCGACTCGGTCATCTCCCGCAAGCTGCGGGTGCTGTCCGTCGCCCCGCTGGCCAGCCGTGGCCTCGAGCGGCTGTCGGGCACGCTGCTGCCGGCGGCGCCCGGGACCGAGGCGGAGATCCTCGACGGCATCGGCACCGACCCGTCCCTGCGGGAGACGGCCGAGCTGCTCGGTTCCGCGGGCGCGATCGTACTGGTCGGTGAGCGCCTGGCAGGTGTGCCCGGCGGCTTCTCCGCCGCTGTCCGGCTCGCGCAGCGCACCGGGGCCCGGCTCGCCTGGGTCCCGCGCCGGGTGGGCGAGCGTTCCGCGGTCGAGGCCGGCCTGCTGCCCTCGCTGCTCCCGGGCGGTCGTCCGGTGGCGGACTCCGCGGCCCGGGTCGACCTGGCGGTCACCTGGGGGGTGGAGCACCTGCCGGCGGAGCCGGGGCGCGCCACCGCGCAGATCCTCGCCGCCGCGCGTGCGGGTCAGCTCGGCGCGCTCGTCGTCGGCGGCCTCGAGCTCGCGGACCTGCCCGACCCGGCCATCGCCCGCGAGGCGCTCGACCGGGTCCCGTTCGTCGTCTCGCTCGAGGTCCGGCACTCGGAGGTGACCGACCGCGCGGACGTCGTCCTCCCGGTCGCGCCGCCCACCGAGAAGTCCGGCACCTTCGTGACCTGGGAGGGTCGTCCTCGCCCCTTCCCGCAGGCACTGACCTCGCACGCGATGGCCGACCACCGCGTGCTCGACCGCCTGGCCGACGCCCTCGGGGTGGAGCTGGGGCTGCAGTCGCTCGCCGCCGTGCACGCCGAGCTCGACCAGCTGGGCGGCTGGGACGGCGCCCGCGTCGGTGCGCCCGACGTGACGGCGGCCGAGCCGCCCGCGGTGCCCCCGGGGTCGGCCGTGCTGGCTACCTGGCACCAGCTGCTCGACGCAGGCCGGCTGCAGTCCGGGGAACAGTTCCTCGCCGGGACGGCCAAGCGACCCGTCGCGCGCATCTCCGCCGGCACGGCCGCGGCGGTCGGGGTGCAGGACGGCGGCTCCCTGACCGTGTCGACCGACGCGGGAACGCTCACGCTGCCCGCCGTGCTCACCGAGATGCCGGACCACGTGGTCTGGCTGCCGACGAACGCCGCGGGTGCGGGTGTCCGCGACGCGCTGCACGCCGACGCAGGCGCCGTCGTGCGCCTCGCGGCCGGTCCGCGAGACCTGGAGGCCCGCGCATGAGGATCCTCAGCGAGGCGGTCGCGCCGGTGACGGCCGACTTCAGCAACGACACGTGGTGGATCTGGCTGATCAAGGCCGTCGCCATCGTCGTGTTCCTGCTGACGAGCGTGCTCATCGCCATCTGGTTCGAGCGCAAGGTCGTCGCCCGCATGCAGGTGCGGCCCGGCCCGAACGTGCACGGCCCCTTCGGCCTGCTCCAGTCGCTCGCCGACGCCATGAAGCTCCTGGTCAAGGAGGACATGACGGTCAAGGCCGCGGACAAGCTGGTCTACATCGTCGCGCCGATGATCGCGGTGTTCTGCTCGCTGCTCACGTTCGCGGTCATCCCGTTCGGTCCGAACGTCAGCATGTTCGGGGTGAACACCCCGATCCAGCTCACCGACTTCCCGGTCGCGGTCCTCTACATCCTCGCCTGCGCATCCGTGGGCGTGTACGGGATCGTGCTCGGCGGCTGGTCCTCCGGGTCCACGTACCCGCTGCTCGGGGCCGTGCGCTCGACCGCCCAGGTCATCTCCTACGAGCTGGCGATGGGCCTGTCCCTGGTGAGCGTCTTCATCCTGGCCGGCTCGATGTCGACGTCGCAGATCGTCACGTCGCAGACCGCGGTGTGGTGGTTCCTGCCGCTGCTGCCGGCGTTCGTCATCTACATCATCTCGATGGTCGGGGAGACCAACCGCCTGCCGTTCGACCTCCCTGAGGCCGAGGGCGAGCTGGTGTCGGGGTACATGACCGAGTACTCCTCGATGAAGTTCGCGTGGTTCTTCCTCGCCGAGTACATCAACATGCTCAACGTCTCGGCCGTCGCCACCACGCTGTTCCTCGGCGGGTGGCGTGCCCCGTGGCCGATCTCCGCGATCAACGACGGCATGTTCAACGAGGGCTGGTGGCCGGTCCTGTGGTTCCTGGCCAAGCTCTGGGCGCTCATGTTCGTCTTCGTGTGGATCCGCGGGTCCGTCCTGAGGTTCCGGTACGACCAGTTCATGAAGATCGGCTGGAAGGTGCTCATCCCGGCCGCGCTCATCTGGGTGGTCGCGGTCGGCGTGGTCCAGGGCGTGCGGCAGTTCTCCGGTCTGGAGCTGCGCACGGTGCTGTTCGTCCTCGCCGGCATCGTGGTCGTCGGGCTCGTGATCTCGTTCCTGATCCCGGAGAAGAAGCAGCCGCCCGCGCCGAAGCGACCGCCCGGTCCGCAGGTGTACGACCCGTACGCCGGTGGCTACCCCGTGCCTCCGCTGCCCGGGCAGGTGCTCCCGCCGTCACCACGCAAGCAGCGCGCGAGAGAGGCCGCGGACGCTGCTACCGACACTCAGACCACGACGACCCCCCAGGTCACCCAGGAGGTGCACGGTGGCTGACCAGCGCAAGCCCGACCCGTCCGGCAAGGGCGTGCCCGCACGCAAGCCCGCGCCCGCGCGCAAGCCCGCGCCCGCGCGCAAGGCTGCCCCGCCGGCGAAGGGCAAGGCGGTCGCACCGCGCAAGCCCGCCGGCGAGGTCGCCGCGGCCGAGCCCGAGGGCTACACGTCGCTCATCGAGCCGCGCGGCGCCGTCTCCGACTTCCTCGCTCCCGTCGGCGGGTTCGGCGTCACGCTGTCGAACATGTTCCGACCGACCGTGACCGAGCAGTACCCGTCGGAGAAGGTGCCGGCCAAGCCCCGGTACCACGGGCGCCACCAGCTCAACCGGTACGCGGACGGCCTGGAGAAGTGCATCGGCTGCGAGCTGTGCGCCTGGGCGTGCCCCGCGGACGCGATCTACGTCGAGGGCGCCGACAACACCCCCGACAACCAGCGCTCGCCGGGGGAGCGGTACGGCAGCGTCTACCAGATCAACTACCTGCGCTGCATCTTCTGCGGCCTGTGCATCGAGGCGTGCCCGACCCGCGCGCTGACGATGACCAACGAGTACGAGCTGGCCGGTCCGACGCGCGCCGGGATGATCTGGGAGAAGGAGGACCTGCTCGCCCCGCTGCGCAGCGGGATGCTCCAGGCACCGCACCCGATGGTCGAGGGCACGACGGACACCGACTACTACCGGGGCGAGGTCACGGGCTCCACCCCCGCGCAGGTCGCGTGGGTCACGGAGCACCGGCCCGACGACCCGACGCTGCCCGGCGGCGCCGGTCTGGACGCGGCCAACGTGCCCGGTCCGACGGCGGCCGTGATGGCGGCGACGGTTGCTGGGGCGACGAAGCAGGGCACCCGATGAGCGGGCTCGCCACCACCCTGCTCGAGACGGGGGAGACGACCACCGCCGAGGCGGTGCTGTTCTGGACGCTCGGGCCGATCATGGTGCTCTCCGCGCTGGGGCTGCTGTTCGTCAAGAAGGCCGTGCACGCCGCGCTCGCCGTGATCGTGGTGATGATCTCGCTGGCGTTCCTCTACGTCGCGCAGGACGCGGTGTTCCTCGGGGTCGTCCAGGTGGTCGTCTACACCGGCGCGGTGATGATGCTCTTCCTGTTCGTCCTCATGCTCGTCGGCGTCGACAGCTCGGACTCCCTGGTGGAGACCATCCGCGGGCAGCGCTGGATCGGCCTGCTGGCGGGGATCGGTCTCGGGGCGGTGCTCGTCGGCGTCGTCGGCCGCGCGACCTACGGCAAGCCGTACGGGCTGAGCGGCGAGGCGGTGGACAACAACCCGACCGGGGTCGCGCACATCATCTTCGGCCAGTACGTGTTCGCGTTCGAGGTCGTCGGCGCCCTGCTCGTCACCGCGGCGCTCGGGGCGCTGGTCCTGACGCACCGGCAGCGGCTCACGCCGCGGGTCGGCCAGAAGGAGCGGGCCGACGCCCGCGTCGCCGCCGGTGCGACCCTGACGCCGCTGCCGGCACCGGGTGTGTACGCGCGGCACAACGCCATGGACGTCCCCGCCCTCGGGCCGGACGGGCAGCCGCTCGAGGCGTCCGTCCCGCGCGTGCTGCGCGTGCGCGGGCAGGAGGCCGACGCGGAGGAGTTCGCGGCGCGGACCGAGCGGGTCCTCGCCGGCGTGTCCCAGGTGCGCGGCAACCCGCCGCCCCAGGCCGCGCCCGAGGGTGCCGCGGTGAACGCCCCCGAGCTGGGTGCCGCGGTGAGCGACACCGGCCAGGACGGCCCGTCGACCGGCGCCACCGGCGTCGTCGGACAGGAGGACGCCACGTGAGCCTCACCCACTACCTGGTCCTCTCGACGATCCTCTTCTCGATCGGCGCGACGACCGTCCTGCTGCGCAGGAACGCGATCATCGTGTTCATGGGCGTCGAGCTCATGCTCAACGCCACGAACCTCATGCTCGTGACGTTCGCCCGGATCCACGGCGACCTGACGGGTCAGGTGCTCGCGTTCTTCGTGATGGTCGTCGCCGCCGCCGAGGTCGTCGTCGGGCTCGCGATCATCGTGGCGATCTTCCGCACCCGGCGCTCGGCCTCGGTCGACGACATCAACCTGTTGAAGAGCTGAGGGCGGCGACGTGCACACCCTGACAACTCTGGCTGCGAGCCTGCCGTCCGGCATGTACACAGACAGCTTTTCCCCTGCCTCTGAGACCGTGCGCGCCGGTGTCCTGCTCGTCGCGCCGCTGCTGGTCGGACTGCCCCTGCTCAGCGCCGCGGTGCTGCTGCTGGCCGGCCGGCGCTCGGACAAGTGGGGACACTGGCTCGGCGTGCTCGCGTCGGCCGCCTCGTTCGTGGTGGCCGCGATCGTGTTCGTCGCGATGCTCCAGCGGTCTGCGGAGTCGCGTGTCATCGACGTGTCGCTCGGCACCTGGATCGACGCAGGCGCGTTCCAGCTGGACGCCGGCATGCGGCTCGACCCGCTGTCGATGACGTTCGTCCTGCTGGTGACGTTCGTCGGCACGCTCATCCACGTCTACGCCGTGGCGTACATGGACCACGACGTCGACCGGCGGCGGTTCTTCGCGTACCTGAACCTGTTCGTCGCGGCGATGCTCATCCTCGTGCTGGCCGACAGCTACCTGCTGCTGTTCGTCGGCTGGGAGGGTGTCGGTCTGGCGTCGTACCTGCTCATCGGGTTCTGGAACTACAACACCGAGTACGCGGTCGCCGCGAAGAAGGCGTTCGTCGCCAACCGCATCGGTGACCTCGGCCTGATCATCGCCCTCGGGATCATGTTCGCGACCTTCGGTGCCGTGGACTTCGGCACCGTGCTCAGCGGTGCGGACGGCAGCGCCAGCGAGGGGACGCTCACCGCGATCGGGCTCATGCTCCTGCTGGCCGCGTGCGGCAAGTCGGCGCAGTTCCCGCTGCAGTCCTGGCTCGGCGACGCGATGGCGGGTCCGACCCCGGTCTCCGCGCTCATCCACGCCGCCACCATGGTCACCGCCGGCGTCTACCTGATCGTGCGGTCCGCGCCGCTGTTCGACGCGGCACCGACGGCCCAGCTCGTCGTCGTCATCGTCGGTGCGATCACCCTGCTGTTCGGGGCGATCGTCGGTTGCGCCAAGGACGACATCAAGAAGGCGCTGGCCGCCTCGACGATGTCGCAGATCGGCTACATGATCCTGGCCGCAGGCCTGGGACCGGTCGGGTACGCGTTCGCGATCTTCCACCTGATCACGCACGGCTTCTTCAAGGCCGGCATGTTCCTCGGTGCAGGGTCGGTCATGCACGGCATGGACGACCAGGTGAACATGCGCCGGTTCGGCGGGCTCGCGCGGTACATGACGATCACGTGGCTGACGTTCATGGCCGGCTGGCTGGCCATCATCGGCATCCCGCCGTTCTCCGGGTTCTTCAGCAAGGACAAGATCATCGAGGCCGCGTTCGTCCCGGTCGACGGGGCGCCGTGGCGGGCCTGGGTGTTCGGCAGCATCACGATGCTGGCCGCCGGGATCACGGCGTTCTACATGTCGCGCCTGTTCTTCATGACCTTCGAGGGGGAGCGCCGCTGGTCCACCAAGCGCGACGGCTCGGCGCAGCACCCCCACGAGTCCCCGAAGCTCATGACGTGGCCGATGATCGTCCTGGCCGTCGGCTCGGTCGGGCTCGGCTTCTTCCTCAACTCGGGAGGCCGGTTCGTGGAGTGGCTGGAGCCGGTGCTCGGGCACTCCGAGCATCATGAGCCGGTGCTGCCCATCTGGGTGCTGACGGTCCTCACGCTCGCGCTCGTGCTGCTCGGTGTGGTCATCGCCTGGCGCCGGTACGCGGTCTCGCAGGTCCCCGTCGTGCCGCCGGTGGGCACCGCGCTCACCCGGGCCGCCCGCGTGGACCTCTACCAGGACTCGGTCAACGACATCGCCCTGGTGGAGCCCGGTCAGGCGCTCACGCGCTCGCTCGTGTACGCCGACCGGACCGTGATCGACGGCACCGTCACCGGAGTCGGGTTGTCCACGGTCCTGCTGGGCGGCTGGGTACGGCGTCTGCAGACCGGGTTCGTCCGGTCCTACGCCGCCTCGATGCTGCTCGGGCTGGTCGTCCTCATCGTCGTCGTCCTGCTCGTGCAGAGCTGAAGGAGCACCTGAGCGATGTCGTCCTCCTTCCCCTGGCTGACCGCCCTCATCGTCCTGCCCCTGCTGGGCGCGGCGGTGCTGTGGGTGGTCCCTGCCGGACGCGCCCGAGCCGTCGCGCTCGGCGTCTCGCTGCTCGAGCTGCTGCTCGGCATCGCCGCGCTCGCGGCGTTCGACGTCGCCGAGGCCGGTTCCGTCCAGCTCCTCGAGGTGCACGGCTGGATCCCCGCGTTCGGGGTGTCCTACGCAGTCGGTGTCGACGGTGTCGGCCTGATCCTCGTGCTCATGTCCGTGCTGATCGTGCCGCTGGTGGTGCTGGCCGCCTGGCGTGAGCAGGGCAGCCTCACCGTGGCCACCGACCAGCTGCGCCGGTACCTCGCGCTCGTGCTGCTCCTCGAGGCGTTCATCGTGGCCGTGTTCGCGGCCCGGGACGTGTTCTTCTTCTACGTCCTGTTCGAGGCGATGCTCATCCCGGTGTACTTCATGATCGGCCTGTTCGGCGGCGCCCAGCGTCGCTACGCGGCCGTGAAGTTCCTGCTCTACTCGCTGACCGGCGGCCTGATCATGCTGGTCGCCGTGATCGCCCTGTACCTGCAGGGGCCGGGCGGACCGCAGGGCTTCCTCACGGAGAACCTCACGGGCCTGACGCTGGACCCGACCGCCGAGAAGCTCATGTTCTGCGCGTTCTTCCTGGCCTTCGCGATCAAGGCGCCGATGTTCCCGGTGCACACGTGGCTCCCGGACGCGGCACAGCAGGCGCCCGCGGGGACGTCGACGCTGCTGGTCGGCGTGCTGGACAAGGTCGGCACGTTCGGGATGCTCACGCTCTGCCTGCCGCTGTTCCCTAACGCGTCCCGCTGGGCGGCGCCGGTGGTCATCGTGCTCGCCGTGATCTCGATCCTCTACGGGGCGCTGCTCGCGATCGGCCAGAAGGACCTGATGCGGCTCATCGCCTACACGTCGGTGTCGCACTTCGGGTTCATCGTGCTGGGCATCTTCGCGTTCACGTCGACGTCGGTCGCGGGCTCGTCGTTCTACATGGTCAACCACGGGCTCTCCACGGCCGCGCTGTTCCTGATCGCCGGGTTCCTGATCGCCCGGCGCGGGTCGCAGCAGATCGCCGACTTCGGCGGGCTGCAGAAGATCGTGCCCGTGCTCGCGGGGACGTTCCTGGTCGCGGGCCTGTCGGCGCTGTCCCTGCCCGGCCTGTCCACGTTCATCAGCGAGTTCCTTGTGATCGTCGGAACGTTCGCCCGTCATCCGGCCGCCGCGGTCGTCTCGAGCCTGGGCGTGGTCCTCGCGGCGATCTACGTGCTCTGGACGTACCAGCGCATGTTCACCGGTCCCGAGCGCCCCGAGCTGGCCGGCATGGTCGACGCGGGGACGCGGGAGCGGTGGGTCGTCGCGCCGCTGCTCGCCCTGATGGTCGTCTTCGGGTTCGTCCCCGGTCCCGCGCTCGACCTGGTCCGCCCGCCCGCGAGCGTCACGCTCGAGCAGGTCGGAGTCCAGGACGTGCCCGCCACCGCAGCCACTGAGGAAGGGAGCGACTGATGACCGAGTTCGTCGCACCGACGGTCGACTGGGCCGCGCTGAGCCCGGTCGTCATCGTGCTGCTCGCCGCCGTCGTCGGGGTGCTCGTCGAGGCGTTCGTGCCCGCCCGGGCCCGCCGGACCGTGCAGCTGACCCTCGCCGTCGCCGCGCTCGCCGGCGCCGTCATCGCGGTCGCCGCGCTGTGGAGCGGGGTCGAGGAGACCGGCGGCACCGTCGTGCTCGGCGGTTCCCTGCTGGTCGACGGGCCCACGCTCGTCCTGCAGGCCACCATCGCGCTGCTCGCGCTGGTCTCGCTGCTGATCATCGCGGACCGCACGGAGACGGGGGAGGACGCGTTCGCGCCCAACGCCGCCGCCGTGCCGGGCTCCGACTACGAGGAGCTCGCACGCCGCAAGGGGGTGCAGCAGACGGAGATCTACCCGCTGGTGCTCTTCGCCACGGGCGGCATGCTGATCTTCCCCGCCACGGGTGACCTGCTGACGCTCTTCGTCGCGCTCGAGGTGCTCTCCCTGCCGCTCTACCTGCTCACGGGCATGGCCCGCCGCCGTCGCCTGCTCTCGCAGGAGGCGTCGATGAAGTACTTCCTGCTCGGCGCGTTCTCCTCGGCACTGCTGCTCTTCGGGATCGCCCTGGTCTACGGCTACTCGGGGTCGCTGCGGTTCTCGGAGATCTCGGAGGCCACGCAGGTCCCGGGCGGCCTGGACAGCCTGCTGCTGGTCGGCTCGGTGCTGATCCTGTCCGGCCTGCTGTTCAAGGTCGGCGCGGTGCCCTTCCACACGTGGACCCCCGACGTCTACCAGGGCGCCCCGACCCCGATCACCGGGTTCATGGCGGCGTGCACGAAGGCGGCGGCGTTCGGGGCGCTGCTCCGGATCGTCTACACGATGCTGCCCGGGCTCGCGTGGGACCTCGGTGTCCTGCTGTGGACCGTCGCCATCCTGACGATGGTCGTCGGCACGGTCGCGGCGCTGGTCCAGACGGACATGAAGCGTGTCCTGGGGTACTCCTCGATCGCGCACGCCGGATTCATCCTGACCGGCATCATCGCGCTGAACGAGGCCGGCATCGTCGCGGTGCTGTTCTACCTGCTCGTCTACGGGGCAGCGACGGTGGGCGCGTTCGGCATCGTGTGGCTGGTGCGGGAGCGCGCGGGAGGTGCGGACAGCCCCATCCTGGGAGAGGCGACGCACCTGTCGCAGTGGGCCGGTCTCGGCCGGACGAACCCGCTGCTCGCCCTGACCTTCGGGCTGTTCCTGCTCTCGTTCGCGGGCATCCCGCTGACCGCGGGCTTCGCTGGGAAGTTCTCCGTGTTCTCGGCCGCGGTCGAGGGTGGCGCGTGGCCGCTGGCGCTCATCGGTGTCCTGGCCTCGTCCGTGGCGGTGTTCTTCTACGTGCGGATCATCGTGCTGATGTTCTTCACGGAGCCCGCCGGCGCCCAGGACGAGGGCGCGGCACCGTCGTCCCTGGCCCCGTCCGCGGAGGGTTTCGCCCTCGGCGGGGACTCGACGGTCGCCGTGGAGGCGGAACCGGTCGTGCAGGCGCGCTCGACCGTGTCGACGACGGTGGTCGGGACCGAGGGGTTCGCCGTCGTCGCGATCGCCGTGTGCGCGCTCGTGACGATCGTGCTCGGGGTGTTCCCGTCCCCGGTGCTCGACCTCATCGCCTCGGTGGCGACGTTCCTGGCATGACGCTGTGACGCCGTGACGTCGTCCTGTCCGGCGGGATCGCTGCGCCGGGATAGGTTCTAGCCGTGACTTCGTCGACGGCCTTCCCGCTGGCCGACCCAGACCTGGCCGACCGGCTGGCCGCGCGGCTCGCGCTGGTCGAGGAGCGTCTGCGCGACGCCGTGACCAACGTGGACCCGCTGGCCGACGACGCGTCGCGGCACCTGGTCAACGCGGGCGGCAAGCGGCTGCGCCCGCTGCTGACCCTGCTCGCCGCCGAGCTGGGCGACGGGTCTCGTCGCGAGGTCGTCGACGCCGCGGTCGTCGTCGAGCTGACCCACCTGGCCACGCTGTACCACGACGACGTCATGGACTCCGCGCCGCTGCGCCGTGGGGCGCCCGCGGCGCACGAGGTCTGGGGCAACTCCGTCGCGATCCTCACCGGTGACCTGCTGTTCGCGCGGGCGTCGGCGACGGTCGCGGGCCTCGGGCCGGACGCGGTCCGGATCCAGGCGGCCACCTTCGAGCGGCTGTGCCTGGGCCAGCTGCACGAGACGGTCGGCCCCCGCCCCGAGGACGACCGGGTGGCCCACTACCTGCAGGTGCTCGCCGACAAGACGGCGTCGCTCATCGCGACGTCGGCCCGGTTCGGCGCGATGTTCGCGGGCTGCCGGCCCGACGTCGTCGCCACCGTGACGGGGTTCGGGGAGAAGATCGGCGTCGCGTTCCAGCTGGCCGACGACGTCATCGACCTCACCTCGGACGGCGACGTGACGGGCAAGACCCCCGGCACCGACCTGCGGGAGCGCGTGCCGACGATGCCGGCCCTCCTGCTGCGGGCCCGTGCCGCGCAGGAAGGTGCGTCCGACGAGGACCGCCGGCTGGTCGCCCTGCTCGACGGGGACCTGTCGGGCGACGACGACCTGGCCGCCGCGGTCGCCGCGCTGCGGGTGCACCCCGTGGTGGCGGACACGCGCGCACGGGCTGTGGCGCTCGCCCAGGCGGCGGTTCGCGAGCTCGACCCGCTCCCCGCGGGGCCGGTCAAGGACGCGCTCGTCTCGTTCGCCGACGCCCTCGTGGACCGCGCCGCCTGACCGTCGGCACACCTGGTCGTACCGCAGGTCACGCGGTACTCGCACCACGACGTGCGGCCGTCCGGAGTGGCTATGCTGACCGTCGACTCACGTCGGGCGGCCCACGCCTGATGCACCCGAAGGACGCCGATGACGCACCGGAGCCCCACGCGATGACCGACTCCCGCGTGAGCCTCCGTGTCGGCGTCGCGACGGAGCGTGCCCAGCGCACGCGCAACGAGGACAGCGTCTCCGTCTCCGACGGCGTCTACCTCGTCGCGGACGGCATGGGCGGCCACGAGGCGGGCGAGGTGGCCAGCCGGACGGCCATCGACTCCCTGCGAGGGCTGGGTGCGGGGACCCCGACGCCGACGGACGTCCGGTCGTACGTCCGGGCGGCGCACGCCGCGGTCCGGGACCTCCCGTCGCTCACCGGTCGCCGGCCGGGCACCACGGTGACGGGCGTCGTCGTGACGACGCACGGCGAGACGCCGTGCTGGCTGGTGCTGAACGTGGGCGACTCGCGGACCTACCGGATGGCGGGCGGTGTGCTGGAGCAGGTGACGCGGGACCACTCGGAGGTCGCGGAGCTGGTCGAGCGTGGCCTGGTCCGGGCCGCGGACGCGCAGCACCACCCGCGCCGGAACGTGGTGACGCGGGTGCTCGGCGGTGGTGCGTCGGACGTGGAGCCGGATGTGTGGCTCCTCCCGGTGAGCCCGGGGGACCGCATGCTGGTGTGCTCGGACGGGCTGACGGACGAGCTGTCGGACGCGCGCATCCAGGCCGAGCTGCGCGCCGAGGACGAGGCGCAGGCGGCGGCGGACCGCCTGGTCGCGGCCGCGCTCGCCGCGGGCGGGCACGACAACGTGACGGCGATCGTCCTGGACGCGACGCTCAGCGCTCGCTGACCGCGGACGCGCGCCGGCTGAGCCGCTGCGCCCTGCTGGTGCGGATGCCGTCGACGGTGAGGATGCCCAGCGCGGTCCACACCAGCGCGAAGCCCCACCAGCGCGCGGCGGGCATCTGCTCGTGCAGCACCAGGACGCCGATGAGCAGCTGGAGCGTGGGGGCGATGTACTGGAGCAGCCCGAGCATGGACAGGGGCAGCCGCCGCGCGGCGGAGTTGAAGAGCAGCAGCGGGATGGCGGTCACCACGCCCGACGACGCGAGGATCAGCGCGTGCGCGGCGCCCTCCGTCTCGAACGTCCCCTGACCGACGAGGCTCATCCAGACCAGGTACCCGAGTGCGACGGGGGCGAGGACGAGGGTCTCGACGGCGAGCCCGGGCACGGCCCCGACGGTGCGACCGACACGGTTCTTGATGAGCCCGTAGAACCCGAAGGTGAGCGCGAGCACCAGCGCGATCCAGGGCAGCTGCCCGTAGCCGGCGGTGATGACGACGACGGCGGCGGCACCGAAGCCGAGGGCCACCCACTGCACGGGGCGCAGCCGCTCGCGCAGCACGACCACGGCGAGCGTGACGGTGACGAGCGGGTTGATGTAGTAACCGAGGGCGGCGTCGACGACGCGGTCGGTGAGGATGCCGAACACGAAGACGAGCCAGTTGACCGCCAGGAGCACCGCGGCGACCGCCAGGACCCCGAGCGTGCGGCGGTTGCGCAGTGCGGTGACGAACGCGCCCCAGGTCCGTGTGGCGGCGAGCAGGACGAGGCAGAACAGCAGCGACCAGACGACGCGGTGCGCGATGATCTCGACCGCACCGGCCGGCTGCAGCAGCGGGAAGTACAGCGGGAGCACGCCCCACAGGACGTAGGCGCCGACGCCCGTCGCGAGGCCGAGCGGGTCCAGGGGTGCGGAGACCGGGCGGGCGGCGGTGGGGGAGTCGGGCACCCGACGAGCCTAAGGTTCCCGGTTGACGACGCGTGACACCTCCCCTAGTGTCCGGTTGCAGCAACTTTCACCGGCGTTTCAGGGTCTGTTACACCCTCCTGGAGCGCTCGTGCAGCGCGCCCTCCGCCGGGGATCCCGGCGGTCGGCACACCTCCTCCCGGGGTCGGCCCGCCGGCCCCACCGCGTTGCCGCGTGCCGGCACCCTCCCGGTGCGCGTCGTGCGGATGCAGGCCGGTCGTCGCGACGATGCGACGACCGCGAGCGGCCCGACGACGTCGTCGGCCCCACCTCGAGGAGTGCACCACGTGACGACCCCAGCCACCCACCCCCGCCGAGCCGCGCTCGGCGCCCTGCTCGCCGCGGTCCTGTCCCTGGCGGGCCTGACCGCCGCCGGACTCACGACCGCGCAGACCGCCACCGCCGCGCCCGCCACGATGCGCCCCGCCGCCAACCTCTTCCAGTGGACGTGGAACTCGATCGCGCAGGAGTGCACCACCCAGCTCGGACCCGCCGGGTACGGCTACGTCCAGACCTCCCCGCCCAACGAGCACGTCGTGCTCGCCGGCCAGTGGTGGACCTCGTACCAGCCCGTCAGCTACAAGATCGCGTCCAAGCTGGGCACCCGCGCCGAGTACAAGGCGATGATCGACACCTGCCGCGCCGCAGGTGTCTCGGTCATCACCGATGTCGTCGTCAACCACATGTCGGGTCAGACCAGCGCGGGCACCGGCTGGGCGGGAACGGCGTACTCCGAGGAGCGCTACCCCGGACCCGAGGGCGGCTACGGCCCGCAGGACTTCCACAGCTGCAAGACCAACATCAGCAACTACAACGACCGGTACCAGGTGCAGAACTGCCGCCTGGTCGGGCTGCAGGACCTCGACACGGGCAGCGACTACGTGCGCTCGGAGATCGCGGCCTACCTCAACGACCTCATCTCGCTGGGCGTCCGCGGGTTCCGCGTCGACGCGTCCAAGCACATCGCCGCGGGTGACCTGGAGGCCATCCGGGGCAAGCTGACCGACCAGAGCGTCTACATCGAGCACGAGGTGATCGCGGGCGGCGGCGAGCCGATCCAGCCCGCCGAGTACTTCGGCTCCGGCGACTCCAACGAGTTCAACTACTCCCGGAACCTCAAGTCGGTGTTCCAGAGCGGGAACCTCTCCTCGCTCGGCGGCCTCAAGGACCAGTCCTGGCTGCTGCCGACGGGCAGGGCGGCGGTGTTCGTCGACAACCACGACACCGAGCGCAACGGCGAGACCCTGAGCTACAAGAACGGCTCCGACTACCGCCTGGCCAACGTGTTCGCGCTCAGCTACCCGTACGGCTGGCCGACGGTGTACTCCGGCTACGCGTTCAGCAACCACGACGCCGGGGCGCCGCAGCAGGGCAACGGCAAGGTGAACGACGCCGTCTGCGGGCAGGGCACCTGGACGTGCGCGCACCGCTGGAACGAGACCGCGCACATGGTCGGCTTCCGCAACGCCGTCGGCACCGCGGCCCTGACCAACGTCTGGAGCGACGGCGGGCGGCTGGCGTACGGGCGCGGGTCGCTCGGGTACGTGGCGATCAACCGCAACGGCTCCGCCCTGCAGCGCACCTTCCAGACGTCGCTGCCGGCCGGTCGCTACTGCGACGTGATCAGCGGGGCTACCACCAGCGGCGGTTGCTCCGGCACCACGGTCACCGTGGCGTCGGGCGGCTCCGCGACGTTCACGGTCCCCGCCAACGGGTCGGTGGCCGTGCACGTCGGCCAGCTCGCGGGTGGGACGGGCACTCCCACACCGACACCGACACCGACGCCGACGGGCGCCTCGCAGATCTCGTTCGGCGTCACCGCGACGACGTCGTGGGGCCAGAACGTCTTCGTCGTGGGTGACCGGGCGGAGCTGGGCAGCTGGAACCCGGCGAGCGCGATCGCGCTCTCGTCGGCCACGTACCCGGTCTGGCGGACGAGCGTGACGCTGCCCGCCGGGACGGTCGTCCAGTACAAGTACGTGCGCAAGGAGTCGAACGGTGCGGTGACCTGGGAGACCGGGTCCAACCGCACCGCGACGGTGCCGGCCAGCGGGGTCCTCACCCTGACCGACACCTGGCGCGGCTAGGAGGTTCTTGCATGAGCACGGTGCCGTCCGAACCGGGGCGGGCGGCACCGGGACCCCGCGAACGGGGGTGGCGTCGAGCGCGTGGAGGTGTGCGGCGCCACCCCTCCCGCCGTCTCACGGGTGTCCAGATGCTGGCGCGCAAGCAAGGGTCGCCTCACCACCGGTCCTACACTGGCCCTGAGCACAGTCCTGCACGGTGCCGTCGGTCGTGCACGCACCCGGCCTGACGCACCTCCCCGCAGGGCTCCCCTGATCGGAAGGCACCCGCGTCCCGTGAGCACCCCGACTCTGCGAGTGGCCGTCGTCGGCGCAGGCCCGGCCGGCATCTACGCCGCCGACATCCTGTCGAAGACCGACCTCGACGTCAGCATCGACCTCTTCGAGCGCCTGCCCGCGCCGTTCGGCCTCGTGCGTTACGGCGTCGCGCCGGACCACCCGCGCATCAAGCAGATCATCGTGGCCCTGCAGAAGGTCCTCGAGCGCGGCGACATCCGCCTGCTGGCCAACGTCGACTACGGCACGGACCTCAAGCTGGACGACCTGCGCCAGTTCTACGACGCCGTCATCTTCTCGACGGGCTCCATCCGCGACGCCGCCCTGCCGGTGCCGGGCATCGACCTCGAGGGCTCGTACGGCGCCGCCGACTTCGTGTCCTGGTACGACGGGCACCCGGACGTCCCGCGCACGTGGCCGCTGGACGCCCAGCACGTCGCCGTCCTCGGCGCCGGCAACGTCGCGCTCGACGTGGCCCGCATCCTGGCCAAGCACGCCGACGACCTGCTGCCCACCGAGGTCCCCGCCAACGTGTACGACCTCCTCAAGGCGTCGCCGGTCACCGACGTGCACCTGTTCGCGCGCCGCGGCCCCGCCCAGGTCAAGTTCTCCCCGCTGGAGCTGCGCGAGCTGGGTCACGTCCCGGACGTCGACGTCATCGTCTACCCGGAGGACTTCGACTTCGACGAGGGGTCGATGGCGGCCATCCACTCGTCCAACCAGACCAAGCAGGTCGTCAAGACCCTCACGGACTGGACGCTGAAGGAGCCGGAGGAGAACACCGCGAGCCGACGCATCCACCTGCACTTCCTGCACAAGCCGGTCGAGATCCTCGGCGAGGACGGGCGCGTCGTCGGCGTCCGCACGGAGCGCACCGCGCTGAACGGCGACGGCAACGTCACGGGCACCGGCCAGACGCACGACTGGCCCGTGCAGGCCGTCTACCGCGCGGTCGGCTACTTCGGCTCGCCGCTGGTGGACATCCCGTTCGACGACGTGGCGGGCGTGATCCCGAACCGCGAGGGCCGCGTGGTCGACGTCGACGGCGACCAGCTGCCGGGCGTCTACGCGACCGGCTGGATCAAGCGCGGTCCCGTCGGCCTCATCGGCCACACCAAGTCGGACGCGTCGGAGACCATCCGGCACCTCGGCGAGGACGTGGCCGCGGGCGGCGAGGCGTTCTACACCGCCACCGACCGTGACCCCGAGGCCGTCACCGAGTTCCTGCACGGCCGCGGCGTCGACGTCATCACCTGGCAGGGCTGGGAGCTCCTCGACGCCTACGAGCGCTCGCTGGGCGAGCCGCACGGCCGCGAGCGCGTGAAGCTGGTCCCGCGCGACGAGATGGTGTCGATCTCGCTCGGCCGCTCCTAGCACCACCCGCAACGTCCGAGGAAGCGGCCGCTCTGGCGCTCACTTCCTCGGACGTTGCTGTTCCCGGAACTGGTGCGTCCGAGGAAGTGGTTGCTCCAGCGCTCACTTCCTCGGACGTCGGTGCTTACGGGCCCGTGATGCGGCGCAGGAACTCGCGCGTGCGCTCCTGGCGGGGGTTCTCCAGCACCTGTGCGGGCGTGCCGCGCTCGTGGACCCGACCTTCGTGCAGGAAGCAGACCTCGTCGGCGACCTCACGGGCGAAGCCCATCTCGTGGGTCGCGACGACCATGGTCAGCCCGGTCTGCTTGAGCTCGGTCAGGAGCGAGAGCACCTCGCCGACGAGCTCGGGGTCGAGCGCGCTGGTCACCTCGTCGAGCAGCATGACGGCGGGCTTGGCGACGAGGGCGCGGGCGATCGCGACGCGTTGCTGCTGACCGCCGGACAGCTCGTCGGGGAAGGCCTGCGCCTTGGCGGCCAGGCCGACGCGTTCCAGCACGGCCAGCGCGTCGGCCCGCGCCTGCTCGGGCGACGTCTTGTGCACCAGCCGCGGCGCGAGGGTCACGTTGTCGATCACGCGCAGGTGCGGGAACAGGTTGTAGGCCTGGAACACCATGCCGATCCGGGCGCGCACGGCGTTGGCGTCCAGGCGCGGGTCGGTGATGTCCTGCCCCTCCAGCTCGATCACGCCGTCGTCGACGTCCTCGAGCAGGTCGATGCACCGCAGCAGGGTGGACTTGCCCGAGCCGGAGGCACCGATGAGCACGACGACCTGGTGCGCGTGGACGTCGAGGGAGAGGTCGTCGAGCACGACGTGGTCACCGAACGCCTTGCGGACCCCGCGCACGGACAGCAACGGGCGTCCGAGGCTCGGGGGGTGCCGCAGGCTCGGGTCCTTCAGGCGTCCCGGGCTCATCGCAGCGCCCCGCCGCCGGCGAGCGTGCTCTGGGCCCCGACCCAGCCGGAACGTCGTGCGAGCACGTCGGTGAACCGCGTCAGGGGGATGGTCAGCGCGACGAACAGCACCCCGGCGACGACGTAGGGCGTGAAGTTGGCGTAGCGCGCGGTCTCGATCTGGGCGGCACGGACGGCGTCGATGGCCCCGAGGATCGAGATGAGCCCGGAGTCCTTCGACAGGGCGACCAGGTCGTTCAGGAGCGGCGGGACGACGCGCCGGACCGCCTGGGGGAGCACCACGTGCCGCATCGCCTGCGCGCGGGTCAGCCCGAGCGAGCGGGCGGCGGCGACCTGGGACGGGTGCACGGACTCGATGCCGGCGCGGAACACCTCCGCGACGTACGCGGAGTAGGTGAGCACGAGCGCGAGCGTGCCGAGCGCGACGGCCGACGTCGGGACGCCCTGCAGGCGCAGGCCCGGCAGCCCGAACCCGACGAGCAGGAGGACGAGGATCAGGGGCAGGCCGCGGAACACGTCGACGTACCCGGTGGCCAGCGCCCGGACGGGGAAGAACACCGGCCCGCGCAGGGTGCGGGCGAGCGCGAGGCCCATCGCGACGATCACGATGAGGACCGCACTGACGGCCATGACCCGGATGTTCAGCCAGAGGCCCTGGAGGATCGCGGGGAACGACTCCTGGGCGACCTCCCAGTCGAAGAACGACGCCTTGACCCGCGGCCACCCGGGGGAGGACGTGAGCGCGAGGACGGCGACGGCGACGAGCGCGACCGTCGAGACGACGGCCACCGCGGTCGACCGCTGGGCGCGGCTGCGGCGGTAGGCGTCCCGCTCCTGCTGGCGCTCGGAGGGCACCCAGCTCACTGGAGGACCGGTGCACCCGCGGCGTCGGTGAGCCACTCCGCCTCGAGGTCGCCGAGGGTGCCGTCCTCGCTCAGGGCGTCGACCGCGTCGCTGACTGCGGCGGTCAGGGCGCTGCCCTTGTCCAGCACGAGCCCGAACTGGTCGCCGCCGGCGCTGTCCGGCAGCTGGCCCAGCAGGATCCCGCCGTCGAGCTCCGCCGCGGTGATGTACAGCGCGGTAGGCAGGTCGACGACGATCGCGTCGACCAGCCCGGCGGTCAGGGCCTGCTTGACCTGGTCGTTGTCGTTGAACGGCGACACCGGGGTGGTCGGGTCGATGGTCTCCTGGGCGGCGGTGAGGCTCGTCGTGCCCACCATCGCGCCGATCTTCAGGGCCTTCAGGTCGGCGAGCGTCGTCGCTGCCGCACCGGCCGACCCCTCGAGCGTGACGACTGCCTGCGAGGTCGTGTAGTAGGGCGACGAGAAGTCCAGGTTGGCCTTGCGCTCGTCGCTGATCGACACCTGGTTGATCGCGAAGTCGAAGTCCTTGGCGCCCGGCGCGATGATCTGGTCGAAGCTGGCGACGGTCCACTCGACGTGGTCCTTGTCGAAGCCCAGCTGGTCGGCCACCGCGTACGCCACGGCGGACTCGAAGCCCTCCCCGTTCGTCGGGTCGCTGTCGACCACCCAGGGCTCGTAGGCGGGGTCGGAGGTGGCGATCGTCAGGACGCCGTCCGTGACGGTGGGCAGCGAGCCGTCCGTCGCGTCGTCGGACGTGCCGGCGTCGTCGGTCGGTGCGCAGGCGGCGAGGGCGAGGGCGGCAAGGGCGGCGAGGGTGGTCCAGCGGGCTCTGCGCACGGCGTGCTCCGGGGTCTCGGGGTGGCGTGGGGGTCAGGATACGAGGGAACCGGTGCGCGACCGCGAGCGTTCCACCGGTGCACAGGAGTCACGAGAGAGAGCACCCATGGGTCACCGGCACTACAACGGCTTGAAGACGGCAGCGCTGTTCGGCGTGATGTGGGCCGTCCTGCTCGGCATCGGCTGGTTGCTCGGCCGCGGTAGCCCGAGGTTCCTGCTGCTGTTCACGGCGATCGGCCTCGTCGCGACGGCGTACAGCTACTGGAACTCCGACAAGATCGCGATCCGCGCGATGAAGGCCCGCCCGGTCAGCGAGATCGAGCAGCCGGCGATGTACCGCATCGTGCGCGAGCTCTCCACCGCCGCGCGCCAGCCCATGCCGCGGCTCTACGTCTCGCCGACGGTCGCACCCAACGCCTTCGCGACGGGCCGCAACCCGAAGAACGCCGCGGTCTGCTGCACCGAGGGCATCCTGCAGATCCTCGACGAGCGCGAGCTGCGCGGTGTCCTCGGCCACGAGCTCATGCACGTCTACAACCGGGACATCCTCACGTCCTCGGTGGCCGCTGCGGTCGCCGGCGTGATCACGTCGCTCGCGCAGTTCGCGCTCTTCTTCGGGGGCGGCAGCGACCGTGACCGCGGCGGCAACCCCATCGCCGGCCTGCTGCTGGCCATCCTCGCGCCGCTGGCCGCGATGATGATCCAGCTCGCGATCACCCGCACGCGCGAGTTCGACGCCGACGAGGACGGCGCCCGGCTGACCGGCGACCCGCTCGCGCTGGCGTCCGCGCTGCGCAAGCTCGAGCAGGGCACCAGGGCGCGTCCGCTCCCGCAGGACCGCGAGCTGGTGGACGTGTCGCACCTGATGATCGCGAACCCGTTCCGCGGCGCCGGCCTGGCCCGCCTCTTCTCGACGCACCCGCCCATGGCCGACCGCATCGCCCGCCTGCAGGCCCAGGCGGGCCCGCAGGACGGCATCTCGCGCTACTGAGTCGCCGGACGGCTCAGCGGTAGTTGGTGAACTGCAGGTCGGCGTCGACGTCGGCGCCCTTGAGCAGCGCGATGACCGTCTGCAGGTCGTCGCGGCTCTTGCCGGTCACGCGCAGCTCGTCGCCCTGGATCTGCGTCTTGATGCCCTTGGGCCCCTCGTCGCGGATGATCTTGGCCACCTTCTTGGCGGTCTCGCTGCTCAGGCCCTCCTTGATGAGGGCCTCGAGGCGGTACTCCTTGCCGGACGGCTTCGGCTCGGGGCCGTCGTCACCGCCGGTGTCCAGCGACTTCAGCGAGATGCCGCGGCGGATCAGCTTGGTCTGGAACACGTCGAGGACCGCGAGCACGCGCTCGGACGAGTTGGCGATCATCAGGATCTTCTCGCCGCTCCACGCGATCGACGCGCCCACGCCCTTGAAGTCGTACCGCTGGGCGATCTCCTTGCCGGCCTGGTTGAGCGCGTTGTCCACCTCCTGGCGGTCGACCTTGCTGACGACGTCGAACGAGGCTTCGCTCGCCATGGCTCTCCTCCTGCTGCCCACGGTTCCGTGGGACTGGTCGCTGGGGCGTTTCGCTAGCACCGCCCGGGTGTTGCTATCCTTCCACCCGCACGCTGCACGCGCGTTCGCCCCTGAGGCGTCGGCTCGTTCGGCGGGCATCCCCGGCGGGTTACCCGAGTGGCCAAAGGGGGCTGACTGTAAATCAGCTGGCAACGCCTACGGGGGTTCGAATCCCTCACCCGCCACGTTGTGACCACGACCCCGGACCCTGCGGTCCGGGGTCGTGTCGTTGGTGTGGGCGAGGGCTGGCAGGGTGGGCGCGTGCAGCAGACCACCCGCAGTACCACCCGTGCGTCGGCTCTTGCCGTCCTGCGACGCCTCGTCGGCAACCCCGACGCCGACTTCCACGACGGTCAGTTCGAGGCGATCGAGACGCTCGTCGACGACCACCGACGCGCGCTCGTCGTGCAGCGCACCGGGTGGGGGAAGTCGGCGGTGTACTTCGTCGCGACGATGCTGCTCCGGGAGCGGGGAGCCGGTCCGACGGTGCTGGTGTCCCCGCTGCTCGCCCTGATGCGGGACCAGGTCGCCGCCGCGGAGCGTGCCGGGGTGCGTGCGGTGGCGATCAACTCGACCAACGCCCACGAGTGGGACGAGCTGCTGGCGCGGCTCGCCGCGGACGAGGTCGACGTGCTGCTCGTCTCGCCCGAGCGGCTGAACAACCCCAGGTTCCGGGAGGAGCAGCTACCCGCCCTGGTCCAGCGCCTCGGCCTGCTGGTGGTCGACGAGGCGCACTGCATCAGCGACTGGGGTCACGACTTCCGCCCGGACTACCGCCGCCTGCGCGACCTCATCGCGACGATGCCCGCGGGAGTCCCGGTGCTGGCGACGACGGCCACGGCGAACAGCCGGGTGGTGGCCGACGTCGCGGAGCAGCTGGGCACCGGCGGCACGGACGGCGTCCTGACCATCCGCGGGCCGCTCGCGCGCGCGTCGCTGCGTCTCGGCGTCCTGCGGCTGCCCAGCGCCCGCGCCCGGCTGGGGTGGCTGCTCAGCCACCTGGGGGACCTGCCGGGTTCCGGCATCATCTACACGCTCACGGTGGCCGCCGCGCAGGACACCGCGCGCCTGCTGCGCGAGGCGGGGCACGACGTGCGCGCGTACACGGGCCAGACCGACCCGGCCGACCGCGAGGCCGCGGAGGCGGCGCTGAAGGCCAACACCGTCAAGGCGCTGGTCGCCACGAGCGCGCTCGGCATGGGCTTCGACAAGCCCGACCTCGGCTTCGTGCTGCACCTCGGGGCGCCCTCGTCGCCCGTGTCGTACTACCAGCAGGTCGGACGTGCCGGCCGCGCGACGGCGAGCGCCGACGTGCTGCTCCTGCCCGGCCCCGAGGACCGGGACATCTGGCAGTACTTCGCGACGGCCTCCATGCCCGACGAGGACCGGGCACAGCGCGTGATCGCCGAGCTCTCCGAACGACCGCTGTCGACCCCGGCGCTGGAGGCCCGCGTCGACGTCCGGCGCACGCCCCTGGAGCTGCTCCTCAAGGTGCTCGACGTCGACGGCGCCGTCCGTCGCGTCCAGGGCGGGTGGGTGTCCACCGGGCAGCCGTGGACCTACGACGCCGAGCGGTACGCGCGCATCGCGGCGGCCCGTCAGGCCGAGCAGGAGCACATGCTCGAGTACGAGCGGACGGACGGCTGCCGGATGGAGTTCCTGCAGCGCAGCCTCGACGACGAGACGGCCGCCCCGTGCGGGCGCTGCGACTCGTGCACGGGCGCCTGGTACCCGGAGGGCATCGCCGAGGGCGCGGCAGCGTCGGCGGAGCGGTCGCTGGACCGGGTCGGGGTGCCGATCGAACCGCGAGCACAGTGGCCCGTCGGTGCCGACCGGCTCGGCCTGCCGGTGCGCGGCAAGATCGGCGAGGGGGAGCGGGCCGTCGAGGGCCGGGCTCTCGCGCGGCTGACCGACCTGGGCTGGGGGACCGCCCTGCGCGACGTCTTCGCAGCCGGTGCGGCCGACGCCCCGATCAGCCCCGCGATGCTCCAGGGCTGCGTGCGGGTGCTGGCGGAGTGGGGGTGGGACGAGCGGCCGACCGCCGTCGTCGCGCTGCCGTCGCGGCGTCACCCGCTGCTGGTCGACTCCCTGGCCCGCGGGCTCGCGGAGATTGGCCGGCTGCCCTACGCGGGTGCCCTCACGCCTCGCGACGGCGGCCCCGCCGGCGGGCCGGGCGGGAACAGCGCGTTCCGTCTCGCGGGCGTCTGGGGACGTCTGGACGCGTCCGGCCTGGCGCTCCCGGGCGGACCGGTGCTGCTCGTCGACGACCTGGTGGACAGCCGCTGGACGATGACCGTCGCGGCGCGTGAGGTGCGGCTGGCGGGGGCGTCGGCGGTGCTGCCGTTCGCGCTCGCGCTGCGCGGCTGACGGGTGCTCAGGCGGGCGCGTCGCTCGTCGTCAGGGCGACGCCCCGCTGCGACAGCCGGGCGACGGCGTGCAGGGTCGTGGGCAGGGCCACGGCGGCCGTGAGGTCGAGCAGGACGGTTGCCGCGAGGCCCGCCGCCCGGGCGTCCGACGCGGTCGCCGCGACGCAGTGGTCGGTGGCCAGGCCGACGACGTCGACGTCGGTCACCCCCGCCTCGGCCAGGACGCCCGCGAGCGGGGTGCCGCCGGCCCCGACGACCTCGCCCTCGAACCCGGAGTAGTCCTGGCGGCCCTGCCCCTTGCGGACGTGCACGGTGCGCTCAGGAAGCCGCAGGTCCGGGTGGTACCGGGCGCCGGGCGTGCCGGCGACGCAGTGCACCGGCCAGGTGGAGACGTAGTCGGGCTCGGCGCCGACCGCGAAGTGGCCGTCGTTGGTGTCCGGGAGCGGCGCGTGCCAGTCCCGCGTCGCGACGACCACGGCGTACCGGTCGGCGTGCTGGGCGAGGTAGCCGGTCACGGCGCGGGCGACGGCGTTCCCACCGCTGACGGCGAGCGCGCCGCCCTCGCAGAAGTCGTCCTGGACGTCGACGACGATCAGTGCCCGGGTGCCCATCCGACCATCATGCGCGGTTCAGGCGCCGCAGGTGTAGGTGCCCTCGGTCACGGAGACGGTGCTGCCCTCGTACAGGGTGTCGAACATGCCTGCGTCCTGGGCGGTCGCGAAGACGACGCCGACGCCGAGCGGGTCCGCGAAGCCCGTGAGGCCGGCCAGCTTCTCCTCGGTCCCGCTCTGGCAGGCCGGGTCCCAGGGGAGGGTCTGGTAGCCCAGCGCGGACAGCGAGTCGATCGCCGGCTGGAGCGCGGTGACGTCGCCTTCGCCGGTCTCCACGATCTCGGTCCAGACGACGAAGAACGGCTCGGTCGTCGTGGTCGGGTCGATCGCGGTGGGCCATGCGGGCGTGGTCACCTCGGCGGTGGCATCCGGGGCGTCGTCCTCGCCCCCGCCGCCGGTGCAGGCGGCGGTGCTGAGCAGGGCGGCGGAGAGCGTGAGGGCAGCAACGATGCTGCGTCGGGTCTGGCGCATGGGCCGGATCGTGGCACGTGCGGAGCGGAGCGGACCATGAGATGAATCGTTTAGGCAACGCGCCGCCCGATCGCTCGTCGCAGCCGATTTCGCGAGCACCCCACAGCCCGTGTAACCTTGCTCGCGCTGCCCCGATAGCTCAGTCGGCAGAGCGTCTCCATGGTAAGGAGAAGGTCAAGGGTTCGATTCCCTTTCGGGGCTCTGTGGTGTGTTCGGGGTGCGGCTCAGGTCGCACCCCGGCATCACCCGAGGCGGGGTAGCTCAGCTGGTCAGAGCGCACGACTCATAATCGTGAGGTCGCGGGTTCGAGCCCCGCTCCCGCTACATCCCAGTGACATACCTGCGCGTCGGCCGGCGCGCAATGACAAGATCGCATGCATCCCGTACCGGGTGCGAGAGGTGGCAAGACCATGGCCAGCAAGAGCTCGGACGTCCGTCCGAAGATCACGCTCGCGTGCACGGAGTGCAAGGAGCGGAACTACATCACCAAGAAGAACCGTCGGAACGACCCCGACCGTCTCGAGATGAAGAAGTTCTGCCCTCGCGACAACCGTCACACCCTGCACCGCGAGACCCGCTGACCTCGGACCGATGCCGGTCGACGTCGGTTACGCGGGTCGTCAGTACCCGCCGACCGCTGCCTACGAGGTAGGCCGCCAGAAGCTGCAGGAGTTCGCCGACGCGGTCGGCGCCTCCCACCAGGCCCACACGGAGCCGTCGGTGGCGCGCACGCTCGGGTATCCCGACGTCATCGCGCCGCCGACGTTCGCCGTCGTCGTGGCCCAGCGGGCAGAGGCCCAGCTGTTCGAGGACCCCGCCGCGGGGATCGACTTCAGCCGCGTCGTGCACGCCGACGAGCGCTTCACGCACCACCGTCCCATCCACGCGGGCGACCGCCTGGTGACCGTGCTGCACGTGGACTCGATCACCGTCCGCGCCGGGCTCGCCATGATCACGACCCGCGCCGAGATCTCGGCCGAGGACGGCGAGCCGGTGTGCACCGTCGTCTCCACGCTCGCCGTGCGCCCGGAGGAGTCATGACCGACGCCCTGACCGTCGGCGACGAGGTCGCCCGCCGCGAGATCACCGTCGACCGCGCCCGCCTCGTCCGGTACGCCGGTGCGAGCGGGGACTTCAACCCCATCCACTGGAACGACCGCGTCGCCACCTCGGTCGGCCTGCCGGGCGTCATCGCGCACGGCATGTGGACGATGGGTGCGGCGTCGAGCGTCGTCGCCGACTGGATCGGGGACCCCGGTGCGGTGCTCGACTACCAGGTGCGCTTCACGCGCCCCGTCCCCGTGCCGGACCCCGGTGCGGCGACGATCGAGGTGACCGCCGTCGTCGGCGCTCTCGACCCGGACGCCGGGACCGCGCGCATCGACCTCACGGTCGCCGTGGACGGTGTCCGCGTGCTCGGCAAGGCCCAGGCGCTGGTCCGCCTCAGCTGACGTCGGGCGCCGGCCCGGTCGTCGTCCCGATCCGCAGGGTCACGGGCAGCTCGCGTGTCGACGGCCCTGCCCCGGACAGGAAGTCCTCGACGGCGTGCCCGACGGCGGCGCCCTTCTCGGCGAGGGGCTGCACCACCGTGGTGAGCACGTCGGGGGCGAGCCATGGCAGGTCCAGGCCGTCGAACCCGCTGACGGAGACGTCCTCGGGCACCCGGAGGCCGAGCTCGCGCGCCGCGAGCACGACGCCGGAGGCGAGCAGGTCGGACTGGCAGGCGATGGCGGTGGGGCGGTCGGCGCCGGTCAGCAGCGCCACCCCCGCGCTGCGGCCGTGCTCGACCAGCGACGCCGGGGTGGCCCAGATCGCCACGGGCGTCACGCCGGCGTCTGTCACGCCGGCCAGGCGTCGGCGGGTGATCTCCCAGGAGAGGTGGTCCATCTCGTCCGGCGAGACGAGGCCCTCGCCGCGGCAGCGGTCGAACGGGAGCGTCACCGTGGCGATCCGGGTGTGCCCGAGCTCCAGCAGGTGCTCGGTGGCCTGACGCATCCCGCCGCGGTCGTCGATGCCGACGGAGGCCACGTCCGGGGCGTGCTGCCCCTCGACGAGCACGGTCGGTGTCCCGCGCCGACGCAGCGCACCGAGCATCGGGTCGTCGGTGGTGCCGCCCCACATGATGACGGCGACGTCCATGGCGGCGGTCTCGAGGAGCGGGTCGACCGCAGGACCGCTCGGGTCGCTCGAGCCGGGGATCAGCAGGACGCCCAGGTCGAGCGGACCGAGGGTGCTGACGAGGCCGTCGAGCACCTGGATCGCGACAGGGTCGCGGAACGACCGGCGCAGCGAGTCCCCGACGACGACGCCGACGATCCCGGACCGCCCGCGGCGCAGCTGGCGCCCGAGGGGGTTGGGACCGGAGTAGTCGAGCGCGGCTGCGGCGTCCAGCACCCGCTGACGGGTCGCGGCCGCGATCGGCCCGGCGCCGGAGAAGGCGAGCGAGGCGGTCGACACCGAGACGTGCGCGGCGGCGGCGACGTCGGCCAGGGTGGGGCGTTGCGGAGACAGGGTCGGACCTCCGGTTCGGCGTCGCGGGACCGCGGGGGACGCGACGCGCGGGCAGCGCGCACAGGTTTGACGCAGCGGCCAGCGTACCCGCAGAATGAAGCCGTCCCTCAAATCGATTCGACATGACCCGACGGCGCACGATCGAATCGATTCGATACGGAAGCCAGAACGATGGAGCGAGCCCGTGCGCCACCCCGCCCCTGCCGTGAGTCGAGCCCGCTGGCTCCTCATGGGCCTCTTCGCCCTCACGGGGATCACGTTCTCCAGCTGGCTGGCGCGGATCCCCACGGTCCGCGACCTGCTGGACCTGTCCACGTCCGAGCTCGGCCTGCTGCTCCTCGTCGGCTCGGTGGGCGCCCTGCTCACCGTCACGGTGTCCGGTGTCCTCGTGCAGCGCTTCGGCAGCCGGGTCGGGATCGTCGCGTCGACCGGCGTGCTCGCCGCGGCGCTCGTCCTCATGGGCGTCGGCCCGACCGTCGGCTCGGTCGCCCTGCTCGGCGTCGGCATCTTCCTCAACGGCGTCGCGGTCGCGCTCGGCAACGTGCCGCTCAACGTCGAGTCCGCCCGCGTCGAGCGCGCGATGGGCCGCACCGTCATCCCGCAGTTCCACGCGGCGTTCTCCATCGGGGCCGTGGCCGGCTCGGCGCTCGGCGCGACGGCGTCGCACCTCGGCATCTCGGTCGCGGTGCAGTTCACCGTCGTCGCGCTGCTCGCCGTCGTCTGGCGCCTCGCATCGCTGCGAGGCCTCGTCCTGCCGGACTCGGTGGGCGACCGCCCGCGGACGCCGAGCCGCGCACTTCCCGGCGCCGTCACGGTCGGACGTCGTCGCCGCATCGCCACCGCCCTGGACTCCTGGCGCGAGCCACGCACGCTCCTGATCGGCGTCGTCGTCATGGCCGCCGCCCTGTCCGAGGGGTCCGCCAACGACTGGCTGTCGCTCGCGGTCGTCGACGGGTTCGACCAGACCGAAGCGGTCGGCGGCGCCATGCTCGGGGTGTTCGTCGGCGCGATGACCCTCGTCCGGCTTCTCGGTACGCGCCTGATCGACCGGTTCGGCCGCGTGGACGTGCTCCGCGTCTCGGGGACGGTGTCGATCGTGGGGCTGCTGCTGTTCGGGTTCGCGCCGACGTTCGCGCTCGCCGGTGTCGGCATCGTGCTGTGGGGGTTCGGCGCAGCCCTCGCGGTGCCGGTGGGCATCGCGGCGGCGTCGGACGACCCGATGCGCGCCGCCGGCCGCGTGGCGGTCGTGTCGTCCTTCGCGTCGGTGGCCTCCGTCGCGGCACCGCCGCTGCTCGGGATCGCCGCCGCGTCGACGGGCGCCCGGCACGCCCTGGTGCTCATCGTGGTGGCCATGGTCGCGAGCGTCCTGCTGGCGGGCCGGGTCGCGCCCGAGCGGGCGTCGATCGAGGATGCGCCCGAGCGTCATGACGACGACGAGCCGCTCACCCACCTCGCCGACGCCGACCCCGACCCGTACGCCGCGATCGAGGCCCGGCACGCCGACCACGTCACTGCCCGCACCCGTTCCCTCCGGCGCCGCCGATCCCGTGCGCGTGCCCTGACCACGAGACGGACGACATCATGAGCACCGGAGGGCCGATGACGACGCCAGCGGGACACGACGACGAGCTGACCACGAGCGCGCCCGGACGCGTCTCGCGGTCCGTCGAACGGGCGTCGATCGCCGTGTTCGCGGTCTTCTTCCTCAACGGGTTCAACTTCGCCACCTGGGCCGCCCGGCTGCCCGCCATCCGCGACGGTCTGGACTTCTCGCCCGCGCAGATGGGGCTGCTCCTGCTGGTCGGCTCCGTCGGGTCGCTCGTCGCGCTGCCGCTGTCCGGGATGGTGGTCGAGCGGCTCGGTGCCCGGCGCACGGTCCTGGCGTTCGCGTGCCTGAACGCGAGCGGCCTGATCGTGGCCTCGGTCGGCGTCGCGCTCGGCGAGGTCCTCGTCGTCGGGTTCGGTCTCGTCATGTTCGGTGTGGGCACGGGCGTCTGGGACGCGTCGATGAACGTCGAGGGTGCCGTCGTGGAGCAGCACGTCGGCCGCACCGTGATGCCGCGCTACCACGCCGGGTTCTCGTTCGGCACGGTGGCCGCCGCCGGGATCGCCGCGATCGCCGCCGCCCTGCACGTGCCGGTCGTCGTGCACGTCCCCGTCGCCGTGGTCCTGTCGGTCGTCGGGGTCGCGTTCGCGGTGCGCGCCTTCCTCCCGATCGTCGACGAGCCCGAGGTGCAGCAAGGGGACGAAGGCACCACACAGCACAGCAGGAAGGGCGCCAGGGGCGCGCTCGCCGCCTGGCTGGAGCCGCGCACGCTGCTCATCGGCCTGGTCGTCCTCGCCGCCGCGCTGACCGAGGGCTCCGCGAACGACTGGGTCAGCCTCGCGGTCGTCGACGGCTTCGACGTGCAGGACGCCGTGGGTGCGGTCGCGTTCGCCGTCTTCGTCACGGCGATGACCGCCATGCGCTGGTTCGGCACCACCCTGCTCGACCGGTACGGCCGCGTGACGGTCCTGCGCCTGTGCGCGGCACTGTCGCTCGTGGGCCTGCTGGTCTTCGGCCTCGCGGGCCCGCTGTGGCTCGCCGTGGTCGGCATCGTGGCCTGGGGTGCCGGTGCCGCCCTCGGGTTCCCCGTCGGCATGAGCGCCGCCGCCGACGACCCGCTGCGCGCCGCAGCCCGCGTGAGCGTGGTCTCCACCATCGGCTACAGCGCGTTCCTCGCCGGCCCGCCGCTGCTCGGCCTGCTCGCCCAGCACGTCGGCTACCGGCACGCCCTGCTCGTGATCATCGTCCCGATCGTGCTCGGTCTGCTCGTCGTCAACGCCGCCGCGCCGCTGAAGAAGACGGCCCAGGGTTAGCCTGGGCGCGTGCAGACAGAGCTGAGCGCGGCCGACTGCTCGCCGGCGACCGTCCCCCCGACGATCACCTGGCCGGCCCGGACCACCCCCTCGTCCACCCTCGCGGAGCTCACGACGCTGCGGGTCGGCGGGGCGCCGCGACGGTACGTGGAGACGACGACCGAGGCCGGGCTGGTCGACGCGGTCCGCGCAGCCGATGCCGATGGCGAGCCGCTGCTGGTGCTCGGCGGCGGGTCGAACCTCCTGGTCGCCGACGCGGGCTTCGACGGGGTCGTCGTGCGCGACGTGCGCAGCGGCATCGAGGTGCCCGACGCATCCGCGTGCGCCGGTGCCACGCTGACCGTCCCCGCCGGGACGCCCTGGGACGACGTGGTCCGGTACGCGGTCGAGCAGGAGCTGACCGGGATCGAGGCGCTGTCCGGCATCCCGGGTTCCACGGGCGCGACACCGGTGCAGAACGTGGGTGCGTACGGGCAGGAGGTGTCGCAGAGCATCGCGACCGTCCGGGTCTGGGACCGCGGCCGCGGCAAGGTCCGCACGCTCCCGCTGGTCACCCTGGCGTTCGGGTACCGCACCTCCCTGCTCAAGCGCTCGATGCGCGGCGCCGACCCGGCCGACCCGCAGGCCCCCTGGTCGCCGACCCCCCGCTACGTGGTCCTCGACGTGACGTTCCAGCTGCGCCCCGGCACGCTGTCCCGACCGATCGCCTACGCGGAGCTCGCCCGCACGCTCGGGGTCGAGGTCGGCGAGCGGGCCCCGCTGGCCGACGTCCGCGACACCGTGCTGGCCCTGCGCGGCCGCAAGGGCATGGTGCTCGACGCGGCCGACCACGACACGTGGAGCGCGGGATCGTTCTTCACCAACCCGTTCCTCGGCGCCGACGCCGCTGCTGCGCTGCCGGACGACGCGCCGCGGTTCCCGGCCGACGACGGACGCGTCAAGACCAGCGCCGCCTGGCTCATCGAGCGGTCCGGGTTCTCCCGCGGCTTCGGTGCCCCCGGTCCGGCGAGCCTGTCGACGAAGCACACCCTCGCGCTGACGAACCGCGGGGGAGCGAAGTCCGAGGACCTGCTCGCCCTCGCACGTCAGGTCCGCGACGGCGTCCGGTCGACCTTCGGCGTGGAGCTCAAGCCCGAGCCCGTGCTGGTGGGCGTCACGCTCTGACGCCCGAGCAGGGCGCCGTGCACCAGCACGAGCGCCTCGTCGTCGGTCAGCCCGGCGGCCCGCACCGCCGACACGTACGTCTCGGCGGCACGGCGCGCGAGGTCCGTCGGCACCGACGCACCTTCGGCGATGACCGTGCCCGCGCGGCGGCGGGTCTCGACGACACCGTCGGCCTCCAGCTCCCGGAACGCCCGCGCGACCGTGCCCGCGGCCAGCCCCAGGTCCGTGGCGAGGGCGCGGATGGTCGGCAGCCGGTCCCCGGCGACCAGACGACCGGCCGCGACGTGCGCGACGACCTGCGCGCGGATCTGCTCGAACGCAGGGACCCCGGACGTGAGGTCGACCTCCAGCGCCGCGGTCATGACGCGTGCTCCTGCGCCGCAGCCTCGACGACCGGCTGCCCGGGTGAGCCCTCGCCCTGTGGACGGGCGGCGGACCGACCGGCGACGACCGCCGCCGTCAGGGCCACCACGATCGCGATGACCACCCCCGCGTCGGCGACGGCCACGACGGTCGGGTCGCCGAGCGCCACACCGTCGACCGCGCCCCCCTGGGTGCCGCGCAGCGCCCGGCTCGCGACACCGAGGCAGCCCGCGAGCGTCCAGCCGAGGACCAGCTGCGCGCCACCGAGGACCCGTCGTGCCGAGAGGCGGCGCAGGGCGGTGTCGTCGCCGGCGGACGTGTCGCTCACCGCGGGGCGACGCGCCACCAGGAGCAGGACGGCGACGCAGCCGACCAGCAGGACCGCGACGGCGAGGACGAGCCAGCGCCCGTAGAACGAGCCGGGGAAGGGGCCCGCCGCGCTCGTCACGTCCGGACCGTGGCGCCACGGCAGGGCGCGCCCGTCATCGGTCGCCACCGCCGCGCACAGGGCCAGGAGCGTGAGGAGTGCCACCGACCAGCCGAGGACGAGGACGCCCAGGCCGGTCGGTGTGATCTCCCGGAGCCCGCGCCGGGCCAGCGCGGCTCGGCGGACGACGCCGGTCGGCCGCGGCCAGGTGAGCTCCCCGACGGCGTGCACAGCCAGGAACGCCGCGCCGCCGGTCGCCGGGAGCAGTCCCATGGAGAGGCCGACCGCCAGGCCGGACAGCTCCGGGACGACGGCGACGAGGACCAGCGTGGGAGCCGCCACGAGAGCCGTCCAGGCGCTCGCGGTGACGCGACCGGCGTGCCGCGCGGCCGTCAGCCACGCGACGGACGGACTGACGGGGCCGACCGTGCGGGTCGGCCGCAGGGCCATGCCGATCGTGGCGGCGATCGCCACGAGCACGAGGAGGACCAAGCCGGACATCGACGCTCCTTTGTATCAATCAGTCAATGTATTGACACAATGACTCAGGATCGGCCGCCGGTCAAGCGGCCAGCCAGGCGTCGATCCCCGCGAGCAGCCGCGCCCGCACGTCGTCCGCCGCGCGGCTGGCCCGGACCGACGCGCGTGCGAGCTCCGCGAGCTCCTCGTCGGCGAACCCGTGCACGTCACGGGCGATCACGTACTGGTCCACCAGGCGCGAGTGGAACAGCAACGGGTCGTCGGCCCCGAGCGCCACGGTCGCCCCGGCTGCCACGAGCGCGCGCAGCGGGACGTCGTCCGTCGACGCGTACACCCCGAGGGACACGTTCGACGCGGGGCACACCTCCAGCGCCACACCCTCGTCGACCACCCGCTCGAGCACCCGGGGATCCTCCGCCGAGCGCACCCCGTGCCCCAGCCGGTCCGGGCGCAGGTTCCCGACCACGTCCTCGACGTGCGCGGGTCCCAGCAGCTCGCCACCGTGCGGCACGGACGCCAGCCCCGCCGCCCGGGCGATCGCGAACGCCGGCGCGAACTCCGACGTCTCGCCCCGCCGCTCGTCGTTGGACAGCCCGAAGCCGACGACCTGCCCCGGACCGTCGCCCGCGTGGTGCGCGGCCAGCCGGGCGAGCGTGCGCGCCTCCAGCGGGTGCCGCATCCGGGACGCCGCGACGATCACGCCGACGTCCACCCCCGTGTCCACCGACGCCTGCCGGGCCGCGTCCAGCACGATCTCCAGGGCGGGCGTGATGCCGCCGACGAACGGGGCGTAGGACGTCGGGTCCACCTGGATCTCGAGGCGGCCCGACCCCTCCGCGGCGTCGTCCTGCGCCGCCTCCGCGACGATCCGCCGCATGTCCGCCTCGCTGCGCACGCACGCCCGCGCCGCGTCATAGAGGCGCTGGAACCGGAACCAGCCGCGCTCGTCGGCCGGCACGTGCAGCGGGTCGGCGTCGAGCAGGGCGGCCGGGAGCCGGATGCCGTGCGTCGCCGCCAGGTCGGCCAGCGTCGAGACCCGCATCGAGCCCGTGAAGTGCAGGTGGAGGTGAGCCTTCGGCAGGAGGCTCAGATCTCGGGTCACACCCCAGCCGTGCTCGTGGTGGTGGTCGCGTCGATCAACCGGTAGCCGACGCCCCGGACGGTGTCGAAGTGCTCGGCGCCCACCTTCCGGCGCAGGTACCGGACGTACACGTCGACGACGTTCGAGCCCGGGTCGAAGTCGAAGCCCCACACCTCCGACAGCAGACGCTCGCGCGTCAGGACGTCGCCGGGGTGACGCAGGAAGGTCTCCGCCAGCGCGAACTCCCGGGCCGACAGGTCGACCTCCTGGTTGCCGACCTTCATCCGGCGCGTCCGCAGGTCCAGCTGGAGGGCGCCGTGCTTGAGCACCGTCGCCTCGCCCGGTGACACGCCCTGCGCCCGCAGCCGCAGCCGGACCCGGGCCAGCAGCTCCTCGAAGCGGAACGGCTTGGCCATGTAGTCGTCGGCCCCGGACTCCAGGCCCGTGACGGTGTCCGTGACCGACGACCGGGCCGTCAGCACGATCACGGGGACGGTCTCGCCGGCGGCGCGCAGCCGGCGCAGGACCTCGAAGCCGTCGATGTCGACGAGCCCGAGGTCCAGGATGAGCAGGTCGACGTCGCCGGACTGCACGCGGGTCAGCGCCTCTTCGCCGGAGGTCACCGCGCTCGTCTCGAAGCCGGAGGCACGCAGGCCCTTGGCGACGAACGCGGCGATGCGTTCCTCGTCCTCCGCGATGAGGATGTGCGTCATATGTACTCCACCAGCTCCGTGACAGGTTGGGGTCGTCCGTCCACGAGGTCGACGGCCGGCAGGTCAAGCACGAAGACCACGCCGGAGCCGACGTTAGCCGGTGGATGCTCCACGAACACACGTCCGTGGTGGGCGTGTGCGATGGCGGCGACGATCGGCAGCCCCAGCCCGGCACCGTGCGAGATCCGGTCGGCCTGCCCGCGGTGGAACCGCTCGAAGATCCGGTCGGTCTCCTCGGGTGGCACGCCGGGTCCCTCGTCGCGCACCCAGAGCAGCAGCCGGTCGCCCGAAAGCTCGCTGCCGAGCCGCACCGTGGAGCCCGGCGCCGAGTAGCGGTGCGCGTTCGCGAGGAGCTGGAGCCACGCCTGGGTGATCCGCTGGGCATCGAGCAGCACGACCACGTCCGCCCGTGAGGCGACCACCCACCGGCGGTCACCGAGGCCTCGTGCCTTGTCGTGCACGTCGTCCGTCAGACGGCCGACGTCGGTGGGGCCGAGCCGCACGAAGTCCGGCCGGTCCGCCGTCGCGAGCGTCATGAGGTCGTCCACGAGCCGCTGCATGCGGTCCAGCTCGTCCAGCGCGAGCGCCTGCGTCGCGCGGACGTCGTCGGGGTCGTCCGCGTCGACCAGCTCGAGGTGCCCGCGCACGATCGTCAGGGGAGTGCGCAGCTCGTGCCCGACGTCGTCGAGGAGCTCACGCTGCGACCCGAACGCGCGCTCCAGGCGGTCGAGCATCGCGTTCACCGTGCGGGCCAGGTTGGACAGGTCGTCCTTGCCCGTCACGGTGATGCGCTCCGAGAGGTCGGACTCCGTGATGCGGCGCGTGGTGTCCCGCAGGAGCCGGATCGGTCGCAGGAGGCGGCCGACGACGAACCACGCCACGACGGAGATGGCCGCCAGGGCGGCGAGCCCGACCGCGGTGTAGGTCAGGAACGTGCTGCGCAGCCCCGACATCTCGGCCGACCGGTCGAACGCGCCGACGAACAACCCGGCGCTGGGGTCGCCGTTCATCAGGACCGGGACGGCGATCAGGCGGTACTGCGTCAGGGACGTGGTGACCGTCCGCGGCACCGCCGGGCCGTCGGGGGGGAGAGCAGCGAGGACGGCGACGAGCTCGGGATCCTCCGCCAGCCGCACCGACCTCGTCTCGGGAGCGGGCTGCTTGTGGAGCTTGCCGTCGAGCAGGGTCACGACGCCCTCGTTCTTGCCGGGCACGCGGGAGCGGATGCCTTCGATGAGCACCTCGGCCACGCTGGTGAACGGCTGGCCGGTCTCCGGGTTCGCATTGGCCTCGACGACGCGCAGCGCGGCGACGGTCCGGGACAGGGAGTTGTCGATGCGCTCGTCGGTCTCCGCCGCCTGCAGCGCGAACGCCGTCCCGCCGGCGATCATCACCGTCAGGGCCGAGAGCACCACCACGGCGGTCAGCAACCGGGCGCGGACCGTCAGGTGCGCCAGCGTGCGCTGGTAGGCGGGGATGGCACCCGTCGTCGCGCCGGTGAGGTCGGCGCGGCGACCGGCGCTGGCGCTGCGGGACATGGACGCAAGTATGTCCGTCGCGCACGACGATGCGCAGGTGCTCTCAGTCCAGCGACCGCAGGAACGACCACAGGTGCCCCTCCAGGTCGTACGCGCTGTACACCCGGTACCCGTAGTCCTGGTCCACCGGCTGCTGGCGGACGTCGACGCCGGCCGCGACCGACCGCTCGTGGTGCGCGTCGACGTCGTCCACCAGCACCGCGATCGAGGAGGTGGTCGCGCCGACCGTGCGGGGCGAGGCCAGCCGGTACGACTCCTGCTCCGGGTGCAACCAGATCACGCCGTCGCCGGCGTGCACCTCGCCGTGCACCGCGCGACCGTCGCCGTCCCGCACGAGCTCGCCCGGCAGCAGCCCGAACCGCTCGACCAGCCACGCGTGCGCCGCGCCGATGTCGGCGTAGACGAGCAGGACGATCCGTCGCTGCGCGGGCGGGTCGAGCAGCGTCAGCTCCTCGACGACCGCGAGCAGGTCCGCGCCGCCCGCAGCCAGCGCACCGGCGACCCTCGACCGCAGCCGGGCCGTCGCGTCGAGGCGCGCGTCGAGCGCGACCAGGTGGGCCTCCAGGGCCGACGTGAGGTCCCACGCGGGGTCGTCGAGCACGCGCCGGACCTCGGCGAGGTCCATGCCCAGCCGGCGCAGGAGGCTGACGCGGTACAACCGTGCCTCGTCGGCCGCGTCGTAGATCCGGTGCCCTGCGGGACTGCGGCCCGACGGGGTCAGCAACCCGATCTGCTCGTAGTAGTGCAGCGTCCGCACCGTCAGCCCGGTCGCGGTCGCCAGCTCGCCCACCCGATGTCCTGTCATGCGACCGACGCTAGGACCTCACGCGGCGTCAGGATCAAGGGCTCGGCTCAACCGTCGTCGCGACGCTGCCAGCGGAACGTGCGGACCCCGACGACGAGGGCGGCGACCGCCCACACGAGCAGGACGACGGCGGTCGCCCCGTGCTGCCACGACCCGCTGACCTCCCACGACTCCGCGCTCGGCGGCAGGAAGACCGACCGCATGCCCTGCGCCATCCACTTCAGCGGGAACACCGACGCCACCTGCTGCATCCACGTGGGCAGGTCGTTGAACACGAAGAACACCCCGGAGATGAACTGCAGCACCAGGACGATCGGCGTCACGACCGCGCTCGCGGACCTGCCGGAGCGGGGGACCGAGGAGAAGGCGACCCCGCAGAGCGTGCCCGTGGCCGTACCCAGCACGAACACCCACGCGAACGTCGCCCAGGCCGTCGCGGTCGTGGGCAGCGCGACGCCGAACATCAGCGCCGCGGCTGTCAGCAGCAGCGCTGTCTGGACCACGGAGGTCACGAGCACCTCGCCGATCTTGCCCAGGAAGAACGCGGACGGAGGCAGCGGGGTGCCGCGCAGGCGCTTGAGGCCACCCTCGTCACGCTCGACGGCGATGGAGATGGCGAGATGCTGGAAGCTCGACAGCATGATGCCCGTGGCCAGCATCCCGGGCAGGAAGTACTGCGCGAACGGGATCCCCGGCGGCGGGCCGACCGTCGCGCCGTCCTGGCCGAACACCGTCGCGAAGATCGCGAGCATGATGATCGGGTACGCGAAGATGAAGACGACCGCGTCGCGCTCGCGGAAGAACGTCCGGACCTCGTAGCCGGTCCGCGCGGCCCCGAGGCGCAGCACGCCGGGAAGCCGCGTCCGCGTGTCGACGTCGCTCATGCCTCGGCCCCGTCGATCAGGCTCAGGTACACGTCCTCGAGCGTGGGGCGCAGCACCTGCAGCCCGGGCACCTCGCCGCCCAGCGCCGCGGTCAGCTCGACCACGGTCTGCGTCGGGGTGTCGGTGCGGACCTCGTGCGTCTGCCCGTCTTGCGTCCAGCGCACCACGGCCTGTCGCGCGGTCCGCCCCCCGAGGTCCGCCGGTGCGCCCTGCGCCACGACCTGCCCGTCCCGCACCACCACGACCCGGTCGGCGAGGCGCTCGGCCTCCTCCAGGTAGTGGGTCGTCAGCAGGATCGTCGTGCCGTCGGCCGCGAGCGACTCGACCAGGTCCCAGAACGAGCGCCGGGCCTGGGGGTCGAAGCCGGTGGTCGGCTCGTCGAGGAACAGGAGCTCGGGGCGCCCGACGATGCCGAGCGCGACGTCGAGCCTCCGCCGCTGCCCACCGGACAGCTGGCGCGCTCGGGTCCGCACCTTGTCCTGCAGGCCCACGGACGCGATCACCTCGTCGGGGTCCCGGGGATCCGGGAAGAACCGCGCGAAGTGCCGGACCAGCTCCGCGACCGTCGCCTCGGCGAGGTCGTTGTTGCTCTGCAGCACGATGCCCAGGCGGGAGCGCCAGGCGCGGTCGCCGTCCTGCGGGTCCTGCCCGAGCACCCGCACCTCTCCGCCGTCGCGCGACCGGTAGCCCTCGAGGATCTCCACGGTCGTCGTCTTGCCCGCGCCGTTGGGGCCGAGGATCGCGACGACCTCGCCGTGCCCCACGTGCAGGTCCAGGCCGTCGACCGCCCGCTTCTCGCCGTAGACCTTGCGGAGCCCCGTGACCTCGACGGCTGCGTCTTTCGGGGGAGGCATCGCCGGACTACTCGGCCTCGGCCAGCAGCGCCTGGATCCGGGTGACGCCCTCGACCAGGTCGGCGTCGCTCAGCGCGTAGGACAGCCGCAGGTACCCGCTCGGGCCGAACGCCTCACCGGGCACCACCGCGACCTCGGCCTGCTCCAGGATCAGGGTGGCCAGCTCCGCCGACGTGCGCGGCGTCACGCCCCGGATCGTGCGGCCCAGCACGCCCTCGACGGACGGGTAGACGTAGAACGCCCCCTCGGGTGCGGGGATCCGCACGCCGTCGATCTGCGACAGCATCTCGACGATCGTGCGCCGGCGCCGGTCGAACGCGGTCCGCATCTCCTCGACGGCGGCGAGGTCGCCCGTGAGCGCGGTGATCGCGGCCCGCTGCGACACGTTCGCGACGTTCGACGTCAGGTGCGACTGCAGGTTCGTCGCGGCGGTGATGACGTCGGCCGGGCCGATCATCCAGCCGACCCGCCACCCCGTCATCGCGTAGGTCTTGGCGACGCCGTTGAGGACGATCGTCGTGTCCGCCAGCTCCGGCACCGCGCGAACGATGGGCGTGAACACCGCGTCGTCGTAGGTGAGGTGCTCGTAGATCTCGTCGGTGATGACCCAGACTCCGTGCTCGAGGGCCCAGCGGCCGATCGCGGCGGTCTGCTCGGGCGAGTACACCGCACCGGTCGGGTTGGACGGCGAGCAGAACAGCAGCACCTTGGTGCGCGGCGTGCGCGCGGCCTCGAGCTGCTCGACCGTCACGAGGTAGCCCTGGTCGACCCCCGCGAACACCTCGACGGGCACGCCGCCCGCCAGCCGGATCGCCTCCGGGTAGGTGGTCCAGTAGGGGGCGGGGAGCAGGACCTCGTCGCCCGGGTCCACGATCGCCGCGAACGACTGGTAGACCGCCTGCTTGCCGCCGTTGGTGACCAGCACGCTCGACGGCTTCACCTCGTACCCGGAGTCGCGCAGCGTCTTCGCGGCGACCGCCTCCCGCAGCGCCGGCAGTCCCGCGGCGGGCGTGTAGCGGTGGTTGACCGGGTCCTTCGCCGCGGCGATCGCGGCCTCGACGATGTAACCGGGCGTCGGGAAGTCGGGCTCCCCGGCGCCGAAGCCGATCACGGGGCGACCGGCGGCCTTGAGCGCCTTGGCCTTGGCGTCGACCGCCAGCGTCGCGGACTCGGCGATCGCGGCCAGTCGGGCGGACACACGGGCACGGGGAGGGGTCTGCTCGCTCACGGGGCCATAGTGGCAGAGGTCACGTCCGCCGGTGCCCATCGATGTCGGGGAGTGATATCGGTGGGTTTCACGCCGCCTCGAGGACGGTTCGACCCATCGGCGCTCGTCGCGTACAGTGGACCCCCGGCGGTTGACGTCCGCCATGATCAGCCGTGCCCCGGAGAACTCCGGTAGCTGCACGGACCCCCTCCGGGTGGTGTCCGTCGGTGTCGCGCGGGTCCGGTCATGGAGGCCAGACCGCCGTAGGGCAGTGGCGCAATTGGTAGCGCAGCGGTCTCCAAAACCGCAGGTTGCAGGTTCGAGTCCTGTCTGCCCTGCGCACGCGTCTGGTTCTCCGGGTTCGCCCGGTGGTCCAGGAGAAGCGAGCAGGACCGCCGGTCGGTCCGGCGCGACGCGTCGGCCCGTCCGTTCGCCGATTTCCGCACGGAACTCGGCTCGACGAACCATCACGAGACGTAGGGGCCAGACGTGAGCGAAACAGCACCGGCTGCGGCGTCCGACGCCGAGGGTTCGGCGGCACGCCCGTCGACGTCCAAGGCCGCCCGCAAGGGCGAGTCCCGTGGCGGACTGTTCGCGCGCATCGCGCTCTTCGTCCGCCAGGTCGTCGCGGAGCTGAAGAAGGTCGTCCGACCCACGCGGTCGGAGCTGATCACCTACACGAGCGTCGTCCTGGTGTTCGTCGCGGTGGTCATGGCCTTCGTCACGGTGGTCGACCTGGGCATCGGCAAGCTCACGTTCTGGGTCTTCGGAGGCTGACACCGCGCGGGGCTCCGGCTCCGACGAACGAGGATGTCGCCCCACCTGGGTCGAGCACACATCGCACCGGCACGCCGGGGCGCACACGCAGGAGAAAGCAGGTTCGCACGTGTCGCAGGAGTCGCAGGAGCCCACCACGGGCGCCGAGGCGGAGCTCGAGGACGCCATCGCGTCGGTCGAGGCCGTCGAGTCGTCGGCCGTCGAGGACGCCTCGTCCGAGGACGTCGTCGCCGACGCCACCGAGAGCGACGAGCCGGCCGACGAGGGTGCTGAGCCTGCCGCCGACGAGGCCGAGGAGGCCGAGGACGAGCCCGACGTCGAGGAGGACCCGGTCGCCGCGTTCAAGGCGCAGCTCCGGAGCCAGCTCGGTGACTGGTACGTCATCCACTCCTACGCGGGCTACGAGAACCGCGTGAAGGCGAACCTCGAGAACCGTCGCCAGAGCCTGAACATGGAGGACTACATCTTCGCGGTGGAGGTCCCCATGGAAGAGGTCGTGGAGATCAAGAACGCGCAGCGCAAGGTCGTCAAGCGCGTCCGGATCCCCGGGTACGTCCTGGTCCGCATGGACCTCACCGACGAGTCGTGGGGCGCCGTCCGGCACACGCCGGGCGTGACCGGCTTCGTCGGCCACACGCACCAGCCCGTGCCGCTGACGCTCGACGAGGTCTTCTCGATGCTCGCGCCGTCGCTGGAGCCCAAGCAGCCGACCACGGCCGCGGGTGCCGCGAAGGCCGCGTCGCAGATCAAGGTCGACTTCACCGTCGGCGAGTCGGTCACCGTCACGGACGGCCCGTTCGACACGCTGCCCGCGACGATCTCCGAGATCAACGCCGAGAACCAGAAGCTCAAGGTCCTCGTCTCCATCTTCGGCCGGGAGACCCCGGTCGAGCTGTCCTTCAGCCAGGTCGCCAAGATCTGACTGACGCTCCCCGCGCTGCGGGCGAGCACTGCAACCGGGTCATCGCCCACGGCGTCGGCCCACGACACGAACGGATGTAGCAATGCCCCCGAAGAAGAAGGTCACCGGCCTGATCAAGCTCCAGATCAAGGCCGGCGCGGCCACTCCTGCGCCGCCCATCGGTCCGGCACTGGGCCAGCACGGCGTCAACATCATGGAGTTCTGCAAGGCGTACAACGCGGCCACCGAGGCGCAGCGCGGCAACGTCATCCCCGTGGAGATCACGGTGTACGAGGACCGCTCGTTCACCTTCATCACGAAGACGCCGCCGGCCGCTGAGCTGATCAAGAAGGCCGCCGGTGTCGCCAAGGGCTCCCCGACGCCGCACACCGTGAAGGTCGCCACTCTCACCAAGGCGCAGATCAGCGAGATCGCGAGCACCAAGCTCGAGGACCTCAACGCGAACGACCTCGCCGCGGCCGAGAAGATCATCGCCGGCACGGCCCGCTCGATGGGCATCAAGGTCGAGGGCTGACCGGAGTGTGAGCGAAGGTCAGACCGAGAAGAAGGAACCTCGGGCTGACCGACAGCACGACACAGTGGGCCGAGTCCGGCTCGCTGAGACACATGTGGAAGGGCCTGAACAGCCCGACTGACCACGACAGGAGAACAGCATGGCCAAGCACAGCAAGGCGTACCGCGCCGCGGTCGAGAAGATCGAGGAGGGGCACCTCTACACGCCCCTCGAGGCCGTCCGCCTCGCGCAGACGACGTCGACCACCAAGTACGACGCGACCGTCGAGGTGGCCTTCCGCCTCGGTGTCGACCCGCGCAAGGCGGACCAGATGGTCCGTGGCACGGTCAACCTGCCCCACGGCACCGGCAAGACCGCCCGCGTCATCGTCTTCGCGACGGGCGAGCGTGCCGAGCAGGCCCGTGCGGCCGGCGCCGACGAGGTCGGCGGCGACGAGCTGATCGACAAGGTCGCGGCCGGGTACACCGACTTCGACTCCGCCGTCGCGACGCCCGACCTCATGGGCAAGGTCGGTCGACTGGGCAAGGTCCTGGGCCCGCGTGGTCTCATGCCGAACCCGAAGACGGGCACCGTGACGATGGACGTGGCCAAGGCCGTGTCCGACATCAAGGGCGGGAAGATCGAGTTCCGCGTGGACCGTCACGCGAACCTGCACTTCATCATCGGCAAGACCTCGTTCAGCGACACCGCGCTGGTGGAGAACTACGCCGCCGCGCTCGACGAGATCCTGCGTCTGAAGCCGTCCGCCTCGAAGGGCCGCTACATCGCGAAGGCGACCTTCTCGACGACGAACGGCCCCGGCATCCTCGTCGACCAGAACAAGACGCGGAACCTCACGTCGGAGGACGACGCCGCCTGACGGTTGCGCCAGCACGACGAAGGCCCGGTCCCCCCTGCGGACCGGGCCTTCGTCGTGTGACCCGTCAGGTCACCAGGGGAACCACTCCGTCAGGCACCTGCTCCCGGCGCTCTTGCACTCGAGGCGCAGCAGACCGCCGGCCTCGAGCTCCACGCGGAAGCACCCGACCTCGTCCGTCTCCACCGTCGTCACGACGCCGTCCGGGGCGTGCACGATGACCTGACCCGGTCGCGGCGGCACGAGCTGACCGTCGATCGCGTCCGCCTGCACCTCCACCTCGACGCCGAGGTCGTCGCCGTGGAAGACGAGGGTCCGCGCGGCGCCACCGGTCCGGTCGCGCACACCGACCACGTCACCCGAGATCCGGGAGTCGTGGACGAGCGACAGCAGGATGAAGTCCATCTGGTCGTCGTCCGCCAGCATCCGGCGGTGGGTGCGGAAGGCCGTGGTCGCACCGGCGACCACGCGGTCGTAGAGCGGCCCTTCGATGAGCGCGTCGACCAGCTCCGCGCTCAGCGCCTCGTCGTCGCTCCACCTGTTGGCGGGGTGCATGCCCCTGCCTGATTCGTTCGCGCCGTCACTCGAGTGCCAGGACACTGTGACCCTCCTCCCCGAATGCGGCGACGTTCGCCGCGACGTAGTTGCGTATCGCGGCTGTCTGTCGCAGCCGCGCCAGGATGCGGCCCCGGGTGGGACCGATCGAACCGACCGGGATGTCCAGCCGTCGTGCGATCTCCGCGTACGGGAGCGGAGGGTCGTCCACCAGCAGCATGAGCAGCTCTCGCTGGTGCTCGTTGAGCTCGCTGAGGCTCTCCCGCAGCACGCGCTGGCGTTCGACGCGGTCGATGCCCTCGTCGAGGTCCACGACCAGCTGTCCGTCGAGCTTGCCCGCGAGCGGGTCCACGGGGACCGACCGGCGGTTGCGCGTGGTGACGCGGATGCACTCGTGGTGCGCCGTGGTCGCGATCCACCCGGGCAGCGCCTTGGGCTCACGGAGCTTGTCGAGGTTCTCGAGCAGGTTGAGCCAGACGGTCTGCGCGACGTCCTCGGCCAGGTCGGGGGTGAGCCGGAACTGCCTGACCCGGGCGAGGACGGCAGGGGCGTACCGGCGGACGATCTCGTTCCAGGCCTGCTCGTCGCCCCCGAGGGCACCGGTGACGAGCGCGGTCGTCCCCCACGTCCGGTACGAGTCGGTGAGGTCGGGTTCTAGCTCCATGACGCATTCCCTCTCAGATCCGCGCATTCTTCCCCTCCCTCATCATGTCGCTCCGCGCGGCCCTTGTCCGAAGGCTCACACGCCGGGGAGGATGCTCAGCGCCTGGCCGAAGTCGGGGATCGCACGGCCCCGAGCCATCAGCCACCTGAATGCCTCGCGGGGTCCGAGACCGTGCTCGTGCATGGCTCGGGCGATCGCGCCGGTGACCTGCGGTGCGGCGAACGAGGTGCCGCTCCAGTGCGCGAACGCGTTGGGGCCGAAGGTGTCGGGCTCGCCGGTGAACTCGTAGGACTCGGTGCCCTCGACGAACGTGGACTGGATGCCCTCGCCGACCGTCGAGCAGTCCACCCAGAAGCCGTGGCTCGACCAGGGCGTGGCTCGCAGGTCGCTCGCGAGCGCAGCGACCGAGACGACGCGCCGGAAGGCGGCGGGCCACACCGGAGCGGTGTCGCCGTAGTTGCCTGCGGCCGCGACCACGACGACCTCGGCGTCGTGGGTCCGCTCGAACTCGCCGATCCAGTCGAGCGCGGCGGCGATCGCCAACGACGGCTGGTCGTGACGCGTCTGGCAGCCGAGGGAGAGGTTGAGGACCTGGGCTCCGGCCTTCACCGCGCGCACCATCGCGCAGGCGACGTCGAGCTCGCTGCCGGCGCCGCCGCCCCGCAGGGCCCGGTACACCGCGATGTCCGCCGACGGTGCCACCTGGGCGACGATGCCGCTCACGAACGTCCCGTGCCCGTCCGAGAAGTCCAGGAGCCCGTCGCGCGGCTCGACGTCGAGCAGGTCGATGTTGTTCTCGTTCCCGTGCGTGTCGGGGTCGTCCCGGCGGTGCCGCTCCACGGACTGGAGCCACCCGTCGGTCCGGGGGGCGCCGACGATCCCGGTGTCGATGACGGCCACGCGTGCCACGGGTCCGCTGCCGGCGTCCACGACGGGGTAGTCGGCGAAGGGGACGAGCCCGTCGGCGGGTGCGGGCCCGCCCAGGCTGCGGGACTTGATGACCGGGGAACAGGGCGTGATGTGGGTGAGCGAGGCGGCGAACCCGCGGCTGCGGAGCTCCGTGGCGATGTCGTCGAGGTCCTGCGCGGTCCGGTCCTCCGAGGTCACCAGCCGGACGAGGCGGCTCTCCAGGTCGGGACAGCCGAGGTCGTCTTCGCTCAGCCCCTGACGCTCCAGGTAGCCGCGGGCGCCCGGGTCGGCCCAGGTCTGCTCGGTGACGAGGATCTCGTCGGAGACGAGCAGCACGTCGAGCCCGCGGGGGTCGACGACCGTGGCGAGCCTGCGGCCACGACGCTCCTGGTAGCGGCTGCTGACGGCGCGGACGAGCTGTCGTTGTGAGACGGGGTTGGTGCGGTTCGTCGAGAGCTCTTCGACCTGCCGTTGGACGCGTCGTCGCACCCGCGCCCCGGGCTCTGCCGCTGCCGCGTCGGGCGTGTAGTCGCTGCCGAAGGGCAGGCCGGGCTGTCCGCCGTCGCCGGAGTTCGTCACGTTCGGTCCCTTTCGTCCGCCTAGAATCCGCAGGTGTGTACCCGCGGTCCTCGAGTGCCCGGTCCTCGAGCCCCGACCGGTCTGAAGTGTTAGAGCAGCCGGTGGCGCTCGTGATACATGCACGGGCACTTTTTGATGTGGTGAGCACGGACCCCCGCCGGGGAGAGCCGGATGCGCTCGACGCGGTTGCCCTGGCTCGGAGGATGGCAGATCCCGAGGCTCTCGCGTGGAGCCTTCGTGCTCTGGCGTGGGCGCGCAGGTCGGCGTGGGACCACGCGACGGCGGAACGGCTGCTCGGTGAGGCGGTCCGGGTGAGCCGTCGGCACGATCTCGGCATGCTCGAGGCGCACCTGCTGATGACCCGGCAGGCCGTCCGGCAGGAGATGGGGCGGGTCGCGGCGGCCCGGCGTGACCTCGACGCGGCGCTGGTCGCGGTCGAGGGTGCGTCCGACGTGGGCGACGGGGAGCGGCGCGAGGTCCTCCTGCACATCCGGGCGCAGCGGGCGACCTTCGACCACAACGCCGGCCTGCTCGACCGCGCGGAGGCGCAGTACCGGTCCCTGGTCGACCTGCCCGACCTGACCGACACCGACCGCTACAAGCTGCTCAACAACCTCGCGCTCATCGTGGCCGAGCGCGGCGGTCACGCGGAGGCGATGCGGCGGGCGGACCAGGCGGTCGCCGTCGCCGACCGGTTGGGACCCGCGGCCGCGGCGCCCGCGATCCAGAGCCGGGCGTGGATCGCCGTCCAGTCCGGGCAGCTGGCGCGCGGCCTGCGCGACTTCGAGGCGGCGGCCCGGATCTACGCCGACGCCGGTCTGCCGCTGGGGGAGTACTACGCGGAGTACGCCGACACGATGGCGGACCTCCGTCTGCTGCCCGAGGCGCGCGCGGCGGCGGCGCGCGCCGTCGACGAGTTCGGTGCCGCGAACGTCCCGTTCATGGGCGCGGAGGCACAGCTCCGGCTGGCCCAGATCTGCCTGCTGGACGGCGACGTCGAGACCGCTCGGGACACCGCGGCGGTCGCGGCGACGGTCCTGGAACGCCAGCGGCGTACCGGGTGGCGGGACCGGGCGCGCCTCATCGGTGTGGAGGCGCAGCTGTCGGCCGGACCCGTCGGCACGGCGGAGCTGGACGTCGTGCGGCGCGCCGCCGCGCGGCTGGAGCGTGCCGGGAGCAGGACGGGGGCGGTCCACGCCCACCTGGTGGCAGGCCGGGTGGCCGCCGAGTCCGGCCGTGACTCCGTGGCGGTGCGCGAGTTCGCCCGCGCGAGCAACCTCGCGCCGAAGGGGCCGGTCCTCGTGCGGATCCGGGGCAGGGTCGCCGAGGCGCTCGGCGCGCGGATCCGCGGGGACTCGCCGGCCACCATGTCGGCGTGCCGTGCCGGGCTGCGTGACCTGGCGGTCCACCGGTCGAGCCTGCCCACGATGGAGCTGCGCGCCCTGGCCTCGGGCCACGGTGCAGAGCTCGGAGAGATCGGGCTGGGGGTGGCGCTGCAGGGCCGTTCGCCCGCCCGGGTGCTCGCCTGGATGGAACGCACGCGGGCCGCAGCCCTCCTGACGCGTCTGCCGGTGCTCGACGACGATCTCGGCCGACTCGGCCCCCGCGGAGGGTCCGAGGGCGCCGGACCGGCGGGCGAGCCGCGGATGTCGACCCGGTCGGGCGGGCTCGCCACGGGGGAGTCGGCGCTCGACCGCTCGTCGGCGTGGCTCGTGGACGTCACCGTCAGGCGGCCGAGCGCGGGGTCGGTGCCCACGCTGGGTCGGATCCGCGACGCTCTGGACGGACGTGTCCTCGTCGAGTACGGCCGCCTCGACGGTCGGCTGGTGGCCGTCGTCGTCGAACCGCGCGGCGCACGCGTGGTCGAGCTGGCGCCCGAGCCGGACGTCAGCACCGAGCTGCGGTCGCTCTTCTTCGCCCTGCGCCGCCTCGCCAACCCGCACAGCCCTGCGACCGCCGACGCCGCGCGGACGAGCGCCGACTTCCGGGTCGCGCGCCTGCGCCGGATGCTCGTCGAACCGCTCGGCGTGGACCCGGCGGACGAGCTCGTCGTCGTGCCGGTCGGTCTGCTCCACGGGATCCCGTGGTCGGCGCTGCACGACGGCCCGCTGGCGCTCGCACCGTCGGCGACGTTCTGGATCCGCACGCTGGAGACGGAGCCGTCCCGCGGCAGCGGCCGGACGGTGCTGGTCGCGGGTCCCGGGCTCGCGGGCGCGCAGGAGGAGGTCGACGCGCTGCGGACGGTCCACCCGGACTCCGTGGTCGTGCCCGCGCACGAGAGCCGTGCTGCGCCGGTCGCGGCGCTCCTTGCCGAGGCGGATCTCGGCCACCTCGCGTGCCACGGCTCGTTGCGCGCCGACAACCCGATGTTCTCCTCGCTCGAGCTGGCGGACGGCCCCGTGACGGTGCAGGAGCTGCACGCCGCGGGGGTCGCACCGCGGCGGCTGGTCCTGGCGTCGTGCCACGCCGGCGCGGACGTGGCGTACGCGGGCGGGGAGGTGCTCGGATTCGTCAGCGCGATGCTCGCCCAGGGCACGGCCGGGGTCGTCGCGAGCGTGGCGGCGATCCCCGACGTGGAGGCGGTCGACCTGATGGTCGCCCTGCACCGCGGTCTGGCTGCGGGCGAGACGATGGCGCACGCCCTGCACGCGGCCCGCGCGCAGATCGATCGCGAGACCCCCGGTGGGTACGTCAACTGGAGCACCTTCAGCGCCCACGGCGCGGCCTGAGCGCACGGCGTCGGGCGCGTCGGGTGCTCGGAGGGGAGCGGATTTGGCCGCCCCCGGGCGGTGCCGTACTCTGGGAGCACCCAAAGACCGCCGGTCGTCGACCGTGTCGTGCGCACGCAGTGCTCGCGGCCCGATCGCCCGAAGTCCCGCAGCAGCGGAGGCCAGCGCAGGTGAGAGTTCCCGGATGGTTCGGCTTGCGCCGAGCTGCCTGCCGAGCCCCGCGCCTGCGCGGGGCTCTTTCGTTTGCGGGGCGTGACGACCGGTGGCACCACCATCGGAAGGATTGCCATGGCGAGGCCGGACAAGGCAGCCGCTGTCGCAGAGCTCACGGACCTGTTCCGTGACTCCAACGCGGCCGTGCTGACCGAGTACCGCGGGCTCACCGTTGCGCAGCTCAAGAAGCTGCGCAAGGCGCTCAGCGGCAACGCAACCTACGCCGTGGTGAAGAACACGCTGACCGCGATCGCGGCCAAGGATGCCGGCCTCGAAGGCCTCGACGACGCGCTCAAGGGCCCGTCGGCGATCGCCTTCGTCTCCGGTGACCCGGTCGAGGCCGCCAAGGGTCTGCGTGACTTCGCCAAGGCGAACCCCGCACTGGTCATCAAGGGCGGTGTCCTCGAAGGACGCGCCCTGACCGCTGCGGACGTCACCAAGCTCGCGGACCTCGAGTCCCGTGAGGTCCTGCTGGCCAAGGCGGCCAACGTGTTCAAGGCGTCGCTGTTCCAGGCGGCCTACCTGTTCACCGCGCCCGCCGCTCAGGCTGCACGCACCGTCGACGCTCTCCGGCTCAAGCTGGAGGAGTCGACCGAGGTCGCTGCCTGAGCCATCCGGCACAGGCGCTCAAGAACCCCCGTCCGAGCATGGCCAGCACGGCCCTCGGACATCGATCGGAAGGAACCGCCACCATGGCGAAGCTCACCACCACCGAGCTCATCGACGCGTTCAAGGAGCTCTCCCTCATCGAGCTCTCCGAGTTCGTGAAGGCGTTCGAGGAGACCTTCGAGGTCACCGCTGCCGCTCCCGTCGCCGCTGCGGCCCCCGCCGGCGCCGGTGGCGCTGCCGAGGTCGAGGCCGAGGAGGAGAAGGACTCGTTCGACGTCGTCCTCGAGGCCGCCGGTGACAAGAAGATCCAGGTCATCAAGGAGGTGCGCGTCCTGACGTCCCTCGGTCTGAAGGAGGCCAAGGACGTCGTCGACGCCGCCCCCAAGGCCGTCCTGGAGGGTGTCACCAAGGAGGCCGCCGAGAAGGCCAAGGCGCAGCTCGAGGCCGCTGGCGCCACCGTCACCCTCAAGTGATCACCACCTCCGTCGCCGGTCAGCCGGTCGCGCGGAGGTAGCACGCAGCACGCTCGACGAGGCCCGCACCCTGCACGGGGTGCGGGCCTCGTCGCGTCCGCATGGGGGACGGACTTTCGCGGTCGGGCCACGTGTGCCACCATGTGCGCGGCGCCAATGACGTCGCCGTGCGGGCGGAGCCGCCCGTTCGTACCGGACGCCTCAGGGTCCGTCGCCCGACTTGTCGGGTGGCGCCAGGAGGTGTCGATGCCGGGTGGACTTTGACTCGGCGGCCGAGTATGCTAGCGCTTTGCGCTGGCCTGTGCCCGCGATCCCGTATAACCCGAGCCCACCTTCGTCGTCAAGACACGTCGTCGTGGGGCTCGCCGGCCGGGGGATCGCGCCTAGCCAGGACCAGTGCAGCGTGCACTCGATCCGCTGGGAAGGACCCCTCTTTTGGCTGCCTCGCGCACCCCTTCTGCTCCGACCGCCGACGCCATCGCGAACCGCACCGCCTCTCGCCGTATCTCCTTCGCCAAGATCCACGAGCCCCTCGAGGTCCCGGACCTGCTCGGTCTGCAGACGGAGAGCTTCGACTGGCTGCTCGGCAACGAGAAGTGGCAGGCCCGCGTGGCCCTGGCCCTCGAGGCCGGTCGGCAGGACGTTCCCGAGACCGCCGGTCTCGAGGAGATCTTCGAGGAGATCTCGCCCATCGAGGACTTCGGCGGATCCATGTCGCTGTCGTTCCGCGAGCACCGCTTCGAGCCGCCGAAGTACACGGCCGAGGAGTGCAAGGAGAAGGACTTCACCTTCGCCGCGCCGCTCTTCGTCACGGCGGAGTTCGTCAACTACACGACCGGTGAGATCAAGAGCCAGACGGTCTTCATGGGCGACTTCCCGCTCATGACCGAGCGCGGCACGTTCATCATCAACGGCACCGAGCGCGTCGTCGTCTCGCAGCTCGTCCGTTCGCCCGGCGTGTACTTCGAGCGCACCGCGGACAAGACGTCCGACAAGGACGTCCTGACCGCCAAGGTCATCCCGAGCCGTGGTGCCTGGCTCGAGTTCGAGATCGACAAGCGCGACAACGTCGGCGTCCGCGTCGACCGCAAGCGCAAGCAGAACGCCACGGTGCTGCTCAAGGCGCTCGGCATGACGGACGCGGAGATCCGCGAGGAGTTCGCCAACTACCCGGCCGTCATCGACACCCTGGACAAGGACCACGTCCAGACGCAGGACGAGGCGCTGCTCGACCTCTACCGCAAGATCCGCCCGGGCGAGCCGCCCACGGTCGAGGCCGGCCGCGCGCTCATCGAGAACTTCTACTTCAACCCGAAGCGCTACGACCTCGCGAAGGTCGGTCGCTACAAGCTGAACAAGAAGCTCGGCCTGGACGTCCCGCTCGCGGACTCGGTGCTCTCGCGTGACGACGTCGTCGCCACGATCAAGTACCTCGCGTCGCTGCACATCGACCTGCCCTCGCTGCCCGGCACGCGTGCCGGCGAGTCGGTCGAGATCCGCGTCGAGCCCGACGACATCGACCACTTCGGCAACCGTCGCATCCGCGCGGTCGGCGAGCTCATCCAGAACCAGGTCCGCACGGGCCTGTCGCGGATGGAGCGCGTCGTGCGCGAGCGCATGACGACGCAGGACGTCGAGGCGATCACGCCGCAGACCCTGATCAACATCCGCCCCGTGGTGGCGTCGATCAAGGAGTTCTTCGGCACGTCGCAGCTCTCGCAGTTCATGGACCAGAACAACCCGCTCGCGGGCCTGACGCACAAGCGTCGCCTGTCCGCGCTCGGCCCGGGTGGTCTGTCCCGCGACCGCGCCGGCATGGAGGTCCGTGACGTCCACCCGTCGCACTACGGCCGCATGTGCCCGATCGAGACCCCGGAAGGCCCGAACATCGGCCTCATCGGCTCGCTCGCCACGTACGGGCGGATCAACCCGTTCGGCTTCGTCGAGACCCCGTACCGCAAGGTCATCAAGGGCAAGGTCTCCGACGAGGTCCACTACCTGACCGCCGACGACGAGGACCGCCACGTCATCGCGCAGGCCAACGCCCCGCTCAAGGCGAACGGTGCCTTCGAGGAGGACCGCGTCCTGGTCCGCGTCAAGGGCGGCGAGATCGAGTACGTCGCCGGCGAGGCCGTCGACTACATGGACGTCTCCCCGCGCCAGATGGTGTCGGTGGCCACGGCCCTGATCCCGTTCCTGGAGCACGACGACGCCAACCGCGCCCTCATGGGTGCCAACATGCAGCGCCAGGCCGTCCCGCTGGTCCGTTCCGAGGCCCCGCTCGTGGGCACCGGCATGGAGCGTCGTGCGGCCATCGACGCGGGCGACGTCATCGTCGCGACGAAGCCGGGTGTCGTCACCGAGGTGTCGGCGGACCTGATCGTCGTCGCCAACGACGACGCCACCACGACGACGTACCGCGTCGCCAAGTTCCGCCGCTCGAACCAGGGCACCTCGTACAACCAGCGCGTGCTGGTCGACACCGGCGCCCGCGTCGAGGTCAACTCGGTGCTCGCCGACGGCCCGGCCACGGACGAGGGCGAGCTCGCGCTCGGCCGCAACCTGCTGGTCGCGTTCATGTCGTGGGAGGGCCACAACTACGAGGACGCGATCATCCTGTCGCAGCGCCTCGTGCAGGACGACGTGCTGTCCTCGATCCACATCGAGGAGCACGAGGTCGACGCGCGCGACACCAAGCTCGGCCCCGAGGAGATCACGCGGGACATCCCGAACGTCTCCGAGGAGGTCCTCGCGGACCTGGACGAGCGCGGGATCATCCGCATCGGTGCCGAGGTCGGCGCCGGCGACATCCTCGTCGGCAAGGTCACGCCCAAGGGTGAGACCGAGCTGACCCCGGAGGAGCGCCTGCTCCGTGCGATCTTCGGTGAGAAGGCGCGCGAGGTCCGCGACACGTCGCTCAAGGTGCCCCACGGTGAGTCCGGCACGGTCATCGAGGTCCGCACGTTCAGCCGGGAGGACGGCGACGAGCTGCCCGCCGGCGTGAACGAGCTGGTCCGCGTGTACATCGCGCAGCGCCGCAAGATCACCGACGGCGACAAGCTCGCCGGCCGTCACGGCAACAAGGGCGTCATCTCCAAGATCCTGCCCGTCGAGGACATGCCGTTCCTCGCCGACGGGACCGCGGTCGACGTCGTCCTCAACCCGCTCGGTGTGCCCGGCCGCATGAACGTCGGCCAGGTCCTCGAGACGCACCTCGGCTGGGTCGCCAAGCAGGGCTGGGACATCCAGCTCGCCGAGGGCGACGTGTCCTGGCGGGACGACGTCCCGGCCATCGCCGCGTCCTCGCCGGCCGGCAACCCGGTGGCCACGCCCGTGTTCGACGGTGTCCCGGAGACGACCCTCACCGGTCTGCTCTCGGCCACGCTGCCGAACCGTGACGGTGTGCGCACCGTGGGTGGCGACGGCAAGGCGCGCCTGTTCGACGGGCGTTCCGGCGAGCCGTTCCCGGACCCGGTCGCGGTCGGCTACATGTACATCCTCAAGCTGCACCACCTCGTCGACGACAAGATCCACGCACGCTCCACGGGTCCCTACTCGATGATCACGCAGCAGCCGCTGGGTGGTAAGGCGCAGTTCGGTGGCCAGCGGTTCGGCGAGATGGAGGTGTGGGCCCTGGAGGCGTACGGCGCCGCCTACACGCTGCAGGAGCTCCTCACCATCAAGTCGGACGACGTCCCCGGACGCGTCAAGGTGTACGAGGCGATCGTCAAGGGGGAGAACATCCCCGACTCGGGCATCCCGGAGTCCTTCAAGGTCCTCCTCAAGGAGATGCAGTCGCTCTGCCTGAACGTGGAGGTGCTCTCCTCGGACGGCGTCTCCATCGACATGAAGGAGAACGACGACGAGGTCTACCGCGCAGCGGAGGAGCTCGGCATCGACCTGTCCCGGCGTCCGAACGCCAGCAGCATCGAAGAGATCTGACGTCGAGCTCCGGTCGGCTGCTCACCTGAGATGCCGACCGGGTGCCCGCACCTTTTAGCAACATTTCCGTCCGCCGGTCCATCGAGACCGGCAAGCGAAGGAAGTAGGACCCCCCTTGCTCGACGTCAACGTCTTCGACGAGCTGCGTATCGGCCTTGCCTCGGCCGACGACATCCGTGCCTGGTCGCACGGTGAGGTGAAGAAGCCCGAGACCATCAACTACCGGACCCTGAAGCCGGAGAAGGATGGCCTGTTCTGCGAGAAGATCTTCGGTCCCACCCGGGACTGGGAGTGCTACTGCGGCAAGTACAAGCGCGTGCGCTTCAAGGGCATCATCTGTGAGCGCTGCGGCGTCGAGGTGACCCGCTCGAAGGTCCGTCGTGAGCGCATGGGCCACATCGAGCTCGCCGCGCCCGTCACGCACATCTGGTTCTTCAAGGGTGTGCCGTCGCGTCTCGGCTACCTGCTCGACCTCGCCCCGAAGGACCTCGAGAAGGTCATCTACTTCGCGGCGTACATGATCACGTGGGTCGACGTCGACGGTCGCCACGAGGACCTCCCCAACCTCCAGAACGGGATCGACCTGGAGAAGAAGGAGATCTCGGACCGCCGCGACAACGACATCAACACCCGCGCCACCAAGCTCGAGGCCGACCTGGCCGAGCTGGAGGCCGAGGGTGCCAAGGCCGACGCCCGCCGCAAGGTGCGCGACTCGGCCGAGCGCGAGATGGCGCAGCTGCGCAAGCGTGCCGACCTCGAGCTCGACCGTCTCGACGCGGTCTGGGACCGGTTCAAGAACCTCAAGGTCGCGGACCTCGAGGGCGACGAGATGCTGTACCGCCAGCTCCAGGACCGGTACGGCAACTACTTCGAGGGCTCGATGGGCGCCGCGGCGATCCAGAAGCGTCTCGAGGCGTTCGACCTCGAGGCCGAGTCCGACTCGCTGCGCGAGATCATCAAGACCGGCAAGGGCCAGCGCAAGACGCGTGCCCTGAAGCGGCTCAAGGTCGTCAACGCGTTCCTGACGACGACCAACTCGCCCACCGGCATGGTGCTCGACGCCGTCCCGGTCATCCCGCCGGACCTGCGTCCGATGGTCCAGCTCGACGGTGGCCGGTTCGCCACCTCGGACCTGAACGACCTGTACCGCCGCGTGATCAACCGGAACAACCGCCTCAAGCGGCTGCTCGACCTGGGCGCGCCCGAGATCATCGTCAACAACGAGAAGCGGATGCTCCAGGAGGCCGTCGACTCGCTGTTCGATAACGGCCGCCGTGGCCGTCCGGTGACGGGTCCGGGCAACCGCCCGCTCAAGTCGATCTCGGACATGCTCAAGGGCAAGCAGGGTCGGTTCCGCCAGAACCTGCTCGGCAAGCGCGTCGACTACTCGGGCCGTTCGGTCATCGTCGTCGGCCCGCAGCTCAAGCTCCACCAGTGCGGCCTGCCCAAGCAGATGGCGCTCGAGCTGTTCAAGCCGTTCGTGATGAAGCGCCTCGTTGACCTCAACCACGCGCAGAACATCAAGTCGGCCAAGCGCATGGTCGAGCGTGCCCGTCCCGTCGTCTGGGACGTCCTCGAAGAGGTCATCACGGAGCACCCGGTGCTGCTCAACCGCGCACCCACGCTGCACCGTCTGGGCATCCAGGCGTTCGAGCCCCAGCTGGTCGAGGGCAAGGCGATCCACCTGCACCCGCTCGTCTGCGCCGCGTTCAACGCGGACTTCGACGGTGACCAGATGGCCGTCCACCTGCCCCTGAGCGCGGAGGCGCAGGCCGAGGCCCGCATCCTCATGCTCTCGAGCAACAACATCCTGAAGCCGTCGGACGGTCGTCCGGTGACCATGCCCTCGCAGGACATGATCATCGGTCTGTACCACCTGACCAACGACAAGGACGAGGCGCTCGGCGCCGGCCGCTCCTTCAGCACCGTCTCCGAGGCGGTCATGGCGTTCGACCAGGGTTCCCTGGACCTGAACGCCGTGGTCAAGATCCGCTTCGACGACCTCGTGCTGACCGAGGAGGACGCGCCCGAGGGCTGGACCGAGGGTGACACGCTCATCTTCGAGACGACCCTGGGTCGTGCGCTGTTCAACGAGCTGCTGCCCGTGGACTACCCGTACGAGAACGGCGTCGTCGACAAGAAGCGTCTCTCGGTCATCGTCAACGACCTGGCCGAGCGCTACCCCAAGGTCGAGGTCGCTGCCTCGCTGGACGCGCTCAAGGAGGCCGGCTTCCGCTGGGCCACCCGCTCGGGCGTCACGATCTCCATCTCGGACGTCGCGACCCCGGCGGCCAAGGCAGCCATCCTCGAGGAGCACGAGGGACGTGCGGCGAAGGTGCAGGGCCAGTACGAGAAGGGCCTGATCACCGACGACGAGCGGCGCCAGGAGCTCATCGAGATCTGGACGCAGGCGACGGACAAGGTCGCCAAGGCGATGCAGGAGAACTTCCCGCGTCAGAACACCGTCTACAAGATGGTCGGCTCCGGTGCCCGTGGTAACTGGATGCAGGTCCGTCAGATCGCCGGTATGCGTGGCCTCGTCGCCAACCCGAAGGGCGAGATTATCCCTCGCCCGATCAAGTCGAACTACCGCGAGGGGCTGTCGGTCCTCGAGTACTTCATCGCGACGCACGGTGCCCGCAAGGGCCTGGCGGACACCGCTCTGCGGACCGCCGACTCGGGCTACCTGACCCGTCGTCTGGTGGACGTCTCGCAGGACGTCATCGTCCGTGAGGACGACTGCGGCACCGAGCGTGGTCTGACCATGCCGATCGGCGTGCCGGGTACCGACGGTGCGCTGCGTCGTCACGACAAGGTCGAGACGAGCGTCTACTCGCGTACGCTGGCGACGGACGTCGCGATCGACGGCGAGGTCATCGGTCACGCCGGTGACGACGTCGGCGACGTGCTGCTCGACCGCCTGCTCGAGGCGGGCGTCACCGAGATGAAGATCCGCTCGGTGCTCACCTGCGAGTCCCGCGTCGGCACCTGCGCGCGCTGCTACGGCCGTTCGCTGGCCACGGGCAAGCTCGTCGACATCGGCGAGGCCGTCGGCATCATCGCGGCCCAGTCGATCGGTGAGCCCGGCACGCAGCTGACGATGCGTACCTTCCACACCGGTGGTGTGGCGTCGGCCGACGACATCACGCAGGGTCTGCCGCGTGTCCAGGAGCTCTTCGAGGCCCGCACCCCCAAGGGTGAGGCGCCCATCGCGGAGTTCTCCGGCCGCATCGCGGTCGAGGAGGGGGACCGTTCGCGTCGCCTCGTCCTCACGCCGGACGACGGCTCGGAGGAGATCGCCTACCCGATCACCAAGCGCTCGCGCCTGCTGATCTCGGACGGTGACCACGTCTCCGTGGGCACCCAGCTGGTCCAGGGTGCGGTCGACCCGAAGAAGGTCCTGCGCATCCTCGGCCCGCGTGCGACGCAGAAGCACCTGGTCGACGAGGTGCAGGTCGTCTACTCCTCCCAGGGTGTGGACATCCACGACAAGCACATCGAGGTCATCGTGCGGCAGATGCTGCGCCGCGTGACGGTCCTCGACTCCGGCACCACGGACCTGCTGCCCGGCGAGCTCGCCGAGCGGGGTCGCTTCGAGGACGCGAACCGCGCTGCGGTGTCCGAGGGCGGTCAGCCGGCGTCGGGTCGTCCGGAGCTCATGGGCATCACGAAGGCGTCGCTCGCGACGGACTCGTGGCTGTCGGCGGCCTCCTTCCAGGAGACCACCCGGGTGCTCACCGAGGCCGCGATGTCGGGTCGGTCCGACCCGCTGCTCGGCCTCAAGGAGAACGTCATCCTGGGCAAGCTCATCCCGGCCGGCACGGGGCTGCCCCGCTACGGCAACATCGCGGTCGAGCCCACCGAGGAGGCCAAGGCCGAGCTGTACCCGACCTTCGGCTACGACGAGATCGACTTCCCCGCCCTGGGCCTCGGCTCGGGCGAGGCGATCCCGCTCGAGGACATCGACTTCGGCGACTACCGCTGATCGAAGCACCACCGAAGGGCCCACCGTTCGCGGTGGGCCCTTCGGGCTGTCCGGAACAGTTGCGCACGTGGCGACGTTCACTCCAGGTGTGACCTAGCCGCTTTGACGCCCATCCGGGCGCCAGGTAACGTAGGACACCGTGCCCGCGCCGTCGGGCTCTCGCGCATGCACTCGGTGGACGCCCCGGCTCCGGACATCTGTTCGGGATGGGCGGGTCCGGTTGCATCGGGTGGTTTCCCCCACCGCGCCGTCTCTCCGTCAAGGCAACCTTGCGGACTGCGGTGCGGAGGACCGGGGCGACACGCCCGGGTGCGGGGGTCGGTGCGGGACGCAAGAACTGCGAGGTAGTCGCGCGACGGGCGACGAACCTCGACCATGCCGGCCGTCCAGGGTGACGGGTGCCGGTCGACCAGAGATTCATCCAACAGACGGAGACGTAGTGCCTACGATCCAGCAGCTGGTCCGCAAGGGCCGGCAGGCGAAGACGAACAAGTCGAAGACGCCTGCCCTCAAGGGCTCCCCCCAGCGACGCGGTGTGTGCACCCGCGTCTACACCACGACCCCGAAGAAGCCGAACTCCGCGCTCCGCAAGGTCGCGCGCGTCCGCCTCTCGAGCCAGGTCGAGGTCACCGCGTACATCCCCGGTGTCGGTCACAACCTGCAGGAGCACTCCATCGTGCTCGTGCGCGGTGGCCGTGTGAAGGACCTCCCGGGTGTCCGGTACAAGATCGTCCGTGGTGCCCTCGACACGCAGGGCGTCAAGAACCGTAAGCAGGCGCGCAGCCGCTACGGCGCGAAGAAGGTGGGCTGATGCCTCGCAAGGGTCCGGCCCCGAAGCGGCCGCTCGTCATCGACCCGGTCTACGGGTCCCCGGTCGTCACGCAGCTGATCAACAAGGTCCTGCTCGACGGCAAGAAGTCCGTCGCGGAGCACATCGTCTACGGCGCCCTCGAGGGTGTCCGTGAGAAGACGCAGGGCGACCCGGTCGTCGTGCTCAAGCGCGCACTGGACAACGTCCGCCCGTCGCTCGAGGTGCGTTCGCGCCGCGTCGGTGGCGCCACTTACCAGGTGCCCGTCGAGGTGCGCCCGGTCCGTCAGACCACCCTCGCGCTGCGCTGGCTCACGGACTACTCGCGCGCTCGCCGCGAGAAGACGATGACCGAGCGCCTCATGAACGAGATCCTCGACGCGTCCAACGGCCTCGGTGCCGCGGTGAAGCGTCGCGAGGACATGCACAAGATGGCCGAGTCCAACAAGGCCTTCGCGCACTACCGCTGGTAAACCCGGCACTCACGGGCGCTGCGCCGCCGGTCCGATCCTCGGGCCGGACCGGTGGCGCCACCCAAGCCAACCGACAAGGGGCAACTCACGTGGCACTGGATGTGCTGACGGACCTCACGAAGGTCCGCAACATCGGCATCATGGCTCACATCGATGCCGGCAAGACGACGACCACCGAGCGGATCCTGTTCTACACCGGGGTCAACTACAAGATCGGTGAGACGCACGACGGCGCGTCGACGATGGACTGGATGGAGCAGGAGCAGGAGCGCGGCATCACGATCACGTCGGCCGCGACGACCTGCTACTGGCACGACAACCAGATCAACATCATCGACACCCCCGGCCACGTGGACTTCACGGTCGAGGTCGAGCGCTCGCTGCGCGTCCTCGACGGTGCCGTCGCCGTCTTCGACGGCAAGGAGGGCGTCGAGCCCCAGTCGGAGACCGTCTGGCGTCAGGCCGACAAGTACGACGTCCCGCGCATCTGCTTCGTCAACAAGATGGACAAGCTCGGCGCGGACTTCTACTTCACCGTCGACACGATCGTGAACCGCCTCAAGGCCAAGCCGCTGGTCATCCAGCTGCCCATCGGCGCCGAGAACGACTTCATCGGCGTCGTGGACCTGGTCACCATGCGTGCCCTCGTCTGGCGCGGTGAGACCGCCCTGGGCGAGAAGTACGAGGTCGAGGACATCCCGGCCGACCTGGTGGAGAAGGCGGACACGTACCGCGCCGAGCTCCTCGAGGCCGTCGCCGAGACCGACGACGAGCTGCTCGAGAAGTTCCTCGGTGGCGAGGAGCTGACGGTCGCCGAGATCAAGGCCGGCATCCGCAAGCTCACCGTCAAGTCCGAGGCGTACCCGGTCCTGTGTGGTTCGGCGTTCAAGAACAAGGGCGTCCAGCCCATGCTCGACGCCGTCATCGACTACCTGCCGACGCCCCTGGACGTCCCGGCGGTCGAGGGCCACGACATGAAGGACCCGGAGCTCGTCGTCGAGCGTCACCCGGACTCGACGGAGCCGTTCTCGGCCCTCGCGTTCAAGGTCGCCTCGCACCCGTTCTTCGGCAAGCTCACCTACGTCCGGGTGTACTCCGGCAAGGTGGCGCAGGGCGCCCAGGTGCTCAACTCGACCAAGAACAAGAAGGAGCGCATCGGGAAGCTCTTCCAGATGCACTCCAACAAGGAGAACCCGGTCGAGGACGCCACGGCCGGTCACATCTACGCCTTCATCGGGCTCAAGGACGTCACCACCGGTGACACCCTGAGCGACCCGGCGCACCCCGTCGTGCTCGAGTCGATGACGTTCCCGGAGCCGGTGATCGACGTCGCCATCGAGCCGAAGACGAAGGGTGACCAGGAGAAGCTCTCCGTGGCCATCCAGAAGCTGGCCGAGGAGGACCCGACCTTCCGCGTCAAGCACGACGAGGAGACCGGCCAGACCGTCATCGGCGGCATGGGCGAGCTCCACCTCGACATCCTCGTGGACCGCATGCGTCGCGAGTTCAAGGTCGAGGCCAACGTCGGCAAGCCGCAGGTCGCGTACCGCGAGACGATCCGTCGCACGGTCGAGAAGATCGACTACACGCACAAGAAGCAGACCGGTGGCTCGGGCCAGTACGCGAAGGTCCAGATGACCTTCGAGCCGCTGGACCCCGCCGAGGGCGAGCTGTACGAGTTCTCGAACAAGGTCACCGGTGGCCGCATCCCGCGCGAGTACATCCCGTCGGTCGACGCCGGCATCCAGAGCGCGATGCAGCTCGGCGTCCTGGCGGGCTTCCCGCTCGTGGGCGTCAAGGCGATCCTGCTCGACGGTGCCGCGCACGACGTCGACTCCTCGGAGATGGCGTTCAAGATCGCGGGCTCGATGATCCTCAAGGAAGCGGTCCGCAAGGCCGACCCGGTTCTCCTGGAGCCGGTCATGGCCGTCGAGGTCCGTACTCCTGAGGAGTACATGGGTGACGTCATCGGCGACATCAACTCGCGCCGCGGCATGATCCAGTCGATGGAGGACGCGACGGGCGTGAAGGTCATCCGCGCCCAGGTTCCTCTGTCCGAGATGTTCGGGTACGTCGGTGACCTGCGGTCGAAGACCCAGGGTCGCGCGGTGTACTCGATGCAGTTCGACAGCTACGCCGAGGTTCCTCGGAACGTTGCCGAGGAAATCATCAAGAAGACCCGGGGCGAGTAGTCCCACAGGTCGAACCCTGTAGTTCCATCACACAAACCGACCCGTAGGACGCCGCGTCGAACGGCTACCGTCCGGTAGCCGCAGAACGTCGGCCAATCTCTACCAAGTCCTGAGGAGGACACCCAGTGGGCAAGGCGAAGTTCGAGCGGACGAAGCCGCACGTCAACATCGGCACCATCGGCCACGTCGACCACGGCAAGACGACGCTGACGGCGGCCATCTCGAAGGTGCTGCACGACAAGTACCCCGACCTGAACCCCTTCACGCCTTTCGACGAGATCGACAAGGCCCCTGAGGAGAAGCAGCGCGGTATCACCATCAACATCGCGCACGTGGAGTACCAGACGGAGAAGCGTCACTACGCTCACGTCGACGCTCCGGGTCACGCTGACTACATCAAGAACATGATCACGGGTGCGGCGCAGATGGACGGCGCCATCCTCGTGGTCGCGGCGACCGACGGCCCGATGGCCCAGACGCGTGAGCACGTCCTGCTCGCCCGTCAGGTCGGCGTGCCCTACCTGCTCGTCGCGCTGAACAAGACCGACATGGTCGACGACGAGGAGATCCTGGAGCTCGTCGAGGTCGAGGTGCGCGAGCTCCTCTCGGCCCAGGGCTTCGACGGCGACGACGTCCCCGTCGTGCGCGTCTCCGGCCTGAAGGCGCTCGAGGGCGACCCGGTCTGGGTCAAGTCCGTCGAGGACCTGCTCGAGGCCGTCGACGAGTCCGTCCCGGACCCGGTGCGCGACATCGACAAGCCCTTCCTCATGCCGATCGAGGACGTCTTCACGATCACCGGTCGTGGCACCGTCGTCACCGGTCGCGTGGAGCGCGGCAAGCTCAAGGTGAACGAGGAGGTGGAGATCGTCGGCATCAAGGAGAAGGCGATCAAGACCACGGTCACCGGCGTCGAGATGTTCCGCAAGCTGCTCGACTACGCCGAGGCCGGCGAGAACGTCGGTCTGCTCCTGCGTGGCACGAAGCGCGAGGAGGTCGAGCGCGGCCAGGTCGTCGTCAAGCCCGGCTCGATCACGCCGCACACCGAGTTCGAGGGCCAGGTCTACATCCTGGCCAAGGACGAGGGTGGCCGTCACAACCCGTTCTACGGGAACTACCGCCCCCAGTTCTACTTCCGCACCACCGACGTCACCGGCGTCATCACGCTGCCCGAGGGCACCGAGATGGTCATGCCCGGTGACAACACCGAGATCCACGTGAACCTCATCCAGCCCATCGCGATGGAAGAGGGCCTCGGCTTCGCCATCCGCGAGGGTGGCCGCACCGTCGGCTCGGGCAAGGTCATCAAGATCATCAAGTGATGCTCGCCCCTCGGGGCAGCTGAACTGACGCAGAAGGGCCCGGGAGCTTCGGCTCCCGGGCCCTTCTCGTGCGTGCGGTCGGCGGCTCAGCCCGAGTCGGGGTAGCCGGCGTAGCCGTCTCCCTCGAGGTCGAAGCAGATGCCGTAGGCCTCCTCGCCGCCGAACGTCGCGACGCAGTCGGCGTATCCCTCGATGTACCGATACCCGCCGCCCTCGATGCCGGTCGCGTCGGTGCAGTCGGGGGAGCCGTCCGCGGGGTCGCAGGGCTCACCGGGCAGCAACGTCGGGGTCGCCGTCTGGGTCTCGGCGGGGGGAGATGCCGGCACGCTCGGTGAGGCGGCGGCCGTGGATGGCGAAGGGCTGGACGACGTCGGCTGCGAGCTCGGGGAACCCGGCGACGACTCGGGGGTGCATCCCGCGAGCACCAGGGCGCCGACGGAGCCGACAAGCACCCAGGTGACCGGTCGTGACATGACCCCACGCTACGGCCCCCGCCCCGCTACGGCCCCCGCCCCACACAACGATTCCGTCACGACACCCCTCACGCCGAGCGCGCCCGTCAGCGTCGAGCGCGCAGGCTGCACCAGGAGCGCTCGACGATGTCGGGCGCGCTCGGCGCCGGAGCGCACCTGCGGGTGCGGTGGGGCTGTGGAAGGCATGCTCCGGTCGCCCTTCCCCTCTGCCAGGGTGCCGGGATGGAGGGGGCCGGCGAGCTGCAGAGACTGCTTCAGGGCGGGCTGTTCTGGACGAGGACGGCGCACGACCGAGGCGTGGGCACGGGGGCGTTGCGACGAGCCGCGGACCGGGGCGAGATCGTCCGGCTGCGGCGCGGCGCCTACGTCGGTGCGGAGCGGTGGCGCGCGACCACTCCGACGGAGCGTCACCGACTGCTGGTCGTCGCAGCGCACCGCGACCAGCCGGACGCGGTGTTCTCCCACGCGTCCGCGGCCGCTCTCTGGGGACTCACGCTCATCGGTCCGTGGCCGGCCTCGGTCGAGATCGCCGTCGGCGCTGCTCCGGGTGGGCGGTCGAGGCCGGGCGTCACGCGCCGGTCGTGCTCGGGTCACCTCGACGTCGTCGAGGTCGACGGGGTCCGGCGGTCGTCGGTGAGCCGCACCGTCGTCGACCTCGCGCGCAGCGTGCCGTTCGTCTCGGGCCTCGCGGCCGCCGATCATGCGCTCCGACGACGGCTGACCACCGTCGAAGAGCTCCGGTCGACGGTCGAGAGCCTCGGTCCCGCGCGGGGCGTCCGAGCCGCGCGCCGCGTGCTCGAGCACACCTCAGGGCTCGCCGAGTCTCCGGGCGAGTCGCTCAGCAGGGGGCGCATGATCGAGCTCCGGCTGCCGTCGCCCGTCCTCCAGCATCGGTTGGGGGATAGGGACGGGGCGATCGGCCGGGTCGACTTCTGGTGGCCGGAGCTACGCCTCGTCGGGGAGTTCGACGGGCGGCTCAAGTACCAGGTCGACGGCATCGCCGACGAGCGCAGGGTCGAGGACCGGCTCTGGGCCGAGAAGCTGCGTGAGGACCGGCTGCGTGCCGGTGGCGCCCGCGTCGTGCGGTGGACCTGGGACGTGGCGCTGGACCGTGACCGGTTCGGGGCGGCCCTCGCCCGGCACGGTCTGCACCCTGCGCTACAACGCTGACCGGTCCTCGCCCGCCCGCGCCCCTGCCCGGAGCGCGGCGCTGCTTGCGCGCCCGGCGCCCACGCGCACCCCCACTCCTCTCGCCATCCAGCCGCATCGCTGAGCGCGCCCGGAACCGTCGAGAGCGTGCCCTGCAGCGGGTGCGATCGAGTGTTCGGGCAGCGCTCGGCACGGTCCTTGCTGTGGTCGGTGCGGGTGGCGGGGGAGCGCCGTCGGGCGGCCGGGGTGCGTGGAGTGTGGAGCGTCGTTGTGCGCGAGATCACGCCGATCGTCGCGCAGGGTGTGACGGACGCAATTGGAGTTACGGCGCGCTCTCTGGCACACTGTTCAGGTTGCCTAGTTGAGGGCGGCGCGTTCGCGCGCGCAGCGCACGACAGGGCTCACACACGTGGAAGGCGTCTGGACCCCGGGATCACCCGGTGGTTGACGCCCGACAACAACCACCGATCTCGTGCCTGAGAGGGTACGCAGCGCAACGGTGTGTCGCGCCAAGCGACACGCCCGAGTGCGGGGGTCGGACGGGCCGGTTCCAAACAGAGGGAAGTAGAAGCGCCATGGCGGGACAGAAGATCCGCATCAGGCTCAAGTCCTACGACCACGAAGTCATCGACAGCTCGGCGCGCAAGATCGTCGACACGGTGACTCGCGCTGGTGCGTCGGTCGTGGGTCCGGTGCCGCTGCCGACGGAGAAGAACGTGTTCTGCGTCATCCGGTCGCCCCACAAGTACAAGGACAGCCGCGAGCACTTCGAGATGCGTACTCACAAGCGGCTCATCGACATCATCGATCCCACGCCGAAGGCCGTCGACTCGCTCATGCGTCTCGACCTGCCTGCGGACGTGAACATCGAGATCAAGCTCTGACGCTGGGAAGGAACTGATTTCTATGGTTACCCAGCAGAACGAGCGCGCAGTCACGGCTCTGCTCGGCACGAAGCTCGGCATGACCCAGGTGTGGGACGACAACGGTCGTCTCGTCCCGGTCACCGTCGTCGCTGTCGGCACGAACGTCGTGACCCAGGTGCGCTCCGCCGATGCTGACGGCTACGCCGCGGTCCAGCTGGCCCACGGCCAGATCGACCCGCGCAAGGTCACCAAGCCGCTGAAGGGCCACTTCGAGAAGGCCGGGGTCACCCCCCGCCGGCACGTGGCCGAGATCCGTACGCCGAACGCCTCCGAGTTCACGCTCGGCCAGGAGCTCACGGCCGCCCTCTTCGAGGCCGGCTCGCTCGTGGACGTCATCGGCACCACCAAGGGCAAGGGCACCGCCGGTGTCATGAAGCGTCACGGCTTCCACGGCGTCGGCGCCTCGCACGGTGCGCACCGCAACCACCGCAAGCCCGGCTCGATCGGTGGCGCCTCGACGCCGTCGCGCGTGTTCAAGGGCATCAAGATGGCCGGTCGCATGGGCGTGGACCGCCAGACCACCCAGAACCTGACCGTGCACGCGGTCGACGTCGAGAGGGGCCTGCTCCTCGTCAAGGGTGCCGTTCCCGGCCCCAAGGGTGGCGTCGTGGTCGTGCGTTCCGCTGTGAAGGGGGCGTGACCATGAGTGACACGCTGACCGTCGACGTGGTCGACTCCGAGGGCAAGAAGACCGGCTCGGCCGATCTGCCCGCGGACGTCTTCGACGTGCAGACCAACATCCCGCTGATCCACCAGGTCGTCGTCGCGCAGCTCGCGGCGGCACGCCAGGGCACCCACGACACGAAGTCTCGTGGCGAGGTGCGCGGTGGTGGGCGCAAGCCGTACAAGCAGAAGGGCACCGGCCGCGCCCGTCAGGGTTCGACGCGTGCTCCGCAGTTCGCCGGTGGTGGCGTCGTCCACGGCCCCACCCCGCGCGACTACTCGCAGCGCACCCCCAAGAAGATGAAGGCCGCGGCGCTCCGCGGTGCTCTCTCGGACCGCGCTCGTGCCGGCCGCGTGCACGTCGTCTCGGGCTTCGCCCCGGGCACGGCGCCGTCGACGAAGTCCGCGCTCGCCGTGCTCGACAACCTGTCGGGGCGCAAGCACGTCCTGGTGGTCGTCGAGCGTCAGGACGAGATCACGTGGAAGTCGCTGCGGAACGTCGAGCGGGTGCACCTGCTGGTCTCCGACCAGCTCAACACCTACGACGTCCTGATCTCGGACGACGTCGTGTTCACGCAGGGCGCGCTCGACGCGTTCCTGGCCGGCCCCGTCAAGGGTGCCGCCGTGGCTGCGACCGTCGGGTCTCCCGAGACCGAGGAGGAGACCAAGTGACCGACATCGGCAAGAACCCGCGCGACATCCTGCTCGCGCCGGTCGTCTCCGAGAAGAGCTACGGCCTGCTCGACGAGGGGAAGTACACCTTCCTCGTCGACCCGCGGGCGAACAAGACCGAGATCAAGATTGCCGTCGAGCAGGTCTTCGGCGTCAAGGTCGAGTCGGTCAACACCGCGAACCGTCAGGGCAAGGCCCGTCGGACCCGTTTCGGCATCGGCCGCCGCAAGGACACGAAGCGTGCGATCGTCACCCTCCGCGAGGGAACGATCGACATCTTCGGTGGTCCGGTCGGCTGAGCGAAGGACTGAGAACTCATGGGAATCCGCAAGTACAAGCCGACCACGCCGGGCCGTCGTGGCTCCAGCGTCGCCGACTTCGTCGAGATCACGCGCTCCACTCCGGAGAAGTCGCTCGTCCGTCCCCTCCACAAGACGGGCGGCCGTAACTCCACGGGTCGCATCACCACGCGCCACCAGGGTGGCGGTCACAAGCGTGCGTACCGCGTCATCGACTTCCGTCGCCATGACAAGGACGGCGTGCCGGCCAAGGTCGCTCACATCGAGTACGACCCCAATCGCACCGCCCGCATCGCGCTCCTGCACTACGCGGACGGCGAGAAGCGCTACATCATCGCGCCGAACAAGCTGTCGCAGGGTGACCGCATCGAGAACGGCCCCGGCGCCGACATCAAGCCCGGCAACAACCTGCCGCTGCGCAACATCCCGACCGGTACGGTCATCCACGCCATCGAGCTTCGGCCCGGTGGCGGTGCGAAGATCGCCCGCTCGGCTGGTGCGTCCGTGCAGCTCGTCGCCAAGGACGGCCCCTACGCCCAGCTGCGTATGCCGTCCGGTGAGATCCGCAACGTCGACCTGCGCTGCCGCGCGACGGTCGGCGAGGTGGGCAACGCCGAGCAGTCGAACATCAACTGGGGCAAGGCCGGCCGCATGCGCTGGAAGGGCAAGCGCCCGACCGTCCGTGGTGTCGCCATGAACCCGATCGACCACCCGCACGGTGGTGGCGAGGGCAAGACGTCCGGTGGACGTCACCCCGTCAGCCCGTGGGGTCAGGCCGAGGGCCGTACCCGCCGTCCGAACAAGCCGAGCGACAAGCTCATCGTGCGCCGTCGGCGCACCGGCAAGAACAAGCGCTGATAGGAGCCTGAGATGCCACGTAGCCTGAAGAAGGGCCCGTTCGTCGACGGTCACCTGCAGAAGAAGGTCGACGTCCAGAACACCGCCGGCACGAAGAACGTCATCAAGACGTGGTCGCGCCGTTCGGTCATCACGCCGGACTTCCTCGGCCACACGTTCGCGGTGCACGACGGACGCAAGCACACCCCGGTGTTCGTGACGGAGGCGATGGTCGGGCACAAGCTCGGCGAGTTCGCCCCGACGCGGACGTTCCGCGGCCACGAGAAGGACGACCGGAAGGGTCGTCGCCGCTGACCCCCGGGTCAGCCAGGCGACGCCCTCACCGGCAGAGACAAGAAGGCAGGACAGCAATGGAAGCCAAGGCGAAGGCGCGGTTCGTCCGCGTCACGCCCCAGAAGGCCCGGCGCGTCGTGGACCTCATCCGTGGCAAGCAGGCCGGCGAGGCTGTGGCGGTGCTGAAGTTCGCACCGCAGGCCGCGGGGGAGACGGTGCTCAAGGTTGTGGAGAGCGCGATCGCCAACGCTCGGGAGACCGCCAAGCGGTCGAACGAGCGTCTGGACGAGGCGGACCTCTACATCTCCGAGGTATTCGTCGACGAGGGTCCGACGCTCAAGCGGTTCCGTCCGCGGGCACAGGGTCGGGCCAGCCAGATCCTCAAGCGGACGAGCCACATCACCGTGGTCGTCGCTGAGCGTGAGACGAAGGGACGGGCCCGATAGTGGGACAGAAAGTCAACCCGCTCGGGTACCGCCTGGGCATCACCACCGACCACCGGTCGCGCTGGTTCGCGGACTCGACGAAGCCGGGTCAGCGCTACCGCGACTACGTGGGCGAGGACGTCAAGATCCGCAAGCTCATGGCCACGGGCCTCGAGCGTGCCGGCATCGCCAAGGTCGAGATCGAGCGCACGCGTGATCGCGTCCGCGTCGACATCCACACCGCCCGCCCGGGCATCGTCATCGGGCGTCGTGGCGCGGAGGCCGACCGCATCCGCGGCGAGCTCGAGAAGCTCACGGGCAAGCAGGTGCAGCTGAACATCCTCGAGGTCAAGAACGCCGAGATCGAGGCTCAGCTGGTCGCCCAGGGCATCGCCGAGCAGCTGGCGAGCCGCGTCTCGTTCCGCCGTGCCATGCGCAAGGGCATCCAGTCGGCCCAGCGCGCCGGTGCCAAGGGCATCCGCGTGCAGGTCTCCGGCCGCCTCGGTGGCGCGGAGATGAGCCGCACGGAGTTCTACCGCGAGGGCCGCGTGCCCCTGCACACGCTCCGCGCGAACATCGACTACGGCTTCTTCGAGGCTCGCACCACCTTCGGGCGCATCGGCGTCAAGGTGTGGGTCTACAAGGGCGACATGACCGAGAAGGAGTTCGCTCGCGAGCAGGCGACCCAGCCCTCGCGGCCGGCTCGTGGCCCGCGGACGGATCGCCCCGGTGGCGAGCGTTCGGACCGCGGTCCGCGCACCGGTGCTCCTCGTCGTGAGCGCTCTGACGCCCCTGAGGCAGCCGCTCCTGAGGCCGCCGCTGCTCCGGCAGCGACGACCCCCGACAGTGGAACGGAGGCCTGACCGTGCTGATCCCGCGCAGGCTGAAGCACCGCAAGCAGCACCACCCGGGGCGCTCCGGCGCCGCGACCGGTGGTACCGCGATCTCCTTCGGTGAGTACGGCATCCAGGCTCTCGAGCCCGCCTACGTCACCAACCGGCAGATCGAGGCTGCTCGTATCGCCATGACCCGCCACATCAAGCGTGGAGGGAAGGTCTGGATCAACATCTACCCGGACCGCCCCCTCACGAAGAAGCCTGCCGAGACCCGCATGGGTTCCGGCAAGGGTTCGCCCGAGTGGTGGATCGCCAACGTCAAGCCGGGCCGAGTTCTCTTCGAGCTCGCCGGCGTCCCGGAGCCCCTGGCTCGCGAGGCCATGCGCCGCGCGCAGCACAAGCTCCCGATGAAGACACGTTTTGTGGTTCGCGAGGGTGGTAACTGATGACTATCGGCACCAAGGACCTGGCTCCCAGCGAGCTGGACACCTTCGACGACGAGAAGCTTGTCGCCGAGCTGAAGAAGTCCAAGGAGGAGCTGTTCAACCTCCGCTTCCAGTCTGCGACCGGCCAGCTCGAGAGCCACGGGCGTCTCAAGGCCGTTCGTCGCGACATCGCGCGGATCTACACGATCCTGCGTGAGCGCGAGCTCGGCATCCGTACCGCCCCGAGCGCGAGCGAGTGAGCAGATGAGCGACGAGAAGAACGAGAACACCACCGCTGTTGCCGAGAAGCGTGCCGACCGCAAGACGCGGCGCGGCTACGTGGTCAGCGACAAGATGGAGAAGACCGTCGTGGTCGAGGTCGAGGACCGGGTCAAGCACCCGCTCTACGGCAAGGTCATCCGACGCACGAGCAAGGTCAAGGCGCACGACGAGCTCAGCTCGGCCGGCGTCGGCGACCTGGTGCTCATCATGGAGACCCGTCCGCTGAGCGCCACCAAGCGGTGGCGCCTGGTCGAGGTCCTCGAGAAGGCCAAGTAAGCCAGCAGTTCCCGTACGACCCCCAGTTGCCCACGGGCGCCGGGTGCCGACCGACAGGACGACACCCGGCGCGACGTGTGCATCACGGCAACTACCCGTTCGGCCAGGCTCAGGCCACACCGGCCTGAGAACCCGCCAGACGACAGGAGCAGGTAATGATCCAGCAGGAGTCGCGACTTCGTGTCGCCGACAACACTGGTGCCAAGGAGATCCTTTGCATCCGTGTGCTCGGCGGCTCCGGCCGTCGCTACGCAGGCATCGGTGACGTCATCGTCGCCACCGTCAAGGACGCCATCCCCGGCGGCAACGTCAAGAAGGGCGACGTCGTCAAGGCTGTCATCGTGCGCACCCGCAAGGAGCGCCGCCGTCCGGACGGTTCGTACATCAAGTTCGACGAGAACGCCGCAGTGATCCTCAAGAACGACGGGGAACCCCGTGGCACGCGCATCTTCGGCCCGGTGGGCCGCGAGCTGCGCGACAAGAAGTTCATGAAGATCATCTCGCTGGCGCCGGAGGTGCTCTGACCATGGCGAAGATCAAGAAGGGCGACCTCGTCCTCGTCATCTCGGGTCGGGACAAGGGCCGTCAGGGCCGTGTCCTCGAGGTGCTCGTCGAGTCGCAGCGGCTCGTCGTCGAAGGCGTCCAGCGCGTGCAGAAGCACGTGAAGGCCGGCCAGACGCAGCGCGGCACGCGCACCGGCGGCATCGAGACCGTCGAGGCGCCCATCCACATCAGCAACGTGATGCTCGTGGACCCGGAGACCAAGAAGGGCACCCGGGTCGGCTACCGCACCGAGCAGGTCGAGCGCGACGGCCGTACCCGCACCGTTCGGGTCCGCATCGCCAAGCGCTCCGGTAAGGACATCTGATGACCGAGACCACTCTCACGGCTCCGGCGCTCCCGCGTCTGAAGTCCAAGTACAACGACGAGATCAAGACCGCTCTCTTCGAGCAGTTCTCGCACGAGAACATCAACCAGGTCGCGCGCCTGGTGAAGGTCGTCGTGAACATGGGCGTCGGCGAGGCCGCCAAGGACTCCAAGCTCATCGAGGGCGCGATCCGCGACCTGACCCAGATCACGGGCCAGAAGCCGCAGGTCACCAAGGCTCGCAAGTCGATCGCGCAGTTCAAGCTGCGTGAGGGAATGCCCATCGGCGCCCACGTCACCCTGCGTGGTGACCGTGCCTGGGAGTTCCTGGACCGCCTGCTCTCCACCGCGCTGCCGCGCATCCGTGACTTCCGTGGCCTCTCGCCGCAGCAGTTCGACGGGCACGGCAACTACACGTTCGGCCTCGTGGAGCAGTCCGTGTTCCACGAGATCGACCAGGACAAGATCGACCGCGTCCGCGGGATGGACATCACGGTCGTCACCACGGCTGACACCGACGACGAGGGTCGCGCTTTCCTCAAGCTCCTCGGCTTCCCGTTCAAGGAGATCTGACCATGGCGAAGACCGCCCTCAAGAACAAGGCTGCTGCCAAGCCGAAGTTCGCGGTGCGTGGCTACACGCGCTGCCAGCGTTGCGGCCGGCCCCACTCGGTGTACCGCAAGTTCGGCCTGTGCCGGATCTGCGTGCGCGAGATGGCCCACCGCGGCGAGCTCCCCGGCGTCACGAAGAGCAGCTGGTAACCCCAGTCCCACCCGGTAACACGAACGTCGGTAGGTCCCGCTCTCTTGAGGGCGGGATACCCCGGCGAGGAAGGGCGGAAGCCCCATGACCATGACCGACCCCATCGCAGACCTGCTCACGCGGCTGCGTAACGCGAACTCGGCTCACCACGACACCGTGCTGATCCCGTTCTCGAAGCTCAAGTCGCACATCGCGGAGATCCTCCAGGCGGAGGGCTACATCACGGGCTGGAAGGTTGAGGACGCCGTCGTCGGCAAGAACCTCATCATCGAGCTCAAGTACGGCCCCAACCGCGAGCGTGCGCTCGCCGGCGTCAAGCGCGTGTCCAAGCCGGGCCTGCGCGTGTACGCCAAGTCGACCAACCTGCCCAAGGTGCTCGGTGGCCTCGGCGTGGCGATCCTGTCCACGTCCTCCGGTCTCCTCACCGACAAGCAGGCCGCCAAGAAGGGCGTGGGTGGGGAAGTCCTCGCCTACGTCTGGTAAGTCCGAGACGGAAAGGAGCTAGCCATGTCCCGAATCGGCAGAGTCCCCGTCCCGGTCCCCACCGGCGTGGATGTCGACATCAACGGAGCGGTCGTGACGGTCAAGGGCCCCAAGGGCACCCTGACGCACACGATCCCCGCACCCATCGAGGTGGCGCGCGACGAGGCAGGAGCCCTCGTGGTGACCCGCCCCGACGACGAGCGCGCCTCGCGCTCGCTGCACGGCCTCACCCGCACGCTGCTGGCGAACCTCGTCATCGGCGTGACGGAGGGCTACATCAAGAAGCTCGAGATCGTCGGTACCGGTTACCGCGTGACGGCGAAGGGCTCGGACCTCGAGTTCGCGCTCGGGTTCAGCCACTCGGTCACGGTCAACCCGCCGGAGGGCATCACCTTCGTCGTCGAAGCCCCCACGCGTTTCTCGGTGCAGGGCATCGACAAGCAGCAGGTGGGCGAGGTCGCCGCGAACATCCGCAAGATCCGCAAGCCTGAGCCGTACAAGGGCAAGGGTGTGCGGTACGCGGGCGAGAACGTGCGCCGCAAGGTCGGAAAGGCCGGTAAGTAACATGGCTGCTCTCAAGATCATGGGCAAGGGCAAGCGTGTTGCCCGCCAGCGTCGTCACCTGCGCCTTCGCAAGAAGGTCTCGGGCTCGGCTGCGCGTCCCCGTCTCGTCGTGACCCGGTCCGCCCGGCACATCACGGCGCAGGTCGTGGACGACGGCATCGGCCAGACCCTCGTGTCCGCGTCGACCCTCGAGGCCGACCTGCGCGGTTCCAACGACGACAAGACTGCCAAGGCCCGCAAGGTCGGCGAGCTCATCGCCGAGCGTGCGAAGGCTGCCGGCCTCGACGCCGTGGTCTTCGACCGCGGCGGCAACAAGTACCACGGCCGTGTCGCCGCGGTGGCTGACGGCGCCCGCGAGGGTGGGCTGAAGCTGTGACGACGACGACCTTCCGAAAGAAGAGGACTCACTGATGGCTGCTCCTCAGCGCAGCAACACCGGGGCGCCCGCGGGCGGCACCGGCGGAGGCGGCGACCGTCGTGACGGCGGTCGTGGCCGTGACGGTGGCGGCGGCCGTGGCCGCGACGCCGCAGAGAAGAGCGCGTTCCTCGAGCGCGTCGTGACGATCAACCGTGTGGCCAAGGTCGTCAAGGGTGGCCGCCGCTTCAGCTTCACCGCGCTCGTCGTGGTCGGCGACGGCGACGGCACCGTGGGTGTCGGCTACGGGAAGGCCAAGGAGGTGCCCGCGGCGATCGCCAAGGGCGTCGAGGAGGCCAAGAAGAACTTCTTCAAGGTCCCGCGCATCCAGGGCACCATCCCGCACCCCATCCAGGGTGAGGCCGCTGCCGGTGTCGTCTTCCTGCGTCCGGCCTCGCCGGGTACCGGTGTGATCGCCGGTGGCCCGGTGCGCGCCGTGCTCGAGTGCGCCGGTATCCACGACGTCCTGAGCAAGTCGCTCGGCTCGTCGAACGCGATCAACATCGTGCACGCGACGGTCGCGGCCCTGCGTGGCCTCGAGCGTCCCGAGGCCGTGGCCGCGCGCCGTGGTCTCCCGGTCGAGCACGTCGTCCCGGCTGCCCTCCTCCGTGCCCAGGCTGCCGGCCTGGCCGCAGCGGCGGGCTCGAAGGCAGGTGCCTGATGGCTCGACTCAAGGTGACCCAGACGCGCTCTGGCATCGGCGGTAAGCAGAACCAGCGCGACACCCTGCGCACCCTCGGCCTCAAGCGGATCGGCGACGTCGTCGTCAAGGAGGACCGCCCTGAGATCCGCGGCATGGTCAAGACGGTGACGCACCTTGTCGCGGTCGAAGAGGTGGAGTGACCATGGCTGACGAGAACGAGAAGGGCACCGACGAGGTGACGGCCCCCAAGAAGGCCGCCGCCAAGCCGGCGACCAAGAAGGCTGCAGAGAAGAAGGCCGCCGACACGGAGTCCGCTCCGAAGGCGACCAAGGCGAAGGCCGCTGCGGCGGACAAGCCGGCCAAGGCCGACAAGGCCGAGGCGAAGACCGAGGCGGCTCCGAAGGCGAAGGCCACCAAGGCCGAGCCCAAGGCTGCTGCGCCGAAGAAGTCGGTCTCCGCCGCGGCGGCGAAGGCGGCCGAGGCCGCTGCGCAGCCCGGCAACGGGGGCACGCTCAAGGTGCACCACCTCCGTCCGGCCCCGGGCGCCAAGACCGCCAAGACCCGCGTGGGTCGTGGCGAGGCGTCCAAGGGCAAGACGGCCGGTCGTGGCACCAAGGGCACCAAGGCCCGCTACCAGGTGCCGACGCGCTTCGAGGGCGGGCAGATGCCTCTGCACATGCGCCTCCCGAAGCTGCGCGGCTTCAAGAACCCGTTCCGCGTCGAGTACCAGGTGGTCAACCTGGACAAGCTCTCGGCGCTGTACCCGAGCGGTGGCGACGTGACGGTCGCCGACCTCGTGGCGAAGGGCGCTGTCCGCAAGGGCAAGCCCGTCAAGGTGCTCGGCACCGGTGAGCTCACGGTCAAGGTCTCTGTCGCGGTCGACGCCTACTCGGCGTCCGCGAAGGACGCGATCGTGGCCGCCGGCGGAAGCGTCGCGCAGGACTGATCGAAGGACGGGACCGGTGGGGACGTAGTTACCCACCGGTCCCGTTCCGTATGTCGGCGGGCATCAGTTAGGGTGCCCCGGTGCTCGCGACTCGTCGCGGGCTGCACGGCCGGAATGGCCCGGTCGTTCGAGATGCCGCTCCGGCGGCCCAGGAGGACCAGGTGCTAGGCGCATTCGTGCGGGCGTTCCGGACGCCCGACCTGCGGCGCAAGCTGCTCTTCACCATCGGGATCATGGTGCTCTTCCGTGTCGGCTCGTTCTTGCCGACGCCGGGTGTGTCGTACCCGAACGTGCAGACGTGTATCGAGCAGTCGCAGGGCAACGACCTGCTCGGGCTGGTGAACCTGTTCAGCGGCGGAGCCTTGCTCCAGCTCTCGGTGTTCGCGCTCGGGATCATGCCGTACATCACGGCGAGCATCATCGTGCAGCTGCTCCGGGTGGTCATCCCTCGCTTCGAGGAGCTGCACAAGGAGGGCCAGTCCGGCACCGCGAAGCTCACGCAGTACACGCGGTACCTGACGATCGGCCTCGCGGTCCTGCAGTCGACGACGATCATCACCGTCGCGCGCAGCGGTCAGCTCTTCAGCGGGTGCACCGTCGAGGTCATCCCGAACGACTCGTGGCAGACGCTGCTGATCATGGTCATCACCATGACGGCCGGTACCGGCCTGATCATGTGGCTCGGTGAGCTCATCACGGAGCGCGGCGTCGGCAACGGCATGTCCCTCCTCATCTTCACGTCGATCGCGGCCAGCTTCCCCGGCGCCATGTGGTCGATCGCCGGTGCCGACAACGGCGTCTCGAAGTTCATCGTGGTCATGGCGATCGTCGTCCTGGTCATCGCGCTGGTGGTGTTCGTCGAGCAGTCGCAGCGACGCGTGCCGGTCCAGTACGCGAAGCGCATGGTCGGACGTCGCATGTACGGCGGGTCGAGCACCTACATCCCGATCAAGATCAACATGGCCGGTGTCATCCCGGTGATCTTCGCGTCGTCGCTGCTCGCGGTGCCCGGCCTGCTCGCGCAGTTCGGTGACCCGGCCGCGGAGTGGGTCCAGTGGGTGTCGCGGTACCTGGCGTCGCCCAGCGCGCCGCTGCACCTGGCGATCTACGTCATCCTGATCATCTTCTTCTGCTACTTCTACACGGCGATCACGTTCAACCCGGACGAGGTCGCGGACAACATGAAGAAGTACGGCGGCTTCATCCCCGGCATCCGTGCCGGGCGGCCGACCGCCGAGTACCTCGACTACGTGATCTCGCGGATCACCGCGCCCGGCTCGGTGTACCTGGCGATCGTCGCGCTCATCCCGACCATCGCGTTCATCGTCCTGGGCGTCGGCGCGAACATCCCGTTCGGTGGGGCGTCGATCCTCATCGTCGTCGGTGTCGGGCTCGAGACCGTCAAGCAGATCGAGTCCCAGCTGCAGCAGCGGCACTACGAAGGGTTCTTGCGTTGAGCACCCGTCTCGTCCTGCTCGGCCCTCCGGGGGCGGGCAAGGGCACCCAGGCCGCGCGGCTCGCCGAGCGGTTCGGGGTGCCGGCCATCTCCACCGGTGACATCTTCCGCGCCAACATCAAGGGCGGCACGCCGCTCGGGCGCACGGTGCAGGAGTACACCTCCCGGGGTGCGCTCGTCCCGGACTCCGTCACCAACGACATGGTGCGTGACCGGCTCGCGCAGGACGACGTCACGGAGGGGTTCCTGCTCGACGGGTACCCCCGCAACGTGGCGCAGGTCGGCGAGCTCGACGTGATCCTCGCCGACGCAGGGCTGACGCTCGACCTCGCGGTGGAGATCACGGCGGACCCGGACGTCGTGGCCGAGCGATTGCTGAAGCGCGCCGAGATCGAGGGACGCGACGACGACACCGAGGACGTCATCCGGCACCGTCTCGACATCTACTCCCAGGAGACGGCTCCGATCGCGCGGGTGTACGGCGAGCGTGGTCTGCTCGTGCAGGTCGACGGGATCGGCGACGTGGACGCGGTCACCGAGCGCCTGGTCGCGGCGATCGGCGCCACCAGCGGGCGCTGACGGTGTTCGGGCGAGAGCGGATCGAGTACAAGACCCCGGACCAGGTGCTGCTGATGCGGCGCGCCGGCCTGGTGGTCGCGGAGGCGCTCGCCGCGGTCCGGGAGAGCGCGGCGCCCGGCGTCACGACCGCACGGCTCGACGCGGTCGCGGCCGAGGTCATCGCCGACCACCACGCGACGGCGTCGTTCCTCGGCTACCACGGGTACCCGGCCACGCTCTGCGTGTCGGTCAACGACGAGGTCGTGCACGGCATCCCCGGGTCGCGTGTCCTCGAGCCCGGTGACGTGGTCTCGATCGACTGCGGCGCGATCGTCGAGGGCTGGCACGGTGACTCCGCGATCACGGTCGTGCTGGACGGCGCCGCTCCCGAGGACGTCGACCTCGCGGCCACGACCGAGCGGGCCATGTGGTCCGGCATCGCCGCCCTCGCCGGGGCCGAGCGCCTCGGCGTCGTGGGGGAGGCCGTCGAGGACGTCGTCGACGCCGCCGAGGCGGCCGGCCTGAACGGCGGCGCGCGCTACGGGCTCGTCGAGGAGTACGTCGGTCACGGGATCGGCACGTCGATGCACCAGCCGCCGGACGTCCCGAACTTCCGCAGCCGTGACCGCGGTCCGCGGGTCCGCCCGGGGCTGTGCGTCGCGGTCGAGCCCATGGTCGTCCGCGGGCAGAGGTTCACGCAGGTCCTCGACGACGACTGGACCGTCGTGACCTCCGACGGCTCCCGCGCGTCGCACTGGGAGCACACCGTCGCCGTGCTGGAGGACGGCATCTGGGTGCTGACGGCTGCGGACGGTGGCGCGGAGGAGCTCGGCGCGCGCGGCGTGACCGTCGCACCGCTCGGATGAGGGACACAGCTACCCGCCAGTAGGGCCGACCAGGTGAACTTGCGTCCAGATGGCCACGAATCGCCCGTGATCGGCCGAAACGGACGCGCGGTGACCGGTTTGTCGGATACGGTCCTGACCGGCGGTGAACGATCCGCCACGGGTGCTCCTCGGGGCCCGCACGGCCTGGTCCGCGCGGTGAGGGGTGTGAGCGCCCGACTCCGGCAGGCACGTGGTCAGCGCGCGCCTGCACTCGACGTGATGGGTGACTCATGCAGCGCAGCGATCTTTCCTCCCCGACCTCCTCCCGTGCTCGTCGGCGCGCCCGCCTGCTCGGCGTCCTCGCCGTCTCCTCGGCCCTCGTCCTGACGATGGGTGCGGGTGCTGCCCACGCCACCGGCGGAGGCGACCGCGAGAAGACCACCGGCGCCTACGTGTACCTCAAGAGCGATCCCAAGAAGGCCGCTGCGTGGGAGAACTCGACGCAGCAGTACCTGATCGCGACGTGGCCGGGCGACTCCTGGCGCCGCGACTTCACGCTCGACGAGATCCGGGCGGTCCTGCCGGCCGGCGCGACGCTCTGCGGCAACCTCTGGGGCGTCCAGCAGGACGCTGCCTACGGTGGCGCGACGGTCTTCACCGAGAACAAGGCGCCGTTCTACCCGCACGACTTCATCGGCTGGTGGAACAAGGAGACCCGGACGGGCTACATCTTCCGCGCCGAGCACAAGGAGCTCCGTGAGGTGGTCAAGGGGTCGGTGCCGAAGTGCTCGACGGCGACCCCCACACCGACGGTGACCCCGACCCCCACCCAGACCCCCACGGCGACCCCGCTCCCGACGCCGTCGCAGTCGAGCCCGGCGCCCACGCCGAGCGAGACGTCGACCGTGACGCCGACGCCCGCACCGTCGGTCACGCCGCCGCCCGTCACCGAGGTCGACGACGAGCCGACGCCGACCCCGTCGCCGACGACCGAGGTCGTGGCCTCGACCCCGACGCCGACCCCCACCGCGACCTTCTACTCGGAGGTCCTGGCCGACGGGGGCACGGGCGGTGCGTCGCTCGCCGCCACCGGGTCGTCCCCGCTGCCCGGACTGCTGGCCGGCGGGATCCTCGTGCTCTCGGGGGCGGGCCTCCTGCTGGCACGTCGTCTGCGCACCACCTGATCGATCGTCGGAGGGCCGCCGTCGCGCTGACGGCGGCCTTCCGCGCGTCGTGGCGAGGGTGGTGCAGCGCGCCTGGAGTGCCGGTGTGGCGGACGGCACGCGTCGGCGGCCTGAGACGGTTTCGTCCCCTGGGCCTGATGGCGTAAGATTGTCCGTTGGGTGTGCGCCCGGTTCTCGTGGCGCGCTGTACCTGCGAGGGTCCCGACCGAAGTCCCCACCACGCCGAACCCGTCCACTCCTGGGCGGGGCCGGCCGATGTGGGCTGATTCATCAGAACCGACAGTTAGCGGAGGATATGGCGAAGAAGGACGGTGTCATCGAGATCGAGGGCAGCGTCGTGGAGGCTCTGCCCAACGCGATGTTCCGCGTGGAGCTCACCAACGGCCACAAGGTGCTCGCCCACATCTCGGGCAAGATGCGACAGCACTACATCCGGATCCTCCCCGAGGACCGGGTGGTGGTCGAGTTGAGCCCGTACGACCTGTCCCGTGGCCGGATCGTCTACCGCTACAAGTAACAGCCACTCGAACACGCCGTCATCCCTCGGGGTCTCCCGGGAGCAGAGCGGCGGCGGAGGAACACGCGATGAAGGTCAAGCCCAGCGTCAAGAAGATCTGCGACAAGTGCAAGGTGATTCGCCGGCACGGTCGCGTCCAGGTGATCTGCGAGAACCTGCGCCACAAGCAGCGCCAGGGCTGATGCCCTGACGCCGGTCCGTCGGACCAGCAGCTCGACCAGCACCACCGGTCCTCTCCGGGGGACCAGCAAGCGCACAGCCACTCCGGCGATCACTCGCCGGTGCACCCTCGGTCGGAGGCCGGGGCCCGCAGCACGCGGGAGGGCAGTGCGGCAGACCTCCGAAGCAGTTCAGGAGCCACCAGGCACATGGCACGTCTTATCGGCGTCGACCTCCCCCGCGAGAAGCGGCTCGAGATCGCGCTCACCTACATCTACGGGGTCGGCCGTACCCGCGCCCAGGCAACTCTGGCCGCGACCGGCATCAGCCCGGACCTGCGCGTGAAGGACCTCGGCGACGCCGAGCTCGTCGCGCTGCGTGACTTCCTCGAGACGAGCTACAAGCTCGAGGGTGACCTTCGCCGTGAGGTCGCTGCGGACATCCGCCGCAAGGTCGAGATCGGCTGCTACGAGGGCCTGCGCCACCGCCGTGGCCTTCCGGTGCGCGGTCAGCGCACCAAGACCAACGCGCGTACCCGCAAGGGTCCGAAGCGCACCGTCGCCGGCAAGAAGAAGGCCGGGCGCAAGTAGCCCTCCGCCCCAGGCGCCACGCGCCAGGGCACGCCGATCAGACCTCGAGAGAAGAAGAGAATGCCTCCCAAGACCCGTTCCGCCGTGCGCAAGCCGCGCCGCAAGGAGAAGAAGAACGTCTCCCACGGCCAGGCGCACATCAAGAGCACGTTCAACAACACGATCATCTCCATCACCGACCCGACCGGCGCCGTCATCGCGTCGGCCTCGTCGGGCCAGGTGGGCTTCAAGGGTTCGCGCAAGTCGACCCCCTTCGCGGCGCAGCTCGCCGCCGAGGCGGCCGCTCGTCGCGCCCAGGAGCACGGCATGAAGAAGGTCGACGTCTTCGTCAAGGGCCCCGGCTCCGGCCGTGAGACCGCGATCCGTTCGCTGCAGGCGACCGGCCTCGAGGTCGGCTCGATCCAGGACGTGACGCCCCAGGCGCACAACGGCTGCCGTCCACCGAAGCGCCGTCGCGTCTGACCCTGCTTTCGTACGGGTCGGTGCGCGACCGCACGTCGCGCACCGACCCGGACATCCTTACGTCGACCAGGTGGACCGAGACCAGGCCGACCCGTAGTACTGCGCAGCGTCATATGGCGGACGCCCGCTGAGAGGAAATACACCGTGCTGATTGCACAGCGCCCCACCCTGACCGAAGAGGTCATCTCGGAGAACCGGTCGCGGTTCTCCATCGAGCCGCTGGAGCCGGGTTTCGGCTACACGCTCGGCAACTCGCTCCGCCGGACGCTGCTGTCCTCCATCCCCGGTGCCGCCGTCACGTCCATCCGGATCGACGGCGTGCTGCACGAGTTCTCCACCGTGCCGGGCGTCAAGGAGGACGTCACCGAGATCATCCTCAACATCAAGCAGCTGGTCGTCTCCTCGGAGAACGACGAGCCCGTCGTGATGTACCTGCGCAAGCAGGGTGCCGGTGAGGTCAGCGCCGCAGACATCGTGCCGCCGGCCGGTGTCGAGGTGCACAACCCGGACCTGCACCTCGCCACGCTCAACGACAAGGGGAAGCTCGAGATCGAGCTGACCGTCGAGCGCGGTCGTGGGTACGTGTCGGCGAACCAGAACAAGTCGTTCGACACCGAGATCGGCCGTATCCCGGTCGACTCGATCTACTCGCCGGTCCTCAAGGTGACCTACAAGGTCGAGGCGACGCGTGTCGAGCAGCGCACGGACTTCGACAAGCTGGTCGTCGACGTCGAGACCAAGTCGGCGATCGGCCCGCGCGATGCGCTGGCCTCCGCCGGCAAGACCCTCGTCGAGCTCTTCGGCCTGGCGCGCGAGCTGAACATCGAGGCCGAGGGCATCGAGATCGGCCCGTCGCCGACCGACGCTGCGCTCGCCGCGGACCTCGCTCTGCCGATCGAGGACCTGCAGCTCACGATCCGCTCGTACAACTGCCTCAAGCGCGAGGGCATCCACTCCGTGGGTGAGCTCGTCGCCCGGTCCGAGGCGGACCTCCTGGACATCCGCAACTTCGGTGCGAAGTCCATCACGGAGGTCAAGGAGAAGCTCGCCGAGCTCGGCCTGACGCTCAAGGACAGCCCGCTCGACTTCGACCCGTCCGCCGCCGGCGCCTACTACGGCGACGACGAGGGCGACTTCGTCGAGGACGAGCAGTACTGACGCCGGGGACGTAGACGGTCGGCCTGACGGCTGACCGTCACAGCCCATCACTGGAACTCAAGGAGTAAAGACCATGCCTACGCCCACCAAGGGTCCCCGGCTCGGTGGCGGACCGGCGCACGAGCGGCTGATCCTCGCGAACCTCGCGACGTCGCTGTTCGAGCACAAGCGCATCACGACGACCGAGACGAAGGCCAAGCGCCTGCGTCCGCTCGCCGAGCGCCTCATCACGTTCGCCAAGCGTGGTGACCTGCACGCCCGCCGCCGCGTGATGACCGTCGTCAAGGACAAGTCCGTCGTCCACGTGCTGTTCACCGAGATCGCCCCGGCTGTCGCCGAGCGTCAGGGTGGCTACACGCGCATCACCAAGATCGGCCCCCGCAAGGGCGACAACGCCCCGATGGCCGTCATCGAGCTCGTGCTCGAGCCGCTCTCCCCGAAGCAGGCCGTCGTGAAGGAGGCCACCAAGGCCGCCGCGAAGGCTGCGCCGAAGGCGAAGAAGGCCGAGGACAAGCCCGTGGAGGACGCCGTCGTCGAGGACGCGCCCGTGGAGGACGCTCCCGTCGAGGACGCGCCCGCCGAGAGCAAGGATGACGCCGACAAGGCGTGATCTGACGGCGACGTCGGGAAGGCCCGGGACCGACTGGTCCCGGGCCTTCCGTCGTCCCGGGGCAGCGCCCGGCGGGCGAGCCTAGAGTCGGTCTCATGAGCCTGCCGGTCGTCCTGGTGCACGGGTTGCGGACCTCCCGCACGATGTGGCGGGCGCAGGTCGAGGCGCTGGAGCGGGTGGGTCACCGCGCGGTCGCGGTGGACCTGCCGGGCCACGGGACCCGGATCGGTGAGCCGTTCACGCTGGACGCGGCGGTGGACACCGTGGCGGACGCGATCGACGAGGTCGGACGGTCGGCGTTCGTCGTCGGGCTCTCGCTCGGGGGGTACGTGGGGATCCGGCACGCGGCACGGCACCCGCAGCAGGTCGCCGGGCTGGTGGCGGCGTCGTGCTCGACACGCCCGCACCGCATCCTGGTGGCGGGGTGGTCGGTCGGTGCGCAGGGGATCGCGCGGTTGCCGGACCGGGGTGCCCGGCTGAACCAGTTCTTCGTCGACCTCGCGCTGCCGCCGACCGGCGCCCAGGACGTCGGTGCCGGGGGCTTCGCGCTCGACGCGACGAACGAGGTCCTGCGGGAGATGTCGATCGCGACCCCCGTGGCGGACCTGGCGCGCGTCGAGGCGCCCGTGTGGCTGGTCAACGGTGCGTACGACCACTTCCGTGGGGAGGAGCGCCGGTTCCTCGCGGCCTGCCGGGACGGGCGGCTCGTGGTGGTGCCGCGTGCGACCCACCTGGTGAGCCTGGTGCAACCGGCGCGGTTCACGCGCGTGCTGCTCGAGGCGCTGGACGAGGTCGAGGCCCGGTCGGCGGTGTCGGCCGGGACGTGATCCGCGGACGCGTCGATGCGTGACGCTCGTGTCCGGCGACCAGGTCGGACGCGACGCCCCACCGTTGCGCTCGCGACCGACGGGGGGGATCGCCGGCTCGGCCGGGACGACGCGAGGTGTGCCGGCGGCGCTGTCAGCGGCCCAGAGACCACGCCCGGACGCCGCCCACGATGCCGGCCTGGTTCGGCACGACCACGACGTCGTCGCCCAGCCGCGCGAGCGTCGTCGCCGTGACCTGTCGGGCGTTCCCGCCGCCGAGGTAGAGCCGGTCCCAGACGAACACGGGGCGGAAGCCGTCCACGACGCGGCGGACCCGTCGGGACCAGAGCGCGTCACCGAGCCGTGCGCGCTCGACCTGCCCGATGTAGGCGTCGTAGGTGGTGCCCCAGCGCACGGGGGCGTGCGAGAGCTCGAGGTGCGGGGCGAGGACACCCCCGTCGAACAACGCCGTGCCGAGCCCGGTGCCGAGGGTGAGGACGAGCTCGACGCCGGTCCCGGAGATCACGCCGGCGCCGTGCACCTCGGCGTCGTTCAGGACGAGGGTGGGCAGCCCGAGCCGGCTCTCGACGGCTGCACGGATGTCGCAGCCCGCCCAGGCGGACACCAGAGCAGGGTCGATCGCTGTCCGTGGCCCGGAGCGGGTCACGTAGTGCGGGGTCGCGACGACGACGCCGTGCCGGATCATTCCCGGCATCCCCACGGTCACCCGGTGGGCGGGCGGGAGGCCGGCTGCGATGTCCGCGATCGTGGCGACGAGACGTTCCGGTGGGAGCGGGTACGGCGTCGGGACGCGGACCGCGGGTGCGTGCAGGGTGCCCGCCGCGTCGAGGACCGACGCCTTGATGCCCCCGCCGCCGCAGTCGACGGCCAGCGTGAACGGGTCGGAGCCGGAGTCGGGCACGGAGCCCACGCTAGGCGACGGAGCGGGCGAACGGGCGGGATGGGGCGAGGAGGCGGTGCGGGCGCTCAGGGACGGGGCGCCGGCGGACTACCGTGTGGACCCGTGAGCGAGAGCATGGACGGCGAGCCCGTGGGCGTGCCGACGCAGGAGCCCGCCGTCCGGCTGCGGCTCGAGCTGGCCTACGACGGCACCGGCTTTGCGGGCTGGGCGATCCAGCCGGGCCTGCGGACCGTCCAGGGGGTGCTGGAGGCCGCCCTGGGCACCGTCCTGCGGACCGACGGGCCGCCGCGCGTGACCGTGGCCGGTCGCACGGACTCGGGCGTCCACGCGCGCGGCCAGGTGGCGCACGTCGACATCCCCGCGGGTCTCATCGAGAAGAGCAGCGGCCGGTCGTCGCGCCCGGTCGACGAGGTGCTGCTGACCCGGCTCGGCGGCATCCTGCCGTCGGACCTGGTCGTGCACACCCTGACACGGGCGGCCGAGGGGTTCGACGCCCGGTTCTCCGCGCTGCGTCGCCGCTACACGTACCGGATCTGCGACGACGCGGCCCGGCGCGACCCGCTCTCCCGCACGCACGTGCTGTGGCACCGCCGGGGGCTGGACGTCGACGCCATGGCGTCCGCGGCGCGGCCCCTGGTGGGACGCCACGACTTCGCGTCGTACTGCAAGCCGCGGCAGGGTGCGACGACGATCCGCACGCTCGAGGCGTTCGCGTGGTCACGCCCCGTCGACGGTCCCGATGCGGGCCTGGTGGTCGCCACGGTGCAGGCGGACGCGTTCTGCCACTCGATGGTGCGGTCGCTCGTCGGCGCGAGCCTGGCCGTGGGGGAGGGGCGTCGCGGGTCGGGCTGGCCGGCGGAGCTCCTCGCCGCGCGGCGCCGTGGTGAGGGAGTGCACGTCGTCGCCGCCCACGGGCTCACGCTCGAGGAGGTGGGCTACCCGCCCGACGAGGAGCTGGGCGCGCGGGCGGTGCAGACGCGGGCGCGACGGGCGGCCGACGACCTGCTCCACGCGAGCTGCTGCGGCTGAGGGTCAGACCTCGTCGACGTCGTCGCGGTAACGGCGGTCGTCGACGTACTCCTCCTCGATGAGGTGCACGGCCGCCTCCTCGGCGCTCGCGGCGCCTCCCGAGTAGCCCGCGTCGATGGCGAACCCGTCGGTGCCGCCGGCCTCGACGGCGTCGTCGTCCTCGACCAGGCGACCGGCTCGGGACTCGTCGCGCTCGGGGCGCGGCCGGGCCTCCCAGACCTCGGGCTCCTCCTGGCCGATCCGCTGGTCGATCGTCTCGCGGTGCGCCTCTTCCCACGGGGTCTCGCCGTAGTGGTTCGAGCGCGGCCGGTCCGGGACGGTGTAGCCCTCGTCGAGGAGGTCGTCGACCCCGCGGTCGACCAGGGTGTCCTCGCTGGGCAGCTGGTCGGTGTCGCCCTCGCTGCCGAGCTCGGGGTCGGCGCTGGTGCCAGGAGTCTCACTCATGTGTCCGACCCTCGCACCGCGCGCCCCCCGGCGCCAGGGGGAGTGGGGGACGCTACGAACAATCCGGTGTCCGGACAGGTCCGTGGCCGGGGAGACTGGGCGCATGGGCCACCTCGACATCGGCGGCATCGGGTACTTCCTGCCCGACGGTCGTCCTCTCCTCGACGACGTGTCGTTCCGGGTGGGCGACGGTGCGCGCGTCGCGCTCGTCGGGCCCAACGGAGCCGGCAAGACGACGCTGCTGCGGATCGTCGCGGGCGACGAGGCGCCGCACGCCGGGTCCGTCGGTCGCAGCGGTGGGCTGGGGATCATGCGGCAGGACATCGGCCGCATCGACGACGACCGCTCGATCCGGGACCTGCTGGCGTCCCTGGCGTCGCCGGCCGTCCGCGATGCCGCCGTGGAGCTCGCGGCGGCGGAGCTGCTGATCATGGAGGTCGACGACGAGCCCGCGCAGATGCGGTACGCGCAGGCTCTCGTGGACTGGGCCGACGTGGGCGGCTACGAGGCGGAGGCGGGCTGGGACCGCGTCACCGACGCGGTGCTGTCCATCCCGTTCGACGCGGCGCAGCACCGGGAGGTGCGCACGCTGTCCGGCGGCGAGCAGAAGCGCCTCGTCCTGGAGGCGCTGCTGCGCGGTCCCGACGAGGTCCTGCTGCTCGACGAGCCCGACAACGCCCTGGACGTGCCGACGAAGCGCTGGCTGGAGGACAAGCTGCGCGCGTCGAACAAGACCGTGCTCTTCGTCAGCCACGACCGGGAGATGCTCGCCCGGGTCGCGACGCAGGTGGCGACGCTGGAGCCCGGCGTCAACGGTGCCGCGGTCTGGGTGCACGGTGGCGGTTTCGCGACGTACCACCAGGCGCGCGAGGACCGGCGCTCGCGGCTGGAGGAGCTGCTGCGGCGGTGGGAGGAGGAGCACGCCAAGCTCAAGGAGCTGGTGCTGACGCTCAAGACGAAGGCCGCGTTCAACGACGGGCTCGCGTCGCGGTACTCCGCCGCGCAGACACGGCTGCGCAAGTTCGAGGAGGCGGGGCCGCCGACCCTGCTGGCGCGCGAGCAGAACGTCCGGGTGCGGCTGCGCGGCGGACGGACGGCCAAGCGCGCGATCGTCGCGACCGGTCTCGAGCTCACGGGACTGATGAAGCCGTTCGACCTGGAGGTCTGGTTCGGCGAGCGCGTCGCCGTGCTGGGCTCCAACGGGTCGGGGAAGTCGCACTTCCTGCGTCTCCTGGCGGCCGGCGGCAGCGACCCGGGCCCCGAGCACGCGCCTGCCGACGACCTCCCGGTCGCTCCGGTGACGCACACGGGCCGGGTCGTCCTCGGCCCGCGCGTGCGGCCGGGCTGGTTCGCGCAGAACCACGGGCACCCCGAGCTCGTGGGCCGGACGCTGCTCGAGATCCTGCACCGCGGCGAGGGGCACCGCGCGGGTCTCGGCCGGGAGCAGGCCAGCAAGGCGCTCGACCGGTACGAGCTGGTCGGTGCGGCCGAGCAGCGCTACGAGACGCTCTCCGGAGGCCAGCAGGCGCGCTTGCAGATCCTGCTGCTGGAGCTCGGGGGAGCGACGCTGCTGCTGCTCGACGAGCCGACGGACAACCTCGACCTGCACTCCGCCGAGGCGCTCGAGACCGGGCTGGCCGCGTTCGAGGGCACGGTCCTGGCGGTCACGCACGACCGGTGGTTCACCCGCACGTTCGACCGGTACCTGGTGTTCGGCGCGGACGGGGAGGTCGTCGAGACGCCGGAGCCCGTCTGGGACGCGGGGCGCGTCGACCGCGTGCGCTGATCCTCAGACCAGCAGCGTGACGGCGAGCGTCGCCATCACGACCGCGATGACGATGTCGAGCACCTGCCAGGCACGGGGCCGGGCGAAGACGGGACGCAGGTAGGCCGCACCGAACCCGAGGGCGGCGAACCAGGTGATGCTCGCGAGCACGGCGCCGGCCCCGAAGACCCACGCGCCCGGGTCGTGCTGGTGGGCCAGCGAGCCCAGCAGCACGACGGTGTCGAGGTAGACGTGCGGGTTGAGGAACGTGAGCGCCAGGCACGTGGTCAGCACCGCCCCGAGGGAAGCGGGCCCCTCGGTCGCGGGGTCGAGACGTTCCGGGCGACGGGCGCGCAGTGCTGCCCCGACGGCGAGCACCAGGAGGAACGCCGCGCCCGCGTACCTGGTCACGGTGAGCACCGCGGGGTTGTTCGTCACCAGCGCGCCCAGCCCGGCGATCCCGGCGGCGATCAGCAGCGCGTCCGCCACGGCGCAGACCGCCACGACGGGCAGGACGTGCTCGCGACGGATGCCCTGGCGCAGCACGAAAGCGTTCTGCGCCCCGATGGCGATGATCAGGGAGAGCGCGGTGAGGTAGCCCGAGAGGGCGGCAGCGGGCATGGGGACGACGCTAGGCCGAGCAGGACCTGTAGTCCAGATCAAGATCCTGGACAACCATTAGGATCATTCATGTGGCCTTCGACGTCGATCAGCTCAGCGCCCTCGCGGCGGTCGTCCACGAGGGCAGCTTCGACGCGGCAGCGCAGCGTCTGCACGTCACGCCGTCGGCCGTCAGCCAGCGCATCAAGGCGCTGGAGCAGCAGGTGGGACGCGTGCTGGTGCTCCGGACGCGTCCCTGCCGGCCCACCGACGACGGCGAGGTGCTCGTCCGGCTGGCGGGCCAGATGGAGCTGCTCGGCCGGGACGCGATGGCGCAGCTGGTCCCCGCTCCCGGAGGTCCGCGCGCCGCACCGTCGTCGCGCCGGCTCCCCGTCGCCGTCAACGACGACTCGATGTCCACCTGGTTCCCGGCCGCCGTCGCGGACCTGCCCCCCGACGTCCTGCTCGACCTGCGGCGCGAGGACCAGGAGCTGTCGGCCGACCTGCTGCGCGACGGCACCGTGATGGCCGCGGTCACCGCCGACCCGCGCGCCGTGCAGGGCTGCCGGGTCCGGCGCCTCGGTGCCATGCGCTACCTGGCGGTCGCGGCACCCGACCGGCGGGACCGCTGGTTCGCCGACGGTCTGGGTGCGGAGGTCTTCGCCGCGGCGCCGCTGCTGGCGTTCAACAGGGAGGACGGCCTGCAGGAACGCTTCGTGGCGTCCGTCGTGGGGCGTCGCACGGTGACGCCGAACGTGCACTACGTGCCGTCGCAGTCGGCGTTCGTGGGTCTCGTCGAGGCGGGGCTCGGGTGGGGGATGGTGCCGGAGGTCGCGGCCGCCCCGCTGATCGCGGCCGGCGCGCTCGTCGAGATCCGGGCCGGTCGATCCCTGGACGTACCGCTCTACTGGCAGCACTGGGCGCTGCGCACCCCGACCCTCGACGACCTCACGGAACGGGTGGTGCGGGCTGCGTCGGCGGCTCTGCGGCCCGTCCGTCGCCACGGGCCACCTTCCGCGGGATGACCCCGAGTTCCGCGTTTTGACCCCTCGGTGCAGAGCCAGGTAATCTGGTGAGTCGTTGTGCGTCCCCGTTCCGGCGGCTGCTCGTGCCCTCTCAGCACGCAGCACCGAGCCAGAACGGCAGGGCCGGTGCGTTCCCGCTCGCCGCCTGGATGCCGACGAGAGCATTCATCGGCGGACCCGCACCCTGCGACGTCCCGCCGCGACAAGATTCGCAACGAAACGAAGGCTGACGACCGTGCGCACGTACACCCCGAAGCCCGGCGACGTCGAGCGGACCTGGCACATCATCGACGCGAACGATGTCGTCCTGGGTCGCCTGGCCACACATGTGGCCACGTTGCTGCGCGGCAAGCACAAGGCAACCTTTGCTCCCCACGTCGACGGCGGTGACTTCGTCATCGTCATCAACGCGAGCAAGGTGGCACTGACCGGCAACAAGCGCGAGAACAAGCTCGCGTACCGCCACTCCGGATACCCGGGTGGCCTGCGCGCCGTGGCCTACTCCGACCTCCTGGAGAAGCACCCCGAGCGCGCGATCGAGAAGGCTGTCCGCGGCATGCTCCCCAAGAGCTCGCTCGCGCGTCAGCAGCTCACCAAGCTCAAGGTCTACGCCGGTGCGGAGCACCCGCACGCGGCGCAGCAGCCGAAGCCCTTCGAGATCACCCAGGTCTCTCAGCAGGCGTGAGCCGGCTGAGTACAGAGAACAAGGACGCGAGGACACCAGTGGCAGAGACCACGGTCGACATCGACCTCGAGGGCGATGACACCCCCACCAGCTACACCTCCGAGACGGTTGCCCCCACGGGGCGCGGTCAGAGCATCACGGCACCGGCGAACGCGCTCGGCCGTCGCAAGGAGGCCATCGCGCGCGTGCGCCTGGTCCCCGGCACCGGTCAGTGGAAGGTCAACGGGCGCACGCTCGAGGACTACTTCCCGAACAAGGTGCACCAGCAGCTCGTGAACTCCCCGTTCAAGCTGGTCGACGTCGAGGGTCGTTTCGACGTCGTCGCCCGCATCACCGGCGGTGGCGTGAGCGGCCAGGCCGGTGCGCTGCGCCTGGGCATCGCCCGTGCGCTGAACGCGATCGACGAGGAGCACAACCGCCCGGCCCTGAAGAAGGCCGGCTTCCTGACCCGCGACGCCCGCGTCGTGGAGCGCAAGAAGGCCGGTCTCAAGAAGGCCCGCAAGGCTCCGCAGTACTCGAAGCGCTGATCCTCGCGCCTCGGCCCGATGGCCCTGCTGGTCTCGCGACCAGCAGGGCCATCGGCACGTCTGCAACCATCAGCGAGGGGCGTGTGCCGACATCGTCGTCGCCGCAGGACGAAGGAGTCTGACCATGGGCCGACTGTTCGGGACCGACGGCGTGCGTGGGCTCGCCAACAAGGACGTCACCGCCGAGCTCGCGCTCGACCTCTCGGTCGCGGCCGCGCACGTCCTCGGCTCGCTGGGACAGTTCGACGGGCACCGGCCGCGGGCGATCGTCGGACGTGACAGCCGCGCGTCGGGGGAGTTCCTCGCGGCCGCCGTGTCGGCCGGGCTCGCCTCGGCGGGCGTGGACGTCAACAACGTCGGGGTGCTGCCGACGCCCGCGGTCGCGTTCCTGACCGCCGCCCTCGGCGTCGACATCGGCGTGGTGCTCTCGGCGTCGCACAACCCGATGCCCGACAACGGCATCAAGTTCCTGGCCAAGGGCGGGCACAAGCTCGATGACGAGCTCGAGGCCGCCATCGAGGCGCGCATGGGCGAGCACTGGGAGAGGCCGCTCGGCGGCGACGTCGGGCGCATCCGCGTCGACACCGGCCGGGCCGGTGAGCAGTACATCGAGCACCTCGTCGGGACCATCGACGTCCCGCTGACGGGTCTGCGCATCGCGGTCGACTGCGCGAACGGTGCGGCGAGCGAGGTCGGTCCCGCGACGCTGCGCGCGGCCGGTGCCGACGTCGTCGTGATCAACGCCTCGCCCGACGGTCGCAACATCAACGAGAAGTGCGGCTCCACGCACCCGGAGCAGCTGCAGGCGGCCGTCGTGGCGTCCGAGGCGGACCTCGGGGTCGCGTTCGACGGGGACGCCGACCGGTGCCTGGCCGTCGACGCGTCGGGCAACCTGGTCGACGGCGACCAGATCATGGGGATCCTCGCGATCGCGATGCGCGACCGTGGCGACCTCGTGGCCGACACCCTGGTCACCACCGTCATGAGCAACCTCGGCCTGAAGATCGCGATGACGCAGGCCGGGATCGTGACGATCGACACCGCGGTCGGCGACCGGTACGTCCTCGAGGCGATGCGTGCCGGGGGGTACTCCCTCGGCGGCGAGCAGTCCGGGCACATCATCATGGCGGCGCACGCGACCACCGGCGACGGTGTTCTGACCGCGCTCCAGCTGGCCGCGCGCGTGGCCCAGACGGGGACGACCATCGCCGACCTCGCCGGGGTCGTCCGGCGGCTGCCGCAGACCCTCGTCAACGTGCCGGGCGTCGACAAGCGCCGCGCGTCGTCGGACGAGTCGCTCCTGGACGCGGTGCGGACCGCCGAGTCCGGTCTGGGCAGCACCGGTCGGGTTCTCCTGCGCTCGTCGGGAACCGAGGACCTCGTCCGGGTCATGGTCGAGGCGGGCACGCAGGCGGAGGCCGACCGGGTGGCCCACGAGCTCGCGGACGTCGTCCTGCACCGGCTGGCGCTGTAGTGCCGTCGGGCGCGCAGTGGGACCAGGCGCTGCGGGACGTGGCGCTCTGGATCATCGAGTCGGGCACGCAGTCGGCCGACGGGGTCGCGCCCATCGTGCAGGCGGGGCACCCGGCGTTGCGTGCCGTCGCGACGCCGTACGACGGTCAGCTGTCGGACGCGGAGCTGGCGGCGCTGCTCGACGTCATGCACCGGACGATGCGGGCGGCGCCGGGCGTCGGGCTGGCGGCACCGCAGCTCGGGCTGCCGGTGGCGCTCGCGGTGCTCGAGGACCCGGGCAGCATCTCCGAGGAGCACGCCCAGGTCCGGGAGCGCGAACCGCTGCCGTTCCGGGTGCTGGTGAACCCGCGGTACACGCCCGTGGGCGACGAGGTGGTCGGCTTCTACGAGGGGTGCCTGAGCGTCGTGGGCTACCAGGCCGTGGTCGCCCGCGCCCGCCACGTGCACCTGACCGGGACCGACGAGCGCGGAGCCGAGGTCGACGAGATCCTGGGCGGCTGGTCCGCGCGGATCGTCCAGCACGAGACCGACCACCTGGCCGGGACCCTGTACCTCGACCGTGCGGAGCTGCGCTCGCTCGCGGCCACCGACGAGTTCGGTGCACGGTGGGCGGCCGAGCCGAGACCGGCTGCGGCGGCGCGGGCGCTCGCGTTCGAGCTGGACTGAGTGCCAGTCTGCAGGGGGAGCCGGGGTCCGACCCAGGGATGAATAGGGGCTGCACCAGGGATGAACCGGGGGTCACCCCTATGTCTCGGGGGGGCACGGCGACTTACCGTGGAGGCACGACACCGGGCGGATCGCCGCCGGGTGCACGACGCAGGAGCTGATGTCACGTGCTGGAGGGGTGGGCCCTGGCCCTCGTAGGTTCCCCGTGGATCTTCGTCGTGCTCTATCTGTTCGCCACGATCGACGGGTTCTTCCCGCCGGTGCCCAGCGAGTCGATCGTCATCGCGCTGTCCGCGGTGGCCATGGCCGAGGGCACGCCGAACCTGGCGCTGATCATGCTGGTGGCCGCAGCCGGTGCCTGGAGCGGGGACCAGATCGCGTACCAGATCGGCACCAAGGTCAAGGTGCGCGAGCTGCGGTTCCTGCGGTCGCCGAAGGGTCAGGCGGCCGTCGACTGGGCGGAGAACGCGCTGGAGAACCGGGGTGCGGCGTTCATCATCGCCGCCCGCTACATCCCGATCGGCCGCGTCGCGGTGAACATGACCGCCGGTGCGGTCGCCTACAGCCGGCGCCGCTTCATGGGCCTGACTGCGATCGCCGCCGTCACCTGGGGCTGCTACTCGGCCCTGATCGGGATCGGTGCCGGGGCGTGGCTGCACGACCACACGCTCGTCGCGGTGGCCGTCGGCGTCATCGGTGGGCTCGCGATCGGGCTGGTCGTCGACTGGGTCCTCCGCAAGCTCACCCACCACCGTCCCGCGCTCCGGGTGGCCGACGAGTCGGACGCTCCCGTGCCGCAGACGAGCGCGCCGGTCACAGGACGCTCACGATCCGACCCCGCCGCCTAACGATCCGGTATCACCGTGTCATTTCGCCCATGACTGTGCTTACCCTCTGACTGTGTCGACGTCGCGGTCGGCGCTCCCGTGCCTGACGACACCCCCGGGGGTGTTGGCCGGCATGGGTGGAGGCAGACAGGGGGCGAGATGGGCGTGCGTGCGCGGTGGGCCGTCGGCCTCGCACTGCCCGCTGCCCTCCTGCTGGGTCTCGGCGCGTGCAGCGCTCCCGACGAGCAGGCGGCGCGCGAGGCTCCCACCGCGGTCGTCGTCGGCGCGGCCGACTGCCTCTCCTCGCAGGTCCTCTCCGACCTGGGCCTGATCGCCGCCGGTGCGTCCGGTGGCGCGGGCACCCCGCACGCGGACGCCCCCGAGGCCGGCCGCGTGCCGGACGACTTCCTCCCGGTCAGCGTCGTGGTGTGCTCACCGGGCGGAACCCTGCAGGACTCGGCCGGGACGTGGGTGGCGCTGACGGCGAGCCGTCGCGAGGGCGACCTGGACCCGCTCGTCGCGGCGCTGCGGCGCCCGTCGGCCCAGCGCGGCGGGACGTGCAGCAGCGCGGTCGTCTCCGCACCTTCCCTCTGGCTGGTCGACGCCCTCGGTCGCGCCATCCGCCCGGTGTGGCCGACGGACCGCTGCGGCTCGCCGCAGCCGGCGGTGTCGACCGCGCTGGACGCGCTCGTGGAGACGGACCGCGAGCAGTACCCGGTCCGGCTCGTGATCCCGGCGGAGCCCACGGCACAACGCTGAGCTGGGCTGAGCCCCCTCAGAGCTTTCGCAGCCGGACCCGCTCCACCGCGTGGTCGCTGTCCTTGGTCAGGACCAGGGTGGCGCGGCTGCGGGTGGGCAGGATGTTCTGCAGGAGGTTGGGCTGGTTGATCGAGTCCCAGATCCGCTCGGCACGCTCCACGGCCTCGTCGTCGGTGAGCGCGGCGTACCGGTGGAAGTACGACTCGGGCCGCGCGAAGGCCGTCTGCCGCAGCGCGAGGAACCGGTCCACGTACCAGCGGCGCACGTCGCTCGTGCGGGCGTCGACGTAGATCGAGAAGTCGAAGAAGTCGCTCACCGCCAGGTTCGACGTGCCCTCGGCGGTCGGGCGGGCGGGCTGGAGCACGTTGAGGCCCTCGACGATGAGCACGTCGGGGCGGTTCACGACGATCTCGCGGCCCGGGAGGATGTCGTAGGTCAGGTGGTCGTAGACGGGCACGCGGACCTCGGGGCGACCGGCCTTGACCTTGGAGACGAACCGGAGCAGAGCCCGACGGTCGTACGACTCGGGGAAGCCCTTGCGCTCCATCAGCCCGCGACGCTCGAGCTCGGCGTTGGGGTAGAGGAAACCGTCGGTGGTGATCAGCTGGACGCGCGGGGTCGCGGGCCACCGGGCCAGCAGCTCGCGCAGCAGGCGTGCGGTCGTCGACTTGCCGACGGCCACGGAGCCGGCGACGCCGATCACGAACGGGGTCCCGCCGACGTCCTCGCGCAGGAACGTGCTCGACGCGGCGTGCAGCCCGCGGGTCGCCTCGATGTGCAGGTCGAGCAGCCGGGAGATCGGGCGGTAGATGGCGTCGACCTCCGCGAGGTCGATCGGGTCACCGAGGCCGGCCAGGCGTTCGACGTCGGCGTCGGTGAGGGGCAGCGGGGTGGAGGCGGAGAGTCGGGTCCAGGCGTCGCGGTCGAGGTCGACGTAGGGCGACGCCGGTGCGACGGTGGTGGGGCGGGGCGCGTGCACGGTCGGCGCCCGGTCGACGGCGGTGGGTGCTCCGAAGCCGACGAGCACCGCGCGCGTGCCCGCGTCGAACTCCGCGCGGGCGGCGGCCGTCGGCGTGACCCGGCCCGGGCCCGCCTGCAGGATCTCCGTCATGACCCAGCCGTGCACCTGGGACCAGATGCTGCGGGCGATCGTCTCGGTGTCGCCGGCGAGCTCACCGCGGTCCACGGCGTCCTGCGTGCGGGCGACGTGGTCGTCGAGCGACAGGCCGCCACGCTGTGCGGACGCGTCTGTGGCGTCGTTGGCGGTGATGCTGGGCGCGAACATCACCGTGTACTCCAGCGGGTGCTCGAGCGCCCAGTCGCGGTAGGCGTGCGCGCCGCGGAGGAGCCGGTCGACGCCGTGGAACTCGTCGGTCGGCGCCAGGGCGTGGTCGAGTCCGGCGAACGCCTCCATGATCGCGGCGTCGACGAGCGCGGACTTGCTGCCGAAGTGCGTGTACACCCCGATGGTCGAGCATCCCGACAGGGCAGCGACCCGGCGCACGGTGAGTGCTGCCGGCCCCTCGGTGCCGAGGATCTTGACGGTCTCGGCCAGGATCCGGTCGCGCAGGGGCAGCGTTGACGTCGCTGTGGTCACATCACTACGTTATGGCCATAACAGCGTAATGCCGCGCTCGGACGTCCCGACGCGAACGACGCGCGAGGAGGCGACATGTCGCACACGGTCCGGGACGGACGAGAAAGAGGCGGACGTCGGGGAGGTGCGGCGGCCGTCGTGCTGGTGGCCGGGGTCCTGGCGGGATGCGGAGCCGGGGTCGCGGACGCGGGAGAGACCCCCGACCTCGTCCTCACGAGCCCCGACCTCGACGACGCGGGGACGCTCCCCGCCTGGGCGACCGGCGTCTACGGCACCACCTGCGCGGGGGACAACCGCTCCCCGGCACTCGCCTGGGACGGTGTGCCCGACGGGACGCGGTCGTTCGTCGTGACCTTCACGGATCCCGCGCACCCGAGCTATGTGCACTGGGTCGTCACCGGCATCGACCCGTCCGCCACGGGGCTGGACTCCGCCGACGACGGGATGGTCGACGGCGGGATCGTCGGGGACAGCTTCCGCGGCACCGGGAGCTACGGCGGGCCGTGCGTCGAGGGAAACCAGTACGTGTACACGGTGTACGCGCTCGACGAGGAGATCTCCGGCACAGCGCGGACCACCCTGGGCGACGTGCTGGTGCAGATGGACGGGCACATCCTGGACCAGGCGGAGCTCGAGGTCCTGCGGGCCGCGTCCTAGGGGGCAGGGCGGGCCGGCAGTCGCCGACTAGACTCGCGGCCATGTGTGGAATCGTCGGCTACGTCGGTAGCCAGGTAGCCAGCGACCGCCCCCTGGACGTGGTGCTGGAGGGGCTGCGGCGCCTCGAGTACCGGGGGTACGACTCGGCGGGCGTCGCACTCGTCAGTCCGGACGGGACGCTGGCCACCGCGAAGAAGGCCGGCAAGCTGGCGAACCTCGTGGAAGAGCTGGACCTGCGGCCGCTGCCGGAGTCGACGGCGGCCATCGGCCACACCCGGTGGGCCACCCACGGCGGACCCACCGACGTGAACGCGCACCCGCACGTCGCCGGCAAGCTCGCCGTGATCCACAACGGGATCGTCGAGAACTTCGCCAGCCTCAAGGCGGGGCTCGAGGCCGACGGGGTCCGGTTCACGTCCGAGACCGACACCGAGGTCGCCGCGCAGCTCATCGCGCGCGCCTACGCCACGACGGGCGACCTGACGGCCGCGATGACCGCCGTCGCGCGGACGCTGCACGGGACGTTCACGCTGCTCGCCGTCCACGAGGACGCCCCCGACGTGGTCGTCGGCGCCCGGCACGACTCGCCGCTCGTCGTCGGCATCGGTGACGGCGAGAACTTCCTGGGGTCCGACGTCGCAGCGTTCATCTCGCACACGCGTGAGGCGCTCGAGCTGGGCCAGGACCAGGTCGTGACCATCACCCCGACCTCCGTCACCGTCACGGACTTCGACGGCCAGCCCGCTCAGGCGCGTCGCTACACGGTGGACTGGGACGCCGCGGCCGCCGAGAAGGGTGGCTTCGCGTCCTTCATGGACAAGGAGATCCACGACCAGCCGCACGCCGTCGCGGACACGCTCCTCGGCCGGACCGACGCGCACGGCCGGCTCGTGCTCGACGAGATCCGGATCGACGAGTCCGTCCTGCGGTCGGTCGACAAGATCGTCGTCGTCGCCTGCGGCACCGCCGCCTACGCCGGGCACGTCGCCAAGTACGCGATCGAGCACTGGTGCCGGATCCCCGTCGAGGTCGAGCTGGCGCACGAGTTCCGCTACCGCGACCCCGTGGTCAACGAGCGCACGCTGGTCGTCGCGGTGTCCCAGTCCGGCGAGACCATGGACACCCTCATGGCCGTCCGGCACGCACGCGAGCAGGGCGCCAAGGTGCTCGCCCTGGTCAACACCCACGGCTCGACCATCCCGCGGGAGGCCGACGCCGTGCTCTACACGCACGCCGGCCCCGAGATCGCGGTCGCGTCCACGAAGGCGTTCCTCGCCCAGATCACCGCCGCGTACCTGCTGGGCCTGTACCTGGCGCAGCTGCGCGGGAACAAGTACGCGGACGAGGTCTCGGAGATCCTCTCCGAGCTGCGCGCCATGCCCGACAAGATCCAGCGCGTCCTCGACCGGGCCGACCGGGTGCGCGAGACCGCACGGTCGATGGTGGACACGAAGTCGGTGCTGTTCCTCGGCCGGCACGTCGGGTTCCCGGTGGCCATGGAGGGCGCGCTCAAGCTCAAGGAGCTCGCCTACATCCACGCCGAGGGGTTCGCCGCCGGCGAGCTGAAGCACGGTCCGATCGCGCTCATCGAGGAGGGGCAGGCGGTGTTCGTCATCGTGCCGTCGCCGCGTGGACGCGACTCCCTGCACTCCAAGGTCGTGTCCAACATCCAGGAGATCCGCGCCCGTGGGGCCCGCACCCTGGTGATCGCCGAGGACGGCGACGACGACGTCCTGCCCTACGCCGACGAGGTCTTCTTCGTGCCGCAGGCGCCCACGCTGCTGGCCCCGCTGCTGGCCGTCGTGCCGCTGCAGGTCTTCGCGTGCGAGCTCGCGACGGCCAAGGGTCTCGACGTCGACCAGCCGCGCAACCTCGCGAAGTCGGTCACGGTCGAGTGATCGTCGCGTGATCGTCGGGGTGGGCATCGACGTCGTCGACGTCGCGCGTTTCGTCGACACCCTGCACCGGGTGCCGGCGCTGCGGACGCGGCTGTTCACGCCCGAGGAGCAGGAGATGCCCGAGACCTCCCTGGCCGCGCGGTTCGCGGCCAAGGAGGCCATCGCCAAGGCGCTCGGCGCGCCCGCGGGGATGAGCTGGCAGGACGCGACCGTCCGGCGGGTCGCCGGTGCGCAGCCCGTGGTCGAGGTCAGCGGGACGGTCGCCGCCGCGGCGGCCGCCGCCGGTGTGGACCGGTTCCACCTGTCCATATCGCACGACGCCGGGATCGCGTCCGCCGTGGTGGTCGCCGAGCGGGACTGACCCCTCAGCGCAGCGCCGGGATGACCTCGGACTCGAACAGCTCGATGCCCGAGCGGTCGTAGGCAGCCTCGGCGAAGTAGGTGATCGCGTAGGTCATGCCGAGCTTCTCGAGGCCCTGGAGCTTCTCGACGATCTGCTCGGGCGTGCCGACGAGGGTGCCGTTGCGGAACTCCTCGGCGACGCGCGGCGCCGAGCTCGGGATCGAGTTGCTGAGGTGCTCCTCGATCCAGGCGAAGCGGTCGTCGACCTCGGCCTGCGTGGAGCCGATGACGACGTTGTAGTTGGACGACCGCGTGATCTCGTCGAACGGGCGCCCGATGGCCGCGCAGTGCCCGCGCAGGATCTCCGACTTGTGCGCGAAGGCCTCCGGGGCGCCCGCGAAGTTGGTGTAGGCGGCGTGCTCGGCGGCGATCCGCAGCGTCTTCTTCTCGCCGCCGCCCGCGATCCACAGCGGGGGACCGTCGACCTGCAGGGGGAGCGGCGAGAGCTGGGCGCCGTCGACCTGGTAGTGCGTGCCGGCCAGGGTCGCGGTGCCGTTGGTCCACATCTGCTTGAAGATCTGCACGCCCTCGTCGAGCATCGCGATCCGCTCGCCCGCGGACGGGAAGCCGTAGCCGTACGCGCGCCACTCGTGCTCGTACCAGCCGGCGCCGATGCCCATCTCGACACGACCGCCCGAGATGATGTCCGCGGTGGTCGCGACCTTCGCCAGGTAGGCGGGGTTCCGGTACGCCATGCAGGTGCACATCTGGCCGAGGCGGACACGGCTGGTGCTCGCGGCGAACGCGTTGATGAGGCTCCAGGCCTCGTGCGTCGCCTCGCCGTTGGGCTCAGGGGTCGCGTGGAAGTGGTCGTAGACCCAGATCGAGTCGTAGGCGTCGCCCTGGTCGGCATGGGTGGCGAGGCTGCTCATGGTCTGCCAGTGGTCGCGCGGCTCGATGCCGGTGAGGTCCTGACGCCAGCCCTGGGGGATGAAGAGTCCGAAGCGCATGCGGGGCACGTTACCTGCGCTGCGGCGCTCGCGCGTGGTGGGATCGAATCGATGCAATCGGACCTCGTCGCCCGTGCCCGCGTGCGAATGCGCTCCCACCCGTCAGGATGAGGAACGTGCTGCAGACCTGGACCTCCGCGCAGGTGCGGGCCGCCGAGGAGCCGCTGCTCGCGGCCGGCGTCCCCCTGATGGAACGGGCTGCCTTCGCGCTGCACGTGCACACGGCCTCGGTCCTGCGCGAGCGGCGCGGCACGGTCGCCGGGGCGCGCGTGGTCGTCCTCGCGGGACCGGGCAACAACGGCGGCGACGCCCTGCACGCAGGCGCGCTGCTGGCCCGGCGCGGCGTCGAGGTCCATGCGGTCCTGACGGGGTCCCGCGTCCACGAGGAGGGTCTGGCCGCGCTCCAGCGAGCCGGCGGGCGGGTGCTGCGGGTCGACGGGTCGGTCGACGAGGCCACGGCTCTGGTCGGCGGCGCCGACCTGGTGCTGGACGGGCTGCTCGGCATCGGCTCGGACGGCGCGGGCCTGCGCGGGACGGCGGGCGAGCTCGTCCAGGCGGTCCTGGACCGCGGGCGCCCGTTCGTCGTCGCGGTCGACGTGCCGTCGGGCCTCGGGGTCGACGACGGGCGTCGCGACGGGACCGTCCTGGACGCCGACCTGACGGTGACGTTCGGCGCGCTCAAGCCCGGCCTCCTGCTGCCGCCCGGCACCCATGCCGCCGGGCGCGTCGAGCTGGTCGACCTCGGTCTGGACCTGCCGGAGGCGCCCGCGGTGGTCCGGCTCGAGCCCGGCGACGTCGCCGACCTGTGGCCGGTACCGACGCGCGACGCGCACAAGTACACGCGCGGCGTCGTCGGCGTCGTGGCGGGCTCCCGGGCCTACCAGGGGGCGGCGGTGCTCACGACGAGCGCGGCCGTGCAGGCCGGCGTCGGGATGGTGCGGTACCTGGGCGACGTCGGTGACGTGGTGGTGGCCGCCCACCCGGAGGTCGTCGTGGGCCACGGGCGCGTGCAGGCGTGGGTGTTCGGGCCGGGGGTCTCACCGGACGACGCCGGGCAGCGGCGACGCATCGGGTACGCGTTCGAGCACGTGCTGGAGCACGGCGAGGCGGCCGTCGTCGACGCGGGTGCGCTCGAGCTGCTGCCTGCCCGGGTGGGCCCCCACGCCGTCCTGACACCGCACGCCGGCGAGCTCGCGCGGATCCTGGTGCAGCGCGGCGAGGACGTCGACCGGGCCGCGGTCGAGGCGGACCCGTTGCGGTGGGCACGGCGGGCGCACGAGCTGACCGGCGCGACGGTGCTGCTCAAGGGCCCGGTGACCGTCGTCGCGGGTGCGCAGGGCGCCGCGTACGCGCAGGCCGACGCGCCCGCGTGGCTGTCCACGGCGGGAGCGGGCGACGTGCTGGCGGGCCTGCTGGGTGCGCTGCTCGCCGGTTCCGTCGACGCGGTCCACGAGGACCCGTCGCTCGCCGCCGCGCTCGCGGCGACGGCCGCGCTGGTGCACGGCCGCGCCGCCCACCGCGCCAACCCCGGCGGCCCGATCTCGGCGCAGGCGGTCGCGGACGCGCTGCCGGGCACGATCGCGGAGCTGCTGGGCCGGTGACGCTGACTCCTGACCTCCTCGCCCGCCTGGACGAGCTGCTGGCGAGCGGACCGCGGCGGATCCTGGGCATCGTCGGCGCACCCGGGGCCGGCAAGTCGACGGTCGCCGCACAGGTGGCCGACGCCGTCGGACCGGCCGCGGTCGTCGTGCCGATGGACGGGTTCCACCTCGCGCAGACGGAGCTGGAGCGGATCGGGCGCGCGGACCGCAAGGGGGCGCCGGACACGTTCGACGCCGACGGGTTCGTGGCGCTGCTGACGCGTCTGCGCATCGCGGATGGGACGGGCGGCATCGTCTATGCGCCCGAGTACCGGCGCGACCTGCGCAACCCCGTCGCCGGCGCCATCGCCGTCCCGCCCGAGGCGCGGCTGGTGGTCGTCGAGGGGAACTACCTGCTGCTGGACGCGCACGGGTTCGCACCCGTCGCCGCCCTTCTCGACGAGTCGTGGTTCCTGGCGCCCGACGACGCACTGCGGCTGGTCCGGCTGGTGGCCCGGCACGAGGCGTTCGGCAAGTCACCCGAGGCGGCGCGCGCCTGGTCGCACGGACCGGACGAGAACAACGCCCGGCTGGTCGCGGCGACGGCCGTCCGCGCCGACGTCGTCGTCCTGCTCGGCTGACGACCGGTGCGAGACTGGTCGCCGTGAGCTGGTACCCCGCACGCGCCGTCGTCGACCTCGCGGCCGTCCGTTCGAACGTCCGGTCGCTCGCCGCGCACGCCCCCACCGCGCAGGTGATGGCGGTCGTCAAGGCCGACGGCTACGGCCACGGCCTCCTGCCGACCGCCGCGGCGGCCGTCGCCGGGGGTGCCACGTGGCTCGGGGCCGCGCAGGTGGAGGAGGCGCTCGCCCTGCGGCGCGGCGGGATCACCGACGCCCGGGTGCTCACCTGGCTCTACGCGCCCGGCGCACCGCTGCGGGAGGCCGTGGACGCCGACGTGGACGTGTCGGTGTCCGCGCGGTGGGCGCTCGACGAGCTCGCCGCTGCCGCGCGCGCCGCCGGCCGGCCGGCCCGGGCACACCTCAAGGTGGACACGGGGCTCGGCCGCAACGGGCTGACCCCCGCCGACCTCGCCGCGATCCTGCCCGAGGTCCTGCGGCTGCGCGCGGAGGGAGCGGTCGAGGTCGTCGGGCTCTGGAGCCACCTCGCGTTCGCCGACGAGCCCGAGCACCCGACCGTCGAGCACCAGGGTGAGGTGTTCGCGGACGCGCTGCGGACCGTCGCGGACGCCGGCGTCGCGCTCGAGGTCCGGCACCTGGCCAACTCCGCCGCGACGCTGACCACCCCCGCGGTCCACTACGACCTCGTGCGGCCCGGTATCGCGGTCTACGGGCTGTCACCCGTCCCGCAGCTCGGCGGGCACGACGACTACGGCCTGGTGCCTGCGATGACCCTCGAGGCCGAGCTGGCGAACGTGAAGACGGTGCCCGGCGGACACGGCGTCTCGTATGCGCACCAGTACGTCACGACGCACGACACGGTGCTCGGGGTGGTCCCGCTCGGGTACGCCGACGGGATCCCGCGGCACGCCTCGGGCACGCAGGAGCAGCCCGGCGGGCCCGTGCGGGTCGGCGGTCGCACCCTCGGTGTCGCCGGTCGCGTCTGCATGGACCAGGTCGTCCTCGACCTGGGTCCCGGGGCGACCGAGCAGGCGGGGGACCGCGTCGAGCTCTTCGGGACCGGGCGCGACGGCGGACCCACCGCGCAGGACTGGGCAGTCGCCGCCGGCACGATCTCCTACGAGATCGTCACCCGGATCGGCGCACGTGTGCCCCGGGTGCACGTCGACAGCGAGGCGGTGTCATGAGCATCACGGTCACGCTCCCGGACGCCGACGCCACCCGGGCGTACGGCCGCGCGCTCGCGGAGGTCCTGCGGGCGGGCGACCTCGTCGTGCTCACCGGCGACCTGGGCGCGGGCAAGACGACCCTGACGCAGGGCATCGGTGCCGGTCTGCACGTCCGCGGCCAGGTCGCGTCGCCGACGTTCATCATCGCCCGCGAGCACCCGCCGCTCGGCGACGGGCCCACCCTCGTGCACGTCGACGCCTACCGGCTGGGCTCGCTCGACGAGGTGGACGCGCTCGACCTCGACGCGAGCCTGGACGAGGCCGTGACCGTCGTCGAGTGGGGCGAGGGCTGGGTCGAGTCGCTCGCGCAGGACCGGCTCGAGGTCACGCTGCAGCGCCCGCGCGGGGGAGCGCTGGACGACGACGACCTCGACGACGCCGCCGCGGGGGAGCGCGTGGTCACCGTGCGGGCCGTCGGTGCACGCTGGGCGGACGTCGCGCTGCCCGACGTCGACCCGGTGGCAGGCTGACCCCCGTGCCCGTCCTCGCCCTCGACACGTCCGCCGCCGTCGCGGTGGCCCTCACCGACGACGCCGGAGTCCTCCTGGCCGAGCGCTCGGACGCGCAGCAGAGGCACCACGCCGAGCTGCTGACCCCGATGATCGCCGCCGTCCTGGCCGACGCCGGGGTGGACCGGCGCGAGCTCACGTCCGTCGTCGTCGGTACGGGCCCGGCGCCGTTCACCGGGCTGCGCGTCGGGCTCGTCACCGCGCGGACCCTCGCGCTGGCCCTCGGCATCCCCGCCCACGGCGTCCCGAGCCTCGACGCGGTGGCGCTGCGGGCGTCCCGGACCCTGCCGTCGGGTACGGACGTCCTCGTCTCGACGGACGCCCGGCGCCGCGAGGTGTACTGGGCGCTGTATCGACTCGTCGACGCGGGTCGGATCGAGGTGCTCGTGGCACCCGAGGTCGCGGCGGCGGCGGACGTGGCGGCCGATTCCCGCACCGCCGGGGCGCTGGCCGTCGGGCGCGGCGCGCTGCTGTACGCCGACGCGCTGGAGCCGCGGTCCCGGCCGGAGAGCCCCGGGCCCGTCGTCGTCGCCGGCGCCGAGCCCGTGCCCGCGCAGGGCATGGTGGACCTGGAGGGGTTCGGGCTCCTCGATCCCGACCCGGCGGAGCTGGCTCGTCTGGCCCTGGGGCGGGTGGCGGACGGTCGCGCGCTCGGCACGGAGCCGCTGTACCTGCGTCGACCCGACGCCGTGCCGCAGGCCGCGCGCAAGCGCGTGCTCGGATGACCGGCCAGCCCGACGACATCCGCGTCCTGACCCCCGCGGACCTCCCCGCCCTGGAGCGCATGGAGGTCGAGCTGTTCGGCCCGGCCGCCTGGTCCCCGGAGAGCCTCGCCGCGGAGATCGTCGGCCCCGGGCGCTGGTACGTGGGCGCGACGGTCGGGGGCGAGCTCGTCGGGTACGCGGGTCTGTGGTTCGACGGGTTCGACGCGCAGGTGATGACGATCGGCACGGACGAGCGGTTCCAGGGACGGGGGCTCGGCCGGCGGATGCTCGCAAACCTGTTGGACCGGGCGCGGGAGGTCGGTGCGGCCGTCGTGCTCCTGGAGGTGCGGGTGGACAACGACGCCGCGATCCACCTGTACGAGAGCGCCGGCTTCGAACGGCTCGGCATGCGCCGGGCGTACTACCAACCGGGGAACATCGACGCGTGGACCATGCGGCTGGACCTGCGTGGCCGGGAGGAGCCGACATGACGAGGAGTGCGGTCATCGTCGATGCCATCGCGCTGAGCGCGGAGCTGGACAGCGCCGCTCCGCCGGTGCTGCTCGACGTGCGCTGGGCGCTGGGGCAGACGGACGGTCACGACCGTCACCTCGACGGGCACCTGCCGGGTGCCGTGTTCGTGGACCTGGACACCGAGCTGGCCGGCCCGGCCTCGCCGCAGGAGGGTCGCCACCCGCTGCCCGACCTCGCGGCGTTCGAGGCGGCCGCCCGTCGCTGGGGCGTCACGGCCGATCGGCCGGTCGTCGCGTACGACGCGGTCGGCGGGATGTCCGCGGCCCGCGTGTGGTGGCTGCTGCGCTGGGCGGGGGTGCGCGACGTGCGGCTGCTCGACGGCGGCCTCGCCGCCTGGACCGCTGCCGGGCTGCCGCTCGAGGCCGGGTCGGTGACGCCCGAGCCCGGAGACGTCGTGCTGGAGCCTGGGTCGCTGGCGACGATCGACGCCGACCAGGCGGCCGCGTGGGACGGGTCGCTGCTCGACGCCCGCGCGGCAGAGCGGTACGCCGGTGACGTCGAGCCGGTCGACCCCCGCGCGGGGCACATCCCCGGCGCGCTCTCGGTGCCCACGGCCGGGAACGTCGGACCCGACGGCAGGTTCATGTCCGACGCGGCCCTGCGGGAGCGGTTCGGGTCCGTCGAGGGGCCGGTCGCCGTGTACTGCGGGTCCGGCGTGACGGCCGCGCACGAGGTCGCGGCGCTGGCGTCGATCGGTGTCGACGCGGCCCTGTACCCCGGATCCTGGTCGCAGTGGTCGAACGACCCGTCCCGGCCGGTCGCGACCGGGACGGCGTAGGGGTCAGACGGTCAGGGACGCCTGCGCGTAGCCGAGCCGCTCGGCGCGGGCACGGTGCGTGCCGGTGCCCTCGACGTGGCCGACGTTGACGACGAGGAGCGACTTCCAGCCGTTGTCGGCGAAGAACTCCTGGTCGATGCCGTCGGTGTCCATGCCGCCCATGGGGCCTGCCGCGAGGCCGGCGGCGCGCAGTCCGACGATCAGGTAGCCCGCCTGGATGAGCGCGTTGGTGCGCGCCATCGACTCGCGCTGCTCGGGCTGGCCCTCGAGGGCGTCGGCGAGCGCGGCCATGTGCGGTGCGAGCGTCGGGATGTGGGTGTGGAACGACGTGTCGGCCGCCAGGACGAGGGAGACGGGGGCGGCCAGGACGCGGTCGCGGTTGCCCTCGCTCATGTGGGCGGCGAGGCGCTGGCGGGCCTCGGGCGTGCGGACGACCAGGAGGCGCAGCGGGATCGTGTTGAGGGCGGTCGGGCCCCACTTGACCAGGTCGTAGACCGCGGCGATCTGCTCGTCGCTGACCTCGTCGGGGGTGAACGCAGCGGCGGTGCGGGCCGCGCGGAACAGGAGGTCGGCGACGTCGTCCGCGACGGCCAGGCCGGGCGTCGGGAAGTCGAGGCCGTCGAGGACTGTGGTGTCAGTGGTCATGTGTGGTTGAAGCGTCAACCAACTACGGTTGTTCCGAGCAGCGGGGTGGCGGTCGTCACAGCTCCGCGCCCGCCTATCCTGGGCGCATGGCAGACCCCCTCGTCCTCGGGATCGAGACCTCGTGCGACGAGACCGGCGTCGCCCTCGTGCGCGGCTACGACCTGCTGGTCGACGCCGTCGCCAGCTCGGTCGACGAGCACGCGCGGTTCGGCGGGATCATCCCCGAGATCGCGTCCCGCGCCCACCTCGAGGCCATGGTGCCGACGATCGAGCGGGCGCTGGCGACCGCCGACGTCTCGCTCGGCGAGGTCGACGCCATCGCCGTGACGGCCGGCCCCGGGCTGGTCGGGCCGTTGACGGTCGGGGCGTCCGCCGCCAAGGCGCTCGCCCTCGCGCTCGACAAGCCGCTGTACGGCGTCAACCACGTGATCGGGCACGCGGTCGTCGACGAGCTGGTCGACGGTGCCTTCCCCGAGCGGGTCATGGCGCTCGTCGTCTCCGGCGGTCACTCGTCGCTGCTGCTCCTCGACGACACCGTGCGGGTCACCGAGCTCGGCTCGACGCTCGACGACGCGGCGGGGGAGGCGTTCGACAAGGTCGGCCGCCTGCTCGGCCTGCCGTACCCGGGCGGCCCGCACATCGACCGCCTGGCGCGCGAGGGGAACCCGGCCGCGATCCGCTTCCCGCGCGGGCTCACTGCCGCGAAGGACCAGGCCGCGCACGCCGCCGACTTCTCGTTCTCCGGGCTCAAGACGGCCGTCGCGCGGTGGGTCGAGGCGCGGCAGGACTCCGGTCAGGAGGTGCCGCTGCCGGACGTCGCGGCCTCGTTCGCCGAGGCGGTCGCCGACGTGCTGACCGCCAAGACCATCGCGGCGTGCCGCGCGCACGGCGTGGACACCCTGGTGGTGGGCGGCGGCTTCTCCGCGAACTCGCAGCTGCGGGACATGGCCGCGAAGCGGTGTGCCGAGGCCGGGATCACGCTGCGCATCCCGCCGATCCGGTACTGCACGGACAACGGCGCGATGATCGCGGCGCTCGGGGCGGCCGTGGTGCGGCGCGGGCTGCCCCCGTCGTCGCTCGACCTGCCCGTCGACTCGTCCATGCCCCTGACCCAGGTCCTGGTCTGACCGTCAGGCCGCGACCGTCTGCCCGGTGGGAGAACTCGCCCAGCTCCGCCACACGCGGGCGCCCAGCAGGAACGGCACCGTGAAGACGAGGGCGTAGAACACGAGCACCTGCCACGTGAAGGTGGACTCGACGGCGAGCGTGCTGCTCTCGGCGACGAAGGTCGTGGTCGCGCCGAGGAAGACGCGCTCGAGCGTGCCCCCGCCCATCTGCTCGATCGTGTCGAGGGTCCCCACCGCGTACGCCATCGCGAGGTAGGCGACCGCGGCGACCGCGAGCGCACCCCACACGGCGCCGGTGGTCCACCGGGGTACCGGCCGGCCGAGCTCGCTCAGGTAGCCGTCGGCCAGCACCCGGGGGTGGCCCAGGTCGGCGACCGCCTGCCGCATGCCGACCTCCGCCGCGGTCGCGGTGAGCTCGGTGCGCAGCTCGCGCACGATCGGCTTGTACCGGGGGTAGTCCTGCATGGCCCAGCTGAAGCGCATGAGGTAGAGCTCCCGGACCAGGGTGTCGCGTGTCGAGCTCATGACGTCTCCTTCGGGGTGGCGCGGGCGAGCAGGTGGTCGACGGTGACGGCCAGCTGCTGCCACGCGCGTGCGGTGCTCCAGAGCTGCTCGGCCCCCGTGTCGGTGGGGAGGTAGTACTTGCGGGCGGGGCCCGCGGACGAGGCGACGAGGCGCGACGAGATCTGCCCGTCGCGTTCGAGGCGGTTGAGCACGGGGTAGAGGGTGCCGGCGCTCAGGTCGTCGAGACCGCCCTCGTGCAGCCGGGTGACCAGCTCGTAGCCGTAGGACTCGCGCTCGGTCAGGAGGGCGAGCACGAGCATCGGGAGCACTCCCTTGAGGAGCTGCGGGTCGCGGGGCTCGTCCATGCGCTCAGGCTATGCCCGCTAGTAGGTATAGACAAGTAGCAGGTGAGGCCACGTGCAGTCAGGACGGGTTCGCCGCAGTATCGGCACAGATCGTCGTAAAACGCTTGTGCAGCGCTATGACTCGCTCGCCGACCTGGCGTACTTCCGGGTCGCTTCGCACAACTCGCTGGTGCGCGGCTACTTCCGGGCGTCGTCGACGACGTTCCAGTACGGAGCGCCTGGATCCGTCGCGCAGGGTTCGTGGGCGTGCCACCGCGGGAAGACCACCGGGTGGGCGTGCGGCACGATCACCAGCATCGCGTACCAGCCCCCCTCGAGCATGTGCGGAGGCACCTGCAGTGCCGTCTTCGTGGTCGTGTCCGCCGCCAGCCAGCCGGGCGACTCCGGAGGGCCGTGGTTGGTCGGCAGCACTCCGGTCGGCATCCACAAGGGTGGGAACAGCAGCATCGCCATCTACTCCAAGCTCAGTTACGTGAACTCGGGCGTCTCGATCTGGCTAGGCTGAAACGATGCTCCGTCCCGGTGCCGCGCCGCTCCTGCTGCTCTCTCTCGCCCTCGCCGGATGCGGCACCGGCAACGACGGGCCGATGGTCGCGACTCATGACACGGTCGAAGAAGTCGGTGACCAGGCACTGCTCGAGGGTTCGCTCGACCTCGACGGGGACTGCGTGACGGTGGTCGAGGCCGGTACCGGCGAGGTGTGGGTGCCGATCTTCCCGCGAAAGCTCGTCTCGATGAAGGCTGAAGGCCTGGAGTGGCGAGGTGAGCTGTACGAGGACGGAGACACGATCGCGCTCGGCGGAGGCTTCGTAGACGACTCGGTCCCGCAGGCGTGCCCGACGGAGTCGTTCACCGTCTCGTCGGCGTCATGAACGACAGCTGATAGATCTCGACCCACCCGAGGGGCAACGTCTGTCGTGACGTTGTCCTCGGGTGGGAGGTGCCGTGGTGCTGCTGCTGCAGAAGGCGTTNCTGCCACCGATCACCAGTGCCGTCGCCATGGGACGAGGATGAACGACAGCTGATAGATCTCGACCCACCCGAGGGGCAACGTCTGTCGTGACGTTGTCCTCGGGTGGGAGGTGCCGTGGTGCTGCTGCTGCAGAAGGCGTTGCCGGTCACGACGCTGGTCGTCGCGATCGATCCGGGTAAGGCGGTCAATCGGGTCTGGTTAAGCAGGGACGATGGCGGCCTGGTGGTCGAGCCGTTGTCGCTGTCGGTCCTTCGCCCAGGGTTGGAGGAACTCGATCGCCTGGTCCGTCAGCACGCTGGTGCGGGCCTGCCGATCTTCGCGATCGAGTCCACCGGGGCGTTGCACCGGGCATGGGTCAGCGAGCTGGGCCGACGGTTCCCGGGCGCCGTGCGCGTGTTCGCCCCCTCGGAGACCGCGGCGGCGCGCGCCCAGCTCGGGTCGCGCCGGTTCAAGACCGACGATCGGGACTGCGCCGCGCTGACCTATCTGGCCCGCCAAGGCCACGGCCGGGCGGTGGCTGGCGACCAGCACGAGGCGCTGCTCGCGACCGTGCGGGCCCGGCGGGCATTGGTCCAGGAACGCAAGGTCGCTCAGCAGCGGCTGCACGACCAGGTCAACACGTTGTGTCCGGGCTTGTCGGCGCCACCGGGTCACGGGCGCAAGCTCGACCTGTTCGGCGTGGCTGGGCAGGCGGTGCTGGACTGCCTGATCGCCTTCGACGCCAGACCGGTCGCGGCGCGTTCGCTGATCGCCAGGGCGCCCGGGCGGCTCACCCAGGCAGACGCCGTGTTCTGGGCGTCACGTTGGAAGGACTGCCTGCCGCCGCCCGCCGATGTCACGGCCCGGGTCGAGCGGCTCGAGCGCAGCGTCGCTCGCTGGCGAGCGTTGAGCGCAGACATCGAGATCGTCGACGCGGACATCGCGGTGCTCCTGGCCGACACCGAGGGCCAGGTCCTGACCAGCCTGCCTGGGGTCAAGACCGCACGGGCCGCGGCGTTCGCGGCGTTCAGCATGCCCATCGCCCGGTTCCCCACGCCCGAGCGGCTCTACTGCGCGACCGGCCTGGCTCCCTCGGCCTACCAGTCCTCGACGATCGAGCGGCGCCGAGCGATCAGCCGCCAAGGCCTTCCCGAACACCGCGACGCCCTGATGAACATGGCCTGGGGTCTGTCGATGCATTGCGCACCGTTCATCCACCGACACGAGGAGCTGGCAGCGCGCGGGATGAAGCCGATGCAGATCCGGGTTGCCCTGGCCCGCCACGTCTGCCGGCTCGCTCACGCGATGATGACGACACAAGACGAGTTCGACGAGCAGCGCTACCGTCAGAATCGGCACCAGACCGGGCGGTGACGGCGTGATAGCTATGCCGCACGACGGCGCAACCTAGCTTGCCGCCCGCCCGGCCTGGGGTCCTCACGGCGAAGACGAAAGCCTGCCGCACGACGGCGACTGATCAGCCTGCCGACCCACGACCCCACCCGCCGAGACGACCCATGCGCACCACCACGCCCACGCCACGCAGCCCGGGCGCGATCAGCCACGCTCAAGCGAGGACTTGACCGAAGACGTGAAAGCTAGNCGCCGAGACGACCCATGCGCACCACCACGCCCACGCCACGCAGCCCGGGCGCGATCAGCCACGCTCAAGCGAGGACTTGACCGAAGACGTGAAAGCTAGAGGGGCCGTCCGGCCTTCAGCTCGGCGACCAGCGAGCGGACCACCGCGTCCAGCTCGCCCGCATGACGTCGGGCGACGGCCCGCTGCCGCTGGTAGGAGGCTCCCCGGCGCAGGATGACCCGCACCTGCTCGAGCTCGGCCGCGCAGCCCAGCCGCTCGGCGACGGGCGCCAGCTCGACCAGCCAGCGTCCGACGGCGTCCGTCACGAGCTCCTCGTCGCCGGCCGCGTTCGTGATGATGATCGCGTCCATGCCGTACCGCGCGGAGCGCCACTTGTTCTCCTGCGCGAACCACGGCGGGAGCGTCGGCAGGGTCTCGCCGCGGTCGAGCATCGAGGAGAAGTGCTCGACGAAGCAGTGCGTCAGGGCGGAGATCGCGGCGACCTCGAGCAGGTTCGAGGCGCCGTCGGCGATCCGCATCTCCAGCGTCCCGAACCGCGGCGACGGGCGGACGTCCCAGCGGACCTCGTCGAACTGGTCGATGACCCCGGTGTGCATCATGTCGCCGACGTACTGCTCGAGCTGGGACCAGTCCTCGAACGCGAACGGCAGGCCGGCCGTCGGCAGCTGCTGGAAGAGCAGCGCCCGGTTCGAGGCGTAGCCGGTGTCCCGGCCGCCCCAGAACGGCGACGACGCCGACAGGGACTGGATGTGCGCGAACACGGTCAGCATCGCCCGGGACAGCGGCAGCACCTTGGCGCGGTCCTCGATGCCGACGTGCACGTGCACGCCGTAGATCAGCATCTGCCGCCCCCACCACTGGGTCCGGTCGATGAGCGTCGCGTAGCGCTGCTTGTCGGTGACCTTCTGCTGCGCCCAGTTGGCGAACGGGTGCGTCGCGCCGCCCATGAGCTGGATGCGCAGGGGCGTCGCGACCTCCTCGACCTCGTCGAGCGCCCGCTGCAGGTCGGCGGTCGCCTCGGCGATCGTGCGGCACTTGCCCGACCGGATCTCGACGGTGTTGAGCAGCAGCTCCTGGGTGATCAGCGGGTGCTCGCCGCCCCCGGGGGGCTGGACCGCCGCGAGGATCGCCTCGGCGGCCTGCCGCAGGTCCCCGGAGTCGGCGTCGACGAGGGCGACCTCCCACTCGATGCCCACGGTGGACCGCTCCGAGTGCCCGAACGGGACGGTGACCGGCGCAGCCATCAGACGGGCTCCACCACGAGCACCTGCTGGCTGCCCGCCACGCGGGTGAGGATGATCGTCGCCGTGGCGCTGCCCCGCAGGTCGAGCTGGCGACGCAGCTGTTCGGGGACGACCGCGGTGCCGCGCTTCTTGATGGTCAGCTTGCCCACGTCGCGTCCTCGCAGGTAGGTGCGCAGCCGCTTCAGGCCGAACGGCATCACGTCGAGGACCCGGTACGCGGTCGCCGTGGGCACGGCGGTCAGGGCGTCCGAGGTCACGTAGGCGATCGTGGCGTCCAGCAGCCGGCCGTGCACCTGCGCGGCGGTCTCACCCACGAGGCCGGCCCGGATCACCGCACCGTCGGGCTCGTACAGGTAGCCGCCGAGCGTGCCGGTCGGGGGTCGCTCCTCGGACGTCTGCTGCACGACGTGCGCCTCGCCGTCGCGCAGGACCAGCGCCGAGCGCCCGGGCCCCTCGGGTGCGAGCGGACCGAACCAGAGCCCGACCTCGACCACGTCGCCGTCCACCGAGACCCACTGGGCCTGGGCGTCGGCGGGCAGGGCGGTGTGCGGGATGCCGGGACCCAGCTTGAGCCCGAGGGCAGGCACCCGGTCGCGGACCGCGAGCACGGCGTCCAGCGACGGCTCGTAGGCGGCCGGGTCGAACACGCGGCTGCCCGACGACGTCCGACGGGCCGGGTCCGCGTAGACGCCGTCGATGCCCTCCGCCTCGAGGTCCAGGTCGAGACCGTCGCCGTGGCGCACCTCGGCGTCGGGGAAGTGCCGCAGGTTGACGGTCGCGATCGCGGCGGTGGCCTCGTCGACGTCGGTCGCGAGCACCCGCAGGCCGATGCCCGCGAAGGCCATCGCGTCGGCCCCGATCCCGCTGGTGAGGTCCGCGACCCGTGTGCTGCCCGCGTCGCGGTACCGGCGCGCGTGGTGCGCCGCGACGCTGAGCCGGGTGGCCTGCTCGAGCCCGGCCGCCGTGAAGAGCATGCCGTCCGCGAACGTGCCGAACTTGCCGGCGGCCTTGGCGCGCAGGCGGGACTGCGTCAGGGCGGCGGCCACCAGGGCGGGGTCGATCCCCTCGTCGCGCATCCGCTCCGACAGGGCCAGGGTCCGGCTCTCGTCGTACGGCGGCAGCGCCGACAGCAGGGCCCAGCCCGCCGGGCTGAGCAGCTGGGCGATGCCGTCGCGATCCATCCCGCGATCCTCGCACGCAGGGGCTCGCTCCAGGGCGTGATGGGCCGCTCGTTGGCACTCGCCTTGACCGAGTGCTAACCGGTTCCTAGAGTGATGGCTGGCACTCTCCCGGTGAGTGTGCCAGCTGCGCTCCAGACCACGGCACCCGCGACGACGTGGTCGATGAGCGCGCACGAACCTCAGAGAACTACTCACATGCGAAGGGGAGGTCCGCTGTGTCGGTCTCCATCAAGCCCCTCGAGGACCGGATCGTCGTCAAGACGCTCGAGGCAGAGACGACGACCGCTTCCGGTCTCGTCATCCCGGACAGCGCCAAGGAGAAGCCCCAGGAGGGCGAGGTCCTGGCGGTCGGACCCGGCCGTGTCGACGACAACGGCAACCGGATCCCGCTCGACGTCGCCGTCGGCGACAAGGTCATCTACTCGAAGTACGGCGGCACCGAGGTCAAGTACTCGGGCGAGGAGTACCTCATCCTCTCCGCCCGCGACATCCTCGCGATCGTCGTCAAGTGAGCTGAGGGGCGCCTGCGCCCCGCTCGCTCGGAAGGCCCTCACGGCAGCTGCCGTGGGGGCCTTCCGGCGTCTGCGGGGTGCGCACATGCCAGAGCCCCCCTCCCCGGTCGTGCCGACGGGGAGGGGGGCTCTGGTCGAGCGGAGGTCAGCCGACGCGGGTGGCGCGGCCACGCTCTGCGAGGACGGCGGCGCGCTCGTCCTCGGAGAGGCCGCCCCAGACGCCGTACGGCTCGCGGACGGCGAGGGACTGCTTCAGGCACTCCTGGATCACCGGGCAGGTCGCGCAGATGGCCTTGGCCGCCTCGGCGCGGCGACGGCGTGCAGAGCCGCGCTCGCCCTCGGGGTGGAAGAACAGGTCCTGGTCCTCGTCACGGCAGGCTCCGTCGAACTGCCACTCCCACAGGTCCATCACCGGTCCGGGGAGGCGCGAGATCTCGGCCATGTGTGTTCCTCCTGAGTCGCTCTGGTGCGATACCGCGGTAGCGGACGCCCCGAAAAGTTGTGAACACGGATGTCCGGTGATGTCCACCGGGGTGACGCGTTGAGGAGGACGTTACAACCGCGCCAGAAGTTGTTCAAGGGTGTGTCACACATTCGCGTGATGGCGCGATTGCGGATGTTGCCGCAGGTCGGCGTGTCGGCGACGACACGCGTAGATCGGGCCGAATCGTGTCGGCCTGGCAGAATCGCGCCATGGTGACGCGCGACGACGACGAACCGGCGGCCACGCCGACGCCTGCGCTCGCCGTCGCCGCAGTCGCCCGCCGCCTCGGGGTCGCCCCCGCGACGCTGCGCACCTGGGACCGCCGGTACGGGCTCGGGCCGTCCGAGCACTCCGCCGGCGCGCACCGTCGCTACTCGGCGACCGACGTCGAGCGGCTGCTGATCATGCGCCGGCTCACGCTCGACGGCGTCGCCCCGGTCGAGTCCGCGCGGATCGCGCTCGCGACGGACGTCGTCGCCGGCCCTGTCACGACCGCCGCCGACGCGTCGCCGACGACACCGACCGCCGTCGTCGACGCTGCGCTCGCCGGCGACGTCGCCCGGTGCGCTCGGCTGCTCGCGCTCGACGGCACCATCGACGTCGTGCTCTGGTGGACGAGCCTGGTCGAGCCGGTGCTCGCCGCCCTCGCCCGGCGCACGGTCGTCGACCTGCCCGGCGTCGACGCGACCTTCGCAGTCCACGCCGGGGTGCTCGCCGCCCTCCGGGAGCGGCCCGTCCCGATCGGCGTCGGACGCCGACCGGTCGTCCTGGTGCTGGTCGCCGCACGCGAGGCACGGCCGCTCGTCGCGCACGTCCTCGCCGGGGCGCTGGCGGCGCAGGGCGTCGACGCACGCATCGTCGGAGGGCCCGTGGGGCCCCATCACGCGGTCGAGCTCACGGCGATGACCCGGGCGCGGGCCGTCGTGATGCTCGGGGAGCGTGGCGACGCCGACCTCGAGGTGGTGGACCGGCTGGCCCGCGAGCAGCCGGCCCTGCCGCAGTTCGTGATGGTGCCCGACCGGGCCGCGGGAGCGGTCCCGCTCGGACGTTCGGTCCACCGGGCACGGACGTTCACCGGGCTGCTGCACGAGGTTCTCGCCGTCGCGACCGCGAGCGTGGACGGGTGAGATCGCCGCCGAGCGGGGGAGACATTCCACCCAGGTGGCGCACAGGCGGACGAAGCCCCGCCCACGAAGAGTGCGGTTGGTCTCTCCGGCTAACTTCAGCGTGATCCTCGGCCGATAGGACTCAGGGTGGCCCGCACGGGGCCCGAGAGGGGAAACAACATGGCGGGAGTCGTGGTCTGTCACGGCTCGGCGGTCGTTCGAGAGCGGCTCGTCGTGACCTCCATCGGCGTGCCCGCGCTCGGTCCGGTGCGAGCAGCGTCCACGGTCGACGAGCTGCTGAGCCTCGCGCGGCGGATGCCGCCGACGGTCGTGCTGCTGGACGCGCACCTCGCGGCGCCCGGCGCGATCGAGGCGATCCGCCGGCTGCGCGCGGTGGCGCCGTCGGCTGCGATCGTGCTGCTGGCGCTGCCGGACGACACCGTCGCCCTCGACCGCGCACTCGCCCTCGGTGCTCGTGGCTTCCTCGCGCCCGACGTCGGTCGCGCCGAGCTCTCCGCGGTGGCCGCCCACGTGCTGGCCAGCCCGGTGCTCCCCGTCCAGCCCCCGACGCGGCCGTCGGTCGACGTGCCCAGCCAGGGCGGCTTCCGGGCCAGCGACCTGCGCACCCCGTCGAACGGCAACCCCTCCGTCACGGCTCCCGACGCGAACGGCGCTCCCGTCGGCGTGCCCACCACGGGCGCGATCCCGGGCGTCCCGCTGACCAAGCGGGAGATCGAGGTCCTCACCGGCATGAGCCACGGGCGGTCCAACGCCCAGATCGGTGCCGAGCTCTACCTGTCCGAGGACACCGTCAAGACCCACGCGCGCCGGCTGTTCCGCAAGCTCGGCGCCAACGACCGTGCCCAGGCGGTCGCCATCGGTCTGCGCAGAGGCTTGATCCAGTAGGACGGATCCAGTAGGACGGATCCAGTAGGCGGGACCTCAGCACGCGTGCGTCCGCGTATCCTTGCCGGATGACGGAGCACTCGCCTGCCGACCCGTTCGCCCGCATCGGGCTCACCTACGACGACGTGCTCCTCCTGCCGGGGGAGACCGACGTCATCCCCAGCGAGGTGGACACGTCCTCGCGCCTGACGCGCGAGATCACCGTGCGCGTCCCGCTGCTGTCGGCCGCGATGGACACCGTCACCGAGTCGCGCATGGCCATCGCGATGGCGCGCCAGGGCGGCATCGGGATCCTGCACCGCAACCTGTCCATCGAGGACCAGGCCCACCAGGTCGACCTGGTGAAGCGCTCCGAGTCCGGCATGATCACGGACCCGGTGACGGTCTCGCCCGACGCGACGCTCGCCGAGCTCGACCACCTGTGCGGCATCTACCGGGTGTCCGGCCTGCCGGTCATCGCGGAGAACGGCCTGCTGCTCGGCATCATCACCAACCGCGACCTGCGCTTCGTCCCTCCGAGCGACTTCGAGACGCGCCGCGTCCGCGACATCATGACGCCGATGCCGCTGGTCACCGCACCGGTCGGCATCGCGCGCGACGACGCCGCGGCCCTGCTGGCCAAGCACAAGATCGAGAAGCTCCCGCTGGTCGACGACGCGGGCATCCTGCGCGGGCTCATCACCGTCAAGGACTTCGTGAAGACCGAGCAGTACCCGGACGCCACGAAGGACCCCGAGGGTCGGCTCGTCGTCGGCGCCGCCATCGGGTTCTTCGGCGACGCCTGGGAGCGGGCCACCGCGCTCGCCGAGGCCGGCGTGGACGTGCTCGTCGTCGACACGGCGAACGGCCACGCGCGGCTCATGCTCGACATGGTCCGCAGGCTCAAGGCCGACCCCGCGACCCGGCACGTCCAGGTCATCGGGGGCAACGTCGCGACGACCCCCGGTGCACAGGCGCTCGTCGAGGCCGGGGTCGACGCCGTCAAGGTCGGCGTCGGACCGGGCTCCATCTGCACCACCCGCGTCGTCGCCGGCGTCGGGGTCCCGCAGGTCACCGCCATCTACGACGCCGCGCGCGCCTGCAAGCCCGCCGGAGTGCCGGTCATCGGCGACGGTGGGCTCCAGTACTCCGGGGACATCGCCAAGGCCCTGGTCGCGGGGGCCGACACCGTGATGCTCGGTTCGCTCCTGGCCGGCTGCGACGAGTCGCCGGGCGAGCTCGTGTTCGTCAACGGCAAGCAGTTCAAGCACTACCGCGGTATGGGCTCGCTGGGCGCGATGGCGTCCCGCGGCCGGATCTCCTACTCCAAGGACCGGTACTTCCAGGCCGACGTGTCCTCCGACGAGAAGATCGTCCCCGAGGGCATCGAGGGCCAGGTGCCGTACCGCGGACCCCTGTCCGCGGTGGCGCACCAGCTCATCGGTGGGCTGCACCAGTCGATGTTCTACGTCGGCGCGCACACGATCCCGCAGCTGCAGGACCGCGGGCAGTTCATCCGGATCACCGCGGCCGGGCTCAAGGAGTCCCACCCGCACGACATCCAGATGACCGTCGAGGCGCCGAACTACACGGGCCGCTGACCAGCAGGGTCTTTACTGGGGCCCGTGGAGTTCCAGGAGATGCAGGCCGAAGCTCGGGCCGTTCGGGACGCGTACGCCGCGCGGGAGATCGCGCAGTACGGGCGCAGCTGGAGTCACGAAGAGCTCATGCTCGGGTTCCTCGGGGATGTCGGTGATCTCGCGAAGCTGGTCCAGGGCAAGGCCGGGGTGCGGCCGCGCGCCGACCTCGACGAGGCCCTCGCGCACGAGCTCGCCGACTGCCTGTGGTCCGTGATGTCGCTGGCGGACGCCTACGGGGTCGACCTGCAGTCGGCGTTCGGCCGCACGATGGCCGAGCTCCGAACGTATCTGGAGGGCGACGCTCAGTCGCGGAACGTCTCGATCTGAGCGCCCAGCTCGACCAGGCGGTCCTGGAGCTGCTCGTAGCCGCGGGCGATGATGTCGACGTCGCGCAGCACGGACGTGCCCTTGGCGGCGAGCATCGCGAGCAGGATGACGACCGCGGGACGCAGGGCAGGCGGGCAGGAGACCTCCGCACCGGACCAGTGCGTCGGGCCGCTGACCTGCAGGCGGTGGGCGTCGAGGAGGCGGACGTCGGCGCCGAGGCGCGTGAGGTCCGTGAGGTGGATGGCGCGTCCCTCGTAGACCCAGTCGTGGACCAGGGTGGAACCCTCGGCGCACGCGGCGATCGCGACGAAGAACGGCAGGTTGTCGATGTTCAGCCCGGGGAACGGCATCGGGTGGATCTTGTCGATCGGTGCGCGCAGGTCGCTCGGGTGGACCGTCACGTCGACCAGGCGGGTGCGGCCGTTGGCGGCGGCGTACTCGTCGGAGAGGGTGTAGCGCAGGCCCATCTCGGCGAGCGTCGCGAGCTCGATCTCCATGAACTCGATCGGGACGCGGCCGACGGTGATCTCGGAACCGGTGACGATGCCGGCGGTGAGCAGGCTCATCGCCTCGACCGGGTCCTCGGAGACCGCGTACTCGACGTCCGCGTCGATGGCGGCCAGGCCGTGCACGCGCAGGGTGGTGGTGCCGATGCCGTCGATGCGCACCCCGAGCAGCTCCAGGTAGAAGCACAGGTCCTGGACCATGTAGTTGGGGCTCGCGTTGCGGATGGTGGTGACACCCTCGCGGCCGGCGGCGGCCATGATGACGTTCTCCGTGACGGTGTCGCCACGCTCGGTGAGGACGATGGACAATTCCTGCCCACCGCCTCGGGTGACGAGACCGTGGTAGTCGCCGGCGGTCGCGGTGACGTCCAGGCCGAAGGGTCGCAGGCCGATGAGGTGCGGCTCGACGGTCCGGGTGCCGAGGTCGCAGCCGCCCGCGTAGGGGAGCCGGAACTCGTCCTCGAGCCCGAGGAGCGGGCCCAGGAACATGATGATCGAGCGGGTGCGGCGGGCCGCGTCGACGTCGATGGCGTCGAGGTCGAGGTGGCGCGGGACGACGATCTCGAGGTCGCGGCCGTCCGTCGACCAGGTGGCGCGGACGCCGACGGAGCGCAGCACCTCGACGATCCGGTCGACCTCGACGATGCGGGCGACGTTCCGCAGCCGCGTGGTGCCCCGGTTGAGCAGCGAGGCGCACAGCAGGGCGACGGCGCCGTTCTTGCTGGTGTTGACGTCGATCCGGCCGCTCAGGGTCTGGCCGCCCTGGACACGCAGGTGGGTGCGCTGGGGGCCGCCGAGCGTGACGATGGGGGAGTCGAGGGCGGCACCGATGCGGGTCAGCATCTCGAGGCTGACGTTCTGCGCGCCCTGCTCGATGCGGTGGATCGCGGACTGGCTGGTGGCCAGGCGCTCCGCGAGCTGGGCCTGCGTGAGGCCGCGGTGCTGGCGGGCCGAGCGGACCAGGGAGCCGACGTGCGCGAGCGGGTCCTGGATGACCGGGAAGGATCCGGTGCTCGTCGGGACCGGGGTGATGGTCGTCGTCATGGGGACGACGTTAACTCATGGATGAGATATCGCCACGTCGAGGCGTGTCGTCGAATCGGTCGGATCCGTCACCCAGCGCCCGGCTGAACTCAGCCGCGATATGACCCACGTCTCACCAGAGGGTTCCGACGGGCTCCCGCGCGGGCCAGACGTCCGACGCTCCGGGGCCGTCGAGACCCTGCTCGACGCGCCACGCGTTGAAGCTCTCGGCCCACGCCTGGTGCGCGGTCGACTGGTACTCGTGCAACGTGTCGAGGTCGAGCGTCGCGAGGTGCGGGAAACGTCCGACGATCCGCTCCAGCACGTCGAGCGTGGCGACCACGTCGACGTCGGCGGTGTGCAGGTTCCCGGACTCGACCACCTGGTAGTAGCCGCAGAGGTCGACGAGCTTGCGCTTGCCCTCGCGCAGCCGGTCCTCCGCGCGGTCGAGCACCAGCGGGTCGATCACGGGGCGCGCGTCGCTGCACAACCGGTCGGGAAGCGTCCTGAGGCGGTGCCGGCGCAGTTCCGCATCGAGGAGGCACAGGTCGAAGGAGGCGTTGTAGGCCACGACCGGGACGCCACCGCGCAGCGCCTCGGCCAGGTCGGTGGCGATCTCCTCCAGCGCCTCGCGCGGAGGGCGGCCGTGCGTGCGGGCGTGCTCGGTGCTGACGCCGTGGATGGCTGCCGCCGCGTCCGGGATGGGGACGCCGGGGTCGATCAGCCAGCTGCGGACGTGGGTGCCGGCGGCGTCGCGACGGACGAGGGCTGCGGTGACGATGCGGTCGTGGTCGACGTCGACGCCCGTGGTCTCGGTGTCGAAGCCGAGCAGCGGCCCGTCCGTCCAGCTCATCTCGTGGTGCTCCTTCTGTGCTGTGCTGCGTCCAGACTCGCACCGAGGTCCGACATTGCCGCGGAGGGTGGTCCGCGTGCCGCGGGATCGGGCACCGGTGCCGCGCCCCGGTAGCCTTGCCCGGTGAGCAACGAGATCGAGATCGGCCGCGGCAAGCGCGGACGCCGCGCCTACTCCTTCGACGACGTCGCGGTCGTCCCGTCACGGCGGACCCGCGACCCCGAGGAGGTGTCGGTCGGCTGGCAGATCGACGCCTACCACTTCGACCTGCCGATCATCGCGGCCCCGATGGACTCGGTGATGAGCCCCGCGACGGCGGTCGCGCTCGGCCAGGCCGGCGGGCTCGGCGTCCTCGACCTCGAGGGCCTGTGGACGCGCTACGAGGACCCGACCCCGCTGCTCGCGGAGATCGCGACCTTCGACAGCGCTCGCGCCACCGCGCGGATGCAGGAGATCTACGCGGCCCCGATCCAGCCCGAGCTGATCACCGCCCGCCTCAAGGAGATCCGTGCCGCGGGTGTCACCGTGGCGGGCGCCCTGTCGCCCCAGCGCACCAACGAGTTCTGGCGCACCGTGGTCGACGCGGGCGTCGACCTCTTCGTCATCCGCGGCACCACGGTCTCGGCGGAGCACGTGTCGGGCCGCGTGGAGCCGCTCAACCTCAAGCGGTTCATCTACGAGCTCGACGTCCCGGTGATCGTCGGCGGGGCCTCGACGTACACGGCGGCGCTGCACCTCATGCGCACCGGTGCGGCGGGGGTCCTCGTCGGCTTCGGCGGCGGTGCGGCGCACACGACCCGGCTCTCGCTGGGCATCCACGCGCCGATGGCGTCGGCGGTCGCCGACGTGGCCGCGGCCCGACGGGACTACCTCGACGAGTCCGGCGGCCGGTACGTGCACGTCATCGCCGACGGTGGAGTGGGCCGCTCGGGCGACCTGGTCAAGGCGGTCGCGTGCGGTGCGGACGCGGTCATGCTCGGTGCCGCGCTGGCCCGGGCGACCGAGGCGCCAGGCCGTGGCTGGCACTGGGGACCCGAGGCGCACCACCCGAAGCTGCCCCGCGGCGAGCGGGTCGAGGTCGGCACCGCCGGGTCGCTGGAGCAGATCCTGTTCGGCCCCGGGCACACCGCGGACGGCACGCTCAACCTCGTCGGGGCGCTCCGCCGCGCGATGGCGACGACCGGCTACTCCGACCTCAAGGAGTTCCAGCGGGTCGAGGTCGTCGTGAGCCCCTACCAGCCGCACTGATCCTTCCGACGACGCCCGGTGGCGCCCCGAAACGGGCGTACCCGGGCGTCTCTGCATGTCCGGGGAAGCGTACTGATCAGGCATCATGCCCGAATCAACATTTGGTTACCGCCGAATATGTCCGTATCTCTTGACATTGGCGTGTGACCGGGCGCACCCTGGACGAAGTGGACGCCGGAGTCAGGGCCGGCGCGCAGGACGACGGAGTCGATGTGTACGCACCCGAGCGGCACCAGCAGATCCTCGCCACGGCACGCGCCGACGGCCGGGTCGACGTCAACCGGCTGGCCGAGGACCTCGACGTCACGCCGGAGACCATCCGTCGCGACCTCACGGTGCTCGAGCGCCACGGCCTGGTCCGGCGGGTGCACGGCGGCGCCATCCCCGTCGAGCGCCTCGGCTTCGAGCCCGGCGTCGCGGACCGCGAGACCCGGTTCGCCGGCGAGAAGGAGCGGGTCGCCAAGGCCGCCCTCGACGAGCTGCCCGACGGCGGTGCTGTGATCCTCGACGCCGGCACCACCACGGTCCGCCTGGCGGAGCTCCTGCCGTCGGACCGCGAGCTCACGGTCGTCACCCACGCCCTGCCCGTCGCGATGGTGCTGGCGATGCGGCCGAACCTCACGCTGCACCTCGTCGGCGGCACGGTGCGCGGCCGGACGCTCGCCGCCGTCGGGTCGTGGGCCGAGCGCGAGCTGGCCGACATCCACGCCGACGTCGCGTTCCTCGGCACCAACGGGCTGAGCGTCGAGCACGGACTGACCACGCCGGACCTCGCGGAGGCCGCCGTGAAGCGGGCGCTCGTCGCCAACGCGCGGCGCACCGTCGTGCTCACGGACCACTCCAAGATCGGCCGCGTCGAGTTCGCGCACGTCGTGCCGCTGTCCCTGGTGGACACGATCATCACCGACAGCGGGGTGGAACCCGAGCTCGTCGAGGAGCTCGAGGCCGCCGGCCCCCGGGTGGTGACCGCATGATCGTCACGCTGACGCCGAACCCGAGCCTGGACCGCGCGCTGGAGGTCGACCGGCTGCGGGTCGGCGAGGTCAACCGGGCGCACGGCGGCCACCTGCACCCCGGCGGCAAGGGCATCAACGTCTCCCGCGTGCTGGTCCGGCACGGCGTGCCGACCCTTGCCGTCCTGCCCACGGGCGGCGCCGACGGTGCCCGCCTCATCGAGATGCTCGCCGAGATCGACGTCCCGACGCTGGCCGTCCCGCTCGTGGACCACACCCGCAGCAACCTCACGCTCGTCGAGGGCACGGGCGTGACCACCAAGATCAACGCACCGGGCCCGAGGCTCACGCCGGACGAGGTCGACGCGCTGCTCGCCGCGCTCGAGACGCAGCTGGCGACGCGGCCCGCGGCCCTGGTGTGCGCGGGCAGCCTGCCGCTCGGCGCGCCGGAGACGTTCTTCGTGCAGGTCGCGGGCCTGGCCGCCCGGTACAGCGTGCCGTTCGTCCTCGACACCTCCGGGGTGCCGCTCACGCGTGCCGTCCGGCAGGGCGGGCTCACGCTCGTGAAGCCCAACGACGAGGAGCTCGCCGAGCTCGTCGGGCGTGAGCTCACGACCGTGGGGGACGTCGTCGACGCCGCCCGCGAGGTCATCGCGGCGTGCACCCGCGCCGTCCTCGTCAGCCTCGGCGCGCACGGCGCCCTGCTCGTGCTCGCCGACGGCGTGTGGTGGGCGGGCGGTCCGCCGCTCGTCCCGCTGTCCACCGTCGGCGCGGGGGACTCGACCCTCGCCGGCTTCCTCGTCGCGGACGGGTCGCCCGCCGACCGCCTCCGCACCGCCGTGGCCTTCGGCCGGGCAGCCGTGCTGCTGCCCGGTACCGCCGTCCCCGGCCCCACCGACATCGACCTGGACGCCGTCCGGGTCGTGGAGAACCCCGATCCCCGACTCGCCCTCAAGGAGCTGTGACGTGAGCACCCCGCTGATCACCCCGGACCTGGTCGCCGTCGACCTCGTCGCCACGGACCGCGACGACGCGACCCGCCAGCTGATCGACCTCCTCCACGCCGCCGGTCGCGTGACCGACGCCGACGGGTTCCACGCCGACGTGCGTGCCCGCGAGGCGCAGATGGCCACCGGCATGCCCGGCGGCATCGGCCTCCCGCACGCCCGGTCCAGCCACGTGACCGTGCCGAGCCTCGCGGTCGGCAAGGTCCCCGCCGGGGTCGACTTCGGGGCGCCCGACGGTCCCGCGACCCTGGTCTTCCTCATCGCCGCCCCCGACGCGGGCGACGGCGACCACCTCAAGATCCTCGCGGCGCTCGCCCGCCGCCTCGTCCACGAGTCCTTCCGCACGTCCCTCAAGGACGCCCCGGATGCCACGACCGTGGCCGAGATCGTCACCCGAGAGGTGGTCCCCGCATGAAGCTCGTCGCCGTCTCCTCCTGCCCCACGGGCATCGCGCACACCTACATGGCCGCCGAGGCCCTCGAGCAGGCCGGCAAGGCCGCCGGGCACGAGGTCCACGTCGAGACGCAGGGCGCCGCGGGTTCCACACCGCTCGACCCGGCGATCATCGCCGCGGCCGACGGGGTCATCTACGCCGCCGACCTCGAGGTGAAGGACAAGGACCGCTTCGCCGGCAAGCCGTTCATCGACGTCGGCGTCAAGAAGGCCGTGCACGACGCCCCGGGCGTCATCGCCGCAGCCGTCGCAGCCGTCGAGGCGGGCGTGCCGGCCGGCGGGCCGGCTGCACCCACGGCAGCCCCGGTGACGAAGGTCGACCGGAACGCCGGGGTCGGTACCCGGATCCGGCAGTGGCTCATGACGGGTGTCTCGTACATGATCCCGTTCGTCGCCGCGGGTGGGATCCTCATCGCCCTCGGGTTCATGGTCGCGCAGTTCGCGGACGGCGCCCAGGGCGTCATCGACGTGACCGCCATCCCGGTGGAGCACCTGCTCAACGACTTCAACGCCGCGAACGGCATGGACTGGGCGGCGCTGCTGTTCCGGACCGGCGCGGTCGCGTTCGCCTTCCTCGTGCCCGTGCTCTCCGGCTTCATCGCCTACGCGATCGCCGACCGGCCCGGGCTGGTGCCCGGCTTCGTCGGCGGTTCCATCGCCGTGCTGGTCGACGCCGGCTTCCTCGGCGGGCTGGTGACCGGCTTCCTGGCCGGGTTCCTCGCCCTGTGGATCAGCCGCTGGAAGGTGCCGAAGGGCGTGCGCGGCGTGATGCCGGTCGTGGTCATCCCGCTGCTGTCGTCGTTCGTCGTCGGCCTGGTGATGTTCCTCATCCTCGGGCAGCCGATCGCCGGTCTGATGGACGGTCTGAGCAGCTGGCTCAACGGGCTGTCCGGCGGCAACCTGGTCCTCCTGGGTGCCCTCCTGGGCGCGATGATGGGCTTCGACCTGGGCGGCCCGATCAACAAGGTGGCCTACACGTTCGCCGTCACCGGTCTGGCGACCGAGGGCCTGGCCACCGACGCCGTCCAGTACCAGATCATGGCCGCGGTCATGGCGGCCGGCATGGTGGCCCCGCTGGCCATGGCGCTTGCCTCGACCGTGCGCAAGAAGCTGTTCACGCACGCCGAGCAGGAGAACGGCAAGGCCGCGTGGCTGCTGGGGCTCTCGTTCATCTCCGAAGGAGCCATCCCGTTCGCGGCGGCCGACCCGTGGCGCGTCATCGTGTCCTCGCTCGTCGGGTCGAGCGTCACCGGGGCACTGGTCATGGCGGCCGGCTCCGGCGTCCGCGCCCCGCACGGTGGCATCTGGGTCCTCCCGCTCATCTCCAACCCGCTCGGGTTCGTCATGGCCGTCGCCGTCGGCATGGTCGTCACCGCCGGGCTGGTGGTCGCCCTGAAGAGCGCCAAGCCGAACGAGATCGTCACGGCCGAGCAGGCCGCCGACGCCCAAGCGCTCGTCTCCACCGCCGCCTGACCCTGACCCCCGAACGGAGAACTCCCATGCCGCAGCGCACCGTCGCCGTCGCCTCCCGCGTCGGCCTCCACGCCCGCCCCGCCATGCTCTTCACGCAGGCCGTCGCCGAGACCGGGCTGCCCGTCACCATCGCCCGCCCGGGCGGCGAGCCGGTCGACGCCGGCAGCATCCTGTTCGTCATGTCGCTCGGCGTGCCGAGCGGCGAGGAGGTCACGCTCACCGCCGAGGGCGAGGGGGCCGACGCCGCGCTCGACGGGCTCGTGGACCTCCTGGCGACCGACCTCGACGCGGAGGAAGCATCATGAGTGCCGCGAGCACGGCCGCCATCGGTCACGTGCTCCAGGGCGTGGGGGTCGGGCGACGCGCCGTCGTCGGGCCCGTCGCCCAGGTCCGGCCCGCACCGCACGTCGCCGCCGACGCCCCGTTGCTGGTCGACGGGGTCCCGGCCGACGTCGCCACCGCGCACGCCCACGTCGAGCAGGCGTTCGCCGACGTCGCCGCCCGCCTGCGGGAGCAGTCCGGACGGTCCACGGGCACCGTCAAGGACGTCCTCGCGGCCACCGCGCAGATGGCCGACGACCGCGCGCTGCGCACCCAGGTCCTCGCCCGCATCGACGCGGGCGAGCCGGTGGTCAGTGCGATCGACGGCATCGTCGAGATGTTCGCGACGATGTTCGAGAACGCCGGCGGGTACCTCGCCGAACGCGTCACCGACCTGCGCTCGGTCCGTGACCGCGTGGTCGCGGCGGCGATGGGACTGCCCGCGCCGGGCGTCCCGTCGCTGGAGCGGCCGTCCGTCATCGTCGCCAAGGATCTCGCCCCCGCCGACACGGCCGCCCTCGACCTGACCAACGTGCTCGCCATCGTGACCGAGCTGGGCGGACCTACCGGCCACACGGCGATCATCGCCGGACAGTTCGGGCTGCCGTGCATCGTGCGGGTCGCCGGTGCGACCGCGCTCGCGGACGGTGCCGACGTGGCCGTCGACGCGGCCGACGGCACGGTCACGGTGGACCCGTCCGAGGACCAGCGGGCCGAGCTGGAGCGGCGGGCGACCGTCGAGCGGACGCTCGAGTCGGACACGGCGCCCGGGGCCACCGCCGACGGCCGCGCGATCGCGCTGCTCGCCAACATCGGCACCGCCGAGGACGCCGCCCGCGTCGCCGGTGGTGGCGTCGAGGGCGTCGGGCTGTTCCGGACCGAGGTCCTCTTCCTGGAGAGCACCACGGCGCCGACGCAGGAGGACCAGACCGCCGTGTACACCCGTGTGCTGCGGTCGTTCGGGGACCGCAAGGTCGTCGTCCGCACGCTCGACGCGGGCGCCGACAAGCCGCTCGCCTTCGCGACGCAGCCCGACGAGGAGAACCCCGCCCTCGGCGTGCGCGGCTACCGCCTGGTGCGCACCCACCCGGAGCTCCTGGACACCCAGCTCGAGGCGCTCGCGCACGCGCAGGCCGCGACGGGGACCACCCCGTGGGTCATGGCGCCGATGATCGCCACCGCAGCCGAGGCGCGGGAGTTCGCCCGACGGGCACGCGCGGCGGGTGTCGCGACGGTCGGCGTGATGATCGAGGTGCCCGCGGCCGCCCTGCGCGCGCAGGAGATCCTCGCCGAGGTCGACTTCGTCTCGCTCGGCACCAACGACCTCGCGCAGTACACGATGGCGACCGACCGCCTGCGCGGCGAGCTGGCCGACCTGCTCGACCCGTGGCAGCCGGCCGTCCTCGACCTCGTCGACGCGACCGCCCGCGCCGGTCAGCAGGCGCGCAAGCCCGTCGGCGTCTGCGGGGAGTCCGCCTCCGACCCGGTGCTCGCGCTGGTGCTCGTCGGGCTCGGCGTGACCAGCCTGTCCATGTCCGCCGGTGCCGTCCCCGCGGTCCGGTACGCGCTGCGGCACCACACCACCGCGGAGTGCGCCACCATGGCGGCCGCCGCGCTCGCGGCACCCTCGGCTGCCGAGGGGCGAGCCGCCGTCGTCGGGCTGCTGCACGCGGACGTGCGGGAGACGTTGGGCGCGTAGGCGCGACAGGCCGGACGACGGTGCGCGCGCGGATTTCTGCAGTCGCGCGCGTACCCTCGCGGTTATGGCCCACGACCCGGGACACATCGAGCTCCACGACCCCGAGACCGACCCGCTCGCGACCTACGTGCTCGAGCCGGACGACGTCCGACCGCTCCTGCGCCGGGTGGTGACCTCGCCCCGCGCGGGGGTGTTCACGTCGCACGCGCCGTTCACGGGCAGCCCGATCGCCGCGATCCCCCTGTCCACGCCGGACGACGTGGCCCGCGCCGCGAAGAACGCGCGGGCGGCGCAACGGCTCTGGGCGGCCCGCCCGTTGCGCGACCGGACAGCCGTCCTGTCCCGCGTGCACGACCTGGTGCTCGAACGCCAGAGCGACGTGCTCGACCTCATCCAGCTGGAGTCCGGCAAGGCCCGGGTCTCGGCGTTCGAGGAGGTCTGCGACATCGCCCTGGTCGCCCGGCACTACGCGGCGCGCGCCGGCCGCTACCTCGCGCCGCGCCGGGTGCCGGGACTGCTGCCCGGCCTGACCAGCGTGCGCGTGCTGCGGCACCCCGTCGGCGTCGTCGGGATCGTCGCGCCCTGGAACTTCCCGCTGGCACTCACGCTCGGCGACGTGCTGCCTGCGCTGGTCGCCGGCAACGCCGTGCTCCTGCGGCCCGACCCGCAGACGGCCCTCACGTCGCTGTGGGCGGCGGAGCTGATGGAGGAGGCCGGGCTCCCCGAGGGGCTCCTGCAGGTGGTCGTCGGCGACGGCCCGACCATCGGGGGGGCCGTCGTCGAGCACGTCGACCACGTGAGCTTCACCGGGTCCACCCGCACCGGGCGGGTCGTCGCCGCGCAGGCGGGCGAACGACTCGTGCCGGTCACCCTCGAGCTCGGGGGCAAGAACCCGATGTACGTCGCGGAGGACGTCGACGTCGAGGTCGCCGCCGAGGGGGCGGTCCGCGCGTGCTTCGTCGGCGCCGGGCAGGTCTGCGTGAGCATCGAGCGGATCTACGTGCACGAGGACGTGGCCGACGAGTTCACCGCCGCGTTCGTCCGGCGGACGCGCGAGGTGCGCCTCGGGTCCGGGCTCGACTACCGCTCGGACATGGGCTCGCTCACGTCCGCCGCGCAGCTGGCCACCGTCGTCGAGCACGTCGAGGACGCCGTCGGGCACGGGGCGACCGTCCTCACCGGGGCCGTCCACCGCACCGACCTCGGGCCGTGGTTCTACGAGCCGACCATCCTGACCGACGTGCCGAACGAGGCGCGGCTCGCCCGCGAGGAGACGTTCGGTCCGGTCGTGAGCATCTACCGGGTGGCGTCCGACGACGAGGCGGTCGCGGCGATGAACGACAGCGACCTCGGCCTGAACGCGAGCATCTGGACAGCGGACACCCGTCGCGGTGCCGCGATCGCCGCCCGGGTGCGCACCGGGACCGTGAACGTCAACGAGGGGTACGTGGCCACCTGGGGCTCGGTCGCAGCGCCCCAGGGTGGCGTCGGTGCGTCGGGCATCGGCAGCCGGCACGGGCGCGAGGGCCTCTGGGAGACGACGCGCGTCCAGACGGTCGCGGTCCAGCACGGCGCGCACGGCGTCCTGGGCGCCCCCGGCGTCGGCCTGCACCGCCTCTTCGACCTGGGCACGGACACCTGGCCCCGCGTCTACACGGAGGTCCTGCGCACGATGAAACGCCTCCGCCTGCCGTGATGCATGAGCGCCTGACCGCTCGACGCTGAGCGAGCCATGGGTGCTGCTTGTCGAGCCGCCGCGGCACTGACGGCTTGCTCGCGGGGGATCCGGCGTTCGCGTGACCGTCAGGCGTGGCCCGTGGCCGCCGGGGTCGGGTCCGACTCGTCGCTCGTGCCCTCGTAGCCGGCCGCCTCGATCGTGCTGATCGCCTGGCGGGCGATCGCGAGCTCCTCGTTCGTCGGGACGACCATGACCAGGGTGCTGGTCCAGTCCGGGGAGATGATCGTCGGCTCCTTCTTGCGGCCGGCGTTGCGCTCCGGGTCCACCGCGATGCCGAGGGGCTCCAGGCCTTCGAGCGCACGGGCGCGGACGACGGGGTCGTTCTCGCCGACGCCGGCCGTGAACGTGATGACGTCCACCCGGCCGAGCACCGCGCAGTAGGCGCCGACGTACTTGCGCAGCCGGTGCAGGTAGACGTCGAGCGCCAACGACGCGTCCTCGTCACCGGAGTCGACCAGCGCGTGCAGCTCGCGGAAGTCGTTCTCGCCCGCCAGCCCTTTGAGGCCGGAGCGGCGGTTGAGCAGGTCGTCGACCTCGTCGACCGACAGCCCCGCGTTGCGCTGCAGGTGGATGAGGACCGCGGGGTCGATGTCACCCGACCGGGTGCCCATGACCAGCCCTTCGAGCGGCGTCATGCCCATCGACGTCTCGACCGCGACGCCCCCGCGGACCGCCGACGCCGACGCACCGTTGCCCAGGTGCAGCACGATCTGGTTGAGGTCCTCGAGCCGGCGCCCGAGCACGCGCGCGACCGTGCCGGACACGTACTGGTGCGACGTCCCGTGGAACCCGTACCGGCGCACGCCGTGCTCGCGCGCGACGTCCCGGTCGATCGCGTACGTGGCGGCCGCCTCGGGCAGGGTGCGGAAGAAGGCGGTGTCGAACACGACGACGTGCGGCACGTCGGGCAGCAGCTCGCGGGCGACCTGGATGCCGGTGAGGTTGGGCGGGTTGTGCAGGGGAGCCAAGGGGGAGAGGGCGTCGATCTGGGCGACCACCTCGTCGTCGACGACGACGGGCGCGCCGAAGACCGCGCCGCCGTGCACCACCCGGTGGCCGACCGCCACCACGTGCGCCTGCGTGAGGTCCGGACCGACCTCCTCGAACAGCGCGAGCACGGCCCGCAGGCCTGCGCCGTGGTCGGCGACCGCGTCCGTGCGCTCCGTGGTGGTGCCGCCGTACGTGTGGCGGACCGAGCCCTCGTCCTCGCCGATCCGCTCGACGATCCCCGACGCGATCGCCTCGCCCCCGACCGGGTCGACCAGCTGGTACTTGATCGACGACGAGCCGGAGTTCACCACGAGGACGGACCCCGGGTGGCTGCTGGTCGCGGTCATGACGGGTCCCCCTGCGCCTGGATCGCCGTGATGGCGACGGTGTTCACGATGTCCTGCACCAGCGCGCCGCGCGACAGGTCGTTGACCGGTTTGCGCAGACCCTGCAGGACGGGGCCGATGGCGACGGCGCCTGCGGAACGCTGCACCGCCTTATAGGTGTTGTTGCCCGTGTTCAGGTCGGGGAACACGAACACGGTCGCCCGTCCGGCCACGGCCGAGTCCGGCATCTTCGTCTTGGCCACGGACGCGTCGACGGCGGCGTCGTACTGGATCGGACCCTCGACCGACAGGTCGGGCCGCCGCTCGCGGACCAGCGCGGTCGCCGTGCGGACCTTCTCCACGTCCGCGCCCGAACCCGACTCGCCCGTGGAGTAGGAGAGCATCGCGATGCGCGGCTCGATGCCGAACTGCTGCGCGGTGCCCGCCGACGAGATCGCGATGTCGGCCAGCTGCTCCGCCGTCGGGTCCGGGATGACGGCGCAGTCGGCGTACACGAGCACGCGGTCCTCCAGGCACATGAGGAACGCGCTGGACACGCTGCCGACGCCCGGGGTGGTCTTGATGATCTCGAACGACGGCTTGATGGTGTGCGCCGTGGTGTGCGCGGCCCCGGACACCATGCCGTCGGCCAGCCCGAGCTGCACCATCATCGTGCCGAAGTAGGACACCGACGAGACGATCTCCCGCGCCCGGTCCACGGTCATGCCCTTGTGCTTGCGCATCTCGGTGTACTCGACGGCGAACCGTTCGAGCAGCTCGCCGTCGTGCGGGTCGATGATCGCGGCGTCGTCGAGGTCGAGGCCCAGCTCGGTGGCGCGCGCGCGGATGGCGGGCTCGTCGCCGAGGATCGTGAGGTCCGCGACGCCACGCTGCAGCAGGGTCGACGCGGCGCGCAGGATCCGGTCGTCACCGCCCTCGGGCAGCACGACGTGCTGGCGGTCGGACCGGGCCCGGTCCAGCAGCGCGAACTCGAACATCAGCGGGGTGACCACCTCGGGCCGCTCGACGTCGAGCGCGGCCAGCAGCGCAGCGCCGTCGACGTGCTGCTCGAACAGCGACAGGGCGGTGTCCACCTTGCGCTGCGAGTCGGCCGTGAGGCGCCCGTGGGTGTCCCCGACGGCGCTCGCCGACCGGAAGGTGCCCAGCTCGGTGGACAGGATCGGCAACCTGCTCCCGAGCCCCGTGACCAGGCGGGCGATCAGCGGTGCGGGCCGGAACCCGCCGTTGAGGATGATGCCGGCGAGCGACGGGAACCCGTCGGCCTGGTGCGCCATGAGCAGGCCGAGGAGCACGTCGGACCGGTCGCCCGGCGTGATCACCACGGACCCGTCGGTCAGCTTGCCCAGCAGGTGCTCGACGGACATGGCGCCGACGATGACGTCGAGCACCTCGCGCGAGAGCAGGTCCTCGTCGCCGGCGATGAGCGTCCCGCGCACCGCCTCGGACAGCTGGCGCACCGTCGGCGCGGTGAGCAGCGGGTTCTCCGGCACCGCCCAGGACGGGAGCCCGGTGCCGTCGCGCAGGGCGTCGCGCACGCCGCTGACCGAGCCCGGGGCGCACCGGTTGGCGACGACGGACACCACCTGGGCGTGGTTGGCCTGCATCTCCGTGACGACGACGTCGGCCACCTGTGCGACGACCGCCGGCTTGCGGTGCCCGCCGTTGATGACGAGCACCACCGGCGCGCCGAGGTTCGCGGCGATCCGGGCGTTGTAGGCCAGCTCGGTCGGGCCGGCGACGTCGGTGTAGTCGGTGCCGACCACGACGACCGCGTCGCAGCGCCGTTCGACGTCGTGGTACCGGGACACGATCTGCGCGAGCGCGGCCTCCGGGTCGTCCAGGACCTGCTCGTACGTCACCCCGACGCACTCGTCGTAGGTGAGGTCGACGCCGTCGTGGTGGAGCAGGAGCTCGAGCACGTAGTCGCGGACGTCCGTGGACCTGGCGACCGGGCGGAACACCCCGACCCGCTGGACGGTGCGGGCCAGCAGGTCCACCAGGCCGAGCGCGACCATGGACTTGCCGGAGTCCCCCTCGGGGGACGTGACGTAGATGCTGCGGGCCACGGGGGCGTCTCCGATGCGGTGGTGCGGGTGGAACGGGACCGTGGGGCGGGCAGCGGCGCCCGCCCCACGGACAGGTGGGTGCTACTCGTTGTCCCCGCCGGTCGACAGCGTCGCCTGGACCTGCCCCGAGTCGGCCTGGTCCTGCGCGTCGGGCCAGACCCAGTCCCGGACCTCGGGCAGGTCGTCGCCGAACGCACGGGTGTACTCGCGGGCCCGCAGGCGCTCGTCGACCATCTTCTGGCGCAGGTTCGCCTGCGAGCTGCCGAGGGACGGCACGTTGTCGATGACGTCGATGACGAGGTGGAACCGGTCGAGGTCGTTGAGCATGACCATGTCGAACGGCGTGGTCGTCGTGCCCTCCTCCTTGTAGCCGCGCACGTGGATGTTGCTGTGGCCGTGGCGGCGGTAGGTGAGCCGGTGGATGAGCCACGGGTACCCGTGGTACGCGAAGATCACCGGCCGGTCGGACGTGAACAGCCCGTCGAACTGCGCGTCCGACAGCCCGTGCGGGTGCTCGCGCGAGTCCTGCAGGCGCATGAGGTCGACCACGTTGATCACCCGGACCTTCAGGTCGGGCAGCTCGCGGCGCAGGATGTCCGCCGCCGCGAGCACCTCGAGCGTCGGCACGTCACCCGCGGCACCGAGGACGACGTCCGGCTTCTCACCCGGCACCTCCGAGCCCGCCCAGTCCCAGATGCCCAGACCGCGCGTGCAGTGCGCGATCGCCTGGTCCATCGTCAGGAAGTTCGGGGCCGGCTGCTTGCCCGCGACGACCACGTTCACGTACTGCCGGCTGCGCAGGCAGTGGTCGTACGTCGACAGCAGCGTGTTGGCGTCCGGCGGCAGGTAGACGCGGACGACCGAAGCCTTCTTGTTGACCACGTGGTCGATGAACCCCGGGTCCTGGTGGCTGAAGCCGTTGTGGTCCTGGCGCCAGACGTGGCTGGACAGCAGGTAGTTCAGGCTCGCGATCGGGCGGCGCCACGGGATGTCGTTGGTGACCTTCAGCCACTTGGCGTGCTGGTTGAACATCGAGTCGATGATGTGGATGAACGCCTCGTAGCAGTTGAACAGGCCGTGCCGCCCGGTCAGCAGGTAGCCCTCGAGCCAGCCCTGGCACTGGTGCTCGCTGAGCATCTCCAGCACCCGGCCGGCGCGCGCCAGGTGCTCGTCGACGTCCGCCCCGAAGAACTCCGCGTTCCACTGCTTGTCCGTGGTCTGGAACACCGACTGCAGCCGGTTCGACGCCGTCTCGTCCGGACCGAAGATCCGGAAGTTGTCGGGGTTGAGCCGGATGACGTCCGTCAGCCAGTCGCCCAGCACGCGCGGCGCCTCGCTCATCGAGCCGCCGGGCACCGGGACGTCCACGGCGTAGTCGCGGAAGTCCGGCAGGCGCAGATCCTTCAGCAGCACCCCGCCGTTGGCGTGCGGGTTGTCGCTCATCCGGAGGGCACCCGTCGGCGCGAGCGCTCGGATGTCGTCGTGCAGCCGGCCGTTCTCGTCGAACAGCTCGTTGACCCGGTACGACTCCAGCCACTGCCGCAGCACGTCCAGGTGCTCGGGGGTGTCACGGGCGTTGGCCAGCGGCACCTGGTGCGCCCGCCACGACCCCGTGGTCTTCTTCCCGTCGATGTAGTCCGGCCCCGTCCAGCCCTTGGGGGTGCGGAACACGATCATCGGCCACTGCGGACGCTGCTCGTTGCCCGCGTGCGCGCTGCGCTTGATCTCCGCGATCTCGTCGAGCACCTCGTCGAGCAGCGTCGCGAACCGGCGGTGGATGTCCTCGTGCGACTCCTCGTCGAAGCCCGCGACGAACATGTGCGGCTTGTGGCCGTAGCCCACCATGAGCGACTCGAGCTCGTCGTCGGGGATGCGCGCCAGCACGGTCGGGTTGGCGATCTTGTACCCGTTGAGGTGCAGGATCGGCAGCACGACGCCGTCGTTCTCGACGTTGACGAACTTGTTGGAGTGCCAGCTCGTGGCCAGCGGCCCGGTCTCCGCCTCACCGTCGCCGATGACGGTCGCGACGAGCAGGTCCGGGTTGTCGAACGCGGCACCGTAGGCGTGGCTCAGGGCGTAGCCGAGCTCGCCGCCCTCGTGGATCGACCCGGGCGTCTCGGGCGCGACGTGGCTGGGGATGCCACCCGGGAACGAGAACTGCCGGAACAGCCGGTGGATCCCCTCGGTGTCCTCGGTGATGTCCGAGTAGAACTCCGAGTACGTGCCGTCGAGATAGGCGCTGGCGACGAGTCCCGGTCCGCCGTGGCCCGGGCCGGTGACGTAGATGGTCGACTGCTCGCGCTCCGCGATCGCCCGGTTCAGGTGCGCGTACAGGAAGTTCAGCCCGGGCGTGGTGCCCCAGTGGCCGAGGAGCCGCGGCTTGACGTGGTCACGCGTGAGCGGATCCCGCAGGAGCGGGTTGTCCAGGAGGTAGATCTGCCCCACCGACAGGTAGTTGGCGGCGCGCCACCACTTGTCGATGCGGGCCACGGTGTCGGCGTCGACCACCGTGCCGCTCCCGGTCTGCCACGTGCTGCGTGCCGACGTCGTCGTGCTCATGCGCGCTCCCCAGTCGTCGTTCCGGCGTGCCACCGGCGCGGTGCCAGCCTTCCTGCGGGCGCACGTCCCGGACGAGGGTCGTTGGTCCTGTGTCGCGTGCGCGGGCCCACATGTCATACAACCGCACTCCGCGCGTCGGCGCAGGAGGTGTGGGCGAACGCACGCCGAACGTCCGGGGGCGGGCGGTGGGGGTTTCTGCGCAGGTCAGCGGGGTTCTGGGCCGATCCTGGCGGCTCTGCCCGGTTCCGGCCGGACCCGCTCTGCGAGGTACCGTGAGACGTGACCGAGCAGACCCCCGCAGCCGTCGCGCCCGAGCGCGCGGACGCGTCCGGTCACGACGAGCCGCAGCGGGTCGTCCCCGCGTGGGAGCAGGCCGAGCGGCGCCCGCCGACGACGATGCTCCGCGCGGCTGTGCGACCCCGGATGGTCGTCCTGCTGGTCCTCCTGCTCGCCGCCGCCGCACTGTGCGCCCGCCTCGGCGCGTGGCAGCTGGACCGTGCGCAGGTGCACGGCGCCGCCGCGGCAGAACGCCACACCGCGGAGCTCGTCGCGGCCGCCGCCGTCCCGATCGACGACGTGCTGGTGCCGCAGACCACGTTCACCGGTGACCTCGTCGGCCGCAAGGTCGTCGTGACCGGGACCTACGACGCGGGCGGCCAGCTGCTGGTGACCGGCCGCGCGCACGACGGCACGACCGGCCTGCTCGTCCTGACCCCGCTGACCACGACCGACGGGTCCGTGCTCCCCGTGGTGCGCGGCTGGGTGGCGACACCCGCCGACGCTGACACACCTCCCGCCGGGACCGTGGACGTGACCGGTTACCTGCAGGCGTCCGAGCAGGCCGGCACCGGGGTCGCCGACGGGCAGACCGACGCCATCAGCTCGGCCGAGCTGCTCAACTCCTGGGGCGGCCCGATCTACACCGGGTACCTCGTGGTCTCGGCGTCGGACCCCGCGCAGTCCGACGCGGTCACCCTGCTGGACCCGCCGACGAAGCCCGGTGCCGGGCTCAACATCCAGAACCTCGCCTACGCCGCCCAGTGGTGGATCTTCGGTGCGTTCGCGGTGCTGCTCTGGCTCCGGCTCGTCCGCGACGAGGCCCGCGGGTCCGGTCTCAGCCCAGCGGAGGACGTCGCCGCAGCTCCTTGACCGCGCGGCGCTTCTGCTCGCCCTGCACGCGGCGGACCTGCGACCCCCGGCTCGGCCGGGTGGCGCGGCGCGTCGGGCCCGGGGGAGCGAGGGCGTCGTCGAGGAGGGCGTGCGCCCGCGTGAGCGCGGCCTCGCGGTTGCGCAGCTGGGACCTGTACTCCTGGGCGCTCAGCGTGAGCAGCGAACCACGCAGGCGACTGGCCAGGCGGTCCATGACGCGGTCCTGCTGCGTCGGGCTCGTCCACGGGATCCGCGCGAGGTCGACCGTGAGCTCGACGCGGGAGTCGGTCGTGTTCACGGACTGACCCCCTGGCCCGCTGGAGCGCGAGAAGCGCCACGCGAGGGCGTCGTCGGGGACGACGACTCCGCCGCGCAGGGTCAGGGGGTGGATCATGCGTGCATTCTCCACCGACGGTGGCTCGCCCGGTTCAGTCTCGCTGCAGCGCAGGACGACGTGCGCGCTGGGCGGCAACCGTCAGCGCCGCTCCCAGCAGCAGGGCGAGCGCAGCGGCCCGGGCGGTGCCGTCCACGCCGTCCGCCCCGGTCGCCGCGAGCTCGGCGCCGTCGTCCGACGTGTCGGCGTAGCTGTTGGTCGCGGTGACGAGGCCGACGACCGCGGGGTCCCCGGCGGCGACGACCACCCGGCCGCCGGCGGGGGAGAGCGTCGAGGTGAACGCCCCGCCCGGCTGGTCCGCGTCCTCTGCCACCGTGCAGATGGTCCCGACGGGGAACCCGTCGACGACGACCGTGCCGCCGCCCGCCACGGACCACGCGCCGGAGGACGCGCCGGAGGCGCCTGGTGCGCTGCACGACCAGGTCCCCGTGAAGACGGCGCCCGCTGGCGCAGCGCCGGTCACGACCTTCCGTACGGCGAAGCCGCCGAGCACGGGCGCGACGTCGGGCTCGACCACGTTGGTCACCTGCACCGCGCTCACGGCGCTGCCGCGACCCACGGTGAACGCGAAGCCACCGTGCTCCGGAGTTGCGGTCGTGCCGCCGGTGACAGCGAACGTCGGGGCGGTCCAGGTGCCGCCCACCGGGTCCGCGGGCAGGACCTCCACCAGCTCGACGACGCTGTCCGGAGCGACGTCGACCGGACCGAGCACGGTGCCGTCGGAGGCGACGACGAGGTCGGGCGACTGCTGCACGTCGTCCACCCACCACTGGAAGGTGAAGCTGGCCGGTGCACCGAGCCCGGCGTCGTCCACGGACTTGGCGACGCTGAACCGGCCCTGCCCGACGAGGGTGTCGGTGAGGGTCACGGCGATCTCCGCATCCTCGTCGACGACGAACGCGACCTGGGCGCCCGGCTGGGTCGGTGCGATCGTCGTCGTTCCCGTGACGGTCCAGACGGGCGTCTGCCAGACTCCGCCCGGCACGGTCGCCGGCGTGGCCTCCCCGAGCTCGACGACCGTCCCTGACGGGACCGTGGCCGGGCCGAGCACGGTGCCGTCCGTCTCGACCGACAGGTCGGGCAGCTGCCGGACCCCGTCGACCCAGTACTGCACGAACACGTTGTGGGGCAGGGCGTCGAAGGTGCCGTCCACCACCAGGGTCTTGCTGAGCTGCACCGTGCCGACCGTCGTGGCGTCGTCCGGGACGCACCCCTCGAACGCGTAGTGGTGGATCTCGCCGGAGCCGCCTGCCTTGGTCAGCGTCGCGGCGATCACCTGGCCCTCGACTGGGCTCGAGTTCTCCAGCGTCAGGTCGGCCCGGGGTGCCAGGATCGTCCCGGTGATCCGGTCCTGGCTCGAGATCGTCAGCGGTCCGGTCTCGTCGTAGCTCCACAGCACCCACGGGGCGAACAGGTTGTTCGTGCCGGAGTCGTTCGCGCCGTTGAACCGCGGGATGCTGAACTCGGTGCCGCCGGACATCCGCACGATCAGCCCGGTGGTGGAGGACGGTACGGCGCCGGTGAAGTTGAGCGCGGTCACGCCGTCGAACTGCTCGGGCGTCACGGAGAGCACGTTGAGGTCACCGTCGACGAGCTCGAGCTGCTTCTCCGGGGCGTTCCCCGTGAGCGTCACCGCCGAGACGCCGGTGTTCGCCCCGGGCAGGTCGGCGACCGCGTCCGCCATGGCGTCGAGCGTCGGGAAACCGCTGGTCACCGGGGTGACGTCGACCGGTCCGATGTTCGCGGCCACCCAGGCGGCGAGGTCGTCGGCCGGCGCGGGCGGGTTCGGCGGGACGACGCGCGCCTGGCTCGTGCCGTCCGCGATGAACACCTCCTGGCCCTGCAGGGTGAAGGTCGTCCAGGTCTGCGCGCCGGCGAACATCTCGCCCCGCGGCCAGGCCGGGTCGTCCGCAGCCGAGCCCACCTGCAGGATGCCCTGCGACACCGCCAGGTCGTACGCGCCGGCCGAGACACGCACCGGCAGGTCCGTGCCACCGACGTCGAGCGTCGGCAGGTCGTAGTCCGGAGGTGTCAGGCCGGTCGAGTGCCGCACGTCGAACGTCGACGCCCAGGACAGCGAACCGCCGACGCCCAGCGTGCCCTCGATCTCCGAGCCGGCCATCGACGCGTCGCCCTCGACGAGGACCGTGAACCCTTGCGTCGGGTCGCCGGGCACGCCGCAGAAGCTGATCGCCGCGGCCGGCGTCGGGGTGCCGACCGTGAGCGCGGTGGCGAGGGCGGGGACCGCGAGTGCGGAGGCGACCAGGGCGGCGGTCGCCCGCGATCGGCGTCGGGTGAGGTGCACGCGAGAGCCTTCCGATGATGAGAAGTTCCTCACGCAACCTAACCGATTCGGACGAATCCGCCCATCGAGCCGCACGGACTGCGTGCGGCTCGACGGGCGTCCCCCTCAGACGGCGTCGTGCTGCCAGGAGTGCCACAGCGCGGCGTAGTCGCCCCCGGCGGCGACCAGCTCGTCGTGCGGGCCGATCTCCGTGATCCGGCCGCCGTCGACCACCGCCACCCGGTCTGCGTCGTGCGCGGTGTGCAGGCGGTGGGCGATCGCGACCACGGTCCGGCCGGAGAGCACGGCCGACAGCGAGCGCTCGAGGTGCCGGGCCGCCCGCGGGTCCAGCAGCGACGTGGCCTCGTCGAGCACCAGCGTGTGCGGGTCGAGCAGGACGAGCCGGGCCAGCGCGATCTGCTGGGCCTGCGCCGGCGTGAGCGCGGCACCGCCCGAGCCGACCTCGGTCTCCAGCCCCTCGGGCAGCGCCTGCACCCACTCCCACGCGTCGACCGCCCGGAGCGCCCGCTCGAGCGCGGCCGCGTCGGCGTCCACCTGCGCCAGGCGCAGGTTGTCGGCGACCGACCCGACGAACACGTGGTGCTCCTGGGTGACCAGGGCGACGTGCCCGCGCAGCTCCTCCAGCGGCAGGTCGATCAGCGGGACGCCGCCGACCGTGACCGTGCCGTCGGTGGGTGGGTGGATGCCCGCGAGCATCCGCCCGAGCGTGGACTTGCCGGCACCGGACGGTCCGACGACGGCGAGCCGCTCACCCGCGGCCAGGTCGAGGTCGATCCCGTGCAGCACGTTGTGGCCCTCGCGGTACGCGTACGTCAGCCCCCGGGAGGCGATGTCCTCGTCGACGGGCGTGCCCGGACGCGTCCGGCGGTCGGGCTCGACCAGCTGGACTCCGACGATGCGCGCGAGCGAGGTCGCCGCCACCTGGATCTCGTCGACCCAGAAGATCAGCTCCCACACCGGGCCGGTGATCTGGTACGTGTACAGCACGATCGTGGTGACCGCGCCGACCGTCACGTAGCCCTCGGACGCGAGGTAGCCGCCCCACAGCAGCACGGCGGCCGGCGCCAGGACGAACGCCGCGTCGATGCCGGGGAACAGGATCGTGCGCAGGCGCAGCGTCACCTTCTCGGCCTCGAACGCCTCCCGCAGGTCGGCGTCCACGCGGCCCGTCCGCCGTCGGCCCAGCCGCAGGGCGTCGACCGTGCGGGCGCCCTCGACGGACTCCGTGATCGTCCCGTTCAGCACCGCGTACGCGGCCGACTCGCGCTGGTAGGCCGGCGTGGCGCGCTTGAGGTACCAGCGCACGATCAGCAGCAGCGTGGGCACGCCGATGAACATCGCGAGCGAGACCACGGGCGAGAGGATCAGGCACGCCACGATCGTGAGCGTGATGGTCACGACGGCGACGATCACCCGCGGGACGCCGAAGCGCACCGCGTGCTGCAGCTTGTTGACGTCGTTCGTCGTGCGCGCCACCAGGTCACCCGTGCCGGCCCGCTCGACGACGGACAGCGGCAGGGCCGTGACCTTCTCGATGAACTCCTCGCGCAGCTCGGCGAACACCTCCTCGCCGAACACCATCGACGCCCGCTGCGCGAACCGGATGAGCACGGTCTGCGCGAGGACGGCGACGGCGCCGACGACGATCAGCGTGTTGATGTACGTCGCCGTGGTGCCGCCGGTGACGGCGTCGACGAGCATGCCGAGCAGCCACGGACCCGCGAGCCCCGCGGTCGCGGCGAGCGTGTGCAGCACCGCGATGAGGATCAGAGGGCGCCGGTGCTTGCGGAAGAGGACGCCCGTGTACGCCCGGACCGTCGCCGTGTCGGCGATGGGGAGCTTCATGACTGTCCTCCGGCCCTGTTCTCTCGGGCAGACTGCCCAACCATCAGTTCCTCGTACAACCGCTCGTCGTCCGCGATGCTCTCGTCGGGCTCCTCGTCCATCTGCCGCCCCACGACGGCTCGGTAGGCGAGGGCGACCTCGAGGTCGTCGGCGCCGTGCGCGAGCAGGTCGTCGTGGGTGGCGCGGGCGCGCACGAGACCGCCCTGCACGAACGCGACCTCGTCGACGTGGTCGAGCACCAGCGGGCTGGCGGTGACCACGAGCGTCGTGCGGCCGCGCCGGACGTCCGCGAGCCGGGCAGCGATCCGGGCCTCGGTGTGGGCGTCGACCGCGCTGGTCGGCTCCACGAGCACCAGGATCTCCGGGTCGATGAGCAGCGCCCGGGCGAGGGCGACGCGCTGCCGCTGCCCGCCGGACAGTGAGCGGCCCTTCTCGGGCAGCTCGCCGGCGAGGCCGTCGGGCACCGAGTCGAGTACGTCCTGCGCGTCGGCCGTCGCGATCACGCGCAGCAGGTCGTCCTGGGTGGCCGACCCGCGCACGTCGAGCTCCTCCTCGAGGAGCCCCGAGAAGAGGTGCGGGGTGGCCTCCGCGACGACGATCCGTTCGCGCACGACGTCCTTGTCGAGGTCGGACAGCAGCACGCCGCCGAGGCGCACCGGGGTGTCCTTCTCGGCGTCGTCGTCGAACCTGCCGAGCCGCGTGGCGATGCGGGCGGACTCGTCGGGGTCCGCGCTGACCAGCGCGACCACCCGGCCGGGCTCCAGGTGCAGCCCGCTGACCTCGTCGACCAGCGGCACGTGCCGGTCCGGCGCCGCGGCGGTGCCCGGTGTCGCGCCCGTGGCGGGCACGACCTGCAGGACCTTGACCACCTTGGTCGCGCCGATGTGCGCCCGCGTCGCCGCCTGGAGCATCTGTGTCGCGTTCTGCACCGGCCACGACAGGAACGCCGCGAAGCCGTACGTCGCCACCAGCTGGCCGGGCGTGATGGTGCCGGCCAGCGCCATGTGGGCGCCGAGCCAGATGAGCGTCACCACGAACGCGCCCGGCAGCAGGACCTGGAGGGCGTCGAGGACCGACTGCGTCTTGGCGACCTCGACACCGCGGCGCCGCGTCTCCTGCGACTGCGTGCGGTACCGGCCGGTGAAGACGTTCTCGCCGCCGATGCCGCGCAGGATGCGCAGGCCCGAGACCGTGTCCGCGCCGAGCGTCGTCAGACGTCCGGACGCCTCGCGCTGTGCCGCCTGCCGGCGGGACAGCGGCTTGACGAGCAGGCCGAGGATCGCCGCGACCGTCGGCAGCCCGAGGACGACGACGAGGCCCAGCGGGACCGACACGCGGAGCATCAGCACCGCGACGATGCCGTACGCGACCAGGCTGCCGAGGAAGTGGGCAGCGAGCGCGAAGACCTCACCGATGCGTAGCGCGTCGTTGGCGACGGCCGAGACGACCTCACCGGTCGGCAGCTCCTTGGTGATCGTGTGGCCCGACCGGGCGACGGTCCGGCCGACCAGCTGCGACGACGTGAACGCCGCCCGCAGCCAGTTGTTCACGTCGTACCGGTGACCGATCGCCGACGTCGTGATGACCACGGCACCGATGGCCAGCAGGGTGCCGCACGCGCGCCACAGGTCCGGACCGAAGCCGGACTCCAGCCCGTCGTCGACCGCCCGGCCGACGACGTACGGGGTGAACGCCTGGGCGGCGAACTGCAGGATGCCGAGCCCGACGGCGGTCAGGAGGATGCCCCACTGCCGACCTGCCAGCCACCAGAGCAGCGCGACGGGCCCGCTCAGAGGCGGGGTGCCGGGGTCGTCGAGGGGGAGGGAACGCACGGGCGTCAACGTTACGGGCCGGTACTGACAGCGCCGAACGGTTTTCCGGGCCACGCCCCGCGGGAGCGACCCGCCGGACGAGTACATTGTGGCGGCGCTCCTCGACCCACGCTCGAGTGCACGGCGTCGCCCACACCATGGAGAGTCGAGAGAATGCGCAACGAGCCGGCCCACCACCACGTCCTCGCACGGTGAGCGCTCCAGCGACCTTCTCGGCCTCGGGCGTCCACCGGACCGCGCGCCTCCTCGGGACGGGTGCCCTGATCGCGGCACCGGTGTTCGTCCTGATCGGCGTCCTCTCGCTCGTCCGGACGACCTGGGGGCCGACACCGCCCGTGGAGATCCTGCAGACCGTCGCGGCCGGCGCTGCCATCGAGGTGCGGCACACCATCCACGGCAGGGCGCTGTGGGGACAGCCGGGCGTCGACCTGTCCGAGGTGACCTGCACGACCGGCGGCGGTGACGTGCTGCCGGTCGGCCCCGTCGAGGGTCGCCCGACGCAGGTGGAGGCGGTCGACGGGAGCGGGCCGTGGGTCTGGCTCACGACGACGCAGGGACAGCCCGCGTCCTCGTCGGCCACCTGCGTCGGAGGCGGCCTCACGACGGTCGGCACCTCGGTCGACCCGGGCGACGGGACCCGGGGCGAGCTGGGGTGGCGTGCCTTCGTCTTCGCGGCCTTCCTGCTCGGCCTCGGTCTGGTGCTGCGGCGCGTCACCGCGCCGCCGGCCGGTTCTCGCGCCGCGGGCGCACCGGTCGAGGGATGACCGTGCACCACCAGTACCGCAGGGCAGCCGCTCTCGCGCTCTCGGCCATGCTCGGGCTGGCGGCCTGCACCGCTGGTCCGCCCGCTCCGGCGCCGACCCCGACGGCGTCCCCCACCGCGTCGTCGGCCCCGGGTCCGGTGACGGTGCAGGTCGAGCACCTCGGGCTGCCGATCGAGATCACGGTGCAGCCCGTGCAGGTCGCCGGCGACGCCGCGCTGGTGACGATCGGCTTCACGATGCCGGCCGACGCGCCGGAGGGGACGTCCCTCCCGCTCAGCCTGCTGCTGCACGACCCGGCCTCGATGTTCAACCTGGGCCAGGTGCGGCTGCTCGACCTGGCGGCGTCGACGGTGTCGGACCCGGCCCAGGACGCGAGGAGCCGGTCCGTCTCGACGCACGAGCTGCTCACCCTGACGCCCGGCGCGTCGGTGACGGCCGAGGTCGTCTACGCCGCGCCGACCTCGCCCGAGATCGCGGTCCTGTTCCCCTACCTCGGGCTCGTGGCCGGTGTCCCGGTCGAGGAGGTCGCTACCCTGCCGACGACGCCCGAGGACCTCGGTGCGGAGGGCGCCGTGACGTACCCGTCCGCCGGCATCGACGTCTTCACGGTGGCGTACGACGACTCGTCGACCGCGCGCGTCGAGGGGGACGCCGCCACCGTCACCCTCGCCTCGGACGTGCTCTTCGCGACCGACGAGTTCGTCCTCACGCCCGAGGCCGCGGCGGTCGTCGACGCCGCGGGCGAGCAGATCGCCACGAGCGGGCTGGCCGGCGAGGTCACCGTGGTCGGCCACACCGACGACGTGGGCACCGACGCCTACAACCAGGACCTGTCGGTCCGGCGGGCGCAGTCCGTGGCCGACCGACTCGCGCCCGTGCTCGGGGACGGCTTCACGGTCGTCGTGGACGGCAGGGGAGAGAGCGAACCGGTCGCGTCCGGGTCGTCCCCCGAGGAGCGCGCCGTCAACCGCCGCGTCGAGATCCGGTTCACGACGGCGGACGCGGGTGCCGCCGTCGACGTCCCCGCGGTCGCTCCGGTGCCCGAGCCCGACGCCCCGGTGTCGTCGGGCGGCGAGCCGGTGTCCGTCGAGCTCGACGCGGCCGGGTACGACGTCACCGCGACCTCCGTCGTGCGTGCCGAGGGCTATCTCGTGGGTTCGCTCGAGGTCGAGCGGACGTCCCCGGGCACGGGCCAGGTCGTCGGGCTCTTCGGCAGCTTCGCGGAGGGCAGGGACCTCGAGCGAGGGCTGGGCTCGCTGACGACGACGGCGGGCGCGTACTCGGCCAGCCTGCTGGGTGCGGGCGGGCGGCTCTACCCGGGGGACTACGTCGTCGAGGAGGGGGTCGACGGTCAGGCGGACCGGCGGGCGGTGATCGCCGACCGGTTCCTCGACCAGCAGGTCGCGCAGGGCGAGTCCCTGCACGTGACGGTGCTGTGGCCGGACCTCGGCGGCGACTCCGTCGACATCGACGTGCCGGGACGGTTCCGGATCACCGACGTCCCGGTCACGGAGCCGTGAGGTCGCTCGCCGTGCACGGTCACCTCCGGGCGCCGACTACCCTTGCGGCGTGACGCAGACGCCTGACCCGGCCGCCACCACCCACCGTCCCGTGCTCGTCGTGGACTTCGGCGCGCAGTACGCGCAGCTGATCGCGCGACGCGTCCGCGAGGCCAACGTGTACTCCGAGATCGTGCCGCACACCGCGTCCGTCGCGGACCTGCTGGCCAAGGATCCCGCCGCGATCATCCTGTCCGGCGGCCCGTCGTCGGTGTACGCCACCGGTGCCCCGTTCGTGGACCCGGCACTGTTCGAGGCCGGCGTCCCCGTGCTCGGCATCTGCTACGGGTTCCAGGCGATGGCTGCGGCGCTCGGCGGGACGGTCGCGCAGACCGGTCAGCGCGAGTACGGCGGCACGGCCGTCGAGGTCACCTCCGCCGGCACGGTCCTGTCGGGCAGCCCGGCGTCGCAGACCGTGTGGATGAGCCACGGCGACGCGGTGCACGCCGCGCCCGAGGGCTTCGAGGTCCTCGCGACGTCGTCCGGCAGCCCCGTCGCGGCGTTCGAGGACCGTGCCCGGCGCCTGTTCGGCGTGCAGTGGCACCCCGAGGTCAAGCACTCGCCGCTCGGGCAGAAGGCCCTCGAGAACTTCCTCTACGAGGGCGCCGGGCTGACCCCCGACTGGAACGCGGGGAACGTCGTCGCGGAGCAGGTCGAGAAGATCCGCGCCCAGGTCGGTGACGCGCGGGTGATCTGCGGCCTGTCCGGCGGGGTCGACTCCTCCGTGGCGGCCGCTCTCGTGCAGAAGGCCGTGGGGGACCAGCTGACCTGTGTCTTCGTCGACCACGGCCTGCTGCGGTCGGGCGAGGCCGAGCAGGTCGAGAAGGACTTCGTCGCGGCGACCGGCGTGCAGCTCAAGGTCGTCGACGCGCGCGAGCGGTTCCTGCGGGCGCTCGCCGGGCACACCGACCCCGAGACCAAGCGCAAGATCATCGGCCGCGAGTTCATCCGGGTGTTCGAGGACGCGGCGCGGGAGGTCGTCGAGGGTTCCGACGAGGAGGTCAAGTACCTCGTCCAGGGCACCTTGTACCCGGACGTCGTGGAGTCCGGTGGGGGCGAGGGCGCGGCGAACATCAAGTCGCACCACAACGTCGGCGGCCTCCCGGACGACCTGCAGTTCGACCTGGTCGAGCCGCTGCGCACCCTCTTCAAGGACGAGGTGCGCGCGGTCGGCCTGGAGCTGGGCGTGCCCGAGGGGATCGTCTGGCGCCAGCCGTTCCCCGGGCCCGGCCTCGGCATCCGGATCATCGGCGAGGTCACGGCGGAGCGTCTCGACATCCTGCGGGCGGCCGACGTGATCGCCCGCGAGGAGCTGACCCGCGCCGGCCTGGACCGGGACATCTGGCAGTGCCCGGTGGTGCTGCTCGCGGACGTCCGGTCCGTGGGGGTCCAGGGCGACGGCAGGACCTACGGGCACCCCGTCGTCCTGCGCCCCGTGTCCTCCGAGGACGCGATGACCGCCGACTGGACCCGCCTGCCGTACGACGTGCTGGCCGTCATCTCGACCCGGATCACCAACGAGGTGCCCGAGGTCAACCGCGTGGTCCTCGACGTGACGAGCAAGCCGCCGGGCACCATCGAGTGGGAGTGAGCGAGACAGTGACCGACACCACGACGAGCACCGATCCCTGGGTCCGCAAGGCCCGCGGTGCCACGCTGCGCTACCGCGTGATGGCCTGGATCACCGGGACGCTCCTGCTGCTGCTGTGCGTCGAGCTGATCCTGAAGTACGTGTTCCACGCGAACGGCGTCGACGCCTCCGGGACGCCGAACCCGGTCATCGGCGCGTGGATCGCGTACGCGCACGGCTGGATCTACGTCGTCTACCTGGTGACGGTCTTCGACCTCTGGTCGAAGATGCGCTGGCGCCTCGGGCGGCTGGCGACCATGGCGGCGGCGGGCGTCGTGCCCGTGATGTCGTTCGTGCTGGAGCGCACGGTGCACGCCCAGGCGCTCGCGCGCATCGAGGCTGCCGGGGGCGCACGCGGGTGATGTGTGCGGGATCGTGAACGGACGTCCGGTTCACGCAGATACGGTGACCCCGTGCTGATCGTCCACGTCTCCGACTGCTACGCACCACGCACCGGCGGGATCGAGTCCCAGGTGGGTGACCTCGCCGCGCGTCAGGTCGCCGCCGGGCACGAGGTGCACGTGCTGACCGCGACCCTGGGCGTCGGCGGCGAGCGCGGGGGAGTCGTCGACCTCGAGGACGGCGTGCACGTCCACCGCCTCGGGGCGCGGGTCCCCTTCGACCTGCCGGTCAACCCCGTCGGTCCGCGGCTGATGCGGGAGGCGTTCGCTGACCTGCGGCCCGACGTCGTGCACGTCCACGCCGGGGTGCTCTCGCCGTTCGCGTACGACGGAGCCCGGATCGCCCTCGACGTCGGCCTGCCGACCGCGATCACGTGGCACTGCATGCTCGACGGTGTCGTCGGCACCCTGCGGACGCTCGTGCAGCGCACCCGCTGGCAGCGGACACCGGCCGCCCTCAGTGCGGTGAGCCACGCCGCCGCGGCCCGCGTGCGGGAGGTGTTCGGCACCGAGGTGTCCGTGATGCCCAACGGGATCGACCTCGACGTCTGGGCGCCGACCACCCTGTCCGCAGGGCGGGGTCGTCCCGGTGAGCGCGGGCCGCTGCGGCTCGTGTCGACCATGCGCCTGGCACCCCGCAAGCGGGCCGTCCCCCTGGTCGAGCTCGTCGGGCAGGCCGCTCGGCGGCTGCCGCCGGACCGGTTGCGGCTGACCGTCATCGGCTCCGGCCCCGCGCAGGGCAGGGTGAGGTCCGCCGTGGCGGGTCAGGGTCTGCAGCACGTGGTCGACCTGCGCGGCCGGCTGACCCGGCCGCAGGTGCGGGCCGCCTACGCGGACTCCGACGTGTTCCTGGCCCCGGCCGAGCTCGAGGCGTTCGGCATCGCCGCGCTCGAGGCCCGCACCGCAGGGCTCGCGATCGTCGCCCGGCGCGGTACGGGCATCGCCGAGTTCGTCGAGGACGGCATCGACGGTCTGCTCGTGTCCGACGACGCGGAGATGACGGAGGCCGTCGTCCACCTGGCGCGCGACGGCCGGCTGCTCGACGGGATGCTCGCGCACAACCGCGTCGTGCGTCCGCGTTTCGGGTGGGACGACGTGCTGGCCGCCGCCGAGGCGGAGTACGGCCGCGCGCAGGACCTCGCCCGCGTCTGACGATGCCCGGCGATTCGCCGTATTCGTCCAGGTCAGATCGCACTACAGTCGTGGTGTTGGACGCTTTGTCATGGGCCGCTCGCGGCCTACCGGGTCCAGGGGGTTCGGGCCCGTCCGTTGGGGGTTCGGAAGGGGAGACATGACGACGACCACGACCACGGGGAGCTCCAAAGCGGTCCGCGTTCTGGGGCTGCTGACGATCATCTTCGGGATCATCTTCATCATCGCCGGTGGTGTGACCTGGGGAGCGGTGGCCAGCAACCTCGCCGCGGAGAAGATCACCGTCTCGGACGACGCCCAGGCGTTCGGGGGGCAGCTGGTCGACACCCCGTGGGAGGCCTGGTTCCAGGCCGACATCATCAACACCCACGCGTTGGAGGCCTCGGACGGCAAGACCTATGCCGAGCTGGACCAGGACGACCCGACCCGGCAGACCGTCATGACGGCGTCGTTCCTGCGGGCCTCGCTGTTCACGTCCGTGGTCGCGTTCGGTGTAGCCCTGCTCGTGGTGGGCATCGGCGTGGTGTTCATCCTCATCGGGTGGGCCCTGCGCAAGGCGGCCGCCGGCGGCGGTGTCGCGACCTCGTCGGTCACGTCGACCGGCTCGTCGAGCTACCCGGACCCGGTCCCCGCCGGGAGGCCGACCGCGCCTCCGGCCCCGACCTCGACCACCACCCCGCCCCCGGCCCCCACGGGACCGAAGGCCTGAGCCGCACGGCGACGTCCGAGCAGCGGGGCCCAGGGCCCTGCCTGCTCGGACGTCGCGCGCCGGTCAGCGACGGGCGGCCCGCGCCCCGCTGACGATCGACCCGACCAGCAGCGCCGTGCCGGCGACCGCGAGCAGGACGATCATCGCCAGCTGGAGGTCGATCGCGAAGCCGGCGGCCCAGGCGAGCAGGCCGACGCCGATCGCGGCGATGACCAGGCCCCAGACCACGGTGCCGACGCGGAGCCGGCGGCGCGGCGGGTCGGTCGGTGCCTGCTCCACGACCGGGGCGGGCTCGGCGACCGGGTCCGGGGCGACGCGGTCGGCGGGTCGGTCGGTGGGTGCGTAGAGGGCGCCGATCGGCGACGTGTACGCGGCGGGCTCGCCCTGCGACGACCATGCCGAGGTGCTCGGGTACGGGTCGGCCTCGTCCGTCGTCGGCAACGCTCGTGTCTCCTCCACCGCCGGCTCGGGCTCCGCAGCCGGGAGCACCGCGGTGTCCTCGACGGGCGAGGCCGCCGGGTCGGCCGGGAGCACCGCGGTGTCGTCGACGGACGGTGCGGCGGGGTCGGCGTCGGCGTCGGCTGAGAGCACCGCGGTGTCGTCGGCGGCGATGACGGTGGTGTCGTCGTCGCTGGTCGACGCGTCGGTCGCAGGTCCCTGGTCGGTGACCGGCAGGGCGAGCGTCTCGTCGGCGTCGCGCGGGGTCTTGTCGGTGGACATCAGTTCTCCTCGATGATCGAGACGTCGCCGGCGCCGATCTGGACCTGCAGCGCGAGCTGGGGTCCGTCGTCGTCGATGGCGCCGGCGGTGAAGGTGCGGGGGTTCAGGCCGACCCCGTCCACGCTCTTGGTCTCCCCGTCGACCTCCCAGCGCACGGTGCCGGCACCGGCGTCGACGTCAGCGGAGATGCTGGCGTCGCGGGGGACGACGACCGTGAGGTCGCCGGCGGCGAGCGAGACGGGGACCTCGAGGGTCTCGGAGGTCATCGGGACCGCGCTCAGGTCGATCGTGACGTCCCCGAAGCCCACCGACCAGCCGTCCGCGGCCTCGGTGCGGTCGGTCACCACGATGGTGCCGTCGGCGGAGAAGTCGTGCTGCGAGTCGCCCGACCAGACCCAGGTGGCGTTCTGCACGGCACCGACGGGCACCGCGACGAGGATGCCGACGACCGCGAGCCCGCCGAGGCCGCCGCTGGTCCGGCCGCGCAGGCCGGAGACGATGATGCCCAGGCCGCAGAGCACGATGCCCACGCCGAGCGCGGTCAGGCCGACGGGACCGGTGAAGTCGCCCGACCGCTCGGCGATCAGCAGGAGCGCGAGGCTGAGCAGGCTCAGCGCGACGACCACGCCGACGGTGCCGACCCCGGCACCCGGGGTGCGCGGACGCGGCGGGGTGACCGGACGCGGCGGCGCCACGGGCCGCGGGGCGGGAGGGGGCGGCGTGGGGGTGTACGAGGTGGACCAGGCCGGCGCGTCCGAGGGGGCGCCGTAGGCGGGTGCCGGGGCGCTCGGCTCCGGGGAGCTGACGGGCGCCGACGGGTAGGTCGCAGCGGGGTAGCTCGCCGCGGGGTAGCTCGCCGCCGGGTAGCCCGCGGGGGGCACGTACGGGGCGGCGGGCGGTCGGGGCTTCCCGGACTGCTGGTTCGAGACGATGGCGATCAGCATCACGACGCCGCCGATGAACGAGATCCAGAGGATCGCCTGGACCCACTCGGGGGGAGCCCAGAAGAAGAACCAGTTGTCGCCGCGGCCGAATCCGACGATGACGAAGGCCAGCGCACCCAGCAGGGCGATGTCGAAGCGGCCCTGGATCATCTCCTCCAGGTGGATCCGACCGTCGCGGCGCTCGGGGAGCAGCGCCCAGGCGACGCCGTACGCGACGAGCCCGAGCCCGCCGAGCAGGAGCGTCGCGAAGAAGATCCCGCGCACCAGCAGCGGGTCGATGCCGAACCGGTCCCCGAGCCCACCGCTGACGCCGCCGATCCAGCGGTCGTCGGAGCGGGTGATGGCGAGACGGCGGACGGCGGCGAAGAAGCTGTTCGGCGCGGGGGTCGGGTCCGGCGGGGGGCTGCCCGGCGCCGGGTCGGGTCCGGCGGGGCCGGTCGGGGTGGTCGTGTCCATGTCTCGATCCTGACGGTCACGACGAGCGCGCGGCATCGGGTGGTCCCCTGACCGCACCCTTAACTTTGTGCACAGCACCCCTGAACCTGGTGCTCAGCACCCCTGAACGGACCCCGGACGCGACCCCGGAACGGCTCAGGGCATGTGACGATCGGACCGTGCACCCCGCCCCGACCGTCGCCGCGACCCGCCGGCTGCCGCTGCGCCGACCCGCGCGCGGCCGGGTCGTCGGCGGGGTCGCGCTCGGGCTCGCCGCGCACCTCGACGTGCCGGTCGCTCTGGTGCGGCTCGCGTTCGTCCTGTTCACGCCCGTCGCCGGCATCGGCCTCGTGCTGTACGCCTTCTGGTGGCTGGCGATCCCGGCGGGGGACCCGGCCGATGCGGCGCAGGAGGTGCGGCCGAGCGCGCTGACGAGGCTCGCGCGGCGCCAGGCGATCGTCGAGCCGGGCCGACGGATCCCCGTGACGGACATCGCGATCGGTGGGGTCCTCGTCGTCGCGGCCGCCCTGCTGATCGCGGTCCGGTCCGGCGCGGACGTGCAGGCGGACTGGCTGCTGCCCGCGGTGATCGTCCTGGCGGGTCTGTGGCTGGCGTGGAGCCAGCTCGACGCCGTGCAGCGCGGTCGCCTGAAGGACCGGGCGGGCGGGCGGACGCCGGTGAGCCTGCTGCGGGTCGCAGGGGGGATCCTGCTGGCGGGGGTCGGGGTGCTGCTGTTCGTCGGGCTGGCGTCGGGGGAGGGTGTCGAGGCCGCGACCCTCGTGCAGTCGATCGTCGCGGCGGTCGTCATGCTCGGCGGGGTGGCTCTCGTCCTGACGCCCTGGTGGCTGCGGCTGGTGCGCGAGCTCGGCGACGAGCGGGCCGCCCGCGCGCGGGAGTCGGAGCGTGCCGACATCGCCGCGCACCTGCACGACTCGGTCCTGCAGACACTCGCCCTCATCCGCTCGCGGGCCGACGACTCCGCGGAGGTCGCCCGCATGGCGCGCGCCCAGGAGCGTGAGCTGCGTGAGTGGCTCTACGACGACCGTCCTGCGCCGGGCACCTCGGTCGCTGCGGCGCTGCGGGGGATCGTCGCCGAGGTCGAGGACTCCCGGTCCGGTCCGACGGGTGACCCGGTCGCCATCGAGTCGGTGGTGGTCGGCGACCGCGTGCCCGACGCCGACACCGAGGCGCTCCTGCAGGCCACGCGTGAGGCTCTGGTCAACGCGGTGGTGCACGGCCGCCCGCCCGTGTCGCTGTACCTGGAGGTCGGCGCGTCGGAGGTCGAGGTGTTCGTGCGGGACCATGGCGACGGGTTCGACCTCGACGAGGTGGGCACCGACCGGTTCGGGGTGCGCGAGTCGATCATCGGGCGCGTGCGGCGTCGTGGTGGCACGGCGAAGGTGACCAGCAGCCCGGAACGCGGGACCGAGGTGCACCTGGTGGTGCCCGTCCGCGTGGGCGACGAACAAGGAGCGCAGGCATGAGCGACGCAGTCGACGTGGTGCTGGTCGACGACCACCACATGTTCCGGACGGGCGTGAAGGCGTCCCTCGACGCGGGGGTCCGCGTCGTCGGCGAGGCCGACTCGGTCGACGAGGCCATCCGGCTGGTCCACGAGCTCAAGCCGCCGGTGGTGCTGCTCGACGTGCACCTGCCCGGGGGCGACGGCGGCGGCGGCGCCGAGGTCATCAAGGCGTGCACCGACCTGCTGGGCGAGACGCGGTTCCTCGCACTGTCCGTGTCCGACGCGTCGGAGGACGTCGTCGCGGTCATCCGGGCCGGCGCCCGGGGGTACGTCACCAAGGCGATCGACGGCACCGACCTGTCCGACGCCGTCCGTCGCGTGGCCGGCGGCGACGCCGTGTTCTCCCCGCGGCTGGCCGGGTTCGTGCTCGACGCGTTCGGCGCGGCCGCGGGCGACGTGGCGATCGGTGACGACGAGCTGGACCGGCTGTCGGCCCGGGAGCGCGAGGTCATGCGGCTCATCGCGCGCGGGTACTCCTACCGCGAGGTGGCCTCCGAGCTGTTCATCTCGATCAAGACCGTCGAGACCCACGTCTCCGCGGTGCTGCGCAAGCTCCAGCTGTCCAGCCGGCACGAGCTGACGCGCTGGGCGGCGGCCCGACGGCTGCTGTAACGTAGGTACGTACCTACATCTGGTGAGGTGATCGGGATGCGCATGACGTCGCGCGAGTTCAACCACGACGTGTCGGCGGCCAAGCGGGCCGCGCGATCCGGCCCGGTGGTGATCACCGATCGGGGTGTGCCCTCCCACGTGCTCGTCACGTTCGACGACTTCGAGCGGATGACCGGACCGCAGTGCCTGTTCAGCGAGGCGTTGCGCATGGACGACGCGACCGACGTCGAGTTCGACCCGCCCCGCGTCGCCGTGTCCGCCGGCCAGGCGGACCTGTGAGCCATCTGCTCGACACCAACGTCCTGTCCGAGCTTCGGAAGCGGGACGCCGACCGGGGAGTCGTCGCGTGGGTCGACTCCCGACCGAGCGGGAGTCTCTACGTCTCGGCGATGACGTTGTTCGAGATCGAGCTCGGGATCCTCGCCAGGGAGCGCCGGGATCCCGTCCAGGGGGCGTCGTTGCGCGCGTGGTTCGTCGGCAAGGTGCTTCCCGAGTTCGCGGAGCGGACGCTCCCGGTCGACGGCGAGGTCGCCCTCCGAGCGGCGGGTCTGTCCGATCCCGACCGGCGCCCGCACACCGACGGCCTGATCGCGGCGACCGCACTCGTCCACTCCATGGCGATCGTCACACGCAACGTCCACGACTTCGCGGGGATCCCGGGACTGGCGATCGTCAACCCGTGGCAGGGCGTGCGGGCCTAGGCTCCTGCGGGTGAAGCAACGTGTCGCCGCCTACGCCGTCGTCGTCGACTCCGGGCGGGTGCTGCTCCCGCACTGGGTCGAGGGTGGTCGGTCGGGGTGGACCCTTCCTGGCGGCGGCATCGACCCGGGGGAGGACCCGGCCGACGCCGCGGTGCGGGAGGTCCTCGAGGAGACCGGGTACGACGTGGAGCTCGACGGGCTGCTCGGCATCGACTCGATCGTCGTGCCGCCCGAGATGCGCCTCGACCCGCGTGACGGACCTCTGCACGGGCTGCGGATCGTCTACCGAGCGCACGTCGTGGGCGGCGAGCTGCGCGACGAGGTGGACGGCAGCACCGACACCGCGGCGTGGTTCGACCTGGCCGACCTCGCGGCGCTCGACCGGGTCGAGCTCGTCGACATCGCCCTGCGGATGGCGGGGTTCGCGGTGCCCGACGACGACGGCCGGACCGCCGGGGCGCAGGGTCTGCTCACTCTCGCCCGCCGGGCGGGAGATGCCGACGCTCAGGCGTCGAGCGAGCCGTAGAACGCCTGCAGGTAGGCGTCCGAGCGCGGTGAGCCGAGGATGCCCGGGGACATGCGGTTCATCACGTAGGCGAACGTGAGACCCCGGTCGACGTCGTTGACGACGAGCGAGCCGCCCCAGCCGCCCCAGAACGCGACGCGTCCCTCGGGGATGTACGGGGTGCTCGCCGGGTTCGACACCGCGTAGCCGAGGCCGAACCGCAGCGGCAGGCCGAGGACGAGGTCGACGTTGTCGGTGTGCTGCGCGAACACCAGGTCGACCGTCTCCGGGGACAGGAGGCCTCCGCCGCCGTTGGTGAGCACGGACTGTGCTCTCGCCACCGAGCGGGCGTTGCCGTGGCCGCCCGCGCCGCCGAGGCCCGCGGCCTTCCAGGCGCGGGTCCACGTGATCGAGGCGTCGAGCCCCGGGCCGCCGAGCGTGCGTCGGGCCGGAGCCTCGGGCGGCAGCTGGGACAGGTCGAGCTGTGACGGCGGCGGCGGGACGACGTGGCTCACGCGGCCGTCCTGCGACTGCGGCAGGCCGAGCCAGAAGTCGGCGCCGAGGGGTTCGGCGATCTCGGCGCGGAAGTACTCGCCGAGCGTCCGGCCGGTGACGCGCAGGACCAGCTCGCCGGCCAGGTGCCCGTAGTCGAGCAGGTGGTAGCCGGACAGGGCACCCGGCGGCCACCACGGCGCCTGCGCGGCGAGGCGGGCGGTCGCGGCGGGGACGTCGAGGATGTCCTCGCCCGTCACGGGCTGGTCCCAGCCGGAGACGCCCGAGGTGTGGTTCAGCACGTGCCGGACGAGCACGCCCTCCTTGCCGGCGGCCTTGAACTCGGGCCAGTAGGTGCCGACGGGCTCGTCGGGGTCGAGGAGCCCGCGGTCGATCAGGAGCAGCGCGGTCAGCGACGTCATGGTCTTGGAGATCGACCAGACGTTGGTCAGCGTGTCCGCGGCCCACGGCGTCGTCCGCTCCTGGTCCGCCCAGCCTCCCCAGAGGTCGAGCACGAGCGTGCCGTGCTCGGCGACGGCGAGGCTCGCGCCCAGCTCGTCGGCGGTGTCGAGGTGCTGCTGGAACGCGTCGCGCACGGCGGAGAACCGCTCGTCGGCGAAGCCCTGGACCGGTGTGCTCGTCATCGAGCCCTCCTGCATCGGCGGATCGTGTGTACTGTGTGGCTGCAACATACCGCGCGGTCGGTATGCGTTGAAAGGCCTGGCACGCCCGGCCTTTCCCCGACAGACCCGCAGACAACGTCGTCGACCCGGGAGGTCCTGGTGCAGATCGTGGGTGCCGTGCTCGAACGCTCCGGCGCGCCCGCGCCGTTCGCGCGGTCGAAGCCGTTCACCGTCGGCCCCCTGGAGCTCGACGGCCCCGGACAGGGCGAGGTGCTGGTCCGGATCGAGGCCGCGGGCGTGTGCCACTCCGACCTGTCCGTCGTCGACGGCAACCGCGTCCGGCCGACCCCCATGCTGCTCGGGCACGAGGCCGCGGGGATCGTCGAGGCGCTGGGCGACGGCGTCGACAACCTCACGACGGGCGACCGCGTCGTCATGACGTTCCTGCCACGATGCGGCGACTGCCCCGAGTGTGCGACCGACGGACGGCTGCCGTGCCGGGTCGGCAGCGCCGCGAACGGGCTCGGCTCCCTCGTCGGGGACGTGAGACGACTGTCTCGCGACGGTCGACCCGTCCACCACCACCTCGGTGTGTCCGCGTTCGCCAGCCACGCGGTGGTCAGCCGGACCTCCGTCGTGCGCGTCGACCCCGACGTCCCGCCGGAGGTCGCCGCGCTGCTCGGCTGCGCGGTGCTCACCGGCGGCGGCGCGGTGGTCAACGCGGGCCGTCCGCGGGAGGGTGACACGGTGATGGTCGTCGGGCTCGGGGGTGTGGGCATGGCCGCCCTGCTGGTCGCCGTCGCGCTCGGCTTCGAGGTCGTCGGGGTCGACGCGCTCACCGACAAGCTCGACGCGGCGCGGGCGAACGGGGCGTCTGCCGTCTTCACGCCGGGCGCACTGGCGGATGCCGGCGTCCGGGCGCCGGTCGTGATCGAGGCCGCCGGGAACGCCCGTGCGTTCGAGACCGCGTTCGCGGCGACCGCCCCGGGCGGCACGACCGTGACCGTGGGCCTGCCGGCGCCGGACGCGCGCGCGTCGATGAGCCCGCTGACCCTGACCGCCGAGGCGCGGACCGTGGTCGGCAGCTACCTCGGGTCGGCCGTCCCGGCGCGGGACATCCCGCTCTACGTCGACCTGTGGCGCTCCGGGCGGCTGCCGCTCGAACGCCTCGTCTCCTCGCGGATCACCCTGCACGACCTCGACGTCGCCATGGACCGCCTCGCGGCCGGTGGCGAGCTCCGCCAGCTGATCGTTCTCGACGAAAGGACTGTCCTGTGACCAGAACTGCCCTCGTGACCGGAGCCGCCCGTGGCATCGGCGCCGCGACCGCGCTCCGGCTGGCCGCCGACGGCCTCCGGGTCGCCGTCCTCGACCTGCGGGAGGAGGACTGCGCGGAGACGGTCGACGCCATCCGCGCCGCCGGGGGTTCCGCCCTCGGGCTCGGGGCCGACGTCGGCAGCACGGAGGACTCCGCCGCAGCCGTCGCGCGCGTCGTCGACGAGCTCGGCGCCCCCACCGTGCTGGTCAACAACGCCGGGATCCTGCGCGACAACCTGCTGTTCAAGATGACGGAGACCGACTGGGACTCCGTGATGTCCGTGCACCTGCGCGGGGCGTTCCTCATGAGCCGCGCGGTGCAGAAGCACCAGGTCGAGGCCGGCTGGGGGCGGATCGTGAACCTGTCGAGCACGTCGGCGCTGGGCAACCGCGGGCAGGCCAACTACGCGACGGCCAAGGCCGGGATCCAGGGCTTCACCAAGACGCTCGCGTTCGAGCTCGGCCGGTACGGGATCACGACGAACGCCGTGGCGCCCGGGTTCATCGGGACCGACATGATCCGGCAGACCGCCGAGCGCATGCACCTCACGTACGAGCAGTTCGTCGAGGCCGCGGCCAAGGAGATCCCCGTCGGTCGCATCGGCGTGCCGGAGGACATCGCGAACGCCGTGTCGTTCTTCTGCTCCGAGGCGGCCGGCTTCGTCAACGGGCAGGTCCTCTACGTGGCAGGCGGGCCGAAGGCATGATCGCGGTCGCCACGCCGGGCGGTCTGGTGGACGTGATCGGGCAGTCCGTGACCGCCGACGGGTGGTTCGCCGTCGAGCAGGACCGGATCGACGCGTTCGCCGACTCCACCGACGACCACCAGTGGATCCACGTCGACCCCGTGAAGGCGGCACAGGGCCCGTTCGGTGCGACCGTCGCGCACGGCTACCTGACGCTGGCCCTGATCCCGTCGCTGACCGACGGGTTGGTCGAGGTCGGCGGGACCGGGCTGGTGGTCAACTACGGGCTGGACAAGGTCCGGTTCCTGCAGCCGGTCACGGCGGGCTCGCGCATCCGCGCGTCGTCGACGGTGACGTCCGCCGAGCCGACGGCGCAGGGCGTCCGCGCGACGTTCACGATCACGATCGAGATCGAGGGCGGATCCAAGCCGGCCCTGGTCGCGGAGACGGTCGTCCTGTACTTCTCCGCCTGACCACGAGAACGTCCGAGGAAGTGAGCGCCAGAGCAGCCACTTCCTCGGACGTTGACACCACGACGGCCGAGGGTGCCCCCGCTCGGCCGTCGTGTGTCAGGAGACGCGCTCGACCACCATCGCCATGCCCTGGCCGCCGCCGACGCACATGGTCTCCAGACCGAACGTGGCGTCACGCACGGCCAGACCGTGCAGCAGGGTCGTGGTCAGCCGGGCGCCCGTGCTCCCGAACGGGTGCCCGACCGCGATCGCGCCGCCGTGCACGTTCAGCACCTCGTGGTCGATCCCCAGCGCCCGCGCCGACGGCAGCACCTGCGCCGCGAACGCCTCGTTGAGCTCGACCAGGTCGATGTCGTCGATGGTCAGCCCCGCACGCGCGAGGGCCATCCGCGAGGCGTCGACGGGCCCGAGGCCCATGATCTCCGGCGACAGGCCGCTGACCCCCGTGGAGACGATGCGGGCGAGCGGGGTCAGGCCGAGCTCGTCGACGACCCGGTCGCTGACGACGACGATCGCGGCGGCGCCGTCGTTGAGCGGGCAGCAGTTGCCGGCCGTGACGGTGCCGTCGGGCCGGAACACCGGGTTCAGCCCCGCCAGCGACTCGACGGTGACACCCGCGCGCGGGCCGTCGTCGGCGGACACGACCGTGCCGTCCGGCAGGGTCACCGGGGTGATCTCCTCGGCCCAGAACCCGTTGGCCAGGGCCTTCTCGGCACGGTTCTGGCTGAGCGCCGCGAACTCGTCCTGCTCGGCGCGGGTGGTGCCGGTGAGCGCCGCGACGTTCTCCGCCGTCTGGCCCATCGCGATGTAGGCGTCGGGGAGCAGACCGGTGTCGCGCGGGTCGACCCACGCCTCGGCGGAGACCGCTCGCGCGGCAGTGCGCCCGACAGCGTCCGCGAACCGCGGGTTCTCCAGGGAGGCGCCCGGGATGTAGTCGGAGTTCCCGATCGCGGACCGGCTCACGCACTCGACCCCGGCGGAGACGAACACGTCGCCCTCGCCGGCCTTGATCGCGTGGAACGCCATGCGCGTGGTCTGCAGCGACGACGAGCAGTACCGGTTGACGGTCGTGCCGGGCACGCCGTCGAGCCCCAGGAGGACAGCGACGATCCGGGCCATGTTCATACCCTGCTCGCCGCCGGGCATGCCGCAGCCGAGCAGCAGGTCCTCGACGCGACCGGGGTCGAGGTCCGGCACCTGCGCGAGGGCGGCGCGGACCATCGACGCGGCGAGGTCGTCGGGACGGACGTCCTTGAGCGAGCCCTTGAACGCGCGGCCGATGGGGGAGCGGGCGGTCGCGACGATGTACGCCTCGGCCATCAGACGAACGCCGCGATGCCGGTGATGGCACGCCCCACGATGAGGTTGTTCATGTCGTGGGTCCCCTCGAACGAGTAGACGGCCTCGGCGTCGGCCATGTAGCGGGCGACGCCGTGGTCGAGCTGGATGCCGTTGCCGCCGAGCGTCTCGCGGCAGAGAGCCACGGTCTCGCGCATCACCGACGTCGTGTACGCCTTGGCGAGTGCCGAGTGCTGGTCGAACTGGCGGTCCTCGTCCTGGAGCTGGGACACCCGCACGCACATCGCGATGCTCGCGGTGATGTTGCCGAGGCAGCGCGCGAGCCGGTCCTGGACCAGCTGGAACGACGCGATCGGCTTGCCGAACTGCTCACGCTCGAGCGCGTACCGCACAGTGGCCTCGTAGGCGCCGACGGAGACCCCGACCGCCTGCCAGGCGACCTCCGCGCGGGTCAGGCGCAGGACGATCGCGACGTCCTTGAACGAGTGGATGTTCGGCAGCCGGTCCGACTCGTCGACGACCACGCCGTCGAGCAGGATGTCGGCGTTCTGCACGGTGCGCAGCGCCTGCTTGCGCTCGATCTTCGTCGCGGTGAACCCGGGGGTGCCGCGGCGGACCAGGAAGCCCTTGACCTGGTCGTCGGCGGTGTCGCGGGCCCAGATGACGACGACGTCCGCGAACGTCGCGTTCCCGATCCAGCGCTTGGCGCCGTTGAGCACCCAGGTGTCGCCCGTGCGGTGCGCGGTGGTGCGCAGGCCGCGGGCGGTGTCGGAGCCGGACAGCGGCTCGGTCAGGCCGAAGCCGCCGATGACCTCGCCCCGGGCCATCGGGGGGAGCCACTCGGCGCGCTGCTCCGGGGAGCCGCCGACGCCGATCGCGCCCATCGTCAGCCCGTTCTGCACGCCGACGAACGTGGCGAAGCCGGGGTCGACGCGGGCGAGCTCGAGGGCGACCCACCCGCGGTAGAGCGCGGTGTTCTCGAAGCGCTTGGTCTCCGGCCACACCGGACCGAGCATGCCGAGGCGCCCGACCTCGGGGATGAGGTGCATCGGGAACTCGGCGCGGTCCCAGTAGTCGTCGGCGATCGGGCGCAGCTCGCGCTCCAGGAACTCCCGGATCTCCATGACGTGCGCGTTCTCGTCCGGGGTCAGGAGGTCCTGGAACGAGTAGAAGTCGCTCGTCAGGAGGGCGTGGGACAGGTCTGTCTGGGGCACGTCAGTGCGAGTTGTTGCAGTCATGCCGAGAGCTCCGTTCGTTGATCCGCTCTGATCACCCATCGAGTGTGCATCATTTTCTGAGATGTTGCATAGACCCCGACGGAGAGGAGTAGGTTGCCGCCATGTCGAACCTTGACGCGCTCAGCCTCGGCCGCATCGGCACGCAGGTCGCCCCCTCGTGGCTGTCCCAACGGCTGGAGGACGGTGAGCACGCGGAAGCGGTGCGGGCGTTCGTCGCCGCCCGCGCGACCTTCATCGAGGGTGCGCGCATCGACATGGGGCGGCTCGCGGCCAAGCTCGGGGTCGACCGGACCTCGCTGTTCCGTTGGGTCGGCAACCGCGACGCGCTGCTGTCGGAGGTCCTGTGGTCCCTGGCCGTCCCCACGCTCGAGCAGGCCGAGGCCGCGACGCGCGACACGGAGGGTGCCGCTCGCGTGTCCGCGGTCCTCACGCACTTCGCCGGCGACCTCATCACGGCCGACTACTTCCGCGGCTTCCTGCAGCGCGAGCCGGCGCGCGCGCTGCGGCTGCTGACGACCAAGGAGAGCGAGATCCAGCGGCGGTACGTCGCCGTCGTCGAGGCGCTCGTGCGCCGGGAGCTGGGCGAGCAGCCGTTCGGTCGCGGCGTGAGCGCGCACGACCTGGCCTACCTGCTGGTCCGCATCTCGGAGTCGTTCACCTACGCGGACCTCATCAACGGCGACCGGCCGAGTGCCGAACGGGCGCGCGCGGCCTTCGAGCTGGTGCTGCGGCCGTGACGGAGCAGCGGTGGCGCCACGTTGCCCCCTTTGGCACGCGCTGGAACGACAACGACGTCTACGGCCACCTCAACAACACCGTCTACTACGAGGCGATGGACACGACGATCAACGTCTGGCTCCTGGCGTCGGGCCTGGATCCGTCGGGCGGCGGCCCGATCGGCGTCTGCGTCTCGTCGTCGTGCGAGTTCACGGCCTCCGCGGCATTCCCCGAGCCGTTGCAGGTCGGCCTGCGCGCCGGTCGGCTGGGGACGTCGAGCGTGACCTGGGAGCTCGGCATCCTGCGCGACGGCGAGCTGCTCGCCGAGGGCCGCTTCGTGCACGTCTTCGTCGACGACGAGACGCGCCGACCCGTCCCGATCCCCGACGGGATCCGTGCGGCGATCGAGCGCGACCTGGTCCTCTGATCCGGTAGCATACCGACCGGGCGGTATGACGAGGTGCCACCCGGAGAGGTGGTCGACGATGACTGGTGGCTGGAACGCGACCCAACGCCTGCCGGACCCACCCGGGCTCGACGTGGCACAGCTCGAGGCGTACCTGCGCCGCGAGCACCCGGACGTGGTGGGCGACGGCACGTTGTCCGCGCGGGTCATCGCCGGAGGGCGCAGCAACCTGACGTACCGCGTCGACGGGGGCGCCCGGCCGCTGGTGGTCCGCCGGCCACCGCTCGGGCACGTGCAGACCACCGCGCACGACATGGCCCGCGAGCACCGCGTGATCTCGGCGCTCCAGGGCTCGCGCGTCCCGGTCCCGCCGCTGGTCGCGCTGGTGGACGACCCGTCCGCGGGCACGGGCGGCGTGTTCTACGTCATGGACCTGGTGGAGGGCACCGTGCTGGCCCACCCGTCGCAGAACACCACGTACACCGCCGACGAGCTCCGCGCCGTGAGCATCGAGCTGGCCACCCTGCTAGCCGAGCTGCACGCGATCGAGCCGGCCGACGTCGGGCTCGCGGACCTCGGGCGGTCCGACGGGTACCTCGACCGGCAGCTGCGACGCTGGCGGACGCAGCTCGACGGGTCGCGCTCGCGGCCGGTGCCCAGCCTCGACGACCTGCAAGGACGCCTCGCCGAACGCGTCCCGACCACCCGCCGGAGCAGCATCGTGCACGGCGACTACCGGCTCGACAACGTGCTCGTGGGAACGTCGACCGGCGGCAGCCCGCGCATCACGGCGATCCTCGACTGGGAGATGGCGACCCTGGGCGACTCCGCGGTGGATCTGGGCATGCTCGGCCTCTACTGGCACATCCGGCGCATCGAGGGCGGCGGCAGCGTCGCACCCAGCGCCGTCGACCCGGCCGCCGGCTACCCGGAGTTCGACGAGCTCGTCGACGCGTACAGCGCCCGCCTGGGCAGCAGCGTCCCGGACCTCGGCTGGTACCGGGCGTTCGCCGCGTACAAGCTCGCGGTCATCCTCGAAGGCATCCACTTCCGGTTCCTCGGGGGCGACACCGTGGGCGACGGCTTCGACCGGATCGGCGCCCTGGTCGCCCCGCTCGCCGACGAGGGCCTCGCGCAGCTGGCGGGGGTGGTGCGCTGATGGACTTCGCCCCCGACGCCACGACGGTCGACGTCGTCGCGCGCGCGCAGCGGTTCCTCGACGAGCACGTCTACCCGGCCGAGCCGGTGCTGGAGGCCGAGCTGGCGGCGACCCCGACCGAGTGGGGCACGCGGCCCGTGGTCCGGCGTCTGCAAGGGCTGGCCAGCGAGCAGGGCCTGTGGAACCTGTTCCTGCCGAGCGTGCTGACGAACCTCCAGTACGCCCCCGTCGCCGAGCTCACCGGCCGCAGCCCGCGCCTGGCGCCGGCCGCGTTCAACTGCGCCGCCCCGGACACGGGGAACATGGAGCTGCTCACCGAGTTCGGCACGCCCGAGCAGAAGGACGAGTGGCTCGAGCCGCTCCTGGACGCCGAGATCCGGTCGGCGTTCTGCATGACCGAGCCGGACGTGGCCTCGTCGGACGCGTCCCAGATCGCCACCCGCATCGTCCGCGACGGCGACGAGTACGTCATCACCGGCCGCAAGTGGTGGTCGACCGGCGCGATGAACCCCGACTGCGCGCTGCTGGTCGTCATGGGTGCCACCGACCCGACCGCGGAGCGGCACCGTCGCCAGAGCATGGTCCTGGTCCCACGGGACACCCCCGGCGTCCGGATCGTGCGGCCGCTGACCGTGTTCGGCTACGACGACCGCGACCACGGGGGCCACGCGGAGATCGTGTTCGAGGACGTGCGCGTGCCCGTGGCCAACATCCTCGCGGGCGAGGGGCAGGGCTTCGCCATCGCGCAGGCCCGGCTCGGTCCGGGCCGGATCCACCACTGCATGCGGTCCCTGGGCATGGCGGAGCGCGCGATGGACCTCGTCGTCGAGCGCGCGACGACGCGGATCGCGTTCGGGAAGCCGCTCGCGGACCAAGGTGTCGTGCGCGAGTGGGTCGCCGAGTCCCGCCTCCAGGTCGAGGCGCTGCGGCTGCTGGTGCTCAAGACCGCCTGGCTCATGGACACCGTCGGCAACCGTGCGGCGATGACCGAGATCCAGGCCATCAAGATCGCGGTCCCGCGGGCCGTGCAGCAGATCCTCGACCGCGCCATCCAGCTGTTCGGCGCGGCCGGCCTGTCCGGCGACCAGCCGCTGGCCGAGATGTTCGCCGCCGCCCGGGCCCTGCGCCTGGCGGACGGTCCGGACGAGGTCCACCTCGCCTCCCTCGGGCGAGCCCAGCTCACGAAGGGAAAGTGACATGACTGATCAGGCCCTCGACGGTGCGGGCTACGGGAGCATGTCGGTCGCGGCGATCCTCGCCGAGACCGCCCACCGCACCCCCGACCGCACGGCGTTCTTCCTGGGTGACCACGTGGTCCGGTACGGCGACCTGTGGGACCAGACCCGCGCGTACGCGGGTGCCCTGCGCGCCCGCGGGATCGGACCGGGCGACCGCGTCGCGATGATCGTGCCGAACGTGCCCGACTTCGCCCGCGTCTACTACGGCGTGCTGGCCCTCGGCGCGGTCGTCGTGCCCGTCCATCTGCTGTTCAAGGCCGACGAGATCGAGTTCGTCCTGCGCGACTCGGGCGCGACGGTCCTGGTGGCCGCGGCGCCGATGCTCGCCGAGGCCGCCCCCGCGGCCGCACGCGTCGGTATCCCGCTGCTGACGGTGCTGGTCCCGGACGGGATGGCGGTCCCGTTCCCGCGCCTGGAGGACGAGGCGGCGGCGGCCGACGCGATCGACCTGTACGAGTCGGTGCACCCGATCAGCCCCGCCACGATCCTCTACACCAGCGGCACCACCGGGCGGCCCAAGGGAGCCGTCGGCTCGCACCTGGCGATCATCGAGCAGGTCAACGTCGCCCTGATCGACCTCTTCGACATGGTGCGCGACGACGTCGTGTTCGGCGGCCTGCCGCTGTTCCACACGTTCGGCCAGGTGTCCGTCATGAACACCGCGTTCCGCCGCGGCGCCGCGGTGATCCTGCTGCCGAAGTTCGACCCGGACCAGGCGCTCGCGGAGATGGTGCGCCATGGCGCGACCGTGTTCACGGCCGTCCCGACGATGTACATCGGGCTCATCCAGGCCGCCGCCCGCAGCACCGCCCGCCCGCCGCTGCGGTACGCCGTCTCCGGGGGTGCTGCGTTGCCCGTCGCCGTGCTGGAGGCGTTCGACCGGGAGTTCGGCGCAGAGGTGCATGAGGGCTACGGCCTGACGGAGACCTCGCCCGCGGTCGCGTTCAACCACGTGGGCGAGCCGATCCGCCCCGGCACCGTCGGGCGCCCGCTGTGGGGCGTCGACATCGAGATCGCCGACGCGAGCATCGACGACCGCATCGTCCACCTGCCCGTCGGGGAGCTGGGCGAGATCGTCGTGCGCGGGCACGCCCTGTTCAAGGGGTACCTGGGCAACCCGGAGGCGTCCGCCGCCGCCGTGGTCGACGGCTGGTTCCGCACCGGGGACCTGGGCACGAAGGACGCCGACGACATCGTCACGATCGTCGACCGCAAGAAGGACATGATCGTCCGCAACGGCTACAACGTGTACCCGAGCGAGGTCGAGGACGTCATGATGCGGCACCCCGCCGTCGCGTTCGCGGCGGTCTTCGGGCTCCCCGACGAGGCCCGCGGCCAGGAGGTGCACGCCGCCGTCGTGCTCCTCGACGGGCACGAGGCCACGCCCGAGGAGCTCGTCGCGTTCGTGCAGGAGCGCATCGCGGCGTACAAGTTCCCGCGCGTCGTCCACCTGGTCGACGCCCTCCCGCTCGGCGGCAGCGGCAAGGTGCTCAAGCGCGAGCTCGTGGCCCAGTTCTCCACCACCGCGTCGCACGCCTGACAGCACGAAGGCCCGGTCCCTTCGTGGGGGACCGGGCCGTCGTCGTGCGGGCCTCAGGCGGTCGGGATGCCGTCACCCTCGAGCGCCACAGCCTCGCCCGTGTAGGGCTCCACAGGGCCGTTCCCGGCGTCCGTGGTGTAGATCTGGCCGTCGACGTAGTCCTGGACGCCCTCGTCGACCGTGGTGATGCCGACGCCCTGGAACGCCGCGTGGCTGTCCTTCGAGAAGCTCAGCGGGACGATCCCGTTGCCCGTCAGCGCACCCACCTCGAGCGCGTCGAGGAGGCTCTCGCGGGTCGGGTCGTCTCCGGCCTTCGCGAGCGCCTGCGCGAACAGGTAGCCCACCGACATCCCGTAGACGGTGTTGCCGCTGAACGGGGCGCCGTCGTTGTACTCGTCGTTGATCTCCTGGAACAGCGACACCCACGCGTCGTCGGGGCTGAACGGCAGGTAGTTGGAGCTGACGAAGCCCTGGAGCAGCAGGGGCGCGACGTCCTCGCCGAGGTAGCCGACCAGGGTCGGGTAGTCGCCCCCGGACGACGACGACACCCACTGGGCGCCGTACTTCATCTTGGCGGCCGTGCCGAGCGCGAGCGCCGTGAACCCGTTGACGGTCGCCAGGAAGTTGACCTCGCAGCCGGCGGCCTGCATCGCGCCGATCTGCGCGACGACGTCCTGCACGGACACCGAGTAGGTCTGCGTCGAGGTGAGCCCGTCGGCGCCGAGCACCTGGACGAGACCGGTGGTGAAGTCGGTCCCGAAGTCGTCGTCCTGCCCGAGCACGCAGAACGTCTTGTCCGGCCACGTCTCCTGGGCGTAGGTGGCCAGTGCCTTGGCCTCGACGATGTAGCTGGCGTTGTACGCGAAGGTGTTCGGGAACGTGCCGGGCTGGTCCCACTTGGGGCTGCCCGAGGCGACGAACAGGTCAGGCACGTCGTTCTCGTTGAGGTAGTCGACCACCGCGGAGTGCGTGGGCGTGCCGAGGCCGTTGATGACCGCGAAGACCTCGTCCTCCTGGACCAGCTCGCGCACGACGGTCGAGGTCGTCGCGGGGTTGTACCCGTCGTCCTTGACGATGTACTCGATGCTGCGGCCGTTGATCCCACCGTTGTCGTTGACGTAGTCGAAGTACGCCTTCGTCGCCGCCGAGATGGAGGAGTAGCCGGCTGCCGCGGGGCCGGTGAGGGGGGTGTGGGTGCCGACCGTGACCGTGTCCTCGGAGACCCCGGGGGACGGCTCCGGCGTGCTGCAGGCGGCGAGGCCGGCAGCGACGAGGGCGGTGGTGGCGATCAGCGCGACGGACCGGGAGCGTTGTGACATCGGTGTCACCTCTGTTCTTCGGTAGGGACGAGGACCTTGCGCGGTGCGGGTTCTTCTGTGGGGCCGGGACCGTCCCGGGTAGGACGACGGCTGGAGCGGCGTCGACGTCGGGCGACGAGCGCCCCGTGCAGGCCGTGCGGGGCGACCGCCATCACCGTGATGAGCAGGAGCCCGAAGACGAGGACCGCGAGGTTCCCGTCCAGTCGTTGGGCGGCGTCGGCGGGGAGGTTCGCCGTGAGCCGGCCGATGAGCCAGGGGAGGAGCACGATGACGACCGAGCCGAGCGCGGCGCCGAGGATGCTGCCCAGCCCACCGATGACGACGGCGACGACGAGCAGCAGCGAGAAGCCGACGGTGTAGGCGCCGGGGCTCACGGTCTGCGCGACGAAGCACAGGACCGCCCCGCCGACCCCGGCCGCGACCGAGCTGGCGGTGAACGCGAGCACCTTCACGCGGCCGGCCGGGATGCCGCTCAGGCGGGCGGCGACCTCGTCGTCGCGCACGGCGAGCATCCGCAGCCCGAACCGACCGCCGCGCAGCACCGTCAGCCCCGTCACGACGGCTGCGGTGACGACGACGGCCACCATCGCCTGCCACTGCTCGAGGGCGACCACCCGCCGCAGGCCGTCGGGCACACCCTGGAACGCGACGTGCACGCCCTGGTCCCCGTGCAGCACGGTCGACCACGTCGACGCGACGGCCGGCAGGGCGACCACGACGGCGAGCGTGAGACCGGCGAGGTACGGCCCGGACAGGCGGGCCGCGGCGAGCCCGAGGAGCAGGCCGACGACGGCGCTCGCCAGCGCGCCGGCCAGCAGCGCCAGCACGAACGCCGGCAGGCCCTCGAACGGCAGCGCGTTGACGGTCAGGGCGTAGCCGTACCCGCCGACCGCCATGAGCGCGGCGTGCCCGAGCGACAGCTGACCGGTAGCGCCGACGAGCACGGTGAGGCCGGCCGTCGCGCACAGGTACGCGGCCACGAGCGCGAGCTGGTAGTTGCGGAACGGGTCGAGCGCGAACGTGCCGCCGAGGGCGACGACGGTCCAGCCCGCCGCGAGCACGAGGGTGCGGGCCAGCGACCGTTGTCCGGGGAGTCTCTGTCGGCCGGTCATGCGCGCCTCGCCTCCGCCGCCGCGAACAGTCCTGCGGGCCGCAGGAGGAGCACCAGCACCAGCAGGACGAGCACCGCGATGGGGACCAGGCCCGCGCCGAGGTAGCCGGTCACCAGGCTCATCGCGACCCCGACGGTCACCCCGCCGACCAGGGCGCCGACCGGCGAGTCGAGCCCGCCGACCACCGCGACCGTGAAGCCGAGCACGAACAACGAGTCGGTGGCGTGCGGGTTCAGGCCGAGGCTCGTCGGCACCAGCAGCAGCGCCGCGAGGGACCCGACGACGCTCGACAGGACCCAGCCGACGGTGACGGTGCGGGACACGCGGACGCCGAGCAGGCGCGAGACCTCGGGGGCGAACGCCGCGGCGCGCATCTGCAGCCCGAGCGACGTCCACCGGAACAGGACGGCCAGCGCGCCCATCACGGCGACCGCGACGACCAGCACGAACAGGTCGTACGGGGACAGCAGCGGGACCCCGCCGACGACGATCGCGCTGTCGTCGAACGGCACGCGCATTGGCCGGTAGTCAGGCCCGAAGACGATCCCGAGCGCCGACTGCAGCACCATCACGAGCCCGATGGCCAGGATGACGCCGGACAGCGGTGACGCGGGCGACGCGAACCGCATCACCCCGCGCTCGACGGCGAACCCGAGCAGCCCGCCGGCGAGCAGCGCGGCCAGCAGGCCGAGCCAGTAGCTGCCGGTCAGCGACGTCACCTCGAACGCGACGTACGTGCTGACCACCGCCATGGCGCCCTGCGCGAAGTTGACGACGCGCGCCCCACGCCAGATGAGCACGAGCGCGAGGGCGAACAGCGCGAGCACGGCACCGCGCGCGAGGCCGGTGCCCAGGAGGAAGACGAGTCGGTCCATCAGAACCCCAGGTAGGCGTGGCGGAGGCTGTCGTCGGCCGCGAGCTCGTGCGCGGGCCGGGACGCGACGACCTCACCGAGCCCCAGGACGACGCCGTGGTCGGCGACGGACAGCGCGCCGACGACGTTCTGCTCGGCGAGCAGGACGGTCAGCCCGGTGCGGTCGGCCAGCGAGCGCAGGACGCCCATGATCTGGGCGACGACGCGGGGCGCGAGCCCGAGCGACGGCTCGTCGAGCAGCAGGACGGTCGGCCGCGCGACCAGCGCCCGACCGAGCGACAGCATCTGCCGCTCACCGCCGGAGAGCTGGTGTCCCGGGTTGTCCCGGCGCCGGGCCAGCGGCTCGAACAGCTCGTAGACCTCGGCGACGGCCGCGCGGCGGTCGGGCCCGCGCCACAACCCGCCGAGCCGCAGGTTCTCGTCGACCGTCAGCTCCGCGACGACGCCGCGACCCTCCGGGACGTGCGCGAGCCCGCGCCGGACGCGGTCCTCGACGCTCACCCCGGCGAGGTCCTGCCCGGCGAGCCGGATGCTGCCGCGCGTCAGCGGGACCAGGGCCGACAGGGTCCGCAGCAGGGTGGTCTTGCCGGCCCCGTTCGCACCGACGAGGGCGACGATGCTGCCGGCGGGCACGTCGAGGTCGACGTCGCGCAGCACGGGTGCGCCGCCGTAGCCGACGGTGAGGCCACGGACCTCGAGCAGGGCGCTCACGCGGTCACCTCGATTCCCAGGTACGCCTCGTCGACTGCGGGGTCGCCGGCGACCTCGTCGGGGGTGCCGGATGCGATCACGCGCCCGAAGTCGAGGACGACGACGCGGTCGCACACACTCATCACGAAGTCGACGTGGTGCTCGACCAGCAGGACGGCGCAACCGGTGGCGGCGGTGTGCCGGACGAGGTCGCCCAGCGCCGCGATGTCGTCGGAGCCGAGGCCGCCGGCAGGCTCGTCCAGCAGGAGGAGCCGCGGCCGGGCGACGAGCGCCCGGGCGAGCGCGACCTTCTTCTGCTCGGGGTAGGGCAGATCGCCGACGGGGCGGTCGGCGTGCGCGGCCAGGTCGAGCGCGTCGAGCTGGCGCTGCGCGTCCGTGCCCGGGTCGGTGGCGCCGAGGCGACCGGCGAGCACGTTCTCCCGGACGGTCAGGCCGCGGAACAGACCCAGGCCCTGGAGCGTGCGGGCGACGCCGCGGGCGGACAGCCGCGTCGGGTCGCCGGGGAGCGGGACGCCCTCGACGGTGATCGTGCCTGCGCTGGGCCGGACGAGCCCGCACACGGCGTTGAACAGGGTCGTCTTGCCGGCGCCGTTCGGGCCGATGAGGCCGACGACCTCGCCCTCGTGCACGTCCAGGCTCACGTCGTCGAGGGCGCTCAGGCCCCCGAAGCGCACGCTCAGGCCCTGCACCGCCAAGTGCGGCTCACCCGTTCTGACGGGCGTCATCTGCGCAGACATCGGCACCTCTTCGTGTCGGTGAGGACGAAAGTACAACAGAAACCGACCGGACGGTATGTCATTCAGGACACGGTTCGATCACGCACTTCCTCAGGGGTTCTACGAGTGCGGGACGCCCGCGATCATGCCCCCGTCGACCACCAGCTCGGTGCCCGTCGTGTAGGCCGAGTCGTCGCTCGCGAGGAACACCACGGTGCCCGCGACGTCCGCCGGGAGCGCCGGGCGGCCCAGGGGGATCGGCACCGCGGTCGGGTCCAGGCGCGACGTCATCGTCGTCCGGACGAATCCCGGGTGCACGGAGTTGACCCGGATCCCGTCGGGGCCCAGCTCCACCGCGAGCGACTTGGTCAGGCCGCGTACGCCGAACTTGGAGGCCACGTAGCCGTGCAGGTGGGAGCCGCCGAGCATGCCCTCGACCGACGAGATGTTGACGATCGACCCGCGGCCGGCCGCCTTCATCGTCGGGACCACCGCCTGCACGCCCAGGAACACCCCTGTGAGGTTGACCGCGATGACGGCGTCCCACTTCGCCAGGGGGTAGTGGTCGATCGGCCCGGCGTTCGCGATGCCCGCGTTGTTCACCAGCACGTCGACGGTGCCGAACGCGTTCCGGGTGGCGTCCACCGTGGCTGCCCAGCTCTCCGGCGAGGTGACGTCCAGGTGGGTGGCGAGCGCGCGGTCGCCGAGCTCGGCGGCAAGCGCCCCGGCGTCGTCCACGAGCAGGTCCGCGATCACCACGCTCGCGCCGGCGGCGTGCAGGGCACGCGCGAACGCCGCACCGAGCCCGCGAGCGCCGCCGCTGATGATCGCGACCCGCCCCTCGAGCCTCATGAGACGCGCACCACGAGGCGGCCTGTCGTGGCGCCGTCCGCGAGCCGCTGCACCGCCGCGGCGGCGTCCTCGAACGCGACGACCTCGCCGACGACGGGCCGGATGCTCCCCGCGTCGACCAGCCGGGTCAGCTCGACGTGCGCGGCGTCGACCAGCTCGGGCCGGCGCTGCGCGTAGAGCGCCCAGTGCAGGCCGAGCACGCCGTAGTTCTTCACCAGCGCATGTCCGGCGTTGACGGCCTGGATCGTCCCGCCCGCGAACCCGACGACGACGATCCGCCCCTCGAACGCGATGCACTTGGTGGACTGCTCGAACGCGGTCCCGCCGACGGGGTCGAACACCACGTCGGCGCCTGCACCCCCGGTCTCCGCCTTCACCACGGCGACGACGTCCTGGACCGACCGGTCGACGACGACGTCCGCGCCGGCCTTCCGTGCGACCTCCGCCTTCGCCGCGCCGCCGACGACCCCGATCACCCGCGCACCCGCGGCCGCCCCGAGCTGCACGGCAGCCGTACCGACGCCTCCGGCCGCCGCGTGCACCAGCAGGGTCTCGCCCGGCTGCAGGGCTGCCCGCCGGTGCAGGCCGAACCAGGCGGTCTGGTACCCGATCGTCAGGGCCGCAGCCTCGGCGTCGTCCAGCGCTGCGGGCGCGGGGAAGACCTCCCGCTCGTCCAGCACGGCGAGCTCGGAGAGCACGCCGATCCGCGACGCCACGACACGGTCACCGAGCGCCGCGCGGGTGACGCCGTCGCCGAGCGCGACCACCTCGCCGCACAGCTCGATCCCGGGGGAGAAGGGCAGCGGCGGCCGCACCTGGTACTCGCCGCGGGCGAGCAGCACGTCGGGGAAGTTGACCGCGACGGCACGCACGCGGACGAGCACCTGGCCGGGGCCGGGCGTCGGGTCCGGCACGTCGGCGACCTCGAGGACCTCTGCGGGCTCGCCGTAGCGGGCCACCTGCCAGGCGCGCACCCGCTCAGGCCCTGATCGCGACGAGGAAGAGGTCGGTCAGCTGCTGCGCGAGGAGCACCTTGTCCTCGGGACCCTCGGGGGAGTACCAGTTCGACAGGTAGTGCACGTCGGAGAAGAAGTGGGCGACCAGGACGGCGCGCGGGACGTCCGTGCGGTACAGGCCCTCCTCCTGGCCACGCTCGATGAGGCTCGCGAACACGTCGTGGTACTGCCGGCGGCGACGCGTGACCTCCTTCTGGCGCGGCTCGGAGAGCATGTGCACGCTGCGGAAGAAGACGGTCCCCTCGGGCAGGAAGTCGATCGACGTCTCGATGACGTCGACGCACACGTCGTGCAGCGTCTGCGCGGTCGGTGCCCCGCGGCCGACGATCTCCTCGAGGTGGCTCGTCTGCAGCGAGAGCATCCGCTCGTAGACCGAGAAGAGGAGGTCGTCCTTCGACTCGAAGTAGTGGTACATCGCGCCCTTGGTGACGCCGGCCGCTTCGACGATCTGCTGCACCGAGGTGTTGGCGTACCCCTGGGTGGAGAACAGGTCGACGGCCGCCCGCGTGATGTCGTCGACGACGCTGGAGGTTGCCATGGGTGTGTGCCTCTCTTAGCCGACGGCGACGGCGCTGGCGCCGCCGTCGATGGTGAGCGTATGACCGGTGATCCATGCGGCGTCGTCGGAGAGCAGGAACGCGACCGGGCCGGCGACGTCCTCGGGCTCGCCGATGCGGCCGAGCGGGTAGACCTTCGCGAGCGCCGCCTCACGGTCGCCCTCGTAGAGCGCCTGGGCGAGCCGCGTGCGGACCACGGCGGGAGCGACCGCGTTGACGCGGAGGCCGGGTGCCAGCTCGACGGCGAGCTGCTGCGTGAGGTTGAGCAGCGCGGCCTTGGACACGCCGTAGAACGCGACGCCCGGGCTGGCCGACAGGCCCGCCACCGAGCCGGTGTTCACGATCGAGCGGCTCAGCCCTGCCTCGACGGCGGACCGTGTCCAGTCGAGGGCGGCGACCACGTTGACCTCGAGGATCTTGCGGACGACCGCGCTCTCGATCTCGAGCGCCGGGCCGTACGCCGGGTTGATGCCGGCGTTGTTGACCAGGTGGTCGAGGTGGCCGAACCGTTCGGTGACCCGGGCGAACACGTCCGCGCGGTGCTCCGCGTCGTCGGCCCTGCCCGCGATGCCGACGGCATGACCGGCGGCGATCGCGTCGAGCTGCTCGACGGCCGCTGCGAGCGACTCCGGCTTGCGTCCGGTGATGACGACGGAGGCGCCCTCGGACACCAGCCGCTCTGCCACGGCCAGACCGATCCCGCGGCTCGCCCCGGTGATCAGGGCGACCCTGCCCTCGAACCTGCGCATCCCTGCACCCTTCTCGATACCGACTGTTCGGTATGTCGCCAGACAGTAGCGCATCTCCCGTCCGTCGTTTTCTGACTCTGCGTCAGATACGGATAGGCTGCGCGGCATGGATCTCGTCTACAACCTGCTCGTCGTCCTCCACCTGCTCGGCTGGGCCATCGTGCTCGGCGGCACCCTGGTCAACCTGCGCACGCCGAAGATCGCCACGGGTGTCCTGCACGGCATCCTCACCGCGCTGGTCACCGGCATCCTCATCGTCGGCATCGCGTCCGCCGGCCTGGCCGGCCACGAGCCGAACACGACGAAGATCGCCGTCAAGCTCGTCGTCGCGCTCGTCGTGGCCACGCTCGTGATCCTCGGGGTGCGCAAGCCGTCACGCGTGACCACCGGCTACCTCGGCGCCATCGCCGGTCTCACCGCGCTGAACGTCGCGATCGCGGTCCTCTGGCGCTGAGGACGGTACCGTCCACCCCGTGAACTCCGTGGGTGACCTCCTCGTCGGGCTCGTCGTGCTCGTCGGGCTGTTCGGCGTCGTCGTCCAGGTGCTGCCCGGTGGCCTGCTGGTCGCCGGCGCGATCGTCGTCTGGGGCGTCGTCACCGGGGGTGCCGCGGGGTGGACGGTCGTCGCGATCACGGTGGTCGTCACCGTGCTCGCGGGTATCGGCAAGTACCTGCTGGCGGGCCGGCACCTCAAGCGCGCGGGCGTGCCGTCCTCCACGCTGATCTGGGGCGGGATCGCGGGCGTGATCGGGTTCTTCGTGATTCCCGTGGTCGGCCTGTTCGTCGGCTTCGTGCTCGGGATCTACCTCGCCGAGTGGCTGCGCTCGCGCGAGCCGCGACCCGCGTGGCGGGCCACCGTGGCGGCGCTGCAGGCCACGGGCCTGACCATCCTGGTGGAGCTCGCCGCGGCCCTCGTGTCCACGGGTGCCTGGCTGACCGCGCTCGCGCTGACCTGACCGGCGCGCTCCACAGGCAGCACCGGTCTGTCGGTCCCGGCGCCTATCCTGGAGGGGCCATGACGTCGCTCTTCGAGAACCTCGCCCTGCCCATCCCGGGTGCCTCCGCGGACCCCTCGGGCGAGGTGGCCGCGGCCCGTCGCCGCACCGAGGCGGAGGCCCTGCTCCGCGGCCTCAACCCGCAGCAGCGGGAGGCTGTCCTGCACCAGGGCGGACCGCTGCTGATCGTCGCGGGCGCCGGCTCGGGCAAGACGCGCGTGCTGACCAACCGCATCGCGTACCTGCTGGCCACCGGCCGGGCGCGCGCCGGTGAGGTCATCGCGATCACGTTCACCAACAAGGCCGCCGCCGAGATGCGCGAGCGAGTCGAAGGGCTCGTCGGGCCGGCCGCCGGCCGCATGTGGGTGTCCACGTTCCACTCCGCGTGCGTGCGGATCCTGCGCCGGGAGGCCGGGACCCTGGGCCTGCGGTCGAGCTTCTCGATCTACGACTCCGCCGACTCGCAGCGCCTGCTCACGCTGGTCGCGCGGGAGCTGGACCTCGACCCCAAGCGGTACCCGGCGAAGGCGCTGCAGAACAAGATCTCCTCGCTCAAGGACGAGCTCGTCGACCCGGAGACGTTCGCCGCGACGTCCGGTGGCGGCGCGGCCAACGACTTCGACACCGCGCTCGCGCAGGTCTACACGCGCTACCAGGCGCGGCTGAAGCAGGCGCACGCCCTCGACTTCGACGACCTGATCATGACGACGGTCCACCTGCTGCGGGCGTTCCCGGCCGTCGCGGAGCACTACCGGCGCCGGTTCCGGCACGTGCTGGTCGACGAGTACCAGGACACCAACCACGCGCAGTACGCGCTGGTGCGCGAGCTCGTCGGCTCGTCGCGGGGGATCGTCGACGACTCGACCGACATGGAGCTGCCGCGCGGGGAGCTGACGGTCGTCGGTGACGCGGACCAGTCGATCTACGCGTTCCGGGGTGCGTCGATCCGGAACATCCTGGAGTTCGAGGTGGACTACCCGGACGCGCGGACCATCCTGCTGGAGCAGAACTACCGGTCGACGCAGACCATCCTCTCGGCCGCCAACGCGGTGATCAGCCGGAACCCCGGCCGGGAGAACAAGCGTCTCTGGACCGACTCGGGTGCGGGTGCGCAGATCGTCGCGTACGTCGCGGACACCGAGCACGAGGAGGCCCGGTTCGTCGCCGAGGAGATCGACCGGCTGGGGGACTCCGACGGCGTCCGGCCCGGCGACGTCGCCGTGTTCTACCGCGCGAACGCGCAGTCCCGGGCGTTGGAAGAGGTGCTCATCCGCGTCGGGCTGCCGTACAAGGTGGTCGGCGGCACGCGCTTCTACGAGCGCAAGGAGATCAAGGACGCGGTCGCGTACCTGCGCGCCCTCGACAACCCCGACGACGACGTCAGCGTGCGTCGCATCCTCAACGTGCCCAAGCGCGGGCTGGGGGACCGGTCGGAGGCGATGGTCGCGTCGTACGCCGAGCGCGAGCGCATCTCGTTCGGCGCGGCGCTCGACCGGCTGGACGAGGTCCCTGGCCTGGGGACCCGCGCGATCACCGGGCTGTCGGCGTTCGCGGCGATGATGACCGACCTGCGCACGCTCGCCGCCAGCGCCGGCCCCGCCGAGGTCCTGGGCGCCGTGCTCGAGCGTTCCGGCTACCTCGCCGAGCTGCGGGCCAGCGACGACCCGCAGGACGGCTCCCGGGTGGAGAACCTGGCCGAGCTGCACGCGGTGGCCTCGGAGTTCGAGCAGAGCGACCCCGAGGGGGTCCTCGCCGACTTCCTCGAGCGCGTCTCGCTCGTCGCGGACTCCGACCAGATCCCGGACGACGACGGTGGGGACGACGACGGTGAGGCCCGCCCGGACCCGGGCGTGGTCACGCTGATGACCCTGCACACCGCCAAGGGCCTGGAGTTCCCCGTCGTCTTCCTCACCGGGATGGAGGACGGCACCTTCCCGCACCAGCGGTCCTTGTCGGACTCGCAGCAGCTCGAGGAGGAGCGCCGGCTTGCGTACGTGGGGCTGACGCGAGCGCGTGAGCGTCTGTACATCTCGCGCGCCGCTGTCCGTACTGCCTGGGGCGTGCCCAACGAGTTCCCGCCCAGCCGGTTCCTCGACGACCTGCCGGACGACCTCATCGACTGGCGGCGGCGCGAGTCGTCCACCTCGCAGCTGCGCGGCGGGTGGGGCTCGGGCTACGGCTCCGGCGGTGGTGGCTACCGGGCGTCGTCGGCGCCCAGGGTCGAGCGCGAGGCGCGTCCGGTGCTGCCGTCCACCGGGGCGACGTTCGGCTCCGCGAAGCCGCGGCCCGACTCCGCCATTCCGCAGCTCGCGGTGGGGGACCGCGTCACGCACGACTCCTACGGTCTGGGCACCGTCATCGCGCTCGAAGGGGCCGGCCCGAACGCGGTGGCCAAGGTCGACTTCGGCACCGACGGCGTCAAGCGGTTGCTGCTGCGGTTCTCCCCGGTCACCAAGCTCTGACGCGCCGACACCCACGCGCGGGTCCGCGGGACCGTCGCGAGCGTCCAGGTCGTCAGCCGACCGGCACCTCGGTCCACACGGCGGTGACGGCCTCGCGCACCGCGGCCGGTCCGACGCCGACCGCGGCGAGCGCGCGGTAGGCGGTGGTGTCGTCCAGCCGGACGGCCGCGAGCAGCAGGTGGCCGCTGTCGATCCGGCGGTGCTTGCAGCGGATGGCCTCACGCAGCGCGACCTCGAGCAGCTTCTTGGCGTCGGCGTCGAACGGCACGTGCCCCTTGGGGGTGGCCGACGTGCTCACGGCGTCGAGCGCTCCCGGACCGAACGACGCCTCGACCTGTGCCCGGACGGCCTCCAGGTCGACGCCGATCCCCGCCAGTGCGTCGGCGTCGATGGTGTGCGCGGGCAGGGCGCGGACCGCGGCGAGCAGGGTGGCATGGCTGACACCCAGACGGCCCAGTGCCTGTGCAGCGACCGTGCCCGGTGTCCGCACCGCACCCAGCAGCACGTGCTCGGGCCCGATCCGGTCCGCACCGAGCGTGCGTGCCTCGTCCTGGGCGTGGACGACGGCCTCGCGGGCGTCCTTGGCGAATCTCTCGAACATCAGCCGAACCTCTTCCCGTACTTCTTGTGGACCGCCTGCCGGGAGACCCCGAGGGCGGTGGCGACCTGCTGCCAGGACCACCCGAGCCGCCGGGCGCGCTCGACGTGCAGGGCTTCCAGCCGGTCGGCCAGCGCCCGGAGCGACCGGACGGCACGCAGACCGTCGGCAGGCTCGGCCGCGCTGGCGGCTGCGGTCATGAGCTCATCGGACATGGTCGTCAACTTACATTGACACCCCAGAAACGTCAACCGATGTTGACACGGGACTCGTTCTGCAGCCTGCTAGCACGGCGATGTGTCCGCACAATCGCGCGTCGGGACGACCGGATCTGCGGACGTCCGGGGATGGGAGGCCTTGCGTCCGCACAGTCGCGCGTCGGGACGACCGGATCTGCGGACGTCCGGGGGGACGGGTGTTCGCATCCCCGCGGACGACCGCGCGCTCGCGGACGTCCGACCCGACGTGGGGTCAGGGGTGAGGGATGACCTGGGGGTGGGTCAGGACGCGGTTGTCGATGACGACCGTGGCGCGGGACGCCGGCCGGCACGCGGCGAGGTAGTGGCGCTGCCCCTCGACGTACCGGGTGTTGGCGGGGTGGGTCGGGTCCGGTGAGCACCCGTCACGGACGGCCATGCGGGCGAACGTCTCCGCGAAGTCGACGTCGAGGTACACCGAGAAGTCCCACCAGGCGGCCAGCTCGTCGCGGTGCAGGAAGATCCCGTCGACGACGAGCACCGTGCTGTCCGTGCCGTGCTCGCGCGGGAGGTCCAGTGCGGTGTCCGTCGCGACGTCGCGCACCGCCCGACGGAAGCGCCGGGACCCGCCGGGCGCGAACGGCTCCAGGACCTGGGTGCGCAAGGCGTCGTAGTCGTAGGAGTCCGCCCAGAAGCCCTCCGGGGAGTGCCGGCCGCGACGGTAGCGCTCGTCGCGAGGGCGGTGGAAACCGTCGACGCTGACTCGCACGACGGTGCGCCCTTCGCGCAGGAGCTCGGCGGCGAGCTCGTCGGCGAACCTGGTCTTGCCCGCGCCGTCGATGCCGTCGATCCCGACGAGGACGGGGCGGCCGAGCGCGCGGGGGTCGGCGATCCTGTGCGCCACCTCCCGCAGCACGGCGAGGCGCGCGACGGACGCCGTGGGCGCCGTGTCCGAGGGGGCGCTCATCGGGCGTGAGGCAGTGCAGCCACGACCGCATCCGGATCCATGCGGGGAACGTAGCGGATCGGGACGTTTCGGGGGAGGGGTTGCGGAGAATGTGTGGACGATTCAGCGTCGCGTACGCCACATCTCTCGATGTGAAGATATCTGTGGGTGCCCGCTACCATCGACCGGGGCGTTTCGGCCGCACAGAGGCCGTCGAACGCCGGTGATGAGAGGACCCAGACCAGGTGGACCTGTTCGAGTACCAGGCACGTGACATCTTCGAGAAGCACGGCGTCCCCGTGCTCGGCGGCGTCGTCGCCACGACTCCCGAGGAGGCTCGCGCCGGCGCGGAGCAGCTCCTGGGCGGCCAGCCCGGCGTCGTCGTGGTGAAGGCGCAGGTCAAGGTCGGTGGCCGCGGCAAGGCGGGCGGCGTCAAGCTGGCCCGGTCCGCGGACGAGGCGGCCGAGAAGGCCACCGAGATCCTCGGCATGGACATCAAGGGCCACACGGTCCACCGCGTGATGATCGCGGCCGGCGCCAAGATCGCCACCGAGTTCTACTTCTCCCTCCTGCTCGACCGCGCCGAGCGCCGCTACCTGGCGATGTGCTCGGTCGAGGGCGGCATGGACATCGAGCAGCTCGCGGTGGAGCGTCCCGACGCGCTCGCCAAGGTCGCGGTCGACCCGCGCACGGGCATCGACCAGGCGAAGGCCGACGAGATCGTGGCGGCCGCCGGCTTCGATGCCGAGATCGCGCCCAAGGTCGCGGCGGTCCTGCAGACGCTCTGGACCGTCTACCGCAGCGAGGACGCCACGCTCGTCGAGGTGAACCCGCTGGTGCTCACCGAGGACGGCGAGATCGTCGCGCTCGACGGCAAGGTCACGCTCGACGCGAACGCCGACTTCCGGCACCCGGAGCACGCCGAGCTCGAGGACGCCGACGCGGCGGACCCGCTCGAGGCGCGCGCCAAGGAGAAGGACCTCAACTACGTCAAGCTCGACGGCGAGGTCGGCATCATCGGCAACGGTGCCGGGCTCGTGATGAGCACGCTCGACGTCGTCGCGTACGCCGGTGAGGCGCACGGTGGCGTGAAGCCGGCCAACTTCCTGGACATCGGCGGCGGCGCCAGCGCCGAGATCATGGCCGCAGGCCTGGACATCATCCTCACGGACCCGCAGGTCAAGGCCGTGTTCGTCAACGTGTTCGGCGGCATCACGGCGTGCGACGCCGTCGCCAACGGCATCGTGGCGGCCCTCGAGATCCTCGGCGACGAGGCCTCCAAGCCGCTGGTCGTCCGCCTGGACGGCAACAACGTGCTCGAGGGTCGTCGCATCCTCGCCGAGGCCGGTCACCCGCTGGTCACGATCGCGGACACGATGGACGGCGGCGCCGACAAGGCGGCCGAGCTCGCCCACGCCGCTGCCTGAGACCGCTGACCGAGACAGACGCAGAGAGAAGCAGACACCACCATGGCGATCTTCCTGACCGAGGCATCCAAGGTCATCGTCCAGGGCATGACGGGTTCCGAGGGCCAGAAGCACACGACCCGCATGCTCGCGTCCGGCACGTCCGTCGTCGGCGGGGTGAACCCCCGCAAGGCGGGTACCTCTGTCGCGTTCGGTGAGACCGACGTCCCCGTGTTCGGCTCTGTGGCCGAGGCCATGGACGCCACCGGTGCCGACGTCTCCGTCGTCTTCGTGCCGCCGGCCCACACCAAGGCCGCGGTCGTCGAGGCGATCGAGGCCGGCATCCCGCTCGTCGTCATCATCACCGAGGGCGTCCCGGTGGCCGACACCGCCGAGTTCTTCGCGCTCGCGCTGGACAAGGGCGTGCGGCTCATCGGCCCCAACTGCCCCGGCCTGATCAGCCCCGGCAAGTCCAACGTCGGCATCATCCCGGCGGACATCACGGGTCCCGGCCGCGTCGGCCTGGTGTCGAAGTCCGGCACGCTGACCTACCAGATGATGTACGAGCTGCGGGACTTCGGTTTCTCGACGGCCATCGGCATCGGCGGCGACCCGATCATCGGCACCACGCACATCGACGCCCTCGCGGCGTTCGAGGCGGACCCCGACACCGAGGTCATCGTGATGATCGGCGAGATCGGTGGCGACGCCGAGGAGCGCGCCGCGGCCTACATCGCCGAGCACGTCACCAAGCCCGTCGTCGGCTACGTCGCTGGGTTCACGGCTCCCGAGGGCAAGACCATGGGCCACGCCGGCGCCATCGTCTCCGGCTCGTCGGGCACCGCGCAGGCCAAGAAGGAGGCCCTCGAGGCCGCGGGCGTCAAGGTCGGCAAGACGCCGTCCGAGACGGCCGAGCTCGCGCGCCAGCTGCTCTCCTAGCCCGTCCGAGAGGCGCCGGTCCGCGGACCGGCGCCTTTCGCGTACCCGGACGCCGACGCGCCGCACCGGGTTCGTCGCTCCGGCGAGCCCGCCAGCGACCATGGCACGGTGAGCGCCACCGGCCCCCGCACGGGGGGAACCCCCGTCATCGACCGTCGGCGTCGCCGCACGCTGTCCGACGACCCGACGCCCACGTTCTTCACGAGCGCCCTCGACGGTGCGCCGCGCTGGGTCGCAGGCGTCCTGTCCGCGCTGCAGGCCGCGCTCCTCTCGTTCCTCGTCCTCACGCTCCCCGCCGTCGCGGCGTACGTCGCGACCTCGGCGGACCCGTCGAACAGCGGGGTCGGCTGGTTCCGCTCGGTCGGCGTCGGGTCGGCGCTCTGGCTGCTCGGGCACGGGGTCCCGGCACACGTGGGTCCGGTCGTCGTGACCCTCGTGCCGCTCGGGGTGACGGCGGTCGCGCTCTTCGTCTGCTACGCCTCGGCCCGCCGGTCCGGGCTCGCCACCTGGTCGGGGTACGCGGCGGGCGTCGCGACGTACACCGTGGTCGCCGTGCTGCTCGCCCTGGTCACCGGGGTCGAGGGCGCGGACCTGGCGCGTGCGTTCGCGGGCGGTGCCGCGGTGTCCGCGACCGGTCTCGGCGCCGGTCTGCTCGCCCGCCCGGAGGCGCCGTCGCTCCGCATGCTGACCCGGCCCGCGTGGTCCCGCTGCCCGGCACCCGTGCGGACCGGTGCGACCGGCGGGGTGCTCGGGTCGGCGGCGCTGGTCCTCGTCGCCGCACTGGTGACCGCACTGTGGGTCGTGGCGGGACGAGCCACCATCGGCGACGTCGTGCGCGGGCTCGGGCTCGACGCCGTCGGCGGCGTGGTCCTGGCCGTCGCGGAGCTCGCCTACCTGCCGAACCTGGTGGTGTGGGCGCTCTCCTGGCTGACGGGTGCGGGGTTCGCGGTCGGTGAGGGGACGCACTTCGCACCCGACGACGTCGTCGGCGGGGCGCTGCCCGCGGTGCCGATGCTCGGCGCGCTCCCGTCCTCCGACGTGGTCGGACCCGCGACTGCCCTGGTCCCGCTCGCGCTCGTGGCCGTCGGAGCTCTGGTGGGGCTCTACGTCCACCGCCGTCTGACGCCGCAGCGGTGGTGGGACACGGCGCTCGCGTGCGCCACGGCTGCGGCGGGTGTCGCCGTCATCGTCACGATCCTCGTCACCCTGGCGAGCGGCGGGATCGGCCCGGACCGGCTGGCGGAGGTCGGCGCGCAGGGAGGTGTCGTCGGGCTGCTGGGGGGCGCCGGGGTGCTCGCCGGGTCCCTGCTCGTCGCGCTGCCGGGCGACGCGCTGCTGCGTTCGGAGATCGGTCGGGGCCTGCGCGCGCTGGTCCGGCGCGACCCGACCTGACGCGGCTCAGGAGCCGGTGCTGCGCTCGGTCAGAGAGGTGTACAGGTCGTCGAGGTCCTTCTCGAACTGCGTCTCGCAGGCGCTCCTCGCCCCGATCGTCAGGGCGCGTGCGAGGCAGTCCTGCTTGTCCTGCTGCGCCTGCCACGGGGCCAGCTGGACCAGCAGGCTGAAGGTCCAGAGCAGGGAGATGACCAGCCCGACGGCGAGCACGGGTGCGAGTCCCCGCGCCCGGGCGCGAAGGGCGACCACCACCGCGCGGACACCGACCACGACCGCCGCGAGCACGAACGGGAGAGCGGCAGCCTGCCAGGGCAGCCGGAGGGTGGCCACGAGAACGGATGCGAGCACGAGCACCGCGAACAGACGCGTGAGGCTCGTGGCGCGTGCGGCGCCCTCCGGGTCGGCCGGCGGCCGCTCCGGGACGACCGGAGCCTGTGGCGCGCCTCCGGCGGGCGGCCACACGGGGGCGTCCTGGACCGGGGCGTCGTCCGGTGTGCCGGGACGGTTCTCGGGCGGCGCGTACGGGTTGCTCACGCGTGCATTCTCGCCCACGGATGCCCGGCGCCGGACGGTCCGTCCGTCGCGAGCCGTCCGCCGGTAGGGTCGGCGCGTGACGCACGAGACGCCTCAGCGCCCCGCCCCGGCCACCCGCGGGACCGGTCGGCTGGTGGTCATGGTCTCCGGTACCGGCTCGAACCTGGCGGCGCTGCTGGCCGCCCACGACGACCCCGCCTACGGTGCGCGCGTGGTGGCGGTGGTCGCGGACCGTGGCAACATCCGGGCGCTGGAGATCGCGCGCGAGGCGGGCATCCCGACGGCGGTCGTGTCGATCAAGGACTTCGACGACCGCGCGTCCTGGGACGCCGCCGTCGCGGAGACGGTCGCCGTGTTCTCGCCCGACCTGATCGTCCTGGCCGGGTTCATGAAGCTGTTCGGGGACACGTTCCTCGGGCGCTTCGGTGGACGGATCGTCAACACCCACCCTGCGCTCCTGCCGTCGTTCCCCGGTGCGCACGGGGTGCGGGACGCGCTCGCGTACGGGGTCAAGGTCACCGGCTGCACCGTCATGGTGGTCGACGAGGGCGTCGACACGGGGCCGATCCTCGCGCAGGCGACGGTCGCGGTGGAGCCCGACGACGACGAGGCGACCCTGCACGAGCGGATCAAGGCCGTCGAGCAGCCGTTGCTCGTGGAGTGGGTCGGTCGCGTCGCCCGTGACGGGCTGCGGGTCGAGGGCCGGCACGCGATCGTCGGACGCTCCTGAGCGCTCGCGCCGCCGGGCCGGGCGCCGTGTCGTCGGGTGCGGGGCACGCGGTGGGGTCTCAGGGACCGCGGGGAATCCGGTCCTCGGGGACACGTTCGAGCTGCGTCCAGCCGCGCCACCCGCGCTGCTCGAGGATCGCCAGCAGCCGTCGGGCGACCGGCGTGGACTCGGCCATGGCTGCGTCCAGCAGGACCGCGAAAGGGTCCGACGCATCGGCGTCACCGATCTCCACCGCACCGCTCTGCACAGCGCGGACACGGAGGCTCTCGATGATGTCGGCGAGCTCGACGACCCGCGGATCGTCGGCCGACCACTCGGACACGGAGCTGAGGAGGCGGTAGAGGCGGGTCAGGTCCGGGTCCTCGTCCAGCTGCCGGTTCTTCGCGGCGATCACGGACTCGATGTCGAGCGGAATCTGCGGGGCGAGCATGATCCACGCGTCCCGCTCGAGCTCGATGTACGTCTCGCCGACGCCGAGCCCCCGCAGCCGGTCCAGGTAGTCCACGACTGTCTGGGGGAGAGCCAGGTGATCCCCGGCAGCGAGCCGGGAGATCCGCTCGCGGTTGCTCTGGAGGCGACGGATGTCGGCGCTCAGGGCCTTGTCGATCTCCTCGACCGCTCGGGCGAACTCGTCGGGGTCGGCGACGAGGAGCTCCTGCACCCGAGCGAGGGGCACGCCCGCATCCGCCAGCACGCGGATCCGGACCAGCCGCACGACGGCGGCCGCGTCGTAGCTGCGGTAGCCGGAGTGGTCGCGACCGGGCTCGGCGAGCAGGCCGATCTGGTGATAGTGCCGGACCGTCCGCACCGTCACCCCGGCGTAGGAGGCCAGCTGGCCGATCGTGAGCATGGGCCTCAGCCTGCCTCAGGTGGCGACGCCGCGGACCGCCTCGGCGATCGACCGGAAGTCCTTGCGCAGGATCGCGCCGTGCGTGCTCGCCACCTTGGCGTGCAGGGTGATGTGCGGGTTGCGCTCGGCCACCGCGGGCACGCTGGCGCGGATTCTCTCCTGCCCGTCCCCCGTGCTGCCGAACGACGTCCCGGAGGCGAGGACGTATCGGGTCGGGACCGTGATCCTGTCCATCACCGGGCCGAGCTCCCGTTCACGCGCGAGCCTGCCGACGTCGATGTTGCACTCCGCCATCTCCCGGGCGGTCATGCGCGGCGTGAGTCCCGTCACGCGGAGGGGCACCATCAGCCACTGGAGTCGACGGAAGGCCGTGCGGATCCCCTGCTCCATCTCGTCCGTGAGCCAGTCGTGCGGCTGGGCTCCGTCGACCAGCACGGCGCCGATCGTCCGGTCGGGGTGGCGGCTCGCCCAGTGTGCGGCGACGAAGGCGCCGTACGACCACCCCACCACCAGCGCCCGGTCGACGCCTCGCGCGTCGAGGACGGCGTCGACGTCGCGGACGGCGGCCTCGAACGAGTAGTCCGCCGAACGTCCGGACCTGCGCCCACGGGCTCGCTCGTCGAACGTGATGTGCCGCCAGTCCCGCCCGAGCTCGGCGACGACCCGCCGCCAGTAGCCCTGGGTCGCGAACTGGCCGTTGAGGTAGACCACCGGCGTGCCGGAGCCACCCGAGTCGGTGACGGCCAGAGCAGTGTCGTCGACCGGCACCATGCCGCTCCAGGGCGGGGCCGAGGTCGTGTCGATCATGGTGCCTCCGTTCTGCGTCGTGCGATCCAGCGTGCAGGTGTGACGCTGCGTCAGGGTCAAGCCCCGTTCGGCTAGACTCGACCCCGGTCGTGACTGGCGCAGGTGGGTGCAACCACCGGGGAGCGGCCGCAGTGCCCCGCCTCGCACCGCCCGCCTGGGTGCATGGGTCCGCCCTAGCCGACCCTGCATCAGGAGCCGCCGCGCATGTCCTCCCCTGAGAAGAACCAGCGACCCGTCCGTCGCGCCCTCGTCAGCGTCTACGACAAGACCGGACTGACCGAGCTGGCGACCTCCCTGCACGCGGCCGGTGTCGAGATCGTCTCCACCGGCTCGACCGCCGCGACGATCGCCGCCACCGGCGTCCCGGTCACGCGCGTCGAGGAGCTCACCGGCTTCCCCGAGTGCCTCGACGGCCGGGTCAAGACCCTGCACCCGCGCGTGCACGCGGGTGTCCTCGCGGACACGCGCCTGCCGGAGCACCTCGCGCAGCTGGACGAGCTGGGCATCGCGCCGTTCGAGCTGGTCGTCGTCAACCTCTACCCGTTCACGGCGACCGTCGCGTCCGGTGCCGGTCCGGACGAGTGCGTGGAGCAGATCGACATCGGCGGTCCGTCGATGGTCCGTGCGGCGGCGAAGAACCACCCGAGCGTCGCGGTCGTCGTCGACCCCGCGCGGTACACCGAGGTCGTGGCCGCCGTCGAGGCAGGCGGGTTCACGATCGGTGCGCGTCGCCTGCTCGCGGCGGACGCGTTCGCGCACACCGCCGCGTACGACGCCGCGGTCGCCAGCTGGTTCGCCGCCGACTACGCGCCGGACGAGGAGGCTGCGGGCTCCGGCTTCCCGGCGTTCACGGGGACCACCTGGGTGCGCGGGGAGGTGCTGCGCTACGGGGAGAACCCGCACCAGCAGGCGGCGCTCTACCTGACGCCCGACGGCGCGGCGGGACGCGGGCTGGCCGGAGCGCAGCAGCTGCACGGCAAGGCGATGAGCTACAACAACTACGTCGACGCCGACGCCGCGTGGCGTGCGGCGCACGACCACGCCGACCCCGCCGTCGCGATCATCAAGCACGCCAACCCGTGCGGCATCGCGGTGGGCACCGACGTCGCCGACGCCCACGCGAAGGCGCACGCGTGCGACCCGGTCTCCGCGTTCGGCGGCGTCATCGCGACCAACCGCACCCTCACGGCCGCCGCCGCGGAGCAGATCGCGCCCGTGTTCACCGAGGTCGTCGTGGCGCCCGGGTTCGAGCCCGAGGCGATCGAGATCCTCGCGCGCAAGAAGAACATCCGGCTCCTGCAGGTGACCCCCGTGGACGGCGTGCGCACCGAGCGCCGTGCCGTCAGCGGCGGCCTGCTCGTGCAGGAGCTCGACCAGGTGGACGCGGCCGGCGACGACCCGTCGGGCTGGACCCGGGCGGCCGGGGCCGCGGCCGACGACGCGACGCTCGCCGACCTCACGTTCGCGTGGCGGGCCGTGCGGGCCGTGAAGTCGAACGCGATCCTGCTCGCCGACGCCGGAGCCTCGGTGGGTGTCGGGATGGGGCAGGTCAACCGCGTCGACTCGTGCCGGCTCGCGGTCGAGCGCGCCAACGCGGGGGACACCGAGCGGGCCCGCGGTGCCGTGGCTGCCTCGGACGCGTTCTTCCCGTTCGCCGACGGTGCGCAGGTCCTCATCGACGCCGGCGTGCGCGCGATCGTGCAGCCGGGCGGATCGGTCCGGGACGAGGAGGTCGTCGCCGCGGCGCAGGCCGCCGGGGTGACGCTGTACCTCACGGGCACCCGGCACTTCGCGCACTGAGCACTACACGAGGGACGCCTCCCGCAGGGGCCGCCCCGGGTCGAGCGCCAGCGTGCGGTCGAGCCGGGGCAGTCCCGTCGCGGTGAACAGCCTCCGCGCGGCGCCGACGTCGCGCGGCCGGTCGACCGTGAGGATCGCGCCCACCTCGTCGGAACCCCGCCGGAACCACAGCGCACCCCAGCCCTCCCCGGCGGCGGCCGGGTCCCCGCGCAGGACGACCTCGTCGTCGACGTGCGGGCTGCCGAACAGGGCGAGCTCGTGGCCCAGCTGCGTCGAGAACACGTACGGCGCCACGTCGGTGCCCTCGTCCGGGCTGCCCAGCAGGTCCGCGACGAGCCCGGCCGGTCCGCGGAGCGCGCCGTCCCAGTGCCCGCCGGGAACCCACCCGTGGCGTGGGGAGCGACGGAGCGCGACGTCGCCGACCGCCCGGACGCTGCGCGGCGCGCCGACGACCCGGTGGTGCTCGTCGACCCGTAGCGAACCGTCGGGCTCCCGGGGCAGCGCACCGGCCAGCCAGTCGGTCGTCGGGCGCGCACCCACCGCCGCGAGCACGACGTCGGCGGCGAGCAGCTTGCCGTCCGCGAGGCCCACCCCGTTGGTACCGACCTCGACCACGTGCTCTCCGGTCAGGAGCCGGACGCCCGCCGCGGCGTACCAGGGTGCGGTCAGCTCCCCGACGGTCGAGCCGAGCGCTGCCGCGAGCGGGCACCCGTTCGCCTCGACCACGACGACCTCGACACCGGCTGCGGCGGCGACGCCCGCGACCTCTGCGCCGATCCACCCCGCGCCGATCACGACGAGCCGGGCGCCCGGCACGAGCGCTTCGCGGAGCCGTTCGGCGTCGGCCGCCGTGTGCAGGGTCAGGGCCGCCTCCCAGCCCGGTGGGCGGACCGCGTGCGCGCCGCTGGCCACCACGAGGGTGTCCGCGGTCACGGGGCCGTCGTCGGTGAGCACCTGCGGGCGGGCCCCGGACAGTGAGAGGGCCCGTGCCGGGGTGCTCAGGTGGACCTCGTCCGCGAGGGTCAGCAGGTCGGCACCGAGCTCGTCGGCGAGCCACGTCGGACGCGGCCGGTCGAGGAGGTGCTTCGACAGCGGCGGGCGGTCGTACGGGGCGACCCCCTCGGCACCGAGGACCACGACCCGTCCGTCGTACCCCCGCTCACGCAGCGCCGCGACCGTCTGCGTGGCCGCCAGACCGGCCCCGACGACGAGCACCTCACCGGGTGGTCGGAAGTCCAGGTGGTCGTCGTGGGTCCGGTCGGTCACCTCGCAACGGTAGTCTCCCGTCGGGAGGCACGAGCGAGATGGTGAAGGAGCGCATGAGCGGGGCAGCCGGGGTACGCCGCGCCACTGGCGCTCACCCGCACACCGTCGACCCTGTCCGTCAGGAGGCTCCTGTGCCTGACTGGCCGGCTCGCGACCTGCCCCCGTCCACGGGCCCGATCCCCGTCGAGCAGGTTCCCCTGGACCCGCGGGCCATCGCACGGGCGTCGCTCGACGCCGCGCGCAACGTGTCGCTGTGGTGGACCAGCTCCGGCATCGTCGTCGCCACGGTCGTGGCGCTCGTCGTCGGCACCCGCGCGGGTGCGTTCGTCCTCGCGGGAGTCGTGCTCGTGTGCGCCGTGCTGCGCGCCGTGCTGCCGTCACCGGGTCCCGTCGCCATCACCGTGCGCGCCCGGGCGCTGGACGTCGCCGTGCTCGTCCTGCTGGGGGCGGGACTGACGGTGCTCGCGCAGATCCTGCCTCGCTGACACGCACGGACGCCCGGGACCGCGAAGGTCCCGGGCGTCCGGTCGTGCGGGGTCAGGCGCGCTGTCAGCGCTCCGAGACCACGAGGACGTCGTCCGTCGTGACGTACGCGTCGTCCTCCTCGAGCAGGTTGTCCTCGGCCGGCTCCGCGGCGAACGCGCGGTAGATCAGCCCGGCCAGGGCCGCGCCGACCAGCGGGGCGACCCAGAACAGCCAGAGCTGGCTGAGGGCCCAGCCCTCGGAGAAGATCGCCGCTGCCGACGAGCGCGCCGGGTTGAGCGACGCGTTGGTGACGGGCATGGCGACGAGGATGAGCACCGCGAGCGCCAGGCCGATGGCGAACGGTGCCTGCACGTTGGCGGAGCGGCGGTCCGTGGCGCCGAGGATGATGCCGACGAACACCGCGGCGGCGACGATCTCGACCAGCAGAGCGGTGACCAGGGAGAACTCGACCTGGCCCTGCGACAGGGTGGCCAGCGGCGAGTGCTCGCCGAAGCCGTTGGCGACGCTGGTGAAGAAGGTGCGCGCGGAGGCGCCCTCCTGGCCCTGCGCGATCAGGCTCGGCAGGGTGCTCGGGATCGTGATGAACAGGATCGCGGCCGCGAGGATGCCGCCGACCAGCTGCGCGAGCCAGTAGGGAAGGACGTCCTTCCAGGCTGTGCGGCCACCGATCGCTGCACCGAGCGTCACCGCCGGGTTGAAGTGGCCGCCCGAGACGTGGCCGACCGCGATGATCGCCGCGAGCACCGCGAGGCCGAAGCCGAGCGCGACCGCGAGGCCGTTCAGCTGGCTCAGGCCGGTGTACAGCGCGATGCCCAGGCCCACGAGGACGAGCGCGAACGTGCCGAACGCCTCGGCGCCGAGGCGGGCGACCAGGCTCGGGCCCGTCACGACGACCGTGCCCGCGGGGACGACGTAGGCGTCGAGCTCCTCGACGACGACGTCCTCGTCCTCGTCCTCGTCGGGGGCGGCGACCGGCGCGGCGGCGACCGGCTCCGCCGCGACCGGCTCGGCGGCGGCGGGCGCGGTGGCGTCGGCGTCTGCTGCTGCCGTCGCCTCCTCGGGTGTGGGCGTGCCGGCGGTGGCCTCGTCGGGCTCCGGGGAGCCTGCGGCCTTGTCGGGGTTGTCCTGTGACATGTCGATCCTGTCGTCAGTATTCGTCGGTGGAAGGGCGGTGCGCGCGGAGCGTGCCACGTCCGGCGGTGCGGTCGTGGCGAACGCGGTGGGTCGGCGTCGTGCCCCTGGCGGGTGCCAGCATGCCAGTCCCGGCGGATTCGGTCACGGGGAGCGCCGAGGGGCGGACTCACGCAGATCTCTCGACGTCGAGTAATCTTGTCCCCGGACCCGCGCCGGCACCCCGCAGCACCCGTGCCGTGCCCCCTTCCGTCCCCAGCACAGGAGATCCCCGCATGGCGAAGATCAAGGTTGTCGGCCCGGTCGTCGAGCTCGACGGCGACGAGATGACGCGCATCATCTGGCAGTTCATCAAGGACCGCCTGATCCACCCGTACCTCGACATCGACCTGCGCTACTACGACCTGTCGATCCAGCACCGCGACGCCACCGACGACCAGGTGACCATCGACGCGGCGAACGCCATCAAGGAGCACGGCGTCGGCGTCAAGTGCGCGACGATCACGCCCGACGAGGCGCGCGTCGAGGAGTTCGGCCTGAAGAAGATGTGGGTCTCGCCCAACGGCACGATCCGCAACATCCTCGGCGGCGTCGTCTTCCGCGAGCCGATCATCATCAGCAACATCCCGCGCCTGGTGCCGGGCTGGAACAAGCCGATCATCATCGGCCGTCACGCCCACGGCGACCAGTACAAGGCGACCAACTTCAAGGTCCCCGGCGCCGGGACGCTGACGCTGACGTACACGCCCGCGGACGGCTCGGAGCCGATCAACCAGACCGTCGTCACGTACCCCGACGGCGGCGGCGTGGCCATGGGCATGTACAACTTCAACGACTCGATCCGCGACTTCGCGCGGGCCTCGTTCGCGTACGGCCTGCAGCGCGGCTACCCGGTGTACCTGTCGACGAAGAACACGATCCTCAAGGCCTACGACGGTGCGTTCAAGGACATCTTCCAGGAGGTGTTCGACGCCGAGTACGCCGCCGACTTCGCGGCCGCCGGCCTCACGTACGAGCACCGCCTCATCGACGACATGGTCGCCGCGGCCATGAAGTGGGAGGGCGGCTACGTCTGGGCCTGCAAGAACTACGACGGCGACGTGCAGTCCGACACCGTCGCGCAGGGCTTCGGCTCGCTCGGCCTCATGACGTCCGTGCTCATGACGCCCGACGGCAAGACCGTCGAGGCCGAGGCCGCGCACGGCACCGTCACGCGTCACTACCGCCAGCACCAGGCCGGCAAGCCGACGTCGACCAACCCGATCGCGTCGATCTACGCCTGGACCGGTGGCCTGAAGCACCGCGGCAAGCTGGACAGCACCCCCGAGGTGACGCAGTTCGCCGAGACGCTCGAGCAGGTCGTCATCGAGACCGTCGAGTCCGGTGCCATGACGAAGGACCTCGCGGCCCTCGTCGGCCCCGACCAGGCGTGGCAGACCACCGAGGAGTTCCTCGCGACGCTCGACGCCAACCTGGCGGCCAAGCTCGCCTGACCTGGCTCACGAGAGGCGGCGTCCACCCGACCAGGGTGGGCGCCGTCCGTCGTCTGCGGGGTAGCGTGAGGGCGCCGTCGTCGCCGATCGAAGGAGCCCGTTCCGTGGCCAGCTCGCCCGTCACCGTCACCGTCACCGGAGCTGCCGGGCAGATCGGCTACGCGCTGCTCTTCCGCATCGCGTCCGGCCAGCTGCTCGGCCCCGACACGCCGGTGCGCCTGCGCCTGCTGGAGATCCCGCAGGCCGTCAAGGCGGCGGAGGGCACCGCGATGGAGCTCGACGACTGCGCGTTCACCACGCTGGACAGCGTCGAGATCTACGACGACGCGACGGCCGCGTTCGACGGCGTCAACGTCGCGCTCCTCGTCGGGGCGCGACCGAGGACGGCCGGCATGGAGCGCGGCGACCTGCTGTCGGCCAACGGCGGCATCTTCAAGCCCCAGGGTGCGGCCATCAACGCCGGTGCCGCGGACGACGTGCGGGTGCTCGTCGTCGGCAACCCCGCCAACACGAACGCGTTCATCGCGGCGTCGCACGCGCCGGACGTCCCGCGTGAGCGCTTCACGGCCATGACGCGCCTGGACCACAACCGCGCGGTGTCGCAGCTGGCGACGAAGACCGGCGCGAAGGTCGGGGACATCGCGAGGCTGACCATCTGGGGCAACCACTCCGCGACGCAGTACCCCGACCTGTCGCACGCCACGGTGGGCGGGCGGCCCGCGCTCGAGGTCGTGGGCGACGACGCGTGGGTGCGTGAGTCGTTCATCCCGACGGTGGCCAAGCGGGGTGCGGCGATCATCGAGGCGCGCGGGGCGTCGTCGGCGGCGTCGGCGGCCAACGCGGCCATCGACCACGTGCACACCTGGGTGCACGGCACTCCCGCGGGCGACTGGACCTCGGCGGGCATCGTGTCGGACGGCTCCTACGGTGTGCCCGAGGGGCTCATCTCGTCGTTCCCGGTGACGGCGGTCGACGGTCGCTGGCAGATCGTCCCCGACCTGACGGTCGACGAGTTCTCGCGGTCCCGGATCGATGCGTCCGTCGCGGAGCTCGTCGAGGAGCGCGACGCGGTGCAGGCGCTGGGCCTGCTCTGAGCTGCTGCTCACCATGTGGGCCGAGGAAGTGCATGTCTCGCGTCCCGGCACGGGCGTCGCGGCGTTCCTCGGGTGGGTGCTGCTCGGTGCGGGCATCGGCGCAGGCTTCGGGCTCGGGATCCCGGGCGGGCTGTTCGTCGCGCTGGCGCTGCTGCTCGTCGGCGGTCTGCTCGTCGTGCGGCAGGGCCTGCAGCCCGCGCAGCTCGGCGTCGTCACGGGCCTGGCCGCCCTCCCGTTCGCGCTCGCGTGGCTGAACCGGCGAGGCCCGGGGACGTTCTGCAGCGAGGGGGTGACCGGTGCGTCCGCGTGTGTCGTGCAGTCGAACCCGTGGCCGTACGTGCTCGTGGGCGTGGTCGTGGTCGTCGTCGGGGTCGTGCTGTTCGTCCGCACCCGACGGGTCTGAGGCGCGGCACGGGTCAGCGGGGCTGAGCGCTCCGGACGACCGACCGCACCACGGCGACCAGCGCCTCGGGATCGTCGTGCTGGACGAAGTGTCCGGCGCCGGGCAGCACGCGCACCTCCACCCCGAGCAGGTCGTGCAGCGCCCAGGCCGCCCGGTGCCGCGCCGGAGGGGAGAGCTCGCCGACGGTCACGATCACCCGACCCTGCCCGGGGTGCAGCGGGGTCGGCTCGAACCTGCGGAACATCGCGAGGTCGCGCGCGACGGCGTCCGGGTCGGCGGGCGCCATCGCAGGCGTCCACGAGGGCCCGTAGAGCGCGGCTCCGAAGCCGGGGACGCCCCCTGAGGTGAACCCTGCGACCACATGGTCGAGCAGGCCGGGGACCAGGGACCCGACGGCCGGCTCGTGCAGGACGGCACCCGCGAGCACCCGGTCCGAGGCGAGGGCGAGACCGAGGGTCGCGCCTCCGGAGACGCCCACGACGACCGTGCCGTCCGTGTCGCCTCCCAGTGCCGTGAGCTCGCCGCCGAGGTCGCCGCCGCTTGCCCGGTCGGGGGCGACGACGTCGAGGCCGTCGTCGCGCAGGAGACCCCGCACCCGGTCCCACACCCCTGCCGTCGTCGCTGCGCCGTGCACGAGGAGCACGCGGGTGGTCGCCATGGCGTGAGCGTAGGCGGCGTCCCAGGTCAGACACGCAAGCGTTACCTATGTCTCGAATGTCCGAAACATCGCACTTCTAGCCTCCCGTCATGGATACGCCAGCGGATACGCCTCTGGATACGCAGCGGCCACGCGCATGACCACCGACGCCGTCGCCCGCGCCCGGGGCCGGGTGGGCAAGCCCGCCGCGCTCCTCGAGGTGCGCAGCCTGTCCAAGCGCTTCGGCGAGGTGCAGGCCAACTGGGACGTGGACCTCACCGTCCTGCCCGGCACCGTGCACGGCCTGATCGGGGAGAACGGCGCCGGCAAGAGCACGTTGCTCAAGATGATCTACGGCGTCTACACGCCCGACGAGGGACGCATGTTCGTCGACGGCGCCCCGGTGTCGCCGGGCAGTCCCGCCGACGCGCGGGCGCTCGGCATCGGCATGGTGTTCCAGGACCTGCGGCTGGTTCCGGCGTTGACGGTGGCGGAGAACATCGCCCTCGCGCTCCCCGGTGGGCCGACCCTGCGGCTGGCCCGGCTGGCGGCGCGGATCACGGAGGCGTCGGAGGCCTACGGGCTCGCCGTCGACCCGTCCGCACGGGTCCGGCACCTGTCCATCGGCGAGCGGCAGCGGGCGGAGATCCTCAAGGTCCTCATGACCGGTGCGCGGCTGGTCATCCTCGACGAGCCGACGAGCGTGCTCGCGCCGCAGGAGGTCGAGGCGTTGTTCGGCGTCGTCGCGCAGCTGCGCGACCGGGGCCTCGGCGTCGTGCTGGTGACGCACAAGCTGGGGGAGGTCCGCACGATCGCCGACCAGGTGACCGTCCTGCGCGGGGGGCAGGTGATCCTCAACGCCGAGGACCCCGGCAACTTCTCCGACGCCGACCTGGTCGAGGCGATGGTCGGCCGACGGGTGCCGCCGCTCGCCGTGGAACGCGTCGCGGTCCCGCCGCGGGACCGTGCCGTGCTGGAGCTCGTGGGTGCCACGGCGCTCGGCGACCGCGGGCACGTGGCGCTCAAGGGCGTCGACCTCGAGGTGCACCCGGGCGAGCTGGTCGGCGTGGCCGGGGTCGCCGGGAGCGGCCAGAAGGAGCTGTGCGAGGTCGCACTCGGGCTGCGGCCGGTGACGTCGGGCACGGTCCGAGTCGGTGAGTCGGTGCCCGGGCTGACCGGGGCGGTCGCCGTGCCGGAGGACCCGGTCGTGGACTCCGTGGTGCCCGGGCTGACGGTGCTGGAGCACATGGTGCTCGACGGCCGGGCGGTGCCGCGGCGTGGGCTCGGGATCGACTGGCCGGCCGTCGGAGCGCGGACCGCGGTGCTGGACGAGCGCGTCGGGCTGCACATGGCGCCGACGAAGAGGACCCTCTCGTCGCTGTCGGGGGGCAACATCCAGCGGGTCCTGCTCACGCGGGAGCTCGGCCAGGACGCGTCGCTCGTCGTCGCGGCCTACCCGAGCCGCGGGCTGGACGTCGCGAACACCCGCCGCACGCAGGAGCTGCTCCTGGAGCACCGGGCGCGCGGCGCGGGGGTGCTCATGGTCTCGGAGGACCTCGACGAGCTCATCGCCGTGGCCGACCGGATCGCCGTCATGCACGACGGGCACCTCGTCGGGGTCGTCGACACCGCCGGTGCGGACCGGATGTCCATCGGACGACTGATGCTCGGAGGCGTGGCATGAGCCAGGACGTGTCGAAGGAGGCGCCCGCGCGGCCCGCGCCCGCGCCATCGGTCGAGCCCCGGCGCCGGCTGCTGACCCGGGGTACCGGCCTGCTGCGGTGGGTCGGCGCGCTGATCGCGGGCCTCGTCGTGTTCGGCGCGTTCGTGCTGGCCAACGGTGCCGACCCGTTCGCCGTCTACGCCGACATCTGGACGTCGACCCTCACCCAGCCGGGGCAGTTCCAGCAGATCGTGCTGCGGGCGGCACCCATCGCGCTCGCCGGGCTGGCCGTCGTCGTCCCCGCCCGCGCCGGCCTCGTCAACGTCGGCGGTGAGGGGCAGCTCATCATCGGTGCCGTGGCGGCGGCCGGTGTCGCGCTGTGGCTCACCCCGGTCGCGTCGCCGTGGCTGGTCCTGCTGCTCATGGTCGTCGGCGCGGCGGTGGCGGGAGCGGCCTGGGCAGGCATCGCCGCGGCGATGCGGCTCGTCGTCAAGGTCAACGAGGCCGTCACCACCCTGCTGCTGAACTACGTCGCGCTCTACTCGATGCTCTTCCTCATCCTCGGCCCGTGGAAGGACCCGGCGGCGCTCGGGCAGTCCACGAGCGTGGAGCTGAACGACGCGATGAAGCTGCCGGTCTTCGGCGGCACCGCGATCCACGTCGGGGTGGCGCTCGCGGTGGTCGCCGCGGGAGCCGTCTGGTTCGCGCTGACCCGCACGACGTGGGGCTTCCGGCTCTCCGTGGTCGGGGGGAACGCGGAGGCGGCCCGCCGGGCGGGGCTGCCGGTGGTGACGCTGCTCCTCACCGCGCTGCTCATCGGCGGTGCGCTGGCCGGTCTGGCGGGCTTCATCCAGCTCGCCGGGATGGAGTACAAGCTGCGGCCGACCTTCGGGCTGACCATCGGGTACGTCGCGTTCCTGGCCAGCTGGCTGTCGCGGCACAGGCCGCTGCCGCTGCTGATCGCGTCGCTGGTGCTCGCCGCGATCGCCGTCTCCGGGAACAGCCTCCAGATCGGCTCGGGCCTGCCGGCCGCGAGCGTCAACATCCTCATGGGGCTGGTGCTGCTGGCCGTCCTCGGCTGGACCAGCCCGCGGAAGGTGCGCTCGTGATCATCGACATCCTGGCCGGGGCGGTCCGCGGCGGAACGTCCATCATGTACGCGGGGCTGGGGGAGACGATCTCGGAGCGGGGCGGCGTCATCAACCTCGGCACCGAGGGCGCGATGCTGCTCGGAGCCCTCGGTGCGTACGCGGTGACGGCCGAGACCGGCAACCCGTGGCTCGGCGTCCTGGGCGGCGCGCTGGCCGGCGCGCTGCTGAGCCTGGTGCACGCGGTCCTCGTCGTCAGCCGGCGGGCCAACCAGTTCGCCAGCGGCCTGACGCTCTACTTCCTCGCGCTCGGCGTGACCGCGCTGTTCGGCGTCGGCTACGTGAGCCGGCAGATCAACGCGTTCACCCCGGTCGCCGTGCCGGGCCTGAGCGAGATCCCGGGCATCGGCCCGATCCTGTTCGACCACGACCCGCTGGTGTACATCGCGTACGTCGCGGCACCCGTCATCTGGTGGGTCCTGTTCCGCACCCGCGTCGGTCTGCTGGTCCGCACGGCCGGTGAGCGGACCGAGGCGCTCGAGGTGCACGGGTACTCGGTGAAGGCCGTCCGGTACTGCGCGACCGTCGCGGGCGGCGCGCTGGCCGGCATCGGCGGCGCGCACATCTCCATCGCGTACGCGAACAGCTGGTTCGAGAACATGATCGCCGGCCGCGGCTTCATCGCTGTCGCCCTGGTGATCTTCGCGATGTGGAACCCGATCCGGATCATGGCCGGCGCGTACCTGTTCGGTGCCGCGCTGTCGCTGGCGTCGGTGCTGCAGACCTCCGGCATCGCCGTGAACCAGTTCGCACTGAACGCCGTGCCGTTCGTGCTCACCCTCGTGGTCCTGGCGGTGCTGGGCCGCCGCACGATGCTCGCCGCCCCGGACGAGCTGCTCAAGGTCTTCGACAACAGCCGCACCACCTGACGGTCCCCACCCCCGTGAACGGAAGGTCCACCATGCACATCTCCCGAACAGCACGCGTGTGTCTCGTCGCGGCGGTGGTCGCGGTCCTCGCCGCGTGCAGCCCCGCCGTGAGCGCCCCCGACACCGACGGCTCCGCGCCGGCCGGAGACTCGGCCCCGGGCGCGGACGCCACGACGGTCGGCGTCATCGCCGTCGGGCCGAAGGACGACTTCGGCTACAACCAGGCCGTCTTCCAGGGCGTCGAGGCGCTGCGCGAGGAGTTCCCCGACCTGGACGTCCTCGAGGCCTACAACATCCCGGAGGACGACACGGCCGCCACGACGATGGAGAGCATGGTCGCGCAGGGCGCGACGATCATCTTCGCGACGAGCTACGGCCACCTGGACGCCGCCAAGCAGGTGGCCGAGGCGCACCCCGAGGTCGTCGTCGTCCACCAGGGCGGCCTGCTCGACCCGGTGCCCGCCAACATGGGCACGTACTTCGGGAGCGTGTTCGAGCCGGTGTACCTGGCGGGCATCGCCGCGGGCGCCGCGACGGAGACCGGGAAGCTCGGGTACGTCTACGCGATCCCGATCCCGCAGACCCTGGCCAACATCAACGCGTTCACGCTCGGCGCCCAGTCGGTCCGGCCGGACGTCGACGTCACGGCCGTCTCGACGACCAGCTGGTGCGACCCGGCCACGCAGGCGGACCGGGTGGCGTCGCTGCTCAGCTCGGGTGTCGACGTGATGACGCAGCACCAGGACTGCACCAAGACGATCATCGAGGCGACCGAGGCCGCGGGCGCGTACACGGTCGGCTACCACGCGGACGCGTCGTCGCTGGCGCCCGACGGCTGGCTCACGGGGTCCGAGTGGGACTGGGGTCCGCTGTACACGGACATCGTGCAGACGGCGATCGACGGCGGCTTCACGGGCAGCGAGTACAACGCCAACTACCGCGCGACCATGGCCAGCGGCGAGAACCCGTTCGTCGCCTCGGCCTTCGGGTCCAGCGTCACGGACGAGACGAAGGCGCTCATCGCCGCCGCGGCCGCCGAGCTGGAGGCGGGGGGCAGCCCGTTCACCGGACCGGTCACCGCGCAGGACGGCTCCGTGGCGGTGCCCGACGGCGAGACGCCGCCGATCGAGACCATCGAGCAGATGGACTACTTCGTCCAGGGCGTGACCGGCACCGTCTCCTGACCCTTGGCGGGGGCCGGCGTACGCCGGCCCCCGTCCTCTTCCTGGAGGGGCAATGCACGTCTCCGGCACCACGCCCTACCCCTGGCCGTACGACGGCGACCTGCGCGGGGCAGGCACCGCGCTGCTCGTCGTCCTGCCCGCCGGCGTCGACCCGCCGGAGGACACGGAGCCCCTGGCCGCCGCGGTGCGCGCCTCGGGAGGAATGGTCGTCGTCGTGCGCACGACAGCACCCGCACCGGGCGCGCTGCGCCCACCCGGCATCCCGTCGGAGGCTGCAGCCGGCGTCGCCGACCTCGACCTCACCGCGGGTGGCGTCGACGGGTTCTACGCCAGCGACCTCGACCTCGTCCTGCGCACGGGTCGGGTCCGTCGGCTGCTGCTCGCGGGTGTGGGTCTGGAGACCTGCGTGCACTCCACGATGCGCGACGCCAACGACCGCGGGTACGAGTGCCTGCTCGTGCTCGACGTGTGCGTCCCGGTCGACCCCTCCCTGGTGGCGGCGTCGGTGTCGAGCATCGAGATGTCGGGCGGCATCTTCGGGGCCGTCGGCACCAGCGCCGAGGTCATGACCGCCCTGTCCAGCCTTCCCGAGCCTCTTGGAGCCCTGCGATGACCGAGCTGCTGACCACCACCACGACCTTCGGTCCCGTCGAGGCCGACCCCTACGCCTGGCCGTACGACGGCTCCTTCTCCGCCGCGACGACCGCCGTGCTCAACATCGACTGGCAGCAGGACTTCTGCGGTCCGGGGGGCTACGTCGACGCGATGGGCTACGACCTGGCGCTCACCCGTGCGGGCCTGGAGCCGACGGCGGCGATGCTCGCCGTGGCCCGTGACCTGGGGTTCCACATCCTGCACACGCGCGAGGGCCACCGTCCGGACCTGTCGGACCTGCCGGCGAACAAGCTGTGGCGCTCGCGACGGATCGACGCCGGCATCGGGGACCTCGGCCCGTGCGGTCGCATCCTCACGCGCGGCGAGCCCGGCTGGGAGATCGTGCCCGAGGTCGCGCCGCTGCCGGGGGAGCTGGTCATCGACAAGCCCGGCAAGGGGTCGTTCTACGCCACCGACCTGGACCTGATCCTGCGCAGCCGCGGGATCACGCACATCATCCTGACCGGCATCACGACCGACGTCTGCGTGCACACGACGATGCGCGACGCCAACGACCGCGGGTACGAGTGCCTGCTGCTGTCGGACTGCACGGGTGCCACGGACTACGGCAACTACCTGGCGGCGCTGAAGATGGTGACGATGCAGGGCGGCGTGTTCGGGGCGGTCGCGGACTCGGCGGCACTGCTGGCGTCGCTGACGAACCCGCGTCCGGCCTGATCGGTGCGCGAACCGGCCCTGAGTGACGGTTGACTCTCTCGTCGCGTCACTCAGGGCCGGTTCGGCGCGTCCGATCCCTCCCGGCTTCAGCAATTCGCCCGTATCGCTTGCTGCAACTTGCTGCAAGCGGATACGGTCGGCGACACCTGCCCCGCACATCGACGTGCGGGGAGACGAAGGAGTCGCCATGTCGCCCGTCGACGCCCCCGTCCGTCGCCTCTCCCGAGCGTTCGCCGCGCTGACCGCCGTCGCGGTCGCCGGTGTCGGGATCGTCGCCGCCGCCGTGACCCCCGCCACCGCAGCGGACCGCACGGTCGCGCTGGTCGGCTCGCTGCAGAGCGAGCTCGGCTGCCCCGAGGACTGGCAGCCCGCCTGCGCCGCGACCGAGCTCGCCCCGACCGGGACGGCCGGCGTGTACACCGCCGACTTCACGGTCCCCGCGGGCTCCTACGAGTACAAGGTCGCCCTCGACGACAGCTGGGACGAGGCGTACGGCAAGGACGGCGGCGACGCGAACATCCCGCTGGTCGTCGCAGGCCCGTCGAGCCTGCGCTTCACGTACGACGACACCACGCACCGCATCGCGCTGACCCCGCTGGACCTCGGCGGCGAGTACACCGCGGCCGACGACGCCCTCGTCGCGACCCCCGTGCGGGACCCCGGCGCCGACGAGCAGTTCTACTTCGTCATGACCGACCGGTTCGCCGACGGCGACGACTCCAACGACACCGGCGGGCTCACGGGAGACCGCCTGGTCACGGGCTTCGACCCCACCGACAAGGGCTTCTACGAGGGCGGCGACCTGGCCGGCCTGCACGACAGGCTCGACTACATCGAGGGCCTGGGGACGACGGCGATCTGGCTGACCCCGTCGTTCAAGAACCGGCCGGTGCAGGGCTCCGGCGCGGACGTGTCGGCCGGGTACCACGGGTACTGGATCACCGACTTCACGCAGATCGACCCCCACCTGGGCACCAACGCGGAGCTGGAGGCGCTGATCGCCGACGCCCACGCACGCGGCATCGACGTCTACTTCGACATCATCACCAACCACACGGCCGACGTCATCGACTACGCCGAGGGCCAGTACGGCTACGTCGACAAGGCGGCGTCGCCCTACACGGACGCCGCGGGAACCGTGTTCGACCCGGACACCTACGCCGGCACCGACACGTTCCCGACGCTGGACCCCGCCACGAGCTTCCCGTACACGCCGGTGATCGACCCCGAGGACGTCGACGTCAAGGTCCCGGGCTGGCTGAACGACCCGACGCTCTACCACAACCGCGGGAACTCGACCTACACCGGGGAGTCGACGACGTACGGCGACTTCTCCGGCCTGGACGACCTCATGACCGAGAACCCGGCGGTCGTGGACGGCTTCGTGGACGTCTACAACCAGTGGGTCGACCTGGGCGTCGACGGGTTCCGCATCGACACCGCCAAGCACGTGAACTTCGAGTTCTGGGAGAAGTTCACGACGGGCGTGCGCGACCACGCGGCCTCGATCGGCAACGACGACTTCTTCATGTTCGGCGAGGTCTACGACGCCGACCCGGTCAAGCTCGCACCGTACCTGCGCGACAGCGACATGAACGCGGTCCTCGACTTCACGTTCCAGTCGGCGGCCAGCAACTACGCCAAGGGCTTCTCGTCGGGCGGGCTGGCGGCGCTGTACGCGGGCGACGACCGGTACACGACGCCGACGACGAACGCGCAGGCCCTGCCGACGTTCCTCGGCAACCACGACATGGGCCGCATCGGGTACTTCGTCAAGGACGCGGACAACCGCGAGCAGCGCTCCGAGCTCGCGCACTCGCTGATGTACCTGACTCGCGGTCAGCCGGTCGTCTACTACGGCGACGAGCAGGGGTTCGTCGGTACCGGTGGAGACAAGGACGCCCGCCAGTCGATGTTCGCGACGCAGGTGGACGAGTACGCCGACCAGAACCTGCTCGACGGGACGCTCGCGGGCTCCGTCGGCCGGTACGACACCGACACCGCGCTGTACGACCACATCGCCGAGCTGGCCGCGCTCCGCAGCGCGCACCCGGCCCTGCGCACGGGCGCCCAGATCGAGCGGTACGCCGACGGCGCGGTCTACGCGTTCAGCCGGGTCGACGCCGCTGAGAAGGTCGAGCACCTCGTCGCGACGAACAACGGCACCGCCCCGGCGACCGTCACCGTCGACACCCTGACGCCGGGCGCGACGTTCGCGCCCCTGTACGGGACGTCCACGGGCGTGACGGCAGCCGCCGACGGGACCGTCTCCGTGACGGTCCCTGCCCTGGGCGCGATCGTGCTGCGGGCCGGCACGACCGTCGGTGCACCGGCCATCGCCGGTGACCTCACCCTCACGGCCCCGGCGCCCGGCGCCGGGCTGACGGGTGACGTCGCGGTCACCGCGGACGTGGCCGACGACGTGTGGAGCCAGACGTCGTTCGCCTACCGCGTGCTCGGCGACGACGAGTGGACCCCGCTGGGCACGTCCGAGACGACGTCGCCGCGCGTGTTCCACACGATCGCCGACCTGCCCGACGGCGCGGTCGTCGAGTACCGCGCGGTCACCGTCGACGCCGCGGGCCAGCAGTCGGCCGCGTCGACGTACGGCGGCGTCGGCGGCGCGATCGACGGGGTGGTCGACCCCGGCCCGGACCCGGGCGAGGACCTCTTCGTCACCGTCCCCGGCAGCCACAACGCCGCGATGGGCTGCCCGGGCGACTGGCAGCCGGACTGCGCGGAGGCCCAGCTGACCAAGCGCACCGACGGCGTCTACGCGGGCACGTTCACGCTGCCCGCGGGCAGCTACGAGTACAAGGTCGCCGTGGGCGGCTCGTGGGACGAGAACTACGGCGCGGGCGGCGCCCTCGGCGGGGCGAACGTGGCCTACACGGTCGCGACGGCCGGTCCCGTGACGTTCTACTACGACGCGACCACGCACTACTTCACGTCGACCGCGCAGGGTCCGATCCTCACGGTCCCCGGCTCCGCCAACAGCGAGCTCGGCTGCTCCGGCGACTGGATGCCGGACTGCCTGAAGTCCTGGCTGCAGGACCTGGACGGCGATGGGACGTACACGTTCACCGCGACCGACCTGCCCGAGGGTGCGTACGAGGCGAAGGTCGCGCACGACCTCGGCTGGGCGGAGAACTACGGCGCCGGTGGCGTGCGGGACGGGGCGAACATCCCGTTCTCCGCACCCGGCGGCAAGCCCGTGACCTTCTCCTACGTGCTGGCCACCCATGTCCTGACGATCGAGGTCACGGACCCGCCGCTGCCCGGCACGGGGGAGGAGAGCGCGCACTGGATCGACGCGGAGACGATCGCGTGGCCGGCCGCCTGGGCACCGACCCCGGCGACCAGCACCTTCGCGCTGCACGGGTCGCCGACCGGTGGGCTGTCCGTGGGTGACCTCGGCGACGGCCCGGCCGTGCCGTTGACGTTCGACCCGGCCGGTCTGTCCGAGGCACAGCTCGACCGCTTCCCGGCGCTCGCGGGCTACCTCGCCCTGCGCGTGCCCGACGGGACGCCGGTCGCGGAGCTCCTGCGCGGTGCGCTCCTGGTCACCCAGGCCGCGGCCGACGGCACGTACCAGGCGGCGACCGGGGTGCAGGTCCCGGGCGTCCTGGACGACCTGTACGCGGCCAAGGCCGCCAAGCGCACGCTCGGCGCGACGTGGAAGAAGGGTGTCCCGTCGCTGGCCCTCTGGGCGCCGACGGCCCAGAAGGTCGAGCTGCTGCTCGGCACCGACCAGCGCGTGGCCGCGAAGCGGCAGTCGGACGGCTCCTGGACGGTGGACGGCAAGAAGTCCTGGGCCGGCGCCCGGTACCTCTGGGAGGTCACGGTGTACGCGCCGACGACCGACCAGGTCGAGGTCAACCGGGTCACGGACCCGTACTCGGTGGCTCTCACGCTGAACTCCACCCACTCGGTGCTCGTGGACCTCGCCGACAAGGCGTTCCGTCCGCGCGAGTGGGAGAAGGCGAAGCAGCCGGTCGTGCGGCCGGTCGACCAGACGATCTACGAGCTCCACGTGCGGGACTTCTCGATCAACGACGAGAAGGTCCCGGCCGCCAAGCGCGGCACGTACCTCGCGTTCGCGAGCAACGGCAACGGGCGCGCGCACCTGCGCGACCTCGAGAAGGCGGGCCTGACCACGGTCCACCTGCTGCCGACGTTCGACATCGCCTCCATCCAGGAGGACAAGGATCTGCAGGAGACCCCGGACTGCGACCTCGCGTCGTACGCCCCGGACTCCGACCAGCAGCAGGCGTGCGTCACGGCGGTCGCCGACGCGGACGGCTTCAACTGGGGCTACGACCCGCTCCACTGGACGACCCCCGAGGGGTCGTACGCGGTGGACGCGGAGGGCGGCGCGCGGGTCGCCGAGTTCCGCACGATGGTCGGCGCGCTGCACGCGGACGGCCTGCAGGTGGTGCTCGACCAGGTGTTCAACCACACCACCGCCAGCGGCCAGTCGCCACAGTCGGTGCTGGACCGCGTGGTGCCCGGCTACTACCAGCGGCTCAACGCGACCGGCAACGTCGAGACCTCGACGTGCTGCCAGAACATCGCGACGGAGCACCTGATGGCCGAGAAGGCCATGGTCGACTCGGTCGTCACGTGGGCCCGGGACTACAAGGTCGACGGCTTCCGGTTCGACCTCATGGGTCACCACTCGGTGGAGAACATGGAGGCCGTCCGGACCGCGCTCGACACGCTCACGCCGAAGAAGGACGGCGTCGACGGGAAGCGGGTCTACCTGTACGGCGAGGGGTGGAACTTCGGTGAGGTGGCCGACAACCGGCTCTTCACGCAGGCCACCCAGGGCCAGCTGGGCGGGACGGGGATCGGCACGTTCTCCGACCGGCTGCGTGACTCGGTCCGTGGCGGCGGCCCGTTCGACGAGAACCCGCGCATCCAGGGCTTCGGGTCCGGTGGCGGAACCGACCCGAACGGCGACCCGATCAACGGGTCGGAGGCCGACCAGCTCGCCCGGGCGGCGCACGACGGCGACCTGGTCCGCCTCGGGATGGCGGGCAACCTGCGCGACTTCGCGTTCCTGAGCAGCGCGGGCACCGTCCAGACGGGGGAGGAGCTCGACTACAACGGCCAGCCCGCCGGGTACGCGGACTCCCCGGAGGAGGTCATCACCTACGTCGACGCCCATGACAACGAGACGCTGTGGGACTCGCTCACGTACAAGCTGCCCACGGACACCCCGATGGCGGACCGCGTGCGCATGAACACCGTGTCCCTGGCGACGACCGCCCTGGCCCAGACGCCGTCGTTCTGGCACGCGGGCGCAGACCTGCTGCGCAGCAAGTCGCTCGACCGGAACAGCTACAACTCGGGCGACTGGTTCAACCTGCTCGACCTGTCCGGCCAGGACAACGGCTTCGGCCGCGGTCTGCCCCCGGCGGCCGACAACGAGGCGAAGTGGTCGTTCCAGCAGCCGCTGCTGGCCGACCCGGCGCTCAAGCCGACCCCGGCGGACATCGCGACGGCCTCGAAGGCCGCGGAGGACCTGCTGGAGCTGCGGTTCTCGACGCCGCTGTTCCGGCTCGGCTCCGCCGACCTGATCGAGCAGAAGGTCGGCTTCCCGGGCTCCGGTCCCGACGCCGACCCCGGGGTGGTCGTCATGACGATCGACGACGAGCCCGGCTGGGACCGGTCGACGAAGCGCTGGGCCAAGGACGTGGACAAGAAGCTCGACGGCGTCCTGGTGGTGCTCAACGCGTCCGACGAGGCGACCACGCAGACGGTCTCGTCGCTGGCCGGCCACCGGCTGACCCTGTCTCCGGTCCAGGCGAAGGGCAGCGACCCCGTCGTCAAGGCGACGACCTGGGACAGGGCGACGGGCACGGTGACCGTCCCGCCACGCACCGTCGCGGTGCTCGTGGAGAACCGTGCCACGTGGGGCCACGGTCACGGATGGTGGGGCACGCACCGCAGCTGACGGCGACGCCCGACGGGCCTGTGACCTCGGTCGCGGGCCCGTCGTGCTGCCGGCCGCTGGACCGCAATAGGTTCGCGCTACGAAGCCAAGTGCGGGTCAGATCGTGAGATAACCGTGATGTTGGCGCTCACATCGTGATGGATTCGTAATCAGCTGACGGTTCAGGTGGGTTTGACTTCGAGACTCGAAGAGAAGAAGGTGGGCACCGCAGCGATCACCGGGCACCACCGGGGAACGCAGCCGGGACACCGGTCGAGGCAGCGCAGACGCTGACCGTGGCCGACGAACCCGAGCTCGTCAGGTCCGATCACCGGACCTCTCAACGATGAGAAGGAGCACAGCAATGCGACGGATCACCATCGCGGCAATGGGTGCGGTCGTCGCACTCGGACTGGCCGCGTGCTCGGGCAGCGGCGCAGGCGGAGGCAGCGGCGCGGGCGACGGCGAGAGTGTCGACCCCGCCGACCTCACGGTCGGCGTCGCGATGCCGACCCAGACGTCCGAGCGCTGGATCGCGGACGGCGACGCCGTGAAGGCGGGCCTCGAGGAGGCCGGCTACAAGGTCGACCTCCAGTTCGCCGGCGACGACATCCCCACCCAGCAGCAGCAGATCGACCAGATGATCACCAAGGGCGCCGACCTGCTGATCCTCGCGTCGATCGACGGCACCGCGCTGGCCACGCAGCTCCAGGCCGCCGCGGACGCGAACATCCCTGTCATCGCCTACGACCGCCTGATCCGCGACAGCGAGAACGTCGACTTCTACGTGACGTTCGACAACTACAAGGTCGGCGTCCAGCAGGCCACGTCGCTGCTCGTCGGCCTGGGCCTGCTCAACGCCGACGGCTCGGCGGGCGACGCCACCGGCCCGTTCAACATCGAGCTGTTCGCCGGCTCGCTGGACGACAACAACGCGCACTTCTTCTTCCAGGGCGCGATGGACACCCTGAAGGAGTACATCGACGCCGGCACGCTCGTCGTGAAGTCGGGCCAGACCGACATCGAGCAGGCGGCGACGCTGCGCTGGCTCCAGGAGACCGCGCAGAAGCGCATGGAGGACCTGCTCACGTCGACCTACTCCGACGGCAGCAAGGTGCAGGGCGTCCTGTCCCCGTACGACGGCCTGTCCCGCGGCATCCTGACCGCGCTGCAGAACGCCGGCTACGGCCCGGCGATCGCCGACGGCATGCCGATCGTGACCGGCCAGGACGCCGAGATCGCGTCCGTCAAGCTGATCAACGACGACGTGCAGTTCTCGACGATCTTCAAGGACACCCGCAAGCTGGCCGACCAGGCCGTCCTGTCGGCCCAGTCCTTCCTCGCCGGTGAGGAGCCGGAGGCCAACGACACCGAGTCCTACGACAACGGCGTCAAGGTCGTCCCGTCCTTCCTGCTCGACTCGGACATCGTCTACAAGGACAACATCCAGTCGCTCCTGATCGACTCGGGCTACTGGACCGAGGACCAGGTCGCCAGCGGCCAGGCCTGACCGTCCGTCCCGACCCACGACCGGCCGGCGCCGTCCCACGGTGCCGGCCGGTCGGCCCGGGTCGACCCCCACCAGCGAGGGGTGGCCGGAGACGGCGCCCTGCACGACGAAGGACGGTGGAAGCCGCGTGGCGAACCCCATTCTCGAGATGCAAGCCATCACCAAGACCTTTCCCGGCGTCAAGGCTCTGCAGGACGTGTCGATGTCGGTCGAGCGTGGCGAGATCCACGCGATCTGCGGGGAGAACGGCGCCGGGAAGTCGACGCTGATGAAGGTGCTGTCGGGGGTCTACCCGCACGGCACCTACGAGGGCTCGATCCTGTTCGAGGGCGACGAGGTCCAGTTCGGGTCGATCAACGACTCCGAGGCCAAGGGCATCGTGATCATCCACCAGGAGCTCGCGCTGGTGCCCTTCCTCTCCATCGCGGAGAACATCTTCCTGGGCAACGAGCGGTCGCACCGGGGACTCATCGACTGGAACCTGGCGAACTCCGAGGCTGCGGCGCTCCTGGCCCGGGTGGGCCTGAACGAGCTGCCCGTCACCCCCGTCGGTCAGCTCGGCGTCGGCAAGCAGCAGCTCGTCGAGATCGCGAAGGCCCTGTCCAAGCAGGTCAAGCTGCTGATCCTCGACGAGCCCACGGCCGCCCTGAACGACAACGACTCCGAGCACCTGCTCGGCCTCCTGCGCCAGCTCAAGGAGCAGGGGATCACGTCGATCATGATCTCCCACAAGCTGAACGAGATCGCCGAGATCGCGGACACCACCACGATCATCCGCGACGGCCGCACGGTCGAGACGCTCGACATGGTGGCCGACGAGGTCACCCAGGAGCGGATCATCCGCGGCATGGTCGGGCGCGACCTCGGCCACCGGTTCCCGCCGCACGAGTCGCACATCGGCGACGAGGTGCTGCGGATCGAGGACTGGACCGTGCACCACCCCACCGACCCGGAGCGGGTCGTCGTCGAAGGTGCCAACCTCACGGTCCGAGCGGGCGAGATCGTCGGGCTCGCCGGGCTCATGGGTGCCGGGCGCACCGAGCTCGCGATGTCGGTGTTCGGCCGCTCCTACGGCAGCCGCATCACCGGGAAGGTCTTCCTGCACGGCCAGGAGATCCGGGTCGCGAGCGTGAGCGAGGCCATCTCGCACGGGATCGCCTACGCCACCGAGGACCGCAAGAAGTACGGTCTCAACCTCATCGAGGACATCAAGAGCAACATCTCCGCGGCCAGCCTCAGCAAGGTCTCGACCAGCGGCTTCGTGAACTCCAACGAGGAGATCAAGGTCGCCGAGGGCTTCCGCCAGAGCATGAACATCAAGGCCCCGACGGTTCTCGCGCTGACGGGCAAGCTCTCCGGCGGCAACCAGCAGAAGGTCGTGCTGAGCAAGTGGCTCTTCACGGACCCGCAGGTGCTGATCCTGGACGAGCCGACGCGCGGCATCGACGTCGGAGCCAAGTACGAGATCTACACGCTGATCAACAAGCTCGCGGAGGAGGGCAAGGCCGTCCTGGTCATCTCCTCGGAGCTGCCCGAGCTGCTCGGTATCTGCAACCGGATCTACACGCTCGCGGCCGGCCGGATCACCGGCGTGATGCCCCGCGAGCAGGCGACTCAGGAGAACCTGATGGAGCTCATGACCAAGGAAAGGGACCAGGTTCGATGACCGCCATGGCAGGCCTGAAGGACCTCTTCACGAGGAATCTGCGCCAGAGTGGGATCTTCGTCGCCTTCGTGGCGATCGTGGGTCTGTTCACGATCCTCACCGACGGCGTGCTGCTCAGCCCGGGCAACGTGACGAACATCGTCCTGCAGTACTCCTACATCCTGATCCTCGCCATCGGCATGGTCATCGTGATCATCGGCGGTCACATCGACCTGTCGGTCGGGTCGGTGGTCGCGCTCACCGGGGCCGTGTCGGCGGTCGTCGTGATCCAGAACAACGGTCCGTGGTGGCTCGGCGTTCTCGCCGGGCTCGGGGTCGGCTTCCTGGTCGGCATCTGGCAGGGCTTCTGGGTGGCGTACGTCGGGATCCCGTCGTTCATCGTGACCCTGGCGGGCATGCTGCTCTTCCGCGGCATGACGCTGCAGGTGCTCGGCAACATCTCCCTGTCGCCGTTCCCCGCGGAGTACCAGCGCATCGCAGGCGGTTTCCTCAACGGCTTCCTCGGCGGCGAGGGCATCGACGTGTTCACCCTCGTCATCGGCGCCATCGCGGTGCTCGGCTACGCCGTGAGCCAGTACCGGACGCGGCTGGGTCGCCTGAAGTACCAGCAGGTCGTCGAGTCGATGCCGATCTTCATCACCAAGATCGTGCTGGTCGGGCTCGTCGGCATGGCCTTCACCTACCAGCTGGCTCGTAGCCGTGGCCTGCCGATCGTGCTGATCATCCTGGGCGTCCTGGTGATCGCGTACACGATCGTCACCACCAAGACCGTGTTCGGCCGCCACGTCTACGCGATCGGTGGCAACCTGTCCGCCGCCCAGCTGTCCGGTGTGAAGGTCAAGCGGGTCAACTTCTGGATCTTCGTCAACATGGGCATGCTGGCCGCGGTGGCCGGCGTCGTCTACTCGTCCCGCTCCAACAGCGCGCAGCCCGCGGCCGGCAACATGTTCGAGCTCGACGCGATCGCCGCGTGCTTCATCGGTGGCGCGTCGACCACGGGTGGTGTCGGACGGGTGACCGGGGCGATGGTCGGTGGCCTGATCATGGCGGTCATGAGCAACGGCATGCAGCTCATGGGCATCGACCAGTCGGTGCAGCAGATGGTCAAGGGTCTGGTCCTGCTCCTGGCCGTCGCGTTCGACATCTACAACAAGCGTCGCGCAGGCGCGGCGCGCTGACGATCGGCAAGCTGACCAGCACGGACGGGGCCCGCGGCTATGCTCGCGGGCGTGAGAGGGCGGGTTGCGATGTCAGGCTCGCAGTCCTCGCTCCGTGAGGCCAACCGCGCGCTGATCGTCGAGACCGTCCACCGGCACGGCGGGCTCACGCAGGTCGAGCTCGCCGGGTCGACGGGCCTGTCGGCGGCGACCGTCTCCACGATCGTCAAGGAGCTGCTCGCCGCCGGCGTCGTCGACACCCGGAACACCACCCGGAGCGGGCGTCGTGCCCAGATGGTCACGATCGCCCACCGGGTGGGGCTCGCCGTCGGCATCCACATCGGCCCCCGGCACCTGCGGATCGCGCTCGGCGACGTCATGAACGAGGTCGTCGCCGAGCAGACCCTCCCGCTGCCGAACGAGCACCGCCTCGACACGAGCCTGGACCGCGCGGCCCTGCTCGTGGCGGACCTGCTCGAGCGGGTGGGGTCGACGCTCGACGAGGTCGTCGGGATCGGCATCGGCCTGCCGGCTCCCGTCGACAGCGCCACGGGCATGGTCTCCGTCCGCGGCATCATGCGCGGCTGGGACGAGGTCCACGTCGGCCACGTCCTGTCGAAGCGGCTGGGCTGCCCGGTGTTCGTCGACAACGACGCGAACCTCGGTGCCCTCGCCGAGAGCACGCACGGTGCGTCCCGGGCCTACCGCGACTCCGTCTACGTGCGGGCGTCCCACGGGACCGGCGCCGGGATCGTGATCGGCGGGCAGGTGCACCGCGGGTTCGGCGGGACGGCGGGCGAGATCGGGCACGTGCAGGTCGACCCGCAGGGGGACATCTGCCGGTGCGGCAGCCGAGGTTGCCTCGACACCGTCGTCGGCGGCCCCGCGCTGCTCGAGCCGTTGCGGTCCAGCCACGGCACCCTCGCGCTGCGGGACGTGATCCAGCGGGCGATCGACGGGGACCCCGGGTGCGCCCGGGTCGTCGCGGACGCCGGGTCGATCATCGGTGAGGTGGTCTCCGGCCTGGCGACCGCGGTCAACCCGCAGTGCATCGTCGTCGGGGGAGAGCTCGCCGAGACCGGGGAGCTCCTGCTGGGCCCGCTGCGCGAGGCGATCCGCCAGCGGGTGCTGCTCAACCAGATAGCGCCGCTCGAGGTGGTCCCCGCCGAGCTCGGCCAGCGTGCCGAGGTCGCCGGGGCGCTCGAGCTCGTCCTGCGGTCGACGGACTTCGTGGTCCGGTCCGACGAGCAGGCGCGCTCTGCGGACGAGCGCGCGGGTGAAGAGGAGGTCACGGATTGACGCACGCACCGGTCGGGGTTTCACTGCACGTACGTGCCCAACGAGGAGCAGGTGAGGTCATGAGCGAGAACCCACGGGTCCCGCTGCTGTCCCTCCGGCAGGTCAGCCTGCGCTTCGGCGCGGTCGAGGCCCTCGTCGGCGTCGACCTCGACGTGCACGCCCACCAGGTGGTGGCGCTCGTCGGCGACAACGGCGCGGGCAAGTCGACCCTCGCCAAGGTGATCTCCGGGGTGCTCACCCCCGACTCCGGCCTGATCGAGATCGACGGCGAGGAGCAGACGATCCCGTCGCCCTCCGCGGCGCACGCACTCGGCATCGCGACGGTCTTCCAGGACCTCGCGCTGTGCGGCAACCTCGACGTGACGTCGAACATCTTCCTCGGCCGCGAGCTCACCGACGGCGCGCTGCTCGACGACGGCCGGATGGAGCAGATGGCACGGTCGATCCTGCGGGACCTGACCCTGCGGATCCCGTCCGTGCGCACCCCGCTGTCCGAGCTGTCCGCCGGGCAGAGGCAGGCCGTCGCGATCGCGCGCACCCTGATCGGCTCCCCGCGTCTGGTCGTGCTGGACGAGCCCACCGCCGCACTGTCCGTCGCCCAGACGGCCGAGGTCCTCACGTACATCGAACGTCTGCGCGACCTCGGGCACGGCGTGATCCTCATCAGCCACAACATGAACGACGTCCGCGCCGTCTCCGACCGGATCGTCGTCCTGCGGCACGGTCGTAACAACGGGTCGTTCGACGCCGACACGGCCAGCTACGAGTCGATCCTCGCGGCGATCACCGGGGCGACGTCCCAGGACAACGAGATGCTGAAGCGGATGGCTGCGCTGCGCTGAGCACCGGCGCGCACGAAGGGCCCCCGACCAGTGACTGCCGGGGGCCCTTGCGCTGTGCCGGGTTGCGGAGACCGCGGCGGGTGGTCGTGCCAGGGGCGTCAGCCCTTGACCGACCCGGACATGAGGCCGCCGATGAAGTACTTCCCGAGCAGGACGTACACCAGCAGCGTCGGCAGCGACGCGAGCAGTGCGCCGGCCATCGAGATGCCGTAGTTGGTGAGCAGGGCGCCGTTGGCCAGGTTGTTCAGGGCCAGGGTGACCGGGCCGTTCTGGCTGGAGGAGAAGAACACCGCGAACAGGAAGTCGTTCCACGCCGAGGTGAACTGCCAGATGAGGACGACCACGAAGCTGGGGACGGAGATCGGCAGGACGACGGACCAGTACGTCCGCAGCATCCCGGCCCCGTCCACGCGTGCCGCCTCGACCAGCTCGTCGGGGATCGACATGTAGTAGTTGCGGAAGATCAGCGTCGTGATCGGCAGCCCGTAGATGACGTGCAGGATGATCAGCGACGGGACACCCGACGGGATGCCGGCGCCGAGCATGAGCTGCAGCAGCGGGATCATCACGGCCTGGTACGGGATGAACATCCCGAACAGGATCAGGGTGAAGACGATGTCCGCACCCTTGAAGCGCCAGCGCGCCAGCACGAAGCCGTTCATGGAGCCGAGGAACGACGAGATGATCGCGGCCGGGATGACCATCTGGAACGTGCGCCACAGCGACGGCGACAGGGCCTGCCACGCGCCGGTCCAGTTCTCGGTCACCCACACCTGGGGGAGGTTCCACGCACGTGCGGGGGAGGCGTCGCCCTGGCCCTTGAAGCTGGTGACGACGAGCACGTACACCGGGATCAGCACGATCAGCGTGAAGAAGATGAGCAGGGCGTACTTGGCCGTCCTGCCCTTCGAGAACCGGCCGGTCGTCTTCGCCGGCTCGACGGTGAGCGGCTCGCCGAGGGGGGCGGTGAGCTCTGCGGGGGTCACGACGGTCACTTGTGCGTCTCCGTCCGGTTGAGGTGCACCAGGTACGGGACGATCAGCACCGCCACGATGACGAGCAGGATCGCGCCGACGGCGGCCGCGTTGGAGTAGTCGAAGCTCGACTTGAAGACGTACATGTCGATCGCGGGCACCTTGGTCTGGTAGTTCGCCGGCTTCGAGATCGACATGATCAGGTCGAACGCCTTGAGCGACATGTGCCCGACGATGATCACGGCGGACAGGGCGACGGGGCTCAGCTGCGGGAAGATCACGTGGCGGTACATCTGCCACGTGCTGGACCCGTCCATGCGCGCGGCCTCGCGCAGCTCCTCGGGGACGCCCCGGAAGCCGGCCAGGAACAGGGCCATGACGTAGCCCGACAGCTGCCAGATGGCGGGGATCGCGATGGCGGCGATGCCGACGTCGACGTTGTTCCACCAGTTGTTCTGCAGGAACGGCAGTCCGATCATCTGGAACAAGCGGTTCAGGCCGGAGGCGTTCTCGCCCTGGTTGGAGTTCAGCAGCCAGCGCCACACGACACCGGACGCGACGAACGACACCGCCATCGGGAACAGGTAGATCGAGCGGAAGACGCCCTCGAACCGCACCGGGCGGTCCAGCAGCCAGGCCCAGAGGAACCCGAAGATCATCGTCCCCGCGAGGAAGACGACCGTATAGATGACGAGGTTCTTCAGCGAGTGCTGGAACTCCTCGGAGCCGAACAGGTCGATGTAGTTCTGGAACCACACGAAGCTGACGGGCTCACGGCCGTTCGCCTGGGCGGCGTTGTGGACGTCCTTCATCGACGTCGTCGCGTTGATGGTGAGGAGTCCGTAGACGAAGACGCCGAGCAGGATCAAGGTCGGTGAGATGAGCAGGAGAGGAGGGCCCCACCTACGGATCTGTCGGGGCACGAGTGCCTCCTGAGTCGTGACGAGCGAACGGACGGTGCTGCTGCTGTGCGGGTGCGGGACGCGGCCCCGCCCCGGTCCTGGGATCACCAGGACCGGGACGGACCGGTCACGCCGTGAGCCGGATCAGCTCGCGTTGGCCTCAGCGGCGGACACGAGGTCCGCCTGGAAGCCGGCGAGGTCGCCGCCACCGGTGGTGAACTTGCTGGTGGCGTCGGAGATCGCGTTCGCCCAGGCGGTCGGCGCCGCGGCACCGTGCGCCAGCGAGGACACGATGGTGTCCTGACCGAACGACGCCATGGCGGACTGCTGGTAGGCCGAGAAGTCCTCGGGCTTGGCGTCGTTGCGGGCCGGGATCGAGCCCTTCGCCTTGTTGAACGCGACCTGGCCGTCGAGCGACCCGATCGTCTTCAGCCACGCCTTGGCGCCCACGGGGTGCGGGGCACCCACGGCCAGCGTGAACGAGTCGGCCAGGAAGTCGAACACGCCGTCGGTGCCGGGGACCGGCATGTAGACGTAGTCGGCCGGAGACTTCTTGCCGGCCTCCTCGAACGCCGCGACGGCCCAGTCGCCCATGACGTTGAACGCGGCGTTGCCGTCGATGACCTGCTGGGTCGCGTCCGGCCAGTCGAGGCCGTCCCGGTCCTCGTTGGTGTAGCTGATGAGCTTCTCGAAGTCGGCGAGCGCGTCCGTGACCTCGGGGCTGGACCAGTCGGTCGACCCGTCCCAGAGGCCGTTGTAGCCGTCGGCGCCGAGGTCGGAGAGCAGGATGGTCTCGAGCAGGTTGACCTGTGTCCACGTCGTCGCCAGCGACAGCGGCGTGCGGCCCGTCTTCTCCCGGACGGCGTCGAGCGCGACGAACCAGTCGTCGAGCGTGTCGTACGTCGCGGCCGGGTCGAGACCCGAGTCCGTGAGGAGCTGGGTGTTGGCCCAGACGACGTTCGCACGGTGGATGTTCGAGGGGATCGAGTAGATCTTGCCGTCGACGGTAAGGCGCTCGACCAGGTCGGCCGGGAATGCGTCACGCAGACCGAACTCGTCGTACAGGGCAGAGACGTCCTCGACCTGGCCGGCGTTGATGTAGTCGGTCAGCTCGGCGCCCGCGTGGGCCTGGAACGTGTCCGGCGGGTCGTTGGCCTGCAGGCGCGACTGGAGCAGGTCCTTGGCCGCGGAGCCCGCACCACCGGCGACGGCGCCGTTGACGAACTCGACGTCCGGGTTCTGGACGTCGAACACGCCCACGAGGGCGTCGAGGCCGAGCTTCTCGGAGCCGCTGGCCCACCAGGTGAAGACCTCGACCTCTTCGCTCTTGCCGCTGCCTGTGTCGTCGCCCGTGTCGCCGGAGCTGCACGCTGCCAGCGCGAGGCTGGCGACGGCGAGACCTGCGGCCATGGCGGTGAACTTGCGTGCTGTACGCATGTGACTCCTACGCCTTCGTTGCCGTGGAAAGGGGTACTGGTGCTGCTGGCCGGGGCGGGAGCTCCCAGGCCGGTGTGCTCGCCCGGCAGCGCGGGGAGCGCCGGCCGGACGATCGGTCGGAGGCTCGTCTGCGCGCCTCGGCCCGATCCGGGTCACATCTCATAGGCGCTTGAACATTGAAGTCAAGAAGTGAACGCATACGACGCCGAATCGTGATCTGAGGTTCACCCTCTGGAGCCAATCGCTCCACCACGAAGCCGACGCAAGCCGCATCGAGCGCAATACCGACGTATCTGTGCAGGTCGGCGAACTGGCCGAGAGATACCGTCGGCTGTCTGCCCGGCGATCTCCTGCGCCTCCGGTGTGGCCCGCGTCGGGCCCGGAACGGCCTGTGTATCCTTCGCGCGTGGGCATTGACCGGGTTACGCCGGGCTCCCAGACTTCACTGCGTGAAGCCAACCGGGCGCGGATCGTCAGCGCCGTCCAGCAGCGTGGGTCGCTCACGCAGGTCGAGCTGGCCGGCGTCACCGGCCTGTCCCCGGCCACCGTGTCCAACATCGTCAAGGAGCTGACGAGCGCCGGCGTCCTGCACACGGCCCCCACCTCGCGCAGCGGCCGACGTGCGCAGCAGGTGACCCTGGCCCGCAACCTCGGGCTCGTCGCGGGCATGCACTTCGGCACCCGCTCGCTGCGCGTGGCCCTGTCCGACGTGGCCCACCGCATCGTCGCCGAGCAGCGCATGCCGCTGCCCCCCGACCACCGCGCCGACCAGGGGCTCGAGCGCGCGGCGCTGCTCCTGACCGAGATGGTGGACTCCGTCGACGCCGTGCTGTCCGAGGTGCTGGCCGTCGGTGTCGGGGTGCCGGCGCCCGTCGACGTCCGCACCGGACAGCTGTCCTCGCTCGGCATGCTCCGCGGGTGGGACGGCGCCGCGGTGCCGCAGCTGCTCGGCGAGCGGCTGGGCCTGCCCGTCTACATCGACAACGACGCCAACCTCGGCGCGCTCGCCGAGGTCCGCCTCGGCGCCGCGCGCGGCAAGCAGCACGTCGTCTACGTGCGGGCGTCCCACGGCGTCGGCGGCGGCCTCGTGCTCGGCGGCGAGGTGTTCCACGGCCGGGTCGGCGCCGCGGGGGAGATCGGCCACACGACGATCGACGACCAGGGGCCCATCTGCCGGTGCGGGAACCGCGGATGCCTGGAGATGTACGTCGGCGCTCCGGTGCTGCTCGACATGCTGCGGCCCAGCCACGGCAACCTCACCCTCCGCGACGTCATCGCGCGTGCGGAGGCCGGCGACGCGGGGTGCCGGCGAGTCATCGCCGACGCCGGGCACCACCTCGGCGTGGCCGCCGCGGGCGTGTGCAACCTCGTCGACCCCGAGCTCCTCGTCGTCGGCGGAGAGCTCGCGGACGCGGGGGAGTTGCTCCTGGAACCGCTGCGCGCGGCGCTCACCCAGCGCACCATCTCGAGCACCGCCGGACCGGTGCCCGTGGTCGGCGCGGAGCTCGGCGCCGCGGCCGAGGTACGCGGCGCGCTCGCGGTAGCGCTCGACACGGTCACGATCGCCGGCGCCGGGGCGGTGGTCGTGTGACGCGCGCGCTGCTCGCCGCCCTCGCGCTGCTCCTCGCCCTCGCGGGGTGCGCCACCGCGCCACCGGGATCTGCCCCCTCCGACCAGATCATCGCGCTGCTGCTCCCGGAGTCGAAGACCGCCCGGTACGAGGCTGTGGACCGCCCGCAGTTCGAGAAGGTGGTGACCGACCGCTGCCCCGACTGCACGGTGATCTACGCCAACGCCAACCAGGACGCGGCCGCGCAGCAGCAGCAGGCGGAGTCGGCGCTCACGCAGGGCGCCGGGGTGCTCGTGCTCGACGCGGTCGACGCGGCTGCGGCCGTGAGCATCGTCGGGCAGGCACACCGCCGCGGCGTCCCCGTCATCGCCTACGACCGGTTCATCGCGGACGCCGACCTCGACTACTACGTCTCGTTCGACAGCCGACGGATCGGTCGCCTCCAGGGGGACGCGCTCGTCCGTGAGCTGGCCGCCGACCGATCCGGCCCCGACGAGGCACCGCAGGGCGTGCTCCTGGTCAACGGGTCCGCCACCGACCCGAACTCCGCGGCGCTCGAGGCCGGGGTCGCGGACGCGTTCGAGGGCGCCCCGATCGAGGTCCTGGCCGCGTACGACACCCCCGACTGGAGCCCTGACAAGGCGCAGGAGTGGGTGACCGGCCAGCTCACGCAGTACGCCGGTCAGGTGGACGCCGTGTACGCCGCGAACGACGGCACCGCCGGCGGCGCGATCTCGGCGATGAGAGCTGCCGGGCTCGATCCCGTCCCTCCCGTCACCGGGCAGGACGCCGAGCTCGCGGCCATCCAGCGGATCGTCACCGGCGACCAGTCCATGACCGTCTACAAGGCGATCAGCGAGCAGGCGCGCACCGCGGCCGAGCTCGCCGTCCGCGTGCTGCGCGGTGAGGTGCCGGTCACCACCGCCCGGGTGCAGGGAGTGCCGGCACTGCTGCTCAGCCCCGTGCCCGTGACCCTGGACAACGTGCGCCGCGTCATCGTCGACGGCGGCGTCTACACCACCGAGGAGATCTGCGTGGAGCCCTACACCGACGCCTGCGCCGCCGCAGGCCTGCTCGACGGGGGGACGTCATGACCGCACCGATCCTCGCGCTGCGCGGGGTGTCCAAGAGCTACGGCGCCGCGCGCGCGCTCGTCGACGTCGACCTGCAGGTGCACGCCCACGAGGTGGTCGCCGTCATCGGCGACAACGGCGCCGGCAAGTCCACCCTCGTCGGCGCGCTGACCGGCGCTCTCGTCCCCGACGAGGGCGAGGTGCTGGTCGACGGGAGCCCCGTCACGCTGTCCGACCCGTCGGTCGCGCGCGGCCTCGGGATCGCGGCGGTGTTCCAGGACCTCGCCCTGTGCGCCAACCTCGACGTCGTCGAGAACCTGTACCTGGGGCACGAGGCGCAGCGCGGGCTGCTGCTCGACGAGGTCACCATGGAGAAGCACGCCTGGGAGCTGCTCAACCAGCTCGCCGCCCGGGTGCCGTCGGTCCGGGTGCCCGTCGCCGCGCTGTCCGGCGGGCAGCGCCAAGCCGTCGCGATCGCCCGGTCCCTGCTGGGCGAGCCGCGCGTGATCGTGCTCGACGAGCCCACCGCGGCCCTCGGGCTACGACAGACGGCCGAGTTCCTCACGCTCGTCGAGCGGCTGCGCGAGCGCGGGCACGGCGTCCTGCTGACCAGCCACTCGCTGGCCGACGTGCAGGCCGTCGCGGACCGCATCGTCGTCCTGCGGCTCGGCCGCACCAACGGCGAGTTCGACGCCGCGAAGACCAGCTACGAAGAGCTGTTGGCAGCCGTCACGGGGATCCAGCGGTGACCGGCGTCGACACCGCGACCGGGCTCTCCGCCGCCACCTGGCAGCGGCTGCGCACCGGCGACCTCGGTGTGCTGCCTGTCGCCGTGGTGCTCGTGCTGATCGGGCTCGTGTTCCAGGCGCTCAACCCGCACTTCCTGTCCGCGGACAACCTCGTCAACCTCACGCAGCAGTCCGCCGCGACCGGCGTGATCGCGCTCGGCGTGGTCCTCACCCTGCACGTCGGGCAGATCGACCTGTCCGTCGGCGCCGTCTCCGGGCTGGCCGCGGCCGTCGTCGCCGTCGGCTCGGTCCAGCTGGGCTGGCCGCTGTGGCTCGCGGTCCTGGCTGCGCTCGCGGTCGGGGTGCTCGTCGGGTCGATCTACGCGGCGCTGCACACCCGGCTGGCCGTGCCCAGCTTCGTGTTCACCCTGGCAGGCCTGCTGGTGATCACCGGGCTGCAGATGCGCGTGCTCGGCCCCACCGGCTCCGTGAACCTGCCGTTCGAGTGGTGGCTGGTGCGGTTCTGCCAGACGGCGTTCCTGGCACCCGCGACGTCGTGGGTGATCGTCGCGCTCGTCGTGGCCGGGTACGCCGCCGGCCGCGTGACCGACCGGGTGCGCCGCGAGCGGGCCGGGCTGCCCGTCGCGCCCTTGTGGCAGGTCGTCGCGCGGGTCGTCGCGCTCGCCGCCGGGTTGTCGCTCGTCGTCGCCTACCTCGGCACCAACCGGGGCGTCGGCGCGGTCTTCGCGCTGTTCGTCGGGCTCGTCGCGCTCACCGACCTGATGCTGCGCCGGACGCGCTGGGGCCGGTCCGTCCGGGCCGTCGGCGGTGACGCCGAGGCGGCGCGCAAGGCCGGCGTGCCGGTGCGCCGGGTGTTCGTGTCCGCGTTCGTCGCGTGCTCGACGCTCGCCGCCCTCGGCGGGGTGCTGGCGGTCGGCCGGCTCGCGGCCGCGAACCAGGGCAGCGGCGCCGGGGACACCAACCTCACCGCGATCGCGGCCGCCGTGATCGGCGGGACCAGCCTGTTCGGCGGACGCGGGTCGGCATGGTCCGCTCTGGTGGGCATCCTCGTCGTCCAGTCCATCTCCACCGGGCTCACCCTGCTCAACCTCGACCAGTCCGCCCGTCTGGTCGTCACCGGTCTGGTCCTGGCGGTCGCCGTCACGATCGACGCCCTGCAGCGCCGGGCGCGCGAGGCGTGAGCGACGCCAGGCCCGGCCGAGCGTCCGCCCGGCCGGGCCTGGGTACGTGCGTCAGCCGCGCGAGCAGGGTGCGCCGTTGAGCACGAAGTCCGTCGGTGCCGCGTTGGTGCCCGGGTGCGAGCCGTTCAGGCCGAACTGGAACGAGCCGCCCGCCGGGACGGAGCTGTTCCACGCCGCGTTCTTCGCGGAGACGAACGACCCGGTCTGGGTGGTCACCGAGCTCCACGCCTGCGTCACGACCTGACCCGACGGCCACGTCCAGGTGAGCGTCCACCCGTTGAGCGCCACGTTCGACCTGACCGTGAGGTTCCCGGTGAAGCCGGTGTTCCACTGGTTCACGGTGTAGGTGACCGTGCAGCCGATCGAGGGCGTCGGGCTGGGGGGCGGGGTGGTCGGTGCCGGCGTCGTGGGTGCGGGGGTCGTCGGAGCCGGAGTCGTGGGTGCCGGGGTGGTCGGAGCCGGTGTCGTCGGAGCCGGAGTCGTCGGCGAGGGCGTCGTCGTCGAGTCCAGCCCGAAGAAGTGGACCGCGGCGGCAGCGTCGACGGGCAGGTTGTGGCCGACGTCCTGGAACGTGATCGCCTCGACCGGCGCACGGTCGCCCGTCGCGCCGTAGCGCGTCCGGACCTGCCCGCTCGCCGGGTAGTCCGTCGACACCGGTGTCTCGCTGACGCCCAGCACGTTGGTCCACTGCTTGACGGCCTCGCCGTGGTTGACGTAGCTGAGCGTGGTGTCCTGCGACCCGTGCCACAGCTGCACCCGCGGCCGTGCTCCCGTGTAGCCGGGGTACGCGGCCCGCGCGAGGTCACCCCACTGCTGGCCGGTCCGCACCAGGCGACCGCCCGAGCAGTCGCTGTTCCACGGCGCCTGCGAGCCGGTGCCCGGCGGCGGGGACGACGTCGAGAAGCACGTCGCCGGGACACCCGCGAACGCCGAGCCCGCCGCGAAGACGTCCGGGTACGTGGCCAGCAGGACCTGCGTCATCATCGCGCCCGACGACACCCCCGTGACGAACACCCGGCTGTTGTCGGTGGTGTACCGCTGCTGCACGTACCTGACCATCGACACGATGCTGGTCGGGTCGCTCGCGCCGCCGTGGACGAGCGCCTCCGACGAGCTCACGTCGAAGCAGCTCCCGCTCCTGTTGGCCTGCGGGTAGATGACGATGTAGCCGTACCGGGAGGCCAGCTCGTCGAACTGGGACCCGTTGTACATCGCCTGCGCGGAGCCGGTGCAGTAGTGCACGGCGACGAGCACCGCGGGCTTCGCCGGCAGGGAGTCCGGCACGAACAGGCTCATCCCCAGCTGGCCGGGGTTGCTGCCGAAGCTGGAGACGCTCACCAGCGACGCGGCCTGCGCGGCCGGTGCGGTGGTCAGCGCGGCGGCGACGAGCCCGACGACGCCGAGGGCGAGGGTGGTGGCGGCCGCGACGGCGCGACGCAGGGACGGTGTCATCCCCGGAGCGTGCCCGTCGGCGTCCCCGCAGGTCAGCCGACGAACCGTTTCAGCGGAAGACGATCGTGCGGTGCCCGTCGAGCAGCACCCGGTGCTCCGCGTGCCACCGCACCGCCCGGGCCAGGGCGCGCCGCTCGACGTCCTGCCCGAGCGCCACCAGGTCATCGACGTGCCGGGAGTGGTCGACGCGCTCGACGTCCTGCTCGATGATCGGCCCCTCGTCGAGGTCGCCCGTGACGTAGTGCGCCGTCGCACCGATGAGCTTGACGCCACGGTCGTGCGCCTGCGCGTAGGGGCGAGCGCCCTTGAACGACGGCAGGAACGAGTGGTGGATGTTGATGACCTGGCCGGCGAGGCGACGGCACAGGTCGTCGGACAGGATCTGCATGTAGCGCGCCAGCACGACGAGCTCGACGTCCAGCTCCTCGACCAGCTCCAGCAGCCGTGCTTCCGCCTGCACCTTCGTGGCCGACGTCACCGGCACGTGGTGGAACGGGATGCCGTAGAACTCGGCCAGCGGCGCCAGGGCGGTGTGGTTGGACACCACCGCGACCAGCTCGATCGGCAGGTTCTCTGACCGCTGGCGGAACGCGAGGTCGTTCAGGCAGTGTGCGGCCGTCGAGCCCATGACGAGCGTCCGGACCGGCCGCCCGACCACGTCGAGCGACCAGTCCATCTCGAACTGCCGCGCCACCGGGGCGAACGCCGTCTCCAGCGCGTCGCGCGGCGTGGCCGCCGTGACCTGCACCCGCATGAAGAACAGCCCCGACAGCGGGTCCCCGAACTGCTGCGACTCGGTGATGTTCCCGCCGTGCTCTGCCAGCAGCCCGGCGACCGCGTGCACGATCCCGGGGCGGTCGGGGCAGGACAACGTCAGGACCAGGTGGGTGGGATCCAGCGAGACGTGGGACACGAGGTCCGAGAGTAGTGGTCGGGCGGATCGGCTGACACGATGGGCCGCATGACGCAGCCCGACCTCGACATCCGCTCGGTGACCATCGACGACGCCGGTGAGCTCCTGACGCTGCGCCGTGCCGCCTTCGTCACCGAGGCCCAGCAGTACGGGGACCCGCACATCCCCCCGCTCACGCAGACGCTCGAGGAGCTCGAGGCCGACCTGCAGCGCGACGGCGTCATCACGCTCGGTGGCTGGTACGGGCACCGGCTCGTCGGGTCGATCCGGATGCTCATCGAGGGCCCGAAGGCCACGCTCGGCCGGTTCGCGGTCGCCCCCGACCTGCAGGGCCAGGGGTTCGGGACGCAGCTGCTCATGGCGATCCTGCCGCACCTGCCCGAGGGCATCGAGGAGGTCTGGGTGTTCACCGGCCGCGACTCTGTCCACAACCTCGCGCTCTACGCCAAGCACGGCTACGAGCACCAGCACGACCAGACCGCCGGGGACCTGACGTACGCGTACCTGCGCAAGATCCTGGGCGACGGGGACGGCGTGGCGCAGGCCTGAGAACGGGTGACCACCCGCGCCGTCGGCTTGCTACTCTGTGGCGGTCGCGACTGGCGCAGCAAGGTGGGTCACCACCGGGGAGCGACGCAGCAGCAGACCAACGGGTCGGACGCCTGGGCCCCCGGTCACCACACACGAGTGTGCGGGTGCCGGACGCGCGCGTACACGCTGACTGCCGACAGGAGTGCTTCATGAGCGCCGACCAGATCCCTCTGATGGATCAGAACATCGCCCAGCTGGACCCGGAGATCGCCGCCGTCCTCGACGGCGAGCTCGCCCGCCAGCAGGGCACGCTCGAGATGATCGCGAGCGAGAACTTCGTCCCCCGCGCGGTCCTGCAGGCGCAGGGCTCCGTGCTGACCAACAAGTACGCCGAGGGCTACCCGGGCCGTCGCTACTACGGCGGCTGCGAGCAGGTCGACATCGCGGAGACCATCGCGATCGCCCGCGCCAAGGAGCTGTTCGGCGCCGAGCACGCCAACGTCCAGCCCCACTCCGGTGCGACGGCCAACGCCGCCGTGCTGCACGCCCTGATCAACGCGGGCGACAAGATCCTCGGCCTCGAGCTGGCGCACGGCGGCCACCTCACGCACGGCATGAAGATCAACTTCTCCGGCAAGCTCTACCAGGTCGGCGCCTACGGCGTGGACCCCCAGACGTTCCTGGTGGACATGGACGTCGTCCGGGAGAAGGCGCTCGAGCAGCGTCCCGACGTCATCATCGGCGGCTGGTCCGCGTACCCGCGCCAGCTCGACTTCGCGGCGTTCCGGTCCATCGCCGACGAGGTCGGTGCCAAGCTCTGGGTCGACATGGCGCACTTCGCCGGCCTGGTGGCCGCGGACCTGCACCCGAGCCCCGTGCCGCACTCGGACGTCGTGTCCTCCACGGTGCACAAGACGATCGGCGGCCCGCGCTCGGGCTTCATCCTGAGCCGTGAGGAGTACGCCAAGAAGATCGACTCGGCCGTGTTCCCCGGCCAGCAGGGCGGTCCGCTCATGCACGTGATCGCCGCCAAGGCCGTCGCGTTCAAGGTGGCCGCGAGCGAGGAGTTCAAGGACCGTCAGCAGCGCACGCTCGACGGTGCCCGCCTGATCGCCGAGCGGCTCTCCGCGCCGGACGTCGCCGCGGCCGGGGTCTCCGTCCTCACGGGCGGCACCGACGTGCACCTGGTCCTGGTCGACCTGCGGCACTCCGACCTGGACGGCCAGCAGGCCGAGGACCTCCTGCACTCGGCCGGCATCACCGTGAACCGCAACGCCGTCCCGTTCGACCCGCGGCCCCCGCGCGTCACCTCGGGCCTGCGCATCGGCACGCCCGCGCTGGCCACGCGCGGCTTCGGCGACGTCGAGTTCACCGAGGTCGCGGACATCATCGCGACCGCGCTGATCAACGGTGCCGCCACGGACGTCGCGGCGCTCAAGGCCCGGGTGCTCAAGCTGACCGACGGCTTCCCGCTGTACTCCGACCTCCAGCAGTACTGATGACGGCCCAGCTCCTCGACGGGACCGCCACCGCGGCCCGGATCAAGGCCGAGCTGACCGAACGGGTCGTCGCGCTCGCGGCCCGGGGCGTCCGCCCCGGGCTGGGCACGCTGCTCGTCGGTGACGACCCCGGCTCGCGCTGGTACGTCGCCGGCAAGCACAAGGACTGTGCCGAGGTGGGCATCGCCTCGATCCGTGAGGACCTGCCGGCCACGGCCACGCAGGACGAGATCGAGGCGGCGGTGCAGCGCCTCAACGAGGACCCGGAGTGCACCGGGTTCATCGTGCAGCTGCCGCTGCCGAAGGGCATCGACGCCAACCGGGTGCTCGAGCTCGTCGACCCCGACAAGGACGCCGACGGGCTGCACCCGACCAATCTCGGGCGCCTGGTCCTGCGGGTCAACGAGCCGGTGACCTCACCGCTGCCGTGCACGCCGCGGGGCATCATCGACCTGCTCCTGCGGCACGACATCGACCTGCGGGGTGCGGACGTCGTGATCGTGGGTCGCGGGGTCACCGTGGGCCGCTCGATCGGGCTGCTGCTCACCCGCCGCGAGATCAACGCGACCGTGACGCTCACGCACACGGGCACCGAGGACCTCGCGGAGCACACCCGGAACGCCGACGTGGTCATCGCGGCCGCCGGGGTGCCGGGGATCATCACGGCGGACATCATCAAGCCGGGCGCGGTCGTCATCGACGTCGGCGTCTCCCGGTCGACGGACGCGGAGACCGGCAAGAGCCGTGTCGTCGGCGACGTCGACCCCGGCGTGCGCGAGGTCGCCTCGTGGGTGTCGCCCAACCCCGGCGGGGTGGGTCCGATGACACGCGCGATGCTGCTGAGCAACGTGGTCGACACCGCGGAACGACTGCTGGGCTGACAAACCTTCGTGACCGGGGCCAGGCTGTCGAGAGGACGGCCGGCCCCGGTCGTCGGAGAGGAGCCCGCCATGGGCATCGTCCGCCCGCACCTCTGGTTCGACGACCAGGCCGTGTCCGCCGCGCGGTTCTACGCTTCGGTGATCCCGAACACCGTCGTCCACTCGGTCGTGACGGCGCCACCGGGCACGCCGGGCGTCGCTGAGGGCACCGAGTTCATCGTCGAGCTGACCATCGACGGCATGCGGGCGACGTTCCTCAACGCCGGCCCCGTGTTCACGCTCGACGAGGCGTTCTCGTTCGTCCTCGACTGCGCCGACCAGGCCGAGGTCGACCACTACTGGGAGGTCCTGACCGCCGACGGCGGCCGGCCGAGCCAGTGCGGGTGGCTCGTCGACAAGTTCGGGGTCTCCTGGCAGGTGGTCCCCGTGCAGCTGGACGACGTGATGTCCCGCCCGGACGCCGAGGGTGTCGCGCGCGCCATGGCCGCGATGCTGACGATGGGCAAGCTCGACGTCGCCGCCCTCGAGGCCGCGTACCGGGGGGACTGATCGAGGCCCCGCGCGGCAGACTGTCCGTCGTGGAGCACGGTGAGTCGTGGAGGTCGCTCTGAACACCCCGTCGGAGTCGCTCGAGTCGGTCCTGACTGAGGTCCGCCGTGCGGACTGGCAGGCATGGGCGATGCCGCTGCCGCACCGGCGGTCCGCCTACGACAGCTCGCGCGTCGTTCCCGCCTTCGAGGCATTCGCGAAGGCGTCGACGCCCAGGCAGGCGGACGACGCCTACAACCTGTTCCTCGACGCCGTCGGCCACAACCACAGCGGAACCCCGCACGCCGCGATGGCCCCCGGTGCACGTCTCCTCGCACGCCTCGTCCCGCATCTCGGCGCCGGAGGGGCGGCAGGCATGGAGGCTCTGACCGACTGCGTCTCCTGGACGTTCGACGAACCCGCCTTCACGGGACCGGATGGCGCCGAGTGCGACCTGGCAGGTGCGACTGCCCAGGCAGCACGCGCACTGGCTCCGCTGGCGAACAGCTGGATGCGCTCGGGCGACGTGTCGCGGCGTCGCGCCGCGGCCGGTCTGCTGGACGTCCTCGCGGACCTCGACGCCTGACGTCGGGCGCCGGAGCGCGCCGACCATCGGCGTGGACGACGGACGGTTGTGTCGACGGTGCCTGGGAAGATCGATGCGTGCTGACCATCGCGAGCGTGAACGTCAACGGGATCCGGGCTGCCTACAAGCGCGGGATGGGGACCTGGTTGGAGGCCCGGAAGCCCGACGTGATCCTGCTGCAGGAGGTGCGGGCGTCGGACGAGATCCTGGCCGACCACCTACCGTCGGGGGAGTGGGACCTGGCGCACGAGGCGAGCGAGACCAAGGGCCGGGCGGGTGTCGCGATCGCGAGCAGGCTGCCGATGCGGGCCGTCCGGATCGGGCTCGGGACCGGCGTGACCGGTGACTCCGGGCGCTGGGTGGAGGCCGACCTGGAGCTCCCCGCGCACGACGGCGCACCGGCGCGGACGCTCACCGTGGTGTCCACGTACCTGCACTCCGCCACCGCAGGGACGCCGTCGATGGATGACAAGTACGCGTTCCTCGACCACGTCACCGGCCGGCTGGCGGAGATCGCGGAGCAGGGCGGTTACGCGGTCGTCGCCGGGGACGTGAACATCGCGCACCGTGAGGCGGACATCAGGAACTGGAAGGGCAACCTCAAGTCCGCGGGGTTCCTCCCGCGCGAGCGCGCCTACCTGGACCGCTGGTTCGACGACCTGGGCTGGCACGACCTCGGCCGCAAGCTGGGCGGCGAGGGGCCGGGGCCGTTCACGTGGTGGTCGTGGCGCGGGAAGGCGTTCGACAATGACGCGGGCTGGCGCATCGACTACCAGCTGGCCACGCCGGACCTGGCCGACGCCGCCGTGCGTGCGACCGTCGACCGGGCTGCCACCTACGCGGAGCGGTTCTCGGACCACGCCCCCGTGGTGGTCGAGTACGACCTCTGACGCTCAGTCCTGCTCGAGGGCGTGCGCGTCCACCAGGGCCTCGAGCTGGTCCCGGTGCGCGTCGACGAACTCCTGCTCCATGACGTGCTGCGCCGCGAGCATCGAGGTCTGGTAGTCGGTCTCCAGCTGGCAGGTGAGGTCGGCGACCGCGGTGTCGATCTCCTTCGCGTCCCTCTCCGGGGTGACCACACCGTTGCCCATGACGCTGTCCTGGGCATCGCTCGGTGTGGCCAGGTCGTACCCGGCCTCCGCCATGCACGCGGACCAGTCCGTGGCGGCCTCGGTCATCCGGGGATCCTGGAGCATCGCCACCAACCAGGCCTCGAACTGGGCGTGCAGGTCGGCGAAGGCAGGGTCCTCCTGCCAGTTGCTCTCCTGGTACACGGCGACCCAGGCGTCCTGCGTGCACCCGGCGGGGTTCCCCTCGGAGTCGGTGTGATCCCACATGGCCTGGTCGTACGTCGTCGCGGCGCTGGCCGACAGCGACCTCCGGTACTCCTCGTTCTTGCGGTCCGCCTCGGACAGCTCGGGCTCCGGCACAGTGGTCGTCGACCCGTAGCCGTACTGCCGCGCGTACTCGAGGGTGTACTGCTCCGACTCGTCCCACTCGGCAGGCTGCTCCCGCGGCCAGTACTCGAAGCCCTCGTCAGCCATGCACTCCGCGATGACGTCCTCGGACTCCCGGTGCATCCGGGCCTCGTTCTCCTGCGAGACGGCGTCGACCTGCTCGAGGTAGCTCCACAGGGGCCCGGGTGGGCGTGGGGTGCGGACGGGGGTGCGGGTCGTGGTGCTCGCGGACGGCTCGGCGGTCCCAGGGGTCGTCCACGGGGCTGACGGCGTGCACCCCCCGACAAGCACCGCGAGGGTGGCGACGACGACGACGGCGCGGCGGCGGTGCGGCATGTGGCTCCTCCGTGGTCGGCGTCGGGGTGGGTGCCGTCCGAACCTAGCGACTGCCGACGGCGCGCGTCCGGCGGTTCAGGCGTCGAGTGCGGGGGCGCCCGGCAGGTCGCGCATCCGGAGCAGCGGAGAGACGACGACGGGGAGCGCAGCGAGCGCGGTGATGCCGACGGACACCCACAGCGTCGGGAGCACGCCGAGGGAGGTGCCCAGCCAGCCGCCGAGCAGCCCGCCGATCGGCATCGAGCCCCAGACGATGAACCGCACGGAGGCGTTCATGCGGCCGAGCAGCGGGGGAGGGCACACACGCTGCCGGAAGCTGACCTGCGCGACGTTGTAGACGATGACGGCGAAGCCGAACGTCGCTCCGCCTGCGATGAGCAGTGGCCACGCCGGGACGAGACCGGTGGCGGCGAGCGGGGTGAGCGCGGCCGCAGGTGCCGTGACGAGCGCTGACAGGGGGATGATCCGGCCCTCACCGATCCACTGTGCGAGCCTGCCCGCGACCACGGCACCGACCAGACCGCCGACCGCGGCGGCGGACAGGATGGCGCCGTAGGCCGCCGTGCCGAGACCGAGGGTGCGCAGCACGTAGATCACGAGGACGGCGCCGCCGACGGCGTTCGCGAAGTTGGCCAGCGACGTGCACGCGACGATCCGGCGCAGGTACGGCTCATGGACGACGAACCGCAGGCCCTCGGCGATCTCGACGCGCAGCGGGCGACGGGTGTCCGGGTGCGGCGGGGTCTCCTGCTGCCGGATCCGACCGACGGCGAACGCCGAGATCAGGTAGGTCACCACCGTCACGGCGATGAGGGCCGGTGCCGCGATGACCCGCAGCAGCAGACCACCGAGCGCGGGTCCCACGACCTGCGCGACGGATGCGGTCGCCTGCAGCTTGGAGTTGCCCTCGACGAGGTGGTCGAGGCCCACGAGACCGGGGATGTAGCTCTGGTGCGACACGTCGAAGAACACGGTGGCGACGCTGACGATCAGCGCAGCAACGATCAGCAGGGGGACCGTGGCGTGTCCCGTGGCCGCGGTCACGACGACGGTGGCCAGCACGGCGGCACGCACGAGGTCCGCGACGACGAGCACGCGCCGCTTGCGCATGCGGTCCACCCACGCGCCGGCGGGCAGGCCGATGACGAGGAACGCGGCGTACTCGGCGGCGTTGAGGACGCCCATCTCCCACTCGGTCGCGGCGAGCTGCTGGACCGCGAAGATCGGCAGCACCAGGGCCGTCAGCTGCGCGCCCAGCTGGCCGAAGGCGTCACCGGTCCAGAGCCGGCGGAAGTCCGGGTGGTGGATCAGCGACCGGCGGGTCGTGGCGTCGGAGGTGCTCACGCGGCCCAGCATCGACAACTGATTGGGAAATGTCAATCACTGTGCGAGGATCGACCCATGACCGAGCCTGCGACCCGTGACACGGCCGACATCGACGCCGACGCGCGCGCCCTCGCGAGCACGGTCCGCATCCGCATCCTGCGGCTGTGCCTGGACGATGCCCTCACGAACCGTGAGATCGCCGAGCGCCTGGGCCGCAACCCGGCGACCGTCCTGCACCACGTCCGCACCCTCGTCGACCGCGGCTTCCTCGTGGCGCAGCCCGCGCGGCGGGGTACCCGCGGGTCCCGCGAGGTGCCGTACCGGTCCACCGGCAAGTCGTGGCGCACCCCCGGCGGGCCGGGCATGAGCCGCATCCTCATCGACACGTTCCTCGAGGAGGTCGCGCTCGTCGACTCGCAGGACGTCATCGCCACCCGTCTGGGCCTGCGGCTCGACCCTGCGGGGTTCGAGGAGCTGATCGCCCGGATCGGCGACGTGCTCGACGACTTCGCAGGTCGGCCGCCCACCGCGGACGGGACGCCCTACTCCGTGTTCTGGGCGCTGCACGAGGACATGACGCGTCAGACGCCCCCACGCAGCGCCGCGATGGGCTCGATCGACGCGGCCTTGAGCGACGGGTAGAGCCCGGCCAGCAGACCGATCACCCCACCCGCCAGGGCGGCGACGCCGACCATCCGCAGGTCGAGGATGGGCGTCCACTCCTGGGCGGCGCTGACCCCGACGACGACGGCGACCCCGAGCGCGGCGCCCAGCATCCCGCCGAGCAGGCCGACCACCACCGACTCGACCATGAACTGCGCACCGATGTCCCGCCGCGTCGCGCCGAGCGCCCGCCGCAGACCGATCTCGCCGACGCGCTCCAGCACCGACAACAGGGTCACGTTCGCGATCCCGACGCCACCGATCAGCAGCGCCACACCGCCGAGGGCCAGGAAGATCGTGTTCACGTCCGCCTGCACGCTCTGCCGCACCGTGGAGGTCGCGGGCGGGGTCTGGACGTCGATCGTCTCGGGCGCGTTCGGGCTCAGGGCGGTCGCCAGCTGGCTGCCGACCACAGGACCGGCGCCGACCGCGAGGTGCAGGTGCAGCTCGTCCGGTGACACCAGCGCGAAGTCCGCCCGGGCGGTCCCCTCGGGCATCAGCACCGACGAGAGCACGTCGGACCGTCGCTGCACGTCGTCGACGATGCCGATGACCTGGTACGCGCGGTCGCCGATGAAGATCGACGGCTGCCGGTCGACCCGGACGACGCCGAGGCGCTCGGCGGCGGTGACACCCAGCACGACGACGCGGTCGGCGCGGGCGTCGTGACCCGCGTCGAAGTAGCGGCCCTGGACGATGCGTCCACGGACGGCCTCGAGTGCCCCCGGCGACGTCGCGACGACGTCCGGCGCGACGGTACGGGCGGCCGACGGGTCGTGCACGGGCACCGCGGTGATCTCCGCGCCGCCGACATCCACCGTCGAGAAGGTCCCGGCGGCCTCGACGCCCGCGAGCCGTTCGGCGCGGGCCGACGCGTCCCACGGCAGCGACCCGAGGGCGCGCGCGGACCCGTCCCAGCCGTTGCTGGTCTCGGGCTTGGCCACCGCCTGCGTGGCCGCGACCGCGTCGAACTGCTTGTTGATCTGCCCCGACGCGGTCTGCGCCAGCCCGATGGTCACCACGACCGAGGCGATGCCGAGCACGGTGCCCAGGATGGTCAGGAGCAGCCGTCCCGGCCGGGCGCCGATCCCGGCAGCGGCCTCGGCGAGCAGGTCGCGCAGCCCGAACCTGTCGGACCGCGCCACGCGCTCGGTCACCGCGGTCACGGGATCTCCCGCAGGTACCCGTCGGCGATCCGGACCCGGCGCTCCGCGCGCGCGGACACCTCGTCGTCATGCGTGATGACCAGCAGCGTCAGACCCCCCGCGTGGAGCTCGTCGAACAGGTCGAGCACGCTCGCCGAGCTCTCCGAGTCGAGGTTGCCCGTCGGCTCGTCGGCCAGCAGCACGCGAGGCTGCGCGACGACCGCGCGTGCGACGGCGGCCCGCTGACGCTCACCACCGGACAGCACGGTCGGGACGAAGTCGATGCGGTGGCTCAGCCCGACCCGGTCCAACGCGGCCAGGGCGCGGTCCCGCCGCTCCGCCCGCGGCACCCCGCTGTACAGCGTGGCGAGCAGGACGTTCTCCAGCACCGTCCGGTGCGGCATGAGGTGGAACGCCTGGAACACGAACCCGATGTGGCCGGCACGCAGGGCAGCCCGCTCGCGCTCGCCGGCGCCGGCCGTCGGGATGCCGTCGAGCAGGTACTCGCCGTCGGTGGGCTTGTCCAGCAGGCCGAGCAGGTTCAGGAGCGTGGACTTGCCGGAGCCCGACGGACCGACCACCGAGAGGTAGTCGCCGGACCCGACCGCGAGGTCGGCCGGGTGCAGCGCGTGGACCGGTGGGTCGCCCGGGAACTGCCGGGCAGCACCGCGCAGCTCGAGCACCGGGGGGATCGGCTCGAGGCGCTCGGCGGGTTCGAGCAGGTCGAGGACGGTCACTCGTCCGCCTCGGCGTCGGCCGACTTCTCGTCCGTGCCGGCAACGCCGACCACGACGAGGTCGCCCGCGGTCAGCGGTGTCTCCGAGCCCGCGATCTCGACGTACCCGTCGGCGGCGAGGCCGGTGGTGACGGTGACCAGCGAGCTGGCCTTCCCGCTGCTCCCGGCGAGCTCGACCCGAGACTCTCCACCCGGACCGGCGGTCAGCGCTGCGAGGGGCACGGCGAGCACCTCACCCTCCGTGGAGCTCACCGGCACCCGGACGCGGACGTTGGTGTTCTGCAGCGCGATGACCTGCTCCGGCGTGAGGTTGCCCAGGGTGAAGATCACCGCCCGACGGTCACCCTTCGGCTCGTTCTCCTGCTCCTGCTCCTCGCCCTCCGTCTCCCCCTCAGGTGTCGTGGGCGCGGCCTTCGGGTCCGTGACCTCGGCGACGGTGACGGGCAGCTCCTGGTCGTCGAGCACGATCGACCCGACCGTGCCGACCGTGAGCAGCTCGGCGTCCGCACGGGTCGCGCTCCCCGTGATCTGGATCGTGGCCCCCGACACGCTCATGAACTCCCCGGTGATGGTCCCGCCGCGGGTCGCCTGGACGACGTCCACGCGGCGGGGGAGGGTCGGGACGAACACGATCTCGCTGGCCGGGAGCGGGGTGAGCGTCGCGGTCTGCGCCTCGGCCTGGTCCTCGCGGGCCGCCGACAGCAGCGACTGCGCCGACGCGACGGCCGCGCGCTGGGCGCCCGTGTCCGCCGGGTTGCCCGCCTCGGCCCGCGCCGCCTTCGCCTGGGCGAGCGCACCCTGCGCCTCCACCACCGCGACAGGGCTGCACGGAGCCTCCTCGGTCGGGGCGGTGCACCGGGCCTGCTCCTGGTCGAGCGTCGCCTGGGCGACCGTGACCGACGTGTCCAGGCCGATGATCACCGACTGCAGCGGGCCGACGGCCGCGGCCGCCAGCTCACGCTGGGCGGCGCTCAGCGCGTCCTGCGCCGACCGGACACCGTCGCGTGCCGCCGCGACGGCGTCCTGGAGCTCCTCGCCCGCCGACGGCGGCTCGTACCCGACGCGCTGGTACAGCGCGCGGACACCCGCGGCGGTCGCGGCGTCGTAGGCGTCGCTCTCCGCGTTGCCGGTGTCGATGCCGAGGGCGACCAGTGCGGCCTTGAGCTGACGGACGTCGGGCCCCGAGACCCCCGCCCGCAGCGAGCGGTACGTCGGCAGGTCGCCCGGCAGCACGATGACCGGCCGGCCGACGATCTCGAGCGCGACCGAGGCCGGACCGATCTCGGCACCGACCACCGGCACCTGGCCGGTGACGACGGCCGGCCCGCCCAGGTCCCCGGTCTCGACCCGCAGGGCGACCGGGTCGTCGTACCCGATGTCGCCACGGATGACGAGCTCGTTCGCGATGACCCGGCTCTCCACCGGCACGGTGATCGGACCGGCCGTGGGGGGTGCCGCGTCGGCGGCCGCCTTGCCCGGCGACACGATCAGCCTGCTCAGGAGCACTCCTGCGGCGAGGCAGACGACGGCGACGACCGCCATCACGACGATGGTGCGCCGCCCTCCGGTGACCTGCGTGCTCATTTCTCTCCTCCTGGCAGGACCACGATGCGGTTGCTCACTTGGAGGCCTGTGCCGCCTTCTCGACCATGGCGTCGAGCTCGTCCTTGTGCGCGTCGATGAACTCCTGCTCGATGTCGAACTGCGCCTGGAGCGCCGCGCGGGCGGAACCCGTGCTGTCCTGGCAGGTGCGGTCGGCGACGGCGGTCGCGATCTCCTGCTCGCGGATCTCCGCCAGGGCGGCCTCGTCCTGCGTGCCGGTCTCCTCGTCGTAGGGGATCTCGCCGGTCAGCTCGTAGATGCTGTCCTGGGCCTCCTGCGGGTTGGCGAAGTCGTACCCCTCGTCAGCCATGCAGTCGGCCCACTTCGCGTACGCCGTGGTCGTCCGCTCGTCGGTCTGCGTGTCCTGCCACAGCTCGTTCATCGCTTCCGTGAGGTCCTTGAACTCCGGGTCGTCCCAGATCTGGCCCGCCTCGTAGACCTCGTGCTGGGCCTTGCCCTGGCAGCCGGCGGTCGTCCAGTCGTACTCCGGGATGTCCTCCTCGGCCGTCTCCTCGTCGACCGGCACCGGATCCATCGACTGCGCACCGTAGAGGGCCTCCCAGAAGGCCTGCTGCTCGGACTCGCTCATCGTGGCGACGTAGTCGGCGTTCGGGTCCACCCACTCCTCGCCGTCGCCCTGGTTCATCGGCATGTCCTGGGACGTGGTGGCGCCGTAGCCGTACTGCTCCGCGAACTCGAGCGAGTCCCACGCGGGCATGTCGTCGTCGCTGTCGTCGAAGCTCCTGCTCATGCCCGAGGTGTCCTGCGGGGTGTACTCGAAGCCCTCGTCCTGCATGCAGGCGGCGACGATCTCCTCGGAGCGGGCCATCTGGGCGTCCATCTCCGCCTCGTCCTGGGACCCGCCCAGCTTCTCCCAGTACGCCGCGAGCGGGCTGTCCTCGTAGGTCAGCGTCGCGTCGCCCGTCGGGCCGCCGCCGGAGCTGCAGCCCGTGAGAAGAGCCAGGGCGACGGCCCCCGTGGCGATCGCGGTGAAGGTCGGCGTGGTTCTCATCGTGGCGTGCCCTTTCGGCAGGGGGGAGTCACAGTCGCTCTCACTGGGGTGTCGCCCTGGACGATATCGGGCGAGATCGGGACAAAAGATCATCCCCCGGGGTGATCTCGCTGCCGCGCAGGGAGGACGCCGGACGCCCGCCCTCCGCGGGCGCCCGGCGCGGTCCTCACGTGCGCTGTCGTGCGACCCGAGCCTAGGGAGACGGCTCGCGGTGAAACATCCACCGTGGGGTGCACAACCTTTTCGGGATGTCATACGTCAGTAGCGGATGGCGTCGATGACCTTGACCCGGACGGCGAACGTCGCGGGGATCAGTCCTGCCAGGGCGCCGACCGCGACGGCGGCGGCCATCCCGACCATCGCGGCGCTGAACGGGAAGGGAGGCATGTCCTGGATCCCCCCGCCGAACACCCGCTCGACGGGGATGTTCTTGATGATCGCGACGGCCAGCACCACGCCGACGAGCCCGGCCACCACGGTCGCCACCACCGACTCGAGCAGCACCCCGAAGAACACGCGTCCGGACGTCGCACCGAACGACCGGCGGATCCCGATCTCCCGGATCCGGTACCGCACGGTCACCAGCGCGATGTTGACCAGGCCGAGCCCGCCGAGCAGCAGGGCGAAGCCCCCGACCCCGATGCCGACCCACTTCGTCGCGCGGTCGAGCCCTCCGTCGTCCCAGTGGTTGTCCATGACGTCCACCTGCCAGCCGGGCGCGGTCGCCTGCAGGTCGCGCTGGATGCTCTCGCCGATCTCCGCCGACCGTTCGGCGGGCACCCACAGGAGCATCGCCGGCACCTGCACGGGCATCATCGGGTCCGCCACGGCGGGCCCCGAGCCGCCCGAGCGTGCGCCGGACCCGTCCGGGCCGATCCAGCGGTGGAGATGCTCGTACAGGACGAACGCCGACGGCTCGGCGCCCGGCCACTCGTCGCGCAGGACTCCGATGACGGTCGCGGTGACCGGCGCACGGTCGCCCAGCTGGACGGTCGGGCGCGACGACAGGTCGGTGAGCCCGGACGCACGCAGGAACGCCTCGTTGACGACGAGGGTCGGCGCGAGGGCCTCCTCGTCGGCGCCGGTGAACCAGCGACCCTGCTCGGGCACGATGCGGTTGATGACGCCGAGGTCCGCGTCCACGGCCCGCACCTGCGTCGATCGGGTGCCGTCCGGGAACCGCATCGCCGCCTGCGTCCACTCGTCGCGGCTGGCGTAGGTGATGTCGTAGCGCTCGAGCACGCGTCCGAATGCCTCGTCCCAGCCGGCCGGTGCCGTGGCCTGCGCGCCCTGGGGCCAGGCGTTGACGTTGAGCGTCACCGACCGCCCCGACTGGCGTTCGGTCTGCTCCGTGAACGACTGGTTGAGCATCGACACGAGCGCGGTGACCCCGGTGATGGCGGTGACGGCGCACGCCACCCCGATGAGCGCGAGCAGGACGCGCAGCTTGTGGATCCGCAGCTCGCCCCAGGCCTCGACGACCGCACCGACGACGCCGGTCATGCGTGCACCTCCGCGTCGGGCAGGCGCCGTTCGGTGTGGGAGGACCGGTCGGCGACGAGCGGCACGTCGCCCATCCACTCGGACGTCGTGTCCAGGCTGATGGGCAGCAGGATCCCCTCGGCGAGCCGGTACTGGCGCTCGGCGCGGGCGGCGACGGCGAGATCGTGCGTGATCGTCACCAGGGCGGCACCGGTCTGCGACGCGATCTCGTCGAGGAGGTCCATGACCTCCCCGCCGGTCTCGACGTCGAGGGCGCCGGTGGGCTCGTCGGCGAGGATCACGCGGGGGCCGCGCACGAGCGCCCGGGCGATCGCGACGCGCTGCTGCTCACCGCCCGACAGCTTGTCGGGCATCGTGTCGACGCGGTCGCCCAGGCCGACCCGCTCGAGCATCTCCGCGGCCAGCCGCGTCCGGGACCAGAACTGCCGGCCGCGCGCGTAGAGCAGGGGAGCGGACACGTTCTCCAGGGCCGTGCGGCCGGGCAGCAGGTTGAACTGCTGGAACACGAAGCCGAAGTCGCGGCCGCGTCGCTTGGTGCGGGCACCGTTCGAGAGGGTGCCGATGGGCACGCCCTCGAGGAGGTACTGCCCGGTGGTCGGTGCGTCGAGCAGGCCGAGGATGTTGAGCAGCGTCGACTTGCCGGTGCCGGACCGGCCGACGATCGCGACGTGCTCGCCGGCGTCGACCGCGACGGTCACGCCCTGCAGGATGTGCAGCAGCCGGTCGTCGGGCAGCCGCACCGACCGGGTGACGTCCGTGAGCTCGAGGAGGCTCATCCGCCGCAGACCATCGGGTCGTAGTCGACGCTGCAGTCGACCTGCTTGCCCGTGCCGCCGGGCACCGGGATGAACTCGAGGATGGTGTCGCCGGCGGCCAGGCCCTCGGTGACCTGCACGTTCTTCCCGTCGGTCAGACCCAGGACCACGGCGCGCTTCTCGTTCGTGCCGTCGGCGGCGACCACCCAGACGTTCCCCGCCTGCACGGTGCCCTGTACCGCGGTGATCGGGACGACCACCGCGTCGGCCGCCGTGCCGTTGGTGATCTCGACCGTCGCACCGAGGCCGGGGAACGCCGTGATCCCCGCCGGGATCGCGCAGGTGACCGAGCCCGACGAGCTCGTCGTGCCGTCGGAGACCTGCTGGGTCCCGGTGGTGGGTGTCGCGCCGACCCGCAGGCCGGTGCACTCGAACGGCGCCGGCCCACCCGTGAGGGTCACGGCTGCCTGCGTCGGAGCGCCCACGAGGCGGTACTGCTGGTCGGGCGTGAGCGTGCCCGTGACCGACAGCGTGCCGGGTGCGACCTTGCCGACCTCGTCGCCGACGGAGACGACCTGGTCCTTCAGGGTCGGCAGGGTCAGCGTGCCGGCGACAGGCGCCTTCACCGTCTCGAGCGTGACCTTGGGCCGGCGCTCGGTGGTGGTCTGCTCGCCGGTCGCCGGGTCCGTCCGGACGATCGGGTCCTGCGGGGTCTCCTGCCGGATCTCAAGGACCGGTGTCCCGACCGCGACGACGGCACCGTCGGCGGCGAGCAGCTTGGAGACCGTGCCGGCGAGCGTGGCGCGCACGACGACGGCCGGGTCCGCCGTCACCGAGGCCTGGACCGTGACGGCGTTGGTCACGGTCGCGGTGGACACCTCGACGGTGGGCTCGACGACGGCGCCGGTGGGCTGCAGCGACGTGTCGACCGTGGTCACGTCTGCGCCCGCGAACGCGATCTTCACCAGGGCGGCCGCGATGACCGCCCACAGGATCAGGCGGATGGTCGGGAAGATGATCCTGCGGGTGACCCCCACGGTCGGGCTCCTCGGTTAGTCGTCGGGACGTGCGCTGGGAACGTACCGACCCGGCGAGGCCCGGAGGATCCGTCGTGGGGATGATGCGTTCGTGATACTGCGGGGCAGACACTACTGCGCGATACGCACTAGAATCGACGACCGTGGCCGCGTGTCACGACGACGGCGACGGCGCCGGCCAGCTCAGCTCCCAGTCCGCGAGCTCGCCGCGGTGCTCCTCGACGAACGCCTCCTGCGCGGCGCTGATCAACTCGTCCCGGGTGCGGGTCAGCCCGACCTCGTCGTCGCACTCCGCCTCGGTGGTCGCCAGCTCGATCTCCAGAGCCAGGAGCCGCGTCTTCTGCGCGGCGGGGATGTGCCCCGGGCCGCCGGACTGGAACGGGGCGATCTCGTCGTCCATCAGCAGCCTCCCGTCGCCCGGCTCCTCGAGCTCGGGGTGCCCGCGCTCGGCGACGCAATCGCGCCAGGCGGTGGTGGCGGCTGTCACGCGCGCGTGGTCCCTCACGGACTCCTCGATCCGCAGCGCCTCGTCCAGGTAGTGCTCGTAGGTTGGGTCCTGCCACGCGCCCGTCATGGCCGCTTCCGCCGGTGCGGCGCACCCGTCGACCGGCGCGAGCGGATCGTCGGCCGCCGCGCCGACCATGGCCTCGTCGTAGGCATCACGCTCGCTCGCGGACATCGCCGCGAGGAGGTCGGCGTTCGGGTCGGGCGGTGCGAGCTGCACCGACGTCGTGCTCGCGTCGACCATGCCGTAGCCGTGCTCCTTCGCCCACGCCAGGGGGTTCTGCTGGCGCGGGACCACGGAGAGCTCGGACTGCCAGGCGCCGTCCGGGCGGGGTTCGTAGTCGAAACCCTGCGCGTGCATGCAGGACGCGATCTCCTCCTCGACGGCGACCGCTCGCGCCGCATCCCCGGCGTGCATCCGCGCCGCGTACTCCCCGAGATACGCGGAGAGCGCGCCCTCGTCCGACGCGCTCGGGCCGCTCGAGCAGCCCGCAAGGACGAGGAGGCCCACCGCGGTCACCACTCGACGTCCACGCATGGTTCTGCACCCTAGGCGCTGCCGACCGCTCCTCGCATGGACCGACGGGTGGACAACGAAACGCCGCCGTCGGTCGTCGCGTCAGGCGGCCGGGTCCGACGCCGTTGCCACGAGGAAGCCCGGCGCCCGCAGCCCGGCGTCGGCGAACGCGTCCGCCACGGCCTGCGCCACGCGGTCCACCTCGTCGGACGCGACCAGCGCGATCGCCGACCCGCCGAACCCGCCGCCGGTCATCCGCGCTCCCACGGCACCGGCTGCGCGGGCCGTGTCGACCACGAGGTCCAGCTCGCGGCAGGACACCTCGTAGTCGTCGCGCAGCGAGGCGTGGGACGCGTTCATCAGCGTCCCGACCAGCCCGACCTCCCCGGCGTCGAGCAGCGCGACGAACCAGGTCACGCGGTCGATCTCGTTCACCACGTGCCGGACGCGGCGGACCTGGACCTCGTCGTCGAGCTTGCCCAGGGCCCACTCCAGCCCGCGCGGGTCGTCGGAGACCTCCCGCAGCGTCGCGACCCCCAACCGCGCGGCCGCCGCCTCGCACGACGCCCGTCGCGCGGCGTACTGCCCGTCGACGAGGGCGTGCTCGGCGCGGGTGTCGACCACGAGCAGGGCCAGGTCGTGCGCCGCGAGGTCGAACGGGACGTGCCGGACGGAGCCGTCGAGGCAGTCGAGCAGCAGCGCGTGCCCGTCCTGCGACCGCAACGACGCCGCCTGGTCCATGCCGCCGGTGGGCGCACCGGCGATCTCGTTCTCGGCGCGCACGCACAGGGCGGCGAGCGTGGCGCGACCCTCGTCGGACGCCGACAGGCCGAGCCCGAACACCGCGTCGAGCGCGACCGCGGTCGACGCCTCCAGTGCCGCGGACGACGACAGCCCGGCGCCGTACGGCACGCACGAGTCGATCGCGACGTCGAAGCCGGCGACGGGGTGACCCGCCTGCCGCAGCGCCCACGCGACCCCCACGACGTAGCCCACCCAACCGTCGACGGTGCCCGGGGCCACGCCGGCGAGGTCGACGGTCCGGATCCCGTTGGGTTCCTGCGCGCTCACGAGCCGCACCACGTCGTCGTCGCGACGCCGCACGGCGGTGTACGTCCGGTGGGGGAGCGCGATGGGCAGGCAGAGGCCGCCGTTGTAGTCGGTGTGCTCACCGATCAGGTTGACCCGACCGGGTGCCGACCAGGTGCCCTCCGGCTCGGCGTCGAACCGGCCCGCGAACAGGCCGCGGACCCGGTCGGCGCCCTCCTGCGGGGTCCAGACGTCCAGCCAGGTCACGTCGGCGGTCATGCCAGCTCCTGCAGTCGGGTCGCGATGCGCTCGGGGGTGGTGTCGCTGATCCAGGCGCCCATGCCGGACTCGACGCCGGCCAGGTACTTGAGCTTGCCCGGTGCGCGCAGCACCGAGAACAGCTGCAGGTGCAGGCGCGAGACGTCCCGGCCCTCGCGGGTGGGTGCCTGGTGCCAGCCGGAGATGTACGGCAGGGGGATGGCCTCGCCGTCGGGGCCGACGAAGAACCGGTCCAGCCGTTGCAGCAGCGACAGGTAGACGGTCGACAGGTCGTCGCGCTCCGCGTCGGTCAGGGCCGGCAGGTCGGGCACGTCGCGCCGCGGCGCCAGGTGCACCTCGACGGGCCAGCGCGCCGCGAACGGCACGTACGCCACCCAGTGCTCCGACTCCAGGACGATCCGCTCCCCGTGGGCGAGCTCGGCGTCCAGCACGTCCCGGCCCAGCAGGCGGCCGGTCCGCTCGTGGTGGGCGTGCGCCTGCGCGAGCATCGCGGTCGTCCTCGGCGTGACGTACGGGAACGCGTAGATCTGCCCGTGCGGGTGGTGCAGCGTGACGCCGATCTCCTTGCCGCGGTTCTCGAACACGAACACCTGCTCGATGCCCGGCAGTGCGCTCAGGGCCTCCGTCCGCTGCGTCCAGGCCTCGACGATCGTGCGCATCCGGCGGGGGGTCACGGTGCTCAGGGACGCGGTCGAGTCCGACGAGAAGCAGATGACCTCGCACCGGCCGGCGGCGGGCCGGACGGTCCAGAGCGGCTCSCCGTCGCGCTGCACGGGGGCGTCCGGCACGCCGGGGACGGCGAGCAGCGACGGGAAGCGGTTCTCGAACACGACGACGTCGTAGTCCTCGGCGGGGATCTCGCCGTCCTGGTAGACCGCACCGGGCTTCGCGGGCGCCAGCGGGTTGGCGTCGGCGGGCGGCAGGAACGTGCGGTTCATCCGGTGTGCGGCCATCGGGATCCACTCGCCCGTGAGCGGGTCGCGACGCAGCTCGGGGCCGGTCACCGGCTGCGGTACGCCGTCCGCGTCGGGCACGGGTGCGAACCGGTCCGCCAGCGGGCGCGCGTCGGTCAGGGTGCGGGTCGCCGCGCCCGAGACGTACGGCTCGGAGTCGTCGAAGTAGACCAGCTCGCGGCCGTCGGCCAGCGTGGTCGGGGTGATGCGCGCGGTCGTGTTCACGAGGTGGCTCCTGGGGTGGTGACCAGGCGGAGGGCGGTGCCGGTCAGGTGTCGTCGGGCGTCGGCGGGCAGGGCGTCGTCGGTGAGCAGGGTGTCGATGTCGTCGAGGGGGGCGATCCTGGCCAGGCCGACGACCCCCCACTTCGTGTGGTCGGCGAGCACCGTGGTCGCGGCGGCGCAGGCCATGAGGGCGCGGTCGGTGGCCGCCTCGGCGAGGTTGGGGGTGGTCAGTCCGCTGGCGTCGAGGCCGTGGACGCCGAGGAACGTGCGGTCGACGCGCAGGCTCGCGAGCGTGGCGTCCGCGACGGGGCCGACGAGCGCGTCGGAGGGGGTGCGGACGCCGCCCGTGAGGATGACCTCGACCCCTGCCGCACCGTGCAGCGCGTCGGCGATGCGCAGGCCGTTGGTGACGACCGTGAGGTCCGGGATGCCGGCTCCGGCGAGCAGCTCGGCCAGCAGGAACGTCGTCGTGCCCGCGGACAGGGCGACCGCCTGCCCCGGTTCGACGGTGGCCAGCGCGGCACGGGCGATCGCCGCCTTCTCGGGGCCGGCCCAGGAGCGCTTCGCGTCGAAGCCCGGCTCATCGGTGGGGCGGCCCAGTGCGTCCGCGGCCACGGCACCGCCGTGGACGCGACGGACCAGGCCCGCACGCGCGAGCTCCGCGATGTCCCGCCGGACGGTCATGTCCGAGACGTCGAGGCTCTCCACCAGGTCGGCGACGCGAGCGGCCCCGTCGGCACGCACGGCAGCGAGGATCCGCTCCTGACGCTGCGACGCAAGCACCCGAACAGCATCGCACTGGATCGAACAAACTTCAACATGGGCACGTCCGCGTGCTAGCGCTGCGGGTGTCCAACCCCGCCGCACCTGGTGCGGGAGCGCACTCCCGGGGCGCCGCCGTCGCCACACCCGTCACTCTCGAACCAAGTGCGGCTGGGTTGGACACGCGCCTACCGCCCGGAACGCTCCTGGGCACGGGCACGGGCGCGGGCGCGGGGGCTGCGAGCGGGGCGGTGGCGTCGGGGCGTCGTGCACCCGCGGTCCGGCTACCGGACCGCCGGGGTCAGGCCCAGGGAGCGGCCCGCGAGGCCGCGGCGACGGGCGGTCAGGGACCGGGCGACGCCCAGCAGCGCCTGGGCGGCGGGGGAGTCCGGGGCGCTGAGCACCACGGGCGTCCCCGCGTCGCCGGCCTCACGCAGGCGCACGTCGAGCGGCACCTGACCGAGCAGGGGGACGTCGCCACCGGTGATGCGCGTGAGGTTGTCGGCGACGGTCTGCCCGCCGCCGGTGCCGAACACGTCGAGCCGCGACCCGTCCGGCTGCTCCAGCCAGGACATGTTCTCCACCACGCCGACCACGTGCTGCCGGGTCTGCACGGCAACGGACCCGGCGCGCTCGGCCACCTCGGCGGCCGCGACCTGCGGCGTGGTCACGACGACGATCTCGGAGCTCGGGAGCAGCTGCGCCACCGAGATGGCGATGTCCCCGGTACCGGGGGGCAGGTCGAGCAGGAGCACGTCGAGGTCGCCCCAGAAGACGTCCGCGAGGAACTGCTGCAGCGCCCGGTGCAGCATCGGCCCGCGCCACACGACCGGCTGCCCGGGCGGGACGAACATGCCGATCGAGACGACGAGCACCCCGAACGCCTCGGGCGGCAGCAGCATGTCGTCGACCCGCGTCGGCTGCCGCGTGACCCCGAGCATCCGCGGGATCGAGAAGCCGTAGATGTCGGCGTCGACGATGCCGACCTTGAGCCCGTCGGCGGCCATCGCGACCGCCAGGTTGGCCGTCACGGACGACTTGCCGACGCCACCCTTGCCCGACGCGATCGCGAACACCTTCGTCAGCGAGCCGGGCTGCGCGAACGGGATGACGGGCTCGGAGTCGGTACCACGCAGCAGGGTCCGCAGCGCCGCCCGCTGCTCCGCCGACATGACACCGAACACGACCGCGACGTCCTCGATCCCGTCGACGGTCGCCGCCGCGGCGCTGACGTCGCGCGTCAGCGTGTCCTTCAGCGGGCAGCCCGGCGTCGTCAGGTCGATGCCGACCGTCGCGCGAGACCCGACGACCTCGACGGAACGGACCATGCCCAGGTCCGTGATCGGACGCTTGATCTCCGGGTCGAGGACGTGCGTCAGCGCGTCGCGGATGGCGTCGATCAGGGGGTCGGTGGGGTCCGGCATGGGCCCATCGTAGGTCGGGCGGTGGTCAGGCCCGTCCCTGCCGGTCGCCGCCGCCGCGGGTGCGGTCGCCCTTCTTGTCGGGACGCTCGCTGTCGTGGTCCCTGTCCCCGTCGCGCTCCGCCGTGAGGTCCTCCAGCATGTTGCGCAGCTCGGAGCGGACGAAGTCGCGGGTGGCCACCTCGGACAGCGCGATGCGCAGCGCCGCCATCTCGCGGGCCAGGAACTCGGTGTCCGCGAGGTTGCGCTCGGAGCGCTGACGGTCCTGCTCGGCCTGCACGCGGTCGCGGTCCGTCTGCCGGTTCTGCGCGAGCAGGATCAGCGGCGCGGCGTACGACGCCTGCAGGGAGAGCATCAGGGTGAGGGCCGTGAACCCGCGCGCGGCCGAGTCGAACCGCATCTCGGGCGGCGCCCACACGTTCCAGATGATCCAGACGAGGCAGAAGACCGTCAGGTAGATGATGAACCGCGGGGTGCCCAGGAACCGGGCGATGCTCTCCGAGACCTTGCCCGACGCGTCCTCGTCGAGCTGGGGCCGACGGATGAACCGTCGACGCGTCTCCAGCGGCGTGTCCAGGCGGTCAGCCACGGCTCGCCCCCGGTCGCGTGATGCCCAGGACGCTCGTGTCCGGGAAGTTGCCCTCGTCGTCGGTCTCCCGCCAGTCCTCGGGCAGCAGGTGGTCGAGGACGTCGTCGACGGACACCACGCCGAGCAGACGCTTCTCGGCGTCCACGACCGGCAGGGCCAGCAGGTTGTAGGTGGCCAGGTTGCGGGTCACCGACAGCAGCGGCGCGTCGACGGGGATGGACTCGATGTCGGTGTCGACGATGGAGCCGATCGCCTCGTGCGGGGGCTCACGCAGCAGCCGCTGCAGGTGCACGACGCCGATGAACCGACCGGTCGGCGTCTCCAGCGGCGGGCGCGCGACGAACACCATCGACGCCAGCGCGGGCGTGAGGTCCTGCCGGCGCACGTGCGCGAGCGCGGCGGCGATGGGCGTCTCCGGGCCGAGGATCACCGGTTCGGTGGTCATGAGGCCACCCGCGGTGTTGTCCTCGTACGCGAGCAGGCGCCGGACGTCCTTCGCCTCGTCGGGCTCCATGAGCTCGAGCAGCTCCGCGGCCTGGCTCTCGGGCAGCTCACCGAGCAGGTCGGCCGCGTCGTCGGGCTGCATCGCCTCCAGCACGTCGGCCGCACGGGTCAGGGCGAGGCCCTGCAGGATGCCCACCTGGTCGTCCTCGGGCAGCTCCTCCAGCACGTCGGCCAGCCGTTCGTTGTCCAGCGCGCTGGCGACCTCCAGACGCCGGGTCAGGCCGAGGTCGTGCAGGACGTCGGCGAGGTCGGCGGGCTTGAGGTCCTCGTACTGCGCGAGCAGCAGCTCGGCTCCCTGGGCGGCGCTCGCCTGACCCAGCCCCGTGACCTCGTCGACGGACACCAGCAGCGTCTCGCCGCGGCGGCGCAGGATGCCCGAGCGTCCGGCGGGGCTGCGACGGACGAACACCTTGGAGATCACCCAGTCGCCGTTGCGCTGCAGCTCGATGGCGACGTCCTCGATGCTCGCCTGCCCGGAGCCGTCGACGAACTCGACCGTCCGGTCCAGCAGCTCGCCGACGGCGAGGGTCTCGAAGGCCCGCTGCTCGAACCGGCGCATGTTCACCAGGCCGGTCGAGATGACCTGCCCGGCGTCGATGGCGGTGACGCGGGTCAGCGGGAGGAACACGCGGCGGCGCGCGGCCACCTCGACGACGAGCCCGACGGCGCGGGGCAGCCCTTTGGGACGCACCAGCACGACGACGTCGCGCACCCGTCCCACCTGGTCTCCGAGGGGGTCGAACACGTTGGTCCCGGCAAGGCGCGCGACGAACACCCTGGTCCCGACGCTGCTCACGCGGTCAGCCTAGACCGGGCACCCGACGTCAGCCGCCGCACCGCCGGGTGGTGGACCACACGTCACCCGCACGTCGACCGGGCCTGGCGATCCGTGCGGCCCTGGGAGAGGATCGCGACATGTCGTTCTCCGGTAACGCCCGCCCCCCGCGCACCCCTACACCACCGCAGGGTGAGACCGTCGCGGCCTACTCCACGTACCTCGAGGCGCAGAAGGCCGTCGACCACCTCGCGGACAACGCGTTCGCGGTGCAGCTGGTGACCATCGTCGGCACGGACCTCAAGATGGTCGAGCGCGTCACCGGACGCCTCTCCTACCCTCGCGTGGCGCTCGGCGGGTTCCTGTCCGGGGCGTGGTTCGGCCTGTTCGTCGGGCTCCTGCTCAGCCTCTTCACGACGCCCGGTGCGCAGAGCCCGCTGGTCCCCGCGATCTTCATCGGTGGCGCGTTCGGCCTGCTGTTCGCGATCCTCACGTACTCGTTCTCCCGCGGGAAGCGCGACTTCACGTCGACCAGCCAGATCGTCGCGTCGTCGTACGCGGTGCTGTGCCGGCAGGAGCAGGCGCACAAGGCGCGCGAGCTGCTGCGTGAGATCGGTGGCGTGCAGTCCGGCTGGCCGGCGCGCCCACCGGCCCCGCTCACCACCACCAGCCCGTCGGATCCGTCGGGTGCGTACCCACCGGCTGCGGGGTCCCAGCCGTGGGGCTCGCCGAGCGTGCCGCCGCCTCCGCCGCCCGGACCACCCGCTCCGCCGAGCGGACCGCCTTCCGACCAGCCCGGGCCGTCGTCCGGCCCGCCGACCGCGCCCTGAGGCGCTCCCGGAAGGTCGGGGCGGGGTCGACCTGCGGCCCGTCGGCCATGCCGCCGTGCACCAGGCGGATCGTCGCGGCCCTCGAGAACAGCAGGGCGAGGTTCGGGTCCATGTCAGCCTCCTGTGTCGGGATGTCCCTTCACACGAGGTGACGTCGACCGGTGACCCCGATCGACACCCTCAGCGGCCGAGCAGGCCCGCCATCCACGCCTCGACGGCGTCCGGCTCGCGGGGCAGCGCGGCCGACAGGTTCTCGTTGCCGTCGGAGGTGACGAGGACGTCGTCCTCGATCCGCACGCCGATCCCGCGGAACTCCTCGGGGACGAGCAGGTCGTCGGACTTGAAGTACAGGCCGGGCTCGATGGTGAACACCATGCCCGGCTCGAGGATCCCGTCGAGGTACAGCTCCGCGCGCGCCTGCGCGCAGTCGTGCACGTCGAGACCGAGGTGGTGGCTGGTGCCGTGCACCATCCAGCGGCGGTGGTGCTGGTTCTCCGGGAGCAGCGCCTCCTCGGCGGTGACGGGCAGCAGCCCCCACTCGGCGAGGCGCTCGGCGATGACCTTCATGGCGGCCGCGTGGACGTCCCGGAACCGGGCGCCCGGCACGGCGGCGACGAACGCGGCGTCGGCCGCGTCGAGGACCGCCTGGTAGATGCGGCGCTGGACCTCGGTGAACCTGCCGTCGACGGGCAGCGTGCGCGTGATGTCCGCGGTGTAGAGCGAGTCGACCTCGACCCCCGCGTCCACGAGCACGAGCTCGCCCGCACGCACCTGGCCGTCGTTGTCGGTCCAGTGGAGGGTCGTGGCGTGCTCGCCGGACGCGGCGATGGTCTCGTAGCCGACCGCGTTGCCCTCGACCCGGGCGTGGCCGATGAACGTGCCCTCGATGACCCGCTCGCCACGGCGGTGGGCGACGGCCTGGGGGAGGGCACGGACGATCTTCTCGAAGCCGTCGATCGTGGTGTCCACGGCCAGGCGCATCTGCTCGATCTCGTGCGCGTCCTTGACCAGCCGCAGCTCGGACAGGGCCTCGGCCAGCCTCTCGTCCCGCTCGCCGGCGGCCTCGGTCGCGCGGATCTCCTCGACCAGCTCCTCGATCGCCGCGTCCGCCTCGGGGACCACCCGCACCTGCACGCCGTCCACGCCGACGTCCTTGGCCAGCGCGTCACGCAGGTCGTCGAGGTGCGCGGTGCTGACCCCGGTGAGCGTCTCGAGGTCCTCCAGGGTGGGGCGCGCACCGACCCAGAACTCGCCGTAGCGCGCGTCGGAGAAGAACTCCTCGGTGTCCCGTCCCGCCAGCGGGCGGATGTACAGGACGGCGTGGTGGCCGCTGCCGTCGTCGCCGGAGCCGTCCTCGACGGGGTGCAGGACGAGCACGGCGTCCGGCTCCTGCTCGGACCCGAGGCCCGTGAGGTGTGCGAACGCGGAGTGGGGGCGGAAGCGGTAGTCCGTGTCGTTGGAGCGCTGCTTGAACGTGCCGGCGGGGACGACGAGCCGCTCACCGGGGAACTGCGCCGACAGCGCAGAACGCCGCGCGGACGTGTGGTCGGCGGCCGGGCTGCGCTCGAGGGTGGACGACGCCCGCTCGCCCCAGCCGGACGTGATGAACCGGACGAACTCCGGCGAGCTGGGGCGCTGGGAGCGGTTGCTCCCGCGATCGGCCAGCGGCTGCTCGGTGGGGGTCTCGGGCGTCAGGTCCTCGCTCATGGCGTCATCCTCCCACTCAGCCCGACTAGCGTGAGGCCGTGCGCATCGACCTCCACACCCACTCGACGGCGTCGGACGGGACCGGTGCACCCGCACGGGTGGTGGCCGAGGCGGCCGCGGCCGGGCTCGACGTGGTCGCCCTCACCGACCACGACACGACGGCGGGCTGGGCCGAGGCGACCGAGGCGGCCCACGAGCACGGGATCGCGTTGGTGCGGGGGACCGAGGTCTCGGCCCGCGCCCACGGGATCAGCATCCACCTGCTGTCCTACCTGCAGGACCCGACGCACCCGGCGCTCACCGTCGAGCTGGACCGGACCCGCGACGCGCGGCTCAGCCGGGCGCGGGCGATCGTCGACCTGCTCTCGGTCGACGTGCCGATCACCTGGGACGACGTGCTGGCACACTCCCGCGACGCGGTCGTCGTCGGCCGCCCGCACATCGCCGACGCCCTGGTGGCCCTCGGGATCGTGCCCGACCGGGACACCGCGTTCCTCCACCTGCTGTCCGCCGCCGGGCCGTACCACGTCCCCCACTATGCGCCCGACGGGCCCGACGCCGTGCGCGCGATCCGCGTGGCCGGCGGGGTCCCCGTCTTCGCGCACCCCGGGGCCGACGCCCGCGGCCGGATCGTGCCGGACCGCGTGTTCGACCGGCTCGCCGCGGCCGGCCTGGGCGGCCTCGAGGTCGACCACCGCGACCACTCGCCGGCGCAGCGCGAGCGGCTGACCGCGATCGCCGACCGGCTGGGGCTGTTCGTCACCGGGTCCAGCGACTACCACGGCACCGGGAAGGCCAACCGGCTCGGGGAGAACGTGACCACGCCCGAGGTGCTCGCGGCGATCGAGGAGCAGGGCGCGACGGAGGTGGTCCGGCCGTGAGCGAGTTCTTCGACGCGTACCTGTTCGCGTCCGTGTTCATCACGCTGTTCGTGATCATGGACCCGCCCGGTGTCGTCCCGATCTTCCTCGGGCTCACCGGCGCGATGACCCGCCAGCAGCGCAACCGGGCCGCACGGCAGGCCGTCCTCGTCGCGCTCGGCGTCATCGTCGCGTTCGCCCTGTTCGGGCAGTCGCTGCTCGACTACATGCACATCACGCTGCCCGCGCTGCAGGCCTCCGGCGGGCTGCTCCTGCTGCTCATCGCCATGGAGCTGCTGACCGGCAAGATGGAGGAGCCACAACCGTCGGGGAACGGGAAGGTCAACGTCGCGCTCGTGCCGCTCGGCACCCCGCTGCTGGCCGGCCCCGGTGCCATCGTCGCGACCATGGTGTTCGTCCAGCAGTCCGACAAGACCCTCCCCGACTGGACCGCGATCGCCGCCGGGGTCGTCGCGGTGCACGTCTCGCTCTACCTGGCGATGCGGTTCGCGAACGTCATCCACCGCATCCTGGGCGACTCCGGCACCATCCTCGTGACCCGGATCGCGGGCCTCCTGCTCGCCGCCATCGCGGTGCAGCTCGTGGCCGACGCGGTGGAAGCCTTCATCAAAGCGGCATAGACGGACGGGGTGCGGCTCAGGTGAGCCGCACCCCGTCCGTCCGTCTGCTGTCAGCCCTCGGTGGCCGACGCCTGCGGGGCGCTGCCGCCCTCGACCGTCTGACCGCTGCGCGTGCGCCGACGGCTGCGGCTGCGCCGGCTGCCTCCGGTCGTCGGGCCGTCGGTGCCCTGCTCCGCGGCAGGTGCGTTCGAGGTCGTCTCCGTACCCTCGGCACCGCCCTCACCGCGACCCCGGCCACGGCCGCCACGGCGGCGGCGGCTGCCACTCTCGCGCGGCTCACCGGACTCGTCGGCCGGGCGCTCGGCGCTCGGTGCGGACGCCTGGGCGTGCGGGGCGGACGCGGTCCGGTTCTCGACGGACCGGGTGTCACCGGATCGGGTGTCGCTACCCCGGCGGGAGTCACCGCGGGAGTCGCTGCCGCGACGCGAGTCGCCACCGCGGTTGCCCCGGATCTGGTCCGAGTGCGAGCCCCCCGGACGCCCGCCACTGCCCCCACCACGCTTGCCGGTCTCGCCCAGGTCCTCCAGGACCTCCGCGCCCAGGCCCTCACGGGTCTGCTGCGACTTCGGCAGGCGGCCCTTCGTGCCCTCGGGGATGTCGAGGTCCTCGTAGACGTGGGCCGACGAGGAGTACGACTCGATGGGCTCGGGGATGCCCAGGCCGAGTGCCTTGTCGATCAGGCCCCAGCGCGGGATGTCGTCCCAGTCGACGAACGTGACCGCGGTGCCCTTGGCGCCCGCGCGGCCGGTGCGGCCGGTGCGGTGCAGGTAGGTCTTCTCGTCCTCGGGGCACTGGTAGTTGATGACGTGCGTGACGGCCTCGACGTCGATGCCGCGCGCGGCCACGTCGGTGGCGACCAGCACGTCGACCTTGCCGTGGCGGAACGCGCGCAGCGCCTGCTCGCGGGCACCCTGACCCAGGTCGCCGTGCAGCGCACCGGCCGCGAAGCCGCGCTCGACCAGGTCGTCGGCCACCTTGGCGGCCGTGCGCTTGGTGCGGGCGAAGACGATGGTCAGGCCACGGCCGCGAGCCTGCAGGATGCGCGCCAGCATCTCGACCTTGTCGAGGGCGTGCGCGCGGTAGACGACCTGCTTGATGTTCTTGACGGTCTGGCCGTCGTCGTCCGGGTCCGCGGCGCGGATGTGCGTCGGCTGCGTCATGTAGCGGCGGGCCATCGCGACGACGGCGCCCGGCATCGTCGCCGAGAACAGCATGGTGTGACGGCTCGCGGGGGTGGCGGCCAGCAGCGTCTCGACGTCGGGCAGGAAGCCCAGGTCGAGCATCTCGTCGGCCTCGTCGAGCACGACCGCCTTCACGTGCGACAGGTCGAGGTGCTTCTGCTTGAGCAGGTCGATCATGCGGCCGGGCGTGCCGACGACCACGTCGACACCGGTGTTCAGCGCGGCGATCTGCGGCTCGTACGCGCGCCCGCCGTAGACCTGGAGCACCCGGACCTTGCGGCGGGAGCTGGCGGTGGCCAGGTCCCCGGCGACCTGGACGGCGAGCTCACGCGTCGGGACGACGACGAGCGCCTGCGGCTTGCCGGCGTGGGGGAGCTGGTCGTAGCCCTCCTCGCCGGGGGCGACCACGCGGTGCAGCAGCGGGACGCCGAAGCCGAGGGTCTTGCCGGTGCCCGTCTTGGCCTGGCCGATGATGTCGTGGCCGGACAGCGCGACGGGCAGCGTCATCGCCTGGATGGGGAACGGGTGCGTGATGCCGGCGTCGGCCAGCGCCTGCACGATCTCCGGGCGGACGTCGAAGTCCGCGAAGGAGGCCTCGACGGCCTGCACGGAGGACCAGGTGTTCTTGAGGGGTCGGGTCATGGGCTCGGCCAGAGCAGAGACCTGCTCCGGCGTCTCGTCGGTGGTGGTCACGAGGACTCTTCACTGCGAAGGGTGGTGTGCCGCGCGCGGCCGGGGCCGACGGGTGTCGGAGCGTCCCGGGCGACAGCGGAGTTCACCACGCGGGTTGGCCGGCAGCCGATCGTGCAAGTCGACTCGCGCGCGTCGTCCGGACGGGTCCGGGGCTGCGCGAGAATGGGTCTGATCGTCGAACGAACGGGGATTCCTAGACGACCGGGCAACCGAATTACCTGCACAGTCTATCCGACGCCTCCGGCAGGCCGGTCGTCGCCCCGCCGGGGCTACGATCCTCGGATGACGACGACGCGCACTGAGGCCACTCCTGAGGTGGGCACCCTGGAGCACTCGGACGCGATCGAGCTCCTCGGCCTCGTGGCGCAGCTCGAGCACGTGGCCTTCGCCCGGCTCGCCGCCGACTCCGCACTGGCCCCCACCATCGAGCAGCGTCTCGAGCTCAGCCGCTTCGCGTCGGCCGCGGTCGAACGACGAGACCGGGTCCTGGCCCGCATCACCGAGATCGGCGGCGACCCGGTCGCGGCGGTGCGCCAGTACGACGACGTGCTCGACGACTTCGACGCCCGCACGCAGCCCGGCTCGTGGTGGGAGCGGCTGCTGAAGGCCTACGTCGGGTACGGCGTCGCCGACGACTTCTGCCGGCTCGCGGCCGAGGGCCTCGACGCGGGTTCGCGCGCGGTGGTCCTCGAGGTCCTCGACGACGCCTCCCACGCGGAGCTGGCCGTCGCGGAGCTCGACGCCGCAGGGTCCGCCGACGGCGTGCTCACCGCCCGGCTCGCGCTGTGGGGCCGGCGGCTGGTGGGCGAGGCGCTCGGCGTGGTGCAGCGGCTCCTGGTGCAGCGGCCGGCCCTGGTCCGACTCGTCTCCGTCGGTTCCAGCGGGTCCGCGAACCCGCCGACGAAGCTCTTCGGCGAGCTGACGGCGCAGCACACGCGTCGGATGAGCCGCCTCGGCCTGACCGCCTGACCGCCTGAGGGCCTGACCGCACGACGAAGCCCCGCACGGATCCGTGCGGGGCTTCGTCGTGCGCGCTGTCAGATGTTGCCGAAGCCGACGCGGCCCTTCGACTCGGAGCCGATCTCGACGTAGCCGAGGCTCGCGGTCGGCACGATGACCCGACGGCCACGCACGTCCACGAGCTCCAGGGCCGGCCGTCCGCTCAGGGCGGCGGCCACGGCGGCAGCGACCTCGTCCGGCGTCTGGTCGGACTCGAGGCTGATCTCCCGAGGCAGGTTCTGCACGCCGATGGTGATCTCCACCGTCATCTCCTTCACGTCCTCACTCCACGCTGTGGTATTTCGGGGGTCGTTCCGGTCTGCCACTGCCGGTGGGCCGTGGCACGTCGTCCGATCCTAGGCGTCCTCGTACTCGAAGTCGGGCCGGATCAACGCGGACACCCCGCCCCAGGCCAGCTGGGTGACGAGCTCGACGGTGCGTTCCGGCCCGGCGGCCGACGGCTGGCGCAGCCGGTACGTCGCCGCGCCCTGCGCCATGGAGATCAACGAGACCGCGAGCATGCTCGCGTCGTCCAGCGGCAGCGCTGTGACCTGCGACAGGACCACGGAGATGCGACGGGCCGCCTCGGAGGAGGCGTGCTCGACCCGGGCGCGCACGTCGGCGTCGTGCGTCACGTCGGACTCGAAGAGCAGCGCGGACGACTCTCCTGCGCCCTCGACGAACATGATGTACGCCTCGACGATCGCGGCGATGACGTCGCGCCCGTCGCCCCGGCGCACCGGGCCCTGCTCGATCCCCTGCACGGCGGCGTCGACGGCGACCAGGAGGTCCGCACCGTTCTGGTCGACGACGGCGAGGTACAGGTCGAGCTTCGAGGGGAAGTGGCGGTAGAGGACCGGCTTGCTGACCTCCGCCCGCTCGGCGATGTCGTCCATGGAGACGTGGTGGAAGCCCTCGGAGGAGAAGAGCTCCTGGGCGATGCGCAGCACCTGGGCGCGGCGTTCGTCGCGAGCCATCCGCGGGCTGCGTGCCCGCGGGGTCGTGTCGTCTGTCCCGTCCGTCATCCCGCGATGGTAGCCACGGGACGTGTCCGAGATGCGACGATGACCGGGTGACGACCCCGGAACCGCTCCGGACGGACCAGGGACCGACGCGCGCGTCCCTGCGACCGTCGGTCCCTCGTCGTCGACTCCGCACGGGCCGGGGCCGGCCCGCAGGGCGTCTCCTGCCCGCCGTCGTGGCGGTCGTCGGGCTCACGGTCGGTGCGGGCAGCGCGCTCTGGGCCGCGGACGCCCCGCGGACCGCCGCGCTGGTCGACGCGGCGCTCGGCACCGCGTCGCCCGCACCTGCCGAGACCGTCGACCGGGCGGGGTCGCAGAGCCGGGCGTCCGCCGGCCGTGAGCTGCGCGTCCTCGAGCCGGTGGAGGTGCCGCCGGGGATGCTGCCGACCGACCCGCCGCCCGGCATCGTCGCCCTGCCTCCGGGTCTGACCGCACAGGACGTCGCGGCAGGGCTGCTCTCGGCCGACGTCGTCGAGGCCGCCGCAGGCACGTTCAGCGTCGTCCCGGGCGCCGACCCGGGGCCGGGGACGGGTGCCGTCCGCACGGTGCGGGTCGAGGTGGAGGACGGGCTGCAGGTGGACGGGCCCACCTTCGCCGCGACCGTCATGGCGACGCTCAACGACCCCCGCGGGTGGGGCGCGGACGGGTCGCTGTCGTTCGCGCGGACCGACGGCGAGGCCGAGTTCCGTGTCCTGCTCGCCTCGCCCACCACGGTCGACGACCTGTGCGCGCCGCTGGAGACCGAGGGCCAGGTGTCGTGCGGGACGCGCGGCCGTGCCGTGCTGAACCTGCGCCGCTGGGTGTTGGCCACGCAGGAGTACGGCGTCGACAAGACGGGGTACCGGCAGTACCTCGTCAACCACGAGGTCGGCCACCTGCTCGGGCACCGGCACGAGACGTGTCCCGGTGCAGGTCAGCCGGCGCCGCTGATGCAGCAGCAGAGCTACCGGGCGGCGCCGTGCGTGCCGAACCCCTGGCCGTTCCCCTGACAGCTCGCCCCGGTGCGCGGGTCGTACGTCCGGGGTGTCGGTGGCTCGTGATGGGATCGGCACGTGACCGGCTCCCCGCACGCCCTGCGCCTCGTGCGCCCGGCGTTCGCGGACGTCCCCGAGCACGGTGCCGGTGCCCTCGTGGAGCTGGATCCCGAGCAGGCTGAGGCGGTCGCTGCCACGGACCCCGCGGTGCTCGTGCTCGGTGCTCCCGGGACCGGCAAGACGACGGTCGCGCTCGAGGCGGTCGTCGCCGCGGTCGAGGGCGGCCTGTCCCCGGAGGACGTGCTGGTGCTGTCGTCGGGCCGGCGGGCCGCGGCCGACCTGCGGGACCGGGTGTCCGCACGGCTGCGGCGGACGTCGGGGCGACCGCTCGTGCAGACCGCCGCCGCGGCCGCGTTCTCGGTGCTCCGGGCACGTGCGTCCCTCCTGGGCGACCCGGTCCCGACCCTGGTCTCCGGCGCCGAGCAGGACCTGCTGCTCGGAGACCTGCTCGCGGGGCACGCCGCGGGTGAGGGCGTGCCGCTCGCGTGGCCCCCCGAGGTCCGGCCCGACGTGCTCGGCCTGCGCCCGTTCCGCGACGAGCTGCGCGACCTGCTGATGCGCGCGGCCGAGCGCGGCCTGACCCCGGTGGACCTCGCGGCCCTCGCCGACGCGCACCGCCGTCCTGCCTGGGCCAGCGCGGCCCGCCTCTACGAGGAGTACCTCGACGTCGTGCAGCTGCGTGCCGGCACCCCGGACCTCGGCGCCCGGCTGGACCCGGCGGTCGTCGTGGACGAGGCCGCCCAGGCGCTGCTGACGTGGGAGGACGAGGTGTCCGGTGCGGTGCGCCCGCGCTGGCGGCTCGTGGTCGTCGACGACCATCAGGAGAGCACCTCGGCCACCGCCCGGCTGCTGCAGGTCCTCGCCGCCGACGGCGCGCGGGTGCTCCTGCTGGCGGACCCGGACGCGGCGGTGCAGACGTTCCGGGGTGCGACGCCGTCGCTCGTCGGGCGGGCTGCGGTGCACGGGTCGGGACCCGGCGAGCTCGGTGCGCGCACGATCGTCCTGCGGACCGCGTGGCGGCACGACGCCGGGCTGCGGTCGGTCGTCGGGCGGGTCGCGGAGCGCGTCGGTGCGGTCGGTGCGGTGCAGCACCGGCGGGCGGTCGCGGCGCGGCCCGGTGACGGGGACGTGCGGGTCGCGGTGCTGCCGAGCACCGCGCAGGAGGCGGCGTTCGTGGCGCACGCGCTGCGCAGCGCGCACGTCGAACGCGGGATGGCGTGGTCCGAGATGGCCGTCGTCGCGCGGTCCGGCGCCCAGGTGACCGCGCTGCGGCGGGCCCTGGCGGGGGCCTCGGTCCCGGTGAGCGTGCTGGGCAGCGACGTGCCGCTGCGCGAGGAGCCGGCGGCACGGCCGCTCCTGGACGCCATGCGGGTCTGCGTCGGCGCGGCGACGCTCGATGCCGCCACCGCCGCCCGGTTGGCGTGCTCGCCGCTCGGAGGGCTGGACACGGTCGGCCTGCGCCGGGTCCGGCGCGCCCTGCGCGCCCACGAGCTGGCGCAGGGGGGTGGCCGGACCAGCGACTCGCTGCTCGTCGAGGCGCTCGGGTCGGACGCGGCGACCGACGTCCCGGGCGCCCGGCCGGTCGCACGCCTCGCCCGGGTCCTCGAGGCGGGGCGTCTGGCCGCGGCCGTGGTGGGCGCCGATGCGCAGACCGTCCTGTGGGCGCTGTGGGACGCGGCCGAGCAGGCCGAGCCCTGGCGCCGGTCCGCGCTCGCCGGGGGCGCGGCCGGTGAGCGGGCGGACCGCGACCTGGACGCGGTGCTGGCACTGTTCCGCGCAGCCGAGACGTTCGTGGACCGCATGCCGCGCTCGACGCCGGCTGCGTTCGTCGACTGGCTGCAGGCCCAGGACCTCCCGTCGGACTCCCTCGCGGCACGCGCCCGCCGCGCGTCCGTGCAGGTGCTGACCCCGGCCGGGGCCGCAGGGCGGGAGTGGGACCTCGTCGTCGTCGCCGGTGTGCAGGAGGGCGCGTGGCCCGACCTGCGCCTGCGCGACTCGCTCCTCGGCGCGCAGGCGCTCGTCGATGTCGTCGCCGGCCGTGCTGTGCCCGGCGCCGCCGACGACGCCGAGACGGCGGCCGCCGCGCGCGACGCGGTGCTGGCCGACGAGCTCCGGTCGTTCGTCGTGGCGTGCTCGCGTGCCCGCCGGTCGCTGCTGGTGACGGCGGTCGACGACACCGACCAGCAGCCGTCGCCGTTCCTCGAGCTCGTGGAGCCGTCCGACGACGAGGGCGAGACCCGCCGCACCAGCGTGCCCGCGCCGCTCGACCTGCGCGGCCTGGTCGCGCAGCTGCGGGCGCACCTCGAGCAGGCGGCGGTCGACGGCGTCGATCCGGACCCCGCGGCGGCGCGCACGCTCGCACGGCTCGCGGCGGCCGACGTGCCCGGCGCCGACCCCGCGCAGTGGCACGGCCTCGCCGAGCCGTCCAGCGTCGCACCCCTGTGGGACGCGGACACGCGCGTGCCGGTCTCGCCGTCCAAGGTCGAGACCGCGCAGCGCTGCGCGTTGCGGTGGGCGCTGGAGGCCGCCGGCGGGACCTCGACCGCGAGCGGGGGGCAGAACCTCGGCACGCTGCTGCACGCGATCGCGCAGGAGCACCCGCAGGGCACGGAGGCCGAGCTGTCCGCCGCGCTCGACCGGCGCTGGGCGGAGCTGGGGCTCGGCGCAGGCTGGCCCGCCCTGGCCACCCGGCGCAAGGCGGACGCGATGGTGCACCGGCTCGCCGTGTACCTGCGGAACGCGGGTGAGCCGCTGCTGGTCGAGGGCGCCTTCGCCGTCGACACCGACAGGGCGTCGCTCCGGGGGTCGGTCGACCGCATCGAGCTGGTCGAGGACGGTGCCGGCGGGCCCGTCGTGCGCGTCGTCGACCTCAAGACCGGTGCCAGCCCGCCGAGCGTGAGCAAGGCCGCCGAGAACCCGCAGCTCGGCGCCTACCAGCTCGCGGTCGACGCCGGCGCGTTCGACGGGCTGCCCGACGGCACGACGAGCGGCGGTGCGCAGCTCGTGTTCCTCGGTGCCGGGGTGACCGCGGTGACCCGGTCCCAGGAGCCGCTCGGACCCGAGGTCGACGGACCCAGCTGGGCGCGGACTCTGGTCGACCAGGTGGCCGACAGGATGGCCGCGTCCACGTTCGAGGCGACCGCCAACGACCTCTGCGACCGCTGCCCGGTCCGGCGCTCGTGCCCGGTCCGCGGCGAGGGCGGACAGGTGGTCGCATGACGCTGTCCGCGGCACGGATCGCCGCCCTCGTGGGCCAGCCGCCGCCGACCCCCGAGCAGCGGGTCGTGATCGAGGCGCCGCTCGCCCCGTCGCTGGTCGTGGCGGGTGCGGGCTCGGGCAAGACGGAGACGATGGCGGCCCGCGTGGTCTGGCTGCTGGCCAACGGCATCGTCGAGCCGGACCAGGTGCTCGGCCTCACGTTCACGCGCAAGGCGGCCGGGGAGCTCGCGGAGCGGGTGCGCAAGCGCTTGCGCACCCTCGCGCGGTCGGCAGCCGCCGAGGGGCTGGTCCTCGGGGGAACCGTCGACGCCGCACGGACCGACGGACTGGCGGGACTCGCGCGGCCGACGATCTCCACCTACAACTCCTACGCGGCCTCCCTGGTGTCCGACCACGCGCTGCGGCTCGGTCTCGACCCGTCGGCACGCCTGCTCGGCGAGGCCGCGCAGTGGCAGCTGGCCTCCGAGGTGGTCGAGGCCTGGAGCGACGACCTCGACACCGACGCCGCGACCTCCACCGTGATCGAGGCGGTCCTCGCGCTGTCGGGCGCACTGGACGAGCACCTGCTCGACGCGGTCCAGGCCCGGTCCGGGATCGAGGAGATCCTCGACGGGCTCGCCGCGACGCCCGCGGGCACACCGCCGCGTGAGCCCTACGCGGAGGTCAAGAAGCTGATGCGGTCGCTGGGGGAGCGGGTCCGCGTCCTCGAGCTCGTGGCCGAGTACCGCACCCGCAAGCGCGCCGCCGACGCGATCGACTTCGGCGACCAGGTCGCCCTGGCGGCCCGGCTCGCCCTGGACGTGCCGGAGGTCGGCGCCGGGGAACGACAGCGGTTCCGGGTGGTGCTGCTCGACGAGTACCAGGACACCTCCTACGCCCAGCTCACCCTGCTCGGCGCGCTGTTCGGCGGTGGGCACCCCGTGACGGCCGTGGGAGACCCGAACCAGTCGATCTACGGGTGGCGCGGCGCGAGCGCGGGCGGTCTGGAAGGCTTCCCCACGTCGTTCCCGCAGGTTCACGCCGACGGCACCCGTACACCGGCCGACGTGCACCAGCTCTCCACGTCGTGGCGCAACGACCGCCTGATCCTCGCGGCCGCCAACCACGTCGCCGCGCCGCTGCGTGCGTCCGCGACCCGCGTGGCCGTCCCCGTGCTCGCCGCCCGGCCCGGTGCCGGCGACGGCCGGGTGCACGCCCACGTCGCGGAGACCGTCGAGGACGAGGCGCGGGCCGTCGCACAGTTCGTCCGCGACCGGTGGCGGCCCGCCGGCGCGGGGCGGGACCGGGTCACGGCCGCGGTGCTCTGCCGGAAGCGGTCCCAGTTCGAGACCCTGCGCCGTGCGCTGCGGGATGCGGGGCTCCCCGTCGAGGTCGTCGGCCTCGGCGGGCTCCTGTCCGCCCCCGAGGTCGTCGACCTCGTGGCCCTCCTGCAGACCGCGCACGACCCGTCCCGCGGTGACGCGCTCATGCGGCTGCTCACCGGGGCGCGCACCCGGCTCGGGGCGTCCGACCTGCACGCGCTCGCGGCCTGGTCCGGTGAGCTGGCCGCGCGTCACGGCACCCGGCGGCGTGACGGGGGTCGCGGTCCGGTGCTGGACGTGCCCTCTGCATCCGACGCGACCGACCCCTCCCAGGACGCGTCCGACGTCGTCGTCGAGGCCGACGCCGTCGACGAGCGCAGCATCGTGGACGCGCTCGACGCGATCACCGAGCTCCCCGCCGAGGGCTGGACCAGCCGCGGCGGCCGGACCCTCAGCGCGGTCGGTCGCGCCCGCCTGGCCGACCTCGCGGTGACCCTGCGGGCGCTGCGTGCGCACAGCTACCTCTCCGTCCCGGAGCTGGTCGGGGAGGCGGAGCGGCTGCTCGGGCTCGACATCGAGGTCGCCGCGCGTGCACGGACCTCGCCGGGGCGGGCGCGTGCGCAGCTGGACGCGTTCCGGGACGTGGCCGTCGAGTTCGCGCGCTCCGCCGACCACCCGAGCCTCGGTGGCTTCCTCGCCTGGCTCGAAGCGGCGGAGACCCGGGAGAACGGCCTCGACATGCCGGTCTCGGAGCCCGATCCCGACGCGGTGCAGCTCATCACGGTGCACGCCGCCAAGGGCCTCGAGTGGGACGTCGTCGCGGTCGCGGGCCTGGTCGACGGCGGCCTGCCCGCCACCGCGACCCAGGGCAAGGACGGACCGAAGGACTCGGCCTGGCTCACCGGCCTGGGCTCGCTGCCGTACCCGCTGCGTGGCGACCGTCACGACCTCCCGGTCTTCGCGCACTCGGGCGCGGAGGACCCCAAGGAGCTGGAGGAGCGGCGCAAGCAGTTCGTGCTCGACGCGGGGGACCACCAGGTCGCCGAGGAACGTCGGCTCGCCTATGTCGCGCTGACCCGTGCCCGCTCCGACCTGCTCCTCACCGCGGCGTGGTGGGGCGACGGCTCCCGCGTACGCAAGGTCTCCGTGTTCCTCACCGAGCTCGCCGAGGCCGGGCTCGTCGAGACCGGTGGCTGGGAGGAGGTGCCGGACGCGGGTGGCTCCAACCCCCGGGCGTCACTGGTGCTGACGGCGACCTGGCCGGCGGACCCCTTCGGTACCGAGGTCGGGTCGACGCGCCGCGCGCACGTCGAGGACGCGGCCGTCCGGGTCCGCGCGGCGATGGCGGCGCACGACGACCGCCGGGCCGTGGTCGTCGTCCCGGACACGACGCTCGACGTACCCGACCGGTCCGGCGGCCCGGAGGTGCCGGCCGCGCACCCGTGGGACGTCCTCGCCGACCGGTTGCTGGCCGAGCGCGAGCGGGTGCGGACGCCGTCCGGTGAGGTGGAGCTCCCCGCGCACCTGTCGGCATCCGCGCTGGTCAGACTCGAGAGCGACCCGGGAGAGTTCGCGCAGCACCTGCGCCGACCGGTGCCCGCCGAGCCCTCGCCGCAGGCCCGACGGGGTACCCGGTTCCATGCGTGGGTCGAGGGCTGGTACGGCAGCGCGTCCCTGGTGGACGTCGACGCGTTGCCGGGCGCCGACGACGACTCGGCGGGACTCGACCTCGACGAGCTGGCGCTCCGGGACGCGTTCCTGGCGACCGAGTGGGCCAACAGGTCACCGCTCGCGGTCGAGGTGGACATCGAGATCTCCGTCGACGGGTACGTGCTGCGCTCCCGCATCGACGCCGTGTTCCCCGACCCCGCCCGCACGGCTGGGGACACTCGGCGAGCCGTCGTCGTCGTCGACTGGAAGACGGGTTCCCCGCCGAAGGACGAGGCCGCCCGGGCCTCCCGTGAGCTCCAGCTCGCCGTCTACCGGCTCGCGTGGTCGCGCTGGACGGGTACGCCGCTGGAGCAGGTGCGCGCGGCGTTCTGCTACGTCGGTGCAGGCGCGACCGTCTACCCGGAGCGGCTGCTCGACGAGGCCGAGATCACCGCCCTGCTGCGTTCGGCCACACGCGCGCAGGGTCCGCAGGGGGCCGGTGCCGTCGAGTCGCGGCCGAACCGGCGCGGCTCGAGGACGAACGCGCCGACGCACCGCCGGCCCGGCTGGGAGGGCACGAAGGCGGCTCCCACGCGTCGGCCGGCACAGCCGGTCGTGCCCACGCTCTTCGACGTCGACTGAGCGGGTCCGCCGACGGGACCCGCGCCGTCGCGTCGCTCCCGCACGAGCGAACCCGAGCCACCGCGCACGCACCCGAACACCCGGACCTGAACCCGGGCGCGGTCCCGGACGCGCGGCTCAGTCGAGGAGCCGAGCCCTCACCCGCGCGAGCTCGTCGGCGGACATGCCGTGCTCGGTCAGGTAGGCGGTGACGTCGAGGTCGGACAGGAACGCGCGGAGGTGGCCCGTCACCTCGGCCAACCGCGCACGGAGCTCCTCGGGGGATCGACCGGTCTCGTCGCTGAGGCCGGCGAGCGCGTAGTCGTTCATCGCGACGACCGCGGCCGTGTAGTCGTCGACGATCGCCTCCTGCGGCACCCCGACGAGGGACAGCAGCAGCGCGGTGACCAGACCGGTCCGGTCCCGCCCGGCCGAGCAGTGCACGACGACGGCTCCGTCAGGGGCGTGCGCCACGGCGCGCAGGGCGTCGACGATCAGGTCGGGCCAGAGCGCGAGGTTCGCCCGGTAGTACTCCGGCGAGTCGAGCACGTCGCCCCAGCGCGCCATGAAGTCGCGGTCCTCCCAGACCTCGACGGGGCGGTGCAGCCGCGTGACCCCCGTCGGCAGCGCGAGAGGTGTGATCTCGTGCGGGTGGCGCAGGTCGACGATCGTCCGCACGCCCGCGCCGACCAGCTCCGTCCAGCCCTGCGCGTCGAGTCCGTCCAGCCGCGGGGTGCGGAAGATGCGTCCCGCACGTGTGACCGTCGTCGCGGTGGGCAGCCCACCGAGGTCGCGTGCGTTGTGCAGGCCACCCCAGCTGACGGAGCGGTCGGTCATGCCAGCAGCGACTCGGCCTGTGCGTCCTGCTCCTCGCGCGTGTGCGCGTCGAGCTCCTCCAGCATGGCGACGGCGTCGTCGATGATCTCGGGGTCCTGCGTGCGCACGCCGTAGAGCAGCCACCGGGCCAGCGCGAGCTCCCCGGCGAGGAGGGCGCGGTCGGCCAGGTGCGGGTCGGTGAGCTCGGTCCGGCGCAGCTGGTACGCCTCCATGATCGAGTCGGTCGTGTCCGGGTGGGCGGCGACCAGGAGCCAGGCGAGGTCGTCGGCGGGGTCCGCGACGCAGGCGTCGCCCCAGTGCAGGATGCCGGTGACCTTGTCGCCGTGCACCAGGACGCGTTCGCTGGTGAGGTCGCCGTGGATCACGGTCGGGCGGAAGCGCCAGAGGGCGACGTCCTCGAGCCGATCCTCCCAGCGCCGCAGCAGGGCGGGCGGGACCTTGCCGGTGCGGGCAGCCTCGTCGACCTCGGCCTGGCGACGCTTGCGGTACTCGCCGGCGTCGTAGGCGGGCAGGCCCGCGTTCTCGACGAGCACGGTCGGCAGCTCGTGCACCGCGGCGATCGCGCGACCCAGGTCGGCCGCGAGGCCGGGCCCGGGGGCGAGGCTGTCCAGCCGCAGCGACTCCCCGGGGATCTCGGTGTGCACGGCTGCGCGCCCGCCCTCGGGCAGGTGCGCGAACCCGACGGGTGCCGGGACGTCGAAGGGGAGCTTCCCCCGTTCGGCCTCGGAGGCGAGCATGGCGAGCAGCACGATCTCGGCCTCGAGCGCGGCGCCGGCCGCGGCGTGCTGCGGTGCGCGGACGACCCAGCGGTTGCGGTGGGCGTCGATGACGACCGCCGTGTCGTAGTCGGACCCGGGCTGGGCGGGCCGCCGGACGTCGAAGGCGTCGAGTCCCGGCACGGCGACGGTCGCCAGCGCGGCGAGGGCGAGAGGGGATCGAACCACCCGTCCAGGATAGGCGGGTCACCGGGCGGTCCCGGCCGAGCCGCTCGGCGTGTCTTCGCCCGGTTGCTCCCGTGCCGCCTGATTGCGGGCCCGTGCGCGGACCGGTGCGTCGCCGCGTACGGTGACCGGCGTGATCGTTCCGGATGAGCTTCCGCTGTCCCGTGCCGGCGTCGACCGTGCTGCGCTGTCGCGCACCGAGGACGGGTTCGTCGCCGCGGCGCTGACCGACGACGCCACCCGGGTGCTGCTCGTGTGCGACGGCGCCGTCGTCACCTCCTCGGGGTCGCGCGTCGCGCTCCTCGGGCCGTCGCAGGTCCCGGTGGATGTCACGGACGACGACGGCTGGCTCCTCCTGGGGCGCGGCGAGGCGGGCGAGACGTACCTGGCCAGGCGCGTGGCCGACCGCCGCCCGGCCCCGCGGATCGGTGAGGCGTCGGACGTCCTCGTCCACGCCGTCCCCACGGGTCACGCGTCGGCGGCCGGACTTCCCGACGGTCTGGTGTGGACCCCCCTGCGCGACATCGGCGCGGACCTGACCGCGCACGAGGCGGGACTGGCCACGACCGCCGTCGCTCTCGACGCCTGGCACGCCCGGCACCCGCGCTGCCCCCGGTGCGGAGCGGCCACCCGCGTCGCGCAGTCCGGGTGGACGCGGGTGTGCGTCGAGGACGGCTCCGAGCACTACCCGCGCACCGACCCCGCGGTGATCATGGCGGTGGTCGACGCCGACGACCGGATCCTGCTCGGGCACGCCGCGCACTGGCCGGCCGACCGGTGGTCGACGCTCGCGGGATTCGTGGAGGCGGGGGAGTCGCTGGAGCACGCCGTCCGCAGGGAGGTGGCCGAGGAGACCGGGGTGCTCGTCGGTGACGTCGCCTACCGGGGGAGCCAGCCGTGGCCGTTCCCGGCGTCGCTCATGATCGGCTTCCGCGCCTCGGCGGTGTCCACGCAGGTCATGGTGGACGGCGTCGAGCTGACGGAGGCCCGCTGGTTCTCCCGCGACGAGCTCTCCGCGGCGGTGCGGGCGGGTGACGTCATCCCGCCGGGGCGCGCGTCGATCGCGCGGGCGCTGGTGGAGGAGTGGTTCGGGGGACCGCTCAGCTGAGCCGGGCGCGGACCTGCGCGAGCGACGGGTTCGTGGCCGCGGACCCGTCGGGGAACACGACCGTCGGGACCGTCTGGTTGCCGTCGTTGAGGGACTCGACCAGCGACGCCGCGTCGGCGTGCTCCTCGATGTTCACCTCGGTGTAGCCGATCCCTGCCGAGTCGAGCTGCGTCTTCAGCCGGCGGCAGTACCCGCACCACGTCGTGGAGTACATCGTGATGGTGCCGGCGTCGGGCAGGGTCTGCGTGGTCATCGGTCCCTCGGGGTCGAAGTGGTCGAGGCGTGGTCGGGGCGAGGTCGTCGCCCAGGGCATCAAACGTCCGTGCGCGCCCGGTTCTTCCCGCGTCGCGCGGACGGGTGACGGTACCCGATGTGCACAGGGTGGCGACGAGGGTGTCGGCAGGTGCTGAGAGACTGTGCCCGATGTCCGCCGAAGCCCTCCTGGACGCCCTCGACCCCGAGCAGCGTGCCGTCGCGACCACGCTGCGGGGACCCGTGCGCGTGCTCGCCGGGGCGGGGACGGGCAAGACGCGCGCGATCACGCACCGGATCGCGTACGGCATCCAGGTCGGCGCCTACCGCCCCGCCAACGTGCTGGCCGTGACGTTCACTGCGCGCGCCGCCGGGGAGATGCGCACGCGCCTCCGGCTGCTCGGTGCACCCGGGGTCCAGGCGCGCACGTTCCACGCGGCGGCCCTGCGGCAGCTCGGGTTCTTCTGGCCCAAGGTGGTGGGCGGGCCGCCGCCGCGCATCCTCGAGCAGAAGGTCAAGCTCGTCGCGCACGCGGCCCAGCTGGTCGGGCTCGAGACCGACCGCGAGAGCGTGCGGGACCTCGCGTCCGAGATCGAGTGGGCCAAGGTCAGCCTGGTCACCCCCGACGACTACGCGAAGGCCGCCGCCGCGACCGACCGGCCCGGCCCGGCCGGCATCGACCCGCAGTCGGTGGCCCGTCTGATGGCGGCCTACGAGTCGGCCAAGGACCAGCAGGGCGTCATCGACTTCGAGGACGTGCTGCTCCTGCTCGCGGCGATGCTGGCCGAGCGGAGGGACGTCGCCGACTCGGTCCGGGAGCAGTACCAGCACTTCGTGGTCGACGAGTACCAGGACGTCAGCCCGCTCCAGCAGTACCTGCTCGACCAGTGGCTGGGCGGCCGGCAGGAGCTGTGCGTCGTCGGGGACCCGAGCCAGACCATCTACTCGTTCGCCGGCGCGTCCGCCCACCACCTCACGACGTTCATCAGGACGTACCCGCGCGCGACCACCGTGGAGCTGGTCCGGGACTACCGCTCCACCCCGCAGGTGGTGTCCCTGGCCAACCACGTGATGCACGCGTCCCGGAAGGCGGGGGGACCGGCGCCGCTGGAGCTGCGGGCGCAGCGCCGGGACGGACCGGACGTCTCCTACGTGACCTATCCGGACGACGAGGCCGAGGCAGCCGGCGTGACGGACGCGATCGCGACCCTGGTGCGTGGCGGCGTGGCGGCCGCCGACATCGCGGTGCTGTTCCGGACCAACGTGCAGTCGGAGGCGTTCGAGGCGGCGCTCGCGGACCGGGGCATCGCGTACCAGGTGCGCGGGAACGCCCGCTTCTTCGCGCGCGCGGACGTGCGCAAGGCGATGGTCCTGCTGCGCGGCGGGGCGCGCGCCGCGGACCCGGGAACGCCGATGCCGGAGTCCGTCCGGGACATCCTGCGCAGCGCAGGCTGGACCGAGACGCCGCCCGAGGGCAGGGGAGCGGGCCGCGAGCGCTGGGACGCGCTGCAGGCCCTGGTCTCGCTCGCCGACGCCCTCGCCGCAGCCCCGCCGTCGGGTGACGGTCCGCCCACCGTCTCCGACCTCGTCGCGGAGCTCGACGAGCGCGCGGCGGCGCAGCACGCGCCGACCGTCGAGGGCGTGACCCTCGCGTCGCTGCACGCCGCCAAGGGCCTCGAGTGGGACGCGGTGTTCCTCGTCGGGCTGTCGGACGGTCTCCTGCCGACCGTCCAGGCGCAGACGGACGCGACCGTGGCCGAGGAGAGGCGCCTGCTCTACGTCGGGATCACCCGCGCCCGCGAGCACCTGCAGCTGTCGTACTCCCGTGCCCGCCACCCGCGGTCGCGCGCGAGCCGTGGCGTGTCGCGGTTCCTCACGGACCTGTGGCCGGACGAGCGGCGCAGGCCGGGTGTCCCGCGGCGTGACCTCGACGCCCGACAGCAGGCCGTGGTCGACGGTCTGACCGCGTGGCGGGACGCGCACGCGGCGGAGCTGCGACGTCAGCCCGCCTCCGTCCTGACCAGCGCGACCATCCGCGCGATCGCCGAGCGGTGCCCCCGCACGCTCGAAGAGCTCGGTGCGGTCCGCGGGGTCGGCCCCATGACGCTCGCGGACATCGGCGAGGACGTCCTGGCCGCCGTGCGCGCGACCGTCCGGGAGCCCGCTCGTTGAGCCGATCGGGCGATGGCAGAAACTCGTCGGCGAAAGTTCGTTTATTCGGTTGTCCCCTGTGCGAGCCCGGTTCTAGTCTGGGCGACGTCCTTGTTGAGGGATCACGCCGGAAGGCGAAGGTCCGAGCCGGAGAGGGGGTGGGTGCACCGATGAACACAAAGATCGACATGTCGAACGCTTACGCGTTCCTGCCGCGATCTGTCGCACCCACCACGGTCTGGTTCCAGGGGATCGCTCTGCCCATCGGCGGCGGCGCCCTCGAGCTCATCGGCGGGTCGAAGCGTCGCACGGCGACCGATCCCCGCACGCACCAGACCCGGACTCCCATGATCTGACCTCCTATCGAGGCACAGGCCGCGGAGTCCGAACTCGGACCCGCGGCCTTTCTGTTCTCCCGATGCGTCGGGTGAACGGGTTGGCAGTCGGTCCGGCACCGACGCAACACGCTCACCAGCAAGGACATCAGGAGGACATCGTGCGGCTCACGACGCTGCTCGACACGGTGAACCAGGGCGGATCCGGCCAGTGGCCCGTCACCGACAGCACTTCGACGACCGACGACCACCAGACGTTCGACCAGCTCGTCGCCGACTTCATCCCGTGCCGGTCCAACGACCCCGAGCTCTGGTTCGCCGAGCGCACCGCCGAGGTCGAGCAGGCCAAGGCCCTGTGCCGTGAGTGCCCGCTGATGGAGGGGTGCCTGGCCGGCGCCATCGACCGCGCCGAGCCGTGGGGCGTGTGGGGTGGCGAGGTGTTCGTCGGCGGTGTGGTGGTCGCGACCAAGCGTGGTCGTGGTCGTCCCCGGAAGAACGCAGTTCCCGCGGCCTGACGGCGGCGACTCAGCCCGGCGCGCCCACGAGCGACGCCGGGAGGGCGGTGCACCCGCACTCGGGGTGCACCGCCCACGTGCGTCTGCGGGGGACGACGTCCGGCAGGGACACCTCGAACGTCGCACCCGGCAGGAGTCCGGGTGCCCGGTCCAGGTGCGCGAGCACGGCCGCGGTGCCGAGACCTGCGCAGACCGCGGCGACCGGTCCGGGTTCGTCGGCGATCCCGCCGTCGTGCAGCTGCGCGACCATCGTGGGCCACGACGGGTCCGCGTCGGCGCGGTGCAGGTCGAGGCAGCGCAGGCACGGGCCGGTACCGGGCACCACGAACGGGCCCACGACCGTGTCAGCCTCGCGGACGACGACGCCGAGGTGGACGATGCCGCCGGCGACGAGGACCGGTCCGCGCCCGGGATCCGCCACGTCGTCCTCCACGAGGACGACGACGTCGGGAGGGCGGTCGGAGCTGGTGGACACGTGCGGGGCGACGTCCCGCAGCAGTCGGGCCGTCACGTGCTCGCGCACCGAACCGGCGTCGGCCCACCGGTACCCGCACGGACCGACGTCCGTCGAGCGCACGGGTCGTTCGTCGTCGACGAGCAGGGTGCCCACCCCCGCCGCCGCGAGACCGACGGCGATGCCGAGTCCCGTCGGGCCCAGCCCGAGGACCGCGACCGCCCGGTCCGCCCGCGCCCGGACGAGTCTGTCGCCGTCCCCGTCGGCGCGCAGCAGGGACCACACCGCGGCGTCCACGGCCGCAGGTCCGCGCAGGACGGCACGCTGCGGTCCACCCGTCGTCAGTCGTGCATCGGTCAGCGCGTCGACGAGTGCCCGCACCCGGTCCGGGTCGACGTCGCGCCCGGCCATCAGGTCCGCGACCCTGGTCAGGTCCGTGCGCGTGTCGACGGCCTGGAGCAGGTCCGCCTCGGCTGGTGCGAGGTCGGGCAGGCGGACCGCCCACCGAGGATCGGTCCCCACCTGGACCTCCGTCGCGGTCCGTCGCAGCACCCGCAGCCCGGCACGCAGTCGCATGGAGCTCCCTTCAGGACGAGGGCGTCACTGTCGCATCGGCGGCCGGTTCCCGGTGCGCGTCATCCACAGCCCTCGAGCATGCCGAAGGGCACCGTCCGGACGGACGATGCCCTCGGGCGAGAAAGGGTGGAGCTCAGGCCTTGCCGAGGATGCGGTTGAGCTTGGTGCCGCACACCGGACAGACGGCCTTGGCCATCCTCCGACCGGACTCGGAGACGACGACGTCCCCTTCCGCCTGGCGCTTCTCCTTGCACTTCACGCAGTAGAACTCTCCTGCATATGTCTCTGCCATGGGGCCCTCCCTCGGTGTCCTGCACCGGACCGGGGAACCGCCGGCCGGCGGCCGGGCGTGGTGGTGCTGCCACGCCCGCGCGACCTTCACAGTAGTAGTCGAGGGGCCCCCAGCCCGCGGAATCGTGCAGGACGCGCCGTGCGGCGGTGGGAGAACAGGGCCGCGTGGGTGTCCCGCGCTAGCGTTCTTCCGTGCAGCCCACGCAGGACCTGTCGCAGGTGGAGATCCGCCGCTCACGCAAACGCGTGCGCACGGTGACCGCCTGGCGCGAGGGCGACCGGACGATCGTCGCCATCCCGGCACGGTTCACCAGGGCCCAGGAGCACGAGTGGGTGCGCCGCATGCTGGCCCGGCTCGCGGCCCAGGAGCGGCGGCGGCGCCCGTCGGACGACGAGCTGATGGCGCGGGCGACGGAGCTGTCGGTGAAGTACCTGGACGGACGGGCGCGGCCGACGACGGTCCGCTGGTCCACGAACCAGGGGCGGCGCTGGGGTTCCTGCACCCCGTCGGACGGCACCATCCGGATCTCCGACCGCGTGCGCGGCATGCCGCGGTGGGTGCTCGACTACGTGCTGCTGCACGAGCTGGCGCACCTGCTGCACGCCGGGCACGGGCCCGAGTTCTGGGCGGTGCTCGACGCCTACCCCCGCACGCTGCGCGCCCGGGGGTTCCTGGAGGGGTACGCGTACGCGGCCGAGCGCGGCGCGCACGGACCGCCGGGCGCGACCGAGGCGGACGACGTCGTCGGCGAGGACGAGGTCGACGACGGCGGGGTCGAGGAGCCGGACGGCGTCGTCGCCGACGAGGTGGACGTCGAGGACTTCCCACCCGACGACGATGACGAGGTCGACGACGGGCCGGTCGGCCAGCTGGAGCTCGAGCTCGACGACCTGGGGTCCGAGCGCCGGAGCTGAGGCCGGCGACGCGGGATCGTCCCGGTCACCGCGTGCGGCCGAGCGCGATCGTCGGTGCCCGACGACGCGCAGGCGCTCGTCGTGCCGGTCAGGGGGCGGAGTCGGCGTTCGGGTCCTCGCCCAGGATCTCCGCCAGGGCACGGTCCACCTCGGCGGCGTCGTCGACGGCCGTCGCCCGACGACCCGCGTAGCCGGCCGGGTCGTCGAGGTCCTCGGTGCCGGGCAGCAGGTCGGGGTGGTCCCAGACGGCGTCGCGCGCGGTCGCGCCGTTGTCTCGGGTGATCTGCGCCCAGAGTGCCGCCGCGTCGCGCAGGCGCCGGGGCCGCAGCTCGAGGCCGACGAGGTTGGCGAACGTCTGCTCGGCGGGCCCCCCGGCGGCGCGGCGGCGACGGATCATCTCGCGCAGCGCCATCGTGTGCGGCAGGTGGGGGAGCGCGGCCGTGGCGGTGACCTCGTCGACCCAGCCCTCGACCAGGGCCAGCGCGGTCTCGAGCCGTTCGAGCGCGGCCTTCTGCGCGGGCGTGGTGTGCGGGGCGAAGACGCCGCCCGACAACGCCTGCTGGAGCGCCGCCGTGTCGGTCACGTCGATCGAGCGCACGGCCTCCTCGAGCTGGTCGGCGTCGATGGTGATGCCGCGCGCGTAGGCCTCCACGGTGGCGAGCAGGTGGGCCCGCAGCCAGGGCACGTGCGTGAACAGGCGCGTGGCGGCCGCCTCGCGCAGCGCGAGGAAGAGGCGGACCTCCTCGGCCGGCGCATCGAGCCCTTCGGCGAACGCATCGACGTTGGCGGCCACGATCGCGGGCGTCGGCCGGTCGAGCAGCGGGAGCCCGATGTCGGTCGTGCCGAACACCTCGTGGGCCAGGGTGCCCGCCGCCTGGCCGACCTGCATGCCGAAGACGGCGGACCCGAGCTGGCGCAGGAGCTGGCCGGGCTCGATGCCGCCGGGGAGCGCGAGGTCCTCCGGCGCGCCCTCGGGCAGGGCGCCCCCGAGCGCACCGACGAGCGCGACCGACAGCGAGGACGCCACCGGCTCGGTCAGCGTGCGCCACGTCGGCAGGGTCGCCTCGACCCACTCCGCGCGGCTCCACGCCCGCGGTGTGCCCGTCGACGGCGGCAGGTCCGTGGCAGCGTCGAGCCACAGCTCCGCGACGGCGAGCGCGTCGAGGACCTGGCGGGTCTGGGCGCTGGTCAGCGACGGGTCGCCGCCCGCCGCGGCCTGCTGGCGGGCGAGGTCGTGCGCCATCTGCCAGTTGACCGGGTCGTCGCCGGACGCGGCCAGCAGGGCCTGGACCTGCGCGAACACCTGCTGGAGCGCCGCCGGGTCATCGGGGAGGCCGGAGGCGGCGGCCATCGCGCCGGGGTCGAAGCCGCGTTCCTGCAGCTCGCGGATCGCCTCGTCGGCGCCGTCGCCCAGCATCGCGCGCATCACCTGCTCCCAGGCGGGCACGCCACCATCGGCTCCCGGGACGGCGGAGTTGTCGGGGCTCACGTGGACCTCCTGCGACGATAGGGCCGGCTGCGAACCACGGTAACCGCGCAGCACAGGAACGAGGGACGGTGGGCGAGCAGATTCGCTCAGGGCGCACACGACGCGGTGGCGACCCAGGGGCAGGGCCGGTCGGACCGGTCCTGGCCGACGACGTGGTCGTCGTCGGCCGCGGACCCATCGCGTCTGCTGTCGCCGCAGCATGGGGCGAGGACGTGCGGACGATCGACGAGCTTCCCGCCGACAACCCGCAGGACCACCTGGTCGGCGCAGGAGTCGTGGTGCTCGTCCTCCACCCGGGCGACCTCGTCGGCTCCCCGGTCAACGGGCGTCGCGAGCGCGAGACGGCCGTGGTCGCCCACACGCAGCGCGTCCTCGGCGCCGCGCGGGCGGTCGGCGCCCGGCACGTCGTGTCGATCGGGTCGGCCGTCGTGCACGGCGCGTGGGCGGACCGTCCCGTGATCCACGACGCCGACGCCCTCCCGCGCGTCGACGAGGCGGCCCGCGAAGGGCTGGTCGGTGACCTCCTGGCTGCCGAGGCCGTGCTGGAGCGCGCCCGGCGTCGCAAGGCTCCGCTCGTCACGGTGCTGCGTCCCGCGGCGGTGGTCGGGGTGGGGATCGACACCTTCGTGACGCGGCACTTCGAGGCGCCGCGCCTGCTGACGGTGCGGGGTGCTGTCCGGCAGTGGCAGTTCGTCCACGTCGAGGACCTCGCGGCCGCCGCGCGGTTCGCCGTGGCGCACCGGCTCACGGGCGCTCTCACGGTCGGCGCGGAGGACGTGCTCGAACCCGCCGAGGTCGAGACGGCCGCCGGCATGCGACGGATCGAGCTGGCGGCGACCACCGCGTTCGGCACCGCCGAGCGCCTGCACCGCGTCGGGGTGCTGCCCGCGCCGGCCTCCGAGCTGGCGTTCGTCGTCTATCCGTGGACGGTCGCGGCCGACCGGCTGCGTGACGCGGGCTGGGCCGCGCGCTGGTCGAGCGCCGCCTGCCTGGACGTGCTGCTGGAAGGCGTCCAGGGCCGGGTCGCCGTGGCCGGGCGGCGCGTCGGCACCAGGGATGCCGCGGCGCTCGGGGCGGCGGGGGCGGCGGTGGCCCTCATCGGCACGGCGGCCGTGTGGCGCCAGGCACGCGCCCGGCGGCGCCCGTGAACGGTGCGGGTGCCGAGCCGGGGGATGATGTGGGGGTGCTCGACCAGCCCACCTCACCCTTCGCCGTCGACGCCGACCAGGCGGAGCCCGAACGCATCAGCCCTCGGTCGCTCACCCTCTCGGTCGGCATGATGGTCACCGCGCTGCTCCTGGCCGTCCTCGTGGTGCTCCCGGTGCCGTACGCGATCAGCAGCCCCGGACCCACGCGTGACGTGCTCGGCGAGCACGACGGCACTCCGCTCATCCAGATCTCGGGCGCCGAGACGTTCGAGTCGACCGGCGAGCTGCGCCTGACCACCGTGTCGGGCACGGGCGGTCCCGGGTTCCCGTCGAGCGTCGTCGGGGTCCTGCAGGGCTGGCTCTCGCCGTGGGCCGTCGTCCAGCCGGTCGAGCTGCTCTACCCGCCGGACCGGACGCAGGACGAGATCGACGAGTCGAACACCGCCGAGATGGTCTCCTCGCAGGAGAACGCCGCGGTCGCCGCGCTCACCGAGCTCGGCTACGAGGTCCCTGCGACGCTCGTCGTCGCCGGCACGGTCGAGGGGTCCGACGCGGAGGGCAACATCGAGGAGGGGGACGTCATCGTCGCCCTCGACGGGACCGCGGTGCCCGACTACCAGGAGCTCATCGGGCTGCTCGACGCGGTCGAGGCCGGGGACACCGTGACCCTGACCGTCCGGCGGCACGGTCAGTCGGTCGACATCCCGATCGTGACCACGGAGAAGCCCGACGGCGGCGCACAGATCGGCGTGTTCATCGACCCCGCGTTCGACATGCCGGTCGAGGTGACCATCAGCATCGACGACATCGGCGGTCCCAGCGCGGGGACCATGTTCGCGCTCGGCATCATCGACAAGATGACGCCGGAGGACGAGGCGAACGGCAAGGACATCGCGGGGACGGGCACCATCGACGTCACCGGCGAGGTCGGGCCCATCGGCGGCATCCGGCAGAAGCTTGCCGGTTCGGTGCGCGACGGTGCGACATGGTTCCTGGCCCCTGCCGCGAACTGCGACGAGGTCGTCGACCACGTGCCGGACGGTCTGCGCGTGGTGCGCATCGAGACCTTGCACGAGGCGCGGGAGGCCATCACGGCGATCGGCGCCGGCGCGGCGGACGACCTGCCCACCTGCACGTCCTAGTCGAGGGTCGACCGGACCGCCGCGACGAGCCCGGGCACGAGGTCCGGGCCCTGCCCGACCTGCTCGGCGGTGTCGTTCGCGCGGCTGCGCACCGCGCACCAGGACGGGCCGTCGCGCAGCGCGCCCACGACGAGCCGCACGTCCTGGCGCTCGGGATGGGCGAGCAGGTACTCCAGCGCGGCGTCGGTGTCCTGCGGCATCGCCTCCTCGGCGGCCGGCGGGAGCACGACGCGCTCGACGGTCACCGCCATCCCGTCCACCGTCGACGGCCACGACAGACCGGCGAGCAGCGTCTCCAGGTCCGGCGCGGCGGGCAGCTCCTCCTGCTCGACCGACGTGAGGTGCCACGGCTGCTCCCGGGCGGACGCCAGGACGGACGGGTCGAGCTGGGTGGCGAGCCCGGGCTCCGTGCGCAGCATCTCCTGCGTGCGGACCAGCGCGAAGACCCGGACGGGCCCGTCCCACCCGGCCTCGGCGACGTGGTGCTCGATCTCGCGGACGGAGTCGGCCAGCGCGGTCAGGTCGGGGGAGGGTTCACTCACAGGTTCATCGTCGCATTCCTGTGGGAACCTGTGCCTCGACCGGCACGTTCTCCCGTGCGAGTGGCGGCGTTCTGTGTCGTCGCCCGGCACGGGCACACCCGTGCTGATCTGTACTCACCTGTTGCCGACGACGAGGACTGCCACGCCGTGACTTTCGGAAGCCCGCCGCCCCGCCCGAGCCCGGCGCGTCCGCGCCGACGCGGAGCGCTCGCCCCCACGCTCGTCGTCCTCGGGGTGCTCGTCGTCGCCGTGCTGATCCTGGCCCAGGTCTGGACCGAGGTCCTCTGGTACCAGCAGCTCGGGTTCGGCAACGTGATCCGCACCGAGTGGGGCACACGCGCGATCCTGTTCGTGCTCGGGTTCCTCGTCATGGGCGGCGCCGTCTGGTGGAGCCTCAACTTCGGCTACCGGTCGCGCCCCGTGTACGCGCCGTCGACGCAGGAGCAGGCGAACCTCGACCAGTACCGCGAGGCCATCGAACCGCTGCGCCGCCTGGTCATGATCGTCGGCCCCGCCGTCCTCGGCCTGTTCGCCGGTGCCGCGGCGTCCCAGCAGTGGCAGACCATCCAGCTGTGGCTGCACGGCGGCACAGTCGGCAAGACCGACCCCCAGTACGGCATCGACCTGGGCTTCTACCTCTTCACGCTGCCCGGCCTGCGGTTCGTCGTCTCGTTCCTCATGGCGGTCGTCGTGCTCTCCGGCATCGGCGCCCTGGCCACCCAGTACCTCTACGGCGGCCTGCGGGTCGGTGGCGCACGCGGCGGCGCACCGCGGACGACGAAGGCGGCGCGCATCCAGCTGTCGGTCATCGCCGCCGTGCTCATGCTGCTCATCGCCGCGAGCTACTGGCTGGACCGGTTCTCGATCCTGACCAAGACGGGCCGCAAGTTCGCCGGCGCCTCGTTCACCGACGTGAACGCCGTCATCCCGTCGAAGGCGATCCTGGCGGGCATCGCGATCTTCGTCGCAGTGATGTTCATCGCGACCGCGATCCGTGGAAACTGGCGGCTCCCGGCGATCGGTGTCGGGCTGATGGTGGTGGCGGCCGTGGCCGTCGGCGGCGTGTACCCCGCAGTGGTCCAGCGTTTCCAGGTGCAGCCGAACCAGCAGGACGCCGAGTCCGAGTTCATCCAGCGCAACATCGTCGCCACCCTCGACGCCTACGACCTGGAAGACGTCGAGAAGACCGAGTACGACGCGGAGGTGACCGCGGAGGCCGGCGCGCTGCGTGCCGACGCCGACACCACGGCCTCGATCCGTCTCCTCGACCCGCAGATCGTCAGCCCGTCGTTCAAGCAGCTCGAGCAGATCCGCGCGTTCTACGACTTCCCGGACTCGCTGTCGGTGGACCGGTACGAGATCGACGGCGAGAGCCGCGACACGGTGATCGCGGTCCGCGAGCTGTCCCTCGAGGGACTCGACGCGCAGCAGCGGAACTGGACCAACGACACCACGGTCTACACCCACGGCTACGGCGTCGTCGCGGCCTACGGCAACACCACCGCGGGGCGCGGCGCGCCCAACTTCTGGGAGCAGGGCATCCCGTCGCAGGGGCAGATGGGCGAGTACGAGCCGCGCATCTACTTCAGCCCCAAGGCTCCGCTCTACTCGATCGTCGGTGCCCCCGAAGGGGCGCGGCCGTGGGAGCTCGACTACCCGGCCGACGACTCGGAGGGTGCCGTCAACAGCACGTTCCCGACGCAGGACGTCTCGGCCGGCCCGTCGATCGGCAACCCGCTGACCAAGCTGCTGTACGCGCTGAAGTTCGGCTCGGAGCAGATCCTCTTCTCGGACCGCGTGACCAGCGACTCGCAGATCCTCTACGACCGTGACCCGCGCGACCGCGTCCAGAAGGTCGCGCCGTACCTCACGCTCGACGGCCGCGCGTACCCCGCGGTCGTGGACGAGAAGGTCGTCTGGATCGTCGACGGCTACACGACGTCGGACCAGTACCCGTACTCGGAGCCGAGGTCGCTCGACGACGCCACGACGGACTCGCTGACCGAGACGTCCGAGACCGTCCAGGCGCTCCAGCCGAAGACCGCGAACTACATCCGCAACTCGGTGAAGGCCACGGTCGACGCCTACGACGGCTCGGTCACGCTGTACGCCTGGGACGCCGAGGACCCGATCCTCCAGGCCTGGGACTCGGTCTTCCCGTCCACGCTGCAGCCGCTGTCCGAGATCAAGGGCAGCCTGATGAGCCACCTGCGCTACCCCGAGGACCTGTTCAAGGTGCAGCGCGCCCTGCTCGCCCGGTACCACGTGACCGACGCCGGCCAGTTCTTCTCCGGCAACGACTTCTGGGCCAACCCGAACGACCCGACCAGCAGCGTCGCCGTCCCGCAGCCGCCGTACTACCTGACGCTGCGGATGCCCGACCAGGACGAGGCGAGCTTCTCGCTGATGTCGTCGTTCATCCCGACCGGCACCAACGCGCGCAACGTCCTGACCGGGTACCTGGCGGTCGATGCCGAGGCGGGCAACGAGGACGGCAAACCGTCCCCGGACTACGGCAAGATGCGCCTGCTCGAGCTGCCACGCGACTCGACGGTGCCCGGACCCGGTCAGGTGAACAACAACTTCGTCGCCGACCCGGACGTGTCCAACGAGCTCAACATCCTCGGCCGTGGCGACTCGCAGGTGGTCCGCGGCAACCTGCTGACCCTGCCCATGGGCGGCGGCCTGCTGTACGTGCAGCCGGTCTACGTGCAGGCGCGGTCCGGCACCACGTTCCCGCTGCTGCAACGCGTGCTCGTCGCGTTCGGTGACGACATCGGGTTCGCGGACACCCTCGACGGCGCCCTCGACCAGGTGTTCGGCGGCGACTCGGGCGCCGACGCCGGCGACGCCGGTACCGACCCGGACGCCGAGACCCCGCCGACGGACGAACCGACCGACGAGCCGACGGACGGCGAGACGGCCGCGCCCACCGACCCCGGGACGGAGACCGGCGAGGAGGCGACCGCACGGGCGGACCTCGACCGGGCCCTGCAGCAGGCCAAGCAGGCCATCGCGGACAGCCAGTCGGCGCTGGCGCGCAACGACTTCGCCGCCTACGGCGAGGCGCAGCAGCGACTCGACGCAGCCGTCCAGAGCGCCCTCGAGGCGGAGGCCCGCCTCGACGAGTGACCGCACGGCGCCCGGTCGGTGGAGGTGACGTACGCCACCACCGGCCGGGCACCTGCGATTTGGTCCCCCCTGACGGGTGAGGTAAGTTGTAACCACCGACGCGGGGTGGAGCAGCTCGGTAGCTCGCTGGGCTCATAACCCAGAGGTCGCAGGTTCAAATCCTGCCCCCGCTACAAGAAGACGAAGGCCCGGACCTGATGGTCCGGGCCTTCGTCGTTGACGCAACCCTGCCCTCCTGCCGCGCACGCAGCCGGGCGGGAAGGGCGGACTGATCGCCGAGCGCGGTATCGAGCGCATCGAGCAAGCGAGCGCCGCATCCAGGCATCCATCGAGAATCGATTGCGCTGTCGCAACGGTGGGGTATTCGATGAGGGGTGCTGCTCGAACGCCAGTCTCAACTTGCAGCCCTGACCGGCTACCTCGCCGAAGCCACGAGGGGTCGGGGGCGCATGGTGCTGGTCAACGGTCCAGCCGGCATCGGGAAGAGCGCACTCGTGGAGCAGTTCACGTCGGACAGCGACGTCCGGGTGATGTGCGGGGTCTGCGACGGGGCTGTGCCGGCACGGCCGATGGGCCCACTGACCGACGTCGCCGACGCGCTCGGCCCCGACGTCGCCGACCAGTTGCGGGGAGCTCCGGACCGACTGGTGCTCTACACCGCAGTGCTCTCGGCGCTCGGCGATCAACCCACGATCCTCGTCATCGAGGACGCACACTGGGCTGACGAGGCGACCCTGGACATGATCCGTTACCTCGGCCGACGGGTGCGGGACGTTTCCGTGCTGGTCCTGGTGACGCTCCGCAGCGACGAGCTCGGGCCTGGCCATCCTCTGACACTCGTCCTCGGGGACCTGGCGTCGTGTGCCACGACCGTGCGGCTCGCGGTGCCGAGCCTGACCCGGTCGGCGGTCGAGCAGTGGGTACGGGAGGTCGGTGCCGCAGTCGACGTCGACGTGTTGTTCCACCGGACCGAGGGGAACGCCTTCTTCGTCAGCGAGCTGCTGGCGGCCGGCACCGATCGCCTCCCCGCTGGTCTGCGCGACGCAGTGCTGAGCCGGGCCGCGCGACTCTCACCGCCCGGTCGCACCGTCCTCGACGCGGTGGCCGTGCTCGGCAGGTCCGACTCGAACCTCGTGCTCGCGACCGCCGGGGTCCACCCCCGTGAGCTCGACGAGTGTCTCCGCGGCGGTCTGTTGGTCTGCACCGACCGACTTGTGGACTTCCGTCACGACCTGGCTCGGCAGGTGGTCCTGGACGCCCTCTCGCTGGCAACCACCACGGCTCTGGCGGCGCGGGCGCTGGACTGGTTGGAGGTGCACTCCAGCACCGACGAAAGGCTCCTGGCCACACTGGCCGAGCGGGCGGGGGACGCGGACGCGATCCTCGTGCACGCACCCCGGGCCGGCAGGCAGGCAGCGCATCTGGGAGCCCACGCCGAAGCGGTGCAACATCTGCAGGCCGCTGTGCGACATCGCACCCGGCTCTCCGACGGCGACCAGGCGAAGCTCCTCGCCGACCTCGCCTTCGAGTGCTATCTCACCGGGCTGTTCGAGGAGTCCTTGGAATGCAGCCGGACCTCCTTGGACCTGCACCGGACCGCGGGCGACACCCTGGGTGTCGGGGTGGCGTTGCGGTGGTGCTCCCGCATCAGCTGGGTGTTGGGTCACACGCGAGAAGCACACCAGTACGGCAACGAGGCGGTGCGGACCCTCGAGAAGGTGTCCGCGAGCGAACCGCTGGCGATGGCCTTCAGCAACATGTCCCAGCTGTGCGTGCTGGCCGGCGACGCCGAGGGTGCCATCGCCTGGGGACGGCGCGCGATCAGCCTGGGCACCGACCTTGGTGCCGACGAGGTCGTCATGCACGCCCAGACCAACATCGGTAGTGCGCTCAGCTCGTCCGGTCGCCTGGACGAGGGCCGTGCCGTGCTGGAGGCGAGCCTGGACCGGGGCCTGGAGAACGAGGCCCACGAGCACACGGCACGGACCTATAACAACCTGGCGTCGGCGACGCTGAGTCACCACCTGGTCGCGGAGACGCGCGACTACCTCGCGGCCGGGATCGGCTACTCCCTGAAGCGCGACCTCGACACCTGGCGGCTCAACATGGAGGCGATGGCCGCCGAGCTGGAGCTGATGACAGGAGAGTGGGAGCAGGCGTTGATCCGGTGCCGACCCATCCTCGAGAACCGCGGCTCGAGCGCCAGCCGGGGCACCGCCTTGCTCGTCGCCGGAACTGTCGGGATCAGGCGCGGGGACCCTGACGCCGTCGACCACCTCGACGAGGCCTTCGCACTGGCCAGCCGCGGGCGCAACCCTGAGCTCACGGTCCCCGTCGCGATGGTCCGTGCCGAGGCCGCGTGGATCCGCGACCAACCCGACAGGGTGCAGGCAGAGATCGACCGCGCCTGGGTGGCGGCGTGCGAGACCAGGAACGGCTGGTGGATCGGTACGCTCGCCTGGTGGTCGGTGCTGTCGGACGATCCCCGGCAGGGTTCGCCCATCGCTCCGCCCTTCGACCTGATGCTCGCCGGCCGGTGGTCCGAGGCAGCAGAGATCTGGGAGAGCATCGGCGACCCGTTCTGGCACGCCATCACACTGGCCGGATCCGACGATCCCGCCCATGCCCGCACCGCTCACGAGCTGCTCGTCCAGCTCGGTGGGAGCGCGACACTGCGAGCAGCCGCGCGGGAGTGGCAGCGACGCGGAGTGCCCGTTCCGCGGGGGCCCAGGCCGGCACCGGACGACTCACACGGTCTGACGGCCCGGGAGCTTGAGGTGCTGCACCTGCTGTGTGAGGGGCTCAGCAACCACGAGATCGCCCACACCCTTGTGCTGGCACCGAAGACGGTCGGCCACCACGTCTCGGCGGTGCTGCAGAAGCTGGAGGTCCCGACCCGGGCACGAGCCACCGCCCGAGCGCGCCAGCTGGGCATCGTGAAGCCGGAGAGCCGGCCGCCAATCTAGGGCGAGTTCCCGATGCGGCGACCCGGTCGGTCGAGATGTCCTGGGATCCCAGTCACGACCGACGCGAAAGGCAGTTCGATGCCCCTCTTCATGGATGTCCACACCCTCGATGCACCCGTCACCCTCGACGACGTGTCCAAGGCCCACGCCGCCGACCTGCAGACCCAGGGACCCCAGGGTGTTCAGTACCTTCGCTACTGGGTCGACGAGAAGCACGCCAAGATCTTCTGCCTCGTCGACGCCCCGACGGCCGACGCGGCCCAGTCCGTGCACCGTGAGGCGCACGGACTCGTGGCCGACGAGATCTATCAGGTCGTCGAAGGCGCCTGACCGGCTAGGTCCCCTGCGCCATGAGCGACCGCGGAGAGCCGAGCGAGCTGAATCACAGCTACCGGCAGGCAGGACCTGGGCGGCGGATCGTCCGGCGCCAAGCGGCTGCACGCCCGATGGCCAAGCTGTACGGCGTCATCCAGCAGCCTCTCGACGAGGTGGTCTACCGGCTGTCGTCCCGTCGGACGACCGCGTCAGGGTGGCTGTCCGGTCTCGAGATCGCGATGCTCACGACAACGGGAGCGAGAACGGGAATCTTGCGGACCGTGCCGGTGCTCCCGCTGCCCGACGGCGACCGGGTCATCCTGATCGCCTCGAACTTCGGACGAGCGCACCACCCGTCCTGGTACCACAACCTGCGCGCCCATCCCCGCGCCACGATCGTTCTCGGTGGCTCCACCCGGGACGTGGTGGCCCGCGAGCTGCACGGAGCCGAGCGGGAGAGGTGCTACCGACGTGGGGAGGAGATCTTTCCTGCTTTCAGCTCCTATCGCCTGTGGGCGCGGCGCGAGATTCCCGTCCTGGTGCTCGACCCGGTCGGCTGAGCCGAGGATCGAGCGTCCACGCGGTCGGCTCACACGTCGTCGTCCGGGGGCGTCGTGGCGCCGTCGCGTTCGTCGCGCTCGGCCCAGCCGAGGAGCGGTGCGAGGTCGAACACCGCGTCGTCGATGCCGGCGTGGAGGTCGCCGAGCTCGGCATAGCGGGCGGGGACCGTGCGCAGGGTGCAGTCGCGGGGGTCGACGTCGTCGATCTCGTCCCAGCGCAGGGGCGTCGACACGGTGGCGTCCGGGGTCCCGCGGACCGAGTAGGCCGAGGCGATGGTGTGGTCGCGGGCGTTCTGGTTGTAGTCGACGAACACGAGAGACGGGTCCCGGTCGCGCCGCCACCATGCGGTCGTGACGTCGTCCGGTGCCCGGCGTTCCACCTCCCGCGCGAACGCGAGCGCTGCTCGGCGCACGTCGGCGAACCCGTGCTCGGGCTTCGTCCGGACGTAGACGTGCAGGCCGGAGCCGCCGGAGGTCTTCGGCCAGCCGACGGCGCCCAGCTCGTCCAGGACCTCGTGCGCGACGTGCGCGACCCGCCGCACCCGGTCGAACGGGCAGTCCGGCATGGGGTCCAGGTCGATGCGCCACTCGTCCGGGCGTTCGGTGTCGGCACGGCGACTGTTCCACGGGTGGAACTCGACGGTCGACATCTGCACCGCCCAGATCACGTGGGCCAGCTCGGTCACGCACAGCTCGTCGGCGGTGCGGCCGAAGCGCGGGAAGTAGACCTCGACCGTCTCCATCCACGACGGGGCGCCGCGTGGCAACCGCTTCTGGTGCACCTTGTCCCCGGCGACACCCGTCGGGTAGCGGTGCATCATGCACGGGCGCTCCTGCAGCGCACGCACGATCCCGTCGCCCACGGAGAGGTAGTAGCCGGCGAGGTCGAGCTTGGTCGCCCCGCTGGCGGGGAAGTAGATGCGGTCGGGGTTGGAGAGCCGCACGGTGCGGGACCCGACCTCGAGCTCGACGGCGGGTGAGTGTTCCGGGGCCATGCCTCATTCAAGCGCGCAGGGCGCCTCGCGGCTGGAACCTGAGAGCTTTGCCAGGAACTCGACGGGCCGGTCCTCGTCAGCCGACCTAGCATCGGCCGGGCTGGACCGACGGTCTCGTCGGTCCGGCACCAACCACCCTGCAGAGGAACCCCGTGGGCATCCAGACCTCGCTCGACGAGCTTCGCGCAGCGACGCGCATCGTCGAGGGCATGCGGCTCGCGGACGAGCTCGCCTTCGAGAGCACTCGTGACCCCGGTGTCCGGACGATCCGGGTGCTCCGGGGTGCGCTGCTCGACGCCGACCAGCTGGTGGCGATCGCCGCGGTGCACGCGCTGGGAAAGATCGGCGACGACGAGGCCTCACGCGCAGTGGCCCGGCTGCTCTCCGACGACCGGCCGTTCATGCGCGAGCACGCCGCGTGGGTGCTGGGCTCGGGGCTGCCACGTGCGGACGCGGTGGCGCGCCTCGTCGGCATGACCCGGGTCGGCGGGTTCGGCGGGATGCTCGCCCAGCGGACGCTGGAGCAGTGGTCCTCCGGCGCGCCGGAGCAGGTGGCCGTCGGCCTCGAGGCGGCGCTGCTCGGGGTGACCGAGCCGGAGGCGCGGGCCCGCGTGGTGGAGACCCTCGGGCTCGTGCGGCACGCCGTCGCTGTCCGGCCGCTCCTGGAGCTCGCCGGTGACACCGGCGAGGACGGGCTGGTGCGCGGCGCGGCGGTCGCCGCGCTCGGTCAGCGCCCGGGTGACGGCGCCGTCGTCGGGCTCCTCGACGGCCTGGCCGCCGGGGACGACGAGCTGGCGGACGTCGCCCGGCTCGCGCTCGTCGACATCGAGGCTGCCGCGTCGTGGCGGCGGGAGCCCGCGCGCCCTGGGCTGAGCGTCGCTCAGCTGTTCCTGCACGCCGACATCGACGCGGGCCTGACCGCGGCCGGGGCGGGCGACAACGGCGGCATCGCGACGCTGCTGGTGCGGCTCGGCGATGCGCTCGTCGCCCCGGACCTCCTCACGCGACCGGTGGACCGGGTGATCACCATCTCGCGGGGATCGGTCGTGGAGGCCGTCGCCGACCTGGGGGCGCTGGACGGCAGCGGGCACCACTATGGTCGGGTCCCGCTCCGGCGCGAGCCGGTCCCGATGGCCGCGGCATGGTCGCTGCGCGTGTCAGCGCGTCGTGGCATCCGGCGGGTCCTGCGTGCCGCGGGCGGGCTCGACCTGCTCCACCTGCGGATGGCCGACGTCGGGAGCCTGGCCGCTGCCGACGTCGCGAGCGAGCTGGACATCCCCACCGTGTTCACGGTCGCGCCCGACCCGCACGCCGTCATCCAGTCGCTCGACCTGGCCGGCCGCCTGACCCGGCAGAACTTCGGGGAGGTCGACGCAGCCGAGCACTTCTGGTTCCGCGCTCGGCTCGTGCAGCGGCTTGCCGCCAACGCCGCGCACACGGTCCTGTTCCCTCGTCCGGCGTTGCGCCGTGACATGCGCGAGCTGGTGGGGATCGACGTCATGGCGCACCCCGAGCGGCACACGATCGTCCCGGAGGGTGTGGACCTCGTCGTCGTCGACCGCGCCGTGGCAGAGGCAGAGGCATACGCCGCGGGCGGCGAGCCGACGGACGCGTTGGCGGAGCTTCGCGCTCTGGTCGACGGGTTGCCGAGCGAGCGCCGGCCGCTGCCGCTGATCGTGAGCGTCGGGCGTCTGCACCGGGTCAAGGGTGTCGCCACGCTCGTGCAGGCGTGGGCGAGCGGCGGTCTTCGCGATCGGGCCAACCTGCTCGTCGTCGGTGGTGACCTGGAGCACCCGACGGCCGACGAACGCGAGCAGCTGGACCTCATCGATGCCGCCGTGCCCGCGACCGAGCGCGAAGCCGCGGGCCTGCTGCTCCCAGGCCATCGACCGAACGACGTGGTCGCTCGCTGGGTCGCGGCCGCGCGCACGGGGTTGCCCGGGCGCAGTTCGCCGCGGGGGATCTACGTCTGCGCGAGCCTCAAGGAGGAGTTCGGCATCGCGCTGCTCGAGGCGATGGGGTCCGGCCTCGTCGTCGTGGCGCCCGACGGCGGCGGCCCGGCGACGTACGTGGAGGAGGGCGACACCGGCTTCCTCACCGCCACGTGGCACGTCGACCGTCTGCGCACGGCGATCGGGTCCGCGCTCGACGCCTCGCTCGCCGAGACGGATGATCGGCGTGCGGGCCGGTCCCGCTCGACAGTTGCACAGAGCTTCACCATCGAGCGCATGGCAGGCACGCTCGGGGACCTCTACCGACGGGTCGCGGCCGACGAGGTCGCGAACCGGTCGGCCCTGGTCGGCCCGGGATGACGCTGCTCATCATCAGCCCGGACTACGCCTCGCACCTGCTCCCGCTGGCCGCCCTGGGCGCCGCGTGGCGCGACGCGGGGGAGCGTGTGGTCGTCGCCAGCGGGGAGGCCACCGCGGGCATCGCCACCTCGTTCGGCTACGAGAGGGCGTTCCTGCAGCTGGGCCGCGGGTCCAACCCCGGGGTGATCCGCGCCGAGAAGCAGCCGGACGACGAGGCGGACTCGTTGCGCGGGTTCTTCGACGCCACCCGGCTCGGGATGGTTCCGACGCTCGCGTACCAGGCGCGGGAGCGGCTGGTCGACCTCATGTGGCGGCCCGTCGAGAAGGCGCGAGCCACTCTCGACGTCGTCGAGGCCGTGCGCCCCGACGCCATCCTGGTCGACCACCTCGCGTACGGGGCGCGCCTCGGCCTGTGGGCGGGTGACGTCCCCTACGCCGACGTCGTCCTCGGGCACCCGACGGCCCTGCCGGTGGGCGACGAGGTCTACGGCTTGCCGCCGCGGTGGCCGCGAGCCTTCGATCCCGACCCGGCCGAGCTGGCCGAGCTGGAGGTGCTGTGCCGACGGGTGGCCGCCGGCTTCACGGTCGAGTGGAACAGCGCCGGCGCCGAGCTCGCGCCGGGGCGGGCGCCGGTCGACGACGCGTTCGCCCTGCACGGTCCTCTGGTGCTCTTCCACTACCCCGAGGAGCTGGCGGCTCCGGAGCGTGCGGCGGAGCTCCCGCCGCACCGGTACCTGGGTGGCAGCCTCCGTGCCGAGCCGGCCGACCCCGAGGTCGACGCGTGGCTCGGCACCGCGGAGCCGTTCGTCTACGTCAGCTTCGGCAGCTTCCTCTCGGTCCGCTCCGACGTGCTGCGGACCGTGGTCTCGGCGCTTCGCGGGGCAGGCGTGCGGGCCGCGATCGCCAGCGGCGCGACACCCGTGTCCGAGCTGGGGGAGCTGCCCGACGGGTGGCTCGTGCGCGAGTACCTCCCGCAGGTGCGCCTGTTGCGGACGGCGTCCGTGCTGGTGACGCACGGGGGCAATAACTCGGTCACCGAGGCCGTCGGCACCGCGACGCCGATGCTGGTCCTGCCGTTCTCGACGGACCAGTTCGCCGGTGCCGCGGCCATCGAGCGGGTCGGTGTCGGCGAGGTGCTCGACCCCAACCGGGCCTCGGTCGGTGAGGTGCGCGACGCGCTCCTGCGGCTGCTGGATCTCACGGGCGCCGGCGCGGACCTCCTCGCGGCGGCGGCCGGTTCCCTCGCTCAGGACTCCGGGCCGGCCAGGACGTTCCGCGCGGTCGGAACCGTCGCGATCAGCTGAGGTGCGGCGGGCGTCTGCGTGACGCCTGTCTGTGGGCGCGGGCTGGTTCCCCGCTGGAAATGATTAGGACCCTGGACCGGCCGACGTCGGTGTCCCAGGGTGGGCCCGTCCGCGTCGCCGACCCGCCGATCGAAGCGAGCTTCCCCCATGAGCGTGCGCCGCCTGACCGCCGTCGTCGTGGCTGCGGCCGTGTCCGTCGCGGGCGGGTTCGTCAGTGCCGGCCCGGCCGTCGCGGCCGAGGAGCCGGTCGCCGTCACCGTCGACGCCCACGCAGGGCTGGGCACGGTCCCGACGTTCGGGACGGGTGCCAACCACGCGATCTGGGACACCGAGCTGGGCAGCCCGGAGACGTCGACGCTGTTGAAGGCGGCCGGGGTGACGATGCTGCGGTACCCCGGTGGGTCGTACGCGGACATCTACCACTGGGAGGACCACACCGCGCCGGGCGGGTACGTCGCGCCGAACACGGACTTCGACACGTTCATGGCGGGGGCCCGGCGCACGGGCGCCCAGCCCATCGTGATCGCGAACTACGGCACCGGATCGGCCGAGGAGGCCGCCGGCTGGGTCCGGTACGCGAACGTCACGAAGAAGTACGGCGTCACGTACTGGGAGATCGGCAACGAGAACTACGGCAACGGCCACTACGGCACGAGCTGGGAGGCCGACGACCACGAGGACAAGAGCCCGACGCAGTACGCGAACGAGGTCGTCGCCTACGCGGCGGCGATGAAGGCGGTCGACCCGAAGATCAAGATCGGCGCCGTGCTGACCACGCCGGGCAACTGGCCGGACAACATCGTCGGGCCTGGCGACTCCGCGCCCTGGAACGAGACCGTGCTGTCGATCGCGGGGCCGTCCATCGACTTTGTGATCCTGCACTGGTACCCGGGTGGTACCGACGCCGGCGACGCGCTGGCGAAGCCCGAGCAGGTGGTCGACATCGCGGAGATGACGCGCGCGCAGATCACCCGGCACGCCGGGGCGAGCTCCGGCCGGATCGGCATCTCGCTCACCGAGCTCAACGCCGGCTTCGGCATCAACACCCAGCCGGGTGCCCTGTTCGCTGCCGACACGCTGCCCGCGCTGTGGGCTGCCGGGGTGTTCACCGTGGACTGGTGGAACGTCCGCAACGGCATCGGGACGGTGAGCACGGTCGCCGGGCAGACCGACTACGGCGACTTCGGGCTGTTCTCCAGCGGCAGCTGCAACGCCGACGGCTCGGTCTGCGAACCGCCGCTGAACACCCCGTTCGCGCCGTACCACGCGCTCGCGCTGCTCGACAGGTTCGCCAACGCGGGGGACCAGCTGCTGCGGGTCACGACGAACGACCCGGCGGTCCGGGGGCACGCCGTGCGGCGGCCCAACGGGGAGCTCGCGGTGATGCTGCTCAACGAGGATCCCGACCGTGCGCGGACCGTCGCCGTCGACTACGCCGGATACACGCCGTCGCCGAACGCGCCCAAGGTCTGGACGTACCTCAACGGGGGCACCGGCATCGTCGAGAGCCGTACGGGCACCGCTGCGTCGCAGACCCTGCCGGCGTACTCGCTGACCACCTTCACGATCAAGCCGAAGCTCTCCCGCACGCTTCCTCCCACGGCCGGCACCCCGATCGTGTCCGCAGTGACCGACAGCACGGCGACCGTCACCTGGAAGGCGGTGCCGGCCAGCGTCCGCACCGCCGGCTACGACGTCCACCTCCAGGACGGGGACGACGCCCGGCTGGTCGGTCACGTCACCGGCACCTCCACGACGCTGACCGGTCTGGAGCCGGGCAGCCGGTACACCGTGACCGTGGTGACCACGGACAAGGCCGGTGCCCAGAGCTGGTCGACGCCCGCGGTCGCGTTCGTCACCGGCACCCCCGCCGAGAGCGGGTGCAGCGTCCGCCTGACCAACGCCTCGGACTGGGGCAACGGGCACGTCGGCAGCGTCGACATCACCAACACCGGCGACGTCGCGGTCGACGGCTGGACCCTCGGGTTCACCTTCCCCCGACCGTGGCTGAGCTTCGGCGGCGGCTGGAACGGGACCTGGACCGCCAGCGGCGACGCCGTGACCGCGACCAACGTCGACTGGAACGCCACCATCGCACCGGGTGCCACGGTGAACGTCGGGTACGTCGGCAACTACGGCGGCCCGAACGTCCTGCCGAACCTGTTCACGCTCAATGGCACGCTCTGCACGACGACCACGTGAGAGGGATCACGGGGGGCTCTCACGCCGCCACGTGCGCGAGCCGCTGAGGCGGGCGGCCGCAACGCTCAGGCGAGGAGGGACCCGGCGGGCGGACGGGTCGTGGTCACACCCGGCCCGAGGGCCGGGATCCCCGCACCGTCGGCTCGGGTCACGAACGGCGACGTCATGGCGCGGACGAGTGCGCCGTAGCCGAGCCCGAACCGGAGCTCGTCGCCGACCCCGACCTGGTGGTCGCCGAGGTCGAGGACCAGGTGGTCGCTGCTCATCCCGAGCACGGTGACGCCTGCCGGCGGGATGAGGCCGTCGAGGTCGACGTCCTGGCGTCCGAGGGCCACGATCGCCTGGCGGCGGGTTCCCCGCCCGATGCACACCGGCGGCTCGCCGTAGGCCGCCTGTGCCCGGTTCCCCCAGGGTCGCGCGGGCTTCTCGGCGACCTCGATGACCTCACCGACCAGCGTGAAGGCGTCGGTGCTGAGGCCGGCGACCGGCGTGCGACGGAGTGGTTCGGTGCCCAGCAGGATCGACTCCCCGAGACGCAGCTCGTTGGTGCGTCCGAGCCGGGTCGTGGTCAGTGCCCAGTCGAGCGTTGCGGAGTTGCCCGCGGAGACGACGTCGAGGGTGAGGTGGTGGCGCGCCTCGGTCGCCTCGACGATCCGGTGCAGCACGGCCATGTTCGTGTCATCGGGGACGACGCCGTTCTGGCAGGCCAGGTTGGCTCCCAGGCCGAGCAGCCGCAGCGACCGTGACCCCAGGACGACCTGCACGGCTGCCGCCACGTCGTCGACGGCGATCCCTTCGCGGAGGTCGCCGAGCTCGACCATCAGGATCACGTCGTGACGGAGGCCCGCCTGGGTCGCGGCGTCGTCGAGGGCGGCGATGACCGTGGGTCCGGTGTTGAGGCTGGCGCTCGCGGTGCGGACCACCTGTGCCGCCTGGCTGATCATGGGTGAACGAATCAGGGTGCGAGGCACCGGGACGTCCAGGCGAGCGAGGTTCTCGACGCGGGAGTCGCCCAGACCGGCCACCCCGCCCCGGATCATCGCGGCAGCGACCGCGGGGGATCCGAGGGTGGCCTTCGTGACGCCCGTGACGCGGACGTCGCGGGTCGCCAACCTGTCGACCAGGACGCGGGTGTTGTGCTCGACCGCAGCGAGGTCGATCTCGATCCGGGGGGCGCTCACCGGATCGACGTGCGGGGTGCCACCTTCGGTGCGAGCTCGGGGAACGCGAGCAGGACCATGTCGACCAGGTCCTGGCCGGGCCGGGTCAGCGGGTCGGTGACCGGGAGGCCGAGCTCGAGGTGGTGGTCGCTGATGGACCGGTCGAGCTCGAGGTCCGTCATGTCCTCGTGGTTGATGGTCACGCCGATCACCTGGGTCTGCGCGAACGCCTCGATCATCGCGATCTCGCTCGCGACGGTCGGCATCGGCACCATCGGGAAGTCCCCGAGCACCTGACGCTTCGGCGCGTGCTGCACGATGACGCCCTGCGGGCGGCTGCCGCGCAGGATGTGGCCCGACGTGAGGTACGCCGGGTGGCTCAGGGCGCCCTGCCCCTCGACGACGATCACGTCGGGGTTCTCACCCTCGAACGCGGCGACGACCTGGTGCTCGACCTCGCCCGAGCAGAACTGCGGGACGAGCGCGTCCAGGGCGACGCCGTACTTCCCGCCCTGGATCAACGTGGTCTGGCCGGTCCCGACCATGACGGCGTGGATCCCCTGGGCGTTGAGGGCCTGGACCAGCAGCGTCGCCGTGGTGCGCTTGCCGATGGCGCCGTCGGTGCCCAGCACCGCGATCCGAGGGCAGGTGACGTCGAAGATCCGGCCGGAGAACAGGTGCAGGTCGCGCGTGGCCTTCGGGCGACGCACGTCCGTGATGGTCACCCCCGCGATCAGCGCGGCGGCGACGAACTCGGCGTCGTCGTTGAGGAACTCGTGCAGACCGTTGATGACGTGCATGCCGCGGGCGATGCCGTCGAGCAGCACGACGCGCTGGGCCTCGGACAGCAGGCCGTCCGCGGGTGCGAGACCGCAGATCAGGTAGTCCGGGACGGACCCTGCGTCGGCGACCGCGTCGCCCAGCGTGGCGACGATGGGGATGCCGTTCGGGACCCCGTCGAGGAACGTCCCGGCGTCGGCACCGGCGGACCTGCTGTCGATGACGCTGAGGATCTCGTACTTCTCCGAGTGGCGGACCAGGCCGTTGCCGGTCTTGCCGTCCTGCTCGCCGAACTGGCCCTCGCAGTAGACGACCGCTGTCGAGCCGGCCGGCAGGGCGAAGGGAGCGGCCGGGGCGGCCTCGTCGAGACGTGACGGATCAGTGGTGAGCGCAGACAAGGTGTTCCCTCTGAGAAGGCTCAGAGGAGGCGACGGGATCGTGGCCGGGCGGTGCGCCCAACGGTCAACGAGTGGTCTGCACTGAGTGCCGGAAAAGTTGCCGACAGCCCTGACAGTAGTCGCTCGACGTCGACATTCCTGCACCGGTGCCCGTTCGGCCGCACCGACCCTCAGGTGGGACGCCTCTCCAGCCGGACGACGATCGCCTTCGAGACCGGGGTGTTGCTGCCGAGCGCGGTGCTGGCCAGCGGGATCAGGATGTTGGCTTCCGGGAAGTACGCGGCGGCGCAGCCGCGGGAGGTCGGATAGGCGACGACGCGGTAGCCGCGGAGCCAGCGGTCGGGCTCGCCGGGCCACTCGCTGGCGATGTCGACGCGGTCGCCGTCGGCGAGGCCCAGGCCGGCGAGGTCCCCGGGATTGACGAAGACGACGTCACGACCACCCCGGATGCCGCGGTAGCGGTCGTCGAGGCTGTACATCGTGGTGTTGAACTGGTCGTGGCTGCGGATGGTCTGCAGGATCAGCCGGCCGGGCGGGCACTCGACGGGGACGAGGTGGTTGACCGTGAGCATCGCCTTGCCGGTGGCCGTCGGGAAGGTGCGGGAGTCCCGCGGACCGTTCGGCAGGACGAACCCGCCCTCGCGTCGGACCTGCCGGTTGAAGTCGGCGAACCCGGGCACGACGCGGGAGATCGAGTCGCGGATCAGGTTGTAGTCACGTTCGAACCCGGCCCAGTCGATCGGCCCGTCGTCGCCGAGGACGGCGCGGGCGAGCCGGGTGACGATGGAGACCTCGGAGAGCAGCAGGTCCGAGACGGGCGGGAGAGGTCCGTGGGTCGCGTGCACGGCGCACACCGAGTCCTCGACGGACACGAACTGCGGTCCGGTCTCCTGCAGGTCCACGTCGGTCCGTCCGAGGGTCGGCAGGATGAGCGCCTCGGCACCGGTCACGACATGCGAGCGGTTGAGCTTGGTGGACACCTGCACGGTCAGGTCCGTGCCGCGCATCGCTGCCTCGGCGGCGGCGGTGTCGGAGATCGCGGCGACCAGGTTGCCGCCGAGGGCGAACCAGACCCTGACCTCGCCGCGCTGCATCGCCTGGATGGACTGCACGGAGTCGAGCCCGTGGCGACGCGGCGGCTCGAACGAGAACTCGGCGCCGAGGGCGTCGAGAAAGCTGTCCGGCATCCGCTCCCAGATGCCCATGGTGCGGTCGCCCTGGACGTTGCTGTGCCCACGGATCGGGGAGGCGCCGGCGCCGGGCTTGCCGATGTTCCCGCGCAGCAGCAGGAGGTTGATGATCTCCTTGATCGTGTCGACGCCCTTGCGGTGCTGGGTCAGGCCCATCGCCCACGTGATGATGACGCGGTCGGCGGCGAGGTAGCGGTCGGCCAGCCGGTCCATCTCCTCGACGGTCAGCCCGGTCGCCGTGCGCACCTCCTGGTCGTCGAGGGTCGCCAGGTGGGTGCGGAGCTCGTCGAGGCCGAGCGTGTGCTCGGCGAGGAACTCGTGGTCGAGGACCGTGCCGGGGTTCCGGTCCTCCGCCTCCAGGACGCGCCGGGAGACCCACTGCAGCAGGGCCATGTCGCCCCCGCTGCGGATCTGGAGGAACTGGTCGGCGAGGTCGCTCCCGCGGCCGACGATCCCGCGGACGGTCTGCGGGTTCTTGTAGCGGCGCAGGCCCGCCTCGGGCAGCGGGTTCACGGAGACGATCGTCGCGCCGTGCCGCTTGGCGTTCTCGAGCGCGGTGAGCATGCGTGGGTGGTTGGTGCCGGGGTTCTGGCCCATCACGATGATCAGGTCGGCCTGCGCGAAGTCGTCGTACGCGATGGTCGACTTCCCGACGCCCACCGTGGCGAGCATCGCCGTGCCGGTCGACTCGTGGCACATGTTGGAGCAGTCGGGCAGGTTGTTGGTGCCGAAGGCGCGCACGAACAGCTGGTAGACGAACGCGGTCTCGTTGGCGGTGCGACCGCTGGTGTAGAACGCGGCCTGGTCGGGCGAGTCGAGCCCGCGCAGCTTCCCGGCGACCAGACGGAACGCGTCGACCCAGCTGATGGGGACGTAGTGGTCGCTGCCGGCGGGCTTGTGGACGGGTTCGACGAGCCGGCCCTGCTGGCCCAGCCAGTACTCCGACCGGTCCAGCAGGTCGGTGAGGGAGTGCTCCGCCCAGAACGACGACGGGACGGTCGCCGTGCTGGCCTCCCACGTGACCGCGCGGGCACCGTTCTCGCAGAACTCGACCCTCCCGCGGTGCTCCGGGTCCGGCCACGCGCAGCTCATGCAGTCGAAGCCGTCCTTCTGGTTCACCTTGGTCAGGAGCTTCAGGGCGCGGCCGGGCCCCATGCCGTCGAGGGCGTACGTCATGGCGCTGACGACCGACGGCAGCCCGACGGCCCACGCCTCGGGCGGGTGGACGCTGAACCGGGGCTCGCGGGCCATCAGACGTGCACCTGCACGCCGACGCGCTCCGGCCGCGAGTACACGACCATCGACGACCCCCGCAGGAAGCCGACGAGCGTGATGCCGGACTCGTGCGCGAGGTCCGCGGCGAGCGACGACGGCGCGGAGACGGCCGCGAGGACGGGGATGCCCGCCATCAGCGCCTTCTGCGTGAGCTCGAACGAGGCGCGACCCGAGACCATGAGCACCGTGCCCCGCAGCGGCAGCCGACCGTTCGTGAGCGCCCAGCCGACCACCTTGTCGACGGCGTTGTGGCGGCCGACGTCCTCGCGGAGCACCAGCAGGTCACCCGTGGTGCCGTCGAACAGGCCCGCTGCGTGCAGCCCACCCGTCGTGGCGAACACCTCCTGGTGCTCGCGGAGCCGGTCCGGGAACGTCGCCAGGAGGTCGGCCGGCAGGACGAGCCCGTCGTCGTCGACCGTCCAGTGCGAGTGCGTGCGGACGGCGTCGATGCTGGCCTTGCCGCACAGCCCGCAGGACGACGTCGTGTAGAACGAGCGCTCGAGGCTCGGGTCGGGCGCGGGGACACCGTGGGCCAGCGTGACGTCGAGGACGTTGTACGTGTTGACGCCCTCGTCGGTGGTGCCGGCGCAGTACCGCGCGGTGACGACGTGCTCGGCGGCGGTCACCACACCTTCCGACACGAGGAAGCCCGCGGCGAGCTCGACGTCGTGTCCTGGGGTGCGCATGGTGACGGCGAGCGACCGGCCGCCGACGCGGATCTCCAGGGGCTCCTCGGCGGCGAGGACGTCCTCGACCCGGCGCGCGCCGCCGCCCAGGTCGATCCGCGTCACCCGTCGTCGGACCGCGATTCTCTGCATGCCTCACTATCGCTCGTCGGTGCCCCGCTCGGGCAGGCGTTCGTCCGACGACGCGACGCGGGCCGCCGCCGTCACGGGATGCCCGCGGCGGCGACGTGCCGGGCGACCTGCTCCTCGGTCAGCGCGTAGGTGTAGAGGGCGACCTCGTCGATGACGCCGAGGTAGTTGTCGGTGCCGAGGGTGGTCGGGTCGTCGAAGGGCTGCAGGTGGGTGCCGATGACGAAGCGGGCGTTCACGGCCGGGTCGCGGTCCGGCACCTCGACGTGCCACACCTGTCGGTCGAGGTGGACGTTCATCGAGGTGCCCGACATCGACATCGCGACGTAGTGCCAGCTGCCGTCCGTGGGGAGGTAGCCCTGCAGGTGGACGGGTGCGGTGTCCTGGTCGGCCTGGTAGAGCAGGCTGCCGTAGCTGAGGTAGAGGCGGTCGCGGAAGCCGTCCGGGGTCCGCAGCTCCGCGATCGTGGACGCGGGGCCGCTGTCCCACCAGCCGCGTGACATGAGGAACGCCTCGAACGTGAAGTCCGTGGTCTCGGCGTACGTGCGGGTCGACGCGATCGCTGCGGCTCCGTCGAGCTCGGTCGCCGAGTTCACGGCGGTCTGGCCGGGCAGCGCGCCGACGACGCCGGCCTTGATCGGGGATCCGCGGTAGCCGCTGTCGTGACCGTTGCCCGAGGAGTCGACGGCGACGTCGCCGGACTGCTCGTCCATCCGGAAGAACAGGAACGGGCGGTCGGCCAGCACGGCGTCGCCGTACGGTCCCAGCCGCGCTGCCGCGACGGACCACGTGCTGGTGGCGGCGGCGGTCGTGGCGCTGAACGCGGCCGAGCTGGGGGTGGCGCTCTGGGCGACGAGGACCACGACGACGGCGGCGGTCGCGGCGGTCGCGAGGGCGCCTGCCCGGCGTCGGCTCTGCTCGCCGGTCGCGAGGGCGAGAGGCTGCTCCGACGAGCCTCGCGCGAGCAGGACGAGGCCGACCGCGGTGCCGGCCAGCGGCAGCCACTGGGCCGACGTCCACCAGACGACCGGGTAGCCCACGAACGGAACCCGCAGCCGGCCCATCGTGACGTCGCCGTCGGTGACCGGGGTCGAGTCGGGGTCGGCGTTGGCGTCGCCCTTCGTGATCAGCGCGCCGTCGTCGGCGATCGCGTGCACGCGGTGGGTCAGCAGGCCACCGTCGTCGGTCGCGGGGTCCACGACCGTGACGATCTGGCCGGTCCGGACGTCGGCGATGTCCATCGGGGCGGAGGCGACCACGTCGCCCACCCGGAGGGTCGGCATCATCGACCCGGACTCGATGGCGCCGACGGTGAAGCCGAGCATCGAGAAGATCAGCGGCCAGACGGCCAGACCGGCGAGCACCGCCAGCGCGAGACGCGACAGCGTCACGCGGACGGTCGTGACCCAGCCCACCGGGCAGGGGACCGGCTCGGCGCGGTGGCCGCTCATGGTCTGTCCTCCTCGGTGGGTGGTGTGCGTGTCGACGACCGTGCGGCCGTCAGCTGGTCCGGGCCTCCCAGACGAAGGTCAGCTGCGTGCCGGCGCCCTGCAGGGTGTCGGCCGCGGTGTCCGGGAGCTCCCACGTGACGACGTAGTCCTCGCCGGCCGTCGCGGCGGGGGCCCAGGTGCCGACGCCGTCGGCGAAGGTGGTCTTGGCCGAGAACCCGGCGAGCGTCCCGTCGTAGACGAGGGTGCCGTCGACCGTCACGGTGAGCTCGAGTGCCGCGGCGAGCGCGCTGGAGGTGTCTCCGTCCTCGGCGTACATGCGCACGTCGACCGGCGTCGTGCCGGTGTAGTCGACGGCGACCGTCTGGGTGCCGGTGTTCCCGGGGACGATGTCGTCCGCCGTGAAGACGGCCGCTCCCACGTGGTCGTTCGTCAGCTGGACCGTGCTGGTCGCGAAGGTGCTCGCGCCGGTGCTGGTCTGGGCCGTGAAGGCGGCGGACGACGCCTGTGTCACGAGCAGGCCCGAGACGAGAAGGCCGACGGGGATCGCGGCGAGCTGGGTGGTCTTGCGTCTGTCCATGAGGTCCTCCTGGGGTACCTCCCGAGCGCCGACCTGTTCGGCGCGCGCGTGCCTCTAGTTCACCCCGGACGACCCTGCGAGCGGATGGGCCCAAGGTCCTGAACATCTGTCCAGATGTGTCCTGGGGCAACCGGCCACGTGGTCTCGGCGTCGGCGGGCGGCGCTGCGGTCGCCTCCCCCCAGGTTCTGGCGGAGGCTGGGTCGGTGCCGAACCGCCTCGCATCCGCGACGAGCCCGTACCTGCTGCAGCACGCCGACAACCCCGTCGACTGGGTCGAGTGGGGGGACGCCGCGTTCGCGGAGGCGGCGTCCCGTGACGTGCCTGTGCTCGTCTCCGTCGGATACGCCGCGTGCCACTGGTGCCACGTCATGGCGCACGAGTCGTTCGAGGACGAGGCGACCGCGGCGTTCATGAACGAGCACTTCGTGTGCGTGAAGGTGGACCGCGAGGAGCGCCCCGACGTCGACGCCGTCTACATGGCGGCGACGCAGGCGATGACGGGGTCGGGTGGCTGGCCGATGACGGTGTTCACGACGCCGACGGGGGAGCCGTTCTTCTGCGGCACGTACTTCCCGCCCCGCCGCGTGCAGGGGATGCCGTCGTTCACGGAGGTGCTCGCGAGCGTGGCGGCGGCGTGGACCACGCGCCGGGGCGAGGTGGAACAGAGCGCGGGGGTCATCGCGGAGGCGCTGGCGGAGCGGCCGGCCGCGGGGGAGCAGGTCGGCCTCGACGTCGTCGAGCGGGCGCTCGCGGGTCTGGCGACGACGTTCGACGCCGCGCGTGGAGGGTTCGGTGGGGCGCCGAAGTTCCCGCCGTCGATGGTGCTGGAGTGGCTGCTGCGCCACCACGCGCGCACCGGTTCCCCGGACGCGCTCGCGATGGCGGAGGCGACGCTCGACGCGATGGCCCGCGGAGGGATGTACGACCAGCTCGCGGGCGGCTTCGCCCGGTACTCCGTCGACGCCGCCTGGGTGGTCCCGCACTTCGAGAAGATGCTCTACGACAACGCGCTCCTGCTCCGCGTGTACGTGCACGCCTGGCGGGCGACGGGTTCGGCGCAGGCGCGCCGCATCGCGACCGAGACTGCCCAGTGGCTGCTCGACGACCTGCGCACCGCCGAGGGCGGCTTCGCGTCGTCGCTCGACGCCGACAGCGAGGGCCGCGAGGGGGCGTTCTACGCCTGGAGCCCTGCACAGCTGCGGTCCGTGCTCGGGGACGACGACGGCACCTGGGCGGCGGGCGTCCTGGGCGTGACCGACGAGGGCACGTTCGAGCACGGGCTGTCCGTGCTGCAGCGGCGCGTCGACCCGCCCGACCCCGTGCGGCTCGACGACGTCCGGGAGCGGCTGCGGGCGGACCGGGAACAGCGGCCGCACCCCCCGCGGGACGACAAGGTGGTCTCCGGGTGGAACGGGCTGGCGGTCGCGGCGCTGACGGAGGCCGGTGCGCTGCTCGACCGACCGGACCTGCTCGACGCCGCGACGGTGGCGGCCCGCTTCCTGCGGGCGACGCACGTGCGTCGTGCACCGGACGGGTCGGCGCGCCTCGTGCGGGCCTCGCGCGACGGGGTCGCCGGCGCCGCGCCGGGCGTGCTGGAGGACTACGCGCACGTGGCCGACGGGTTCCTGACGCTCAGCGCGGTCACGGGTGACCCCGCCTGGTTCGACGCCGCCGGGGACCTGCTGGAGACGGTGCTCGTGCACTTCGCCGCCACGGACGGCGGGCTGCGGGACACCGCCGACGACGAGACCGACGCCGTCGTGGGGCGGATCCGCGTCCTGCAGGACCCCGCCGACGGGCCGACGCCGTCGGGCCAGTCCGCTGCGGCGGCCGCCCTGCTGACGTACGCGGCCCTGGCGGGATCGCTGCGGCACCGGGAGGCGGCCGAGCGCGCGCTGCGGGGTCCGCTCGGCATCGCGACACGTTTCCCGAGGGCGGCGGGAGCGGCGCTCGCGGTGGTGGAGGCCCTGCTCGACGGACCGCGGGAGGTGGCGGTCGTCGGGGATGACGATCCCGCGCGGCGCGCCCTGCACGCCGTCGCTGTCCGGTCGACGGCGCCTGGGCTCGTGGTCGCCGTGGGCGTACCGGGCGCGGAGGTCCCCCCGCTGCTCAGGGACCGGTCGGGACCCGCCGCCTATGTGTGCCGTGGTTTCGTGTGCGACCTGCCGACGACCGACGTCGACGTGCTGGCCCGACAGCTCGGGCGGTGAGCGGCGGGCGTCCGCCATCCGAGACTGCTTGACAGCATGTGGACGGGTGCTCACACTCGTCGCATGTCCATCACCAGCACCGCGGGATCCGTCGACGTCATGTCGACGCGCCGGTGTCTGTGTCGAATGTGTCTCTGAGGACCTCGTCCTCCCGGTCCGTGCAGCTCTGAGGAGCTCTCTGCAGGTGTGTCACCGCAGGTAGGACCTGACCCGCCGCCCCGCGGCGCAGCCCGACACCGTGCTCGACGGTGCGGACCGACAGTGGACATCGCCAGACCTGGAGCACACCTTGCCGAACCGTACCCGTATCGACCTCCTCCCCATCCAGGAGGTCGTCGCGACCGCCTCACCGCGCGCCTGGCGCGACGGGCTCGTGATCGCGCGCGAGCCCGACACGGTCACCGTCGCCCTGCTGGACGGGGACGCGACCGTGCTGGCGACCAGGGCGGCGCCCGCGATCGGGGAACCCGTCGCGGTGCACCTGGTCGCCGAGGTGCTCGCCCTGGGTGGCGCCTGGTACTCGGCGCGCCCCGTCGTCGGTTAGGCCGTCTGCATCGAGGACATCGCCATCCGGCAGGCCTCGACCATCGCGGTGCACGCCGAGGCGCAGATCCGGCAGTGCTCCGACATCTCGGCGTGCATCATGCACTCCGCGGCGCACGCCTCACCCATCGCCATGCACGCCGTCATCATCGAGGTCATCACGCCCATGTCGTAGCCGGCGGGGCGCAGCATCATCCGCATCATCGTCGTCGCGACGTCCGCGGTGCTCATGCACATCGAGGCACATCGCCCCATGCCCTCGCCGCCGTCCGCGTCGGCGCACATGGTGGCGGCCATCGCGGCTGCCGAGCACGCCTCGACGCAGTCCTGCATCATCGGCATCTGCATACCGGTCATCCCTGCCATCGGCATGGACTTCATCATGTCGGCCATCATGCTCATCGCTGGTCACCCCTCGTCGCTGCCCGCGGATCCTGGTCCGAGCGACGTTACGCCGGGCCGCGACGGTCACGCCACGGGTGTGTCGGACCATCCCGGTGAGCGCCGTGTCCGGCCGGGGGAGACGCCGACCTCCCGCTTGTACGCGCGGCTGAAGGACGCCTCGGAGTCGTACCCGAGCTCGGCGGCCACCTCGCGCACGGTCGCGCGCCCGTAGCCGAGCCGGTCGGACGCGACATGCATGCGGACGCGCGTGACGTACTGCATAGCTGGCTCACCGACGACCTCGGTGAACCGTGCGGAGAACGCGGACCGGGACATCGTCGCCTCGTGCGCCATCGTCGCGACGGTCCACGGCCTGCCGGGCTCGCGGTGCACGGCGGTGATCGCGGCGCCGAGCTGCGGGTCGCGCAAGGCGCCGAGCCAGCCGGTGCTGATCTGCTGGGCGTCCAGCCAGGCGCGGATCGACTGGATCACGAGGATGTCCGCGAGCCGGGTGGTCACGGCCTCGCCACCGGGCCGGGCGTGGGTCAGCTCCTCGGTCGTGAGGGCGAGAGTGGCCGCCATCCACGCCCCGCCCTGCCGGCCGTCGACGTGCACGACCGAGGGCAGCAGGTCCAGCAGGAGCCGGGAGGCGGCGCCGTCGACGGAGAGCACGCCGCAGATCAGCTCGACGTGCGAGCCGGTGCCCTGGTGGCGCAGCACGGAGTAGTTCGGGCTGAGGAACTCCTGCGGCAGCTCGTCGACGCGGCCCATCGACGGCACCCCCGGGGCGCTGCGCAGCAGGTGCCCGCGTCCGTGCGGGACCAGCGCGAGGTCGCCCGGCACCAGCCGCACGGGCGGTGAGCCCTCGACCTCGACCCACGCCTCGCCGGCCGTCACGACGTGGAAGCTGACGCAGTCGCCGAACGCGGGCATCTCGACCCCCCACGGGCCGTCCGCCTCGGTGCGGCTGTAGAACACGCCGGTGACGCGCAGGTGGTGCAGGGCCTCGCCGACGGGGTCGACCGGGGTCCAGGGGAGATCGACGACGGTCACGCGTCCTCCTGGATGATCTGTCATGGATTGGCGACGACTCATCATAGACCGTCCAGGGCGCCGCTGATGAGGTGGAAACCACAGGAACCCGCACCGCATCGAAGGAGTCAGATCATGAAGGTTCTCGTCGTCGGAGCGACGGGCGGCTCCGGCCGTGCCGCCGTCACCGAGCTGGTCAGCCGTGGGCACGACGTCACCGCTCTCTCGCGGCACGCGTCGTCGCTGCCGGGGGTCCGAGGGATCGACGGAGACGCCACCGACGCCGCCACGGTGGACCGTCTGGTCCAGGGCAAGGACGTCGTCGTCGTCACGCTCGGCATCAGCGAGAGCGCCGTCCGGGTCCGCCTGCGCGGACCGTCGGGCACGCCGCTCGACATCCGCTCGCGAGGCACGCGCACGGTGCTGGCCGCGATGCGGCGCCACGGGGTGCGCCGCGTGGTCGTGCAGACGTCCTACGGCACGGGGCCGACGAGCGTCGGCCTCCCGCTGGTCAACCGGCTGATCTTCGCGCTGCTGCTCCGGCCGCAGATCGCGGACACCGAGCGTCAGGGCGTCGAGCTGCGCGCGAGCGGCCTCGACTGGGTCGAGGTCCAGCCGGTCACCCTCACCGACGAACCGTGGGCCGGTGCGCCGACGACGTCGACCGACGGGGCCATCGAGGGCACGAAGGTCTCGCGCGCGCAGGTCGGCTGGTTCCTCGCGGAGGCGGTCCAGGACGCGACGCTGACCGGACGGACCGTCTCGGTGTCCGCCGGTGCGGCGGTCCCGGTCACGGTGTGAGCGTCGTGGCCTCTCCGGCGCGCAGGTCGAGGCGTTCGGAACCGCCGCCGTGGCGGACCAGGACCGTGCTGTCCCGGTCCGCCACGAGGCGCGCGACGGTGAGCGCGTGCGCGTCCCAGGCGAGGTCGACCGACACCCCGCCGCGCGCCCGCAGCCCGCGCACGGCCCCCGACGGCCACGAGGGCGGGAGAGTCGGCAGCAGGTGCAGCTCGCGCGACGCACCCACCGTGCGGTGCGACTGGAGCAGGAGCTCGGCGACGCCCGCGGTGAAGCCCAGGTTGCCGTCGACCTGGAACGGCGGGTGGGCGCAGAAGAGGTTGCGGTAGACGCCGGCGCCCGAGCCCGCCGGTCGCAGGAACGCGTCCACCATCGCCTCGGCACCCGCCGGGTCGCGCAGGCGGGCACGCAGGCTGAGGCGCCACGCCAGCGACCAGCCCGTCGAGTCGGGGCCGCGCGCGTCGAGCGTGGCCAGCGCAGCCCGCGCGAGGTCCGGCGCCTGGTCGGGGTCGATCGACGTGCCCGGGTAGACGCCGAACAGGTGGCTCTGGTGCCGGTGCTCGGGCTCGGCGTCGACCACGTCGTCGAGCCACTCCGCGATCCGACCGTCGGGTGCGACGCGTTCGGCGGGCAGTCGGTCGAGAGCGGCCCTCGCCTCGGCGACCAGGTCCGCGGGCGTGCCGAGCCGCACGACGTTCTCGAGGAGGTCGCGGGCCATCGCCAGGTCCGCGGTGGTCGACGTGGTCACCGACGCGGGCAGGCCGTCCGGGGCGACGAAGGTGTTCTCCGGGGACGTCGACGGCTGGGTGCCGAGCGTCCCGTGGGGGAGCTCGACCAGCCAGTCGAGCACGAACCGTGCGGCGCCGACCAGCACGGACGGGTCGGGGAGGGTGCCCGTGAAGTCGTGGTGGTCGACCAGGTGCCGGACGAGCCAGACGCCGCCGAACGGCCAGAACGACCAGGACGGGTCGCTCGCTCCGTCGCCGACGGGCTCGGTGAACGCCCACGCGTCGGAGTTGTGGTGCGCGGTCCACCCGCGCAGCCCGTACAGCTCGGTCGCGGTGCGGGTCCCGGAGGCGGCCAGCTCGCCGATCCAGCGCAGCAGCGGCTCGTGGCACTCCGCGAGGTCCGTGCTCAGTGCCGGCCAGTAGTTCATCTCGGTGTTGATGTTGATCGTGAAGTTGGACGACCACGGGGGCCGCACCGCGTCGTTCCAGATCCCCTGCAGGGTCATCGGCAGTGTTCCCGGGCGCGACCCCGCGATCAGCAGGTACCGCCCGTGGTGGAACGCGAGCGCGGCGAGCCCCGGGTCGGGCTGCCCGGCCGCGTGCCGACGGAGCCGCTCGTCCGTCGGCAGGTCGCTCGCGGTACCCGGCAGGTCGAGGGACACCCGGCCGAACAGCGCGGCGTGGTCGGCGACGTGCTCGTCACGCAGTGCGGCCACCCCGCGGGCCGCGGCGGTCGCCGCGATGGCGGACGCCTCCGTCCGCAGCGCGTCCGCGTCCCCGTGCAGGGGGGTCGTCGCCCCGGCGTAGTCGGTCGCGCTCGCGACGACGACCGTCGCCCACGTCGCGTCGCGCAGCAGCAGACCCTGGGCGTCGGCGGCGACGACGCCGTCCGTGACCACCTCGACCGCGACGGCCGCCGTGATGCTGGTCCCGGGTCCGCGGTCGCGGACGACCTGCGCCCCGGCCACGTAGTCGGGCGGTGCGTCCGACGGCAGGCGCAGCGTGGCCGACCAGCGCGAGCCGTCACCGGTCGGCCGGTCGAGGGGGTGCTCCGAGGTGAGCCGGACCCGTAAGGCCCCGCCGGACCACGTGCGGTGCACCACGACGACGGACGCGGGCCGGCTGACGAACGCCTCCTGCGCACCGGTCGCCCACGTCTGGCCGGCGACGCCCTCGTCCAGACGCAGCCACCGCTCGTACCCGTCGGGCGAGGTGTCCTGCTCCAGCCAGAGGTCCACGAAGGGCTGGTACGCCTGGACGAAGCCGCCCTGCAGCTGCTGGACCCGCCGCTCGGCGTCCCGCACGTCGCCCCGGCCGAGGGCGTCCCGGGCGGCCGCCAGCGCGGCGGGGCCGTCGGGTGCGGAGCCCGAGCGGGGGGCTCCCGACCAGCAGGTGTCGTCGTTGAGCTGGAGCCGTTCGACCGCGACGCCCCCGAAGACCATCGCGCCCAGCCGGCCGTTGCCGAGCGGGAGCGCGTCCGTCCAGAGGTCCGCGGGGGCGTCGTAGCGCAGGGTCGTCTCGGTCGTCACGCGTCTCCTGAGGCTGCCGGTCGGACCGCCAGGGGAGGGGCGACGGTCCGACCGGCAGCGTAGATCAGGGGGTGCTGATCACCGGCTGGGCGGGCATCGTGAACGGCGTGCCCAGGAAGAAGCCCGGGTGCGGCGGCTGGTTGTACGCCGTGTTCTGCCACGCGATCGCGACCCGGTAGGTCTGGTCGTGCAGCAGGGTCCACACGCGGGTGCTCGTGACGGTCGGCGTCGCGTAGATGCGCAGCGCCGACTCGTCCGACCTCGCCCAGATGACCTCTTCCCGCCAGTCGCCGAACAGGTCGCCGGACAGCACCGGGGTGGACTTGGTGCCGTTGTTCGAGCGCACGTCCGACCCGGTCAGGAGGCGGGTGTCGCCGCCCGTGCCGTACTTGTCGATCCGGGTGCCGTCGAGCAGCTCCCGGGAGGTGTCGCCGTCCCACCAGGCCAGGAAGTTGGCCGAGCTGGGCTTGCGGGCGACGGTCTGCCCGGACGTGTTGCGCAGCTGCGAGTCCGCCGACGACCACGACTCGGCCCCGGGGCTGCCCGACCAGATGTCGCCGGAGACCCCGCGACCGTTGTCACCGGCGGCCGGGGTGCTCCACAGGATCTGACCCGTGCGGGCGTCGGCCATCCACGAGGCGGGCTTGCTGGCGTCCTCGTCGACCTTGTAGTACTCCAGGCCGGGCCGGCTCGGGATCAGGTCGCCCACGTGCCCGGCATCCCCGTGCCCGTTGCGGGTGTTCCACAGGCCGCGTCCGTCGTCGTCGATGGCCGCCGCGCCGTAGAGGATCTCCTGCTTGCCGTCCCCGTCGACGTCGGCCACGGACAGCGAGTGGTTGCCCTGCCCGGCGTACGTGCTGTTGCCCGAGGTCGAGCTGTTCGAGTCGAACGTCCACCGCCGTGTCAGCTGCCCGTTGCGGTAGTCCCACGCCACGATCACGGCGCGCGTGTAGTAGCCGCGGGCCATGATGATCGACGGCCGCGAGCCGTCCAGGTACGCGGTGCCGGCGAGGAACCGGTCGACCCGGTTGCCGTAGCTGTCGCCCCAGCTCGACACCGTGCCGCGGGCCGGGACGTAGCTCGTCGTCGCGCCGATCGCACCCGTCTGGCCGGTGAACACCGTGAAGTACTCGGGGCCGGACAGCACGTAGCCCGACGAGTTCCGGTAGTCGGCACCGGAGTCGCCGATGACCTGGCCGGTACCTGAGCGGGTGCCGTCCGCGGTCTTCATCGCGACCTCGGCCTTGCCGTCGCCGTCGTAGTCGTAGACCTGGAACTGCGTGTAGTGCGCACCGGCGCGGATGTTGCGGCCCAGGTCGATCCGCCACAGGCGCGTGCCGTTCAGCTCGTACGCGTCGACGTACACGTTGCCCGTGACGCCGGACTGGGAGTTGTCCTTGGCGTTGGTCGGGTCCCACTTCAGGACGATCTCGAGCTGGCCGTCACCGTCCAGGTCGCCGACGCTGCCGTCGTTGGCCACGTAGTCGCCGCTGGGCTTCTGGATGGGGACGTCGAGGTAGCCGTTGCCGAACGTGAGCGACGTCGCCGAGGCCGCCTGTTCGGACCCGTTCACCACGGCGCGGACCGTGTAGGTGGCGCCGGCCGAGGCGCCGGAGTCGAGGTAGTTGGTCGAGTCGGTGATCGGGCCGGCGATCTTCGTGCCGCCGCGGTAGAGGTTGAACCCGGTGCTCGCGGACTCCGTGCCCAGCAGCCGCCACTGGACGAGGTTGTTGCTGCCGGAGCGCACGCTGATGAGGCCGCGGTCGAGCTTCTCGGCCTGCCATGCACCGGCCGGCGGGGTCGTGCTCGTCGGCGTCGGGGTCGGGGTGGCGGTGGGCGTCGCCGTGGGGGTCGTGGTCGGCGTGCTGGTGGGGCTGACCGTCGGGCTCGTCGTCGGTGTCGACGTGCCGCCGGTGCACGTGGTCCCGTTGAGCGCGAACGTCGTCGGCACCGGGTTGCTGCCCGACCACGAGCCGTTGAACCCGAACGACGTGCTCGCGCCGGACGCGATCCCGCCGTTGTACGAGACGTTCGTCGCCGTCACCTGCGAGCCGCTCTGCGACGTCGCCGCGTTCCACGCCTGGGTGACGGTCTGCCCGGCGCCGAACGACCACGTCAGGGTCCAGCCGGTGACGGCGTCCCCGAGGTTGGTGACCTTGACGTCGGCCCCGAAGCCGGCGCCCCACTGGTTGGTCACCGTGTAGTCCACACGGCAGCCTGCTGCCGCGGTCGCGGGCTGCGCGACCGCGACCCCGACACCGATGGCCATCGTGGCCGCCATCAGCCACGGGATGGTTCTGCGAGGGTGGGACATGGTGCTTCCTCCTGCGGTCACGGCCGACGTCCTCGTCGGAGGGCACGACGCAGCCCTGAGGGGAACGTAGGGACTGGCGCGCGCGCGGACCTAGGGAGTGAAACCTTTCATCGGAACACGCTTACCACCGATAACGTTCTCCTACCGCGCCTCGGGCACGAGGTACGTGCCGTGCCCCTCCACGACGAGCCCGTCGGCGAACACCAGCACCTCGTCGACCAGGCCACCCGACTGGTTGCGGTAGGTGATCACGAGGACGCCCACCCCGGCGTACACGCGCTCCACGGTGAAGTGCAGGTCCGGCATGAGCCGCAGGCCCTCGGTCCAGTACTCGCGGAGCGCCTGCTTGCCACGGACCACCCCGCCGCTGGACGGCACCACGCGTGCCGCGGTGGGGGACGTGAAGACGACGTCGTCGTGGAAGTGCGCCAGGACGGCCTCGACGTCGTGGGCGTTCCACGCCTCCACCCAGGCGGCGCTGTACGCGAGAGGTTCGGGGATGCTCACCGCGGCAGTGTGCCACCGAAGGTTCGCCCGGTCACCGGATGCGGGGGTCATCGGGTGCACCTAGCGTCGGATCCCATGCTGGACCGTGTCAACGAGTCGCCCGTGGACTCGTCGGAGGACCCCGACGAGCGTCCGCTCCTCGGCGACCGCTACCGCCTCGACGCGGTGCTGGGACGCGGTGGCATGGCCACCGTGCACCAGGCGCACGACGTGCTGCTCGAGCGGGACGTGGCCGTCAAGGTCTTCCCCGCGGTCCACGACGGGACCGACGACCTGCTGCGCAACCGTGCCGAGATCCGGGTCCTCGCCACGCTCAGCCACCCGGGCCTGGTCACGCTGCACGACGCCGGCACCGTGCACGGCGACGACGGGTCCGAGCAGGTGTACCTGGTCATGGAGCTGGTGGAGGGGCCGACCCTCGCGGAGCGGCTCCGGAAGGGCGCGCTCGACGTCGACCAGACGGCCCGCGTCGGCCGGGACGTCGCCGAGGCCCTGGCGACCGTGCACGAGCGGGACATCATCCACCGCGACATCAAGCCGGCCAACATCCTGCTGACCAGTGCGGACTCGCTCGACGCCACGCGGCGGCGGGGCGAACCCGCGGTCAAGCTCGCCGACTTCGGCATCGCCCGGCTCGCGGACGCGACCCGCCTGACCATGACCGGCATGACGCTCGGCACGATGAGCTACCTGAGCCCCGAGCAGGCCACCGGGACCGAGCTGGGACCGGCGAGCGACGTGTACGGGCTCGGGCTGGTGCTGCTGGAGTGCGCGACCGGCCGGCCGGCTTTCACCGGCACGATGGCGGAGATGGCGACGGCACGGCTGGTCTCGCCACCCGACGTGCCCGTCGACCTCGACCCTCGGCTCGGCGACCTGCTCACGCGCATGACCCGGATGGCGCCCCAGGAGCGGCCCGACGCCCACGAGGTGGCGCAGGACCTGGCCGCGATCCTGGCGGGTGCGTCGGGGGAGACCCTGGTGATGCCTGCCGCGGAGAGCGCCGCCGCGAGGAGCCTGCCACCGCAGAACCCTGCCACGGAGATCCTGGCTGCGGAGAGCCCCTCGCCCGAGAGCATCCCGGTGGCAACCCCGCGCCGGTGGACCCGGCCCGCGCTGGTCGGTGGTGCGCTCGTGCTCCTCGTCGGCGGCACGCTGCTGGTGGGGCAGCTCGCGTCCGGCGCCGGGGACCCGGTCGTCCCGCCCTCGTACCCGGCGGTCGAGGGGCCCGTGGGCGAGTCCCTCACGCAGCTGCAGGAGAGTGTCGAGCCATGAGGCGCGCGGTGCGGGCCGGCGTCGTGCTCGTCGTCGCGCTCGGGTGCGTCGGCTGCGGCAGCGCGCCGGAGCTGGCGGCGGACCGCGCGCAGTCCCTCCAGGAGTCGGTGCTCGCCGTCACCCAGGCCGCCAGCGAGGCACGGTGGGCCGACGCCCGGGTGCTGCTCGCCGACACGCAGGCGGACCTCGACGCCGGTGTCGACGCAGGGGACGTGTCGACGGCGCGGTACCGGGAGATCGACGCCGCCCTCGACCGTGTGGCAGCCGAGCTCGCGACGGCCCAGGCGGCCGCGGACCAGGCTGCAGCCGCTCAGGCGGCCGCGGAGCAGGCCGCTGCGGAGCAGGCGGCTGCCGAGCAGGCCGCTGCCGACCAGGCTGCGGCCGAGCAGAAGAACCAGCCGGCGCCTCCCGCCAAGGAACCGCCGGGTCCGAAGGACAAGGGCCCGGGCAAGAACAAGTAGGCGCTCTCAGGGTCCGGTTCCGGGGGATCACCGATGCGCGCACGCCGCACAGGGCGGCATGCTGGGGATGTCCGGCCGCCCCGGCCGGCACGAGAGGAGCAGCACCATGGGCAGCATCCACGATGGCATGGCTCGACAGGGCCTCGTCCGGCCGGTCGACGGCCGAGTGCTGGGCGGGGTGTGCGCCGGTCTCGGGCGCCGGTTCGGCATCGCACCGGTCCCCGCGCGGCTCCTGTTCGTCCTCGTCCTGTTCGTCCTGCCCGGCAGCCAGCTGCTGATCTACCCGCTGCTGTGGATCCTGATGCCGACCGAGCACCCCGTGCAGGCTCCCGTGCCCACCGTCCCCGGACAGCTCTGAGGCCCGCCGCGACCGAGGTCGCGGCGGGCCTGCAGGCTCACGCCGGCGAGACGGTCGAGGCGTAGACGTCGTTCGCCTCCGCGTCGGCCCGGGTGTGCGCCACGGTCATGTGCAGCAGGTCGGTGTCGTACCCCGCCACCGAGACGCGCACGAGGTCGCGAACCGTCGTCGAGCTCGTCGACGGCCGGAACGCGAACTTGTCGCCGGGCGAGACCCGCGGGGTCACCGCCGAGTGGGCGGGGACGTCCCCGAAGAAGGCTCCCGAGATGGTGAACGAGCTCTGCCACGGGGAGTTCAGGCCGTTGCTGCGGACCAGGGTGCCGTTGAGCCCCTCGACCAGCAGGCTCAGCTGGTTGGCGTCCAGCGGGCCGGAGTTGGCCACCTGGATGCGGAAGAGGACCTCTTCGAGCGTGTTGATGACAGCCCCGGGCGGGTCGACCTGGACGATCTGGACGTCCAGGAAGTCCCTCGGGTAGGTCTCGAACTCGTCGGCGAGGTCGGTGAGGATGGTCATGATGGTTCCCCCTGCTGTGCGGTGCGGACCGGCTCTCGGTCCGACCACCCGAACGTAGGTCGGCAGGGGTTCGGCGCTACAGCGGGGAAACCCCTGACGACACCCCAGAGCGCTCCATCCGGCGCGACAGGTCCGCGCGGTTGCGCAGCCCGAGCTTGCGGTAGGTCCGGGTCAGGTGGGCCTCCACGGTCGACTCGCTCACGAACATCCGAGCGGCGATCTCCCGGTTGCGCAGACCGTCGGCCACGAGGCCGGCGATCTCGCTCTCGGTCGGCGTCAGGTCGTCGTCCGTGCTGCCCCGGACACGGTCGAGGAGCTCGACGACCACCGCATCCCAGCCGCGCACGCCGGCGTCCCGGAAGGTCGTCAGGCACCGCTCGCCCTGCTCGCGGGCCGACTGCCGCCGACCTGCCCGCAGACCCGCGGCGAGCACGAACGACCCGGTCCGGGCCGCGTCGAGCCCGTACCCGAGGCCCGCGAGACGGTCCTGTGCCCGGCGGAGGGTGTCGAGGGCCTCCGGCTGGTCCCGCAGGAGCATCAGCAGTCCCGTGCCGGCCTGCACCTGGGCGTCCGCCCACGGGGACGCCAGCGACGCGGAGTGCTGCCGCAACCGGTGCACCAGGTGCTCCACGCGGTCGGTCTCACCCGCGAGAGCGGCCACCTGGATCGCCTGCGGGAGCACCGGCACGGCTCCGGGGTGGACGTAGCCGAGGGCGTCGAGCACGTGGAGCGCGCCGAGCAGCTCGTCCAGCGCGCCCGGCCAGTCGCGACGTGCAGCCGCCGCGACGCCCCGGACGTGTCCCGCCATCGCCAGCCGCGGCCGCTCACCGACGCGCGCGGCCCAGGCGTCGAGCCGGTCCGCGTGCGTCCGGGCATCTTCCGGGTCTCCGCGGAGCCCGGCGAGCAGACCGGCGGGGTAGGCCAGCCACGCGAGAGCCCGGTCGTCCGCGCAGTCCCGTGCCGCCTCGGACCCGTCCTCGACGTGCTGCGCGGCGACGTCGAGGTCGCCCGCCGCCAGCGCCACCTGCGCCAGGTCGTGCAACCGGTACGACCGCTGGAACTCCGCGCCGTTGCTCCGCGCGCTGCGGTGCATGGACTCGAGGTTCGTCCGCGCCCGGCCGAGGTGGCCGTCCCAGAGCTGCTGGCGACCCTGGAGGACCTGCGGCCAGAGTGCGAGCTGGGACTGGACCACCTCGCTCCCGACGGCCACGGCCTCCTCGATCAGCCCGTCGGTCCGCCGGCCGAGCAGCAGCGACGTCGTGGACACGGCGGACGCCGCCTGGGCGACCAGGACCGCGTCGTCGAGCGACCGGCCGGTCTCGAGCGCGGCCTGTGCGCAGGCAAGGCCCTCGTCCAGGCGGCCGAGGTGGATGCCGAGGAGCCACCCGAGCAGCCCGAGCACCCGGCCGCGCAGGCTCGCGTGCGCGACCGACCCGTTCTCCGGGACCTCCTCGAGGGCCGTCCGCAGGACGACCTCCGCGTCAGTGAAGTCGAGCACGACGCGGCCGGTGACGACGGACGCGCGCAGCGGCCCGGGCTCGAGCCGTTCCAGCAGACGGTCCGCGAGCCGCAGCGCCGTCGAGAGGTCCCCGGCGGTGGCGCACTGCATCATCCGGGCCAGGGTGCGCCGAACGGAGGCGTCCTCGTCGTCGGGTGGGGTCAACCGGGCGCTGTCCCCGAACAGGTCGGCTGCGAGCCGCGGAGCGCCCCGGCGGGCGATCCGGCGCGCAGCCGACTCGATCTCGTCCGCCGCCGCAGCATCTGTCCCGTCGACGGCGCGGGCCAGGTGCACCGCCCGGGCGTCGGGATCCTCGAGCGTGCGCGCCAGCGCCTCGTGCAGGCCGCGACGGTCCAGGGCGTGCATCCCGGCGAGCACCGCGGTCGAGATCAGCGGGTGCGTGAACCGCAGGCCGAAGTCGTGCTCGAGTACCACCACCTCGGCATCGAGGCCGGGGCGGACGGCGTCGTCGACGCTCCGGAGCCCGGCGGCCGATGCGAGGACCCGCAAAGGCGACGGACCCGCGAGCGCGAGCAGACGCACGAGTCGCAGCGTGTCCGCGGGCAGCCCGGCCACGCGGTGGCCGAGCGCGGCCAGGGGGGACCCGTCGGGCGGGCAGCGTGTCCCGAGCTGGTGGGCGCGGGCGAGCTCGAGCGCGAAGAAGGGGTTCCCGTGCGCCAGCTCGCCCACCTCGGAGACAGCCGGGAGGCTCAGCGTGGGCACCGCGGCGGTCACGATGCGACGCAGGCTCAGGCGTTCCAGCCCGGCCAGGTCGAGCCGCTCGACACCGCCGTCCAGGCCGGGTGCGGGGATCGCGAGCTCCTCGGGGCTCCACGTCCGCGCGGTCGCCAGCAGCGAGACGGGCTCGTCGCCGAGCCGGCGCAGCGCGAAGCGCAGGGTGTGCCGCGTGATGTCGTCCAGCCACGGCAGGTCGTCGACGGCGATCACGACCGCACCCTGGGCGGCCAGGGTGCGGAGCTGGTCGAGCACCCACCGAGAACGTTCGACCGCGGGCAGGTCGGCCGCCAGGTCCGCGGACGCCGGGAGGCGGTCGAACAGGTCGTGCAGGCCCTGCGCAGGGTTGTCGCGGTCCTCCTCGCTGGGCCGTGCCACCAGCACCAGCGCCTGCGCCGCCCGGCAACGGTCGACGCCGTGCTCCCACAGGGTCGTCTTGCCGATGCCCGCCTCGCCGACCAGGACGAGGGAGCGACCGTGCGCGGCGAGCCGGACGTCGTCGGCGAACGACTCGACGCGCCGGAGCTCGGTGTCGCGCCCGACGATCCGCGGAATCCTGCGGCCGGGAACGTGCAGGGAGGGGCCTCGCGGCTGCGCCGTACCGAGGAGATCCACCACGGGATCAGGAGCGGCGCCCCCCACGGGCTGATACCGCCGTGGGCGCGCGCTCCGCGACGCCCGGCGGCAGCGGTTCGCTCGACGAGGTGAGGTGGCGGGGCCGGCGCGGGACGGGGACGTCGGTGAGGACCGGGGCGGGGAGCGCCTTGGTCAGCTCGCCGACGAGGGCGCGCCAGGACTGCTCCGCCGCCCGCAGGTGCGTCGCCACGTGCTCGGGGGCGATGTGCCCGACCGCGCCGATGCCGTCCGCCGCGTCGAGCGCGTCCTGGCCCCGCTCGATCGCCGCCCGTGACGTCCGGTAGTTCGCCGTGTCCCGTGCGCTCGGCGGGGTCAGCACCTCGAGCACCGCTCCGGCGTCGTCGAACATCGAGCGCAGGAGCGCCACGGCGTGCGGGCGGTCGCCCATCGAGAGCCGCTCCGCGGCGTCCGTGACGGCCGTGACGATGGTCGAGTGCGCGAGGCGGTCGACGGTCGCGGTCAGCGCGCCGGGTGCGACCTGGATCTGCAGCAGGAGCGCGACGGTCCGCCCGAGCACCCGCTCGGAGCGCTCGCGGCGGACCCGCCGCCGCTCGGTCGCCTGCCGGGCCTCGTCCTCCGCGCGCAGCTCCAGGGCGAGCGCCTCGCGCTCCCGGCGCTCGGCTTCCTGCCGCGCCGCGTTCGCGCGTCGGGAGACCTGCTCCGTGGCCGCCCGCACGTGGTGCTCGGACTCCGTCTGGGCGCGGTGCACCAGCTCGACCGCGAACGGGTTGGCCGGGCTCGCGTAGCCGGTGTCGGTGTAGCCGAACAGGCCGATGTGGTGCTCCTCCGCCCACAGGAGGGCGGTCTTGGTGTACCCGGACCGGGAGTAGAACACGGCGACGAACGAGCCTGCCGCCACCCGGAGGTCCTCGAGGTCGCTGCGTCCGACGGGGCTGCGGCGGTGCTCGACGCGGCCCGCGAAGTCGATGCCGACGAGGTCCAACTCGATGGCGGATCCCGGGCCGGTGACGCGCACGTCGGTGCGGGCCAGGACGGTGCGGGCGTGCCGCTCGGCGAAGCGCTCGGCGTCGCGCCACTGCGGGTCCTTGCCCGTCGTGCTCACGTCCACCTCCTCCACCGTTGCCCGGCCAAGTCAGACACGCCACGACGGTAGTGACGGCTGGTCCTGCCGGAGTCGACCGTCCGGGTGACGTGCTCGACGCAAACTGCCGGTCGGCACGACACGCCGGACGAATCGACCGGGTGAAACCGGGGCGCCCACCGGGCGTGGCGGTGGCAGGGTGGGCGTCATGACGGCACGGTGGCCCGCGTTCGCCCCGGCGCTCGACCGCGCGGCACACCATGCGCGCGAGTGGCTGATGTCCCTCGCCGAGCGACCCGTGCACCCGCGGGCCCGTCCGGACGACCTCGCAGCCGTCCTCGGGGGGCCGCTCCCCGACGGGCCGACCGCACCCGAGACCGTCGTCGACGAGCTCGCCGCCGGCATCGAGCCGGGGCTGATGGGGATGCCGTCGGGGCGCTTCTTCGGCTGGGTCATCGGAGGGACGCACCCGGCCGCGCTCGCGGCGGACTGGCTCACGAGCGCGTGGGACCAGAACACGGCGATGCGGCACTCGACACCCGGGGTCGTGGCCGTGGAGGACGCGGCCGCGGCGTGGGCGCTCGACCTGCTCGGCCTGCCGCCCGACGCCGACGTCGGGTTCGTCACCGGCGCGACGATGGCCAACTTCACCGGGCTCGCGGCGGCCCGCCAGCACGTGCTCGCCGACGCGGGCTGGGACGTGGGCCGCGACGGGCTCGCGGGCGGCCCGCGGGTCCGCGTGCTGGTCGGGGCGGAGCGGCACGAGACCCTCGACCTCGCCCTGCGCTACCTCGGGCTCGGGACGCCGACCGCGGTCGCCGCCGACGACCAGGGCCGACTCGTCGTCGCCGACCTCGACCGCGCGCTCGCGGAGGGCGGCGGACCGACGATCGTCTGCCTCCAGGCGGGCAACCTGCACTCCGGCGCGTTCGACCCGATGGCCGAGGCCGTCGACCTCGCGCACCGGCACGGCGCGTGGGTGCACGTCGACGGCGCCTTCGGACTCTGGGCGGCCGCGTCGCCGCGGCTGCGCAGCCTCCTCACGGGCTACGAGCGCGCCGACTCGTGGGCCACCGATGCGCACAAGACCCTCAACGTGCCGTACGACTGCGGGCTGGCGATCGTCGCGCACCCCGAGCCGCTGCGCCGGGCCTTCGGCATGCGCGCCGAGTACTTCGCGACGTTCAGCGGGTCGGGGGACCCGTTGGAGAAGGTGCCCGAGCTGTCGCGGCGTGCGCGCGGCGTGCCGGTCTGGGCGGTCCTGCGGTCGCTCGGGCGCAGCGGGGTCGCGGACCTCGTCGACGGCCTGGTGGCGAACGCCCGGGCCATCGCCGACGGCATCGCGACGATCGACGGCGCGGAGATCCTCAACGACGTCGTGCTCACCCAGGTCTGCGTCGGGTTCGGCTCCGACGAGCGCACCCGTGCCGTCACCGCCCGCGTGCTGGCCGACGGGGTGACGTGGATGTCAGGGTCCCGGTGGCAGGGCCGCGACGTGCTGCGGGTCTCGGTGAGCAACTGGTCGACGGACGCCGAGGACGTCGCGCGCTCGGTCGACGCCGTCCGACGGGCGGCGTCGGCCGGCTGACGTCAGCGCGGCTGGTGCTGGTCGGGGTCGGCGGGCGGCGCGGCCGGCGGGTCGAACACCGTCCCGATGCCGACCGCGACGGGCTGGGCGGTCGCCGGGCCGCGCCACCGTCGGAACCAGCGCACCGCCGCGACGACCAGCGCCGCGATCGCGCCGCCGAAGGCGAGCCACGGCAGGAGCACCCCGAGCACGATGGCGACCCCCGAGACGACCACGACCAGGGCGTCCCACCCGGCCACGAGGCCCTCGAGGAACGACTGCGGGCCGGTGGGCGGCTCGACGGGGGCGGGCGGCGCGACGTAGGGCGGCAGGTCCGGCCCGACGAGCGCGACGTGGATCGTCGACAGCGACACCTGCTCGGCGATCGCCGCGCGCTGGGACCGGAGCTGCTCCAGGGCGGCCTCCCGCTCGGTGAGGGCGTTCTCGGCGGTGATGATGTCGTCGTGCGTCGTCGCGGTGGCCAGGAGGGTGGTCATGCGCTCGACCGAGAGCTCCATCGCGTGGATGCGCGCGTCCAGGTCCTGCGCGGCGCCGGTGACGTCCTTCTTGGTCAGGTTCACCTTCTCGACGTCACCGAGCTCGCGCAGCGCGACGAGCGTCGGGGACACCGCCGCCGCGGGCAGGCGGATGGTCAGCGTGGCGGTGCCCACCTCCGTCTCCGTCTGGGCCTGCTCGGCGCGGTCGTCGACCCGCCCGTCGGCGTCCTCGGTGAGCCGGACGATGGCGTCGGCGGCGACCCGCGGGTCCTCGACCGCCATCGCGACCTCCCCGGTCTGGACGACCTGACGGTTCGCGTCGACCGTGCTCGCCGCGGGTGCGACGCCTCCGTCGGCGGCGCCAGTGCCGGCGTCGGTACCGCCCTCGTCCGCGCCGACGGCGCCCTCCTCGGTGCCGCCCTCGACCTGGGTGTCGGCGGCGCTGTCGTCGCTGCCGGTGCCCACGTCGCCGCTGCACGCGCTGAGGGTCGCCGTGAGGGCGACGACGCCGGCGACCAGCAGGCGGGTGGTCCGGGTGCGGACGGTCGGTGCGGGGTGGCTCGTCGTCGGCTTCATGGCCGTGACCGTAGGGCTGCGGGGGAGGCTGTGGGTCGGCTGTGACGCAACTGTGACGGCAGCAGCGGAGGCGGGACCGAATCGTGACCGCGCCGTCACCGCACCGCGTTCGCGCTGCTCAGAGGGCGTACGCGGTCGAGGTCCAGAGGTGGACGGCTGCGTAGGCCCGCAGGGGCCGCCACCGTTCGGCCAGCCGGGTGACGTCCGTCGCGGACGCGACACCGAGCGCGCGGCGCAGAACGAGGTCGCCGACGGGCATGGCGTCGCGGTCGCCGAGCACGCGCAGAGCCAGGTAGTCCGCGGTCCACGGACCGATCCCCGGGAGGGCGAGGAGGTGCTCGCGAGCATCCGGCGCGCTGAGGTGCAGCCCGTCGGCGCACGCCCGCGCGAGGGCGTGCAGCGTCCGGGCGCGGGAGTGCGTGATCCGTACGACGCCCTGCAGCTCCACCGGGTCGACCCCCGCGAGCCGTTCCGGCGTCGGGTAGACGGTCAGCCCGCCCGGCCCGGGCTCGCCGTAGGCAGCGGCGAGCCGCCCGCCGAACGTGCGGGCCGCGGCGAGCGACACCTGCTGACCGAGCACCGTCGTGACCGCCGCCTCGAAGCCGTCGGGGTGGCCCAGGATCCGCAGCCGCGGACGGGTCCGCACGAGCGGGCCGAGGACGTCGTCGTCGCCGAACGCGTCGAGCACGGCGTCGAGGTCGTCGCCGAGACCGAACCACGAGGCACCCAGAGCAGCCAGATCCGCCTCCGACCCGACCGACGAGCGCAGCGCGACCCGGTCGGCCCCGAGGGTCGCCTCGACGAGCGCCGGTTCGTCGCCCAGCAGCACGACACGTGTCACCGTTCCGGTGCCCACGGTCTCCACCCCGGGCACCGCGTGGGCGACCAGCGAGGCGAGCGCCGGCGCCGGGTCGAACGGCTGCTGCAGGACGAGAGAGGCGCTCACGCGTCGACGGTAACCTGCTGGACGCTTTACCAAGTCAATGTATTCACATGGAAAGGATGCGCCCCACGCGTGGCAGTGCTAGAACTGGTCTAGCTGATCGCACCGGGAGTCCGGAGCGACCAGCCGGTCGCAAGTAGGGCCGCGTTGCCGAGGGTCACGGCGAGAGCCGGGCCGCCCGTGAGGGTTCAGGGAGTGCGCCAAGCCTCGTGCCGGCGAGACGCCTTCTCCGTGGCGCCCCGTCCCCGAGAACAGGGGACGGGGCGCACCTACGTACTCTGGACGACGTGCGCGCTCATCTTCTGCCTGCCACCGTCGACGAGACGGCGGCCGACGGGGTCCAGGGGTTCGTCGTCCCGACGATCTCGCTCCTCGCCGCTGTCGTCGTCGCCTATCTGACCGCGACGCTCCTCGCGGTGCTGGTCCGGCGGCTCGCGCGTCGCTCGTCCGTCGCCGCCGACCTCACGCGCCGCTCCCGCAAGCCCATGCGCGCGGTCCTGCTGGTCGTCGCGGTCTGGATCGCGCTGCGCCTGAGCACCGACCCGTCCGACTGGACCCGGACCGTCGAGCACGTCCTCCTCATCGCGTTCATCATCACCGTGGCCTGGCTGATCGGCAGCCTCGCCTTCGTGCTTGAGGACGCCGCCCTCCAGCGCTACCGGATCGACGTCGCCGACAACCGGCACGCCCGCCGCGTCCGCACGCAGGTCCAGGTCCTGCGCCGCATCACGGTCGCGGTCCTTGTCCTGTGCGCGATCGCGGCGATCCTGCTGACGTTCCCGTCGGCGCGCACGCTCGGCGCGAGCCTCCTGGCGTCCGCGGGGCTCATCTCGATCGTCGCCGGACTGGCCGCGCAGAGCTCCCTGGCCAACGTGTTCGCCGGGCTGCAGCTCGCGTTCACCGACGCGATCCGGGTGGACGACGTGGTCGTCGTGGCCGACGAGTGGGGGCGGATCGAGGAGATCACGCTCACCTACGTCGTCGTGCACGTCTGGGACGACCGTCGGCTGATCCTGCCGTCCACGTACTTCACGACGACACCGTTCGAGAACTGGACCCGCCGCGCGGCCGACCTGCTGGGCACCGTCGAGCTCGACGTCGACTGGGAGGTCCCGGTCGAGGCGGTGCGCACCGAGCTGACGCGGCTGCTGCAGGACACCGACCTGTGGGACCGTCGCGTGGGCATCCTGCAGGTCACGGACGCGGTCGGCGGGATGGTCCGCATCCGCGCGCTCGCCAGCGCCGTCGACGCCCCCACCCTGTTCGACCTGCGGTGCTACGTCCGCGAGGGGCTGGTCGGCTGGCTGCAGCGCGAGGCGCCGCAGAGCCTGCCGAAGACCCGGTGGGAGGGCGCTTCGCCCACCCCGCCCACGGGACGCCGCGCGGCCGCCCGTCCGGACTCCGCACCCACGCCCGTCCTGCCGGTCCCCGGCGGGTGGGCCCCGGACGACACGCAGACCATCACGACCGGCGGCCAGGACGCCCGGCTCTTCACGGGCAGCATCGAGGCGCTGGAGCGGTCGCGGAACTTCTCGGGACCCGGGCAGGACGTCATCGACGAGCGCGAGCAGACCGCCGACGACCACGGTGAGGGGCGGCAGCCCTGATCGAGCCCGTCACGCCGGACCTGCTGGTCGACCGGCTGGTGCAGCTCGTCGACGCACGCGACGGCAGGGTCCGTGTCCTCGTGGACGGCGCACCGCCGACGCGACCCGCCGACCTGGCCGACGCCCTCGTCGACCCGCTCCGGGCGCTCGGCCGACCGGTGTCCCGGGTGCACGCCGACGACTTCCTGCGGCCGGCCTCCGTGCGGTTCGAGCACGGGCGGCACGACCCGGACGCCTACCTGGAGGACCGGCTCGACGCGGGTGCGCTCGGGCGCGAGGTCCTCGACCCGTTCACCTCGCTCGGCCGCTACCTGCCGACGCTGTGGGACGCCGTCGCCGACCGGTCGACCCGGGCCGCGTTCGTGGACGTCCCCGAGCGCGCCGTCCTGGTGCTCGACGGCAGCCTCCTGCTCGGGCGCTGGCTCGACGCCGACCTCACCGTGCACCTGACGGTCCGCCCGTCGACCCTCGCGCGCCGGACGGCGGCGGAGGACCGGTGGACCCTCCCGGCGTTCGCCCGCTACGACGAGGAGACGCTTCCGACGCAGGTGGCGGACGTCGTGGTCCACGCCGACGACCCCCGCCACCCCGCCCTGGAAGCGTTCCGCTGAGGCCATAGGCGGCGTCTGCAACGGCACCTGTGTCGGGTTCGGTCGGCTACGTCGGGACGGCTGCCGTCAGGCGGGCTGCCAGGCGGTGCATCGCGTCGGCCAGCTCCGGGGGACCGACGACGCGCAGGGGGACGCCGAACATCGCGAATCGCGCGGCGACGCCGTCCCACGACCAGGCGCTCAGGACGGCGCGGCAGCGGTCGTCACCGAAGGACTCGACGAGAGCGTCCCGACCGGCCCACTGCGCGACCTCGGAGGCGGCCATGCCGACCTCGGCCTCGCCGCGGCACGGCCACGGGTTGACGTTGCTGAAGCGCTCGGCGACGAAGGCGGCGACGTCGGTGGCGGGCAGGGGCCGGGGTGCGAACCGCGGCCCGGACCCGGTCTTCGGGGTCATCTTGTCGACGCGGTAGGTGCGCCAGTCGGCACGGTCGAGGTCGTAGCCGAGCAGGTACCAGCGCCCGCCCCAGGTGACCAGGTGGTGCGCCTCGGCGCGGCGGGGGAGCCGGGTGTCGCTGCCTCCGTCGTAGTCGAACCGGAGCACCTCGTGCGCGCGCACGGCCGCGCCGACGGCCATGAGCACCTGCTGGTCGACCTGCGGGCGGGTGCTGCTGCCGCCGCGGGTCACGGCGGTGACCTGCAGGGCGTCGGCCGCGGCGCGCAGCCGTGCGGGCATGACCTGGCGGAGGGTCGCGAGCGCGCGCACGGCGGCCTCGTCGACCCCCGCGACGCCCGTCGACGCGGTCTGCAGGGCCACGACGAGGGCGACCGCCTGCTCGTCGTCGAGCAGGAGCGGGGGCATCTGGGTGCCGGCGTCGAGCCGGTACCCACCGTCGGGTCCCTTGCTCGCGTGCACGGGGTAGCCGAGCTCGCGCAGCCGGTCGACGTCGCGCCGCACGGTCCGCGGGCTGACGCCGAGCCGGTCGGCGAGCGCCTCGCCCGGCCAGTCGCGGCGGGCCTGCAGCAGCGACAGGAGCGAGAGGAGTCGGGAGGACGGCGTGGACATGTCCTCAGGATGTCACGCAGTAGAGGACAGAAACTGACCGCTACGACCGACAGGCTGGCTCCTGTACCCACTCGACCACCCGTCCGACCCAGGAGAACCATGATCCAGACCCGAGGACTCACCAAGGACTTCGTGGTGAGCAGCACCGAGACCGTGCACGCCGTGCGCGGCATCGACCTCGACATCGCCCCGGGCGAGCTCGTCGCCGTCCTCGGCCCGAACGGCGCCGGCAAGTCGACCACGATGCGCATGCTCACGACGCTGATCCGGCCGACCGCCGGTACCGCGACCGTCGCGGGGGTGGACGTCGTCGCGGACCCGGGAACGGTCCGGCGACACATCGGCTACGTCGGGCAGGGCAACGGTGCCGGGCACCAGCAGCGCGCCGCGGACGAGCTGACCATGCAGGGGCGCGTCTACGGGCTCGACCGCGCGGCCGCCCAGCGGCGCACGGCCGAGCTGCTCGACGCGCTCGACCTGACCGCGCTGGCGAAGCGCAAGGTGTCGGACCTGTCCGGCGGCCAGCGGCGGCGGCTCGACGTGGCACTCGGTCTGGTACATGCGCCGCGCCTGCTCTTCCTGGACGAGCCGACCACGGGCCTCGACCCGCACAACCGCGCCAACCTGTGGGAGCACATCTCGCGGCTGCGCGCCGAGCACGACATGACGATCGTGCTCACCACGCACTACCTCGACGAGGCCGACACCATGGCCGAGCGCGTCGTGGTGGTCGACCACGGCCAGGTCATCGCCGACGACACCGCGGACGGGCTGAAGCGCACGCTCGCCGGCGACCGGGTGGTGCTGACCGTCGCGGTCGGGGGGACCGCGTCGCGCGTCGCGTCGATCGTCGAGGCGCTGCCCGGTGCCCGGGACGTGTCCGTCGTCGGCGACCGCGTGGAGGCGCGGGTGGCCGACGCCGGTGCAGCCGTGCCCGAGCTGGTCCTCGCGGCGTCCGGCGCCGGGGCGCCCCTGCTCGAGGCGCTCGCCGTGCGGCCCACGCTCGACGACGTCTTCCTGGCCCTCACGGGCCGCAGCCTGCGCGACAGCGCGGAGAACACAGGCACCACCACGACCATCGGCACGGAGGCCGCAGCATGAGCACGATCACCGTCGACGCCCCCACCCGCACGCTGACCCCCGTCCGGAGGTCGTGGTTCGCGGACGTCTGGCTCGTCATGACCCGCGAGCTGCGCCCGGTGGTCCGCGAGCCGTTCTCCGTCGTGTTCGGCCTGATCCAGCCGCTCGTCTTCCTCGGCCTCTTCGGGCCGCTGCTCGTCGGGTCGGTCGGGGAGACGGGGGCCTTCTCGGGAGCCGACGTCTGGCAGTGGTTCGTGCCGTCGATCCTGGTGATGACCACGCTGTTCGGCACGTCCACCACCGGGTCCAACCTGCAGTTCGAGATGCAGACCGGTGCGCACGAGCGCCTGCTGGTCACCCCGCTGTCGCGGTCGTCGCAGCTGGTCGGGCGCTCGCTGAAGGAGATGGTGCCGCTCGTCGCGCAGGCGGTCATCCTCGTCCTGGTGATGCTGCCGTTCGGTTTCCGCGCCGACCCCGTCGGGGCGCCGATCGGGCTGGCGATGCTCGCGGTGCTGGGGGTCGGGCTGGGGTCGCTGAGCTACGCGCTGGCGATCGCTGTGCGCAAGCAGGAGTGGATGTTCTGGGCCGTGCAGCAGACGGTGCTGTTCCCGCTGCTGATCCTGTCCGGGATGCTCCTGCCGCTGGAGACCGGGCCGCAGTGGATGAAGGTCGCCTCCGCGTTCGACCCGCTGCGGTGGGTGGTCGAGGCCGAGCGGGCGCTGTTCGCCGGCGACCTGACCAGCAGCGCCGTCGCGGCGGGGTGGCTCGCGGCGGTCCTCACCGCGGTCGTCGGGCTGGCCGTCGGGGTGCGGACCCTGCTGCGCAGCACCGACTGAGCACCTCACATCGCCCGTCCGTCGCGCGTCTGCTCCTTCGAGGGCGCGCGACGGGCGGGCCGTGTCAGTGGGTGGGGGAATGATGTCGGCCATGACCGTCCAGGAGCTCGACGTCCCCGAGGGTGTCGGAGTGGATGTCCGTGTGGTGCACACGGTCGTGGCGTCGCCGCTCGGCCCGATCACGCTCGTCGCCCACGACGGTGGTCTGTCCGCGCTGCTCCTGCAGAGCTCGAAGTACGAGTCCGTGCAGGGACCGTTCGGCGAGCGCGCCGACGACGAGTTCGACGAGGTCCAGACGCAGCTCGACGAGTACTTCGCCGGGACGCGCACGCAGTTCGACCTGCCGCTGCACCTCGTCGGGACCACGTTCCAGCGCCGCGTGTGGGAGGGGCTCCTGCGCATCCCGTACGGGCACACGCGGTCCTACGGGGAGCTCGCCGCGGAGATCGGGCTGGACCCGCGCACCTCGTCACGGGCCGTCGGGGCCGCCAACGGGCGCAACCGCATCGCGATCGTCGTGCCGTGCCACCGCGTCATCGGTGCGGACGGGTCCCTGACCGGGTTCGCCGCCGGGCTGGAGCGCAAGCGGTTCCTGCTCGGGCACGAGGCCAAGGGCCGGCCGCGCGAGCACCTGCTGTTCTGAGGAGTACGGGGGGCAACCCCACCGCCTTTCGGGGGAGTGCTCCATGGTTCCCGGTGGCACCCCGACAGCAGGCTGAGATCACCCGATCCACGAGGAGATCTCATGATGAAGCGCCAGAGCAAGGCCCGTGCGGCTGTCACGATCGCCGCCGTGTGCACGGTCGCGGTCGGTGCCGTGATCACCGGCACCCCGGCGTACTCCGAGGGCCGCGCGTCCCGGGACGTCGTCCAGCGCGAGCTCGACGGGCTCGTCCGCGACGCAGGCTTCCCCGCCGCGCTGGCCACCTACCAGGACCCGCGAGGACGCAGCCGGGACTACACCGCGGGTGTCGGCAACCTGGAGACCGGGACGCGGGTGCCGCTCGACGGGCAGGTGCGCATCGGCAGCAACACCAAGACGTTCGTCGCCGTCACGCTCCTGCAGCTGGTCGACGAAGGAGCGGTCGAGCTCGACGCCCCGATCGAGACGTACCTGCCCGGACTGGTGCACGGCGACGGTGTCGACGGCAGCCTCATCACGGTCCGGCAGGTGCTCCAGCACACCAGCGGCGTGCCCAACTACACCGCGGTGATCGACCCGGACTTCTTCGCCACCCGCCACCAGTACGTCGAGCCGCACGAGCTGCTCGACCTGGCGCTGACGCAGCCGGGCACGCCGCCGGGTGCGGGGTGGTCGTACAGCAACACCAACTACGTCATCGCCGGCCTGATCGTGCAGAAGGTCACGGGCCGTCCGCTGGCGGAGGTCGTCACCGACCGCGTCATCGACCCGCTGCACCTGCGGAACACCTACGTCCCCGACCGCGGTGAGGAGGAGCTCCGCGAGCGCCACCCGCTCGGGTACCACGCGTCGGCGCCCGGCGGCGAGCTGCGGGACATCACCGTGCTGGACGCGGGCTGGGCCTGGGGTGCGGGCGACATCGTGTCGACCCCGAGCGACCTCGACGCGTTCTTCGTCGCGCTGCTCGGCGGCGAGCTCCTGCCGCCCGGGCTCCTCGCCGAGATGCGGACGACCGTCGAGACGGCGCCGGAGCTGAACGGCATGCGGTACGGGCTGGGGCTCTTCAGCACGCCGCTGACCTGTGGCGGCGTCGCGTGGGGGCACGGCGGCAGCATCCCCGGGTACGAGACCGGTGGCGGTGTCGGGCCGGACGGCCGGTCGGTGACGGTCGCGGTGACCGCGCTGCCGGCGGCGACGGCGGACCCCGAGGCGGCGTGGGAGCGGATCAACCAGGCGGTCGACGCGGTGCTCTGCGCGTAGCCGTCACGTGGCCCGGTGCAGGTCCGGGCGCTGCGACGGACGGCCCGGCAGGTCGGGGGAGTACCGCCGGTAGCCGTCACGCAGCCGGACCGCACCGGGTTCGACGGCCTGCACGTCCTGCCAGTGCACCAGGAACGTCCCGCGGTGGCGCCACCGCAACCAGCGCGCCACGAGCGCGGGGGACCGCACCCCCGTCCGCTCGTAGCCGAGGAACGAGGTACCGGTCCGCGCGCTGACCAGCAGCCCGTGCAGGCGCGGTGCGGCGAGCGTCCCGTCCAGCGGGCCGTCGAGCACGAACCGGACGTCCACCACGTAGCCCAGCGGCTCGTCGTCGGGTCCGTTCACGGGGGCGTCGAGCAGGTCACCCAGGATCATGGCGGCCTCCCGGCAGGCGTCCGATCACGCGGTCGCGGACCCACCGCTCGGTCCAGGTGACGTCGAGCGTGTCGCCGCGGACGCCGAGCGCCACGGTGGTGCCGACGTCGGCGACGTGGGTCCAGCGGATGCGGTGCCACCGTGACGACGGCGGCCGCCCGCCGAAGACCCGCGTGGCCAGCACGGCACCGCTGAGCAGCGACGTCACGACGGCGGGCCGGCTCCCGTCGGGCAGGTCGCTCCCGTCGACGCCGTGCACCTCGAGGTCGTCGACGGTGCAGACGGGGACCCCGTCGACGTCGAGGACCTGCCGGTCGAGCAGGTGCAGCCGGGCGTCGAGCACGAGCCCGGGCGGGTGCTCGTCGGGCGGAAGGTTCATGAGCCCGCTCCCGTCGCGATCATCAGAGGGATCGCGGCGACGGATGCCGTCACGATGATGACCAGGTAGACCAGCGCCAGGGCGTTGGTGACCTTGCCGTTCACGTGCTCGCCCATGTACTCCGGGTCGTTGGCCACGATCAGGATGGGCAGGTAGGTCAGCGGCAGTGCGATCGCGGAGAACACCACGGAGAACTCCGTGACCTTGATGGGGTCGACGCTCGTCATGAGCACGCCGACGGCCACCAGGATGCAGACGATCATCGTCAGGTGGAACCGGGCCGCCTGCGCGGGGCGGCGGAACTTCCCCCACGACCAGCCCATGAACTGCGCCAGCGTGTACCCGCTGGACAAGGACGTCTCGAGGGCGGCGCCGAACGTCGCGGCGACGATCCCGACGATGACGACCGCCAGCGCGAGCTTGCCCCCGGCGAGCGCGACGGGCAGCACGATCTGGGACAGCGACGACACCTCGATGCCCGCCGGCAGGAACACGATCGCGGCGCACGCGGCGATGGCGATCGACAGGATCCCCCCGAACGGGAAGCCGACCAGGACGTTGAGCCGAGACTGCGCCAGGTCCTTCACGGTCCACCTCTCCTCGACCGCGCCGGAGGAGAAGAAGAACACCTCGTACGGGGTCATCGCCGCACCGAACAGGGCGATCGCGTAGTACCAGTACACGGCGTGCCCCTCGGCGGCCGGCACGGCGGGGGAGAACGCCTGGTCGGCGAGCTCGCTCCAGTCGGGTCCCAGGAGGAACACCGCGACCGCGAACACGACGAGCGTGAGCCCGACCAGACCGGTGACGTTCTCCATCGTCGAGAACTTCGTCCGCCACACCACCAGCCACAGGGCGAGCGCCGCGACGGGGATCCACAGGCGCGGCTCGACGCTGCTGGCCAGCTGCAGGGCGAGCGCGATGCCGCCGACCTCCGCGGTCAGGGTCAGCAGGTTGATGAGGAAGGAGGCCGTGAGGTTCGCGCCCGCCGCGCGGGGGCCCAGGCGCTCGCGGATGATCTCGAACGTCGCCCGCCCGCTGACCGCCGCGACCCGCCCGGACATGCTGGCGAACAGGCAGATACCGACCACGCCGACGACGACCACCCACGCGAGGGAGAGCCCGAACCGGCTGCCGACGACCGCGTTCGTGACCAGGTCCCCGATGTCGAGGAACCCGCCGATCGCGGTGAGGATGCCGAGCGCGACACCGAGGAGCCGCTTCACCCGCCCGTCACCTCGTCGAGCGTGGCGGTGAGGCTGTCCAGCGCGGTGGCGCTCGCGTCGAGGGCGGCGACGACGGCTGCCTCGTCGGCACCGGCACCGTTCGCCCACCCACGGGCGTCCGCGACGGCGAGCTGCGCGTCCCGGACCGCGGTCAGCGCGTCGGCCTGCCACGCGGCTCCCGTGCCGTCGGCGGGAACGAACGTCGCGACGGCGTCGGCGGCCTCCTCCAGCACGTGCACCTGGTCGAGCAGCGCCGTGTCCGTGACGGCCGCGATGCTGCGACCGTCGCCGAGCAGCTCGGTGGCCAGCGTCGCGGTCCCGACCGCCGACGACGCCTGCTCCAGCGGCGCCGTGAGCGCCCGGGCCTCGTCGACGGTCGTCGCGGCCGAGCCCACGGCGCACCCGGCCGCGGCTGCGACCGCGGCGAGCCCCAGGAGCACCCGAACGACCCGCATGGACGCATCGTGGCTCGCGGCGGGCCGGGGCGCGCGTCGAGCAGGGATGCGGGGGCCCGCATCTGGTGCGAGCGTGGGGCCATGAGAGTCGTCGTGGTCGGTGCCAGCGGAAACGTCGGCACGGCTCTGCTGCGGCGGTTCGCCGACGACGGCACGGTGACGTCGGTGGTGGGCGTCGCCCGTCGCGTCCCTCGCGGGACCCCGCCCGCTCCCTACGGCGTGGCGTCGTGGGTCGGGTGCGACGTCACCGCCCCGGGCGCCGTCGACACCCTGGCGGCGGCGTTCGCCGGTGCCGACGCGGTGGTCCACCTCGCGTGGGCGATCCAGCCCAGCCACGACCGGCGCCGGCTGCGCGACGTGAACGTCACCGGGACGCGCCGGGTCCTCGACGCGGCGCGGCGGGCGGGGGTGCCCCACGTGGTGGTCGCGTCGAGCGTCGGTGCGTACTCGCCCGCCCCCGACGACGTCCCGCGGGGTGAGGGCTGGGCGACCGACGGGGTGCGGTCGTCGTCGTACAGCCTCGACAAGGCCTCCGTCGAGCGGGTGCTCGACGAGGTCGAGGACGCCTACCCGGGCCTCGCCATCGCCCGGTTGCGGCCAGCGCTCGTGTTCCAGCGCTCCGCAGGGCACGAGATCTCGCGGTACTTCCTCGGACCGTGGGTGCCGAAGCGGGCGGTCGACGGATACCTCTCGGTGCTGCCGTGGCCGCAGGGTCTGCGGCTGCAGGTGGTGCACGCGGACGACCTCGCGGCGGCGATCCGCGAGGCCGTCGTGCGGCGGGTGCGCGGCCCGTTCAACGTCGCCGCGCCCGACGTGCTGCGGGGGCAGGACCTGGCCGACGTCGTGTCCCGCGGGCGGCTGGTCGAGGTGCCGGTGGCGCAGGCGCGTGCGGCCGTCGCCGTCGGGTGGCACGCGCGTGCCGTCCCCGTCGGTCCGGGCTGGCTGGACATGGCGCTGGCCGCGCCTCTGCTCGACACGTCCCGCGCCGAGCGGGAGCTCGACTGGCGGCCCACCCGGTCCGGCATCGACGCCGTGCGGGACCTCGTCGCCGGGATCGCGGCCGGCGCCGGGACGGCGAGCCCGCCGTTGCGACCCCGTCGCCGCTGAGCCTGGCATCCTCGACGCATGACCGATCCCCTCGCCGAGCGGCACGTCTACGGCCGCGCCGACGCCCCGATCACCGTGCTGGAGTTCGGTGACCTCGAGTGCCCGTACTGCCGCGCGGCTGCCCCGGTGCTGCGCGAGCTCGTCGACTCCTCCGACGGGCAGGTCCGGCTGGTCTGGCGGCACTTCCCCCTGTTCGAGGTCCACCCGTACGCGCTGTCCGCGGCGCTCGCGACGGAGGCCGCAGGCGTCGAGGGCAGGTTCTGGGAGCTGCAGGCCGAGCTGCTGAGCCACCAGGACCGGTTGACCGAGCCCGACCTGCGGGCTGCGGCCGAGGCGCTCGGGCTGGACCCGTCCACCGTGGCGGGCGACGCCGCGCAGGTCCACGCCGCCGCCGTCTCCGCCGACTACGCCGCGGGCATCGAGGCGGGTGTGCGCGGGACCCCGACGATCTTCGTGGACGGCACCCGGTTCCACGGGAAGGTGACGCTCGAGCGGCTGCGGGAGGCGATGGCATGAGGACCGCACTGGTGACCGGAGCCGGGCGGGGCATCGGCCGAGGGATCGCGCTCGGGCTGGCGCAGGCCGGGTACACGGTCGGCCTGGTGGGCCGGACGCGGGCGAACCTGGACGCCGTGGCCGAGGAGATCGGGCACGACGTGTGCGTCGCCGCGGCCGACGTCGTGGACGCCACCGCGGTGCTCGACGCGGTCGCCCGGGTGGAGGAGGAGCTCGGCGGGATCGGGCTCCTGGTGAACAACGCCGGGGTCATCGAGCGAGCCGAGGTCCCGTTCGTCGAGGACGACGTCGAGGACTGCTGGCGCGTGATCGAGGCGAACGTCCGCGGACCACTGCTGGTCACGCACGCCGTGCTGCCGGGGATGCTCGCACGTGGCGACGGCCGCGTGCTCAACCTGAACTCCGGCGCCGGGCACCGCGCGATGACGGCCTACACCGGGTACGCGATGAGCAAGGGCGCGCTCGCCCGGTTCACCACCCAGCTGCACACGCAGTACCGCGACCAGGGGATCCGCGTGCTCGACCTGGCCCCCGGGCACGTCGAGACGGCGATGACCACGTCGATGGCCATGCACGACGGCCGGACCGAGTGGACGCCCGTCGAGGCCGTCGCGGAGCTGGTCCGGGCGTTCGGCGACGGGGAGCTCGACGCACTCTCGGGCCGGTTCGTCCGCGCGGGGACGGACACGGTCGAGTCCCTGCTCGCCGCCCTGCCCCAGATCCTCGCCACCGACGCGCGCACGCTGCGCCTCGCCGCGTACGGCGACGAGGACCCGGTGGCCTGATGGAACCGATCCGCCACCAGCTCGTCGTCGCGTGCACCCCCGTCGAGGCGTTCGACGCCTGGGTCGACCACCTCGGTCAGTGGTGGCACCCCGACTGCACGCCCGACGCCGCCGGGTATCGCGGCGCGGGCATCGAGCACCGCGTGGGCGGACGCGTCTACCTGGTGGACGCCACCCTCGGGGAGGTCGAGTGGGGACGTGTGCTGGCGATCGCCCGCGGCGCCCTCGTCGTGCACACCTCGACGCTCGGACAGGATCCTGGTCACCCGAGCCAGGTCTCGGTGCAGTTCGTGCCGCTCGACGCGGGCGGGACGCGGGTCGAGCTCGAGCACGGCGGGTGGAACGAGGGCAACGCCTCCTTCCGGGCCAAGTTCACCGACTGGCCGCTGATCCTCGACCGGTACGCGGCGTTCGTCGCACGATGACCGGGGTCGCGGTGGCTGCGGTGCCCGACCCCGGGGTGACCGGGGTCGAGGTGACCCCCGAGCCCACCGGGACGACGACCGAGCCGACTCCGACGCCGACGGACCCACCGACCACGCCCGACCCCGACACGACCGTCGTCCCGACGCCGACGCCGACGTCGCCGGCGGAGCCCGTACCGACGGTGACGGTGACGCAGGAGCCGCCGTCGCCGGAGCCTGTGCCCACCGAGACGGTCGTCGTGGAGGCGCCGTGGACGCGCGACCCCGCGGTGACCAGCTCCACGATCCCGCTCGGCGCGATCGTCACGGCACTGCTCGTCCTCGTCGTCGCGGCCACCGCCCTGGTGCTGCTGCTCCGCCGAGGTCGCGGGCCCCGGCCGACCGGGGTCATTGCCGCGGCGGCGCTCGAACCCGCCGCGTTGACGACGGAGATCGGCATCCTCGACGACGCGCACGCGGTCGCGATCCCCGGGGAGGAACCGGGCGACACGGTGGAGACCGTCCGGTTCCTCATGCTGCTCGGCGAGGCGATGATCGACTCCAGCGCCCCCGTGGTCCAGGTGACCCGGACTCTCGAACGGGTCGCGGCGATCAACGGCGCCACGGACGTCGAGGTGATCGCGCTGCCCACCGCCCTGCTGGTGTCGGTGCCGGGCCGCACGACGACCCAGACGGCCGCGTCGTCGGCGGGCTGGCGGCAGCTGCGTCTGCACCAGGTGCAGGACGTGCTCGGCGTGGCCGACGACGCCGAGGCCGGACGGGTCGGTCCCGTCGAGGGTGCGCAGCGGATCGAGACCGCCGTCGCCGCGCCGCCGCTGTACGGCGGCCCGACCCGTGTCCTCGGGTACGTCGGCGTCTCCGCCGGCCTGGCGATGATCCTCGGCGGCGGCCTGGTGGACGTGCTCGTCGCCGCCGTGCTCGGTGCCGCGATCGCGTGCCTGCAGGTCGCCACCGTGCGGCTGCCCGCCGCGTACCAGGCACTCGTGGTGCTGAGCTGCGCGTTCGTCGTCTCCGGTGCGGTGTTCCTGCTGTCGCGCACCGGGATCGACGTCGGCCTGCTCGCACCGTTGGTCGCACCGCTGGTCACCTTCCTGCCGGGCGCCCTGCTCACCACCGCGGCGATCGACCTGGCCACCCGGCAGATGATCGCGGGGTCGGCACGCCTGGCGGCGGGCGTCATGCAGCTCGTCCTGCTCGCCCTCGGTATCGTCGGCGCCGCCGCGCTCGTGGGCGTCCCGGCGTCCGAGGTCGGCTCCGCGGCCTATCAGCCGCTCGGCTGGGCGGCCCCGTGGATCGGGGTGCTCGTCTACGGAACAGGCGTCGTCTTCCACAACTGCGCACGCCGCCCGGCGCTGCCCTGGATCCTGCTCGTGCTCGTCGTCGCGTACGCCGGCCAGGTCGTCGGCGGGCTGTTCTTCGGCGGGGTGTTCTCGGCGTTCATCGGGGCACTGCTGATGACCCCGGTCGCGATGTTCGCCGCCACCCGCCCGACCGGCCCGCCCGCGCTCGTCGGGTTCCTGCCCGGGTTCTGGCTCCTGGTGCCGGGTGCGCTCGGCCTGGTCGGCGTGACCTCGATCCTCGGCGACGGCGCCCAGGCGCTCAACACGGTCGTCACCGCCGGGACGACGATGGTCGCGATCTCGCTCGGGGTCCTGGCGGGCATCGCGCTCGGTTCCGCCGTCGGGCGGCGCGCGGGGCTGGCCGTCGCGCAGTTCTGACCAGCCCCGGGCAGCCGTGCGAGGTGGTTCCCGAAAGCACCGCGTGAGCCGTACCGGAACGGCGCCGCACGGTCAGAGCCGCACGGCGCTCGGATCCACCTGGGTGGCCGGCCAGACGACACCGTCGCCGTCCACGACCCATGACGGGCTCGGCAGGAGCTCGGCGAGCCGGCCGACGAAGGAGACGAACAGGTCCTCCCACCTGCACTCGATCGACACGGCCCCGGCCGTGCTCAGGTCGGCCAGCGGCCCTGAACCCGGGGCCGCAGACAGGCCCTCGCGCCAGTCCGACGCGCTGTCCTGGCCCAGTCCGCCGAAGACCGTGACGAGCCGGTCCTGGTCGTCGCGGAGCTGTGCGACATCCTCCCGCACGTCGGCGCCCAACGTCCGCGCGACCTGCAGGACGTCGACCTCGAACGACTCGCCGAGCGACACGAGATAGGCGGACTTCACGCGTGCACCACGGAGCCGTCCGCGGTGATCTCGTCCGCGTCGGCGTCGTCGAACCAGCGGCCCTGCTCGCCGAGGTAGCGGAACCGGACGGTCTCGCCGACGGGCACGGTCACGGACGTGCTGGCCGTCCCGTTGGAGCGTCGACGCAACGGGTGCAGCCCGGGCGTCCAGTCGTTGAAGGAGCCGACCACGCTCACCGGCCCGTCGAGCGCGGTCGTCGGCAGGAAGAACGTCAGCGTGCACGTGGCGGAGGCGGTGGAGCGGGACTTCTTGAGCACGGGCGGGGCCACACTTTCCCTCGAACGGGTGAGACACAGCGCATCGTGGCGCACTCATGTTCCGGGCGGGCTACGGCGGGGTGATCACGACGTGACGGCCGGGTGCCCGGGACGCGGCGCTGCCCGAACGCGCGATGGTGCTGGTCCGACGCCCGGTTCGTCCGCAATGATCCTGCTGAGCGGGCTGTTCGCCGCCCGATCGTCGATCCCGCACCTCCGACCGTTCTGGAAGGAATCCGATCGTGACTGAACAACGCAGCAGCCTTGCCGTCGGCATGACCGTCTTCGCGGCGACGATGTTGATCGTCATCGGCGTCCTGCACGCCCTCCAAGGGCTCGTGGCCGTCCTCAACGACACCTTCTACGTGGTCGGCGCGGAGTGGGTGTTCGAGTTCGACGTGACGACGTGGGGGTGGATCCACATCCTCGTCGGCCTGCTCGTGGCCGTGGCTGGCTTCTTCGTGCTCAGCGGCGCCGTGTGGGCTCGGATCGTCGGTGTGCTCGTGGCCAGCCTGAGCCTCATCCTCAACTTCATCTGGCTGCCGTACTACCCGGTCTGGGCCGTCGTCATCATCGCGCTCGACGTCTTCGTCATCTGGGCGCTGACGCTCCACGGTCGGGACATCGTCGCGGAGTGAGCCGACGCCGACGCGCCCTCACCCGGCCGGTGCCCGCCACGGCAGCGGGGGCAGGGGTGGGGGCGCGTCGCTGAGCGGGGAGCACAGCGGGAGCTTCTCGCCGAGCCACCGCAGCAGGACCGACCCGAGCACCGCGGCGGTGAGCGACCCGGCGAGGATGCCGATCTTGGCGTTCTCCAGGTGCTGCGGGTCGTCGAACGCGAGCTCGGCGATGAACAGGGAGATCGTGAACCCGATGCCGGCGAGGACGGCGCCGCCGAGCAGGTGCCCCCAGCGGACGCGCCCGGGCAGCTCCCCGAGCCCGAGCCGCAGCGCCAGGGTGGCGGCGCCGGTGATGCCGATCGCGTTGCCGAGCACGAGCGCGACGGCGACGCCGATGGCCAGGCGGGACTGCGCAGCGGCCTGCAGGGACTCCAGGTCCAGCTGGATCCCGGCGTTGGCCAGGCCGAACAGGGGCACCACGACGAACGCGCTCCACGGGTGCAGGAGGCGCTGCAGCCGGTCGCTCGTCGGCACGGCGGCCCGCGCTGCGAGCTCGGCGAGGTGCTCGCGCTCGGCCGTGGCGTCGGCCATGAGCTTGCGCCCGTACCCGGCGACCTCGTCGATGGTCCGCTGGTCCGGCGGCCGGGCGGGGACGAGCAGGCCGACGATCACGCCGGCGAGCGTCGCGTGCACCCCGGAGGCCTGCACGGCGAACCACAGGGCGATCCCCGCGACGACGTACGGCGCGAGCTGCCACACCTTCAACCAGCGGAGGGCGAGGATCCCGACGACGATCCCCGCCGCCAGGGCGAGGGCGGCCATGTCGACCTCGTCGGTGTAGAAGATCGACATCACGGTGATCGCACCGATGTCGTCGACGATCGCGAGCGTGAGCAGGAACAGCCGCAGCCGGTCGGGGCACTTGGGCCCGAACAGGGCGAGGATGCCGACGAGGAACGCGGTGTCCGTCGACATCACGACGCCCCACCCGTGCGCGGCGTCCGTCCCGCCGTTGAACGCCAGGAAGATCAGCACAGGGACCAGGAGGCCGCCGAGCGCGCCGAGCACGGGGACGGCGACGGTGCGCCTGTCCCGCAGGTCGCCGGTGGTGGCCTCGCGGCTGATCTCCAGGCCGACCACCGCGAAGAAGATCGCCATCGCCGCGTCGTTGACCCAGTGGTGCAGGTCGAGGTCGATGCCCCAGGTCCCGACGTGGAAGCCCGCGGTGGTGTGCCAGAGGGCCTCGTAGGAGTCGGCGAACGGGGAGTTGACCCAGACGAGGGCGACGACGGTGGCGGCCAGCAGGTAGACGGCGCTGCCGGCCTCGTTGGTGAGGAAGTCCTTGACGGACGGTTGGAGGCCGGGCAGCGAGACGCGCAGGTTCGGCCCCGGGCTGGTGGAGGTCGCCGACATGCCGCTCAAGGTCGCAGGTGATCGGGCCGGATGCAACGGTCGAGTCAGATGTGCTTCTCCGGGTCGCCCAGCAGCGCGGTGACGTGGTCGGGGACGTAGGTCGACAGCTCGCGCGGCGGACGCTCGTAGCCGTTCGAGGCCGCCGGCCGGTCGGGCAGCACGACCTTCTCGCGCGGGACGTCCGTGTACGGGATGGTCGAGAGCAGGTGGCTGATCATGTTCAGGCGGGCGTGCTTCTTGATGTCGGACTCCACGATGAACCACGGGCTCGCCGGGACGTCGGTGTGCACGAGCATCTCGTCCTTCGCCTTGGAGTAGTCCTCCCAGCGGCTCAGGGACGCGGTGTCCATCGGGCTCAGCTTCCACTGCCGCACCGGGTCGTTGAGGCGGGACCGGAAGCGCTTGAGCTGCTCGTGGTCGGAGACCGAGAACCAGTACTTGCGCAGCAGGATGCCGTCCTCGATGAGCATCTGCTCGAAGATCGGCGTCTGCCGCATGAACCGGGTGTACTCCTGCGGCGTGCAGAAACCCATGACGCGCTCGACGCCGGCGCGGTTGTACCAGGAGCGGTCGAACAGGACGACCTCGCCCGCGGCCGGCAGGTGCGCGACGTAGCGCTGGTAGTACCACTGCGTCTTCTCGCGCTCGGTCGGCGTCGGGAGGGCGGCGATGCGGACGACGCGAGGGCTGAGGTACTCCGAGATCCGTTTGATGGTGCCGCCCTTGCCGGCGGCGTCGCGACCCTCGAAGAGGACGACCACCCGGGCGCCTGTGGCCTGCGCCCACAGCTGCACCTTGACCAGCTCGGCCTGGAGGCGGAACAGCTCGGCCTCGTAGACGTCGTTGGAGATCTTGTCCTTGTTCTTCTTCTTGCCGGACTTCTTCGTCATGACCGGACGCTACTGCTTCGACTGGACTGATGCCCGACTTCCGCATCCGCGGCATGGACCGCGCTGACAAGCCGCACCTGCGGATCTACTATCCCTCAGTGACCACCTATCGGATCAGCGAGGCCGCCGAGCTGCTGGGCGTGAGCGATGACACCGTGCGCCGGTGGGTGGACTCGGGCGCCCTTGCCGCCGCCGACGACGACGCGGGCAGGAGCGTGATCGCGGGAACCGACCTGGCGGCGTTGGCCGTCGAGCGCGCGAGGACGCCCGACGACCCTGCGGCCGGCTCCAGCTCGGCGCGCAACCGCCTGCCCGGTCTGGTCACCGGGATCCTGTCGGACACGGTGATGTCCCAGGTCGAGCTCCAGGCAGGGCCGTTCCGGCTGGTGTCGCTCATGTCCACCGAGGCCGTGCGCGAGCTCGGGCTCGAGGTCGGCTCCCGCGCGGTCGCCGTCGTCAAGGCCACGACGGTGCTCGTCGAGACCCCGCGGGCGCAGCGGTGAGGGCTCCCGTGGCCGCCGCAGGGGCCGCGGTCGTCCTCGTGCTCGCCGGCTGCTCGGCCACCGCACCGCCGGCCGAGGGCCTCGACGGCGAGCTGACCGTGTTCGCCGCCGCCTCGCTCCAGGGCGCGTTCGACGCGATCGGCGAGGAGCTCTCGGCACAGCACCCGGGGGTCACGGTGCACCCGACGACCTACGACGGCTCGGCCACGCTGGCCACCCAGCTCGTCGGCGGGGCGGCGGCCGACGTGTTCGCCTCGGCGGACCTCGAGACGATGCGCGCGGTGACGGACGCGGGCCTCGCCGACGGCACGCCGACGGTGTTCACGACGAACTCGCTCGTCATCGTCGTCGCACCCGGCAACCCGCTCGGGATCGACTCGCTCGCCGACCTCGCTGCGCTGTCGACGTCCGGCGGCACGGTGGTGCTCTGCGCGGTGCAGGTGCCCTGCGGGACGGCCGCGCACGTCGTCCTCGACGGGCTGACCCTGACCCCGGTCAGCGAGGAGCAGAACGTCAAGGCCGTGCTCACCAAGGTGCAGACCGGCGACGCCGACGCGGGCCTCGTGTACCGGACCGACGTGCTCGCGGCCGGTGACACGGTCGAGGGCGTCGAGTTCCCCGAGGCGGCCACCGCCGTCAACGAGTACCCGGTCGTCGTGCTCGAGGACAGCGCCGTCGCGCAGGCGTTCGTGGACCTCGTCCTGTCCGCCGAGGGGCAGCAGATCCTGAGCGAGCTCGGGTTCACCGCGCCGTGAGGACGAACGGCGTCCCGCGTCTCCTGTGGCCACCCGCGGCCCTCGCGGCCGGGCTCCTCGTCCTGCCGGTCGTCGCGCTGGTGCTCCGCGCCGACTGGTCGACGCTGCCCGCGGACATCACGACGCCCGCCGCGCTGGACGCGCTGCGGCTGTCGCTGTCGACGTCGGTCGTCGCGACCGGCGTCTGCCTGGTGCTGGGGGTGCCGCTCGCCGTCGTCCTCGCGCGCGCCGACGGCTGGCCCGCCGACGTGCTGCGCGCCCTGGTCACGCTGCCGCTCGTGCTGCCCCCGACCGTCGGCGGCATCGCGCTGCTCTACCTGCTCGGCCGGCGCGGTCTCGTCGGCGCGTCCCTCGACGCCTGGTTCGGCATCACCATCCCGTTCACCACGGCGGCCGTCGTCATCGCGCAGGCCTTCGTCGCGATGCCGTTCCTCGTGCTGAGCGTCGAGGGGTCGCTGCGCACGGCGGGCACCCGGTTCGACGTCGTCGCCGCGAGCCTCGGCGCCGGGCGCTGGACCGTCCTGCGGCGGATCACCCTCCCGCTCGTACGTCCGGGGCTGATCAGCGGGACGGTCCTGTGCTTCGCTCGGGCGCTCGGCGAGTTCGGCGCGACCGCCCTGTTCGCCGGCAACTCGCCGGGCGTCACCCAGACGATGCCGCTGGCCATCTACTCGGCGTTCAACGGCGCGGGCGTGACGCAGGGGACCGCTGTCGCCCTGTCCCTGCTGCTCGTGGTCACCGCGGTCGCGGTACTGCTCGCGGCGCGCGCCTGGCGGCCGGGGCGGCCGGCATGACCTCCCTGCACGCGGAGGTCGTCGTCCGCCGTCGCGCGTTCACGCTGGACGTGACGTTCGCGGCCCACCCCGGGGAGGTCGTCGCCATCCTCGGCCCCAACGGTGCGGGCAAGTCCACCCTCCTCGCGGTGCTCGCCGGGCACCTCCTGCCGTCCTACGGCGTGGTCCGGGTGGGGGAGCGGACGCTGTCCGCCGTGCGCGACGACCACGTGGAGACGGCTGTGCGCCCCGAACGCCGCTCGATCGGGCTGCTCGGGCAGGACCCGTTGGTGTTCCCGCACCTGAGCGCCCGCCAGAACGTCGCGTTCGGCCCGCGGGCGGCCGGGGTGCCCGCCGCCGAGGCGCGACGGGTCGCGGACGCGTGGCTGACGGCGGTCGGCCTCGGCGGGCTGTCCGAACGGCGTCCCGACGCACTGTCGGGCGGGCAGCGCCAACGGGTCGCGCTCGCCCGGGCGCTCGCCGCCGAGCCCGCGGTGCTCCTGCTGGACGAACCGTTCGCGCAGCTGGACGTGCGCACCGCGGCCGAGCTGCGGGACGTGGTCCGCGAGCAGGTCCGCCGGACGCGCACCGCCACCGTGCTGGTCACGCACGACGTGCTCGACGCGGTGACCCTCGCCGACCGGGTCGTCGTGCTGCACGACGGGCAGGTCGTGGAGCAGGGTCGCCCGCTCGACGTGCTCACCGACCCCGTGCACCCGTTCACCGCTGCGCTCGCGGGCGTGAACCTCGTCGTCGGGCGGCTCGTGACGCAGCCCGACGGCACCACCGCGCTCCAGGGTCCTGACGGTGTCCTGGTCCCGTGCGGCGCCCGGGAGGCGGGCGGCCGGGCGCAGGTGACCTTCCCTCCAGGGGCCGTCGTCGTCGGCGACGGCTGGCCGGCGCGGGTGATCGACCTCGAGCCGGGCACCACGGGGGTGCGCGTCCGGACCAGCGGGGACGTGCTCGTCGATCTCCCGCCCGCACAGGCTGCGGCCCTCGCCCTGCGTGTGGGTGCCGAGCTCCGGCTGAACGTCCCGTCCGAGCAGGTCAGGGTCCGTCCGCTGGTCTGATCTCACAGGGTCGCGCCGCGCCCGGTGCGCGAAATGAACCGTGCGCGCAACCGTTCGGACAGGTCGGCCGAAACATCCGCTGCCTAACGTCGGCGTCGACCCAGCACCCCCCGCCCTCCCGGAGGTCCCCATGGCGCCACAGGTCATCACCGACGCCAGCACTGCCCCCGTACTCGACGCCGCGCCGCTCACCCACCGCCCTGGACGCTGGATCGACGGCTGGAACCCGGAGGACGAGGGCCAGTGGGCCTCCGTCGGCCGGGTGATCGCCCGGCGGAACCTGGGCCTGTCGATCTTCGCCGAGTTCCTCGGCTTCGCCGTCTGGGCGCTCTGGAGCATCGTCGTCCCGCGGCTGCCCGACGCCGGCTTCGTCCTGACCGTCGACCAGATGTTCTGGCTGATCGCGCTGCCCACCCTCGTCGGCGCCACGCTGCGGATCCCGTACACGTTCGCGGTGCCGATCTTCGGCGGCCGCAACTGGACCATCGTGTCCGCGCTCCTGCTCCTCCTCCCGACCGTCGCGCTGGGCGTGGCCGTCCAGAACCCGGAGCTCGGCTTCCCCGTCCTGCTCGCGGTCGCCGCGCTCGCGGGTCTCGGCGGTGGCAACTTCGCCTCGTCGATGGCGAACATCTCGTTCTTCTACCCGGAGAAGGAGAAGGGCCGCGCGCTCGGACTGAACGCGGCGGGCGGCAACATCGGCACCGCCGCGGTGCAGTGGGCCGTGCCGATCGTCGTCGTCGTCGGTGCGGGCATGCAGCTCCAGTGGGCCGGCTTCATGTTCGTGCCGCTCATCCTGATCGCGGCGCTGCTGGCGTGGCGCTACATGGACAACCTGTCCAACGCGAAGGCGGACCCGCGGGCCTACGGCGTCGCCGCCCGGTCCCGGAACACCTGGATCATCTCGTTCATCTACATCGGCACCTTCGGCTCGTTCATCGGCTTCTCCGGGGCGTTCCCGCTGCTGCTGGCGAACACGTTCCCCGAGGTCACCATCACGATCGCGTTCGCGGGTGCGCTCGTCGGGTCCATCGCCCGACCGCTCGGTGGGATCCTCGCCGACAAGCTGGGCGGCGCCCGGGTCACCATCGGGGCGTTCGCCGTCATGGCGACCGGGGTGGTGTGCGCGATCTTCGCGCTGCGCGCCCACGCCTTCTGGCCGTTCCTGGTCTCGTTCCTCGTGCTCTTCGTCGCCACGGGCGCCGGCAACGGCTCCGTCTACCGGATGATCCCCGCGGTCTTCCGGTTCGGGGCGACGGACGACGAGGACCGCGCCCGGCGCGCGAAGGCCGCGGCCGGCTGCCTCGGCATCGCCGGTGCGATCGGAGCGTTCGGCGGCTTCCTCATCCCGCGGGGGTTCGCCATCTCCACGACGGCGACGGGCAACATCCAGGCCGCGCTCTGGGTGATCGTGGGCCTGTACCTGGTGATGAGCCTGACCACGTGGGCTGTGTACCAGCGCCGCAACGGCACCTACGGCTCGACGGTCATCTGATGGCACAGCTCGCGGCGGTGACGACGGAGGGTGCAGCCACGCACTGCCCCTACTGTGCGCTGCAGTGCGCGCAGACGCTCCACACCTCGCACGAGGGTGCCGTCACCGCCGCGGGCCGGGACTTCCCGACGAACAAGGGTGGCATGTGCCAGAAGGGCTGGACGTCCCCGACGCTCCTGCGCGCGACGGACCGCCTGACGACGCCGCTCCTGCACGGTCGGCCCGTCTCCTGGGACACCGCGATGACGTTCGTCGCGGACCGACTGGCGGCCCTGCGTGCCGAGCACGGGCCGGAGTCGGTCGCGGTGTTCGGCGGCGGCGGTCTCACCAACGAGAAGGCGTACGCGCTCGGCAAGTTCGCGCGGACCGTCCTGGCCACGCCGAACATCGACTACAACGGCCGGTTCTGCATGGCGAGCGCCGCGGCCGGCGCCAACCGGACCCTCGGTCTCGACCGCGGGCTGCCGTTCCCGCTGGCCGACCTCGGTGGCGCGCAGGCGGTCCTCCTGCTGGGCTCGAACCTCGCCGAGACGATGCCGCCGGCCGTCCAGCACCTCGCGGGGGTGCGGGCGACCGGCGGCCTGGTCGTCGTCGACCCTCGCCGCTCGGCGACCGCGGACCTCACCGCCGACGACGGCGGCCTGCACGTGCAGCCGGTGCCCGGCACCGACCTCGCGCTGCTGCTGGGACTCGCGCACATCGTCCTCGCGGAAGGGTTCGCCGACGTCGCCTACCTGGACGAGCGGACCACGGGTCTCGACGACCTCCGTCGTTCGGTGGCGCTCTGGTGGCCGGAGCGCACCGAGCAGGTCACCGGGGTGCCCGTCGCGACCTTGCGCCGGGCGGCGTTCCTGCTGGCCAACGCCTCACCGTCGCGTGGGGGGTCCGGCGCGTACATCCTCACCGGCCGCGGCGTGGAGCAGAGCACGCAGGGCACCGACACCGTCACCGCCGCGATCTCGCTCGCGCTCCTGCTCGGTCTGCCCGGCCGTGTCGGCTCCGGCTACGGCGCGATCACCGGGCAGGGCAACGGTCAGGGTGGTCGCGAGCACGGCCAGAAGGCCGACCAGCTGCCCGGGTACCGGTCCATCGAGGACGACGCCGCCCGCGCGCACGTCGCGGGGGTGTGGGGCGTCGACCCCGCGGACCTGCCCCGGACCGGCATGCCCGCGATCGAGCTGCTGCGCTCGCTCGGGACGCCCGGCGGTCCGAAGGCGCTGCTGGTGCACGGCTCGAACGTGGTGGTCAGCGCCCCGGACGCCGACCGGGTGCGCGAGCGCCTGGCGTCCCTCGACCTGCTCGTGGTGTGCGACTTCCTGCCGTCGGAGACGGCGCTGCTGGCCGACGTGGTCCTGCCCGTCACGCAGTGGGCGGAGGAGGAGGGCACGATGACGTCGCTCGAGGGTCGCGTCATCCGCCGTCGTCGCGCCCTGCCGCCGCCGTCCGGGGTGCGCAGCGAGCTCGACATCCTCGCCGACCTGGCTGCCAGGCTCGGGTCACCGGTCACCTTCGACACCTCGCCGGCCGTCGTGTTCGACGAGCTCGCGCGGGCGTCGGCGGGTGGGCGGGCCGACTACAGCGGACTGAGCCACGCGCGCCTGGACGCCGAGCCGGACCTGTTCTGGCCGGTCCCCGCCGGCCCGACGCCGCACCCCGGCACCCCGCGGATGTTCCTCGACCGGTTCCCGACGCCCGACGGACGCGCGCGACTGGTCCCCGTGGACCACCGGGGACCGTCCGACGACCTGCGCCCCGACGCACCCCTGTTCCTGATCACCGGCCGGGTCCTCGCGCACTACCAGTCCGGGGCGCAGACCCGTCGCGTGCCCGAGCTCGTGCGCAGCGCGCCGACGCCGTTCGTCGAGCTCCACCCGCTGCTCGCGGACCGGCTCGACATCAGCGAGGGGGACCTGGTGCAGCTCGACACCGAGCGGGGCCGTGGCGTCGTCCGGGCCCGGCTGACCGACGCGCTGCGGCCCGACACCGTGTTCATGCCGTTCCACTGGGCGGGTACCGGCAGCGCCAACCGGCTCACCACCGATGCCACCGACCCGATCTCCGGGATGCCCGAGTTCAAGGTGTGCGCCGTCGACCTGCGGCGCTGGGTGGGCCCGGCCGAGGTGCTCGACGACGAGTCGTTGCTGTTCGCGGAAGAGGTTCGCGCATGAGTGTGGGCAACCAGGTTCGGGTGGTCGTGGTCGGCCACGGCATGGTCGGCGCACGGTTCGTCGACGACCTGCACCAACGCGACCCGGGCGGCCGGTTCCGCACCACCGTGCTGGGCGCCGAGGAGTACGAGCCGTACAACCGCGTCCTGCTGTCCGAGGTGGTCGCCGGCAAGCTCGACGTCGCGTCGATCACGCTGCCGCGGACCACCCACCGCACCTCCAGCACCGTGCTGCCCGGCACGCAGGCGGTCACGATCGACCGCGCGGCCGGCGTCGTGCACGACCACGCCGGTGAGCGCCACCGGTACGACGTCCTCGTGCTGGCCACGGGCGCGCGGGCGCGGATCCCGGAGCTGTTCGGGCGGCGCGACGACGACGACCTGCCCGCCGGTGTGCACGCGCTGCGCACCCTGGACGACGCGCGCGAGATCGTCGCCGCGACCGTGAACGCCCACCGGGCGGTCGTCGTCGGCGGCGGCGTGCTCGGGCTCGAGGTGGCGTGCGGTCTCGCGCACCGCGGCGTGCCCGTGACGGTCGTGCACGGCGGCGCGAACCTCATGGACCGCCAGCTCGACGGACCCGCGGCCGCGGCCGCGACGGCCCGGCTCACGTCGCTCGGGATCTCCGTCCGCGTCGGCGCCCGCACCGAGGAGGCCGTCGTCAGCGGCGGACGCGTCACCGGGGTGCGGCTCGAGGGCGGCGAGGTCCTGGCTGCCGACCTGCTGGTGCTCACCGCCGGGACGATCCCCGAGGTCGGGCTCGCGCAGCGGGCCGGGCTGGACGTGGCGCGCGGCATCGTCGTCGGTACCGACCTGGCGTCGCCCGCCGACGCGCGCGTGTTCGCCATCGGCGACTGCGCGGAACCTCCCGAGGGCGGCTCCGGGCTCATCGCCCAGGGCTGGGACCAGGCGCGACGCCTCGCGACGCTGCTCACCGAACCCTCCGCCGCGCGGGACGACGTCCCGCTGCCCACGGCCGGCACCGACGTCGTCAAGGTCAAGGGTGTCGGGCTCGACGTCGTCGCCATGGGGGTCTGCGGGCCGCTGGTGGGCGGTCGGCGCGTCCGGCTCAGCGACCCCGAGGGTGGGCGGCACATCGAGGTGGTCGTCGCCGACGGTCGCGTCATCGGTGCCACCTGCGTGGGCGCCGGACCGGTCGCCGCCGACCTCGTCGCGGCCTACACGCGCGGCACCCCTGCGCCCACCGACCCGGCCCAGCTGCTGGTCCGGCCCGTCGCCGGGACGGCCGTCCCCGCCGCGAGCCCGACGATGATGCCCGACCGCGCGGTCGTGTGCCGGTGCAACGGGGTCACCAAGGGGGACATCGTCGGCTGCTGGCGGCACGGCGCCCGGTCCGTCGAGGACGTGGCCGCGTCGACCCGCGCGACCACCGGCTGCGGCGGCTGCAAGGACGCCGTCTGCGGCATCGTCGACTGGCTCCGCCGCTCCGACCCGGACCAGCCGGCGCCGGCGCGGGGGTCGACCGACACCGTCCCCGACCCGACACCGGTCACGGCCCGCTGAGCGACGATCACCAACCGGACGTCGTTGCGCCGACGACCAAGCCCTCGAACACGCGCGACGCGCCCGCCACGTCACTCAGGGCTTGCTGGTACGTGTCAGGGCCAGCTCAGGTGACCGTGACGCGGACCGTGTCGTAGCCCGTCGCGCCGTCCGGGATGACGTCGGCGCGCGCGCCCGTCTGGTAGCCCTGCGGGTCCGACGCGCGGACGTAGAGCTGGTACTCGCCGGGCTCCGCGTCCCAGGTCCACGACCACTGCCGCCACGAGTCGATGCCACCGTCGTCGGCCAGCGTGGCGTCGCTCCAGCTGCCCTGCTCGACACGCACCTGCACCGCGGTGACGCCACGGTGCTGCGCCCAGGCGGTCCCGGCCACGACGACCGGGCCGGCGGCGACCGACGCGCCGGGCCTCGGCACCTCGATGCGTGACTGCGTCTTGATCGGCCCTTGCGGCGACCACCCGCGGTCCGTCCAGTACGCCGTCTCGTCCGCGAACCGGGTCAGCTTCAGCTCGGTGACCCACTTCGTCGCCGACACGTAGCCGTACAGCCCCGGCACCACCATGCGCACCGGGAACCCGTGCTCGACGGGCAGCGGCTCCCCGTCCATCGCGACGGCCAGCAGCGCGTCGCGACCGTCCGTGAGGGCGGCGAGCGGCGTCGACGCCGTGAACCCGTCGACGCTGCGGGAGAGCACCATGTCGGCGTCGTCGGTGGGTCGTGCCCGGGCGAGCAGGTCGGCGATGGGCATGCCCAGCCATTTCTGGTTGCCGATCAGGTCGCCGCCGACGGGGTTGGAGACGCACGCGAGCGTCACCCACGCCTCGACGAGGTCGCTCTCCAGCAGCTCGTCCCAGGTGAGGGTGATCTCCTCCTCGACCAGGCCGTGCACGCGCAGGCTCCACGTTTCCGGGTCGACCTGCGGGACGACGAGGGCCGTGTCGATCCGGTAGAACTCGTCGGCGGGCGTCTGCCAGGGGCCGACACCGTCGACGCCGACGTCGACCCCGGCGGGCACGGGCGGTGCGGTGGTGCTCGCCCGGGGGATCCTGATCGCCGACCGAGCCGTCTGTGCTCCGCGGGCGCCCGCGCCGACGGCCCGTCCGACGAGGACCCCGACCACGCCGAGCCCACCCGCGGCGGCCGTGACCTGCAGGAACGTTCGCCGCTGGACACCTTCGGGACGTGGCCGACCGGGTGCGCCGGGCAGCCGACGGATCAGCTCCCGCAGGGTCAGCAGGCCTGCGATCGCGCCGACGACCGCCGGCGCTGCGGCGAGCGTCCCGGCGTCAGGGCGACCCATCGCGGCCAGCCCAGCGACAGCACCGAGCACCACGACGAGCGTCGCGCCCCAGGCCCAGCGCCGGGCGGCGAGCACCCCGGCGAGCGCCGCGAGCGAGAGCAGGACGACGACCTCGCCGATCCCGAGCACCAGCTTGTCGGCGGTGCCGAACGCCGAGACGGCGAACTCCTTGAGCCAGGCGGGCGTCGCGTCGACGAACGCCCCGCCGACCGCGACGAGCGGGTCGGTGCTCGGCCCGGTGAGCAGCGCGACGAGCGACCCGACGCCGAGCGTCACGGCACCTGCGGCGACCCCTGCGAGCGCGGCGAGCCCGGTGTCTCGACGTCCAGCCATCTGCTGCGTGCCTCCTCGATGGAACGTGTGCCCTGACTCTGCCCTGACTCACGCACGATGTCGCCACCCATCTGTCGCGGGGTGGGTACGACGTCCGAGCAGCTGGTCGCACCAGCACTCACTTCCTCGGACGTCCCCTGGTCAGATGCGGAGCGTCCGAGCAACTGGTCGCCCCAGCGCTCGCTTCCTCGGACGTCAGCGGTGCGGGGCACCGGGAGTTCGGTGCCAGCCGCCGGACGGACTGGTCGGCACCCACCGTGGGCGGCGGGCGTCGCGTCAGAGGGCAGGGCTCGTCAGCGACGCCGGGACGTGGGACGCGTGGCCCTGGGCGCGCAGGGCCGTGCGGATCCGCTCTGCCGCGTCGTCGAGCTCCGCTGCCGGGACGTCCGTGCGGGCGTTGCGGAAGGACAGCTCCGCCTCGCCCCAGGCGGGCAGGACGTGCACGTGCATGTGGTCGACCTCGAAGCCGGCGACGAGCAGCGCGGCACGCGGAGCGGACCAGGCCTGCTGCTGCGCCTGCCCGATCGTCTTCGCGACGAGCATCAGGTGCGCGAGCACGTCGTCGGGTGCCTCGGTGAGCTGCACGATCTCGGCGCGCGGGACGACGAGCATGTGGCCGTCGGTGATCGGGGCGATGGTGCCGAGGACGACGGCGACGTCGTCGGCCCACACGAACCGGGCCGGGAGCTCCCCGGCGATGATCTTGGTGAACAAGGTGCTCATGGCGCCCACGCTAGTCAGGCGCGCTCGCGCGCGAGCCTCTGGAGCGCGAGGACCGTGTTCCAGTTGCGGGCGGTCCCGGACCGGCCGGTGGCCTTCTCCAGGACGGGCAGCGTGAGCTTCGAGCGGCCGATGCCGTCGGGGTAGTACGCGTAGGTCTCGTGACCGGCGAACGCGACGGTCTCCCGCCCGTACGGCGCCGGGTCGAAGTCGGTGGACCCGGGCGCACCGTCCCAGCAGTACAGGACCAGGTGCGACGGGTCCGAGGACGCCTCGTCGGGAAAGGGGAGCCGCTCCACGACGGCGTCCCACTGCGCGAGCGAGCGGGTGATCACCGGCACGTCGAAGCCGAGCTCCGCGACGAGCGCCGCAGTCAGTCCCGGACCTACGGCGGAAGCGGCACCGGAGGGGACGAGGACGATGTTCCCGCTGTTCACGTAGGTGGTGACCTGTGTGTGCCCGAGGCTCTCGGCAACCTCACGCAGCTGCGCCGACTTCACGGTGCGGCCACCGACGTTCACGGCGCGCAGCAGGGCGATCACGGGGCTCATGTCCTCACTCTCACACCAGGCACCCACGTGGTGTGCGGGAAAGGTTCCTCCCAGGTAACCGAGCGACGCCATCGGGGAAACAACCGCTTCCTACCGTGGGACGCGCCCCACCCCCCAGCCCGACGGAGCACCCCATGAACCAGCACCTCGTCGTCGTCGGCGGCGGCATGGTCGCCCAGCGGCTGGTCGAGGCGTTGCGCGACCGCGACACCGCCGGCACCTGGCGCATCACCGTCCTGGCCGAGGAGCCGCGCCGCCCGTACGACCGCGTCGCCCTGACCAGCTACTTCTCCGGTCGCGACGCCGACGACCTGGCCCTCGGCGACCCGGAGCTGTGGTCCGACCCGCTGGTCACCCTGGTCCGCGACGACGCCGTGACGGCCATCGACCGCGACGCGAAGACGGTGACCACGGCGCACGGCCGCACGGAGCACTACGACCACCTCGTCCTGGCGACGGGCTCGTCGGCCTGGGTCCCGCCGATCGAGGGTGCCGACCTGCCGGGTGTGTTCGTGTACCGCACCGTCGACGACGTCGCAGAGCTGCGTGGCTACGTCGAGAAGCTCTCCGAGGACCGGGTCGTCAAGGGTGCGGTGCTCGGTGGCGGCCTGCTCGGGCTGGAAGCCGCGGGTGCGCTCCAGGCGATGGGTGCTCGCACGACGGTCCTGCAGGTGGGCACGCACCTCATGTCGACGCAGGTGGACCTCGGCGGCGGCGAGGCGTTGCGGCGGCTCATCAACCAGCTGGGCGTCGGTGTCCGCCTCAATGCGATGACCACGAGGATCCGGGCGCACCGGCGTGGCGGGGTCGGTCGCCTGGAGCTGGCCGACGGCGGTCGGGTCGACGCGGACGTCGTCGTCGTCGCCGCGGGCATCCGGCCGCGCGACGAGCTGGGCCGCGCGTCGGGTCTCGCCATCGGGGAGCGCGGCGGGATCGTCGTCGACGACACCTGCCTGACCAGCGACCTGGACATCTCGGCGGTCGGCGAGGTCGCCTGCATCCAGGGCGCGACCATCGGGCTCGTCGCCCCGGGGTACGCGATGGCGGAGATCACCGCCGACCGGCTGCTCGGCGGCACCTCGTCGTTCCCCGGCGCGGACACCGCGACCAAGCTCAAGCTCTCCGGGGTCGACGTGGCCAGCTTCGGCGACGCGTTCGGCGAGACCCCTGGTGCCCTCGAGATCGTGTGGGCCGACCCGGTGGGTGGCGTCTACAAGAAGCTCGTCATGTCCGACGACGCACGCACCCTGCTCGGCGGCGTCCTCGTCGGTGACGCCAGCGCCTACGCCGGCCTGCGCCCGATGCTCGGCCGCGAGCTGCCCGGCGACCCGGCCGCGTTCCTGCTGCCCGAGGGCGGCGGGGGAGCCCCGGAGCTGGAGCTGCCCGACGACGCGGCCGTCTGCTCGTGCAACAACGTCTCGGCCGGGACCATCCGCGGTGCGGTCACCGAGCACGGGTGCACCGACCTCGGCGCCGTCAAGGCCTGCACCAAGGCGGGCACCAGCTGCGGCTCGTGCCTCCCGCTGGTCAAGAAGCTGGTCACCACCGAGCTCGCGGCGCAGGGCATCGAGGTCAGCACCGCGCTGTGCGAGCACTTCGCGCTGTCCCGCGCGCAGCTCTACGACGCCGTCCGGGTCAGCGGCGTCTCGTCGTTCACGCAGGTCATCGAGCGGTTCGGCACCCGCGCCGACGGGCGTGGCTGCGACATCTGCAAGCCGACGGTCGCGTCGATCCTGGCGACGACGTCCCCGGCGCACGTCCTCGAGGGCGAGCGGGCCACGCTGCAGGACACCAACGACCACGTCATGGCCAACCTGCAGAAGGACGGCTCCTACTCGGTGGTCCCGCGCATCGCCGGCGGCGAGGTGACGCCCGAGGGGCTCATCGCGATCGGCGAGGTGGCCAAGGACTTCGGGCTGTACACCAAGATCACGGGCGGCCAGCGGATCGACATGTTCGGCGCCCGCATCGACCAGCTCCCGCTCATCTGGCAGCGCCTGGTCGACGCCGGGTTCGAGTCCGGGCACGCGTACGGCAAGTCGCTGCGCACGGTGAAGTCCTGCGTCGGCTCCACGTGGTGCCGGTTCGGCGTGCAGGACTCGGTGGCGCTCGCGGTCATGCTCGAGCTGCGGTACCGCGGCCTGCGCTCGCCGCACAAGATCAAGCTCGGCGTCTCGGGCTGTGCACGGGAGTGTGCGGAGGCCCGTGGCAAGGACGTCGGCGTCATCGCGACCGACAAGGGCTGGAACGTCTACGTCGGCGGGAACGGCGGTTTCACCCCGCGGCACGCCCAGCTGCTCGCGGAGGACCTGGACACCGAGACCCTCGTCCGCACCATCGACCGCTTCCTCCTCTACTACGTACGCACCGCCGACCGGCTGCAGCGCACCGCCCCGTGGATCGAGGACGTCGAGGGCGGCCTCGACGGGGTCCGCGCGGTCGTCATGGAGGACTCGCTGGGGATCGCCGCCGACCTCGACGAGCAGATGGCGCAGCACGTCGTCGAGTACGAGGACGAGTGGCGCGCGACGCTCGACGACCCGGAGAAGCTCCGCCGGTTCGCGTCGTTCGTCAACGCGCCCGACACCCCGGACCCGTCCCTCGCGTACGTGCCGGAGCGCGGCCAGTCCCGCCCCGCCACGGCCGACGAGCGCGACGACGCCCGCCCGACGCCCCACCACGAACCCGTCCTCGTCGCCGGGACCCGACTGGAGGTGCGCTCATGACCACGCTGGAGACCACGCCCGAGACCGCTGTGTGGACCGCCGTGTGTCGTCTGGACGACCTCGCGCCCGAACGGGGCGCGGCCGCCCTGCTCGGAGCCGGCCAGGTCGCGCTCTTCCGCCTCCTCGACGGTCGCGTGCTCGCCGTCCAGCAGCACGACCCGTTCAGCGACGCGTACGTGATCTCGCGGGGGATCGTCGGTTCCCGGTTCGTCGACGACGTCGAGGTGCCGACGGTGGCGTCCCCGATGTACAAGCAGGTCTTCGACCTGACGACAGGCCGGTGCCTGGACGTCGCCGGGAAGACGCCCGCCCGGGACCTGCCGCCCGACCTGCGCACCTGGCCGGTCCGGGTGCGTGACGGGATCGTGGAGGTGGGCTCGTGACCACCATGCTCGGACTCCAGCTGACCGGCCGCCGCGTCCTCGTCGTCGGCGGCGGACCCGTCGCCGCGCGGCGCGTGCAGTCGCTGCTCGCGGACGCTGCGAAGGTCGTGGTCGTCGCGCCGCAGCTGTGCGAGGTGCTCCTCGACCTGCACCGCTGGGGCCTGATCGAGTGGCGCGTCCGCGAGGTCGAGGAGTCCGACCTCGACGGCGCCTGGCTCGTGCACACCGCGACCGGGGACCGTGCGACCGACGCGGCCGTGCTGGCGTGGGCCACGGAGCGCCAGACGTTCTGCGTCGACGCGGGCTCCGGCACCGACGGTTCGGCCCGCACGCCCGCGACCACCCAGCAGGGCGACGTCCTGGTGGGCGTGGTCTCGACGGGTGCGGCGGACCCGCGGCGCACGATCGCCGTCCGCGACGCCGTCGCGTCCCAATTGCGCGAGGGACGCGTGGACCTGCGTCACCGACGCGCCCACGCGGGCCGCGTCGTGCTCGTCGGCGGCGGACCCGGCGACGTCGGGCTGCTCACCCTCGCGGGCCGCCGCGCGCTCGCCGAGGCGGACGTCGTGGTCACCGACCGCCTCGGTCCGGTCGCCGTGCTCGACGAGCTGGCGCCCGGCGTGGAGATCATCGACGTCGGCAAGACGCCCGGCCACCACCCGGTCCCGCAGCACGAGATCGGCCGGATCCTCGTCGAGCAGGCCCAGCGCGGCCGGGTCGTCGTCCGGCTCAAGGGTGGGGATCCGTTCGTCTACGGCCGGGGCGGCGAGGAGGTGCTCGCCTGCCGGGAGGCCGACGTGCCCGTCGAGGTCATCCCCGGGGTGAGCAGCGCGTTCGCCGCGCCCGCCGCCGCCGGCATCCCCCTGACGCACCGCGGCACGGTCGGCGCCGTGCACGTGATGAACGGGCACGACGGCTGGTCGTCGGCGGCGCTCACCGGTCTGCGCGACGGGTCGTGCACGGTCGTCGTCCTCATGGGCGTGAGCGCGCTGGCGACGTTGGCCACGCAGGCGCTCGACGCCGGCGCGGACCATGCCACACCGGTCGCGCTGGTCGAGGAGGGCACGCTGCCCGGTCAGCGCGTCACCCGTGCGCGCCTGGACGACGTCGTCGACGTCGCGGCCGCGGCCGGCGTGCGGGCGCCCGCAGTCATCGTGCTGGGTGCCGTCGCCGCGGCCGGGCTGCTCGAGCCCGACCATGGTGACGCCGCTCACACGGCCGCGTCGCCGGACGACACGGCCCCCGAGGCCGTCACAATGGCCACGTGAGCGAACCTATCGACCAGACCCTCGCGGGCCTCGTCGTGCTCATCACCGCCGACCGGCGGTCGGCCGAGCTCGCCGCCGCACTGGGTCGCCGAGGTGCCGTCGTCCGGCACGCCCCGGCGCTGAGCATGGTTCCCCACACCGACGACGCACGGCTGCTCGAAGGCACGCGGTCGCTGCTCGCCCACCCGCCGGACACCGTGGTGGTGACCACGGGGATCGGGTTCCGCGGCTGGATCGAGGCGGCCGACGCGGCCGGGCTCGACGAGCCGCTCGTGCAGATGCTCAAGGGCACCCGGATCGTGGCGCGCGGACCCAAGGCGCGCGGGGCGATCCAGGCCGCCGGGCTGACCGCCGACTGGGTCGCGGAGTCCGAGACGAGCGCCGAGATCGCCGAGGTGCTCCTGGACGAAGGGGTCGCCGGCCGCGACATCGCCGTCCAGCACCACGGCGCCGGCGCGGACGGTCTCGACGAGGCGTTCGCCGCCGCCGGTGCCCGGGTCCGCAGCCTCGTCGTGTACCGCTGGGGTCCGCCCCCGGACCCGGCCGTCGTGACGGCCTCGGTCCGCGCCGTCGCCGCGGGGGAGATCGACGCGGTCGTCTTCACGTCCGCGCCCGGAGCGCACGCCTGGCTCGAGGCGGCCGACGAGGAGGGCGTCACCGCCGACATCGTGACGCTCGCGCAGCGCGGCAGCGTCGTCATGGCGGCCGTCGGACCGATCACCGCCAAGCCGCTGCTGGATCGGGGGATCGCGCCGCTGGTGCCCGAACGGGGACGTCTGGGTGCCCTGGTCCGCTCGCTCGTCGGCCACTACGGCGGGCTCCAGGCACTGCAGACCGTGGCGGGCCCGCTCCAGGTGCACCGCGGGACCGCCGTGCTCGACGGTCACGTGCTCGCGCTCACGCCGACCGGTCTGGAGGTCCTCCGGCTGCTGGCCGCCGCGGGAGGGGCCGTGGTACCCCGCGACCAGGTGCTGGCCGCGTTGCCCGGAGACTCACAGGACCCGCACGCCGCCGAGGTGGCCATCGCCCGCCTCCGGGACGCGACAGGAAGCCGCCAGCTGATCCGCACGGTGGTCAAGAGGGGATACCGTCTCCAGCTGGAGGAGGTCGGATGACGAACGCACTGCATGCCCGAGGCCCTGTACCCGAGCACGACCACGGCGAGGTCGGCGGCCCCGTCCTGGTGGGCTGCTCGCACGGCACCGACGACGCCGACGGACGCGCTGCCGTCCGGTCGATCCTGACAGGGGTCGCCGCCTTCCGGCCGGATCTCGACGTGCGCGAGGCGTTCGTCGACGTGCAGCAGCCGGAGGTCGCCGACGTCGTGACGCACGCCCTCGACAGCGACTCCTCCGGTGCTGTCGTGGTGCCGCTGCTGCTGTCCGTGGGTTTCCACGTGAAGGTGGACATCGCCACCGCGGTGGACCAGCCCGGCGCCACCGCCGCGGCACCCCTGGGCCCGGACGAGCGGCTGGTCGACATCCTCGTGGACCGCCTGACGGACGCAGGTCTGGCAGCCGAGGACTCCGTGGTGCTCGCCGCCGCCGGGTCCACCGACCCGGCGGCCGCGCTCGCGGTGGAGGCGGTCGCGGCGGGCCTGGCCGACCGGCTCGAGCAACCCGTGACCATCGGGTACGGGGCGGGCGCCGAGCCTCGCGTCCCGGCTGCCGTCGCCAACGCCCGTGCCGACACCCCGCCCGGCGGACGCGTCGTGGTCGCCTCGTACCTGCTCGCACCGGGGTACTTCTACGACCGGGTCCAGGAGGCGGGGGCCGACGTCGTCACGTCCCCGCTGGCACCGGACGAGCGCCTCGCGCACATCGTCCTCGACAGGTACGACGCCGCCACCTGACGTGAGACGCGGGTTGCCTCGAAGCGTTCCGTACCTCTAGGAACGGGGGATGCCCAGCGCCGTGCGTCTCCTGCTCCCCGCCCTCGCCGTCCTCTCCCTCGCCGCGTGCACGTCCTCCGGGGGAACGGACGACACCCCGGAGCCGACCTCCTCGGAGGCGGCACCCGCCGGCATCTCCGCCTCGCTCGTCCCCGCCGACACCCCGACCTGCCTGCCCGAAGGCACCGCCACGGTCACGACCGGCCCGCAGGACGACCCGACGCTTGTGTCGTTCACCGGGTCCGGGACCAAGGGCGTGCTCCTCGCCCCGCAGAACCAGGGCGACGCGTGCCAGTGGGCAGCGGAGCTCGCACGGCTGGCGGGGGAGGGGTACCTCGTCGCCTCGTTCGGCTGGGCCGCCGACGGTGCGTCATCGTTCATCGGTGCGGTCGACGTCCTGCGCGGCCTCGGCGCCACGGACGTCGCCCTCGTCGGCGCCTCCAAGGGCGGCGCGTACGCGGCGGCGTTCGCGGACGACGTCGACGCGGTCTCGGTGGTCGCGCTCGGGCCGCCCGCGGTCTTCGACGGCCAGGACGCGAACTCGGAGGCGAGCACCTACACGGGTCCGCTGCTCGTCATCGCCACGACCGACGACGCGAGCGTCGGCATCGACTCCTCCCGGGACGTCTCCCGCCCCGACGACCCGAGCACGTTCATGGAGCTCAGCGGGAGCGCGCACGGGGTGGGGCTGTTCGCGTCCGAGCACAAGGCGCACGTCGAGGAAGCGATCGACGAGGCGCTCGCCGCCGGCTTCGGCTCCTGACAGCCCGAAGGCGTGCGACCCGCGGACGGGTCACACGCCTTCGGTGTCCGGTCAGACGAAGCGTCGCCGCGCGAGCGTCGCCAGGCCGATCCCTCCGGCGAACAGGACGATCGCCAGGATGAGGCGTCCCACCGAGCTGGCCCCGGTGCCGTCGACCCCGGCGATCTCGATCGAGTAGGCCGTGGCTCCCGTCGCACCCTCCGGCGCGCCGTACGCCATGCCCTCGGTCTGCGCCCGCTCGGCACCGGCGCTCAGCACCGCGTACTTCACGCCGAAGTCCTCCGCGGTGCCCTGCCCGCTGACGACCACCTGCGACGTGCCCTCGTCGGACAGCTGCTGCGTCCCGTCGACGAGCTTGGGCGCACCCTCCGAGGCGGTGACGAGGCCCTCGGAGAGCTGCGTGGAGCCGTCGGCGGCGGCCTCGATGCCGTCGGCGAGCTCGTCGGAGCCCTCGGCTGCCGTCTCGATGCCGTCGGACAGCGTGGTCGAACCTGCCGCCGCGTCCTGCAGACCGGCGGCAAGAGCCGCAGAGCCGGTCGCGGCCGTGGTCAGACCCGTGGACAGCGACCCAGCACCGGCGTTCAGCCTCGTCGCACCGGCGCTGAGCTGTCCGAGGCCGGAGCCGAGCGCCCCGCCACCAGCGCGCAGCTCCTTGACGCCGGCCTGCAGGGAGTGGATGCCACCGCGCGCCGTCAGGTCGGCCTTGGTGTCGTCGGCGTCTCCCATGCCGGCCCTGACCTGGTTGATCCCGCCTAGGAGCAACCCGACCCCGGCCTCGATGCTTCCCACTCCCTCGAGCACGCCCGGCACGACATTGCCCGAACTGTCCTTCGGGCAACCCGCTCGGGCGCCGCTCACTCCGCACTCGACCTGGGCCAGGCCGCCTGCCACGACTCCCAAGTTGTCCGCGAGCGTCGCGTTGCCCGCGCTGATCTCTGCCAGCTTGTCGATCTTGGCGCTCAGGGTTGCCAGCTCGGTGGCGTAGGCCAGCTGTGCGGCGGGGTCAGGATCGACGGACGCCTTGAGCTTGTCGAGCTCAGTCACGCTCGCGTCGAGCGAGGTGCCCAGGCCGGTGGCGTTCAGCGAGAGCTGGGTGGATCCGGCTGCAGCGGTCGCGGCGCCCACCCGGAGCTGCTCAAGGGTTCCGAGGAGCGTTCCCGTTGTCGTGATGCTGCCGATCCTGGCCTTCAGCGTGGCGATGCCCGTGGTGAGTGCCGGCGCACTGTTCGACATGTCGGTGAGTCCGCCGTACATCGTGGTGAGGCCTGCTTCGACGGTGGTGAGCCCGGCGTCGACGTCCGTCAGTCCGGTGATCAGCGCGGGTGCCTTCTTGACGGCGTCGGCCAGACCCGTGTCGAGCTGGCTCGCACCCAGGGCGAGGGCGGCTGCTCCGGGCGCCGCATCCTTGGTCAGGCCGGCTGCGAGCTGCTGGGCGCCAGGGGCGAGCTTGTCGTTGAGGCCCGCAGCCAGCTTCTCGGCACCGGGCGCAGCCTTGTCGTTCAGGCCGGCTGCGAGCTGTGCCGCCCCGGGCGCAGCCGAGTCGTTGAGTCCGTCGGAGAGCGTCGCCGCGCCGTCGCGGAGCTGGAGCAGCCCCGCGAGGAGCTGCGCCGCGCCGTCGTGGAGCTGGAGGACTGACTCGTCGATCTTCGTCGCACCGGCTGTGAGGTCCACGCCCTTCTGCGCGCCGGCCTGGTAGCTGGCGGCGCCGCCCTTGAACGAGGGGTACTCGAGGGGCGAGACGGGCATGGACGTCAGGGTGGCCTTCGGGATGACCGCGTGGCTGACCTCGGCGGTGTAGCCGAACTCGGCGGTCGCGGACCCGATGGGCGGGAACAGGGTCATCTGGAACTGCATGCGCGTGCCGCCGCGGCCGTCGCCGGCCATGCCGGCCTCGTCGGACTGCACGTCGGTGAACGTGGAGGGCAGGACGGTGACCAGCTGGCCGATCATCGGGATCACGGTCTCGGCGGAGGCAGTGGCCATCGTGCCGGTGCCGTCGTCGTAGGTGACGTCCTGGGTCTTGCCGGTGACGTTGGTGACCTTGTAATGCACGCCGAGGGTGCCGGCCTTGCCGACGACCGCGCCGGGCTGCACCGTCTCCCCGTCGAACGTGTAGGTGACCTCGACGGTGAGCGGGAGGTCCTTGTCGTAGTCGCTCAGGGAGCGTTCGCGCCGCTCGCCGTCGACGGAGAGGGTGCTGACCAGCTTGCCGTCGACGACCTTGTAGCCGCCGAAGCCGTCGAGGTTGCGCAGTCCCTCGGTGGAGACGGGGTTCGCGATGGTCGCGGTGCCGTGGCCGGTCAGGGCGAGCTGCTCGTACACGCGGGCCCCCTGGAACGACCCGGTGGCGGACAGGCGGGCCTGGACGGTCTCGGTGTTGGAGACGGTGACGTCACCCGAGTCGGCGGCGAGCGCGGGGGAGCCCCCGGCGGCGACGACGAGGGGGACGAGGATGACGGCCGCTACCGCGGTGGTGGTCGTGCGTCGCACGTCAGGCCTCCGGCTGGGGGTCGAGGGGACGGGTGGCGGGCAGGCCGCGCCGCGGGGCGGCGTACGGGCGGGCGGGGGCGTGGTTGTCGGCGCCCTCGTACTCGCCGACGGGCGGGTCGACCGGCGCGAAGAGGGGTGACTCGGCGGCCCGCTCCTCCTCGCGGTCCTGCATCACGACGACGCCGAGCACCGACGTGGCCAGGAACCCGGCTCCGGCGGCGAGCAGGATCGACGTCGCGGTGGTGGCCGACGAGGTGAGGAACGCGGACGGGTCGGCGGCGTACGTGGCCTCGTAGGCGCCGGCCATGGCGGCGGCACCGAGCAGCGCGGACCACAGCGGGAGCCGGCCGCGCGTGAGGCCGGCGACGGCGAGGCAGACCAGCACGACGACGAGCACCGCAATGGCGCGGCCGGCGGCGGCGTCGGGCAGGACCGCGGCGCGGAGGGCGTACCCGAGCCACGCGGCGACGAAGCCGACCGCGAAGCCGGCGGCACGCTGCGCGGGCGACCGGTCGGGCACGAGGCCCAGGGCGCCGCCGAGCGCGGCGCCGAGCAGGGCGACCCCTTGCAGCTCGGGTCCGGAGAACAGGACGATCGCCGTCGTCAGGAGCGCGAGGACGAGCCCCGCCAGGATGTGACGCTTCATGACCACCTCGTCGTGGTGACTGGTCCGGACGGGTGAGCGTCCGGGCAGTGCGGCTGGTGAGTGGCACACCCGAGAGGCTGCTGACCTGCACCGTCGCCGTTGACGGAGCAGGTCAGCAGCCTTCTCGGGCGGGACCAGCGCACTGTCTACCAGCGCACGAAGCATCTGAGCCACGCGGTACTAGGTAAAACCGCACCGGTAGCAGATACATCGTTATCCCGCCGTGACCTGCGTCCTGCGGCAGGGCCTCAGAGGTAGCGCAACGGGTCGAACTCGTCGAGCGGGATGATCCGCAGGCGAGGCAGCTGCACGTTGAACGCCGCGACGTCGCCCTCGAGGTCGAACGTCTCCAGCCCCTTCGCGACGAGGGCCGACAGCTGGGTGCTCGTGAACTCGCGGAACGCCAGGAGGCCGACGCGCCGGTCCTCGTCGTCGACGAGCGTCTCGAGCTCCGGCGCGAAGTCGCCGTCGTGGCTGGCGAGCAGGACGTCGCCTCCGCGGCCCGCGATCGCGTCGAGCGTGCGCTTGATGCCGATGTCGACGACCTTCTCGTACGACTCGCCCGACAGCGGGATCGGCTGGAAGCCGATGGCCAGCAGCGCCTGCACGAACGACATCGGCAGCGTGCCGCTGGAGGCGTTGAGGAAGAACAGCGCCTTGACGGGCTGGTTCCAGGTCTGCTGCGCGAACGTGAGCACGCGTTCCCAGCGTGGGCGCTGCTCCGGGGTGGGGCGGCCGCCGAGGATGGACGAGCCGAGGGTCGCGTCGATGTTCTCCCCGTCGACCAGGAGGTACGTGGTGCGCGGTGCCGCCTCGGTCGTCATCGCGCCAGCGTATCCGCAGGTGACGCAACCCGGCCCGGGACCCCGTGCGGGTCCCGGGCCGGGTGCGTGTCAGGCGACCGAGCAGACCGTGCCGTTGAGGCTGAACGAGCTCGGCGCGGTGTTGGTGCCGCTGTGCGAGCCGTTGAAGCCGAACTGCGTGCTGCCGCCTGCCGGGATCGAGCCGTTCCAGGCCGCGTTCTTCACGGTGACGGCGGAGCCGGACTGCGTGGTGACCGAGCTCCACGCCTGGGTGACCGACTGGCCCGACGGGAAGCTGAACGTGAGCGTCCAGCCGTTGAGGGCGCTCGACGACGTGTTCTTCACGGTGACGTTCGCGGTGAAGCCGGTGTTCCACTGGTTGACGCCGTAGGACACCTGGCAGCCGGCCGACGGCGGGGGCGTGGTGACGGGGGGCGTGGTCACCGGGGGTGTCGTGACCGGGGGCGTGGTGACCGGCGGGGTCGTCACCGGCGGGGTCGTCGGCGTGATGCCGCCGAACGCGGACGCGATCGCGTCGTACGCCGGCTTCTTGTTGTAGTTGTCGTCCCAGACGAGCGCCGCGCCCTGGCCGGAGAACACCCCGGGCACCCAGGAGTACTTGTCGGTGATGCCCCAGATGGTCACGCCCTGGCAGCGGGTGACCGCGTTGCAGATCTGGAAGACCTTCTTGTAGTCGGCCGCCTGGGTGGCCAGCTTGGAGGAGTCGGACGGCATCGTCATCCGGATGTCGAGCTCGGTGATCCGCACGTCCACGCCGAGGTCGGCGAAGCGCTGCAGGTTCTGCTGCATGGACGACGGGACCTGTCCGATGATCAGGTGCGACTGGAAGCCGACGCAGTCGATCGGCACGCCGCGGGCCTTGAAGTCCCGGACCAGGTTGTAGATCGCGGTGCTCTTGGAGTTGATCGCGTCGGTGTTGTAGTCGTTGATGCACAGCTTGGCGGTCGGGTCCGCGGCACGTGCCGTCCGGAACGCCGTCTCGATGTACCCGTCGCCGATCTTCTGCTGCAGCGCGGAGTCGGTGCGGCGCTCGCCGTTCTCACCGAACGCCTCGTTGACCACGTCCCACGACGCGACCTTGCCCTTGAAGTGCGTCGCGACGTTGGTGACGTGGTTCCTCATCGCCGAGTCGAGGGCCGACCCGGACAGGCTGTTGGTCCAGCTCGGCATCTGCGAGTGCCACACCAGCGTGTGGCCGTAGAGCTCCTTGCCGGTGCTGGCGGCGTAGTTGGCCACCTGGTCGCCCTGGCCGTAGCTGAACGAGTTCTGCGACGGCTCGGTCGCGTCCCACTTCATCGCGTTCTCCGCGACGACGAGGTTGAACTCGCTGTCGGCGATGGACTTGTAGGCGGACTCGGACAGTCGGTTGGGGTCCAGCGCGAAGCCGATGTCCTTGCCGGCGGCCGTCGCCAGGTCCTTGAGCGACGACGCCGCCTGGGCGGGGATCGCGACGGCGGCGGCGCCGACGACGATCGTGGCGGCGAGCGCGACCGCGGTGGTGCGCAGCGCAGCGCGGCGGCTGGATGGTGCTGGGGGGCGGGTGACGGACATGGGGTTCCTCCTCGTTGAGCCAGGTGCCGGATCGCACAGTGGTCGTGGGAGGTCGCCGCCGCGAGGGACCGAAACATTTCAGGCTCGGCCGCACGACACTTTCGATAGCGCGGGCCTGGAACACCCGGGATGGCCAGCCGGTTGTAGCGATGGTCGATACGTATGCATGAACAAGGGGAGTGTGGGTCCATGACCGACGGCGCGCGGGAGCTGCCCGGGACGCGGGAGGCCGCGGACGCGTGGGAGTCGCTCTTCCGTGCGCAGGTGGCGCTCATGCGGCGCTTCCAGCGCGACGACGTGTGGGGTGACCTGAGCATCCGCGAGTACGACGTCCTGTTCACCCTGTCCGGCTGCCCGGACGGGACCGCGCGGCTGCGCGACCTGGGCGAGAACAGCCTGCTGACGCAACCGAGCCTGTCCCGCATGGTCGAGCGCCTCGAGGTGGCCGGCCTGGTGCGGCGCGGGACGGTCGAGGGGGACGCGCGAGGTGTGGCGGTCTCTCTGACCGCGGAGGGCTGGCGGGTGCAGCGGGAGATCGGCAGGCGGCACGTGCGGACGATCCGGCGCCTCGTCGGCGGTGCGCTGGACGCGCAGGAGCTGGCGACGCTCCGGGCGCTCACCGACAAGCTGCGGGCAGCCCAGCCGGGGATCCCGGACTCAGACGCGTAGCGCCCGCAGCTCCGCGGCGACGACGGCGGGGGCCGGACGCGCGGACGGATCCTCGGCGGTCATCGCCAGCAGGAGCCGACCCCAGTCCCGGCCGAACCTCGCGGGGACCTCGACGGGCTCGAGGAGCCGTGCGAGCGAGCTCGTCAGCGGGTCCCCCGGGTAGGCCCGCACCCCCGTCAGGCACTCGAGCAGCACCAGGCCGAGCGAGTAGACGTCGCTCGCCGGACCCGCGGGGTGCCCGAGCGCCTGCTCCGGGCTCTGGTACCCGGCCGTGCCCGAGGTGCCGCGCGGCGCCTCCGGGGCGCTCGCCGTCGTCACCGCGATGCCGAAGTCGGCGAGCACCACGGGCATCCACGGCGCGTCCAGACGTCCGCTGGCGGACCGGTCGGCGGCGACCAGGACGTTGGACGGCTTGACGTCGCGGTGCACCACGCCGGCACCGTGGGCGTGGGCGAGCGCGAGCGCGAGCTGCCGGCCGACGTCGGCCGTGACCGACGGGGTGAGCGGACCGTCGGCGATCGTGTCGCGGAGCGTCCGACCGTCGACCAGCTCCATGACGAGGAACGCCACCGGGCCACCGTCGGGCAGGACGTCGGCGCCGACGTCGAGCAGCGCGACGAGGCTCGGGTGCGTGAGCGAGGACAGGACGCGGGCCTCGTGCGCGTACCGCCGGATGTCCTGCGGGGTGGCGGCCCCGATCGAGAAGAGCTTGAGCGCGACCGCACGCTGCAGGCGGACGTCCGTGGCCCGGAAGACCTCGCCCGACCCACCCCGCCCGAGCTGCTGCTCCAGCTGGTACCGGCGGCCCAGGGCTGAGCGCTCCGGGGTGCGGGACTCGGTCGGGGGCACGGGAGTCCTGTCTGTGCGGAGGCAGCGGGCGCTACGACGGTAGAAGCCTGCGGGCACGACCGCACCTCGGGGCCCGCCCGGGTACGGCGAACGGGTGACGCCTCCGCGTGAAAATGCTTGCAGCGTCCTGCAAGCCACTTGCAGTGCTGAGCAGTACGCTGACTCCCATGTCCAGGCGACTCGCAGAGGTAGCACGCAAGGTCGGTGTCTCGGAGGCCACCGTGAGCCGGGTGCTCAACGGCAAGCCCGGCGTCGCCGAGTCGACGCGCGAGGCGGTGCTGACGGCGCTCGACGTGCTCGGCTACGAGCGGCCGACCAAGCTGCGCGGTGAACGCGCCCGGCTGGTCGGCCTCGTGCTGCCCGAGCTCCAGAACCCGATCTTCCCCGCGTTCGCGGAGGTCGTCGGCGGCGCCCTGGCGCAGCAGGGCTTCACCCCGGTCCTGTGCACGCAGACCGCCGGCGGCGTCTCCGAGGCGGACTACGTCGAGCTCCTGCTCGGGCAGCAGGTCTCGGGCATCGTCTTCGCGGGCGGCCACTACGCGCAGCGGGACGCGACGCACGGTCACTACGAGCGGCTCGCCGGGCGCAACCTGCCGGTCGTGCTCATCAACGCCTCGATCGAGGAGCTGCCCTTCCCGCGGGTGTCCTGCGACGACGAGGTCGCCATCGAGCAGGCGATCGGACACCTGGCCTCGCTCGGCCACACCACGATCGGCCTGGTCCTCGGGCCGGTCGACCACGTCCCGTCCGAGCGCAAGCTCCGCGCGGCGCAGGCCATCATGCAGCGCCTCGGGCTGGAGCTGGGGGAGCGTCAGGTGGTCCGCAGCGCGTACTCGCTCGAGAGCGGGCAGGCCGCGGGGAACCGGCTCCTGAAGGAGGGTGTCACGGGCATCGTGTGCGCGAGCGACCCCCTGGCGCTCGGAGTGATCCGGGCGGCTCGGCGGGCCGGCCTGCGGGTGCCGGACGACATCTCGGTCGTCGGCTACGACGACTCCGCGTTCATGAGCTGCACCGAACCACCGCTGACGACGGTCCGGCAGCCGATCGAGCCGATGGGTCGTGCGGCGATCGACCTGCTGGTCAGCCAGATCCACGGCGCTGTCGTGCCCCAGGACGAGCTGCTGTTCGAGCCGGAGCTCGTCGTGCGCGGCTCCACCGGCCCTGCGCCGACGCCCGCCGGCTGATCCTCGTCGCCTCCCAGGCCCCGCACCACCGATGACGGTGGTGCGGGGCCTGTGTCGTGTCTAGGCCGCTGAACGGTCACGCTTCGATAACTACTCTGTCGGGTTCTTGCGTTGATCCAGTCGCTTCCTTTAGCGTCTGGATCGCGACGCCGACGTCTTGCAGGGCGTCGCCGCGTGACAGCGAGCACACCCGGCCCCGGCGACGTGGCCCACGAGAGACGAGACGCGAGTGACGCAGGCGCAGCCCGGGACCGACCCGCAGTGGTGGCGCGGCGCGGTGATCTACCAGGTCTACCCGCGCAGCTTCGCGGACGGGAACGGCGACGGGACCGGTGACCTGGCGGGCCTGCGCTCACGGCTGCCGTACCTGCGCGACCTCGGTGTCGACGCGATCTGGGTGACTCCCTGGTACGTCTCCCCGCTCGCGGACGGCGGGTACGACGTCGCGGACTACCGGGCCATCGACCCGGCGTTCGGCACGCTCGAGGAGGCCGAGCTGCTCATCTCCGAGGCGCTCGACGTCGGTATCCGGACGATCATCGACGTGGTCCCCAACCACGTCTCGGACCAGCACGAGTGGTTCCAGGCGGCCCTCGCCGCCGGCCCCGGCTCCCCGGAGCGGGACCGGTTCTGGTTCCACCCCGGCAAGGGCGAGCACGGCGAGCAGATCCCGACCGGCTGGGTGTCGGACTTCCAGGGCAGCACCTGGACGCGGACCACCAACCCGGACGGCACCCCCGGGGAGTGGTACCTGCACCTGTTCGCCCCGCAGCAGCCCGACGTCAACTGGTCGCACCCGGACGTCGTCGCCGAGTTCGAGTCCGTGCTCCGGTTCTGGTTCGACCGTGGCGTCGCCGGCATCCGGATCGACTCGGCCGCGCTGCTGGTCAAGGACGCGACGCTGCCGGAGGTCCCGGCGCACGCCGGACCGGGGGAGCACCCCCACGTCGACCGCGACGAGCTGCACGACGTGTACCGCGGCTGGCGCGCCGTCGCGGACTCCTACGAGGGCACGCGCGTCCTCGTCGGCGAGGTCTGGCTGCAGGACAAGGCCCGCTTCGCGCAGTACCTGCGTCCCGACGAGATGCACACGGCGTTCAACTTCGACTTCATGGCGCGGCCGTGGGACGCCAAGCAGCTGCGGGAGTCCATCGACATCACGCTCGCCGCCCACGGACCCGTCGGAGCACCCGCCACCTGGGTGCTGTCCAACCACGACGTCACGCGCCCGGTCACCCGGTACGGCCGCGAGGACACGTCCTTCGCGTTCACCAGCAAGCGCTTCGGCACCCCGACCGACCTTGCCCTCGGCCTGCGACGGGCGCGGGCTGCGGCCCTGCTCACCGGGGCGCTGCCGGGCTCGCTGTACATCTACCAGGGCGACGAGCTCGGCCTGCCGGAGGTCGAGGACCTGCCGCTCGACCTCCTGCAGGACCCGATGCACTTCCGGTCCGAGGGCGTCGACCCCGGTCGAGACGGGTGCCGGGTGCCGCTGCCCTGGTCCGGCACGACCGCGCCGTACGGGTTCGGGAAGGGCGGGTCGTGGCTCCCGCAGCCGGCCGGCTGGGCGGAGCTGACCGTCACCGCCCAGCAGGCCGACCCGGACTCCACGCTGCGCCTCTACCGCGACCTCCTGGCGATCCGTCGGGCCGAGCCCACCCTGGGCGACGGGCCGATGACGTGGATCGACAGCTCCGACGACGTGCTCGCGTTCGCCCGTGGCGACCTCGTGTGCGTCGTCAACCTGGGCGACGAGCCCGCGACCCTGCCCACCCACACCGACGTCCTGCTCTCGAGCGCCCCGCTCGAGGCAGGCCTGCTGCCGCGCGACACCGCCGCGTGGCTGCGCACCCCCGCCTGACTGGCACCCAACCACTGCACCATCCCGACTGCACCATCCACCTGCAGCACCCGATCGCGACCTGGCACCCCGTCCGGCGCGTTCCCTCACGAAGGAGTGACGATGAGGTCCTCACGCACCACCGCGCTCGCCATGGCCGGTGTGCTCTCGCTCGGCCTGCTGGCCGCGTGCAGCACGGACGACGAGCCGTCGGGCGAGGAGTCCGACGGCAAGGTCACCATCACGGTCGCCGGACTCCAGCCCGGCGCCGAGACGGAAGCCGTCGACGCGCTGAACGCGCGCGTCGCGGAGTTCGAGGAGGCGAACCCGGACATCGACGTGGAGCCCGAGGAGTACAACTGGCTCGCGTCGACGTTCTCCGCGCAGCTGGCCGGAGGCACGCTGCCGAATGTGTTCGAGATCCCGCTGACCGACGCCAAGACGCTCATCGAGAACGGCCAGCTGGCCGACATCTCCGCGGAGTTCGACTCCCTGTCCTTCGCCGACGACTTCAACGAGAACCTGCTCGAGTCCGGGACGGGCTCGGACGGCAAGGTGTACGCGATCCCCGCCAAGTCCATCTACGGCGTCGCGCTGCACTACAACCGGAACCTGTTCGAGCAGGCCGGTCTCGACCCCGACCAGCCGCCGACGACGTGGGACGAGGTCCGCGAGTACGCCAAGACCATCCACGACGCCACGGGGGTCGCGGGCTACGCGACGATGGCGCTCGACAACGCCGGCGGCTGGCAGCTGGCCGCCGCGGCGAACTCGCGCGGCGGCGTCATCCAGGAGCAGGACGGCGACGAGTACGTCGCCACGCTGGACGACCCGGCCGTCAAGGACCACCTGCAGTGGCTGCACGACCTGCGCTTCACGGACAACTCGATCCTGCCGCGCACCGACCTCGGCTGGGGTGAGATCAACGAGGCGTTCGCCGGCGGCCAGCTCGCCATGTACACGTCCGGCTCGGACGTCTACAACGCGCTCGTCGAGAACAACGGCATGACCGAGGACTGGGGCTACGGCCTCACGGCCATCCCGTCGTCGAACGGTGGCGGTGCGCTGACCGGTGGGACGCTCGCCGCGGTGACCCAGGAGTCGACCGACGCGCAGAAGGACGCAGCGGTCAAGTGGATCGACTTCTGGTACCTGTCCAAGATGCTCGACCAGGACCAGGCCGTGGCCGACGCCCAGCTCCGCAACGAGAACGGCCAGGCCGTGGGCACCCCGGTGCTGCCGATCTTCAGCGAGGAGCAGTACGCGACGTCGCTGGAGTGGGTCAAGGACTACGTCAACGTCCCGCTCGACAACATGAAGGGCTACACGGACGTGATGTTCACGCAGCCCAGCATCGGTGAGATCAGCGCGTCCACCCAGGACACCTACGCGCTGCTCTTCCCGATCGTCCAGGCTGTCCTCACCGACCAGAACGCCGACATCGACGCCCTGCTCGAGACCGCGAACACCCAGGGTCAGGCGCTGCTCGACCAGTAGGAACCGCGGTGCCCGGCCGGGGAGCGTCCCGGCCGGGCACCGTCGCTCGACCGTCCGCACCCCCGGAGGAAGGCCCTAGATGACCACGGACGACGTCGTCCTGCGCAGACACCGCCGCACCCCGCTCACCTGGGTGCGCGGGGGCGGGCTGAGCGCGCTCGTGTTCGCCCTGCCCCTGCTCCTGATCTTCGGCGTGTTCTCGTGGCTGCCGATCGTCCGCGCGGTCGTGATGAGCTTCCAGAAGACGAACCTCATCACGACGTCGTGGGTGGGCCTGCAGAACTTCCAGAACGTCTTCGCAGACCCCCTGCTACCCGTCGCGACGCGCAACACCCTCTGGTTCGCGCTGCTCGCGCTCGTGTTCGGCTACCCCATCCCGCTCGTCGCCGCCGTGCTTATGCGCGAGGTCCGCCGGGCGAAGGGCCTCTACTCGGCGCTCGCCTACCTGCCGGTCGTCGTGCCACCCGTCGTGGCGGTCCTGCTGTGGAAGTTCTTCTACGACCCCCGGCCCGAGGGCGTGTTCAACACGATCCTCGGCTGGGTCGGCATCCCACCCCAACCGTGGCTGCAGAGCATGACGATGGCGATGCCCTCGCTCGTCCTCGAAGCCACGTGGGCCGCGGCCGGTGGCACCGTGATCATCTACCTCGCCGCACTCACGGCGGTCCCGCCCGAGCTGTACGACGCGGCCGAGGTCGACGGCGCCGGTGTCCGGCGCAAGGTCTGGCACGTCCTGGTGCCCCAGCTGCGCGGGGTCCTGTTCATCACGCTGATCCTGCAGGTCATCGGGACCGCGCAGGTCTTCCTCGAGCCCTACCTGTTCACCGGCGGCGGCCCGGCCAACGCGACCGTCACGATCCTGCTGCTCATCTACCGCTACGCGTTCGGCAACAGCCTCGGCGGCAACTACGGGGAAGCCACGGCCCTCAGCCTGCTCCTCGCCGTGTTCCTCGCCGTCATGTCCCTCGTGTACTTCCGTCTGACCCGCCGTTGGAGCACCTCGTGACGACGACCTCGCCCCTCGGGCCCGCCAGCCCGCCGACCGTGCTCGACGCCGCTCCCAGCGAGGCCCCGGCAACGCGCGATGCCGTCACCCGCGTACGCCGGAAGGCCCGGTCCGACGACGGTGACGACCGCAGCGCGGTCTCCGTCTCCGACTGGCGCCGCCCCTCCGTGAAGTGGTCCCTCGGCACATCGCACTGGCTGCTGCTGGTCCTGCTCGTCGTCTGGTGCGTCGGCCCGCTCCTGCTGCTCGCCAAGTTCGCCGTCACGCCCACGCAGGACATCCTGCGCACCCCGATGGCGATCTTCCCCAACGGCATCGCCTGGTCGAACCTCAGCGAGGCGTGGAACGACGTCCAGGTCAGCAAGTACTTCGTCAACACCATCGTGCTCGCCGCCGGCGCCTGGTTCAGCCAGATCCTCGTCGCGACGACCGGCGGCTACCTGCTCTCCGTGCTGCGACCTCGCTACGCCCGCGCGCTGCAGGCAGCCGTCCTGGCCACGCTGTTCGTCCCCGCGGTCGTGCTCCTCGTGCCGCTCTACCTGACCGTCCTAGACACCCCGGTCTTCCACACGTCCCTGGTCAACTCGTTCTGGGGCGTCTGGCTCCCCGCCGGCGCCAGCGCGTTCAACGTGGTGCTCGTCCAGCGGTTCTTCGACAACCTCCCGCGCGAGGTATTCGAGGCCGCCCGCGTCGACGGCGCCGGGCCCTACCGCTTGTTCTGGTCGATCGTGCTGCCCATGAGCAAGCCGATCCTCGGCGTCGTCTCGATCTTCGCCGTCATCGCGTCCTGGAAGGACTTCCTCTGGCCGCTCCTGGTCCTGCGCAACCCCGACCTGCAGCCCCTGTCCGTCCGGCTGCCGTCCATCGAGGCGACCACCGACAAGGGCGTCCTCATGGCCGCCCTGGCCATCTCCACCCTGATCCCGATCGTCCTGTTCCTCGTCTTCCAACGCATGTTCCTGCGCGGCGCCGGACTGGGGGGAGCGGTCAAGGGCTGAGCATCGGAACTCTCGCAGAGCCGAAACACGCAAAGGACCCGAAGGGTAAGCGCACCGGCCAATCTGCAGCCCGCTCGCGCGTGGATGGGCAGACCCCGCCTGCGCCTAAGGGTTCCTACGGTGATGTGTCGGCGGACGGCACCGGTTCTCCGTCGCATGCCCACGGCAAGATGGACACCAGCAGGTTGCGGGTGTCGTCGACAAGATTCCGTCCGTCGACATCGACCAGGCCTGGCCGCACGATGACCATGGTGCTCTCGCAGACCCACCACGCGACGGCGCCGTCCTCGCGTTCTTTGACGAACCCGCTGCCTGGGGCGGGGGAGATGACTTCCTCTGCGCCCTCGAGCCCGCCGACTGCGGCAGCGATCTCATCCCCGCCGCTCCGGCCCCTCGTGCTGTCCCAGGTCACGGTCATCGAGCTCCCGCCTCCGCGCGCGCCGTGGATGGTGCACACCATCGTCGAGCCCTCCCACCCGCCACCCTGGTCGACCGCGATCGGCCCGCCCATGAGGAGCTCGACCGAGGTGCGCGGCACACCGTCGCACGCCCATGGCGGCTCGGCGGTTGTCGGTACAGGGCTCGTGTCCGGGGTGGTGCAGGACGTCAGAGCCACAGTCAGGGCGACGCCAACCAGTGCCGTGGCGGCTAGTGAGTCCCTCATCACTTGATGTCTCCGTGCCCGCGATCGTAGCCGGTGCCTAGGTTGACGACGATGTCGGTTTCAACGAAGTTCTGGAGCCCTTGGCTAGGTGCCCACTCGGCGAATCTCTCCATCACCTCCGGCTGGTTGAGAGTGCCTCGGTCGAATCGGCGATGGGTGTTCCAGGGGTAGACGGCGGGGTCAATCCCGTCACCGTGCGGCAGTTGCTTGCCGGCTTCGATGAGCGAGACCCCTACGGCGACCTGGATCTCGCGCTGCAGGATGAACTCCGCGGTCGCCGATTCGTCCTTGACGCGGGCTGCGGCGTCGGGCCATGTCGAGTCGCCGCCCGCAGATGCGTGGTCGAGCACGCTGCCCGCGACCCAGGTGAGCGCCTGACCCCCAGGGGGCAACATTCCGGCCAGGTCCTTTGCGAAGCCGACGAACGCGCGCACGCTCTCGACCTGTTCTCCCGTCTGGGCTTCCTTGCCGGCGTTCATCGCTCCCAGCAGATACCCGTTGAGCGTTGCGACGTCCTTCGTTGCATCGAGGAACGCTCCAGTGCCATCAGATGCGTACTGGTCGTCAACCCCCCGAGCACTGTCGGCCAGGCGTGCGCCGGTGTAGCCGTTCACGGCTCGGCGCACGTGGGTGAGAGCTGTCTCGTGGGTCAGAACGGCGCCGAGCACGGATCGCAGGCGCGCGTTCTCGAAGTTCGCGCTGGCGGGCGGAGACGTTGCAGCAATGTCGTCGAGCGGCGCCCACGTCCCTAGCGCTCCTTCGCCGAGCTTTGCAGTGCGCTCGATGCTGGCTACGTGGTGCGCGAGCAGGTGCCCCAACGAGTCTTTCCCCGCCTCGCCGATGTACGGACGCTCGCCGAAGTACCAGACGGTGGCCGATGCGACCCACGCCGCGTCGCGTGCACGGGGGTCGCCCACGGTGTGGAAGGTCGTGGCGGCGCTGTCCACCGCTGCGGCGATGGCGTCGAAGTCGTCGCCGTGCCAAGGGCGGTCCCGCAGGTAGTGGACGAACCTGGCGTCGCGTTCGGGGCCGGAGAAGAACGCCAGTGCCTGGTCCGGGTCGTTCGCCAGGGCTGTCATCAGCGAGGTCACCGGGTCCCAGGTCGCGATCGCCGCATCCGCGGGATAGAGGCGTGCCCAGGCGTCCACTCCGAGTGGGTCGACCGTCCAGCGGCCGTCCGAGACCGGCGCGGAGCGTTCGGCGGTGTCGAGGAACTCGGCGGTCGTCGACAAGAACGTCGAGGAGTACGTCGAGTCATGCAGCAGGTAGGCCAGCGCCGACGAGAAGTGCGACGCGCTGGTCGGCGAGATCTCGTGGTCGGTGGCCGCGTCGACGAGCAGCCCTGCGAACCGTCGCCGATGCTCGTCGTTCCACTCGCCGTCGGCGGCGTGCAAGCCGCGCTTGAGGTCCTCCAGCACGGCCAGCGTCCCGTCGGTCGGCGAGAGCGCCGCGCGCTTCATCACCTCGAGGAGATCGTGTGCTCCGAGCTCCTCGTAGAACGCCGCCATGGCGACACCGTCGTCGGCGTAGCCGGCCAGTCGGGTCACGAGCTCCTGCACCGCGGCGGTCGAGCCGGTGTCCAGCGATCCGACGGCCCTTGCCAGGTGTGATCCGATAGCACGTCGGACCTGGTACATCGAGTCGCCGTCGGGCATCTCGATGGTCACCATGCCTCCGGAGGGCCGGCCTAGGCTCACCTCGTCGACCAGCTCGATGAGGTCGATCCGGGTGCACAGCTCGCGCCGCAGCCGGACGACTTCGTCCAGCTGCTCCGCCAGGACCAGGTCGGTGCGTGAGGTCGGCAGCATCGCCCAGTTCGCCGCGCCTCTTGCCCTCGGCCATCCCTCGCGGGCGTCCTCGACGAACCGATCCATCCGGGCGGCGGCATCGCGCATCGCCTGGGCGTCCATCGACACCACGGCCATCAGCGGCTGCCCCACCGCGCGTGCTGGGCAAGTCGGGCGCCATCCGTCTTCCAGGCCTCGTGCGGTCGGTTGGCGACGTCGATCAGGTCGTCCTCGGCTCGGACCTGCTCCTCGGTGGCCAGGTGCAGCTCCAGCACTGCAGCCCGCCACGTCGAGTCTGCGACGTTCAGTGACTCCAGGAACGGGCGACATGCCTGACCGGACCAGAACGATGCGACCTGCACACGGACGTGTCGCAGTGGGCTCCCGTCCCAGCTCCGCGTCTCTGTGAGCAGCTCATCCAGACGGTCCCTGGCGCGGGCCAGCAGGATCTTGTGACCGTTGTCGCGCAGGTCCGGCGCTGCAGGCTCCCAGCTCATGGTCCGATCACCTCCTGTCCGATTCGTCCGGGTGGACCTTAGCGGAGTCAGAATCGGCCGCGGGGGAGTTATCCACACAAAGACACGGTCACGTGCGAGCGGGACGCGGCCCGGGGTCCAGTCCTGTGGACAACGGCGTTCGTTCGTGGACAGACCCGTGCACGATGGGCTGCTTCGCTACCGTCACCGGACAAACCGGACCAGCAGGGGGCCCACCGCATGCGACCGACCGTCCGCACGACCGCCGCACTCGGCTGCGCCGCCGTGCTCCTGCTCGCCGGGTGCACGAGCGAGGCACCCGCGCCGACGACCGCTCCCACCAGCGCCGCGTCGACTGCGGCGCCTACCCCGACACCGACTCCGACCCCCACCGCGACCGGGCCGATGGACCGGTCCGACGCCGCGCTCGGGATCCAGTTCGAGAACCTGCCCGACGTCACCGGGGACGCCCGAGCCGCCCTGGACCTGTACACGCTGTTCGAGGTCGAGTTCTGGCGCTCCACGACCGAAGGCGCGGTCTCGGACCTGATTCCTGCGGTCGCCAACCCTGCGGTCGTTGGAGTCGTCCAGACCCAGGTCGACGGCAACGCCAGCCGCAATCTGAAGATCAGTGGTCAGACCGGGGTGCGGATCCTTGACGTCGTGGCTGACGCGGCAAGCGCGACCATCACGACGTGCCAGGATCCGACGGCCGCGCTGGTGACATATGAGGACGGCAGCGTCGTCTCTGCAGGGGAAGCGGGCGCGTCGGCCCTGAAGGTCGTCGCAGGCTTACGCAAAGAGCCGGATCTGCCCTGGCAGGTGGTGACCGTCGAGAACTCAGGCGAACCGTGCTGACCGCCCGTCGTCGGGTGGTCGTAGTAGCGATCGTCGTCTCGTTGGGAGGGCTTGCTGCACCACCGACGAGCGCAATGCCCACAGCTTCGTTGCTGGAGTCGACATCGCCGGCGTCGCGCGAGGCGCCGTGCGTGACCGTGGTTTGTGGGGACACCAGGGATGCCGGTGACGAACCGAGCGCGAGCGGAGATGTGCACGCGGCTGCCGATGGTGAGCGCGTGAGTGTGGAGCTGTCGGGTACGGGTATCCGGGGTGGGGAGTCGGGGGCCTCGGGTCGGCGCACGGTGGTGGTGCCTCCGGCGTGTTTCTATCGGGGGTTCTTGTCGGGCGTGGAGTACGCGCAGGCGTGGGCGGCTGGTGGGCGGTTCAGCTCGTTGGTGCGCCGGTTGCCGGAGGAGGACCAGTTCGAGGCGTTCCCGGACTATCTGGTGAAGGCGGCTGGTCCGGCGGGGCACTGGTTCTACCCGACGTGTGTGCTGGACCGGTTCCCCAGCGCGGAGGCCTATCAGGCGGGGTATCGGGCGTTCAGGGCGTTGCATGACGTGGTGTTCGTGCTGGACGGTGAGCCGGCACCGGCCGGGCAGGTGATCCCTGCGGAGTCGTTGGCGCAGCTGGCGTATGAGGAGACGGACCTGCCGGCGGGGGTGGTGCAGTGGAACCCGCGCCTGGCCGGTACGGGGGCGACCCTGGTGGGGGTGGACACGTGGGTGTGGGTGGACAACCCGGTGCTGCAGGTGGAGGTCACGGCGCAGATCCCGGGGTTGTCGGCGACGGTGACGTCGGTGTTCGACCGGCTGCGGGTCGAGGCCGAGGGTGCCGATGCGGTGACCTGTCAGGGGACGCCGGGCACCGCGTGGGTGGAGGGTGCCACCACCAACTGTGCGGTGGTGTTCATGCGGTCGACCGCGAACCAGGACGTCAAGGACGGGCAGAGCCTGCCGACGGTGACGTTGACCGCGACCTCGCGGTGGCAGGCGTCCTGGACATCGAGCGCGACACCGGGGGTGAACACCGTGATGGACGATCCGCAGACCGTCGTCTACACCGCGGAGATCCCCGTCGCCGAGATCCAGACCCTCGTCACCACCTGACTTTCTGACACCGCGTCTCGACAATCTCACGGCCCACCCCGGCCGCTCGCCGCGAGCGTGTCGGGTGCCCGGTGCGATGATCGTGCGGTGGCCCCCGACACTGCCGTGAGCACCTCGCTGTCCTCGACCGACCTGAGCCCCGTCGCCCCCTACGACGCGCTGATGCTCTTCTCGTTCGGAGGGCCGAACGGTCCTGATGACGTCCTGCCGTTCCTGCGGAACGTGACCGCCGGGAAGAACATCCCCGACGAGCGGCTCGCGGTCGTCGCGGAGCACTACCACCACTTCGGCGGCGCGAGCCCGATCAACGGGCAGAACCTGGCGCTGCAGAAGGCGCTCGTCGACGAGCTCGCGCGTCGGGGCATCGACCTGCCGGTGGTGTGGGGGAACCGCAACTGGGAGCCGTACACGACGGACGCCCTGTCGGCTGCGTACTCGGACGGTGCTCGACGGATGGTCGCGCTGGTGACCAGCGCGTACTCGTCGTACTCGGGCTGCCGGCAGTACCGGGAGAACCTGTGGGCGTCGCTCGACGAGCTCGGCGCTACCGTCGGGCTCGGCGAGGGTGAGCACCCGGTGGCCGTCGACAAGGTGCGGTCGTACTTCAACCACCCGGGCTTCGTGCAGGCGAACGTCGACGCGGTAACGGAGGCGTTCGAGTCCATAGACCGCGACGCCCGGCTCGTCTTCGTCACCCATTCGATCCCCGACACGATGGAGGAGGCCTCGATGGTCTCCGGTGCGTCGTACAGCGCGCAGCACCTCGACGTCGCTGCCACGGTCGCGGCGGCCGTCGAGGAGCGTCTCGGCAGGCCTGTGACGTGGGACCTCGCGTACTGCTCGCGCTCGGGCCCGCCCAGCCAGCCGTGGCTGGAGCCGGACGTCAACGACCACCTGACCGCGCTGGCGGCTGACGGGGTGCAGGCGGTGGTCCTGTCGCCGATCGGGTTCATCTCCGACCACATGGAGGTCGCGTTCGACCTCGACACGGAGGCGCTGGAGACGGCGTCGGAGCTCGGCCTCGTGGCCGTGCGCGCCGGCACCGTCGGGACGCGTGAGCCGTTCGTGCGCGGGCTCGTCGACCTGGTGCTGGAGCGGGCGGCCCTGGCTCGGGCGCTCGACGCCGGCCTCGGCGCGCCCGTGATGGAGCCGGGGCAGACCCCCGTGCCGGAGGCCTCCGTCGGCGAGCTGCCGCCTTTCCGATCCGTCTGCCGGCCGGGCTGCTGCCAGATGCGCGCCGAGTCGCCCACCGGCATCCCCGCCGCCTGCTCGACCGACCCCTGGTCCTGAACCTTCCCGACAACGGAGCACCCGCGATGACGCACGACGCCGAGACCCTCAACGCCACCGTCCGGTACACGATGTGGACCGTGTTCGCCCTCGAAGAGGTGCTGCCCGAGGACGACGACGAGCGCGCCGAGCTCATCGCCGCGGCCCAGGCGGCAGTCGCGGACGACGGACTGGTCATCCGTGGCTGGTACGACGTCGCGGGGCTGCGGGCCGACGCGGACCTCATGGTCTGGTGGCACGCCGAGACGATCGAGGAGGTGCAGGGCGCGTACCAGCGGCTGCGCGCCAGCGACCTCGGCCGGCACCTGCTGCCCGTGTGGTCCGTGGTGGGCCTGCACCGGCCGGCGGAGTTCAACCGCTCGCACGTCCCGGCGTTCCTCGCGGGGGAGCCGGCCGGCGACTACATGACGGTGTACCCGTTCGTGCGGTCGTACGACTGGTACGTGCTGCCCGAGGACGACCGTCGCCGGATGCTCGTCGAGCACGGTCAGGCGGCCCGCGGGTACGCCGACGTGCGTGCCAACACCGTCTCGGCGTTCGCGCTCGGCGACTACGAGTGGATCCTCGCGTTCGAGGCCCAGGAGCTGCACCGGATCGTCGACCTGATGCGGGACCTGCGCGCCACCGACGCCCGCCTGCACGTGCGCGAGGAGGTGCCGTTCTACACCGGCCCGCGCGTGAGCCTGGAGACCTGGGCGGACCGCCAGCCCCGCGGATGACATGATCGACTGATGGTCGATCTGGCGGGGACGTGGCGGTTCACGGCGCTCGAGGGTGCCGACATCGACGGGGCGCAGCGTGCGACCCCGTTCCTGACGTTCGACGGCGACGGCCAGGTGTTCGGGCTCGCCGGCGTCAACCGGGTGCGTGGCACGTGGCGGCTGGACGGTCAGACGCTGACGTTCGGCCCTGTCGTGTCCACGCTCATGGCCGGACCGCCGGACGCGATGACCCGAGAGCAGCAGGTGCTGCGCCTGCTGGGGGAGCCTTCGACGGTCTCGGCACCTGATGGCGACACGCTGGAGCTCACCGGCATCCTGCACGCGCGCCTCGTCCGCGACCCGCACGCCGGGGACGAGCCGACGTAGCCCCTCAGGCGGCGACGGCCTCTGACGGCCACCGCGCGGCGATCTGCTCCAGGGTGTGGACCCGGGTCGCCAGGTCGAACGCCGTGCCGGTGATCATGAGCTCGTCGGCCCCCGTCCGCTCGATCAGCGCGGCGAGCTCATCGACGGCGCGGTCCGCGGTCGTGGCGATCTGGGTTCCGGGCACGCGCGCGAAGAAGTCGGCGGCCGCGGCGGGGTCGAGCGCGCCGAGCTCGCGGGCGGCGTCCTCGGGGGACACGATCGGCCCGAGCGGGCGGCCGGTCCGCAGCGACAGCGCCATCACTCTGCTGGGTCCCGCCAGGTAGTGCGCCTCGTCGTCGGAGTCCGCGACGAGCACCGAGGCCGACACCATCAGGTGCGGGGCGTCGAGGACCGGTGACGGCCGGAAGGCGCGGCGGTAGGCGTCGGCGGCCTGGAGGGTCTGACCGGTGTTGAAGTGGTGCGCGTAGCTGAACGGCAGGCCCAGCGAGCCGGCCAGCTCGGCACTGAACGTGCTGGAGCCCAGCAGCCACACCTGCGGCGACGACGTGGCGACCGGCGTGGCGGACAGCCGGGACGCCCGCAACGACCCGGCCCGGCCGGGGAGCTTCTGGCCGAGCAGCGCCAGCACGTCGATGACCTCCGCAGGGAAGTCCTCCGCGCCCAGGCCCTCCACGGTGCGTCGGAGCGCCGCCGCGGTCATGGGGTCCGCACCGGGCGCCCGGCCGATCCCCAGGTCGATGCGGCCGGGGTGCAGCGCCTCGAGCATCGCGAACTGCTCGGCGACGACCAGCGTCGGGTGGTTGGGGAGCATGACGCCGCCGGAGCCGAGCCGGATGCGGTCCGTCGACGCGGCCAGGTGCGCCAGCAGGACACCGGGCGACGTCGAGGCGACCGCGGGCATCGCGTGGTGCTCGGCCACCCAGTAGCGCGCGTAGCCGGCGGCCTCGGCGACGCGAGCCAGCGCGGTCGTCGCAGCGAGGGCGTCACCGGAGGTCTGCCCGACGGCGACGGGGGAGGTGTCGAGCACGGACAGGGGCACAGGGTTACGACGGGTCACCCCGTCAGCAACACCTGCACCCCCGTCGGTACTCCCGGGAACGCGTCAGGGGTAGAGGCCGCGGATCTGGTGCGCCTCGGCGACGCGTCGCACCCCGATGGTCAGGGCCGCGTCGCGCAGCGAGATCCCCTCGGCGCTGGCGACGGCGGCCACCGCCCGGTGGGCCGTGATCATGCGGTGCTCGAGCCGGTCCTCGATCTCGCGCTCGGTCCACCAGTACGCCTGGTTGGCCTGCACCCACTCGAAGTAGGACACGACGACACCGCCGGCGTTGGCCAGGATGTCGGGCACGACGACCACGCCGCGCTCGGCGAGCACCCGGTCACCCTCGTGCGTCGTCGGGCCGTTGGCGGCCTCGACCACCCACCGCGCTTTGACCCGGCCGGCCGCCTCGGCGTCCAGCACACCCTCGACGGCGGCCGGGATGAGCAGGTCGACGTCGAGCGCGAGGAGCTCGGTGTTGTCGATGGCCTCGCCGCCCTCGAAGCCGACGACGGTGCCCGTCGCCGCCACGTGGCGTTCGAGCGCGTTGATGTCGAGCCCGTCGTTGTTCCTGACACCGCCTTGCTCGTCGCTCACCGCCACCACGCGGGTGCCCGCGTCGTGCAGGAACCGGGAGGCGTGCGACCCGACCTTGCCGAACCCCTGCACCGCGGCGCTGACCTCGCGCAGCTGCACGCCCGCGTCGCCCAGCGCGGCGACGGCCGAGTGCACGACCCCGCGGGACGTGGCGGTCGCCCGACCGAGGGAACCCCCGACGGCCAGCGGCTTGCCGGTCGTCACGGCGGGGATGGTGTAGCCGAGGTTCACGGAGTACGTGTCCATGACCCACGCCATGGTCTGCTCGTTGGTGCCGATGTCCGGCGCCATGATGTCCCGCTCGGGGCCGATGATCGGCATGATCTCGCTGGTGTAGCGCCGGGTGACCCGCTCGAGCTCGGCCTGGCTGTACAGCCGGGGGTCGATGGTGACACCGCCCTTGGCGCCGCCGTACGGCACGTCGACGACCGCACACTTCCACGTCATCCACATGGCGAGCGCCCGGACTTCGTCGACGTCGACTCCGGCCGAGTACCGCAGCCCGCCCTTCGCCGGTCCGCGGGAGATGTTGTGCTGCACGCGGTACCCGGTGAAGAGCTCGATCTCGCCGTCGTCCCGACGCAGGGGGACAGCGACGTTCATCTCGCGCCGGGGTGTGGCGAGCATGCGGTGGAGCCCCTCGGTGTAGCCGAGGATCTCGACTGCACCGGCAAGCTGTGCCTTGGCGGTGGCGAGGGGCGTGGTCTGCTGCGGGGTCTCCGCTGTGAGGTCCGTCACGTGCTCACTGTGGCATCACCGGGCGCCCGCGCACGTGAGGACCGACAGGCGAGCCGTGCGTGTCCGACCAGCGGGCAGGGGTCAGCAGATCTGTGCGTCGTCGATCGGCTTCACGATCGACCCGCCGAGGTGCCGCGAGTGCCGGGCGGGGACGAGGACACAGGTCCCGAACGTGCCGTTGAGGTACACGGCCTTGACGAAGATGTCCGTGGACCGGCAGTTGTAGACGCGCACCGTGTAGTAGGTGGGGTGGTTGACGTAGACCCCGGTCAGCCACTTGCAGAAGGCCTCCTCGTTCTCGATCGTGGCGAACGGCTGGACGACGCCACCCGAACCCCGCTGCACCTCGAGCAGCGCGGGGTCGAGGCGGTCGGCCGCGACCGCCGGCGCGGCGGCGACGATGCCACCGGCGAGGAGGGCCAGGGCGCTCAGGCCGGAGAGCAGGGCGCGGCGGGTGCGTGCAGGTGTCGGCATAGGTCTTCCCTCGGGGTCGACGTCGGCGTCGCGTGCGGTTGCGCTCACCCTGACGACTGCCGACGCGGTGGTCAACCGGCATCCGAGCGACGGACGTCGCACGGACGGCGCTTGACAGCCAGACTGGGCCCAGGCCGGATCCGGCCGACTTGCACAGCGAGGTGCGGCCGCGACCCGGCCGGCCGGCGGACGAAGGAGCAGCATGTCGACGACTGACGACGTCACCGAGGACGCGATCCGGCTGGCCCGGTCCTGGCTCTCGGCGACGGCGGAGGGCCAGACGGCCACGGAACGGCGCACGACGGGGCGGCTGGCGGCCCTCGTCGCGGACCCGGCGGGTCTCGAGCTCGCGGTGCGGTTCGTGGACCGGGTGGCCCGCCCGCAGGACGTCCGGGTCGCGGCCCGGGAGCTCGCCGGTCTCACGTCGGGCGCGGCGGCGAGCTTCCTCGGACCGCTCGACCGGGCGATGCTCGGGGTCGGTGCGCTGGTCGCGCCCGTGCTGCCCGACGTCGTGGTGCCGGCCGCCCGGATGCGGCTGCGCAGCCTCGTCGGCCACCTCGTCGCCGACGACGGTCCCGGTCTGGCCGGGCACCTGACCGCGACGCGGGCTGAGGGCTTCCGGCTCAACCTCAACCTGCTCGGGGAGGCCGTGCTGGGGGAGCGGGAGGCCGCGGCACGGCTGGCCCGCGTGACGGCACTGGTCGAGAGGCCCGACGTGGACTACGTGTCGGTGAAGGTCTCGGCGGTGGCCAGCCAGCTCTCCACGTGGGACACCGACGGGAGCGTCGAGCGCGTCGTCGACCGGCTGCGGCCCCTGTACCTGACCGCGGCCCGGCACGGGACGTTCCTCAACCTCGACATGGAGGAGTACCGCGACCTCGCCCTGACGGTGCGGGTGTTCGAGCGGCTCGTCATGGACCCGGACCTGCTGGACGCCGAGGCGGGCATCGTGCTGCAGGCCTACCTACCCGACGCGGCCGACGCCCTCGACGAGCTCACGGCGATCGCGGTCGCACGTCGCGCCGCCGGTGGCGCCCGCCTCAAGGTCCGCCTGGTCAAGGGCGCCAACCTCGCGATGGAACAGGTCGAGGCCGAGCTGCACGGCTGGCCGCAGGCACCGTACGGCTCGAAGGCGGAGGTCGACGCGGCGTACCTGCGGCTCGTCGACCGGTCCCTGGACCCTGCTCGGACGTCCGCCTTGCGGGTCGGCGTCGCCAGTCACAACCTGTTCCACGTCGCCGCCGCCCACCTGCTCGCGCAGCGGCGGGAGGTCAGCGAGGCGCTCGACGTCGAGATGCTCCAGGGCATGGCACCCGCCCAGGCGCGCGCGGTGCGGGACGAGGTCGGCGCGGTCCTCCTGTACACGCCGGTGGTCGCCCGGCACGACTTCGACGTCGCGATCTCTTACCTGGTGCGGCGTCTGGAGGAGAACTCCGCGAGCCAGAACTTCCTGCACGCGCTCTTCGCGGAAGGCGCCGCGATGGACGCCCAGGAGGCGGCGTTCCGCGAGGCGTTCCGTGACCGCGACGAGCCGTCGACCGCGGCCCGGCGCTCGGGTCGCCCGCCCGTCGACGCCGCCTTCACCAACACCCCGGACACAGACCCCGCCGTGGCAGCCTCCCGTGCATGGGCACGGGCCCTGGCGGATCGGGACGTGCCGGTGCCGGCGGGCGCGGTCACGGTCGCCACGACGGACGACGTCGACGCGGTCGTCGCGCGTGCCGCCGCGGCGCTGCCCGCCTGGGCCGCGACATCGCCCGAGGACCGTGCCCGGGCGCTCCACGCGGTCGCCGTCGCGCTGGAGGGCGCCCGGGCGGACCTCGTCGCGACGATGGTCCACGAGACGGGCAAGACCGTCGCGGAGGCCGACCCGGAGGTCAGCGAGGCCGTCGACTTCGCCCGCTACTACGCCGACCGGGCGGCCGAGCTCGCCGACGGCTCCGTCCCCGGCGCCGTGCACCGCCCCACCGGTCTCACCGTGGTCACGCCGCCGTGGAACTTCCCGGTGGCGATCCCCGTCGGTTCGGTCCTCGCCTCCCTCGCCGCGGGGAGCCCGGTGCTGGTCAAGCCGGCACCCCAGGCGCTGCGGTGCGGGCAGGTCGCGATGGCGGCGATCCAGCGCGGGCTCGACGAGGCAGGCGCACCCGGCGGCATCCTCACGGTCGTGCTGAGCCCCGAGGGGGACGTCGGACGTCGGCTGGTCACCCACCCCGACGTCGCCCGCGTCATCCTCACCGGCTCCATCGAGACCGCGCAGCTGTTCGCCGGCTGGCGGACCGACCTCGACGTCCTCGCCGAGACGTCCGGCAAGAACGCGCTGGTCATCACCCCGTCCGCCGACGTGGACCTCGCGGTCGCCGACCTGGTGCGCTCCGCGTTCGGGCACGCCGGCCAGAAGTGCTCTGCGGCGTCCCTGGCGATCCTCGTCGGCTCCGCGGGTCGCTCCGACCGGTTGCGCCGCCAGCTCGCCGACGCCGTCGCGTCCCTGCGCGTCGGGCCGGCGACCGACCTCGGCACGTCCGTCGGTCCCCTGACCGAGCCGGCGAGCGGCAAGCTCCTGCGCGCCCTGACCACGCTCGACCCCGGCGAGTCGTGGCTCGTCGCGCCGCGGCAGCTGGACGGCGAGGGCCGACTGTGGAGCCCTGGCGTGAAGTACGGCGTCGCACCCGGGTCCTGGTTCCACACCACGGAGTGCTTCGGTCCCGTGCTCGGGATCATGCGCGTCGAGACCCTCGACGAGGCGATCGACCTGCAGAACGCCGTGGCGTTCGGACTCACCGGTGGGCTGCACTCCCTCGACGAGGCCGAGATCGACCACTGGCTGGACCGCGTCGAGGTGGGCAACGCGTACGTCAACCGGCACATCACCGGGGCGATCGTGCAGCGCCAGCCGTTCGGCGGGTGGAAGGCGTCCACCGTCGGTCCCGGTGCCAAGGCCGGTGGACCTCACTACGTCGCGCAGATCGGCGACTGGCAGGACTCCGCCGAGGTCCCGCAGGACGACGACGCCTGGCTCGCCTGGGCGCAGGCCGACGACGCACGCGTGTGGGCCGACGAGCTCTCCCGCGAGCACGACCCGTCCGGGTTGCGCGTCGAGGCCAACGTCCTGCGCTACCGGCGTGTCCCGCAGCTCACCGTCCGGACCGGCTCCGACGCACCCGCCCGGGAGGTCGACCGGGTGTGCCACGCAGCACGGACCGCCGGGATCCGCGTGACGGTCAGCGACGTCTCCGGTGAGTCCCACGAGGCGTTCGCCGCGCGGGTCCGCGCCGGTGCGGTGACCGGCCGGGTACGGGTGGTCGGATCGGCGCCCGGCCTGCGCGACGCAGCGGCGACGCGCGTCGGCGAGGTCACGGTGCTTGACGGACCCGTGCTCGCCAGCGCCGCGCGCGAGCTGCTCACGGTCGTCCGCGAGCAGGCGGTGAGCCGCACGCTGCACCGGTTCGGGCACGTGCCGCCGACGACGGACTGAGGAACGCGCAACGGCCCGGTGGGACGTCCCACCGGGCCGTTCGTCCGAGCGTCTACGCCGAGGCGCGGATGACCAGCTCGGGCGCGAAGATCAGCGGCGGCGACGGCGGCGCACCGTTCAGCTGGTCCAGGAGACGGGCACCCGCAGCGCGAGCCATCGCGACGACAGGCTGGATCACGCTGGTCAGCGGGGGAGTGGTCGACGCCGCGACCCCGAGGTTGTCGTACCCGACCACGGCGATGTCCCCCGGGACATCCTTGCCGTGCTCGGCCAGCACGCTGAGCGCGCCCGCTGCCATCAGGTCGGACGCGATGAAGATGGCGTCGACGTCGGGGAACCGTGCGAGCAGCTCACGGACGGCGATCGTGCCGGAGGCCATCGTGAAGTCCCCGCGCACCACCGCGTCGTCCGGCATCCCGGCGGCACGGATCGCGTTGCGCCAGCCGGTGAGTCGGTCGATGCCGGCGGACATGTCCGCCGGACCGGCGATCGTCGCGATGCGTCGACAGCCCCGGTCGATGAGGTGCTGGGTGGCCAGCCGACCGCCCTCGACGTTGTCGGTGTCGACGTACTGGACGTCGCGCTCGTCCGCGGAGAGCGGGCGGCCGACGAACACGTTCGGCACGCGGCTGATCTGCAGTGCGCGGTCGAGCTCGTCGTTCGCGTGGTGCGACACGACGATCGCACCGTCGACGTGACCGTTGCGCAGGTAGCGGACCGTGCGCTCGCTCTCACCCGGCCGGGCGATGACGAGCACCACCTGCATGTCCGAGTCCGCGAGCGAGGTGCTCAGCCCGTTCAGGGTGCCCGCGAAGAACGGGTCGGACAGCACGCGCTCGTCGGGCTCGGGCACCACGAGGGCGATCGAGTCCGTGCGCTTGGTGACCAGCGAGCGTGCAGCGCGGTTCGGGGTGTACCCGAGATCGGTCACCGCGGCCTCGACCGAGGCGAGCGCCTCGGGAGACACGCGCAGACCACCGTTGATGGCGCGGGAAGCTGTTGAGCGTGAGACACCGGCGCGCTCGGCGACCTGCTCGAGCGTCGGCGCGGCAGGCCGCGCAGGGTCCACGTGGACCGGGATGTTGTCGACCACCGTTGGTCTTCCCTCCTGTGGCTGCCGAGGCAGCGATGACTAGCTGGTGATGAGAAAGGCGGGGTGCTGGGGTAGCACCCCGCCCTTCCCATCCACCGGGCTCACGCCCGGGGCGTGCCACGAACAGTGTGCGCGGATCAGCCCTTGACGGCACCCTGCATGATGCCGGCGACGAGCTGACGGCCGGCGATGAAGAACAGGATGATGAGCGGGATCGTGGAGATGGTGACGCCCGCCATGATCAGGGACATGTCCTTGAAGTACGACGCCTGGAGCAGCTGGAGGACGACCGGCAGAGTCGGGTTCTGCGGTCCCAGGACGATGAACGGCCAGAAGAAGTTCGTCCACGACGAGACGAACGTGAAGAGGCCGAGCATCACGGCCGCCGGGCGCGCCGCCGGGAGGGCGATGTGCCAGAAGGTCCGGATCATCGATGCGCCGTCGACGCGAGCGGCCTCGACGAGCTCGTACGGCAGGGCCGACTCGAGGTACTGCGTCATCCAGAAGACACCGAACGCGGTGACCAGACCCGGGACGATGACGGCGACGAGCTTGCCGGTCCACCCGAGCTGGGACATGACGATGAACAGCGGGACGATGCCGAGCTGCGTCGGCACGGCGGTCGTGGCGATGACGAACACCAGCAGGGCGTTGCGTCCACGGAACCGCAGCTTGGAGAACGAGAACCCGGCCAGCGTGGAGAACAGCACCACGGAGAGCGCGGTGATCGTCCCGACGATGATCGAGTTGCCGAGCGCCTTCCAGAACGGGATGTCGCCGTTGAGGACCTTGCCGACGTTCGTGAAGAACTCGCCCTGCGGGATCAGCGACGGGATCGGGTTCTGCGCGATGTACGCCGAGTTCGACGACGCGAGCAGGAAGGCGTAGTACAGCGGCGCGATGGCCAGGGCGACCGCGACGCCGATCAGGGCGTACGTGACCCAGCCCGGCCGGCGCTCGGAGCCTGCGGCCGTCGAGCGGCTGCGCCCGGCGGCGCGGGCAGCGCCGCGGCCGGCGGTCTGCTGGATGACCGGGAGCGAGGGGGCGCTCATCGGGAAACCTTCTTCCGCTTGGTCGTCGACGAGTCGGACGAGATCCTGCGCGTGATCGAGAAGTTGATCAGGCCGATGACGAGGATGATGACGAACAGGATCCACGCGACCGCGGACGCTCGTCCGAAGCTCTTCTGGTTGCCCCAGCCGAGCTCGTAGATGTACATGGTCGCCGTCATCCACTGGCGGCTCGGGCCACCTTGGCCGGTCTGGTCGAACAGGCGTGGCTCGTCGAAGATCTGCAGGCCACCGATCGTCGACGTGATGACCACGAAGATGATCGTCGGGCGCAGCATCGGGACGGTGACCGAGAAGAACTGGCGCACCCGCGTGGCACCGTCCAGGACGGCCGCCTCGTACAGGTCGCGCGGGATGGCCTGCATCGCGGCGAGCAGGATCAGCGTGTTGTAGCCGGTCCAGCGGAAGTCCACCATCGTCGCGATCGCGATGTGGCTGGGCAGGATCTGCGCGTGCCAGCCGATCGGGTCGATGCCGACGTAGCCGAGCACCGTGTTGATGAGACCGGACTTGTCGGCGAAGAGCTTGCCGAAGATGAGGCTGACAGCGACCGGCGCGACGACGTAGGGCAGGAGGACGCCCATCCGCCAGAAGGTGCGCGCGCGCAGGTTCGCGTCGAGGAGGGCCGCGAGCACGATCGCGATGATCAGCTGGGGGACCGTCGACAGGAGGAAGATGCTGAACGTGTTGCGCAGGCTCTTCCAGAAGTTCGGCTCCTGGACGACGAACAGGTAGTTCTCGAAGCCGACGAAGGCACCCTTGCCGCCGATCAGGTTCCAGTCGTGCACGGACACGTAGGCCGTGTACACGAGCGGGAACAGACCCGTGAGAGCGAAGAGGATGAAGAACGGCGAGATGTAGAGGTAGGGCGAGACCTTGACGTCCCAGCGACCGAGGGTCTGGCTGAAGCCGACCCGGCGCGGGGCGCGCTCGGGGTCGCGCAGCCGACCGCTGTCGAGCTGGGGTGGGGTGGTGGAGGTGGCCATCAGGTGTCCTTCGTGGCGGTGGTCAGGAGCCTACGCGGGCAGGGCCGGGCCGATGGATTGACCCATCGGCCCGGCCCCGTGGCGTGCGTCAGCCGAGTGCGTTGACCGCGGAGACGAACGTGTCCCACTGTGCAGCGGCGTCACCACCGTTGACGTCGACCTCGGTCAGAGCCGACTGCATCGCGTCGTTGACGGCGAAGTAGTTCGGGCCCTTGAACGGGGCGACGATGCCGACGGCGCGGTTGGCCAGGATCTGGCCGGCCGGGGCGTCGTTGAAGAACGCGTTCGTGGAGCTGAGCAGCTCCTCCGAGGCGAGCGCCTCGACCTGGCTCGGGAACGTGCCCTTGTTCTTGTACGCCTGGATCTGCTGCTCCGGGGCGGTGAGCCACGCAGCGAGCTTCTTGGCCTCTTCAGGGTGCTTGCTCTGCGCGGGAACGGTCAGGAACGAACCGCCCCAGTTGCCGGCACCGCCGGGGAAGACGTCCGCGATGTCCCAGCCGACGACGCCGGCGGAGTTGCCCTCGATGACACCGAGCATCCAGCCCGGGGCCAGCATGGTCGCGAAGCCGTCCGTCTGGAACGAGGCGGTCCAGTCGTCGCTCCACTGGCCGAGGTGCGCCGACAGGTTGTCGGTGACCGAGGCGGTGGTGACGGCGTCGTAGATCTCCTTGACCTCGGGGTTGGTGGCGGCGATGATCGTGCCGTCCTCCTCCTCGTAGGCGTTCTCGACCTGGTTGATCATGCCCTGGTAGATGGCACCAGCAGCGTCGAAGAAGGGCTTGCCGGTCGCCTCGGTGTAGCGCTTGCCGAACGCGAAGTAGTCGTCCCACGTGGCGTCGGCGCCACCGAGCTCGGCAGCGACCTCCTCACGGGTGGAGGGCAGGCCGGCCGCGGCGAGCAGGTCGCTGCGGAACGCGATGGCCTCCGGGCCGATGTCCGTGCCGTAGCCGAGGAGGATGCCGTCAGGCGTCGTGGCCTGCGCGACCTTCCAGTCGAGCCAGCGGCCGTCGAGGGCCGGGTCCGACAGGTCGGTGAACTTCTCCGGGTACGTCATGAGCTCCGGAAGCCAGTCGATCTCGATCATCTCGATGTCGGAGGAACCCGAACCCGACGCGAGGCGCGTGTTCAGGTTGTCGCGGGCCTCGTTCGAGGTCGCGGCCTTCTTGTTCTCGATCGTGATGCCCGGGTTCTCGGCCTCGTACGCGGCGAACATCTCGTCCGTGTAGCCGGGCTCGTTGAACGTGCCCAGCGTCAGGGTGATGTTCTCGGAACCGCCCTCAGAACCCTCGTCGCTGGGCGTCTCCGCGTTGCCCGAGCAGGCGGTGGCGAGGAGGGCGATGCCCGTGACCCCCGCCGCGGCTGCCCACATCTTGCTGGTGGTCTTGCGCACTGTGACTCCCTTGTCAGTCGGACGGCGTCCTCGCCGTACCCCTAGGGCACCCGTCGTCCACCCACCGAAGGGGGCGTGCGAACATCGGGTTGGGCCGTGTGGACCCGGCGCGGTCACGTTCCCTTCCGCAGTGATTGCGGGAGCGTTCCCACGCGCTGCGGAGTACTGTCGTCGGCGCCTCACCGAGTGTCAAGGACGAGGAGTGGGGGAAATGCCGTGGTAGCGATCCCACACCGACGTTCCTGCAGGTCAGAGCGATATGGACATCGGTCCGTGTTACCGAATCGTTACGGCTGCGGAGCCTGTCCGTGACCATCGGCAGGACCGCCGGCCCGACCGCTGATCCACTCGCGTGCCACACCCTGCTCGACCTCCAGCGCAGACCGGATCGCACCGGCGGTCGCCTGCTCGATCGCGGAGGCGAAGAGCGGCACGCTCGCGCGGAGCTCGCCGTCGTACGTCACCGTCGTCGCACCCGTGCCGGTCGGGGTCAGTGCGGTGCGTCCGCTGAGCCGGACGGGGGCGCCGGCGATCTCCACGACGACCGTCCCGACGCGGGACCCGTCCGGCGCGGGTGCCTCCCACGCCTCGACCTGCCGCACGTCGATCTGGCTGCCGACGAAGCTCCGCAGATGGGCAGGGATCTGGTCGGTGGGCAGGGCTCGCCGGGTCGTCACCGTGAACGCGTCGGCCGCGGAACCGGTGATGTCCACGTGCTGCTCGAACGCGCCGCTGGCACGGACCTTCTGGTGCACGTACTCGGGGTCCGCCAGCAGCAGCGCCGCGGCGTGCGCGTCCGTCGGGAGGTCGAGAGTCACGCTCAGTCGCACGGTGGGTCCTTCGGTGATCGAGTCGGTGGCTCCGAGGCTATCCGCCCACGTCCTGGCCGTCCTGCTCACCACCGGTCCGCCGCCACCTACCCTGGTGCCCGTGTCCACGCTGAGCACCCTCGCCGCTCGATACGCCGCGCTCGATGCTCACGACCTGGAGTGGCTGCACCTTCTGGTCGGAGACTGGCAGGTGCTGTCCGACCTCGCGTTCGCCGACCTCGTGCTGTGGCTGCCCACGACGGACGGTGACTTCGTCGCGATCGCCCAGGCCCGTCCCTCGACCGGCGCGACAGTCCACTACGACGACGTCGTCGGGTCGAGCGCCCCGGAGGGCCAGCGGCCCCAGCTGCAGCGGTCGCTGGACGAGCGCGCCGCGCAGCGCTCGCGCGAGCCGCGCTGGTTCGGGTCGTACGCGGTGCGCGAGGAGGCCGTCCCCGTGGTCCGGCGCGGCAAGGCCATCGCGGTGCTCGCCCGTCAGACCAACCTGGGAGGAGCGCGCACCCCCAGCCGTCTCGAGCTCAACTACGTCGAGGCGGCCGACGACGTCTTCGCGATGGTCGGTCGGGGTGAGTTCCCCGCTCCCGACGCCCCTACCGGGCCGCGCCGCGGAGCCCCGCGCGTCGGGGACGGGCTGGTCCGCCTCAACTCCGAGGGCGAGGTGCTGTACGCGAGCCCCAACGCCCTGTCGTGCTTCCACCGGCTCGGCGTGGTGGGCGACCTCGTCGGGCGGTCGCTGGTCGAGGTGACCGCCGAGCTGATCGAGCAGCACGACACCGTCGACGAGTCGATGCCGCTGGTGCTCATGGGGCGTGCTCCGTGGCGGGTCGACGTCGAGGCGCGCGGGGTCGCGCTGTCGCTGCGCGCGGTACCCCTGACCGAGCACGGGCAGCGGGTCGGTGCGGTGCTGCTGTGCCGCGACGTCTCGGAGCTGCGGCGCCGCGAGCGCGAGCTCATCACCAAGGACGCCACGATCCGCGAGATCCACCACCGCGTGAAGAACAACCTCCAGACGGTCGCGGCCCTCTTGCGGCTCCAGTCCCGGCGCGTGGCGTCGCCCGAGGCCAAGGAGGCGCTCGGTGAGGCGATGCGGCGGGTCGCCACGATCGCGCTCGTGCACGAGACGTTGTCGCAGACGCTCGACGAGAGCGTGCCGTTCGACGACCTCGTCGGTCGCAGCCTGCGGCTCGCCGCGGACGTGGCGACGGAGGGTGCGCACGTGCGCACGCTGGTGCGCGGGTCGTTCGGGTCGATCCCCGCGGAGGACGCCACGGCGCTCGCGCTCATCCTGACCGAGCTGGTCACGAACGCGGTCGAGCACGGGTTCGAGGGGCGCGAGTCGGGGACGGTCGAGGTCATCGTCGCGCGGCAGGACGACGCGCTGCGCGTCGAGGTGGCCGACGACGGGTCCGGGCTGCCTACCGAGCGCGGGGCGGGTACCGGGCTCGGGACGCAGATCGTGTCGACCCTGGTCACCAACGAGATGCGCGGCACCATCGAGTGGGCGAGCCGCGAGGGCGGCGGCACGTCCGTGGTCATCGAGGCGCGGCTGCGTGGACCTCGGGACGCCGCGGCGCTGATCTGACGAGCGGCCACGAGCAACGCGGCAGACCTCGCGGAGGTCCAGGGGCCGCCGACCGGCCCGCAAGGTCCGACCCGGACGTGGCTCGGCCCGGACATGACTCAGCCCCGCCGCGCGGTGCGCAGCGGGGCCGGACGTCGAGCGGTGTCGGTGCGGTCAGCCGGCGCGGCGCTGACGCGCGGTGCGACGCTTGAGCGCGCGGCGCTCGTCCTCGGAGAGGCCGCCCCAGACGCCCGCGTCCTGACCGGTCTCGATGGCCCACTTCAGGCACGTGTCGACGACGGGGCAGCGGCGGCAGACGGCCTTCGCCTCGTCGATCTGCAGCAGGGCGGGGCCGGTGTTCCCGATGGGGAAGAACAGCTCCGGGTCCTCGTCGAGACACGCTGCGCGGTGGCGCCAATCCATGAGTTCTCTCCTAGGCACACGTCGAGGGACGCCCGGGGTCAGGGCGCGCGAGTCTGGACGCGAGATCGGGGGTGGGGGACGTACTGCATCAAGGCTCGCACCGGTCCGGTCACTCCACAAGGGTTACGAGGAGGTTTCATATCCGTAACGACTGAGGCGTTCGTCACACCTGTGGACCGGCTGTGCCTCGACGCGTCCCGCATGTTGCCGCAGGTGAGGGGGACAGTCGGACAAACGTCCAGGACCGGGCGTCGCCACCCGGCGGTGACGAACGACACGAGGTGGCGTGAGTCACCTCGGATCCGTGGTAACGGAGAGTGAGCGTCGGTGCAGGTCAACGGGGGCGGCGACACGTCGTGCGTCGCGTGCCTAGGCTCCTTCCTGTGACCGAACGCCGTCCCGCCGTGCTCCTCATCGTCTGCCTGCTGGTGATCCTCGAGGCCGCCGCCTTCCTCGGCCTGGCCGTCGCGTGGGCCGCCGACGTCGTGCGAGGGGCGGCGGCGATGCCGGGCGCGAGCCTGTTCCTCGTGGCATTCGCCGTGGGTGTCGCGCTCCTGCTCCTGCTCGCAGCCCGTGGGCTCTGGCGGGGTCGTCGGTGGGCGCGCTCACCGTTGATCATGTGGCAGATCCTGCTCGTGGTCCTCGCGATCAGCTGGCTCGGGGCGGAGCCGGCGGTCTGGCCCGTCGTGGTGCTGGTCGTGGCGGTGCTGATCGGCGTCGGGCTCCTGCTGCCCTCGGCGGTGGCCGCGACCGCGCACCGTCAGGACCCGCCGGCATAGACCTGCACGACGAGGCTGGCCCGTCCGGTCAGCAGGACTCCCCGTCCCGCGGGCCGACGGGACGGCTCGACGCACCACGCCGCGCGCGCACCCACGAGCTCGGCTGACGCGTGGTCGTGCACGTCGAGGACGAGAACGCGTCGTCGGCGGACGAGCGCCGCGACGGTGCCCCGGAACGCGTGCACCGCCGCCGCCGAGGTCACGCCGGCGACGAGGCTGAGGGACGAGGGCAGCTGGTCGTCGAGCTCGGGGTGGTCGCGCAGGAGATCGTCCAGGTCGTCGACGAGGAGCACCTCCGCGTCGCAGCCGTCCGCCACCGCCAGGTCCGCCGGTGTCACGTCCCGCACCCCGACCAGCGTGGTCCGCGGCCCACCGAGGGGGTCGACGAGGTGCAGGACACGCACGCCGGCCCGTACAAGACCGTGAGCCACCACGCTCAGCACCGTGGATCGGCCCGAACCGGGCGGTCCGGCGACCAGCAGCCCCTGCGCCACGTCCACGCGCACCACGCCCGCATCGTCGCCACCGAGTCCCAGGGGAACCTCGAGGTGGCCCGGCCCCGCGGTGACGTCCCGGGGGAGCTCCACGTGCTCGGGCAGGGGTCGCACCAGCACCACGGCGCGGTCCGGGCGGTGGGTCACCGCGACCCCGACGTCCGGCAGCCCGGGTAGGACGACCTGGCACAGGTCGGCGCCCGTCGCATGCAGGTGCACGGCCCTGCCCGGTGTGGTGCGACGGCCGGCCAGCGCCGCGGGCACCCCCGCGAGCGCGTCGAGCGCCGCGTCGGCGAGCGGGAGGACCAGGCGGTGGGCGAACGCGCCCGCGTGCTGCATCGCGGCTGCACCGGCGTCCGCCCCGGCCGCGAGCGCCGTGCCGTCGGCACCGCCGCGCCAGAGCGCCGTCAGCCGCTCGGTGCCCGCCCCCCGCGCGAGCCGTCCGAGCGAGTCCAGGAGCAGGTCGAGGCGGTCGACGAGGAGGAGCGCGCGAGGGCGTCCGGGCCCGGCCAGGAGCTCGAGCAGGCGGGCGACCGCGCGGGCGTCGTCCGTCTCCAGGTCGCCGCCCAGCAGTCCGTGCCGGTCGCCCGCCCGCAGCCGCTCGACCGCCGTCGGCGGCAGGCCGACCGTGTGCACGGACCAGCCCTGCTCGAGCCCGGCGAGGCCCGCGGTCACGAGGGTCGTCGTACGGCCGGACCGGGGGCCGCCCAGGACCAGGAGCGGCCCGTCGGTGGGGTCCCACCGCACCGCACCCCGGCGCTGCTCCTCGGGCAGGTCGGAGACCGCGAGGCCGAGGCCGTGCCCGAGCGGCACGTCGGCGGCGCGGACGACCGCCGGCAGGCCCGGCAGCCAGGGACAGCCCTCGCCCGGGGGCCGGTCGGCTGCCGCCAGCGTCGCGGCCCGCAGCCACTGCCCGCGCAGGTCGTCGCCCGGGGGACCGTCCTGCGGGGCCGGTGACCAGGCTGCGCCGTCGTCCGGGCGGGCGAGGCGCGCGGCCGGGGCGGCGGACACGTGGACGGGGCGCGCGACCTGGACCGGTTCGAGCGGCCGGGTCCCGCGTCGCACCCACGCGCGACCAGGGGTCGCCGGGTCGAGCCGGGCGGCGTCGGGGGCGTCCAGCACGTCGGTCGAGTCGGCCGGGTCGGTCACCCGCAGGGCGATGCGCAGGGCGACGTTCGCGCGCAGGTCGGCGCCGACCGCCCCCGCGGGGCGCTGCGTGGCCAGGACGAGGTGCACGCCGAGCGCCCGGCCCTGGGCCGCGATCCGGGTGAGCGCCGCGGACGCGTCGGGGACGTCCTCGGTGAGTGCCCTCAGCTCGTCCACCACGACGAGCAGGCGGGGCGGCGTCGTGGGGTCTGCGGGGTCGAGCTCCAGCAGGTCGCGGGCACCCGCCGCGGCCAGGACCCCTTCGCGTCGGCGCAGCTCCGCGCGCAGCGAGGCCAGGACCCGACGGGCGTGCGCGGCGTCGAGGTCGGTGACGTGCTCCAGCACGTGGGGGAGCCCGGCCACCGCCCCGAGCCCGGTCCCGCCCTTGAAGTCGACGAGCAGGATCGCGAGCCGGTCCGGCGGGTGCGTCAGCGCGAGAGTGAGGACGAGGGTGGTGAGCAGCTCCGACTTCCCGGCGCCCGTCGTCCCCGCGACCAGCGCGTGCGGCCCGTCGGCGACGAGGTCGACGCAGACGGTCCGGCCACCGGGTCCCAGCCCGAGCGCCACGACGAGTCCGCTGCGGGAGGTCGACCAGGCTGCGGCCACCTGGTCCGGCAGGGGGACGCCCTCGAGGGCGGCCAGCGACGCGCGCACGGGAAGGGTCGACTCGTCGCCTGCGCCGCGGCCAGCCGTCGCCCGGGCCGCCATCGCCGCGCGGACCTGTGTCAGGGCGAGGTCCGTGCCGACCGCCTGCCGGGGGACGTCGTGCACCCTGCCGTCCGCTCCGTGCAGCCGCACCGCGCGCGGTCCCACCTCGAGCCGTGCCCGGCACCACGCGGGAACCGCCGCCGAGGACTCGGCGAGCAGGAGCAGACGCTGGGACGCGGGCGCCGACGCCCTCCACCGGGCCAGTGCCGCGGGGTCCGGTGGGTCGTCCGCGACCACGAGCATCCCACCCGGACCGGGCAGCTCCGCGTCGGGCGCGGCCGCCCACACGCACCACGACCAGTCCTGCGGCCGGCGGGTGCGGACCACGAGCGCGGCGGTCAGGTGGGTGCCGAGTGTGCCGAGGGCGACCCCCCGGGCGACCGGCAGCGCCAGGGCACGGGGGCCCACGACCGCCAGGGTGCCTCCGGGGTCCCAGGGCTGGTCGACAACGACCGGGTCCTCTGCCCTGACCGCGGCGCGGGTGGTGGCGGCGACCAGGGCGGCGAGGTCCCGCACGGTCGGGTCCTCGCGGGAGTCGTGGCGTCGTCGCCACCGGGTGACGGCAGCCGTGCCGACGAGGACGAGGGGCACGGCCAGGCCCGCGAGGAGCAGGACGGGTTGGCGCAGGGCGACCGCGAGGGCGACGGACCCGAGGAGCGGTGCCAGCCATGTCGCGGGACGGGACTCGAGACCGGGCTCGGCGGCTCTCGGCACTTCGTCGCGGGTCGCGCCCCGCAGTGCGAGCGTGGTCGCGCCGAGGCGCAGCGGGCGGTGGGGACGCCAGCGCCGCCACAGCACTCCGTCGCCGCGCCGCACCCGCACGCGGTCCCCGCGTCGCCTGACCTGCACGCGGGGGAGCCCGGGATCGTCGACGGCCAGAGCAGGGTGGTGCAGGGCTGCACCCGCGGACGGGCCGACGGTCAGCTGCCCCGTCGGCGGCACGGCCGCGAGGCCGCCGCTGTCCGGACCTGCGACGACGGCGACGAACCAGTCCGCACCGACCGCGACCTCCGCGTCCGGTCGGGCGCCGGGCTCGGCGCGCAGGACGCAGCCCTCGACGAGCGGCGGCTGGCCGACGACGTGGTGCTCGTCGAGCACGGCGTCCGCGACGGACGCCCGGACACCCGCGCTCGCCCATCCCGCGTACCCGCTCACGCGGGCGAGGGCGGGGCGCAGCACGGACAGGGCGGTGCCGCGGTCCGCCTCGACGTCGGTCGGGACGAGACCGTGGCCGCGGGCAGGGTCGGGGTGGAGCACCGTGAAACGCACGGTCCGACCCTGCCGCGGTCGAGACGCAGGACCGGCCCGCCCTCGATGGTCCGGGGACGAGCCGGTCCGTCCACAGGCCCGCCGGTCGGCTCGGCGGCCCGGTGGTGTCAGTCGACCGCGAGCGCCGCGACGGGTGACGTGCGGGCGGCGGCCCGGCCCGGCAGCACCGAGGCGAGCAGACCGGCGGCCAGCGCCACGACGAGCAGGAACGCCAGGTCGGTCCACGGGACGACGAGGATGACGTCCCCGATCTCCCCGAACGTGATCACCGCCCCGGCCCACCCGTACAGGAGCCCGAGCCCCGCACCGAGGACCGCCCCGACGCCCGCGATGAGCATCCCCTCGACCGCGAGCATCAGGCGCAGCTGCCGGCGGGACAAGCCGATCGCCCGCAGGGTCGCGGACTCCCGACGCCGCTCCAGCACCGAGAGCGACAGGGTGTTGGCGACCCCGATCAGCGCGATCACGACGGCGACCCCGAGCAGCCCGATCACGATCGCGAGGAGCGTGTCGATCACCCGCTCGTTGGTGGCCCGCTCCGCACCGGCGCTGCTCACCTCCGCCGGGGTGTCCGGCAGTGCCGCCCGGACGTCCTGCAGGACGAGCGCCGGGTCGGCGCCCGGGTCGAGACCGACCCACAGCAGCGAGACGGGGGCCTGCGGCGCGAGCCGGTCGAGCGTTGCCGGGGTGACGAGCGCGTAGACGCCGCCCAGCTCGCTCGGCACCGCCCGGAGATCGACGGCGGAGCCACCGGGCACCGTCTCGGAGTCGTCCCCGAAGGCCTCGAACGCCGTCACCGGGGACGCCGTGCCGGTCGCCTGCTCCTCCATCCGCTTCGGGAGCAGCAGTGTCCCGTCGCGCAGACCGTCCGCGGTGCCCGGGTCGCGCAGCACGTCCGTCGCCGAGCCGTCGGCGGGTGCGGCGACCGTGACCCAGTCGTCGCCCAGCATCACGGCAGCGGTCCGCATCTCAAGCACGGTGTCGACCCCGGGCACCGCGACGACCGCGTCGCTGACGTCGGACGGCAGGCTCGTGACCTCCCCGTACACCGAGCCGTCGACCATGAGGTCCACCGGGTAGTGCTCGTCGAGCTCCTGCGCGAGGGACACGCGGGCGCTCGCGGCTCCGGTGCTCATCATCGCGACGAGCGTCGCGCCGATGAGCAGGGCAGCACTCGTCGCGGCGGTCCGGCGCGGGTTGCGCACGGTGTTCGCCGCGGCGAGCCGTGCGCTGGTCCCGGTGCTCGCCAGCGCGCGGCCGACCCAGGACACGACCTTCGGCACCCAGAACACGGCACCCACGAGCACGCCGACGAACGAGAGCCCACCGGCGAGCGCCCCGACCCCCAGGAGCAGCGTGGGGTCGGCCCGACCGCTGCTCGACAGCACGGTGGCGAGGAGCATGACCCCGACACCCCCGGCCGTGAGGAGCAGCGACAGCGCGAGCCGGACCCGGCCGGCGCGGGCGCCGACCGCAGGGGCCTCCGCCGGGCGCAGCGCCGCGATGGGCGACACCCGGGTGGCTTCCCGGGCGGGCACCAGCGACGCGAGCACCGTGACGACGGTCCCCACGAGGAGCGGCAGCAGCAGGACGGGCAGGGTCACCTGGATGGTGGACGGCAGCGGCACACCGAGGTCGAGCCGGCCCAGCACCATCAGCGCCGACTGCCCGAGCACGAGGCCGAGGACCAGTCCGGCGACCGACGCGACGACCCCGAGGATCGCCGCCTCCAGCAGCACGGAGCGGCGCAGCTGTCCCTTGCCGGCGCCGACGCAGCGCAGGAGGGCGAGCGTGCGGGTGCGCTGCGCGACGAGCACCTGGAACGTGTTCGCGATGACGAGGGCGGCGACGAGCAGGGCGACCGCGGCGAACCCGAGCACGACGGTGACGAGCACGTTGCCGCCGTCGGAGAACCGCGAGACGGCCTCTTCCGCGGCTTCGTCCCTGGTGAGGGCGTCGGCCCCGGGCGCGAGCGGACCGACGACGTCGAGCAGGGTCTCGGCGGCGACGCCGGGCTCGGCGGCCACGAGCGTCGTCGAGCCGAGCTCGGTCAGCGACTCGGCGCCGGACCAGCGCAGGGCGTCGGCAGGGGTCACGAGGCCGGCGCCGCCGCTCTGCGACCAGGCAGAGCCCGGGTCGGACGCGATGCCGGTCACGACGACGTCCTCGTCGACCGTCCGCCAGACCTCGTCGCCGTCCTCGGTGGGTGCCGTGGGTCCGGCGGTCGCGTCGTCGGCGGGCTCGGAGGTGGTCCAGCGGACCTGCACGTGGTCCCCGACGCCGACGCCGAGGGCTTCCGCGGTCGCGCTCGGCAGGGCGATCTCACCCGTCGCCGAGGGTGTGGCACCGTCCTCGACCACCAGCGAGCTCAGCCGCGGGTCGTCGGTGGTGGGCAGCATGAGCTGCCAGCGGCTCGTGCCGCCCTTGCGGACCTCGATGCCGGTGGGGGCCAGGACGTCGGCGGACTGGACGTCCGGCAGGGCGCGCACCGCCTCGAGCTGGTCGTCGGTCACGTCGCCGCCCAGCACGACGTCGGCGTCGGCGAGCGTCGCGGTGACGGCGTCGTACCCGGTCCGGGTCATCACGTTCCCGGCGATCAGGGTGGTGGCGACGAACGCCGTGCCGATCGCGATGGCGACGGCCGCAGCGGTCAGCCGGCCGAGACTGAGGCGCATCTGCGCCCAGGTGAGTCGCAGCATCAGAGGGCCGCCTGGTCGAGCGTGCGGAGGGCCTCGAGACCGGTCAGGACGGACTCCGGCGTCGGGTCGGCGATGTCGCCCGCGATCCGCCCGTCCGCCAGCAGCACCACGCGGTCCGCGTACGCCGCGGCCGTCGGGTCGTGCGTGACCATGATGATCGTGCGGCCCAGCTCACGCACGGACCGGCGCAGGAAGCTCAGCACCTCGGCGCCCGACCGGGAGTCGAGGTTGCCGGTGGGCTCGTCGGCGAAGACGACCTCAGGCTTGGCGATGAGCGCGCGCGCGATCGCCACCCGCTGCTGCTGACCGCCGGACAGCTCCGACGGCCGGTGCGTGAGGCGCTGGCCGAGCCCCAGCGTGGACACGAGGGTGTCGAACCACTCCCGGTCCACCGTGGTGCCGGCGAGCTCGAGCGGCAGCAGGATGTTCTGCTCGGCGGTGAACATCGGCAGCAGGTTGAAGCTCTGGAACACGAACCCGACCCGGTCGCGGCGCAGCCGGGTCAGCGCGGTGTCGTCGAGCGCCGTGATCTCGGTGGCGCCGAGCCGGGCGGTGCCCGACGTCGCCTGGTCGAGCCCCGCGAGGACGTGCATCAGGGTCGACTTGCCGGAGCCGGACGGGCCCATGATCGCGGTGAACGCGCCGGCCGCGAAGTCGACGTCGACGCCGTCGAGCGCACGGACCTCGGCAGCCCCCTGGCCGTAGACCTTGGTGAGCGACCGGGCGCTCACGGCGACCGGTGACCCGCCCGGCACGCGCGGCTGGTCCTCGTCGATCGGGCGGAAGACGGTGGTGTCCACGGAGGGGCTCCTTCGGGTGCGGTGATGACGTGCTCGACGCTACGGACGCGCCCCCCAGCCGCACATCAGGCCGCGGACTGGTCGCCCGTCATCCCGTGGTCCGACTACGAGCCGGGCCGCACCAGACCGGTCTCGTACGCCAGCACGACGGCCTGCACCCGGTCGCGGACGTGCAGCTTCGCGAGGATGCGGCCGACGTGGGTCTTGACCGTCGCCTCCGCGACGAACAGGTCGGCGCCGATCTCGGTGTTCGATCGGCCGCGCGCCATGAGGACGAGCACCTCACGCTCGCGGTCCGTCAGGTCGGCGACCGCGAGGCGTGCGGGGTCGGTGGGTCCGCCCGGCTCGTCGGGGGGGAGCGCGGTGACGAGGTGCTCCAGGAGCCGCTTGGTGCTCGACGGGGCGATGACGGCGTCGCCGTGGTGCACGGTCCGGATCGCGGCGAGCATCTCCTCCGGCGGCGCGTCCTTCAGCAGGAACCCGCTGGCTCCCGCGCGGATGGCCGACAGGACGTACTCGTCGAGGTCGAACGTCGTCAGGACGATCACGCGGGGTGCCGGGTCGTCGTCGGTCGCGCGCGAGGTGATCTGCGCGGTCGCGGTGAGCCCGTCCATGGTGGGCATGCGGACGTCCATCAGCACGACGTCGACCGGGCCCGTGACGGTCCGCGCGGCGGGTGCCAGAGCGCGTACGGCCTGTGCCCCGTCGCCGGCCTCGAGCACGACCTCGAGGTCGGCCTGCGAGTCGATGACCATGCGGAACCCCGCGCGGACCAGCTGCTGGTCGTCGACCAGGGCGACGCGGATCGTGTCGCCGCTCATCGGGTCGCCTCGTCCGGGGTGCTCGGCACGGGTGTGGTCCCTTCGTCGGTGGAGGTGATGGTGGGTGCGGTGTCGGTCGGGGTGGGCAGCTGGGCGCGGACGCGGAAGCCGCCGCCGGGACGAGGGCCGGCGCTGACCGTCCCTCCGAACATCGTCGTGCGCTCGCGCATGCCGACCAGCCCCTGGCCGAGCCCGTCGGTGTCCGCCGACGCACCCCGGCCGTCGTCGCTCACCTCGAGCACGATGGCGTCGGGGAGCCACTGGACGAGCACCGTGACCTTGGGGTCCGGGCCGGCGTGCTTGAGGACGTTGGTCAGTGACTCCTGCGCGATCCGGTACACCGTGAGACCTGCGCCGGGAGGCAGGTTCCGCGGCTCGCCCATCCGGACCAGGGAGGCGCGCAGCCCGCTGGCCCGGACCTGCTCGACGAGCGCGCCGACGTCGGACTCGGCGGGCTGCGGGGCGAAGCCCTGGCTCGTGCCGTGGCTCAGCCCGCCCGGACCGGGGAGCGCGGGGACGGCGCCCGTCGAGACGGGAGGTTCGGATCCGCCCCGCAGCACGCCGAGCAGCCGCCGCATGTCCGTGAGGGCCGCTCGCCCGGTCTCGGCGATGGTGCTGAGCGCTCTCGTCGCCGCGGCGGGGTCGGCGTCGGCCGCGTACCGCCCGCCGTCGGCCTGCGCGATCATGACCGTGAGCGAGTGGGCGACGATGTCGTGCATCTCGCGGGCGATCCGGGCACGTTCGGCCGCGGTCGCGATCTGGGACTGCTGGTCGCGCTCGACCTCGAGCCGCTGGGCCCGGTCGACCAGTGCCTCGATCGTCTCCCGGCGTGAGCGCCGGACCAGCCCGAACGCCCAGACCGTCAGGGCGCTCACCCCGGTGAAGATCGCGGTCGACGCGGCCCCGGGGGCGTCGAACCACCCGTTCATCGCGATGCCGAGCAGGACCGAGCCGACGAGCGTGCTGACGATCGCGACGCGGTGCGCCCACCGTGGGCCGTGCACCGTGACGGAGTAGAGCGAGAGGAGGACGGCGAAGTCCGCGGGGACGACGAGGGGGGCGAAGAACGCCAGCTGGAGCAGCGCGGCGGAGTAGACGGCGACCGCGGACGCGGTCGGACGGACCCGCCGCCAGGCCAGGGGAGCGACCACCGCCATGGAGATCAGCGGGGTGGCGAGCGTGCGGGTGGCGTTCGCCGCGGCGCTGTTGATGTCCGTCGACGTCGTGACCATGAGCAGCAGCAGGAACCCGGTGCCGGTCGCGTCCACGGCGAACCGGTGCGCCTCCTCCCACCGCAGCAGGCGTTCCCATCTCGTCACCCCACGAGGGTAGGCGCGAGGCCTCCCAGCAGCGTGCCCCCACAGGACGACCGAGGCCGCCCGCGGGTCCGCCCGCAGGCGCACCCGGTTCACGTGAACATCTGTGCGCGCCCCACTGGCGGTCAAGACCGTCCCATGACCTAGCATGGGCGAATGACCCAGGTGCTGCTGGCCGAGGACGATCCCGCGATTGCCGAGCCTTTGGCTCGCGCCCTCGGGCGTGAAGGTTACGACGTGCGCGTGCAAGGTACTGGTCAAGGTGCGATCGACGGGGCCGCGGCCGCTGACCTGGTCGTCCTCGACCTGGGCCTGCCGGACATGGACGGCCTCGACGTCGCGCGCGCGATCCGCAACCTCGGCCTGACGACGCCGCTGCTGGTCCTGACGGCCCGCGCCGACGAGGTGGACCTCGTCGTCGGGCTCGACGCCGGTGCTGACGACTACGTGACCAAGCCGTTCCGGCTCGCCGAGCTGCTGGCGCGCGTCCGGGCGCTGCTGCGCCGCAGCGTGGGGGACCCGGGCGACGAGGACGAGCTGCACGCGCAGAACGTCCGCGTCGACGTCGCCGCCCACCGCGCGTTCCAGGGCGAGCGGGAGCTGCACCTGACCGCCAAGGAGTTCGACCTGCTGCGCGTGCTCGTCGGGGCGGCCGGCACCGTCGTCGCCCGCGAGACGCTCATGCGTGAGGTCTGGGGCTCGGACCCGACGGGCTCGACCAAGACGCTCGACATGCACGTGTCCTGGCTGCGCCGCAAGCTCGGCGACGACGCCAACGCCCCGCGCTACGTCACGACGGTGCGCGGCATGGGGTTCCGGTTCGAGACGGGCGGCGCGAGCGCCGAGCGGGGCTGAGCCTTGCGTCGTCGCGTCCTGCAGGCGACGATCGCCGCGGTCACCGTCGCGGTCGTCCTGCTCGGGTTCCCCCTCGCCTTCCTCGGCGCACAGCTGGTCCGGGAGAACGAGATGCAGGCGCTCTCCGCGCGCGCCGAGTCCGCCGCGCGGGCGGTCGACTTCCGCGTCGAGCAGGACGTCGACCTGAGCAACCGGATGCTCGAGAACTACACCGGCGACGTGGGGGAGGTTCCGGCCTCCGTGATCGTCCGCACCCCCGACGGTGACGTCTTCCAGGCGGGTGAGCGGATCCAGGGTCGCACCCTGTCGGTGGAGGAGACTGCCGACTCCGGCGCGGTCGTCACGCTGTACGTGTCGTGGTGGGACGTCTTCTGGCTCAGTGCCCGCGTCATCGCGCTCGTCGTGGTCGCCGCCGTCGTCGCGTTCGCGGCCGGCATCGCGATGGCGATCTGGCAGGCCAACCGGCTGACCGCGCCGCTCGTCTACCTGGCCGCGTCGGCGGAGCAGCTGGGGGCCGGCCAGGTGCGGCCACGCCTCCAGCCGTCGGGGGTCGAGGAGATCGACCTCGTCGCCGCCGAGCTCGCGCGAAGTGCCGACCGGATGGCAGCGCGGCTCGCGGCCGAGCGGCAGTTCGCCTCCGACGCCTCCCACCAGCTGCGCACCCCCCTGACGGCGCTCTCGATGCGGCTCGAGGAGATCATGGTCGCCACGGACGACCCGAACGTGAGCGAGGAGGCCAGGATCTCGCTCGAACAGGTCGAGCGGCTGGTGCGCGTCGTCGACGACCTGCTGGCCAGCTCACGCCGGCTGCAGGGCGGCACGACCGAGGCCGTGCAGCTGCTGGAGGTCGTCCACCAGCAGGAGGAGGAGTGGCAGCCGACCTTCCTCGCGACGGGTCGGCGCCTCGTCGTCGAGGTCGACCGCTCGACCCAGGTGCTCGCGACGCCGGGAGCGCTCGCCCAGGTCATCGCGACGCTCATCGAGAACTCCCTGCGGCACGGCGCCGGCACCACGACCGTGCGCTCGCGGCCGAGCGGGCCGTCGGGCGCGGTCGTGGTCGAGGTGGCCGACGAGGGTGCCGGTGTGCCCGACGACCTGGCCCCGCGGATCTTCGAGCGGGAGGTGACCTCCGGCAAGGGCACGGGGCTCGGGCTCGCCCTGGCCCGTGACCTGGCGTCCGCGGACGGCGGAAGGCTCGAGCTGGCGCAGCGTCGGCCCGCGGTGTTCGCGCTGTTCCTCTCGGGCGTGCCGGCCTCGATGCGACCCGACGTGGTCCTGCCGCTCGGCGCGGTGGTCTCGTCGCGGATGGACCGCCGCCGCCGATGACCGGTATGTCCGGTCGCGCCCGGTGATCGGCTCGGGGGGCGCCGGGCGACCAGTAATCTGGGATGCCACCTGGCCGACCAGCACCACTCAGGAGCGCAGCCGTGTACCGGATCACCCCAGCGACCCAGCACTATGCCTGGGGTTCGACGACCGCTATCCCGGACGTGCTGGCGCTCGTACCGGACGGTCGCCCGGTGGCGGAGGCGTGGTTCGGTGCCCACGCGAGCGCGCCGGCCGTCGCGCAGACCGCCGACGGCCCACGCGGGCTCGACGAGCTGATCGCCCAGGCTCCGGACCACCATCTGGGTGCGGACGTCACGTCGCGGTTCGGCACGCACCTGCCCTACCTGCTCAAGATCATCGCGGCGAACGCACCACTCTCGCTCCAGGTGCACCCCACCCTCGAGCGAGCGCGAGCCGGCTTCGCGGCCGAGGACGCGGCCGGGATCCCGGTCTCCGCACGCGAGCGCAGCTACCGCGACGACAACCACAAGCCGGAGCTGGTGTACGCGCTCAGCAGGCTGGACGCGATGGTCGGATTCCGCGCACCGCGACGCGCCGCCGAGCTGCTGGCGGACCTTGACGCACCCCTGGCTGCCGACCTCCACGCGCTCCTCGCGGCGGACCCGAGCTCGGCAGGCGTCCGGACGGCGTTCGAGTGGCTCCTGCGGCCGGAGACCCGACCAGGCGCAGCGGACGTCGCCAAGTTCGCCGAGGCGTGCGCGCGCCGGCTCGCCGACGGGTCGCCGTCCCCTCGGACGGACCGGACGGTGATGCGCCTCGCGGCGGCGTACCCGGGAGACCCGGGGGCGGTGACGTCCGTGCTGCTCAACCCGGTGACCTTGAACCGGGGAGAGGCGCTGTTCGTGCCCGCGGGGACCGTGCACGCCTACCTGCACGGCGTCGGCGTCGAGATCATGGCGAACTCGGACAATGTGCTCCGAGCCGGCCTGACCGCGAAGCACGTCGACGTCGTCGAGCTGCTCCACAACGTGGACTGCATCGCCGCACCGCCGATCAGGATCGCCCCCGAGAAGGTGTTCACGTCGACCCGGATCTTCTACGCCCCGGTGGACGACTTCGAGCTCTCGGTCTCGCGCTTCACGGACGACGGTCCCACCCGGTTGCCGGGTCGAGGCCCGCGCATCGTCCTGTGCCTGGAGGGTGAGGTCGAGATCTCGACGCACGACGGGAGCGCACTCCTGCTGACCCGGGGACAGTCCGTGTTCGTCCCGGCGTCCGACGGTGCTCTGACCGGGTCCGGCGACGCGACGGTCGTCCAGGCGGACGTGCCCTGACGAGTCGCGGCGGTCAGGTCGTCGGGACCCGCAGCCCCGTGAAGACCCACCGCTTGTAGCCGAGGTACCGCAGGACGGTGCCGATGCCTATCCCGATCACCGTCGCGGCGTTGTCGGCGAGCGGGGTCGTGAGGTCGAGCGCGTAGTGCGAGAACGCGAGGGTGAGCACGGGGATCACGGCGCAGACGACATTGATGCCTGCGAACACGGCGAGCTCACGCACCCTCCGGTCGGTGCGCTGCTGCGAGAACGTCCAGTGCCGGTTCCCCAGCCACGCGACCAGCGTCGCGGCGACGACGGAGATGACCTTCGCCGTGAGCGGCTTGTGCCCGAGCACCTCGCCGGGGCCGAACCGGAGCAGGTTGAACAGGCCCAGGTCGACGACGAACGCGATGCCGCCCACCGAAAGGAACCGGGCGAGCTCGTAGGCGCGGGCGCGCAGTGCGGCGGCGCGCAGGGCCGGGGCGACCGGGGGCGCGCCGACGGTCCGGCTGTCGGTCAGCTCGTCGCTGGCGCTCACGGAGCTCCTCGGTGTCGGACAAAGCGGTCTGGAGAGGATAGCCCGCAGATCTGTGAGCCGGTCGATCGAGGCCGGTGCGAAGCGTTTCGGCCTCCGCCCGGCGCTCGGCTAGTGTCGTCGCCCGTGACAGCACCCGTGGTGGCCGTGGTCGGTGGTGGGCAGCTCGCCCGGATGATGGCGCCTGCGGCGACCGCTCTCGGGGTGCACCTGCGGGTGCTGGTCGAGAACCCGACGTCGTCGGCGGCCCAGGTGGTCGTCGACGCGCCTGTCGGGTCGGCGTCCGACGAGGAGGCGATCACCCGGCTGGTCGAGGGCGCCGACGCGCTGACGTTCGAGCACGAGCACGTCCCGAACGCGCTGCTCGACCGTCTGGAGAGCGCGGGGGTCGCGGTGCACCCGGACGCGGCCGCGCTCGTCCACGCGCAGGACAAGATCGTCATGCGGACCCGCCTGGCCGCGCTGGGGATCCCCGTCCCCTCGTGGGCCGTCCTCCCGTCGGCCGCGCAGCTGGCAGACTTCCTGGCCGGCCACGGCGGGGTGGCCGTGGTCAAGACGGCCCGCGGCGGGTACGACGGCAAGGGTGTGCGCGTCGTCCGCGACCCGGACGACGTCGTGGACTGGTTCGCCGCTGCTGCACAGGGCACGGGCGCGCCCCTGCTCGCGGAGGAGAAGGTGCCCTTCACCCGTGAGCTCGCGGTCCTGGTCGCCCGGCGGCCCGGCGGTGAGACGCGCACGTGGCCCGTGGTGGAGTCGGTCCAGCGCGACGGCGTGTGCGCGCTCGTCATCGCCCCCGCCCCCGACCTGGACCCGAGGACCCGCGCCGAGGCGGTCGACGTGGCCACCCGCATCGCCGAGGGGCTGGGTGTCACCGGCGTGCTCGCCGTCGAGCTGTTCGAGGTCGCGGACCCGGCCGGCGGTCCGCCGCGGGTGCTCGTCAACGAGCTCGCGATGCGCCCGCACAACTCGGGCCACTGGACCATCGACGGCGCCGTCACGAGCCAGTTCGAGCAGCACCTGCGTGCCGTGCTCGACCTGCCGCTCGGCGACCCCGCCGCGCGCGCCCGCTGGACGGTCATGGCGAACGTGCTCGGCAGCGCACTGCCGGAGCCGACGGACGCACTCGCCGACGTCGGTCGACTCGACCCGGCCGCCAAGGTTCACCTGTACGGCAAGGAGGTCCGTGCGGGGCGCAAGCTCGGGCACGTGAACGTCAGCGGCGACGACCTCGACGACGTCCGCCGCCGTGCCGTCGCTGCCGCAGACCTGCTGCAGGGTGCCGCGTCCGCCTGACGCGAACAGTGCGCCGCACCGTGGTGCGCCTGGGACATGATGGGCGCGCGGCGTCACCGGGACGGCGTCAGGAACGGAGACAGTGATGGCTGCGCAGCCTCTGGTGGGGATCGTCATGGGCTCGGACTCGGACTGGCCCGTCATGAAGGCGGCCGCCGAAGCGCTCGCGGAGTTCGACGTCGCCGTCGAGATCGACGTCGTGTCTGCGCACCGTCAGCCCGAGAAGATGGTCGCGTACGGCCGCAGCGCCGCGGACAGGGGACTGCGTGTGGTGATCGCCGGCGCGGGCGGGGCAGCGCACCTGCCGGGCATGCTCGCCGCGGTCACCACGCTGCCCGTGGTCGGTGTCCCCGTCCCGCTGGCCTACCTGGACGGGATGGACTCGCTGCTCTCCATCGTGCAGATGCCCGCCGGGGTCCCCGTGGCGACCGTCTCGATCGGCGGCGCACGCAACGCCGGCCTGCTGGCGGTCCGCATCCTCGCGTCCGGTGAGGGCGAGCAGGCGGCCCGGCTGCGCACCGCGATGGCTGCCTTCCAGGTCGACCTGCAGGGGCAGGCCGACGGCAAGGGGGAGCGCCTGCGCGCCCAGACGACCGCGCGGCCGAGCGTGGGCTTCAGCGTCTGACCCTGGTGGCGGACCGGCCCTGACCGCGAGCGGCTCAGGCGCCGGGCATGCCGCCCACGGTGCCGGCGGGCAGGGACCCGTCCTGGATCGCCACCCAGAACGCCGGGGTGGCGTCGGGGTCCAGCAGCACCGTGGAACCGACGTTGCCGCCGGGGCGGTAGTCGATGGTCGCGATCGGTGGCGTGCCGGTGATGCCCCCCGGGCCGTTGGCCGCCCGGAACGCGAGCGCGAGCTTCGCCATGTCGAGGATGTTCGACTCGTCGCTCACCGTCAGCGCCTGGGTGCCGGCGTCGATCAGGGCGACCTGCTGGCCCGGCCGCACGGCCAGCTGGCTGGGCTTCACCTTGGCCATGACGGCGCCGATCAGCTGCCGCTGGCGCTCCGCCCGGCCGACGTCGCCGGTGAGGTCGGCCTTGCGCATCCGGGCGAACGCGAGCGCCTGGGTGCCGTCCACGTCGTGGCAGCCCGCCACCCACACCATCCCCGAGTCGGCGTCGTTGACGTCGGCGTCGTGGCACAGGTTCACCCCGCCGACCGCGTCGACGATCTGCTCGACACCCGCCATGCCGATCTCGGCATAGTGGTCGACGGTCATGCCGGTCAGCCCCTCCACCGTCTGCACGAGGAGTGGGGCACCCCCCCAGGAGAAGGCGGCGTTGAGCTTCGCGGGGCCGTTCCCGGGGATCTCGACGTACGTGTCCCTGGGGAGCGAGATGAGCGCGGTGGGCCCGCTGTCGGGGACGTGCAGCAGGAGGATCGTGTCGGTCCGGGCACCCTCGGTCCCGTCCTGCGCGACACCACCGTCGGCGCGCGAGTCGGAGCCGGTCAGCAGGTAGGTCGTGCCCGGGGTGTTCGCAGCACCGCTGAGCGCCGCAGTGTGCTGGACCTTGCCGTTGGCCCACACCGCGAGGCCGATGGGCCAGGCGAGCAGGGCGACGACCACCAGGGCGGCGATCCCGCCGACGAGGGCCTTCCGGCTGCGTCGTGCCCCGGGCTGCGCCACCGGTGTCGGCGGCCGTGGCCCTGACGGCCCCGACGGTGGACGTCCGGCGGGAGCTCGGGTCGGCTGCGCGGGGCGGCTGGTCGCGGGCCGGGAAGAAGTGGACCGGGGTGCCGCGGCCGGGGTCGGTGCCGCGGCCGGGGTCGCCTGGCGACCGGCTCGGCCGGGAACCTCGACGGGTGCGGACGGACCGGAGGGCCGGGCGCCCTGCCCTGCGGGAGCGATCGTGGGGGGACGGCTGCTCGCCGGCCGCCCGTCAGCGGACGGCGCGGCCGGCCGGGCCGCACCCGGACCGGGCGTGCGGGAGGGGCGTGACGGGGACGTGGGTCGCGACGGGCGACCGACGACGATCGGCTCCGCGTCGGCCGGTCGGGCCGGACGGGCCGACGCTCCCGGCGCGAAGCTCGGCGGAGGGGTGCGTGAGGTCCGCTCGTCGGGAGCCATACCTCAGCAGACGTCCGTCGTGTCGTCGACGCTGAACGCCTCGTGCCCGGCCTTCTTGGTCTCCACCGGGGCCGGTTGCACCGGCGTCGTCGGTGTCTCCGGGGCGGTCGTGGCGTCGGGTGCCGCGGGCGGGGCCGTCGTGGCCGGCGCGGTGGGGGTCTCGCCGAGAGCCGGCACGTCGTTGGCCATGTTCTCCCACACCGCATCGGCCGCGGACGTCCACTCGACGCGGTTGGGGTCCGACTTCGCGGCAGCGAACGGGATCGTCATGAAGGTGATGTTGCCACTGCTGATGTTGCGCAGGTTGTAGGCGAGGCCGGTCATGTTGCCGATCGACATCCCGCTGTCCGTCGTCAGCGAGCCCGTCGCGGCGCTGAGGAAGGAGATCAGCTTCTGCGGGTTGGTCAGGACGTCACGGGAGAGGACCTCGCGCACCATCGCGGCGATGAGCTTCTGCTGGTTGCCGATGCGGTTCGTGTCGGACCCGTCGCCGACCCCGACGCCCTTGCGGGCCCGGGCGTAGGCGAGGGCGGTGCCTCCGTCGAGCGTCTGGAACCCGGCGGACAGCTGCAGGCCGGCCTCCTTGGCGGTCATGTCGTTCGGGATGCACATGGGCACCCCGCCGATGGAGTTGACCATCTGCTGGAAGCCCGCGAAGTCGACGACGACGAAGTGGTCGATCGGGACACCGGTGTTGTGCTGCACCGTGTTGATCGTGCACGCCGCTGCCGAGGTCATGTCCCCGCCGTTGTCCCACCCCGTCGCGAAGGCCGAGTTGAACATGCCGTGGGTCGCGCGGCTGGTCTTGCCGTTGGTCATGGTGCACGACGGGATGTCCACGAGGGAGTCGCGGGGGATGGAGACGAGCTCGACGCGCGACCGGTCGGCGGAGATGTGGAGCACCATCGTCGTGTCCGAGCGCATGCCCGCCGCCTCGCCGCCGATCTCCCCGTTGAGACCGTCGCGCTGGTCCGAACCCATGATCAGGATGTTCACGGCCTGGCCGGCGTTCGGGTCGTCCGGGTCCGGCTCCTTGGTGGGCTCCGGCATCGGGTTCACCAGTGCCGAGACGTCGACCTTGTCCATGTTGCCGTTGAGCTTGGCGGCGACGGCCGCGACCCCGCTGGCGCCGAAGACCACCAGTGCGGCGACGGTGAGCGCGATCCCCCGCACGACACCGTGCGAGTGCAGGCGTCGGGAGTGCCGGGCGGCACGAGGGCGCTGGACAGCAGCGTGGCGGGAGGTCACGTGACGATCGTAGGAGGGCGACCCGCCTCTGCGGGGGAGCGCCCGCAGGGGCGTCGTGGAGGATCTGTGCAGATCAGCGGCCCAGCTGGGCGTACTTCGCCTCCGTGGCGTCCTTCTGGGGCCGCCACCACGCCTCGTTGGCCTGGTACCAGGCCACCGTGGCCTCCAGGCCGGTCCGGAAGCTCGGGTACCGCGGCTTCCAGCCGAGCTCCTCGCGCAGCTTCGTGGAGTCGATCGCGTAGCGCAGGTCGTGGCCCGGGCGGTCGCTCACCAGGTCGTACGCGTCGGCCGGCTGCCCCATGATCTCGAGGATGTCCTCGACGACGGACTTGTTGTTCTCCTCGCCGTCCGCGCCGATCAGGTAGGTCTCGCCGCGGCGGCCCCGCTCGATGATCGCCCAGACGGCGCTGTTGTGGTCCTCGACGTGGATCCAGTCCCGGACGTTCTCGCCCGACCCGTAGAGCTTGGGCCGCACCCCGTCGATGACGTTGGTGATCTGCCGCGGGATGAACTTCTCCACGTGCTGGTACGGGCCGTAGTTGTTCGAGCAGTTGGAGATCGTCGCGTGCACGCCGAAGCTGCGGGCCCACGCGCGCACCAGGAGGTCCGACGACGCCTTCGTCGAGGAGTACGGGCTCGACGGGTTGTACGGGGTCTCGGGGGTGAACTTCGCCGGGTCGTCCAGCTCGAGGTCGCCGTAGACCTCGTCGGTCGAGATGTGGTGGAAGCGCACGTCGTGGCGGCGGACGGCCTCGAGCAGCTGGTACGTGCCGATGATGTTGGTGCGCAGGAACGGCCACGGGTCGTGCAGGGAGTTGTCGTTGTGCGACTCGGCCGCGAAGTGCACGACGAGGTCGACGTCCTTGACCAGGCTGTCGACGATGTCAGGGTCCGCGACGTCCCCCTTGGCGAACACGACCTTGCCGTCGACCGGGTCCAGGCTCCGCTCGTCACCCGCGTAGGTCAGCGCGTCGAGGACCGTGACCTGCACGTCGGGACGCTCGCGGACGGTCTGGTGGACGAAGTTGGAACCGATGAAGCCGGCTCCGCCGGTGACGAGCACGTGCACGGGGGGACCTCCAGGAGGGGTGGGAAGCATGCAGATCATATCGGGCGCGCCGACCTGCGGTCCTTGACCGCGGCAGGAGGCCCCCGGACACTGCGGGGGAAGCCGGGGGAGGACCGATGTCGATACGTGTGCTCGTGGTGACCGCAGCACTGGTGCTGGGCGGTCTCCCGGCGAGTGCGTCCGGCGCCGCGCAGGTCGGTGCCGTCCCGCTCGCGGCGACGACCGCGAGCGCGGCGGCGACCGCGAGCGTGGGGACGACCGGGAGCGCGGCGCCCGCGACGTTCGACGAGACCCCGGTGACGATCCTCGCGCCGGCGGCCGGCGGCCGTCGCGCCGCTGCTGCCCCTGGCGCCATCGCGGCGGACCAGGCCGAGGGGGCCGACCGGGTGCGCACCGCGGAGGTCCCGGTCGTCGGCCGGCAGTCGCTCGGGGTGACCTGGGCCGATCCCGCGGTGGCGGTCGACGTCGAGGTGCGCACGCGCACCGGGTCTGTCTGGTCGGACTGGGTCGAGCTCGGCGACGAGGCGACCACGCCCGACGCGGGGACCGCCGAGAGCGCCCGCACGCTGCGCGGTGGTACGAGCTCCGTGTGGATCGGGGGCTCCGACGCGGTCCAGCTCTCCTTCCCCGCCACCGGGACGCCCGCGGACGTCCGTCTCGCGCTCGTCGGGACCGGACCGGTCGACGCGACGGCGGGCGCGGGTGGCGCACGGACGGCCACCGCCGACGACGTCTCGGCCGACACCTCGACCTCCGACACCGCCTCCTCGGTGATCGCCGCGGCTGTCGCCGGACCACCTCTGTTCACCCGGGCCCAGTGGGGCGCGGCGCCGCAGGCGTGTGCGTTCGACGTGGCGTCGACGCTCGTGGCGGCCGTCGTGCACCACACGGCCGGACCGAACAGCTACAACTCGGTGGCCGAGGCGATGGCGCAGATCCGCAACGACCAGCGGTACCACCAGCAGGGCCGCGGCTGGTGCGACATGGGCTACAACTTCCTCGTCGACAAGTGGGGCAACATCTACGAGGGGCGCGCCGAGAGCTCGTTCCGGCCCGTGATCGGCGTGCACGCCGGAGGGTTCAACACCCGCACCGTCGGGATCTCGATGCTCGGCGACTACAGCAGCATCCCCCCGTCGGCCGGCGTCCAGGAGTCCGTGGCGCGCCTGATCGCGTGGCGCCTGTCCGCCTACCACCGCGACCCGGCCAGCACGACGACCTACACCACGCTCGGTGGCGAGAACTCGCGCTACGCGGCCGGCACCACGCTCGCGCTGCCCGTGGTCCTCGGGCACCGGGACGTCGCGTTCACGGCCTGCCCGGGCCAGCTCGGCTACAACACGCTCGGCTGGCTGCGCGCGCGAGCACGGCAGATCATCGGCGCGAGCCTCGTCAACCCCGCGCCGACGGTCACGTCGTCCGTGGCACGCGGCACCCCGGTCGACGTCCAGGCCGGCGCGCTCGGTGACCTGGACTGGGCCCTGACCGTGACCGACGCGCGCACCGGCGTCCTCGTCTCGCGCACCACGGGCGTCGCCGCGTCGGGGGCGATCCTCGCCGCGCGGTGGGACGGACGGGGTCCGGGAGGTGTGGTGGGTGCCGGTCCGTACCGGCTGGCGCTCGAGGCGACCGACCGCGCGACCGGCACGCCGGTCGTCCCCTGGTCGATGAACCTCGAGGTCACCGGCTCGCAGAACCCCCCGACGGTCAGTCCCGTCCCGCTCGGCTCCGATCTCAGGTTCGTGCCGATCACCCCCCAGCGGATCGCCGACACCCGGACGTCCGTGACCTCGCTCGGACCCGCGTCGCGCATGGACGTCGCGGTGACCGGGGTAGCCGGCATCCCCGCCGACGCCAAGGCCGTCGCCCTCAACCTCACGGGGGTCCACGCGACCTCGCGCACCCACCTGCGGGCCTGGCCCGCGGGGCAGGCGATGCCGCCGTCGTCCGTGCTCAACACCGATCCCGGCCGCACCGTCGCCGCGCACGTCGTCGCAGGCGTCGGGGGCGAGGGCAAGATCAGCGTCTACAACGACACCGGCTCGATCCACGTCGCCGTCGACGTCTCCGGCTACTACGTGGCGTCCGGCGGGACCGGGTTCCAGACGCTGGCCACACCGGCCCGTCTGCTCGACACCCGGCTGTCCGGGCCGCGCCTGCAGTCCGGCGGCACCCGGACGGTCCCGGTCGCCGGGGTGGCGGGCGTGCCGTCCGACGCGCAGGCGGTCGTGGTCAACATCACCTCCGTGGCGGCCAGTGCCGCCGGGTACCTGGCTGCCGTGCCCAAGGGCACCTCGCCGACCGCCTCGACCGTCAACCACCGGCCGGGCGGCGACGCCACGAACCGGGCGACGGTCACCCTCGCCGGGGGCGCGCTCGACATCCGGGACGTCGGCGGCAGCGCCGACGTGGTCGTCGACCTCGTCGGGTGGTACGCGCCGGGCTCCGGCGCCGCATTCACGCCCATCGAGCCGGAGCGGGCGTTCGACACCCGCGCGTCCGGAGGGGCGCTGGGAGCCGGCCAGACCCGTGACTTCGCGGTCGGCACGGCCGCCGGTGTCCCGGCGGGTGCCGTCGGCATCGTGCTCAACGTCACCGCGACGCAGCAGACCGCGTGGGCGACGTACCTGACCGCGTGGAGCGGCAGCGTGCCGCGGCCCCCGACGTCCGACCTGAACACCGGGGGCGGACGGGACGAGTCCAACCTCACCGTCGTGCGACCATCGTCGGGCGGTGCGATCCGGGTGTACAACAACCTCGGCTCGACCCACCTGGTGGGCGACGTCTTCGGCTACTTCCGCTGACGTCCGGCCTCAGGGCCTCTGACCTGGACCGGTATGATGACGCGGCTCGCCAGCCGCGGGCTGCGACGGAAGCGAGCACGGATGTTCCAGTACGACACGACGATCGACCCGGCGGCGGACAACACCAGTCACGGCCTGCTGCTCTCGCTCGTCGGGGCGGACCGCAGGGTGCTCGACCTCGGGTGCGCCACCGGGTACCTCGCCGAGGCGCTGGGCGCCAACGGGTGCACGGTGAGCGGCGTGGAGTACGTGCCCGAGGCAGCGGAGAAGGCGCGTCCCTTCCTCGAGAAGCTCGTCGTCGCGGACCTCAACGACTTCGACCTGGTCGCGGAGTTCGGCGCCGGCACGTTCGACGTGCTCGTCTTCGGCGACGTGCTCGAGCACCTCCTGGACCCGGTGAGCGTGCTGCGCAGCGCCGTCCCGCTGCTCGCCCCCGGCGGCTCCGTGGTCATCTCGATCCCCAACGTCGCGCACGGGTCGCTGCGGCTCGCCCTGCTGCAGGGCCGGTGGCGTTACACCGACACCGGGCTGCTGGACCGCACGCACATCCGCTTCTTCACCCGTCGGTCGCTGCTCGAGCTGCTGGCCTCGGCCGGCCTCGCGCCGGTCGACGTGCGCCGGACCACGGCCGACCCGCTGGGTGTCGAGGTGCAGATCGACGCCGCCGAGCTCCCGGCGGGGGTCGTCGAGTGGCTCGCGGGTCAGCCCGACGCCGACACCTACCAGTTCGTCGTGCGGGCGGTCGTCGACGACGCCGAGTCCGCGGTCACCCAGCTCGCCCACCGGGCCGCCGACGCGGAGGAGCGCCTCCAGCGCGCGGAACGCGAGCGGGACACCGAGCGGGAGGCGCGGCTCGCGGCCGAGCACGACGTGGAGACCCTGCGCTCGACGGCGGGGTTCCGCGCGCTGACCGTGCCGCGCCGGTGGTACGCCGCCGCGCGCCGTGCGACGTCGAGGGGCCGCGCGTGAGTCTCGTCGCCGACCTGCGCGACTCGCGAGAGCTGCTGGTCAACCTCACTCGGCGTGAGGTCAAGGGCAAGTACAAGCGCACCGCGCTCGGTCAGCTCTGGTCGCTGGCCAACCCGCTGGCGCAGATGCTCATCTTCACGGTGGTGTTCAGCTTCATCATCCGGATGGAGCCGGACCCGGGTGACCCCAGCGGACTCGACATCTTCGCGCTGTGGCTGATGTGCGCGCTGCTGCCGTGGACGTTCTTCACCGCCGTGGTCAACGGCGGCATGGGCGCGCTGGTGGGCAACGAGAACCTCATCAAGAAGGTGTACTTCCCCCGGTCCACCCTCGTCGTGGCCAGCACGTTCTCGGCCACCTACCAGTGGTCGATCGAGATGGTGGTCCTCGCCGCCGTGCTCGTGCTCGTGGGGTCCCAGCTCTTCGTGTGGCTGCCGCTCGTGATCGTGTTCATGGTGCTGCTGGCGTGCTTCTCGCTCGGCATCGCCTTCATGCTCAGCGTCGCCAACGTGTACTTCCGGGACACGCAGCACTTCGTCGCGATCCTGCTGCAGATCTGGTTCTACCTGACACCGATCGTCTACCCCGTGCGTCTGGTGGCGGAGCAGTCCGCCTCGATCGGCCCGCTGTTCGGCTCGGTCACGCTGCTGGACCTGTACGAGCTCAACCCGATGGGACGGTTCGCCGAGGTGTTCCGCAACCTCATGTACGACAACCGCTGGCCCGAGCTGGGGGACACAGTCGCCTGCGCCGTGTGGTCCGTCGCCGCGCTGCTCATCGGTGCCTGGGTGTTCAACCGGCACACCGAGCGACTGGCGGAGGTCCTGTGAGCCCCGCCGCCGTCTCGGTCGAGAACGTCTCGAAGAGCTTCCGCATCTATCACGAGCGCAACCAGACGCTGAAGGCGGCGGTCATGCGCCGCCGCCGCTCGCAGTACGAGGAGTTCTGGGCGCTGCGCGACGTCGCGCTGGAGATCCCCGAGGCCAGCACGTTCGCCCTCGTCGGCGACAACGGCTCGGGGAAGTCGACGCTGCTAAAGTGCCTGGCCAAGATCCTGTTCCCGACCGAGGGACGCGTCGTGACCCGCGGCAGGATGGCGGCGCTCCTCGAGGTCGGCTCCGGGTTCCACCCCGAGCTGTCCGGGCGCGACAACATCTACCTCAACGGCTCGATCCTCGGGATGAAGCGGCCCGAGATCGACCGGAAGTTCGACGAGATCGTCGCGTTCTCCGGGGTCGAGCGGTTCATCGACCAGCCCGTGAAGAACTACTCGTCGGGCATGTACGTCCGGCTCGGCTTCTCCGTCGCGATCCACGTCGAGCCCGAGATCCTGCTCGTCGACGAGGTGCTGGCCGTCGGCGACGCCGCGTTCCAGGAGAAGTGCGCCGAGAAGTTCGCGACCTTCAAGCGCGAGGGCCGCACCGTCGTCGTCGTGTCGCACTCGATGCCGTCCCTGCGCGCGATGGCCGACCACGCCGCCTGGCTCGAGCACGGTGTGCTGAAGGAGGCGGGCCCCGCCGCGGGAGTGCTGGAGCGGTACCTCGACTCGACGCACTCGGACGTCCAGATCGACGAGCAGGGCCGCGTCCGCTGGGGCTCCGGCGAAGCGCGCGTACGGGACGTCGAGGTCATCTCGGAGCACGGGGGCGCCACGTTGCGCTCGGGCGACGAGGCGATCGTGCGCATCCACTTCGACGCGAAGGAGCCGGTCGAGAAGCCCGTGTTCGGCCTCGCGATCGAGACGTCCGACGGGACCTACCTGTGGGCGAGCAACACGCGCGACGCCGGGCTGAGCGTCGACCGGATCTCGGGGCGGGGGTCGGTCGACTGCCGGCTGCCGAGCCTCGCGCTGCAGCCGGGGACGTTCGTGGTGCTCGCGTCGATCGTGGACAGCACCACGACGCACACCTACGACTACCTGCGGGACGCCGGGCGCTTCAGCGTCGACCACGGTCCCGTCCGCGAGTCGGGCGGACCCATGGCCCTCCAGCCCCGGTGGTCGGGCGTCCGGTCGGGCGTGGAGCGCGCATGACGACGGAGCTGGAGGCGGCGTCGGCCGGGGGGTCCGAGCGTCCGCGCCGGATCCTCGTCGTGACCCTCGACCAGATCACCGAACGGATGGCGGGTCCCGCGATCCGGGCGTGGGAGATCGCGTCCCTGCTCGGCCAGGAGCACGACGTCCGGCTCCTGACGTTCGGCCGTGCCGAGCGGGGAGGGCCGGGGTTCGAGGTCCAGCACGTCGACGTCGCCGGCTTCCGCGCGCAGGTGGAGTGGTCGGACGTGGTCGTCGTGCAGGGCTACGTCGTCGCGACGTTCCCGTGGTTGCACGCCATCGACCGGGTGCTGGTCGTCGACCTGTACGACCCGTTCCACCTCGAGAGCCTCGAGGTGGAGCGCTTCAAGCCGCTCGCCCGCCGCGACGCGGCGCTCGCGAACGCGCTGCGGGAGCTCGACGCGCAGACCGTGCGGGGCGACTTCTTCCTGTGCGCGTCCCACCGCCAGCGGGACCTGTGGATCGGGCACCTCGCGGGCCGGGGGCGCATCAACCCGCTGACGTACGAGGACGACCCCACGCTGGGCTCGCTCCTGCGGATCGCACCCTTCGGCCTGCCCGAGGAGCCTCCGGTCCAGCAGAGGCACGCCATCAAGGGGCAGGTCGACGGCATCGGGGCGGACGACAAGGTCATCCTCTGGGGCGGCGGCGTCTACAACTGGTTCGACCCGATCACCCTGGTCCGTGCGGTCGACGAGCTGCGCCACCGCGTCCCGGACGTCCGGCTGTTCTTCCTCGGCATGAAGCATCCGAACCCGGACGTCCCCGAGATGCGCGTCGCGAGCCAGACGAGGGCGCTCGCGGACGAGCTGGGGCTGACCGGCACGCACGTGTTCTTCAACGAGTCGTGGGTGGCGTACGAGGACCGGGCGAACTACCTGCTCGACGCCGACCTCGGGGTGAGCTGCCACTTCCCGCAGGTCGAGACGGAGTTCAGCTTCCGCACCCGCATCCTCGACTACCTGTGGGCCGGCCTGCCGATCGTGTGCACCGAGGGGGACGCTTTCGCCGACCTGGTCGAACGGGAAGGGCTGGGACGGGTCGTGCCGCCCGAGGACGTCGACGCGCTCGCCGACGCGCTCGAGCACGTGCTCGTCTCGGACGTGGACCGTGACCGGTACCGCGCGCAGGTCGCCGTGGTCGCGCAGCGGTTCCGCTGGTCGCGCGCGCTGTCGCCGCTGGTGGAGTTCTGCCGGGCACCGCACCGGGCGGCCGACTGGGCGAGCCACGGCGCGCGGGTCGCGGCCCAGCACCGGGTGCAGCAGCTGTGGTGGGACGTCGTGACCGCCACGCGTCACCTGCGCGCCGGGGGGCCCAAGCTGCTCGTCGAGCGCGTCCGGATGCGGCTCGGCCGCGGCTGAGCCGCCGCGTCAGCGGTCGGAGCGGAACGCCACGTGCGGGTCCGCGGCCAGCCGCAGCGTCCACCAGCGCTCGAGGAAGAGCTGGTCCTCCTCGGTCAGCACAGGCGTGCGCGTGCTGCTCTCGTAGTGGGCGAGGAGAGCGAACGGCGTCCCCACGACGTCGTAGCCCGCCCCGCCGACCTTGAGGCAGTAGTCGACGTCGTTGAAGTTGAGCGGCAACGACTCGGTGAGGCCGCCGACCCGCTGGAACAGCTCGGTCCGGGTGAGCAGGCACGCGCCGGTCACGGCGATGTAGTCGCGGTCCAGGGTCTTGGCCCCTGCACGGTCGTCGACGTCCGCCTCGAACGCGAACGCGTGGGCCGGTACCAGGCGCTCGCCCATGACGACGCCGACGTGCTGGATGAGCCCGTCCTCGAGGACGAGCTTCGCGCCGACCGCGCCGACCGCGGGATCCTGCAGGACGGAGACCATCCGCTCGAGCCAGCGGGGCTCGAGGACCTCGGTGTCGTCGTTCAGCAGGAGCAGCAGGTCACCGCGGGCGTGGCGGGCGCCTTCGTTGACGGCCCGGGAGAAGTTGAACGGACCGTCGACGGGCGCGAACCGCACGCGGTCGCCGAGGAGGGCGGTCAGCTCGTCGCGGACCTCGGGCGCGGTGTTCGGCCCGGTGACGACGACGACCTCCCACCGGTCGTACGTCGTCCGGTCCCGCAGCGACGTGAGCGCGTTGGTGACGAGCCGTCGGTCCTGCCCGCGGACCTCGCGGACGGTCCCTGCCGTCGGGACGACCACGGTCACCAGGGGCTCGTCGGCGATGGTCCGCCAGACCCGCACGCCCGGTGCGGGGGAGCCCGCCTCGGCCCAGCCCGTGACACCGGTCCGGTCGAGGTGCTCGGTCACCGTGGCGACCGCCGCACGCTCGGTACCCACGCCCGGGACCGCGGGACGGGTGACCGCGATGACCGGCAGGTGGGAGATCGAGCGGGTCCGCTCGGTCACCCGCAGTGCGGCGTCCCACTCCTCGAGCCCGCCGTGGCCGGGCGAGAACGCGCCGACCTCGAGGAGGAGCTCGCGCCGGACGAGGCAGAGCCGACCGAGGTAGGGGTAGCTCTCGAGGTAGTGGGGCGACCACCCGGGCTTGGTGACGATGCCGCCGCCCTCGCCGCCGTACTGCTCGTCGGTGAAGAGGACGTCGACCGGCCGCGACCGGAGCAGGTCCCGGCACGCGACCAGCACACCGGGCTCGAGCTCGTCGCCGGGCGCGAGGACGCCGACGTAGGTCGTCCGGGCGGCGCGCAGGGCACTCAGCAGCAGCACGGACGTGACGTCCTCGGTGGGCGTCGAGCCGAGGTCGACGAGCATGACGCGGACGTGGGAGCCGTGCTCGAGCGGGGCGGCGTCGTGGTCCGCGGACCGGGGCCGGGCGATGACGACGTCGCACGTGGCAGGCGCCTGCCGACGGACGGAGGCGAGGGTGCGGGCGACGGCGACGCTGTCCAGCGTGGGGTCGGCGATCAGCAGGCTGATCGGCACGGTCATGCGGCGATCCGGGCCTTCATCCCCGCGGCGTACCGGCGGGCCCGCGACAGCGCGCGGCGGGTGAGCGGACGGCGCTGCTCGGTGGCGACGACGGTGGTCTGGAGCTGGTCGATCCGCGCGTCGCGCTCGGCCAGGGCGACCTGCTGCTCGCGCAGGAGGTTGTCGCGCAGCGTGACGGAGGCGCGCAGCGCACGCAGCTCGGCGGCGGCGGTGTCGAGTCGTTCCTCGAGCGTGGCCACGGCCGCGGAACGCACGCGCGCGTCCTCGGCAGCCCGGGCCGCGAGGTCGTTCGCAGCCAGTGCAGCGTGCCATTCCCGGAACGTCGGTGTTCCTGAGTCGTGCGGCATGGCGAGAGGGTATAGCACTCCTGGACACTCGCACGACTGTCCAGGAAGCCCCCTTAGGATGAACCGATGCGCGTAGTCCAGGTCTCCGCCCACTACCCGCCGAACTTCGTCAGTGGCGGCACCCTGGTGCCGCAGCGGGTCGCCCGAGGCATGGCGGAACGCGGGCACGAGTCGTGGGTCTACGCGGGTCATCTGGACGCGGACCGCGAGCCGCTGTCCACGTGGACCGAGTCGGACGGGGCCGGCGTCGACGTCCGCTGGGTCGTCACGACGCCGTGGACGGGCTGGGCGGACCCGCGCAACAGCGAGAACCCGGCGGTGGCGGCCGACTTCGACGCATGGCTCGCCGAGATCCGGCCCGACGTCGTGCACATCCACTCGTTGCAGACGCTCGGCGGGGGCCTCGTCGACGCCGCGAAGGCCTCCGGCGCGGCGGTCGTGGTCACCATGCACGACTTCTGGTGGTCGTGCGCGCGGCAGTTCCTCGTCGACCGCGACATGCGGCCGTGCTCCCTGGTGGTCGACTGCGGCGGTTGTGCGTGCCAGGTCGACCACGAGTGGCTGCTGCGCCGGGACGCTGCGCTGTCGGCGCACCTGGTGCACGCGGACGTCGTCCTGGCGCCGTCGGCGAGCGCCGCGCGGGTGCTCGCGGCCAACGGCGTCGACCCGGAGATCCTGCGGGTCGACGAGAACGGTGTCCCGGACGAGGTGCTCGACGACGTGGCGGCACCGGCGCCCGCCCGCTCGACCCCCGGGCACGGCGGGCCGCTGCGCCTCTTGTTCACCGGCGGCGCCGACCCGATGAAGGGCCTGCCTGTCCTGCTCGAGGCGGCTCGGGACCTGCCGGACGACGGCTGGACGCTCGACCTCTTCGGCGCGGGCGACCTGCCGTCTGGCCTGCCGTCCGCCGTGGTGTCGCGGGCTCCGTACCGGCCGGACGAGCTGCGGGACGTGCTCGCGACCCACGACGTCCTGGTGCTCCCGTCCGTCATGCGCGAGTCGCACTCGATCGTCACGCGCGAGGCGCTGGCGGCCGGTCTGGCCGTCGTGTGCACGGACACGCTCGGGCCCGAGGAGGCCGTCGACGACGGCCGCAACGGGCTCGTGGTCCCGGCGGGGGACCCGGCCGCGCTGGCCGCGGCCCTGAGCCGGCTCGTCGCCGACCCCGCGCTCGTCGCCTCGATGCGCACGCACACGCCGTCCGCGACCCTGCGCCGGGCCAGCGACCAGGTCGCCGGGCTCGAGGCGCTCTACCTCGAGCTGCTCGGTGACCGCGAGGCGGGTGACGACGGTGCGGTGGCGTCCGCACGCGCGGTCCAGACCGCCCAGGACGGCCTGCTGCGCAACGTCCTGTTCGTCACGGGCATCAACGGCGCCCCGCTGCGCTACCGCGTGCAGCTCGCCGCCGAGGCGCTGCGGACCCGTGGTGCCACCCCTCTCGTGCGGCACTACCGCGACCCCGAGCTGACCGAGCTCGTCGACCGCGCGGACGCGGTGGTCCTCTACCGGGTCCCGGCGACGGTCCAGACGCTCGAGCTGATCGAGCGGGTGCGTGCCCGCCCGCGGGTGGTCCCGGTGCTGTTCGACGTGGACGACCTGATCGTGGATCCCTCGCTGCGCGGGAGCGTGCACGGCCTCGACGTGCTCTCCGAGGCCGAGCAGGACCTCTGGTGGCACGGGGTCGCCCGGTACCGCACGACGCTGGAGGCGGCGGACCTCTACGTCGGCAGCACGCAGCTGCTGTGCGAGCGGGTCGGGGACCTGACGGGCCTGCCCACGCGGCGCTTCGCCAACGGGGTGGGCCGTGCGATGGCGCAGGTGAGCGAGCGGGCGGCCGCCGCACCCCGCGCGCCGGGACCGCTGCGCATCGGCTACTTCTCGGGCACGACGACGCACGACGCGGACTGGGCGCAGGTCGAGCCTGCGGTGCTCGACGTCATGCGGGCCCGGCCCGACGTCGAGCTCTGGCTCGGTGGCCACCTGGTGCCGACCCCGGCGCTCGACGAGATGGGGGAGCGGGTCCGTCGTCAGCCGATGGTGCCCTGGTACGAGCTCCCGCGGCTGCTGCGCGACGTCGACGTCAACCTCGCGCCCCTGGTCCCCGGGAGCGTGTTCAACGAGTCGAAGTCGGCGATCAAGTGGTTGGAGGCCGCGATGGTCGGGACGCCGACGATCGCGACGCCGACGCAGCCGTTCGCCGAGGTGATCGAGCACGGCCGCACGGGTCTGCTCGCGTCGGACGCGGACGAGTGGGCGGCGGCGCTCGCCCGGCTGCTGGACGACGACGCCGAGCGGGCGGCCCTCGGTCGGCGCGCCGGCCGGCACGCCCTCCTCACGCTCTCGCCGCACACGCAGGCGGCCGTGTACGAGTCGATCCTGCGGGACGCGGCGCAGCACGTGCGCGACGGTGGGCGGGAGCGCACCGTGACCTGGGAGCCTGTCGCCGACGACGAGCCGCTCAGCGCCACCGACGCGTACGTCGAGCCGTACCCCGGGATCCCGGTGGACGGGCACCGGTCCCGGGTGCCGGGCGCGGTGCGTCCGACGCTCGACGCGGTGCGTCGCGTCTACGGCACCGGCGGTGTGCGGGGCGTGGCGCGCAAGTCGGTCGACGTCGCTCGCCGCCGCCTCGGTCGATGACGTGCGGCTGCGGTGCCGGTGCGGTGCCGGTGCGGTGCAGGTGACGTGATCGATGCCGGACGCCGTGGGGTCGCATGAGAGGATGAGCGCCGATTGCGACCTGCCCGCCGCGCAGCGAGGCGCCGGACGGTGCCTCGGAGCGTGCCGGGACCGAACGGTCGCCGCAGCCATGACGAGAGGGTCGGGGGAAGTCGCACGATGTCGAGCTCGACGCGTCCGGACGGACGTGCGACCGAGGTGGCCGAGGGCCCGGACGCTGCTCAGGACGCCGATCTCGTGACCCCCGCGACGACGGCCGAGCGCCGCGTCGCCTGGTGGATCCCGACGCTCGCCGTCGTCGCCGCGTTCCTCGCGGTCCTGGCCAGTGGGCTGCTCCGTCCCGGCGGGACGATCACCGGTGAGGACACGCAGCACCACTCGCTGAAGTCGCCCCTCCCGCAGATCTCCGCCACGGCTCCGTACTCCGGGGAGCTCGAGGCGACGCAGGACGGTCTCGCCGGGATCTCGGTGATCTTCGCGACGTACCTCGGCTCGATCGACTGCACCCTCGACGTCCGGCTCTCCGACCCGGCCTCGGGTGAGGTCGTCGGGTCGGACACGGTCGACTGCGACGGGCTCGAGGACAACCTGCTCACGCCGGTGCTCTCGTTCCCGCCGGTCGCCGACAGCGAGGGTCGCACCTTCGACCTCGACATCGAGCTGGTTCCGGGCAGCGTCGTCGGCCCGTCGGTGTGGGACACGCAGGAGGGCGACGACGCGCTCGTCGCCGCCTACGACCCCGAGCCGCTCATGGCGGGTCACCTGGGCCAGGTGCTCGACCGGGTCGCCGCGTACGGACCGGTGTGGGGGACGCCCGTCGGCATCGTCTCGCTCGTGGTGTTCGCGGCCGCCGGCATCGTGCTGCTGCTCACCCGTCCGCGCTGGGGCCTGGTCGCCCTGCTCGCGCTCGTCGTCGTGCGCGGGCTGCTCTGGTCCGCGCTGATCCCGCCGCTCCAGGGCATGGACGAGGGGGCGCACTTCGCCAACGTGCAGTTCATGGCCGAGGAGGGTCGGGTCCCCAACGCCGACGACCCCGGGACCCCGTACACGCCGTACAGTGCCTCGCTCCAGGTGGCCAGCGAGGGCATGCACGTGTCCGCGGTGGTCCCCACGGACCGGCCGGACTACTCGCTGGAGGCCGTCGCCGAGCTCCGGCAGGACGACGCCCGCGCCGGCACGTACTCCGACGGCGCCGGTCCTGCGGCCGGCTACGGCCCGGTCTACTACGCGCCCGCCGTGCCGTTCTACCTGGTGGCGGCGGACGACACGGTCGACCAGGTGCACGCGATCCGGCTCTGGACGGTGCTGCTCGGCGCGCTGGCCATCTTCCTCGCCTGGATGTTCGCGCGCGAGGCCTTCCCCGGTCGGCGCCTCGCCCAGGCCGGCCTGGTGGTCGCGGTCGCGCTGCAGCCGATGATCGCGCACCAGTTCGCGATCGTGAACAACGACGCCGTCGTGATCCTGGCCGGGTTCGGTGCCCTGTGGGCCGGCGCTCGGCTCACCCGGCTGGAACGTGCCCCGTGGCTCATGCTGCTCGCCGGTGCGCTCGTCGGGTTCGGGCTCCTGGGCAAGCCCTTCGTCGTGGCCGCCGTGGTCCCGGTCGCGATCGGCTGGCTGCTCGGCAAGCTCCGGTACCGGGTGCGGTCGTGGCGGGTCCTGGTCGGTGAGCCCCTGCTCGCGGCGCTCGGGGTGGCGCTCACCTACGGGCTCTGGGTCGTCGTGGCGCGCCTGCTCGGGATCGCCACGAGCAACGGCTTCCCCACGGCGGACGGCGACCCCGCCGGGCGCTCGCTCGTGGTCTACCTCGCGTCGCAGTACGCGCCGGACTTCGCCGAGTTCCGGCTGATCTGGGTCTCGCAGCTGTGGGGAGACTTCGGCTGGGTGAACACCCCGCTGCCGCAGGTCGTCTACAACGCGCTGTGGTTCTTCTCGCTGCTCATCGCGCTGGGCGTCCTGGCCTGGCTCGTCGTGCTGCCGATGAAGCGGTTCCGTACGGAGGGGTCCGCGCAGCTCGACCGGATCATCGCGGTCTGCGTCGGCTTCGGCGTCGCGACGCTCCTCCTGCTGTACGGGATCGAGTACTTCTACTTCGCCTCGTCGGGCCGGACCGACCTGCTCCAGGGCCGGTACGCGCTGATGACCGTCCCCGCGCTCCTGGCGCTGCCCGGTCTGCTGGTCGCGCGACTCAGCCGTGGTCGGTGGAGCCCGACCGTCCCCATGGTCGTCGTGGCCGCCGGGGTGTTCCTGCTCCAGGCGATGTCCATCGGCGTCGTCGTGCAGCACTACTACCTCTGACGCGGGTCAGCGGCGGCCCGTGCGGCCGAGCACCCCGTCCCGCAGCCCGGCGCCGAGCTGGCGCAGCCGCGCCGCGCGGGGGCTGACCGCGAGCACGTAGTACGCCGAGTACTTGACGATCCACGCGACGTAGCCGACCTGCCACGCCCAGGGCATGAGGCCCGACCGGACGAGCAGCAGGGTGTTGCGAGCCATGTAGTAGTTGCGCAGCGGGCTGTGGATGTGCACCTCTCGACGGCGGCCGGGCACGCGCGCCAGCCGGTCGCCGAGCTGGTGGCCGAGCCGGGCGCCGACGACGCCGAACAGCTCGTAGCCCGCGCGCCGGGCCCGCAGACCCCACTCGAGGTCCACGTGGTCGATGAACCAGTCCGCGCGCATGGGGCCGACGTCGTCGAGGACCTCCAGCGGTACGAGGCAGCCCGACGCCAGCAGGAACGCGACCGGCACGAGCGCGTCCGGGTCCTCGGGGACCGGCGCGCGGCGGGGACCCCAGCGCTGCGGCTCGAACAGGAGCGTCGCGGTCTCGTCGCGGTCGTCGACCGGGAGCGGCCCGACGGCACCCGTGCGCACGCCCCGCGCCTGCGCGCGTCGGAAGCCGGCCTGCAGCTGCGCGACCATGTCGGGCGCGGGGAGGCTGTCCTGGTCGGAGAAGAGGACGTGCGTCGCACCCGCCGCGCGTGCGTGCTCGGTGCCCACGTTCTGGGCCGCACCGATACCGAGGTTCTCGGGGAGCGCGACGAGGGTGCCGCCGAGCTCGTCGACCGCCACGGCGAGCTGCGCGCGCACCTGCGGGTCGCTGCCGTTGTCCACGACGACGAGGCCGTGCACCTGCGCGGCGAGCGAGCCGAGGAGTCGAGCGGTCGCCGGGACGTCCGGCCGGTAGGTCACGACGACCGCGACCACCCGGGCCGGGCCGGCGGACGAGAGCGGCACGCGTCAGGCCCGCAGCGACGCGACGTACTCCTGGACCGCGGCGAAGGTCGGCAGCAGCCCCTGCGCCGCCGCCTCGGACAGCGAGGGCGCCACGACGTCCTTGTCCGACAGCTGGGCCGTCAGCGCGCGACCGTCCCGGCCGGTCGTCGGCCAGTCGATGCCGACCTCGGGGTCCAGCGGGTGGATGCCGTGCTCGCGACCGGGCGAGTAGCCCGTCGAGCACAGGTAGAGCACCGTCGAGTCGTCCTCAAGCGACATGAAGGCGTGGCCGATGCCCTCGGACAGGTAGATCGCACGACGGTCGACGTCGTCGAGCAGCACGCTGTCCCAGCGGCCGAACGTGGGCGAGCCCACCCGGATGTCGACGGCGACGTCGAGCACGGCCCCCTTGGCGCACGTGACGTACTTGGCCTGGCCGGGAGGGACGTCGGCGAAGTGGATCCCGCGCAGCACCCCGGCCGCGGAGACCGAGGCGTTGGCCTGCTGCAGGTCGAGCGGGTGGCCCACGGTCTGCTCGAACAGGCCCCCCTTGAACCACTCGAGGAAGACGCCTCGCGGGTCGCCGAACTGCTTCGGGGTGATCTCCCAGGCCCCCGGGACCTCGAGCTCGCGGAACTCCACGTCGTCCTCTTTCCGTCGATCGGTCACCGGTCCACGCACGGGCCGGAGCGACCGCCCATCCTAGCGGCGCGGCTAGGCTGGCGGACTGTGCGGCGACGGCCCGGACACGACGACCGAAGGAGTGCACGGTGCGCTGGTTGGTGACAGGTGCGGGTGGGATGCTCGGCCAGGACCTGGTCCGACGGCTCGCGCAGGACGGGCACGAGGTCACGGCGGCGGCGCGCGCGCACCTGGACATCAGCGACGAGTCCGCGGTGGACGACGCGGTGCGCGGGCACGACGTCGTCGTCAACTGCGCCGCGTGGACGGCCGTCGACGATGCCGAGACGCAGGAGGCGGCAGCGTTCACCATCAACGCGACGGGTGCGGGGCTGCTCGCCCGGGCCGCCCGGACGCACGGGGCGCGCATCGTCCAGGTGTCCACCGACTACGTGTTCGACGGGGTCGCGACGACCCCCTACCCCGAGGACGGCGCGCTCGCGCCGCGGTCGGCGTACGGCCGCACGAAGGCCGCGGGGGAGTGGGCGGTGCGGGCGTCGTGCCCCGACCACCTCGTCGTGCGCACCGCGTGGCTCTACGGTGCCGGCGGCCCGTGCTTCCCGAAGACCATCGCGCGGGTCGCCCGCGAGCGCGGTGGCCTGGACGTCGTGGCCGACCAGGTGGGCCAGCCGACGTGGACGGTCGACCTGGCTGACCTCGTCGCCCGCCTGGTCGTCGCCGGGGCGCCGGCGGGGACCTACCACGGCACCTCCTCGGGCGCGGCGTCCTGGCACGAGTTCGCGCAGGCGGTCGTCGGTGCCGCCGGGCTCGACCCGGCGATCGTGCGGCCGACCACGAGCGAGGCGTTCGTCCGCCCCGCGCCCCGGCCCGCGTACTCGGTCCTCGGGCACGACGCGTTCGCGCTCGCGGGGGTGGCCGGCATCGGGGACTGGCAGGGGCGGTGGGACGTCGCGGCGCCCACGGTCCTGGCCTGAACCGGGCGAGGGACTGACCGGTACGCGTCGAATGTGGCTAGCATTCGGCGCGTGAGCCACGAGCGACGCGCGGACCGGGACCAGGCGACGGTGCGCCCCGGCGCGGAGAGCGTCTACAGCGCCTGGAAGGGCTGGGACGAGCCCGAGGCCTTCGCTGCGGTCGGGCGGGGGGACGACGCATACTTCCGCTCCGAGCTGCGCGAGGTCTGCCGGCTCACCGAGGTCCGCGACGTCCTGGAGGTCGGCTTCGGGAACGGGGAGTTCCTCGGCTACTGCCGACGCCAGGACTGGGCCGTCACCGGGACGGAGATCCTGCCCGAGCTCGTCACCACCGCCCGGGGCGCCGGGTTCACGGCGCTCGGGGCCGACGAGCTCGACACCCTGCCGGACGCGTCGTTCGACCTCATCGCCGGGTGGGACGTGTTCGAGCACATCGACCCCGCGCAGAGCGTGGAGTTCCTGCGCGGTCTACGCGCCAAGCTGCGGCCGCACGGCGCCCTGTTCCTGCGCTTCCCCAACGCCGACAGCTGGCTCGGCAACGCGTTCCAGAACGGCGACCCCACGCACGTGAACGCCATCGGGGCGCACAAGATGACGTACTACGCGCACGAGGCGGGTCTGCGGATCGTGCTGTTCCGCGGCGCCCGGCGGCGCGGGTTCCAGACCTCGCTGATCCACGGGGTGCACCGGATGACGGCAGGGGCGTACGCCGAGGTCGCCGGCACGCTGCGCCGGGCGGTCTACTTCCCCGCGCTCAAGGTGGTGCTGTCGACGTCCGACGTGGTGTGCGTGCTCAGCCCTGAGTGAGCGGCGGGTCCGCTCCCGCCTGCGGCTCCGAGCCCGGCTCGATCGCCCTCTGACGCTCCGCGAGCTCGGTGACCTCCAGGCGCAGGAGCGCGATCTCCTCCGCCAGCGTCCGCGTCTCCTCTTCGAGGTTGGACACCTCGGCGGACAGCTGGATGCACACGAGCAGCAGGACCACGAAGCCGGTCGCGAAGACCAGGTTCACCGGGGTCTCGACCCCGAACAGCCGGGAGAGCCAGAAGGCCAGCTGCGGGAAGATGCTGACGATCACCACGGCCGCGGCCAGGGCGATCCAGATGCCGGCGTACTTCTCCCGGATCCGGCGCGTGCGCAGGAGGAAGAACAGCAGCCCGACGACCAGGACGGACAGGGAGACCGCGAACAGGTAGCCGCTCATGCCGTGGCACCCTCGACCGCGACGGGCTCGCTCGGGCGCGAGAGCGCGATGAGCAGGGCGAGCATCGCTCGGGAGAGGAACACGGCTGCCTTCACGGGGCTGTGCGAGGGACGCCCACCTGCACGGATGCGCATGTTCACGCCGACCTGCCGCACGCGTAGGCCCGCACGCGACGCGATCACGAGCGACTCGATGGTGTCGCCGAGGTACTCGGCCGGGTAGTTGGACGCGAAGAGGCGGATCGCCGGCGGGGCGCACGCCTTGAACCCGGACGTGGTGTCGGTCAGCCGGGTGCCCGCCACGCGGGAGAGGACTTTCGACAGGATCGTCATCGACCACTTGCGCGGGCCGCGGACCTCGTACTCGCCGACACCGGCGAACCGGGCACCGATGACGATGTCGGCCTGCTCGGCGTCGAGCGTCTCGAACAGCACACGGACCTCCGCCGGGTCGTGCTGGCCGTCGGCGTCGAGCTGGACCGTGCGGTCGTAGCCGTTGCGGTAGGCGAAGGTGTAGCCGGCCCGCATCGCCCCACCCACGCCGAGGTTGATCGGGAGGTCCAGGACGCGGGCGCCCGCAGCCCTGGCGACGGTCGCGGTGCGGTCCGTGGAGCCGTCGTTGACCACCAGGATGTCGGCGTCGGGAAGGGTCTCGCGCACCTCGTGGACGATGGTGCCCACGGTCTCCTCCTCGTTCCACGCGGGGACGATGATGAGGACTCTCTGCTCGGGGCTGGCGGGCATGGCCTGCACTCTACCGACCGATCAGGGGCGCTCGGGACGCCGCGACGAGGTGGACGGCAACGCCGACGACGGGACCGACGCCGAGGCTGAGGACCGCGCGCAGCTCGACCGGCAGCGGCAGGAGGAGCACCACGACCGAGGTGGCGGTCGCCGCGATCCAGCCGCCCGTGTAGGCCGCGTGCCGGTCGACCGCGAGCACGGCGGCGCCCGTGAGCGTGAGCAGCGCCAGCAGCGCGGCGGCGAACGTCAGGCCTGCGAGCACCACCCCGTCCACGCGGTAGTCCGAGCGGATCAGGGTGGTCATGAGCCACGGACCCACGAGCCATGCGAGCAGGGCGCCGAGGACCCCGGCCCCCAGGACGGCGAGCGCGACGGGTCGCAGCGCCGCGACGCCGCGGTCGCGGTGGGTGAGGAAGTGCGTGATCGCGACGCCCTGGTAGGCGCCCAGCGGGATCATCAGCGGTGCGCGCGTCAGCGAGACGGCGATGAGCAGCGGTGCGGACAGCGCGTACTCCGCCGGCGTCGAGGTCAGCCGCAGGAGCACGGGGAAGCCGACCACGAGCGCGGCGCTCGAGGCGGCCGCGACGATCGCGGCTCCGGCGCGGCGCAGGAAGGGCCCGGTGGTCACGTCGGCGCGGGCGCCCGTGGCCCGCCGGGCGGCAGGCGAGGCGGCCAGGACGAGGAGCCAGGTGCCGGCGGCGGCAGCGGCGGCGACCTCGAGCCCCGCGATGGCGGCACCCGCCACGGCGGCGGCCGCGACGAGAGCAAGCCGCACGGTGGCCTCGGAGCCGACGAGCACGGCGAACACCGACCAGCGGCCGGCCCCGCCGAGGGCCCCGGCCACGGCGACCTGCCCGGCGAACGCGACGACGGCCAGCGCGAGCACGCCGATGAGCACGGGCTCGTGCTCACCGAGGACCGGTCCGGCCCACCACGGCGAGGTGACGGCCAGCAGAAGCCCGAGCCCGGCACCGATCGCGAGCGCCAGCGGCAGGACGGGCGCGCCCGGGGCGCGCCCGGCGAGACCGTCGTAGGCGCTCCGCACCGCCCGTGTCGTCTCGTTCTGGATCCCCGCGAGCATGCCGAACGAGAAGAACAGCAAGGACCAGAACGCGAGGAAGTCGGCGTTGCGGGCGGGCTCGAGGGACCACGCGGCGATGAGGATCACGCCGTAGCCGGAGGCGGCCGCGATGATCGACGCGACGCCGACCCCCGTGGCGCTCCCGCGGGTCATGGCCCCCGGAGACTCGGTCTCGGGCGAGGTCATGCGGTGCGCACCGCCGCGGCGTAGGCGTCGTCGTGCACGCGCAGGCAGTTCTCCCAGGTGAACTCGCCGACGCGGGTCAGACCGAGCGGCTGCAGCTCCTGGGTCCGGGCGATCGCCTCGAGCGCACCGCGGGCGATGTCCGCGGGGTCGGTGGGGTCGAACAGGACCGCGGCGTCGCCGCAGATCTCGGGCAGCGACCCGGCAGTCGACGCGGCGACCGGGCAGCCTGACGCCATCGCCTCGAGCGGGGGCAGGCCGAAGCCCTCGTACAGGCTGGGGAACACCAGGGCGCTCGCGGTGCGGTACAGCCGGCGGAGCTCGTCGAACGGGACGAGCCCCCGCACGTCCACCCAGGACGGCACGGGTCCGAGCGAGTCGAGCGCACCACCGGTCAGCACGAGGCGCAGGTCCGGACGCGTCTCGCGGAGCAGGCCGACCGCCTCGATCAGGCGGGGGTGGTTCTTGTGCGCCCAACCGCGGGCGGGGTAGAAGACGAACGGCTCGCGCTCGCCGAGGTGCGGGGTGAACGCGTCGGCGTCCACCCCGAGGTGCGCCACGAACACGCGGTCGGCGTCGACGCCGACCTGGCTGATGATCTGCTGACGGGCGAACTCGCTGATCGTGACGACCGCGGCCGCGTCGCGCGCGGCACCCTCGTAGAAGCGCGTCCGGTAGAGCAGCTCGGCGCGGCTGAACAGGTGCGGCAGGTCGAGGTGCTGGACGTCGAACAACGTCTGGACCATCGGCACGCCGCGCGGGGGCTTCGGCACCGGGGCCGTGAACGGGACGTGCACGAGGTCGAACCCGCTCATCGCCTGGCGCAGCGCGCGGCCGCGCAGACCGGCCTGGGCGAGCGTGCGGACGCGGTCGACCGTCGAGTGCCCGCCGGTCACGCCGTGCGCCACGTGCTCGGGCAGCGGGGCGCAGAAGCCCGCGCCGATCTCCGCGACGAACCCGGTCGCGTCGACCGTCGAGGACGCAGCCAGACCACGGACGAGCTCGCGGGCGTACGTCTCCGACCCACCCATCCCGCCGGGGACGAGGGTGAGCATCGACAGCGCGACCCGCAGCGGGTCGTTCTGGGGTGTCATCGGGTGCGTCTCCGTGAAGTCTGGGCGGGGCGCGTCCCGCGGCCGGTCGGGCGCGGCTCGTCGTCGCGCGCCCTCAGTGTGGCCCATGGGGAGCGGCGCCGACGAACTCGCGTCCCTTGTAGAGTCGGGGCATCCCACCCCCGGAAAGGCCCGTCCGCATGCCTCTCGACATCCTCGTCCCGTTCTGGGGCGAGCCCGCGCTGCTGCGCGAGACCGTGCGCAGCGTCCTGGCGCAGCGCAACGACGACTGGCTGCTGACGGTGGTCGACGACGCATACCCCGACGCGTCCGTCGCCGCCTGGTTCGCCGAGCTCGACGACCCGCGCGTGACCTACGTGCGCAACGAGCGCAACCAGGGGATCACCGAGAACTACCGGACCTGCGTCTCCCTGGCCACCCAGGACGTCGTCGTCCTGCTCGGCTGCGACGACGTGCTCCTGCCGAACTACGTCGACGTCGTGCTCGCGGCGGCGGCGGCGTTTCCCACGGTCGACATCATCCAGCCGGGCGTGCAGGTCATCGACGAGTCCGGGACGGTCGTCTCGACGCTCGCGGACACCGTCAAGCAGAGGCTCATGATGCCGCGCACGAAGCGACCGCGCGTGCTGTCCGGGGAGGACCTGGCCGCCAGCCTCCTGCGCGCGGACTGGCTCTACTGGCCGTCGCTGGCGTTCCGGCGGGAGATCCTCGTCTCCACCCCGTTCCGCGACGGCATGCCGATCATCCAGGACCTCGCGCTCGTCATCGACGTGGTGTGCGCGGGCGGTCAGATGCTGCTCGAGCCGACGCTGTGCTTCTCCTACCGTCGGCACACGGCGAGCGCCTCCTCGGCCAAGGCCCTCGACGGCAGCCGTTTCCGCGGCGAGCGCGACTACTTCCGGCAGGCCGGCGACCAGGTCGCCGAGCTGGGCTGGCGCCGGGCGGAGCGCGCCGCCCGCACCCACCTGACCTCGCGGCTGCACGCCCTGACGCTGGTCCCGCAGGCCGTGGCGTCGAAGCGGCCCGGTGCCGTCGGCACCCTGCTGCGCCACGCGCTCCGGCCGGGCACCGCACCCGAGTGACCCGCCCGGCCCCCCGTGGAAAGATCGGTGGGCCGACAAACCCTAGGAGAGCAGTGAGCATGTCCTCGACGTCCGAGTCCGGTTCGACGCGACGGGGCACGGTTCTCGTCAGCGGGGGTGCCGGCTTCATCGGGACGGCGATCGCCCCGGCCCTGGCCGACGCGTTCGAGCACGTGGTCGCGGTGGACAACCTGCACCCGCAGATCCACCCGAGCGCCGCCCGCCCCGCCGACCTGGACGCCCGCGTCGACCTGCGCGTCGGCGACGTCACCGACCCGGGCACCTGGGACGCCGTTCTGGCCGAGGTCCGCCCGGACGTCGTCGTGCACCTGGCCGCCGAGACGGGCACCGGGCAGTCGCTGGCCGAGGCCTCGCGGCACGCGATGGTCAACGTCGTGGGCACCACCCAGATGCTCGACGCGCTGCTGCGCCACGAGGCGCTGCCCGCCCGCGTCGTCCTGACCAGCAGCCGCGCCGTGTACGGCGAGGGTGCCTGGCGCCGCCCCGACGGCTCGTTGTTCTACCCGGGGCAGCGCACCAGCGCGATCCTCGAGGCGGGTCAGTGGGACTTCCCGGGAGCCGAGCCCGTCGCCATGGCGGCCGACGTGGTCTCCCCGGCGCCCGTGAGCGTCTACGGCGCCACCAAGCTCGCGCAGGAGCACGTCCTGGCCTCCTGGGCACAGTCCGTCGGGGTCGAGCCGGTGACGCTGCGGCTGCAGAACGTCTACGGCCCGGGGCAGTCCCTCATCAACCCGTACACGGGGATCATGTCGCTGTTCTGCCGGCTGGCGAAGGCCGGCCGCTCGATCCCGCTGTACGAGGACGGCGAGGTCCGCCGCGACTTCGTGCTCATCGACGACGTCGCGCGGGCCGTGGTCGCCGCGGCGCTGGCCGACGCGCCCGGTACCGCCCCGATCGACATCGGCTCGGGGGAGCAGCAGACCATCGCCCGTGCCGCCGAGCTCATCGCGGCCCACTACGGCGCCCCGGCTCCGCACGTCACCGGGCAGTTCCGCCAGGGCGACGTGCGGCACGCGTGGGCCGACGTCTCCCATGCCCGCGACGCGATCGGCTGGACTCCCGAGCTCGGCCTCGAGGCCGGCGTCGCCCGGCTCGCCTCCTGGATCGACACCCAGCCCGGCGTGAGCATCTGACCCACTGACAGCGCCCCGGCGGTCGCAGGTGGACGCCGGGGCTCTGTCGTGCGGGGGTCAGCCGAGCAGCTGGACGTCGTGGTCGACCATGGCGTGCACGACCTCGGTGAACGAGCGGGTGGGCGCCCAGCCCAGCACCTCGCGCGCCCGGGTCGGGTCACCGACCAGCTGTGCGGTGTCCGTCGGACGGACGAACGCGAGGTCGGTGCGGACCCAGCGCTCCCAGTCGTCGATCCCGACCCGGGCGAGTGCCGCGGCCGCGAACTCGGCCACCGAGTGGGTCTCGCCGGTCGCGACGACGAAGTCCCCGCCCCCGGGATGGTGCGCGGCCCGGACCATCGCGTCGACGTAGTCGGGCGCCCAGCCCCAGTCCCGCCGGGCGTCGAGGTTGCCCAGCGTGATCTCCCCGGTGCGTTCCCGACCGATGCGGGCCGCGGCCTGCGTGATCTTGCGCGTGACGAAGGCCGGTGGTCGACGCGGCGACTCGTGGTTGAACAGGATGCAGCTGGACACCGCCAGCCCGCGTGAACGGTAGATGCCCGACATCTGGTGGGCGTACGCCTTCGCGGCGCCGTACGGGTTGGTCGGACGGACGGCCGTGGCCTCGTCCTGGGGGACGCGGTCGGGCTCGCCGAAGATCTCGGCGCTGGAGGCCTGCACCACCGCGACCGGTCTGCCCGTCGCCTCCTGGACCTCCAGGGCGGCGGCCAGCAGCTCGGCGACCGCGACGCCGCTGAGCAGGGCCGTGAGCGCCGGCTCCTGCCACGACGTGGCGACCGAGCTGATGCCGGCGAGGTTGTACAGGTGGTCGGGCGCGACGTCCCGGACCAGCCCGTGCAGCGCGGGGCCGTCGGCGAGGTCGGCCTCGTGCAGGTGCACCTCCGGGTGCGCCGCCTGCAGGGCGCTGGTCGACGGGTCGCCGGCGCGCACCATGCCGTGCACCTCGACGCCGTCCCCGAGCAGCCGGTCGACCAGGTAGCTCCCGTCCTGCCCGGTGATGCCGGTGACGAGCGCGACGCTCACGCGGTCACTTCCCGGCGAGCGCGCGCTGCTCCTGCAGGTCGTTGTCGACCATCATCTCGATGAGCTCGGTGAAGCCGACCTGGGGCTTCCAGCCGAGGACGTCGTGCGCCTTGGCCGGGTCGCCGATGAGCAGGTCGACCTCGGCGGGGCGCATGAACCGGGCGTCCTGGTGGACCAGGCCTGCCCAGTCGTCGATGCCGACGCGGCGGAACGCGATGTCGAGCAGCTCCCGGATCGAGTGCGTCTCGCCTGTCGCGACCACGTAGTCGTCGGCCTCGTCCTGCTGCAGCATCCGCCACATGGCCTCGACGTAGTCGCCGGCGAAGCCCCAGTCGCGCTTGGCGTCGAGGTTGCCCATCGTGATGCCGTCCTGCAGGCCCAGCGAGATGCGCGCGACCGCCTGGCTGACCTTGCGGGTCACGAACTCCGGCCCGCGGCGCGGCGACTCGTGGTTGAACAGGATGCCCGACGAGGCGTGCATGCCGTACGACTCGCGGTAGTTGATCGTCATGTAGTGGCCGAACACCTTGGCCACGCCGTACGGCGAGCGGGGCCACAGCAGCGTCGACTCCCGCTGCGGGACCTCCTGCACCTTGCCGAACATCTCCGAGCTGGAGGCCTGGTAGAAGCGCACCTTGTCGGCGTTCTCGCCCGCGTGCAGACGGATCGCCTCGAGGATGTTCAGCACGCCCTTGCCGGTCACGTCCGACGTCAGGTGCGCGTTCTCCCAGGAGTACGCCACGAACGAGATCGCGCCCAGGTTGTACACCTCGTCGGGCTGGGAGACAGCCAGCGCCCGCAGCAGGCTCGACAGGTCGGTGAGGTCACCCGTCACCAGGTGCACGCCCGGGACGGTGCGCTCGACCAGCTCGTACTTCGGGTTGTTCTGACCCCGGATGAGGCCGTAGACCTCGTACCCCTTCGACAGGAGGAGCTCCGCGAGGTAGAGGCCGTCCTGGCCGGTGATGCCGGTGATGAGAGCGCGCGTCATGGTGTCCCGTACGTGAGGTGGTGGAGGTGGCGTCGAGCCTATCGCGTGCTCAGGCGCCGACCGGGGTGGGGGAGGTCGTGCGGCCCGCGGGTACGCCGTCCTCCGGTTCGGGCGTCGGCTCGGGGGCCGGCGTCGGGGGTGGCGTGGACGCGGCCTTCGTGGTCCGGCGCGCACGCCGCATGATCGGGCGCTCCACCAGGAGCCAGCTCGCGATCGCCAGCGGGATCGTGCCGAGCAGCGCGGCGATGTTGAAGACCCACAGGCCGTGCACGTACACGGCGCCGATGGCGAGCAGCTGCTGCACCGGGAACGCGTAGATGTACACGCCGTAGGAGATGTCGTGCTTCTGGATCAGGCGCGGGGCCGGGACCACCGACGCGATCCAGAGGAGCAGGTAGGTGATCAGCGGTGCCGTCAGCTGCGCCCCCCAGCCGTCGAGGACCGCGATGGCCACACCCGAGAGCGCGGCGGCGGCGAGCGCCCCCACCCAGTGCAGCGGGAGCCGCGAGCGGAGCACCTGCACGAGCGCCCCGCCGAGGAACAGCGGGAGCAGCTTGGACAGGAGCAGCACGTCCGGGTTGCCGCCGAGGTACGGCAGGACGACCTCGATCTTCGCCCACACGGCGACCGAGAGGAGGAACGCGGCGGCCAGCGGCCAGGCCGAGCGCCGGAACCAGGCGAGGCTGAGCAGGCCGGCGATGACCAGGTAGCAGAGGAACTCGTAGTACAGGCTCCACAGCGAGCCGTCCCACGCACCCGGGTACGGGACGTTCGCGGGCGTCCCGGCGACGTCGTAGGCGCCGATCTTCAGGAAGAAGTTGGCGAAGACGTAGCTGGCCGGCGCGGTCGGCGTGGTGAGGAAGCCGTCGAAGGTCCGGTGCGCCGCCCAGTACCCGATGGGCGCGAAGACGCCGGCGGTGACGATCAGGCAGACCCAGAACGCGGGCATGATGCGGGCGATGCGGTGCACGAGATAGGTACCGAGGTTGTTGCCCAGGCGGCTCGCGGTGATGAGGTAGCCGCTGATGGTGAAGAACCCGAACACCGCCCAGCCGCCGAGGTTCTCACCGTCGATGTGGGGCCCGACACCCATGCCGGCGATGTAGTAGGCGTGCGCGAACAGCACGGTCGACGCCAGCACCAGCCGGATGAGGTTCAAGCTGTTGTTGCGGGGGTCGAGCTCCCGGCCGGTCAGGCCGCGCAGCCGCGCGCGCCACGGTGGCCGCGGTTGCGACTGCGGGTCCTCGAGGGCGCTCGCGGCGCTCATTGCCCCTCCTCCAGCAGACCGAGCAGGTACGTTCCGTACCCCGACTTGACCAGCGACTCGGCGCGGGTGCGCAGCTCGTCGTCGGTGAGGAATCCTCGGCGCCAGGCGACCTCCTCCGGCGAGCCGACCTTGAGGCCCTGCCGGTGCTCGATGGTGCGCACGTAGTCCGAGGCCTCGAGCAGCGAGTCGAACGTGCCGGTGTCCAGCCAGGCCGTGCCGCGGGGGAGGACCTCGACCTGCAGCCGACCCTGCTCGAGGTAGACCCGGTTGACGTCGGTGATCTCGTACTCCCCGCGCGCCGACGGCTGCAGGTCACGGGCGATCTCCACGACGTCGTTGTCGTAGAAGTACAGGCCGGGGACGGCGAAGCTCGAGCGCGGCTTCGTCGGCTTCTCCTCGAGCGACAGCGCCTTGCCCGAGTCGTCGAACTCGACCACGCCGTAGCTCGTCGGGTCCGCGACGCGGTAGGCGAAGACGGCTCCTCCGTCGATGTTCTCGAACCGCTGGAGCCGGGAGCCGAGTCCCGGGCCGTAGAAGATGTTGTCGCCGAGGACGAGTGCCGCCGAGTCGGTGCCCACGAAGTCGGCGCCCAGCACGAACGCCTGCGCGAGGCCGTTCGGCTCGGCCTGCACCGTGTAGGTGATCGAGATGCCGAACTGCGAGCCGTCGCCGAGGAGCCGCTCGAACTGCTCCGCGTCGTGCGGCGTCGTGATGACCAGCACGTCCTTGATCCCCGCCAGGATCAGCGTCGACAGCGGGTAGTAGATCATCGGCTTGTCGTAGACGGGGACGAGCTGCTTGCTGACGCCGAGAGTGATCGGGTGCAGCCGCGTGCCGGAGCCGCCGGCCAGGATGATTCCGCGCATGGGCACCTAGTGTGCCGCACCGGACGGGTGAGTCCCGCGCAATGTGCTCCGTGCGGCTCGTCCCAGCGCTACCCTCCGCGTGGAACGACGACCGAGGGAGACAGGGCATGATGACGACGGCATGGCGGGCAGGACGCTCCAGGGCGGCACTCGGAGGGGTCGTGGCGGTGGTCGCGCTGGCGATCGCGCTGGTCCCGTCCACGGCCGGGGCAGCGCCCGCGGCCGGCGGGGACCGGTTCACCTCGCTCAGTCCGGTGCGGGTGCTCGACACGCGTGACGGCACCGGCGGCCACGCCGAGCGCCTCGAGCCGTCGGCCCCCATCGACCTGGTGCTCGGGGGGACGTCTGTCCCCGCCGACGCCACGGCCGTCGTCCTCAACGTCACCGCCGTGCGCCCGAGCGACCTCGGCAACATCCGGGTCTTCCCCACGCCGGTCTCCGGCGACGCCGTGCCGGTGGTGTCCAACCTCAACGTCCGGGAGTGGACCGACCAGCCGAACCTGGTGACGGTCAAGCTCGGTGCAGGTGGTGCGGTGCGGTTCGCGATCGAGCGCGCGACGGCCGACCTCGCGGTCGATCTCGCCGGGTACTACAGCCCCACCGGAGCCACCGCGTACACGCCGGTCAGCCCGGTGCGGGCCATGGACCTGCGCGACGGGACGGGCGGCGTCGATGCCGGTCGACTCGGGCTCAGGGACCACGTGGACCTGCTGGTCCGGGGGAGGAACGGCGTGCCCGCCGACGCGACGGCGGTCGTGCTGAACGTCACCGCGGTGGCTCCCTTCGGGCCGACCAACATCCGCGTGTACCCGCGCCCGGCGGACGGGGCGTCGCAGGAGCCGCCGGAGATCTCGAACCTGAACCCGGTGGGCAACGGCGAGGACCAGCCGAACCTGGTGACGGTGCAGATCGGCGCCGAGGGCATGGTGCGGTTCTACAACTACGCGTACGACACGTTCCTCGTCGCCGACCTCGCGGGCTACTACAGCCCGACCGGCGGCCAGCTCTTCACCGCGGTCGACCCGGCCCGGATCGGCGACACGCGCTCCGGTCTCGGCTTCGCCTCGACGGTGCGGGCGGGTGTCACCGCCGACCTCGAGGTCACCGGCGTCGGTGGCGTGCCGGCGGACGCCACCGCCGTCGTGCTCAACGTGACGGCGTCGCAGCCGCGCGGCACGACGAACATCCGCGTCTTCCCCGCGGCCGCCGGGGGCGCGGTCCCGCTGGTGTCCAACCTCAACGTGAACCTCGGGATCGACGAGCCGAACCTCGTGATCGTCCCCGTGGGCGAGGACGGTGAGGTGTCCTTCTACTCGCAGTCGTTCGACACCGAGATCATCGTGGACGTCCAGGGCTACTTCACGCCGTAGCACCGCACCCGGGCGTCCCGCGGGCCAGGCTCCGCGGACGCCCGGGGACGTGCCGAGAGATCGGGACCGGCGGGTTTGCCGCAACCCTCCTGTCAGGCCCTGTTCGTGCCGATACCCTCCGCGTGGATCAGCGGACCAGAGGGAGCTCACGCGTGAAGTCGGTGCGGTCGACGACAAGGCGCGCACGACGCGCGAGGACGGTTCTCGGGGGGACGCTCGCGGCGTTCCTCCTGGCGACGTCGCTGGTCCCGACCGCAGCGGGCGCGGTCCCGCGCGGGGAGGACCCGACCGGTTCGGAGCCGTCGGCGCGGACGGAGATCCCCCGCGTGCCCGAGACCGGCAACGCAGCGCCCGAGCCTGACCAGGTGCTCGTCCGGTTCGTGGACGGGGTGGCCGACGCGCAGGAGCGCTCGGCACTCTCGGCCGCGGGCGTGACCGAGCACGACACGGTCGGCGCGACCGGCTTCGTGGCCGTCGCGGTGGGGGACCAGGACCCTGAGCAGGTCGCGGCCGACCTCGCCGACGACCCGCGGGTGGCCGACGTCCAGGTGGACCACGTCCGGTCCGCGGCGGTGTGGCCGGACGACACGCTGGTGCAGTCCTCGACGTGGCCCTACCTCGACCTCACGCGGTTCCCGCGCGCGTGGGACGTGACGCGGGGTGCGGGTGCCACGGTGGCCGTGCTCGACACGGGCGTGCGCTCGACCCACCAGGACTTCGCCGGCGGCCGCGTCCTGACCGCGAGCGGGTACGACTTCGTCGACGACGACACCGACGCGAGCGACCAGCAGGGCCACGGCACGCTCGTGGCCGGGATCGCGGCTGCACGCGGCAACGACGGGTTCGGCGTGGCGGGTGCGGCCTGGGACGCGAAGATCCTCCCGGTCAGGGTGCTCGACGACGAGGGGTTCGGCAACGACTCCGACCTCGCCGCGGGCATCACCTGGGCGGTCGACAAGGGCGCCACGGTGATCAACCTGTCGCTCACCGGGCCGGAACCGGCACCCGCGATCCTCGCCGCGCTGCAGTACGCCGTCGGCAAGAAGGTCGTCGTCGTGGCGGCGGCCGGCAACCAGGGCACCGAGGCGCCGCTGTACCCCGCCGCGTACGCCGCGCAGGTCCCCGGTGTGCTGTCGGTCGCCGCGACGGACGACTGGGGCACGCGCGCCGGGTTCTCGAGCTGGGGCGACACCGTCTCGCTCGCGGCGCCGGGGGTCGACATCGTCGGGCCGTCGTCGCTGGGGGACGCCCAGTTCGTCGTGGGGACCGGGACGTCGATGGCGTCGCCGCTGGTCGCCGGGGCCGCCGCGATGCTGCGCCAGGCCAAGCCCGGCTGGACCGCCGCGCAGGTCGCGGACGCGCTCGTGGCGTCCGCGCGCGACGCCGGGTCCCGTGGGCGCGACCCGTACCTCGGTGCCGGCGTCCTCGACGTGTCGGCCGCCTTCGGCCAGACCCGGGGCGTGCCGCTGGACCGGGCGACGGGCGCCGAGGGGGACTCCGACGACGACGTCCCGGCGCGCGCCCACCCGCTCCCCACGACCGAGCCGGCCGGGAACTGGAACGGCGTGATCGACGTGGACGGCGACGCGGACTGGTGGTCCGTGCCCGTGAGCGGCGCCGGGTGGCGCGAGATCACCCTGACGGCGAGCACGAACGCGGACGTCGAGGTCGACGTCGTCGATGCGTCGTACCGCCGGCTGGGCACCGCGCGCACGGGCCAGTACGGCGGCACGAAAAGCACCACGGTCCCCGTCGCGGCCGCGGGGACGGTGTACCTGAGGGTCCGGGGCGTGGCGGCGGCGACCGGGGGGTCCTACCGGCTCGACGTGCGGGCCGGGACCGAGCTCGGTCTGAACCCCGAGCTGGTCCGGGACGACGTCTCGGCGACCTCGTCGCAGGTGGCCGTCGGGGACCTGGTGCCGGGGGGCGCTCTCGACGGCGTCGTCGCGTCGACGGACGGGAGCACGGGTGTCCTCTCGGTCGTCACAGGCGTGCCGACGACCCTCCGCGCCGAGGTCGTCGTCCCGGAGGCGCTCGTCGACAACACGCTCGTGCTGGCCGACGTGCTCCCGGGCGGCGGCGACGAGGTCGTCGCCGCGACCCCGTCGGGCGTCCGCGCGTGGCCCTGGAGCGCCGGGACCCTCGGCGCGGCCACGCTGCTGTCCGCCGACGTCGCCACCGCCGTGCGCGCCACCGACGTCGACGGTGACGGCGACGACGACCTCGTGCTCACCACCGCCGCGTCCACGGTGCTCCTGCGGCACGACGGGAGCGCGCTCGTCCCCGTCACGCTGCTGGCCGGGCCGGTCGTGCGGCTCGCGGTCGGCGACGTCACAGGCGACGGTCGCCCCGACCTGGTCGGTGCCGGTCCCGCAGGTGCCGCGTCGATCGAGGTCGTCCCGCAGGCACCGGCCGGGACGTTCGGCGCGTCGAGCCTCGTCCCCACGCGTGAGGCGCCGGCGTTCGTCGACGTCGCGGACGTGGACGGCGACGGTGACGGTGACGTCCTGGCGATCGGGGTCGACGGGACGAGCAACTCCGTGACGTTCCACGCCCAGGGGGCGGACCACACCCTGGGTGCCGCCACCTCGACGTTCACCGGGTACGTGTCGCGCAACGCGGCGGTCCTCGACGTCGACGCGGACGGGTTGCCGGACATCCTCTCCGGCAGGGGTTCTTCCGTCACCTGGGTCCGCCGCACCGGGCCAGGGACGTTCGGCGCACGGACCAACGTCTCGCAGATCGGGACGGCCTCCGACACCGGCGCACGGGGGCTGGCCGTCGGTGACCTGTCCGGTGACGGGCGGGGCGACGTCCTCGTCGCGAGCGCCGGCGGCACGATCAACGTGCTTCGCAACCGCTACCTCGCCGAGCCGCCCGGAGGTGCGGAGTGGATCGTCGACGGACCGCAGACGCAGCGCAGCGGCGTGCCCGTCCGACCGACGCTGACGGTGGTCTCGGGACGTCAGCTGCCGGCCGGTGCCGCCACGACGTCGACCGTCCGGCTCGTCGACGGCACCACGGGCTCCGCGGTCGCGGCGACCCGCACGGTGGACCCGGCGACCGACACCATCCGGATCACTCCGTCGGCCGACCTCGTGGTCGGTCGGCACTACCAGCTGCGGGTCGCCGGGCTCACGGACGCCGACGGTGCCGTGCAGGACGAGGCCTACCGGACGTACTTCACGGTCGGCGCGAGCGGCGACCGGTTCACGCCGCTCGAGCCGGTGCGCGTCCTCGACACCCGCGACGGCACGGGCGTCGAGCCCGGGCGGGTGGTCCCCGGGGAGCCGATCGACCTGCAGCTCGGCGGCTGGGAGGTGCCCGACACGGCCACGGCCGTCGTGCTCAACGTGACCGCGGTGTCGCCGAGCGGGCTGGGGAACGTCCGGGTGTTCCCCACCCCGGCGTCGGGCGACGCGGTGCCGACGGTGTCGAACCTCAACCTCGCCCAGTGGGCCGACCAGCCGAACCTCGTCACGGTCAAGCTCGGCGCGGAGGGGTCCGTCCGGTTCGCGATCCAGGGCGCGACGGCCGACCTCGTCGCCGACATCGCGGGCTACTACAGCGAGGGCGGCGGGACGGCCTACACACCCGTGAGCCCCGTGCGCGTCATGAACCTCATGGACGGGACGGGCGGCGTGCCGACCGGCCGCCTCCGGTACGACCACTACGTCGACCTCCAGGTCGCCGGGGTGAACGGTGTCCCTGCCGACGCGACGGCGGTCGTGCTCAACGTCACGGGCGTCGCGCCCGGCGGCATGACCAACGTGCGTGTGTACCCGCGACCGGCGGCGTCCGAGCCGCAGGAGCCGCCCGCGGTCTCGAACCTCAACCTCACCGGCGGCCGGGACCAGCCCAACCTGGTGACCGTCCTCGTCGGCGACGGCGGGAAGGTGCGGTTCTACACGCAGAGCCACGACCTGTGGCTGATCGCCGACCTGGCCGGCTACTACAGCCCGACCGGGAGGCAGGGGTTCACCCCGGTCGACCCGTCGCGCATCGCGGACACGCGGTCCGGGGTCGGCCTCTCGTCGACGCTGCGGGCGGGGGTGACCTCGCAGCTCAAGGTCACCGGCGTGGGCGGCGTCCCGTCGGGGGCCACCGCGGTGGTGCTCAACGTGACGGCGGCCTCGCCGCGGGGGACGACGAACATCCGCGTCTTCCCGACGGTCGTCGGCGGCCCGGTGCCGACGGTGTCGAACCTCAACGTGGTGCGCGGGCGGGACGAGCCGAATCTCGTCATGGTGCCGGTGGGCGCCAACGGCTCGGTGTCGTTCTACTCGCAGTCCTTCGACACCGATCTCGTCGTGGACGTCCAGGGCTTCTTCACTCAGTAAGATTCGCACCCGACTCCCGGTCGAAGCAGTCGGCCGGCGCGTGGACAGCGAGGGACCAGTGCACGTCACCGACGACGCCCTCACCGTCGCGCGCCCTGCGGCCCTTCCTGGCGCTTCGGGAGGGCCGGGGGCGCGGCGGGGGCGGGGGATCCTCGTCGGGCTCCTCGTCGCCGGTGTCGTCGTAGCGCTGCGGGCGGTCGGCGTCCTCGAGCACGCCGCGGCGGCGGTGGTCCTCGTGGCGCTGACCCTGGCCGTGCCCACGTCGCGGGACCTCGCGCGGCGGGTGCTGCTCGCAGGCTGCCTCGCTCTCGGCTGGGTGCCCGTCCTGTGGTGGCTGCCCGGACCGGTCGGGACGCTCGGTCGTGCCACCGTGATCCTCGCGGCCCTCGCCGGCACGCTGGCGGGCGTCGCGGCGGGTGCGATCGACCCGGTCGCGCGGCTGCGGTCGTACGTCCCGCGCTGGCGCGCCGTGGACGTACTGCCGGTCGGCTCGGCCGCGGTCACGGTCTGGGTCCTCGCGCCGTGGTTCCGCGTGCCGTCGGCCGAGTCCGCGCTCGCGATGCTGGCGACCGGGTGGGACCACTCCGCCCACGCCGGGATCACGCAGTCCCTGCGTCAGCACGGGGTCGTCATCGGGCAGCTCGGAGCGGCACCGGGGGGCGAGCACTGGGCGTACGCGCACTACCCGCAGGGGTTCCACGCCGTCGCGGCGACCCTGCTCGAGCTGGTGTCGCCGGTGCGGGTCTCCGCGGCGGCCGACCTGGTCGACTACACGCGCGTGATGGCGACGGTCGCGGTGGTCTGCGTGACGGTGGTCGTCGCGGGCGTGTGCGCCCTGCCCGGGCTGCGTCGCCGACCTTGGGCCGCCGCCGTCGTCGCGATCGTCACCTGGTCGGCCCTCGTGCTCGGCCCGGGCGGAGGAATGCTGTCCGAGGGGTTCCCCAACTTCCTCGTGGCCGCCCTCATGCTCGCCGCGCTGCCGCTCGTGCTCGTGCCCGCGGCGCGCATCATCCTGCCGGTGCACGCCGCGGCGGCGGGCGGGGCCGTCGTCGCGGTGGCCCACAACTGGACGCTCCTGCTGTGCCTCGCCGCACCCCTCGCCCTCGCTGTCCTCCTGCCCTGGGGCCGCGCCCGGCGGCGTGGCGGTCGCGCGGCGTCGTGGTGCACCGCCACCCTGGCCCTCGCGACGCTGGCGGCCACCGCCTACGGGGTCGCGGTCATCGGAGGACAACAGGTCGGCGCGATCCTCGTGGTGGACGGCGGGATCAGCCCGGCCTCCCTGCGGCTGACCGCGCTGCTGACGGGCGCGTCGGTCGTGGTCGCCGTCGTCCTGCTCGTCCTGCGGCGGCGCGGGGCCCGCTCGACCGTCTCGTTGCGCTCGGCCGCCAGCATGCTGGTCGTGATCGTCGGACTCGCTGCGGCCGCCGGGATCGCCGCGCTGCAGATCAGTGCGGACGGGTCGCTCGGGTACTACTTCTGGAAGTTCACGCGTGCGCTGCAGCTGCTGTCGGTCGTCCTCCTCGCGGTCGGTGCCGCCGCGCTGTTCAGCACGGTGCGCGCGGCACGGTCGCGTCCCGCGCGGGCCGGTCGGGCGTTCGCCGGGGCGGCGGTCGTCGCGGTGGCGCTGTTCGGCTGGGGCGGTGTGCATCCTGCACTGCCGGCCGTCGGACCCGACGCCGCGCCGGGCTTCGCCGCGCGGGGGAGTCTCGCGGAAGCCTCCGCCCACCCGCCGCTGACGGCCCGTCTGCTCCTGGACGCCGCCGACGCGGCGCTGCCCTCCGGCTGGTCGCACCCCGTCTACCTGTCGTTCCCCGCAGCGGGCGGCGTGCACCCCGTGGCGGCCGCGCAGTGGTTCTACGCCCTCACCGGTGCGTGGACCGACGAGGGCAACGCGACCGCAGGTCTCCTCGGCGTCGATGAGCAGACGCCCGCCCGTGCCGTCGAGGTGGCACGCGGGGTGTGCTCACCGCCGACCCGGTGGCCATCGTGGTCGTCGGCCCCGACTTCCTCGAGCCCGTCCGGGCGGGGCTCGCCGGCGACGGGCTCGCGGACCGCGTCGTCAGCTGGTGACGGTCGGGCCGGCCCACGAGCGGGTCAGGGCACGGTGACGGTGCGGCAGCCGATCTGCGGGTTGGTCCCGGCCGTCGCGTTGATGCCGTAGAGGCACACCGTGCGCACCCCCGGGGCTGCCGCCATCGTCGTGGTGAAGCCGTGCAGGTCGCCGCGGCCCCACACCTGCCCGACGTCCGGCCGGGACTGGTTGGCCGTGAACGCCGCCGACGCCGAGTCCACGTACATGTGCACCGTGATCGGGTCGTTGGTGTCGGGGTCCAGGGCCCAGCCGGTGAGCGTCACGGCGCCGGCGGTCGCGCTCACCGTCTCGATGTTCCCGAAGGGCGGTCGGTTCGATCCCGGGGGAGTCTGCACCGCCGGGACGGTGACGGTGCGGCACGCGATCTGCGTGCTCGGCCCGGTCGTCGCGTTGAGCGCGGTGACGCAGACCTCGTGCGCACCGGACGTCGTGCTCAGGGTCGTCGCGAAGCCGTGCAGGTCGCCCCGGCCCCAGACCCGGCCGACGTCCGGTCGCGAGCCCTTCGCGACGAGGGACGTCGCCACGCTGCCGTCCACGGACACCTGCACGGTGACGGGGTCGTCGGTGTCGGGGTCGAGGGCCCAGCCGGACACCGACACGGTGCCCTCGCCGACGGCGGCTGTCTCGAGGTTGCCCATGGGGGGGCGGTTCGCCTCGGGCGGGGTCACGACGGCGGGCACCGTGACCGTGCGGCACCCGAGCTGCGGGTTGGTGCCCTGCGACGCGTCGATCGCGTAGAGGCAGACGTTGTGCGGGCCGGAGGTCGCGTTCATCGTCGCGGAGATGCCGTGCGCGTCGCCGCGCCCCCAGACCCGGCCCACGTCGGGTCGTGAGCCGTTGGCCACGAAGGCGGCGGAGGCCGAGTCGACGTACATGTGCACGGTGATCGGGTCGTCGGTGTCCGGGTCCAGGGCCCAGCCGGTCACGGAGACCGTCCCGTTGCCGGCCGTCACGGTCTCGATGTTCCCGAACGGGGCACGGTTGACCACGGTCACGGTGCGGCAGGCGATCTGGGAGTTGCCGCCGGCGGCCCAGTCGTTGATCGCGTACACGCACACGGTGACGGTGCCCGGGGATGCCGGCATGGTCGCGCTGAACCCGTGCAGGTCACCCTTCTTGTACGCGGCGCCGACGTCGGGGCGGGACAGGTTGGCCGTGAACGCGGCCGACGACGACCCGATCCAGATGTGCACGGCGATCGGGTCGGTGGTGTCGGGGTCGAGTGCCCACCCGGTGACGGTCACGGTGCTCCCCGTCGTGGTGACCGAGTCGAGGGACCCGACGGGCTGGCGGTCGGTCGTCGGGCCGAACCAGTCGCGGAAGTACTGGTAGAAGTTGCGGTTCCCGTACGACGAGCACGCGTCGCCGGTGCCGTAGCCCGCGGCGAGGGCGGCGCCGTTCGGCTGGTAGGGCGTGTAGTTGTACAGGCTGGCGGTCGCCTGGTTCTGGATGAAGACCGGCGACGTGCCGCACGCGGCGTTCGGGTGGTACCGCACGTTGTTGGTGAGGCCCGCACGGTGGCTGTAGCGCGTCGGGTTGTTGGCGTAGTTCCGCAGCTGCGCGGCCGCCGAGTACACCTGGTTGAAGAAGCCGTAGTACAGGGCGTCGCAGGGGGCGGTGTCCGGGCACCCGTAGCCCATGGCGCTGCGGTAGCGGTTGGCATACAGCCCGCTGCCGGACCCGGTGACCAGGCCCTGCTCCTTCTGGAGCATCACGAGCAGCACGCGCGGGTTGATCCGGCAGGCCTGTGCGACCTTGGCGACGATCGACGCGGCCGACTCGTCGGCCGACCCGGAGTACGCGCCCGTGCACTTCGCGTCGGCCGCCCGGGACGAGGTGGCCTGGCGGAAGTTCTTCAGGCAGGGCGTCCCGTCGGCGCCCGCGACGCACGACGCACCCTTCTGGTTGAGGAACGACTGGATGTCCGCGGCGCTCATCGCCCCGGAGTCGTAGAAGATCGCGTCGCTGATGATGAAGCCGGGGTCGAACTTGCTGAGGTCCGCGGCCTGGGCGGGGGTGGCGAGCGGACCGGCGACGACGGTGACCACCTGCGCGACGACGACGACGAGAGCGGCGAGCAGCGCGACGGTGCGCCGACGGAGGGGTGCGGGGGACATCAGGGGACCTCGATGGTGACGGCGGGCGCCGAGCCCGCGCGGGTCGTGGACGAGTACGACAGGACCGTCTGCCACGTGCCGGCGGACAGCGCGCTGCGCGGCACCGCCACCTCACCGCAGCTCATGGTCGTCGCGTCGGGGGTGGCTGCGACCGCCCTCGTGACGACGCTGCTCCCGAGGGTCATCGTGATCGTGCAGGTCCCCGTGGTCTCGAGCGCGTCGACGTAGCCGCCGACGACCGCGGCCGCCGCCGCGGCGTCGTACCCGGAGAAGGTCACCGTCACGGTGGCCGGTGCCGGCGGTGCGTCCGTCGGGCCGGGCCCCGGAGCCGGGGGCACCGAGGGACCGTCGGTCGCGGGAGGTGCGCTCGACGACGGTGCGACCGGTGAGCTCGGGGTGCCGGTGGCCGTGGTGCTCGCGGAGGCCGAGGGCGACGGGCTGGGGCTCGGCGTCGCACCCGTGCCTGCGTCGACGGGGCGCATCAGGGCGATGACGGTGACGGCCACGGCGACGGCGAGGAGCACCGCGACGGCCGTGACGACGAGGCGCCGGGGACCAGCATTCATGGGTGAGGGCCTTGTGCGGGGGGACAGGTACGTCAAATGTAGGTTCCCGCCGGCGCGGATCGGCGGTTCGAAACCCGCGCCGTCCGGTTCCTCCCGATAACCGGTCGCCCGTGTGCCCCGGCCGGGCCGGGTGAGCCGGTCAGGCCTCCGTGGTGATGCGCTCCGAGTCGACCAGTCGGGCGCGGCGAGGAGCGTCCGCGGCGAGCTCCGCGGCGGTCGCAGGGCTGCTCAGGACCACGGACCCGTCGCCGGACAGGACCGCGAGCACGTCCAGGAGGAACGGCGCGAGCTGCGTCCGGTCCCCGGCCGCCCGGAGGACCCGTCCGGGGCTCGGCGCGGGACCGGCGAGCAGGTCCTCGTGGGTGCGGGAGCGCTCGTCGGCCCCCTCGAGCGCGGGAGCGGCGGGGTCGACCGGAGCTGTCCACCCGATGGCGTCGCCGTACGTCATGACGGCGCTCGCCGCGTCGATCGCCCCGGGCGGCAGCGTGCCGGGGAACGCCCGCGCGAGCGCGGGCAGCGCGACGGCGACGACCTGGGCCGTGGTGGGTGTGCCGGCGGGGGAGTCGGAGACGAGGACGTCCCCGTCCGCCCCACCAGGCGCGACCACGCAGGCACCGCTGCGCCACACGGCCAGCGCCCACACCACGGTCCGCCAGTGCGGCGGCAGGTCCAGCGTGATCCGGGTGCCCGGAGCGGCGTCGAACTCCTCGACCAGGAGGTTGGTCGTCTTGCTGACCCAGTTGCCGAGGACGGCCCCGGAGAGCTCCACGCGTTCGCCGCCGTCTCCGTACCAGGTGACGCGCGGGCGTCCGGGCTCCCGCACGAGGAGGGCGAGCAGGTCGGCGACGGTGGTGGGCGGCACCCGCACAGCGTAGGGCGGCGGACGCACGACGCCGGCCCGACGGCGAGCGTCGGACCGGCGTCGTGCCGTGCGCGGGGGCTACTTGACGTACCACCCCTGGACGTCGGCGATCAGCTGGCTGGTGCCGGCGTCGTTGTAGAACGTCACCTTGTTGCCGGTGCCGAGCTTGACGATCACCAGGTTGGCGATGTTCTTGCCGGCGTACGGGTTGAGGTTGGACGACGCCTTGCAGTCGGCCAGCGCCGTCCCGCCCGGGCACGCCGAGACGTAGGTGTTGCTGGTGCTGTTGGCCGACGTCACGTTGAACACCACGGCCGTGGCACCCGCCGGGGCGTCGGGCACGGTGAGCGTGTACGTCTTGCCGCCCGCCACGCTCTGGAACGCCATCGCGCGGGTGGGCTCGACGGGCAGGTACGACGCGTCACCGGACCCGTCGACGAACCAGCCCTGCACGTCCGCGATGAGCTGGACCGTGCCGGCGTCGTTGTAGAACGACACCTTCCCGCCGCTGCCCAGCTTCACGATCACCATGTTCGGCGTGTTGGCGCCCGCGTAGGGGTTGAGGCTCGACGACTTCTTGCAGATCGTCAGCCCGGTGCCGCCGGGGCACGCCGAGACGTAGGTGTTGGACGACGGGTTGGCCGCCGTGACGTTGAGCGCCACCGCGGTGGCCCCCGTCGGCACGTTCGGCAGCGTGAGCGTGTACATCTGCCCGCCCGAGATGCTCTGGAACGACATCGCTCGCGTCGGCGTCACCGGGGAGTACGTGGCACCGCCGGTGCCGCCCTCCACGAACCAGCCCTGGATGTCGGCGATGAGCTGGACGGTGCCGGCGTCGTTGTAGAACGTCACGTCGTCGTCGTCGCCCAGCTTGACGATCACCATGTTCGGCGTGTTGCGGCCTGCGTACGGGTTCACGTTCGACGACTTCTTGCAGACCGTCGTCGACGTCCCGCCCGGGCACGCCGAGACGTACGTGTTCGAGGACGGGTTGGCGACCGTCACGTTCAGCGCGACGGCCGTCGCCCCGGTGGGGGCACCGTCCAGCTGGAGCGTGTAGGTCTGACCGGCCCCGACCTGCTCGAACGACATCGCACGCGTCGGCGTCACCGGCGTGTACGCGGCACCCGCCGGGGTGACCGTCTGGTTCAGCGGGTCCGACGTCGTCGCCGCCGAGCTGGAGTCGCCCACCCACCGGGCGGTGAGCTGGTGCGTGCCGACCGCCAGCGTGGTGGTCTGGAACGTGGTCGTGCCGGAGGACAGGGTCCCCTCGCCCAGCTTGGTCTCGCCGTCGTAGAACCCGACCTTGCCCGTGGGGACCTTGCCGCTGCGGGCCACCGTCGCCGTCAGGGTCACCGACTGGCGCGAGGCGGCGGGGTTGGCCGAGCTGGCCAGCGTGACCGTCACCTCGTTCTTGGTGAAGTTCCGGACGTCCGAGAAGCCGACGACGTTGTCCGCGGCGTCCAGGGCCGTGACGCGCCAGTAGTACGCGGTGCCGTCGAGGTAGTACTTCGGTGTCGCCCACGACGTTCCGGTCGTCTTCTGCGACTCGAAGGTCGACGAGAAGGCCGCCGACGTGCTGACCTCGATGCGGTACGCCGAGGCGCCCCGGACCGAGGACCAGCCGAAGACGATGTCGTTCGACGTCGGACGGGCGTCCTGGTCGGGCTCGAGCAGGGTGGGCGTCGCGGCCACGACCGTGAAGTTCTCGCCTGCCGCCCAGGTCCCGGGGTTGCCCGCGATGTCGTTCTTGCGGACCCGCCAGCTGTACTCACCGACGGGGAGTGCCTTGTCCGGCGTGAAGGCCGCGTACGACGTGGTGTCCGTGCGGAGCTTGTTGACGGCCGGGTAGGTGGGCGTGGTGCCCTTGTAGAGCTCGACCGTGTACGTGCCGGCGTGGCTGAGCGGTGACCAGGTCAGCGTCGGCAGCCCGTTGACGACGAAGGCGTCCGCGTCGGTCGGGGGTGCCGACGTCTTCTGGAACGACCGCGGGTCCTGCCCGTTGACGCTGCTGGTCAGGGCCTGGCCGGCGTTGTCGATCGCCTGGACCCGCCAGTAGTACACCGAGTCGGGGTACGTCTTGCCCCACGGCGCGTACAGCGACTGGTCGACGGTCGCGGTGTCGATGATCGTGTTGAACGACGGGTCGGTCGCGACGTCGATCTTGTACATCTTCGCGCCCGGCGCCTTCGGGTCCGTCTCGAAGTAGTCCTGCCAGTCGAACGCGACCTGGTCGACGACGCCCGCGCCGTTGGCGGGGGTCTGCAGGACGATCGCGGGGCTCGCCTTGCGGAACGTCGAGATGTTGGTCTCGCCGGCCTCGTACGCCGCCTGCGGCCCGGGTCCGCACACCGTCTCGGACCGGCAGACCTGGACGTACCAGTAGTACTGCTGGTCGGACGTGTTGTCGGGGATGGACTCCCGGGGGGTCACGGACGGGAACCGGGTGATGTACGTCCGGACCACGTTGGTGAAGTTGGGGTCGTTGGCGAGCCACACCTTGTACTCGAACGCGTCCGGGACCGGCGCCCACCGCAGCTCCGGGACGTCCGGCTGCTGCGAGCCCCGCGCGGGGGCGACGAACGAGACGAACGGGCTCTCCGTGATCGTGAAGGTCGACACGGGGGAGTCGTCCAGCAGCACGTCCTCGGCGGTGAACGCCTTGACGTACCACTTCCACGTACCGGCGGTGAGGGCGCTCGTCGGCGTGAACGCGGCCTGCGGGAGCTCCTCGTTGTCGTCGGTGAGCTCGGTGAACACGTTGCTCGCCGCGGGCGCGTGGTAGACGCGGTAGTACGCAGCGTCGGTCACGGGGGTCCAGCTGAGCACGGGGGCGTCCTGCGCGAGGCCGGATCCGGTCGCGGACATCGCCGTGATGGCCGGCGCCGTGGTCGGGGGTGCGACGAGCGTGAACGATCCACGCGCGCCGGGGACCGGTGTGTACGACCCGTCGGGCGAGATGCCGCGGACGTACCACGTGTAGGCGCCGGGGCCGGGGTCCTTCACGGTCGGTGACCACGTCGTGGCGCTGGTCTCACCGACGGTCGTCGGCGCGCCTGGCGCGTCCTTGACGAGGGTGACCTGGTAGCGGTGGTAGCCGGCCAGGGGCGACCACCGCAGGCTCATGGCGGACACCTCCGCCCCGTTCGTCGGCGAGAGCGGCTGCACCACGCGCTGGTCGAACGTGAAGGAGCGTCGGTCGGACAGGACCCCGAGCACCGTGGTCGACGTCCCCGGTGAGGTGTCGATGGCCTGCACCTGCCAGTAGTAGACGGCGCCAGGGCGCGGCTCGAAGGTGCAGTCGGAGCCCACCACGAGCGACGACGGCACCTTGGGGGAGGTGAGGTGCGGCGTCAGCGACGTGTGCAGCGTGTAGCAGGAGGTCACTGCGGTCGAGAGGTTCGGGTCGGTGGAGATGTTCACGCGGTAGTGCCCCGCGTGCGGGACACCGTTCCACGCGAGGCGGAAGTCGTTCGCCCGGACCTCGGCCCCGTTCGCGGGCAAGGTGAGCTCGGGCTTGTTCGACCAGCCGCGAGTGAACTGCGCGGCGCTCGACCACTGGCCCGCCTGCCCGGTCAGTCCCGGGGCGCTGGCGATCGCGCGCACGCGCCAGTAGTAGCCGCCGGCCGCGTAGGTCGCCGTCGGCGAGTACTGCGTGCCACGCACCGTCTTGGAGTCGGTCACGTTGTTGGCCCAGTCGCCGTTGGGGCTGACCTGGATCTCGTAGGCCTTCGCGCCGAGGACCTGCGACCACGTGAACCTGACGTCCTGGACCTCCTGGGCCCCCGGCACGGAGACAATGTCCCCCGCGCTGATCAGGGTCGGGACGCCGTCGGCGGACCCCCACGACACGGTGAAGGAGCGCGCGGTCGACCACGCGCTGGTGACGCCGTTCGTCGCGGACGTGCCGCGGACGCGCCAGTACCAGGTCTTGTCGAGGGTCAGCGGCGTGGTGATCGCCAGCGACGTGTTGGCGGTGGTGAACAGCTGCGCGCTGACGAAGTCGTCGGCGTCGTCGAGCTCGACCTCGTACCCCTTGACCCCGGTCAGCACGCCCCAGCGCAGGACCGGGGCGTCGTCCGGGTAGGCGAGCGCCGCGCCGTCGGCGGGGGAGACGGCGGCGGGTGCCTGCGCCGAGGTCTTCGTGAAGTCGTCGTACGCCCACGGTCCGAGCTCGCTGCCGTTCAGCGCGGCGACCCGCCAGTACAGCGTGCCGAGGGGCAGGTCGGTCGGCGGTGTCGCGTGCAGGCCGTAGGTGTCGGTCGAGTAGATCTTCCCGCCCGACGCGTGGGTGGAGCTGGTCGACACCTCGACGCGGTAGGTGGTGGCGCCCGGGACCGACTCCCACGCGAGCACCGGGTTGCCGGGGCCGTCGGCCGGGGAGGACAGCACGGGCGTGTCCTGCGGTGGGGCCGCCGACGCGGTGCCGGCACCGAGCGAGGTCAGCAACCCCGCGGCCAGGACGTTGACGGCGACGAAGGCGGTTGCTCGGCGGAGCGACAGCGACACAGTGGTTCCCCTCGGGAGCAGGCTCGGTCCACGGGGGTGCTGGCACCCCACGTGCACCACCTCATCGGCACCGCCCGGGCGACTCTTGACCTCAGGCAACCGACTTGCACGCCGCAGGCGTCCTCGAGGGGGGAAGGGACACGCCCGGATCACCCGTCTGCCACAAGTTCACCCGACAAAACCGGACAGTTACCACGCTCCCGCTTGACCAACGCGAACGACACGCGTGTAATTCCTTAGAACGGATTCATGAGCGAGCACCACCCGCGGCACTCGGGAGAGGGTCGCACGCCGAGCCTTGGAACGAGCAGTGGACCAGCACGAAAACCGCACGGAGGCACGCATGTGGAATCTGCTCGACAACGACGAGATCTTCCCGTCGGACGCACGGAAGAGTGCACAGACGCACGCTTCCAACGTCCTGCCGATCTTCGGCGCCCTCGAGGACGAGGGACCGATGGGGTGGCAGGAGCGCGCCCTGTGCGCACAGACCGACCCTGAGGCGTTCTTCCCGGAGAAGGGCGGCTCGACGCGCGAGGCCAAGAAGGTGTGCACGGGTTGCGACGTGCGCTCGGAGTGCCTCGACTACGCCCTGCAGAACGACGAGCGCTTCGGCATCTGGGGCGGGCTGTCCGAGCGGGAGCGGCGCAAGCTCAAGCGGCGTGTCGTCTGACGGTCTGCGCCGGCGGGGAGTGTCGCGCGCGGGCCTCGGCCCGCGCGACGGCATGATGTTCCGAGCATGACTGACACCCTCCTGCCGGTGGACCTGCCCACCGCGACCTCCTCCACACCGGTGACGACGCCGGTGTCCGCGGTCGTCGTCACGCGCGGCCGCACCCCGTACCTCGCCGCCACCCTCGCGGCCCTCGCAGCGCAGACGCGGCGGCCCGTGCGGGTCCTGCTCGTCGACGTCTCCGACACGGGCGACGAGGCCGTCGAACAGCTCCTGCACAGCGCGTTCACGGCCGCCGGCGGCTCCGCGACTCCGACGCTGCGCGTCGTGCGCACGCCCGGCGCGCGGACCTTCGGGCACGCCGTCCGCCGTGCCCTCGAGGCCGACGACGGGCTCCCGACCACCTGGCTCTGGCTGCTGCACGACGACAGCGCACCCGCACCGTCCGCCCTGGCCGAGCTGGTGCGCGCGGTCAGCCACGCCCCGTCGGTCGCTGTCGCAGGCGTCAAGCAGCGCACGTGGACCGACCCGGAACGACTGCTCGAGGTCGGGGTGCGCTCGTCCCGGTCGGGCCGCCGGATGACCGACGTCGAGCCGGGCGAGCTCGACCAGGGCCAGCACGACGGCCGGGAGGACGTCCTCGGCGTCGGGATCGCCGGCGCGCTCGTCCGGCGGGACGTCTGGACCGACCTCGGCGGTACCGACCCACTCCTCGGCCCGTTCGGTGACGGCTTCGACCTGTCGAGACGGGCACGCCTGGCGGGGCACCGGGTGATCGTCGTGCCGTCGGCCGTGGTCCGGCACGCGCAGGCCGGGTACCTCGGGCTGCGTTCCGACGCGGTCGAGCCCGGCACCCGACCCGTCGACCGGGACGGGGACGGCGAGGACGACCGCGCCGACCCGCGACGCTCGTTCGCCGCCCGGCGGCGCGCGCTGGTGCACAGCCGGCTCGTCTCGGCCCCGCTGCCGTTGGTGCCCGTCGTCGCGCTCGCCGCGCTGCTCGGTGCCGTGCTGCGCGCGTTCGGTCAGCTCGCGGCCAAGCAGCCCGGCCTGGCGGTCGACGAGGTGCGGGCCGCGCTCGTCGCGCTGGCCCGGCCGGACGGCGTCGTCCGCTCCCGCGTCCGCGCCACGGGCAGCAGGCGGGTGCCACGCCGTGCGCTGCGACCGCTGCAGGCCGGCTGGCGCGACGTGTGGTCGCAGGCCCGGGACCGGCGCCTCGCGCGGGCCGAGGCCCGGCGGGTCACGCAGGCGCCGAGCGAGCTGGAGCTGCGCGAGCTGGCCGCGGTCGCGACCACCCGGCGCGTCGCGCTCGCGGTGGTCGTGACCGGTCTCGTCGCCGTGGCAGGGGTCGGACTGGGTTCGCTCGTCGCCGCTGCCTTCGGGGGAGCGGGTCTCGTCGGCGCCGCGCTGCTCCCCAGCAGCACGCGCCTCGGTGAGCTCTGGTCCGCCGCGACGTCGGGCTGGGTCCCCGACGGCCTGGGCGGTCCGGGGCCGGCTGATGCGCTGCTCTCCGCGCTGACCGTGCCGACCCTGCTGTCCGGCGGCTCGTCGTCGGCCGCCGTGACGCTGCTGCTGCTCGGATCGGTCCTGCTCGCCGGCCTCGGTGCCTGGGCAGCGGCCGGTGCCGCGACGCGGTCGGTGGGTGTGCGGGCGTGGGCCGCGATCGTCTGGGCGGGTGCTCCTGCGTTGCTCCTGGGTCTCGGCGACGGCCGCCTTGGAGCGGTCATGGCGCACGTCGCTCTGCCGTGGGTCGCCCTGGGCCTCGTCCGCGCGGTCGGTGCGCAGCGGGTGGACCAGGTCCTGTCGGGCGTCGCGACCGCGCGGCGTGCGCAGGACGACCTCGACGAGGGCGCGGTCGAGACCCCGGTTCGCGGCACCCCGACGGTGCCGACGCCGAGGGTCTCCGGAGACGCGCCGGCCGGGACCGACCCCGTCCCGGCAGAGCGGGTCGGCGCTCCCGACCCGACCGGGTCCATCGCCGCGGCCGCCGCCGCGTCGATCGCGTTCGCGTGCGTGGCGGCCGCAGCGCCCAGCCTCCTCGTCCCCGGGCTGCTGGCCCTGTGCGTCGTGGCGCTGTGCGCCCCGCGACGACGCGGCCGCGTGCTGCTCGTCGCCGTGCCGGCGCTCGTCCTGCTCGGGCCTACCCTCGCCGAGGCGGCGGGACGTGGCCTGGCGGGCTGGCGGTTGCTGGTCGCCGACCCCGGCCTGCCGAGCGCGTCGCCCGCGGCCGACCCTCTGAGCCGGCTGCTCGGTGTCCCCGAGGACGCGTCGTCGCTGGTCCCCGACGCCCTGCCGGCGGCGGTCGCCACGGCCTGGCCGCTCGCGCTCGGTGCGGTCGTGCTGCTCCTGGCCGTGCTGGCGCTCCTGCGTGGCGCACCGGTGGCCCGGGCGGTGCGCGGCGCCTGGCTCGTCGCGGGCATCGGTGTGGCGACGGCGACGGTCGTCGTCGCGGTCCCCGTCGCGGTCGCGGACCAGACGGTCGCGTACGGATGGGCCGGTCCCGCGCTCTCGTTGGCCGGCGTCGGGCTGCTCGCCGCCGCGGTCCTCGGCGCGGACCGGCTGCGCGAGCGCCTCGCGGGCTACACCTTCGGGTGGCGGCAGCCGCTCGTCGCGCTCGTGACCGTCGTCGCGGTCGTGGTGCCCGCGGTCTGGCTCGGCTCGTGGGCGTGGCAGGCGCGCACCGGTGACGCCGTCGCACTGCGTGCGGTCGAGCGTGCGATCGTGCCCGCCGTCGGTCAGCAGGCGCAGGCGTCGGCGCTGTCGTCCCGGGTGCTCGCGGTGAGCATCGAGCCGACGGACGACCCCGGCACCGCCGGGTCCGCCGTGACGTGGCAGCTGATGCGCGCCGACGGCCCGCAGCTCGTCGACCAGGCCGCCGCGGAGACGACCCGGTCCCTGACCGGCGAGCTGCTGGCACCCGACGTGACGGCCGACGACGCGGCGACGCAGGAGGTCGACGCACTCGTCGCGCGCCTGGCCTCCGCAGCGACGGGTGACGTCGCGGGCGAGCTGGCGGCACTCGCGGTCGCCGACGTCGTGGTGCCTCCGCTGCCGGACGACCTCGGCGGTGTCGCGCCGCAGGTGGCTGCCGCCCAGCGCGAGGAGCTCGTGAGCCGGCTCGACTCGACCGCCGGGCTCGAGCGCGTGACGCAGAACGCCACGGGCACGCTCTGGCGGGTGCAGGCGACGGCATCGGCAGCGGGGGTCGCCGCCCCGACGGTCGTCCCCGCGTGGGCCCGGATCCTGCCCGCGACCGCCGACGTGACGGACCCGTCCGCCGCGACCGTGGCGGTGGCGTCGTCCGACCGTGCGGTCGACACCGCGGTTCCCGCGGGCGACGCGGACCGCCTGCTCGTGCTGGCGGAGCGCGCGGACGCGCACTGGCACGCCTCGCTCGACGGCCGGTCCCTGCGGTCGGTGGACGGCGGGTGGCGGCAGACGTTCGCCCTGGGCGCCGACGCCGGCGAGCTGGTCGTGCGGTACGACGACCCGAACCGGGGCTTGTGGCTCGCGCTGCAGGGGTTCGTCGCGCTCGTCACGGTCCTCCTGGCGGTGCCCGTGCGCCGGCGTCGGGGGGTGCGCACATGAGCGACCCCGGGACGAGCAGTGCGGGGACGGTGCCGTCGCGGGCGCAGGTCTGGCTCGGTCGGACCGCGCGTGCGCTGTCCGGGCTCGCCGTCGTCGGGCTGGTCGTGGTCGTGGTCGTCGCGGGCGCGCGCTTCCCGGGCGAGGGGACGGACGCCGTCCCGCCGACCGAGATCCCCGTGCCGCCGACCGCGTCGACACTCGTCTGTGCCGGCCCGCTGATCCAGCCCGACGACACCGGCAGGGGTGACTCCGCGTTCGACCCGACCCCGGTGGAACCTGTCACGACCGTCACCGTCGTGACGTCGGTCCCGGACCGCGACGGCAGCTCCGCGACGACCGTGGCCCCGCTCGACCGGTCCGCGGTGACCGCGACACTGCCCGGCGGGGGCAGCGCCGCGGTCGTGCCGGACGTGACCGGGCCGCAGGTCGTCCGCGCCGAGCCGGGCACGGCACCCGCCCGGGTGGCGGCGGCGAGCGCGGGTCTGGTCACCGCGGGGGACCTGCGAGGCCTGGCGGCCGCGTCGTGCCAGCAGCCGACGGCCGACGCCTGGCTGCTCGGGGGGGCCACCGACCTGACCAGCACCGCGCAGCTCGTGCTGAGCAACGCCGGCTCGACCCCGGCCGAGGTGACCCTCGCGATCTGGGGGCCGTCCGGTCCGGTGGACCTCACCGGCGAGCGGTTCCTGGTCGCGCCCGGCGCACAGCGTGTCGTGGTCCTCGGCGGGATCGCCGCCGAGCAGCGGCGGCTCGCGCTGCATGTGTCCGCGACGGGCGGCCGGGTCGGAGCGCACGTCCAGGACTCGGCCATCGACGGCTTCACCCCGGCGGGGACCGAGCTCGTCGTCCCGGGGGCGGCGCCTGCCCGGCGGCAGGTGGTTCCCGGGCTCGCTGTGGTCGACTCGACGGTGGGCGACCTGTCCGCGCCGGCCCTGCGGCTGCTGGCCCCGGGGGACACCGGGACCACCGCGAGCGTGACGTTGCTCGGACCCTCGGGTGTCACCGAGCTGCCGGGGGCCGGGGCGGTCGCGCTCGTGCCCGGTGAGGTGACGGACGTGCCCCTGGGCGGGCTGCCCGCCGGGGCGTACACGGCGGTCGTCGACGCGGACCAGCCGGTGCTGGCGTCCGCCGTGCTGACCCGCCCCGGCTCCGTCGGTGAGCTGGACGACGTGCCGAGCGTCGAGCGGGCGTGGGCGGCTTCGACCGCGGTCGGGCGCAGCGGGGTCGTGGCGGTGCCGTCGGGCACCCGGGGGACGCTCGTCGCGGGGGCCGTCGCCACCGGGACGGACCCGGCGGAGGGCCGGCCCGCGACCGCGACCCTCCGGTTGCTCGGCGCCGACGGATCGGTGCTGGCCGAGCGCCGGCTGCGGCTGGACGCAGGCTCGACCGGGGCGTGGTCCGTCGACCAGCTCGCCACGGGGAGCGGCGATCTCGCGGTGACCGAGCTCGGCTCGGGTCCGTCGGTCCCCGCGGGGGTCGTGGGCGTGGACCTGGTGACCGACGAGGACGCCGAGACCGCGATCGCGTGGGCGCTCGTCGCCGAGGCCGACCGGCCCGACGGCGTCCTGGTCTCGGTGCTCGACCCGGTGCCCGTGCCCCGCACCACCCCGGACGTGGCGGTCCGGGAGGACCCGCGGCTCGGCACCCGCTGACTCAGCCCGCGGCGCGCAGCTCCGCCCGCTCGCGCAGGCGGAGCCCGAGGACGGCCGCCCGGCGCACGGGCCACTGGTACCAGTGCGGGTACCGGCGCCTGACGTAGCGGGCGGCGCTCGCGTGGTGCGCGGAGATCATGGAGGCCGGCTTGGCCCGCCAGGACGTGCCGCCCACGTGCGTGACCTGCACCTGCGGGACGTAGAGGTTGGTCCACCCGGCGCGGCCGAGCCGCTCGCCCAGGTCGACGTCCTCGAAGAACATGAAGTAGCCGTCGTCGAACCCGCCGACGGCCTCGAACGCCTCGCGCCGCAGCAGGAGGCACGCGCCCGACAACCAGCCCGCGGCTCGGCGCCGCCCCGCGTCCCGCTCGTGCGCCCGGTACCGGCGGGTCCATGGGTTGCCCGGCCAGATCCGCACGAACAACGCGTGCCCGGCGCCCCGGGTCAGCGACGGCAGCTCGCGCGCGGACGGGTAGACGGTGCCGTCGGTGTTGAGCAGCGCAGGCCCGACCGACCCGGCACGCGCGTCGGCCTCCCCGGCCGCCACGAGCGCGTCCAGCGCGCCGGGCTGCCACTCGATGTCCGAGTTGGCGACCACGAGCCACGGTGCCGTCGCGCCCGCCGCGCCCAGGTTCGCGCCTCCGCCGTAGCCGACGTTCGCCCCCGAGGCCACGAGGCGTGCCCCGGCCTCGTCGGCGACCTCGCGTGCGACGGTGGGGTCGGTCCCGTTGTCGACGATCACGAGCTCGACGGGTGCCGTCGAGGAGGTGGCCAGCGTCCGGGCGAACGTCGCCAGCTCGTCTCCGGGGTGGTAGACGACGCACACCACGCGGACGGCGGGAGGGGACTGGGGGAGCGGGGCGGAGGTGCTCATCGTGCGGACAGGCTAATGGGCTCAGCCCGCGTCGCCGTACCGCGGGTCGACGTCCTCCGGGGCGCGGCCCAGCAGGTGGGCGACCTGCTCGACGACGACGTCGCGCACGAGGTCGGCCATGTCGAAGGGGTCGGACGCGCGCGACTCGACCGGCCGCCGGTAGATCACGACCCGCGCCGGGAGGCCCGCGTCGGGCGGGAAGTACCGGCCGAGGGGGACACCGCCGTGCTCCCACGGCGCCGGGTTGGACGGCGGCACGTCCTCGACGGCGAACTCGGTGCCCTGCAGCTGACGCGCCCACGTCCGCTCGATCCGCTCGACGGCGTCGAGGACGAGGTCGTCGAACCGCTCGGCCCGGGTCCGGTACGCGGGCATGGTGCTCGGCATGAGCGGCCCGCGCGGTCCGCGCCCGCGCCGGTCACGACGGCGCACGGGCACCACTGCCGTCGTGGGCAGCGCGACCGTGCGGCGGCCGATGCCGGGAGGCCGGCGGGCGGGCGGGGGCGGTGCTGAGCTCACCTCTGCACTGTAGATCGCGGACGGGCGACGGCGTGGGGGACACGGCCTGTCGTCCCTCGGGGGTACGGTCAGCCCGTGAGATCCGTGAGGCAGTGCTCGCGCACGGCCTGTGGCCGTGCGGCCGTGGCCACGCTGACCTATGTGTACGCCGACTCGACCGCGGTGCTGGGCCCGTTGGCGCAGCACGCCGAGCCGCACTCGTACGACCTGTGCGTCGAGCACGCGGAGCGCCTCACGGCCCCGCGCGGGTGGGAGGTCGTCCGGCTCACCCCGGAGTTCTCTCCCGCACCGCCCAGCCGGGACGACCTGCTCGCGCTGGCGGACGCGGTGCGCGAGGCCGGCAGGCGCACCGAGCCGGATCCCGCGCCGCTCCCGGAAGCCGTCGGCGCCGTCCTGAACGACGCGCCTCGTCGCGGGCACCTGCGGGTGCTGCGGGGCGAGGGCTGACGTGGCCCGCCGCAAGGGTGAGGCCGCCCGCGCTCGTGCCGAGCGCGCGGGAGAGCCGCTCGGCTCGATCAGCCAGCCGTCCGGGCCCGGAGTCCCGGGGACCCAGGCGTGCCTGCGGTGCGGCGAGACCGACCTGACCCGCATCCGCATGGCCCTCGCGGACGGGCGCCAGGTGGTCTTCGTGTCCTGCCCGGCGTGCGAGCAGCGCAACTGGTTCCCGCTCGACGGGAACGGCGTGCCGCTGGACCGCGGCGACGTCCTCGGCGACGACTCCTGACCTGCCGGGCGGCGTCGGGCGCCCCGGTACGATGACGCGGTGACCTCCCCTGCATCCGAACGTGTCGACCTGACTGCCCTCATCAAGGCGTACGACGTCCGGGGCCTCGTCCCCAGCGAGCTCAACCCCTCCGTCGCCCGGGCCATCGGCGCCGCGTTCGCCGACGTGGTCGTGCTCCCCGAGGCCACGTCGACGGACCGCCCGCGGGTGGTCATCGCCAACGACATGCGTCCGTCGGGGCCGGAGCTCGTGGCGGCGTTCGCCGACGGGCTCGCCGCTCGAGGAGTCGACGTCCTGCGGATCGGCCTGGCGTCCACCGACGGCCTGTACTTCGCCTCCGGCTCGCTGGGCATCCCCGGTGCGATGTTCACGGCGAGCCACAACCCGGCGCAGTACAACGGGATCAAGCTCTGTCGCGCCGGTGCCCGCCCGGTGGGCCAGGACAGCGGCCTGACGACGGTGCGCGAGCTCGCCGGCGACTACCTGGCCGGTTCGGTGCCCGAGGTCGACGCCGCGCAGCGGGGGAGCGTCGAGGACGGCGACCTGCTCGCCGAGTACGCGTCGTTCCTGCGCTCCCTGGTGGACCTGTCGGGCATCCGCCCGCTGAAGGTCGTCGTCGACGCGGGCAACGGCATGGGCGGGTTCACCGCGCCGGCCGTCCTGGGCGCAGGAGCCGGGCTGCCCGAGCTGCCGCTCGACATCGTGCCGCTGTACTTCGAGCTGGACGGCACGTTCCCGAACCACGAGGCCAACCCGCTCGAGCCGGAGAACCTGCGGGACCTGCAGGCGGCGGTCGTCGAGCACGACGCGGACCTCGGCCTCGCGTTCGACGGGGACGCGGACCGGTGCTTCGTCATCGACGAGCACGGCGACCCGGTGAGCCCGTCGGCCATCACGGCGCTCGTCGGGCTGCGCGAGGTCGAGCGTGAGCGGGCCGCGGGCCGCACGCCGACGGTGATCCACAACCTCATCACGTCGCAGGTGGTGCCGGACCTGCTGACGGCCGCGGGCGCGACCACCGTCCGCACCCGGGTGGGCCACTCGTTCATCAAGGCGGAGATGGCGCAGAACGACGCGGTCTTCGGGGGTGAGCACAGCGCGCACTACTACTTCCGCGACTTCTTCTTCGCCGACACCGGGATGCTCGCTGCGATGCACGTGCTCGCGGCCCTCGGCGGTCAGCCGCACCCGCTGTCCGCGCTGTCGGAGCAGTTCCAGCCGTACTCGGCGAGCGGGGAGATCAACTCGCGGGTGACCGATGTCGCGGCCGCACGTGCCCGGGTGGTGGAGGCGTACGTGACGCAGCAGGGCGCCGGGCCGGTGCAGGTCGACGAGCTGGACGGCCTCACGGTGTCGCACTGGGACGGACACCCGCAGTGGTGGTTCAACCTGCGCGCCTCGAACACGGAGCCGCTGCTGCGGCTGAACGTCGAGGCGGCCGACGAGGACATCATGGAGAAGGTCCGCGACGACGTGCTCGCGCTGGTGCGGCAGGACGGTGAGGGCTGATGGCCGGGTCGACGGGGCGCTCGTTGGAGCCCTGGGCGCGTGAGCTGCTGCGGTGCCCGGTGACGGGGGCGACGCTCGTCGACGGCGTGGGTCCGGACGGCGCGCCGACGCTGGTGTCGACCGATCCGGACAACCCCCTGGCGTACCCGGTGCGCGAGGGGATCCCGGTTCTCCTCGTCGACGAGGGCGTGCCGGTCCGACGAGGCTGACGAACCTGCTGTGACGTCGCTCACCCGGGGCTACCATGGCCCGGACGGCGTGGGTGATGCCCGCAGACCGAGAGGGGTCGCGCCGGCGCGAACGACCAGGGCGAGTGCCCTGATGCGTCGCGCCCGCAACCGATCGCGCACCCCTGGAGTGAGATGTCTTCGTTCGACGAGCTCCCCGGCCAGTACAAGGTCCGGGACCTGACCCTTGCCGAGGCCGGTCGGCACCAGATCCGCCTCGCCGAGCACGAGATGCCCGGCCTGATGGCCCTGCGTGCCGAGTTCGGCCCCACGCAGCCCCTCGCGGGCGCCCGCGTCGCCGGGTCGCTGCACATGACGGTGCAGACGGCGGTACTGATCGAGACGCTCGTCGCGCTCGGCGCCGAGGTCCGCTGGGCGTCGTGCAACATCTTCTCGACGCAGGACGAGGCGGCCGCGGCGGTCGTGGTCGGCCAGCACGGCTCTGTCGACGAGCCCGCCGGTGTCCCGGTCTTCGCCTGGAAGGGCGAGTCGCTCGACGAGTACTGGGAGTGCACCGAGCAGATCCTGGTGTGGCCGGGCGGTGCGGGGCCGAACATGATCCTCGACGACGGTGGCGACGCGACGCTGCTGGTGCACAAGGGCGTCGAGTACGAGGCCACCGGTGCGGTGCCGTCCGACCCGCAGCCGGGGGAGGAGGGCTACTCGGAGGAGTACCTGGTCATCCTCGGCACGTTGCGCCGCTCGCTCGCCGCCGACCCGCAGCGCTGGACGTCGATCGCGGCCCAGATCAAGGGGGTCACCGAGGAGACGACCACGGGCGTGCACCGGCTCTACCAGCTGGCCGAGGCCGGCGGCCTGCTGTTCCCGGCCATCAACGTCAACGACTCCGTGACCAAGTCGAAGTTCGACAACAAGTACGGCATCCGGCACTCGCTGCCCGACGGCATCAACCGCGCCACGGACGTCCTCATGGGAGGCAAGGTCGCGTTCGTCGCGGGCTACGGGGACGTCGGCAAGGGTGCGGCGGAGGCGTTCAGGGGCCAGGGCGCGCGCGTGATCATCTCCGAGGTCGACCCCATCTGCGCCCTCCAGGCGGCGATGGACGGCTATCAGGTGACGCGGCTCGACGACGTCATCGAGCAGGCCGACTTCGTGATCACGACCACCGGCAACAAGGACGTCGTGTCCGCGGCGCAGATGGCGCGGATGAAGAACAAGGCGGTCGTCGGGAACATCGGGCACTTCGACAACGAGATCGACATGGCCGGGCTCGCGGCCGTCCCGGGGATCGTCCGCACCGAGATCAAGCCGCAGGTGCACGAGTGGACGTTCCCCGCCGACGAGCTGGGCCCGGAGCGGTCCGTCATCGTGCTCTCGGAGGGCCGCCTCCTGAACCTCGGGAACGCGACCGGGCACCCGTCGTTCGTGATGAGCAACTCGTTCTCCAACCAGGTCATCGGTCAGATCGAGCTGTTCACCAAGCCGGACGACTACGCCCGCGAGGTGTACCGGCTGCCCAAGGTGCTCGACGAGAAGGTGGCGAGGCTGCACCTGGACGCGCTCGGGGTGCGGCTGACGGAGCTGACGAAGTCGCAGGCGGAGTACCTGGGCGTCGACGTCGCGGGACCGTACAAGCCCGAGCACTACCGCTACTGAGCGCGGTCAGTTCACGGGGTCCGGGACGCCGTGGGGGAGTCGGTGCAGCTGCGACGACTCCGCGGCGTCCCGCTGCCCGGCCCGCAGCCGTGCCGCGAGCTCGCGCTCCCGGCGTTCCGCCAGCACGGCCGCCAGGAAGGCCTCGGGGTGCGTGCCCAGCGGAGGCATCGGGTTGACGTAGCGCTGCACCTCGGTGGTCAGCTGGGAGCCGAGCTGCACGCGTGAGGCCGGGTGCAGCTGGGCGGCACGGTTGAGGAACTGCCGCACCGACAGGGCCAGGCCGTCGGGCAGGCGGGCGAGGTCCGCGGTGTGCGCCCAGCCGGCGAGCTGCGGCGGCATCATGACGGGCGTGCGCACCCGCGCGGCGCCGCGCACCCGTACCCCGTAGGTGCCCGCGAGGATGTCTCCGACGCGTTTGCCCTGCGGGTGCACGATCGAGGTGACCAGGGCCACGACGCCGAACGTGAGCCAGAGCTCGACGATGCCGACGAGCGCCCGGATCAGGGACTGCCGGAAGACCAGGGGCCCACCGTCGTCGCGCACGATGCGGATGCCCATCGCCAGCTTGCCCAGCGACCGGCCGCGGGTCAGCGTGTCGACGGTCGTGGGCAGCACGACCCAGACCGTCGCGAGCAGCATGATGAAGACGATCCGGCTGAGCTCCTCCGACGCGTTGGGCACGAGCGCCCCCAGCGCGACGATCAGCACGACCACCCCCACCACGATGACGAGCAGGTCGAGCAGGGCCGCGAGCAGACGCGTCGCCGCGGAGGTCGGGCGCGCGTCGAGCAGCACGCCTTCGCCGGTGAGGATGCCGTCCATGCTGCGCAGGTTAGCCCGTACCGGTCCGTGGGGATGGCAGGCTGTGCGCCATGGACCTGGACGCCTTCGAACGGGCACGCGCGGCCGACTGGGCGCGGCTCGACGAGCTGGTGCGGCTGCGTCGCCGCACCGGCGCCGAGGCCGACGAGCTGGTGCGCCTCTACCAGAGTGTCGCCACGGACCTCTCGAGCGTGCGCTCGGCCGCCCCGGACCCCGAGATGGTGACCCGGCTCTCGATGCTCGTCGGGCGTGCCCGGTCCGCCGTCGCCGGCACGCACGAGCCGAGCTGGCGTGACGTCACGGCGTTCGTCGCCGTCGCCGTGCCCGCGGCCCTCTACCGGATCCGGTGGTGGACGGTCGGCGTGACGGTGGCGTTCCTCGCGCTCGGCACCGTCGCCGGGGTGTGGGTGGCGACGCAGCCGGACGCGCTCGCGTCGATGGGGACGCCGAGCCAGCAGGAGGAGTACGTCGAGAACTCGTTCGCGGAGTACTACACGCCCGGTGCGGGCTTCGCGACGATGGTGTGGACCAACAACGCGTTCCTGACGGCCGTCTGCATCGCCACCGGGATCACGGGGATCGGACCCGTCTACTTCCTGGCCAACAACGCCATCTCCGTCGGAGCCGTGGGCGGCATGATGGCCGCGCACGGACACCTGGACGTGTTCCTCCAGCTCATCTCCCCGCACGGGCTGCTCGAGCTGACCGCGGTGTTCGTCGCCGGGGGCGCGGGCCTGCGGATCTTCTGGACCTGGATCGAGCCCGGCCCGCGCACCCGCGGCAAGGCGCTCGCGCAGGAGGCCCGCGCCCTGTTCACCGTGGCGGTCGGGCTGGTGGGCGTCCTGGCGGTGTCGGGCCTGATCGAGGGCTTCGTCACGGGGTCGAACCTGCCGTGGGCCGTGAAGATCGGCATCGGTGTGGTCGCCCTCGCGGCGTTCTGGGCGTACACGCTGGTCCTCGGCCGTCGGGCCGTCCGCGCGGGGTACACCGGCGACCTCGAGCCGGACCGCGCCGGCTACGTGCTGGCGACCGCCGGCTGAGGTCTCACCCCGGGTCGACGACGTCGACGCGGCGGTCGTCCGCCCCTGCGGCCATGAGCCCGACGAGGGCCTCCGCCTCCGCCCGCAGCTGATCCGCCTGGACGGCCGTCGGGCGAACGAACGGCCGCACCGTGAGCGTGACCGGTCCGCGGTGCTTCGGGTCCCGGGGGACGTCCCAGGTGCCCGCGACGCGTCCGTCGAGCAGGAACGTCGCGGGGACGACGCCGTTCGGGCTGGCCAGGTGGGGGCGGTGCTCGGGCGACAGGATCCGGGTGCGGTCCGCGTGGCCCAGCAGCACGTTGTCGTAGTCGGCCAGGAAGCGCACCGGCGCGGGTACGTCCGGATCGGGCAGCGGCGCCCCCGGCAGGTCGAGGACCTCGCGCTCGCGCACGGCACCCGGCGACGGTTCGGCGCGGTACCGGACCAGGTCGAGGCGGTCGACCACCGAGCGCATCCCGGTGAGCCCCGACCAGCTCTGCAGGTCAGCGACGGACGCCGGACCGAACGCCGCGAGGTAGCGCCGCACGAACCGTTCCTGCTCGGCGGCCAGCACCTGCGGATCGGTGAGGTCCGGGGCTGACGCGGTCCGCTCGGGTCCGAACCACGTCCACGCCGTCGTCCACGTCGTCGCACCCGACCGGCCCCACACGCCCCGCGGCGGCACCTGGACGAGGGGGAGCGTGCCGCGGGCGGCGTAGGCGAGCGTGCTCGGGGCGACGTCCGGCCAGCGCTGCGCGAGGAGGCGGCCGAGCTCCGTGGTCACGCGCGGCTCCTGCTCGACCAGGGCGCGGGCGGCGGCCGTGACCTCGGCGAGGTCGAGCGTGCGCAGTGCGGCGCCGTGCTGGGCGTTCACCCGGAGGTCCTTGGCGTGCAGCGGCGCGATCAGACCGGGCAGGAGCAGGGCGTCGGCGGCGGTGACGAGGTGGATCGTGCTGCGCATCACCGCGATCCGCGTGACCCTGCGGTCCCAGAACGCCTCGCCGAGCTCGTCCGGTCGGAACCCGGCGACGCGGCTCCAGAGGCCGACGTACGGCGACCACGCGTTCTGCGCCTGGAGCCCCACCAGGTGGTCGACCATCTCGGTCGCCGGACCGGGCCGGCGGTCGAGCAGGTGCTGGCGGGCGAGCAGCGCACGGTTGAGGTGGGCGCGGGTGAGCAGGTCCGTCACACCGGGCAACCTACCGACGCCGACCGACACACGCTCAGAGGCGGCCGGCAGCCTTCAGCGCGATGTAGGTGTCGGCGAGGGCCGGCGCCAGGTCGTCGGGCAGCGAGTCGAGGACCTCGGCGCCACGCTGGCGCAACCGCACGGCGACAGCCGCGCGCTCGAGCCCGACGCGCTCTGCGGCGGCCGCGTCGAACACGGCCGTCGCGCCGTCGCGTGCCGTGCGCAGCGCATCCACCTCGGGGTCGGACACCGAGGCGAGCACGACCTGGTGCCGCTCGGTGAGCTGCCCGACCACGCCGAGCAGGCCCTGCTCGACCGCGGACGGGTCCAGCGCGGTCAGCAGCACGACGAGGGCGCGCTGGCTCAGCCGCTGCCGGACCTGCGCGACGACGCCCGGCCAGTCGGTCTCCACCAGCTCGGGCTCGACCAGGGCGAGCGTGTCCGCGAAGGACGCCATCACCCGGGCACCCGTGGTGGAGGCGACCCGGCCGCGGACGCGGCGGTCGTAGACCACGAGCTCGACGCGGTCGCCCGCCTTCGTCGCGAGTGCGGCGAGGAGCAGCGCCGCCTCGATCGACGCGTCGAGCCGGGGGGCGTCGAGCACGCGCACGGCGGACGTGCGGCCGCTGTCGAGCACGATCAGCACCCGACGGTCACGCTCCGGTCGCCAGGTACGCACGACGACGTCGGAGCGGCGGGCCGTCGCACGCCAGTCGATCGCGCGGACGTCGTCACCGATGACGTACTCCCGCAGTGAGTCGAACTCGGTCCCGGGGCCGCGCACCTGGACCGACGCCCGCCCGTCCAGCTCCCGGAGCCGGGCGAGGCGACTGGGCAGGTGGCGCCGTGACGCGAACTCGGGGAGCACCCGCAGGCGTCCGGGCACGGTCAGCGACGCCTGCCGGCCCGCGAGCCGCAGCGGGCCGAACGTCCGGATCGTGACGAGGTCCGCGAGCGCGTCGCCGCGCCGGGTGGGCACCAGGACGGTCCGCACGCGCGCGCCGTCGCCCGGTCGCACCAGCACGCGGTGCCGGTCCGACTGCGCACCGGTCGACGGGGGCCACGCGTCGCGCACGAGCGCCCGGAGCAGGCGACCGCCGCGGTTCGTCAGCGTGAGCGTGGACGTCGCCGGCTCGGTGAGGCGGACCGAGGCCGGGACCTCACGACGGATCGCGACCTGCCGGGGCGACGCCGCGAGCGCCACGTCCACCGCGCACACCACCACGACGAGCAGCGTCCACAGCAGCACGGTGCCGACGGCGGGCACGACGAGCACCACCGGCAGTCCGAGCGCGGCCAGGACGACCGCTCGCCAGGTGACCGCCACGTCAGCGGGGGACGGCGACGGACGCGAGCACCGTGTCGAGGACGCTCTCCGTGCTCACACCCTCGAGCTCGGCCTCGGGGCGCAGCTGGACCCGGTGCCGCAGCGTCGGGTGGGCGAGCGCCTTGATGTCGTCCGGCGTCACGTACCCACGACCCGACAGCCACGCCCAGGCGCGGGACGTCGCCAGGAGTGCCGTCGCTCCACGCGGGGAGACCCCGAGCGAGAGGGAGGGCGACTGCCGCGTGGCGCGGCACACGTCGACGGCGTAGCCGAGCACCTCGGGGGAGATTTGCACGTGACCGACCTCCGCCCGGGCGCGCGCGAGCATCTCCGGGGTCGCCACCGGGCGCAGCCCGGCACCGGCGAGGTCGCGCGGGTCGAAACCGGCGGCGTGCCGGGTGAGCACCTCGATCTCCTCGTGCCGCTCGGGCATGGGGAGCACGAGCTTGAGCAGGAACCGGTCCAGCTGCGCCTCGGGGAGCGTGTAGGTGCCCTCGTACTCGACGGGGTTCTGGGTCGCGATGACCAGGAACGGGTCGGGGAGCAGGCGCGGGGTGCCGTCGATCGACACCTGACGTTCCTCCATCGCCTCGAGCAGCGACGCCTGCGTCTTGGGCGGGGTCCGGTTGATCTCGTCGGCCAGCAGCAGGTTGGTGAACACGGGACCCGCCCGGAACGAGAACTCGGCCGTGCGGGCGTCGTAGACCAACGATCCCGTCACGTCGCCGGGCATCAGGTCGGGGGTGAACTGGACCCGCTTGGTCTCCAGGTCGAGCGCTGCGGACAGCGCACGCACCAGCAGGGTCTTGGCCACGCCGGGCACTCCCTCGAGCAGGACGTGCCCGCGGCACAGGAGCGCGATGACCAGGCCGCTGACGGCAGCGTCCTGACCGACCACCGCCTTGGCGACCTCGGTGCGCACCGCACCCAGGGCGGCTCGGAGCTCCTCGGACGGCTGGTGCGGCGGGGCGGTCGGGTCGGTCGGGGCGGTCGCGCCCCACGTGGGGCTCTGGTCGCTCACGTTCGGTGAACCTCGCTCTCGAGATGGTCCAGGTCACGGGCCAGCTGGGCCAGCCCGCGGTCGTCGGTCGGTGGGGGTCCGTAGAGCAGCGTCTCGACGTCCGTGGGGCGGCGTCCGGCGGCGCGGGAGATCGCGTCGATGACGAGTGGTGCGGGCGCGGAGCGCGGCAGGCCGAGCCGGGCCGCGCTACGTGCTGCCGTCCCTGCACGCAGCGCCGCGGCGGCGTGCCCGTAGGACCGGCCGCGCCGGTAGAGGCGCCCGCGACCCCGGGTGGTCTCGCCTGCGCGGACCACCACCGGCAGCCGCTCGGTGACGAGGCGGCCCAGCCGGCGTCCGCGCCAGACCGCGATGACCACGACGACGAGCAGCAGCTGCAGCGCGACGACCTGGACGACGGGCGGCAGCACCTGCCCCGGTGCGGGCCCGGACCCGCCGCCCGCTCCCACGTCGTCGAGCGACGGGATGTACCAGACGAGCCGTTCGTGCCGGCCCAGGGTGCGCAGGACGAGGGCCGCGTTGCCCTCGTCGGCGAGGTACTGGTTGGTGAAGGGCGCCAGGTCGGCGACCGCGACGACCCGGCGCCCGTCGGACTCGGCCACGCCGTACGCGCCGCCCTGGTCCGTCGAGGCGCCGGGCGCGGGGAAGCAGACGACCGCGCCCGGGCCGGTGGACAGCAGGCCGCCGCTCGCGGTGATGGTGCCGGCGGCGACCGCGTCCGGGTCCTCGCACTGCGCGGAACGGACCTCGGGCGTGTCGGTGAATCCGCCGCTCGACGTGAGCGAGGGGGTGAGGAGCCCGACCGCCCACTCCGCGTCGACGAGCACGAGGTCCGCCTCCGTCTCGTCCAGGACGTCGATCTGCTCGTCGCCGAGCAGGTAGTCGCCGACGACGAGCAGCGTCGACCCGGGACCGGCGAGCTCCTCGACGTCGGCGATGGTGCGGACGTAGCGGACGTCTACGCCCTGGCGGCCGAGGATCTGCGCCGCGGCGCGGCCGCCGAGGTCGGCCGGGTTGTCGGGTGCCAGGGTCAGGGTCGAGGTCTGTGGCTCCGGCAGCGCCGTCAGGATGCCGGCCGTGAGGAGCAGCGCCAGCAGGGCGAGAGGCAGGCGTGCCCGCCGCCACCGCCGCGCGGACCTGCTGCGGGTCGTGGTGCCGTCGCCGACGACCGTCTCGTGCACCGTGACCACGGGGGTGCTCATCGGGGCACCGCCAGGGTCTCGTCGGTGACCTCGGAGCCCGTCGTCGAGCGCGCGTCCTGGACGCGTGCGTCGAGCCCGCGCAGGCGGATCTCGTCCTGGGCGCTCGCGGGCTCGTCGCCGTACGCGACGTCGTCGAACGTGCGGCCGGCCGCGACGAGCTCCGCGGCGAGCGCGGGCAGCCGGGCCGCGGCCGCCAGCGCGGCCTCGTGCGCGGTCCGGGCGGCCACCTCGTCCAGCACGGCCCGCTCCTCGAGCCCGCGCACGATCGCGCGGAACCTCTCGAGCACGGCCACGGACCACTCGCCGGCCGCAGCCGCTGCGTCGGCGGCCGCCCGGATCTCGTCCGACGTGCGCGCGTCGTCGTGCGCCAGCACGCTGCGGTCACCCCCGCGGCGGTGGGACAGGCGTACGGGTCCGGCGACCAGGAACGCGATCACGACGACGGCGACGATCACCAGGACGACCGCGAGGACCGCGAGCGGCTCGAACGCCGCGGGGGTGCGCATGCCCGCGAGCAGCTCGGTCAGCCACTCCAGCAGTCGGCTGAGCAGCGAGCGCTGCTCGTGGTAGACGGGGTCGAGCAGCTCCTCGGTGGCCCAGCGCCGTGCTGTCGCGGCGTCGGGCTCGACCGGGATGCCGCTGACCACCCGGGCCAGCACGTTCACGCGGTGCTCTCTGCAGCGCGGGCCAGCTCGACGTCCAGACCTTCGCGGCGCATCCGCACGTCGATGTACAGGAGGGCGACCACGGAGGACAGGAACGTGGTGGACAGGGTGGTGGCGATGATCGTGGCGACGCCGACGATGACGACGGAGGCGAAGGACGTCAGGGTGGGGTCGCGCAGGACGAACTGCGCGACGAGGGCCACGGGCTCCGTGATGATCCACTCGATGACCGCGGCGAGGATCGCGGTGAGCAGGTAGATGCCCAGCAGGCGCCAGAAGGTCCGGCGGGTGAGCCGCCACGCCCGGCCGATCGTCGGCCAGAACTTCTTGCCCTCCAGCATCAGCGCAGGTGGCACCAGCAGCGTCCGCGTCGCGAACCAGAGGACGGCGGCGAGGAACGCCAGCGAGCCACCCAACCCGACCAGCACCGCGAGCGCGACCTGGTCGTTCACCGCGAGCAGTGCGACCCCCGCGACGAGCGCCGCGAGCACCGCCAGCACCACGAACCCGGACAGGAACGTGAAGCCGACGACGAGCCAGACGCGCCAGGAGCGCAGGACCTCGCCGATCGTCGCCACCTGGCCGAGCACCGACCGGCTGACGGACACGATGAGCAGGCCCGTCAGGACGGTCGACGCGATGGTGACCACCGGTGCCCCGGCGAGCAGGCCGAGGGCAGCGCCCAGCTGGTCGGCGACGCCCAGCTGGCCCGACGGGTCGAGGTCCTCCGACACGCCCGTGAGCTGCCGCGCGAGGATGCCCTTCACGTACCACTGGATGACGGACTGGAGGATGACGGCGATCGTCATGACCAGGGCGGCGAGCCCGAACATGACGCGCGGGTTGGCGCGCACGGCACGGAAGGCGCCGTCGTAGATCTCGCCCATCCCCAGCGGACGCAGCGGGATGATCCCGGGCTGCAGCGCCTGCGGGCGCCACGAGACCCCGGGCGGCGGGGGTGCGGCGGGGGTCCAGCCGCCGTACCCGCCGGGCGGCTGCTGTCCCCAGCCCGACGGTGAGGGCGGAGGTGGTGCGACGGGCGGGCCGGGCTGCGGCACGGTCTCCGGCGGTGGTGCTCCCGGGCCTGCGGGGGCCGCCCAGGAGGGCGGTCGCGGCGCGTCGTCGTGCGGGCTCGTCATGCGAGCGCGGCTCCTCGGCTGTCGTGGTGCAGGCGGTCGGGGGCACCGTCGTCGGGCCCCCCACGGAGGAATCATCGTGCCACGACGGCACGGTCCCGGGATGCGCGACCGGGTGATCTGTCCGCGTCGGGACACGTCGCAGCGCCAGGTGGCCCAGGTACGGGCCTGTGCGGTGCGAGAATGCCGCCATGAAGGGACGCGTGCTGGTGGTCGACGACGACACCGCGCTGGCCGAGATGATCGGCATCGTGCTGCGGTCGGAGGGTTTCGACCCGGTGTTCTGCGAGGACGGCGACGAGGCGATCGGGGTGTTCCGAGCCACGCAGCCGGACCTCGTCCTGCTCGACCTCATGCTGCCGGGCAAGGACGGCAACGAGGTCTGTCGGCAGATCCGCGCCGAGTCGGGTGTGCCCATCGTCATGCTCACGGCCAAGAGCGACACGGTCGACGTGGTGCTCGGCCTGGAGTCGGGGGCGGACGACTACATCTCGAAGCCCTTCAAGCCGAAGGAGCTCGTGGCCCGCGTCCGTGCGCGCCTGCGCCGCAGCGACGAGCCGGCGCCCGAGCACCTGACGATCGGCGACGTCACGATCGACGTGCCCGGCCACCGGGTCGCGCGGGCGGGCCGTCCCGTCTCGTTGACGCCGCTCGAGTTCGACCTGCTGGTGGCGCTCGCGCGCAAGCCGTGGCAGGTGTTCACGCGCGAGGTGCTGCTGGAGAAGGTGTGGGGGTACCGGCACGCCGCCGACACCCGCCTGGTGAACGTCCACGTGCAGCGTCTGCGCTCGAAGATCGAGAACGACCCCGAGCAGCCCGAGATCGTCGTCACCGTCCGCGGTGTCGGCTACAAGGCGGGCGTGGCCTCGACGTGAGGTCGGGAGCAGACCCGTGCGGGTGAGCGGCGCCTGGCGGCTGCTCCGGGCACGGTCGAGGCGACGGGTCCGCTCGTGGACCCGGGCCTGGCGCTCGTCCCTGCAGATCCGCGTCATCACCTCCACGCTGGCGATCGGCCTCGTCGCGCTCACCCTCATCGGTGCCTACGTGAGCGCCCGCACGGCGGCCGATCTCTTCGAGGACCGTCTGAACCAGGTCCTCCAGGAGAGCGCCCGGTCCACGTTGCAGGCCCAGGCCACGTTCGACAACTCGACCGCGGCGACCAGCCCCGACGTGCAGCGGCTCAAGGGCGACGTCGCCCGCGCACAGCGCACCGGCGGGTCGGACCGCCGCGAGGTGTTCCTGCTGCGCGCACCCGGGCAGCAGGGCGGCGACATGTTCATCCCCGGTGCGGCGTCGGACCAGGCCCTCGTCCCGCTCGTCAGCCGCGACCTGCGCCTGGCGACGGCCACCGGGGGGCAGCACTGGCAGTCCGTGGCGATCCCGCGGGAGACCGGTGGCGTCTCGCCCGGGGTGATGGTGGGGCAGGACGTGACCGTGCCGGTCGACGGGACGTACCAGCTCTTCTTCCTCTACAGCCTGCAGTCCGAGCAGGACCGGCTCGACTTCCTGCAGCGCACGCTGGGCCTCGCCGCGGTCGCGCTGGTCGTGCTGCTGGGGAGCATGACGTGGCTGGTCACGCGGCAGACGGTCCGGCCCGTGCGGCGCGCGGCGGAGGTCGCCGAGCGGCTGGCGGACGGGCACCTGTCCGAGCGGATGCCGGAGAAGGGTGAGGACGAGATGGCCACCCTGGCCCGCTCGTTCAACGAGATGGCCGACAGCCTCCAGGACCAGATCCACCGCATGGAGGAGCTGTCCACGTTGCAGCGGCGGTTCGTCTCCGACGTGTCGCACGAGCTGCGGACCCCGCTGACGACCATCCGGATGGCCGGGGAGGTCATCCACGCCTCGCGCGCGGACTTCGACCCTGCCGCGAAGCGCTCGGCGGAGCTCCTGCAGACCCAGCTCGACCGGTTCGAGGACCTCCTGGCGGACCTGCTCGAGATCAGCCGGTTCGACGCGGGTGCGGCGATGCTCGAAGCCGAGGGCCGCGACGTGCGCGACGTCGTGATCCAGGCGGTCGACCACGCCGCCCCGCTCGCCGAGCGCCGAGGCGCGTGGCTGCACGTGGTGGTTCCCGAGGAGCGCTGCGTCGCGGACATCGACCCCCGCCGGGTCGAGCGGATCCTGCGCAACCTGCTGGTCAACGCCGTCGAGCACGCCGAGGGCAGCACCGTCGAGGTCACCGTCGGCGCCGACGCGCACGCCGTCGCGGTCACCGTCCGCGACCGGGGCGTGGGAATGACCCCCGACGAGGCCGCGCACGTGTTCGACCGCTTCTGGCGCGCCGACCCGGCACGGGCTCGCACGACGGGCGGCACAGGGCTCGGGCTGGCCATCTCGTTGGAGGACGCCCACCTGCACGGCGGCTGGCTGGAGGCGTGGGGCAGGCCCGGCCGCGGGGCGAGCTTCCGGCTCACGCTCCCGCGACGCGCGGGGATCCGGCTCACCGCGTCACCCCTGCCGCTGCAGCCGGAGGAGTCGCCGATCACGGGCTCCCTGCGGATCGTCGCGCGCCCGCACAACGACCCGGCAGCGCTCCCGGAGATGGGGTCCGACGACCTCGACGCCACGCTGTCCGACGACGAGCGGCAGGAGGTCCGATGATCGCGCTCCGGCTCCGTCGCGCCACCGTCGCCCTCGGCGCGGTCGTCGTCCTCACGGCCTGCACCGCCATCCCGACGTCCGGACCGGTCCAGGAGGGTGACACGGAGGTCACCGAGCCCTCGGAGATCGACGTGCTCGCCGAGGGCCCACAGCCGGGAGACACCCCGGCCGAGATCGTCGACGGCTTCCTCGCCGCGGGCGCCGCAGGGTTCACCGACAACTTCGGGACGGCCCGCGAGTACCTCGCCGGCGAGGCGAAGGCCACGTGGGACCCGACGGCGGGTGTGCTCGTCTCGGGTGCCGTCGAGCCCGCGCCGACGACGACGGAGACCGAGGTCACGATCGACGTCCCCGTCGAGGCCCGCGTCGGCGAGAGCGGGGTCTACGCCGAGGCGCCGCCGGACGGTCGCGAGTCCGTGACGTTCGGGATGGTCCGCAACGACGCCGACGAGTGGCGGATCGCCGCGACGCCACCCGGCCTGATCCTCCAGCAGGAGGACTTCGCCCGCCTGTACCGACCGGCGTCGCTCTACTTCGTCTCACCGGACCAGAAGTTCCTGGTCCCCGAGGAGCGCTGGTTCCCGGACAAGAACCTGAGCACGTCCATCGTCAGCGAGCTGCTCGCCGGGCCGTCGGCCTGGTTGCAGGACGCGGTCGTGACGGCCGTGCCCGACGGGGTCGAGCTCAACCCGGAGGCCGTGCTCATCGACGAGGCGGACGGGGTGGCGTCGGTCCGCCTGGAGCCCGCGCTCGCCGTGACCCGCGCGGACCGGGACCTGCTGATCGCCCAGATCGAGGCGAGCCTGCGACCCGTGCGGGAGATCAGCTCGGTGCAGGTGTACGCCCGGGACGTGCCGCTCGAGGGTTCGGCCACCCTGGAGAGCGGCTCCGGTCCGTCGGGACATCTCGAGCTCGTGCAGGACAACCGCCTCGTCGCGCTCGTCGACGGCCAGATCGAGCCGGTGCCCGGCCTCGACGCCCTCGACGGGCTCGACCCGCGCAGCCCGGCACGCAACGAGGACGGCTCGGTGCGCGTCATGCTGTCCGGTCCCAGCACGCTGACCACGGTGCCGACCACGGAGGTCGGGCCGCAGGAGCTCGTGACCGGCTCGGGCCTGGCCGCACCGTCCGTCGACCGGTTCGACTGGGCGTGGACGGCGCAGCCGGCCAGCGGTCTCGTCGCCGCGCGCGTCGGAGCACCGTCCGTGCAGGTGAGCGCCGACTGGCTCGAGGGCCGGGTGGTCCGTGCGGTCCGGGTGGCGCGTGACGGCGTCCGGATCGCGGTCGTCTCCGCCGGCGCCGACGGTGTCCAGGTGGACATCGCTGCGATCACCCGTGACGACTCCGGCGCGCCGCAGCAGCTGGGGTCCCCGGTCCGGGCGGGTGCGTCCTTGGTGGACGCGTCGTCGGTCGTGTGGTCGGGGGAGTCGACGCTGGCGGTCGTCGGGCGGTCTGTCGGCAGCGCGAACGTGCACCTCGTCCCGGTCGCCGGGCCGACGAGGCCGCTGCCGGAGGTCGCGAACCTCGCCGACCTCGCCGCGAGCACGGTCATCTACGTCACGACGACCGACGGTGAGCTGCGCAGGTTCGGCACCACATGGGCACAGATCCTCGGTGTGACGGGTGTGTCGTCCCCGTCGTTCCCCGGCTGACGAGCCGCCCACAGCCCACCGTCGTCCCCACGTCGAGGGCGGGTCGGGGCCGGGGCCGGGCACGCTCAGCGCATGACGTTCGCGCGTGAGCTGCTCGGTCTGCTCGTCCCGGTCGAGTGCGCCGGCTGCGGGCTCGACGACGTCGCGTGGTGCGCAGCGTGCGCGGACCGTCTCGCGGGTGGGCTGTGGCGGTGCGAGGACCGGGTCCCTCGGCTCGACCGCATGGACGGGTCGGGTCCGCTGCCGGTGTGGACGCTCGCGGACTGCACCGGCCCGGTCCGGCGCGCCGTCGTCGCGTGGAAGGACCGCGGACGGTTCGACCTGACGCGCCCGTTCGTGGCCGCCCTCGCCGACGCAGCCCCCGGGCTGTCCTCCGACGTCGTGGCTGGGCCTCTGCTGGTCGTGCCCAGCCCGTCGACGGGCGCGGCGCGTCGACGCCGGGGCGGCAACCTGGTCGACGCCCTCGCGACGGGCGTCGCGGACGGTCTCGCGCTCGGGGGCGTGGTCGCCGCGGCGGCGCCGGTGCTCGTCCGGACGCGGGGTCACGACCAGGTCGGTCTCGGCGCCCGGGCGCGCACCCGCAACCTCGCCGGTCACGTCCGCGTGCCGACGAGGCACGTCGCGCGACTGGCCGGCCGGCGGGTCCTGGTCGTGGACGACGTCCTCACCACGGGTGCGACGATCGCCGCGTGCCGCTCCGCGCTCGAGCGTGCCGGCGCGCAGGTCGTGGGCGCGGTGACGCTCGCGTCGACTCCCGGCCCATGGGCTGCGCCCCGACTCCCGCGAGCGCAGTCCACAGGGTGATCACTGAGCGGCGCGGGTGGTTCGAGCGCTGGCGCGGGGTTAGCGTGGGGTCCTGAGCCGACGGCGAGCTCGGACCGACCCCCACGGGTCGACCGGGCCGGCCGCGGGAGGAGGTGACGCCGCCCGACTGCCCCCTGGGGCAGCCCATCGCACTGTCACCCCGGGCGGGCACGACCCGCCCCTGACCCTCTCAGGAGGCTCACATGGAGATCGTGGTTGCCGGCCGGCACACCGAGGTGCTCCCGAAGTATCGGGCGCACGTCGAGCAGAAGCTCGCGAAAGTCGAGCAGCTGGCCCCCCGCGCCCAGCGCATCGACGTCGTCGTGTCGCACGAGACGAACCCCCGACAGGCAGGCAGCAGTGAGCGCGTCGAGCTCACCGTCGTCGACCGCGGGCCCGTGATCCGCGCCGAGGCGTGTGCGGACGACAGGTACGCGGCTCTGGACCTGGCTCTCGGGAAGCTCCTCGAGCGACTCCGTCGGACGCGCGACCGGCGCAAGGACCACCGCAACCACACTCCGATCGCCCCCGTCGACGTGCGTCCGCCCGAGCCGGAGCCGGCCGCGCCCGCACCCGTCGACCCGGACGCCGCGGTCGAGACGACGCTCGGCGACTCGCCCGTCGTCATCCGCGAGAAGGTCCACCAGGCACAGCCGATGACGGTCGACGACGCGCTCTACGAGATGGAGCTCGTCGGTCACGACTTCTTCCTGTTCATCGACGCCGAGACCGCCCAGCCGTCGGTCGCGTACCGCCGGCGCGGGTGGAGCTACGGCGTCATCAAGCTCGACGCCGCGGTGACCGCAGCCCCGCTCGCGACGGTCGGCGGCTGACCAGACTCGATCGACGACGACGCCCGGCACGGTCGACACGACCGGCCGGGCGTCGTCGTGTGGGTGGAGGACGGCAGGATGGGCGGGTGACCGCCGAACGCCTCACCCTGTCGCAGGCCCGTCGCATCACGTTGCGCGCGCAGGGGCTCGACCGCCCGCGCCCGGTGCGTACCGCGGAGCCGACCATGCGGCAGTTCCAGCAGGTGGTGGACCGGCTCGGCGTGCTGCAGATCGACTCGGTCAACGTGCTGGCCCGCGCGCACCTCCTGCCCACGTTCTCCCGGCTGGGCGCGTACGACCCTGCGCTGCTCGACAGGGCGTCGGGGACGGCGCCGCGCCGGCTCGTCGAGACGTGGGCGCACATGGCGTCCTACGTGCCGCCGGAGACGTTCCGGCTGCTGGGGTGGCGGCAGCGCGCCTACGTCGACCAGGCGTGGGGCGCGATCGCGGAGGTGCCGCTGAAGCACTCGCCCATCATCGACGAGGTCCGCGCCATCATCGCCGAGCGCGGCCCCCTCACCGCGCGGCAGGTGCAGGAGGACTTCGAGGCCGACCACCCCACGACGCGCGGCGAGTGGGGGTGGAACTGGTCGGTGGCCAAGCGCGTGCTGGAGTTCCTGTTCTTCACCGGGGAGATCACGTCGGCCGGTCGCAACAGCGCGTTCGAGCGCCGCTACGACCTGACCAGCCGCGTGCTCCCGCCCGACGTGCTGGCCCTGCCCGAGCCGTCGGACGAGGACGCGGTCCGGGCGCTGACGGAGATCGGCGCGCGCGCGCACGGCATCGGCACGCTGCGCAGCATCGCCGACTACTTCCGCATCAAGGAGTCCCGCGCCGCCGCCGCCATCACCGACCTCGTCGAGGAGGGCGTGCTCCACGAGGTCGTGGTCGACGGGTGGAACCAGGGCACCGTGTGGCGGCACCGCGACGCGGACCTGCCGCGCCGGGCCACCGGCCGAGCGCTGCTCAACCCGTTCGACCCGCTCGTCTTCGAGCGCCGCCGCCTCGAGGCGCTCTTCGGCCTGCGCTACCGCATCGAGATCTACACCCCCGAGCCCAAGCGGGTCTGGGGGTACTACGTCCTCCCGTTCCTGCTGGGGGAGTCGCTGCCGGCGCTCGTCGACCTCAAGGCCGACCGTCAGGCGGGGACCCTGCGCGTGCTCGCCGCCCACCGCGCGACCGGTTCGTCGGTGCCCGACGCCGACGTGGTGGAACCGCTGGCGGCGGAGCTGCACGAGCTGGCCGGGTGGCTCGGCCTGCCCGACATCGTCGTCGGCGACCGGGACGGGTCGTTGCGCGGTGACCTCGCACCAGCCCTGGCGCACGCCGTCCGGTCGGCGTGACGCACGAGACGCGCCCCCGCGACTTCGCCCTCGTCGCGCTGGGCGGCGTCCTGTGGGGGACTGGCGGTCTGGCCGGTGCCGCGCTGGCCGACTCCGCGGGGCTGCCGCCGCTGACCGTCGCCGCCTACCGGCTCCTCGGCGGCGGGGGGGTGCTCCTGCTCGCGCTCGCGGTGACCGGTGCGCTGCGCGGGCTGGCCCGGACCCGCCCGGTGGTCCTGCTCGTGGTGGAGACCGCCCTGCTCGCCGCCGTCTACCAGGCCGCGTACTTCGCAGCGGTCCAGCGCGCGGGCGTCGCGGTCGCCACGCTGGTCGCCCTCGGGGCCGCGCCGCTGCTCGTCGCGGTGGGCACCGCCGTGTCCGCCCGGCGGCTCCCGTCGCCGCGGACGCTCGTCGCGCTCGGGATGGCGCTGGCCGGGCTGGTGCTCCTGGTGGGGCCGTCGGACGCGGCCGGTCCGGGGACAGCGGCCGGCGCCCTGATCGCCCTCGTGGCTGCCGCGGCGTTCGCGACGATGACCGGGCTGAACCGCCGCGACGTGCCCGGTCTGGGCCCGCTGCCGCTGACGGCGACGTCGTTCACGCTCGGCGGAATCTCGCTGCTGCCGGTCGCCGCGGTGGCCGGTCCGGGCCTCGGGGTCCCGTCCGACGCGGAGGGCTGGGTGCTCCTCGCCTACCTGGCGGTCGTCCCCACCGCGGCGGCCTACAGCGCCTACTTCACGGGCCTGCGGCGCGTTCCCGCGACGACCGCGGCCCTGCTCGCGCTGCTCGAGCCGCTGACCGCGACCGTCGGGGCGGTCCTGCTGCGCGACGAGCGCCTCGGCCCCGCCGGTGTGGTCGGGGCCATCCTGCTGGCGGCTGCGGTGGTCGTTCTTCGCCCACGCCGCGCAGGCTCGCCTACGATGGACGCGCCCGGCCGTGCGGCCGGTCACCTCAGCCGCTCCGACGCCGCTAGCGCCCGGAGCGCGAACACGTCGGGAGTAGTGCGTGCCAGCGATCCTCGAGAAGGTCCTGCGCCTCGGTGAAGGCCGGATCGTCAAGAAGCTGTCGGGCATCGCCCAGCAGGTCAACGCCCTGGAGGACAGCTTCGTCGCGCTGTCCGACGCCGAGCTGCGCGAGGAGACCGAACGTTTCCGGGCCCGGCTCGCCGAGGGGGAGACGCTGGACGACCTGCTCGCCGAGGCGTTCGCCACGGTCCGCGAGGCGGCCCGGCGCACGCTCGGACAGCGCCACTTCGACGTGCAGCTCATGGGCGGTGCCGCCCTGCACCTGGGCAACATCGCCGAGATGAAGACGGGTGAGGGCAAGACGCTCGTCGCGACCGCCCCCGCGTACCTGAACGCACTGAGCGGCAAGGGCGTCCACGTCGTCACGGTCAACGACTACCTGGCCAGCTACCAGTCCGAGCTCATGGGGCGTGTGTACCGCTTCCTCGGGCTGACCAGCGGCGTCATCCTGTCCAACCAGGACCCCGCCGAGCGCCGCAAGCAGTACGCGTGCGACATCACGTACGGCACCAACAACGAGTTCGGCTTCGACTACCTGCGCGACAACATGGCGTGGAGCACCGACGAGCTGGTCCAGCGCGGTCACAACTTCGCGATCGTCGACGAGGTCGACTCGATCCTCATCGACGAGGCGCGGACCCCGCTGATCATCTCCGGCCCCGCCTCTGGGGACACCAACCGCTGGTACGCGGAGTTCGCCAAGGTGGTCCGCCGCCTGCAGGTCGAGCGCGACTACGAGGTGGACGAGAAGAAGCGCACGGTCGGCGTGCTCGAGCCCGGCATCGAGCGTGTCGAGGACTACCTCGGCATCGACAACCTCTACGAGTCCCTCAACACCCCGCTGATCGGCTTCCTCAACAACGCCATCAAGGCGCAGGAGCTGTTCAAGCGGGACAAGGACTACGTCGTGATGAACGGCGAGGTGCTGATCGTCGACGAGCACACCGGGCGCATCCTGCCCGGCCGCCGCTACAACGAGGGCATGCACCAGGCGATCGAGGCGAAGGAGGGCGTGGCGATCAAGGCCGAGAACCAGACGCTCGCCACGATCACGCTGCAGAACTACTTCCGCCTGTACGGCAAGCTCTCCGGGATGACCGGTACGGCCGAGACCGAGGCCGCGGAGTTCCAGGGCACCTACAAGCTGGGCGTCGTGCCCATCCCGACCAACCGCGACATGCAGCGCATCGACCAGCGCGACTTCGTCTACAAGAGCGAGGACGGCAAGTTCGACGCCGTCGTCGCCGACATCGTCGAGCGGCACGCGCACGGTCAGCCGGTGCTCGTGGGTACCACCAGCGTCGAGAAGAGCGAGCTGCTCTCGTCCAAGCTGAAGAAGCAGGGCGTGCCGCACGAGGTCCTCAACGCCAAGCAGCACGCGCGTGAGGCGTCGATCATCGCGCAGGCGGGCCGCAAGGGCGCCGTCACCGTCGCGACGAACATGGCCGGCCGCGGGACCGACATCATGCTCGGCGGCAACGCCGAGTTCATGGCCGTCGCCGACCTGGCCGCCCGTGGCCTCGAGCCCGCCGAACAGCCGGAGGAGTACGAGGCCGCGTGGCCGGCCGCGCTCGACAAGGCCAAGGAAGCCGTCGCCGCGGAGCACGACGAGGTCGTCGAGCTCGGCGGGCTCTACGTGCTCGGCACCGAGCGCCACGAGTCGCGTCGCATCGACAACCAGCTGCGCGGGCGCTCCGGCCGTCAGGGCGACCCGGGCGAGTCGCGTTTCTACCTGTCGATGCAGGACGACCTGATGCGCCTGTTCAACTCCTCGCTCGCGGAGTCGATGATGACGCGCGCCGGTTTCCCCGAGGACATGCCGCTCGAGTCGAAGATCGTGACGCGCGGGATCCAGTCCGCGCAGTCGCAGGTCGAGTCCCGCAACTTCGAGATCCGCAAGAACGTCCTGAAGTACGACGACGTCATGTCCCGCCAGCGCGTCGTCATCTACGAGCAGCGCCGCCGGGTGCTGGAGGGTGAGGACCTGCACGAGCAGGTCCGGCACTTCCGCTCCGACGTGCTCTCGGCGTACATCACCGGCGCCACCACCGAGGGGCGGCCGGAGGAGTGGGACCTGGACGCGCTGTGGACCGCCCTGAAGGGCGTGTACCCCGTCACGATCACCCCGGACGAGGTCGTCGACCAGGCCGGTGGACCCACCCGGCTGTCCGCCGAGCTGATCGAGCGGGAGATCCTCTCCGACGCCGAGCACGCCTACGCGGAGCGTGAGGAGCAGATCGGGTCGGAGAACATGCGCCAGCTGGAGCGGCGCGTGACCCTGTCGGTCCTGGACCGCAAGTGGCGCGAGCACCTCTACGAGATGGACTACCTCAAGGAGGGCATCGGTCTGCGCGCGATGGCGCAGCGCGACCCCCTCGTGGAGTACCAGCGTGAGGGCTACCAGCTCTTCAACGCGATGACGGACGCCATCAAGGAGGAGACGGTCGGCTACCTCTACAACCTCGAGGTCCAGGTCGCCGCGCCCGACGCTCCTGCGGTGACCGCCGACTCCGCCGTCGCTGCCGCGGCCAGCGCCGGTGCCCAGGCCACGCTCCCGCGCTCGGTCTCCGACGGCCCGACGCCGGGCAAGCTCGTGGCCAAGGGCATCGACGGGCCGGAGCAGCGTGCACCGCTGCAGTACAGCGCGCCGTCGGTCGACGGCGACGGCGCTGTGGTGACCCGGGGCGACGCAGGTGGCGGGAACGCGGGCGCCCGTCCGGCCGCGGCCGACGGCGAGTCCAACCGCGAGGCGCGTCGCAAGGCCGCCAAGCAGCAGCGCAAGCGCTGACGCACACGGAAGCCCGCCCCCGTTGTCCGGGGGCGGGCTTCGGTGTGTCTGCTCAGCCGATCTCGAGCGCCGTGACGCGCCAGGAGCCGCGGTGCCCTTCGAGCCGGAGCGCGACGGCGCGCACCCGCACGCCGTCGTCGGCCACGAGGCTCGCTTCGAGCACGTGCGGGTCGACGCGGCAGGCGCGACTGCGGCGGATCGCGGGCGGACGGCCACCGCCGGTCGTGCCGAGGACGCGCTGGGTCAGCCCCGCCCGGACCTGCAGCGACTCGTACACGCCCGGGGTCAGCCAGCGGGCGAGCTGCGCGACGGAGCGCCGGCCGGCCAGCACCTCCAGCGACGCCAGCGCGACCGCGCGGGCGACCGTCGCGGGATCGCCGTCGGGGAGCAGGCGGGGGGCGTCGTCGTCGGCCTCCACGACGAGCGACCGGTCGGTGACCCGCAGGACCGCGATCCGACCGTCCGCCGTCGGGGGCGCCGCGTGCGCAGGACCGGTCGCCTCCTCGACGACCGTCGGCGCCAGGGCGGGGACCAGCCGGACCTGAGGGCGGCGCGCGCGGGCTCGTCCCGGCCGGGTGGTGCCGGGCGGGCGCTGCCTGTCCTCCGACCCGCGGACCCGGGCGAAGGCGTCCTCGGCGGGGGTCCTGCCACGGGTGAGCACGACGGCCCCGACGTCGGCGCTCACAGGGCCGGCACCGCGACGGTGGCGGGCACCGTGAGCACCTGACCTGGTCGGATGAGGTCCGGGTCGGCACCGATCACCGCCGAGTTGGCCTGGTACCAGTGCGGCCACGCGGCGGCGACGTGCGCGTCGGTCGCGCCCGGTGGGAGGTGGCGCGCGGCGATCGACCAGAGGCTGTCCCCGGCCTCCACGACCACGGCGCCCATCCCGGTGCGCGCCGGGGCAGTCACGGGGTGGTCGGCGGCGGTGGTCTCGACGGCCACCTCGGCCGGGGGAGCGGGCGCCGTCGTCGCCGAGCCGTCGGCCGGCTCCGGGGCGGTCGGTGCGACGCCCGGGGTCGCGGTGGCCGCGGGGGTCGCCTGCGGCGCGAGGGTCGGAGTGCTCGTCGAGGTGGTGCTCACCGCCCATCCGAGGTCGTCGCGCACGGCGGAGTCGACCGGCTCGACGACCGCGGACGCCGGTGCTGACGGCTCGGGAGCGACCGCCGAGGCGCCGGTCGCCGTGCCGAGCCCGATCCCCGCCCCGACGGCCAGCACGAGTGCCTTGCGCACGACCTGCGGCGCGCACCGGTGCACGAGCCGCTCACCGGCCCGCCAGCTCGCACCGGCGACCCGCACGAGGACGCACACGGTCGCGAGCAGTGCGCCGAACGTGAGCCAGAGGGCGACGAGCGCTCCGACGGCGGTCACGGCGACCTCGGTCACGGCGTCGACCTGCCACGGGCCGACGTGGGCCGACAGCACGGTCCGCACGTGCAGCGCGAGCACCCCCGCCAGCGTGGCCGACGCCAGCGTCCCCGCGAGCAGACCTCCGATCGGAGTCCCTGCTCGTCGCATCCTCGTGCCCACCATGTTTGCCCCTGACCATGTTGTTTGATGCAGTTTGATGATGCTCGCGTGACATAGATGTACCTGAGTGCGAGCCGGTGTGTCCAGCGATGTCCGGCATGCGGCGGTACGGCGCCGCCCGGAAGGTGCACCAGCGTGATCGCGAGGGCGGATACCCTCCCGCATGACCTCCGTCGACCACGTCCTGTTCCCCGGCCGCCACCACCTGGTCACGCGGTTCCAGGTCGAGTACCTGCACGCGTTGTCCCGGGGCGAGATCACCGACACCGGAGGCCAGGTCGTCGCCCTCGACCCGGCGGCGGTGGTCGTCTGGGGCGTCACCTCCGCCACGCACACCGGCACGCGCCGCAACCCTCTGCCGGCGCACCGACGGGAGGCGATGATCGAGCGCGTCAGCGTGTCGGAGCACCTGCCGTCCCTCGTCGCACCGATCCCGGACGTGCCGATGTCCGCACGGTTCGCGGTCACCGTGCTCGGCAACGTCGAGATGACCACGGGGCGCTCCCTGACCCCGCAGAACACCGTCGTCGCCTGCTCCACGCCCGCGGTCGCTGCGATGTACGCCGAGCTCGGGTTCCGGATCGTGACCGTCGAGGCGGGCGTCGACCCGACCCCCGCGCGGCCGTGGGACGTCCTGGAGCTGATGGTCGCGGGGGACCCGACCTGGCGGGACCTCGCGCACGACCAGTCGGTGACCTTCTACGACCAGTACCGCCTCGACGACGCCGTCCGGCTCATCCACACCGACCCCACCGTCGGGTCCGAGGGCGACCTGACCGAGACCCGCGACTACCGCACCTACACCGCGGCGTTCGACGACGCGTCCGACCGCAAGTGGGAGCAGGTCGCCCCGTTCGTCGTCCCCGGCAGGGTCGTCGACCTGGGCTGCGCGGCGGGCGGGCTGCTCGAGCGCGCCGCCCGCGACCCGCGCCTGGCCGAGTCCGACCTGTACGGCGTGGACGTGTCCCGGCACCTGGTCGCGGAGGCCGAGCACCGCAAGGCGCAGGGCGTCTTCGCCAACCCGAGCGTCTACTTCGCGCAGCGCAACCTGCTGCGCTCGTCGGTGTTCCCGAGCTCGTCGGTCAACACGACCATCACCGTCGCGCTGACCCACGAGATCAGCTCCTACGGGGACGGTCGGGCCGACCTCGAGCGGCTCGCCACCCGGATCTTCGAGCACACCGCCCCGGGAGGCGTGTGGATCAACTCCGACGTCCTCGGGCCCGACGACGGCGACACGCGGGTCCACCTGCGCTTCGAGCCGCCGCCCGAGCCGGTCGCGGACGCCGTCGACCTGACCGGTTGGGACCGGCAGCGGGTGCACGACCGGATCGTCGCGCTGACGCCGGCCGGTCGGTTGGCGCAGTTCGCCCGTGACTTCCCGAAGCTGGCGGGCGCACAGCTTCCCGTGGACTGGGACCGGGGCCCCGACGGCGAGGTGCGCGGTGCGTGGCTGAGCCGTCGTGACGCGATGGAGTTCCTCTACACCCGTGACTACACCGACAACTGGCTCTCGGAGTGCCACGAGCGGTTCTGCGACCTGACCTGGTCCGACTGGGTCGACCTCGTGACGTCGGTCGGGTTCGAGGTCGCGCCCGGCTCGGGTCCGTGGCGCAACGACTGGCTGGTGGAGAACCGCTTGTCCCACGGTGTCGCGGTGACCGTCGCCGGAGGCGCCGACGCGGTGTGGCCGAGCACGCACCTGCTCCTGGTGGCGCGCAAGCCCGTGGGCTGAGCGCCGCTATCGTCGGGCGTACGGGCCGCGGCCCCGCGGCAGCACCCGAGGGGGCACCCATGTCCGAGCCGGCACCGGCGGCGACAGCCCGGCTGACCGTGCGCGGTGCCGTGGTGCTGGGGATCGGCGCGATGGTCGGCGCCGGCATCTTCGCGCTGCTCGGGCAGGCCGGCGCGATCGCCGGCTCCGCGGTGTGGATCTCGTTCCTGCTGGCCGGGGCGATGTCCGCGACGCTCGGGTACACGCTCGTGAAGTTCGCGATGCGCTGGCCGTCGTCCGGCGGTCTGATCGTCTACCTGGAGCACGGCTTCCGCAGCCGCCGGCTCGTCGGGGTCGCCGCGTGGCTGGGGTACCTGACGGCGATCGTGGTGGTGGGCGCGATGGTCGCCGCCTCGTTCGGGGACTACGCCGCCGTCCTGCTCGCCGACGCACCCCCGGGCGGCCGGCTGTCACGGCTGTGCGCCGTCGTGCTGGTGGTGCTCGGCGCGGGGGTCACGGTCGCCGGGCCGCGCCTAGTCGACCGGGTGCAGACGGCGGTCGTCGGCCTGCTGCTCGCCGTGTTCGCCGTGTTCGTCGTCGGCACGCTCCCGCACGTCGACGCAGCGCTCCTCGCGCCGAGCACCTACCCCGGCGTGGACGACATCGTGGCCAGCATCGCCCTGACGTTCTTCGCGTTCCTCGGCTTCGCGGTGATCTCGTTCTCGGGGGGCGACCTGGCCGCGCCCCGGCGGGAGCTCCCCGTCGCGCTGTACTCGGCCCTGGCGATCACCACCGTGCTCTACGTGGCCGTCGCGCTGTCGGTGTTCGGCACCCTGAGCGTCGACGAGGTCGTGGCAGCCGGCCCGACGGCTCTGGCGGTCGCCGCGGAACCGGCGCTCGGCCAGGCCGGGTTCGTGATGATGGCGTGCGCGGCGCTGCTGGCGACCGCGTCCACGGTGACCGCGACGCTGTACGGCGCGGTGGGGCTGAGCGCGGCGCTGGCGGACTCCGGGACCTTCCCGCGGGTGTTCGGCCCGGGCACGCGGCTGGGCCCGCACGGAGGGCTGCTCATCACCGCGGCGCTGATGGTCGCGCTCGTGACCGTGCTCGGCGTGGGTGCTCTCGCCTCGGTCGGCAGCGCGGTGTCGCTCGCGGTCTTCCTGCTCGTCGCCGTGGCGGCGTTCCGGTTGCGCACCGAGCTCGGCGCGTCCGCGGTGCTGACCGCGGTGGCCGTCGCCGTCTCCGGCGTCGTGCTCGTCTGGTTCGTCGTCGACCTGTACGCGTCGGACCGGCGTTCGTTCTGGGCCATGGTCGTCCTCGTCGGGTTCGCCGCCGTCGTCGACGAGACGTGGACCCGTCGACGCCCTGCCGCCGACGACCGTCGGTGACGACGACCCGCCACCGGTACCGTGCACGCATGCGGTGGGAGTCGCTCTTCGCGGACATGGAGGCCCAGCTCGCGGCCGGTCGGCTCGCCGACGTCCGCGCCGACGTGGCCGAGCTCGCGCGCGCGGAGCGGGCGTCGATCACCCTCGCGGCGCGGGCTCGCGCGTCGGTCGGCCGACCGGTGCGGATGCTCGTGGGTGGCGACGACGTGGTCGAGGGTGAGCTGGTCGACGCCGCGCCGGAGTGGCTCCTGCTGGCCACGTCGCCCGTGCGGCGTGCCCTCGTCCCGCTCGCAGCCGCGACGGCGGTCGACGGGCTGGTCGGGCACGCCGCTCCCGCCCCCGGCGCGGTGGAGTCGCGGCTGGGGCTCGGTCACGCGCTGCGTGCGCTGGCACGGGACCGCGCCGTGGTCCGGGTGCGGGCCGGTGACGCCGACCTGACGGGCCGCATCGAGCGCGTCGGGGCGGACCACCTCGACCTCGCCGACGTCGACGGGGCACGCCGTGGCGGGTGGGCCGTCGCGTTCACGACGCTGCGGGTGGTCCAGACGGGGTGAGGGCCGGTCAGTCCCCGGCGCCGTCGTCGATCGTGCTGCCGTCGCTCGAGATGCGGGCGCGCGTCTGCTCGTACATGCGCTGGATGTACTTCTCCAGCTCGGTCGACTCGACGCGCCACTGCAGCCGCCCGCCGATCTGGATGGCGGGCAGCTCGCCGGAGCGGACGAGTGCGTAGGCCTGCGGCGCCGAGATGTTCAGCACCTCGGTGACGTCCGCGAGGGTCAGGAACCGCGAAGACATGACCGCAGTGTGGCACGCGGTGGCGCCCGGACCTGGTTGTCCACAATGCTCCGTTCGCGTCGGTCCGCAGACGGCAGGATGGCCGTCTGCTGCGACGCACCACGAACCAGGGGAGCCGATGGACACGAGCGTGATGGACCTGCCCGCACCGGCGGCGGCTCGGCTGCGGCGTCCCGGCTGGCGTGACCCCCGGCTCCTGGCGGGCATCGCGATGGTCGCCGCGTCGGTGCTGCTCGGCTCGTGGGCGGTGCGCACGGCGCAGGCCACGGTCCCCGTCTACGTGACGCGCGCCGCGCTGGTACCGGGCGACCGCGTGGCGGCCGAGGAGCTCGCCGTCGTGGACGTCCGGCTGGGCACCGTCAACCTCGACCACTACCTGCGCGCCGACCGGCCGGTCGCGACCGACGTGGTGGCCGTGCGTGCCGTGGGCCGCGGCGAGCTGGTGCCCGCGTCCGCGGTGGGCTCGTCGGCGGACCTCGACCTGCGGCCCGTCTCGGTGACGCTGACCCGTGCACCGTCGAGCGACGTGGTCCCGGGCGCGCTCGTGGACCTGTGGTTCACCCCGCCGGCCCCGACGGACGACGCCGAGCCGGCCGCACCGGACGAGCTGGCGGGCGGCCTCACGGTCGCCGAGGTGAGCACGCCGTCCGGAGCCTTCGGCGCGTCGGGGGGGAGCGCCGTGCAGGTCCTGGTCCCGAGCTCGTTGCTCCCCGCGATCCTCACGGCGCTCGCGGCCGAGGGCACCGTCGACGTCGTCCCGGTCCTGGGCACGGGAGGCTGACGTGGCGGTCGGGGTGCTCTGCGCCGTCCAGGGGTCGGCGGAGGCGATCATCGTCCAGGCCGTCGAGCAGACGGGCGGCCGGCTCAGCGTGACCCGGCGCTGCGCCGACCTTACCGAGCTGCTCGCGGCCGCCGAGGCCGGGCTCGGGCGGCTGGCCGTCGTCTCGGGCGACCTCGACCTGCTCGACCGTGAGGCGATCGAGCTGCTGCACCGGGCCGGGGTCCGTGTCGTGGGCATCGGCGACGCCACGCGTCCGTGGCTCGGCGAGCGGCTGGTGGCGCTCGGTGCGGACCTGGTGGCCGTCGCGCCGCACGACGAGGCGTCCGCGAGCGACGTCGTGCGGGAGGCGCTCGCCATCCTCGGTGCCGCACCGGACGGTGCGCCGGAGCCGTCGTGGCCCGACGAGCACACCGTCCGCCGTCCGGCGCGGGGCCTCGTCGTGGCCGTCTGGGGTCCGACGGGCGCGCCCGGCCGCACGACGGTGGCCGTGAACGTGGCCGCGGAGCTCGCCGCGGCCGGGCGCCGGACGCTGCTCGTGGACGCCGACACCTACGGCGGGAGCGTCGCGCAGGTGGTCGGGATGCTCGACGAGGCACCGGGGCTCGCGGCCGCCGCACGTGCCGCCGGGCAGGGCACGCTCGACCTGATGACGCTCGCCCGGCTCACCCCGACGATCGCCCCCGACCTGCGGGTGCTGTCGGGCATCTCGCGGGCGGACCGCTGGCCGGAGCTCCCGTCCTCGTCGCTCGACGCCGTGTGGACGGTCGCCCGGGGGCTCGCCGAGTGGACCGTGATCGACTGCGGCTTCTGCCTCGAGCAGGACGAGGCGCTCAGCTACGACACCCGGGCACCGCGCAGGAACGCCGCCACGCTGAGCGCCCTCGAGGCGGCCGACGTCGTGCTCGTGGTCGGTGCAGGGGACCCGGTCGGCATCCAGCGGCTCGTCCGTGGCCTGGGGGAGCTCACCGACCTCGGGCTGGGCAGCACGCGGTTCGTGCTGGTCAACCGGGTCCGGGCCACTGTCGCGGGTCCGCATCCCGCGGAGGCGGTCGGTCAGGCGCTCGCCCGGTACGCGGGAGTCACCGACGCGCACCTGGTGCCCGACGACCGTGCGGCTCTGGACACGGCCCTGCTGGAGGCGCGGACGCTGCGGGAGGCTGCACCGGGTTCACCCGCGCGCCGCGTCCTGGCGGGGGTCGCCGCGCGGGTCGATGCCCTGCTCGTCGCGACCACCGTCGAGGGGCCGGTCACCGAGCCGGTGCGCGCCTGAGCAGGTGCGCGTGCCTGGGCGGTGCCGGTGCGCGTGAGCGGGCGGTCGTGCGCGGACCGGGCACACTGGGCTCGTGCGCATCTACCTCCCCGCCTCGCTCGACCAGCTCGATCCCGCGTCCGGTCCGCTGTCGGCCCGTCGCGCCCACGCCGTGACACCGGCGCTCCGGGCGATGTTCCCCGACGAGGACGACGAAGGGCTGGAGTACGCCGCGCAGCTGGCAGCGGCGGACGACTCCCTGGTCCTCCTGGGAGAGCGACCGGACGCCCCGCAGCTGCGGTGCGTCGTGTCGGCGGACGTCGCCGACGCGGCGGTGCTCGCCCTGTCGGACGACGACGACGTGCCGAGCGCGGTCGAGCTGACCCGCGCCGTCCCGCAGGGCGACGTCATCTGCGCGCACGTCGACGAACCCGGCGCAGCGGCCGATGTCGCATTGGCTGCCGGGGGAGACGAGGCCGCGGCTGCGCGCCTCGACGAGCGGGACCTGCTCTGGTACGACGCGACCGAGCTCGGGAACGTCCCGCGCTGACCGGAGGGCGGGGGTGGCCTTCGGGTGGCCTTCGTCACGTGACGGGCCGCCAGTTGGACCCGGCCTCGGCGCTCGGGTAGTGTTCACCGCCGGTACGACGTCCGGATGCGCGTGGGTCCGCCCCGCCAGGCGACCTCCGAGCTCCGGGCGTTATACCCCCATGGGGTATGGTGTAATTGGCAGCACGACTGATTCTGGTTCAGTTAGTCTAGGTTCGAGTCCTGGTACCCCAGCGCGAGCACCGCTGGCTCGATCTCCTCGGAGCATCGGGTAGAGTGTTCACTCGCAAGCGAGGCCCACGGGCCGAGCAGCGTATAGGCCCCCGTTGTGTAGCGGCCTAGCACGCCGCCCTCTCACGGCGGTAGCGCCGGTTCGAATCCGGTCGGGGGTACGTACTCGAAGGCCCGGTCACCACGGTGACCGGGCCTTCGGCGTTCCCCGAGCTGATCAGTGCTGGCCGGGCGGGCCGTGCGACGACGTCGGCAGGAGCGCGACGACGCCCCAGCCGATCACCGCGGCGACCGCGCCGACGAGGAACCCGGTGACCACGGCATCGCCGGCGCCGCCGCCGCCCAGGAGGGCGAGGACGACGCCCAGCACGAGCCCGGCCCCGCCCGCGACGAGCGCGACGCGTCGGCGCAGGCGGCGTCGCGAGGCAGCGGCCCCGCGGACGGCCACGTCAGTCCGCCGTCCGTCGCAGGACCTCGGTCAGCCGGTTGGCCGCCGAGACGACGGCAGCGGCGTGCAGCCGGCCCGGCTGCCGGGAGAGGCGCTCGAGCGGCCCGGAGACCGACACGGCGGCGACGATGCGGCCCGACGGACCGCGCACGGGCGCGGACACCGACGCGACCCCGACCTCACGCTCGGAGACCGACTGCGCCCAGCCGCGCCGGCGGACGCCGGACAGGATGGTCGCGGTGAACTTGGCGCCCTGCAGGCCGCGGTGCAGCCGGTCGGGCTCCTCCCAGGCGAGCAGGATCTGCGCGGCGGAACCGGCGTGCATGGTCAGCGTGGCGCCGACCGGGATCGAGTCGCGCAGACCGATGGGGCGCTCGGCCGCGGCGACACAGATGCGCTGGTCACCCTGGCGGCGGTAGAGCTGGGCGCTCTCGCCGGTGTGGTCGCGCAGCGCGGCGAGCACGGGGCCGGCGGCGGCGAGCAGCCGGTCCTCGCCGGCGGCCGTCGCGAGCTCCGAGAGGCGCGGTCCGAGGACGAACCGACCCTGCATGTCGCGCGCCACGAGCCGGTGGTGCTCGAGCGCCACGGCCAGCCGGTGGGCCGTCGGTCGAGCAAGATGGGTGGCGGTGACGAGCTGCGCGAGCGTGGCCGGGCCTGCCTCGAGGGCGCTGAGAACGGACGCGGCCTTGTCCAGCACGCCGACTCCGCTAGAGTTGTCCATAGGTCGATATTGGCGTCTCGAAGGCTGAGATGCAAGTACGGCAGCAGACGAGCCGGGAAAACCACACTCCCGGCCGACAGATCGAACGAGAGAACGGACCGAGAAGATGGCCGGCACGTTGGCGGAGAAGGTCTGGGACGCGCACGTCGTGCGACGGGGCACCGACGGGGCGCCCGACCTCCTCTACATCGACCTCCACCTCGTGCACGAGGTGACGAGCCCGCAGGCGTTCGAGGGCCTGCGTCTCGCGGGTCGCCCCGTGCGCCGCCCGGACCTCACCCTGGCGACCGAGGACCACAACACCCCCACGCTCGACATCGACCGGCCCATCGCCGACGAGACGAGCCGCACGCAGATCCAGACCCTGCGCAACAACGCCGCCGAGTTCGGTGTGCGCATCCACTCGCTGGGCGACGCGGACCAGGGCATCGTCCACCAGGTCGGGCCGCAGCTCGGGCTCACCCAGCCCGGGCTCACCGTGGTCTGCGGCGACTCGCACACGTCCACGCACGGGGCGTTCGGTGCGCTGGCGTTCGGCATCGGCACCAGCGAGGTCGAGCACGTGCTGGCCACGCAGACGCTGCCGCTGGCGCCGTTCAAGACGATGGCGATCACGGTGGACGGCGAGCTGCCCCCGGGTGCCACCAGCAAGGACATCATCCTGGCGATCATCGCCAAGATCGGCACCGGCGGCGGGCAGGGCTACGTGCTCGAGTACCGCGGCGAGGCCATCCGCGCACTGTCGATGGAAGCCCGCATGACGGTCTGCAACATGTCGATCGAGGCCGGCGCCCGCGCGGGGATGATCGCCCCCGACCAGACCACGTTCGACTACCTCCAGGGCCGCCCGCACGCGCCCGAGGGTGCCGACTGGGACGCCGCGGTGGCCTACTGGAGCACGCTGAAGACCGACGAGGACGCCGAGTTCGACGTCGAGGTCGTCCTCAAGGCCGAGGACCTCGAGCCGTTCGTCACGTGGGGCACCAACCCGGGCCAGGGGCTGCCGCTGTCCGGCTCGGTGCCGGTGCCGGAGGAGATCGCCGACGCCGACGAGCGCGGAGCCGCCGAGCGGGCCATCGAGTACATGGGCCTGACCCCGGGACAGCCGCTGCGCGAGATCAAGGTCGACACGGTCTTCATCGGCTCCTGCACCAACGGCCGCATCGAGGACCTGCGCTCGGTGGCCAAGGTCGTCCGCGGCAAGCACAAGTCCGACGACGTCCGCGTGCTCGTGGTGCCGGCGTCGGCCCGCGTGCGGCTCCAGGCCGAGGCCGAGGGGCTCGACAAGATCTTCCTCGACTTCGGCGCCGAGTGGCGCAACGCCGGCTGCTCGATGTGTCTGGGCATGAACCCCGACCAGCTCGCACCGGGAGAGCGGTCGGCGTCCACGTCGAACCGCAACTTCGAGGGCCGGCAGGGCAAGGGCGGGCGCACGCACTTGGTCTCGCCGCTCGTCGCCGCCGCGACCGCGATCCGCGGCACGCTGTCGTCCTACGCGGACCTCGACACCGGGGCGCCGACACCCGACGGAAGCCCCCTCACCGACCTCCAGACGGTCTGACCGAAGGAAGCGAGAAGAACGTCATGGAGAAGTTCAGCCAGCACACCGGCGTCGGGGTCCCGCTGCGCCGCAGCAACGTCGACACCGACCAGATCATCCCGGCCGTCTACCTCAAGCGCGTCACGCGCACCGGGTTCGAGGACGCGCTGTTCGCCGCCTGGCGCGGCGACCCGTCGTTCATCCTCAACCAGGAGGCCTACGCGTCGGGCTCCGTGCTCGTCGCCGGCCCTGACTTCGGCACCGGCTCGTCCCGCGAGCACGCGGTCTGGGCGCTCAAGGACTACGGGTTCAAGGTCGTCATCTCGAACCGGTTCGCGGACATCTTCCGCGGCAACTCCGGCAAGCAGGGACTGCTCGCGGCCCAGGCGGCGCAGGAGGACATCGAGCTGATCTGGAAGATCCTCGAGACGCGTCCGGGCACGGAGGTGACGGTCGACCTCGAGTCGAAGACGATCACCTGCGACGACGTCGTGGTCCCGTTCCAGGTGGACGACTACACGCGGTGGCGGCTCATGGAGGGCCTCGACGACATCGGGCTGACGCTCGAGCACGCCGACGAGATCTCCGAGTTCGAGGCGCGTCGCGAGTCGTGGCGCCCCGCCACGCTGCCCGCCAAGCACCTGCCGCCGGTCGAGATCGTGGCGGCGCGGCCGGCCGGGGTACCGGTGGAGATCGGCCACCGCCCCTGACCCCGGTCCGGCGCGTCGACCACCTCGCGGCGCGCCGGGCCCGTGCAGTGGCTAGCGTGTGCGCTGGGCCACGGTGCAGTGCGCGCCGGCCGAGGGAGGATCACCATGCCGGGGAAGTCGCAGATCGCCGACCGGATCGCCGCGAGAGGTGCCTCTCGAGCCGCCGCCGCTGCGGCCGTGGAGGCCGTGCTCGACGAGATCACGACCGCGCTCGCGGCCGGGGAACGCGTGACGCTCACCGGGTTCGGGACGTTCGAGGCCACGGGGCGCGCAGCTCGCACGGGGCGCAACCCGCGCACCGGCGAGGCGCTCGACGTGCCCGCGACGACGGTCGCCCGGTTCCACCCCGGTGCCACGCTGCGTGCCCGGGTCGCCGACGGCTCCGGCGAGCCGCTCGGCTCGGTCGCGGACCTGAGCTCGCTGCAGGGTCTGGCGGCACCCGAGCCGGCCCGGGTCGCGGAGCCGGCCGCCACCGGGACGCCCGCCGCCGCGGGTGCGGCACGGAAGGCGAAGGCGCCGACGGAGACGGCCGGCGTCGCAGCCAAGCCGTCGAGCAAGCCGACGTCCGGAGCGAAGGCGAGCGCCAAGGCGAAGGCGAAGGCCGAGGCGAAGAAGGCCGACGTCAAGAAGCGGGCCGACGCGGCCAAGAAGGCCGACGCGAAGAAGCGGTCCGACGCGAAGAAGGCCGACGCCAAGAAGAAGAAGGCCGACGCCAAGGACAAGAAGAAGTCCGGCAAGGGCGGCGCCAAGAAGAAGTGACGTCCGGCCCGATCTGGTGAAGGTTTCGTACCCTGCCCGGCGTGCCGGTGCCGGTGCGGTCAGGAGCATGCTCGCGCGTGGGAGACGATGGTTCGATGACCGATCTGCTGTACGTCAACGGTGGCAACCCGCTCTCGGGCGAGATCACCGTCCGCGGTGCCAAGAACTTCGTCTCCAAGGCGATGGTCGCGGCGCTGCTCGGGGAGACACCGAGCGTGCTGCGCAACGTCCCGCAGATCCGCGACGTCGCCGTGGTCACCGGGCTGCTTGAGCTGCACGGGGTCACGGTCGACGCCGACGCCGAGGCGGGCGTCCTGCACCTGGACCCGACGGACGTGGAGTCGGCGCACGTCGCGGACATCGACACGCACGCCGGGTCCAGCCGCATCCCGATCCTGTTCTGCGGGCCGCTCCTGCACCGGCTCGGGGAGGCGTTCATCCCGGACCTCGGCGGCTGCCGCATCGGCGACCGGCCGATCAACTACCACCTCGACATCCTGCGCCAGTTCGGTGCGGTCGTGGACAAGACCGACAACGGCATCCACATCCGCGCCCCGCGACGGCTCCAGGGCACCAAGATCGCGCTGCCGTACCCGAGCGTCGGGGCGACCGAGCAGCTGCTGCTGACGGCTGTCCGGGCGGAGGGGGTCACCGAGCTGTCGAACGCCGCGATCGAGCCCGAGATCCTGGACCTCATCAACGTGCTCCAGAAGATGGGCGCGATCATCTCCGTCGACACGGACCGCGTGATCCGGATCGAGGGCGTCGACCGCCTCGTCGGCTTCCAGCACACGGCCTTGTCCGACCGGATCGAGGCGGCATCGTGGGCGTCGGCGGCCCTGGCGACCGGCGGCGACATCTACGTCCGCGGTGCGACGCAGCCCGAGATGACGACGTTCCTCAACACGTTCCGCAAGGTCGGCGGGGAGTTCGCCATCGACGACGCGGGCATCCGGTTCTTCCACCCCGGCGGCGACCTGCGCTCGATCACGCTCGAGACGGACGTGCACCCGGGCTTCATGACCGACTGGCAGCAGCCGCTGGTCGTCGCCCTCACCCAGGCCAAGGGCCTGTCGATCGTCCACGAGACGGTGTACGAGAACCGGTTCGGGTTCACCGACGCGCTCGTCGGCATGGGTGCGACCATCCAGGTCTACAAGGAGTGCCTGGGCGGCCGGCCATGCCGGTTCGGGCAGCGCAACTTCTACCACTCGGCCGTGGTCTCGGGCCCGACGCCGCTCGCTGCCGCCGACATCGAGGTGCCGGACCTGCGCGGCGGCTTCAGCCACCTGATCGCCGCCCTGACCGCCAAGGGCACCTCGTCGGTGCGGGGCATCAGCCTCATCGACCGCGGGTACGAGCACTTCATGGCGAAGCTCGGGGCGCTCGGCGCCGAGTTCAGCCGCGACTGACAGGTAGCATCGGCTCCCGTGCAACCGCCGGCCAGATCGAATCGCGCCTACCGCAACGTCGCTCGCATCGTGCGACCTCTCCTGCGCGCGATGACGCGCCACGACTGGAGCGGGACCGAGAACTTCCCGCGCGAGGGCGGGTTCATCGTCGCCTCGAACCACATGACGAACATCGACCCGCTGACGTTCGCGCACTACCTGTGGGACAACGGCGTCGCGCCCAAGATCCTGGCCAAGGCGCCACTGTTCAAGGTGCCCGTGCTGGCGGGCGTCCTGCGCGCGACCGGGCAGATCCCCGTGTACCGGAACACCTCGTCGGCGGGGGAGTCGCTGACCGCGGCGGTCACGGCGATCCAGGGTGGTGACGTGGTCGCGGTGTTCCCGGAGGGCACCCTCACGCGGGACCCGGAGCTGTGGCCGATGGTCGGGAAGACCGGGATCGCGCGCCTCGCGCTGACCACCCAGGCGCCGGTCATCCCCGTCGCCCAGTGGGGCCCGCAGAACCTGCTGGCCCGCTACGGCAAGCTGCTCAAGCCGTTCCCGCGCAAGCTGGTCACCGTCGTCGCCGGCCCTCCCGTGGTGCTGGACGACCTCTACGGTCGACCCCAGGACACCGCCACGCTGCGCGAGGCGACGGAACGCGTGATGGACGCGATCACGGCGCTGCTCGCGCAGGTGCGCGACGAGGAGCCGCCGGCGATCCGCTACGACATGCGCAAGCCGCTCGCCCAGGGCGAGAAGCGCGTCGGCGGGGACCACGCGACCCATCCCGAGCTGCCGTGACGGCGGACCAGGTCACGCACGACCGGCCGCACCCCCCGGGTGCACCGCGACTGCGGGCGGCGGTGCTGGGCGCCGGAGCCTGGGGCACCACGTTCGCGGCCGTGATGGCCGACGCCGGGTGCGACGTGACGGTCTGGGGTCGCGACGAGAAGGTCTGCCGGCAGATCGCCGACGAGCACCGCAACGAGGCGTACCTGCCCGGTGTCGAGCTCCCCGCGCGGGTCACCGCGTCGGGCGACGCCCGGGCGGTGCTCGCCGACGCCGACGTCGTGGCGGTCGCGATCCCGTCGCAGAGCGCGCGCGCCACCCTCACGCCCCTGGCCGACGCCGTCGCGGGCCATGCCGTGGCCGTCTCGCTGATGAAGGGCGTCGAGCTGTCGACGGACCGTCGCATGAGCGAGGTCGTCGCGGAGTCGCTCGGGATCCCCGTCGACCGGATCGCCGTGGTCTCCGGGCCCAACCTGGCGCTCGAGATCGCTCACCGGCAGCCGACCGCGACGGTCGTGGCCTCCACCAGCGCGGCGACGGCTCAGCTGGTGGCGCGGGCGTGCGCGTCCGCGTACTTCCGGCCGTACACGAACGACGACGTCGTCGGCGTCGAGCTGTGCGGCGCCGTGAAGAACGTCATCGCGCTCGCGGTCGGCATCTCGCAGGGTCGCGGCCTCGGCTACAACACGATGGCGACGGTCATCACGCGGGGCCTCGTGGAGATCACGCGGCTCGGGCTGGCGCTCGGCGCGGACGCGGACACGTTCCCGGGGCTCGCGGGCCTCGGCGACCTGATGGCGACGTGCGCCTCGCCGGACTCGCGCAACCACACGCTCGGCGGCCACATCGGCCGCGGGATGACCCTCGACGAGGCGATCTCCGCCACCGGGGGCACCGCGGAGGGCGTGAAGTCGTGCCGGTCGGTCCTGGAGCTCGCCACGACCCTCGGAGTCGAGATGCCGATCACGTCGGCGGTCGTGAGGGTGCTCCACGAGGGTCTGCCCGTCGACCAGCTGGCCCCGCTGCTGCTGGCGAGGCCGCACAAGGCGGAAGGCGCCTAGAGGGGACGAGGAGCAGCCGCGAGGGCCTGCGCCAGATCGTTCCAGAGGTCCTCGACGTCCTCGATGCCGACGGACATCCGCAGCAGGTCCTCCGGCACGGTGACCGACTCGGTGGCGAACCGTCGCCGGCGCTCGAGCGTCGACTCCACGCCGCCGAGGCTCGTCGCGGGGACCCAGAGGCGCAGGGCCGCGACGACGGCGTCGGCCGCGTCGGGTCCGCCGTGCGGGCGCAGGCCGACGATCGCACCGAAGCCGTCCATGAGCCGCGTCGCCCGCTCGTGGCCCGGGTCGGAGGGCAGGCTCGGGTGCCGGACCTCCGCGACGGCAGGGTGCGTGCTGAGTCGCCGGGCCAGCTCGGCGGCGTTGCTCTGCGCCCGCTCGACCCGCAGCGCGAGCGTGCGCAGGCCGCGCAGGGCCAGCCACACCTCGAACGGGCCGGCGATCGACCCGTGCAGCGTGCGGTACGCGTGCAGCCGCGCGTGCAGGGCGTCGTCGTCGGCCAGCGCGGCGCCGAGCACGACGTCCGTGTGCCCGGCGAGGTACTTGGTCACGGAGTGCACCACGACGTCCGCGCCGTGCTCGAACGGCCGCTGGACCAGCGGGGTGGCGAACGTGTTGTCGACGCCGACGAGCGCACCGACGGCGTGCGCCGCGTCGACGAGTGCCGGCAGGTCGGCGACCTCGAGCATCGGGTTGGTCGGCGTCTCGACCCAGAGCATCGACGCGGGGCGCGGCTCGCTGAGGGCCCCGACCACGGCGGAGGTGTCGTCGATGTCGACCAAGGTCACGTCGATGCCGAGCCGGTCCCGGAGGTCCTGCGCGTAGCCGAGCGTCACCTGGTACGCGTGCCGCGGGAGGACCAGGCGTCCTCCGGGTGGCACCAGGGACAGGGCTGCCGCGATGGCCGCCATCCCCGAGCCGAACACCAGCGCCGGGTGCGTGGAGCCCTCGAGCGTGCCGAGCGTCTCCTCGAACGGGTGCCACGTCGCGGCATCCATGCGGCCGTACAGCGGCTCGCCCGGTCCGGGCACACCCTGCGAGACGAACGTCGAGGAGAGCACGAGGGGCGGGTTCACGGGTGCACCCTGCGCGCGGTCCGGCCGGCCGGCGGCGACGACGACGAGCGTCGCGGGGGAGAGGGCGTCCAGGGGGTCGGAGGTCACGCGTCGCACGTTACCCGGGGGCCTCCCCTCGGAGGCAGCGGTGGGCTGACCCACGGATGCGTCCACCGATCCCCCGGACGGCCCTGACGAGCCGTCCTCGCCGGGTAGGGTCGGGCGCGATGGACGCCACCTCCGAGCCCTCGGGCCACGACCAGACCCCCACTCAGACCCGTGGACAGATCCCCGGGAGCGGCCGCCGCCCCCGTGTGATGGTCCTGTTCGGCGGGCGCTCCGGCGAGCACGCGATCAGCTGCGCGACCGCCGGCGGCGTGCTGCGCGCCATCGACCGCGACCGCTACGACGTCCTCGCCGTGGGCATCACGCCGGCCGGTCGCTGGGTGCTCGCCGACGACGACCCCGAGCGCTGGGCGATCTCCGACGGGCACCTGCCGCAGGTGGAGGACACCGCCGCGCACGTGCTGCTCCCGCAGGCCGTGGACGACCGTGACGTCCAGGTGCTCGAGGCGGGCCGGCTGCCGCGTGTGCTCGGCGAGGTCGACGTCGTCTTCCCGCTGCTGCACGGACCGTTCGGTGAGGACGGCACGCTGCAGGGCCTGCTCGAGCTCGCCGACGTGCGCTACGTGGGCGCCGGGGTGCTCGCCTCCGCGGTCGGCATGGACAAGCACATGATGAAGCTCGTCCTCGCCGGCCACGGGCTGCCCGTCGGCCCGTTCCGCGTCGTGCTCCCGGGCGAGCTCGACCGCGACCCCGACGGAGTCACCGCACGGATCGCCGAGCTCGGGCTGCCGGTGTTCGTCAAGCCCGCCCGCGCCGGCTCCAGCCTGGGGATCTCCCGCGTGACGGACCTGGCCGACCTGCCGGCCGCCATCGCCGCCGCCGCCGTGCACGACCCGAAGATCATCGTCGAGGCCGCGATCGTCGGACGCGAGATCGAGTGCGGGGTGCTCGGCGGCCACGACGGCGACCGGGCGCGCGCGTCGCTCCCCGGCGAGATCGTCGTCACCGACCCTCGGCACACCTTCTACGACTTCGAGGCGAAGTACCTCGACGAGGCCGGCGTCACGCTCGCGTGCCCGGCGGACCTGCCCGAGGGGATCGTCGAGGCCGTGCGCGACGTGGCCGTGCGGACGTTCGAGGCCGTCGGGTGCGAAGGGCTCGCCCGCGTCGACGTCTTCGTGACCCCGGACGGCGGTGTGGTCGTCAACGAGATCAACACCATGCCGGGGTTCACGCCGTACTCGATGTACCCCCGGCTGTGGGAGGCCTCCGGCGTCGGCTACGCCGAGCTGGTGGACGAGCTGCTGCGCCTGGCGCTCGCGCGCCCCACCGGGCTGCGGTGACCTGTGGGCGTTCCCAGCCGCGCAGGTTACGCTTCCGTAGGTCTTGACGGATCGGGCAAGAACGCCACAGCCGTGGCCGCACTCGCTCCCCGCACGACCGGGACGTCCTCCGGGCGCCCCACCGCACCCCGGGTCGGGGCTGCGCCGCCTGGCCGACACGCAGTGACGGCTCTCCGCAGATCGGTCGTGACCGTCATGGGTGCTCCCCACGCCGCCTCACCGCGTCGCCTCTCCGTCGACACCGTTCCCGGTCGCCTCGCGTGAGCGCCGCCGTCTCCCCGCCCCCCGCCGCTGCGGCGCGCGTGGGCAAGAACGCCCAGGACTACACCGCGCTCGCGGCCTACGTGCGTGAGTCCGGCCTGCTGAAGCGCCGCTACGGCTACTACTGGACGCGCCTGATCGCCGCCGTCCTGGCGTTCGCGGGCATCTGGGTCGCCGTGGTCCTCGTCGGCAACTCGTGGTGGCAGCTCGCGGTCGCCGCCGGGCTCGCCCTCGTGCTCACGCAGATCGCGTTCCTCGGCCACGACAGCGCGCACCGCCAGATCTTCGTCTCCGGCCCCTGGAACGACTGGACGTCCCGGATCCTGGCCGGGGCGTTCGCCGGTCTCAGCCACACCTGGTGGCGCAACAAGCACAACCGGCACCACGCCTCCCCGAACCAGCAGGGCACGGACCCGGACATCGCGCCCGGGGTCGTCGTGTGGACGTCGGACGTCCTGGACACCCGCACCGGGCTCAAGGGCTGGTTCGGCCGCAACCAGGGCTGGTTCTTCTTCCCGCTCCTCATGCTCGAGGGGCTGAGCCTGCACATCTCCAGCGTCCGCCTGCTGCTCGCCAAGGAGCCCGTGCCGCACCGCTGGGTCGAGGCGCCCATCGTGATCACCCGGCTCGCCCTGTACGTCGGAGCCTTGTTCTACCTGCTCCCGCCCAGCAAGGCCTTCGCGTTCATCGGGGTGCAGATGGCCCTGTTCGGTGTCCTGCTCGGCGGCTCGTTCGCGCCGAACCACAAGGGCATGCCGATCATCCCGGCCGGGATGAAGGTCGACTTCCTGCGTCGGCAGGTCCTCACGTCCCGGAACATCAAGGGCGGCGTGGCCGTCGACTTCGTGATGGGTGGCCTGAACTACCAGGTCGAGCACCACCTGTTCCCCAGCATGCCCCGACCGAACCTCAAGCACGTGCAGCCCGTCGTGCGGGACTACTGCGAGCAGCTCGGCGTGAAGTACACCGAGGTCGGGTTCTTCCGGTCGTACAAGATCATCGTCGCGTACCTCAACCGCGTCGGTCTGGCCGACCGGGCCGCGTTCGACTGCCCGGTCGCCGCCCAGTACGGGCGCTGACGGGCTACACGCAGGAGCGGACCTGCTCGGTCAGGGCGACCGCCGGGCCCAGCTGGTCGACGAACGCCGTCGAGCGCTGCTCGGCGACCTCCGCCGGGACGTGCAGCTCGACGGCCGGTTCGCGCCCGTAGGTGGTGAACGTCCAGCCGTCGTCGCCCTCCAGCACGACCCAGTCGACGCTGACCCCGCCCGGTGTCTCCACGGTCTGGCAGTGCTCCGTCGTCGGCCCGAGCGGCTCGACGCCGCAGCGCAGGACGACGGGCGCCGCCGGGGTGCCCCACGCGGTCGTCGCCTGGGCCGTGGTCTCCCGCTGCGGCAACCCGTCGCCGAGCGAGTCGGGCATCGCCAGGACGACGCTGGCGCACACCGGCTCGGTCGCGTGCGGGGCCACCTCGACGGGGACGGCGGCGGCGCACCCGCCGAGGGCCACGACGCCGACGACGGGGGCGATCAGGGAGCGGATCCGGGGCACCGGCTCACCGTAACCCGGGGGCAGCGCCGAACCTCTACCGTGTCCGGGTGACCGCCGACACCCCCGCAGCGTCCGACGACCTCCTCGTCGCGGAGCTGTCCGAGGACGCCCTCCTCGCCCGCATCTTCCCGCTCCTGCCGGTCGGCGCCGACACGCACGTGCCGCCGGGCGACGACGCCGCGGTCGTGGCCGCTCCCGACGGCCGGTTCGTCGTCACGACCGACGTGCTGGTCGAGGACCGGCACTTCCGCCGGACGTGGTCCTCCGGCGAGGACGTCGGCCGGCGTGCCGCGGTGCAGAACCTGGCCGACGTCGCCGCGATGGGCGCACGGCCCACGAGCCTCGTCGTGTGCCTGGTGATCCCGGGGGACCTGCCGGTGTCGTGGGTCGAAGGGCTGGCGCGCGGGCTGGCCGCCGAGTGTGCGCCGCTCGGCGTCGGTGTCGTCGGCGGCGACCTGTCCGGCGGGCCGGTCGTCGTCGTGGCCGTCACCGCGCACGGCGACCTCGCCGGGCGTGCGCCGGTCCTGCGCTCGGGTGCCCGGCCGGGGGACGTCGTCGCGCACGCAGGGGTGGTCGGACGGTCTGCGGCCGGTCTCGCGCTGCTGGAGGCGGGTCGTCCGGAGCTGGACCGGGCGCTGGTGGACGCTCACCTGCACCCCGTCGCACCGCTGGCTGCCGGGCCGGTCGCCGCAGCGGCGGGCGCGACGGCGATGCTCGACGTGTCCGACGGGCTGCTGCGCGACGCGGGCCGGATCGCGCGCGCCAGCGGGGTGCGGATCGACCTGGACGCGCCCGCGTTCGCCGCGGACCGGGACCGGCTGCGCAGCGTCGCGGGCGAGCTCGGCGGCGTCGCGGAGCGTTGGGTCCTCGACGGTGGGGAGGACCACGGCCTGCTGGCGACGTTCCCCGCCGGCTCCCCGCTGCCTGCGCCGTTCCGGGCCGTCGGTCGCGTGGGGGAGGGCTCCGGGGTGAGCGTCGACGGCGTCCCGGCACCCGCGCGGTCCGGGTGGGACCACTTCGCGGGGTGAGGCTCAGCCGCGGCGGTAGCGGACCTCGAGCAGGCTCGCGCCACCGATGTCGTCGTACCGGTCGACACCGTCGGCCTGGAAGCCGTGCCGACGGTAGAAGTGCCGCGCACGCTCGTTGTCCGCGAGGACCCAGAGCGTGACCGTGGTCTTCTCGCCGATCTCCGCGATCACGGTCCGCATGAGGTCACGCGCGACACCGTGGCCCCAGGTGCCCGGGTCGAGGTAGATCGAGAAGATCTCGCGGTCACCGCGTCGCGCGTCGTCGTCGCGGCTGGGCCCGACGGTCACGAAGCCGACCACGCGGTCGCCCGAGAGGGCCACCCAGGTATGGATCTCGTCCCCGGGACCTTCGCGCAGGTACGTGCGCCACTGCGCCAGGCGCGCGTCGGCGTCCAGGGAGGCGAGGTACGCGTCGGGCACGATGCCCGCGTACGCCTCCTGCCAGGACCGCACGTGCACCCGGGCGATGCCTGCGGCGTCCCCCTCGGTGGCGACACGGATCGTCACCTCGTCCAGCTGCTCCACCATGGACGTCACCCTGCCACACGGACCGGGCATGACGAAGGCCCGCGAGGTGACAACCTCACGGGCCTTCGATGCGTCGGGTCGACGTCAGACGGCGCGCTGCACCTTGCCGGCCTTGAGGCACGACGTGCACACGTTGAGACGCTTGGGCGTCCCCGCGACGACGGCACGCACGCGCTGGATGTTCGGGTTCCAGCGCCGCTTCGTGCGCACGTGCGAGTGCGAGATGCTGTGCCCGAAGCTCGGGCCCTTGGCGCAGACGTCGCAGTTGGCAGCCACGGTCTTCTCCTGTTGCTCTTTGCGGATCATGAGCCGCGTGTGCGGCGAAGTCAGGGGTCGGGGCGCACGAGCGACACCGTCTCCATACCGTTTCCGGACGAGGATTCGGGGGCCGCCACCGGGCACCACCAGTGTCCAGCGAGGCCGGACAACCGCTCAAGACTAGCCCATCGGGCACGTCGACCCAAATGTGGGTGGGATGAGGCAGGGTGGTGCCTCGGCTCTGGCGATGATGGTGCTGCAGCGGGACGACACGGCGGAGGTGTGGTGGATCTGCTGGAGGCAGCGGCGGTGCGCGCCTGGGCGGCGGCGGCACGGACGGCGCTCGAGGTGGCGGCGGACCGGATCGACGCCGTCAACGTCTTCCCGGTCGCCGACTCCGACACGGGCACGAACGTCCTGCTGACCGTCGTGGGCGGCGCGGACGCGGTCGCCCACGCACCGGCGGACGCCCTGGCGACGGAGGTGGCGCGAGCGTTCGGCCGGGGCGCGCTGCTCGCGGCGCGCGGCAACTCGGGCGTCATCATCAGCCAGTACCTGACGGGCTTCGCCCGGGCGCTGCCCGCGCAGGCGGGTGCACGCGAGGTGGCCGAGGCCCTGGCGGTGGCGGCACGGGCGGCCCGGGAGGCGACCGTCGAGCCGCAGGAAGGCACGGTCCTCACGCTCGCGGACGTCGTCTCGGTGGCCGCGTCGAGCGCGGCCGACGCGGGAGCGGACCTGCCGACGATGCTCGCCGAGGCGGTCGCGGAGGCGCTGCGTGCCCTCCGGCGGATCAGCGCCCTGCACCCGGTGCTGCGTGCCGCTCGCGTGCTGGACGCCGGCGCCTGCGCCCTGCTGGTCGTCCTGGACGCGCTCGCCCGCTGCGTCGGCGAGGAGCGGCCCGTGCACGTCCCGCTCGACTGGTTGCCCACGAGTGCCGCGCAGCACGCGACGGTCGGACCGAGCGGCGGTGCCTACGAGGTCATGCTGCTGGTCAGCGATGACGGTGCCGGCGGTGCAGCGGTGGCCGACACCGGCGCGGAGCTCCGGCGACGGATGGGTGGGCTCGGCGACTCCGTGGCCGTCGTCGGTGGGGACGGGTGGTGGCACGTGCACGTCCACACCGACCAGCCGACCGCCGCGATCGCTGCTGCTGCGCTCGGCCGGCGCGAGCAGGTCCTCGTCCGCCTGCTGGCCGGAGCGCACGCGGGCGGGTCGGCCCTGCACGACCGGGCGGACGGTCGGGAGCGGTGGGGCGTCGTGGTCTGCACCGCGGCGCCCGACCTGGCGGCGTGGTACGCCGCGATGGGTGCGGTCGTCCTGGTCCGCTGCCCCGAGGCGCCCGTCCGGTCCGAGCACCTCGAGCGCGCCGTCACGGACACGGGAGCGGCGCACGTGGTCCTCCTGCCGGGGACGGGGACGGAGGCCTCGACGCAGCCGTCCGTCCCGGGCGTGCTCGTCGAGACGCTCGACGCGTCCGACGAGGTACGCGCGGTGGTCGCGTCGCTGGCGCTCGCCGGCGAGGGTCCGACGGCCCAGGGGCGCGCGGCGGCGCAGGCGGCGCTGGGACGTCTCGGCACCGTCGACGTCGCCTCGCCAGCCGTCGCGACCGAGGTCGTCGACGCCCTCGTCCGGGCACCTCGCACCACCCCGGCCGAGAGCCTGACGATGCTGTGGCGCGACGCTCCGGACGACGAGCTGCTCGACGCGGTCGTCGCCCACCTCGCGACGCACCACCCCGGCGTCGAGGTCACCGCGGTCGGGCCGACGGGGCACGGCCCCGCTCTCGTGCTGGGGCTGGACTGACCGTGGCGACGAGCAAGGGCATCCGGTACCAGGACAGCGTGCACACGCACGTCGACGCGCTCGACGAGAGACCGCCGGGCAAGCCCGCCGAGCTGAAGAAGCTCGCGGCGCTCGGCATCGAGACGGTCGGGGACCTGCTGTCCCACTACCCCTGGCGCTACGCCGACTCGCGCGAGGTCACCGACATCGCGAGCCTCGCCGTGGGGCGCAACGTCTCGCTCGTCGCCCAGGTGCGCAGCGCCGAGGTCAAGCTGGCGCAGAGGACGGGCAAGCCGCGCGTCGAGGCGAAGGTCACGGACGGCTCACGCACGCTCGACCTGGTGATCTTCATGCCGCACCGCGGTGCGGCGGACTTCCACGTCAAGCGTCTGGTCCCCGGGTCGCTGGGGCTGTTCTCCGGGCAGATCAACATCTTCAACGGCCGCCTGCAGCTGGCCAACCCCACGTACGCGATCTTCGGGCACGAGATCGACGAGGCGGTGGCGCTCGAGGAGGCCGAGTGGCCGATCCCGATCTACCCCGCGACCGCCGGGCTGGAGTCGGACAAGATCCGGGCGGCCGTCCGGTCGGCGCTCGACCCGCTGACCGAGCAGGACGTGTCCGACCCGGTGCCGGACGTCGTGCGGGAGCAGCGTCACCTCGCGTCGCGCTGGAGCGCCCTGCGCGCCGTCCACGTGCCGCAGACCGAGGAGGACTGGCGCAAGGGCCAGGCCCGTCTGCGCTACGAGGAGGCGTTCGTCCTCCAGGCCGAGCTGGCCCGTCGTCGGGCCCACGCGCAGCGCGAGGAGTCGACGGCGCGCCCGGCCCGGTCCGGCGGGCTGCTGGAGGCGTTCGACGCGCGGCTGCCGTTCGTCCTCACCGACGGGCAGGTCGCCGCCGGCGAGCAGATCGCCGCCGACCTGGCGCGTGCGCACCCGATGCAGCGGCTGCTCCAGGGGGAGGTCGGCTCGGGCAAGACCGTCGTGGCGCTGCGCGCGATGCTGCAGGTCGTCGACGCGGGCGGACAGGCCGCGCTGCTGGCACCCACGTCCGTGCTCGCGGGGCAGCACGTGCGCACCCTCCGGGCGATGCTGGGCGACCTCGCCGAGGGCGGGCTGCTGGGCGGCTCGGAGATCGGCACCCGGGTCGCGCTGCTCACCGGGGCGCAGAGCACCGCCGAGCGGCGCAGCAACCTGCTGGAGGCGGCCAGCGGGCAGGCGGGGATCGTCGTCGGCACGCACGCGCTGCTGTCGGACCCGGTGCAGTTCGCGGACCTCGGGCTCGTGGTCATCGACGAGCAGCACAAGTTCGGCGTCGAGCAGCGCGGCCGGCTGCAGGCCAAGGCCGCGAACACGCCGCACCTGCTGGTCACCACGGCCACGCCCATCCCTCGCACCGTCGCGATGACGGTGTTCGGGGAGCTGGAGATCTCGGAGCTGCGCCACGTCCCGGCGGGCCGCAGCGGCATCACCACCCACGTCGTGCCCGCGGACAACCGGCCGTGGATGGACCGGACGTGGAGCAGGGTCCGGGAGGAGGTCGAGCGCGGCGGTCGCGCGTTCGTCGTGTGCGCGCGGATCGACGCCGACGAGGAGGCCGATGATGGTGCCGACGGTGCCGACCTTGCCCCCGACGAGCCGACGACCGTCGGCGAGGCGCAGGCTGCCGCGCAGCGCGCACCGAAGAAGCCGCTGCGCGCCGTCCTCGAGGTCGCCGAGACGCTGCGGACCGACCCGCGGCTCGGCGGCGTCGCGGTCGGGTTCCTGCACGGGCGCATGACGAGCGAGGACAAGGACCGGGCGATCGCGGACTTCGCGTCGGGAAAGACCCCGGTGCTCGTGTCGACGACGGTCATCGAGGTCGGTGTCGACGTGCCCGCGGCCACGATCATGGTGATCCTCGACGCCCACGTCTTCGGGCTCTCCCAGCTGCACCAGCTGCGCGGCCGGGTGGGCCGGGGGAGCGCTCCGGGGCTGTGCCTGCTCGTCGCGGACGCGCCCGAGGGCACCGTGGCGGCGCAGCGACTGGGCGCGCTCGCAGCGACGACCGACGGGTTCGAGCTCGCACGCGTCGACCTCGAGCTGCGCAAGGAGGGCGACGTCCTCGGCTCGGCGCAGTCCGGCGGGCGCAGGGCGCTGCGGTTCCTGCGCGTCGTCAGCGACGGCGCGGTCATCGATCGCGCGCGTGAGGACGCGCGGGCACTGGTCGAGGCCGACCCCGAGCTCACCGCGTGGCCGGCCCTGCGCGCCGCGATCGACGTCCAGCTCGCCGACGGGCGCGAGGAGTTCCTGGGCCAGAGCTGAGCCTGCGTCGGGGGCCGCCTCGGAGGGCCACAACCTCGCATACCCTGGCGCACGTGCCCAAGAAGCCCGTCATCCGCGCCCAGGACCTGATCGTCGGCTACGGCGGGGCGCCCGTCTGCGCACCCGTGACGTTCACGCTGGCAGCAGGCAAGGTCGTCGCTCTCGTCGGAGCGAACGGCTCCGGGAAGTCGACCGTCCTGCGGGCCGTGATCGGGCTGCTCGAACCGTCCGGCGGCACGCTGCGCGTGTTCGACAACCCCGTCGACGAGCGGGACGTCGCCTTCCGCACGAAGGTGGCCAGCGTCCTCGACGACGACGCCTACTTCCCGGCCCTCACGGTCTCCGAGCACCTGTACCTGACCGCCCGCGGGCACGGCGTGCACGGTGCGCAGGAGGTCGTCGCCGGGCTGCTCGCCGAGTTCGGGCTGACCGACCACGCCCGCTCGCTGCCGGTCGCGCTCTCGTCGGGTCAGCGACGTCGGCTGCTGCTGGCCGCGGGCTTCGTCCGTCCCCGCTCCCTCCTGGTCCTCGACGAACCCGAGCAGCGGCTCGACCGCGCGATGCGGGACCGGCTCGCGTCGCGCATCGTCGCCGAGAAGGAGGCGGGCGGTGCGGTGCTCCTGGCCACGCACGACCCCGACCTGCTGCGCGCCGTCGCCGACCGGGCCGTGCACGTCGCGGACGACGTCACGCGCCTGCTGCCCACCGACCAGGCGGCCGACCTGATCTCGCGGGAGAACCCGTGACCACGACCGACCACGACGACGAGCCCGAGGTCCAGCCCTTCGAGGTCGGTGAGGTCCCGTCCGCCAAGAGCATCCGCCGGTTCACGTCCCAGGCGGCCAACTCCCGCGGCGGTGCCACCATCGGCTCGCTGCTGGGCGGCGTGTACTACGCGGTCATCAGCATCGCGATCAGCGTCGCTGTCGCCCTCGGTGCCGCGCAGGCGATGCGCGCGTCCCTGCCCGAGGCGCCCGACGTCGAGGCGCCGCTGCAGCTGAGCCTCGCGACCCTCGTCGTGGTCATCATCGTGGCGCTGGCGGGTGCGCTCCTGTCGCTCGCCGGCCGGCTCGGCCCCGTCGGCGCCGGGGGAGCGGAGGCGGCCTGGTGGCTCGCGCTGCCGGTCGACCGTCGTGGGCTCCTGCGCCCCGCGGCGCGACGGCTCCCGCTGCTCGCCGGCTTCGTCGCGGCGATCCTCGTCGCGCTCCTGGACGCCGGGCTGCTCGCCGACCCGGGTCTGCGCGTCGCCCGGGTGGCGACGACGGCGGCCCTCGTCGCCGTCGGGATCGTCCTGCTCGCGGCGGTCGGTCAGTCGGCGGGGGTGTCCCGGCGCTCGCTCGCGCTCGCCGGGGACGTCCTGCTCTTCCTCGCCCCGGTCGCCGCCGTGGTCCTCGCGCGGGTCGGCTGGTCCGTCGACGAGGTGCCGGGTGCGCCCTGGTGGTTCGTGGTCGGGCTCGTCCCCGTGGTCGCGGCGCTCGCCGTCGTCGTCGACCGACGGCTCGGCCGGATCCCGTCCCGGACGCTGCGGGAGAGCGGCTCGGTGGCCACGCAGGCGGTCGGTGCGGTGGTGTCGATGGACTCCCGTGAGCTGGGTCGGGCCCTGACCGACGGCGCGGCCGCACCGGTGCGCCGATGGCTCTCGCCCCTGACCACCGCACGCGGCCCCGCGTCCGCGCTGGTCACGGCCGACCTGGTGGTGCTCCGCCGGTCCGCCCGGCACGTCGTGCAGCTCGTCGTCGCGGCGCTGGTCCCCGTCCTGGTCAGCACCGTGCCGCAGCTCGCCAGCCCGATCGGTGTGCTGTTCGCGGTGCTCATCGCCGGGTCGGTCGCGATGAGCGCGACGGGTGAGGGTGCCCGGCGCGCCGAGATGGCGCCGATCCTGGACCGGCTGCTGCCGCTCGAGGCGAAGACCGTCCGGCGCCTGCGGATGGTCGTGCCCGCCGCGGCGATGCTCCTGTGGTCGCTGGTCGCGTTCGCGGCGGTCGGTCGGTGGGCGTCCGACGTGCCGGGCTGGATCGCGCTGGGGATCGCCTCGACACCCGTGTGGGCGGCCGCTGCCGTGCGGGGGTCCTACCGACCGGCACCCGACTGGGGCGGTGCCCTGGTCTCGACGCCGATGGGTGCCCTGCCTACGGGCGTCGCGACCGTGCTCGCCCGCGGGCCGGACCTCGTCATCCTGTGCCTGCTGCCGGTGTGGATCGCGGTGCTGCTGCGAACCGTGAACGCCCCCCTGCTCTACGCGCAGATCGTCCTGTCCATCATCGCCGTGGCGATCGCCTCGTCCATCCGCACGCGGTCGCTGATGGAGTCCCTGATGGACGCCCAGGAGCAGGAGAGGGCAGCGCGCCGGTGACCCGGGTCGTCGCCGGGACGGTCGGCGGGCGGACGCTCGCCGTGCCACGTGCGGGTACCCGACCGACGAGCGAACGTGTCCGCGAGGCGCTGTTCTCCCGCCTGGAGCACCTCGACGTGGTCGACGGAGCCCGGGTGCTCGACCTGTACGCGGGCTCGGGGGCGCTCGGCATCGAGGCCGCGAGCCGCGGCGCCGCGCACGTGACACTGGTCGAGGCGGCCCGGGACGCCGCCGACGTGTGCCGGCGCAACGTGACGACGCTCGGGCTGGCGGCCACGGTGCAGGTGGTCGCCGAGAAGGCCGAGCGATTCTCCCAGCGTGCGGCCGTCGCACCGTGGGACCTCGTGCTCGTCGACCCGCCGTACGACCTCCCGGAGGAGGACCTGGCCGCGGTGCTGGGCGGCGTCGGCCCGGGATTGTCCGCCCACGCGGTCGTCGTCGTCGAGCGCGCGTCCCGGACGCCGGAGCCGACCTGGCCGACGGCACTGGTCCGCTTCGACCGGCGTGCCTACGGGGACACCGTCATGTGGTTCGCGGAGCTGTCCGGGTCCTGACCGCGGTGCAGCACGGTGAGCACCGGCCCGTCAGGCCCGAGCGTCACCGCGCCCGCCTCGGCGTACCCCAGCCGCTCGTAGAACGGCACGTTCCGCGGGTCCGTCGTCCCTAGGTAGGTGCCGACTCCGAGGTCCGACGCTGAGGCGATGCCCGACTCGACGAGGGACCGGCCGATCGCCCGCCCCTGCAGGTCCGGGTCGACCGCGAGGTAGTTGAGGTACGCGGCCGGGCCGGTCGGTGCGAGAGATGCCGCGGAACCGAGGGCGGTCAGGATCTCGTCGGCCCGCGTACGGCCCACGAGCGCGGCGAGCACACCCGCCGGGGAGGGCAGCGTGTCCGGCGGCGCCACGGCTCCGGGCAGCCGCCACGCGGCCACACCGACCACCCGACCGTCGAGCCGGGCGACGTCCACGCGACCGGCCGCCAGGTAGCGGTCGACGGACGGCCCGAGCCAGGCGGCGCAGGCGTCGTCGCGGGTGGCGAGGTCGGGCAGCGCCCACGTCATCAGCGGGTTCGTGCGGTAGGCGCGGGCAAGGAGCGTGCGGATCGCGGGGGAGTCGACCGCGGTCGCGGGGTCCAGGACGACGTCGCCAGGCATGGTTCGAGCGTAGGGCTGCCGCGCGTTCCGGTGGTCGCGACGGGGCGCTGGCCTACCCTGACCGGGTGACCACTGCCGTCTGCCCCGGGTCCTTCGACCCCCTCACGCTCGGGCACGTGGATGTCGTTCTCCGTGCTCGCTCGATGTTCGACGAGGTCGTCGTCGGTGTCGCACGGAACTCGTCGAAGGCGTCGTTGCTCCCGGTCGAGGTACGGGTCGCCCTGGCGCGTTCGGCGCTCGCGGACGTCGACGGGGTCCGGGTCGAGGCCGTCGACGGGCTGCTCGCCGACTTCGTCCGTACGGTGGGTGCCGTCGCCGTCGTCAAGGGGCTGCGCGGTGGTGCCGACTTCGACGCGGAGCTGCCGATGGCGCTGATGAACCGGCACCTGTCGGGTGTCGAGACCGTGTTCGTGGTCGGCGACCAGGCGCTGGCGCACATCGCGTCGTCGCTGGTCAAGGACGTGGCGCGCCACGGCGGTCCGATCGACGACCTGGTTCCGGCCGGCGTGGCGGACGCGGTGCGGGCAGCACTACGAGGAGGGGACGCAGGATGACCGACGAGGACCCGACCACCAGGCCCGAGGGCCTCACCGGCGTGCTGGACGCGATCGCGTCGGCGGTCGCGAACGCCCGGGCGATGCCGATGTCGTCGTCGGTGCTGGTGAACCGCGCCGAGCTGCTGGACCTGGTGGACCAGGCGCGCGACGTGCTGCCCAGCCAGCTCTCGCGGGCCGACGAGGTGCTGGCCGACGCGGACTCCGCGCGGTCGGTCGCGCAGGCGGACGCCGACGCGTTGCTGGCGCGCGCGCGTGAGCAGGCTGCGGCCCTCGTCGACCGGGAGGCCGTGGTGGTCGCCGCGCAGGAGCGCGCCGCGGAGCTGGTCGCGGAGGCCGAGCGCGTGGCCGACGGTCTCCAGCGGGACGCTGACGACTACTGCGACCGCCGGCTGGCGGACTTCGAGATCGACCTGGGCAAGGTGCTGAGCCAGGTGCAGGCGGGTCGGGCCAAGCTCGCGGGGCGCCTGGGGGCCGATGAGAGCTGAGACCTGCGCCACTCGTCGAGGATTTGGGTGGCCCCTGACCTGTGCCGTAGAGTTATCCGTTGGTTCTGCCGCTCATGGCTGGACCGAGATCAACGAGGGGACCCTGGCCGTGCCGCGCCCTGTTCACCTCGATCCCCGTTCGCCGTTCGTGCTCGATTCGCACGAGCTCGGTCGACGTCCGGGATCGACGAGGACCGTGCAGCGCACCGTGGGTGCCCCGGAAGATCTCGGGACCGACGTGATCGGCATCCCCACCGGGACCGACGTCGAGCTGGATCTGCGGCTCGAGGCGGTCATGGAGGGGGTCCTGGTCACCGGATCCGTCCGTGGTCGGGCGATCGGGGAGTGCGTGCGCTGCCTGGGTGAGGTCGTCGAGAACGTCGACGTCTCGCTCACGGAGCTCTACGTCTACCCCGAGCGCGCGGCCGTCGCGGTCGAGGACGGCGACGACGAGGAGGACGTGCGCGAGCTCGAGGGCGACCTGGTCGACCTGGAACCTGCGCTGCGGGACACGGTCGTGCCGGCTCTGCCGTTCCAGCCGCTGTGCCGTCCCGACTGCCCCGGCCTGTGCTCCGAGTGTGGAGCGCGGCTGGCGGACGACCCTGACCACTCGCATGAGACGCTTGACCCCCGCTGGTCCGCTCTGGGCAGCCTGCTGGGTTCGAACGACGAGACGAAAGAGAGCTAGCCGTGGCTGTTCCGAAGCGCAAGATGTCGCGCAGCAACACCCGTGCGCGTCGGTCGCAGTGGAAGACCACTGCCACGACGCTCCACACGTGCCCGCAGTGCAAGGCCAACAAGATGCCGCACACGGCGTGCCCGTCGTGCGGCACCTACAAGGGCCGTGCCTACGCCGAGGCCGTGCGTACCGAGTTCGAGGTTCGCTGAGCCTTCGCCAGTCTGCCGTGGAGCATTCGATGACCGGAGGACCGGCGTGAGTGCGGCGGCAGAGCTGTTGCACGAGAAGCTCGGGGTCCGTCTGGACCCCGAGCTTCTCGTGCTTGCCCTGACGCACCGCTCGTTCGCGCACGAGGCCGGGGGCATCCCCACCAACGAACGGCTCGAGTTCCTCGGGGACGCGGTGCTCGGGCTGGTCGTCACCGAGTCGCTGTACCGCGCGCACCCGGACCTGCCGGAAGGTGCGCTCGCGAAGATGCGGGCCGCCACGGTGTCGCAGCGTGCGCTGGCGCTCGTCGCGCGGGACCTCGACCTGGGTGACTACGTGCTGCTCGGCAAGGGCGAGCTGTCGACGGGGGGACGGGACAAGGACTCGATCCTGTCCGACACGCTCGAGGCCGTGTTCGGCGCCGTCTACCTGAACCACGGCGTCGAGACCGCCCGCGCGGTCGTCGAGCGTCTGGTCGGTCCGTCGCTGGTCGCCGCGGCGGAGCTCGGCGCCGGCCTGGACTGGAAGACGTCGCTGCAGGAGCTGTCCGCGGCCCTGGGCCTCGGTGCGCCGAGCTACGACGTCACCGGTGAGGGTCCCGACCACTCCCGCACGTTCACGGCCCGCGCGATCGTCGCCGGGGAGCCGCGTGGCGTCGGCGTCGGCCCCGCCAAGAAGCTCGCGGAGCAGGACGCCGCAGCGGACGCGTACCGGGTGCTCGCCGCACAGCTGCAGCCCTGACGTGCCCGAGCTGCCCGAGGTCGAGACCGTCCGGGACGGGCTGGCACGGCACGTGCTGGGCCGCACGGTCACCGGGGTGGAGGTGCGGCGCGACTACAGCGTGCGCCGCCACGTCGACGGGCCGCTGGACTTCGCGGGACGGCTGCGCGGTCGACGCCTGGAGGCCGCCGTCCGGCGCGGCAAGTTCCTGTGGCTGCTGCTCGACGAGGACGACGACGCCCTGATGGCCCACCTGGGCATGAGCGGTCAGCTGCTCGTGCGCGACGCGGGAGCGGCACGACCGGAGCACCCGCACCTGCGTGTCCGCCTCGACCTCGACGACGGGTCCGCCCTGGACTTCGTGGACCAGCGCACGTTCGGGCACCTGAGCGTCCCTGACCTCGTCCCGACGCCGGACGGTGCACCGGGTGGGCTCGGGTCGGCGCTGCCGGTGGTCCCGGAGCCCGTCGCGCACATCGCCCGCGATCTCCTCGACCCGGTGCTCGACCGGGCGGCGCTCGTCGCAGCGGTGCGCCGGCGCAGGACCGGCATCAAGCGGGCGCTCCTCGACCAGACCGTCGTGTCCGGGATCGGGAACATCTACGCCGACGAGGGCCTCTGGCGGGCGCAGCTGCACTACGCGCGGCCGACGGAGACGCTGCGCCGTGCCGAGGTCGAGCGAGCCCTCGACGGTGCTGCCGAGGTGATGACCGAGGCGCTCGTGCAGGGTGGGACCAGCTTCGACGCGCTCTACGTCAACGTGAACGGAGCCTCCGGGTACTTCGACCGCTCGCTGGCCGTGTACGGGCAGGAGGGCCGGCCGTGCCCCCGCTGCGGCACACCGGTGCGTCGCGACGAGTTCATGAACCGCTCCTCGTACAGCTGCCCGCGCTGCCAGCCGCGCCCGCGCCGCGGTCGGTTCTAGCGCGCGACGACGTTGCGGAGCTCGCCACCGGCGAGGAACGCGGCAAGGTTCGCGGCCACCAGGTCGCCGGCGCCCCTCGGCCGCCCGCCCGCGGCGTGCGGGCTGATCAGGAGGCGTGGCTCGTCCCACAGCGGGGAGCCGGCCGGGAGGGGTTCGGTCTCGAACACGTCGAGAGCGGCGCCCGCGAGCCGGTCGGACCGCAGGGCGTCGAGCAGCGCGGACTCGTCGAGCGTCGCGCCGCGGCCCACGTTGACCACCCACGCGCGCGCAGGCAGGAGGGCCAGGACGCCGGCGTCGACCGCGTGCCGGGTCTGGTCGGTGGCGGGCAGCAACGAGATCAGGACGTCGGTGTGCGGCAGGTGGTCGGGCAGGTCGAACGCCGAGACGACCGGGAAGCCGTGCCGGTCGCCCGCGGCGGTCGCGACGCCCGTGACCTGGGCGCCCAGGGCGCTGAGCAGGGGAGCGAGGCGGGCGGCGATCGACCCGAAGCCCCAGATGAGCACGTGCGCCCCGTCGAGCGTCCGGAACGCCTGGCCGGGCTGCGCCTCCTGCATGCCACCGAGCTCACCGGCCCACCGGTGCTCACCCTGCGCACGGACGAGGTCCGGGATCCGCCGGGCCGCCGCCAGCACGAGGGCCAGGGTGTGCTCCGCGACCGGTCCGTCGTGCAGGCCACGGCCGGACGTGAGGACGACGTCGTCGGCGAACCCGGCCGCGAGCGCCGCGTCCGGACCTGCCGCGAGCGTCTGCACCCAGCGCAGGTGCGTGAGGCGGCGGGCGGCGTCGGCGGTCTGCTCCGGTTCGTTGCCCCAGAGCACGAGGACCTCGGCGTCGAGGGCGTCCGCGGGGACCGGCTCGTGAACGTCGTAGCGCACCACCCGGACGTCCTCGGGCAGCGTCGGGTCGTCGGACATCGTCGTGGGCAGCAGGATCGTGGTCACCGTCGCAACGATGCCACCGAGGCCGCACGCAGTGCCTCCGGAGCCATCACCGCGACGTTCGTCGACGACCCTGCCGGCCTCGCGTCAGTCGATCGCGCGCTCTCGCTCCCAGGCGTCACGGTAGTCGGGGACCGTCGCGGCGAGGTCGGCATGGGATCCGCGTGCGAGAACACGGCCGGCGTCGAGCAGGACGACCTCGTCGGCGGCGGCGAGCGGGCTGAGCCGGTGGGTCACGACGACGACCCCGCGCGGGTCGTTCAGCAGGTCGGTGACCAGCGCGTCGGCACGTTCGGGGTCGAGGTGCTCGGCCGGCTCGTCGACGAGCAGGAGCTCAGCCGGGGACACCAGGGCGCGCGCGACGAGCAGCCGGCGCCGCTCGCCCCCGGACACCGTGCGGGCGTCCGGGCCGACGACGGTGTCGAGGCCGTCTGGAAGACCGACGAGCCACTCCGCCAGACCGACGCGCGCCAGGACCTCGGTCGCCTCCGCGGCCGTGAGGTCGCCGCGCGCGACGCGCAGGTTCTCCAGCACGGTGGTCCCGAAGACGTGGGCGTCCTCGGTACCCACGACGACCGCGGCGGCGACGGCGTGCCGGTCGAGGTGGTCCACGTCGTGCCCGTCGAGCGTGAGGGTGCCCGCCTGCCGGGGGAGCAGCCCGGCGAGCGTGAGCAGGGTGGTCGTCTTGCCCGTACCCGACGGTCCGACGATCGCGACGGAACGGCCGGGCCGCAGGTCGAGCGTGAGCCCGGTGACCACCGGTGCCGTCCCCGGCCAGCCGCACGCGAGGTCCGTCGCGACGAGCGGGGGTCGTCCGGCGGCGGTGTCGGTGGCCGGGACGTCGGGCGGGGCGTCGAGCAGCGCCAGCACCCGGACCGCCGCGGCACGCGAGCGCTGCACCTGGATCGCGGCGGCGGGCAGCAGCGACGTCGCCTCGAACGCCGCGAGCGGGGTGAGCACGACCACCGCGAGCTCGACGGGCGTCAGGAGACCGGCACCGACGGCCGGGACGCCGGTGAGCAGGGCCCCCAGCATCGCCACGCCGACCGCGAGCTGACCGAGCCCCGCGGCGACCGCGGCCGGACCGGCGCCGGCGTCGGTGGCGGCCGCGAGGCGGCGGTCGGACGCGCGCAGGGCCGCCAGCTCGCTGCCCGCCCGCCCGCCGACGAGCAGCGGACCGGCGTCGTCGAGCAGGCCGAGGGCGGTCGCGTTCATGTCCGCGCGGCTCTGCACCGCGCGCTGCTCGGTCGTGCGCGCGGCCCGGGCGGCGATCGCGGGGGCGACGACGCCCGCGAGCACGAGGCACGCAGCGAGCGCGAGCCCGGCAGGCGGCCAGAACGCGCACATGGCGAGCACCGTGCCCGCACCGAGCGCGGCGGCGACCCCCGCCGGCAGCAGCCCGCGGACCACGACGTCGCCGACCGTGTCGACGTCCGCGCCCACGCGGGCGAGCAGGTCCCCGCGTCGCACCCGCAGGAGTGTGTCGGGCCGCGCCGCCGCGAGCCGTTCGTACAGGGTGGTGCGCAGCTCGGTCATGCCGCGCAGGGCGACGTCGTGGGACACGAGTCGTTCCAGATAGCGCAGCACCCCGCGGCCGATGCCGAAGGCGCGCACCGCGACGGTTGCGACCGACAGCTGCAGCACGGGCGGCATCTGGGAGGCGCGGGCGATCAGCCACGCCGAGACCGCCGCGAGCGCCACGCCGCAGCCGAGCGCGAGCGTCCCGAGCAGGAGGGCGAGCGCGAACCTGCGCGGGTCGAGGTCGAGGAGGCGGACGGCGCGCCGCAGGGTGCCGCGGGTCATGCGAGCACCGCCGCGGTCGACCGGACGTGCACGACGTCGTCGGCGACCGCGACCAGCGAGGGGCGGTGCGCGACGAGCAGCACGGTCCGGCCCGCGTGCCGCAGGGCCCGGACGGTGTCGAGGACGACCTGCTCGCCGGCCGCGTCGAGGTGGGCGGTGGGCTCGTCGAGGACGACCAGCGGTGTCGCCGCCAGGAGGGTGCACGTCAGGGCGACACGTTGCCGCTGGCCCAGGCTCAGCCCGGCACCGCCGCGGCCCAGAGAGGTGGCCCAGCCGTCGGGCAGGGTGGCGAGCACCGCGTCGAGCCCGGTGAGCGCGGCCGCCGCCGCGCGGGACGCCTCGTCGCCCCCGACGAGCTCGGCGATCGTCCCCGGCTCGAGGACGGGTCGCTGCGGCAGCCAGGACACCTGCGTCCACACAGAGGGCAGGTCGATCTCGGCGAGGTCGACGCCGTCGATGGACGCGCGGCCGTCGTCGGGTCGCAGCAGCCCGAGGACGACCTCGAGCGCGGTGGTCTTGCCGACGCCGCTCGGCCCGGTCAGCGCGACGACCGTGCCGGGCGGGAGCACCAGGTCGAGCCCGTGGGGGGTGCACCCGCCCGAGGTCCGCACCGCGACGCCGTCGAGCCGCAGGGTCGCCGTCCGCAGGTCCGGTGCGGTCCGCGTCCCGTTCGGCGGGAGCGGGGTCTCCAGCACCTCGAAGGCCCGACCCGCCGCCGCGACGCCGTCCGCCGCGGCATGAAACTGGACCCCGACCTGGCGCAGCGGCAGGAAGACCTCGGGCGCCAGGACCAGGACGGCGATCCCGGTGACCAGGTCGAGGTGCCCCTCCACGAGCCGCAACCCGATCCCGACCGCGACGAGGGCCACCGACAGGGTGGTCAGCAGCTCGAGCACCATGCCCGACAGGAACGCGATGCGCAGCGTCCCCATCGTCGCCTGGCGGTGCGCGTCGCCGAGGGTCCGCACCCGGGCCCCCGGACCGCGCTCCCGCCCGTGCGCCCGTAGCGTGGGCAGACCCGCCAGCAGGTCGAGGACCTGGGTGCCGAGCCGCTGCATGGCGACCAGGCCCTGCTCGGAGCGTCCCTGCGTCAGGCGTCCGACCAGCACCATGAAGATCGGCACCAGCGGGATCACGACGACGAGGATCCCCGCGGAGATCCAGTCGAGCCCGAGCACGACGAGCAGGACGCCGGGCGTCACGGTGGCCGCGAGCACCAGCTGCGGCAGGTACCGGACGAAGTAGGGCTCGAGCGCGTCGAGGCCCCGGGTGGCGAGCGTGACCACCGACGGCCCCTCGCCGGATGCCAGCCAGCGTGGCCCGAGCGCCACGGCGTGCGCCACCACCTGCTCGCGCAGCTCGGCGATCGTCCGGGTGGCGGCACGGTGCGCGAAGCGCTCCTGCGTCGCGGTCACCAGCGTCCGGACGGCGACGACGACCGCCAACCAGACGATCGTCGGAGCCAGGACCTCCAGCGTGGCCCCGTCCGAGACGGCGGCACCGAGCGCGCGGGCGAGCAGAAGCGCCTGCGCGACGACCAGAGCCGCGGTGAGCACGCCGAGCGCCGCGGTCAGCGCGACGTATCCGCGGGCGGCTCGGGCGTGCCGCAGCAGGCGCGGGTCCAGGGGCCTCACCGGTCGGCGGAGGGTGCGGTGACCTTCTCGAACGTGAGGCCCGTGTGGTCCGGTATCCGGTCCGCGGAGATCCGCTTGCGGAACACCCAGTACGTCCACCCCTGGTAGAGCAGGACGAGCGGGGTGAGGAACGCGGCCACCCACGTCATCACCGTGAGCGTGTAGTCGGTCGACGACGCGTTGGTGACCGTCAGCGAGTTGGCCGGGTCGAACGCCGGCATGACGTCGGGGTACATGGACCCGAAGATCAGGACGACCGCGGCGACGATCGCGACGGCCGAGGCGGTGAACGCGAGGCCTTCCTTGCGGCGCTGCGTCGCGACGACGAGCACGACCAGTGCCCCGGCCGCGACGACCACGGCCGCCCACGTCCACGGCACCGAGTACGCGACCTGCGCCCAGACGGCCCAGGTCCCGGCGACGACCAGCGTCACGACGGACGCCCTCGCCGCGAACGCCCCGGCGCGGGCGCGGACGTCACCGTCGGACTTCAGCGCCAGGAACACCGCGCCGTGCGTGAGGAAGATCAGCGCCGTCGTCGCGCCCGCGAGCAGGGCGAACGGGTTGAGCAGCGCCCAGAAGCCCCCGACGTACTGGTGGTCGGCGTCGAGCTGTACACCGCGGACCAGGTTGCCGAACGCCACGCCCCAGAGCACGGCCGGCACCCACGAACCCACCATCAGGCACCGGTCGGCCAGCGACCGCCAGCGCGGGTCGTCGATCTTGCCCCGCCACTCGAACGCGACCACCCGCACGATGAGCGCGAGCAGGATGAGCAGGAGCGGCAGGTAGAACCCGGAGAACATCGTCGCGTACCACTCCGGGAACGCCGCGAACGTCGCGCCGCCGGCCGTGAGCAGCCACACCTCGTTGCCGTCCCAGACCGGGCCGATCGTGTTGATCATGACGCGACGGTCCCGGTCCTTGGTCGCGCGGTCGCCGCGGGACAGCAGCCCGAGCAGCATCCCGACGCCGAAGTCGAACCCCTCCAGCACGAGGTAGCCGGTCCAGAGGACCGCGATGAGGATGAACCAGACGGTCGTGAGCTCCATGGTCGTCGGCTCCGCTCAGTACGCGAACGACAGCGGGCGCTCGTGCGCCGTGTCCGGGTCGTTGTCGGGGTTGTCCGGGCTGGGGTCGTGCTCGCTGTCCGCCACGCCCTGGATCGCGTACCGGTGCATGAGCCGGAACCAGAACACCGCGAGGATCCCGTAGAGCAGCGTGAACGCGATCAGGCTGGTCAGGATCGTCCCGGTGCTGGTCACCGTCGAGACGCCGCGTGCGGTGAGCAGCCAGACGCCGTCGACGCCGCCCGGGTTCGGGTTGGGCGCGACGACCCACGGCTGACGGCCCATCTCGGTGAAGATCCAGCCGAACGACGACGCCAGGAACGGCGTCGCGATCGCGGCGATGCCGAGCCGGCCGACCCACACGTTGCCGCTGACCCGACCTCTGCGGGTCACCCAGAACGCCACCAGCGCGAGCGCGGCCGACCCGAGGGCGAACCCGATCATGAGGCGGAAGCCCCAGTAGGTGACGGCGAGGTTCGGGATGTAGCTGATGGGCTCGCCGTTCGCGTCGGTGTACCCGAACCGCTCCTCGTACTCCTCCTGCAGCTGGTCGGTGCCCTGCAGGGTGGCCGAGAAGTCGCCAGTCGCCAGGAACGAGAGGGCTCCGGGGATCTCGAGGAGGTGGGTGACCTTGTCGCAGTCGTCGCCCGTGCCGAGCGGCCCGATCGCGAGGATGGAGAACGGCACGCTGGACGTGGTCTGGCACAGCGCCTCGGCGGCCGCCATCTTCGTCGGCTGCTGCTCGAACATCAGCTTGGCCTGCTGGTCGCCGCTCAGGGCGACACCGACCCCCGAGATCACCATGACGATGACACCGAGGACCACGGCGGGTCGGTACACGTCGCGGGCCTTCTCGGCCTGGCCTGCGCGCACCAGCCGGACCATCCACCACGCGGCGATGCCGGCGACGAACGTGCCCGCCGTGAGGAACGCGGCCGAGATCGTGTGCGGGAACGCCGCGAGCAGCGTGTTGTTCGACAGCACCGCGCCGATGTCGGTCATCTCGGCGCGGCCGCGCTCCTCGTTGAACGTGGCGCCGACCGGGTGCTGCATCCAGGAGTTCGCCGCGAGGATGAAGTAGGCGGACAGGTTCGTCGCGATCGCCACCGCCCAGATGCAGGCGAGGTGGATCTTCTTGGGGAGCTTGTCCCAGCCGAAGATCCAGAGTCCCAGGAACGTCGACTCGACGAAGAACGCGGCGAGCGCCTCCATGGCCAGCGGGGCACCGAAGACGTCCCCGACGAAGCGGGAGTACTCGCTCCACGCCATCCCGAACTGGAACTCCTGCACGATGCCGGTGGCCACACCGATCGCGAAGTTGATGAGCAGGAGCTTGCCGAAGAACTTGGTCAGCCGCAGCCAGCGCTCGTTCCCGGTCCGCACCCACGCCGTCTGCATGATCGCGACCAGCGGCGCCAGGCCGATCGTCAACGGGACGAAGATGAAGTGGTAGACGGTCGTGATGCCGAACTGCCACCGTGCCACGTCCAGCGTGTCCACGAGTCCTCCGAGGGGCGAGGCGTGCCGTCGGGTAGAAGGTCCGCGCGCCCGACGGACGAGACGACCGTCCAGGTCAGGTGGCCTGGACAGGAACGCGAGGACCGGGTCCAGTCTGCCCCTGCGGTCGTGGTGCCGGAAGCCAGGCACGACCGGGTGTGCATCACACCGGGACGCGCCGACGAGAGGGGACGGCACGCCGTGCGAAGACCCCTGTGCGATACTGACCCCGGCTCCTAGGACGACCACACCGTCTCGGGACCCTTGAGCTCGCAGCACCAGCATGTCGTGCGCGCCAGCCGCCGCTTCGCCGCCCGCTGGTCCCCGATCGGGACTGACGGCTCCGGCCCCGCAGGCGATGGCGCCGACCGGGTGCAGCAGCCACGACCGCCGACTTTCCGTCGCCGCGCAGCACGCGTGCGACGACCGACCGACCGAGCAGCGCCGCGTGTGGGTGGCGATGTGCGGTACCCAGGAGCACTTCGCGTGACCGACGAGAACACCCCCACCGCAGACGTGACGACCGCCGGGGGTGAGGCACCGCCCGCACCTCCGCGCCGCCGCCGTGCCACCCGCGTGACCGCCGCTCCCAGCAACGAGGCGCCGGCCGACGCCGTGGTCACCGTGCAGGCGCCCGTCGAGCCCGTCGTCGAGCCGACAGCCCCGCCCGTACCGGTCGTCGAGACGCCGAGCGACGACGCCCCGGCCGCACCGCCGAAGAAGAAGTCGCGCCGCGTGACCCGCACCGTCGTCGTCACGTCGTCGGACGACGCTCCGCCGGCCCCCGTCGAGGCCCCGACGCCGGAGACGGCCCTCGTCGACGAGGCGCCGGCCGCCGAGGTCGTCGCGGAGGAGCCTGTCAAGGCTGCGCCGCGCCGCCGTCGCTCCGGGACCCGCGCCGCGGCCGCACCGGAGCCGGCGCCCGAGCCGGTCGTCGAGCCGCTCGTCGAGGACGAGGACGAGGTCGAGGCCGAGGGTGCAGCGACGCTCGACGTCCTGGCCGAGCTGGCCGCCGCGGGCGCGCCGGTCGAGTCCGACGTGGCGCCCGAGCCGGCCAACGCCACCACGAGCAGCACCTCCACCGGGTCACGCTTCGCGACGACGGCTCTGCTCTTCCAGGCACCGGACCCGTCGGCAGCGCGCCCGCGCCGCCGCCGCGCCCAGGCCAGCACGGGCTCGCCCGAGGAGATCTCCGAGGCCGCCCACCGCGAGGCAGCCCCGGACGCGACCGAGGCCGTCGAGCAGGCCGAGCCGTCGGAGCAGGCCGCCGCGCCCGCGTCGCGCGGCTCGCGCCGCCGGGGTCGTCGCGGTCGCAGCGGCGACGCCGCACCCGCCGAGGACGTCGTCGTCGAGGACGTCGAGACCGAGGACGAGGCCCCCGCCGACGAGGTCGCCGAGGACCAGACCGCCGACGAGCAGGTCGACACGGACGAGGACGACGACACCGAGGCGTCCGACGAGGGCACCCCCGGTGCACCGCGTCGTCGTCGTCGACGCGGCGGCCGGGGCCGGCGCAGTCGTCCCGAGTCCGGCGGGACCGAGGACGCAGACGAGCCCGACGACGAGTCCGACGAGGGCGCCGAGGGCGACACCGAGTCCGACTCCGACGAGGCCGCGGGGGAGAGCGACGGTTCGAGCCGTCGCCGTCGCCGCCGTCGTCGCGGTTCCTCGCGCGGCGACTCCGGGGACCAGGGGGACGCCCGCCCGGCCCGCACGCGGGCACCGAGCGACGAGGTCACCGCCCTGCGCGGCTCGACCCGGCTCGAGGCCAAGCGCCAGCGCCGCCGGGACGGCCGTGACGCCGGCCGTCGCCGCCAGATCATCACCGAGTCCGAGTTCCTGGCCCGTCGCGAGTCGGTCGACCGCTCGATGATCGTGCGGGAGAAGAACGCCCGGACCCAGATCGCCGTGCTCGAGGACGGGGTACTCGTCGAGCACTACGTGTCCAACCAGGCGCAGTCGTCGATGGTCGGCAACGTCTACCTCGGTCGCGTGCAGAACGTGCTGCCGAGCATGGAGGCCGCGTTCGTCGACGTCGGCAAGGGTCGCAACGCGGTGCTCTACGCCGGTGAGGTCAACTGGGACGCGGCCGGGCTCGAGGGCGGTTCCGCACGACGCATCGAGCAGGCGCTCAAGTCCGGCGACCCGGTCCTCGTGCAGGTCACCAAGGACCCGATCGGCCACAAGGGTGCCCGCCTGACCTCGCAGGTCACGCTCGCCGGCCGCTACCTCGTGTACGTGCCCGGCGGCGGCATGACCGGCATCAGCCGCAAGCTGCCCGACACCGAGCGCAACCGCCTGAAGAAGATCCTGCGCGAGATCGTGCCGGACACCGCCGGCGTCATCGTGCGCACCGCGGCCGAGGGCGCCAGCGAGGACGAGCTGCGCGCCGACATCGCCCGCCTGCAGGGGCAGTGGGAGGCCATCGAGAAGAAGTCGAAGACCGCGTCGGCACCGGCGCTGCTCCAGGGCGAGCCGGACATGGCCATCCGCGTGGTCCGCGACATCTTCAACGACGACTTCTCCTCGCTCGTGGTCGAGGGCGCCGACGCCTGGTCCACGATCTCGTCGTACATCGACGAGCTCGCCCCGGACCTGGCGCAGAAGGTGTCCCGCTGGGAGTCCGCCGCGGACGTGTTCGCCGAGCACCGCATCGACGAGCAGCTGGCCAAGGGCATGGACCGCAAGGTCTGGCTCCCGTCGGGTGGCTCGCTGGTCATCGACCGCACCGAGGCCATGACGGTCGTCGACGTCAACACCGGCAAGTTCACGGGGTCGGGCGGCACGCTCGAGGAGACCGTGACGCGCAACAACCTCGAGGCCGCCGAGGAGATCGTCCGTCAGCTCCGGCTGCGGGACATCGGCGGCATCATCGTCATCGACTTCATCGACATGGTGCTCGAGTCCAACCGCGACCTCGTGCTGCGCCGCCTCGTCGAGTGCCTCGGCCGGGACCGGACGAAGCACCAGGTCGCCGAGGTCACGTCGCTCGGCCTGGTCCAGATGACGCGCAAGCGCGTCGGCCAGGGTCTGGTCGAGGCGTTCAGCGAGACGTGCGAGCACTGCCACGGGCGCGGCTTCATCGTGCACGAGGAGCCGATCGAGAAGAACAACCAGCGTCCCGACGCCGGTGCCCAGCAGCAGCCCGCCGCGACGTCCGACGGCGAGGCCAAGCGGTCGCGCCGCAAGCGCGGCGGTGCCAAGGAGCCGGTCGCGCACGTCCCGCACGTGGGGGTGCCGGTCCTGCCGGAGGCCCGCGAGGCGGTCAAGGCGACGCTCGCGACGATCGCCGCGGCCGCCGCCCACGCGCACGAGCACGAGCACCATGCGCCGGCTGCTGCCAAGCCCGAGCCGGCGGCGCCGGGTGCACCCGCGCTCGACGTGCTCGCCGAGTTCGCCGGCTCGAAGGCCGCGGAGCCCGGGTCCGACGGGCCGGTCGAGGAGCTCGAGCTGACGGCGGTGCCCGCGGACGTGTTCGAGGCGGACGCCGGCACGCCCGTCGACGACGCCGGGACCGAGCAGGACTGACGACGGGCTCGTGCCGGTCAGCCGACCGGCACGAGCGCCTCGTCGCGCGGTGCGAGCCGCACGCCGGCGACCCGGTCCTCCATGCGCGTGAGCCACCGCGCCCGTCGCTGCGGGGACACCTCGGCCACGCGCGGGTGGCTCAGCCACCGCGCCGGCACACCCATCTTGTGCCAGACCCCGCGGACGGACGCCTTCTGCGCGGTGTTGCCGAACACCCATCGGTACGCGGGTCCCGGGGTCGCCATGGTCGTCGCCACGGTGACGCGCTGGAGCCGGACGAACCGTGCCCGGGGCAGACCGAGGATGCCGTCGTCGTAGGCCCAGCCGGGCACCAGCACCTTGTCGATGAAGCCCTTCATCACCGCCGGTGCGGTCTCCCACCAGACGGGGTGCACCAGGACGAGGTGGTCCGCGGCGTCGATCCGGCGCTGCAGGTCCGCGACGACCGGGTCGATGGTGGTGTGGGCGCGCCAGGCCGCCAGGTCCGCGCGGCGCATGACCGGGTCGAAGCCCGAGGCGTCGAGGTCGAGCAGGTCCACCTCGCGTCCGGCCCGCCGCGCGCCCTGCACCGCAGCGTCGGCGAGCGCGTGGCAGAAGCTGCCCTCGTAGGGGTGGTTGACGACGACCATCGTGCGCACGGGGGCTCCTTGAACGGTGTTAACTTGAACGCTGTTAGATTGATTTAACGCCGTTCAGTTGTCAAGGTGGGGCGGTACCTGAGGGGAGGGCGGTGGGATGGCGCAGCGACTGGATCGCGAGCGGATCGTCCGGCGCGCCCTCGACCTGCTCGACGAGGTCGGGTTGGACGGGCTCACGCTCCGCCGGCTGGCGAGCGACCTCGGGGTGCAGGCCGCGGCGCTGTACTGGCACGTACCCAGCAAGGCGGCGCTGCTCGACGAGATGGCGACGACCATGCTCCGGGACCTCATCGACCAGGCGAACGACGAGCTCGCCGCGCTGGCGGGGGAGCCGTGGCAGGACTGCGTGCAGCTCTCGGCCGACCGGTTCCGCGCGGCGCTGCTGGCCCGCCGGGACGGCGCCCGGGTGTTCAGCGGGACCTACCTCGCCGACGAGCGGCTGGCCGGGTGGGTCGAGCTGCCGCTGTCGATCCTCGTCGACGCCGGCTTCTCGGTGCCCGACGCGACGCGCGGCTGGGGGACGCTGCTCGCGTTCGTGCAGGGGTTCGCGGTGGAGGAGCAGGCGCAACCGCCGGGCGTCGGCGAGGACGTCGAGGAGCGGTTCGCCTTCGGTGTCGACGTGATCGTGCGCGGGCTGGAGTCGCGGCTCGCCGCGGGCGACGTGCGTTCCGTCACGTCGGACCTGTCGCGGCACGGCCACGTTTGACCCTGCGGCGTGCGGTCCGTACCCTAGAACGTCGGCGCGTCGTGTGCGCGCTGGTCAGGTGTGCCGCCGCAGCGGCGCCGACGCGAACCCCCACGGGACCGGCGACAACCGGTGGCAGCGGGATGTGCGCGGGCGCAGGCAGGGCGCACCCAGAGCGTTAGTGACCTAGGCAGTTCGACGAGCAGAGATGAGCAGCAACGTGGTGTACGCGATCGTGAAGGCTGGCGGCCGCCAGGAGAAGGTCGCGGTGGGCGACGTCGTCGTCGTCGACCGCCTCGCCGCGCAGGCCGGGTCGACCATCGAGCTGACCGCCCTGCTGCTCGTCGACGGTGAGAAGGTCACCACCGACGCCAAGGCGCTGGCCAAGGTGAAGGTGACGGCGGAGGTCGTGCGGGACGAGAAGGGTCCCAAGATCGACATCCTCAAGTACAAGAACAAGACCGGCTACCGCAAGCGCCAGGGTCACCGCCAGAAGCTGACCCGCCTGAAGGTCACCGAGATCTCCTGATTCCCGCGCCGCGGCCGGCAGGTTGCGGACCCCACTCTCTGAGCACGAAAGCAGGTTCGTCATGGCACACAAGAAGGGCGCGAGCTCCTCGCGCAACGGTCGCGACTCGAACGCCCAGCGTCTGGGCGTCAAGCGCTTCGGTGGCCAGGTCGTCAAGGCCGGCGAGATCATCGTCCGCCAGCGCGGCACGCACTTCCACCCCGGCGTGAACGTCGGCCGTGGCGGCGACGACACGCTGTTCGCCCTCGCCCCTGGCGCCGTGACCTTCGGGACGCGCCGTGGCCGCAAGGTCATCGACATCGTCGTGGCGGCCGAGGTCTGAGTTTTCAGGACGATGCGGCATCGGTCCGCGTCGGGTCATTCGTGGAAGGGGCGCACCGGTGCGGTGCGCCCCTTCTGCGTGTGAGTATCGAGATGTAGCAATGCGAGGGAGGTTCAGCCGTGGTGACATTCGTCGACCGGGTCGTGCTGCATGCGACCGGCGGTGACGGTGGGCACGGTTGTGCGTCCATCCACCGGGAGAAGTTCAAGCCGCTCGCCGGCCCCGACGGGGGCAACGGCGGCAACGGCGGCTCGGTGATCATCGCGGTCGACCCGCAGGTCACCACGCTGCTCGACTACCACCACTCGCCCCACCGGCACGCCCCGTCGGGGACGCAGGGCATGGGTGACCACCGCTCCGGCTCCACCGGCACCGACCTGGTGCTCGGTGTCCCGGACGGCACCGTCGTGAAGGCTCCCGACGGCACCGTGCTCGCCGACCTCGTCGGCGTGGGCGCCGAGTACGTGGCGGCTGCCGGCGGTCGCGGTGGGCTCGGCAACGCCGCGCTCGCCTCGCAGCGTCGCAAGGCACCCGGCTTCGCGCTGCTCGGCGAGCCCGGCACCGAGCAGGACATCGTCCTCGAGCTCAAGACGATCGCCGACGTCGCGCTCGTCGGGTACCCGAGTGCCGGCAAGTCGAGCCTCGTCGCCGCGATCTCCGCGGCCCGGCCGAAGATCGCCGACTACCCCTTCACGACGCTGGTCCCCAACCTGGGAGTCGTCCAGGCGGGCAGTGCGCGGTACACCGTCGCCGACGTCCCCGGCCTCATCCCGGGCGCGTCCGAGGGGCGTGGCCTGGGCCTGGAGTTCCTGCGGCACATCGAGCGCTGCGCCGTCCTCGTGCACGTGCTCGACTGCGCGACGCTCGAGCCCGACCGCGACCCGCTCTCGGACCTCGAGGACATCGAGGTCGAGCTGCGGACCTACGCCGGCGACCTGAGCATCGAGGGTGGTCGTGTGCCGCTCCTGGAGCGGCCGCAGATCGTCGTGCTCAACAAGATCGACGTCCCCGAGGCACGTGAGCTCGCCGAGCTGGTCAAGCCCGACCTCGAGGCCCGCGGGTTCCGCGTGTTCGAGGTGTCGACCGCGAGCCACGAGGGTCTGCGTCCGCTGACGTTCGCGCTCGGGGAGATCGTCGACAAGGCCCGTCGCGACGCGCCTGCGCCGGAGAACACCCGCGTCGTGCTGCGTCCCAAGGCCGTGGACGACGCCGGGTTCACCGTGACGCGCCGCGAGGTCGAGGGTCAGGGCGTGTACTTCTGGGTGCGCGGCGAGAAGCCCGAGCGCTGGGTGCGCCAGACCGACTTCTCCAACGACGAGGCCGTGGGCTACCTGGCCGACCGGCTGGCGCGGCTGGGCGTCGAGGACAAGCTGTTCGCGACGGGTGCCGTCGCCGGCGACGAGGTGCGCATCGGCCCGGAGCACAACGCTGTGGTGTTCGACTGGGAGCCCACGCTCATGACCGGGTCCGAGTTCCTCGGTGGGCCGCGCGGTGTCGACCTGCGGCTCGAGGACCACTCGCGCCCGACGCGCGGCGAGAAGCGCCAGGAGTACAAGGAGCGCATGGACGCCAAGACGGAGGCGCGCGAGGAGCTGTGGACCGAGCGCGAGGCCGGCGTCTGGACCGACGCGGCGGAGAGCTGATCGTCCGGTCCCCGGATAAGCGCGTGACCCGCGGCGTGTGCGCGGCAGAATGCGGGACGTGACCGTCGACGCCCTGCAGGACCGCCAGCAGCTGGTCTCGGCGTCCCGGGTGGTCGTCAAGATCGGCTCGTCGTCGCTGACCGGGCCGGACGGTCGGCTCGCCCCGGAGCGGCTGAACGCCCTGGTCGACGTGCTGGCTGCGCGCCGGGCCGCCGGCGGGCAGGTCGTGCTGGTGTCGTCCGGCGCGATCGCCGCGGGTCTCGGCCCGCTCGGGCTGGCCACCAGGCCGCGGGACCTGGCGACCCAGCAGGCAGCGGCCTCCGTCGGTCAGGGGCTGCTCGTCGCGCACTACACCGCCGCGTTCGCGCGGTACGGGCTGCAGGTCGGGCAGGTGCTGCTGACCGCCGACGACACCGTCCGGCGGGTGCACTACCGCAACGCGCACCGCGCACTGACCCGGCTGCTCGACCTCGGGATCGTGCCCGTCATCAACGAGAACGACGCCGTGGCCACCGACGAGATCCGGTTCGGGGACAACGACCGTCTGGCCGCGCTGGTCTCGCACCTGGTGCACGCCGACGCGTTGCTCCTGCTCAGCGACGTCGACTCCCTCTACACCGGCCCGCCGTCGCGCGACGGGTCCCGGCGCATCGCGTCCGTGGTCCACGCGCAGGACCTCGAGGGCATCGACGTCGCCTCGCGTGGCAGCGCCGTCGGCACCGGGGGGATGGTGACCAAGCTGGAGTCGGTCGCCATCGCGACGCAGTCCGGGGTGCCCGTCGTCCTCACGTCCGCCGCGCAGGCCGCGCAGGCGCTGGCCGGGCAGGACGTCGGGACGTGGTTCACCGCGACCGGCCGGCGGACGTCGATCCGTCGCCTCTGGCTCGCGCACGCTGCCAACACGCGCGGGCGGCTGATGCTCGACGCAGGCGCCGTACGGGCCGTGCTGGAGCGGGGGACGTCGTTGCTGCCCGCCGGGGTGACCGGGGTCGAGGGCACGTTCGAAGCCGGCGACCCCGTCGAGCTCGTCGGCCCGGACGGACTCCTCGTGGCGCGCGGGCTCGTCTCGTACGACGCCGACGAGGTGCCGCCGCTCCTGGGCCGCTCGACCTCCGAGCTGCGCGCGTCGCTGGGCCCGGGTTACGACCGCGAGCTGGTCCACCGCGACGACCTGGTCCTGGTCCGCAGACGCCGCTGACCAGCGCACGGACGTGGCGGTCTGAGACGGGCCGTCGGCCTCCGCGGCGCCGGGACTACCCTGGTCGGATGACGACGTCGCTCGACCAGCCGGTGCAGACGACAGCCGAGACGGACGTGACCGCGCAGGTCCGTGCGGTCGCCGAGCGGGCCAAGGTCGCCTCCCGTCGGCTCGCCACCGCCACCCGCGCGACCAAGGACACCGCGCTGCGCGCGATGGCCGACGCGCTCGTCGCGGCTACCCCCGAGATCGTCGCCGCCAACGCCGTGGACCTCGAGCGCGGCCGGGCGAACGGCACCTCCGCGGGACTGCTGGACCGGCTCGCCCTGACGCCCGAGCGCATCGTGGCGATCGCGGACGCGCTGCGGGAGCTGGCTGCCCTGCCGGACCCGGTGGGGGAGGTCGTGCGCGGCCAGACCCTGCCGAACGGCCTGCGGATGCGTCAGGTCCGGGTGCCGATGGGTGTGGTCGGCATGATCTACGAGGCGCGGCCCAACGTGACCGTCGACGCCGCCGGGCTCGCGCTGAAGAGCGGCAACGCCGTCATCCTGCGGGGCGGCTCGGCGGCGGCGGCGAGCAACGAGGTGATCGTCGACGTCCTGTCGCAGGCCCTCGTCGCGCAACGCCTGCCCGGCGCGCTCGTCCAGTCCATCGACGCGTGGGGGCGGGAGGGCGCCGTGGCGCTCATGCACGCCCGTGGCCTGGTGGACGTGCTCGTCCCTCGTGGCGGGGCGGACCTCATCCGGACGGTCGTGCGCGAGTCGACGGTGCCGGTCGTGGAGACCGGCGTCGGCAACGTGCACGTCTACGTCGACGAGACGGCCGACCTCGCCGTCGCCATCCCGATCCTGCTGAACTCCAAGACGCAGCGCGTCGGCGTCTGCAACGCCGCGGAGACGCTGCTCGTGCACCAGGCGGTCGCCGACGAGTTCCTGCCGGTCGCCTTGGCGATGCTCGCCGACGCGGGCGTGACGATCCACGGCGACGAGGCGACCCTCGCCCTGGCGCCCGACGAGGTGTCCTGCGTGCCCGCGACCGACGAGGACTGGGCGACCGAGTACCTCTCGCTCGACCTCGCGGTCCGGGTGGTGGACTCGCTCGACGAGGCTCTGGAGCACATCCGTGAGTGGAGCTCCGGGCACACCGAGGCGATCGTCACGCGGGACCTCGCGGCGTCGGAACGGTTCGTCGCCGAGGTGGACTCCGCGGCCGTCATGGTCAACGCGTCGACGCGGTTCACGGACGGCGGTCAGCTGGGCCTGGGAGCCGAGATCGGCATCTCGACGCAGAAGCTGCACGCGCGGGGGCCGATGGGCCTCTCCGAGCTCACCACCACGAAGTGGATCGTGCACGGAGACGGGCACGTACGACCCTGATCGCACAGCCGACCGTGCGACACTGAGGGCTCTCGCCCACCTTGGAGGATTGACGTGCACGCTGCCCTGATCGCCGCTGCTGAGGCCGCCGAGCACACCAACGAGCTGCCGTTCCCGCCCGTGGTGTTCGGCGTCGGTGCGTTCGTCGGTCTCGTCGCCATGCTGCTCATCACGTTCGCCTTCCGGAGTGTCGGGACGCGCCACTGACCGACGGACCGGAAGGCACCGAACAGATGACCGAGCGGCCTCGCAGGACGCACAGGACCCGTCTGGGGGTGATGGGCGGCACGTTCGACCCCGTCCACCACGGTCACCTGGTCGCCGCGAGCGAGGTCGCCGCGCGTTTCGACCTCGACGAGGTCGTCTTCGTCCCGACGGGCCAGCCGACGTTCAAGCTGGACCAGGACGTCACGACCGCCGAGCACCGCTACCTGATGACGGTCATCGCCACCGCGTCGAACCCACGGTTCACGGTCAGCCGTGTCGACGTGGACCGCTCGGGTGTGACGTACACCGTGGATACCCTCCGTGACCTCAAGACTGCACGCCCCGACGCCGAACTCCTCTTCATCACAGGTGCGGACGCCATCGCACAGATCCTGACGTGGAAGGATGCCGACGAGCTCTTCTCGATGGCGCAGTTCGTGGCGGTCACCCGCCCCGGGCACGCACTGTCGGTCGACGGGCTCCCCGGTGATCGTGTGCACGTCCTGGAGGTCCCCGCACTGGCGATCTCCTCGACCGACGTCCGCGCACGTGCCCACGCCGGGCAGCCCGTCTGGTACCTCGTCCCCGACGGGGTCGTCCAGTACATCGCCAAGCACAGGTTGTATCGAGGTCAGTCATGAGTGAACCGGGAGAGCGGCGACGCCGTCGCGAGCTCCATCGCAACCCTGAGACGGGTGACGTCCAGGGCGGCGCACCCGACCCCGGGTCCGCTGCAGCGCAGGGGACCCCTGCACGTCCGGACGCCCCCGTCTCCCGTCGTGCCATGCGCGGGCCGAGCGGAGCCGAGGACACCCCGCCTCGCGGGACCGCGGCCGACGCCAGCCGCTCTCGGCGGTCCATCCGCGACACGTCGCTCGACCCGACGAGCTCGCGTCCGGCCCCGGCCAGCGCCGGAACCCCCGCCTGGTCGACGCAGCCGCCGGCCGCTCCGGCGCCCAGCCGCCCGGCCGCACCGCCGACCAGCCGCCCGGCCGCCTCGCCGACCAGCCGCCCCGCCGCCCCGCCGACCCCGCCCCGTCAGGCGCCCTCCAGCACCGCTCCCGCCATCTCGCGGCCCCCGGCGGCGTCCCGCCCCGCCGCCCCCGCCCCGAGCAGCCCGGCCACCTCCCGTCCGGCGCCCTCGTCCGGCGCTCCGGGGCAGTGGGGTCAGCGCAGTGCCGAGCCGGCCGGTCCGGCCGCGCCGGGCGCCGGGTGGTCGCCGTCGCAGGAGCGCACGACGAACCCCCCGCAGAGCGGATCCGCCGCACCGCCCGTCCGACGCGAGAGCCCGAGCTGGACCGGAGCAGGTTCCGGTGCAGCAGCCGGGACCGTCGGGTCGTGGGGCACGCAGCCGTCCGCGCCGCAGGCCCCGGCGCCGCAGTCCTCCGCACCGCCGCAGACACCGTGGCAGCCCGCCCAGGCACCGGCTCCCACCGCCCAGCCCGCCCCGTGGCAGGCCACGCCGTCGGCCGCACGGACGACTGCCGCTCCCGCGACGAGCCGTCCCGCCGCGCAGCCCACCGCGCAGCCCGGCTGGTCCGGAGCCCAGGCGCCCGCCGCACCGGCGCCGGATGCGGCTCCCGCACCGGCTGCGTGGGCCCCGACGGGCCTGTCGTCCGCCGGCACCGTGCCCGCCCCGCGTGCCGGGGGAGAGCCCGCCGCACCGGCGTCCGCCGCATCGTCGACCGGCCAGCCCGACCGGGTCGGGTTCGGCGTCAGCCACGACGATGACGACGACTACGACGATGACGACGACTACGACGAGCGTCCGCGCCACCCGTACACATGGCTGCACCTGATCGTGCTGGCCCTCGTCGCCTTCGTGCTCGGCTTCCTCATCGTCCTGCTGCTGAGCAACAACTCGGGAGAGGACCCCGGCTCCACCGCGGCGGCGCCCTCGACCGTCCACGTCACGGCCGGCCTGCCGGCCGGACCTGCCTGACCTGCCTGCCCCCGAACCAAGGAGACCTGTGGCTGCGACCGAACGAGCGATCGAGCTGGCCGTGGCGGCCGCTCGTGCCGCCTCCGACATCAAGGCCGAGGAGATCATCGCTCTCGACGTCAGCGAGCAGCTCGTCCTCACCGACGTGTTCCTCATCGCGTCCGGCACCAACGAGCGGCAGGTCGGCGCCATCGTCGACGCCGTCGAGGAGGCGCTGTTCAAGCTCGGCGCCAAGCCGATCCGTCGCGAGGGCAAGTCCGCGGGCCGCTGGGTCCTCGTGGACTTCGGTGACGTCGTCGTGCACGTCCAGCACGCCGAGGACCGGGTGTACTACGCCCTCGAGCGGCTGTGGAAGGACTGCCCCGTGATCGACCTCCCCGCTGACGCGCGGGGGACCGACGAGGGCACCGACGCGTGACGGCAGGGCGTCTGCTCCTGGTCCGGCACGGCCGGACCGCGTACAACTCCGAGGCGCGCCTGCAGGGTCAGGTGGACATCCCGCTCGACGCGGTCGGCCGCTGGCAGGCCCGCACCGCCGCCGCCCGGCTGCTGACCCGACATGAGCCGACGGCGATCGTCGTGTCCGACCTCAGCCGCGCGCACGAGACGGCCAGCTTCCTGGCCCGAGCAGCCGGCCTCGCCCTCTCGGTCGACGCCCGCCTGCGGGAGCGGGCGTTCGGGCTCTGGGAGGGCCTGACCGGCGACGACCTGCGGCGTGACTGGGCCGACGAGTTCGCCGTGTGGCGTGCCGGTGGGCAGCCGGAAGGGGTCGGTGCGGAGACCCGCGCGGAGGTCGCGCAGCGCGTGCGGGAGGGCATCCTCGAGCACGCCGCAGCCCTCGGCCCCGACGACACCCTCGTCGTCGTCTCGCACGGCTCCGCCATCAGCTGCGCCGTCGGTGACCTGCTCGGCATGCCCACCGACTGGCACGGCTTCGCCGGCATGCTGAACGCCCACTGGACCGAGCTCGTGGCCACCCGCGGCGACTTCTCGCCGTCCTGGCGGATGGTCGGGTACAACCTCGGTCCGACGGACGCGTCGACGGACTGGAACGCCGGCCCGGACAGCACCCACGACGCCGACGCCGAGACGCGGGACCCCGATTAGCGTTTCGGCCCGCGTTCGATCTAGACTCTCCGAGCGCCTACGGGCGTAGGTGGCTCCCCTTCGTGGGGGCCGCGGGGCTGTGGCGCAGCTGGTAGCGCACCTGCATGGCATGCAGGGGGTCAGGGGTTCGAATCCCCTCAGCTCCACCGAAAGTGCTGGTCAGAGGCCACGCCGGGATCCTGAACCTAGGAGCCCGACGTGGCCATCGGCCATTTATTGGGATCTTTCCCGCGCTGCCGCGAGCGCGGGTACTGGGCCATGCCCACCGCCCCCGCATCTCCGTCCCTGCCCACCGGTCTCACCGCCGCCGACGTCGCCCGCATCACCGCGGCCGTAGCGGCCGGGCGTGCCCCGGCCACTCGCGCCGTGTACGCCGTTGCGTGGCGGGCCTGGACCCGCTGGTGCGCAGGCCGCGACCTGCCGCCGGTGCCGGCGTCACCGCATCTGGTCTGCGCCTACCTCACCGAACGCGCCGAGACCGGAGCCAGCATGTCCACCCTCGAGCTGGCCTGCGCCGCGATCGGCGCCCACCACCGTGCCCGGGACCTGGCCGACCCGATCCGGGACGACACCGTCCGCCAGGTCCGCCGCGGCCTGCGCCGCACCGTCGGCACCGCCGCCCGGCGCCCAGCGCACGCCCTGGACCTGATCGAGATCGGGACCATCGTCGACGCCATCGACCACAGCAGGCGAGCCAGCGCGCGCGACCGAGCGTTGATTTTGCTCGGCTTCGCCTCCGCACTGCGCCCCGGCGAGCTCGCCGCCCTCACCCTGGCCGACCTCGAGCCGCACCCCGCCGGGCTACTGCTTCACGTGCGCCGGTCCAAGTCCGACCAGGAAGCCCGCGGCCAAGTCATCGCCGTCGCCCCCGGCCACCACCGTGCCACCTGCCCGCTGGCCGCTCTGGACGCCTGGCTGCACCAGCGCGGAACGGCGCCCGGCCCGGTCTTCACCGCCCTACGCAACCTACGCCTGCCGACCGGCGACCCGATATCCGCCACTGCCGCCTCGAAGATCGTCACCCGTCGCGCTCGCGCCGCCGGGCTACCCGCCCCGCACATCACCGGACACTCCCTGCGCGCCGGACACGCCACCACCGCCGCAGCCGCCGGCGTGCCCCTGGACCGCATCGCCGCCCAGACCCGCCACCGCCACCTCAAGGTCCTCATCGAGCATTACATCCGCCCCATGGAGGCGCTGGCCATCACCACCAGCCGCGACCTCGGGCTGTAGCCGACCTGGAAGTCTCGCGGCCGGGGCCTAGGTCCCGATGCGATGGAGACACCGGGGCTCCTCGTGCTCCGCCAAGTGCTGACCCGGAGAGGGGCTCTCGCGAGCCGACGAGCGGGGCCAACACCGGAATGCGCCGACGCACGCTGGCGGGCAACCGCCCAACTGATCACTCTCCAGAGCCGCGGCGCATGCCACGAGCCCTCAGATCAAGAGAGCCCCCACGACCTGTTTCGCGACTGCCAGGCCAGGCAGGCCGGTCTCCTTCGGACTGATGTCCGGGTCAGTGGCGCAGATCATGCTGACGTCGTTGGCGCGAGCCGCAGGACGCCTCCGGAGAACGTGGGCGTCGACTCCTGTCAGCGCCGCTGGCTGTAGGTGCGCCAGCACGTGAGTACCCCGTGAGTGCCGAATCTCAGCGCTCACCGGGCGCGTTTTGCGGGCCATTTCGGAGAATTTGCTCGAACCCGGCACGGAGGACCGACGAATTCGACGGTAGGCGTTTTCCGGGTTACTGTTCCGCCGCCGATCGGGTCCCAGTGTTGGTGAGTCCTCGGCGGGCGCGTTCCTTTCGCGCTATTCATCGCCCGGTCCCACTGAGGGGGCTGGTGCCTTCTCGTGCGGGGTCTTTGGTGTCTGGTTTGCGTTCGTTCTTCGGTGTCCCCGCGGCTTGGCGCACCTTCGTGCCCGTCACGGCAGCTCTGGCCGGGCTCGGCGTGGGAGCTGCAGGTCTGCCGGCCGCAGCCGCCGCGCCGGAGGCGTCGACGTCGCCTGAGGCGACGGCTGCTACGGCCAGCGATGAGCCGTTGTCTGCGCCGGATGAGGTGTCCGCACGGGCGATCGCCCGGCTGGAGGACCAGCCGGTTGAGGTCCTCGGGCTGCGCACCGAGGTGGGCTCGGTGTTCGCTCTGCCCGACGGGACCATGGCGGCGGGCCAGGGCTCCGGCCCGGTGTGGGTTCGACTCGGTGGTGACGGCACGACGACCGAGGACTGGGCACCGGTCGATCTGACCTAGCAGGTCAGCGACGACGGGGAAGTGCGCCCGGTCGCGCAAAGTGGGGATCTCACGTTCTCCGGTGGAACGCCGGGAGGGACCGAGCCGGTGGACGTGGTCACGATGACCGACCCGAGCTCAGGTGTCTCGACACGCGTGCAGTGGACCGGTGCATTGCCGGAGCCGCGACTGGAGGGTCGCCGAGCGACCTACGACAACGTGCGTCCCGGTGTCGATCTGGTCCTGGAGGCCACCAGCACCGGGTTCGAGCAGTTCTTCGTGGTGGCGGAGCGACCCGAACCGGGCGCGGCGCCGCTCGAGCTTCCATTGACCGTGCTGACCGAGGGCGCTGAGCTCACGGCGACCGACGATGGCGGTCTGAGCGTGGTCGATGACGGTGAGGTCGTCGCGACCGCGCCGGTGGCGCAGATGTGGGACGCCGACACCGATCAGGGCCGTGCCTACCCGGTGACCGAACAGCGGCCGGCAGAGGACGCCGACGCACCCCGCCTCTCACCGATGCCGTCGTGGGTGGTCGCCAAGGACCACGGCCGCAACGGGTCCACGGAGGGAGATGACACGCCCGTCGACGCGGCGGCCGCGGCGCAGGTGCCCGAGCCGGTGGTGGGTGACGGGTCCATCGACGTCGCCGAAGGATCGATCGAGGTCGAGCGGGCCGTGACGCTGCCCGCAGCGGACACCGCGCAGGTCACGTTGCTGCCGCAGGATGACTTCTTGCAGGACCCCGAGACGACCTACCCGGTCGTGGTCGACCCGGACATCTACTTCGAGTGGGGCTCAACTACTACTCCTGGTCCTGTCAGGCCCGGAACTGGCAGGTCTGGTCCACGTGGGGCTCGAGCACCGCCACGACCTGGGCGAACCAGCCCGGGTGGGGTGGCCACTACGCCACCAGCTCGGACACGCACGGGTACTCCTCGTCGTGCGCCGGTGGTTGGTCGTCGGCGAACATCACCACGATGGCCCGGGACTGGGCCAACGGGTCCGGCAACGAGGGCTGGGTCGGGATCCGGGCCGAGTCCGAGACGGACAACTTCGGGTTCAAGAAGTTCTTCTCCGCCGACTACGGCGCCTACGTGCCGTCGGTCTGGATGACGTACAACTCGACGCCGAGCATGCCCACGGGGCTGCAGATCTCGGCGACGCCGAACCCGTCGGCGAACGGGTCGTGGTCCCGGTCGGACACCCCGACACTGAGCGCCACGATCTCCGACCCGGACGGCGGCAAGATCCACGGCATGTTCGAGGTCGCAGACAAGAACCAGCAGGTCATCTACACCCAGAACGTTCTCTATGTTCCGTCGGGCTCGGTAGCCAGCATCACGCTCCCGAAGAACGTCGTGACCAACAGCGACTTCTACTACTTCCGGGTACGGGTCAGTGACGACATCATCGAGGGACCTCGCTCGGCGTGGTTCAACTTCGGCATCGACACCTCCGCACCTCCGGCGCCGACGGTGACGTCCACCCAGTACCCCAGCGTTGGCTGGACCCAGGAACCGGGCACCGAAGGAACCTTCAACTTCACAATGTCGCCGAAGGACGACACGGTCGTGGCCTACCGGTGGGGGCTGGACAAGGCTCCCGACCCGGCCCAGCAGGTCGCCGGGCCCGGCGGTAACCCCGCGGCGTTGAAGCTGTCACCGGCGGACGCCGGCACGCATGCCCTGCAGGTGCAGGCGATCGACCGGGCCGGCGCCGTCTCTGCGACGTCGAAGTACACGTTCCGGGTCGGCAAGGGCGGCATCGTCGGACCGGATGAGGGCACGCGCGTCGTGCGGCGGGTGCGCCTGTCCGTGGAGGCGATGCCGAGCCTGACCTACGTCAGCTTCGAGTGGCGACGCGGCCCTGACGCGACCACGACTGAACCGATCAAGCCGGCGGTGCTGTCCACGTCCGCCGGGCTGACGTGGGCGAACGATTGGCAGCAACTGCCGACCGGCACCAGCTACACCACGTGGGATGTGGGTCGTCAGTTCGGGTCCACCGGCGGCCCGGTCCAGGTCCGTGCGCAGCTGTCCGCCTCGCCCACCGGCGCCTCACCGACACCGACACAGTGGGTCACGCTCGTCATCGACCCGGACGCCGACGGCGCCGCCACCACCACGATCGGCCCCGGTTCGGTCAACCTGCTCACCGGTGACCACACCCTGTCGGTCACCGACGCCGAAGAGTTCGGCCTGTCCCTGGTGCGCACAACATCCTCACGGGACACCGACAGCGGCCTGCAGCTGCAGGCCGACCTCGTGCCCACCGCCCACCATGACGCGACCACGCTGCCCACGCCGTCGAACCCGAACGCGATCGCCAGCGTGGACACCACGCGGCACCACACCGGGACGACGTCGTTCAAGTTGCTTCCCCCGGCGTCCGGCAATGTCGACTCCTTCATCGCCCTGGGATCAGGCATGACCAACTGGGGGCCGAACGGTGCCCTGCGAGCCGGCCGCACCTACCGGATGTCCGGATGGATCTACGTCCCCACCGCGACCGGCCTGAGTCCGAGCTCCCCACGTGGGCTCGGGATCGCTGTGCTGACCAAGGTCGACGGCAACTGGGTCGACACGGCACGAACTCCCCTCCCGACGTTGAAGGATGCGTGGCAGCAGATCAGCGTCGACGTCACCATCCCCGCCACCGCGACTGACGCACTCGTGCGGCTGTACAACGGGTTCGGCGCCGCGGGCAAGGACGTCTACTTCGACGACCTGTCCGTCAACGAGCTGTGGTCCCCGTTCGGCCCCGAGTGGTCCACCGGCACCACCGACGCCGCCTCCGGCACCGCGTACACCAAGGTCACCCGCCCCTACGACGACATCGCCGCGGTCCAGCTCACCGGCGGCGGGGAGATCTGGTTCACCCAGGGCGGCAACGGCACCTGGTGGCCCGAGCCCGGCGCCGAAGCCCTCACCCTGACCACGGTCGCCCCCGGCACCTTCCAACTTGCCGAGATCGACGGCACCACCACCGTCTTCACCCGCACGGGCACGACCGGCGACTTCCCCGTGCGGATGTCCACACCCCCGGCCGCAGCGGGCGGCGCCCAGTACGTCTACGACACCGCCCTTGAGGGTGTGTCCCGGCTCAAGCGCATCATCGCGCCGATCGAGCCGGGCGTGAACGACTGGCCCACCAACACCCAAGCCTGCAGAACCGATCTCCCCGAGGCCGCTCCCGCCAAGGGGTGCGAGGTCATGCAGTTCGACTACTTCAGCGACAGCACCCAGCCCAATTCGTTCGCGGGCCGACTGTCCACGGTCTCGGTGTGGTCGTGGAACGGGACGGCTATGGCCAAGACGCCCGTTGCCCAGTACGGGTACAACTCGACTGGCCAGCTGGTCACCGTCAAGGACCCCCGCATCGAGGCCGCAGGCGCTTCTCCGCTTGTCACCACCTACAGCTACGAGGCCAACGCCGGGCGGCTGGCCTCCGTGAAGGCCCCGGGCGAGGAGCCGTACACCTACACGTACGGCGTCGCGGGCAACAGCTCCACGGGTGCGGGGGACTGGGTCGACCCCGACCCCGGTCGACTGCTGTCGGTCAGCCGCGCCAGCCTCGACAGCGACCACCCGACCAACACCACCAGCATCGTCTACGGCGTGCCGCTGACCACCGGCGCCGGCGGGCCGTACGACCTGGATGCCGCCACGATCGGTAACTGGGCCCAGCAGGACGGCCCCACCGACGCGACCGCGATCTTCGACCCGCTGAACCCGCCCGGGGTCAACACCGCGACCCCGAATGCACCCACCCTGGATCAGTACAAGCACGCCACGATCTCCTACCTGAACTCCTCGGGCCTCGAGGTCAACACCGCCTCGCCCATGGGCAGGTTTGCTCCTGCCGAAGGGTTCATCGACACTGCCGAGTACGACAAACGCGGCAATGTCGTACGCACCTTGGACGCCACCAACCGCCTGTACGCGCTGAAGAAGTGGTCAGAACCGGACCCACTGGCTGGGTACGGCCTGGAGGGCAAGACCTCCCTCGACCTTGCCCAACTGCTCGACACCCGAAGCACGTACAGCGATGACGGAATCGACCTGCTCTCCCAGACCGGCCCGCTCCAGCGTCTCGCTGTCGACAACAACGCGAACGATGTGCGCACGCTGCGTCCGACCACGACGAACGTCTACGACGAGGGCAAGCCCGACGGCGCCGCCTACCACCTGCTCACCACGACGACCTCGGCAGGTGTCGAGTACCCCACTGGGACCGTGTTCGACCCGTTGGTGACCAAGAACGGGTACGACCCGATCGTGCAGGGTGTGTCCAAGCTCGACCCGAGCTCGGGCTGGAAGCACGGCCAACCGACCTCGGTCACCGTCGATGCCGGACAACCGAGCCAGCTGACCTCCACGGTCGTGTACGACGCCCGAGGCCGGGCCATCCGCTCCTCCAAGCCCGGCTCGACCGGGACGGACGCCGCAACGACGATCTCGGTCTTCTACACCGCCGGCACCAACCCCGACGACCCCGCATGCGCAAACAAGCCCGAATGGGCCGGCCAACCCTGCGTCACCCGCGCAGCGGGCCCCGCGGTGTGGAGCGACCCGACCCCACGAAGCGCTGACCTGCCAGTCAAGCGAGTTGAGGCCTACAACTTGTTCGGCTCACCAACCGTCGTGACTGACGCAGTCGGCCCAGCCGGAGCCGGGCAGGTCAAGCGCACCGCGACCACTACCTACGACGCCGCCGACCGAGTGATCAGCGTCTCCCTGACCGGCAACAGCCCCGAGGCCGGCGCCGCGGTGGGGACCACGACCACCAAGTACGACAACTCGACCGGTGACGTCGTCGAGAACAGCTCGACATCAGGCGGCACGATCACCAAGGAGTACGACGGCCTCGGTCGGCTCACCAAGTACACCGACGCTGATGGAGGTGTCACCACCACGGCTTACGACCGGCTCGGTCAGCCGATCAAGGTCGAGAACTTCGCCGGCACCTCGCTGATCGGGACACGCGACTACGTCTACGACCGAAAGGCAGAGCCCCGCGGCTTCGTCACGAAGATGACGGACCCGATCGCCGGTACCTTCGAGCCGACCTGGGGACCGGACGGGCAACTCGCATCGCAGAAGATGCCCGCCGGTGTGACCCTCACCCTCACCTACGACACCGCGCGCGTCCCCACCAAGCGGGCCTACACCCGCACCGCCGACGGACAGACGATCTACTCCGACAAGGTCGTAGAGAACCACCGCGGCCAATGGATCACCCACGACAGCAACAGCGGGACTCGCACCTACACCTACGACCGCCTCGGCCGACTCACCGACGTCGCCGACGCATCAGTCGCCACGGGCACATGCACCTCGCGGACCTACGGCTACGACACCCACACGAACCGCACGTCAATCAAGACCGCTTCGGCGGCAGGAGCCGGCACCTCGGCCTGTCCCGGCACCGCAGGTGCGACCTCTGCAGTCTCCACGTACGACTCGGCCGACCGTCTCCTCACCACCACGGGGACCACCGGCAAGGCCTGGACCTACGACGCGTTCGGTCGCACGATGACGATGCCGACAGCCGACGGCAGCGCCACCGCCATGAACGGGTACTTCGTCAACGACCTGGTCGCCAGCCAGGAAGTGCCCGCCGTCGCCAAGAGCACCTGGGGACTGGACCCCCTGCAGCGGTTCTCCTCGGAGCAGACCTTCAAGTGGATCAACAGCGCCTGGGTGAACTCCACCGAACAGGTCAGCCACTACGACGGCGACGACGACGAACCCGCCTGGATCGTCGAAGACATCACCCTGCCCGACCGCGTCACCCGCTACGTCGAAGGCATGGACGGCGCCATGGCAGCGCAGACCAGCGCCACCGGCGACCGGGTCCTCCAGCTCGTCGACCTGCACGGCGACGTCATCGCCACCGTGCCCTACGACGACCCCGACACGGCACCCTCGTTCACTCCGCTGCGTGTGACGTCCTTCGACGAGTTCGGCGTCCCCCAGCCCATGACCTCCGGGCAGACCGGGCAAGCACCCCCACGCTACGGATGGCTCGGCGCCGCCCAACGCTCCGCCGACACACCCACCGGCACCATCCTCATGGGCGTACGGCTCTATAGTCCAACGACCGGAAGATTCCTCTCAGTTGACCCCGTGGCTGGCGGATCGGCGAACGATTACGACTACTGCAGGGCCGACCCCGTAAACTGCACTGACCTTGATGGTCGCCTCTCGTGGAAGGGTGTTGCCCTTGCGCTCAACGCCGTCGCAACGGCGGCTAGCTTCGTGCCCGCTGTGTTCTGTCAAATTTGCGGTGCTGTCGCTCTGGTCGCCGGAACGGGTAGCGCGCTTGCGTCCTTCGCAGCGAAGGACTACGCAACGGGGGCGCGAACTTTGGGGACCACGGCTGCGGGGCTTGCATTTGGCGGCGCTGGCAGAATCGCATTTAAGGGCGCCGCCTCGGTGGCAGCTAGAACGGGAGCGATTGGCCGAGCCGCGACGAAGGTCGCACGCGCGTACAACAATAGTAGGCTCGGTCGGTTTGGGGGCGTCGACGGCGCGATCTTGCGTGCTTCGAAGCACCCTTCGTACCGAGGATTGCCGGGGGCTCGGGGCTATCGCAGCTACGTCCAGTACGCGGTTTTTGGAATGACACAAATGGTCGACAACTGGGACAAGATTGCGCGGCAAAAGCAAAGATGACGGATCGAACTATTGCAATTATCTATGCCCTCACCTGGCTCGCAGTAGTCGGTTTCTCATTCCGCCCTCTTCGGGGCCCTCGCGAACCCGAAAAGGCTTTTGTCGTCGCGTCGTCACTTCCGCTTCTTGCGGGATTCGGCGCTTGGCGAATCTCCCTACAAACCGGCAGCTTCGGGGGTGGGTTGCTACTCGGCTCCTTGCTGAATGTATGCCTACTCGTGGGAACGGGATTCGACCCGTTGCGCGCAGTTGTCAACTGGTCGGATTCAGATCATTCAGATTCGGATCCGGACGCGGAGCCGGTGGCCGGTAGGGACGTACGACCGCGTCGGGCATGGCCATTTCTTTGCCTATTTGCGAGCTGCGCATTGGCAGTTGCTATATTCTGGCCAGCGATCCTCGGGCTCCAGGAGCTTCTGTAGTGGTGGCTGTGTGCAGGAGCAAATGGTGATCGAGTTCGAGCAGGAAGTTCGCGCGAACGGATCGTCCTTATAGTCGGCGCCATCCTGGATGTTCTGCACGTCCTCCGAACCAATCTTGGCCTTGCTGTACGGAGGCCGCGCGACGTGGTCCTGATACAGGACAACGTCCACGATGCGTTGCCGGTGTAGCTGGCCCTGCCCGCATAGCCTCCGACACCTGGCCCGCGGCGCGAGACGTTTGTCATGCCCGCCTCGGGGGTGTCAGCGTCGCAGGATGGGTTGCAGTGAGGGGGCGCGCCCGAGTGACCCGCGAGTGTGCCTGAGCGCGGAGGGTGGCTCCTGCGAGAGTTCGGATCGGCGACGGTGCGCTCTCCAGGCGTCGGACAGAAATAGGACACTTAATGGCGTCGAGCTGCCTGTAGAAGTGCCGAAATGAGCCGATACGATGGTGGCGCGATGGATGCCGATCCCGGCGTTCGGGCAGGTCACGGCGTGATTCGCAGAGAATCGGCGAGATTTGCCGCCTGACTGAATGCAGCGCGGTGATTCAGGGGGTCAGGGGTTCGAATCCCCTCAGCTCCACCGAAGTATCAGGTCCGAGGCCGTTTCTCCTGGTGGAGAAGCGGCCTTTCGGTCTTGGTGGACACGGGATGGGGACGTGGCTGCTCTCCCCGAGCACGTCGGGGCGTCTCCCCGGTTCGATCGTGCCAGCATGAGGCGTGCTGAGCGTGAGCGTGATCGTCACCGCGTTCGACCAGGGCGGGCTGGTCGCCGAGGCGGTCGGGTCGGCCCTGCGTCAGACCCGCGCCCCGGATGCCGTCATCGTGGTCGACGACGGCTCGACCGACGCCGAGTCGGTCGAGGTGATCGAGCGGCTGCAGGGGGACGGTCGGGTCAGGGTGCTGCGGCAGCCCAACCGTGGGGTCAGCGCGGCCCGGAACGCGGGGATCGCCGCTGCGGGGACCGACCTCGTGGCCGTGCTGGACGGCGACGACCGCCTCGCGCCGACGTTCCTCGAGCGGACGGTCGCGGTCCTGCAGGGTGATCCCGGCGCGCTCGCCGCGTCGTCGTGGCTGCGTGCGCACGGCGTGATCGACGCGGTCGTGCGGCCCGGGGGAGGGTCGGCTGTCGACTTCCTGCACCGCAACGCCTGCCCGGCGACCGCGGTGGTGCGTCGCGACGCCTGGCGTGCGTGCGGCGGGTACGACGAGGACATGCGCAGCGGGTTCGAGGACTGGGACTTCTTCCTGTCGCTCGTCGGCGACGGTGGGCACGTCACCGTCGTGCGGGAGCCGCTCATCGAGTACCGGACGGCGCCGGCCTCCGCGAACGTCCGCTCCATGGACTCCCGGCTCGAGCTCTACGGCGGGCTCGTCGACAAGCATCGCGCCGTCTTCGAGCGGCACCTGCGGGAGGTGCTGCTGGCACTCGAGGCCCGGGCCATGGACGCGGCCGAACGGTGGGAGGACCTCGTGGCCGCAGACCGCTCACTTCCGGTCGGGGAGGTCACGTACGGCGACGGCGGCATGGCCGCGGCCGTCCGGATCGCGGTCCGCCGGGGCTGACGCGGTCGGCGACCTCGGGGTCGAGGTTCAGCGTGGAGGTGGTCCGGTGCTCGCCCGGACGATGAGCTCCGTGGGCACGACCGTCAGGGCCGGCGGTGGGACGGAACGGACGCGGAGCTGGCCGACGACGAGGGTGATGAGTGCGCGGCCGATGGCGTGGAAGTCCTGCCGGACGGTCGTCAGGGGCGGTGAGGTCCAGCCGGCGACGGCGATGTCGTCGAAGCCCACCACGGACACGTCGTCGGGCACGCGGCGGCCCGCCTCGTGCAGTGCCCGCACGAGGCCGAGCGCCATCTCGTCGTTGGCGCAGAACACGGCGGTGACGTCGGGGTCGGCCGCGAGCCGCTGCCCCGCCTCGTAGCCGTCGTGCGCGCTCCAGTCCCCGTACACCGGCTCGGGCGGACGGAGGCCGGCTTCCAGGAGGCAGCGGCGCCACGTGCCGCTGCGGACCAGGGCGTGCTCCGAGTCCCGGGGCCCCGCGAGGTGGTGCACGGTGCGGTGTCCCAGACCGAGCAGGTGGCGGACCGCGTCCTCGGTGCCCTGGACCTGGTCGGCGGTGACGGTGGGGTAGTGGCCCGCGAACTTGGAGAAGGACACCGCCACGGGCATGCCCGCGGGGAGCGCGAGCGTCGCCGGTGACGCCTGCTCGGCGCGCATGATGACGAGGCCGTCGATGGCCTGGTGCGAGATGCGGTGCGCTGCGCTGTCCCAGCTCTCCCGAGCGGGGTTGCGCACGTGCAGGAGCGTGACCGAGTAGTCCTCCAGCGCGGCGGCCTCCACCAGGGCCTCGGCGGTGAGGGCCTCGCCCGTGCGCTGGAAGCCTGTCGAGAGCACTCCGATGGCGCCGAACGTGCCGTTCCGGAGCGCCTGGGCCGCCCGGTTCGGGGAGTAGCCGAGCTGGTCCATGGCGAGCACGACGCGTGCGCGGGTGCTCGGCCTGACCGAGTCAGCGCCGGTCGAGACGCGCGAGACCGTCTGGGGCGAGACGCCGGCGAGGCGGGCGACGTCACCGATCGACGGACCTGAGCGGCGGCGGCCAGGTGCTGACGCGGTTGTCATGGCCAGATGCTAGTGGTGAATGGGGATGGTGACGTCACCATGAAGCCAAGTTGCGTGTCGGACCGTTACCAAAGCGTCGCCTAAGGAGCCGAGAGGCGCTGCTATGGTGACGTCACCAAACGCCAGAGGGGTCGAGCGACGCAGGTGTCGCTCACGGTCGATGCGGACCAGGCCCTCGCGGCGCGGAGCTGGTAGACCGCCTGACCCTCAGCACGGCGCACAACCTCCAAACAGCACAGTCGACCTGTCCCGCTCACCTACCGCGACGTCGCGGTGAGGGAGCGGGAGCCGGCGGCTCGGCGCGAGCCGGCGACGGTCCACGGGACGACCGACAGCACGAAGGGATCACCCGATGAAGAAGACACGCACGCTCGGCGCGCTGGGCACCGTCTTGTCGCTGAGCCTCGCCCTCGCCGCTTGCAGCGGCGGAGGCGGCTCGAGCGACGACGACACGGGCGCGGACGGCGGTTCCGGCGACAACAAGCTGACGGTCTGGGCATGGGACCCGGCCTTCAACATCTACGCCCTCGAGGAGGCCGAGAAGGTCTTCCAGGCCGACAACCCGGACTTCGAGCTCGAGATCGTCGAGACGCCGTGGGAGGACGTACAGACCAAGCTGACCACGCTCGCCCAGTCCGGCGAGACCGACCAGCTGCCCGACATCTTCCTCATGCAGAACAACGCGTTCCAGAAGAACGTCATCAACTACCCGGACATCTTCGCCGACTTCGCGGACTCCGACGTGGACTTCAGCGAGTTCCCCGAGTCCGTCGTCTCGTACTCCACCTACGACGACGTCAACTACGGTGTGCCGTTCGACAACGGCACCGCGATCGGCGCGTACCGGACGGACCTCCTCGAGCAGGCCGGCTACACGGTCGACGACTTCACGGACATCACGTGGGAGGAGTTCCTCACCCTCGGCAAGGACGTGCTGGCCAAGACCGGCAAGCCGATGCTCACCGGCCAGGCCGGTTCGGCCGACACGATCATGATGATGCTGCAGAGCGCCGGCGCGAGCCTGTTCGACGACGAGGGCGAGCCGACCATCACGGACAACGAGGCGCTGCTGGCTGCCATCGACATGTACGGGCAGCTCGTCGACGCCGGCGTCTTCGTCGAGGTCAACTCGTGGGACGAGTACATCAACACGATCGTCAACTCGAACACGGCCGGTGTCGTCAACGGCATCTGGATCTCCGGCTCGATCCAGTCGGCCGCCGACCAGTCCGGCAAGTGGGCCGTCACCAACGTCCCGAAGCTCGACGGCGTCGACGGTGCGACCAACTACACCGCGAACGGCGGCTCGTCCTGGGCGATCACGCCGAACGGCAACGAGGCGCTCGCCGCCGAGTTCCTGGACGCGACGTTCGCCGGCTCGACCGAGTTCTACGACACGATCCTCCCGGCCTCCGGCGCGCTCGCCAACTGGCTCCCGGCGGGTGAGTCGGACGTCTACAGCGAGCCGCAGGAGTTCTTCGGCGGGCAGCCGATCTACGCCGACGTCCTGACGTTCGCCGCGGAGGTGCCCAGCAACAACACGGGTGCCTACTACTACGAGGGACGCGACGCCGTGAGCGTGGCCATCACGAACATCCTCAACGGCGCGGACCCGGCCACCGCGCTCGAGGAGGCGCAGCAGACCGTCGAGTTCGCCATGGGGTGATTCCCGGGCGGGCGGCGGAGGCCAGTCCCTGGCTCCGCCGCCCGCTTCCCCGCCCAGTCCGTCACGGCGAAGAAGAGGTGAGCTGATCGTGTCTGCTCCCACCGCACCAACCGAGGACCGCGCACCAAGCGCACCCCCGCCAGGGACGAAGGAGTCCCTAGGCCGTTCGAAGCGGGTACCCCTGTCGGCGATAGCGCGCCGCCGCAGCCTGACCGGGTGGGCGTTCATCATCCCCGCCGCAGCCCTCATCGTGCTGGTCAACTTCTGGCCGATGATCCAGGCGCTGTTCCTGTCGCTGCAGACGGGACGCGGGACCCGCCTGAGCTGGGCCGAGCCGCTGTGGTTGAACTACCAGCGGCTGTTCCAGGACGAGACCTTCCGGCTGACGATGAGCACGACGTTCATCTACCTGATCATCCAGGTGCCGATCATGCTCTGCATCGCCATGGTGCTGGCGAACCTGCTCAATGCGCCGTGGCTGAAGTTCAAGGGATTCTGGCGGACGGCGATCTTCCTGCCGTGCGCGGTGGGCCTGGTGTCGTACGCGCTGGTGTTCCGGCAGATCTTCGCGACCGACGGCCTCGCCAACGACCTGCTCATCAAGTTCGGGCTGCTCGACGCCAACGTCAACTGGCTCGGCGAGACCGGCACCGCCCGGATGGTGATCATCCTCGGCCTGCTGTGGCGGTGGACCGGCTACAACATGATCTTCTTCCTGGCCGCGCTGCAGAACATCGACCGGTCGACGCTGGAGGCTGCTCGCGTCGACGGCGCGAACGGGTTCAAGACCTTCTGGTACGTGACGATGCCGCAGCTCAAGCCGATCATCCTGCTCTGCGCGATCCTGTCGACCAACGGGACGCTGCAGATGTTCGACGAGTCGTTCAACCTCACGAACGGCGGCCCGGGCAACACGACGATGACGGTGTCGCACTACCTGTACAACGTGTCGTTCCGCAACAGCCCGAACTTCGGGTACGCGGCTGCCATCTCCTACGCGATCCTCATCATCGTGGCCATTCTGGCCGCCATTCAAATGAAGGTGGGCGACAAGCGTGACTAAGACACAGCTTCGCCGGATCCCCGCATACGTGTTCTTGTCCTTCGCCGTCGTCCTGTCGGTCTTCCCGCTCTACTTCATGGCCGTCTCGGCGACGAACACGAGCAACGAGGTCGTGGCGTCCAAGCTGCTGCCGGGAAGCCACCTCCTCGAGAACTTCCAGACGCTCGTCGACTCCCAGCCCCTGGGGTCGGCGTTCTACCACTCGTCGGTCAACGCCATCGCGACGACGGTGCTCGCCCTGATCCTGTGCTCGATCGCCGGGTACGCGTTCGAGATCTACCACTCGCGGGCGAAGGACACCGTGATGGCGATCCTCCTCCTGGCGATCATGATCCCGTTCGCGGCGACGATGATCCCGTTGTTCCGGCTCTTCGCGCAGGTGGGGATGGTCAACTCGACGTTCGCGGTGATCGTGCCCCTGATCGCGACGCCCTTCCTGATCCTGCTGTTCCGGCAGGCCTCGCGGTCGTTCCCGCACGAGATCATCGAGGCGGCGCGCCTCGACGGGCTGGGCGAGGTGAGCATCTTCGCGCGCATCTACCTGCCGACGATGAAGCCCACCCTTGCTGCCGCGGGGGTCATCACCTTCCTGTTCTCGTGGAACAACTTCCTGTGGCCGAAGGTGATCCTCGTCGACAACGCCTACCAGACCTTGCCGATGCTGCTCTCGAACATGCGGGCCGGGTACGTCACCGACTACGGGAGCCTCATGCTCGCCGTGTTCATCGTGTCGGTGCCGACGATGGTCGTGTTCCTGGCGCTGCAGCGCCACTTCGCCGAGGGCGTCACGGGGGCCATCAAGTGACCTTCGACCTCCACCGGATCGCCGACCCTGCACTCGTCCGGGAGAACCGGCTCGACGCGCACTCCGACCACCGGTGGTTCGCCTCCCCGCAGGAGGCGGCGACCGGGACGAGCTCCTTCGAGCAGTCGCTCAACGGGCTGTGGAAGCTGCACTACGCGAAGAGCCCCGCCCTCGTCGTCCCCGGGTTCGAGCGGGTGGACGTCGACGACTCCGGCTGGGACGACGTGCCGGTGCCCGCCCACATCCAGCTGCTCGGCTACGACCGCCCGCAGTACACCAACGTGCAGTACCCGTGGGACGGCTACGAGCAGGTCGAGCCAGGGCAGGTCCCCCAGCGGTACAACCCCGTGGCGACCTACCGCCGGACGTTCACCCTCGAGCACCCGCTCGAGCCCGGTGAGCGGCTGAGCGTGAGCTTCCACGGTGCGGAGAGCGCCGTCGCCGTCTGGCTGAACGGCGCCTACGTGGGCTACGGGACGGACTCCTTCACCCCGTCGGAGTTCGACCTGACCGACGCCCTGGTCGACGGCGAGAACGTCCTCGTGGCGCAGGTGGTCCGGTGGAGTGCCGGGTCGTGGATCGAGGACCAGGACTTCTTCCGGTTCTCGGGCCTGTTCCGGGACGTCGTGCTGTACCGCCGCCCCACCGTGCACGTCGAGGACGTCCGGGTGGTGACCGACGTCGCCGACGACCTCTCCGAGGCGACGGTGCGCGTGCGCGTCGTCCTGTCCGGCGAAGGCCGGGTGGACGCCAGGATCGCCGGGGCCGGGCAGCTCACCGGCGACGACGAGCTCGTGGTCCGCATCGAGAGCCCGCGGCTGTGGAGCGCGGAAGACCCTCACCTGTACGACCTCACGCTCGACGTGCACGACGCGTCGGGCGCTCTGACCGAGCACGTCCCCGTACGGGTCGGCGTGCGCCGTTTCGGCATCGAGGACGGCCTGCTGAAGGTCAACGGGTCCCGCGTGGTCTTCAACGGCGTCAACCGGCACGACTTCGGCCTCCAGGGTCGCGTGATGACCCGTGCGCAGACCGAGGCCGACATCCAGCTCATGAAGCGGCTGAACATCAACGCCGTGCGGACCAGCCACTACCCGAACAACTCCTACTTCTACGAGCTGTGCGACGAGTACGGGCTGTACGTCATCGACGAGATGAACCTCGAGTCGCACGGGATGTGGGACCTGATCAGGTTCGCCGGCGCCGGGCTCGAGGTGGCGTTGCCGGGGGACCGTCCCGAGTGGCTGCCCACCCTGCTCGACCGCGCGACGAGCATGCTGGAGCGGGACAAGAACCACCCGAGCGTCGTCATGTGGTCGTGCGGCAACGAGTCGTTCGGTGGGACAGGCATTCTCGAGGTCGCGCAGTACTTCCGTGGCGCCGACTCCCGGCCGGTGCACTACGAAGGCGTCCACTGGGACCCGCGGTACCCGCAGACGACCGACGTCGTGTCGCGGATGTACGCGCCGGCCAGCGAGATCGAGGAGTTCCTCGCGACGCACCGCGACAAGCCCTACGTGCTGTGCGAGTACGCCCACGCGATGGGCAACTCGTTCGGGGCGGTCCACAAGTACGTCGACCTCGCCTACCGCGAGCCGCTGTTCCAGGGTGGCTTCATCTGGGACTTCGCAGACCAGGCGCTGCGGCGCACGGACCCCGGCGGCCGCGAGTACTTCGGCTACGGCGGCGACTTCGGTGACGCTCCGCACGACTCGGACTTCAGCGGCAACGGCATCGTCTTCGCCGACCGGTCCCTCAAGCCGCTCGCCCAGGAGGTGCGCTACCTCTACCAGGGCTACCGGCTCTCGGTGGGCAGCGACAAGGTCACGGTCGAGAACCGTCACCTCGCCACGTCGTCGTCGGCGCACGAGTGCGTCGTGACCGTCGCCCGGGAGGGCCGGGTGCTCCAGGAGGAGGTGCTCGAGACCGACGTCGCGCCGGGGGACTCGCAGGTCTACGCGCTCCCGGTCGCGGTGCCGCCCGCACCCGGCGAGTACACGGTCGACGTGTCCTTCCGGCTGCGTCGCAGCACCCGCTGGGCCTCGGCCGGGCACGAGGTCGCCCACGAGCAGACGGTCGTGGTCGTGCCCACGACGGCTCCGGCCCGCCGGACCGCCGCGCCGGAGGTCGTCCACGGCATCCACAACGTGGGTGTCCGGGGGCGGCACTTCACCGCCCTGTTCTCGCGGCTGCACGGGGGTCTGCAGTCCTACCGCTACGGGCTGACGGGGGACGGCGGCCGTGAGCTGCTGCGCTCCGTGCCCCGACCGTCGTTCTGGCACGCACCCACCTCCAACGAGCACGGGTGGGGCGCCCCTGCGCTGGACGGCGCGTGGCTGGTCGCCAGCCGGTACGCGACGGCCGTGCGGGGCCCCGACCACCCCGTCGTCGAGCAGACGGACGCGGGGGTGCTCCTCCGCTTCCGGTACGAGCTGCCCACCGCACCCGCGGGGGAGTGCGAGCTCTCCTACCTCGTGGACGGTGACGGTCGCGTCGAGGTGACCCTCACGGTGCGACCCGGTGCGGGGCTGTCGGACATGCCCGAGCTCGGTCTCCTCCTCGCGACCGACCGCGCGTTCCACCGCCTGCGCTGGTACGGGGACGGGCCCGAGGAGTCGTACGTGGACCGTCGGGCAGGCGCGCGGCTGGGTGTGTGGGAGACGGACGTGCGCACCGCGCTCACGCCCTACCTGCGTCCGCAGGAGGCGGGCAGCCGCACGGGTGTGCGCTGGGCGACCGTGACGGACGAGCGGGGGGCGGGCCTGCGGTTGGAGTCGGACCAGGGCATGGAGCTGTCGGCCCTGCCGTGGACGCCCTTCGAGATCGAGAACGCGGCGCACCACACCGAGCTGCCGCCGATCTACCAGACGGTCCTGCGGCCGGCGCTCCAGCGTCGGGGGGTCGGTGGCGACGACTCGTGGGGCGCGCAGACCCATGCCGAGTACCGACTGCCCACGGACACCGAGCTGACGTTCCGGTTCGCCTTCCGCGGGCTCCTCTAGGCGCGGAGAGACATACCCATGGCAGTTCAGCACGACCGCGTGCGCTTCGGCGCGGCGTACTACTACGAGTACGCGGGTCCGGGGCAGGACCCGACGCCCCAGACGCTGGTGCGTGACCTCGACCTCATGCAGGCCGCGGCGTTCTCGGTGATCCGGGTGGGGGAGTCGGTCTGGTCCACGTGGGAGCCGGACGAGGGCAGGTTCGAGCTGGACTGGCTCGAGCCCGTCCTCGACGGAGCACTGGCCCGGGGGATCGACGTCGTGATCGGTACGCCGACCTACGCGCTGCCCCTGTGGATGGTCCGGCGCTACCCCGAGGTCGCCGGTGAGGACCGCACGGGCAGCCGCATGGGTTGGGGAGCCCGGCAGGAGGCGGACTTCACGCACCCGGTGTTCCGGTTCCACGCCGACCGGGTCCTGCGCAGGATCGTCGAGCGCTACCGCGACCACCCGGCCGTGATCGGCTTCCAGGTGGACAACGAGCCCGGGCTGCACCTCCTGCACAACCACGGGGTGTTCCAGCGGTTCGTGGACCACCTGCGGCACACGTACGGCGACGTCGAGACCCTCAACCGGGAGTGGGGGCTCGTCTACTGGTCGCACCGGCTGTCCTCGTGGGCGGACCTGTGGACCCCGGACGGCAACGCCCAGCCGCAGTACGACCTGGCCTGGCGCGAGTTCCAGGCGACCCTGACCACCGAGCTGATCGACTGGCAGGCCCGTGCGGTCCGTGAGCTCGCCCGGCCGGACCAGTTCGTCACCACCTGCATCTCCTACGAGCGCCCGGCCCTCGAGGACGCCGATCTCGCCTCTGTCCTCGACATCACGAGCGGGAACCCCTACTACCGCATGCAGGACGGGCTCGCCCACCCCAGCACCGCCGTCGTGCCGCAGTACTGGACGACAGACGGAACCTGGGCACTGTTCCAGACCGCCGACGTGATGTTCTCGAGCCGCGGCGAGCCGTTCCTGGTGACGGAGACGGACGCCCAGGCGATCGGTGGGCCGAGCACCAACTACCCGGCCTACCCGGGCCAGTGGCGGCAGGCTGCCTGGGCGCTGGTCGCGCGGGGCGCGCGGATGGTCGAGTACTGGCACTGGCACACGCTGCACTACGGCGCCGAGACGTACTGGGGCGGCGTCCTGCCGCACAGCGGGCGTCCGGGTCGGGCCTACGACGAGATCGCCCGCCTGGGTGCCGAGCTCGCCCGCGCGGGCGGAGAGATCGCCGGTACGACGCCCGACGCCGACATCGCGATCCTGAGCTCGACGAAGGCGCGGTTCGCGCTCGCGGCCCAGCCGCCGTTGCAGCTCGCCGACGGCACGCCGGACCGCAACAGCTACCCGAGGATCGTGTCGGCTTTCTACCGGGGCGCGTTCGATGCGGGTCTCCAGGCGCGCGTGGTACGTCCGCGGTACCTCTTCGACGACGAGCCGTCGGAGGCTGCCCGCACGCACCCGGTCCTCGTGGCGGCGGGCTTCTACCCGGCCTCCGACCGCGACCTCGACTGGCTCCGCCGGTATGCCGAGGCCGGCGGGCACCTGGTCGTCGGGCCCCGCACCGGGTACGCGGACGACGAGGCACGCGCTCGGGCAGAGACCCAGCCCGCACGCCTGTCCGAGCCGGCCGGAGCCTGGTACGACGAGTTCGCCAACCTCGACGAGCCGGTCCCGGTGCGCGGGTCCGCCGAGCTCCCGCTCGCCGAGGGTGCGGCGGCGACGGCCTGGGCCGAGTGCCTCGTCGCGGACGGCGCCGACGTCCTCGCCACCTATGTCCACCCGCACCTGGGCGCCTGGGCGGCCGTCACCACGCGGGCGTACGGCGCCGGTCGGGTGACCGTCGTCGGCACCGTCCCCGACCTGACGCTCGCCCGCGACCTCGCGCGCTGGCTGGTGCCGACCCCGCTCGCCGGCTGGTCCGACCTGCCACCGAGCGTCACCGTCCACAGCTCGACCCGATCCGACGGCGTGCGCGTGCACGTCGTCCACAACTGGTCCTGGGAGGCCACCGTGGTCACCGTCCCGACCGACCTCGACGTCGTCGCGCCACCGGACGGGTCGTCATCGAACCCGATATCGCCCCCGGGTCGACTCGATGCGGGCGACACCGTCACGCTCGGCGCGTGGGACGTGCTCGTGGCGGTGACCCGGTGAGCGCGCGCTGGACCGGCCCGTGGCCCACCGACGGCATCGCCTTCGGGGCGGACTACAACCCGGAGCAGTGGCCGGAGGAGGTCTGGGCCGAGGACGTCGCCCTCATGCGTGAGGCGGGCGTGACGCTGGTGAGCCTGGGCATCTTCTCCTGGGGGCAGCTGGAGCCCTCGGAGGGGGTGTTCGAGTTCGGGTGGCTCGACCGGGTCATCGACCTCCTGCACGAGGCCGGGATCGGCGTCGACCTGGCCACCCCCAGCGCGGCACCGCCCGTGTGGCTGCACCTCGCGCACCCCGAGATGCTGCCCGTCGACGCCGACGGGCTTCGGTACACGCACGGCAGCCGCGAGTCCTGGTGCGTCTCGTCGCCGGTGATCCGGCACCACGCCACCCGCATCGCACGCGTCGTCGCCGAGCGGTACGGCCACCACCCCGCCGTGAAGATGTGGCACGTCTCCAACGAGCTCGCCTGCCACAACGGGCGCTGCTACTGCGACGTGTCCGCGGCCGCGTTCCGGGACTGGCTGGGGAAGGAGTACGCCGACATCGACGCGCTGAACCTGGCGTGGGGGACGGCGTTCTGGGGCCAGCGCTACGCCGGCTTCGACCAGATCCTGCCGCCCCGTCGGTCCACCACCATCCCGAACCCGGGCCAGCGGCTGGACTTCGAGCGGTTCTCCTCGGACGCGTTCGTCGCGCACCTCGAGGCCGAGGCCGCCGTGCTGCGCGAGGTCACGCCGCACCTGCCGGTGACCACGAACTACATGGTCATGGGCGACTTCCACCAGATCGACTACACGCAGACCACGCCCCTGGTCGACATCGTCTCCAACGACCACTACCTCTGGGCCGAGAACCCTCGGGGCTGGGCGGAGCTGGCGTTCAGCGCCGACCGCGTCCGCGGTCTGTCCGGCGGTGACCCGTGGATCCTCATGGAGCACTCCACGAGCGCGGTCAACTGGCAGCCGCGCAACATCGCCAAGGAGAAGGGACAGATGCTGCGCAACGCGCTGCAGCACGTCGCCCGCGGCTCGGACGGGGTGCTGTTCTTCCAGTGGCGGCAGTCCCGCGCGGGCGCGGAGAAGTACCACTCCGGGATGGTCCCGCACGCCGGACGGGACTCCCAGCTGTTCCGGGACGTCGTCGAGCTCGGCGCGACGCTGGGCCGCCTCGCCGAGGTGCGGGGGAGCCGGGTGGAGCAGGCTCGGGTGGCGCTCCTGTGGGACACGCAGGCCTGGTGGGCCGCCGAGCTCGAGGCCCACCCCACGGTCGACCTGCGCTACCTCGACCTCGCGCAGCGCATGCACGGCGTGCTGCTCGATGCGGGCGTCGTGGTGGACGTCCTTCCGGCCGGGTCGCCGCTCGACGGGTACGACGTCGTCCTGGTGCCCACGCTCTACCTCGCACCGCCGGACCTCGCGGACCGGCTGACCGAGGTCGTGGCCCGCGGCGGGCAGGTGCTCGTCTCGTACTTCTCCGGCATCGTCGACGCGTTCGACCGGGTCCTGGTCGGGGGATACCCGGGGGCGTTCCGGGACCTGCTGGGGGTGCGTGTGGAGGAGTTCGCGCCGCTGGCGGCCGACGGGACCACGACGCTGAGCGACGGGAGCACCGGGGAGGTCTGGACCGAACGGATGACCTCGACGGGTGCTGAGGTCCTGGCGACCTACCTCGACGGTCCGTCGGCGGGCGGTCCTGCGGTCACGCGCCGGGACACCGGGTCGGGCGGTGCGGCGTGGTACCTGTCGACGCGCCTCGACGACCCGTCCCTCACCGACCTGCTCGGACGCGTGCTCGCGGCGGCCGGCGTGTCGTCCCTCGTCCCGTCGCCAGGTGGCCTGGAGGTCGTCCGCCGGACGGGCGCCACCGGCAGCTGGTTGTTCGCGCTGAACCACACCAGCACGGACCTGCCCCTGCACGTCTCCGGGCACGACCTCGTGGCCGACCGACGTCACGAGGCGGGCTCGGACGTCCCTGCACGGGGTGTCGTCGTCGTCCGGGAGGACTGAGCCGGCGATCGAGGCGTGGTTTGTGATCCCGTTCCCCTAGAGTCTCCCCCGATGGGACCGACCGCGCCGCGAAAGCGCCCGACGATCCGGGACGTCGCGGCTGCGGCTGGCGTGTCCCGGGGCACGGTCTCGCGTGTGATCAACGGTGGGCACTGGGTGTCCCCGGACTCGCTCGCGGCCGTCGAGGAGGCGATCCGGACCACCGGCTACTCCACGAACCAGCACGCGCGCAGCCTGGTCACCGGCCGGTCGAACTCGGTGGCGTTCCTGCTCACCGAACCCCAGCACCTGCTGTTCGAGGACCCGAACTTCTCGATCCTCCTGCGGGGGGCCGCCCGGGCGCTGGCCGCGCGCAGCATGCCGCTCCTGCTCATGGTCGCGGGCACCCCCGAGGAGCAGAGGCAGGTCTCGTCCTACGTCGGCGCCGGGCACGTCGACGGCGTCCTCGCGATCTCGTCGCACAGCGGCAACCCCCTGCTCGACGCGTTGGTGCGGCAGGGCATCCCGATGATCTCTTGCGGTATCCCGCTCGGCTTCGAGGGCAGCCTCGGCTACGTCGCCGCCGACGACCTCGGTGGCGGGCGGCGGATGACGCGGCACCTGCTCGACATCGGCCGCACCAGGATCGCGACGATCACCGGGCCCCTCGACACCCCCGGGGGCCGGCTCCGGCTCGAGGGCTATCGCGACGAGCTCGGGTCGCTCTACGACGAGTCGCTCGTGGCGCACGCCGACTACACGCGCGACGGCGGTCAGGAGGGGATGCGGACGCTCCTCGAGCGCCGACCCGACCTCGACGCGGTCTTCGTGGGCTCCGACCTGATGGCTGCGGGCGCGCTCCAGGTGCTCCGCGAGGCCGGCAGACGCGTCCCGCAGGACGTCGCGGTCGGCGGCTTCGACGACTCCGGGCTCGCAGCGACGCTCGACCCGCCGCTCACCACCATGCGGCAGCCGCTCGAACGGATCGCCGGTGAGATGGTGCGCCTGCTGATCGAGGTGGTCGAGGGCGGGGAGCCGGCCGCCGTCACGCTGCCGACCTCGCTCGTCGTGCGCGCCAGCACCGGTACCCCCTCCTGACATCGTGGCTCCCCGTCCGGCGGACATGGACACGCCGTCGGGCAGTCCGTTCCTGATGACTGTGCACGCTCCCAGTAGGAGAGGACAGACGCGGACATCTTGACGGGCTCTTTCGTGCGATTTACGGTGACCGAGTGCTGTGCACGTGCACACTCCGATGAGACAAGGACGTCCCATGCAGCCCCCTATCAGACGACGCCGAACCTCCACGCTCGCCCTCCTCGCTGCGGGCGCACTCGCCCTCACCGGCGCGGCCCCCGCCGCGGCCGAGGAACCTGACGGCACGGTCCACTTCGCACCCGTCCGCAGCAACCTCGCCGCGAAGCCCTGGGTCACGGTGAGCACCAGCACGGCGCAGGATCGTGCGGGCCTCGCCGTCGACGGGGACCCCACGACCGCGTGGACTGTCCGCAACAAGGGCGGCAAGCGCGGAGACTCCCTCGTCCTCGACCTCGGCGGCGCGTACGACAACATCCGGAAGGTCGGTCTCGTCTTCCCCGACGCGCACGGCACCTACCGGTACGTGGTCGAGGGCTCCGCGGACGGTCACCGGTGGAAGACCCTCGTCGACCGCAAGAAGCACAAGGTGGACGGTCGCGGCGAGGAGCACCTCGTCGCTCGCGCCGGGATCTCCTTCCTGCGGGTCACGATCACCGACGTGTCCCCGGGCGCCGTCGCCGGCATCAGCGAGGTGTCCGTGTGGAACTACCTGCGCGACGACGTCGTGCTGGGCGCGGACATCTCGTACGCCGACCAGAACGACGCGCAGGGCCTCACCTACGTCGTGGACGAGGGCGCCGCTCCGGTGCCGATCCTCGAGGCGGCGGCCGACGCCGGCATGGAGTACACCCGCCTGCGCGTCTTCAACGACCCGCGTGACGAGCGGACGGGTGAGTACCTCGAGCCCGCGTACCAGGGCCCGGAGCGCACCCTCGACGTCGCGAGCAAGGTCGTGGAGCAAGGCATGGGCCTGGGCATCGACCTGCACTACGCCGACTCGTGGGCCGACCCGAGCAAGCAGGCGAAGCCCACCGCGTGGCGCGAGCTGCCCTTCGACGAGCTGACCCAGGCGGTCTACGACTACACCTACGCGACGGTGGACGCGCTCGTCGCCCAGGGCACCACTCCCGAGAAGGTCGCGGTGGGCAACGAGCTCATCAACGGGTTCATGTGGGGGAGCGAGCGTCCGCTGCCCTGGTTCGACGACGCGGCGTGGTGCGGCACGTGCTACTTCAACCAGGACCCGTCGTTCGTCTCCCAGCCCGGCGGCGCCCTGCTCTGGGACTACTGGGGCTCGGACGACCCGGCCGAGCAGGCCGCCTACGACGCCGCCTGGGACCGGTTCACCACCCTCCAGGCGTCGGGCATCGAGGCCGTCCGCGACGTCGCGGCGGCTCACGGCGAGGACATCCCGGTGGAGACCCACGTGATCATCGACAACGGGAAGGTCGACAAGACGCTCGAGTTCTGGGACCAGTTCCTCTCCCGGCTGAAGGCCAAGGGCCAGGACATCGACGTGATCGCGCACTCCTACTACCCCGACTGGCACGGGACGCCCGAGCACTACGAGGCGAACCTGCACCAGGTGGCCGCGGCGCACCCGGGCTACGCCATGGAGATCGCCGAGACGTCGCACCAGTCGAACGACTACGACGGCCTGCCGGTCCCGAACTCGCCCTACCCCAAGACGGCGGAGGGCGCAGGCCTCTTCCTCCAGGACGTCTTCCGGATCGCGAACGACCTGCCCGACAACCGCGGCGCCGGTGTCCTGGTCTGGGAGCCCGCTAACTGGCAGGAGATGATCGACTGGTCGAGCAGCGCGTGGCCGGTGATCACCTTCCACGAGACGATCGAGGTCTACGAGGCGAGCGACGCCGACTTCGTGGTCGCCGACACCGTCTACCGGACGGTCCGCACGTCGAGCCCGATCAAGCTGCCGGCCAAGGTCGACGTCCTCGACTCCGACGGCACGCTCCACGCGGTGCGCGTGACCTGGGACGCGGTCCCGGCCCGGGCCCCGTCCCGCCCCGGACAGGTCGTCGTCAGCGGCACCACGGCCGCGCACGGTCCGGTGACTGCGATCGTCGATGTCGTCCGGGGAGCGCACGGCCCCTCCTGAGCGCTCGCTCCCGGCGCCCGGCCGGCGGTGGTCCCTCGTGGGCCACCGCCGGTGGCGTTCGTGCTGGTGCGCGCTCGTCGGCTGATCGCGTAGGTGCCGTCCGCCCGAGTCCCCCCATCTGGCGGGTCGACGGACACGGTGTCGCGGTGGGATCGTCGGACGACGCACCGCGGAGGACACACCAGTGCTCGGACCACGAACGACGACCCAGGGTCGTCGTTCGGCGCGCCCGCGGCGGGGGCGGCGGCCGTGGGAGTCGGTCGCGATCCTCGCGTCGATGGTGTTCCTGACGGCGGTCCTGGCCGCGCCGCCCGTCGACACCTCCCACTCCGCGGACGTCGAGCGGGCGCCGGTCTCGCGGGAACCCACCGCACCGGCGGACACACAGGCGCTGACGCGGCTCGACGACCGCGTGGCGGCGGTCGAGGCGGCGACCGTCACGCTGGTCGGGTACCCGCTGGTCGACACCACGAAGGCCTCGCGGGCACAGTTCCGTCGTGACCTGGTCGACGTCCCGGCCGCGCCCGTCATGTCGGGGCTGACCGCCGAGCAGCTCCCGGAACGGGTCCTGAGCGCGCGCGAGCAGGTGGCCACGGGTGACGTCGCCGCGGCGACGCGCGTGGTCGAGGGCGTCGAGACCGACGTCCTGCTGGTCGCGCTCGACCTCGGCGACCAGTCGGCGCAGAACGTCGCGATGACCCGCCTGCTGGTCTCCGCGGACCCGCAGGTCGCGCTGCTCGACGCGGCTGTCGGGGCCACGCACGCCGCCGCCGAGGTCCGCGACGTCGTCGCGGCCGCCGTCTCCGCGGTCCAGGCCCGGGACGCCGCCTCCGGGATCACGGTCGCGGCGCAGCAGATCGCGGTGACGGGGGACGAGGACGCCAAGGCGGCGGTCGCGAAGGTGGAGGCGCAGGCCCGGTCGACCGACGGCTACACGAACGGGAACATCCCGCTGAAGGTGCTCTGCCCGGTCGCGTTCGCGCCGAGCCAGTACCTGCGCTGCGACGCGGCCGAGGCGCTGGCGCGGCTCAACGCGGCCTACCGGGTGGCTTTCGGCCACGACCTGAGGATCAGTGGCTCGTACCGCACGCTCGCCGAACAGATCAGCACCCGGGCGGCCAAGGGGACCATGGCCGCGGTGCCCGGCACGTCCAACCACGGCTGGGGCCTGGCGATCGACCTCGACCAGGTCAAGGGCTACCGGTCCGCGCAGTACGTCTGGCTCAAGGCCAACGCGATGGCCTACGGGTGGCACCACCCGGTCTACATGGACGAGGGCGGTCGCGGACCCCACGAACCGTGGCACTGGGAGTTCGGCACGTCGGACGACGTCGGCACCGGCACGTCGGTGCCGATCACCGTGGGCGTCCCGGCGCCGACCACCCCGCCGCCGACCTCGCCCGCACCGCCCGTGGTCGAGCAGCCCAGCGTCGCTCCGGCCGACCCGGCTCCGAGCCCGACCGCCACGCCGGCCGCGACGCCGACGCCGAGCAGCAGCCCGAGCGCGTCCACCGAGCCGCCCGCTCCGTGACGTGGAGCGAGACGCACCCCAGACCGGACGACTCGCGCTAGGGTCGGCCGATGGCCCTGCTCCACCGCGCGACCATCCGTCCGACGAAGCTCGAGCTGCTCACCGACTGGGTGCCCACGCAGCCCTGGGGCGAGCCGGGGGTCGACCTGGTCGGTGCCTACCGCTTCGACGACCCGGACGGTGAGGTCGGTCTCGAGACGCACATCGTGGTGACCGCCGGCGGGCACCTGCTCCAGGTCCCGCTGACCTATCGCGGCGCCCCGCTGACCGGGGCGGACGAGTTCCTGATCTGCACCATGGAGCACTCGGTGCTGGGGCCGCGCTGGATCTACGACGCGGTCGGCGATCCCGTCTACGTCCGGGTGCTCGCGTCCGTCCTGCTGGCCGGTGTCGGCCAGGCCGCCGAGCTGGTCGAGGGTGCCGACGCCCCGCGCGAACCGAGCGCACGGGTCACCGGGAGCGGCAGTCCGTCGGGCGACGTCCCGCTCGTCGACGACGTGCGGACGTCCTCGGACGGCTCGTCCACGTTGGTGGAGGCCGGCGCCCTCCGGATCGTCGTCCGACGTCGTCTCGACGGGCCGGCGCCCACCGCCGCCGCCGGGTCCACCCTGACGGGCTCGTGGTCCGGCCTCGACGCGCCCGTCCTGCTGGCCTACGTCGACTGAGCTAGGTCGGCCTGCGCAGGCTCCGCGCGAGGCTGGGGATCATCACTGCCGCCGCGACGAGGTGCAGCCCCACGAGTGCGGCGGTGGTCGCGGCGTCGGCCCCGGCGAGGAGGGGCGGGACCAGCGAGATCACGGTCAGGGTCACGGCCGTCTGCACGAACCGCCGGGCGGGCCGGGCGCTCCACCGGAGGAGGGCGGCGGCGATGACGATGCCCACGACGCAGAAGAGCCCGGTCACCGACGCGAACCCGGGCAGAGGGATCGCCTCGCCACCGTCGGGGATCTCGAAGCCGACGCCCAGCGCCCGGGCGAGCGCGGCGGCGAGCGTGGTGGCGACCATGGCCGCGACGGTGGCGACGAGGCCGGTGCCGACGAGGCGGCCGAGCCGGTGGCCGTAGCCCGTCCGACCGACGGCGGTGTCCTGGGTGCTGTCCATGCGTTCCTCCGGGGTGATGGCCGCGTGGCAGCACGGTCCGGCGCTCCGGACGGAGCGGGTCGGACGGCGGTGCCGGTGGGCGAGGGGGCAGGTCAGGCTCGGACGGCGAGGTTCTGGAGCCAGTCCTGCCAGGCCGGCTCCTCGCGGCGCACGTGGTCCGCGGCGTCGGGGGAGAACAGGTACGCCTGCACGCCCGCGGTCGCGGTGCCGTCGCCCTGGCCGTGCGTGAAGACGCTGAGCATCCCGGGCACCGGTGCGGTGAGCCGGATCAGCGCCTGGCGCTCACCGACGCGTTCGACCGTGCCGGTCGCGCCGCGCACGTCGACCGTCGCGCCCTCGTCGTCCAGCCCGAGCGCGTCGTGCAGGGTCGCCCAGAGCGCGTCGGCGTCGCCGGGGTGGGAGGCGGTGACCTCCAGCCGCGTGGCCTCCTGGCCGGGGAAGTGCGCCAGGTAGAGACTCAGGTTGTCGAAGAACGGCAGCCAGCCGGGGGCCACGGTGTCCCACCACTGCGACTCCCAGTCGGCGCCGGTGCCGAAGCCGCTGCTGGTGACGCGCACGACGCAGGTGCCGCCGGACCGCGCCTCGACGAGGAACTCCGTCGTCAGCGGGCTGAGCGAGTCCGGGTCCGTCCCCATGAGGGCGGCCCAGTCCTCGTCGAAGGCGATGCGGCGCGGCGGGTCCCAGCCCGTGACGTGGCCGTCGGAACCCATCCCGGGGTCGATGGTGAAGTGCACGGAGCCGCCCTGGCGCTCCTCGATCTCGGTCGGCAGGTACCAGGAGCTCAGGCCCGTGGACGTGGCGATGGCCTGCCAGACCTGCTCCGCGGTTCCGGGGACCTCGACGCTGAACTCGAGGCGGTAGGGGACGTTCAGGTCGGTGCTCATGGGCGCTCCTCGGGGATCGGGTGGGCGGCGACGACGAGCCGGTGCGGCATCCCGTCGTCGTGGTGGTAGCGCGCGGCCAGGTCGAGCACTGCGGACGTGAGGTCGTCGGCGAAGGCGGCCCGGTCGTCCGCCGAGCGGAAGCCGATCTGGGTGTCGATCGTGAGCGTCGGCAGCCGCCTGCCCGTCACGCCGGCGCGACGGGCTAGGGCGCCGACCTCGCGGACGAGCCGGCCGGCGAGGGCGACGAGGTAGGCGGCCGACAGGTGGTCGGCGGTGGCGTCGGGGTCGGCTGCGGTGACGCTGACCGCGGCCGGTGACACGACGTACGACGCCGCCGACGCCTGCAGCACCCGCTCGGTGATGCCCCCGTGGCGGCGTTCCTCGGACAGCTCCACCAGGCCGTGCGCCTCGAGCGCCTTGAGGTGGTAGTTGACCTTCTGGCGCGCGATGCCGACGCGGGCGGCCAGCCCGGCGGCGGACGCCGGGACGGCCAGCTCGCCGAGGAGCCGGGCCCGGACGGGGTCCAGCGCGACGACGGCTGCGTCGGCGTTCTCGATGACCTCGATGTCCTGCATGCGGCCACCGTCGCATTGACAATAAATATTGTCAAGACATGCTGCGCAGCGGGTGACGGGATCCCCGCCACCCGCTGCTGCCGCGCCCCAGGGGCTCGGTAGCCTCGGACGGTGTCCAGCGCCGAGGAGATCGTCCGTCACCATCCCGTCGACCCCGACGGGGCCGAGTGGCTCGTGCCCCAGCAGCCTGTCGAGGTCACCGTCGTCGCGTACGACCCCTCGTGGCCTGCGGCGTACGCCGAGCTGGCCGACCGCCTCCGGGAGGCGCTGGGCGACGACGTGCTCGCTCTCGAGCACGTCGGCTCGACCTCGGTCCCGGGTCTGACGGCCAAGCCGATCATCGACGTGGACCTCACGGTGGCCGACTCGACCGACGAGCCGAGCTACCGCCCCAGGCTCGAGGCTGCGGGTTTCACGCTCGTCCTGCGCGAGCGCGCGTGGCACGAGCACCGGCTGTTCACCCGGGACCGGCCACGCGCGAACCTGCACGTCTGGAGCCCGGACAGCCCGGAGGCCGCGCGTCACGTGCTCCTGCGCGACTGGTTGCGCACGCACGCGGACGACCGCGACGCCTACGCGGCGGCCAAGCGCGCGGCGGCGGACCGGTTGCGCCAGGTGGGCGGCGGGACGGTGAACGACTACAACGATCTCAAGGCTCCGGCGATCCGGGAGCTGCTGGACCGCATCTTCCGGGCGCACGCACTCCTCGGGGACGCGTCCGGGCGGTGACGGCCGTCAGGCGCGCAGCACCTGCACCCCGGTGCGCTCGAGCTCGGCGACGACAGGGTTCTGCTCGCCGGCGTCGCTGACGATCCCTGAGACCTCGTCGAGGCGCAGGACGGGGAAGGCCGATGCCGCACCGATCTTCTCCTCGCTGGCCATCACCCAGGTCTGCGCGGCCCGACGCGCGAGGGTGCGCTTCGTCGCGGCCTCGTCGGCGTCGCCGGTGGTCAGGCCCGTGTCCGGCCGGACGCCGGTGACGCCCAGGAGGAACAGGTCGGCGCTGACCAGGGCGGCGGCCTCCGCGGTGGCGGCGCCGGACGTCACGACGGAGTGCTTGAACAGCCGGCCACCGAGGAGGAAGACCTCGGCCGGGTGGTCGACGAGCGCGACGGCGATCGTCGGGCTGTGGGTGATCACGGTGAGCCCGTCGTCACGTGGCAGCGCGCGGGCGACCTCGAGCGCGGTGGTGCCGCCGTCGAGGATCAGCGTGCTGCCCGGCTGGACCAGCTGGAGGCAGGCGGCGGCGACGCGCCGCTTGCTGCTCGTCGCGATCTCCTGCCGTCTCGCGTAGCTCGCCGCGGCGGGCGCGACCGGGATCGCCCCGCCGTACACGCGCTGGCACAGCCCGGCCACGGCCAGCTCGCGCAGGTCCCGGCGGATCGTGTCCTCGGACGTGTCGAGCTCGGTCGCAAGGTCCTTGGCGACGAGGCGGCCGTCGGTGCGGAGCCGGTCGAGCAGCAGTTCCTTGCGTTGCGCTGCCAGCATGCGCGATCCTCCATGTTTGTGCCGAGTAATGCATAGTATGCCCCTATGACTACTCCACTGCTGATCCTAATCGCCGGCCCCTACCGCTCCGGGACGGGCGACGACCCGGACCTCATGGCCCTGAACCTCCGACGCCTGGAGGAGGCGGCCTGGCCGATCTTCCGCGCGGGCCACATCCCGATGATCGGGGAGTGGGTGGCGCTCCCGGTGCTGAGCAGCGCCGGTGCCGACGGCCCGCTGAGCCCGCTGGCGGAGCGGGTGATGTACCCGACCGCACAGCGGCTGCTCCAGCACTGCGACGCGGTCCTGCGACTGGAGGGCGCATCGACGGGCGCCGACCAGGACGTCGCAATCGCGCAAGAACGCGGACTGCCGGTCTACCACCGCGTCGAGGACATCCCCGGCTTCGTCCCAGTCGAGGAGGTCGAGCTCGCCGGGTGAGAGCGGGGGTGGGCCCTGGTCCGAACGGGTGAATGAGGGCTACGGTCCGAGATGTCCCGAATCGTCTCGTCAGTGGGGGCAGGCGAGTGCCGATGCAGCTGCCGCTTCTCCTTGCTGGTCCTCTGCTGCGTCGGGTGGACCCGGGGCTCGTCGCGGTCCAGGTGGTGCTGAGCGAACCGGCCGACGTGCGGATCAGGGTGTTCGAGGGCCGGGTGGCCGCCGACACGACCAACCCGCCCTTCGCCACCAGCGGCGACGCTCCCGACCCGAACGTGGCGGAGCCGCACCCCGGTGAGAAGACCGTGCGGATCGGCGAGCAGCTCCACCTCGGCCTGGTCACCGTGCGGCTGGCCCCGGCGTCCGGGAAGGTCTTCCAGCCCGACCGGCTCTACTCCTACGACGTGACCATCACGGGAGCCCGGAACAGGACGGACCTGGCGGGGCTCGGTCTGCTCGGCACGCACACGGTCAGCGGCGTCGAGGTGGGACCCCTCGGCTACGCCGACCGGATGCTGCCGAGCTTCGCCCTGCCTCCGACCACCCTGGACGACCTGCGGCTCGCGTACGGCTCGTGCCGTCGCCCGGGGTACGACGACGGCGACGCCCTGGCGTGGATGGACGAGTACCTGAACGAGCGGTTCGACGACCCGCGGGGCCGGATCCACCAGCTCTTCCTCGGCGGCGACCAGATCTACGCCGACGACGTGGACTCGATCATGATGCTGCGGACCGCCGAGCTGGGCGTGGAGCTGATCGGCACCGACGAAGGAGTGCCCCTCGAGCGCGTGAAGGTCGGTCAGGTCCTGCGTCGACCGGAGGCCACCGAGCCGAACCGCCTGGACCCGGGAGCCAGCTACACCCCGGAGACGCCGCAGCAGACGGAGGCGGCGGGCGACCTGCCGGCGGGACCCCCGCAGTTCCCGGTCGGCGACCGGCTCCAGCTCACCCAGGTCAGCGCCCAACTGACCAGCGGGGACGGGGCGAACCACCTGATCTCCCTGGGGGAGTTCGCCGCCGCCTACGTCATGGCCTGGTCGCCCGCCTGCTGGGGCGACGAGGTTCCGGGGGCACGCCTCGTGGCGCCCGGCGACGCGATCGGGTCGGCGCTGCGCTGGCTGGACACGCCGACCGGCGAGCAGGACGTGGACCTGCCCCTGGAGGTCTTCCCGGAGCGGGTCCCGCAGCACCTGTACTCCGACGCGGCGACCATCGCGCAGCGGGAGAAGGAGAAGGTCGAGAAGGCGGCCGAGAAGTTCCGGGCCCGACGCCGCAGCCACCGGGTGCACCGCGACTTCCTGCTCGGGCTCGGTCGGGTGCAGCGCGTGCTGGCGAACGTGCCGACGTACATGATGTTCGACGACCACGACGTCACCGACGACTTCTTCCTCAACCCGATGTGGCGGCGGCGGGTGCAGGGGACGGCGCTCGGGCAGGTGATCCTGACCAACGGGATGCTGGCGTACGCGCTGTTCCAGGACTGGGGCAACGACCCGCGTCGGTACGACGAGGTCACCACCCCCGAGCGGCCGGACCTGGGCGGACAGCTCCCGGGGGACCTGCTGGAGAAGGCGACGAGGCTGTTCCCGGCGTCGGCTCCCGGTCCCGACGCGACGGCGTTCGCCGAGATCGGCCGGATGTTCGGGCACAACCTCGACAACCAGCCGGTCGCCGATGGTCGGTTCGGCACCGTCGACGCACCGATGACGTGGCACTTCACCGTCGACGGCCCCAAGCACGTCGTGGTCGCCCTCGACAACCGGACCCGGCGCAGCTACGTCGCGGAGATCGGTCCGCCGGGGAACGTCGCGACGGAGGCGCTCGTCGACCAGATCCCGCGGCCGCCGCTGCCGGCCGGGCGCGAGGTGCTGGTGGTGGTCGCGCCGCTCCAGGTGATCGGGCCGCCGGTGATCGACGAGGTCGTCGCGAAGGCCATCTACCGCATCTTCGACATGGCGAAGCGGGAGGGGCTGACCGACACGGCGTCCGTCACCGGCAACCGCCTGATGCCCGGCACGAACCCCGACGCCCTGGAGACGTGGGCGTTCGACCCGATCACGTTCGAGCACCTGCTGGCCAGGCTCGCGGAGCACCAGCGGGTCGTGGTCCTGTCGGGCGACGTGCACAACGCGGCCTCGAACGTCATGAGCTACTGGCGCGGTGCCGCCGAGCAGCCGGCCCGGATCGCGCAGTTCACGTCCAGCGGGTTCAAGAACGTCATGCCCGTCTACCTGCGGGCGCTCGACCGCAGCGCGATGCTCCTGCAGGAGCTCCTGCGGGCGAAGCTCGGCGTCGAGCGCCTCGGCTGGACCCGGCCGGACGCCGACCTCGTGCTGCTGCCCGAGGGGCGCACCGAGGCGGACCTCGTGGCGACGACGCGGGCACGGCTGCTGCGCAGCCCGGTGCTGCTGGCGACGCACGGCTGGCTGGACGACAACCCCGACGGCGAGGAGCCGCAGGAGAGGTTCACGTCGCGGCTCAACCCGGCCAAGCCGCCGGACTGGCGCTGGAAGGTGACACCGCTGGTCGACGGACGTCCGGACGCCGAGCGACCCGCACCGATCCGGGCGATGCCCCTGGACGACGCGGCGATCGAGGCGCAGCTCGCCGACCCCGCCACGGCCTTCGCGGCGATGCAGGCCGTCGCCGCACGGCACCAGGCCGCGTTGGACCGGATGCGGAACACCCGGCAGATGATGTTCCGGTCGAACTTCGGGATCTGCCGGTTCGAGCAGGACGACGACGGGGTGGTGACTGCGGTCGGCGAGGTCTACACGTCGGCCCCCGACCCGGAGACGCAGCAACCGGTGCTCGGCCCGTACATGGTCCACCGCGCGTCGCTTGGCCCGCAGGACGAGGACCCGCCCGAGCAGCTGCGCGAGGCGGTCCTGAGCCGCGTGCCCGTCCCGGGGCCCGAGCAGTGAGCGCCGGCTCGCTGCTCCGCGCGGTCGCGGGCGAGGTCTTCGACTTCGTCACGTTCGCCGCGGACCTCCTCGGCCGGCCGGAGGCGCGCAGCGCGGTGCTGGCCGACCTCGGTGCCCCGCCGGGCACGGCCACCCAGCCGCTCGCCCTGCCGCAGGCGCCGCTCGCCGCGATCACGGAGTACCGCGCGCAGGTGGACGCCGACCTCCAGGCGGACCTCGAGGCCCTCGGCAACCTCGCCCTGCTCGTCGGGGCGATCATCGACCAGGTCGAGTCCTGGCAGGGCTCCGACACGTGGGGCAAGGCCGACACGCTGGCGACCAGCCTGCTCGACCTGCTCGCCAGCACGTACTTCCGGCGTCGCAAGCCCGCGTGGTTCCTGGTCATGCAGGCGGTCGCGATCACCACGGAGCTGACCGGGTCGCTGGCGCCCGGCGACCAGGCCCACACCCGGTTCCTGAACGCGTTCGGCACGATCTTCTCGTTCGTCTGGAACCCCGGGCGGACACTCGACGACCTCGACGACACGCTCCCGGGCGCCGAGGGCAGCACGCTGAACACCGGCCGGGACACGTCGTTCCTCGTCGTGGACGGGCTGATCCGCGGCATCGTCGCGGCGATCGCCGTCATCGACCAGACGAAGGACCACGAGGCGCTGAACGCCCTCGGGGACGTGATCGTCGGGTGGGACTCCGCCGCGCTCGACGTGGACTCCCCGGCCCGCCCGACCGCGGCGGACGTCCTGGCCGGCCGGATGGTCTCCCTCGCGCTGCGCCGCGACGGCGACACCGACTCCGAGCAGCTGCGGGTCACCTGGATGTACCTGCCGCGGCGGCTGGGCACCCCGGCGCGGCCCCACCAGCTGTTCCTCGCGCTCGGCGGCACGCTCACGCTCGACCAGGTGCTCAACCCGGGGTCCGACGGCCCGACCTGGCGGTTCCGCGTCGACATCCGCAGCGACGCGGGGGCCGCGTTGCTCATCGGCGGGAAGGACGGCGTGCAGGCCAACGCCGAGGCGGCGACCTCGTCCGTGTCGGTGGGGTGGCGCGCCGAGCCCGACGAGACAGGGATCAGCTACGCACTACCGCGGGCGACCGGGTCACGGGTCGAGCTCGGCGAGATCGCGGCTGTTCTCACGATCAGCGGGACGGGCGCCCGCGTCCTGCTGCGGCTGGACCACTGCGCCCTCGTGATCGACTCGGCCGACAAGGACAGCTTCCTGCGCAAGCTCCTGGGCGGGCGGCCGATCCGGAAGGTGTTCTCCCTCGGCCTGGGCTACGACGCCGAGGCCGGGTTCATCCACGAGCTGCACGTCCCGCCCACCGTCGACGCGACCGGCCCCGAGCCGCCCTTCGACTCCTCCGGTCCGGCCGGTCCGCCCGCGCTCGAGAAGACCCTGCCCCTGGGTGGCGGCGGGCTCCTCGGGATCAACGTGCACGAGGTGGTGCTGCGACTGGCGGGGAACCGCGCCGAGGAGCCGGAGACCGGCTGGGCGGTGGCCGTCGGCGCCCTGGTCTCGTTCAGCACGCAGCTCGGCCCGGTCTACGTCCGGGTCGACCGGCTCGGCCTGTTCGCCGCCGTCGACACCATGACCCCGTCGGAGGAGCGCAACCTGCGGCTCGTCGAGGCCCACGTCGACGCGACCCGCCCGACGGGGATCGCGCTGGACCTGCGGACCGGACCGGTCAGCGGCGGCGGCACGATCCAGTTCGACCCGGCCACGGGGGACTACGTCGGCGCCCTGGTCCTGCGCGTCGGGAAGCGCGTCACGATCACGTGCGTCGGGCTCGCGTCGACGAAGGACCGCGAGGGCAACGACGTCACGTCGTTCCTCCTCATCGGCACCGTCGAGCACCTGGGCCTGCAGGCGGGCTTCATCACGTTCGACGGGTTCGGGCTGCTCTACGCCGCCGACCGCACCCTCGACGTCGCCGCGGTCCGCGCTGCCCTGCCCTCGGGCCGGCTCAAGCACATCCTCTTCCCGGCCGACCCCGTCAAGCACCTCCCCGAGCTGGTCTCGGCCCTGCGCACGTTCTTCCCGCTGCGCGAGGGCACCCACGTCTACGGCTTCCTGGTGAAGATGACGTTCGGCAGCGGGCACCCGCTGCTGCGCGCCGACCTCGCCCTCATGCTCGAGCGTGACTCCGTCGCCGAGACGAGCCGGCTCCTCGTCCTCGGCCGGGTCTCGTCGGTCCTCCCGCAGGACGAGAACCCGCTGGTCACCCTGAACCTCGACGTCGTGGGCGTGTTCGACCTCGACACCGGGTCCGCGGCCCTCGACGCGGTCCTGTACGACTCGAAGCTGTGCGGCCGCTTCGTGCTGACAGGCGCCGCCGCGTTCCGGCGCGAGCGCGGCCAGGGGTTCGCGCTCGCGGTCGGGGGGTTCAACCCGCGGTTCAGCCCGCCGGCGAGCTTCCCGGTGCTGCCTCGGGTCACGGTGGCGCTCACCACCGGGGACAACCCGCGGCTGGTCATCGAGGCGTACCTCGCGATCACGACGAACACCTTGCAGTTCGGCGCGAAGGCGTCCCTGTACGCCGCTGCCTACGGCTTCAGCCTCGAGGGGTACATCGGGTTCGACGTGCTGGTCACGTTCTGGCCGCCGCACTTCATCGCCGACTTCGCCGCGGGCGTGCAGCTCAAGCGCGGCTCGAGGAACCTGTTCAAGATCGACGTCAAGGGCATGCTCGAGGGCCCGATCCCGCTCCGGGTCGCCGGCAGGGCAACGTTCGGCATCCTCTGGTGGGACTACACCGTCTCGTTCGACAAGACCCTCATCGGCGGGGGTGGCTCACCCGTCACCGAGACCATCGACGTCGTGACCGAGCTGCTCACCCGGCTGGGCGACCCGCGCAGCTGGATGACGGAGCTGCCGGCCTCGGCATCCCAGGTGGCCGGCGTCCGGGGCGTCCCGCGGAGCGACACCCTGCTCCTGCACCCCCTGGGCAGGCTCGTCGTGCAGCAGGGCCTCGTCCCGCTGAACACCGCACGCGAGATCGACCGGGTCGGCGGGTTCGTGCCGCGCGACGCGCGCCGGTTCGCGATCACCGACCCCCTGATCGGCGGGGCGACCCCCAGCGTCTCGCCGGTGGGCGACGAGTTCCCCGACTCCCAGTTCTTCGAGATGAGCGACGCGGAGCGCCTCGCCGCGCCGGGCGTCGTGGTGCGTGAGGCGGGGGTCAGCTTCGGCAGCGACCGGTACGCCTCCGACGCCTCGGCCGGCGTCGCGGAGCCGTTCCGCTACACCGAGATCGTCGTCGGCCCGGACGGCGTGCCCGTCGTGCTGCCGGACCCGACGCCGGCGGAGCCCGGCCACCTGCGCGCGGGTCTGCGGCTCGCCGCGGCTGCGCGGGCCGCCACGCGAACCGCCGTCGCCGAGCGGTACGCCCAGGAGCGGGCGGACGCGCCCCGCCTGGCCGGGATGGTGCGCTTCTGATGTCCGAGCCGAACCTCGTCCTCCTGCCGTGGGCGCGCCGCGGCGGTCCGCTCGACCTGCCGGAGGACCGGCGCGACGGGCACCCGGCCAGCCAGGCGGCCGCGACCGCCGAGGTGCGGGTCAACGGGGTCGGTCCGGCAACCGTCCAGGTCCGGCTGATGGGCCCCGGCGACGTCACGATGCTGGCCCCGCAGCAGGTCATCCGCACCGACCCGGCCCCGGGAACGCGCACGTTCGAGTCCAACTACCTGGCCCTCGTCGAGCTCGACGAGCCGGCCCTGCCGTGGCTCTTCACCCCGGCCTCGGCGTCGGCGGGCCGACTGCGGCCGTGGATGTGCCTCGTCGTGGTGCGCGAGCAGCCGGGCGTGCAGCTGGCGGCACCGACGCGCGGCGCGCTCCCGGTCCTGACCATCGGGGCCCCGGCCCGCCCGGAGGTGGAGCTGCCCGACCTCGACGACAGCTGGGCCTGGGCGCACGCGCAGATCGCCACCGACGCGGCGATGACCGACGCGGCCCTCGCCGACGCGCTCGCCGCCGACCCGACCCGCAGCCTGTCCCGGCTGGTCAGCGGGCGGCTGCTGGCCGAGCAGACCGAGTACCTCGCGTGCGTCGTGCCCACGTTCGAGGCGGGACGGCTCACCGGGCTGGGCGACGACCCCGGCGACGCCCAGGGGCCGGCCTGGCGGCGCGCGCCCGACATGGCGCCCGTCGAGCTGCCCGTCCTGCACCACTGGCGGTTCGCCACGGGCCCTGCCGGTGACTTCCAGTCGCTGGCGCTGGCGATCCGCGGACGTCCGGTCGCCGACGGCTTCGGCACCCGCGCGGTGGACCTGTCGACGTCGGGGCTGGGGATCGCCGGCGCCGACGACACCCAGGTGCTGCTGGCCGGCGCCCTGCTCGCGCTCGACGCACCCGTCGAGCGGTGGTCCGACCCGGCGATGGAGGGACGGTTCGCGACGGCGCTCGTCGACGTCCTCAACACGCCCGACCAGATGCCACCGAGCCACCCCCTGCTGGCGCCCCCGCGCTACGGCCAGGCGTACGCCGCGGCTCGGTCGCTGGACCTCGCGACGACCACGCGCTGGTACGAGCAGCTCAACAACGACCCCGCGCACCGCGTCGCGGCCGCGCTCGGCACCCTCGTCGTGCAGCAGCAGCAGGAGACGCTGGTCGCGGCCGCGTGGGACCAATCGGCGGACCTGCACGCCGCGGGCCGGGTCTTCGGCCTCGCCACGCTCGGCCTCGCGCTCGCCGACAGCCTGCACCGGCGGCACGTGGTGCCCCTGCCTGCGGAGGACGGCCTCTTCGTGCTCGCGCCGCTGCGGGCCCGGCTCCTGCGGTCACCGGCGACCGGGGGAGCGAGCTTCGCCCAGCAGTGGTCGCAGGCCCAGCTGCCGGACCAGGCGCTGAGCCCGGTGGTCCGGCGCGTGACCCGGTCCCGCGGGCCGGCCGTGCGACGGCTGGGCGGTACCGCACCGACCGCCCGGCTCGACATCCTCGACCGGATGGGGCCGATCTCGCGGATCAACCGCGACCTCACGATCCCCGCCGGCCCGCTGACGTTCGAGGCGGGAGGCGCGGCGCTCCCGAGCCCGCAGAACCTGACCTGGGCCGCGGTGAACGCCGACGCCGTCCTGTCGGGACCGCCGCGACCTGGGTTCGCGATCGGCCCGATGCCCGCGCCGTCGCCCCGACCGGGGCCGCTGCCCCCGATCGGTGGAGGGGTGTTCGGCGGCGGTGTGCTCGACCCGGGGCGGTTCACCCGGACCGACCGGGACCGCCCGTTCGCGCTCCGTCGGCCACGGGACCCGTTCGACCCCGACGACCCCTTCGACCCGGACCCCGAGCCGGAGCCAGAGCCCGAGCCGGATCCCGACCCACGCCCGCCGCGCCAGGACAACCAGGCGGCATCCGCCTTCCGGGCTACGGCGGCGCGGCACCTGGCCGCGTTCCTGGCCACCGCACCGACCGGCGGGACCTCTCTCGGCAGCCTGGCCGCGGAGGCGATCTTCGCCGAGGCCCTGGCCCTCACCACGCCCACCCGCACCTTCGGCGCCCGGGTGAACGGCCTCCTCGAGGTGCCCGTGCCCCCGGCCTCGGACGACCCGGTGCCGTCGCTGCGCTTCGCACCACGGTTCGACACCCCGATGTCCCGCTCGCTGGCCGAGCTCGGTCAGCACTGGCTGCTCCCCGGGCTCGACGGCGTCCCGGCGGACACGGCCCTCGGCCTGCGCACCCACGGGGAGTTCGTCGAGGCGTTCCTGGTCGGCCTCAACCACGAGCTGGGGCGCGAGCTGCTGTGGCGGGAGTTCCCGACGCCCATGACCGCGACCTTCTTCGACCGGTTCTGGGACGCGGCCGTGGCACCCGGAGCACCCCCGGACGTCGCACCGCTGGACTCGTGGGGGGACCGGGCGCTCGGTGCCCCGACGGTCGTGGAGGACCGGTTCGTCCTGCTCCTGCGCAGCGAGCTCATCAAGCGCTTCCCGGACGCGCTGGTGTCCGCGACCAAGCCGGGCCCGCCGGTCGAACGGCTGCTGCCGGTCTTCCGCGGCTCGATGGACCCCGACATCAGCTTCTTCGGCTTCACCGTCCCGCTGGCCGATGCCGACGACTGGTCGATCGTGATCGCCGAGCAGCCCGGAGCCCCGCGCTTCGGCTTCGAGGTGGGCGAGGCACCCGCCGGCGTCAGCCACGCCCCGGCGACCGAGGCCACGTCGGCCCGCCAGGCCGCCCGCCTGCGGCAGCTGCCCGCCCGGATCACCATCCCGGTGGCCGTGCTCCTGCGGGAGCCGACGCCATGACCGAACCGCTCGACCTCGCCGCGCTCACGTCGGACGCCGCCGCCGCCGACGCCCGGCTCACCGCGCAGGTGGGCGGGTCCCGGCACCCGGTCGTGCTGCTCCCCGTCCGGCTGGAGACCCGCTTCCAGACGGGCGAGCTGCTGGTCCGGGTGTATCCCGACCAGCTGCACGTCGACGCCCACGACCCCCGGCTGTCCGCCGCGGAGGTCGCCGCGGGGGAGGAGTTCTGGCGCGCGCAGTGGCGCACGGGCGCCGACCGCGAGCGGGCGCAGCGGGCGTACACCGCCCTGGCGGACCGGTACGGACCGGGGCGAGCCGCCTGGGTGGTCCGGGCGACCACGCCCACCAACCCGCAGGCCCGCCCGGAGACCGGCATCGCCGACGACGCACCTCTGACGTCCCAGCCCGGCTTCCCCGCCGTGGCCACCAGCGAGCAACGGAGCACCCCCGTCGCCCGCCTGCTGCCCACCCGTTGGACGGCGACCGCCTACGCGCAGGGGACGGTGGTGGCGGTCGCGGCCGGTCGGCCGATCACGACGGACCTCGCCGTCGGTCCCGACCTGTCGTCGCCGCTCGTCGACGACGAGGACGACGACGAGGTGGCGGCGGTCGACGAGGCGATGAGCTGGCTCGTCGACTTCGACACCGCCGAGGAGGTCGGCATGGCGCTGCGGCTCCCCGTCTCCGGCCCCGTGGACCTGCTGCTCGTGGCCGGGGTCCGCGAGGGGAGCACGCAGGAGGGCGTCGCCCCGCTCCTCGACGCGCAGCGCTACAGCGAGGGCCTGGCGTTCCTCGACCCGGAGACGCTCACGAACAACACCGAGGACGAGGCCGCGGGCTGGTCCAGCGCGACCCCGGGCTCCTGGCCGCAGTCGGCAGGGCCGTCGGCGCCGGGGACGTCCGACGCGCTCGCGGCGACCGCGCTCGGGGCGGACCTCGATCCGCTGCCGGCGGGCGGGTCGACCGACGACCTCCTGGCCGAGGCCATGAGCACGGTCCTGTGGCCGGTCACGTGGGGGTACTGGCTGCCGCAGCTCGCGGGGGTCGCGCTCGCCGACACGGACTGGGTCCGCGACCACGCGCGACGATTCGTCCGCCCCGGTGGCCCGCTGCCGACCCTGCGGGTGGGCCGGCAGCCGTACGGGCTGCTCCCGGTGACCTCGCTCGGGCGGTTCACCGGTGACCCGCGTGAGGAGCGGCTGCGTCGGGTGCTGACCGGCCTGGTCGACGGTGCCTGGCGACCTTCGCTCGCACGCGCACCGCGCGTCGGGCGCGGCGACGTCGCGGCCGACCTGGTCGACGTGCTGCGGCTGGGTGCACGGTCCGACCGGGTGCGGGTCCGGCGGGCGTTCGGCGCCCGGTTCGCCGAGCACGTCCAGCTCCTGCTGGGCCGCAGCCTCGGCAGCGCCGGGTTCTGGGACGTCGCGGGGGACCGGGCGCTGCCGGTCGCCGCCGCGGCAGGTGTCGGGCTGCGACCCGGCGCCCTGACCGTGCACGAGCCGGACAGCGCCCCGGTCACGGTTCCCCTGGTGGGCGACCCGGGACACCTGCGTGACCTGCTGACGACCGACGTCGACGAGCTCGCCGCCGGCGGGGACGACCCGCCGCCGTCGCTGCTGGCCGCGCTCGTCCGGCACGCGTGGCTCCGCGAGCACGCGACCGCGGCGGCCCGGCTGCTCGGACCCGACACCCCCGACGTGACCGACGAGGAGCTCGACGGCTTCGGTGAACCGTCCACCGGGTGGCGGGCGCAGCGTGACGCGACCCTGCCGGACGGCGGCACGGTGCGCGAGCGCCTGGCCGCCGGCACGGATCCGCACCTGACCGCGTTCCGCGTGGCCGTCGAGACGCTCGCGGCGGTCGACGCCCGCGACCTGGAGCGGCACCTGCTCGGCACGCTCGACGCCGCGACGTACCGCCTCGACGCGTGGGCGACGTCGCTCGCGAGCCGCCGTCTGGCCGAGCTCCGCGCGGACGAGGCGCAGGGTGCCCTCGTCGGGGGCTACGGCTGGTCGGAGCGGCTCGCGCCGTCCGCCGTCGACGTGCTGACCGAGACCCCGCCCGGCGAGCCGGGTCCGCTGCTGTCCGCGGTCGACGACCCCGGGTTCCTGCACGCACCGTCGATCCACCAGGCCCAGGTCTCCGCGCTGCTGCGCAACGCCCACCTCGCGCACGGCGGTGGCACGGACACCCCCTTCGCGGTCAGCCTCACGTCCGAGCGGGTCCGGCTGGCCCGGACGGTCTTCGACGGGGTCCGCGCCGGGCGCTCGGTCAACGTCGTGCTCGGCTACCTGGTCGAGCGGGACCTCCACGAGCTCGGCCTGGACAAGGCGATCGACAACGCCCGCGAGGTGTCACCGCTGCCCGGCGAGGAGCACCTCCCGCCCGCCGCGCGGCGGCTGGACGGGCTGAGCCTGCACCGGCTCTGGGCGCAGAGCGAGGACCACGCCCTCGACCACCTGGTCGGCGGCGACCCGAGCGAGGCGGACCGGAAGGCCGCGCAGGCGGTCCTGCGGCGGCTCGGCACAGCGGTGGACGCCGCCGCCGACCTCCTCCAGGCCGAGCAGGTGCACCAGTTCGCGCTGGGGGACCTCGACCGGGCGGTCAGCTCCGTCACCGACTTCGACCGTGGTCTCGTGCCGCCGGCGAACCTGGACGTCGTGCAGACCCCGCGCACGGGCGTCGGCGTCACGCACCGGGTGGGGATCCTGCTCGACCCGGCCGCGACGACGACCGGGGGATGGGCCGGACCGGCGGGCTCGCCGTACGCGGCAGCCGAACCGGGGCTGGACGCCTGGCTGGGCCGGATGCTCGGTGCCGCCACCGGGCGGACCGTGACCGTGCGGGACGCGGTCGGCGAGCTCCTCGTGCCGGTGCCGCTGACGGACCTGGGAGTGTCGGCGAGCGACGTCGTCCGGATCGCGGGTGCGGGGGAGCACGGGCTGGCGGAGCTCGCGGCCCGCGCGGCGGTGGCGTCCGGTGCCGACCTGCTGCGGCCCGTCGTCGTGCTCGACTCCCCGCTCCTGGACCTGCTGGAGGTGGGTCGCTCGTTGTCCGTGCTCATCGGTCCGGCCACGCCGCTGGACGGCAGGACGCTGCAGCCGCCGCACGCCGACGGCGAACCCGGGGTCGACGTGGCGGAGCTCGACGCACGGGCAGCCTCAGCCCTGACGCTCGTGCGGGACGCTGTCGAGGCGTTGGCCGACCCGACGCGACTGCGGGACGCCGTGGTGACGAGCTGGTCGCTCGGCGTGGGCGACGCCGCGGTCCCCGCCGACACCACCGAGACCGGCTGGACGGCCGCCGCCGCCCGGGCACGCGACCAGCTGCAGGGCCGGCTCGTCGAGGCGGACGCCATCCAGGCGGAACCGTCGGCCGCGGCGTGGACGCCCGCTATCCGGCGGCTGCGGGCGCTGCTCGGGCCGGGCTTCGTGGCGCTGCCCCGCTTCGTCCCCCCGACGACGGCCGACCTGGTGGCATCGCGCGACGACCCCGCGCTGGTCGGCGAGGACGCGCTCGCGGCGGAGGTCTGGTTGACGCGGATGGAGCGCGTCCGCGAGCCGGTCGGGCGGCTGGGGATCGCGCTGCGCGAGGCGGAGGCGCTCGGCGGGCCACCGCTCTCGCTCGGCGTCGCGCAGGTGCCCTACCGGCCCGGCGACGTCTGGAACGCGCTGCCGGCCGACCACCACGTGGACGGCGCCGTCTCGCTCGCGCTGTCCGGTGCCGAGCTCGTCGCGCCGGGCCGCGAGGTCGCCGGGCTCCTGGTCGACGAGTGGACGGAGGTGATCCCGTCCGCGACCGAGACGACGGGCATCGCGTTCCGGTACGACCCGCCGGACCTCATGGCACCGCAGGCGATCCTGCTGGCGGTGCCGCCCGTCGTCGGCGAGCCGTGGACGGTCGGCACCCTCAACCAGGTGCTGATCGAGACCCTGGAGCAGGTGCACCTGCGCGCCGTCCCACCGGCGGCGCTCGGCGCGGTGCGGCAGTACCTGCCCGCGACCGTGCTCGCGTTCAACGCGGACCGTGACGCGGTGTCCACCAACCCGAACGCCCTGACCCCACCGGCGGTGGACTGACATGGCCTCGATCACCACGTTCTCGCGCCTGGAGCCCGATCCGCACCGACCGGACGTCAGCGCCGGTGCGGCGGCGCCCGTGCAGGACCCGATGTGGCTGCTGGCCCGCCAGTGGCAGCTCGGGGAGTTCGCCGGGCACGACGGCGGCACCCCTGTGCTGGCGCGCTGGCGCGGCGTCGCCGCACGACCCACCCGCTTCGTGGCCGGCCCGATCCCGCCGGACACACCGATGCAGGCGCCGCGGTTCGACGCGATGGCGGCCCCGCTCGAGACGCTCCTCGAGCGCGCGAGCGCGCCGTTGCCCTCGACGGCGGACTCCGTCGAGGGCCTGCGGCTGGCCGTCGACACCGGGCGGCTGTTCCTGCGGGTCCTGGCCCGGCAGAGCACGTCCCGCGACTACGGGCCCGACGTCGTCCGGGCGTTCGCGGTCCCCGAGGTGGCCCCGGACGCGCTGGCGACGCTCGACCCCGCGACCGCGGGCTACGCGCGCCTGCACGCCGGTCGCAGCCTCGACGGTCGCCGGTTGCGCGGCGAGCTGTCGGCCCGTGACCTCCTGCGCCTCGACGTGGAGATCGCCCAGGGGGACCGCGCCGAGCTCCGGGCGGCCGGTGCCGACTGGCTGCGGCTCGTCGCCGGCCTGTTCGCCGACGCCGATCCCGGCGCGGCGAGCTGGCAGCCCGCCCGGTTCGAGCACACCGCCTCGTTCGCCGGCCGGCTGTCCGCGGAGCCGACGGGCGAGACGACCCTGACCGCCCACCGCTACGACAGCGACACGCTCGACTGGTACGAGCTCGACGTCAACGGTGAGGTGAACCTGGGCACCACGGCCGCGGAGGCCGGCCAGGCGGTCACCCGGACGGTGATGCCGTCGCCCGTGACCGCGCCGGGGCTGCCCGCCCGCCGGTTCTGGGAGCTCGAGGACGGCCGCCTCAACCTCGCCGCGCTCCGGCCCGCCGAGACGGACCTGGGCCAGCTCCTCCTCATCGAGACCCTCTCCGGGTTCGGCAACGACTGGTTCGTCATCGGGGTGGAGCTGCCCGTCGGCCACCTCGTGTCCGCGACGTCGCTCGTGGTCACGGACACGTTCGGCGCCCGGACCCTGCTGCGACCGCACGGCGACCACCGGCTCGGCACGACCGTCCGGTGGGGGCTCTTCCAGCACGCGATGCCGTTCGACCGCGACGAGCCGGAGGGCGTCCCGATCACCAACCTGCTCTACCTCGCACCGCGGCTCACGCAGCCCGTCGTGGGGCCCGTGGTCGAGCAGGTCGTGCTCGCCCGCGACGAGCAGGCCAACCTCGGCTGGGCCGTCGAGCAGCTGCGGGAGTCGCCGTTGCAGGTGGGCGTCGAGCTGTCCGCCGCCCGACCGCCCGAGCCGCCCGGCGACCCGGACGTCGCCCCCGACTACCACCTGGCCCAGGCGCCGCCCCCGCACTGGATCCCGCTGCTCCCCGTCCGGGTCGACGGCACCGAGCAGGTCGCGCTGGCCCGCGGGTCGGTGCTGGACCTGTCCGGTGGTCGTCGCGTCGTCAGCAGCGTGACCGCGCTGCTGGGCGGCGGTCCCGACGGCGCCCTGCTGATCCCCGAGGAAGAGGTGCCGAGCGGTGGCCTCGTCGTCCAGCGGACCTACCAGTCGGCCCGCTGGGTGGACGGGTCGCTGCACGTGTGGGCCGCGCACCGGACGCGGGTGAGCACCGGTCTGCCGCCCAGCGGGGTGCGCTACGACTTCCTGGTGGAGTAGCCGGATCCGTGCCCGACCGCCCCCTGCACGGACGGTCGGGCACGGAGTTCAGCGGGGGGCGCGGTCAGCAGGTCGAGTTCGTCTGCGTCAGCAGGCCGAGCCGCCAGGGCAGCTCGTTGTACTCGGCCGACGCGTCGGGGTCCATGCCCTGATAGCGACCGCTCTGCGCAGCGGCGGCGCCCAGGGTGCTGGCGGCAGCCTGCGCGGGCATGGCCGCGACGAGACCTGTCAGGGCGGTCGCTGCGGCCAGCGTCGCGGCGACGAGGACGCGCCGACCTCGCCGTGGTGTGGTGGTCATGCGGCACCTCTCTTCGGGCGCCTGACGTCGTCGGCAGGCGGGTGGCGGTGATCGTTCACACTGCCCGCGCACGGGGGTGTCCTCCAGGCTGCGAAACGATTTACACCGGTGTAGACGGGCGACGGGACCGCTCACCGCGACTGTCCGGTATGTTGCGACCGCCGAGGTCACGGTGCTCGCTGCGAGCGGCACACGATCCCGACGCGGCGAGGTGAGGAGGGCCTGTGGCGACGATGGCCGACGTCGCACGGCACGCCGGCGTGTCCGTGAAGACGGTCTCGAACGTGCTCAGCGGCTACCCCCACGTCCGCGAGACGACGAGGGAACGTGTGCGCGCGTCCGTCGACGCCCTCGGCTACGAGATCAACGTGACGGCGAAGATCTTCCGGTCCGGTCGCAGCGGCGTGGTCGGACTCTCGGTCCCCGAGCTCGGGCAGCCCTACTTCGGTGAGCTGGCCGACGAGATCCTCGCGGCCGCCCGACGCCACGGGCTCCAGGTGCTCATCGAGCCGACCGGGTTCACCCGGGACGGCGAGCTGGCCGCGCTGCGGGTGCCGCGCGGTGGACTCGTCGACGGCCTGATCTTCAGTCCCGCCGCCCTCGTCCAGGCCGATGCGCACCTCCTCGACGAGCTGGGCTACCCCCTCGTGCTGCTCGGCGAGCAGATGTTCTCCTCCAGCGTCGACCACGTCACCATGCGCAACATCGACGGCGCGCAGGCGGCCACCGACCTGCTCCTCGACGCCGGTCGGCGGCAGATCGCCGCGATCGGCATGCTGCACGCCGAGACGGCCGGGTCGGCGTGGCTGCGCTACACCGGGTACAGCAAGGCGCTGGAAGCGCGGGGGATCGAGGTGGACACCCGCCTGCTCGGCTGGGCGGACGACGCCTGGCACCGGGCCAACGGTGCCCGAGCGATGGCGGCCGTGCTCGACTCCGGGGTGCGCGTCGACGGCGTGGTCGCGTTCAACGACGCCCTGGCCATCGGCGCGATGTACGAGCTGCAGGCGCGAGGGCTGGCGATCCCGCAGGACGTCGGCGTCGTGGGCTTCGACGACATCGAGGACTCCCGCTACTCCGTGCCGACGCTCACCACCATCGACCCCGGCAGGCGAGAGATCGCGAACGTCGCGGTCGACATCCTGCGGCGCCGCCTGCAGGAGCCGCAGGGCTCGAGTGCGGAGCGGGGCTCTCCCGTCCTGTACCTGGCCGGCATGCGGATCGTGGAGCGGGAGAGCACGCCGCGTCGCGCCGGCTGACCCGACAACCTCATTCGACGACGAGGAGGGGAGCCGTGCACCCGGAAGCGCAGCCCACCATCGAGGACGACATCGCCACGTTCCGGAAGGGCGCACGAGAGCATGCCCGCCGACAGCCGCGTGCGCTGCCTCACCTGCCGCTCGGCACGTACGAGCAGGTGAGCGTCCCGGGGCACCAGCTCATGGTCTACCGGCCCGCCGGGGGACCCGAGGTGCCGGGTGTGTTCGTCAACCTCCACGGCGGCGGCTTCGTCCTGGGTGACTGGCAGGACGACGACCCGTACTGCCGCTACCTCGCCGACGTGGCCGGCTGCGTGGTCGTGAACGTCGACTACGTGCTGGCGCCCGAGCACAGGTTCCCTGCGGCGGTCCACCAGACCGCGGCCCTGCTGGCGTGGCTGAGGACCGATGCGTCGACGATCGGCGCCGACGGTACCCGGATCGCCGTCGGCGGGCACAGCGCGGGGGGGAACCTGTCCGCGGCGGCCTGCCTCCTCGCCGCACGCCACGGCGAACCTCGGCCGCGGGGTCTGATCGTCGACTACGCCCCGCTGGACCTGGCCACCCCGCCGAGCGAGAAGCTCGCCGACGGGGCAGGTCCCGATGCCACCGGGCTCGCGAGCGTTGGTGCGCGCTTCAACGCCTGGTACCTGCCGACCGCTGCGGACGGCTCGGACGAGCTCGCGTCACCGGTCCTGGCCCGGGACCTGTCGGGCTTGCCGCCGACGCTCGTGATCACGGCCGAGCACGACCTCCTGCGTGCGGAGGGCGACCTCTTCGCCGCGCGCGTGCGGGCGTCGGGCGTCGACGTGGAGCACGTCGTCGTCCCCGACAGCGGGCACGCCTTCACCCACGTCGGACCCGAGGAGCACGCCGTCGCGGCGTGGGCGCGCATGGCCGACTTCCTGCGCAGCGTGCTGGCCGACGAGCGCGCGGGGGAGCGGCCGTGAGGGTCCGGGGGACGCACGTGTTCACCATCGACGCGCTCCTGGGACCGGTCGTCGACGTCGGCCAGACGCCGACCGGCCACCGTCGCGTGATCCCCGTCGTCGGGGGCACGGTGTCCGACGGGATGATCGGAACTGTGCTGCCCGGCGGCGCCGACTGGAACCTCGAGCGTCCGGACGGGTCGACGGAGCTGTGGGCGCGCTACGAGATCCGGCTCGTCGACGGGGCGGTCGTCTCGGTCACCAACACGGCCGTCCACGCGCCCGGCGCCTCGGCACCGATCCTGACGTCCCCGCGGTTCGACGTCGGTGCCGACGGGCCGGTGGACCTGCGCACGGGGGCGTACGTGGGACTGCTCACGCCACGTCTGGACGAGGGCCGGGTGCGCATCGAGGTGCACCGTCTGCGTGCGGACCTCTGACGCGTCGAGCCGCACGCGCTCGTGAGAGCGCTCCGATACTTGCGTGGAATCCCCGCCGCTAATGGTGAGAGCGCGCTCATGGTCGACGCCTTCGATATCGATATCAATGCCATATACACCGGTGTAGATCACCCATACGAGTGGAAAATCGTTTCGTAACAAGTATCGAAACTACCGATGGGCCTTCGCCTCTTGACCTGCTTCTCGGAACCGGTCGAGGGTGTGGCGCCGGCGATCAGCCGACGCATGCACCCCCAGGAGGATCAATGACGACCCCACGACTCAGGCACCGACGCGGACGGCTCGGCGCCGCCGTGAGCGGCCTCGCCGTCACCGCCCTCACCGTGGCGCTGGCCGTCCCGGCCGCGGCCGCGGGCAGCACCCTGCAGGCAGCCGCCGGCGAGAGCGGGCGCTACTTCGGCACCGCCATCGCCGCGAACCGGCTGAGCGACTCGACGTACTCGACGATCGCGAACCGTGAGTTCAACATGATCACGGCCGAGAACGAGATGAAGATGGACGCGACCGAGCCGAACCAGAACCAGTTCAGCTACGGCAACGCCGACCGGATCGTGAACTGGGCTCGCAGCAACGGCAAGCAGGTGCGCGGTCACGCGCTCGCGTGGCACTCGCAGCAGCCCGGCTGGATGCAGAACATGTCCGGTACCTCGCTGCGCAACGCGATGCTCAACCACGTCACCCAGGTCGCCACGTACTACCGCGGCAAGATCCACTCGTGGGACGTCGTCAACGAGGCGTTCGCCGACGGCAGCTCCGGCGGACGCCGCGACTCCAACCTGCAGCGCACCGGCAACGACTGGATCGAGGCCGCCTTCCGCGCCGCCCGCGCCGCCGACCCGAACGCCAAGCTCTGCTACAACGACTACAACACCGACAACTGGTCCCACGCCAAGACCCAGGGTGTCTACAACATGGTCCGGGACTTCAAGTCCCGCGGCGTGCCCATCGACTGCGTCGGCTTCCAGGCGCACTTCAACTCCGGCAACCCGGTGCCGTCCAACTACGACGTGACCCTGCGCAACTTCGCCGCGCTCGGCGTGGACGTGCAGATCACCGAGCTCGACATCGAGGGCTCCGGCAGCTCCCAGGCGCAGCAGTACCAGGGCGTCGTCCAGGCGTGCCTGTCCGTCGCGCGCTGCACCGGCATCACGGTGTGGGGCGTGCGTGACTCCGACTCGTGGCGTGCGTCGGGCACCCCGCTGCTCTTCGACGGCTCCGGCAACAAGAAGGCCGCCTACACCAGCGTGCTCAACCAGCTGAACGCCGGTGGGACCACGACCCCGACCCAGAACCCGACGACGCCCAACCCGACGCCGACGACGCCCCCGCCCACGGGCGGCGGCAGCTGCACGGCGACGTACTCCGAGGGCCAGAAGTGGAACGACCGCTTCAACGGCACGGTGACGATCCGGGCCAACACCAACATCAGCGGCTGGCAGTCCACCGTCACGGTGCGGAGCCCGCAGCGGATCATCGCGACGTGGAGCGGGTCCCCGTCCTGGGACTCCTCGGGCAACGTCATGACCATGCGACCGAGCGGCAGCGGTGCGCTCTCGGCCGGTCAGACGACGTCGTTCGGCTTCACCGTCCAGCACGGTGGCAACTGGGCGTGGCCGAGCGTCACGTGCTCAGCCTCCTGACCTGCTGAGACGAGAGCGGAGCGGGCACGGCACCCCCGGCGGGGGGCCGTGCCCGCTCCGTCGTTCAGCCGGTCGCCTCGCGCAGGAGCGCGTCGGCACCGGTCGAGCCCGGTGTCGCTCCCGACGCGGCGGCCTGCCGGGCGTGCCGCTGCAGCACCGCGTTCACGGGGGTCGGGACGCCGTGCAGGCGGCCCAGGAGCACGATCTCGCCGTTGAGGTGGTCGGCCTCGATCGACCCGGTGCCGCGGACCAGCGACTGCCACGACGACCCGCCACTGTGCTCGAGCCCGGGCAGCCGGCTCATCCGGAAGTCGGCGCGCGCGGCGTCGTGCGTGTCCTCGTCGAGCACGGCGATCCCGGCAGCACGCAGCGTCGCGCGGCCCTCGGCCTCGGCCCGGGTGACGAGCTCGGAGGCGCTGTCGTCGCGCGCGGTGCCGCAGAGCGCCTCGACCGCGTTCGCCAGGTTGGAGAGGAGCTTGCGGTACTTCCACGCCATCACGTGGGCGTCCACGGGTGCGCGGAAGCCGGCGTCCGTGAGGTCACCGGCGATGGCGGCGAGCTGGTCGTCGTCCGCGGCCGACGGGGCAGCCGGGCCGAGGGTGAGGACGCCGGGCACGGGGGTGCCGCCTGCGGAGACCCGGCCGGGCTCGAGGAAGGTCGCGGGCAGCCAGACGCACATCGCGACGACCTCCGCGAACCGGCGCAGCGCCGCCCGCTCGTTGTCCACGCCGTTCTGCGCGCAGACCACGGGGAGCAGGTCGGCCGCGGACCCGCCACCGGCCACGGGGCGGTCCGCCCAGGCGTCCAAGGCTGTCGCGGTGTCCTGGCTTTTGACGGCGAGGACGAGGACGTCGTCCGGGCGCAGGTCCACGTCTCGCGGCCCTCCGGCGACCGGCGGGTGCACGCGCACGGTGCCCGCAGCCGTGGTGACCTCGAGCCCACCCGTGCGCAGCGCCTCCAGCTGTGCCCCGCGCGCGACGAGGACGACGTCCTTCCCCGCGCCCGCCAGGAGCCCACCGACGACCCCCCCGACCGCACCCGTCCCGATGATGATGTAGCGCACCGGAACACCGTCGCACGACGTCGAGCACCCTGGCCTGCGGACGGCGTCGAGTACGTCACACTGCCCATCGCTCGGACTCACGGGACCCGATCCCGCCACGTGCCTTAGTTTTGGCCCGTGACCGCACCCCTGCCCCCGAGCGAGACCGTGCCGAGCGCTGCGACGAGCCCGGTGAGCCACGAGGTACCTGAGCCCCTGCGCAACGACGTCCGGGTGCTCGGCGAGTTCCTCGGCCGGGTGCTGCGTGAGGCGGGCGGCGACGACCTCCTGGCCGACGTCGAGCACCTGCGCGAGCTGGCGATCCGTGCGCACAACGGGCCTGACGCCGGAGCCCTGGCCCAGGCCGAGGAGCTCGTCGCCGGGTTCAGCCTGGCTCGCGCCGAAGAGGTCGCGCGCGCGTTCACGTGCTACTTCCACCTGGCGAACACCGCGGAGGAGTTCCACCGCGTACGCGTGCTGCGGGACCGCGAGGCCAACCTCCTGCCGCACCACCTGGCGCCGGACGACTCGCTGCCGTCGGCGGTCGCTCAGCTGGCCGACGAGGTGGGGGAGGACGTCGCCCGGCAGCGGCTCGCGGAGCTCGAGTTCCGGCCCGTGTTCACCGCGCACCCGACCGAGGCGCGTCGCCGGGCGGTCTCCAGCGCCATCCGCCGTATCGCGGAGCTCGTCGCCGAGCGCGACCTGCGCCACACCGGCGGGATGTCTCTGGCGGAGAACGACCGCCGCCTGCTGAGCGAGATCGACACGCTCTGGCGCACCGCCCCGCTGCGTGAGGCCAAGCCGTCCGTGCTGGACGAGGTCCGCACGGTGATCAACGTGTTCGAGGCGACGCTCGCCGAGGTGCTGCCGGCGGTCTACCGGCGTCTCGACGACTGGCTGCTGGCCGACGCCGCGGGCACGACCGCTCCGGCGGTCCGCTCGTTCGCGCGGCTGGGCACCTGGATCGGCGGGGACCGCGACGGCAACCCGAACGTCACCGCCGAGATCACCGAGACCGCCGCGGCCATGGCCTCCGAGCACGCCCTGCTGGAGCTCGAGTCGTCGGCCCGCAAGACCGCGCACGGGCTCACGCTCGACGCGTCCGGCACGCCCGGTTCCGCCGAGCTGAGCGCGTTGTGGCAGCGTCAGCGCGGCCTCTCCGCGTCGCTGGCCACACGGATCGCGGGTGACGCGCCCAACGAGCCCCACCGCCGCGTCGTCTACTTCCTCGCCGAGCGCATCGCGGCGACACGGACGCGCAACGCCGACCTCGGGTACTCCGCGGCCGCGGAGCTGGAGGCCGACCTCGACGTCGTGCAGCGCTCCCTGGCGGAGGCCGGCGCGACGCGTGCGGCCTACGGTGACCTGCAGCGGCTCATCTGGCAGGTGCAGACCTTCGGGTTCCACCTCGCCGAGCTCGAGGTGCGGCAGCACTCGCAGGTGCACGCCGGCGCGCTGGCGGACCTGGCGAAGAACGGCGTCGACGGCACGCTGGAACCGCGCACGGTCGAGGTCATCGACACGTTCCGCGCCATCGGGGCTGTCCAGCGCCGGTACGGGGTGCTGGCCGCCCGTCGCTACATCGTGTCGTTCACGCAGTCGGCGGAGCACCTCGCCGCCGTCTACGAGCTCGCGGAGATCGCGTTCGCCGGGGTGGACGCACCTGTCATCGACGCGATCCCGCTGTTCGAGACGTTTGCGGACCTGGAGGCGTCGGTCGACATCTTGGAGGGCGCCCTGGCGCTCCCGCAGGTGCAGCGCCGGCTCGCGGAGAACGGCCGCCGGGTCGAGGTCATGCTCGGCTACTCCGACTCGTCCAAGGACGTCGGCCCGGTCTCCGCCACGTTGACGCTGGACACGGCCCAGCGCCGCATCACCGAGTGGGCCCGCCGCAACGACCTCCAGCTCACGCTCTTCCACGGTCGCGGTGGCGCCCTGGGGCGCGGGGGCGGCCCCGCCAACCGTGCGCTGCTCGCGCAGCCCCCGGGGTCGGTCGACGGCCGGTTCAAGCTCACCGAGCAGGGGGAGGTCATCTTCGCCCGCTACGGCGACCCGGTGATCGCCGCGCGGCACATCGAGCAGGTCGCGGCGGCGACGCTCCTGGCGGGCGCGCCCTCGGTCGAGCGTCGCAACTCCGCGGCCACCGAGCGCTTCACCTCGCTCGCCGCGCAGCTCGACGAGGCATCGCGGACGCGGTTCCACGAGCTGGTCAAGGCTCCGGGCTTCCCGCAGTGGTTCGCCGAGGTCACCCCGCTGGAGGAGGTCGGTCTGCTGCCGATCGGCTCCCGTCCCGCCCGGCGCGGCCTGTCGGTCGAGTCGCTCGACGACCTGCGGGCGATCCCGTGGGTGTTCAGCTGGTCCCAGGCGCGGATCAACCTGGCCGGCTGGTACGGCCTGGGCACCGCGCTGGCGGCGACCGGGGACCTGGACGAGCTGCGTGAGGCGTACGCCCAGTGGCCCCTGTTCACCACGATGATCGACAACGTCGAGATGTCGCTGGCCAAGACCGACGAACGCATCGCGGAGCGGTACCTCGCCCTCGGTGACCGCGACGACCTGGCGCAGCTCGTGCTCGAGGAGATGGCCCTGACCCGGCAGTGGGTGCTGGACATCACGCAGAGCGAGGCGATCCTGTCCCGCCGCCGGATCCTCGGCCGTGCCGTCCAGCTGCGCAGCCCGTACGTCGACGCGTTGTCCCTGCTCCAGCTGCGCGCCCTGCGTGGGCTGCGCACGGGTGACGCCCCCGAGCAGGCCGACGACCTGCGCCGGCTCCTGCTGCTCACCGTCAACGGCGTGGCCGCCGGCCTGCAGAACACGGGCTGACACGGCCCGGCGGGCCGTCCTAGGGTCCCGTCGGTCCGAAGCGCTCGGTGCGGATCCGCTCCGGGTCGTGGCCGAGGTCGACCAGGGTGTCGGCCACGGACTCGACGAACGGCGTCGGCCCGCAGACGAACACGTGCGCGCGCTCGTCGGGCGGGAAGCAGACCGCTTCGAGGAGCTCGGCGTCGACCCGTCCGACCCGACCGGTCCAGCCGTCGGGACCCTGGCGGGTCCACACGCGGGTGATGTCGACGTCGCTGCCGAGAGCGTCGAGCTCGTCGGCGTAGATCGCGTCGGTCGGGGTGCGCACCGAGACGGCCAGCCGGAACGGGGCACGGCTGCGGGCCAGCCAGCGGGTGCGCAGCATCGACATGAGCGGCACCAGCCCGGACCCGCCGCCGATGAGCTGCACGGGATGCGGGTCGGCGGGCTGCCAGACGAACCAGTGGCCGACCGGTCCGCGGAGCTCGATCTCGTCGCCGACCTGCAGGTCCTCGGTCAGGTACGGGGACACCTCGCCGTCGTCGACCACCTGGACGGTGAGCGCGATCCGGCTGTCGTGCGCGGCGGGATCGGGGGCGACCCCGGGCAGCCCCATCGTGCCGGGGGAGGCCAGCGAGTAGGACCGCTGCGTCGAGTAGCCGTCCTCCGCGGTCAGGCGGACGTCGACGTGCTGCCCGGCCAGGGCGCCGCGCCAGCCGGGGACGTCGAGCTCGAGCGTCATCGCGGTCGGTGTCTCGGCGGTGCGGGCGACGAGGGTGCCGACCATCCAGGGGAGGGCGTACAGCGAGGGTGCGTCGTCGGACACTGCTCAGTCCCCCCAGTACCGCTGCTCCTTCCAGGGGTCCCCGTAGGAGTGGTACCCGAGCCGCTCCCAGAACCCCCACGTGTCCTCGGCCATGAGGTCGAGGCTGCGCACCCACTTGGCGGACTTCCAGAAGTACAGGTGCGGGATGAGCAGCCGCGCCGGGCCACCGTGCTCGGGGGGCAGCGGGGTTCCGTCGTACTGGTAGGCGATCCAGGCCTTGCCGCCGCGCAGGTCGGCCAGCGGGACGTTCGTCGTGTAGCCGCCGTCGCAGTGCGCCATGACGTACTGCTCCTCGGGCGCGATCTCGACGCCGTCGAGCAGCGTGTCCAGGGAGATGCCCCGCCACGCGGAGTCGAGCTTGCTCCACTTGGTCACGCAGTGGATGTCCTTGACGATGTCGTCGTGGGGCAGGTGCGTCAGCTCGGACCACGTCCAGCTGGCCCGGGCAGCACCGCCCGCGGTGATCGAGAACGTCCACGTGGACAGGTCGGCGCGCGGCGTCGGCCCCGCCGACAGCACCGGGAACCCGCGTTCGAGGTACTGGCCGGGCGGGATCCGGGGGTCGACCTCGCGTTTGCCGCGGAAGCCGCGGGAGATGATCGCCATCAGCGGGCCGTGCGGTTCGGCATGGTCACTCCCGGGTGTCGGAGACGCTCCGGATCATCATGCGGCCACGTCCCGCGGATACGCCAGAGGCCGGCCCGAGATTCGGACCGGCCCCTGAACTGCAGGTTCGTCAGCCGCGCGAGTACACCACGCGCGGGCCACCGGACGTCGAGGCGCCCGAGCCGGCACCGCGACCGCTGCCGCCGCGACGGCGACGCTGGCCGGAGCCGGCGGCCGGAGCGGCTGCCGCGGGTGCGCCACCGCGTCCGCGACCACGGCCACGCCCGCCACCGCCGCCACCACCACTGGTGGGCTGCGCGGGCGGTGCGACGTACTTCACGGGCGCAGCGACCTCGCCGACGAGGCGCGTGAGCGTCGCGTCACCGGGGAAGACGGGCTTCGGCGTCGCGGTGATCTTGGCGGCGCGCGTGAGCTGGCGGACGTCGCCGCGCTGCTCGGGCAGGACGATCGTGACGACGTCGCCGCCCGACCCGGCCCGCGCGGTGCGACCGGAACGGTGCAGGTACGCCTTGTGCTCGGCCGGCGGGTCGACGTGCACGACGAGCTCGATGTCGTCGACGTGGATGCCGCGCGCGGCGATGTCGGTGGCGACCAGGACGCGGACGGCGCCGGAGGAGAACGCCTCAAGGTTCCGCTCGCGGGCGCCCTGCGCCAGGTTGCCGTGCAGGTCCACGGCGGGGATGCCGTCCATGGTGAGCTGCTTGGCCAGCTTCTTGGCCTGGTGCTTGGTACGCATGAACAGCACGCGCCGGCCGGTGCCGGAGGCGAGGTGGTGGACGACCTGCTTCTTGGCGTCCGCGTCGCGGACCTCGAACAGGTGGTGCGTCATGGCGGCCACGGGGGACTCGGCGCTGTCGACGGAGTGCTCGACCGGCGAGCTCAGGTACCGCTTGACCAGCTGGTCGACGCCCTTGTCCAGGGTGGCCGAGAAGAGCAGGCGCTGTCCCTGCTTCGGGGTCTTGTCCATGATCCGCTTGACGCCGGGCAGGAAGCCGAGGTCGGCCATGTGGTCGGCCTCGTCGAGCACGGTGATCTGCACGTCGTCGAGCGTGAGGGCCTTCTGGTTCAGGAGGTCCTCGAGGCGGCCCGGGCAGGCGATGACGATGTCGATGCCGCCGTTGAGCGCGGAGGTCTGCTTGCCCTGGGAGACGCCACCGAAGATCACGGTGGTGTTCAGGCCGAGCACCTTGGCCAGCGGCGCGATGGTCGCGTCGATCTGCGAGGCGAGCTCACGTGTCGGGGCGAGCACCAGGGCGCGGGGGCGGCGGGGGGCCTTGCCCTTCCCGGCGGTCGCGGCGAGCCGGACGACGAGGGGGAGCGCGAAGGCGAGCGTCTTGCCGGAGCCCGTGCGGCCGCGGCCGAGGACGTCACGGCCGGCCAGCGAGTCGGGCAGCGTGGCGGTCTGGATCGGGAAGGGGGCAGTGATGCCCTGTGCCGTCAGGGCTGCGGTGAGGGCAGCGGGCACGCCAAGATCGGTGAACGAAGTCATAGAAAGAGAGCCTCTCGGGGCTTGGTCGGGGTCCGCCGCCAGAGCAACCAGAGCGGGTGCTCCGGGGGACCTCCACGACGCGGGGCGCGCAGGTTCGCGCAGCCCTTGGTGCTCCTACCCTCTCACACCGGATGCCGACAAGCGGCTCGCGGTGGTGAGCGTCACAAGGCACGATCGGTGGCAGACACCGGTCTGACGAGGAGGAACGCCCCCGCATGACAGCTCCTGTGATCGCCTCCGCACACGACCTGGTCAAGGTCTACGGTGCGGGCGCGACCTCCGTGCGGGCGCTCGACGGGGTCGACGTCGAGCTCGTCCGCGGGGAGCTGACCGCGATCATGGGGCCGTCCGGGTCGGGCAAGTCGACGCTCATGCACTGCCTGGCGGGGCTGGACCGGCCGACGTCCGGGACCGTGGTGGTCGACGGCCAGACGGTGAGCAGCATGTCCGAGCGGAAGCTGACGGCGCTGCGCCGCACGCGGATCGGGTTCGTCTTCCAGGCGTACAACCTGGTGCCCACGCTGACCGCCCTGGAGAACATCACCCTGCCTCTCGACATCGCCCGACGGCACGTGGACCGGGCCCACCTCGACCTGGTCGTGGGGACGCTCGGGCTCACCGACCGGCTCGGGCACAAGCCGAGCGAGCTCTCCGGCGGGCAGCAGCAGCGCGTGGCGTGCGCGCGGGCGCTCGTCGCGCGGCCCGCCGTCGTGTTCGCCGACGAGCCCACCGGCAACCTCGACAGCACGTCCGCGGGGGAGGTGCTCGGGTTCCTGCGCAGCAGCGTCGACGACCTCGGCCAGTCCGTGGTGATGGTCACGCACGACCCGACGTCGGCCTCCTACGCCCACCGGGTGCTGTTCCTGGCGGACGGGCGGCTGGTCGGCGAGCTGCGGGACCCGACGGCGGAGAGCGTGCTGGCGGCGCTCACGGCCATCCGTGTCGGCGCCGCCTGATGGTCCGTGTCGCGCTGCGCGGGGTGCGGGCGCACCTCGTGCGGTTCTGCCTCTCGGTGCTCGCGGTCGCGCTGGGTGTGGCGTTCGTCGCCGGGACGTTCGCGCTGCGCACGATGCTGAGCAGCACGTTCACGGACATCGTCGCGACCACGACCCTCGGCGACGCCTACGTCCGCGGCTCCGAGCAGGCCGGCGGCACGGGTGGGCCGGACCGGATCAGCCCGGAGGTGCGCAACCCCGTGCCGCTGACCCTGGTCGACGACCTCGAGGCGGTCGACGGGGTGGCCGCGGTCCTCCCCGACGTCCAGGGACCGATGGTTCTGGTCGGTGCCGACGGCACCGCGGTGCAGAGCACGCAGGCGCCGAGCTTCGCGTTCTCCTACGACGCGCGGGACCCGGCGGTGGACGTGGTCGACGGCAGGGCACCCGCAGCGGCCGACGAGATCGGGGTCGAGTCGGCGTCGCTGGCCGCGTCGGGGCTGGTGGTCGGTGACGCGACGAGCGTGGTCGTCGGCGGCGAGGTCCGTCCGGTCACGGTCGTCGGTGAGATGGGGCTGGGTGCGGCGCTGGCCGGTGCGACGGTCGTCTTCCTGGACCCCGAGACCGCCGAGGCCGTGTTCGCGCCGGACGGCGCGGTCGCGACCATCGCCGTGCTCGCGGCCGACGGGCTGACCGAGCAGGAGCTGGTCGACCGGCTCGCACCGGTCCTGGCGTCCTCGGGCGTACCCGCGGAAGCCGTGACCGGGGACGAGGTACGGGAGCAGTCGACCGCGAACATCCTCACCGTGCTCGGGTTCATCACGACGTTCCTGCTGGTGTTCGCAGGGATCTCGCTGTTCGTCGGCGGCTTCATCATCGCCAACACGTTCTCCATGTGGGTCAGGCAGCGGACGCGCGAGCTGGCCCTGCTCCGCGCGGTGGGCGCGTCGCCGCTGCAGGTGTTCACGTCGATCGTGCTGCAGGCCGCGATCGTCGGGGTGGTCGGTGCGGTGCTCGGCGTGGCCGGTGGGCTGGGGCTCGTCGTGGTGCTGCGCGAGGTGCTCGGCCGGTTCGGCATGGAGCTCACCGGGCGCGTGCCGCTGGACGGGTTCACCCTCGTGGTCTCCGTGCTCGTCGGGACGCTGGTGAGCGTGCTGGCCGCCGCGCTGCCGGCCCGGCGGGCGGCCCTCGTGCCGCCGGTGGAGGCGCTGCGCGACGAGGTCACGCTGCCGGAGCGTTCCCTGACCCGGCGCGCCGTCGTCGGGATCGTGCTCGTCGTGCTGGGTCTCGCCGCGGTGGTCGTCGCGCTCCTCGACCCGACGGCGGACCACGCAGGCGCGGTGCTCGGGATCGGCGCGGGCGCCATCGTGCTGGGGGTGCTCGCCGCCTCGCCGGTGCTGGCACGCGGGTTCCTGCGGGTGGTCTCCGCGCCGGTCGCCGCCTGGCGCCCGGTGGGACCGCTGGCGCGCGGCAACGTCACGCGCAACCCCCGGCGCACGGCGAACACCGCGGGGGCACTCATGGTCGGGATGGCGCTCGTCGGTGCCGCCGCCGTGATCGCGGCGACCACGCAGGCGTCGACCAGCGCGATCGTCACGCAGGAGGCCACCACCGACTACATCCTGCGCGGGGCCGCCCAGGGCACCGTGCCGGAGCAGGCGGTCACCGACGTGCGCGCGCTGCCCGACGTGCGGGCCGCCGACACGTTCGCGACGGCCAGCGTGCTCGTCGGCGACACCGCGTTCGCCGTCACGGGCATCGACCCGACCGCCGTCGGCCGCAGCATCCGGACCGAGGTGGTCGAGGGCGACTTCCCCGCCGCGCTCGCTGCCGGCGAGGTCGCGGTGCAGCGGACCACGATGGACGACGAGGACTGGTCGCTCGGGCAGGAGCTGGACCTCGTCGGCTCCTCCGGGGCGGAGACCCTCAGGATCGGCGCGGTCATCGACTCGCCCGCGTTCGGGGTGCCGTTCGTCGTCTCGCAGGACGTGCTGGACCCGCTGTTCCCGCACGACGAGCAGCGCGTGACCACGATCTTCGTCACGGCCGTGGACGGGGCGGACGTGGCGGCGCTCCGCGACGAGCTCACCGAGGCGGTCCGCCCCTACGTCGTCGTCTCCGTCATGGACAGCGAGGAGTTCGTGTCCGACCTGGCCGCGCAGGTGGACCGGGTGCTCGTGATCCTCTACGCGTTGCTGGGGCTGTCGGTCGTCATCGCGGTGCTCGGCATCGTGAACACGCTCGCCCTGTCCGTGATCGAGCGGACCCGGGAGATCGGGCTGCTCCGCGCGGTCGGCCTGGGCCGGCTCCAGCTGGGCACCACGATCACCCTGGAGTCCGTGCTCACCGCGGTGTTCGGCACCACCGTCGGGCTCGTGATGGGGGTCGCGCTCGCTGCGACGCTGCCGACCGTGTTCGCGGACGTCGGACTGCGGACGCTCGCCGTGCCGTGGGCGAGCCTGGCACTCATGCTCGCGCTCGCCGTGGTGGTCGGGGTCGTCGCGGCGCTGTGGCCCGCGGTCCGGGCGGCGCGGCTGCCCGTGCTCGACGCGGTGAGCACTGAGTAGCCGATGAGCGTCGCTGCGGTGACCTCGGCCGATACGCTCGCAGGGTGAGCGACACCGGGTACGGCGACTTCGAGTTCGAGCGTCGCTTCTGGGCGCGTGACGTGCCTGCGGACCTGCTCGACGCCTCGCCGGCCCTCATCGTCCAGAGCTACGTCCTGGCCGACGCCGGTTTCGCCATCCGCGTCCGGGTGCAGGCCACGGTCGACGGGCTGGTCCTGGACCGCGGCCTGGACGAGCTGGCGATCCTCGAGCGGTACGCCGACCGGATGGACTTCTGCGCGATCACCGTGAAGGGGCCCATGAACGAGGGCACCCGCTACGAGGCCGAGCGCGAGCTCGACGTCTCCGTCGGGATCGAGCTGGTGCGTCGTGGTGGCGCCCGCGTGGCCAAGACGCGCCACTCGGTGTGGCTCGGCGACGACGGCTGGGTGGTCGACACGTTCGCGGGCGGCAACGCGCCGCTGATGATCGCGGAGGTGGAGCGCGGCGGCCCGGTCACCGACCTGACCATCCCCGACTTCTGCGTCACCGAGGTGACCTCGGACCCCCGGTTCTCCAACGACTCGCTGGCCGGTACGCCCTACGCCGGCTGGTCGGCCGCGTACGAGTCGGAGCTGGCCGCCCGCGGTCCGCGGTTCCTGGAGAGCCTCGGGCATAACCACCGCACGGGCGAGCCCTCCGACTAGCGCATCCAGCGACGGTGCCCGCCTCCGGCCACGCGTCGCAGCGGCTTCGCGGCGGCGTCCAGCGCCGCCTGGCCGGCGCGCTGCTCCAGGGCGTGCAGGCGGCCGTAGGTGAAGGTGCTCTCGCCGTCGAGGTCGGCCTGGTGGGCGAGCCGACGCAGGGTCTCCTGCCGTGTGACGGCGTCGTGCTGCGTCCCCAGGATCTCCTGCACGCGGTGCGCGCGCTTCGCACTGCGCCGCGCGGGGGCGCCGACGACCGCGGCCGCCACCTCGCTCGCGTACCGGGCGCGTCGCGCGGCCTTGCGGACCTCGTGCAGCGCCTCGTCCCGGTCCTCGGCGCGGGCCGTCGCCGCGAGCTCCATCGCGCCGTCGAGGCGGTCCCACGCCCGCCGGGCCCGGCGTGGCAGGAGCTTGCCGGGCGAGCGGGACGCTCGCGGGCCGGCCGGCAGCTCCTGGGCGAGCGTCGCGACGAGCTCGTCGAACCGGGCCGACGCCAGCCAGGCGTCCACGCGGTCCTGGGCGAGCAGGCGAGCGGCCGAGCGGTCCTCCTCGACCCGGCGCTCGACGGGCCCGACGACGAGCGAGGGGTCCTCACGTGCGAGCCTGCTCCCGAGCGCGTGGCCCTCGACGTACGCGTCCCGGGCGGCGCCGAGCACGTGCCCGAGCTCGGCGAGCTCGTCGCGCAGGGGGTCGGTGACCTCGCGGTCGAGCACCGGGCGGTACACGGACAGCGCGGCGCGCAGCCGGCGGGTGGCCACCCGGGCGTCGTGCACGGCGCCGTCGTCCCCGGCCCGGACCCCCGGCACGGCCGCGAGGAGCCGCTCGACCTGCGCCGTGACGTACCCCTGCACGACGTCGCCCGCGGATCCCATCCGTCGAGCCTGGCACGCCGCCCGACGTCCCGCGCGGCACGTCAGACCGTCGACCACGTCCGCAGCAGGCCGGCACGCCACGTCACGAGGACCACGAGCAGGCACACGCCCAGCACGAGCGCGGCGAAGACGGCGTCCCGACGGTCCAGCGCGACGGGCCGGTGCACCGTCCGGGGACCGGAGCCCAGGCCGCGGGTCTCCATCGCGATCGCCATCCGCTCACCCTGCCGGAGCGCGACGACGAGCAGCGCGAACGCGGCCCGGGACAGCGACCCGGGGTCACGGGGGAGGGTGCCGCGGCGGTGGCGAGGGTCGCGCACCGACTGTGCCTGCCGGATCGTCGTCCACCGCCCGGGCAGGTCCTCCAGCACGCGGTAGCCCGCGAGCACGGCGAACGTGGGGCGCGCACCGAGGCGGGCGTGCTGGTGCAGGCTGGTCATGAGCCGGGCGCCGTCGGTGGTGAGCGTGAACGCGACGGCGAGGGTGCCGACGAGCACCGTGCGCAGCGCGAGAGCCACCCCGACGGTCAGCCCCGTGCGGGTGACCTCCAGGCCGAGGACCTCGGCGACGACGGGCCCGTCGCGCGTGACGGCGTTGACGGCGAGGAGCGAGAACGCGAACGGACCGAAGAGCAGCGCAGCCCGGCCGAGGGTCGGCCACGGGATCCGACCGGCGTGCACGACGGCGGGTGCGGCGACGACGAGCAGGGCCAGCGGGGTCCACGGGTCCACCGGCACCAGCACGACGACCGACACCACGAAGAACACGGCGAGCTTCACCGTGGGGTTGCGGCGGTGCAGGACGGAGTCGTGCGGCAACGCCTGCCCGAGGGCGGTCATGCGCGCACCGGTGCCGGGAGGGTGGCGGTGCGCAGAGCGCGCAGGACGGCGCGGACGGGGTGGCCGGTGGTCCGCGAGGCGGCGAGCACCGCGGGCAGGGGCAGACCGGCGCGGCTGAGCAGCGCGTCGTCAGCGAGGACGTCGTCGACCGGCCCGAGCGCCAGGGGGTGCCCGGCGCGCAGGAGCAGCACGTCGTCGGCGACCTCGCCCACGAGCCGCAGGTCGTGCGTGACGAGCACGACGCCCCGGCCCTCGTCGGCGAGCCGGCGCAGAGCGTCTGCACAGGCGGCGGACGTGCGCCGGTCCTGCCCGAACGTCGGCTCGTCGGCGAGCAGCACGTCGTGCCCGCACACGGCCATCGCCCCCAGCGACAGGCGCCGCTGCTGCCCGCCGGACAGCCGGAAGGGGTCGCGGTCCTCCAGGCCCCGCAGCCGGTAGTCGTCCAGGCCGGCGGACACGCGCTCGTCGACGTCCGGCAGGCGCGCACGGTGAGGACCCCACGCGAGCTCGTCGTGGACGCTGCGGGCCAGGAACTGGTGCTCCGGGTGCTGGAACACCAAGCCCACCGAGCCGCCCGTCACCGTCCCTCCGGCGGGGAGCAGCCCGGCGAGCGCGAGGAGCAACGAGCTCTTCCCGGACCCGTTGAGGCCCACCACGGCGGTCACCCGGCCTGCGTGGACGTCCAGGTCCACGCCGTCCAGGACCGTCCGCTGCCCGCGCCGGACGCTCAGCCCGCGAGCGCTCAGCACCCGTACCCCCGGCACGGACGTCGGGACCGGATCGACGGTGAGCCGTTCGAGCGACCCGACCCCGGCGGCGGTGAGCTCGGCGGACAGCGGGAGCCACGTGCCCATGCCGGCGAGCGATCGGGCGTCGTCGTGCAGCACGCGCTCCGTCGGCCCGTCGGCGCGCACGCGGCCGTCCGGACCGAGGACGAGCACCCGCGCGGGGAGGTGCCCGAGCTCGTCGAGGCGGTGCTCGACCATCACGGTGGCCCGTCCGTCGCCCACGGCGCCGCGCACCGCACGGGCCACGCCGCGCGCGGCCGCGGGGTCGAGCAGGGCGGTCGGCTCGTCGAGCAGGAGCACCTGCGGGTCCGCGACGAGCGCGGCGGCCAGCGCGACGCGTTGCCCCTCGCCGCCGGACAGCTCCGCGGTACGTCGACCCGCCAGGTGCGCCGCACCGACCGACGCGAGCGTGCGGTGCACGGCAGGGCCGATGAGCCCCGGGTCGACGCCGCGGTTCTCCAGGGCGAACGCGACCTCGTCGAGGACCGTCGGCAGGCACAGCTGGTCCGTCGGGTCCTGGGTGAGGGTGCCGACGTGGGCGGCGAGGTCCGCGGTCGGGGTCGTCGTCGCGTCGAGCCCGGCCACCCGGGCGACGCCCGTCACCTCGGCGTCGACCACCTGCGGCACGATCCCGGCCAGCACGCGCAGGAGCGTGCTCTTGCCGGCGCCCGAACCCGCGAGCACGAGCACCTGCTCACCCGGGCGGACGTCGAGGTCCACCGACCGCAGCACGGGCGCGGGGGTGCCGGGGAAGGTGACGCCCAGACCGCGGACCTCGATCATGCGACCGGCACCGGTTCGGTGTCGGGGGAGGTGGTCTCCCGGCGCGCGCGGCCCAGCGGGGTGTTGTCCAGCACGCCGGTACGGGCGAGGGCGTCGCCGATGACCTTGGCCGCGATCCCGCACAGCAGGATCCCGCTGGCCACCTGCAGGCCGAGACGCCACGCGAACCAGTCCTGCGTGAGCCAGCCGAACCGGACCATCCCGAGCACGGTGCTGGCCAGTCCGGCCAGCGCCCCCGACAGGACGAAGACGCCCCAGTCGTACCGGCGGTACCGCGTCAGGGCGAACGCCGCCTCGGCGCCCGCACCCTGCACCAGACCGACCACCAGGAGCATCGGACCGACCGGCGACGCCAGGAACACGACCTCGACCAGGGCCGCTGCCAGCTCCACGACGATCCCGACCCCGGGCCGCCGCACGATGTACAGGGCGAGCGGCGCGGCGACCATCCAGCCGCCGATGAGCACGTGCTGCGCGAGGTCGCCGAACGGACCCATCGCGATCTGCAGGGCGATCCATGCCTGCACCAGCGCCCAGTAGACGAACCCGGAGACCACCGCGAGGACCGCGAGCAGGACCAGCTCGGACAAGGAGATGCGACGGCGGTTCACCGGGCACCCGCCGACGGTGAGTGCATCGACACCGTGACGTGCGTGACCACGTGCCGGACGTGGCGCGCCGCTTCCAGCCAGCCCGCCGCGACGGCGGTCAGCACGTCGGCCAGGTCGCCGTCGAGCCTCGTGACGAAGTGCTCGGGCGAGGTGGTGGCCGCCGACCCCGCGGTTCCGATGGCCGTCATGATGTGGGCGAGGTGGTCGCCGCCGGTGTCGTCGAGCGGGTACAGCGCCCAGTGCGCGCTCGCGGAGAGCCCCGTCGGGTCGAGGTCGGGCACGGCGACGCCGTCGAGCAGGGCGCCGTCGGGCAGCTCGCACGCCACCTCGCCCGGGCAGCCGCGCGAGAGCAGGACGTGCGCGACGACGTGCCAGCGGGTCTCGCCCGCGGCGGCGAGCACCTCGTACACGTAGCGGACGACGTCGGCCTCGCTGCCGCGCACGAACGTCGAGACGTCGTCGGTGCTGACGGTCACGCGGGAGGCGTCCGCGGCGGCGAGCGCGCTGAGGATCACCTCCACGTAGTCGTCGCAGTGCGGGTGCAGCGAGAGGCGGGCGCCGACGCCCAGCTCGGTGGCTCGTCGGTCGGTCAGGGTGCTCATCGGGTCCTCCGGTCGCGCGCGGACCCCCGGGCAGCCGCACGAGGCCGCCGGCGTCGCGGGACGGACGGGCCCGCCAGGAGGGCGCGCCGCGGCGCGACCGAACCCGGAGGACGACCGACCGCCGGCACGCAGCCGACGACAGTGCCCTGCTCCCTACGCTGGCGTGAACCAGATCAGGTTCCACGGGTCTGCGGGTGGGACGTGGTGTCCGGCCGCACTCTCAGCGCTCCTGCGCTCCCCGGGGGCTATGTCGTCGTCGAACCTAGACCGTCGGCGGCGGTGCGGGAGACGTGGTCCGCCTGGTGGTCCCCTCGTATGCTGTCCGTCGACCGCGACCTGGAGGTAGAGAGTGCCGATGGGCCGACGTGCCGCCGCGGTGGTCTCCGTGGTGACCTTGCTCGCGCTCGCAGGCTGCACGGACGACGGGGGTGCGGTCGAGCCCACCCCGACGACGAGCTCGCCCACCCCGACGCCGACCCCGACGCCCGTCTCCGCGCAGGTCGGTGCCCCGGCCGAGGTCGTGACGGTGCTGCCCGCAGCGACCGCGTCGGACGCGGCGCTCGAGGCGTCGCGCGCCGTGTTCGTGCGCGCCCCGGTGGTGGTCGTCGCACCCGTCGACGACGTCGTCGCCCAGCTCACCGCCTCGTCGGCGGCCGTGGCGCTCGGCGCACCGGTGCTGCTCACCGGCCCGGGGACCGACCCTGCGCCGCTGGTCGCCGAGCTCGAGCGGCTCGACGCCGCCGCGGTGCTCGTCGTCGGACCGGTCACGCTGCAGCCTCCGAGCGGGACGACGGTCGTCCCGGTCCCCGCCGGCGCGGGTGTGGACGTCCTGCGGTCGGTGACCGGGGCGACGTTCGGGGCGCCGGCCGAGGTGCCCGCCGGAGGAGAACCGGGCGCGGTCCGTGCGCTCACCGGACCGCGACCGGTGGTGCTCGTCGTCCCCGGTGCGCCGCCGGCCCCGACGACGAGCGCCTCACCGACCCCGTCGTCGACCTCGTCACCCTCGCCGGGCGCGACGCTCCCGCGGACCCGTCCGCCGGCCGCGGTCGCCGGCACCGTCGCGCTCACGGGTGTCGGCGTCGACCCGATCGCCGCGCTGGCGACGCTCCGGGCTGCCGGGGTGCCGGTCATCGACACGCCCGGTGGCGACCCGCGGGCCACGACGCCCGGCGTCCAGGCGATCGCCGCGGCCGCCCCGGACCGCACGATCGCGCTCGGGGCGGCGTTCGGACCGGCCGACCGACTGGCCCGCCGCGTCGCCACCGCCGCGACCGGCACCCTCCTGGGGGGCGGCGGCCAGCTCGTGTTCCCGCAGGTCCCGGGGGTGCCGGGCAAGAAGTACGTCGCGCTCTACGGCACGCCGGGGTCGAAGGCGCTCGGGGTGCTGGGGGAGCAGGACGTGCCCGCGACGCTGGCCCGCGCCGACGGGACCGCGGCGCCGTACCGGACGCTCACCGCGGACGCCGTCGTGCCGGCGGTGGAGATCATCGCCACGATCGCGTCAGCCGGTCCGGGCGACGACGGGAACTACTCCACGGAGCGGCCGGTGGAGGAGCTGCGCCCGTTGGTGGAGGCCGCCGGTGCCGCGGGAATGGCGGTCGTCCTCGACCTGCAGCCGGGCAGGACGGACTTCCTCACGCAGGCGCAGCGGTACGCCGACCTCCTCGCGCTCCCGTACGTCGGGCTCGCCCTCGACCCGGAGTGGCGCCTCGCCCCCGACCAGGTGCACCTGCGCCAGATCGGCTCCGTCGGCATCGACGAGGTGAACGGTGTGTCGGCGTGGCTGGCGGACTTCACGGCCCAGCGCGCCCTGCCGCAGAAGATGTTCGTGCTGCACCAGTTCGCGGGCCGGATGATCCAGGACCGCGCCCGTCTCGACACGTCCCGCGACGAGCTCGCGATCGTCATCCACGTCGACGGGCAGGGCTCGCAGCCGGCGAAGGCGGGGACGTGGAACGCGCTGCGCACGGACGCGCCGCCGGTGCACTGGGGGTGGAAGAACTTTTACGACGAGGACGTCCCCATGCTGGACCCGACGCAGACGTACCAGGTCCAGCCGGTGCCGGACCTGGTCACGTACCAGTAGTCCCGCGCTCCACCAGGAACGTCCGGCCGGAGGCGTCGACGACGCGGTCGAACTGCTGCTGGAGCTCGGTGTCGCGGGCCACCTCGTCGTCGGTCAGCACCTTGCGCGGCCCGCGGATGTTGCCCACCTGCGCGGGGCCGAGGTAGGTCAGCCACCACTCGGTCATGTCACGGCGCTTCTTCTTCGGCACGAGCACCTCTCAGTAGTTCGTGCCCTAACTATATGCCCACGATCTACGATGGGCGCATGGACGATCCGCTCGCCGTCGAGGCCCAGGTCTGCCTGACCATGTCCGCTGCGGCCCGCGGCCTCGTCGCGTTCTACCGTCCGCTGCTCGAGCCGCTCGGTCTGACGCACCCGCAGTACCTCACGATGCTCGCGCTCTGGCAGTACGGCCGGCTCTCGCTCAAGGACCTCGCCGCGCTGCTGCACCTCGAGCCCGCCACCGCGTCGCCGCTGGTCAAGCGGCTGGAGGCGATGGGACTGGTGCGTCGCGAGCGCGCCACGGACGACGAGCGCGCGCTCGACATCGTCGTGACCGACGCCGGCCGTGCCCTGCGGGCCTCCGCGGTCGGGATCCCGGCCGCCATGGTGGAGGGCCTGGGGCTCACGCCCGAGCAGATCGAGCAGATCCGCGCGGCGGCGGAGCTGCTGATCGCGGCGACGGCACCTACCTCCGGATGATCTGCTGGATCGACCACCGGTTCCCGTCGGGATCGGCGAAGAACGTGAACCGCCCCCACGGGTAGTCGACCACCGGCTCGGCCGCGACCCCGCGCCCGACCAGGTACTCGTAGGCGGCGTCGGCGTCGTCGACGACCACCTGGAGGCCCTGCTGCGCCCCGGCAGGCATCGAGGTCAGGTTCACGTCGAGCACGATCGAGCACGCCGAGCCCGGCGGGGTCAGCTGCACGAACCGCAGGTTCTCGTCGACCGGGACGTCGTGGTCGACGACGAAGCCCACCTGGTCGACGTAGAACGCCTTCGCTCGGTCGATGTCCGTCACCGGGACGGGGACGAGCTCCAGCTTCATGTCCATGAGAACTCCTTCGGTGAGTCGTGGACCCAGCCTCGTCGCAGAAGAGGTCAGCTCCTGTCCGACCAACTTAGGCTCGACCCATGACGCACCCCATCCGCATCGGAGTCCAGCTCCAGCCCCAGCACGCCGACTACGCCCAGCTCCGCGACGCGGTGCGCCGCGCCGAGGACCTCGGTGTCGACATCATCTTCAACTGGGACCACTTCTTCCCGCTCAGCGGGGACCCGGACGGCAAGCACTACGAGTGCTGGACGATGCTCGGCGCGTGGGCGGAGCAGACCAGCCGGGTGCAGATCGGCGCGCTCGTGACGTGCAACTCCTACCGGAACCCCGAGCTGCTGGCGGACATGGCCCGCACGGTCGACCACATCAGCGGCGGCCGGCTGATCCTCGGCATCGGTGCGGGCTGGTTCGAGAAGGACTACGACCAGTTCGGGTACGATTTCGGCACGGCGGGCTCCCGGATCGCGGACCTCGCGCAGGCGATGCCGCGCATCACGGCGCGCTGGGCGGCGTCGAACCCCGTCCCGACGCGTCAGATCCCCGTGATGATCGGTGGCGGTGGCGAGCGCAAGACGCTGCGGGTCGTCGCGGAGCACGCCGACGTGTGGCACTCGTTCGGTGACGTCGACACACTCGTCCGCAAGAGCGCGATCCTCGACGAGCACGGCGCCGACGTCGGCCGGGACACCGCCGCGCTCGTCGAGCGGTCCGTCGGGGTCGGCGCGCCGCCGAGCGAGGTCGCCGACGCTCTCGTCGCAGCCGGCGTGACCCTGTTCACGGTGAGCACCGGCGGGCCGGACTACGACCTGGCGCTGGCCGCCGAGTGGGTGGCCTGGCGCGACGCGCAGGGCTGACCTGGCCTTCGCCGCATAGGCTCGGGTGCGATGAGCGACCCGAGCAGCCCCGAGGTGCGCCCCGAGCGTCGGTGGTGGCCGCGGGTCCTCCTGCTGGTCGCCGCCGTGCTCCTCGCGCTCACGTTCGGGATCACGACGGCGTCCGTCGAGAGCAGCCTCGGCCCGCACGAGGCCCGGTACGACGTCACCACCGACGACACGGTGACGATCGACCTCGGCCCGCTCGGCACGCTCGAGATCGACTCCCCGCTGCCGCTGACGCTCGGCGCCCGCGTGACCGTGCAGGAGATCCCGGCGTCCGTCACGGAGCTGAACCAGGCCCGCACCCTGGCCGCGCTCAGCGGCGACCTGCAGAGCTACCTGCAGTTCTTCTCCGGACCGGAGGCGACGATCCAGGACGTGGCCCGGGCGCTGGGCGTGGAGGCGCTCGAGCGGACCGTGCTGGCGCTCGCCGCGCTGGTCGGCGGGTGGTACCTGGTCCGCTTCCTGGTCGGTGCCGCACGCCGGGCGGAGCTGCACGACCGTGTGCGGCCGCACCTGCGGGCGGTCGTCGTCGGGGTCGTCGTGGTCGCGCTCGTCGGCACCGTCCTGACGTCGAGCCTCGGGCGGCGCGACCGGCCGTCGGTGTCACAACGCGCATCGTCGGTGTTCGACGGCACGCCGCTCGAGGGGGCCCGGGTGACCGGCCGGCTCGGTGGTGTCATCGACACGTACGGCGGGCAGGTCATCGCCGAGCTGCGCAAGAACGAGACGTTCTACGCGGAGGCGAACACGTCGCTGCAGGCGGCCTGGGACGAGCGGCAGGCGCTCCTCGAGGAACCGTCCGCGACCGGCAGCCCGTCGCCGGGGGCGAGCGAGCCGGCCGGCGACGAGGACCTGCTCACCGTCGTCGTCGTCTCCGACCTGCACTGCAACGTGGGGATGGCACCCCTGATCCGGACCGTCGTCGAGGGTGCGGACGCCGACCTCGTCCTCGACGCGGGCGACACGACGATCAACGGCACCTCGGTCGAGCAGTACTGCGTGACGACGTTCGCCAGGGCGGTGCCGGACGGGGTGGAGCTCGTGACGTCGCCAGGCAACCACGACTCCGCCGAGACGTCGACGAACTACGCGCGGGCCGGCGCGACCGTGCTGGACGGCTCCGTGATCGAGGTCGACGGCCTGCGCATCCTGGGTGACAGCGACCCGAACGAGACGAGGGTCGGCGCCGGAGGCACCGCGCAGGCCGGCAAGGAGACCGCGGCCGAGCAGGCGCAGCGCCTCGCCGACGTGGCCTGCGAGGACGACGACGGTGTCGACCTGCTTCTCATCCACACGCCGGCCGTCGGGCAGCGGGCCCTGGAGGACGGCTGCGCGCCGGCGCAGATCTCGGGCCACCTGCACCGCCGGTACGGTCCCGAGCGGGTGGGCCGCGCCGTGCGGTACATCAGCTCGAGCACCGCGGGGGCGACGCTCGGCCAGCCGACCGTCGGACCGTTGAACGGGGTCGCCGAGATGACGGTCCTGCGGTGGAACCCGGACACGCGGCGGTTCGTCGACTACCAGCTGGTCCAGGTGCGACCGGACACGACCGCCACCGTCTCGCCCCGCCTGCAGTGGCCCGCCGCGATCGTGCCGCCGGCCATCGGTCCTTCACCCGTGTGATCTGCGTCACGCTGACCTAGGGTGGAGGGGCGTGCCGACCTGAGCAGCTGTCAGGTCGGTCCGTGCGAGGGGGTGGGTAGGTGGCCCGGGGAGCCGCGTCGTGAGCGGTCGGGAGCGGGACGCGAGGGCGCGTCCCGCCGTCCGCACCGCGCTGGTCAGCGCCTGCGTGCTCGTCGGCACCCTCGTGCTCGCCCCGTCGGCCTCCGCCTCGTCCGGTGAGGGAGAGCTGCGACCCGGCGAGTCGCTGCTGTCGGGCGAGGGGCTCGTCTCTGCGGACGGGTCGCAGACGCTCGTGGTGCAGCCCGACGGGGTGCTCGCCCTGTTCGGGGCCGAAGCAGATCCTCGCTGGGTCTCCGGTCCCGCCGCGCCCGGCTCGTCCCTGGTCGTCGGGGAGAGCGGTGACGTCACGCTGACCGCCCCGGACGGAACCGTCGGCTGGCGGCCGGAGGCGCCCGCGACGGTCGGGTCGAGGCTCGTCCTGCAGGACGACGGCAACCTCGTGGTGCTGGACCCGCAGGGTACGCAGGTGTGGGAGTCGGGCACGGCCGTCCAGCCCTCGATCCTGCCGTCGGGCGGCGTGCTCGCACCCGGCGACGCGCTGTCCTCGCCCGACGGCCGCCACACGCTGCTCGTGCTCGACGACGGTGACGTCGCCCTGCTCGGCCCGGACGCCACGACGCGCTGGTCCACGGGCACCGGACGACCCGGCTCGCGACTGACCCTGCGGGAGGACGGCAACCTCGTCGTCACCGACCCGGACGGCGACCGCGTCTGGCGCAGCCGCACGGCCGGGCACCCCGGGTCGTCGCTCGTGCTGCAGGACGACGGCGACCTCGTCCTGTACGACGCGGCCGGGGCGCCGGTGTGGAGCACCGGGACCGTGATCGGCCCGTCCTCGCTGGTCAGCGGCACGCCGGTCGCCCTCGGTGCGCAGCTCAGCTCCCCGGACGGGCACCTGCACCTGCGGCTGGGACCCGACGGGCTCGCCCTCGCGTACGACGACACGGTCGTCTGGACCGCGGACGCCCCCGGCGCCACGGCCCTCGCCGTCCAGGACGACGGGAACGTGGTGCTGACCGGCGCGGACGGAGGCGTCCTGTGGGCGAGCGCGACACCGGGCCACCCCGGCGCGACGCTCCGCCTCGAGGAGGCCGCGCTGCTGCTGAGCGCGACGACGGGCCAGGAGCTGTGGCGCGTCGACGTGCCGGCGGAGCTGCTCACGCGCAGCCAGGTGGCGACGGACTGCGACGACGTCACCGCGCCCGTCCCGCAGGAGGACACGGTCGTCACCGCGTCCGGGGTGCGCGTGCACCCGTGCCTCGCCGACGCGCTGGACGCCCTCATGACCGCCGCACGGGTCGACGGCATCGACCTGCGCGCCTGGGGCTGGCGCAGCTCCAGCCAGCAGATCGCGCTGCGCGCCGCCAACTGCAGCCCCACCGAGGCCGACCCCACGGTCGTCACGTGCCGCCCGCAGACCGCGCCGCCAGGGACCTCGCGTCACGAGCGCGGCCTGGCGCTCGACTTCACGGTGGAGGGGAAGGTCCTGCGCGCCGGATCGCCCGCGGTCCTCTGGCTCGCCGAGCACGCAGCCGACTACGGGCTGGAGAACCTGCCCGGCGAGCCGTGGCACTGGAGCGTCGACGGCTGGTGAGCGTCCGAGCCCTAGGCTTGACGCCGTGAGCACTCCGACGACCCCCGAGCTGAGCGCCGTCACCCAGGACTACCTCAAGGTCGTGTGGTCGGCCCGCGAGTGGTCGGAGCAGCCCGTCACCACCAAGATGCTCGCCACCCGCCTCGGCGTCGGCGCGTCCACCGTCTCGGAGACCGTCCGGCGGCTCGCCGACAGCGGCCTGGTCACCCACCAGCCCTACGGCGCCGTCGAGCTCACGGCCGACGGCGAGCGGCATGCGCTCGCGGTCGTGCGCCGGCACCGGCTCGTCGAGACCTTCCTCGTGGAGATGCTCGGCTACGGCTGGGACGAGGTTCACGACGAGGCCGAGGTCCTCGAGCACGCGGTCTCCGACCTGTTCGTCGAGCGGCTCTCCGCCCGGCTCGGCCACCCCACGCGGGACCCGCACGGTGACCCGATCCCCGGCCCTGACGGCTCCCTCGACATCCCCGCGGCCAGCGTGCTGTGGGACGTGGCGCCGGGGGAGTGGGCGGTCGCGCGGATCTCCGACGCGGACCCCGGACTCCTGCGCTACCTCGAGTCGGTCGACCTGCTGCTCGACGCGCCGGTCACGGTGGTCGAGCGCCGCACGGTCGCCGGAGTGATCTCGGTGCGGGTCGCCGGGGCGACGGTCGACCTCGGCGAGATCGCGGCGCGGGCCATCTGGTTGGTCCCCGCCGCCTGACACCCCGTACGCTGGGCGGCATCCACCGGAGCTGACGACGGCGCACTCCGCATCGTGATCGAATCGATTCGTCCGGAGGGCTCCCGCTTGGTCACGCTGTCGCCCGCGCGCTCCCGCGCCGCACTGTTCGCCCTGGCCCTCGGTGGCTTCGGCATCGGCACCACCGAGTTCGCGACGATGGGCCTCCTGCCCGAGATCGCCGACGACCTGGGAGTGTCGATCCCCGTCGCCGGGCACGCGATCACGGCCTACGCGCTCGGGGTCGTCGTCGGCGCCCCGACGCTCGCGGCCCTCGGCGCACGACTCGACCGACGCCGGCTCCTCCTGCTGCTCATGGTCGCGTTCACGGTGGGCAACGTCCTGTCCGCGTTCGCGCCCAGCATGGGCTGGCTGGTGCTCGCCCGGTTCCTCGCCGGGCTGCCGCACGGAGCGTTCTTCGGGGTCGGTGCGGTCATGGGCACGGCGGTCGTGGGACCCGAGCGGCGGGGTCGGGCGGTCGCCGCGATGATGGCCGGCCTCACCGTGGCGTGTGCCGTCGGGGTGCCGCTCTCGACGATCGTGGGGCAGGCCGTCGGCTGGCGCTGGGCGTTCGTCGGGGTCGGTGTGCTCGGCCTGATCACGCTCGCGGCCCTGCACGCGTGGACGCCGTCGCTGCCGTCGCCCCCCGGTACCACCGTCCGCACCGAGCTCGCCGCGCTGCGCAACCGGCGGCTCTGGATCGCGTTCGGCGCCGGTGCCGTCGGGTTCGGCGGCATGTTCGCGGTCTACTCCTACGTCAAGCCGCTGCTCACCGAGGTCACCGGCCTGGGCATCGGGCTCGTGCCGCTGGTCCTCGCGCTGTACGGCATCGGCATGACGATCGGGACGCTCGTCGGCGGCCGGCTCGCCGACCGGTCCGTGCTCGGCACGGTGATCGGCTCGATGGTCGCGACCATCGTCGTGCTCGTCGCCATCGCGCTGGTCGGCGCATCCCCGGTGCCCGCCGTGCTCGCGCTCGTGCTGCTCGGCGTCACGTCGCAGGTGCTGGGGCTGTCGCTGCAGACGCGGCTCATGGACGTCTCGCCCGCGGCGCCGTCCCTCGGTGCGGCGCTCTGCCACTCCGCGCTCAACCTGGGCAACGCCGCCGGGGCGTTCGCGGGAGGGCTCGTCATCGCCGGAGGGTTCGGGTACCTCGCCCCGGCGTGGGTCGGTGCCGGGCTGACCGCGGTCGGCCTGGTGGTCGTGCTGGCGTTCGGGCGCGGACCGGTGCCCGTCCTGTCAGCGCCGACGCGTCCCGAAGATCGAGCGCGTGATCTCACGCCCGAGCTGAGTGCCCGCTGACCGCAGCAGGCTGTCCAACGGGCTCGTCCGGCTGGTCGACCTGCGCGGAGCGGCCCGCTTGGCCTCCCGTGCCGCCTCGTCCGCGCGGTCCTGCGCCTCCTCGGCCTCCTGCTGCTTGCGTGCCGCCTCCTGCGCCTTCTCCGCCCGCACCGCCAGCAGCTCGTACGCGGACTCCCGGTCCACCGCGACCGCGTACCGGCCGGACAGCGGTGAGGCCGTGACCGCCGCCGTCAGCTGGGCGGCGGGCATGGGCTCCATCGACGACTGCGGTGCCCGCAACCGCGTCCACGCCACCGGGGTCGGCGTCCCGCGCTCCGACTGCACGGTCACCACGGCCTCGCCGGTACCCAGCGACTGCAGCAGCTGCTCCAGGTCGTAGGGCGACGTCGGGAACGTCCGCGCCGCCGCCCGCAACGCCTTCGCGTCGTCCGGGGTGAACGCCCGCAGCGCGTGCTGCACGCGGTTGCCCAGCTGGGCCAGGACGTCCCCGGGCACGTCCTTCGGGCTCTGCGTGACGAAGAAGACGCCGACGCCCTTCGACCGGATGAGCCGGACCGTCTGGGTCACCTGCGTGAGGAAGTCGCCCGACGCGCCCGTGAACAACAGGTGCGCCTCGTCGAAGAAGAACACGAGCTTGGGCTTGTCGGGGTCGCCCACCTCGGGGAGCTCCTGGAACAGCTCGGCCAGCAGCCACATGAGGAACGTCGAGAAGAGGGCCGGTCGGTCCTGCACCGCGGGCAGCTCGAGCGCGCTGACCACGCCGCGGCCGTCGGGGGTGGTTCTCAGCAGCTCCGAGACGTCGAACGCCGGCTCGCCGAAGAACGCGTCGGCCCCCTGACCCTGCAGCGACACGATCTCCCGCAGGATCACGCCTGCGGTCGACGCCGACAGTCCGCCGATGCCCTTGAGCAGCGGCTTTCCCTCGTCGCTGACCAGGTACGCGATCGTCGCCTGCAGGTCCTTGAGGTCGAGCGGCGCCAGCCCCTGCGTGTCCGCCCAGTGCATGATCAGGCCGAGGCTCGACTCCTGCGTGGCGTTCAGCCCGAGCACCTTGGCCAGCAGCAGCGGCCCGAAGTCCGTGACCGTCGTGCGCACCGGTGTCCCCTCACCGAGACCGCCGAGGCTGTAGAACTCGACCGGCGACGCGGTCGCCACCCACTCCTGCCCGAGGCTCACGGTGCGCGCCAGGAGCTTCTCGCTCGACGTCCCGGGGACGGCCAGGCCCGACAGGTCACCCTTGATGTCCGCGACGAACACCGGGACCCCCGCGGCCGACAGGCCCTCGGTCAGCACCTGGAGCGTCCTGGTCTTGCCGGTCCCCGTCGCGCCGGCGACCAGGCCGTGGCGGTTCATCATCGCGAGCGGGATGCCGACCGGGGCGCCGGGGATCGCGACGTCGTCCTCGACCAGGGCACCGACCGGGAGCATCGGTCCCGTGAAGGTGTAACCCGCCACGATCTGCGCGGCGTGCTCGGACAGCGCCGGAGCCGGCACGTCTGCGGCCGGCGCGGGTGTGGCCGCGGGCGTCGCGCCCTCCGCTGCCGCCGCCTCCGCCGCAGCGAGCGCCAAAGCGGCGGCCTGCGCCTTCGCCTCCGCTGCCTCGGCGGCGGCCTGCGCGGCCGCGGCGCGCAGGGCGGCGAGGTCGGCGGACGAGGAGGGGACCTTCGACGGGGTGCTGTCCGACATGTCCGGAGCATACGACCGTGGGTCCCGGGGCACCTGGGCGAGCGCAGTCGCGTACGGCTCCTCGACTCCTGGTCGGTAAACTCGCCGGGTGACCTCGCAGGACGCCCCCATCGCCACCACCGCCGCCACCGACGACGTGCCGTTCCGGTACACCCCCGAGCTCGCACGCGAGATCGAGCTGCGCTGGCAGGACGCGTGGGCGGACCGTGGCACCTTCTTCGCGGCCGACCCCGCGGGTGGTCTCACGGACGGTGAGGGTCGGTACGCGGACCCCGCGCAGCCGGCGTACTTCGTGATGGACATGTTCCCGTACCCGTCCGGCGCGGGCCTGCACGTGGGTCACCCGCTGGGCTACATCGCCACGGACGTCGTCGGCCGGTTCCGCCGCATGCAGGGCGACAACGTGCTGCACACGCTGGGCTTCGACGCGTTCGGCCTGCCCGCCGAGCAGTACGCCGTGCAGACGGGCCAGCACCCGCGCACCACCACCGAGGCGAACATCGTGATCATGCAGCGCCAGCTGCGTCGGCTGGGTCTGGCGCACGACCCGCGCCGCACGTTCGCGACGATCGACCCGGACTACATCCGCTGGACGCAGTGGATCTTCCTGCAGATCTTCGACTCCTGGTACGACGAGACCGCTCCCCGGCCCGACGGTGGCGTCGGGCGCGCCCGCCCGATCGCGGAGCTGGTCGCGGAGTACGAGTCCGGGGCACGTGGCGCACAGTGGGCGTCGCTGGATCCCGTCGAGCGCCGGCGCGTGCTGGACACCCACCGCCTGGCCTACGTCTCCGAGACGCCCGTGAACTGGTGCCCCGGCCTGGGCACGGTCCTGGCGAACGAGGAGGTCACCGCGGACGGCCGGTCCGAGCGTGGGAACTTCCCGGTGTTCCAGCGCAGCCTGCGGCAGTGGAACATGCGCATCACGGCCTACGCCGACCGGCTGATCGACGACCTGGAGCACATCGACTGGCCGGACAAGGTCAAGGCGATGCAGCGCAACTGGATCGGTCGCTCGTCGGGCGCCCGCGTGCGCTTCGCGGTCCAGGGCGGCGAGCAGGTCGAGGTGTTCACCACGCGCCCCGACACCCTGTTCGGCGCCACGTTCGTCGTCGTCGCTCCCGAGCACCCGCTGCTGGACGAGGTCCCGACGGCGTGGCCCGACGGGACGAAGGACGTCTGGACGGCCGGGCACCGCAGCCCCGTCGACGCGGTCGCGTCGTACCGCGCGGAGACCGCCGCCAAGACCGCGGTCGAGCGCCAGGCCGACGCCGGCCGCAAGACCGGCGTGTTCACCGGCCACCTGGCGAAGAACCCGGTGAACGGCGAGCTGCTGCCGGTGTTCACCGCCGACTACGTGCTCATGGGCTACGGCACGGGCGCGATCATGGCCGTCCCCGGGGGCGACGCGCGCGACTTCGCGTTCGCCGAGGCGTTCGACCTGCCGATCGTCTACACGATCGACGCACCGGAGGGCACCGAGCCGGGCGCCCGGACCGGCGACGGCGTGGCGATCAACTCCTCGAACGAGGAGATCAGCCTGGACGGTCTGGGCGTGACCGACGCCAAGGCGGCGATCACCGACTGGCTGACCGCGAAGGGCGTCGGCGAGGGCACGATCAACTACCGCCTGCGCGACTGGCTGTTCAGCCGCCAGCGCTACTGGGGCGAGCCATTCCCGATCGTCTACGACGAGCACGACCTGCCGCTGGCCGTCCCGGAGTCCGCGCTGCCGGTCAACCTGCCGGACGTGCCCGACTACTCGCCGCGCACGTTCGCCGCCGACGACGCGCACTCCACCCCCGAGCCGCCCCTGGGCCGCAACGAGGACTGGGTGAACGTCACGCTCGACCTGGGCGACGGCCCGAAGCAGTACCGCCGGGACACCAACACGATGCCCAACTGGGCGGGCTCCTGCTGGTACTACCTGCGCTACCTGGACCCGACCAACGACACCGTGGTGGTCGACCCCGAGCTCGAGCGGTACTGGATGGGCCCGGGGCACGGCGAGCAGAAGCCCGGCTCCCTGGGCGGTGTCGACCTGTACGTCGGCGGCGTCGAGCACGCCGTCCTGCACCTGCTGTACGCACGCTTCTGGCACAAGGTCCTGCACGACCTGGGCCACGTCTCCAGCGGGGAGCCGTTCCACAAGCTGTTCAACCAGGGCTACATCCAGGCGTACGCCTACACCGACGCCCGTGGCGTGCACGTGCCCGCCGACGAGGTCGTCGAGGACGCCACGTCGGAGACCGGCTTCCGCTGGGACGGCGAACCCGTCCACCGTGAGTACGGGAAGATGGGCAAGTCCCTGAAGAACATGGTGACGCCCGACGACATGTACGCCGAGTACGGCGCGGACACCCTGCGGGTGTACGAGATGTCGATGGGTCCGCTCGACCTGTCCCGCCCGTGGGAGACCCGCGCGGTCGTCGGGTCGCAGCGTTTCCTGCAGCGGCTGTGGCGCAACGTCGTCGACGAGGGCACCGGCGAGACCGTCGTGTCCGACGAGGCGCCGTCCACCGAGACCCTCAAGGTCCTGCACCGCGCGATCGCCGACACGACCGCGGACATGGCTGCGATGCGCGTGAACACCGCGATCTCTCGGCTGATCGTCCTGAACAACCACCTGACCACGCTGCCGACGACGCCGCGGGCGGCCGTGGAGGCGCTCGTGCTGATGACGGCCCCGGTCGCTCCGCACGTCGCCGAGGAGCTGTGGTCGCGGCTGGGTCACGAGCGCTCGCTCGCGCACGAGCCGTTCCCCGTGGCGGACCCGGCATACCTGGTCGAGGACACCGTGACGTGCATCTTCCAGGTGCAGGGCAAGGTCCGCGGCCGGGCTGAGGTGGCACCGGAAGCCTCGGACGACGACCTGCGTGCACTTGCCCTGGCCGACGCCGGGGTGCAGCGTGCGCTCGACGGCCGCGACATCCGCACCGTGATCGTGCGGGCTCCGAAGCTCGTCAACGTCGTCCCGGCCTGACCGGCATGCCCGGCCGTCGCCACGTCGAGCAGCCGTCGGTCGCGATCGTCACGGACTCGACGGCGTCGCTGCCCGAGGGAGCGGCAGAGCGGTGGGGCATCGGCGTCGTCCCGCTGGACGTGGTGGTCGACGGCGTGCGGCACGTCGAAGGTGTCGACCTGACGCCGGGTGACCTGCTCGCCGCGCTCACGGCGAACGTCAAGGTGTCGACGTCGCAGCCGCCGCCCGCCGCGTTCGCGTCGGCGTACGACCGTGCGGCGGCCTCCGGTGCGCGGGAGATCGTCTCGATCCACCTCTCGGGTGACCTGTCGGGCACGGTCCGGGCGGCCCAGCTCGCGGCGGAGTCGTCGCCCGTGCCCGTCCACGTGGTCGACTCCCGAGCGGTCGCCATGGCGCTCGGGTTCGCCGTGCTGGACGCGGCGCGCTTCTCGGCGGGACCTCCGCCGCCGGCTGAGCCCACCCCGTCGGCCGCCGGACCGGTCGCAGCGGCGCGTGCGTGGTGGCGCGCCCGGGGACGTGTCGAGGCCCGGCTCCCCTCCGGTGCCGAGGTCGCCGAGCGCGGCCGAGCCGTCGCGGGTTCGACGCGCGTCTGGTTCCTCGTCGACTCCCTCGACCACCTGCGCCGGGGCGGACGTCTCAGCATCCCTGCGGCCGCGATCGGCATCGTGCTCGGGCTGCGCCCGATCCTCACGCTGGACGACGGTCGGATCGAGGTCATCGAGAAGGTCCGCACGCGGCGCGCTGCGCGCGACCGACTGGTCGCGCTCGCCGTCGCCGACGTCGCACGGCGACCCTCCGCGCGGGCCGCCGTGCACCACCTCGGTCAGCCGGAGCTGGCTGCGACGCTCGCGAGCGAGCTGGTCGACGCAGCAGGCGACCACCTCGCGGAGACAGCGGTCTGCGAGTCCAGCGCCGTCCTCGCCGCGCATGCCGGTCCCGGTCTCCTGGCGATCGTGGTCTCGGACGCCTGACGTCCGCCGCGTGACCGCCCCCGGGTGACCGCCCCCGCGTGATCGCCGCCGCGTGACCGCCTGCGGTGGTCGCGGCCGGGCGGCGGCCTCCGCGGTCGTCGTCGGGCGTGACCGGTGCCGCGTGCCGGTGAACCGCCCACAGCCCGGCCCGGCAAGGTCGTGTCCGCCACCGGCGACGGCCCGGCGATGAGGCCCTGTCCCCGGCCGTACGTTCGCCGGGTGCACCGCCGTGACAGCGACCTCGCCCGGATCGCCCGGCATCGCCTGGCTGCCCTCACGGCCGTCCGCGCGCCCGGCGGACCGCAGGATCCGGATCCCACGAGCGACCCCCTCGGGGCGCGTGCGAGCGCTGCCGCGATCGACCCGGCCCGCGATACCGCTCCGGTCCGACAGCCGGAGGCAGAGCGCACCACCGACACCCCAGGACCAGCGGATCACGGTCCCGCGAGTGTTCCCGCCGTCGACCGACAGGCGTCACGGCAGGCCGGTTGGGTCCCAGGTGCACCTCCGGCAGAGCCGGACCGCCCGCTCGACCTCGGGGGCGTCGCGCTCGGCGATGCGCCTGACCGGCACCGCGCGGGGGGTCTCCGGACGGCTGCACCGCCGTCCGCGCGGCAACCGTCCGTGCTCGGCCCGGCGAACCTGACGACCGCAGCACTGCAGATCGCTGCCGCCGGATACGTCGCGACGCACGGTGACCCGGCGGACCGAGCGTCGACACCTCGACGCCGCGTCCGGTGGGCGGTCTCGTGGCGGCTCGCCGCCGCGGCAGGGGCGGTACTCCTGTTGGTGGCCGGTGCGGTCGCGCTGCGCGCGGCGGCGGTCGCGCCCGGCCCCGCGGTGGTCCTCCCGACACCGGCGCCGAGCGGTCCGGTGACCCCCGCGTCCCCGACCGGCTCGGCGGAGGTCGTCGTCGACGTCGTCGGTGCCGTCGTCGCGCCGGGTGTGGTCCGACTCGTGCAGGGATCCCGCGTGGTCGACGCGATCTCCGCGGCGGGTGGCGCGACCGCCGAGGCCGAGGTCAGTGCCCTCAACCTCGCCCGGCTCCTGGTCGACGGCGAGCAGATCGCCGTACCGCGGTCGGGCGAGGGACCGGCACCGCCCTCGGCTGCGTCCCCGCCGGCCGGCGGGGACGACCTCGTGGACATCAACACCGCCGACGCCGCAGCACTGGACGCCCTCCCCGGTATCGGTCCGGTGCTGGCGGACAGGATCGTGTCGCACCGGGAGGACGGCCCCTTCACGACCGTCGAGGAGCTCGCGGACGTCACCGGGATCGGCCCGACGCTGCTCGAGCGCCTGCGCGACCTGGTCCGGGTATGACAGCGCTCCGAGCGCGCCCGGGCACGGCCCCGGACACGGACGCGGGGGTGGTACCGGCGCCTCCGCCGACGGTGCCCGCCCTGGACGAGGTCGGCGACCCGCCGAGCACGGTCGACGTGCGGCTCCTGCCGGTTGCCGCGGTCGCGTGGATCGTGGCGCTCCTGGTGGTTCGTGTGCCCCCGCGTGCCGCGCTGCTCACGGCCCTCCTCTGCTTCGTCGTCGGGGTGGGCGTGCTGGCATCGGGCCGTCGAGCGGGTCGCGACGAACAGCCCCACGTGCGACGGACGCCGAGGCGCGGTCCGGTGGGTCCGGTCGTCGCCCTGTGTCTCGTCGTCGCGTCGGCGGTGCTCGGCGCGGGCGCGAGCCAGACGTCCGCCCGCGACGACGGGCTCCTCCCGGGGCTCGCGCAGACCGGTGCGGTGGGCCGGGTCGAGGGCGTCGTCGTCGGCGACCCGACCGTCCTCCCACCGGCGTGGCCCGGGGCTCCGGAGCGGGTCCGGACGCTGGTCGCCGTCGATCGGGTGTCCGCACGAGGCCGGGAGTCCGGCGCCACGGGGCACGTGCTCATGCTCGGGCCGTCGTCGTGGGGCACCGTGGCACCGGGTGCCCGGGTGGCCGCGTCGGGGCGGGTGCGCCCGGGGGAGACAGGCCGGCGCACGGTCGCGGTCCTGCTGAGCAGCGGAGCCCCGGACGTCGTGTCGGAGCCACCCGCGCCGGAGGCGGCAGCGTCGCGGTTCCGCGACGGGGTGCGGTCGCTCGGCGCCACGCTCCCAGGGGACGCGGGAGCGTTGTTCGCGGGCGTCACGGTCGGTGACACGTCGGCGGTCCCCGACGACCTCGGGGTCGCCCTCCGGGCCTCGGGGCTGACCCACGTGACGGCGGTGTCCGGTGCGCACTTCTCGCTGGTCGCCGCGCTGGTGCTGACGCTCGCGGCGGCGATCCGCCTGCCTCGGGCCGCCCGAGCGGGCCTCACGGTCGCGGCGATGGGTGCCCTGGTGCTCGTCGTGCACCCGTCACCGAGCGTGCTGCGGGCGGCGGCGATGGGGGCGGTCGCGCTGCTCGGGCTCCTGCTCGGCCGCCCGCACCGAGCACCTGCCGCGCTCGGGGCGACGGTCGTCCTGCTGCTCGTCGCGGACCCGTGGCTGGCCGGTGAGGTGGGCTTCGTGCTCTCGGTGCTCGCCACCGCCGCGCTGGTCCTCCTGGGCGGACCGCTCGCCGATCGCGGGGCAGGGGTGCTCGGCCGGCCGGTCGCGACCGCGCTCGCCCTTCCGGTCGCCGCGCAGCTCGTGTGCGCCCCGGTGATCCTGCTGCTGACCCCCGCGGTGTCGCTCTACGCGGTCCCCGCCAACGTCCTGGCAGCTCCGGCCGTCGCTCCCGCGACGGTGCTCGGCCTGGCGGCGGGCTGTGTGGCGCCCTGGTGGTCCGCGGGCGCCGAGGTGCTGGCGCTCGGAGCAGGTGCGGCGTGCTGGTGGATCGGGGCCGTCGCTCGGGTCGCCGCGGCGGCACCGGGCTCGCAGGTCGCCTGGCTCCCGGGGTGGACGGGTGCGGTGCTGCTCGCGGTGGCGGGAGCGTGCGTGCTCCGGCTGCTCGTCGTCGGCCGCGAGGCGTCGGAGCGGTCGCGTCGGTGACGTCTGGCAGGCTGTGCCCGTGCCTCCTGCTACTCGCCGACCAGCGTCCCGCGCCACGAAGGGCACGGTCGGTGTCTCGTGGGAGGCGGTCGAGCTGGCGCCGGTCCTGCTGGTCAGCGGTGCCGAAGGGCTGCTCGCGGACCGTGCGGTCGACCGGGTCGTCTCGCTCGCACGCGCCGCGGACGCCGGTGTGGAGGTCACCCGGCTGGACGCCGCCGACTACTCCGCCGGCACCCTCGGTGTGGTCAGCAGCCCGTCCCTGTTCGCCGAGGACAAGGTCGTCGTCGTCGACGGGCTCGAGCGCGCGGGCGAGGAGCTGCTCGACGACGTTGCGGCGTACCTCGCGGCGCCCCCGCCCGAGGTCGTGCTGGTCCTGCGGCACGCCGGCGGCCAGCGCGGCAAGAAGCTGCTCGACGCGCTGCGGTCGGCGGGCGTCCCCACGGTGGCGTGCGACGTGATCAAGTCCGACGGCGACAAGAGCGCGTTCGTCACCGCGGAGCTCCGGCGGGCCGGCCGTCGGGCCGACGCGCAAGCGGTGCGTGCCCTGGTCGACGCCGTGGGCAGCGACCTGCGCGAGCTCGCCGCGTCCTGCGCGCAGCTCGTCGCGGACACCACCGGCCTCATCGGTCCGGAGGCTGTCGAGCGCTACTACGGGGGCCGGATCGAGGCGACGGGTTTCCGCGTCGCGGACGCCGCGGTCGCCGGGCAGTCGGGTCAGGCCGTGGCGCTGCTGCGGCACGCGCTCGCGACCGGCGTGGACCCGGTCCCGGTCGTCGCGGCCCTCGCTGCCAAGCTGCGCGTCCTGGCCAAGGTGGCGGCGGTGCGTGGCCGCGGCGCCGGGGCGGTCCGTGACCTGGGGCTGGCTCCGTGGCAGACGGACCGGGCGATGGCTGACCTGCGTCGGTGGACGCCCGAGGGGCTGGCCAGCGCGATCTCCGCCGTCGCGCAGGCAGACGCGGAGGTCAAGGGGGAGGGACGCGACCCTCAGTTCGCCGTCGAGCGGGCGGTCCTCCGCGTCGCCGCCGCCGTCGGATCGTGAGGCGGTCGAGGCGGCCTACGCAGTCAGGGTGACCGCCGGACCGAGCACGTCCCCCTGCAACAGGTCGAACCCCCAGCCTCGGCACTCCTCGACGAGCAGCGAGTCGGAGACCCGTTCCGCGACGAGCCGGGCGCCGTGCCGTCGCGCGAGCTGCACGAGCGAGGGCCCCTGCCGGCGGACGTCGCGGCAGTCGATCTTCACGAAGTCGGCGTAGGGCATCATCGCGACCTGGTCCGGCTCGGCCGCGAAGTCGTCGATCGCGATGAGGTACCCGCGCAGCCGGAGCCGCTCCAGGCCGGCGATGACCTCGGCGTCCGCTGCGACGGACTCGACGATCTCGAGCACCAGTCGGCCTGCGTGCGCGGGGAGCGGTCGGTCGTCCACCAGGAACGAGCGGGTGATATTCACGAACGCGTAGGTGGTGGCGGCAGGTGGGCCGTCCCCGAAGAGGGCCTCGAGCACGGACGCGGTCGCGACGTCCTGACGGTCGGAGCGCCACCGGTCGACCTGCGCGGGGAGCCCGTCACGGGACCGGTAGAGGAACTCGTTGCCGAAGAGCCGGCCGTCCGTCGTCCAGATCGGCTGGGAGGCGATGGGCAGCCTTGACGGGAGGGCGGGGGAGACGACGGACGCGGTCACACTGGATGAGAGCGGCGCGGTGCGGGTTCATGACGCGGTTCACCCGACCGGAGCAACACGCTGTGACGGGGCATGTCGGCGGAGGTGCTACAGGCTGACCCGGCGAGCGCCCGCGCGGTCGAGGACACCGGCACGCTCGAGCAGGTTTCCTTGGAAGAGCGTGAACCCGAGGTCCCGCGCGTGGCGGAGGGTGTCCGGGGTCTCGACGTACTCGGCGACGAGCAGCGCGCCGTACGACCGGGCGAGGTGGACCACGGGCGGCCCCTCGACGTCGAGGTCGCGCACGTCGATCTTCACGAAGTCCGCGTGCGGCAGGAGGCGCCGCTGGTTCGGGTTGCTCACGAAGGCCGGGACCGCGATCCGGAAGCCTTCCTCACGCAGCCGTCGGATGCCCGACAGGACCGCGGAGTCCACCGTCACGGCGTCGTTCACCTCGATCACCAGGCGGTCGGGCCGGCGCGGGATGGGCAGATCGCCCACGAGGTACGCCCGGGGGCACCGGACGAAGAGCAGCCGGCCGTTGGCGACGTGCTCGAGATCGGCCCGGCCGAAGGTGGCGCCGAGCACGTGGGCGGTGGCCCGCTCGTGCTGGTGGGAGCTCCATGACATCGCGCTGGCGGTGAGCTGGTCGGGGGAGCGGAACGAGAGCTGGTAGGCGAACGGACGCCCGTGCTCCGAGAAGATGCCCTGCCGCGCGACGAGCACCGGCTCGTGGGAGATCCGCTGCGCCCACTCCTGCCGGAGGGCAAGAGGGATGGCGTCCTCCACCGCGGCTGCGAGATGAGCGAGCCGCCCGTCGGCGTCGTCGGGTGTCATGGGATCTATGACACCACAAGTTCGGTCCTGTGAACCGCTCGTGGGCGGGTGGAATTCTGGAGCGTCGACCGGGCGCCGCTCGCGAGGTGGCCGCGAACCGGGATCTTTCACCCTTTCAGGGTCGGACCGGTGAGTAACGGGAGACACGATGCGAGTCACAGGCCATCATGGGCACCACCTGCACACCGGTACGACAAGAAGATGGAGCACCTCACCATGCCCAGACCGCTCAAGTCCGCGCTCGTGGTCCTCACCGTGCTCGGCTCACTGGCCGTCGCGCCGAGCTCAGCACTTGCCGAAGGTCCCACCAACACGGTGACCTCCGGCGGCGCCAGCGGCTGCTGCAAGATCATCAACTGACCCTCTCCCCAGATGCACAGCAGAGGCACGAACACGCCGTCTCTGCGGGGGGTGGTGCATCTGGGGGACGTCACACATACAATGACTGACCATGACCACGATTGCTGACCGGGTGCGCGACGCTCGGCTCGCCGCTGGGTTGTCCCAGACCTCGCTCGCGGGCTCCGCGTTCTCACCCAGCTACATCTCCCTGATCGAGGCGGGTCATCGTGAACCGACTGACTCCGCGCTCGCCGTGCTGGCTACACGCCTGGGCACGACCCTCGAATACCTGAAGCACGGCGAGGACGGTCCCAACGAGGCGCGCACACGCCTCGAGATCGACTACGCCAAGCTCGACATGACGCAGGGCGACGCCGTCGGCGCGCGACGCAGGCTCGAGGCGCTCGACCTCGAGATCGTCTCGCCGTCGGTCCGGGTCGACGCGTTGACGACGCTGGCGCACTCGTTCGAGGTCCTGGGTGACCTCGAGTCGTCCGTCGCCATCCTCGAGCCGCTCCTTGCGGACTCGCGGGGCCGCACGCACCACGTCGAGTCGGCCAAGCTGGCCAACGCGCTGGTAGCGGCGTACCTCGAGGCCGGCGACCTGCACCGCAGCGTCGAGGTCGGTGAGCGCACGCTCGACGAGCTCGAGGCGGCCGACCTCACGGGTACGGACGAGCACCTGCGCCTGGCGTCCACAGTGCTGTGGGCGTACGTCGAGCGGGGCGACCTCCTGTACGCGACCCACCGCGCCGCGGAGCTCGTCCGTCTCGCGGAGTCGCTCGGCAGCCCGCGTGGTCGTGGCAGCGTCTACTGGAACGCGGCGCTCGTCGCCGAGCAGCGGCGCGACTACGAGCTCGCCCAGCGGTACACCGAGAGGGCCCTCGGCCTCCTCTCCGAGGGCGAGGCGGACCGCGACCTCCCTCGGCTGCGGCTGAACTATGCGTGGCTGCTGTTGCGTTCCGACCCGGTGGACCCGCGTGGTGCGCTGGACCAGATCGAGCGCGCGACCCCCGGGCTCGCCGTCCTCGGTTCCGAGCTCGACCTGTCGCGCGTCGACGTCGAGAGCTCGCGCGCGCACCTGCTGCTCGGCGACGTCGACGCCGCCGAGCGGTTCGCGAACGCCGCGCTCGAGCGGCTGGGCGACCCGCCCCGTCTCGAGACGGCCTTCGCACAGCTCTCCCGGGGCGACGCGCTGCACGCACGCGGCGACGTCGTGGGTGCCGCACGGGCGTACGAGTCGGCGGCCGACCTGCTCGGCATGATGTCCGCGTCCCGGCAGTCCGCGTCCGCGTGGCGTGACCTCGGTGACCGGTACGCCATGCACGGCGACAGTGCCGCAGCGGCACAGGCGTACGACCGCGCGTTGCGCGAGGCAGGCTTCCGTCCCACGATCCCGCTCAGCTCCTGGGAGACCTGGTCGCTGATCTGATCGAGGTCGGAGAACAGCGAAGGCGTCACCCCGCAGGGGGGGTGACGCCTTCACTGTCGTTCACGCCCACTGGTGGGCCGACGCGCGGGACAACAGCAGAAGGCGCCACCCCGCGGGGGTGACGCCTTCGCTGGTGCTCGTGCCGCTCATCGCGGCGACCGGCGGTCCCGGCAGTGCCGTGACCCGCTCAGCGGTAGATCAGAGTGCGCCGACCGACTTCGCCAGCGCCGACTTCTTGTTGGCGGCCTGGTTCTCGTGGATGACGCCCTTCGAGACGGCCTTGTCGAGCTTGCGCGACGCCTCGACGAGAGCCGTCGATGCGGCCTCCTTGTCGCCACCGGCGACGGCCTCGCGGACGCGACGGATGTGCGTCTTGAGCTCGGACTTCACCGCCTTGTTGCGCAGGCGCGCCTTCTCGTTGGTCGTGATGCGCTTGATCTGGGACTTGATGTTGGCCACGTGTGGACTCTCTTGTGCGTTCGCCGAAGCGATCTGACAGGTCTAGAGGGCGCGCACAGCTCCGGGACATGGGCGTGGGGATACCCGCGGAGAGGAACTGGGCTTGTGCCCGCCGACCCGGGCGGACACGCGAATCACCATGTTAGCAGGCGAGAGGCCCGCAGCCGAACGGCGTGACGGGCCTCACGGGGCTGCATGGAGCCTCACAGGGTTGCATGGAGCCTCGCGGCGTCTCACCAGCCCTGCGTGCGGCGCAGCTCCGTGGCCACCTCGTCGAACAGGGCCCGATCGACGATGGCGCCCTCGCGGCGGACCGCGGACGGTCGCAGGCGGAGCACGCGGTCGAGACGGACCTCGCTGGGGCGCCGTCGGGAGTCCCACGCCCCCGCGCCGATGTCCATCCAGACCCGGCCGCGGCGGGCCTCGGCGGCGGCGTCGCGCGAGTGGTCCTTGCTGGTGAGCATCAGGCCGAGCAGGTCGTCGGCGTCGCGGCCGATCACCAGGACCGGCCGGTCCTTGCCCTGGCTCGGGTCGTCCTCGAACGGGACCCAGGCCCAGACGATCTCGCCGGGGTCGCCGTCGCCGTCGAGCGCCGGGGCGTACTGGAGCCGGACGGTCCCGCGGTGGTCGGGCAGCGTCGCCCGTGCCGGGGCAGGCCCGGACGTCGTGCCCGTCAGGCGGGCGACACCGTCGCGGAGCGCTCGTCGTACCCGGGTCCAGCGCGAGGTCGTCGTCACGGGGTGACCGTACCGGGCGCGCGGCGACCCGGCCGTCGGTAGGTGGACCCGCCGGTGCGGCTCCACGTAACGCGGCGTTATCACCAGACGGATACTGTCCGGATCATGGCCGACCTGTTCGACGACTACCCGACCGGACCGGCGTGGGACGAGATGATCGATCCCGACGGCGGTGGCTCCCTCGCGGCGTATAAAGGGCTGCACCGCGCGCTGGCGCAGCTCAGTGCCGGCGAGCTGCGGGCGCGGGCCGAGACGCTCGCCCGGTCCTACCTCGCGCAGGGCGTCACCTTCGACTTCGCCGGCGAGGAACGCCCGTTCCCGCTGGACGTCGTGCCGCGCGTGCTCGCGGGCGACGAGTGGGAGCACGTGGCCCCCGGGGTGGCCCAGCGCGTGCGGGCGCTCGAGGCGTTCCTGGCCGACGTCTACGGTCCGCAGCGGGCGATCGCCGACGGGGTGATCCCCCGCAGCGTGGTCGTCTCGTCGACGAACTTCCTGCGTGCCGCGCGCGGCATCAACCCGCCGAACGGCGTCCGCGTGCACGTCTCGGGCATCGACCTGGTCCGGGACAGCCTGGGCGGCTGGCGGGTGCTGGAGGACAACGTCCGGGTACCGAGCGGCGTGAGCTACGTGCTCTCCAACCGCCGGGCGATGGCCCAGACGTTCCCCGAGCTGTTCGCCGCCCTGCGGATCCGGCCCGTCGCCGACTACCCCCGACGGCTCCTCGCCGCGCTGACCGCGGCGGCCCCGTCGGGGGTCGACGAGCCGACGGTCGTCGTGCTGACGCCCGGGGTGTTCAACAGCGCCTACTACGAGCACTCGCTGCTGGCCCGGACGATGGGTGTCGAGCTGGTCGAGGGTCGCGACCTGTTCTGCTCCGGCGGGCGCGTCTGGATGCGCACGACGCAGGGCCGGCGGCGGGTGGACGTCATCTACCGGCGGGTCGACGACGACTTCCTCGACCCGGTCGTGTTCCGCAACGACTCCTACCTCGGCAGCCCGGGGCTCATGACGTGCGCGCGCAACGGCACCGTGACGATCGCGAACGCGGTGGGCAACGGGGTGGCCGACGACAAGCTCGTCTACACCTACGTGCCCGACCTGATCCGGTACTACCTGAGCGAGCAGCCGATCCTGCGCAACGTCGACACGTGGCGGCTGGAGGAGCCGGACGCGCTCGAGGAGGTGCTGGACCGGCTCGACGAGCTCGTCGTCAAGCCCGTCGACGGGTCGGGCGGCAAGGGTCTGGTCGTCGGACCGAAGGCCTCCGCGGCCGAGCTGGCGACGCTCAAGGTGCGGCTCCGGGAGGACCCGCGCGGGTGGATCGCGCAACCGGTCGTCCAGCTGTCGACCGTGCCGACGCTCGTCGAGGACGGCCTGCGACCGCGGCACACCGACCTGCGCCCGTTCGCGGTGAACGACGGCGAGTCCGTGTTCGTGCTCCCGGGCGGGCTGACGCGTGTGGCGCTCCCCGAGGGCGAGCTCGTCGTCAACTCCTCCCAGGGCGGCGGGTCCAAGGACACCTGGGTGCTCGGCGGTGCGGTGCCACGGCGAGCCGTGCGGCACCAGTCCGACCTCCCGCAGGCCGTCGCGCAGGACGCGGCGGTGCCGATCGACTCCAACCCCAACGACGTGCGCGCCCAGGTGATGCAGCAGCAGCAGGGCCGCACGACCACCGCAGGAGGTTCCCCGTGCTGAGCCGGATCGCGGAGTCGTTGTTCTGGATCGGACGCTACGTCGAGCGCGCGGACGACACCGCCCGCCTGCTCGACGTGCACGTGCAGATCCTGCTCGAGGACCCGTGGGCGGAGGAGGACCTCGCCTGCCGGTCGCTGCTGTCCGTGATGGACCGCGCCGCACCGCCCGCGCACGTCGAGGTCGGCCGCGAGTTCGTGCTCGACATGCTGGCGTACGACCGGTTCGCCCCGTCGTCCATCGCGGGGTCGTTGGTGTCGGCGCGCGAGAACGCCCGCCGGGCGCGCGAGATCATCTCGACCGAGCTGTGGGAGTGCCTCAACGCGACCTGGAACCAGCTGCCCTCGCACATGAGGCCGGCGCGACCGCACGACTACTTCACGTGGGTGCGGGAACGGGCGGCCATCGTCGCGGGGATCATGGACTCGGCCACGTCGCGCGACGACACCTGGAACTTCATGGTGCTCGGCCGGTCGATCGAGCGGGCCGACATGACCGCGCGCCTGCTGACCACCCGGGCGCTCGCCGGCTCGGCGGGACCGAGCTGGACGACGCTGCTGCGGTCCTGCGGTGCGCACGAGGCCTTCCTGCGGATGTACCGGGGTGCGGCGTCCGACGAGCGGGCCGCGGGCTTCCTGCTGACCGACCGGCTGTTCCCGCGGTCCATCGTCTTCGCGCTCAACCAGGCCGAGGCGTGCCTGGCCAACCTCGAGGGCACGTCCGACCGGGCGGCCGTCGACGATGCCCGGCGGCACATCGGGTACGTGCGCACCAACCTGGAGTACCGCCCGCTGATCGAGGTCCTCGACTCCCTGCCGAAGGAGATGGAACGGGTGCAGCGTGCCTGCTCGGCGGCCTCGGACGCGATCCGTGGCCGGTACTTCCCGAGCGCATCGTCGACGAACTGGGTGGGGGAGGCGCTGTGAGTCGCCTGCGGGTCGTGCACACGTCGACGTTCCGGTATGACAGCGCCGTCGTGGCGTCGTACAACGAGGCACGGATGACGCCGTTGTCCCAGCAGGGGCAGACGGTGCTGGAGACGAGGATCGACGTGCAGCCGCACACCGGCTGGTACGAGTACCGCGACTACTGGGGGACGGCGGTCTCGGCGTTCGAGGTGCTGACCCCGCACGAGTCGATGGTGGTCACCGCGGAGCACCTGGTCGAGGTGGCCGAGCGGGCGCCGCTGCGGTCGCCGGCGACCTGGGACACCCTGCGCGGTGCGGAGCTGCGCGACCGGCTGGCGGAGTTCCTCTCCGACACGCCGACGACCGCGCCGCCGCAGGACGTCGTGGAGCTGGCGCAGCGGGTGGCGGGAGACCTCGAGCCCGCGGACGCCGCGCTCGCCGTCTCGTCCGCGCTGCGCGACCAGATGGAGTACATCCCCGGGGTCACCACGGTGCACACCCCGGCCACCGAGGCCTGGACCGCTCGGGCGGGGGTGTGCCAGGACATCGCGCACCTGGTCGCGGGGGCGCTGCGCGCGATCGGGATCCCGGCACGGTACGTCTCCGGCTACCTGCACCCCGACTCCGAGGCGCCGGTCGGCACGACCGTGCTCGGCGACTCGCACGCGTGGGTCGAGTGGTGGGTGGGCGAGTGGTTCGCGTTCGACGTGACCAACCGTGTCGTCGCGGGCGACCACCACGTGGTGCTCGCGCGCGGCCGGTCGTACGACGACGTCCCCCCGCTGCGGGGCATCTACGCCGGTGCGGGTACCCAGGCCGCGGAGGTCCAGGTGCAGATCACGCGCGAGGCCTGAGACTCACGGCGTCAGGCGTCGGCTGAGCGCATCCACGAGCGCGGCCGCGTCGCCGTCGATCGTGAGGCGCTCGTCGGCGGGCGTCGTGCGTCCCCACAGCAGCAGCGCGAGCGCTTCGGCCGGGCCGGTCACGCTGACGGACGGGTCGCTCGACCCGCCCAGCAGCCAGGACCGCCCGACGTCGTCCGCCACCAGTCCGACCGGCGCGGGCAGCGCGTCCATGCGGCCCATCCGCTCCTGGCGCGGCTGCATGACCGTGACCACCTCGTCGACGGTGTCCGCCCACAGCGCGGGGTCGGCCGTCAGGTCCAGCCCACCCGCGGTCCGCAGGTCCCAGAGGTGGACGAGGGTCTCGTGCGTCTGGCGGCGGTGCCAGAACGACGCCGGGCCGTTCTCCACGAGCGTCCACGCCACGGCGTCCGGGCCGAGCTCCGTGAGGGTGTCCCGCAGCTCGGCGGCGCACGTGCCGTAGAGGTCCTCGAGGTCGAACGGCCCTCGACCCAGCGGCGTCTCCTGCTTCCGACGGGCCTGCCCGGCGGCCCAGTGGTGGATGCGCGCGAGGTGGACGACGAGGTCCGTGACGCGCCACCGGCCGCACCAGGGGACACGGGTGGTCGGGTCGACCAGCGGGATCGTCGCGAGGAACTGGCCCTGGAGCTCGCCGAGCGTGTCCAGGGAGGTGAGACCGTGGCCCGTCGTCATGGGACCATGGTGGGACCGACCACCGACAGCCGACCAGGCTGGCCGCGGTCACCGTCCGTCGGGAAGGCGCCACGTCGTGCGCCGCCCGACTCCAGCGCCAGGAGCAGTCCGCTTGTCCCCGATCCCGAGTGCAGCCGCCTCGTCGCGCATCCACCCCGCGGCCACGGCGCCCGAGCTGCTGCGCAACTTCTGCATCATCGCGCACATCGACCACGGCAAGTCCACGCTGGCGGACCGGATGCTCCAGCTCACCGGCGTCGTCGACTCCCGGGCGATGCGCGCGCAGTACCTCGACCGCATGGACATCGAGCGCGAGCGCGGCATCACCATCAAGTCGCAGGCCGTGCGGATGCCGTGGGGCGTCGACGACAAGGCCTTCGCGCTGAACATGATCGACACCCCTGGGCACGTCGACTTCACCTACGAGGTGTCCCGGTCTCTCGCCGCGTGCGAGGGTGCCGTGCTGCTGGTCGACGCCGCGCAGGGCATCGAGGCCCAGACCCTGGCCAACCTGTACCTGGCCCTCGAGAACGACCTGACGATCATCCCGGTGCTCAACAAGATCGACCTGCCGGCCGCGCAGCCCGAGAAGTACGCCGAGGAGCTGGCCAAGCTCATCGGTGGCGAGCCCGAGGACTGCCTGCGGGTGTCCGGCAAGACCGGTGCAGGCGTCACAGAGCTGCTCGACCGCATCGTCGAGCTGGTCCCGCCGCCCACCGGTGACGCGACGGCGCCGGCGCGCGCCATGATCTTCGACTCCGTCTACGACACGTACCGCGGCGTCGTCACGTACGTCCGGGTGATCGACGGCAACCTGAACCCGCGCGAGAAGATCGTGATGATGTCGACGCGTGCGACGCACGAGCTGCTCGAGATCGGCGTCATCTCCCCGGAGCCCGTGCCGACGAAGGGTCTCGGCGTCGGCGAGGTGGGCTACCTGATCACCGGCGTGAAGGACGTGCGCCAGTCGAAGGTCGGCGACACCGTCACCAACGCCAGCAAGCCGGCCGCCGCTGCGCTCGGCGGGTACTCCGACCCCAAGCCGATGGTGTTCTCGGGGCTGTACCCGATCGACGGGACCGACTATCCGATCCTGCGCGACGCGCTCGACAAGCTGAAGCTCAACGACGCCGCGCTGAACTACGAGCCGGAGACGTCGGTCGCGCTCGGGTTCGGGTTCCGCGTCGGCTTCCTCGGCCTGCTGCACCTGGAGATCGTGCGCGAGCGGCTGGAGCGCGAGTTCGACCTGGACCTCATCTCGACCGCCCCGAACGTCGTCTACGAGGTCACGCTCGAGGACAAGAGCGTCGTCGTCGTGACGAACCCGAGCGAGTTTCCCGCGGGCAAGATCGGCGACGTCAACGAGCCGATGGTCAAGGCGACGATCCTGTCCCCGTCGGAGTTCATCGGCGCGATCATGGAGCTCTGCCAGACCAAGCGGGGCGAGCTGCAGGGCATGGACTACCTGTCCGAGGAGCGCGTCGAGCTGCGCTACGTGCTGCCGATGGCGGAGATCGTCTTCGACTTCTTCGACCAGCTGAAGTCCAAGACGCGCGGGTACGCGAGCCTCGACTACGAACGCATCGGCGACCAGGTGGCGGACCTGGTCAAGGTCGACATCCTGCTGCAGGGCGAGACGGTCGACGCGTTCAGTGCCATCGTGCACAAGGACAAGGCGTACGCGTACGGCGTCATGATGACCGCCAAGCTCAAGGACCTGATCCCGCGCCAGCAGTTCGAGGTGCCCATCCAGGCCGCCATCGGGGCCCGGATCATCGCGCGCGAGACCATCCGGGCCATCCGCAAGGACGTCCTGGCCAAGTGCTACGGCGGCGACATCACCCGCAAGCGCAAGCTCCTGGAGAAGCAGAAGGAGGGCAAGAAGCGCATGAAGACGATCGGACGGGTCGACGTGCCGCAGGAGGCCTTCATCGCCGCGCTCTCCAGCGAGCCCGCGGGGTCGGCCGGCGGCAAGGACGCGAAGAAGAAGTGAGTCCGGCGCTCCCGGAGGGAGACGCGGCACCCGACGACGGCTCGCTCCCGGCGTCGGCCCTCGAGGGGGCCGACGGACGCGCGTTCGCCGTCTACCTCCACGTGCCGTTCTGCACCGTGCGCTGCGGGTACTGCGACTTCAACACCTACACGGCGACCGAGCTGGGCGGTGGCGCGAGCCAGCACGCGTACGCGGACACGGCGCTGGCGGAGATCGCGCTCGCCGCCGGTCTGGTCCCGCCGCGGCCGGTGCAGACCGTGTTCGTCGGTGGAGGCACGCCGACCGTGCTGTCGGTCCCGGACCTGTCGCGCATGCTCGGCGGCGTCCGCGACGCGTGGGGGTTCGCCGACGACGTCGAGGTCACGACGGAGGCCAACCCCGACTCTGTGACTCCGGAGTCGCTCACCGCGCTCGCCGACGCCGGGTTCACGCGCGTCTCGTTCGGCATGCAGTCCGCGGTGCCGCACGTGCTGGCCACCCTGGACCGCACTCATGACCCCCGTCGTATCCCGGACGTCGTGCGCTGGGCACGCGACGCCGGGCTGGCCGTGTCGCTCGACCTCATCTACGGCACGCCGGGGGAGTCGCTCGACGACTGGCGCACCAGCGTCGAGGCCGCGCTCGCGACGGGCGTCGACCACGTGTCCGCGTACGCGCTCGTCGTCGAGGCCGGCACCCGGATGGCCGTGCAGGTGCGGCGGGGTGAGCTCGAGCTGCCCGACGGCGACGACCAGGCCGCGAAGTACGAGCTGGCCGACGACCTGTTCGAGGCCGCCGGGCTGTCCTGGTACGAGGTGAGCAACTGGGCGCGGACACCCGCCGACGCCTGCCGGCACAACCTCAGCTACTGGCGCGGGGACGACTGGTGGGGCATCGGTCCCGGCGCGCACAGCCACGTCGGCGGTGTGCGCTGGTGGAACGTGAAGCACCCCCGTGCGTACGCCGACCGGCTCGACCGCGGGCTGAGCCCGGCCGCCGGGCGGGAGACCGTCACCGGCGACGACGCGCTGCTGGAGCGCCTCATGCTCGGGGTCCGGCTCGTGGGAGGTCTCCCGCTCGACGTCCTGCCGCAGGACGCGCGGTCCTCCGTGGCGGGTCTGGTCGCCGACGGGCTCGTCGACGGGACCGAGGCGGTCAGGGGTCGACGGATCGTCCTCACCCGCCGCGGCCGGCTCCTCGCCGACGCCGTCGTGCGCACCCTCGCCGGCTGACGGACTCGCAGCCCCCGTCGTGGGGCCCTGTGGTTCAGCGCACCAGCTCCAGGCTGAACGGGTAGCGGTAGGAGCCGCCGCGCTGCACGGCGACGGCGGCGAGGACGCTCAGGACGAGGCTGATGATGCTCACCGCGATGAAGCCCAGCCAGCCCACGAACCCGATGACGGGGATCGAGCGGACGATCGCGCAGACGATCAGCGCGATCAGGACCGTGAGCTGGAAGTTCAGCGCGACGCGCGCCTCGGTGGCCGCGACGTTCGCCTTCTCGCGGTTCACCAGCCAGATCACCAGCGCCGCCACCCAGCCGGCGTAGAAGTACGCGAGGATCCCGCCCAGGTGCGCCAGCATGCCGAGGGTCCGGACCTGGTCCGTGCTGCTCGGGGGGTTCTGCGGGTGCTCGTACGACATCGTGGGTGCTCCTCGTCCGGGGGCCGCCGACCTGACGGCGAGCGCAGCCTACCGACCGACACGCGGAGACGCCGGACATGTCGACATGCCGGGAACGCCCCAGTTCCTTGACACGTGACCACCGCCCCGGTTCGCTGCTCCGTGGGCGACGACCGCCCTGTGACCAGGGAGGCCACACATGACCGAGAACCCCGGCGGAACCCCGCCGCGCGACGACGACCCCGCGAAGGCGCCCGAGCCGGCCGCTCCTTCCGGCCCGGGCTCGATCGAGCCGCCCGTCGCGCCGGACCCGGTGCCCGGACCTGACGCGCCCCCAGTGCCGCCTCCCGCGGCGCCCCCCGTGCCGCCGCCTGCGGCGCCGCCCGCGCCCCCGGCCGCACCGCCTGTCCCGCCTGCGCCGTCGTACGGTCAGCCGCCGGCCGGTCCGCCGCCCGCGCCGCAGTACGGCCAGCCTCCGGCCGGTCCGCCGCCTGCGCCGCAGTACGGTCAGCCGCCTGCCGGCTCGGCGCCGTACGGTCAGCCGGCACCCGGCGGCTACCCGCCGCCGCCCGCCTACGGCCAGGCACCTCCCGGCGCCTACCCGCCGCCCGCCGGCGGCTACGGTCCGCCCGTCCAGGCGTCCCCGGTCGGTGAGGCGTTCTCCTGGGGCTGGAACAAGTTCACCAAGTCCGGCGGCCTGTTCATCGGCGCGGCGCTGGTCTGGTTCGTCATCGCGGCGGTCGTGCTCTCGATCGTGGGCGCCATCTTCGGTGGCTTCGGCGCGCTGCTCACCAACGGCAACGGTGACGGCCCCGGGTCCGGGTTCGGGATGGGGCTCTCGTTCGGGTGGTTCGTGTTCTCGGCGGTCGCCGGGATCGTCGGCTACCTCATCCAGGCGGCCTTCATCCGGGCCGCCCTGAACGTGGCCGAGGGACGCCAGCTCGGCTTCGGGGACTTCTTCAAGTTCGTCGAGCCCGGCCCGGTGATCCTGACCGCGCTGATCCTCGCGCTCATCGGTGCGGTGCTGAACCTCGTGCCGTTCTTCGGGGGGATCGCCGCGCTCGTCGTGGGCTTCCTGCTGATGTTCACGTTCTGGTTCGTCATCGACAAGCACCTCGCCCCGGTGGACGCCCTGAAGGCCAGCTACGCCCTCGTCACCAGGAACCTGTCGGTCACGATCCTGTTCTTCCTGCTGAGCCTCGCGATCTACATCGGCGGTGCGATCGTCTGCCTCATCGGTCTGTTCGTGGCCGTGCCGGTCGTGCTGCTGGCGACGGCGTTCTTCTTCAAGCGGCTGCTCGGGGACCCGATCGCCGCCTGACCGGCCAACGTGCGCGGTGCCCGGTCGTCCTCTCGACGGCCGGGCACCGTCATGCGGTGACGAAGTCGATGAGCTCCTCGACGCGGCCCAGGAGGCTGGGCTCCAGGTCGGCGTAGCTGCGCACCGAGCGCAGGATCCGCTGCCACGCGCGGGCGACGTCCGCCTGCTCGTCGGCGGGCCAGCCGAGCTCGCGCAGGATGCCGTGCTTCCACTCGGTCCCCCGCTCGATGACGGGCCACGCGGCGAGCCCGACCCGCTCGGGCCGGACCGCCTGCCACACGTCGACGTACGGGTGGCCGAGCACCAGGACGGAGCCGGGAGGCGTGCCGCGGACCGCGTCGGCCGCGATCCGGCTCTCCTTGGACCCGGCGACGAGGTGGTCCACCAGTACGCCGACCCGACGTCCGGGACCGGGCGCGAAGTCGCGGAGGGCGTCCTGGAGGTTGTCGACGCCGTCGAGCAGCTCCACGACGACACCCTCCAGCCGCAGGTCGTCGCCCCAGACCTTCTCCACCAGCTCGGCGTCGTGCTTGCCCTCGACCCAGATCCGGCTGCCACGGGCGACCCGCGCGCGGGCGTCGTGCACGGCGACCGACCCGGACGCGGTGCGCGTCGGGCGCGCGGGCGCCGGGGCACGCACGGGCGCGGTCAGTGCCACGGGCTCGCCGTCGAGCCAGAAGCCACGACCGAGCGGGAAGGTCCGGGTCTTGCCGCGCCGGTCCTCGAGGACCACGACGTGCTGGCCGCCGGACTTCTCGACGCGGACGACCGCGCCGACCCACCCGGTGGTGACCTCCTCGACGACGAGGCCGGGCTCGGCGGGCTGCGGGCGGCTGGTGCGGGTGGGTCGGTGGTGCGTCGAGCCGGAGCCCCCGAGCACGTCCGAGCCGTAGCGGTCGTCGTTCACCCGGGCAGCCTAGGGGCCGGACCGTGCACAGACCGGCTGCCGCCCCGTGAGTGTCGCGGCTGCGGCGTAGCATTGGCACTCCCGTGCGGGGAGTGCTACCCCGCCGCGAGTCACGACGACGGAGGAGGCGACATGAGCGAGGACCGGCGGCTGGACGTGCTGCGCGCGATCGTCGAGGACTACGTCGCCACCAAGGAGCCCGTCGGGTCGCGTGCGCTCGTCGAGCGGCACTCGCTCGGTGTCTCGCCGGCGACCATCCGCAACGACATGGCCGCACTCGAGGAGGGCGGCTACATCGCGCAACCGCACACGTCGGCGGGTCGCGTGCCGACGGACAAGGGCTACCGGCTGTTCGTCGACCAGCTCTCGACGGTCAAGCCGCTGTCGAGCCCGGAGCGGCGCGCCATCGGCACGTTCCTGGAGACCGCGCAGGACCTCGACGACGTCGTGGATCGCGCGGTCCGGCTCATCGCCCAGCTGACCCAGCAGGTCGCGGTCGTGCAGTACCCGTCGCTGCGGCGCTCGGCGCTGCGGCACGTGGAGCTCGTGCCCGTCGGCTCGAGGCACCTGCTCGTCGTGCTCATCACGGACACCGGGCGCGTCGAGCAGCGGACCCTCGAGCTCGGCACCGACCTCGACGAGTCCGTCGTCGCCCGCCTCCGCACCCGGCTCAACGTGAGCGCCGCCGGTCGACGGCTCTCCGAGCTGCCGGTGGCGCTGGGGGAGCTGACCGACGGCTTCGCGCCGACGGACCAGGTCCTCGTCAACGCGGTGGTCGCCGTCGTCGAGGAGACGCTGGCGCAGGAGAGCGAGGAGCGGGTGGTGCTCGCGGGCACGGCCAACCTCGCGCGGGTCGGCAGCTCGGACGTGCGCTCCATCGGCCCGGTGCTCGAGGCGCTCGAGGAGCAGGTCGTGCTCCTGCGCCTGTTCTCCGAGATGGCCGAGGACCACGCGGCCGTGGCGGTGCGGATCGGCAGGGAGACCCAGCACGACGGGCTCGTCGAGACCAGCTTCGTGACCACCGGGTACGGCGACGAGGGTGGCGGCTCCGTCGCACGCATCGGCTCGATCGGCCCGTTGCGCATGGACTACCCCGGCACCATGTCCGCGGTCCGCGCGGTGGCCCGGTACCTGACGCGCATCCTCGCCCAATGACACGCCCTCAGACAGCACCACACGAACCCACCGCTGGAAGCGAGCAGACCCTCCCGTGACCGACTACTACGAGATCCTCGGTGTGCCGCGCGACGCGAGCCCCGAGCAGATCAAGAAGGCCTACCGCAAGCTCGCGCGCGAGCACCACCCGGACGTGGCGGGGTCGGACACGGGTTCCGAGGACACCTTCAAGGACGTGTCCCGTGCCTACGACGTCCTGGGCAACCCCGAGAAGCGTCGCGCCTACGACCTGGGCGGAGACCCGTCGTCCCCGGGCGGCGGCATGGGGGGCGGGTTCGGCTTCCAGGACATCTTCGAGACGTTCTTCGGCGCCGCGACGGGCGCAGCCGCGCAGCGCGGGCCGATCCCGCGTGCGCGACGCGGGCAGGACGCGCTCGTCCGGCTCGACCTCGACCTCGGCGACGTCACCTTCGGCGTGCACAAGGACGTCCCGGTCGACACCGCCGTCGTCTGCCCGACGTGCAGCGGCTCGTGCTGCCGGCCGGGCACCTCGCCCCGCACCTGTGAGGTGTGCGGCGGGCGCGGGTCCGTGCAGCGCGTCGCCCGGTCGTTCCTCGGCCAGGTCATGACGACGCAGCCGTGCGCCGCGTGCCACGGGTTCGGCACCGTCATCCCCGAGCCGTGCACCGAGTGCTCGGGCGAGGGACGCGTGCGCTCGCGCCGCACCCTGAGCGTGGACGTGCCCGCGGGCGTCGACACCGGGACGCGGATCAAGCTCACCGGCCAGGGCGAGGTCGGTCCCGCCGGCGGACCGGCCGGCGACGTCTACCTCGAGGTGCGGGAGCGCAAGCACGACACGTTCGTCCGCCGCGGCGACGACCTGCACGCCACGCTCGAGGTGCCGATGACCGCCGCGGCCCTCGGCACGGTGCTCATGCTCGACACGCTCGACGGCCCGCGCGAGGTCGACCTGCGGCCCGGGACGCAGCCGTCGCAGATCGTCTCGCTCAAGGGCCTCGGTGTCGGTCACCTGCACGCCGCCGGGCGCGGCGACCTGCACGTCCACGTCGAGGTGCACGTGCCGACCGCGATGGACGACGAGCAGGCCGAGCTGCTGCGGCGGCTGGCCGCGCTGCGCGGCGAGGAGCGTCCGGAGGCGCGCCTGTCCGCGTCCTCCTCGGGCGTGTTCTCCAAGCTGCGCGACAAGCTCTCGGGTCGCTGAGCGTGACGGGGTCGGCGGCGTCATGAGCGCGCCCGTCTTCCTCGCCGAGCCCGGCACGCTCGACGAGGTCACCGACGGCGCCACGTACCTCCTCGACGGCACCGAGGGCAGGCACGCGGGCGTGGTCCAGCGCCGCGGTCCCGGGGAGCGGGTCGACGTCGTCGACGGTGCCGGGGTGCGCCTGCTCGGTGTCGTCGGCGCGGTGACGTCCGAGGGTGTGCTCGTGCACGTGCAGCAGCGCGTCGTCGAGCCGGCGCCCGCGGTCGCGCTGGTCCTCGTGCAGGCGCTCGCCAAGGGCGACCGGGACGAGATGGCGATCGAGGCGGCCACCGAGGTGGGCGTCGACGCGGTGGTGCCGTGGCAGGCCGAGCGGTCGATCGTCGTGTGGCGCGGCGAGCGGGCGGCGAAGAGCCGGGCGCGCTGGCTGGGGACCGTGCGAGCCGCGGCCAAGCAGTCCCGCCGCGCCCGGGTGCCCGACGTCGAGGTCGCGCTGGACGGGCGCGGGCTGGTCGAGCGCGTCCGCACGGTCGTGGCCGCCGGTGGGGCTGCCCTCGTGCTGCACGAGGACGCCGCCGAGCCGCTCGGGTCGACCGGGCTGCCGGGGGCGGGGGAGTGCCTCGTCGTGGTCGGTCCCGAGGGCGGGATCGGCGAGGGCGAGCTGGCTCGTCTCGTGGAGGTGGGAGCACGCGCCGTGCGCGTCGGGCCGCACGTGCTGCGGACGTCGACGGCGGGACCGGTCGCGCTCGCGATGCTGGCCGAGCGGCTCGGCCGCTGGGGCTGACCGCACGCCGCAGGCAATCTTGTGGGCGCCGCCTCGTAGACTGAGACCGTCTTCCCTACCCGTCACGACCTAAGGAGCGCACGGCGCACGCCGAGCACATGGCTGAGTCCACTTCCGCAGCGCGTACCTCCGCCGCGCCCGCACGCGTCGAGCACCGGATCAGCGTCCCCTCCGAGGTCTCGATGGTCGAGCTGCTCGGTCTGCGGGACGAGGTCCTGAGGACCATCGAGTCCGGGTTCACCGGCGTCGACATCCACGTCCGTGGCAACGAGGTCACCCTCGCCGGTCCGGTCGGAGACGTGGCGCTCGTGTCGCGGCTCGTCGACGAGCTGGTCGAGATGGCCGCCGGCGGCACCCCGCTCACCGCCGAGGTGGTGACGCGGTCCGTCGCCATGCTGACGGCGGTGTCCAGCGCGCGGCCCGCCGACGTCCTGTCGTTCAACATCCTCACCAGCCGCGGCCGGACCATCCGCGCCAAGACGTCGGGGCAGAAGGACTACGTCGACGCGATCGACCGGCACACCGTCACGTTCGGCATCGGACCCGCGGGCACCGGCAAGACGTACCTCGCCATGGCGAAGGCCGTGCAGGCGCTGCAGGACCGCACGGTGCACCGGATCGTGCTCACCCGGCCCGCGGTCGAGGCGGGGGAGCGGCTCGGGTTCCTGCCCGGCAGCCTCTCGGACAAGATCGACCCGTACCTGCGCCCCCTGTACGACGCGCTGCACGACATGGTGGACGCCGAGTCGATCCCGCGGCTCATGGAGGCGGGGACCATCGAGGTCGCACCCCTGGCGTACATGCGCGGCCGCACCCTGAACGACGCGTTCATCATCCTCGACGAGGCGCAGAACACGTCCGTCGAGCAGATGAAGATGTTCCTGACGCGCCTCGGCTTCGGCTCGAAGGTCGTCGTCACCGGCGACATCACGCAGGTGGACCTGCCGTCGTCCCAGACGTCGGGCCTGCGCGTGGTCGAGCAGATCCTGCAGGGCGTGGACGACGTGGCGTTCTGCCGGCTGACGTCCTCGGACGTGGTCCGGCACCGTCTGGTCAGCGAGATCATCGACGCGTACGCGCGCTGGGACAGGAGCTGAGGCGGCCGTGAGCGTCGAGGTCAACAACGAGTCCGGGTACGACGTCGACGAGGCGGAGTTCGCCGCGCTCGCGCGCTACGTGCTGGACGAGATGCACGTGCACCCGCAGACCGACCTGTCGATCCTGCTGGTCGGGACCGACGTCATGACGGACCTGCACGTCAAGTGGATGGACGAGCCGGGACCCACCGACGTGCTGTCGTTCCCGATGGATGAGCTGCGCCCGGGACGCGAGGGCGACGTGACACCCGCCGGCCTGCTCGGTGACGTCGTGCTCTGCCCCGAGGTCGCCGCGCAGCAGGCCCGTACCGCGGGTCACTCGACCGCCGAGGAGCTCCTGCTCCTGACCACGCACGGGATCCTGCACCTGCTCGGCTACGACCACGCCGAGCCGGAGGAGGAGAAGGAGATGTTCGCCCTCCAGCGCCGGCTCCTGCTGACGTTCCTGGCGTCCCGATGACCGACGTCCCCGTCGCGCTGCTGGTCCTCGTCGCGGTGCTCGGCATCGCCACGGCCGCGGCCCTGTCGGCGGGCGAGGTGGCCGTCGTGCGCGTGTCCCGAGCGGCGGTCTCCGAGCTGCTCAGCGAGCGGAACCCCGCGGCCCACCGGGTCCGCGTCCTGGCCGAGCACCCCGCTCGGGTCGCGTCGGCCGCTGCCTTCGTGCGGCTGCTCGCGGAGATGACGGCGACCGTCTGCATCACGCTGGTCGTCGCGTCGGGCGACCTGCCCTGGTGGGCCGTGCTGCTCGTCGCGGTCGCGGTCTGCGGGCTCGTCGCGTTCCTCCTGGTGCGGGCCAGTCCACGCACGCTGGGCCGGAGGCACCCCGTCGGGGTGGTCACCCGGCTCTCCCGCGTGCTGGTGGCGGTGACCGCGGTCGCCGGCAGGCTGGGCGCCGTCGGACGGCCCGGCGCGGGCTCGGCCGCGGAGGACGAGGACGAGCTGCGGGACATGGTGCAGCGGGTCAGCGAGTCGGACGTCATCGAGGACGAGGAGCGGGAGATGTTCCGCTCCGTCCTCGAGCTCGGCGACACGCTCACCCGCGAGGTCATGGTGCCGCGTACCGACATGGTGACCGCACCCGAGGACACGCCGCTGCGCAAGGCGCTCGCGCTGCTGCTGCGCTCCGGCTTCTCCCGGGTGCCGCTCGTGGGCGACTCCGTCGACGACCTGCGGGGCGTGCTCTACCTCAAGGACGTCGTCGGCCGCCTGCCGATCGCCCCCGCGGGTCGGTCGGACCGCCAGCAGCAGGAGGCGATGCTCGACGCGCCCGCGTCGTCGCTCGCGCGCCCGGCGGTGTTCGTGCCGGAGTCGAAGCCCGTCGACGAGCTGCTGCGCGAGCTGCAGAGCGGCTCGTCGCACATGGCGATGGTGGTCGACGAGTACGGCGGCATCGCCGGACTGGTGACCATCGAGGACGCGCTCGAGGAGATCGTCGGCGAGCTGACCGACGAGCACGACCCCTCCGCCCCCGTCGTCGAGGAGCTGGGGCACGGCGTCTTCCGCGTCCCTGCGCGGCTCGGCCGCGACGAGCTGGGGGAGCTGTTCGACCTCGAGGTCGACGACGAGGACGTCGACACCGCGGGCGGCCTGCTGGCCAAGGCGCTCGGGAAGGTCCCGCTCCCGGGCTCCGCCGGCGACATCCACGGGCTGCACCTGGTCGCCGACCGGGTCGAGGGCCGGCGCCGCCGGCTCGCGACCGTGCTGGTCAGCATGGCCGAGAGCACGGACCGACCGACGGACACCCCCACCCCGGGCCGCGCCCCGACCGACACCCACGGAGCCACCCGATGACCTTCCACTCCGGATTCGCCTGTTTCGTCGGGCGCCCCAACGCCGGCAAGTCGACGTTGACCAACGCGCTCGTCGGCCAGAAGGTCGCCATCACGTCCGGGCGCCCGCAGACCACCCGGCACACCGTCCGCGGGATCGTGCACCGGCCCGACGCGCAGCTGATCCTCGTCGACACCCCGGGGCTGCACCGCCCCCGGACGTTGCTCGGCGAGCGGTTGAACGCGCTGGTCAAGGACACGCTCACCGAGGTCGACGTGGTGGGCTTCTGCCTGCCGGCGGACCAGCGGGTGGGCCCCGGGGACCGGTTCATCGCCGAGCAGATGACCGAGCTGGCGCGCGACGGCCGCGGCACGCCCGTGGTCGCGGTCGTCACCAAGGCCGACCTCGTCGGCAAGGGAAAGCTCGCCGAGCACCTCATGGCCGTGCAGGCACTGGGGGAGTGGGCGGACATCGTCCCCGTCTCGGCGACCTCGGGGTACAACGTGGACGTCCTGGAGAGCGTGCTGCTCGGGCACCTGCCGGAGGGCACCCCGCTGTACGCCGACGGCGAGCTCACCGACGAGCCCGAGGTGGTCATGGTCGCCGAGCTCGTCCGTGAGGCGGCGCTCGAAGGCGTGCACGACGAGCTGCCGCACTCGCTCGCGGTGGTGGTGGACGAGATCGTCGCCCGGGAGCAGCCGGCCGCGAACGGGGTGCCGATGCTGGACGTCCGGGTGCACCTCTTCGTCGAGCGGGACAGCCAGAAGGCCATCATCATCGGCAAGGGCGGCGCACGGCTGCGCGACGTCGGGAGCCAGGCGCGCCGCGAGATCGAGGCGCTGCTCGGGGCGCGCGTGTACCTGGACCTGCACGTGAAGGTGGCGAAGGACTGGCAGCGTGACCCGAAGCAGCTCGGGAAGCTGGGCTTCTGAGCATGCTGAGGTCGGGTGGACGCGCGGTGTCACGCGTGGGAGGGGATGTGGACCGGCACGTCGGCCGGTCCTACCGGGTCGCCGCGAGCACGGCCCTCGGGGTGCTCGTCCTGGCGGTCCTGGGTGCCGTGATGGGACCGCAGTGGGACCCGGTGCCGCTGGCCGACCCGCTCGTCGTCGAGATGTCCTCGACCGCCATCGGCTCCGCGGCGCCCGTGCCCCGGTACGACGTACGCACGTCGGTCGTCTCGGTCCGGCTCGACGGTGCGACGGTCGAGGCCCAGATCAGCGAGCCGGTCGGGCTCGACGGCCCCAAGCCGGGGGTGGTGTTCGTGCACGGCGCCGGCACCGGGCGGTTCGACACGGCCTTCCTTGACCAGGCACGTGCGCTGGCGGCCTCCGGGATCGTCGCGATGGTCCCGAACAAGCGCCTCGACACGTACACCACCCGGCACCGTGACTACGTGCTGATGGCCGCGGACTACGAGGCCTCGGTCGAGGTGCTGCAGTCCTACGCCGGGGTCGACCCCGAGGGCGTCGGCATCTACGCCGAGAGCGAGGGCGGCTGGATCGCGCCGGTCATGGCCGCGCAGGACCCGGCGATCGCGTTCGTCGTCCTCGTGTCCTCCCCGGTCGTCCCGCCCCGCGAGCAGGCCGCGTTCGCCGTCGACTCCTACCTGCGCAACACCGGCGTCCCCCACGGGGTGTTCCGGGCGATCCCGCGCGCGGTCGGCATGACGCTGCCGGGCGGGGGGTTCGAGTACGCCGACTTCGACGTCGCCCCGTTCCAGCGCGAGATGCGTCAGCCTGTCCTCGTCGTGTACGGCACGGGCGACGCGTCGATGCCCGTGATCCAGGGCGCCGAGCAGGTCCTGCAGGACACCGCGGTCGCCGGGAACGGTGACGTGACCGTGCGCTACTACGAGGGCGCGAACCACGGCATCCGCGTCGGCGGCGAGGTCTCCCCGGCGTTCCTGCGCGACCTGTCCGGCTGGGTGCTGGGCCTGCCCGCCACCGGCGACGCCGCACCGCAGGTCGCCGGGGCGCAGCCCGTCCAGACGTACGTCGCGGAGCCCGTCCCCGAGCCTCGCTGGTTCGGTGACGGCGACGTGGTCCTGGCCCTCGCGATCGCCTCGGTCGCCCTGATCGTGCTCGGTCCGCTCGCCGTCGTGGTCGCGCGTGCCGCCGAGGAGGCGACCGACCGGGTGCGGCGCCGTCGCGGAGCGACCGTGACCGTCGCCGGGCCGCGGTTCGCGCGCGGGGTGCTGCCGCGGCTGGTCGCCCTCGGCGCCGGTGCGATCGGCACGGTGCTCGGGCTCCTGTGGTACCTCGTCGCCGTCGCGCGCCTCGCGCTCGACTACCAGCGCAACGACCTCGTCGTCCAGGGCGGCTGGGTGGTGGTGCGCGTCATGGGTATCGCGGCGGTCGTCGTCGGGGTCCTGCTGCTGCGACGATGCCGTCGGATCCGCCTCGCCGGACAGGTCCCGGCGCCGGGGGTCGTGCGGACGACCGTGCTGTGGTCGGGCGTCATAGGCTCCGTCCTACTGCTCGTCATCCTGGCCTACTGGGGCGTGTTCCAGCTCGGAATCTGACCAGGGACGACCACACCGCGGTTCGCGTTGTGTACGAAGCGCTCACGTACGGCACGATGTGCGCCGATGATCTGAACGGTTCACCAGGACCGTTCCCAGGACGAGGGGGTCGCGTGCGTACGTCGTGGGGTTCGGCCACCGACCGCGGCCTCGTCCGCGAGGTCAACGAGGACGCCCTCCTCGCCTACCCGCCCGTGTTCCTCGTCGCGGACGGGATGGGTGGCCACGACGCGGGCGACCTCGCGAGCCGCATCGCCGTCGAGGAGTTCGCGCAGCTCGCCGGGCAGGCCGCGGCCACGGCCGACGACGTGCACGCGTGCTTCGACCGGACCGCCGCACGGATCCGCACCGAGTTCACCGGGGGACGCCAGGGCGGCACGACCGTCGCGGGTGTCGCGGTGACGGAGCACGACGGCGGCTCCTACTGGCTCGTCTTCAACGTCGGTGACTCCCGCGTCTACCTGTGGTCCGCCGACGTCCTCGAGCAGATCAGCGTGGACCACTCGGTAGTCCAGGAGCTGCTGGACCTGGGCGAGATCGACCTGACCGAGGCGGCGACGCACCCGGAGCGGCACGTCCTGACGCGCGCCCTCGGCACCGGGGACCCACCGGAGCCCGAGTACTGGCTGCTGCCTGCCGGCCTGCACGACCGGCTGCTGATCTGCACGGACGGGCTCACGCGGGAGATCGGCGACGAGGACCTCGCCCGTGTGCTCGCGGAGACGGCCGACCCGCAGGACGCCGCCGCCCACCTGGTCCGGCTCGCGCTCGAGCACGGCGCCCGGGACAACGTCAGCGCGGTCGTCGTCGACGTCGCCACGTCCGCAGGTGCGCACGACGACGTCCACATCACCGTGCCCCGGACCGGGGCGGAGCTGGGTCCCTACGTCTGGGACGAGATGCTCAACGGCGTCACGGTCCCACGACGCACCCGGACGGCCACCCGGCCGATCCCGCGCGTGACCCCCGGACCGGGCACGCCGGACCCGAACCCATCGAACGAGGAGCTCCCGTCATGAGCGTGCCCGAGTACTCCGCCGGCGACTGGACGGCCGTGGTGCGCCCCGGGTTCGTGGCGCTGCTCGGTCCAGGTGCCGCGGAGTCCACCGTCCGTGCGCTCTGGCAGGACAGCGGCGAGGGTGTGTTCGCGGCGTTGGCCCTGCTCGCGCGGGACGGGTTCGGCGGCCTCCCGCCGTTCGCCGTCGTCTCGGTCGACGGGCGGCGGGTCCACGCCGCGCTGCGCGGTGACGTCGAGGTCGTCGTCGAGGTGGACGGACGGCAGGAGGTGTGGCGTTCGGGTGAGGTGAGCACCTGGACCGAACGGGTGCTCGACGGGGTGGCCGACGTCGCGGTGCAGGCCGACGGTGCACCTGTCGACGCGGCGAGCCTCCCGCTCGCCGACGGGGTCGCCGCCGCCTCGCGCGTGCGGCTCGCCCTGACCGCGCGTGACGTCCTCGAGGTGGTTCCGACGGCCGCGCCCGCGACGAACCCGGTCGGCGTCGAGCCGGTCGTCGCCGATGAGCCGGTCGTCGCTGAGCCGGTCGACGCTGAGTCGGTTGACGCTGAGTCGGTTGACGCTGAGCAGGCCGTCGACGAGCAGGTCGTCCCCCACGAGGTCGAGACGCCGGTCGCGCCCGCCGTCGTGGAAGAGGAGCTGCCCGCCGAGGTCGAGTCCTCGTCCACCGGCATCGTCGACTCCGTCCCCTGGGCGACGACGTCGCACGACCCGGACTCGGTGCCGACCGCCCGGATCGTCGACGTCATCTCGTGGGACGAGCCCACCCAGGTCGAGCTCGTCCCGGTCGCCGGCTCCGACGCCGACGCGTCTGGTGTCGAGGCTGACGCGAGCCCCGACCGTCCGGACCCGTCGGGCGTCGTCGCCGCGGCGGAGTCGTTCCTGACCTCGCCGTTCGGCCCGCGCGGGACCGACGCGCCGGCCGCCCCGCTGCCGGTCGGCGGCGCGTCGCTGGACGACCACGACGGGTTGACCATCCTGTCCACGGACCTCGCCGAGATCCGCGAGCAGCTGCCGTCGTGGGCCTCCGACGAGCTCCCCGGACCGTTCCGGACCCCTCCGGTCGCGAGCCCGTCCGCACGACTGGTGCTGTCGACCGGGCTCGTCGTCCCGCTCGACCGCGCCGTGCTGCTGGGCCGCGCCCCGCAGGTCGCCCGGGTGACCAACCGCGAGCTCCCGCGCCTGATCACGGTGCCGAGCCCGCAGCAGGACATCTCCCGCACCCACGCGGAGGTGCGGGTCGAGGGTGAGCACGTCGTCGTCACCGACCTGGACTCCACGAACGGCATCCACGTGACGCGCCCCGGTGAGGGCGCCCGGCGGCTGCACCCGGGCGAGCCCAGCGTGGTCGGTGTCGACGAGGTCGTCGACCTCGGCGACGGGGTGACGTTCTCGGTGGAGCGGGGTTCGTGACCGCACGCCGCGAAGCATCGACGCCGCCGCGCCTGCCCGGCTACGAGTACCTCAGGGTCCTCGGGCTCGGCGGCTTCGCGGACGTCTTCCTGTACCAGCAGGAGCTTCCGCGGCGCGAGGTGGCGGTCAAGGTGCTGCTGGCGGGCAGCCTCGACGACGGGGTGCGCCGCCGGTTCCAGCAGGAGGCCAACCTCATGGCCCAGCTGTCGCACCACCCGTCGATCGTCACGATCTACCACGCGGCGATCGCCGCCGACGGGCGCCCGTTCCTCGTCATGGAGTACTGCTCGCGGCCGGGTCTGGCGGAGCGGTACCGGCAGGAGCGCATCTCGGTCGCGGAGGCGCTGCGGATCGGCATCCGGCTGGCGTCGGCCGTCGAGACGGCGCACCGTGCCGGCATCCTGCACCGCGACATCAAGCCCGCGAACGTCCTGACCACCGACTTCGGGTGGCCCGCGCTGACCGACTTCGGCATCGCTGCGACGACGGGTCACGGCGCGGGCGCCACCGTCGGCATGTCGATCCCGTGGTCGCCGCCGGAGCTGCTGGGCGAGCACCCGACGGGCGACGAGCGATCGGACGTCTACTCGTTGGCGGCGACGATCTACTCGCTGCTGGCCGGCCGGACCCCGTTCGAGGTCGCCGGCGGGCAGAACACCGCGCAGCAGCTGGTCGCCCGGATCGAGCGTGCACCGCTGCCGCTGACGGGGCGCGACGACGTGCCGGTGAGCCTGCAGGAGCTGCTCGAGCGCGCGATGGCGAAGCACCCGACGCGCCGGTTCGCCTCCGCGGCGGCCGTCGCGCGTGCGCTGCAGCAGGTCGAGGCCGACCTCCGGCTGCCGATCACCCCGCTCGACCTCATGGACGCACCAGACGCCGACCTGACGGACGCGCCGGCTCCGTCGCACGACCTGGACCGCGACGACGCGACCCGGCTGCGCTCGATCGTGACCGTCGCCCCGGCGGCACCCGTCGCGCCGGTGCCGGTGCAGCCGCCGCCGGGTGCGGACGAGGCGACCCGCCTGCGCGGGGTGACCTACGTCCCGCCCGAGCCTGTGACGGAACGTCCCGGGCCGGTGTTCGTGACGCCCCCCGAGCTGCTGGAGGCCGAGCCCGAGACCGTCCAGCGCGGCCGCGCGCGGCTGGTCGCGGGTGTCGTGTCGGGTCTGGTCGTGCTCGCCGCAGTCGTGGCGATCGGCGCAGCGGCGCTCCGGGACGCCGACGGGACCGACGGCAACCCGACGGCGACGTCGGACTTCACGCAGGATGCCCGACCCACGGTCGCGGAGCCCGTCCCGTCGCCGTCCGGGCTGCAGGGCACCCGACAGGCGGACGGGTCGGTCGTGTTCACCTGGGACAACCCTGAGCCGCAGGAGGGCGACAGCTACGTGTGGGGCGTCCTGCAGGCCACGGGCGAGACCGAGCTCGCGCGGATCGACACGGCGACGGTGACGGTCCCCGCCGACCAGGCGACGACGCCGGAGGTCTGCATCGAGGTCGCGATCGTGCGCGCGGACCGCCGCGCGTCGGCCGAGCCCGCGCAGGGGTGCACCTCATGAGGCGGAGGTCGGCGCGCTCCCGGGTGACCACGGCAGCGGCCGTCGTCACCGTCCCTGTGCTCGTGCTGGTGCTGGCGCTGCTCGACCAGGGCTTCCCGCTCGCGCGACTGGACCTGAACGACGGCGGCGTGTGGCTGACCGCGACGAGCAAGCTGCAGCTGGGGCGCTACAACGCGCAGGTCGAGGAGCTCAACGGCGGGCTCTCGGCGGCGGGGACCACGTTCGACGTCCTGCAGGACGAGGGCGACGTGCTGCTGGTCGAGCCGGGCTCGATCGCGGTGGTCGACCCGGCGTCGGTCACGCTCACCACCCAGGTCGCCGTTCCCGGGGCGAAGGTGTCGATGGCCGCCGGTGTCGTGGCCGTCGTCGACCCCGACGGGAACGTCTGGGTCCGGCCGATCGACGGCCTCGACACCCTGCGCATCGCGACGGACACCCCGGACGTCGAGCTCGGGACGGGGGGTGCGGCCGTGGTCGCGCGCAGCGGCGCCGTCCTGGCTGTGGCCCCCGCGGACGGTGCGGTGACCCGGGTCGACGTCGTGGACGGAACGGCACGCAGCACGCCCCTGGGGTCGCTCGGTGCCGGTCCGGTCGACGGCCTGACCGCCGTGGGCGACGCGCCGGTTGTCCTGTCCGACAGCACCGTCCGGACGCTGGACGGTGAGGCCGAGCTCGAGGGGCAGGGCCTCGTGCTGCAGCAGCCGGGGCCGGAGTCCTCCCGTGCGCTCGTGGCCAGCCGCACGGCGCTGCTGGAGGTGCCGCTCGACGGTGGGTCCGTGGTGGAGCACGCGACCGAGGGGTCGGGCGTGCCCGCCGAGCCGGTGCAGGTCGGTCGGTGCGCTCTCGGCGCGTGGGCGTCACCGGTCGGCTCGTACGTCGAGCTGTGCGACGGCGACGACGCCGAGGTCAAGAACCTCCAGGAGATGTCCAGCGCGGACGTGCTCGAGTTCCGCGTGAACCGGCAGGTCGTCGTGCTGAACGACACGCTGCGCGGCCGCGTCTGGATGCCGCTGCAGGACACCGACCTGCGGGTGCCGGACTGGACGCAGATCGAGCCGGAGGAGCAGCCCGACGAGGCCGAGGAGGAGACCGAGGCGTCGGACACCACCCAGGACCTGGTCACCGAGTGCTCCACCGAGTCGGCCCCACCGACCGCCGCCGACGACGAGTTCGGCGTGCGACCCGGCCGGACGACGATCCTTCCCGTGATCGACAACGACTCCTCCTCGGACTGCGGGATCCTCGTGATCTCCGAGTTCGACCCGCTTCCCGCCGAGTTCGGCCGGGTCGAGGCAATCTACGGCGGGCGCGCCCTCCAGGTCGCCGTCGCCGAGGGCGCGACCGGCACCGCCGAGCTGACGTACACGATCACCGACGGCAACGGGACGAACGCGCCGTCGACCGCGCGCGTCGTCCTCACCGCGCGGGACGCGTCGCTGGACTCGCCGCCGGTCCAGCTGCGGACCGGGTCGCTGCAGGTCGAGCAGGGCGGGCAGTCCGACCACCAGGCCCTGGCCGACTTCCTGGACCCCGACGGCGACGACCTGGTGCTCGTCGGCGCGACCGCGGACCCCGCCGCCGGATCGGTCCGGTTCCGGCAGGACGGGTCGGTGACGTTCCGGGCCGACGGCGGACGGCTCGGCCGGACCAGCGTGACCCTGCTCGTGTCCGACGGGACGTCCACGACCGAGGGGCGGCTCGACGTCGACGTGCGACCGGCGGGTTCGCTCGCGCCGCAGATCGACCCGGTGCACGCCGTGACCTACGTCGACCAGCCGGTGACTCTCCATCCGCTCGACGCGGTACGCAGCTCGTCCGCCGAGCCGCCCCGCCTCGCGGGCGTCGAGGAGGTTCCCGGCGGCACGATCACGACCGACCTGCAGGGTGGCACGTTCACGTTCAGCGCCGCGCGCGCGGAGACCTTCTACGTGAAGTTCCTGGTCTCGGCCCCGCCGCAGCAGGCGACCGGTCTGGCGCGGATCGACGTGCGCGTCTGGCCCGAGACGGACCAGCCGCCGATCGCGGTCCGCGACCAGGCGTTCCTCCCGGCGGACGGCGAGGTCACCATCGACCCGCTGGCCAACGACACCGACCCCGCGGGCAAGGTCCTCGTCCTGCAGTCGGTCGATGCGCCCGAGGGGCTGCGGGTCGCCATCCTGGAGCACCACCTGGTGCAGATCTCGTCCGAACGGACGCTCACCGCTCCCGTGGCGCTGCGCTACACGGTCTCCAACGGTCAGGACAGCACGGTCGGGGAGATCATCGTGCACCCGGTGCCACCGTCGGCGACGTCCCAGCCCCCTGTCGTGCCCAACATCGAGGTGGACGTGCGGACGGGCGGCGTCGTGACGATCCCGGTGCTCGACGGCGCCTACGACCCCGACGGCGACCGGCTGACGCTCCGCAGCGAGCTCGCCGAGCCGCTGCCCAGCGGGCAGGGGCTGCTGTTCGTCTCGGGTGACGTGCTGCGCTACCAGGCACCCGACGAGCCGCTCACCGCGCGGGCGACGTTCGAGGTGGAGGACGCCACGGGCAACCTGACGGCCGCCACGGTGACCGTCCGCGTGCACGCGTCGGATGCGAGCGCGAAGGCCCCGCCACGCCCGAAGGACCTGGTGGCGCGGGTCTTCCAGGGCGACACGGTCCGCATCTACGTCCCGCTCGTCGGGATCGATCCGGACGGTGACGGCGTGACGCTGCTCGGCATCGCGTCGTCGGCGCTCCGCGGACGTGTCACGGCGACGGGCGCCGACTGGCTGGAGTACCAGGCGTTCCCCGACGAGGTCGGCACGGACGAGTTCACCTACGCCGTGGAGGACTGGGTCGGGCAGCGTGCGGTGGCCACGATCCGCGTCGGCATCAGCCCGCGGCCCGGCGACTCGGCGACGGTCGTGGCACGCGACGACGAGGTCACGGTGAAGCCGGGTCAGCGCGTCGAGGTCCGCGTCCTGGCGAACGACGTCGACTCCAGCGGTGGCGACCTCACCCTGGAGCCCGACCTGGAGATGGCCGAGGGCGTCGAGGCGACGGTCGAGGACCGACGGATCGTCGTGCAGGCACCCGACGAGCCGGGTGTGCTCCAGATCGCCTACACCGCGTCCAACAAGCGTGGCGGGCGGGACACCGGGGTGCTCACCGTGACGGTGTCCGCGGACGCCCCGGTGCTGCCCCCGATCGCCCGCGACATCGTCGTGCCCGCGACCGACACGCTGGACCGCACCGAGGTCTCCGTCGACGTGCTCGCGGTCGCGCAGAACCCGAGCGGGCCGCTGAGCGACCTCGAGGTGTCGGTGCCGGGGTCGCAGGCCGACGTCGCGCGGGTGAGCGAGAACGGCGAGGTCGTCGTGACGCTCGTCGACCACGCCCAGACGGTGCCCTACCTGCTCACCAACCGGTCCGGCCCCACCCCGGTCGCGTCCTACGCGTTCATCACGGTGCCCGCGCTCGGCTTCTTCCGGCCCGTGCCCCGCCCGAAGGCGCCCGAGCTGCGGGTCGCGTCGGGGGAGCAGCTCGTCATCCCGCTCGGTGAGCAGGTCCAGGTGGCGCCCGGGCGCACGGCGCGGATCGCCGACTCCCTGGGTGTGTCCGCCACGAGGTCCGACGGGACGAGCCCGATCGTCGACGACGAGACGCTCCAGTTCACGTCGGCGCCCGGGTACGCCGGTCCGGCGTCGATCACGGTCCCGGTGACGGACGCATCCTCCCCGGGGGACACCAGCGCGCGGACGTCCGTCATCACGCTCCAGATCACCGTGTACGCCGTCGACGACTACCCCCCGACGTTCGAGCCGTCCGTCATCGACGTGGCCCCCGGTGAGCCCGCGCTCGCCGTCGACCTCCGGTCCTTCACCACGGGGCCGGAGGGGGCGAACCCGACGGACGGCCGCTACGCGTACACGCTGGTCTCGGCGATCCCCGCGGGCTTCTCGGGGGCCATCAACGACGGTGTGCTGAGCATCGCCGTGGACGCGACCACCTCGAAGGGCCGCACGGAGACGCTGGCCGTCCGGGTCGGCTACGGCCGGACCGGGTCGTTCGAGACCGCCGTGAACGTGCGGGTGATCGCCAGCACCAGGCCGACGGTGCGGCTCGTCGACCGGACGATCACGGACGGGGTCGAGGGACGTCAGAGCACCGTGGACGTGCTCGAGGGTGCGTTCAACCCGTTCGCGCCCGAGCCGATGACCGTCGTCGGCGCCACCGTCGAGACACCGGGCGCCGGCACGGCAGGGGCGACGTCGAGCACCGTGAGCGTGCGCCCCGCCGACGGCTTCATCGGGCAGATGGTCACGAGGTTCCGGGTCCGGGACGTCACCGGAGACCCGGACCGCGAGGTGGAAGGGCGGGTCACGGTCATCGTGCGCGGCAAGCCCGCCACGCCGATCGCCCCACGTATCGGCGAGGTGCGGGACCGCACCGTCGTGCTGTCCTGGGACGCGCCGGACAACCGTGGTGCCCCGATCACCGGGTACCGCGTCGTGGCGAGCCCGGGCAACATCGTGCGGCAGTGCGCGAGCACGACGTGCACCGTCGACGGTCTGACGAACGATGTCGAGTACACGTTCACCGTCGCCGCGCAGAACGAGGTCGACTGGTCGGAGCCCAGCGCGCCGTCGACGTCCGCGCGGCCCGACGCGGTCCCGGACGCACCGGCCGCCCCCACCCTGGAGTTCGGTGACGGGTCGGTCCGGGCGTCGTGGACAGCACCCACGTCGACCGGCTCACCGGTCACCCGCTACACGCTCGAGATCTCGCCCGCGCCGCCGTCCGGCCCGGCCTCGGTGGACTCCGCCACGACGAACCACACGTTCACCGGCCTGCGGAACGGCACCGCGTACTCGGTGCGGGTGCGCGCGCACAACAAGGCGCCGGAGCCGAGCGCCTGGTCGCCGTCGTCCGCGCCGATGGTCCCGGCGCGTGCCCCCGAGGCGCCGACGGTCACCGCGACACCGACCGACTCGACGCTCGGCCGGGTCATCGCGATCAGCTGGACCGCTCCGGTCGACAACGGCGACGCGGTGGCGCAGTACGAGGTCGTCGTCGACGGACCCGGCGGTGGCACGTACCCGGTCGCCGCGGGGACGCAGCAGCTGACGTTCGACCAGGCGCAGACCAAGTACCCGTACCGGGTCTCGGTGCGCGCGAAGAACAAGGCCGGCTGGGGCGAGACGGGCACCACCACGGCGTCGACGTTCGGGCTGCCGACAGCGCCGACCGCGGTGACCGCGTCGGCGATCGCCGGGACCGGTCGGATCGAGGTGCGCTGGTCGGGCGCCGACGACAACGGCACCCCGATCCAGTCCTACGTCGTCCGGCTGCCCGACGGGGGCGAGCTCGACGTCGGCAACCGGTCCTCGTGGACCTTCGAGAACCTGACCGGTGGTGCGAGCTACAGCTACCAGGTGCGCACGGTGAACGCTGCGGGATCCAGCGGCTGGAGCGCCGCGGCGTCGGCGACGGCGACCACCCCGCCCGCACGGCCCACCGCGTCGGTCGCGGTGACCGGCAACGGCAACGGCGGCCGGCCCACCCAGATCACGATCGGGCGCGGCGCCGACGTCGACAACGGCGGCGGGGGCACGGTGACCTACACGTGGTCGCTGGCCGGTGACCGCGGCGACCGTGCGTCGGGGACGTTCAGCGGGAGCACGGCCACCGTCGACGTCTCGGGCTGGCGCCTCCCGTTCAGTGGGGCGAGGGTCACGGCGACCGTGACCGCCAGCACGGCGCTCGGCTCAGCCTCGGCCGACGCCTCGACGGACGTGTCCTGGGGTCAGCCCCCGAGCGTCGTCCTGAACCTGACGATCACGCCGGACGACCCGACGCTCCCGACGCGCGTGTCAGCGGTCTGGTCACCCCCCGCGAACGACGGTGGCCTCGGCGTGGACGGCTACCGGGTGTGCTGGGCGGTCAACGGCGGCACACCGGGGAGCTGCGGCACCACCGGCGGGACCACGGCGTCCGCGGACCTCGACGACATCGGGCTCCCGGCGCCCGTCCCCGGCAGCACCGTCACCGTCACCGTGACCCCCAGCAACGTCCGTGGAGCCGGGCCGACGGCCACCGAGACCTACACCTACACGGTCGCCCCGTGACCCCCCTGGACCCGAGGGGCCCCGCGCCCCGACACCGAAGGAGAAGCCCCCGATGACCCCCGAGCAGAGCATCTGGTTCGCGGAGACGTTCGACGCGCTCGTGGCCAACGTCGGACTGGCGCTGCTCGGCAAGGAGCACACGGTCCGGCTCGCGCTCACCGCGATGGTCGCCGAGGGGCACCTGCTGCTCGAGGACGCGCCCGGCACCGGCAAGACGTCGCTGGCCAAGGCGCTCGCCGCCACGGTGCAGGGCAGCCACCACCGGATCCAGTTCACGCCCGACCTGCTGCCGTCCGACGTCACGGGCGTCACGATCTACGACCAGAGCACGCACCGCTTCGAGTTCCACCCGGGCCCGATCTTCGCGTCGGTCGTCCTCGCCGACGAGATCAACCGGGCGTCGCCGAAGACGCAGGCGGCGCTGCTCGAGGTCATGGAGGAGGGTCAGATCACGGTCGACGGGGTCACGCACCCCGTGGGGCGGCCGTTCATGGTGATCGCGACGCAGAACCCCATCGAGCAGGCCGGCACGTACCGCCTCCCGGAGGCCCAGCTGGACCGGTTCCTCATCAAGACGTCGCTCGGCTACCCGGACCGCGCGTCGACCATCGAGATCCTGGCGGGCGCGAAGGACCGGACCACGAACCTGGCGCCGCGGATCACGACGCAGGCGGTCGGCACGCTGGCCGACCTCGCGCAGACCGTGCACATCGACGAGGTCGTGCTCGACTACGTGGCCCGGCTCACCGAGGCGACGCGCGACGACTCCCAGACGGCCATCGGCGCGAGCGTGCGCGGCGGGCTCGCGCTCGTGCGGACCGCCAAGGTCTGGGCGGCCGCGGCGGGCCGCGAGTACGTCATCCCGGACGACGTGAAGGACCTCGCCCAGCCGGTGCTCGCGCACCGCCTGCTGCTCGACACGGAGGCGGAGTTCGCCGGGGTGACCGCGATCGAGATCCTGGGTCGGATCCTCGAGACGACGGCACCGCCGGCTGTGCGGGTGGGCTGATCGTGGGTCTGCGGATCTCACCGGTCGGGTGGGGGGCCGTCGCCGTGGCGGCCCTCGGCCTCGTGCTGGGCCGGTGGTTCGGGTGGCTGGAGCTCGCGGCGGTCGGTGCGGGGCTGACCGCCGTGCTCGTCGTGTCGATGCTGATGACCGTCGGCCGGGCCCGCTACGCCGTGACGCTCGACATGGCCGATCGTCGGGTCAAGGTGGGGGAGCGCGCGCTCGGCCGCCTCGAGGTGCGCAACGTCGCACGCCGCCGGTCGCTGCCCTCCCGGGTCGAGCTGCCCGTCGGTGCGGTCGTCGCCGAGCTCGCGGTCCCGGCGCTCGCCCCGGGCGCCGAGCACGACGACCTGTTCGCCATCCCGACGACCCGCCGCGCGGTGATCGTGGTCGGGCCGGTGCGCTCGGTCCGCGGCGACCCGTTCGGGCTCGTGCGGCGCAGCGTGCGGTGGACCCGGCCGGCGGAGGTGTTCGTCCACCCGCTCGTCGTGTCCCTGGCGGGCGCGAGCTCCGGCCTCCTGCGCGACCTGGAGGGTCAGGCGACGCGTGACCTGTCCGACTCGGACCTCTCGTTCCACGCGCTGCGCGACTACGTCGCCGGTGACGACCGCAGGTACATCCACTGGCGCACGACGGCACGCCGCGGAAGCCTCATGGTCAAGCAGTTCGAGGACACGCGGCGGACGACGACGGCACTCGCCCTGGCCACCGACCCGCGGGACTACGCCGACGACGACGAGCTGGAGCTCGCGGTGTCGGTCATCGCCTCCGTCGGGGTCCAGACGATCCGCGAGGAGCGTGACCTCGTCGTGCTGGCCGGCCCGGGCAAGCTCCGCGCCGAGACGCCGCCGCTCCTGCTCGACGACTGCTCCGGCATCGCGCTGTCGAGCGCCGGCGCCGGGGTGACCCTGCTCGGCCGCCGCGTCGTGCGCGAGGCCCCGGAGGCGTCCGTCGCGATGCTCGTCACGGGCTCGGTGCCCAGCGACGCCGACCTGCGGCTCGGTGCCCGGCACGTGACGACCGGGACGCGGACCGTGGTCGTGCGGTGCGAGCGTGGCGCCGAGGTGTCGGTGCGCACCCAGGGATCGCTGAGCCTCGCGACGATCGGGCAGCTGGACGACCTGCCACGCCTGCTCCGGCGGGTGACCGCGTGACGTCCCGTCCGGCCGGCCGCGCCGCAGTCGACGTGGTGTGCCTCGTGGGCACCCTCGCCCTCGTCCTGACGCCGCTGCTCCAGGTGTACGGCGGTCTGACGGCGCTGCCCGCGCTGGCGGGTGGCCTGCTGCTCGGCACGACTGTCGCGGTGCTGGGTGCCGCGCGTGGCTGGTCCGCGATCACGGTCGTCGCTGCTGTCGTCGTGGTGTTCGTGCTGGCGGGCGGAGCGCTCGCCGCGCCGTCGACGACGGTCGCGGGGGTGGTTCCCACCCCGTCGACCCCGCTCGACCTGGCGCGCGGCGCCGCGTCGACCTGGAAGCAGGTCCTGACGCTGCAGCCGCCGGTCGGCTCGGACGGCACCCTGCTGGTCGCGGCGTACCTCCTGGCGCTCGTCGGGTCCTGCCTCGCGGTGTCCGTCGCCCTGCGCGCCCGTACCGGAGCCGCCGCAGCGTCCGCGGCGATCGTGCCCGTGGTGGTGCTGGTCGCGACGATCGTGCTCGGCACCCGCCGCCCGGTCGTCGCGCCCGTCGTCACCGGCGTGGTGCTCGTGGTCGTCCTGCTGCCCTGGGCGGCGTGGCGTGCGGGGCTCCTGCGCGCTCGGCGCGTCGTGGCGACCGGCGCGCTCGTGGCGGTGGCGGTCGGCGCGGCCGTCGTCGGCGCCCCCGTCGTCGTCGGTGCGACCGACCGTCTCGTCGTGCGCGACGAGATGGTTCCCCCGTTCGACCCACGGGACTACCCGAGCCCGCTGTCGGCGTTCCGGGAGTTCGTGAAGGAGGACCTTCCGCTGTTCACCGTGACCGGGCTGCCCGAGAACGCGCGGGTCCGGCTCGCGACGATGGACCGGTACGACGGTGTCGTGTGGAACGTCGCGGGCGACGGGTCCGCGCAGGCGTCGGGCGAGTTCCGGCGGGTCGGCTCCGAGATCGACACGACCGTGCGGGGCGACCGGGCGCACGTCGAGTTCACCGTCGACCAGCTCGCCGGTGTCTGGCTCCCCACGGTCGGTCAGGCGACCGCGTTCGACATCTCCGACCCTGCTGCGGCGAGCGCCCTGCGCTACAACGACGCGACGGGCGGGGCCGTGCTGACCGGCGGTGTCCGCCCGGGACTCGAGTACGGCATCGACGTCGTCGTACCGCGGGAGCCCGCCGCGACGGACGTGGGGGACGCTCCCAAGTCCGACATCGCCCAACCACCCCTCGCGGGCGTTCCCGACGTCGCCCTCGCGACCGCCGCGGACGTGGCACGCGACGCGGGCAGCCCGGTGCAGATCAGTGAGGAGCTGGAGACCTGGCTCGCCCAGGAGGGCTACTTCAGCCACGGCGTGCAGGTCTCGGGCACGGAGTCGCTGTCCGGCCACGGTGCCGACCGGATCACGTCGCTGCTCGGCGGTGACCTCATGGTGGGCGACGGCGAGCAGTACGCCGCGGCGATGGCGCTGATGGTCCGCGAGATGGGCTTGCCGGCGCGGGTCGTCCTGGGGTTCGTCCCCGAGCGGTCGGTGGACGGCGGCGCGGCGGACGGGCCCGTCGAGGTCACGGGCAAAGACGTCCAGGCGTGGGTCGAGGTCGCGTTCCAGGGGTACGGCTGGGTGCCGTTCGACCCGACGCCCCCGCCCGAGCAGACCCCGCAGGAGGAGGACCAGGAGAAGCCCTCCGAGCCGAACCCGCAGGTCGTGCAGCCGCCGCCCCCGCCCCCGGCCGCCGTCACGCCGCCCGACGAGGACACCGAGCAGCCCCAGACCGACGACCCGGACGAGACGGAGGACGGCAGCGCGCTGTTCTGGCGGATCGCCCGGGCGGCAGGGATCGCCGCGATCCCGCTGCTGCTGCTCGCGTCGCCGCTGCTCGTGGTCGTCGCGCTGAAGGCCCTGCGCCGGCGTCGTCGCCGCCGCAGCCCCGATCCGGTGGCTCGCGTGGCGGGCGGCTGGGACGAGGTGCTGGACACGGCCCGCGACCTGCGGCGGCCGGCGGGTGCCCTGGCGACGCGCAACGAGTCCGCACGTGCGCTCGCCGCGTCGTTCGCCGACGTCCCCGACGGCGCGCTGGTCGCCACCCGGGTCGGTGCGCTCGCGCGCTCGGCGGACCACGCCGTGTTCAGCGCGAACGAGCCGAGCGGGGCGCACGCGACCGCATACTGGGCCGACGTCCAGCAGACGGTCGACGCGATGCACCGCAGCGTCGGCTGGCGCCGGCGGGTGCGGGCGCGGGTGTCGACCGCCTCGCTGAAGAACCACCGCAACCGCCGCCCGAAGGGCACGTCATGACACGTCACCGATCCCAGGTGCATGATCCGTACCGCACCGGCGACGACTCGTCGCCCGCCACGCTGGCCCGCCGGCTGAGCGCGGGTCTGCTCGACCTGCTGCTGGTGCTCGTGCTCGGCGGTGCGGTCCTCGTCGCGGGCGTCGCCCGGGACAACGACGTGCTGGTGGTCCTCGGCTCCGTGTCCGTCGTGGTGGTGTCGGTGCTCCAGTGGGTGGCGCACGGGTTCGCGGGCTGGACGGTCGGGCGTCGTGCGGTGGGGATCCGGACGCTCGACGTCGAGTCGCGCGACCCCATCGGCATGGTCCGGGTGCTGGTCCGGTCCGCGGTGATCGCCGCCGGTGTCCTCGCGTTCGGTGTCGGGCTCCTCGTCGTCCTCGCGTCGCCGGCCCTCGACCGGACAGGACGGCGGCGCGGCTGGCACGACCTCGCGGCGCGCGACGAGGTGCTGGACGTCCGCGCGGTGCCGGAGCCTCTGGTCGTGCCGCCGCGGGTGCGGCGCTCCGAGCCCGTGCCGCAGCGCGCGGGACGCCGACCGGTCGCCGTCCCCGGCTGGGCCGTCGCCGAGCGCGGGTCGTCCACTGACGGGACGGCGCTGCTCGACCTCCTGCTCGACGAGGCGCGTCCGGCTGCGCTCGTCCTCGCGCCTCTGGCACCGCAGCGCAGCGGTCCGGACCTCGACACCCGCTCGAACCCGGTGGTGCGTCAGGTGGGGCTCAGCTACGGACTCGCACCCGAGCTGGAGATGACCCGTCCGGCCGGCCCCCGGGACGACCTGCTCCTCGCCCCTGCGGGCACGACCGTGGTGGACCGCACCGCCGCGGAGATCGAGCTGGGAGACGGCCAGCACGTCGTCATCGCCCGGACCGCGCTGGTCGGCCGCAACCCGGCCTCGGACGCGGACGTGCAGCTCGTGCGGGTGGTCGACCCGGCCCGCTCCGTCTCCAAGACCCACCTCCAGATCGGGGTCGAGCCCAGCGGGGTGTGGGTGGCCGACCGTGGCTCGACGAACGGGACGGTCGTCACGCTGCCCGACGGCGCCCAGGTGGTGTGCCGGGTGGACCAGCAGGTCCGGCTCCGGGTGGGGTCGACGGTGACCTTCGGGGACTGCTCCCTCCGGTTGATCCGCGCGCCCGGGAACGACCCGATGGCCTAAGGTCGGGTCATGGCGGACCGACGCCCCGCTGCACGGATGCAGCTCGTCGAGGTCGAGGACGCCCCGACCGCGGCGGACAGGTCGCGCCCGGCAGACGACCCGCCACCCCCGGACGGCGTCACGGTCGTCGTCGAGCCGCCCCGGACGGGCGCTCGCGTCCTGCGCCGGTGGTGGCCCGTGGCGGCCGTCGTCGTGCTCGGGGTCGTGGCGGCCGGTGTCGTCGTGTCCGCTCGGGACCGCGCGTTCGTCGCCCGCATCGCCGGAGTACCGGGCCTGGTCCGCCCCCTCGGCGCCGCGCCGACGCCGTTGTGGGAGACCCGGGGGTCCACGCTGCCGGGCACGGTGCTGGCGGCCGACGGCGCCCTCGTCGTGCTCGCGGAGGGCGAGCAGGCGTGGACGGTGACCTCGCACGACGCGCGCAACGGCGTGCAGCGGTGGTCGATCGACCTGGCACCGGTGTCGCGGTCCGGGTTCGAGGCGACCGCGGCCGTGTGCCCGCCCCTGCGCGCCGACGTCGGTGACCTCGTCGTGTGCCTCGTCCGGCACCCGCCGGTGCTCTACTCCGACGACGCGTCGATCCAGGAACCGCCGCGGGTGTCGGTCGTGCCGCTGTCGGCGCAGGACGGCGAGCGCCTCGGCGAGTGGGACCTCCGTGGGTCGCTCGTCGCGTTCGACCGGATCGAGGACGACCTCGTGATCGGCACCCTCGACGCCGAGGGACGGATGGTCGTGCAGCGGCGGGACGCGCGGACCGGGGACGTGGTCTGGTCGGTGGTCACCCCGGTCGTGATGAACGACCCCGTGATCAGCGTCGCCGCCACCATGCGGGTGCTGCCCGGGCTGGTCCTGCTCGACGGAGGGGCGACGATCGTCCTCGACATCGAGGACGGCGACACGCTCGCGACAGGGCCGCGGTTCGGTGGGCTCCAGGTGGCGGCCCTCGGCGACGGGTTCGCGACGTGGGCTCCTGTGGGTGGGGGGATGGCTCACGACGCCGAGGGCGCGGAGCTCTTCGGCGTGCAGGGTCTGCCCGCACAGCTGTCGGCCGACGACGGGTCGGCGTCGGGCGCGATCATCGTCGACGAGGGCCCGCAGGTGTCCGCGGTCGACTCGTCGACCGGCGAGCTCGTGTGGCGGACCCCGTCCCAGCTCGAGCCGCGCCTCCTGGTGTCGGAGCGGATGGTCATGTCCGGCGAGGACAGCTACGGCGTGATGGACGTGACGGACGGCTCGATGCTCTGGGACGTCGACACGGGTGACGTCCTCCTGTGGGACCCGGTCTCCGACGGCACGCTCGTCCTCGGTCCCGGCACGGGCCCCGACGGTCGGCCGCAGCTGTGGGGCCTGGGGCTCCAGGACGGCGTCCGGTACTGGGCGGTCCCGCTGCCGGAGGGGGTCCGCACCGTCGACTCCGTCGGCGGTCACCTCGTCGTCCGCACCGAGAACGACCTGATCGTCTACGGCTGACGACCATGTCCTCGGCTCTGCGGCCGGTGATGCAGCGCGTCGGGCTCGACGAGGACGGCGTCGGGGCCGAGGACCGCGTCCGCTCGGGCCCGCAGCGACTGCGGGCCGGTGCGATGCGGCTCGAATCCTGGGCGGCCCGACGCCCGGCTCGTGCGGCAGTCGCCTCGGTGTGCGCGGTCGCGGTCGCCGCGGCTCTGGCGGTGGGGGTGCCGTCGTGGGTCAGCGGGCACGAGCGTGCCTCGGTGCTCGGTGCCGCCGCGTTCCCCGGTGCGGTCCGGCTGCTCGAGACGGCGCCGCGCGAGCGCTGGTCGGCGACGGTCGACGGCGCGGTCGCACCAGTCGTCTCGGGCGACGTGGTCGTGGTGGTGCAGGGGGCCACGACCGACCGGAGGATCGTCGGGCTGGACGTCGTCGCGGGCCACGAGCGGTGGCAGGTCCCGCTGGACGACGCCGTCGTCCCGGACACCGTGCTGTGCCGGCCGGTCGACGCGGAGCTCGTGTGCGTCGTCGGAGCGCAGCCGCCCTCCGACGGACGCAGGCTCGTCCCGGACGAACCCGCCGGCCCGGACGCCCCCGCGGCCGAGGTGGGGACGGCGGTGCTGCTCCGGATCGACCCGGGGGACGGCGAGGTCCTGTCCCGCAGCGACGTGGAGGGCTGGGTGGTCGCGACCGCGCAGGCGGGGTCGGACGTCGTCGTCGCGACGTACGCGTGGGGCATGCTCGCCGTGCGCCGTCTGGACCCGACCACCGGCGCCACCCGGTGGGCGACGCAGCGGTGGTCGACCTTCCAGTCGGCCGGCAGCAGCAGGGTCAGGCTCGTCGCCGCGGGTGACCTCGTGACCGCCACCGGCAACGAGGTCACCTTGGTGCTCGACGCGCGGACGGGGGACCGGCTGCCGCGCCCCGAGGGTTCGACGGCCGCCGACCAGGTGCGGCTCCTCGAGGACGGCACCCTGGTGCGCACGCGGTTCCGGGTGCGGGAGGCGGGGGTCGACGCCGTCTCCGAGCTGTCCACCGGCGACCGCGAGCCGTCGTTCAGCGTTCGCGGGTCGCTGGTCCAGCCCGGGGTCAGCGACGGTACGTCGGGTCTCGTCTTCGCGGCGAGCGGTCTGACGGGTGGGCCGCTGGGCGGCCGGGTGCGGGCGTACGCGACGGGTTCCGCGGAGGCCGTCTGGCGGGCGCTCGTCCCGGCGCCCGAGGTGGCCGCCGACGTCGCCGGCCGGGTCGTGCTGCGCGGCGGTGGCGCGCTCGTCGGTCTGGACGCGCGGACCGGTGAGCAGGTCTGGCGCCGGTCGTTCGGCCCGACGATCGGGCGCACCTTCACGGACGGCGAGCGTCTCGTCGTGGAGCGGGAGGCGCCGAGCGGGCTGCCGTCGCTCACGGCGCTCTCGCTCGCCGACGGCGCGACGGTCTGGGACGCGCTGCTGCCCGTCGACGCTCCCCGGCCGCTGCGGCTCGGCCCGCACCTGTACGCGGTCGGGGACTCGCGCCTGGTCGCCCTGCGGTGAGACGACCTGCCCGCGAGGTTGCGGAACGTCCGGTCGTTCGGGGTACGGTGACATCGTGCTCGCAGTCACCCTCCTTCTTCGCTGCCGCGACGAGGCCCTCTAGGCCGCATCCTCGTCGCGGTGTCGTGTGTGCCGGCTGACTCCCCGCCGAACCGCCCGAAGGACGAGAAGACCATGACCTATCTGGAGACGAGCGCACAGCAGCCGTCGTCGATGCCGGTGCACAAGTACCGCCCGTTCCACGAGCAGATCCGGGTGGACCTGCCCGACCGCCGCTGGCCCGACAACCGGGTCACCCAGGCTCCCCGCTGGTGCGCGGTGGACCTGCGCGACGGGAACCAGGCGCTGATCGAGCCGATGAACCCCGCCCGCAAGCTCGAGATGTTCGAGCTGCTGGTGCAGATGGGGTTCAAGGAGATCGAGGTCGGCTTCCCCTCGGCGTCACAGACGGACTTCGACTTCGTGCGGATGCTCATCGAGGAGGACCGCATCCCGGACGACGTCGTCATCCAGGTGCTGACCCAGGCGCGTGAGCACCTGATCGAGCGGACGTACGAGGCGATCGCGGGGGCGAAGCAGGCGATCGTGCACCTGTACAACTCGACGTCGACGCTGCAACGCGAGGTCGTGTTCCGTTCCGACGAGGACGGCATCGTCGACATCGCGGTGTCGGGTGCACGGTTCTGCCGCAAGTACGAGGAGCTCGTCCCGGACACCGACGTGTACTACGAGTACTCGCCTGAGTCCTACACCGGCACCGAGCTCGAGTTCGCGCTGCGCGTGTGCAACGCGGTGCTGGAGGTCCTGGAGCCGACGCCCGACCGCAAGGTGATCATCAACCTGCCGGCGACCGTCGAGATGGCGACCCCGAACGTGTACGCGGACTCGATCGAGTGGATGAGCCGCAACCTGCGCTACCGCGAGAGCGTCGTGCTGTCGCTGCACCCGCACAACGACCGCGGCACGGCCGTTGCTGCCGCCGAGCTGGGCTACCTGGCAGGCGCGGACCGGATCGAGGGCTGCCTGTTCGGCAACGGCGAGCGCACCGGCAACGTCTGCCTGGTGACCCTGGGCATGAACCTGTTCAGCCAGGGCGTGGACCCGCAGCTCGACTTCTCCGACATCGACCACATCCGTCGCACCGTCGAGCGCTGCAACCAGCTGCCCGTCAACGAGCGGCACCCGTACGGCGGCGACCTGGTGTTCACCGCGTTCTCGGGGTCGCACCAGGACGCGATCAAGAAGGGCCTGGACGCGCTCGAGGCCTCGGCGCAGCGGCAGGGCAAGACCGTCGACGACATCGTGTGGGCGGTCCCGTACCTGCCGATCGACCCGAAGGACGTGGGGCGCTCCTACGAGGCGATCATCCGCGTGAACTCGCAGTCCGGGAAGGGCGGCATCAGCTACCTGATGAAGTCCGAGAAGGACCTGGACCTGCCGCGTCGGCTGCAGATCGAGTTCTCCCAGGTGGTGCAGCGGCACACGGACCAGCACGGCACCGAGGTCACCGCCGACGAGCTGTGGCACATCTTCAACGACGAGTACCTGCCGGTCGAGGCGGGGAGCCCGTTCGCGCCGTGGGGCCGGTTCTCGCTGCGTGGCACGCGCGGGACCAGCGTCGAGGACGGGCCGGACACCCTGGAGATCGACCTTGTCGACCGCGGGGTGCAGCGCACGCTCCAGGGGTCCGGCAACGGTCCGGTGGCGGCGTTCGTCGCGGCCGTGAAGACCCTCGGGGTCGACGTCGCGGTCCTGGACTACGCCGAGCACGCGCTCTCGGCGGGCGGGGACGCCACCGCGGCCGCCTACGTCGAGTGCGCGATCGGCGACGAGATCCTGTGGGGTGTCGGCATCGACCCCTCGATCACGACCGCCTCGCTCAAGGCGATCATCTCGGCGGTCAACCGGCACGAGCGCTGAGCGCTCCCGCCCCAGACCACCGACCAGGCGGACACCCCCCCGGTCGGTGTGCCCCGGGGAGGGGTGCGTCCGGCGATCCCGCCCGCACTCCTCCCCGGGTTTCCTCCGGGAACCCGTCGCTGACCCAGCCGCACCTGGGTCAGGAGTGGCACGAGTGGCGCCTCATCCGCCCACGGCCGACTCACGCGTCCCAGGTGCGGCTGGATCGGACGCCTGCGCCCACGGCGCGGGACACCGAGGTGTGGGTGGCGGGGGAGACAATGGACGCGTGAGCCTCTACCGCGACGAGGCGATCGTCCTGCGCACCCACAAGCTGGGGGAGGCCGACCGCATCGTCACCCTCCTGACCCGGTCGCACGGGAAGGTCCGTGCCGTCGGCAAGGGGGTGCGTCGCACGTCGTCGAAGTTCGGGTCGCGGCTCGAGCCGTTCATGTACGTCGACCTGCAGCTGAGCACGGGACGCAACCTCGACATCGTCACGCAGGCCGAGACGCTCGGACCGTTCGGCCGCCGGATCTGCGAGGACTACACGCTCTACACCGCGGGCACGGTCATGCTGGAGACCGCGGACCGGCTCGTCGAGGCCGAGCGCGAACCGTCCCTGCAGCAGTACTGGCTCCTGGTCGGTGCCGTGAAGGCGCTTGCGGGCCGTGACCACGCGCCGGGCCTGGTGCTCGACTCGTACCTGCTGCGGGCGCTGTCGGTCGCCGGGTGGGCACCGAGCTTCACCGACTGCGCCCGGTGCGGGGAGCCCGGCCCCCACGCCGCGTTCGCGGTGGCATCGGGTGGCGCCGTCTGCGGGAGGTGCCGACCCCCCGGCGCGGCCGCACCCGCTCCGGAGACGTTCGCGCTCCTGGCGGCGCTGCTTGCGGGAGACTGGTCCGTCGCCGACGCGAGCGCCGAGCGGCACCGCGGCGAGGGCAACGGCCTGGTCGCCGCGTTCTGCCAGTTCCACCTCGAGCGCCAGCTGCGCTCGCTCCCGATGGTCGAGAGGGTCTGAATGCCGGTCCCACCCCCGCCGCACCCCAGCGGCGAACGCGCTCCCGCGATCCCGAAGGAGTTCGTGCCCCGGCACGTCGCCGTCGTCATGGACGGCAACGGCCGGTGGGCCAACGCGCGCGGTCTGCCCCGGACGGCCGGTCACGCCGCGGGGGAGGCGTCGCTGCTCGACGTCGTCGCCGGCGCCATCGAGGTGGGCGTGGAGTACGTCTCGGCGTACGCGTTCTCCACGGAGAACTGGTCCCGGTCACCCGACGAGGTGCGCTTCCTCATGGGGTTCAACCGGGACGTGCTGCGGCGCCGCCGGGACCTCATGAACTCGTGGGGTGTGCGGGTCCGCTGGGCCGGCCGGCGACCGCGGCTGTGGCGCTCCGTGATCTCGGAGCTCGAGACGGCGGAGGAGCTCACCAGGCAGAACTCGACCGTCACGCTGACGATGTGCGTGAACTACGGCGGGCGTGCCGAGATCGCCGACGCCGCGCAGGCGATCGCGCGCGAGGTCGCCGCCGGTCGGGTCAAGCCGGAGAAGGTCAACGAGAAGCTGTTCGCGCGGTACCTCGACGAGCCCGACCTGCCCGACGTCGACCTGTTCCTGCGGTCGTCGGGCGAGCAGCGGACGTCGAACTTCATGATCTGGCAAGCCGCGTACGCCGAGCTGGTGTTCCTCGACGAGCCGTGGCCCGACGTCGACCGCAGGCACCTGTGGCGTGCTGTCGAGACGTACGCGCGGCGGGACCGGCGATACGGCGGGGCCGTGGACAAGCCGGGTCAGACCTCGGCCTGAACGACCGCCCGGCGCAGCATGCGGCGTCGCACGAGCCAGCCGACGGCGGCCACGAGCAGCAGCACCGCGCCGGCGAGCGCCCACGGCAAGGTCGCGAACAGCGACAAGGCCCCCCACACGGCGCCGAAGCCGATGGTCGCCCAGATGACGGCCCACGCGAGCGCCCCGGGGACCGACGCGATCGCGAACCTCAGGTAGGGCATCTTCACGAGTCCCGCGGCCGCGAAGATCGCGGTCTGCAGGCCCACGGTCAGGAACGCCAGCGTGACTGCGATCGGACCCCAGCGCCGGACCAGGTCGAGCCCACGCTGCGCGCTGCGCCTGTCCGTCCAGGTCTCCAGACGCCGGACGGTGGCGTGCCACCAGCCGGGTGCACCCTCTTGCTCGTGGACGGCCTGCGCCCCGCGCACCACGCCGCGGCCCGCCCAGTACGTGCCGTGCGAGCGCGCCATGACGATCACGAACAGGCCCGCGACGGCGACGCCGAGCGGCACGCTGCCGAGGTGGTAGGCGTCGAGGGGGTCCACGGGGCGATCCTACGTCGTGGGTGAGGGTCGCCTAACTGCCGCGCTGTCAGCATCGTCGACGTCGTCGACGAGCAGGACGTCGTCGACCATGTCCGGGTGGGGGTCCTGCGGGGGTGCGGGCCGGCGCAGGACCGGCTGCAGGGTCGCGGCCACGGCGTACACGCCGATCGCCAGCACGACGATCGTCGCCCCGGGCGGGATGTCCTGCCAGTAGGTGAGCACGAGCCCCGCGACGCTGACGACCACGCCGATCACGCTGGCCAGCGTCATCGTGCGGCTGAACGAGCGGGCGAAGAGCTGCGCGATCGCCACCGGCACGATCATCAGCGCGCTGACCAGCAGGAGGCCGACGACGCGCATCGCGATGGTGACGGTGAGGGCGGCGATGGTCGCGACGAGCATCGACAGCAGCCGCACGGGTAACCCGCTGGCGCGGGCGAACTCCTCGTCGTGGCTGACGGCGAACAGGGCGGTGCGCAGACCGACGCCGACGCCGAGCACGACGACGGCCAGGGCGGCCGTCCACCAGAGGTCGGCGGTGGACACCGTCGAGATGGAGCCGAACAGGTAGCTGATGAGGTTGGCGTTCGTGCCGCCGGCGAGCTTGATGAGCAGGACACCGCCGGCGATGCCGCCGTAGAACATGAGCGCGAGGGCGAGGTCGCCGCTGGTCCGGCCGCGCTCCCGCACCAGCTCGATGACGATCGAGCCGACCACCGCCGCGATGACCGCACCGGGCAGCGCGAGCGTGTCCTGCGGCACCAGACCGGCCCAGCTGCCGACCAGCCAGCCGAGCGCCACGCCGGTGAGCGCGACGTGCCCGATGCCGTCGCCGAGGAGGGCCATCCGGCGCTGCACCAGGAACGTACCGACGACGGGGGCCGCGGCGCCGACGAGGACGGCCGCGAGGAGGGCGCGCTGCATGAGGGGCGAGCTGAGCAGCTCGACGACCTGCTCCCACGCGGTCACGGGTTCACCTCCACGGACAGGGAGGGTCCGCTGCGCGGCGGTTCCGGGTCGGGGTGCGCGTGGGTGTGGTCGTGCCACTCGCCGGCGTGCTCGCCGCGGGCGCGCGGCGGGGGACCGTCGTGCGCGACGCGACCGTGGCGCAGCACGACCGCGCGGTCGATGAGGGAGGAGAACGGGCCGAGCTCGTGCAGGATCACGACCACGGTGGTGCCCGCGTCGTGCAGGCGGCTGACGGTGTCGACGAACGTCGCCTGCGTCGGGATGTCGATGCCGGAGGTGGGTTCGTCGAGGACGAGCAGGTCGGGGTCGCGGACCAGGGCGCGCGCGATGAGCACCCGCTGCTGCTGCCCGCCGGACAGCTCCTGCACGCGCTGGGACGCCCGGTCGGCGAGACCCACGTCGGCGAGCGCGTCCAGCGCGCGCCGCTTGTGGCCGCGCGGCGGTCGCAGCGTCCGGCCGTGCAGCAGCCCGGACGTGACCACCTCGTAGGCGGTCGCCGGCACACCCGCCGCGGCGGGCAGCCGCTGCGGCACGTACCCGATCCGGTCCCACGGAGCCGACGGGCCGAGTTGCGCACCGAACAGCCGCACGTCACCGGCGGTGCGCGTCACCACCCCGAGCAGCGAGCGCACGAGGGTCGACTTGCCGGAGCCGTTGGCGCCGAGCAGCGCGAGGACCTCCCCGGCGGGCACGACGAGGTCGATGCCGTCGAGGATCGGCTGGCCGCCGAGCGTCACGCCGAGGCCGGTGGCCTCGATCACGGGGGTGCTCACGAGCAGGACAATGCCATGCGCAGGGCGTCGAGGTTGGCTTCGGCGATCGAGAAGTAGTCGGCGTCGGGGTCGGCGAGGCCTTCGATCGGGTCCAGGACCGCCGTGTCGACGCCGAGGTCGGCGGCCAGGGTCTCGGCCACCTTCGGGCTGACCAGCGTCTCGAAGAAGATCGTCGAGACGCCCTCGTCGCGGACGATCGCGGAGACCTCGGCGAGCCGGGCGGGGGAGGGCTCGGCCTCGGGGTCGATGCCGGAGATGCCGACCTGGTGCAGGTCGTAGCGGTCGGCGAGGTAGCCGAACGCCTCGTGCGAGGTGACGAAGGTCCGGGAGTCGCACTGCGCGAGGCCGGCGGCGTAGGCCGCGTCGAGCTCCTCGAACCGCTGCGTGAGCGCCGCCGCGTTGGCGGCGAACGTGTCGGCGCCGTCGGGGTCGATCTCGGTGAGCGTGGCGGCGACGTCGTCGACGACCGACGGCATCCGGCTGGGGTCGAGCCAGAAGTGCGGGTCGTGGTCGCCGTGCTCGTGCTCCTCGTGCTCCTCCGCGGTCTCGTCCTCGTGCTCCTCGGGGCGGAGGGTCGCCTCGGTCGCGGCGTCCACGACGTGCGCCGGGGAGGTCTGGTCGACGGCGTCGTCGACCGCGGCCTGGAAGCCCGACAGGTAGACCACCAGGTCGGCGCCGTCGATCCGGGAGACCTGCGCGGGGGAGAGCTCGACGTCGTGCGGCTCGGCGCCGGGAGGGGTGAGCGTGTCGACGCTGACCCGGTCGCCGCCCACCTGCTCGGCGACGAACTGCAGCGGGTAGAAGGAGGCCAGGACGTCGACGGTCCCGTCGTCGGAGCCCGACACGCTCGCGCAGCCGGTCAGGACCAGCGGAAGGGCAGCCAGGACGGCGAGGTGACGACGCGCGATGGACATGACGATCATTCTCAGTTAGACGAGAACGGTTGTCAAAACGCGTCCCGCCGCCGACCGGTAGCCTGGCTGCTCAACCTCTGTTCCCCTCTTGTCGTCACCGGGGCGCCCGGCGCCGCGGTCCACCCGTCCGCGTCACCCAGCCGCGGACGCCACCACCCTGGAGTGATCGATCGTGGCTGCACCCTCCCGCCTGGACTCCGTCGTCTCCCTCGCCAAGCGGCGCGGGTTCGTCTTCCCGAGTGGTGAGATCTACGGCGGTACCCGCTCCGCGTGGGACTACGGACCGCTCGGCGTCGAGCTCAAGGAGAACATCAAGCGCCAGTGGTGGCGCACGATGGTGACCAGCCGCGACGACATCGTCGGCCTCGACTCCTCGGTCATCCTGCCCCGCCAGGTCTGGGTCGCCTCCGGCCACGTCGGCGTCTTCACCGACCCGCTGACCGAGTGCCTCTCCTGCCACAAGCGGTTCCGCGAGGACCACATGCTCGAGGCGTTCGAGGAGAAGAAGGGCCGCGCCCCCGAGAACGGCCTCGCGGACATCGTCTGCCCGAACTGCGGCACCCGCGGCCAGTGGACCGAGCCCCGCGACTTCAACATGATGCTCAAGACCTACCTCGGCCCTGTCGAGGACGAGTCCGGCCTGCACTACCTGCGGCCCGAGACCGCGCAGGGCATCTTCGTGAACTTCGCCAACGTGAGCACCACGTCGCGCAAGAAGCCGCCGTTCGGCATCGGCCAGATCGGCAAGTCGTTCCGCAACGAGATCACGCCCGGCAACTTCATCTTCCGGACGCGCGAGTTCGAGCAGATGGAGATGGAGTTCTTCGTCGAGCCCGGCACCGACGAGACGTGGCACCAGTACTGGATCGACCAGCGCACCGACTGGTACGTCGACCTCGGCATCGCCCGGGAGAACCTGCGGCACTACGAGCACCCGGCCGAGAAGCTGTCCCACTACTCGAAGCGGACCGTCGACATCGAGTACCGGTTCCAGTTCCAGGGCAGCGAGTGGGGCGAGCTCGAGGGCATCGCCAACCGCACCGACTTCGACCTCAAGACGCACACCGAGCACTCCGGCCAGGACCTCTCGTACTTCGACCAGGCGACCGGCACCCGGTACGTGCCGTACGTCATCGAGCCCGCCGCCGGCCTGACCCGGTCGCTCATGGCGTTCCTCGTCGAGTCGTACACCGAGGACGAGGCCCCCAACACCAAGGGCGGCGTCGACACCCGCGTCGTGCTCAAGCTCGACCCGCGTCTCGCGCCCTACAAGGCCGCGGTCCTGCCGCTGTCCCGCAACGAGTCGCTGTCACCCAAGGCCCGCGACCTGGCCGCCGAGCTGCGCAGGAGCTGGAACGTCGACTTCGACGACGCCGGCGCCATCGGCCGCCGCTACCGGCGCCAGGACGAGGTCGGTACGCCGTTCTGCATCACGGTCGACTTCGACACCCTCGACGACCAGGCCGTCACCATCCGGCAGCGTGACGACATGACCCAGGAGCGCGTCGCCCTGGACAAGGTCGTCGGCTACCTGGCGCAGCACCTCGTCGGCGCCTGACCCCAGGCCCGGAGCGATGCTCCGGGCCTGCCTCGTCTAGGGCTCGACGCTGCCGAGCACCTGCTCCGCCGTGAGCGTGCACGCGTCGATCCGGACACAGCCCTCGCCCGCGACGGTCGTGCCGTCGGCGCCGACGAAGGTCGTGAACGGTGGAGAGACGTCCTGCAGCTCGATGTAGTTCGCGATGCTGGTGTTCTCCCGGAGGGCGTACAAGAGCGTGCCGTCCGTGCCAGGACTCCGGAACGTGGGGACCTCGAACGTGGTCGGACCGCCCGACATCTCCTCGTGGTTGGTGACCCCCTCGGGGTAGGTCACGAACACCCGGGGGCTCTCCAGCCAGGACGGGACTGCCCCGACGAGAACCACGACGTTGTTCCGGAAGTCGCTGCCTAGGCTGGAGGGTGGGACCTGGAAGAGCGCCCTCTGCGCCGCCGGGTACAGCGCGTCGCGGTCGTCGGTCCCGTCGGTGCTCCACGTCACGGTGGCGGCCGTCCCGAGGGAGGAGCCGTCCCCGCCGTCGAACCCGTCCCGAGCGGCGACGGTGACGCCCGCGAGGTCGTCAGGAAGGTCGTCGAGGGCCTGGACACCGACCATGTACATCCGCCCGCCAGCGGGGCTTCGGGTGTCGACCTCGACCGACAGGTTCAGGTCGAGCCAGTCTCCGTCCGGCCCTCTCCGGGAGATCGGAACGTTGGTGGCCCACATGTTGTGCGCCGCCTCGATCGAGGGGTCGGTGCCGAGCGTGCGGGGGACCTGCGTCGCGACCGGTGCGGGACGAGGGAGCGGGATCACGCCGAGGGCGACACCGGCGACGAGCGCGAGCGCCGCGACGGCCGACACCGAGCCTGCGACCGCTCGACGGCGTCGGTGTCGTCGACCCGCGACGACGGTCTCGCCCGCGTCGAGCGACATCTCCGGCAGGGCGAGATCGGCGCGGGCGCGCAGGGTACGGACGAGCTCCTCGTCGGACAGGGTGGCGTTCATCGGGTGCTCCGGGCGGTCGGGTCGTTCGAGGTCAGGGCGGTGCGCAGCGTCGCGAGGCTGCGGGACGCGGTGGACTTCACGGTGCCGACGCTGACGCCGAGCTCGGCGGCCACCTCGGCCTCGGGGAGCCCGACGAAGTGCCGCAGCACGACGATCCGGCGTTGGCGCGGGGACAGCAGCGCGAGGGCGCGGACCAGCTGGTCGCGGTCGTCGGACGGGCCGAGGGTGCCGCCGGACGAACCCTCCGGGAGGTGCTCCGGCGCGGACAGGACCTCCCGGCGTCGTCGGCGCCACGTGTCGATCCGCAGGTTCACCAGCGTCCGCCGGGTGTACGCCAGCGGGTCGTCGCCACGGGTGCGCGACCACGAGGCGTAGGTGCGGACCAGGGCGTGCTGGACGAGCTCCTCGGCGCGGTGCGCGTCGCCGACGAGCAGCCACGCGGTGCGCAGCAGGTCGGCGGAGTGCGCCTGCATGAACGCGGTGAACTCGGCGTCGGTGTCCGGTGGGCCGCCGGTGCTCAGGACACGCGCCGACTCGTCACCGACGTCGTCGGCAGGGGCGGGGCGCTGCGGCGCGTGGGGCATCGGGCTCACACCGTAGAAGACGCAGCACCACCCGGGAAGGTTGAGTGCGCAGGTGACATCCGTCATCCCGAGGAGGTGACGGTCGACGGGGGAGCGGGCCGTGGTCGACGGTCAGGATCGAGCCATGACCTTCACCGACACCCTCCCGTCCCCGGCCTCCGCCGGTCCGGGTCCGCTCGCGATCGACCTGCGCGGCCTGCACAAGTCGTTCGGCACCGTCCACGCCGTCGACGGGATCGACCTGGCGATCAGTCCCGGGGAGGTCGTTGCGTTCCTCGGCCCGAACGGCGCAGGGAAGGCTGCGCGTGGTCGACCCGGACCTGGCCGTCGAGTCGCTGGCCGTGGGCAGCAGCCCGCTGACCGAGCGCGAGCGGGACGTGCTGGTCGCGGCGGCGGGTGGCGGGACGGTCGCGGACATCGCCCGGGAGACGTTCCTGTCCGAGGGGACCGTGCGCAACTACCTGTCCGCGGCGATGGGCAAGACGGGTGCCCGGACGCGTGCGGAGGCGGTCCGGCTGGCCCAGGAGAACGGCTGGTTGCTCGGCTGAGGGACAATGGGTCCATGACCCTGACGACTCCTGCGGTTCCGGCGCGCCCCGGCGCCGTGCTGCCGCCGTTGCGCATCGGTCCGCTGACGATCGACACTCCCGTTGTCCTGGCGCCTATGGCCGGCGTCACCAACGCCGCGTTCCGGCGCCTCTGCCGCGAGTCCGGCGCCGGCCTGTACGTCGCCGAGATGGTGACGTCCCGCGCTCTGGTCGAGCGCGGCGAGGAGTCGATGCGGATCATCTCGCACGAGCCCGACGAGCGGCCGCGGTCCGTGCAGGTGTACGGCGTCGACCCCGCGACGGTCGGTGCCGCGGTCCGACTGATCGCGAGCGAGGACCGCGCCGACCACGTCGACCTCAACTTCGGCTGCCCGGTGCCCAAGGTCACGCGCCGCGGCGGGGGCGCCGTGCTGCCCTGGAAGCGGGACCTGTTCCGCGCGATCATCACCGCCGCCGTCGATGCCGCCCGTCCCTACGGCGTCCCGGTCACGGTGAAGATGCGCAAGGGCATCGACGACGACCACCTGACCTACCTGGAGGCCGGGCTGGTCGCGCAGGAGGTCGGTGTCGCTGCCGTCGCGCTGCACGCCCGCACCGCCGCCGACTACTACTCCGGCACGGCCGACTGGGACGCGATCGCGCAGCTCAAGGCGACCGTCACCGACATCCCGGTGCTGGGCAACGGGGACATCTGGTCCGCTGAGGACGCCCTGGAGATGGTCGCGCAGACCGGCTGCGACGGCGTCGTCGTCGGACGTGGCTGCCAGGGCCGCCCGTGGCTGTTCGCCGACCTCGCCGCCGCGTTCGCCGGCTCCGACGAGCGCATCCGGCCCGGACTCGGCTACGTCGCGACGATCGTGCGCCGCCACGCCGAGCTGATGGTCGAGCACTTCGGCGACGAGGGCAAGGCGCTGCGCGAGATGCGCAAGCACATGGCCTGGTACTTCAAGGGCTACGTCGTCGGTGGGGAGACCCGGGCCGCGCTCGGGCTGGTCTCGACGATGGCCGAGCTCGACGAGCGCCTCGCTCGTCTCGACCTGGACCAGGGCTACCCCGGGGCGGGCGCCGAGGGCCAGCGCGGTCGGGCAGGCTCACCGAAGCGACCCCTGCTCCCGTACGGCTGGCTCGACTCGCGCGACCTGTCCCCGGAGTTCGCGAAGGCCCTCCACGAGGCCGAGCTGAGCGTCTCGGGCGGCTGATCAAGCCATGGGTGCCGCCAGGTGTCCCGGTGAGCGCACTCATGGCTTGCTGGCCGGAGGCGTGCCCGCCGCCAACCCGCCGAACGAGCCCTGAGGGCCGCGTCATCTCCCGATGGCGGCACCCATGGCGGGCAGTGCGGGCGGTGCGTCACGCACGCCGGACCGGCACCGTTGCAGCGAGGCGGTCGAGGGTCGGGATCGTGGCGGTGGGAGCGCCCAGGTCACGGGTGGTCACCGCCAGCGCGCCCGCCGCCGATGCGCGCGCCAAGGCGTCCTCGACCCGAAGACCGTCGAGCGTCCCGCTCATCAGGCCCGCCAGGAACGCGTCGCCGGCGCCGTTCGTGTCGACCACCTCGTCCACCGAGGCGGCCGGCACCTCGATCCAGCCGTCCGCGTCGAGCGCCAGCGCACCCGCGGCACCGTTCGTGCACACCGCGAGCCGGCACCCGCGCGCGACCGCGTCCGCCAGGTAGGCGCGCGGGTCGGCCAGTCGCGCTGCGCTGACCAGGAGCACGTCGGCGGCCGCGGCGAAGTCGCGCGCGTAGTCGCCGATGCCGTCGTCGTCATGCACGTCGCACCACACCGGGACGCCGGCCGCGTGGGCGGCGCCGAGCAGGGGGCGGCTGTGGTCGGCCAGGTCGAGGACGGCCGCGGCGATGCCGTCGAGCGACGGAAACGGACCGGGTGGCGGGGACGGCAGCTCGAGGTAGAGCGAGACCCGGGAGCCGTCGTCGGCCATGAGGTTGACGTGCCGCTCGGTGGCCGCAGCCTCCTGGACGACCAGGGTGATCCGCGGGTGTGCGAGCGCGGCGCGGACCAGCGTGCCCTCGCGGTCGTCCCCGAGCGCGGTGCGCAGGGTCACGTCGACGCCCAGTGCCGCGAGCGTGAGCGCCTTGCCTGCCGAGGTCCCGCCGAGCCCGTCGTGGTGGCTGCTCGCGACGAGTGTCTGCGAGCGCGGTTCCGGCAGTGCGGCGAGCCGGACGAGGATGTTCCAGGAGGCGGGACCATTGACCAGGACGCGGGGCACGGTTCTCACCCTAGGGCGCTAGGGTGTCGTGACTCGCAAGTTGCTGCAACGTGTTGCAGCCCGCTCCGGAGGGTGACGATGACGCGCCTGCTCGCTCGTGCGACCGCCCTGGTCGGTGCGCTCCTGCTGCTCGCGGCATGCGGCGGGACGCCCGACGTCCCGGAACGCCGCGACGTGGGAGTCCAGCTCTTCCAGTGGACGTGGGACGCGATCGCCGCGGAGTGCACCGACACGCTCGGCCCCGCCGGCTACGCGCGGGTGGTCACGAGCCCGCCGCAGGAGCACGTCGTTGGTGAGCCGTGGTGGACCGCCTACCAGCCGGTGAGCTACCGGGTGGAGTCACGGCTGGGCACGCGGGAGCAGTACGCGGCCATGGTCGAGACGTGCCACGACGCGGGCGTCGACGTGTGGGCCGATGCGGTGGTCAACCACATGACCGGCCAGGACACCCCGGGCAACGGCTGGGCGGGCTCGCCGTACGAGCACTACGAGTACCCGGACACCTGGACGGACGCGGACTTCCACCACTGCGGCCTGACGGCGAACGACGACATCGCGAGCTACCAGGACGCCGCCCAGGTGCAGACGTGCGAGCTGGTGAACCTCGCGGACCTGGCCACCGAGACCGACCGCGTGCGGTCGACGATCGCCGCGTACCTGGAGGACCTGCTCTCGCTCGGGATCGACGGCTTCCGCATCGACGCCGCCAAGCACATGGCGCCCGAGGACATCGCCGCGATCGTCGCGGGACTGCCCGAGGGGACCGGCGTCGCGCAGGAGGTCATCCGGGGCAGCGGCGAGCCGATCACGCCCGAGCAGTACCTCGGCAACGGGCAGGTCTACGAGTTCGCCTACGGCAAGGAGCTCCAGAGCGTGCTGGCGGGCTCTCCTGGGCGGGCGCTCGACCTCGGCACGTCCGCGACCTGGGTGCCGTCCGACCAGGCGGTGGTGTTCGTCGACAACCACGACACCGAGCGCAACGGCTCGACGCTCAGCTACGCCGACGGTGAGCAGTACGCGCTCGCGAACGTCCTCATGCTCGCGGGGTCCTACGGCACGCCGGTGGTCTACAGCGGCTACGCGTTCTCCGACCGCGACGCGGGACCGCCGCAGGACGGCGACGGGAAGGTGCTCGACGCCGGCTGTGAGCAGGACGGCGACTGGGTCTGCCAGCACCGCTGGCCGGCGATCACCGGCATGGTCGGCTGGCGGAACGTCGTCGGCGACGCTCCCCGCGTCGACGAGTGGTCCGAGGGTGACGCCGTCGCGTTCGGGCGCGGCGAGCGCGGGTTCGTCGTCGTGAACGCCGGGGACGACGAGCTGCGCACCGACCTGGCGACGAGCCTGCCGGACGGCGACTACTGCGACGTGCTGGTGACGGGCGACTGCGCGTCCGCCACGGTCCGGGACGGCACGATCACGGTGACGATCCCGCCGCACACGCCCGCAGCCTGGGACATCGCGCACCGCCCCTGACGCGCCCCCGATGCCGAGCGCTACCGAAGCGTCCCAGCGCCCCCGCTGCAGCGGGGGCGCTCGAACGGTTCGGGTGCGCTCGGGGCACGGGATGACGCGCCGGCCCCGCCGAGCGTGGCTCGACGGGCCGGTGGAGGTGGTCAGGACGTGATGCGCGCCCAGACGGTCGTGTCCGACGGGACGAGCGGACCGTCCAGGTCGACCGACGCCAGCAGGACCTCGGCGCCCGACGGCAGCGCGACGGGCTCGGCGCCGAGGTTGGCGACGACCAGCACGTCCCGGTTGACGAACGCGATGACGTCGTCGCCGAGGCCGTGCAGCCACTCCATCCCGCCGGAGCCCAGACCGGACTCCCGGCGCAGCTGCAACGCCGACCGGTACGTCTCGTAGGTCGACCCGGCGACGCCGCGCTGGGCGTCCAGGGCGTACGAGGCCCACTCCGCGGGCTGCGGGAGCCACGTCACGCCGGTCGGGGAGAAGCCGAAGCCCTCCGCCTCCGAGGCCCACGGCAGCGGGACGCGGCAGCCGTCACGACCGCGCTCCGCGCCGCCGGTCCGGAAGAACGCCGGGTCCTGGCGCAGGTCGTCGTCGAGCGAGGTGTGGTCGGGCAGGCCGAGCTCCTCGCCCTGGTACAGGTACGCCGAGCCGGGCAGGCCGAGCATCAGCAGCGACGCGCAGCGTGCACGCCGAAGGCCGAGGGTCTCGTCGGGCTGCTCGTCGCCGTGCCCGATGCCGTTCGGGCGCGAGCCCGGCTCCGCCAGACCGAGACGTGACGCGTGCCGCACGACGTCGTGGTTGGAGAGCACCCACGTCGTCGGGGCGCCGACGGCGTCCGAGGCGCGGTAGGAGGCCTCGACGACGGTGCGCAGCGCGGGGGCGTCCCAGTGCGTCGCCAGGAACGCGAAGTTGAACGCCTGCTGCATCTCGTCGGGACGCACGTAGCGGCTCAGCCGGGACAGCGGCTCCACCCAGGCCTCGGCGACGAGTGCGCGGTCGCCGGGGTACTCGGCGAGGACCGTGTTCCACGCGCGGTAGATGTCGTGCACGCCGTCCTGGTCGAACATCGGGCCCTGGTTGCCGGCGCCGGAGACGGTGTCGGTGGGCTGCACGTCGTCCGAGCCCTCGATCATCGAGACGTGGCCGTCCCAGTCGGGCAGCCCAGGGGCCTTGACCATGCCGTGCGCCACGTCGATGCGGAAGCCGTCGACGCCTCGGTCGAGCCAGAAGCGCAGGACGTCCTCGAACTCCGACCGCACCTCGGGGTGCTCCCAGTCGAGGTCCGGCTGGCGCGAGTCGAACAGGTGCAGGTACCACTCGCCGGGGGTGCCGTCGGGGTCCGTCGTCCGCGTCCAGGCGGGGCCGCCGAAGATCGACTGCCAGTTGTTGGGCGGCTCGGTCCCGTCGATCCCGCGACCCTCGCGGAACAGGTAGCGGGCACGCTCCGGCGAGCCGGGTGCGGCGGCCAGCGCGGCCTGGAACCAGACGTGCTCGTCGGAGGTGTGGTTGGGCACCAGGTCGACGATCACGCGCAGGCCGAGGCCGTGCGCGCGCTCGAGCATCTCGTCGAAGTCGGCGAGCGTGCCGAACAGCGGGTCGACGTCGCGGTAGTCGGCCACGTCGTAGCCGGCGTCGGCCTGCGGGGAGCGGTAGAACGGCGAGAGCCACACGGCGTCCACGCCTAGCTCGGCCAGGTGGTCCAGTCGCGAGGTCACGCCGGGCAGGTCCCCGATGCCGTCACCGGACGCGTCGGCGAACGAGCGCGGATAGACCTGGTAGATCACGGCGTCCCGCCACCACTCGCCCTCAGGCGCTCCGGCGGTGTGCACCAGGGTGCGCAGGGGTCGGGTGTCGATCGTCGTCATGCGGGCATGCCTCACTTCGGGGGGTGTCAGAAGGGGGAGGCGCCGTTGCCGAACAGGGGTCCCGGAGGACTCACGGTCCGATCAGAGTACGGCGGGGGCCTCAGTGGTCACAGCGACCGAGGTCAGGCTGGGTGCGGCGCCCGTGGAGCCGCGCACGATGAGCTCGGGGTGGAACTTCAGCTCGGTCCGGGACGCCGGGGTGCCGTTGATCTCACCCACGAGCGCGGAGACCGCGGCGTGCCCCATCGAGAGCACCGGCTGACGCACGGTGGTCAGGGGCGGGTCGGTGAACGCGATCAGCGGCGAGTCGTCGAAGCCGACCACCGACAGGTCGCCCGGCACGGACAGCCCTCGCGAGCGGGCCGCGCGGATGGCGCCGAGCGCCATGAGGTCCGAGCCGCAGATGATCGCGGTGTGCCCGGAGTCGATGAGCTCGAGCGCCGCGGCCTGACCGCCCTCGACCGTGAACAGCGTCGTGACGACGTGCCCGTCGGGGTCCGTCACGCCGAGGTGGCGCTCCAGGTTGACCGCGAACTCCACCCGCTTGCGGGCCGCCGGCACGAAGCGCTCCGGGCCGATCGCCAGCCCGATCGAGCGGTGCCCGAGCGAGACGAGGTGCCGGAACGCGAGGTCCAGGGCGGCGGAGTCGTCCGTCGAGACGGACGGCGCGTCGACCCCCTCGGCGAAGCCGTTGACCAGCACGATCGGCATGCCGCGGCTGCGCAGGCGGTGGTACCGCTCCTTGCTCGCGGTCGTGTCGGCGTGCAGGCCGGAGACGAAGACGATCCCGTCGACGGCGTGCTCGAGCAGCATCTCGACGTACTGGTCCTCGGTGGTCCCGCCGGGGGACTGGGTGCACAGCAGCGGGGTGTACCCGCGCTCGGTGAGCATCGTCTCGATGACCTGCGCGAACGCGGGGAAGACCGGGTTCGAGAGCTCGGGCACGACGAGGCCGACCAGACCGGCGGACCGGGTGCGCAGCTTCTCGGGTCGCTCGTACCCGAGCACGTCGAGAGCCGCCAGCACGGCTTGCCGCGCCTGGGCCGACACGCCGTGCTTGCCGTTGAGGACCCGAGACACCGTTGCCGTGCTGACGCCGGCCTGTTCGGCCAGATCCGTCAGTCGGGTGCGCACAGGCGGCAGCGTAGGGGACACCGGACCTCCTCGTCCGTAATCGTTCATGAAGGTCACCGGGACGCCACGAGCACGCCCTCTGAAACCGTTGCCTGAAAGTTACCGTAACGACTTGCAAGCGCTGTGGCAACGAGGCTAACTTCTGGTTCATCAGGCCAGCGTCGGTGGGGTTCCGCCGCGCGGCACACACCCCACTTTGGAGATGACGATGCGACGGAGCATCCCTGTCGTCGCGGCGACGATCGGCCTTGCGCTGGCGTTGACCGCATGCTCGAGCTCGAACGACTCGGGCGACGACGCGTCGAGCGCACCGACCGAGAGCGCCGGTGCGACCGGCACCCTGACGATGTGGGTCGACGACACCCGCATCAAGGAGATGGAGCCGGTCGTCGCCACGTTCACCGAGGAGACCGGCATCGAGGTCGAGCTCGTCCAGAAGGCGTCGGGCGACATCGGCAAGGACTTCGTCGCGCAGGTCCCGACCGGCGAGGGCCCCGACGTCATCATCTCGGCGCACGACGGCCTGGGTGAGTGGGTCAACAACGGCGTCGTCGCACCCCTCGAGCTCGGCGACAAGGCCGGGGACTTCTCCGACTCGGCCATCGCCGGCGTCACGTACGACGGCAAGGTCTACGGGACGCCGCTGTCCATCGAGAACATCGCCCTCGTCCGCAACAACGCGCTGCTGGCGGACACCCCCGCGGCGACGTTCGACGAGCTGATCGCCCAGGCGAAGACGGCGGGCACCCCCTTCTCGGTCCTCATCCAGCAGGGCCCGGACTCGGACCCGTACCACCTGTACCCGCTGCAGACGTCGTTCGGCGCCCCGGTGTTCGAGCAGTCCGCGGACGGCTCCTACACCGACACCCTCGAGATGGGCGGTCCGGCCGGTGACGCGTTCGCCGCGTACCTGGCCAAGCTCGGCACCGAGAAGGTCCTCGACCTCGCGGTCGACGGCGAGAAGGCCAAGCAGGCGTTCCTCGACGGCCAGGCGCCGTACATGATCACCGGCCCGTGGAACACCTCGGCGTTCGAGGAGGCCGGCCTGGACATCGCCGTGCTGCCCGTCCCCAGCGCCGGTGGCCAGCCGGCACAGCCGTTCGTCGGCGTCCAGGGCGCGTTCGTCTCGGCGAAGTCGAAGAACCCGGTGCTCGCCAACGAGCTCGTCGTCAACTTCCTGTCGACCGAGGCCGCTCAGGACGCGCTGTACGCCGAGGGTGGCCGCATGCCGGCCAACTCCGCGTCCGCCGCGAAGGTCGACAACGGGATCCTCAAGGGCTTCGGCGAGGCGGGCGCGACCGGCGCCCCCATGCCGGCCATCCCCGCGATGAGCTCCGTGTGGGCCTTCTGGGGTGCCACCGAGGCACAGATCATCAGCGGGCAGGCCGAGCCGGTCAGCGCGTGGAACACGATGGTCACCAACGTGCAGGACGCCGTCGACAAGGTCTGACGGTCGAGGACGTCCCGCCGGGCGGCGCGCAGCTGCCCGGCGGGACGTCCTTCTCGCACGCCGTGCTGAGCCCGGCAACCCCCGTAGCTGACACCGTCGTCCCGGAGGACCCGCATGACCGACCAGCAGACCCTGGAGCCCCCCGCACCGCCGGAGGCGCCCGGACCCGGGTCCCCCCGTCGCTCGCGAGGCGACGGCTCACACGCCCGGAACTTCTCGGCGGGCTTCGTCGTCAAGCTGATCCTCGTCGCTCTCGTCGACGCCCTGGGCGTCTTCGGGATCCTCTCGGCCCTGGCCGTGCAGTCGTGGGGGATCCTCGCGTTCCTCGTGCTGGCCCTCGTGGCGGTCAACTGGATCTACTTCTCCAAGCGCGCGATCCCCGGCAAGTACCTGATCCCGGGCCTGCTGTTCCTGCTGGTCTACCAGCTGTTCGTCATGGCCTACACGGGCTACGTCGCGTTCACCAACTACGGCGACGGGCACAACTCGACGAAGGCCGATGCGATCGAGCAGATCTCGATCCAGAACGAGACCCGGGTCGAAGGCTCACCGACGCTGCCGCTCACGGTCGTGGAGCGTGACGGCGAGCTGGGGTTCGCCGTCGTGCAGGACGGCGACGCCGAGGTCGGCACCGCCGAGGAGCCGTTCGCCCCCGCCGACGACGCCACGGTCGAGAGCGACCGGGTGACCGCCGTGCCCGGCTGGGAGGTCCTCGGGTTCGCCCAGATCGCCGAGCAGCAGGAGGCGATCACTGTCCTGCGGGTGCCGTTCTCCGACGACCCGTCCGAGGGGTCGGTCCGCACGCAGGACGGCTCGACCGGGTACGTCTACCAGTCGACGCTCGTCTACGACGAGGCGACCGACACCTTCACCGACTCGGCCACAGGCGAGACGTACACCCCGGCCGAGTCCGGCAACTTCGTCTCGGAGGACGGCGACGTCCTGACCCCCGGCTGGCGGGTCGGTGTCGGCTTCGACAACTTCACGCGCGTGTTCACCGACTCCCGCCTGGCAGGACCGTTCGCCCAGATCACCGTCTGGACCTTCGCGTTCGCGTTCCTCTCGGTGCTCACCACGTTCGCGGTCGGCCTGTTCCTCGCGATCGTGTTCAACGACCCCCGGGTCCGCGGCCGCAAGATCTACCGGTCCTTGCTGATCCTCCCGTACGCGTTCCCCGGGTTCCTGTCCGCGCTCGTGTGGAAGGGCATGCTCAACCAGCGGTTCGGGTTCATCAACGAGGTCCTGCTGGGCGGCGCCGACATCGGCTGGCTCACCAGCCCGTGGCTGGCCAAGCTGTCGATCCTGGGCGTCAACCTCTGGCTCGGCTTCCCGTACATGTTCCTCGTCTGCACCGGGGCGCTGCAGGCGATCCCGGCCGACACCATCGAGGCCGCGAAGATCGACGGGGCGGGGGCGTGGCGGATCTTCAAGTCCATGACGCTGCCCCTGCTCATGATCTCCGTCGCACCGCTGCTGATCGCGTCGTTCGCGTTCAACTTCAACAACTTCACGCTGATCTACATGCTCACCGGCGGAGGCCCCAACTTCGTGGGGACACCGGTGGTGGTGGGCCATACGGACCTGCTCATCTCGATGGTCTACTCCGTGGCCTTCGAGAGCGGGAACAAGCAGTACGGCCTGGCGAGCGCCCTGTCGATCCTCATCTTCATCGTGGTCGGCGCGATCAGCTACGTCGGCTTCCGCCGGACCCGCAAGCTCGAGGAGATCTGAGATGGCCAGCACCGTCGTGGACCGGGAGACGCCGGGCACCGTCGTGGAGCGGGACGGGGTACCCCGTGGTCGCCGCTGGTGGGCCGAGATCGGCTGGCGGCACGTCGTGGGCATCGTGACGATCGTGGTCTGCGTCGTCCCGTTGGTGTACGTCCTGTCCGCCTCGCTGAACCCCGGCGGGACGCTGACCGGCTCGAACCAGCTGTTCCGGACGATCGACTTCGAGAACTACCGCGAGCTGTTCAACCTGGACTACCCCAGCTGGTTCGCCAACTCGATCGTCATCTGCACGGTGACGGCGATCGGCACCGTGCTGATGGGCGGGGCCGCCGCGTACGCCTTCTCGCGGTTCCGGTTCCAGGGCCGTCACGGCGGCCTGACGGCGCTGCTGATCGTGCAGATGTTCCCGCAGATGCTCGCGTTCGTGGCGATCTTCCTGGTGCTGCTCTCCATCGGTGACGTGTTCCCGATGCTCGGTCTGAACAGCAGGCTCGGGCTCATCGCCGTCTACCTGGGCGGAGCGCTGGGGGTGAACACGTTCCTCATGTACGGGTTCTTCAACACCGTGCCGCGAGAGCTCGACGAGGCGGCCAAGATCGACGGGGCCTCGCACGCACAGATCTTCTGGACGATCATCCTGCGCCTCGTCGCGCCGATCCTCGCCGTCGTCGGGTTGCTGTCCTTCATCGGGACGTTCGGTGAGTTCATCATCGCCAAGGTGGTCCTGCAGCGGCCCGAGGAGTTCACGCTGGCTGTCGGCCTGTACTTCTGGGCCGCCGACGAGCGCAACGCCCGCTGGGGCTGGTTCGCGGCCGGTGCGGTGCTCGCCGCGATCCCGGTGATCCTGCTCTTCCTCTTCCTGCAGAAGTACATCGTCTCGGGCCTCACCGCGGGTTCGGTCAAGGGTTGAGCGTGCGCCACCTGCTCGACCAGCCGCACCACGACGGCTCGGAGCTGTACGTCCGGCGGGCCACGCCGCGGCTGGGAGACGTCGTCCCGGTGCGCGTCCGGGTGCCGGTGTCGGGGACCGAGCGGGCCGTCTGGCTGCGCACGGTCCGCGACGCGGAGCCGCGGATGGTGCCGACGCGGCTTGAGCGGGTCGACGACGACGCGCGCTGGTACGTGGGCGAGGTCCCGGTGCACAACCCGGTCGCCGGCTATCGGGTGCTCCTCGACGAGCCCGGCGGGTACCGGTGGCTGAACGGTCGAGGCCTCCACGAGCGGGACGTGCCCGACGCCGGTGACTTCCGGCTGACCGTGCACGACCCTGCGCCTGCCTGGATGGACACGTCGGTGGTCTACCAGGTGTTCCCGGACCGGTTCGCCCGGTCCGGTCAGCAGAGCGGCGACCTCCCGGACTGGGCCCTGCCGGCCCGATGGGACGACGAGCCCATCGCGTCCGGTCCCGGTGTCGCGCAGCAGTACTTCGGCGGCGACCTGCCCGGCGTCGAGCAGCGGCTCGACCACCTGCAGCGCCTCGGCGTCGACACCCTCTACCTGACGCCGGTGTTCCCGGGCCGGTCCAACCACCGCTACGACGCGAGCACGTTCGACCGCGTGGACCCGCTGCTGGGTGGCGACGAGGCGCTCGCGTCCCTGAGCCGCGCTGTGCACGCGCGGGGCATGCGGATCCTGGGTGACCTCACGACCAACCACACGGGCGCCGGCCACGAGTGGTTCGGGCGCGCCCAGGCCGACCGGTCCAGCGAGGAGGGGTCCTTCTACTACTGGACCGACGACGACCCCGGGTACGTCGGCTGGCTCGAGCACGCGTCGCTGCCCAAGCTCAACTACAACGCCCCGGCGCTCGCCGGTCGCATGGTCGAGGGCCCCGACTCGGTGATCGGTCGCTGGCTGGTCGAGCCGTACTCGCTGGACGGCTGGCGGATCGACGTCGCCAACATGACCGGCCGGTACGCCGACGACGACCTGACGCTCCAGGTGGCCCGCACGATCCGGTCGACCATGCACGCCCTCAACCCCGAGGCGGTGCTGGTCTCGGAGCACTTCCACGACGCGGGGACCGACCTGGCCGCGGGCGGCTGGCACGCGAACATGAACTACTCGGCGTTCACGCGCCCCGTGTGGACGTGGCTCAGGGACCCCGACCGCGAGCTCGGCTTCCTCGGGATGCCGGTGCCGATCCCACGTCGCGACGGGGTGTCCATGGTCGAGACCATGCGCGACTTCGACTCGACCGTGCCGTGGGCGGTGACGACCCACCAGTGGAACATGCTCGGCTCGCACGACACCGCGCGGCTGCGCACGGTCGTCGGGACACGCGAACGCGTCGAGCTGGCCGCGGGCCTGCTGTTCACCTACCCGGGGACGCCCGCGATGTTCGCGGGCGACGAGGGCGGCCTGACCGGCACCAACGGTGAGCACTCCCGCGTCCCGATGCCCTGGGGCGAGATCGACGCGGGCGGGGGACCGCGCTGGGACGCCGGGACGTTCGAGATCTACCGGTCGCTCATCGCGGTCCGGCGCGGTTCGCGCGCGCTGCGCGAGGGTGGCATGCGGTGGGCCGTCGTGACGCCCGACGCGGTCGCGTACCTGCGCGAGACCCTCCACGAGCGCGTCCTCGTCCTCGTCGCCCGCGCGCCGTGGGAGGGCGTGGACCTGCCGCGGCACCTGCTCGCGCCGGGGGCGTCGCCGGAGAACCTGTACGGCGGCGGCGACCTCAGGGTGCGGCCGGACGCGCTGGTGCTGCAGGGTGACGGCCCGGGAGTGCAGGTCTGGCGTCTGGCGTGATCGTTACGCTGGGCAGGTGACCCAACTCGATCAGTCCCTCGACCTCGACGGGTACGTCGACGCCGACCGGGCGCGCTGGGTCCCCGAGCCGGTGAAGTCGCGCGAGCGGACCGCGTTCGAGCGGGACCGTGCGCGGCTCGTGCACTCCTCGGCGCTGCGGCGCCTCGGCGCCAAGACGCAGGTGCTCGGCCCGTCGTCGGACGACTTCGTGCGCACGCGGCTGACGCACACGCTCGAGGTCGCGCAGGTGGGCCGGGAGATCGGCAAGGCACTGGGCTGCGACCCCGACATCGTCGACACCGCGTGCCTCGCGCACGACCTCGGGCACCCGCCGTTCGGGCACAACGGCGAGCGCGCGCTCGCGGAGCTGGCCAAGGGCATCGGCGGGTTCGAGGGCAACGCGCAGACGCTGCGGCTGCTCACCCGGCTGGAGCCCAAGGTCGTCGCACCCGACGGCCGCGCGGTCGGGCTCAACCTCACACGCGCCAGCCTCGACGCCTCGGTGAAGTACCCGTGGCGGCACCTGCAGGGACCGGTCAGCGCCGCCAGCGGCAAGCCGACGCACAAGTTCGGCGTCTACGAGGACGACCTGCCCGTGTTCGAGTGGCTGCGCGAGCAGGCGCCCGGCGGACGCAAGTGCCTCGAGGCGCAGGTCATGGACCTCGCCGACGACATCTCCTACTCGGTGCACGACGTCGAGGACGCGGTCGTCGGCGGGCGCCTGGACCTCGAGGTGCTCGGCGTCCCGGGGGAGCGCGACCGCGTGGTCGAGGCCGTGCAGACCTGGTACGGCGACGCAGTCAGCGCGCAGGGGCTGCAGGACGCGATCGACCGGCTGGTCGCCGCCCGGCTGTGGCGCCCGGGGTTCGACGGCTCCCGCGCGGCGCTGGCCTCGCTCAAGGACTCGACCAGCCAGCTCATCGGCCGGTTCGCCAAGGCCTCGCAGCTGGCCACGCGCGAGGAGTACGGCCCGGGGCCGCTGACCCGGTACGCGGCCGACCTCATCGTCCCGCACGAGACGCTCGCCGAGATCCTGGTGCTCAAGGGTCTCGCCGTCACCTACGTCATGGCGCCGCGCGAGCTCGAACCGCTCTACCACCGGCAGCGCGAGGTGCTCGTCGACCTGGTGCACGTGCTGTCCGAGCGTGCGCCGATCGCGCTCGAACCGCCGTTCGCGGCGGACTGGGTGGAGGCCGAGAACGACGCCGCGCGCCTGCGCGTCGTGATCGACCAGGTGGCCTCGCTCACCGACGTCTCGGCCGCCGAGCTGCACGCCCGCCTGGTTCACCCGCCCCGGCACGGCGGGCCGCCCGTCCTGGTGTGAAGTCGGTCCTGGCTTCTGCCCGCGACGCCTAGACTCCTGGCGTGGCAGGACGCATCCGGCGGGAGGACGTGGAAGCGGTCCGCGAGCGCGCCCACATCGAGGACATCGTCGGCCAGCACGTCACGCTGAGGTCCGCAGGCGTCGGCTCCATGAAGGGCCTGTGCCCGTTCCACGACGAGCGTTCCCCCTCGTTCCACGTGCGCCCCCAGGTCGGCCGGTACCACTGCTTCGGCTGCGGCGAGGGCGGCGACGTCATCGACTTCGTCCAGAAGGTCGACGGGCTGGGGTTCTCCGAGGCGGTCGAGTACCTGGCCGGCCGGGTCGGCCTCCAGCTCCGGTACGAGGAGGGCGGCGGCCCCCGCCCGGGCGAGGAGCCCGGCAAGCGCCGTCGGCTCATCGAGGCCCACAAGGTGGCCGAGGAGTTCTACCGGGAGCAGCTGAGCACTCCCGCCGCCGCGGCGGGTCGGCAGTTCCTCTCCGAGCGCGGCTTCGACCGGGCCGCCGCCGCGGACTTCGGGGTCGGGTTCGCGCCGCAGGGCTGGGACTCGCTCATGCGGCACCTGCGCGGCCGCGGGTTCACCGAGGCCGAGCTGACGCTGTCCGGGCTGGTCAGCCAGGGGCAGCGCGGCGTCTACGACCGGTTCCGCGGTCGGCTGGTGTGGCCCATCCGTGAGGTGACGGGGGAGACCGTCGGCTTCGGCGCGCGGCACCTGTTCGCCGAGGACCAGGGGCCCAAGTACCTGAACACCCCCGAGACGCCGCTCTACAAGAAGTCGCACGTGCTCTACGGCATCGACCTGGCGAAGCGGGACCTGCAGCGCGACAAGCGGGTGGTCGTCGTTGAGGGGTACACCGACGTCATGGCCATGCACCTGTCCGGGGTCGGCACCGCCGTGGCCACCTGCGGCACGGCGTTCGGGTCCGACCACGCGCGCATCGTGCGACGGCTCATCGGCGACTCGGGGTCCTCCGGCGGCGTGCAGCTGGCGTCCGGGGCGTCGGTCGGCGGCGAGATCATCTTCACGTTCGACGGCGACGCGGCCGGTCAGAAGGCCGCGCTGCGGGCGTTCGGGGAGGACCAGTCGTTCTCCGCGCAGACGTTCGTCGCGGTCGAGAAGTCCGGCATGGACCCGTGCGAGCTGCGGCAGGCGAAGGGGCCCGACGCGGTCCGTGCGCTGGTGGCCGGGCGGACGCCGCTGTACGAGTTCGTCATCCGCTCGACCCTCGCGTCCTACGACCTGCGCACCGCCGAGGGCCGGATCGGTGCCCTGCGCGCCGCCGCGCCGATCGTCGCCGGGATCCGCGACGCCGCGCTGCGCCCCGAGTACACCCGGCTGCTGTCCGGCTGGCTCGGCATCGACGACCAGGACTCCGTGCGCCGGGCCGTGCAGGGAGCGTCCACGCGCCCGCAGGCATCCGGTCGCCAGGAACGTCCCGTGCCGTCCTCCGAGCCGACTCCCGTGCCCGTCCAGCGCATGCCCGTCCCCGACCGCCGGGACCCCGTCGCGCAGATCGAGCGGACCGCCCTCGAGGTGGTGCTCCAGCGCCCGGACCTGGTGGCCGCCGACTTCGACGAGCTCCCGTCCGACGCGTTCGGCGCCCCCGCCTACCGGGCCGTGCACGAGGCGATCCGGGCGGCCGGCGGGCTCAGCGTCGCGCGGCCCCTGGTGCAGGCGTCCGGTGGCTCGACCGGCTGGGTGGGCGCTGTCATCGAGGAGGCCGCCGAGCCGGTCCGCCCGCTGGTCACCGAGCTCGCCGTCGCGCCGCTGCCCGAGGACCGGCCCGAGTCGCTCGAGGGCTACGTCAAGGGTGTTGTCCTGCGACTCGTCGAGATCGGGTTCACCCGGCACATCGCCGACCTGCGCGGACGCCTCCAGCGCATGGACGCCGAGGCGGACCCGGCCGCGTACCAGGCCGCGTTCGCGGAGCTGGTCGAGGTCGAGGGCCGCCGCCGCAACCTGCGCGAGAGCGCCTGAGCGTCAGCGCAGGGCGACGAGCCCGGTGCCGTCGTCGACGGGGAGCGCAGCGGGCACGGTGTGCACGGCGGCTGTCACGGTCATCGCGCGGATCGAGAGCTGGCCGCCGTAGTAGGACAGGAACGCCGTGTCGGTGGCGTCCCGCCCGGTCGCGATGCGGACGAGGGACTCGCGCGGCGCCAGCCGGGTCGCGTCGACCACGTGCCACGCACCGTCGACGTAGGCCTCCGCGACCGCGTGGAAGTCCATGGGCTTGAGCCCGGGCGCGTACACCGACACCAGCCGGGCGGGCACGTCCTTGGCCCGCAGCAGGGCGACGACGAGGTGCGCGAAGTCGCGGCACACGCCGCGGCGCTTGAGGAGGGTGTCCGTGGCGCCGTCGGTGGGCAGGCTGGAGCCCGACAGGTAGGTGACGTGGCCGGTGACCCACGCGACGACCGCGTCGAGGAGCTCGGGGCCCTCGATGCCGCGGAACTGGTCCCGGGCGAACGCCAGGAGGCGGTCTGACTCGGCGTACCGGCTCGGCCGCCGGTACTCGACGAGGTCGACGTCCTCGATGGCCGGCAGGTCGCTCTGGCCCGTGACGGTGGCCTGGTAGTCGACGACCAGGCGGCCCGCGGGGGAGAGCACGCGGTGCATGCGACCCCCGTGCGCCATCTTGATCTCGGTGACGTCCAGGGGGCCGTCCTCGTGGCGCACCGACAGGATCTCGGAGCGGTCGTAGGCCCCGTCCGCGACGGCGACGGAGAGGAGGATCTCGAGCGGGTTGCGCACGTCTAGGGACAGGTGCGAGGTGACGGTGCGCAGCACGGCCGGGGGTCCTTTCCCGGCCATCGGCGGCCGGACCATCAGGGGGGCAGGCGCAAGTGTGAGGCTCGCGGGGCCATCCGTCCAGCCCGCGGACAGAACCCGATGAACCTGCAGGTCAGGGGCCTGCGTGCCGCCCTCGCCGAGGACCGCGGCGCGGGGGGTTACCGCCCAGTAGGCGACCCCCGCGCCGCGTCCCCGTCCGGTCCGTCAGCCGAGCTGCTCCGCGGGGTCCGGCACGGCCATCCGCCGGCCGTCCCAGTGCACCTGCACGGGGTCGCTCACCCCGCCGACGAAGCCCCCGTCGGGGCCGGTGTGGTGGAAGGCGAGCAGCACCCACCGGTCGTCCGACCTGCGACGGATCAGCCGCCCGCTGTACAGGGTGTCGTCGGTCGCCTGGTGGGCGTCCGCGACGTCGTAGGGACCGAGCAGGCTCGCCGCCGGGGTCGCCCAGACGCCTCCGGTCGCGCCGGTGGCGACCGCGGCCTCGGACATGTCCGTCGCCAGGCAGGAGAACAGGAGGACGGGCGAGCCGTCGACGACCTCGACCTGCATGACCTCGAGCTGACCGAAGCCCTGCCGGGGCTCCGACAGCGGTGGTCGCAGCTCCCAGGTACGCAGGTCCGGGGACCACGCGTGGCCGACGACACCGCGGTCGTCGGCGGGTCCCGTGCGTGCCCGGGCGGTGACGAGCATGTGCCAGCCGTCGCCGTCCGGGTCGGGGAACACCCACGGGTCGCGGAACGCCTCGTCGTGCCACTGCCCGTCGGCCAGCACCTCGTACCAGTCGCCGTCGGCGCGCAGGACCGGGTTGTCCGGGGACTTGTCCCACGTCATCAGGTCGTCCGAGGTGGCGTACCCGATCGTCTGCACGTTGCCCGCGGGCGTGAGCGTCGAGCCCGTGTAGAAGAGGAACCAGGTGCCGTCGGGGTGCCGCACGACCGAGCCCGTCCAGGTGGCCAGGTCGTCGAACGCCGGGGCGTCGCTGCGGACCAGGGCGTCGGTGACGCGGGTCCAGTCCTGCAGGTCCGACGACACCGCGTGCCCGATGGAGGCCCGGTAGTGCCGGCGGTCCGGATCGTGCAGCGCGCGCGACGCGTAGAGGAAGAAGAGGTGGTACCGCTCGCCGTCGTCAGCGAGCCAGAAGTCCCACACCCAGGACTCGGGAAGGGTGAACATGTCTGCCTTTCACGCCGGGGCCGGCGAGGGTTTCGAGGGTGTGCGAGGGGTCAGCCCTTGACGCCGCTGGCGGCGACGCTGCTGACGAAGGCCCGCTGGAACGAGAGGAACACGATGAGCACGGGCAGCGTGATGAGGGTCGTGTAGGCCATCACCTCGCCCCACGCGGGGTTCAGCTGGAAGAAGTACTGCATCCCGACCATGACCGGGCGCAGGCTCTCCTCCTGCACGACCATGAGCGGCCACAGGTAGGAGTTCCAGGCGGGCAGGAACGTGAGGATGGCGACGGTAGCGAACGCCGGGCCGGCCAGGGGGACGACGATCTTGCGGTAGATCGTGAACCAGCCGGCCCCGTCGATCCGGGCGGCCTCGTCGAGCGACTTCGGGATCGTCGAGAAGTACTGGGTGAACAGGAAGATCGAGAACGCGTTCGCGATGAACGGGATGATCTGCACCTGGTAGGTGTTCAGCCAGCCGAAGTCGTACTTCGGCACCGCACCCTCGAAGACGAGGGTCGGCAGCTTGGACACCCAGTAGACCATCGGGATCGCGATCGTCTCGAAGGGCACGATGAGGGTCGCGATGACGACGGCGAGCACCGCGCCGCGGCCCTTCCACTCCAGCCGCGACAGTGCGAACCCGCACATGCTGTTCACCACCAGCCCGAGCACCACGATCAGCGTGGTGATCAGCACGGAGTTGAGCATGAAACGGGCGACCGGCACCCGGTCGAACACGTCCCGGTAGTTGTCCATGCTGATGTCACCCACGGGCAGGAACGCGTCCAGGGAGCGGGCGTCGGTCAGGATCTGCGCGTCCGGCTTGAGGCTGGACACGAACATGAACACGAGCGGGAAGAGGAAGACGACGGCGAAGAAGGCCAGCGCGACGTAGGAGAGGACACGGCGCCGGCGGCGCTGCTGGTGCTCCGAGCGATCGACCCGGCCCTGCCGGGAGACGGTGACGGCGGTCATGGCTCAGTCCTTCTCTCGGGTCACGAAGCGCTGCACGAGGGCGATCAGGAGCACCAGGACGAAGAAGATGAGGGAGATCGCGGCGCCGTAGCCGGTCTCCTGCTCCCGGTACCCCTTGCGCACGGCGTGGTAGACGATCGTCGTCGTGGAGTCCTGCGGGCCGCCCTGCGTCATGATGTCGATCTGCACGAACAGGCCGAGAGCCGCGATGGTGATGGTGACCAGGACGAAGATCATGGTCGAGCGCAGGCCCGGCCACGTGACGTTCTTGAACTGCGCCCAGGCGTCCGCGCCGTCCATGCGCGCGGCCTCGTAGAGCTCGTCGGGGATGGTCTGCAGCCCCGACAGCCAGATGAGCATGTGGAAGCCGACGGCCTGCCAGATCGACAGGACGATGATCGCCGGCATGGCGGTGCGGGGGTTGTTCAGCCAGTCGGCGCCCTGCAGCGCCCCGAACGTGACCGTGTCGATGAACGAGTTGATCAGCCCGGTCGGCTGGTACATGAACTTCCAGAGGATCGACACCACGACGATCGACGTGACCACCGGGATGAAGTAGACGATCCGGAAGAACGTCACCCCGCGGAGCTTCTGGTTGACCAGCACCGCGAGGAGCAGGCCGAGCCCGGCCTGGACCGGGACGACGACGATCGCGAACAGGAACGTGTTGAGGACCGACCGCAGGAACACGGGGTCCTGCGTGAACGCCCGCACGAAGTTGTCGAGACCGACGAACCGGGGCGGGTTCGGGGAGATGAGCCGCGCGTTGGTGAACGACAGGCCGAACGCCAGCAGCACGGGGACGATGAGGAACAGGCCGAGCAGGACGGCGGCCGGTGCGGCCATCGCGAGCCCGGAGCGGCGTTCGCCGCGGGCACCGGCAGAGGTCCGACGTCGCCGCACAGGGGCGTCCGGCGGTCGCGGAGGCGCGACGGACGTGGTGGAAGAGGTCATGGCGCGTGTCCGATCGGGCGGGGGCAGCAGCGGTGCTGCCCCCGCCGGTCAGGACGGCTCAGAAGCCGTAGCCGTCGTTGGACGTGATGTTGGTGTCGATCTCCTGGACCGCTCCGTCGAGGGTCGACTGCACGTCGGCGCCGCTCATGATGTCCTTCGCCGCCTTCTCGAACGTGCTCGAGATGACGGGGTACGCCGGGGTGGCGGGACGGGCGAGCGCGTAGGCCTGGGAGAGCTCGACGAAGGGGCGCAGCGGGTCGCCCTCACCGAAGTTGGCGGAGAGCTCCTCCGCAGCCGCGGTCGCCGGGATGACGACCTGCTTGTCGCTGAACTCGGCGATGTACTTGTCCTGGAAGCTGAACTCCAGGTACTCACGCGCACCCTCGACCGCGTCGCAGCTGGACGAGATGCCCCACTGCCAGGACCCGCCACCGATCTTGGGGCCGTCGCCGAAGTCCGGCGGCGGGAGGATCAGCAGGTCCTCGCCGACGGCCTCGAGCGAGTCCATCGCGTTCCAGACGCCCGTGTAGCTCATGGCGACGACGTCGTCGTTGAACTCCTGGTTGCCGATGGTGCCGGAGTTGCTGGCCCACCCGTTGGCGAAGGCGTCCTGGAACCACGTGAAGAACGTGACCGCCTCGGGCCCGTTGAGGGCGCCGTCCGCCGTGCGCATGGTGTCGCGGTCGATGAGGTCCCCGCCCGCGCTCTGCAGCATGGGGGAGTAGGCGTAGGACCACCACTCGCCCTTGTCCTCGGCGCCGATGTCCAGCGGCGTGTCGTAGCCGGCCGCCTTCAGGGTGGTCAGCGCGGAGTCGAACTCGTCGATCGTCCACGGCTCGTCGATCGTGGGGATGCGGATGCCGTTGGCGTCGAGCACCGACTTGCGGGCGAAGATCGACAGCGCCGCGTCCCAGTAGCCGGCCGCGTAGATCTCGTCCTGGTACGTCCCGACGGCCGTCGGGAGCAGGTTGTCGGTGATGCTCGTGGGCAGCCCGAGCGGCTGGATGTACTCCGCCCACGCCCAGTTGGGGACGATCGGGCCGTCCATGTCGAGCAGGCACGGGAGATCGCCCGCGGCGGCCGCGGCCACGATCGCGTCGTTGTAGGCGCCCTGGGGGAACGACTCCTCGACCACCGTGTACTGGTCCTGCGACGCGTTGAACTCGTCGATGATCTTGCTGTAGACCTCGAGCTCGGCCGGGTTGCCCGCCGAGTGCGTCCACATGGTGAGCTCCTGGGGTCCGTCACCGGACCCGCTGTCGCCCTGACCTGCCTGTCCGCAGGCGGAGAGTGCCAGGGCTGACGCCGTGGACACCGTTACGATCGTGACAAGGGACCTGCGCTTCATCGGGGGTTCCTTTCCTGGTGCCCGACCGGCATGTCGGGTCACCGCTCCACGGCCACCGACGGTGGCCGCTGGGGATTGCGTGTCAGGTCCGTCGCCGGCTGTCGCTCGCAGCTGTGGCCGGCGGCGGACCCACCGAGTCCCGATCGACGATCGGGCAGGGCATGAGGTGCGGGGCGCCGGGGTCGTCCGGAGCCCGGATGCCGAGGGCGACCTGCATCGCCCACCGGCCCATCTCGTAGTGCGGCAGCGCGACCGTGGTCAGCGGGGGGTCGAGCTCCGCCGCGACGAGCTGCTGGTCGTCGTACCCGACGATCGAGAGGTCCTGGGGGATCCGCAGGCCGCGCCGGTGGGCCGCGACGTACGCACCGGCGGCCATGCGGTCGTTGAAGCAGAAGATCGCCGTGGGCCGACGCTCCTCCGGTAGGTCGAGCAGCCGGTCCGTGGCCTCGCGCCCGCCGGCGGACGAGGTGTCGCCGCGGACGTGCCACGCCGGGTCCGGCACGATCCCGGTCTCGGAGAGCACCTGGAGATAGCCCTCGTGGCGCAGACCGGAGGCGACGGGCGGGTGGGGTTCGTCCACGTCGAGGTAGGCGATCCGCCGGTGCCCCGCGGCGACGAGCGCGCGTGCCGCGGCGACCCCGCCCGCGCGGTCGTCGGGGACGACCGCCGGGAAGCCGCCGTCGGTCGGGCGGCAGTCGAGGAACACCGTGCCGCGGGGGAGCGACGCCGGGGCGTCGACCACGCGGTGCCACATGCAGGCGTAGATCATCGCGTCGACCTGCTGGTCGGCCAGCGCGCGGATCGCCTCGCGCTCCACGGTCTCGTCGGCGTCGGTGTCCACGAGGAAGACGAGGTAGCCGTGCTCACGGGCGACGTCCTGTGCGCCCGACAGCATCCGCCCGGCGAAGGGGGTCGTGGCGATCCGGTCGGAGATCAGGCCGATGGTGCGGCTGCGCTGGGTCCGCAGACCCCGTGCCACGGAGTTGGGCGTGTACCCGACGTCCGCCGCCGCGCGTCGGACGCGGTCGGCGGTCACGTCCGAGATCCGCGCGGTCCGGTCGTTCAGCACCAGCGAGACCGTGGCGGTCGAGACGCCCGCTGCCGCCGCGACGTCGGAGATCCGCACCCGCGCCATGTCACACCCCACTTCCTCGTGAGTGATGCTAAATCGATTAAACAACTCTGCAGAGCATGCACCTGCCGGGCGGGGTCGTCAAGAGAAGCCGGACAAGTCCCCTAGGAGCGCGGCGGTTCGTCGTCGACCGGGTGCAGCGCCGACGGCGGCAGGCCGAGGTGCCTGCGGCAGGCGGCGAGGAGCCCGTTGTGGCTCAGGCCGACGGCATGGGCGACGGCGGTGACGGGTTCGCCGAGCCGCAGGCGGGTGACGGCCGCGTCCAGGCGGACGCGGGTGCGCCACTGCGAGAACGGCAGCCCGGTCTCGGCGAGGAACGCGCGCCGGATCGAGACGGAGCTGACGTGCAGGCGCTGCGCCCAGGTCTCCAGGGTGCACGGGTGGGCGGGATCGGCGGCCAGCGCGGCTGCGATGGGTGCGGTGAGCGGGCCGTGCGGGGTGCGGGCTGTCTCCGGCGCGACGCCGCCCGCCGACGGACCGACGAGGGCGCGCAGGGCGTCCGGCGTGGAGCGGGGGTCCCGCCGGCAGGCCAGCAGGCTCGCGCGCGCAGCCGGGTCGACGACGATCGTCCGGACGCCCCCGGTCGTGCGGGTCGGTGCCGAGAGCACGACCGGGCAGAACTCCGCGTCGAAGCGCGCGCTGTGCTCGACGCCCCGGGGGATCCACACGGCGTGCGCGTCGTCGACCGTCACCGACCCGGCCGGCGTCTCCAGCGTGCAGGTCCCCGACGCGGCATAGACCAGCTGCCCGTAGGAGTGGGCGTGCCGGCCGTGCCCCCAGGGCCCCCATGTGGCGTCCGGGGGCCACGTGTCGACGCCCTCGGGCCACCGGTCGGGATCGATCGTCCCGACAGGTGAGACCGACGCGTCGAGTGTGACGGACGCTGAGCGCTGCATGGGAGACCTCGATCGCTGAGTGTGAGCAGCCAGACGCAGGTAAGCCTAACCTCACTTCGGTGCCGGGCGGGAAGTTCGCATTCCGGTCGTACCGGTGGCACCGGCTGCAGAGCACCAGGATCCAGCAAAGGGGGAGCGACGCATGTCCGCCGTCCTCGTCGCACCCCCGCAGGCGCCGCCCGCACCGCGCCCGCCCAGCGCGGCACGCGCCGTGCTCGTGACGGTCGGCCTCGTCGCCGGGCTCGTCGTCGCCACTCTCGCGTCACTCGCCCTCGGCGCGCGGGACGTCCCCGTCGCGGACGTCGTGGGCGCGCTCACCGGGACCCTGCCGGCGGACCACTACAACTCCGTCGTCGTGCTCTCCGAGCGGCTGCCGCGCACCGTCCTCGGACTCCTGGTCGGCGCGTGCCTCGGTGCCGCGGGCGTCGTGATGCAGGCCGTCACCCGCAACCCGCTGGTCGACGGCGGCATCCTCGGCATCGAGCTCGGTGCCGCCTGCGCGGTCGTCTGCTCGATGCTGTTCCTCGGCGTCGCAGACGTCACGACCACGTTCTGGTTCGCCCTCGCCGGAGCCGGCCTGACAGCGGCGGCGGTCTGGGTGCTCGCACGGCTCACCACGCACACGTCGCCGGCCATCGGGCTGGTCATCTGCGGCGCGGCAGTCTCCGCGCTGCTGGCCGCCCTCATCAACCTGGTCATCATCCGCGACGAGGCCGTCAACGCCCACTACCGGTTCTGGGTGATCGGTCAGCTGAACGGGCGCGGCGACACGCTCGACGAGCTCTGGCCGTTCGTCGTCGTCGGGCTGGTCGCGGCCCTGTTCCTCGGCGGTCGGCTCAACGTGCTCGCGCTCGGCGAGACGACCGCGGCCGGCCTCGGGGTCGACGTCCGGCGGGCGAGCCTCGGCGCCTCGGTGGTCGCGGTGCTCCTGTGCGCGGTCGCCACCGCCGCCGTCGGGCCGGTCGCGTTCGTCGGGCTCGTCGGCGCGCACGGTGCCCGGCTGCTCCTCGGTGCGGACCTCCGTCGTGTCGTCCCCGCCGGGATGGCCGTCGGTGCGCTCCTGCTGCTCGTCGCCGACGTGGCCGGTCGCCTGGTGCCCGGCGACGGTGAGATCGCGGTCGGGGTCATGACCGCGCTCGTCGGCACGCCCGTGTTCGTCGTCCTGGCCCGCTCCCGACGGCTGGTGGAGGCATGACGACGCTCGAGGTCGCCCGGGTCGCGGACCAGCTCCGCGCCGACCGGCACGCCCGTACCGGCGCAGGACTGCGCACAGGCGCCCTGGTCGCCGGCGTCGGGCTGCTCGCGGCGCTGCTCGGCATCGCCGTCGGCGGGTCCGTGCAGGTGCCGCTCGCCGACATCCCCGCGTCGCTCGTCGGCCGGGGCACCGCGCTCGCGCAGTTCGTCGTCATGGAGAACCGCGTCCCGCGCGTTCTCGTCGCGCTCCTCGCCGGTGCCGCGTTCGGGGTGGCCGGCTCGCTGTACCAGCGGATCGTCGGCAACCCCCTGGCGACACCTGACGTCATCGGCATCTCCGCGGGCGCCGGGGCGGGAGCCGTCGTCGTGCTGGTCCTGCTCGGCACCGGAGGCGTCGCCGTCCAGGCCGGGGCGCTGGTCGGCGCAGGGCTCGCCGCCGCCCTCGTGATGCTGCTGGGGCAGCGGCCGGGGGAGGGCACGTACCGGCTGGTGCTGGTCGGCATCGGCGTCGCCGCCGGCTTCTCCGCGGTCATCAGCTACCTGCTCTCGCGAGCCGACGGTGCGACCCAGCTGCGGGCCACGCGATGGCTCGTCGGGTCGCTGTCCGGGGTCGCCTGGCCCGACGTCCGCGCACTCGTGCTCACCGTGCTCCTCGCGGCCGCCGTCCTGGTGGTCCTCGGACCGCGCCTCGAGCTCGTGCGCCTCGGCGACCGGGTCGCCACCGGGCTGGGCACGCGGGTGGGCCGGGTGCGGCTCGGTGCGCTGCTGCTCGGCGCGGTGCTGGCCGCGATCGCCACGTCCGTGACCGGAGCGATCGCGTTCGTCGCCCTCGTCGCCGGGCCCGTGGCGCAGCGGCTGTCGCCCGGTTCCGGGCTCCTGCTCGCCGGGCTGGTCGGCGCGGACCTGCTGATGGTCGCCGACCTGGTGGCGCAGAACGCCCCCGTGATCAGCCCGGTCCCGACGGGTGTGGTCACCGCGCTCGTCGGGGCACCGGTGCTCGTGTTCCTGCTGCTGCGACGACGGAGTACGACATGAGCCTGCAGGCGTCCCGGATCAGCGTCGGCTACGACCGCCGGCTCGTCGTCGACGGGCTCGACCTCGACCTCCCCATGGGTGAGATCACGGCGCTCATCGGGCCCAACGCGTGCGGCAAGTCCACGCTGCTCGGCGCGCTCGGCCGGGTCCTGCCCGTCCGCGGCGGCGTCGTCCTGCTCGACGGGGCAGACATCCACCGGCTGCCCACGCGCGAGGTCGCGCGGCGGCTCGGGGTGCTGCCGCAGTCGCCGGTCGCCCCCGAGGGCATCACCGTCGCGGAGCTGGTCTCGCGGGGCCGGCACCCGCACCAGGGGCTGCTGGCCCGGCGCACCGCGCACGACGACGAGGTGGTCGCCACCGCGATGCTCCGCACGGGTGTCGCGGACCTGGCGGCACGGCCGGTCGACGAGCTCTCCGGAGGCCAGCGGCAGCGCGTGTGGATCGCGATGGCTCTCGCGCAGGAGACCTCCCTCCTGCTGCTCGACGAGCCGACGAGCTACCTCGACATCGCGCACCAGATCGAGGTGCTCGACCTCCTGGTGGACCTCAACCGGGACCAGGGCACGACGGTCGTCATGGTCCTGCACGACCTCAACCACGCCGCCCGGTACGCCTCGACGGTGGTGGCGGTCAAGGACGGTGCCGTCGTGGCGAGCGGACCGCCGCGCGAGGTCGTCACCGCCGAGGTCGTCGAGCACGTCTTCGGCGTCACCGCGCGCGTGATCCCCGACCCGGACACCGGCGCGCCCCTCGTCCTCGCACGCGGCCGGCACGACGTGCCCCGCGCCAACGACCAGCACCGCAAGCACGACCGCCCCGACGTCGCGACGACGCTCCAGCCGGTTCCCCTCCTCGCGGGTCTGAGCACCCGCACCGACACGAAGGACGACTCATGACCTCCCGACCCCTCCGCGCGCTCGCCACGGTCGGCGCAGTGGCGCTCGCCGTCACCCTCGCTGCCTGCAGCGACGCGGCGACCACCCCGGAGCCCCCGGCCGCGACCGCGGCGGACGGCGCCTACCCGATCACGCTGGACAGCCCGTTCGGCACGACCGAGCTGACCGCGCAGCCCGAGCGTGTCGCGGTGGTCTCCGCCGTGGACCTCGACATCGCGCTCGCCCTCGGGATCGTCCCCGTCAGCGCGCCGAAGTTCGGCGACTACCCGCCGGACCCGTGGACGCAGGACGCGCTGGCCGACGTCGACGGCGAGGTCGAGTTCTACGACTCGACCGACGGCACCGACTACGCCGCGATCGCCGCGGCCGAGCCCGACGTCATCCTCGCGACCAGCGGCTGGACCCTCGACGAGGACTACGACCAGCTCGCCAAGATCGCGCCGATCGTGTCGTTCCAGGGCGAGGACGGCCTGTCCGCGATGACGTGGGCCGAGCGGACCGTCGTCGCGGCCGACGCGCTGGGCCTGTCCGACGAGGGGGCCGCCGTCGTGGCGGACGTCGAGAAGGCGTTCGCCGACGCACGCGCCGCCCACCCGCAGTTCGAGGGCAAGAGCTACACCTACGCCGTCATCCACCCCGACCAGATCACCTACATCTCGGCCGAGGGCAGCGACGTCAGCTTCTTCACGGACCTGGGCTTCACGCTGCCCGAGACGGCGTCGCAGTTCGACGAGACCGACAGCGCGGTGAGCAAGGAGAACATCGACCTGCTCGACGCCGACGTCCTGCTCGTCGGCTACCCGTTCGGTGACGAGGGCCTGATCGGCCGCGACGCGCTCGAGGCCGACGCGCTGTTCCTGAAGGTCCCCGCGGTCGCGTCCGGTCACTACGCGGTCATCGGCGACGACGTCGCCTCCCCGCTGGCCTACCCGACGCCGCTGAGCCAGACGTGGGCGCTCGAGCGCCTGCTGCCCGTGCTCGACGGCGCCGTCGCCGGCGCCTGACGAGAGGAACGACCATGGCACTCCCGCGCATCGAGCCGTACGTCGTGCCCACGGCCGACGAGCTCCCGGCCGGCCGGGTCGACTGGCGGGTCGACCCCGACCGGGCGGCGCTCCTCGTGCACGACATGCAGGCGTACTTCGTGGACGCCTTCGTGCCGAGGGGACCCGTCGACTCCGCGATCGCGCAGATCAGCCGGCTCCGGCAGGCTGCGGCCGGCGCGGGAGTGCCCGTCGTCTACACCGTCCAGCCGCCCGACCAGGATCCCGCCGAGCGCGGTCTGCTCGGGGAGTTCTGGGGTCCGGGGCTCTCGGGCAGCCACAGCGCCCGGGTGGTCGACGCCCTCGCGCCGGCCCCGGGGGACCGCGTGCTGACCAAGTGGCGGTACAACGCGTTCGTCCGCACGCCCCTGCTCGACGTGCTCCAGGAGCAGGGGCGCGACCAACTGGTCATCGTCGGGGTGTACGCGCACCTGGGCTGCCTGCTCACGGCCAGCCACGCGTTCATGCACGACATCCAGCCGTTCCTGGTCAGCGACGCCGTCGCGGACTTCTCCCGCACGCACCACGAGCAGGCGCTGGAGTACGCGGCGACGCGGTGCGCCCGCGTGCTCACCACGGCCGACGTGGTCGGTCAGCTCACGGGTGACCGGGCCCTTGCGGGCGCCACGGGAGCCCGATGACGACGGTGGCCCTCGTGACCGGGGCCGCGGGGGGGATCGGAGCAGCCGTCGTGCGGCTGCTCGAGGAGCGCGGTCTGCGGGTGGTCGCCGTGGACCGGGTGGCGACGCAGCGTGCCGGTGCGCGGGTGGTCGACGTGACCCGGCAGAGGGACGTCGACGCCCTGGTGGCCGACGTGGAGGCGAGCGTCGGACCCATCGAGGTGCTCGTCAACGCGGCGGGTCTGCTGCGGTCCGGGCCGGCCCTCGACGACGGGGACGACCTCGAGGCGCTGGTCGCCGTGAACGTCGTCGGCGTCGCGCACGTCTCCCGGGCGGTCGCCCGGGCGATGGTCCCGCGCGGCCGGGGGGTCATCGTCACGGTCGCGTCGAACGCGGCGGGGGTGCCGCGCGCCGGCATGGCCGCCTACGGCGCGTCGAAGGCGGCGGCGACGTCGTGGACCAAGGCGCTCGGGCTCGAGCTCGCGCAGCACGGCATCCGCTGCAACGTCGTCCAGCCGGGCACCACCCGCACGCCGATGCTCGCGGGCCTCGGCGACCAGGACGCGGTCGTGGCCGCCGCGGTGGCCGGGGATCCCGCCCGGTTCAAGGTCGGCATCCCGCTGGGTCGCGTCGCCGAGCCCGAGGACGTCGCGCACGCCGTGGGCTTCCTGGTCTCCGACGAGGCCCGCCACCTGACCATGCACGAGCTGTACGTGGACGGCGGGGCGTCGCTGCGCTGAGCGCGCGCGCCCGCCCGCCCTCCCTACCGAAGGAGTCGACGTGTCGAACCCTGGATTTGCCCTGCTGGGCCCGCACCACCGCGTGCAGGCGAGCGGTCACCTCGCCACCCTGCCCACGGAGCTCGCGGCCGGACCCACCGCTGCGGCGCACGCCCTGCGGCTGGTCCGGGAGACCGGTGGTCCGGTCGTCGTCGGCGCCGTCCCGTTCGACGCGAACCTGCCGGGACGGTTCTCGGTCCCGGCGCACGTCGCGTGGGACGCCCCGCACCCCGGCGGTGCCCCGCACGACGAGGAGGCAGCGTGGCGGCCCGGCGACGACCCGCAGTACCGGTCGGCCGTGCGGGCTGCCCTGCGCGGCATCGAGTCCGGGCTGCTCCGCAAGCTCGTGCTGGCACGGGCCGTGGACCTGGTCGCGGACGACGACATCGACGTGGTCGCCGTGCGCGACGAGCTCGACCGCCGCACGACGCTCGGCTACACCTTCGACGTCGACCTGGGTCCGGGCACGGGCCGGCTGGTGGGGTCGTCGCCCGAGCTGCTCATCTCCGTGACCGACGGGCTGCTGCGCAGTCAGCCGCTCGCGGGCTCGACCGCCCGGCACGCCGACGACGTGGCCGACCGGGCGGCGCGCGACGCGCTGCTGACGTCGGCCAAGGACCTGGGGGAGCACCGGCTCGTGGTCGACGCGATGCGCGAGGCGCTCGCGCCGTACGTGTCCCAGCTCGACGTGCCCGAGCACCCGGGGATCGTCGCGACCCCGCACCTGTGGCACCTGGGCACCACGATCACCGGCCGGGTCCGCACGGGCGTGACGTCGCTCGAGCTCGCCTACGCGCTGCACCCGACGCCCGCGGTCTGCGGGGTGCCGACGTCGACGGCGGCCGACCTGGTGCGCATCCTCGAACCCGTGGACCGCGGGTTCTACGCGGGTCTGGTCGGGTGGATGGACGCGCGCGGCGACGGTGAGTGGGTCATCGCGCTGCGGTGCGGCGTGGTGCGGGGCCGGACGCTGCGCGCGCACGCGGGCGCCGGGGTGGTGGCGGCGTCGACCGCGGAGAGCGAGCTGCGCGAGACCGAGGTCAAGCTCCGGACGTTCCTCGCGGCGCTGTCCGCGGTCCCCGGACTGCGTGACGCGCGGCTCGCGGGGGTCGGCGCGTGACCCGGCCGCTGACGCTGACCGGTGTCGTGCCGTACCCGCCGGCGGCCGCTGCGCGGTACCGCGCAGCCGGGTACTGGACGGACGAGACGCTCGACGACCTGCTGCGGTCCGCGGTCGCCGATGCACCGGGCGCGACCGCCGTCGTGGACGCGGTGCGCACGCTCTCGTACGCCGAGCTCGACGACTGGGTCACGCGGGTGGCGTGCGGGCTGCGAGCGCGCGGCCTCGGCCGCGGGGACCGCGTCGTGGTCCAGCTGCCCAACCGGGCCGAGCTGGTCGTCGTGCTCTTCGCGCTCTTCCGCCTCGGCGCGGTGCCCGTGCTGGCGCTGCCCGCGCACCGCCGGTCCGAGATCGAGCACTTCAGCCGGCACACCCGTGCGGTCGCGATCGTCACCTGCGCGACGCACGCCGGGTTCGACCACGCCGCGCTCGCCACCGAGGTGGCCGCGCTCGTCCCCGGGCTGCGGGTGGTGCTCGCCGAGGACCTGCCGGAGGCCGACGGGGACGTCCCGCCGGGGGCCGCCGACGCGTCGGACGTGGCGTTCCTGCAGCTCTCGGGCGGCAGCACCGGCCGCCCCAAGCTGATCCCGCGGACGCACGCGGACTACCTCTACTCGGTCCGCGAGAGCGCGCGGATCTGCGGGCTCACCGACCGCTCGGTGCTGCTCGCCGTGCTGCCCGCCGTGCACAACTTCCCGATGAGCTCGCCCGGGTTCCTCGGGGTCGTGCACGCTCGCGGCACCCTCGTGCTGTCAGCGGACGCCAGCCCGGCGGCGACCTTCCGGCTCGTGGCGGAGCACGGCGTCACGATCGTTCCCGCGGTCCCGCCGCTGCTGCTGAGCTGGTTGAACTCGCCCGACCGGCCGGCAGCCGACCTGTCCAGCCTCGAGCTCGTCCAGGTGGGCGGCGCACCCCTGGCCAGGACGGTCGCCGCGCGCGTGCAGCCCGAGCTCGGCTGCCGGCTGCAGCAGGTGTTCGGGATGGCCGAGGGGTTGGTCTGCTACACCCGCGACGACGACGACGAGCAGACCGTGCTGACCACGCAGGGCCGCCCGATCTCTGCGGACGACGAGGTCCTCGTGGTCGACGACGACGACCGTCCGGTCCCGCCCGGCGCTCCCGGTCACCTGCTCGTCCGTGGCCCGTACACGATCCGCGGCTACTACCGCGAGCCCGAGCACGACGCCCGGGCGTTCACCGTCGACGGCTTCTACCGGACCGGTGACGTGGTGGTCGCTCGCGGCGACGGCGCGCTGACCGTCGTCGGGCGGGCCAAGGACCAGATCAACCGCGGCGGGGAGAAGATCGCGCCGCAGGAGGTCGAGGAGCACCTGCTCACGCACCCCGCCGTGCACGACGTCTCGGTCGTGGCGGAGCCCGACGAGGTCCTCGGTGAGCGCGTCCTCGCCTACGTCGTCGCCCGCGGTGGCCACGCCGAGCCGCGGCCGGTCGAGCTGCGCCGGCACCTCGCCGCGCGCGGGCTGGCGACGTACAAGGTGCCGGACGTGTTCCGGCTCGTGGTGGCCCTGCCGGGGACGGGTGTGGGCAAGGTCGACCGCACGCGGCTGGCGGCGGCGGGGGAGTCGACGTGGTGACCGACGACGTGGACCTCGACGTGCTCGGCGTCGGGTTCGGGCCGGCGAACATCGCGCTGGCCATCGCGCTCGACGAGTACGCACGCGGTGACGGTCCCGCGCTGCGCACGCTGTTCGTCGAGCAGAGCCCGCGGCTGAGCTGGCACGAGGGGATGCTGTTCGACGACGCGAGCATGCAGGTGTCGTTCCTCAAGGACCTGGCCACCTTCCGCAACCCCGCGTCGCCGTACACGTTCGTCAGCTTCCTCAAGGCCGTGGACCGGCTCGTCGACTTCACCAACCGCGGGTCGATGACCCCGCTGCGCGTCGAGTTCGTCGCGTACCTGCGGTGGGTGGCCGACCAGCTCTCCCACCTGGTCCGGTACGGCACGCGCGTCGTCCGGGTCACCCCCGTGGTGGCCGACGGCGTGGTGGTCCGGCACGACGTCCTCGTCGAGCGCGACGGCCACCGTGAGGTCCTGCGCGCACGCCACGTCGTCATGGCCGCGGGCCTGCAGCCCCGGCTTCCCGACGGTGTCGTCGCCGGTCCGCGGACCTGGCACTCGGCGGCGTTCCTGCCCCGCGTCGAGGCGCTCGGCGGCGGTTCGGAGTTCGTCGTCGTCGGGTCCGGCCAGAGCGCGGCCGAGGTCGCCATGCACCTGTACCGCCGGTTCCCGGAGGCGACCGTGCACCTGGTGAGCACGCGGTTCGGGCTCGCGCCCGCCGACCAGGGGCCGCTGGTCAACCAGGTGTTCGACCCGGCGACCGTCGACCTCGTGTTCGACGCCGACCCCGCGGCACGCGACCACCTGGCCCGCCTGCACGCCAACACGAACTACGGCGTGGTCAACGCGGACCTGGTGCGCGAGGTGTTCGACGTGATCTACCGCGACCGGTGGCTCGGCGTCGAGCGGCTCGTGCTGCACCGCACCAGCCGCGTCACCGGCGTCGTCGAGTCCGCCGACGAGGTGGTCGTCCGCGTCGTCGACGGTCTCACCGGCGACGTGTCGACGGTGCACGCGGACGCGGTCGTGCTGGCCACCGGCTACCGCGCGTTCGACGGCGCGTCGCTGCTCGGGCCGGACGCCGACCTGCTCGTGCGGGACGACGCCGGCCGCGTGCTGGTCGACCGGGACTGCCGGGCGCGGCTGCGCGTCGACGGTCCGGCCGGCCTCTACCTCGTCGGCCAGAGCGAGCACCAGCACGGGGTCGCCACGACCCTGCTGTCCACAGTCGCGGTGCGCGCGGGGGAGATCGCCGACTCGCTCCTGACCGCGCACCTCGTCGACCAACCGGAGCCCACCCATGTCTGACACCGCCACCCTGACCCTCGCCCGCGATCTCGTCGCCGCGGTGATCCCCGACGACGTCGCCGACGCCGGACCGGCCGAGGACCTGCGCGACTTCGGCCTCGACTCGATCCGGCTCGTCGGGCTCGTGGACACGCTGCGCTCGCGCGGCGCGGACGTCGACCTGATGGACCTGGCCGCCGAGCCGACCCTCGAGCGCATCGCCGCACTCCTGCCCTGACCGCCCACCAGCATCCGGAGGACCTCATGAGCACCAACCCGTTCGACGACGAGGACGGCCGCTTCCTCGTCCTGGTCAACCACGAGCTGCAGCACTCGCTGTGGCCCGCGTTCGCGGTCGTGCCGAGCGGCTGGACCGTCGCGCTCGACGACGCCAGCCGCGCCGATGCCCTCGCCTACGTCGAGGAGCACTGGACCGACCTGCGCCCGAAGTCGCTGCGCGACGCCCTCTTCTCGTCCTGATCGGAGCCACCATGCCCACGCCCGTCACCTACCGCGACTACCCGGTCCGCATCCGCGAGGTCGAGGTCCTGCGCCGCACGCACCTGACGCCGACGATGATCCGGATCACGCTCGGCGGACCCGGCGCCGCGGGCTTCGAGAGCGGGATCGCCGACGAGCACGTCAAGCTGATCTTCCCGGACCCCGACACCGGTGAGCTGCGCGTCCCCGTGCAGGACCCCGACGACCCGGACGAGCTCGTGTGGCCGCGACCCATGCCGACCAGCCGGGAGTACACGGTCCGCGCGCACCGCCGTGACGTGCACGAGATCGACATCGACTTCGTGGTGCACGGCGAGGGCCTGGCGTCCACCTGGGCGGAGACCGTCGAGCCCGGCGGCCGCGTGCACGTGGCCGGTCCGCCTGGCGGGTTCGTCCCGGCCGACGACTACGACTTCTGGCTCGTCGCCGGCGACGAGACGGCGCTGCCGGCGGTCGCGCGGATCGTCGCCGAGCTGCCGCGGGCCGCACGCGGGCACGTGGTCGTGGAGGTGCACGACGAGTCGTCCCGGCAGGAGCTCGACGCACCCGAGGGTGTCGTCGTGACGTGGGTGCACGCGCACGGACGGGCGAGCGACGCGTGGGGGCTGGCCGTGATGGGGACCGACGTGTCCGGCGCCGAGGACGTGTACGTGTGGCTCGCCGGCGAGGCCGGTGCCATCAAGCCCGTGCGGCGCTGGGTGCGCGGAGAGCTGGCGGTCGGCAAGGAGCACAGCTCGATCACCGGGTACTGGAAGCGCGGCCTGGCCGACACCCACGAGCACCTGGACGACGACGACGAGGACGAGGACGACGCCGACCTCGTCGAGGAGCTCGCCACCTCTCACTGACGCACCCACGCCCGCCCGGGCGCGCCGCCGACCGCGCTCCCGGGGCGCAGCCCTGCCCGCAGACCACGAAGGACAGCACCCGATGAGCTCCACCACGCTCGACCCGGCCACGCAGACCGATCCGCCCGCCGACGGGTGGTGGCCGCTGACCGACGCCCAGCGCGCGATCGTCGCGGCGCAGCGGCTGGACCCGTCGTCGTCCGCGTTCGTGGTCGCGGACGTGCTCGAGGTCGCCGGCGGGGTCGATGTGGCCGCGCTCGTCGGAGCGGTCCGGCAGGTGGTCGCCGAGACCGAGGCGCTGCGCGTCGTCCTGGACGGTGACCGGGTGCGGCTGGGTGGCCCCGCGCAGGCGGACGTCGTCGTGGTGGACCTGTCCGCGCACGCCGACCCGCGCGCGGCGGCGACCGCCTGGGTCGACGCGGACCTGGCGGGCGCCGACGGCACGCTCGCGCAGCGGCACGCGGTGCTGGTGCTCGGCGCCGACGAGACGTGGTGGTATCAGCGCTACCACCACCTGCTCGTCGACGGGTATGGGGTGGCTGCCCTGACCCGTCGCGTGGCCGCGCGCTACCGGGGCGAGCCTGTGCCGCCCGTGCCGGGGGACCTGGCGGCGCTCTGGGCGCAGGAGCACGCGTACGACTCCGCGGAGGACACCGCGTTCTTCCTCGCGATGCTGGGCGACGAGCCGCCGCGGACGCAGCTGTCCGACCGGTCGTCGCCTGCGCTCCGGCGCGCGCGGCGGGTCACGGTCTCCGCTCCGGCCGCGATCCTCGCCGACGAGAGGCGCCTGACCTGGGCAGACGTGTACGCCGCGGCGTGGGCCGCGTTCGTCGGGCGACGCACCGGTCGCGACGACGTCGTGCTCGGCCTGCCGGTGTCCGCGCGCCTCACCCCCGAGGCGCTGCGCACCGTCTCGCTGTCCGTGAACGTCGTGCCGCTGCGGTGCGCCCCGGCGCGGGCGACGACGCTGCGGGCGCTCGCGCACGAGATCGCCGGCACGCTGGCCGGGGTCCGTCGCCACCAGCGCGCGCGGGGGGAGGACCTGGCGGCACGGTTCGCCGACGCGTCCGGGTCGTGGCTGCTGCGCGGCCCTGGGCTGAACATCAAGCCGTTCGTGGAGACCGTCCGGCTCGGTGACGCCGTGGGCCGGCTGCGCACGCTGACGGCGGGACCCGTCGACGACGTCGACCTGACGGTGATGCCCGACGGGTCCGGCGGGGTGCACCTGAGCCTGGAGGCCAACCCGGACGTCTACGACGAGGACGCCCTGGCAGGACTGGCGGTCGCGTTCGCCGACTTCGCCGCTGCGGTCCTGGCGGCGCCGGACCTCCCGCTCGGCCGCATCCCCGTCGACTCGGTCGGGGCACCCGTCGCCCCCAGCCCGTCGACGGAGCCGGCGGACGTCACCGCGGTGCTCGCCGCGACCGCCGCCGCCCACCCGGACGCACCCGCCGTGCGGGACGCCGCCGAGGCCCTGGACCTGACGGCCCTGCACACCCGGGTCCGGGACTGGGCCGCCGACCTGCGCACCGCCGGGGTGGGGGCCGAGGACGTCGTGGCACTCGCCCTGCCGCGGGGCGTCGACCTGGTGGTCGGGTTGCTGGCCGTGCTCGAGGCCGGCGCGGCGGTCCTCGTCGTCGACCTGGACTACCCGCCGGCCCGCATCGCGGACCTGCTCACCGACGCCCGGCCCGCCCTGGTGCTCACCACCTCCGACGGACCGCAGTCCGCCCGCCCCGACGCCGTCCTGGTCCGCGACGGCCGGCTCACGGTCCCCACCACCGGCCGCGCACCGGCCACCGCGCGCGTGCCGCATCCCGACCAGACCGCCTACGTCGTCTACACGTCCGGCTCGACGGGGAAGCCCAAGGGGGTCGCGGTCAGCCGCCGCTCGCTCGCGTTCCTGCTCGACCACCACCGCCGCACCCTGCACGGCCCGGTCGCCGACGCCGCGGGCCGGCAGCTGCTCGCCGCGCACACCGCGTCGTTCGCGTTCGACTCGTCGTGGGAGCAGCTGCTCTGGCTGCTGCTCGGGCACGAGCTCCTCGTCCTCGACGAGGCGGACCGTCGCGACGCGCACGAGATCGTCGCCCTCGTCGAGCGCGAGCGCGTGGACACCCTCGACGTCACCCCGTCGATGGCGGCCGCCCTCGTGGACGCGGGCCTCCTGGGGTCGACGCACCGGCTCGCGCTCCTGCTCATCGGCGGCGAGGCGGCTCCCACGGAGCTCTGGCAGCGGCTCGCGGACTCCGACGTGCCCAGCCACAACCTCTACGGGCCGACCGAGGCGACGGTCGACGCCCTGGGTGCACCCGTCACCGGCGAGACGCCCACGATCGGCGTGCCCCTGGAGGGCACCGCGATCCGCGTCCTCGACGCGGCGCTCCAGCCGGTCACGACGGGCGAGCTGTACCTGGCCGGCCCCCACCTGGCCCGCGGGTACCGCGACCGGCCGGGCCTGACCGCCGAGCGGTTCGTCGCCGACCCGTGGGGTGCACCAGGAGACCGGATGTACCGCACGGGCGACCGCGTCCGCGTCGAGGCGGACGGGTCCGTGAGCTACCTCGGCCGCGGCGACGAGCAGGTCAAGGTCCGCGGGTACCGGATCGAGCTGGGCGAGGTCCGCGCCGCGCTCGCGGCCGTGCCCGGCGTCCGGCAGGCCCACGCGGTCGTCCGGGACGAGCCGGCCCGGCTGGTCGGGTACGTCGTGGCGTCGGGGGTCTCGGGGCAGGACGTGCAGGCGGCGCTCGCGGCCCTGCTGCCGCACCACCTCGTGCCGTCGGCGGTCGTCGTGCTCGATGAGTTCCCGACGACCGTGCACGGCAAGCTCGACGTCGCGGCGCTCCCCGTGCCGGGCGTCGGGACCGTCCTGCGCGGGACGGTGCGACCCGCGACCACCGTCGAGCGCCTGGTGTGCGACGCGTTCGCGGCCGTCCTCGGCGTGGCGGACGTCGCCGCCGACGACGACTTCTTCCTGCTCGCGGGCGACTCGATCTCCGCGATCGGCGTGGCCGCGCACCTGCGCGCGGCCGGCTGGCGGCTGCGTCCCCGGGACGTGTTCGGCGCCCGCACGCCCCGCGACCTGGCGCCGCTGCTCGCGCCGCTGGTGGAGACCGTCGCGGTCGAGCACGTCGCACCGACCGGCGAGGTGCCTCTGCCGCCCGTCGTCGCGGACCTGCTCGCCGCCGCACCCGACGCGGCAGCCCTGCGCCGGTACGCGCACAGCGTCCGCGTGCCGCTGCCGCCGGTCGACGACGCCGCGGTGCGTCGCGCGCTCGCCGACCTCGTGGACCTGCACCCCGCGCTGCGGGTCCGGCTCACCGGGGTCGACGCGGGCACGCCGCTGCTGGTGGTCCCCGCGACGGCAGGTGCACCGCCGCTGCACGTCGGCGCCCGTGTCGACGACCTGCTCGACCTGCTCGACCCGGCGACGGGCACGGTCCTCGTCGCGGCCCGCGCGGGGGACGAGCTGCTGCTCGTGATCCACCACCTCGCCGTCGACGGGGTCTCCTGGCGGGTCCTCCTCGCCGACCTCACGGACCTGCTGCGCGGTGTCCGGCCCGCGCCGGAGGTCTCGTCCTGGCGGGGACGTGCGCTCGCGCTGGCCGGCCGGGTGCCGCAGGACCACCCCGACGGTGTCCTCGCGCAGCCGTGCGACCTGCTCGGCGACCGCACGGCCGCCGGACCGCCGACGCGCACGTGGCGGACCGTCGCACCCGTCGCGACCCGCGCGCTGGTCGAGGACCTCCCGCGTGCGCTGGGCACCACCCCGGACGTGGTGCTGGCCGCGGCGGTCGGCGTCGCGCTCCAGCGGGTTCGCGGAGGCTCCCGGCTGCTGCTGACCTGGGAGACGCACGGGCGCGACCCGGTGACCCCGGGGGAGGACCAGACCCGCACGGTCGGCTGGTTCACGACCGAGTTCCCGGTCGCCGTGGACCTGCCCGGGTCGGGTGATCTCGTGGACGCCGCCCGCGCGACCGCGGACGCGCGGGACGCGGTGTCCGAGGAAGGCGCACACGGTCCGCACCGGCCGCAGCTCCTCGTGAACTACCTGGGCCGGCTGGGTGCCGACGGGTTCGCGGTCCACGTGCCCGACGCGTTGCGACCCGCTCACGCGCTCGAGGTCAACGCGCTGCTCGGGCAGGACGGAGCGCTCGCCGTGGAGTGGACGTTCGCGGGGACCGAGGACCTGGCGGACGCGCTGTGGGCCGCGTTCGACGACGTCGCGGTGCACGCCGTGGAGACCGTGCGGGCCGGCGTCGACCGTCGGCCCGCGCGCTGCACCCTGCCCGGGGTGACCACCGAGGCGCTCGCGGGCGTCCCGTCGTCGGTGGTCGACGTCGCACCACTGTCGCCGCTGCAGGAAGGGCTGCTGTTCCACGCCCTGCGCGACGGTGCCGGCGACGTCTACCGGACCCTGACCACCGTCTACCTGGAGGCGCCCGTCGGCGCGGCGCTCGACGTCGAGCGGCTGGCCCGGGCGCTGCGGCGGGTGTGCGCGGCGAACCCGCAGCTGCTCGCCGCGTTCAGCGCGGACCGGTTCGGCGCACCCGCGCAGCTCGTGGGGGCGGCGCCGGGTCCCGAGATCGCGACCGTGGACGGGGCGGGGTCCGACCTGGCGAGCATCGAGCGGGAGGCGCTCGCGCGGCCCTTCGACGTGTCCGCCGCGCCGCTGCTGCGGGCTGTGCTCGTGCGCACCGCACCGGACGCCGTGAGCGTCGTGCTGACCGCGCACCACCTCGTGCTCGACGGCTGGTCCACACCGCTGCTGGTCGCCGCCCTCGTGGACGCCTACGCCACCGACGCCCAGCCCGCCGACGGGTACCCGGCCTACCGCGACTACCTGCGCTGGGTCGCCGACCAGGACCGGGAGCGTTCGCTGGCCACCTGGGCGGCGCACCTCGCCGACGCCGAGCCGTGCCTGCTGGCCCCCGGGTCGCGCGGCGGTGCGGACGCGGGCACGGTGGAGCTCCGCCTCGACGAGTCCCGGACCCGCCGGCTCGTCGGTGGCGCCCGCCGGGCGGGGCTGACCCTCGGCTCGCTGGTGAACGGCGCCTGGTCGCTGGTGCTGGCGCGGGAGACGGGCCGCACCGACGTGGTGTTCGGCACCACGGTGTCGGGGCGTGCGGCGGAGGTCGACGGCATCGACCGTGTGCTCGGCCTGCTCTCCACGACGGTGCCCGTGCGGGTCGCCCTCGCGCCGGACCGGCCCCTGGTCGAGCAGCTCGCGGCGCACCAGGCGCAGCGGGCGGCGCTGCAGGAGCACGAGGCGCTGGGGCTGGCCGACATCGAGGCGACGAGCGGGCGCTCCGGCCTGTTCGACACGCTGGTCGTCGTCGAGAACTACCCGGAACGCACCTCCGGTCGCGCCCTCGACGTGGTCGGCGTGACCAACGCGGGCGGGACGCACTACCCGTTCACGCTGACGGTCCTGCCCGGCGCGGAGCTGCGTCTCGTGGTCGAGCACGACCACGCCCGCGTGACGTCGGCAGACGCCCGACGGCTCGGCGAGGCGGTCCTCGCGACCCTCGTCGCGCTCGGCGACGACCCGTCCGTCACCCCGCTCGCACTGCCGGTCGGGGTGCCGGCGGCGGTGCTCGTCGGGCCCGATCCCGTCCTGACGCACGTCGTGCCCGCGTTCCTGGCCGCCGTCGCGCGGGACCCGGACGCCGTCGCGGTGCGGTTCGGCGCCTCCACCGTGACGTTCGCGGAGCTCGCCGAGCGGGCCGCGGCGTTCCAGGGTGCGTTCGCCGCGCTCGAGCCGGACGACGTCGTCGCGCTCGCCCTGCCGCGGGGCACGGACCTGGTCGCGGCGGTGGTCGCGTGCCTCGTGCACGGGGTCGCGTACCTGCCGCTGGACCTCGCGCACCCGGCCGACCGGCTGCAGGCGGCCGTGCGGGACGCCGACGCGCGCTGCGTCGTGACCGGCGACCCGTCCCTCGGCGCCGGACGGTCCGTCGTCGACCCGGACCTGCTGCCCCCGGCGAGCGGTCCCTTGCGCGCGCGTCCGGTGCCGGGCGCCGCGGCGGCCTACGTGATCTTCACGTCCGGGTCGACCGGGCGGCCCAAGGGCACCGTCCTGACCCGCGACGCGCTCGACCGGCACTTCACCGGGCTGCTGACCGGCCGGCACGCCGAGCTGGTCGCGCGGACGGGGCGGCGCCGGGTGCGCGCCCTGCACACCGCCTCGTTCGCGTTCGACACGTCGCTCATCCAGCTGCACTGGCTGTTCGCGGGCCACGAGCTGGTCCTGCTCGACGACGACGAGCGCCGCGACCCCGCCGTGGTGGTCGCCCGCATCGTGCAGCACCGGGTGGACGTCGTCGACGTCGCGCCCGTGCTGGCCGAGCAGCTGGTGGCCGAGGGTGTCCTGGACGGTCCGTGGCCCCTGCCGGAGCTGTTCCTCGGCGGCGAGGCCGTGCCGCCCGCGCTGTGGACCACGCTGCGCGCCCACCCCGGCACCCGCACCGTGAACCTGTACGGACCGACCGAGGCCACGGTCGACGCGCTCGGTGCGTTCGCCGACGACGCCGACGGTCCCGTGGTCGGCCGGCCCGTCGCGGGGGTCACCGCCCGGGTGCGGGACCCGTGGCTGCGGCCGGTCCCCGTGGGCGTCGTCGGGGAGCTGTACCTGTCCGGCCCGCAGCTGGCCCGCGGCTACCTGGGGCAGCCCGGGACGACGGCCGAGCGGTTCGTCGCCGACCCCGACGGTGCGCCCGGTGACCGCGCCTACCGGACCGGCGACGCCGTCCGGGTCCTGCCCGACGGGTTGGTCGAGTACGTCGGTCGGCTGGACGACCAGGTCAAGGTGGGTGGCCACCGCGTCGAGACCGGCGAGGTCGCCGCGGCGCTGCAGGCGTGCGACGGGGTGCTCGCGGCGACCGTGGTCGTCGACGGGGCGCACACGTCGGCGGCACGGCTGGTGGCGGCGGTGACGCGGGAGCAGCCTGCCGACGACGACGTAGCGTTCGTCGACGGCCTGCGGACGGCTCTGGGGCAGGGCCTCCCGCGGCCGTGGGTCCCTGCCGTGATCGCCGTGGTGGACCGGATCCCCACCACCGTGACCGGGAAGGTCGACCGCGAGGCCCTGCGCCGCCTGGCGCCGACGACCTCCGCACGGGACGACCTCGTCGCGCCCGCCACCGACGCCGAGCGGGCCGTCGTCGCGGCGGTCGCCGCCGTCCTGGGCCTGCCGCACGTCTCGGTGCGGGACGACTTCTTCGCGCTCGGCGGGCACTCCCTGACCGCGCTGCGGGTGCTGGGAGCCCTGCGGACCGAGGGCTACCGCCTGACCATCAGGGACGTCTTCGAGGGCCGCACGCTCGACCGGCTCGCGTCGGCGGCGCGTCCGGTCACCGCCGAGCAGGGGACGGCCACGCTCGACGACGCCGTGCTGCGCGACGGCGGCGACCTGCCGGTCTCCGCCGCACAGCGGCGCCTGCTCGTGCTGGAGGCCATCGACGGGCCGGGGGACACCTGGACCGTGCCGGTCACGCTCCTGCTCGACGGGCCGGTGGACGCGGACCGGCTGCGGACGGCCTGGCAGGCCGTCGTGGACCGGCACGCCGTGCTGCGCACCGGGTACGTGCAGAACGGGGGGGACTTCGCGGCGCGCGTGCTGCCGGTCGGGACGCCGGCGACGTTCGAGCACGCGCACGTCGACGACCTGCCCACGGCGATCGCCGAGCGTGAGCGCTGGGCGCCGGACGTGCTGGCCGAGGTGCCCGTCCGCGCGTCGCTGCTCCAGGCGGCACCGGACCGGTGCGCGCTCGTGCTGGCCTTCCACCACCTGGCCATCGACGACTGGTCGGTGGCGCCGCTCCTGGAGGACCTCTCGGCGGCCTACGGGGGCGGCGTGCTCACCCCGTTGCATCCAGATGAGCAGTTCGCCGCGGCGGTGCTCGCCGAGGTCTCCGACGAGCGCGACGGGATCGCGGCATGGCGGGACCGCCTGGCCGGGCTGCCCGCCGAGCTGGACCTCTCGTTCGACCACGCCCGTCCCCAGCGGGCCGAGCACCGCGGGCACACCGTCAGCCGTGACGTGCCCGCCGACGCCGAGCGGGCGATGGCCGCGGTGTGCGCGCGCCACGGCGTCACGCCGGTGATGGTGCTCCAGACCGCGGTCGCGACCCTGTACCGCCGGCTCGGTGCCGGCACCGACGTGTGTCTCGGCATGGCGGTCGCGCGCCGCGACGACCCCCGCCTGGCACGCGCCGTCGGCTACCTCGTCGACACCGTGCCGGTGCGCCTGGACGTGTCCGGGGCCACCACCTTCGGTGCGCTCCTCGGCAGGACCCGCGACCGGGTGCTCGACGCGCTGGAGCACGCCTGGGTGCCGTTCGAGCGGATCGTCGAGGCGGCGTCGCCCGAGCGCTCGCTGGCACGTCACCCGGTCTTCCAGACCATGGTCGCGGTCGAGGACGACGTCCCGCACGCGCTCGACCTGCCGGGCATCACCGTCCGCTCGTCGTCCGGCGGGCAGGGTGCGGCGCGCCTCGACGTCGCGGTGCGCTGGGTCGCGGCGGGGCAGCCCCGGCTCGTCCTGACCGTCGACGCGGCCCTCCTGGACGAACCCTCCGCGCAGCGCTGGGCGGACCGCCTCCTGGCGTGGCTCGAGCGCGTGCTGTCCGACGTCGACGGTCCGCTGACACAGATCCACGCGCTGCTGCCCGACGAGCACGGCACCGACCACGTCCGCCGCGACCGGCCACCGGCGTCGGTCAGCGACCGCGTGGCCGACCAGGTCCTGCGCGCGCCGCACGCGACCGCGGTCGTCGCCGCCGACGGGACGCTCGACCTGCTGGCTGTCGGGTCCCGTGCGGCCGCGATGGCCGACGCCCTGCGCGCGCAGGGGATCGGCCGGGAGGACGTCGTCGCGGTCGCGCTCAGCCGCCGCAGCGGCCTGGTCGCGGGTCTGCTCGGCATCCTCGCCGTCGGCGCGACGTACCTGCCGCTCGACGTCGAGTACCCGGCCGAACGGCTGGCGTTCATGCTCGACGACGCCGCGCCGCTGCTGGTCCTCACCGACCGGGACACCGCCGGTCTCGGCGTGGGACGCCCGGAGCTGGACGTGGACGCGCTGGACGTCCCGGCACGAACCCCGCAGCAGGTCGCGGACGCCCTGCGCGCTCCCGCCGGACCGCACGCGGCGTACACGATCTACACGTCGGGCTCGACCGGGCGGCCGAAGGGGGTCGTGATCCCGACGGACGCGCTCGCCGCGTTCGTCGACCACCTGGCGACGACGATGCAGCTGGTCCCCACCGACCGGCTCGTCGCCGTCACGACGCTGTCGTTCGACATCGCGGTGCTGGAGCTCTTCGTCCCGCTGGTCAGCGGCGCAGCGGTCGTCCTGGCCGACCGTGACCAGGTGCGCGACCCGGACCTGCTCGTCGGCCTGGCGCGGCGGACCGGCTGCACGCACCTGCAGGCCACGCCGTCGCTGTGGCGGCCCCTGGTGGAGGCGCACCCGGAGGCGTTCGCGGGGGTGCACGCGCTCGTCGGCGGGGAGGCGCTGCCGCCCGACCTGGCGGTCACGCTCGCGCGCTCGTGCGCGGAGGTCACCAACGTGTACGGCCCCACCGAGGTCACCGTCTGGGCGACCAGCGACACGGTCCGTGCCGACGAGCCGACGACGATCGGCCGCGCGTTCGTGGACGTCGGCACACATGTGCTCGACGCCGACCTCCAGCCGGTCCCGCCGGGCGTCGCGGGGGAGCTCTACCTCGTCGGCGCGCAGCTGGCCCGCGGGTACCACGGGCGCCCGTCGCTCACGGCGACGCGCTTCGTCGCAGGGCCGTCCGGCGAGCGGTGGTACCGGACGGGGGACCTCGTGCGCCGGGGGGCCGACGGTCGGCTGCACTTCCTGCGCCGTACCGACGACCAGGTCAAGGTCAACGGGTTCCGGATCGAGCTCGGCGAGGTGGAGGCCGCCCTCCGCGGCGTGCCGGACGTGCACCGGGCGGCTGCTGTCGTCCGTGCCGACCGGCTGCTCGGATACGTGGTCGCGGCCGAGCGCGCCACGCTGGACCCTGCACGGGTGCGTGCCGCCCTGGAGGCGCGGGTCCCGCACCAGCTGGTGCCGCACCTCGTGACCGTCGTCGACGCCCTGCCGCTCACGCTGAACGGCAAGGTCGACCGGGCGGCGCTCCCGGACCCGGTCGCCACGACGGCGGTACAGGGCCGTGGACCGGCGACCGACGCCGAGCGGGCGGTCTGTGACGTCGTGGCCGAGACGCTCGGTGTGCCGGCGGGTCCGGACGACCGGTTCTTCGAGCTGGGCGGCGACTCGATCACCGCCATCCGTGTGGTCGCGTCACTGCGCACCCGCGGTCTGGCCCTCGCGCCGCGCGACGTCTTCGCCCATCCCGTGCTCGCCGACCTCGCGGCGGCCGCCCGGCCGCTGGTCGAGGCACCGCCCGCTGCCCGGCCCGCCCGCCGCGCGCGCGTCGCGCTATCCGCGGCCGACCTGTCCACCATCTCGGCCCTCCTCGGGGCCGGCCAGGAGGAACGATGACCACGACCGATCTGCGCTCTGTGCAGCCCGCCGTGCAGCCCGCCGTGCAGCCCGCCGTGCTCGACGTGTGGCCGCTGACGCCGCTGCAGCAGGGCATGTACTTCCACTCGGTGTGGGAGCGGGAGGCCGGGGACGCGCCCACCTACCAGCTGCAGGCGGGCGTCGAGGTGGCCGGTCCGTGGCCCGCCGACCGGCTGCGGGACGCGGTCGCCGAGGTGCTGGCCACCCACGAGAACCTGCGCGCCGCGTTCGTGACTCCCGGCGACGCGGAGCCCGTGCAGGTGGTGCCGGAGTCGGCGGTGCCCCGGGTGCGCGAGGTCGACCTGAGCGACGCCGACGACCCGGCGGCCGCGCTCGACCTGCTCGCCGGCCACGAGTGGGACCTCGGCTTCGACCTGGTCGCGCCGCCGCTGTGGCGCGTGGTGCTGGCACGCACGGCACCCGACCGGCACTGGCTGCTGGTGACCGCCCACCACCTGCTGCTCGACGGCTGGTCGGTCCCGCTGCTGCTCACCGAGCTGCTCGCGCGCGTGTCCGGCTCGGGCCTGCCCGAACCGCAGGCCGGCTTCGTCGACCACCTGGACGCGCTGGAGGACGAGGACACCGACGCGGCGCACGCGCGGCTCCTGGCCGGGCTCGACGGTGTGGACACCCCGACGCAGGTCGCTGACGGGTCCGAGGGCCCGACGACCACCTCGGTCCTGCTCCTCGACGAGGCTCGGACCGCCGCGCTGCACGCGGTCGCGCGACGCGCGGGATCCACCCCGGCGACCGTCCTGCACACCGCGTGGGGTCTGGTGCTGGGCATGCTGCTCGACCGGGCGGACGTGACGTTCGGCGCGACCGTCTCCGGGCGTGCGGGCGGCGTCCCCGGGATCGACCGGGTCATCGGCATGCTCACGTCGACCGTCCCGGTCCGGGTCCGCTGCACCCCGGACGACCGGGTGCTCGACGTCGTCGCCGCGACGCACCGCACCCACGCCGAGCTCCTGCAGACCGCGGGCACCGACCTGCGCGCGGTGCAGGCCGACCTCGGCGTCGCACCCTTGTTCGACACCCTCGTCGTGGTCGAGAACTACCCGGGCGACGTGGCGGGCTGGAGCTCGGCCGACGGGCTGCTGCGGGTGGTGGGCCGACGGTCGCACGACGCGACGCACTACCCCCTCGCGCTGCTCGCGGACCTCGGTCCGACGTGCCGGCTCGAGGTCACGGCGGGTCCGGGTGGCCCCGCACGCGCCGTCGCGCTCCTCGACCTCGTGCTCGACGCGGTCCTGGCCGACCCGACCGTCACGGTCGGTGCGCTGCCGACGGTCCCGGCCGCCGACCGCGCCGCGCTCGACGCCCTGCTGACCGGTGCCGACGTCGCGCCGCCGGCACTGTCGGACCTGCTCGACGCAGCGCGCGCCGAGCACGGTTCCCGGGTCGCCGTGGTCGACGCCGGCGTCGAGCTGACGTTCGCCGACCTGCACCGGCGGGCGGACGCGATCGTGGCGGCGCTCGGGACGCCGTCGGTGGTCGCCGTGCTGGCGGAGCGGTCGGTCGACCTCGTCGTCGGAGTCCTGGCGGCGCTGCGTGCGGGGGCGGCGTTCCTGGCGCTGGACATCGACCAGCCCGTCGCGCGGCTCGCGACCCTGCTGGCGGACGGTGCGGCGGACGTCGTCGTCACGCCGACCCGGCACGCCCACCTCGTCACCGGCGTCCCGGTCGTCGTCACGGACGACCTCCCCGGCGCAGCACCGGTCCCTGCCGCCCACCGGCTCGGGCTCGACGCCGCCTACGTCGTGTTCACGTCGGGCACCACGGGCCGGCCGAAGGGCTGCGTGAACACGCGCGACGGCCTGGTCAACCGCGTGCTCTGGATGGCGCAGCGGTACGGGATCGGCCCCGGCGACCGTGTGCTGCACAAGACCCCGACGAGCTTCGACGTCTCCGTCTGGGAGCTGGTCCTGCCGTTGCTCACGGGCTCGGCGATCGTCCTGGCGCCGCCCGGAGCGCACCGCGACCCCGAGCGGATCGACGCGCTCGTCGCGGCGCAGCGGGTGACGGTCCTGCACCTCGTCCCGTCGATGCTGGCGGGCTACCTCGACCTGGTGCCGGAGCCGTCGTGGTCGTCCGTGCGGCACCTGCTGTGCTCGGGCGAGAGCCTGCCGACGGCGCTCGCCGGCCGGGCGCACGACGCGACGGGCGTCCCCGTGCACAACCTCTACGGTCCCGCCGAGGCGGCGATCGACGTGACCGCGGGCGACCACGCCGAGCGTGCGCGCGGCGTGTCGGCGCCCATCGGTGCGGCGGTGCCCGGCACGCGCCTGCGCGTCCTGGACCACGCCCTTCGTCCCGTGCCGGTGGGCGGGACGGGGGAGCTCTACCTCGCGGGCGTCCAGCTCGCACGCGGCTACGCCGGCCGGGCTGCACTGACCGCCGAGCGGTTCGTCGCGGCGGCTTCGGGGGAGCGCATGTACCGCACGGGCGACCTGGTCACGGTGACGGTCGACGGGCTCGTGCACCGGGGGCGCGTGGACCAGCAGGTCAAGCTCCACGGCGTGCGGATCGAGCCCGCGGAGGTCGAGGCGGTGCTGCTCGCGCAGCCGGGCGTGACCGCCGCGGTCGTGCTCGTGCAGGACGACGCGCTCGTCGCCTACGTGGTGGGTGCACCCGGCGCCGACCTGCGGTCCGCGCTGGCCGAGCACCTGCCCGCCACGATGGTGCCCGCGCGGTTCGTCCTCGTCGACGCGCTCCCGACCACCGCGAACGGCAAGCTGGACCGTGCGGCGCTGCGCGCACCCGCGACGGAGCACGCGACGGGTCCCACCACCCCGACCGAGCGCGTGGTCGTGGACGTCGCCGCGGAGGTGCTCGGACGCGCGGTCGGTCCGGGCGACGACCTGTTCGCCGCCGGGCTGGACAGCATCTCGGCGATCCGGTTCGTTGCCCGGCTGCGACGGCAGGGCTGGGGCACCACCCTCGTCGACGTGTTCGCCACCCGCACGGTCCGCCTGCTGGCGCAGCGGCTCGTCCGCCTCGACGAGGAGCGGACCGCGCGTGGAGAGCTGGTCCACCTGACCGACCGGCACCTGCGCCTCCTCGACGCCCGCTTCCCGGACCGCGAGCGCGTCCTGCCCCTGGGTCCGCTCCAGGAGGGGCTGTACCTCCACGCGCAGCTGGGCGGCACCGACGTGTACGTCGTGCAGCACCGGCTCGTCATGGAGTCGGCGCTGGACCCGGTCGCGATGCGCGCCGCCGCCGACGCCCTGCTGGTGCGGCACCCGAGCCTGCGGGCCGCGTTCGTGCACGACGGCCTGCCGGAGCCGGTGTCGGTCGTGACGTCACCGCGTCCGATGCCCGTCGAGGAGCTCGACTGGCGGCACCTGTCCGACGCGGAGCAGGCGCGGGCGCTCGAGGTGCTCACGGAGCGCCAGGTGGTCGACGGCTTCGACCTGGCCGACCCGCCGCTGGTCCGGCTGGTGCTGGCCCGGACGGGTGCGGAGCGCTGGCTCGTCTCCCTCGTGCACCACCACGTCCTCACCGACGGCTGGTCGCAGACGATCCTGCTGGAGGACCTGTTCGACCTGTACGAGGCGGCGCTGGACGGTCGGGTGCTGGACACGCCGACGGCGGACTTCGGCGAGTACCTGCGCTGGGTCGCCGCGCAGGACCCGGACGCTGCGACGCGGACCTGGCGCGAGCACCTCGCCGGGCTGCCGGGGCCGACCCTGGTCGAGCCGTCGTCGGTGGGTCGCCCGCCGGTGTTGTCGGACTCGGTCGTCGACCTGCTGGACGCCGGCCTCAGCGCGGACCTGACGCACCTCGCGCGCAGCACGGGTGTGACGTTGTCGACGGTGCTCGGCTACGCGTGGGCGCACGTCCTGCGGTCGGTGACGGGCTCCGACGACGTGGTGTTCGGGACGACCGTCTCCGGGCGCCCGCCGGAGGTCGAGCACGTCGACCGCATGGTCGGCCTGCTCATGAACACCGTCCCCGTGCGTGTCCCGGTGCGACCTGCCGCGACCGTCCGGGACGAGCTCGTCGCGCACCTGAGCCGCCAGGGCGACGTCATCGACGCCCACCACCTGGGCCTGGGGCACATCCACCAGGCGGCCGGCTTCCCGGTCCTGTTCGACACGCTCTACGTGTTCCGCAACCTCCCCGTGGACGTCGACGACCGGGACAGCACGTTCGCCCGGCACCGGATCGTCGAGGCGGAGGCGTACGACGGCACGCACTACAGCCTGGCGATGACGGTGAACCCGGGCGACCGGCTCGAGCTGGCGCTCGCGTACCGCCCCGACGTCGTGGACCGTGACCGCGCCGACCGCTACCTGACCCGCTACCGCCGGGTCCTGGAGCAGCTCGCGGCGCACCCCGACGCCCCGGTCGCCCGCCTGGACCTGGCGATCGCGGCCGACGCACCGGCCGTCGCCCGGGTCAACGCGGAGGCGACGCAGGCGCCCGAGGCCGAGAGCTGGCGTTCCGTCCCGGAGCTCCTCGCGCTGCAGGCCGCGCGACGTCCGCAGCGCACTGCGCTCGTCGGCCGCGACCTGACCGGTGCGCACGTCGGCTGGTGCTTCGCGCACCTCGACGCACGGGTCGACGCCCTCGCCGCGCTGCTGCGACACCTGCCCCCGGAGTCGGTGGTGGCGCTCGCGCTCCCGCGCACGGTCGAGCACGTGGCTGCGATCTTCGCCGTGATGCGCGCCGGGCACGCCTACCTCCCGCTGGACCTGTCGCACCCGTCCGGCCGGCTCCGTCGCACGATCGCCGCGGCGGGCACGGCCGTGCTGCTCACCACGACCGAGCAGGCGTCGTTGCTGGCCGGGTCGGCTCCGCTCGTCCTGACGGTCGACGACGTTCCCGCGGCCCTCGCGCTGGCCGCCGAGCCGGGCGTTCCTCCGGTCCGCGCGGCCGTGCACCCCGACCAGGCCGCCTACGTGATCTTCACGTCCGGCTCGACGGGGGAGCCCAAGGGTGTCGTCGTGCCCCACCGCGGGCTGGTCACCATGTTCCGCAACCACCTCCAGGAGATCTTCCGACCCGCGCTGGAGCGTGCGGGTGCGGAGGCGTTCCGGGTCGCGCACACGGTGTCGTTCGCGTTCGACATGTCCTGGGAGGAACTGTTCTGGCTGCTCGACGGGCACGAGGTGCACGTGGTCGACGAGGAGCGCCGCCTCGACGTCGCCGAGCTCGTCGAGGACTACCACCGCACGGGGATCGACGTGGTGAACGTGACACCGTCCTACGCCCGCGAGCTCGTCCGTGCGGGGCTGCTCGACGACCGGCCGCCCGGCCTCGTGCTGCTCGGTGGCGAGGCGGTGCCGCCGGACCTGTGGACGCTGCTGCGCGAGCACCCGTCCGCCCGCGGCTACGACCTGTACGGGCCGACGGAGTTCACGATCAACGCCCTCGGCGCCGACCTGGCCATGAGCGAGCAGCCGTGCCTGGGCCGACCGGTGCTCGGGTCGCGCGCGTACGTCCTGGACACGAGCCTGCGCGAGGTCCCTCCGGGCGGCACCGGGGAGCTCTACCTGACCGGCGACGGGCTCGCCCGCGGCTACGGCGACGCACCGGGGGCCACGGCGTCCCGGTTCGTCGCCGGCCCGGCCGGGTCGCGGCTGTACCGCACCGGCGACCTCGTGCACCGCCGCTGGGACGGCGGCATCGAGTACCGCGGCCGCAACGACGACCAGGTCAAGGTGCGCGGGTTCCGGCTGGAGCTCGCCGAGATCGAGGCCGTCGCCCAGGGTGCTGCGGGCGTGGCGGAGGCGACGGCGTCGGTCCACGGCGGTGTCCTCCAGCTGCACGTGGTGCCGCAGACCGGGTACGACGAGACCGCGCTGCGCGCGCACCTGGCCGACCACCTGCCCGCCCACGCGGTGCCGACGGCCGTCGGCACGGTGACCCACCTGCCGCTGACCGTCAACGGCAAGCGCGACCGCACGGCCCTTTCACCCCTCGTCGCACGGCACGAGGGGGCGCCCCCGGCCACCCGTCTGGAGCACGAGCTCTGCCGGATCGTGGGCGGCGTGCTCGGCACCGAGCTGACCACGCGGGACGCATCGTTCTTCGACCTCGGCGGGCACTCGCTCGCCGCGATGCGCGTCGTCGCGGCCGTGAGCGACGAGCTCGGCGTGCCCGTGAGCGTCGGGGCGTTCATGGCTGCGCCGACCGTCGCCGGGCTGGCCGCGGCGCTCGCGGAGCCGTCCCGGTCCGCCGGTCTCGCACCCGTGCTCACCCTGCGACCCGGTGACCGACCCGTGTTCTGCCTCCACCCCGCCGGTGGGTTCGCGTGGCAGTTCGCCGGGCTCGTGCGGCACCTGCCGGCGGGCGTCGGGGTGGTCGGCCTGCAGGCGCCCGGCCTGTCCGGCCCGCACCCCGACGTGACCGACGTGGCGGGTCTCGCCGCGGTGTACCTGCGCACCATCCGCTCCGTGCAGCCGACCGGCCCCTACCGGCTGGTGGGCTACTCGTTCGGCGGGAACGTCGCCCACCAGGTCGCGGCGGACCTGGTCGCGGCGGGGGAGCGGGTCGACCTGCTGGCGCTGCTGGACCCGGCCCCGCTCGGCGCTGCCGGCTTCGACGACGACGACGCGACCGCCGTCCGCGACGAGCAGACGGCGTTCCTCGCCCAGGTCGCCGTGGGCGTGGACGATCGTGACGACGAGCGCGAGGAGGCCCTCGACGCGATCCGCGCGTCCCGCGGGGTCCTCGGGCTCCTCGACGACGGCACGGTGGAGGCGATCGTCGAGTGCCACCGCTGGTCGTCGGTCCTCATGGCCGCCTCCGGGTCACCCGTCACCGCCGTCCCGACCCTGCTGGTCACCGCGGCCGACTCGGACGGGCCGTCGGCGTGGGACGGGCTGCTGGGGACCGACGTCCGGCACGTCGCCCTGCCCGGCACCCACGCCGAGGTGGTCGCGCCCGAGGGCTGGGCCGTCATCGGACCCGTCCTCGGGGGCGGCGCATGAGCCGGCCGGAGCGCCGGCTCCTGTGGCGGGCGGCGCGCGAGCAGCGCGGACCGCTCGCCCTCGCCGGGCTCGGCGCCCTCGTGCGCCAGCTCGGGTTCCTCGCGGTCCCGGCCTGCCTCGGGCTCGCCGTCGACCGCGGCGTCGAGCAGGGCGACCTCGGCGCGGCGGCGTGGTGGGCCCTGGCCCTCGCCGGAGCCGGTCTCGTGCAGGTCCTCGGCATGTGCGCGTGGGACCAGGGCTCCAACGTCGCGGACGCCCGGGCGGGCGTCCGCCTGCGCGCGCGCCTCGCGGGCGGGCTGCTCAGCACCGACGGACCGGCGCTGCCCGGGGACGGGGACCTCGTGCTGCGCGCCAGCCGGGACGTGGACGCCGTCCGCGTCTGGGTGCACGGCCTGGCGACCTGGGTCGTCATCGGGGTCACCGTCGCGGTCCTCGTGCCCGGCATCGCGCAGCTCGACCCCGCGCTGCTGCTCGTCGTCGTCGCCACCGTCCCCGCGCTCGTGCTCCTCAACACCGTCTACCCACGCGCGTACCGGAAGGCCGGCGAGGCGGTCGCGCACGCGCACGGGCAGCGCGCCGACGTCGTCGAGTACGTGCTGCGCGCCGCTCTGACCAGCCGTGGCGCCGGCAGCGGACCGGCCCTGCGCGCCACGCACCGCGAACGGTCCGACGAGGTCACCCGGCACACGCTCCGTGCCGGTGCGCTCATGGCCGGGTGGTCGGCGCTCGGCGAGGGCGTGCCGCGGGTCGCTCTCGCGGTCGGTGTGCTCGTCGGCGTCGGTGCGGCGGCGGACGGTCGGCTCAGCGTCGGGGGCCTGGTCGCGTTCAGCGCCTGGATGGGCACGGTCGGGGTCGCGGTCCAGGTGGGGCTGGCGCGCGTGATGCAGACCGTCGACGCCCGGGTCGGCGCCGCGCGGCTCGTCGAGGTGCTCCGGGACGTCCCCGACGACGTGCCGGACCCGGCTGCGCCGCGCGTCGGACTGCGGGCGCGGGGAGTCGTCGCCGTCCCGGGCGCCGAGCCGGTGGACCTGCATGCGGTCCCGGGCCGGCTGCTCGTGGTCGGCGGACCCGTCGGCAGCGGCAAGTCGACCCTGCTGCGCGTCCTGGCGGGCACCGCCGTCCCGAGCGCCGGGGAGGTGACCGGCGGTGCCGTCGTGCTCGTGCCGCAGCGCCCGCTCGTGCTCGCACGCACCGTCCGCGACAATCTCGCCCTGGGTGCGCCGATCCCGGACGCGTCCCTCCACGCTGCGTTGCAGGACGTCCTGCTCGACGACGAGGTCGACCTCGACACGCTCGTCGCCGACGGTGGGGCGTCCCTGTCCGGTGGCCAGCTCCAGCGGCTGGCGCTGGCCCGCGCGCTGGTCAGCGACGCGCCCGTCCTGCTGCTCGACGACGTCACGTCGGCGCTCGACGCGGACACCGAGGCCGCGGTCGTCGCCGCGATCCTGCGGGAGTCGCGTCGGCGCACGGTCGTCGTGGCGAGCACGCGCCCGGCGGTGCTCGCCGCGGCGGACGCAACGGTGCTCCTCGGTGTCGGGGCAGGGCTGGGCTCATGATCGTCCTGCTCAGCGACGACCCGTCGCGCCGTGGCGTGGGAGCGCTCGTGGCCCGCACGGCCCGGCCGCACCTCGGCGTGCTGCTCACGGGGCTGGTGGCGAGCACGGTCGCGGGGTTGCTCGTCGTCGCGGTGCCCGTCCTGCTCGGCCAGGTGGTCGACGCGCTGCTCGCCGACGACGGTCAGGCGGCGGTCCGCGCGGCCCTCCTCGCGCTCGGGTGCGCGGTCGTGCAGGTCGGCGCCGCGGCGGTCGGTCGGGAACGCCTGGTCCGCGCGGGGGAGCGCGTCGTGCGCGACCTGCGCGACCGGGTGCTCGACCAGCTCACGACCGCACCGCTGCGGTTCCTGGAACGGCACCGCACCGGTGACCTGATGCAGCGTGCGACCGCGCAGGTCGCGTCGCTGTCGGGGTTCGTGCGTGACGTGCTGCCCGAGCTCGTCCTCACGGGCGGCACGGTGCTGGTGACGGTCGTCGTCCTGGCCACGCAGTCGTGGGCGATGCTCGCCGTGCTCGTCGTCGTGTTCACGCCCGCCGCCGCCGCGATGCTGCACCGCTTCCGGCGCGGCGCCCCGGCGGCGTTCGCGGCGGAGGCCCAGGCGGAGGCCCGCGTCAGCGCCGAGATGGCCGAGGTCGTGCGGGTCCGCCCCCTGCTGGCCGGTGCACCACTGCGGGCACGCCGGCTGGTCACGGATCCGGTGGACGAGGCGGGCGGGACGGCCGTGCGGGCGCAGCTGCGCACCGTGGTCCTCACCCGCTGGATCCACGGGATGGACCTCGTCGAGGCGCTGACCCTCGCGGCGCTGGTCCTGTCGGGGACTGCGCTCGTGGCACGGGGCTCGGTCAGTGTCGGCGTCGTCGTCACGTTCGTCCTGGCGGGCCGCACCCTGTTCACGGGCTTCGCGGACCTGTCGTCGCTGGTCGCCGACGTGGAGGCCGCCCGCACGGACGTCGCCCGCACGGCGGACCTCCTGCGGGCGACGGCCCCGACCAACGCATCCGCCCCGGTGCCGGTGGCTGCCGGGCCCGAGCTCGTCCTCGACCGCGTGACCTTCGGCTACGACGGCGACCCCGTCCTGCGGGACGTCACCCTGGGGGTGTCGCCCGGCCACCGGGTCGTGCTCGTGGGCCGGACCGGGGCGGGGAAGTCGACGCTGGTCAAGCTCCTCACCGGGCTGTACGCCCCGGACTCGGGGACGGTCACGTGCGGCGGCGTCGACCTGCACCCGCTCGCGCCGGAGGACCGCGTCCGGCTCGTCGCCCTGGTCCCCCAGTCGGTGCACCTCGCGGCCGGGACCGTGGCCGACGACCTGCGCCTGGTCCGTCCGGGGGCGACGGACGCCGAGCTCGCGCGCGCGGTGGACGCCCTCGACCTCGGCCCGTGGCTGGCCCGGCTGCCCACCGGCCTGGCGACGGCGACGTCGGCGCTGTCCGCCGGGGAGCGGCAGCTCGTCGGGCTGCTGCGCGTGGCGCTGCTCGACAGCGCGGTCCTCGTGCTCGACGAGGTCACCTCCGACGTCGACCCGGACACCGCGCACCTCGTCGAGACCGCGGTCGACCGGCTCGCCGCCGACCGGGCCGTCGTCGTCGTCGCCCACCGCGCGGACACCGTCGCGCGCTGGGGCGAGGTCCTCGTGGTCGAGGACGGTGGGGTGCGCCCGCTCAGCCCCGAGCCAGCGCGACCGCGGTGACCACCAGGCCGTCGCCGACGGCCCACCGACCGTGCAGCACGTCGGTCCCGAGCCCGGAGCGGGCGAGCCGTGCCACGAACGTGCCGTCGCCGAGGCGGACGTCCACCTCCTCGAACCCGAGCCACGACCGCGTCACCGGGTACCAGACCTTGTACACGGACTCCTTGGCCGAGAACAGCACGCGGTCCGGGCACAGTGCCGGGTCGGTGCGGGCGAGCGCGGCCCGCTCGTCGTCGCTCATCACCAGGGACACGACCTCGGGCGGCAGCGGCGCGTGCAGCTCCGCGTCGATCCCCAGGCCCGCCCAGGTCTGCGCACTCCCGACCGCGGCGGCGCGGTACCCGTCGACGTGCGTCATGCTCCCGACGACCCCTGCGGGCCACACCGGTGCGCGGTCGGGTCCGGCGGGCACGGCCGCATCGGCCAGGCCCAGCCTCCGCAGGGCGGTGCGCGCGCACCCGCGGACGGCGGCGTACTCGGCGCGGCGGGCGGGCACCGCGTTCTCGACCCCCGCCTCCTCCGACGGGTGCAGGGGGACGGGGAGCGGGGGACCGGCGTGCTCGGCCGCCTCCACGCCGACCGGAAGCACCCGTTCGATCATGGCGGGCAGCCTGTCACAGGGTGTTCGCCGCGGGCGGAGCGGTTCCGGGAAACCTCCGGGCCGCAACATCGTTATGCCGGGCAGGAGCATCGACGAAGGAGAGGCATGTCGCGACGGATCAAGGGTCTGGTGGAGTTCGAGGACGACCTCGGGACGGTCGTGCGCTACGTCCGGCACGCGCACGGCGGCGGGTTGGTGTCGCCTGCCGCGCACGTGCACGAGGGGGCGTGGCTGGCCGAGACGTCGTACGTCGAGGCGGGCGCGGTGGTCCACGACGGAGCACGCGTCGGAGCGGGCAGCTGGATCGACGTGGACGTCGTGGTCGGCACCGCAGCGGTCGTCGGGAGCAACGTGCACCTGGGCGCCGGGACGCGCGTGGGCGCCGGTGCGCGCATCGCCTCGGGCGCGCGCGTCGGCGAGCGGGTCGTGGTCGAGCAGCGAGCCGCGGTGGAGGCGGACCAGGTCGTCCCGGACGACAGCACGGTCACCGGGTCGGGCCCGGGGCGCCGCTCAGGTTACGGACGGGCTGCCTAGACCCGACCGCAGCGCGTCGACCGCCATCTCGACGACCTCGGCCGCGGTCATCGACCGTGCCCGGGCGTCGAGCGCGGCGACCCGGTCCGCGCCGATCCGGTCCAGGATCCCGCGCGCCCGCCGCGCGGCCTGGCCGACGAGGGCGGACGCCGCGTCGGCCGACCCGGCGGCCAGGAGCAGGACACCCGCCGCGTCCGAGGACCCGTGCGCGTCGAGCAGCACCGCCGCGTCGCGCACCGTCGTCCACAGCTGTGTCAGGTTCCCGGCGGCCGACCAGTAGCGCAGCAGGCCGACGTAGTCCTCGGCGGACGCCCGGACGTCACCCTGGGCCGCCCGTGCCGCCGCCAGCCCGACGGCCGCCACCCCCTCGATGAACCCGGCACCGCAGCCCCGCGCGAGGTCGACCGCCGCGGTGTAGTGCACGACCGCGGCGCCGGGATCGTCTGCGGCGGTCACCTCGCCGGCGACGTACCGGAGCCAGGCGCGGTGCGACGGGCACGGTCGGACGCCCAGCGCGCGGTCGGCGTCGTCGAGGAGGGCGGCCGCCCCGGACCGGTCGCCCGCGTATCCGAGGGCCAGCGCGCCGGACGCCAGGTACGGCGACGGCTGGACGGCGAGCGCGGCCGCGACCGCCCAGTCCTGCGCCGCCCGTGCGTGGTCGCCGCGGAAGAGGGCGACGGCTGCGGACGCGCTCCACGCGCTGACGGCACCGGGGTCGTCCCCTGCGGCCTCGATCGCGGTGCGAGCCAACTGTGCGGCGCCGGTCAGGTCGCCGAGCAGCCACGACGCCTCCGCTGCCGAGGCCCGGACCGCGACCTCGCGACGGTTCCCCCGCAGCAGCAGCGGGTCCTGTTCGAGCTCGACGGCCCAGGCCCACAGCTCGGTCAGGTCCCGCCAGGTCGCGGCGTCGTCCAGCGCGAGCGTGACGTCGATGCGGAGCTCCACGTCGCCGCGCCCGCGCGACAGGTCGCGGGCGGCGCGCAGGTTGGCCAGCTCGGCCCGCAAGCGCCGGTCCGCCGCCGCCTCGCCGTCACCACGGACGGCGGTGCCGATCTCGGCGGCGGCCCGGGACGCCCACCGCAGGAACGTGGTCTCCGCCGCGTCGCGCTCGTCGCGCGCGTCCAGGTCGTCCAGCAGGAACGCCCGGATCGTCTCCAGGAGCCGGTACCGGGGCAGGTCGTCGTGGGCCGCGTCGACGAAGGAGTGGTCGACGAGCCGGGCCAGCACCGCGATGGGGTCGGCTGCCGGGGCTGCCTCGGCGGAGAGCTGCTCGAACGTCTCCAGGTCGACGCCAGCCGGGAACGGCGCGAGGCTGCGCAGCACGGCACGGTCGGCAGGCTCGAGGAGGCGGTACGACCAGTCGATGGTCGTCCGCAGCGTCTCGTGGCGGGCGTCGGCGGTGGGTCGTCGGGCGGACAGCGCGTCGAGCGTCCGCCCGAGCCGCTCGTGCAGCGCCGAGAGCGGCACCGCGCCCAGCTGCCCGGCCGCGAGCTCGATCGCCAGCGGGAGACCGTCGAGCCGGCGGACGACGTCGACGAGCACCGCTGCGTCGCCGGGCGCGGGCGTGAAGTCGCGGACGCGCAGCCGGGCGTGCTCGAGGAACGCCTGCACGCTCGGCTGGTGGGCCAGTCGCGCCACGTCCCCGTCGCGGGGCAGGGCCAGCGGTTGCAGCCGGACCACGAACTCTCCCGGCACGTGCAGGGTCACGCGGGACGTCGTCAGCAACCGCACCGTCGGCGCACGCTCCTGCAGCGCGACGACGAGGTCCCGCACCGCGTCGACCACGTGCTCGCAGTTGTCCAGCACGAGCAGCACGGCGCGCCCGGTCAGCATCCCGGCGACCGTCGCGGGTCGCGCCTCACCGACGAGCCGCAGCCCCAGCGCGGCGGCGACCGCCTCGGGCACCCGCCCCCCGTCCGTGACAGCCGCCAACCGCACCGCGACGCTCTCGGCACCCGTGCGCTCGCTGTGCTCGGCCGCCGCCTGGAGCGTGAGCCGCGTCTTGCCCACCCCGCCCGGGCCGGTCACGGTGAGCACGGGCTGGCTGTCCAGCAGCCGCAGGAGCTCCGCCAGGTCCTGGTCGCGGCCCACCAGCGGTCCGGCCGGTGTGCGGACCGCGGACGTCGTGCGAGCCCGGCTGGGCGCCAAGGACCCGGCCGCCACGAGGCGTTCCCACGTGCCGAGCTCGGGCGACGGGTCCAGTCCCGTCTCCTCGACGAGCCGCCGCCGGTACGCCGCGGCGGTGTGCATCGCGTCGGCGGTCCGGCCCTCCACGGCGTAGGACCGCATGAGCAGGATCACCGTGCGCTCCCGCAGCGGGGACGAAGCCACGGCGGACGCGGCGTCGGCGGACCGGCTGGTCCCGGCGGCGATCGTGGCCTCGGTCGCGTCGTCACGCAGGCGCAGGCGGAGCTCGTCGAGGGCGACCTTCTCCACCGCCAGGCCCGGACAGTCGGCGAACTCCTCGAGCGCGCCGCCCCGCCAGTGGCGCAGGGCGCCGGCCGCGTCCGCGTCGGCGACCTGCCGGACGTCGGCCACGTCGAGCCCGCCGTCGCCGAGGTCCAGGACGTACCCGCCGTCGCCGTGCCGCAGCCGGTCCGCGTACGGACCGAGGTGGCGGCGCAGCCGGGACACGTGGCTCTGCACCGCCTGCGTCGCGTCCCGCGGCGGGTCGTCCGGCCACAGCTCGTCGACGAGCGCGGTGCGGCTCACCTCGCGGCCCTGCGCCAGCGCCAGGACCGCCAGGACCGCGCGCCGCCGGCCGCCGGGGACGTCGACCGGCACGCCGTCGACGAGGAGGCGCAGCGGTCCGAGCAGCTCGACACGCAGCGCCACCAGGTCTCCTCCCGCATCCGGTCCCGGTGGCCACTGTGCCGGACGGGGCCAGCACGGGGCCAGCACGGGGTCAGCACGGGGCCAGCACGGTGCCAGCGCCGTGCCAGCGGCGCCGTCCATCGTCGGTCACGAGGCGGCACGGAGCCGTCGCACGACGAGAGGACACCCCATGACCATCGACCAGCAGACCGAGACCGACCAGGTGCTTGCCGGCGCGGAGCTCGACCTCGACCGCGTCCTGGCGTTCGCCGGGCAGATCGCGCAGAACCACGCCATCGCGAGCAACGGCGTCCTGACCTACCTCGGGGACCGGCTCGGCCTCTGGCGGACCCTCGCGTCCGTCGGGCCCGTGACCAGCACAGAGCTGGCGGAGCGCTCCGGGCTCGCGGAGCGCTACGTGCGGGAGTGGGTCTCGGCGCAGGCCGCCGCGGGCTACGTCACGTACGACCCGGCCACGCAGCGGTTCACGCTGCCCGCCGAGCACGCCGCGGTCCTCGCCGACGACGACAGCCCGGCGGCCCTCGTCGGGGCGTTCGAGATCACCGCGGCGGTGTGGGCCGGCGTCGACCGGCTCGCCCACGCCTACACCACCGGGGAGGGCGTCGGCTGGCACGAGCACGACGACCGCCTGTTCAGCGGGGTCGAGCGGTTCTTCCGTCCGCTCTACGCCGGGTCGCTCGTGGACGCGTGGATCCCGGCCGTCGACGGTCTGACCGACCGCCTGACGTCGGGTGCCCGCGTGCTCGACGTCGGCTGCGGCCTCGGGTCCGCGACCCTGCTGATGGCGGAGGCGTTCCCGGCGTCGACGTTCCTCGGCGTCGACAACCACGCGGAGTCGATCCGTCGGGCGACGGCGGCGGCCCAGCGAGCGGGGGCGACCGACCGGGTCGCGTTCGCGGACGCCGCTGCGGACACGTACCCGGGCTCGTACGACGTGATCTGCATGTTTGACGCCCTGCACGACATGGGTGACCCGCTCGGTGCGCTGCGGCACGCCCGCGCGGCGCTGTCGGACGACGGCGTGCTCCTCGTGGTCGAGCCGGCGGCGGCCGACCGGCTGGAGGACAACCTCCACCCGCTCGGGCTGAGCTGGTACGCGGCGAGCGCCACCATGTGCGTGCCGGGCAGCCTGTCGCAGGCCGGCGGTGCCGCCCTGGGTGCGCAGGCGGGCGGTGCTCGTCTGCTCGAGCTGTTCCGGGAGGCGGGTTTCGGCACGGCCCGCGTGGCGGCCACGACCCAGTTCAACCTGGTCATCGAGGCCCGTCGCTGAGGTGAGGTGAGGGGTCGTCGTCCGTGCTGCCACGGGCGGCGGCCCCGCGTCTCGTCTGCGGGGGCCGCAGTACCGTGAAGGGTCGTCGGGCGCCCGGTGGTCGGGGAGCCCGGTGCAGGCACGGGGAGCTGGGCGGATGGGCGCTGGAGGACGCGAGGCAGGGGCGGTCGGGCAGCCGGCTGCGGCGGACGCGGACCTGGACGAGCTCGCGACGTCGGAGTACCTGGCGGGACACGAGCGTGAGGCGGCGCGCCTCCGCGAGCAGCTGCACGCCCGGCTCCAGGAGCGCGGTGACCTGGTCGGGGCGGCGCGCAACGCGGCGTGGCTGGCGCTCGACCTGCTCCTGCGCGGGGAGCCCGCCCGGAGCGGCGGCTGGCTCGGTCGGGCCTCGTCCCTGCTCGCGCAGAGCACCCGTGACTGCCCCGAGCAGGGGTACGTCCTCGTCGTGCGGGCGTTGCAGGCCGCCGGGTCGGGTGACCTGCCCGCTGCGAACCGCGCCTACGAGGCGGTCGAGGCGCTGGGCGTGCGGTTCCGTGACGCGGACCTGCAGGCGCTGGGGCTGCTCGGGCGGGGCGAGGTGCTGATCGCGGCGTTGCGGGCGCAGGAGGGCACCGCCCTGCTCGACGAGGCGATGGTCGCGGTGACCGCGGGCGAGGTGTCGCCGTTCGTGTCCGGCCTCGTGTACTGCGCGGTCGTCGGCGCCTGCCACGACGCCTTCGACCTGCCGCGGGCCCGGCAGTGGACCCGTGCGCTCGACGACTGGTGCGCCGGCCGGCCGGACCTGGTGGCGTTCCGGGGGCAGTGCCTGGTGCACCGGGCCGAGATCCTGGAGCTCGACGGCGACTGGCCCTCCGCCCTCGTGGACGCGGGCCGGGCGCGCGTGCGGCTCTCCGACCCACCCGGCCAGCCGGCGCTGGGCGCCGCCTGCTACGTCGAGGGTGAGATCCACCGCCTGTGCGGCCGCCACGCCGCCGCGCTCAAGTGCTACCGCGAGGCCAGCAGACGGGGCCGCTCCCCACAGCCGGGCTGGGCGCTCGTCCGCCTGGCGCAGGGCCGGGTGGAGGTCGCCGCGACGTCGATCCGGGGCGCGCTCGCCGAGGCGGTGGACCCCGTCGCGAGGTTCCGGCTCCTGCCCGCCTGGGTGGACGTCGCGCTGGCGGCCGGCGACGTGGCAGGCGCCCGTGCGGCGGCCGACGAGCTCGTGGCCATGGCCGAGAGCCTCGGGTCCGACCTGGTGCGCGCCCGCGCGGCCCACGCCGTCGGTGCGGTGCTGCTCGCCGAGGCGGACGCCGCTGCCTCCCTCTCCTGGGCGCACCGGGCGGCGGACGCCTGGCGGGCCCTCGCGGTCCCGTTCGAGGAGGCGCGGTCCCGTGAGCTCGCCGGCTGCGCGTGCACCGCGCTGGGGGACGCGGACGCCGCGGCGCTGGAGCGGGACGCCGCCCGTGCGCTGTTCCGGGGCCTCGGCGCGCAGCCCGACGCCGAGCGGCTCACCACGGAGCGCCCTGCACCGCTGTCCGAGCGGGAGCACCAGGTGCTGCGGCTGGTGGCGGCCGGCCGGACGAACCGGGCGGTCGCCGCCGAGCTGGTGATCAGCGAGCGGACCGTCGCCCACCACGTCGGCCACATCCTGCGGAAGCTGGGGCTCCCGTCCCGCGCCGCCGCGACGGCGTACGCGTACGAGCACGGTCTCGTCGGGCCGGACCGATAGGCAGTTCTGCCGATGTGCCACGGTGCCCCCGCGTCCTAGCGTTCGGACGGACGGGGGAGGCGCACCATGACGATCACGGCACTCGAGCTGGCCGGGCTGGACGACGCGACGGTCCGGCTGACGGACGCGGACCTGCGGACCCTGTCGGCGCTGGCTGACGGGCGGGTCCTGCGCCCCGGTGACGACGGCTGGGCCGGCGCGGTCGCGGTGTGGAACGGGATGGTGAGCACCAGACCGGCCGTCGTCGCCCAACCGAGCACGTCGCAGCAGGTCGCGGCCCTGGTGGGGTTCGCGCGCACGCACCGGCTGCTGCTGGCGATCAAGGGCGGTGGCCACCACATCGCCGGCACGTCGATCGCTGCGGGCGGTCTGGTGCTCGACATGTCCCGGATGGACGAGGTCACCGTGGACCCGGTCGCGCGCACCGCGGTCGTCGGGCCCGGGTGCCTGCTCCGCGACGTGGACGCCGCGACGCAGGAGCACGGGCTGGCCGCGGTCCTCGGCTTCGTCTCCGGTGTCGGCGTCGCGGGGCTGACCCTCGGTGGCGGGCTGGGTTACCTCACGCGGCGCTTCGGCTGGGCGGTCGACAACCTGCTCGAGGTCGAGATCGTCACCGCCGACGGTCAGGTACGCCGGGCGGCCGCCGACGAGAACCCCGACCTGTTCTGGGCGGTCCGGGGTGCCGGCGCGAACCTGGGCGTGGTCACGCGCCTCACGGTCCGGCTGCACGAGGTGGGTCCGCTGGTCCACGGCGGCCTCGTCGCCTGGCCGTTCGAGCGTGCCGACGAGATCCTGCGCGCCTACCGGGCGCTCACCAGCGAGGCGCCCCGCGAGCTGGCGGTGTGGCTCATGCTCATCCACGCCCCGCCCGAACCCTTCGTGCCCCCGTCGTGGCACGGGCGCAAGGTCTGCGCGATGGCCGTCTGCTACACCGGCTCCGCACCGGACGAGGCGCTGGCCCCGATCCGTGCCCTGCGCGACCCGGTGGTCGACCTCGTCGGCCCCGTGCCGTACACCGGCGTGCAGTCGTACCTCGACGACAGCGAGCCCGCGGGGATGCACTACTACTGGAAGACCAGCTACCACGCGACGCTCAGCGACGAGCTCCTGGACGTGTCACGCGAGCTGTTCGCGCAGTGCGAGATCCCCGGCGCCGAGCTCGGGTTCCTGCACCTGGGCGGTGCGCTCAACGAGCGGGCCTGGGACGACGGGGCGGTGGGCAACAGGGACGCGCGGTACGTGAGCGGCGCCAACGGGATGTGGGCGCCCGACGAGCCTCGCGCGCACGAGTTCCGCCGCTGGGTCAGCGACGCCGGACGCCGGATCGAGGCACTGGGGACGGGTCGCAGCTACGTGAACTTCCAGACCGCCGACGAGGGCGAGGACCGGGTCCTCGACTCGTACGGCCCGAACGCCGACCGCCTGCAACGCATCAAGGAGGCCTACGACCCGGGCAACCTGTTCCGCTGCAACCGCAACATCCGGCCACGGACCCATGGCTGAGGACCTGCTGGTGGTCGGGGCGGGCGTCGCGGGTCTGGCGCTCGCGAGGGCGCTGGCGCTGCGGGGACGGCCGTGGACGCTCGTCGAGCGACGCGCGGCGCCGGCGGACGACGAGGGCCTCGGGCTGAACCTGCCGGGCAACGCGGTGGCCGCGCTGGCTGCTCTGGGGCTGGCCGACGAGGTCCTGGCTCGCGGCGTCCGCGTCCGGCGACGCGAGTACCGGACCGCGTCCGGCCGCCTGCTGTTCGCCGTGGACGAGGAGAGGTTCTGGGCCGCCGGGCACCCGTCGGTGTGCGTCCACCGCGGCGATCTCCTCGAGGTCCTGCGCGCCGGGGTCGACGGCGACGTGCGCTGGGGCGACGCGGTGGAGTCGGTACAGGGCGGCGTGGCGGACGCCCGGGTCACGTTCGCGTCCGGGGACGTCGGGACGTACGGCCTGGTCGTGGGTGCCGACGGGGTCCGGTCCCGGGTACGCGGCGCGGTGGGCGCGGAGGTCCCGCGTCCGTCGGCGATGACCCGGTCGAGCTGGCGGTTCGTGGTCCCCAACCCCGGTGTCGAGTGCTGGACGGCGTGGTCCGGGGCGGGCGGCACGCTCCTGCTGATCCCCGTCGACACCGAGCGGGTGTACGGGTACGCGTCGAGCACCCGGCGCGGCACGGATGCGACGGGCGAGTCCTGGCTCCGGACCGCGTTCGCCGGCTTCCCCGCGACCGCGCGGGCGGCGGTGGACGCTGCGCTCGACGGCGGCGGGGCGCTGTACCCGGCGCCCGTCGACGAGGTCCGGTGCGAGCGCTGGGGCCGGGGGAGGGTCGTGCTCGTCGGCGACGCGGTCCACGCGACCGGTCCGGTGTGGGCGCAGGGTGCCGCGCTCGCGCTCGAGGACGCGGTGGTGCTCGCGGGTCTGCTGGACGGCGACGACTGGTCAGGCGTCGGCGACGGGCTTCGCCGGCTGCGCGGGGAGCGGGTGGCTCACGTGCAGTCCATGACGGACCGCATGAGCCGCCTCGCGGGGCTGCCCGGGCTGCTGCGCGACGTGCTGGCGCCGGTGCTCGGACCTCGGACCTTCGCGGCGACGTACGGACCGCTCCGGGAGCCGGTGGCCTAGCTGTACTGCCCAGGCAGGTTGGTCAACCGGGTGATGGGCGGGACTTTGCCGATGGCTGAGTGGGGCCGGTGGTGGTTGTACTGGTGGAGCCATCCTGGCAGGGCTTTACGGCGGGTGGTCTCGGACTTGTAGTGCTCGGCGAACGCCCAGCCGGCGGCCATGGTGCGGTGGAACCGTTCGATCTTGCCGTTGGTCTGTGGGCGGTAGGGCCGGGTCTTCTTCACGCTGATGCCCAGCGCGGTGCAGGCGTCGCGCCACGCGTGGGACCGGTAGGCCGACCCGTTGTCGGACAGGACTCGTTCGACGGTGACGCCGCGGGCGGCGAACCAGGACACCGCCCGGCGCAGCACACCGACCGCGGTCGCAGCGGTCTCGTCGTTGTGGATCTCGGCGTAGGCGACCCGGGAGTGGTCATCGATGACCGTGTGCACGAACGCGGTGCCGAGCTTTGGCTGGGACCAGGTGCTCTTCTGCGTGCCCGGCGTCGCAGAGCGGTTCTTCTTGCCTTGCTGCCGTCCGACGAACCGCCACCCACCACCGTCCGGGATGTTGCCGAGCTTCTTGACGTCCACGTGGATCATCGCCCCCGCGTAGGGGTGCTCGTAGCGGCGGATCGGCTCGCCGGTGCGGATGTCGACATGGGAGAGCCGGTTGAGCCGGCAGCGGGTCAGCACGGCGTGCACGGTCGAGGCCGGCATCCCCAGGCGGGCACCGATCTCGATCGGTGAGAGCCGCTTCTTCCACCGCAGGTGCACGACCTGGCGCACCCGGCGCTGTGGGGTCTTGCTGGCGATCCGGTGCGGGCGGCTCGAACGGTCACCCATCGTGTCGTCGGGCATCGCGGCGTAGCGCTCGGCCCACCGCTTCGCGGTCGGCCAGGACACGTGGAACCACTCGGCCGCCCGAGCGACCGGCCACCCCTCATCGACGATCAGACGCGCGATGCGCAGGCGCATCACCGGGGTCAAAGCAGCATTAGCGTGAGACACGAAGACCTCCTGGTCTCGAGCGGAACCTTCAGCAGTCCCACTCCACGCCGGGAGGTCTTCGCCTGTCCACGCTCAATCAGAGCGTGTCGTCACACTCGTTCAACCAACGTCCCTGGGCAGTACACCTAGCGCTCGAGCAGTCCGCGCAGGACGCGCGTGAGCAGCCGCTCGGTCTGGTCCTCGTCGGCCTCCACGGGCGGTGCCGACAGCGCGGCGGCGAGGTGCGGGTGGGCGCCGTCCTGCAGGAGGTGCCCGAGGTGGGCGGCGGCTGCGAGCTGGCGGCGCCGGTCCTGCAGCTCGACGCCCCGCTGCTCGATCTCGGTGCGGGCCAGGAGCCGGACGACGGCGGTGAAGACGCCGATGGCCTCGAGCTTGCGGTGGCCGTCGACGTCGAGGTCGCGCAGCGCGCGCAGGGCGTGCTCCAGGTACGCGACGGCGTGCGGGCCGAGGTCGCCGGTCGCGGCGGGGGTGTCGGTCAGCCACGGGTGCCGCAGGTAGACGCCTCGGCTCTGCCCGCCGAGTGCGAGCAGGTCCGCGAGCCAGTCGGCGTGGTCGAGGACGGTGTAGTCGATCTCGCCGTTGACCTGGTCGACCATGAGCGCGACGAGCTCGTCGCGGGACTCGACGTACCGGTAGAGGGAGGCGGATCCGCCCCCGAGCGCCTGCGCGACGGAGCGCATCGTGACGGCGCCGAGCCCGTCGGCGTCGGCCAGGTGCACCGCGACCGTCGCGATGCCGTCGCGGGTGTGCTCCGGGGCCCGGCCGCGGCTGCCGCGTGCGGGGCGCAGCCAGATGCTCGTGGGTTCCGTCTCCATGCGCTCACCCTCTCACCGGTGCGCTAGAATAGCGAACACTGATCGCAATTAATCGAGGAGCACCCCGATGACCACCTGGACCCCCACGCAGCGCGCCCGCAACGGTGACGTCGAGATCGCCTACGACCGCCTCCCCGGCTCCGACGGCATGCCGCTGCTGCTCGTCATGGGGCTCGCGACCTCCCGGTTCTGGTGGCCGACGGGCCTCGCCGACGAGTTCGCCCGCCAGGGCTTCGCCGTGGCCCGGTACGACCAGCGCGACGCGGGGGAGTCCACCCGGCTGCCCGACGTCGCGGAGTCGAACCCGTTCCGGGCGCTGTTCGCGAAGAAGGGCGACGCCTACACCGCCGAGGACATGGTCGACGACGCCGTCGCGGTGCTCGACGAGCTGGGCTGGCCGCAGGCGCACGTCTTCGGCCACTCCATGGGCGGCGTCGTCGCCCAGCGCCTCGCCCTCCGCCACCCCGACCGGGTGCTCAGCGTGGTGTCGTCGGCGGCCCTGCCGAGCGACGTCTCGGGCCTCGGGGTCGCCCGCTACCTGCGCGTCGGGCTGCTCGCGAGGCTCGCGCGCACGACGTTCCCCGACGGCCGCGACGGCGACATCGAGGCGAGCCTCGCGGTCGCCCGCGGGGTGGCCTCGCCCGCCTACCCGTTCGACGAGACCGCGGCCCGGGAGTGGATCGAGCGCGCGGTCGACAGCGGCCCGCGCGACACCAAGGCGCAGAGCCGCCAGATCGGTGCGCAGTGGCACGGCCCGAGGCTCCGGGACCTGCGCCGGCCGACCCTCGTGCTCCACGGCGAGGCGGACCCGATCCTGCGGGTCGCCGCCGGACGGGCCACCGCGGCGGCCATCGACGGCGCACGTCTGGTCACCCTCCCCGGTGTCGGGCACGACCTGCCGGCCGAGCTCTGGCCGACGGTCGCGCGCGAGGTCGGGGACCTCGCGCGCGCGGCCTGACCGGTCAGACGAGGCCGCGGAGCAGCGTCGCCGCGTCCTCGTTCCCGGCGTCGAGGTCGAGGCCCCGCTGCAGGAGCTCGGCCGCCGGTCCGGTGTCCCCGTCGACCAGGTGCGCCCAGCCGGTCATCGCCCACGCCTGCGACGACCCCGGACGGACCGCCGTCCACACGTCCAGCAGCGGGCGGACGAGGTCGGGCCGGTGCAGCTCGATGGCCCCCCAGACGCCGTCGGCGAAGCACTCGTCGTCGTCGTCGACGGTCGGCGGGACGGCGGACGTCAGCCGGTGGTACACGTCGACGGCGGCCGCGGTGCCGGACCCCGCGAGCGCCTGACCCAGCGGGACCGTGATCGGTGGCAGCAGCGCGCCGAGGTGAGGCTCGTCGGTGCCGGCCGCGTGCTGCGGGAGGTCGAGCACGGTGTCGAGCACCGCCCGCAGGACGGCGCTCGTCGGCACGGTGTTGGAGTTGGCGAGCACCACCACCCCCGTCCGGCGTTCGGGTACGAGCACCAGGCGGGAGCCGAAGCCCGGGTCGGCACCGGAGTGCCCGACCGTCCGCTCGCCGCGGTAGGTGCCCAGGAACCAGCCGAGACCCACGGCCTCGTCCCAGGGCGGGTCGCCGACGTCGGCCTCCGGCTGCCACCTGCGCGCGGCCGCCCTGTCGTCCAGGGTGGCGACCATCCAGAGCGACAGGTCCGCGACGCTGGAGTGCAGGGTGGAGCTCGGGGCGTGCCGCCGCGTGTACGGGTAGGCGTCGCCCGGCACGACCAGCGGCACGCCGACGTGCGGTGCCGCGGCGAGGTCGGGTGCGACGTCCGCACGCAGGAACGTGCTGTGGTGCATGCCCGCGGGATCGAGGACGAGGTCGGTCATCGCCGCCTCGAACGTCGTCCCACGGAGCGTGGCCAGCGCGTGCCCGAGCACCTCGTACCCCAGGTTGCAGTACGCGAACTGCGTCCCCGGGGCCGTCGTCAGACGGACGGCCGACAGCCCACGGACCAGCACGTCCAGCGCGTCGTCGCCCAGCTGCGGGTCGTGCCACCCGTAGTCCACGACGTCGGGGATGCCGCTCGTGTGTGTGAGCAGGTGCCGGAGGGTGACCTCCTCCTGGCGTCCGTCGGCCAGCGTCAGGTCGGGCAGCCACCGCACGACGGGGGCGTCGAGGTCCAGCGCCGGCTCGGTCCCGACGACGGCGGCCGCGACGAACGTCTTGGACACCGACGCCACGTGGAACAGGGTCTCGGGGGTGACCGGGGCTCCGGTGCGCACGTCACGCGTCCCGAACCCCCGGGCGAGCGCGACCTTGCCGTCCTGCACGACGCCGACGGCCAGACCAGCCAGGCCGTGCGTCCGGACGACGTGCTCGACGACCGGCCACAGCGACTCCTCGGCGCGACCCTCGAGCGTGCTCATGCGACGGTCCCGCGCGCGCACCACGCGACTGCAGGGATCTCGAACGGCGCCGCCGGCAGCAGCTCGACGCACCGGGCCCGGAGGGCGTCGCGCTCGGCGTCCCCGAGCGCGGCGACGTAGGCACCCGCCGGTCCGACGCCGAGGGTGAACGTGGCCCACCACTCGTCGACCGTCTCGTAACGCGCCCCGACGGACTCGCTCCAGGACCCGACGGCGCGCAGGCCCGCCGCGCGGAAGAGCTCGGCGAGGTGCCCCTCCCGCGTCCCCGGCAGGGCCGCCTCGCCGGGTGCGTCCGGGTCGAGGTCGTGCGCCGCACGCCAGAACGCGTCGAGCGGCCCACCGTTGCCCGCGTGGTCCCACACGTTCGCGGCGACCACGCCGCCGGGCCGGGTCACCCGGGCCATCTCCGTCAGCCCCGCCACCGGGTCGGGCAGGAAGTGGACGACGAGCTGCGCGACCGTCAGGTCGACGGCATCGTCGGGCAGGGGGAGCGACGCGGCGACGCCCGCCAGGACCCGCAGGCCGGGGAACCGGGTGCGCACCGCCGCGACGAACGACTCGGACGGCTCGACGGCACTGACGGCGTCGACCCCCAGGCGTGCGACGAGCTGCGCGGTCAGGGCACCCGGTCCGCAGCCGACGTCGAGCGCCCGCGCACCGGCGGGGATCTCCAGCGCCGCGGCGAACCTCGCGGCGAGCGGCTCGGAGAACCGACCCATGAACCGGAAGTACACCTCGGGGGTGACCTCGAAACCCATCCACCGACCGTAGCGCCGTAGTCTCCGGCCATGACCACCCTTCACGAGGTCGGCGAACGCGACGGCTGGCGCTGCTGGCTGTGCGACGAGCCCGTCGACCCGGACGCCTCCGTCAACGCCGACCGCGGCCCGAGCATCGACGGCGGCGCGACCCCCAAGGGCAAGAAGCCGACTGCGGGTTCCGAGCGGCTCGCGCACCGTGCCTGCAACACCAAGAAGGGGGCCGTCAAGCCCGTCGTCGCCTGGTCGCCGGACCTCTTCGTCGTCGACCCGGCCCCGATCGTCGCGACCGCCGAGCGGCTGGGGCGCAAGGGCGGCCGTGAGGTGGTCGGACGCTGCCCGACGCGTGCCGACGGAGACGCAGCCGCGGCCTGGCTGGTCGACCGACTCTCGCGGTTCGCGCCCGGCCTGCGCGTCGCGGCCGACGTCGAACCGGGCGGCGGTCAGTTCCTGCTCGTGCTGCGCACCGTGTGACGCTGGGTGCAGGATCGACCCATGGCGGAGTACGAGCTGAACGCGGCGGCCGTACGGCACCTGCGCGAGCTCATCGACGCGCGGCAGTACGTCCTGGACAGCGACTGGGGTGAGACGCAGCCCGACGCCGCCGCACAGAACGAGTACCTCGAGAAGCACACGTGGGAGCAGTACGCCGCGTGGCACCTCGGCCTGACCGTCGGCGCCACCGACGAGACGAAGGCGCGGTACGCGTTCGTCGCGGGCGACTTCCGCCGGGTGCACCGCACGGCCCTCATCGCGTGCGTGTACCGCGCGTCCGAGTGGCGGCACAAGGACGTCGAGCTCGCCGCGCACGACCTGCTGCAGCGGCTGGACCGGGTCAGCGGCAGCTGAGGCACAGGCAGGACGGGTGCCCCGCGGGGTCGAGCAGCACCCCCGTCGGACTGATGGACGACGAAGGACGTCGTCAGCTGCGCGAGGCCATCGACTGCCGGTGCACGGCGGTCCGTAGTGCCGCGGTGTCGCCAGGACCGCCCCCGACGATCGTCAGGGTGATCCCGTGCGCGGCGCTCCGGCGCAGTGCCGCTGCCAGCACGTCGACGACGGCGGGCCCGACCCGGCCCACCCCACGCAGGTCCACGGTGACCCGCCCGACGCCCGCCGCCCCGAGCATCGCGAGCGTGATCGCGTCCGCCAGCTCGTCCCGGGTGGACAGGTCGACCACCCCCGAGACGCGCAGCACCGACTCGCGGTCGCCGTGCTCGGTGCGTAGGTCGAGGTGACGGCGGCGGCTCGTCGTCGGCGGCGTCGGCACGACCGATACCCCGCACAGCGTCTCGTCGAGCAGCTCGCACGTCGTGGACTCCCGCCCGCCGGCCGCGACCGTCACCACCCTGCCGGCGAGCTCACGGAGGCGGGTGTTGTTCCGCTGCGAGCTCTGCTTGAGGATGCCGAAAGCGGCGGCCTCGTCGACGCCGTAGGTCACCATGAGGATGCCCTTGGCCTGGTCGATGGCCGCGTGCGACTCCAGCGCGAGCGCCAGCTCGGCGTTCACCCGGTCGGCCAGCACCGCAGCGTGGGCCGCGGTGATGTCGACGAGGAAGCCGGTCACGTCACGGTCACCGTCGACGGCCACCGCCAGGACCACGCGACGCACCGTGCCCGACATGTCCACGAGGCAGTACTCGCACGCCCGCGGGTCGGGCTCGTCCGCGCAGCGGTCGAGCGTCTCGGCCACGATCGGCCGCGCGTCGCGCTGGACGTGGGTCAGCAGCAGGTCGCGAGTGGGGACGACCTCGCCCGGCTGCATGCCGTGGATGAGGTACATGTGGTCCGACCACCACCAACGGTCGGTGGCCACCCCGAACCGGAAACGACCCACCTGTGTGCTCGTCGCCGTCATCGGAACCCCCAGAGGTGGCGCCGCGAGAAGAGCTGCGGACGAGGCTCGCTCCTGAACCTCCAGGACCCTCGTCGCGTCGCCGTCGACGGTGCCTCCTAGGTTATGCCATCCGTGTACCGGCATCCGCCCGATGCTGGGGGAAGATGGTGGCCCGACCACCGCGCGAGAGGAACCTCATGGCAGCAGCGGCCCTGTACCTCGGCGCCGCTCTGCTCGGCGGGCTCATCGCGGTGCTCCTTCGCCTGCCGCCCCTCGTCGGCTTCCTCGCCGCCGGCTTCGCCCTCGGTGCCGTGGGCGCGCCGGACCTGCCCTACCTCGAGCCGATCGCGAACTTCGGCGTCGTCCTGCTGCTGTTCGCGATCGGCCTGAAGCTCGACGTCCGCACGCTGCTGCGCCGCGAGATCTGGCTCACCACGCTCGTGCACCTGGGGATCAGCGTCGCGATCGGGGTCGGGTTCCTCGGCCTGCTCGCCGTGATCGGGTTCGGCTTCCTCGCTGCCGAGTCGTTCGGGGCGCTCGCGCTCGTCGGGTTCGCGCTGTCGTTCTCGTCGACCGTGTTCGTCGTCAAGGTGCTCGACGACCGCTCCGACACCACCTCCCTCTACGGGCGGATCGCCGTCGGCGTGCTCGTCATGCAGGACGTCGCCGCCGTGATCTTCCTGTCGCTGTCCAGCGGCGAACCACCGAGCCCCTGGGCGTTGCTGCTGGTCCTGCTGGTCCCCGGCCGACGGATCCTGTACCGGATCTGGGACCGCGTCGGCCACGGCGAGCTGCAGGCGCTGTTCGGGGTCTGCGTGGCCGTCGTGCTCGGGTACGGGTTGTTCGAGCTCGTCGGCATCGCGGGCGACGTCGGGGCGCTCGTCGTCGGGGTGCTCCTCGCGTCGCACCCGCAGGCGGGCGAGCTGTCGCGGTCCCTCATGACGTTCAAGGACCTGATGCTCGTGGCGTTCTTCGTGCAGATCGGTCTGCACGGGACCCCGCACGCGCTCGAGATCGGCCTGGCCCTGCTCCTGCTGCTGCTCCTGCCGATCCAGGTCGCGGCCTACGCGGTCGTGCTCTGGATGATGCGCCTGCGTCGGCGCACGTCGTTCCTCGCGGGTCTGGTCCTGTCGAACTACTCCGAGTTCGGGATCATCGTCGTCGCCGTCGGTGCGAGCACCGGGCTGCTCGACGACCAGTGGGTCGTCGTCGTCTCGCTCGCCGTTGCGTTCAGCTTCGGCCTGTCCGCGATCGTCAACCGCCGCGGGGTCGAGCTCGCCTCCCGGATGTCCCGACTGCTGCCCGCACGGGACAGCGACCGGCTGCACCCGGACGACCGGCTGGTCGACATCGGCGACGCCGACGCGCTCGTGCTCGGGCTCGGCCGCGTCGGCTCCGCGACGTACGCGCGGCTGCGTGACGAGTACGGGCTGTCCGTGGTCGGCGTCGAGCACGACCAGACGCGCGTCCTCGCGCTCGAGGACGAGGGTTACGAGGTGGTGCGCGCCGACGCCACCGACCTGGAGTTCTGGAACCGTGTGCAGCGCGCCGGACGCGTGAAGATGGCCGTCCTCGCGATGCCGTTCCACAACGCGAACCTCATCGCCCTGGCCCGGCTCCAGGCAGCCGGCTTCACCGGCAAGGTGGCCGCCGTCGCGCGGTACGACGACGACGTCGCGGAGCTGGAGCGCCACGGCGCGGACGCCGTGTTCCACCTGTACGGGTCGGCCGGGTTCGCGCTCGCCGACCATGCGGCGGAGGTGCTGCTGCAGGGGCGGACCGGGACCCAGCCCGGACCGCACCCGCCGGCCCGACCGGGCGACGAGCGGGACGTCCTCGACCCGCTCGAGCGCCGCGCCGAACCTGCCTAGTGCTCGACCGTCAGAGGCCGTGCGCCCGCGCCCAGGCGACCGCCTCGGCCCGGGTGGACACGCCGATCTTGCGGTAGGCGCTGCGCAGCTGGGTCTTCACCGTGTTCCGGGTGACCCACAGGCGCGCGGCGATGTCCTCGAGCGTGATGTCCTCACCGAGCTCACCCATGACGACGCGCTCGCGCTGGGTCAGGGCGCTCAGGCCGACGGTGGGCATGGCGATGGTCTGCTGGCTGGTCACGGGGTGCCTCCTGCGGTGTGACGTCGGTTCAGCTCGGGAGGCCGTCCCCCCGACGGAGGCGCCTGAGGCGACCTCACCCCCTGTATCGGCACGCGAACGGGTGAATATGACGAAGATCGGCGACCAATCTTCTGCGAGCGCGCTATTGGTCGTCCGCGGCGGACGCGAAGACGTCCGCCGCGGCGTCCCAGAACGCTCTCCGCACCACGTGGGTGGCGGACCGGACCTCCACGGGGAGGTCCTGGTCGAACCCGGGAACGCCCGGCGCCACCGCGACGTAGTGGCTGGCACCGTCGCCGGGCACCGCGATCGTCGGTGCCGCACCGCGTCGCCGCACGATGTCGTCCATGAAGGAGCACGACGGCCACAGCTCGTCGTCGGTGCCGCACGCGAGGACCACCGGACCCGCGATCGCCGCCACGTCGACGGCTGACGCGGCAGGTGGCTCGCCGTCGGCCGCGCGTACGCACGCGGGGCTGAGCGGTTGCCCCCCGAGCGTCCACGCCGGGACGCCGTCGTCCGGGTACCCGCAGACGAGGTAGCCCGACCCGACCGGGGCGAACGCCCCTGCGACGAGCTCCGGGTGCTGCGCCGCGAGCCACAGTGCGAGCTCCCCGCCACGCGAGACGCCGAAGGCGAAGAGTGCGTCGGGTTCGACCTCGGCCTGCTCGTGCAACCACTGGAGCGCGGCGAGCACCGGTTCGACCGGCACGTTCTCGAGCTCCGTCGGCTGACCCGGCTCGTCGAAGTACGCCACGGCGAGCGCCGGGTACCCGAGGCCCGCGATCCAGCGCGCGGTCGTGGTCGCCGACTCCAGGCCACCCTCGGACCCGCCCAGGACGAGAGCCGCGGGCAGCGGGGCGCCCCCGTCGTCCGCCGGGACGACGTACGCGCCGACGAACCCGCCGTCGGCGACGGGGCGCGTCTCGACGCCGGGCGCGGTCCCCGGCCGGGTGGTCGTCAGCCGGGCGAGGTCCGTGCCCGCCGGGTCGGTCACCGCGAGGTCGACGTCGTAGGGCTCGTCGAAGACCGACAACGGTGGGCGACGGCTGCTGCCGGTCATCGACCAGAACGGCCCCATGGGGTCCGCCGTCGACCACGACCCGCTCGTCGGCGCGGTCGTCGACAGGTCGATGCTCCCGTCGGCGTCCGCAGAGAAGTCGGCCTCGGAGGTGTAACGCACGTCGTCGACGAGCGTCGTCGCGGTGAGCGTGACCTGCGCTCCCGGGGACAGCCCGGTGACGCGGAGCTCGAGCGGCGCGAACGAGCCGTCGGCCGGCGTCGCGACGATCGCGGGCCCGGGCACGGGCTCGGGCTGGTCCCCGCTGCACGCGGTGAGCACGAGGACGACGGCGGTCAGCAGTGCGCCGAGGACCATGCGGCGTCGGGTTCGCATGTCCGTATCCAACCGCTGCACGGACCACGACAGATCAGCCGTGAGGCGGACCCTCGGGTGCGGTCCCGTCCATCGGCGAGGATGGCCGGATGAGCGTCTGGAGTGCACGGGTCGAGGGCGTCGTCACCTTGCCCGACGGGCGCCGCGTGCGTGGGCGGGGCTTGGGCGCCGGTCCTCCGCACGGCGACGAGCTGCCCGAGTACGGCCTGTACCTGATCGCGACACCACCGGTCGACCTGGCGTGGGAGTGTCACTGGGTCTGCTGGCCCGACTTCCGGCTGCCGCGGTCGTCGGCGGACGCGATCGCCGCGATCGAGGCGGCGTACGAGCGCGCGGCCTCGTCGAAGGTGGAGATCGCGTGCGACGGTGGCACCGGCCGGACGGGCACGGCCATCGCCGTCCTCGCTCGGCTCGCCGGTGTCCCGGGCGACGAGGCGGTCCGGTGGGTGCGGGCGAACTACCGTCCGCGAGCGGTCGAGACTCCGTGGCAGCGGCGCTTCGCGGCCCGCGTGCCCCTCAGCCGGTGACGGCGCGTCCGACGTGACCCACCGTGGGTGCCAGCACGAGGAGCGCGACGGCCGCCAGCAGGTGCCAGAGGCCGTGCCCCTGCCAGGGCGAGGACGGGTCGCATAACGGCCAGCCCTCCCGTGCCATCGTCCCCGCCGTGGCCCCCACCACGAGCAGTCCGAGGGCCCACGCGGTGCGCGGACGCAGCTCGGGGAACGCGCGTGCCCGCTCGACGGTCAGGAGGACCGCCGCGACGGCCACGACGCCCTGCGCGAGGTCTCCCGGGCGCGGGGCCAGCACGACGAGCGGGACCAGCGCGATCGTGGGCACCGCCCACCACCACCACGATCTGCTCCGGCCGCTGAGGTCCGCCACCGCGTCGGCGCCGAGGAACGCCAGCGTGGCCAGCAACGGCAGGTCGTGGGCGACGTCGGACCACACCGGGTCGGGACCGTGCTCGACGAACGACCCGATCCCGACCCCCGCCACCAGCATCGCGAACGGGAGGACGCGTCCGACCGACCCCGTCCTGCGGGCAAGGAGGACGATGACCAGGGCGCACACGACGAACGCCAGGCTGGTCGACGCGGCCACGGGTTCGGTCCACGGACCGTCGGTCGCCCGCTCGCACTGCTGGTCGGCGAGGACGCCGCCCATCACGGACCGGTCGCTGGTGACGAGCCCGACGAGCGCCGTCGTCCGGTCAGGAGGACGAGCCCGAGGGCGAAGAGCAGGAGCTCGCCCACGGGGACCCCGGCGATCGTCGGCAGCAGCCCCTCAGGACCTCCGACACCCAGCCCCGCGAGACCGGCGAGGCATGCGACGACCCCGACGCCGACCACCGGCGCGGGCGGCTCGGTGCGGTCGACGGACGGCGCGCGGCGCTCCCAGCGGGCGGTCACCGCGACGATCCCGACGAGCATCACCGCGAGGATCGCGATCCACGGCACGCGCCAGGCGAACCACGCGGCCGTGCCGATCTCGCGCTGCCCGAGCGCGCCGTGGGCCACGAGCGTGGTCCCGGCGATCACGACGGGGACCATGTGCCACAGGTACACGGTCAGCACGACCGCGTTGACGCCGACGACGACGAACCACAGCCGCGGTCGCTGCAGCGCCCTGTCGGCGACGGGCCGCAGCAGGAGCACCACACCGGTCTGGGCGCACGCCAGGGCGAGCAGGGCGAGCGTCGGCGGTGCCGTGTTCTCCAGGTCCGGTGGTGCGGCGCCGCCCACCATGGTGACCGCGTAGGGACCCCACCCCGTCAGCACGACGAGCGCGGCAAGCCCCCCACCGGTCAGGACGTAGGCCGGCCAGCGGGTCCGGGTGAGGGCGCCCCGGTACCAGGCCACGCCGAGCTGGTGGATCGCAGCCCACGCCGCGAGGTAGCTCGCCCCGGCCGCCGCCGCCTCTCCGGTGGCGAGCCGGGCGGCGTCGCCCGCGGCGACGACACCGACGAGGACGCTGCTCAGACCCCACCTCCGGTCCGCGGCGAGAAGCAGCGGCGCCAGACTCACCACGGCGAGGTAGACCACCAGGAACCACAGCGAGATCGCGGCCGCCCAGACCGCCGTGCGGGCGACCCGGACGTCGGCTCCCAGCGCGATCGCAGCCCCGTAGCCGGCGACGAGGACGGTGAGGAAGGCCGCAGCGGGGCGCAGCAGCCGCAGGGCCCGGCTCCGGACCCAGCCGGCCGCGCTCACGCCCCTGCTGCGGTGGGAGCTCCAGGACGCGGCGTTCGCGTACCCCCCGACGAGGAACACCACCGGCATCACCTGGAACAACCAGGTCAGCGGGTGGGTCCACGGGAGGGTCGCGATGACGTTCGTCCAGCCCAGCCGCCCGCGGTCGACGGTGACCGCCGAGACCGTCCAGTGGCCGAGGACCACCACGACGATCGCGACGGCGCGGAGCAGGTCGACGTAGCGGTCCCGGTGCGCGGGCGTGGCAGCGGCGAGCTCGGCCGCGCGCGCCGACGCGCCGGTCGTCGTGGATCCCGGCACGTGGTCGTGCGGCCCATGGGTGTCGGGCACCGGCCCTCCTCTGCACGCCCGTCGCGCGTCGGGCGTCCGCCTTCCCGAGGCTAGTGCGACGAGGCGGCCCACGCCGGGACCGCCGGGTCGATCGCCCGGGGCGCCGTCACTACGCTCGACGCATGCCCGGTCTGCAGCACACGGTCACCATCGCGGCCCCGCCCGAGCGGGTGTGGGCGGTGCTCGTCGACGTCGAGCGCTGGCCCGAGCGGATCCCGACGGTCGACGCCGTGGAGCGTCTGGACGCCGGACCGCTGGCCGTCGGATCCCGGACCCGGTTGCAGCAACCACGGCTCTCCGCAGAGGTGTGGACGGTCACCGAGATGGTCGACGGGACGTCGTACACCTGGGAGTCGAGGTCGCCCGGCGTCACGGTCACCGCCACCCACCTCGTCGAGCCGCACGCCGACGGGAGTCGGCTCACCCTCGCCCTGACCGTGTCCGGTCCGATGGCCGGGATCGGCTGGCTGCTGACGCGATCCCTCACCAGGCGGTACGTCGAGACGGAGGCCGCCTCGATCACGGTGGCCGCCGAGACCCAGGGGGAGTAGCGGCGCACCCCGGGTGAACCGGGGTCGGCGTCGCGTGTCAGGACCGTTCGACGAGGCGCCCCGCACGTAACCTGCCCCCGGCCGTGCCCGCCCACCTGTCCCCGAACCCGGCCATCACGCCACATGTCGACGCCTGCTCGCGGTAGACGGTCCCGGTTCCGGGCCGTGCCCTCCGCTCGGCTGCGCCACCGGGCGGGTGCCGTCCTCCTCGTCGGGGTGATCGCCCTGACGGGTACGGCAGAGGCCGGGTTCGCCGACGGCATCGACGACCGTCGGGCCGAGGCCGAACAGCGCAGCAGCGCAGCCGACCGACGCGCCGAGGAGCTGGAAGCCTCCATCGAGGGTCTCAGCGCCGAGCTGAGCCGAGCGGCGCTCGACCTGCAGACCACCCAGGCGCGCCTGCCCGCGGCCGAGGCCGAGCTCGAGGACGCCCGGGCCGCCCTGGAGGCCACCCGGCGCGAGGCGGCCATCGTCGCGGGCCGGCTCCAGGACGCCACCGACCTGCGCGGCAGCCTCGTCGCGACCATCGCCGCCGACCGTGCCGACGAGAAGGTCCTGCGTGCCGCGGTGGGGGCGATGGCGCGGGAGGCCTACCGGGGTGGACCCGGGATCTCCGCCCTGGACGTGGTGCTCGACGCCGAGGACGCCACCGAGTTCCTCGACAACGCCCGGCTCGTCGACGCGGCGCTCCGCAGCCAGGCGCGCGTCCTCGACGAGCTGCGCCAGGTCGACGCGAACAACCGCAACAGCGAGACCCGGCTCGGCGCGGTCACCGATCGCGTCACCCAGCTGAAGGAGCAGGCCGAGGCCAACGTCGTCGCGGCCGACGAGGCCCGACGGGTCGCCCAGGCGCGCGAGGACGAGATCGTCCGGCTCATCGCCGACCAGAGCGCCAAGCAGGACGCGATCGCCTCGCTCAAGGGCCAGGCCGAGGCCGAGCAGGCGCAGATCGACGCCGAGCGGGCGACCATCGAACGCGAGCTCGTCGCGATCATCGCCGAGCAACGAGCTGCGCGTGAGGCGGCCGAGGCCGCAGCACGAGCCGCCGAGGCAGCGGCACGTGCGGCCGCCGAAGCCGCCGCGCGTGCGGCCGCGGAAGCGGCCGGACAGGAGCCCCCACCGCCACCGCCACCTCCGCCCCCCGTGCGGCCCCCGTCGGGATCGGTGTCCGGAGCCCTGTTCGGCAACCCGACCTCGATCAACCCGATGGTCGTGACCTCGGAGTACGGCATGCGTCTGCACCCGATCCTGGGCTACACGCGCCTGCACGCCGGCATCGACCTGCGCACCTGGTGCAACACGCCCCTGTACGCGCCGCGCGACGCGACGGTCCTCTGGTCGCAGTGGCGCAACGGGTTCGGCAACCAGGTCATGCTCGACCACGGCACGGTCGGCGGGAGCTCGGTGATGAGCAGCTCCAACCACCTGACCCGCTCGGTCGTCCGGGCAGGACAGGCCGTCGGCCAGGGCCAGCTGATCGGGTACGCCGGGAACACCGGCCTGTCCGGTGCGTGCCACCTGCACTTCGAGGTCTACGTGAACGGCTCGACCGTGAACCCGCGGCCCCTGCTGGGCCGCTGATCGACAAACCGGTCGGCCACCAGGCCCTCCCGGTGGGAGCGCCGTCGCCCGTGCGGGTGACGGGACGTCACACGGCCGCCGCATCAAGGTGGACGAGTGCGACGTCGATGGACAGACGTGGCCTTCGGTCCAACCCAGAACTACGACGACGTCAGCCTCAGCGTGTGGAAGGGCCGCCCGATCCTCGCGGGGGTCGTCCGCGCGCTGATCGTCGCCGTACCCGTCGCGCTGTCCTTGGGTGTGGGCATCGCCGCGGTGCACTGGATCCCACCGGCCCGTCTCGGCGTGAACCCGTGGGTCTGGCTGCTGGCCGAGCTCGCCTGTGCGACGGTGGTGCTGGTTGTCGCCACCCGGCTGGTGCGCACGCTGGTGCCGCTGACGACTCTGCTTCGGCTGACCTTGTACTTCCCCGACCGTGCTCCGTCGCGGCTCGCCGTCGCGATGAGCCACTACTCGCCCCACGTGCTGCACGGGCGGGCGGATCGAGGCGGACGCACGCGTGGTGTGCCTCCGGACAGCGAGCACGCCACGCAGATCCTGAGCCTCGTCGCCGCCATCAGCGTTCACGACCCGCTCACCCGCGGCCACTCCGAGCGCGTCCAGGCCTACTCGGCGCTGATCGGCACGGAGCTGGGCCTGTCCGACGAGGACGCCGCCAACCTGAGCTGGGCGGCCCTCCTGCACGACATCGGCAAGCTGCGCGTGCCGGCAGGTGTCCTGAGCAAGCCGGGGGAGCCGACGGCGAGCGAGTGGAGCGTCCTGGCGGGCCACCCCGAGGCCGGGATGGAGATCGCCGAGCCCTTGCGCGGGTGGCTCGGTCCCTGGCTCGACGTGATAGGTCAGCACCACGAGCGGTGGGACGGCGCCGGCTACCCCGCCGGACTCGCCGGCACCCGGATCAGTCTCGGCGCCCGCATCGTCGCGGTCGCCGACGCCTATGACGTGATCACCTCGGCGCGGTCGTACAAGAAGCCCTTGCCCGCAGCCGCGGCGCGCGCCGAGCTCGCGCGGTGCGCCGGTCAGCAGTTCGACCCGCAGGTGGTCCGGGCCTTCCTCGCGATCGGGCTCGGCAGCCTACGACGGGTCGCCGGGCCGATGGGCCTGCTCTCGGCGCTGCCCGGTCTTCCGATCTCCGCCGCCGACCTCCCCGCTGCCGTGCAGCGGCTGAGCACCGCAGGGGCCCTCCAGAGCGCGGGCGCGATCGGCGTCGTCCTGTCGGCGACGATCGCCGGTGGCGCCCTGGCGGACGGTGCCGCACCGCCGGACCTGCCGCCGAGCGACACGTCCGAGGTCGCCGTGCCACGACCCGAGGCGGACGCGAGCACCGCTCCGGTCCCTGTGGCCGTGCCGACGTCGCCGCCGGACGCGAGCAGCGCCCCGGTCCCTGCGGCCGTGCCGGCGTCGCCGCCGGACGCGAGCAGCGCCCCGGTCCCTGCGGCCGAGCCGACGTCGCCGCCGGGCCTGGCCGACGAGCCGCTGGTGGCTCCGTCGCCGGCCAGGTCGGGCACAGCGAAGCCAGGACCCGACCCGCCCGCCGCCCTCCCGGCCCTGCCGCCGGTCGCGGCGCCGTCGCCCGACGACGCCGACGGGGTGAACCGCACCACGGGCAGGGGAAGCACGAACGGCGGGGCAGGCGTCGACGGCAACCGAGGGACCGGCAGCCCGAACGGCTGAGAGCCGCGGGCGCGGGGCGGTCGTGCCCTGCACGCTGCTGGCCCGGACGCACGAAGGCCCCCTCGAGAGGGGGCCTGACCTGCGGTGATACTGGCTCCCTCGACTGGACTCGAACCAGTAACCGTCCGATTAACAGTCGGATGCTCTGCCAATTGAGCTACGAGGGATCGTGCGGGAAGAAACTCTAGCAGCCGTCGACGGGTGCCCCGGACAGGTCAGCGGGGCAGGCCGACGGCGTCGCGGACCTCGTCCTCGGCGGCGTCCACGACCGCCGCCACGGCCGGGTCGGTCAGGTCGATCGACGCGTCCCCGAGCACCTGCGTGAACATCGTCCCGACCTCGTCGCGGCGCAGGACGACCCGGGCGCGCTGGCCGCGGGGGAGTGTGACGGACACCGCGTGGACCACGGACTGCTGCACGCGCTCACGGAAGGTCTGCGAGAACGCGAACGACCCGGGCACCTCCGCGAAGGTCAGCCGCTCCGACTCTCCCCACACCCAGCGCAACGCCATCGTTCGCGTCGCGGGGTCGAGGGAGCCGTGGTCGACGTCCGACCACGGGTGCCGGACGACGGGACCCTCTACGGGGACGAGGTGCAGGGCGCGACGGGTCGCGACGGCCCACCGACCGTCGGCGAGCTCGGTGCTCACCAGGACGGTGTCGCCCGGCCGCAGGTCGAGCCGGGTCCGGTCGGTCGCGGGCAGTCGATGACGTGAGAACAGGGCCACCGCCTCACGGTACCCGCGGGCGTCGGTAGGGTGTGCGGTGCCTCGGGGGCAGTAGCTCAGCCGGTCAGAGCAGCGGACTCATAATCCGTCGGTCGTGGGTTCAAGCCCCACCTGCCCCACCACCTCGTGATCTCTCCGGTCGCCGGACCAGTCCTCTCCTGCCACGATCGGCGCCGGGGGATCGAGACGAGGAGACGACGTGGTGACGACGAGCGGTACGGCGAACGCACAGAGGTCCTGGGAGCTGGCGGCGCGCGCGGGGTACGCGGTCAGTGGTGTGCTCCACATCCTCATCGGTGTGCTCGCCCTGCGGGTGGCCCTGGGAAGTGGCGGGGAGCAGGCGGACCAGTCCGGGGCGCTGAGCACGATCGCGAGCACCCCGTTCGGTGCGCTGGTCCTGTGGTTCTCGGTGGTCGCGTTCCTCGCGCTCAGTGCGTGGCAGGTGGCGCGGGCGATCCACGGGCGCTTCGGCTCGAACGACACGGGGGAGCGTGCGAAGTCCGTCGGCCGTGCGGCGGTCTACCTCGCGCTCGCGTTCGCGGCCCTCAGCTTCGCGCGCGGGGGCGGTTCCGACGCGTCGACGCAGACGGCGGACATGACGGCGAAGCTGATGGGCGCGCCGTTCGGTCGGGTGCTCGTCGGTGCCGTCGGGCTCGCGATCATCGGCGTCGGCATCTACCACGTCTACAAGGGGTGGAAGAAGAAGTTCCTGGAGGACCTGCAGCGGCTGCCGTCGGGGACGGCGGGGCCGGTCGTCCGGCGGCTCGGCGTGCTCGGGTACGTGGCCAAGGGGGTGGCCCTCGGCATCGTCGGTGTGCTCTTCGTCACGGCAGCGGTGACGGCCGACCCGTCGAAGTCGACAGGGCTGGACGGTGCCCTGCACACCCTGCGCGACCAGCCCGCGGGCGTCCTCCTGCTGGTCATCGTGGCACTGGGGTTCGTCGCCTACGGGGTCTACTCGTTCGTCCGTGCCCGATTTGGCCGCATATAAATCACCCGTTTGCGCGCGAATCGTGCGGCGCGGGTTGTTGCACAAGCGTCCAGATACGGGCATAGTTCTCTTTGTCAGCGACAACGGCAAACCCGCTGCAAGGCGGGGACGCAAAGCCACGGGGCCTACAGGGCCAGCCGAGCTACCGAACGACAGGAGATCCATCATGGCTGTTACCACCACGGACGCCCCCCTCTCGCAGGGTGCCCTGCTCACGCCGGGCGAGGTCGCCGTTCTGTTCCGCGTGGACCCCAAGACGGTCACCCGCTGGGCCCAGGCCGGCAAGCTCTCCGCCGTCCGCACCCTCGGCGGCCACCGCCGTTTCCACGAGTCCGAGGTGCGTTCGCTCCTCACCGGCGTTCCCACGCAGCGCGCGGCGGAGTGAACTCACTCTCCACAGCATTGAAGAAAGCCCTCCGAGCTCATTGAGCACGGAGGGCTTTCTGCATTCTTCACACCGGGTCGCGGCTGATCGGACAGGTCATGCAGTGGCCGCCGCCGCGGCCGCGTCCCAGCTCCGCCCCGCGGATCTCCAGCACCTCGACGCCCGCCGCGCGCAGCAGCGCGTTGGTCGTCGTGTTGCGGTCGTACGTGAACACGACGCCCGGCTCGACGGCGACCGCGTTGTTGCCGGAGTCCCACTGCTGACGCTCGGACGCGTACACGTCGCCGCCGGTCTCGATGACGCGCAGCCCCGGGAGCCCCAGGGCGGTGGCGACCACGTCGACGAAGGGCGTGGTGCCCTCGTCGGTGAGGTGCACGCGGTCGCCGTCGGCGGGGCGCAGGGTGAACGAGTGGATCGCGTCGACGATCTTCGGGTACAGGGTCACGACGTCGCGGTCCGCGAACGTGAACACCGTGTCGAGGTGCATCGCGGAGCGCAGCCGGGGCATCCCCGCGACGACGACGCGGTCGGCGGCCCCCTGCGCGAACAGCGCCGTTGCCAGCTGGGTGATGCCCTGCCGTGACGTCCGTTCGCTCATCCCGACCAGCACCGTGCCGTTCCCGATGGGCATGACGTCGCCGCCCTCGACGGTCGAGCGACCCCAGTGCTGCTCCGGGTCACCCCACCAGACCGTCGAGCCGACGAACGCCGGATGGAACCGGTAGACGGCCTTCATCAGCAGCGTCTCGTCCTGCCGGGCCGAGAAGTAGAGCGGGTTGAGGGTGACGCCCCCGTACAGCCAGCACGTGGTGTCGCGCGTGTAGAGCGTGTTGGGCAGCGGCGGCATGACGTACTCGCGGGCGTCGGGGGAGTACTCGGCGAGGGCGAAGTGGTCGTCGTCGAACCCGCCGGTGATGTCGACGGTGGCCAGGCCACCGACCAGGAACTCGGCGAGCCGGCGGGGGTCGAGCCGCTCCAGGAACTCACGGGTGTCGTCGATCAGCTCCAGCCCGACGTCCTCGGGCACGATCTTGCGGTCCAGCAGCCAGTCGCGGGCACCCGGCACCGCCATGGTCTCGGCGAGCACGTCGTGCAGCTCGAGCACCTCGACGTCGCGCGCCCGCAGCTCCGCCACGAACGCGCGGTGGTCGCTGATCGCGTTGTCGACCCAGAGCACGTCGTCGAACAGGAGGTCGGAGGCGTTCGTCGGGGTGAGCCGACGGTGCGCCAGCCCGGGCTCGCAGACCAGCACCCTGCGCAGGCGGCCCACCTCGGAGTGCACGCCGTTCGGTGCGTCGGTGGGCATGTCGGCGGCTCCGGTCGGCTCAGTGCACGGTGGCGAGTACGGCTGCCCTGACATCGTCCAGCGTGCGCTCGGGCTGGAAGACCAGCCACTCGAGCCCGGCCAGGAGGGTGGCGCCGAACAGGGCGGCTGCCGTCAGGGACGGGTCGCGGTCCGGCCACGTCTCGGCGACGACGGAGGCGAACGCACCCATCGACTCGTCGCGCACCAGCCGGATGGAGTCCTGCCAGCTGCGGCCCGTCCGGAACGTCTCGGCGACCATGAGCTTCGCGAAGTCGGGGTGCGCCCGGATCTGGGTGAGCAGCTCGGTGACCAGCGCCTCGAGCGCGTCGCGTCCGCTCAGCCCGTCGGTGGCGGTGCGCAGTGCCGCGGTGAGCCGTGCGACGCCCTCGGTGATGATCGCCTCGAACAGTCCCGACTTGGAGCCGAAGTTGTAGAAGACGCTGCCCTTGGCCACCCCGGCGGCCGACGCGATGTCGTCGACGGACGTGGCCGTGAACCCCCGGTCGGCGACGAGGGAGAGCGCGGCCTCGACGATGTGGTCCCGGGTGGCCGTCGCGCGCATGCTCGCCACCCTCTCAGATGCTCAGGGCGGGGTGCAGGCGCGCCACCGTCCACGTCCGCAGGCGGCCCGCCTTCCACGCGGTCACCGCCAGCGACGCGACCGCGACGCCCACGAGGTAGACCACGGCGGTCCAGAGCCGAGCGTCCGGTGTCCCCGTGATCAGGCTGCGCAGCCCGCCGACCGCGTAGGTCATCGGCAGCACGTGGTGGATCGCCTGGAAGAACGCCGGCGTCGTCTCCACGGGGTAGGTACCGCTCGCTGAGGTGATCTGCAGCATCAGCAGGGCGATCGTCGCCACCTTGCCCGCGGCGGAGCCGAGCACCGACAGGAGCATCTGCTGGACGGCCAGGAAGCTCGCGGCGACGAGGAGCAGGAACGCGACCGTCCCGACGGGGTGACCGATGCCCAGACCCAGCCCGAGGCCGACGACGCCGAGCAGCAGCGCCACCTGACCTGCGCCGACGACCAGCGACGGCAGGTAGCCGGCGAGCGCGACCCGCCACCCGGACGCGGGCGTGGCGAGCGCCCGCGTCGGCAGCGGGCGCAGGAGCAGCCACGTGATGAGGCCGCCGACGAAGAGGGCGAGCGGGATGAACAGGGGAGCGAACCCTTCGCCGAGGCTCGCGGCGGGGGCGATGTCGTCGTCGTCGATCGCCACGGGAGTCGCCAGCGCGTCGGCGCGGGCGGTGCGCTGTGCGGCGCTGTCGTCGGGGATCGTCGACGCGCCGTCGGTCAGCCCGTCGGCGAGCTGTTGGGCGCCGCCGCCGAGCGCGCCGGTCCCGTCGGCCACCTGCGCGGCACCGTCGGCGAGCGCGGCGGCGCCCGTCGCCAGCGACGCCGACCCCGCCGCGAGGGCGTCGGCACCGGCTGTGGCGCTGTCGGCCCCGGAGGCGAGGGTCGACGCACCGGATGCCACCGTGGCCGACGAGTCGGCGAGCGTGCCGAGCCCGGTCCTGAGCGTCCGGGCGCCGGCGGCGGCCTGCGCGGCACCCGCGTCGAGCGCGTGGAGCCGGTCGGTCATCGCCGCGATCGTCGTCGCGTCCGGGAGGTCGGAGCCGCCCGCTCCCGCCAGGAGCGCCGCGGCGTCGGGGTCGCCGGCGGCGGCGCGTGCGGCGAGGTAGGCGCCCACCTGCGTGAGCCCGTCCGAGAGGCCGGTCAGGGAGTCCACCTGCTCGGTGGCGGCGTGGACACCGTCGGCGACGGCCTGCGTGCCGGCGCTCAGCGAGCCGCTCGCGTCCGCCGCGTCGCGCGCGCCGTCGGCCAGCTGCGCGGCCCCCGAGGAGAGTCGGTCCGCACCCCCCGCCAGCTCGTGCACCCCGTCGTCGAGCGTGGTGGCCCCAGCCGCGAGCTGCGCTGCACCGTCCCGGGTGTCGACCGCGCCGTCGGCCACCTGCTGCGCGCCGGACCCCAGCTGCTCGGACGCGTCGCGCAGCGAGACGGCGCCGTCCGCGGCCTGCAGCATGCCGTCGCGCGCCGACCCGAGACCGATCAGGACCTGGTCCACGGCCCGCTCGCCCGCGGTCGCGGCGACACCGTCGCGCACGTGGTCCATGGCGGAGCGGCCCAGAGTGGTGCCGATGAACGAGTTCGCGTCGTTGTAGGTGACGTCGATCTGCGCCGCGGTCGGCTCGTCCCCGCCCGCCGAGACGAGGTCGGCCGAGAAGTCGGCGGGGATGGTCACCGCGAAGTAGTAGTCGCCGGCGCGCACCCCGGCAGCCGCGTCCGCGGCGTCCGTGACCACCCAGTCGAGTGCGTCGCCGTCGGTGAGCTCGTCGGCGAGGTCCTGGCCTGCGGTGACCCGGCTCCCGTCCCGGTCGGCGCCGGTGTCGGCGTTCACCAGCGCGACGGGCACGGCGTCCAGGTGCCCCGTCGGGTCCCAGAACGCCCAGAGGTACAGGGCGCCGTACAGGAGCGGGACCAGCAGCATCGCGGCTACGGCGAGCCGGGGGAGGCGTCCGCGGCCGAATCGGCGCAGCTCGGTGCCGGAGGTGAGCGAGAGCATGGCGTCCTTCAGAGGGTGGGGGTGGCGACGGGCAGGACGGTCCAGCGGGTGCCGACGGCCTCGTCGGGGTCGGCGCAGGACGCGACGACGGTGACGCCGGTGCCGGCGAGCGCGTCGAGCCGGTCCCAGACGATCCGACGACGAGCGCGGTCGTGCACCTGGTCCACGTCGTCGACGACGAGCAGCCGAGGTCGCTGGGCCATGGCCAGGGCGATCCGCAGCAGGAGGGCGTCGACCTCGTCGAGGTGCCAGACGACCGTCTGGGCGCCGGGGAGAGGAAGCTCGCCGAAGACGGGGGCGAGCACGGCGTCCACCACCGGCTGGTCGGCGCGGGGTGCACGCCGGTACCAGGGGGAGAGCCACGCGAGCCGTTCCCGCACGTGGTCACCGACGGTCACCGAGTCGTCGAGCTCGTCGATGCCCGTGAAGCCGGCGAGCGCGACCTCGCGCTGCGCGAGCGCCCGCTGCGTCGGCAGCCGGTGACCCAGCACGACGAGGTCGGACGTCGGGTCGGGCACCATGCGGCCCGCGAGCGTCAGCAGCAGGCTGGTGCGCCCGGCGCCCTGCGGCCCCTGGACGAGCGTGAGGGTGCCGGCGGCGATCTCGAGGTCGACGGGCCCGAAGACCGGTCCGCGGTCGCCGTGCAGCTGGAGGTCGAGTGCTGTGACGGCTGGGGTGTTCATGACGACTCCTTAAACTGACCGGTCAGTACAAACGATACGCCCGACCGCTCCCGTCGACGCTGTCGCCCTGCTCACACTCGGCACCGGTCCGGCCCGCCGGCACGCGTCCCCGCCTCGCCGACCGGCCCGCCGTGCGAGGATCTTCCGCATGGCCATGCGAGAGATCCGGACCGTCGGGGACCCCGTCCTGCGCACCCCGTGCGACCCGATCACGACGATCGACGACCGTGTGCGCGGTCTCGTCGACGACCTGCTGGAGACGGTCGACACCGACGGGCGCGCCGGCTTGGCCGCGAACCAGATCGGCGTCAGCCTGCGGGCCTTCTCCTGGAACATCGACGACGAGGTCGGCTACGTCCTCAACCCGGTGATCGTCGAGCTGTCCGAGGACGAGTACCAGGACGGCGACGAGGGTTGCCTGTCGGTCCCGGGCCTCTGGTTCCCGACGCACCGGTCCTGGTACGCGCGGGTCGTCGGCACGGACCTGGACGGCAAGGAGGTCGTCGTCGAGGGCGTCGAGCTCATGGCCCGCTGCCTCCAGCACGAGGTCGACCACCTCGACGGCATGCTCTACCTCGACCGCCTGGAGCGGTCCGTGCGCAAGAAAGCCATGCGCGCCATCCGCGACACGCTGTAGTTCGCTGGCGTGCTGGGGGAACGTCCGGCATGCTGTCCCCAGCACGCCGCGAAGCTGTCCGTATCGCATGCGTACTCCTGGGAACGTGACTGAGGTCGTTGGGGAAGGCGAACCTCGAGCCCGTTCAGGAGGACGACATGGCTGGTGCGATCACCCGCGGTGTACTTTTCGTGCACTCTGCACCGCGCGCGCTGTGCCCCCACGTGGAGTGGGCGGCAGGCAACGTGCTGGGCTCACGCACCACGTTCGACTGGACGGCGCAGCCGGCCGGTCCGGGGTTCTACCGCGCTGAGTACTCGTGGCAGGGCGCGCAGGGCACGGGAGCGCGCCTGGCGTCCGCGCTGCGCGGCTGGGCCCACCTGCGCTACGAAATCACCGAAGAGGCCAGCCACGGCGTCGACGGGTCCCGCTGGAGCCACACGCCCGAGCTCGGGATCTTTCACGCCGCGACCGACGTGCACGGCAACATCGTCGTGCCGGAGGACCGCATCCGCGCCGCCCTCGAGCACGCTGCCGACCCGCTCCGCCTGCGCACCGAGCTCGATCTCGCGCTCGGGCAGGCGTGGGACGACGAGCTGGAGCCGTTCCGGTACGCGGGCGCGGGTGCCCCGGTCCGCTGGCTGCACCGTGTCGGCTGACGCGCTGGCTTAATCGCTTCGCTCACCCCCTGGACGTTCACAGCGTGCGCCCAGCCGTGGACCCTAGCGTCCTGACCTGTTGCAATACGTCCGCTGCAGGTCGGGCACAGGGGGACACGATGAGGGGACACCACACATGAGGACGCCACGCAGGACCACGATCGCGCTCGTCTCGGGGGTGTCCGCAGTTGCTGCGCTCACCGCCTGCAGCAACGGAGCCGCGAGCCCGGACACCGCGGACGAGGCCGCCGAGCAGCCATCCGCGGCAGCCGTCGAGGAGCCGGCGTACGCCGATGGCACCTACACCGCGACCGGCTCGTACGAGTCGCCGGCGGGACCGGAGACGGTCGGTGTCTCGATCACCCTCGCGGACGGGATGGTGACTGCCGTCGCCGTCACTCCGGAGGCGACCAACCCCGCGTCGCAGAAGTTCCAGAACCAGTTCGCCTCGGGCGTCGCGGACGTCGTGATGGGGCAGCCGATCGAGGGCCTCACCGTCGACGCGGTCTCCGGCTCGTCCCTGACCCCGGAGGGCTTCAACGCGGCCCTGGTGGAGATCGCTGCGGATGCGCAGGCCTGAGGCCTCCTTCGACGCGATCGGTACCCGGTGGTCCGTGCACGTCGACGGGCCGCTGGACGTCGTGACGCTCGCGCGGGTGCGGTCCCGGATCGCGTCGTACGACGCGGTCTGGTCGCGGTTCCGCGACGACTCCGTGGTCGCCCGGATGTCCCGCGAGGCCGGGACCTACCGGCTGCCCGCGGAGGCCGGACCGCTGCTCGACCTCTACGCGGCGCTCGGTCGCTGCACGGACGGCGCCGTGTCGCCGCTGGTCGCACGCAGCCTCGTCCGGCTCGGGTACGACGCCGGCTACACGCTGAGACCGGCAGGGGGGCCCGAGCCGGCACCGGCGTGGGACGACGTCCTCGGACGCGACGGCACCACGCTCGTCGTCCGTGAGCCCGTCCTGCTGGACGTCGGCGCCGCGGGAAAGGGGCAGCTGGTGGACCTCGTCGCGGCCGAGCTGCGGGACTGCGGCATCGAGCAGTACGTCGTCGACGCCGGTGGAGACCTGGTGCACCGGGGCGGAGCCGCGTTCCGCGTGGCCCTGCAGCAGCCCGGCGACCCGACGCGGGCGATCGGCGTCGTCGAGCTCGACGACGCCGCGCTGTGCGGGTCGGCGGTGGACCGCCGGGCGTGGGGAGACGGGCTGCACCACGTCGTCGACGCCCGCACAGGCCTGCCGACGCGGGACGTCGTCGCCACCTGGGTGGTCGCCGGGACCGCCATGGTCGCGGACGGTCTGAGCACCGCGCACTTCTTCGCCGACCCCGACCGGCTCGAGGCGGCGTTCGACCACACCTACGTGCGGGTGCAGGCGGACGGTGGGGTCCGCTACTCGCTCGGGCTACCTGGAGATCTGTTCGCGTGAGCGCCGTCGACGGAGTTCTCGGCCGGGTGACGATGTACCGGCTGGTCACGATCGCCCTCGGCGGCGTGCTGCTGGCGGCGCTGGTCCTGTCGGTCCTCGGACCGGTGCAGCAGGACCCCGTCGCCGTGCTGGTCAGCACCGCGGTCGCCGTGGGCGTCAGCGTCCTCGCCGGTCGGGTGTGCGGCGCCCTCTGGCGCACCCGCGTGCACACCGAGTCGGCGGTCATCACCGGCCTGATCCTGGCGCTCCTGTTCTGGCCGGAGACCACCCCCACCGGGCTCGGCGTCGTCGCGCTGGCAGCCGCCCTGGCCGCGCTGTCCAAGTTCGTCGTGGCTGTCCGCGCGAGGCACGTGCTCAACCCCGCCGCGGCCGGTGCGCTCGCCGCGGGCCTGCTGGCGCCGCTGTTCGGCGGCTTCGGGGCGATGTGGTGGGTGGCGACACCCGCCCTGCTGCCCGTCGTCGCGCTCGCCGCCCTGGCCGTCGTCGCGCGCACCCGCAGGTTCGCGCTCGTGGGCACGTACCTCGCCGTCGCGCTGGCCGTGCTCCTGCCCCGGCTCGTCGCCGCAGGAGCCACTCCGGTCGACGCGCTGCTGACCGCCCTGCAGTCCTACCCGCTGGTGTTCGCAGCGGGCTTCATGCTCACCGAGCCGCTCACGCTGCCGCCGCGCCGGCGGCAACAGCTGTCCGAGGCGGCCCTGGTGGGCGCGCTGACGGTCGTGCCGTTCAGCCTCGGCATCATGTACGCGTCACCCGAGCTCGCACTCGTCGTCGGCAACGTCCTGGCCTTCACGCTGGGGCAGCGGCGCGGAGTCTCGCTGCGGGTGCGCGCCCAGCGGATGGTCACGCCCGGCATCCGCGAGGTCGCGTTCGCCACCGACTCCGCCGTGCGGTTCCGGCCCGGGCAGTGGATCGAGCTCCACGTCCCGCACCAGGGCCCTGACTCGCGCGGGTCCCGCCGGGTGTTCTCGCTGGCCACCCCGCCCGACCACGCCGACGGGGTCGCCGTCGCGTTCCGGGTGACCGGATCGCTCAGCTCGTTCAAGCAGGCGCTCAGCGAGCTGCCCGAGGGTGGTCTCGTCCGCGCGACCGGCGTCGGCGGCGACTTCGTGCTCCCCAAGGACCCGGCTGTCCCGCTGCTGCTCCTCGCGGGCGGCATCGGCATCACCCCGTTCGTGAGCCAGCTCGCCGACCTCTCGCGGTCGGGCCTGCGGCGGGACGTCGTGGTGGTCCTGCTGCTCGGCCCGGGCGACGAGGCACCGTACGCCGACGTGCTCCTCGCCGCCGGGGCGCGCGTGGTCGTCGTGAGCCCGGAGCCACCGCCCGCGATGCCGGAGTCGTGGCTGTTCGCGACCGGACCGACGATCGACGCGACGATCCTGCACGCGACGGTGCCCGACGCCGGCCGGCGCGTCGCGTACGTCTCCGGGGGTCCCGGCATGGTGGACCACTCGCGCCGCGTCCTGCGCCGCTCGGGCGTCCGCCGCATCCGCACGGACGCGTTCACCGGCTACTGACCGAACCGGCGATCACGGAAGCGAGGGACGTCAGGACACCGTCGCGTCGTCAGACGGACGCCACGACCAGCGCGACGTTGTGGCCGCCGAAGCCGAACGAGTTGTTGATCGCGGCGATGTCGCCGTCGCGCAGGGCGCGGGGCTTGTCGCGGACCAGGTCGAGGACCAGCTCGGGGTCCGGGTTGTCGACGTTGATCGTGGGCGGGGCCTGCCGGTCGTGCAGGGCGAGGATCGTGAAGATCGTCTCCAGCGCGCCGGCACCGCCGAGCAGGTGACCGGTCATCGACTTGGTGGCGGAGAGCGCCACGTGGTCGGCCTCGTCGCCCAGCAGGCCACGGATCGACCGTGCCTCGATGAGGTCACCCACCACGGTCGACGTGGCGTGCGCGTTGACGTGCACCACGTCGATGCGGGCGATCCCCGACTCCTCGAGGGCGGCGCGCATCGCGCGGATCTGGCCTTCGCCGGACGGCTCGGGAGACGTCATGTGGTAGCCGTCGGCGGAGAGACCGACGCCCGCGATGCGGGCGTACACGCGGGCGCCGCGGGCGGCAGCGTGCTCGGCGCTCTCCAGGACGACCACACCGGCGCCGTCGCCCATCACGAAGCCGTCGCGGTCGACGTCATAGGGGCGCGAGGCGCGCTCGGGGTCGTCGTTGCGCAGCGAGAGCGTGCGCGACGCGGCGAACGCGGCGACGTTCATCGGGTGGATCGACGCCTCGGTGCCGCCGGCGATGACGACGTCGGCGCGGCCGGTGCGGATCATCTCGACGCCGTAGCCGATGGCCTCCGCGCCGGACGCGCAGGCGGACACGACGGCGTGGGCACCGGCGCGGGCGCCGAACTCCAGCGACACGTAGGCCGTCGGGGAGTTGGGCATGAGCATCGGCACCGTCATCGGCAGGACCCGACGCGCGTTGCCGCTCGCCAGCAGGCCCTCCCACGCGTCCAGGATCGTGCGGATGCCGCCGATGCCGGAGGACACGACGGAGCCCAGCCGGGCACCGTCCACCTCGGGCGAGCCCGCGTCGGCCCAGGCCTCGCGCGCCGCGATGACCGCGTACTGCGCGGACGGGTCCATCCGCTTCATCTCGGGCCGGGCCATGGCCTCGGAGGGGTCGACCTTGATGGTCGCCGCGAACCCGACGGGCAGGCCGAACCTCTCGACCCAGTCGTTCTCGAAGTGCCGGGCACCGGACTCGCCGTTCAGCGCAGCGGCCCAGGTGCTGGGAACGTCACCGCCGAGAGGCGTGGTGGCTCCCAGTCCGGTGACGACGACGTCGGGTACGTGGCTCATCGGTGCTCCAGATCTGCGGTCGAGATGCAGTGAGGGGGAGTCGGTCCCGGGCGTACCGCCCGGGACCGACCCGTTCGCGCAGGATCAGGCCTGCGCGCCCGTGATGAACGAGACGGCGTCGCCGACGGTGGCGAGGTTCTTGACCTCGTCGTCGGGGATACGCACGTCGAACTTCTCCTCGGCGAGCGTGACGATCGTCATCATCGACAGCGAGTCGATGTCGAGGTCGTCGGTGAAGGACTTCTCGGGCAGGACGGAGTCCGTGGGCAGACCGGTCTCCTCGCTGACGATCTCGGCCAGTCCGGCCAGGATCTCCTGCTCGCTGTACGCCATCGGTTTCTCCTCGTTCGGTGTTTCTGCGGTGTGGGGTCGGACGAACGGTACAACCGGGGGGTCGTACCTCAGGTGTTTCAGGGCAGGACCACGACCTGCGCCGCGTAGACCAGACCGGCTCCGAAGCCGATCTGCAGGGCGAGCGCACCGCTCGGCACCTGGCCCTCGCGCAGGAGCCGTTCGGTCGCCAGGGGGATCGACGCGGCCGACGTGTTGCCGGTCTCCGCGATGTCACGGCCGACGACGACCGTGTCGGGGAGCTTGAGGGTCTTGATCATCTGGTCGATGATCCGCATGTTCGCCTGGTGCGGGATGAAGGCCTCGATCTCGTCGGCCGTCACGCCCGCCGCGTCCATCGCCTTCTGCGCGACCGGGGCCATCTGCCAGACAGCCCACTTGTAGACGCTCTGGCCCTCCTGGCGGAGCGTGGGCCAGCCGAGACCCTCGTCGCGGGTGGCGAGCCACGAGTGCGTCTGCCGGATCGCCTGCGACTGGCTGCCGTCGGAGCCCCAGATGGTCGGGCCGATGCCGGGGGTGTCGGAGGGGCCGATGACGACCGCTCCGGCGCCGTCACCGAGCAGGAACGAGATCGACCGGTCCGTCGGGTCGACGAGCTCGCTCATCTTCTCGGCGCCGATCACCAGCACGTTGCGGGCGGTGCCCGCGCGGACCAGCGCGTCGGCCTGCCCGATGCCGTAGCAGTACCCGGCGCACGCGGCCGAGATGTCGAACGCGGCCGCGGGCGTGGCACCGATGCGGTCCGCGATGATCGCCGCAGCGGCGGGCGTCTGGTGGAAGTAGGTGACCGTGGAGAGGATCACGGCGTCGATGTCGGCACCCGTGAGGCCGGCGTTCTCGAGCGCGGCCCGCGCAGCGCCCTCCGCGAGGTCGAGCACGTCGGTGCCCGCCTCGGCACGACGGCGCGTGATGATCCCGGTCCGCTGGCGGATCCACTCGTCCGAGGAGTCGATGGGGCCGACCAGCTCGTCGTTCGTGACGACCCGCTCGCCGCGGACGCCTCCGACGCCCAGGATGCGGGTGTGAGCGGGGCCGGTGGCCTGCGTGAGAGTGGGACGGGTCACGACGACTTCTCCTGGTGGCTCTCGGGGGTTCCGGCGTGCCGACGGACGAGGTCGCGCGCGGCGTCCAGGTCGGCGGGGGTCTTGACGGCGACCGTCTCGACCCCGGGCAGCGTACGCCGGGCCAGCCCGGTGAGCACCCCTCCCGGGGCGACCTCGAGCATCCCCGTGACTCCCATCGCCTGGAGCGCGGACTGGCACAGGTCCCAGCGGACGGGGTTGGCCACCTGGGCCACGATCAGCTCGAGCGCCCGCGCGCCGGACGCTGCGACCGACCCGTCGGCGTTGGTCAGCAGCGGGACCATCGGCTCACCCGGGGTGACGTCGTCGGCCGCGGCCCGCAGCTCGGCGACGGCCGGCGCCATGTGCTCGGTGTGGAACGCGCCCGCCACCTGCAGGGTGACGACCCGGGCACGGGTCGGGGGAGCAGCCGCGAACGCCGCGAGGGCGTCGAGCGTGCCCGCCGCGACCACCTGGCCGCCGCCGTTCACGTTCGCGGGGACCAGGCCGTGCTCGGCGAGGGCGGCCAGCACCTCGTCGGGGTCTCCGCCGAGCACCGCGCACATCCCGGTGGGCGTCGTGGCCGCGGCCCGGGCCATCGCAGCGCCGCGCACCGCCACGAGGCGCAGGGCCTCGTCGTCGGTCAGGACGCCGGCGATCGCGGCCGCGGCGAGCTCGCCGACGGAGTGCCCCGCGGTCACGCCGACCACCCGCTGGGCGGCGAGGGCGAGGGCGTCGTCGGGACCGAGGTCGAGGACGGCCCGCAGGCTCGCCAGCGCGGTCGCGACGAGCAGCGGCTGCGCCACGGCGGTGTCCCGGATGGTGTCGGCGTCCGACGTGGTGCCGTGGGCGACGAGATCGAGGCCGGTCGTGCGGGAGGCCCGCGCGACCGACTCGGCGACGGACGGCAGCTCGAGCCACGGGGCGAGCATGCCGGGGGACTGGGCGCCCTGACCGGGGCAGACGACGACGAGCACCCGACCACTCTGCCTGGCGCAGCGCGCGCACCTGCCTCACGGCGTGCACCAACCTTCTCGGGTGCCCTTGTGCGACTCCTACAACGCGCCGGGAGCGGCGACGTGCATGGGTCAGCGGCCGCCGACCGTCGGCGCGGGCTCCACGGCATCGAGCCGGCCGAGGGCGAGCGCCGTCTGCAGCACGTACGACTCGCGGGCGTCCAGCGGGTCCCAGCCGGTCACGTCGGCCACCCGCCGCAGGCGGTAGCGCACCGTGTTGGGGTGCACGTACAGCGTGCGGGCGGCTGCCTCGAGCGAGCGACCGGTGCCCAGATAGGCCGACAGGGTCTCGAGCAGGGACCCCTGGCTGGCGGCGAGCGGCGCGTAGGCCTGCGCGACGAGCGTGCGGCGCGCGGTGACGTCCCCGACGAGCACACGCTCGGGCAGCAGCTCGTCGGCCTGGACCGGGCGCGGGGCCTGCTCCCACGCGGGAGCGGCGAGGAGCCCCGACAGGGCGGCTCGCGCGGACCGGGCGGAGTCGGTCAGGTCGCCGACCACCGGTCCGACGACGACGGGTCCGGGGCCGAACCGCGGCAGGAGCGTGCCGGCCGCCGCGAGCAGGTCGCCCTCACCGCCCAGGAAGACCACGAGCCGGTCGCCCTGGATGCCGACGAGGGCGTCGTCGGCCGCCCGGCGGGTGGCGCGACGCAGCTCCGCGGCGCGGACGTCGTCGAGGGCCGAGGTCGTCGTCCCGACCATGACCAGCGTGGATCCCCGACCGCTCCACCCCAGAGCGGCGATCCGGGAGCGCAGGGCGTCGTCGACGTCCCCCCGCACCAGCGCGTCGACCACGAGCGCCTCGAGACGGGCGTCCCAGGCGCCGCGGACCTCAGCCGCGCGGGCGTAGACCTCGGCGGCGGAGAACGCGACCTCGCGGGAGTACCGGAGCACCGCCTCGCGGACCTCACGCTCGTCGCCGGGAGCGGCCAGCCGGTCGCTGTGGGACTCGACCACGTCCACGACGACGCGGACCAGCTGGAGCGTGTGCTGCAACGAGATGGACCGCGTGAGCTCGGGCGGGGCGGCGGCGAAGATGTCGCCGACCCCGTGCGGCGGGCGGGTGGGTTCCGCGAACCAGGTGACGAACGCCGTGATGCCCGCCTGTGCCACCAGGCCTACCCAGGAGCGGTCCTCCGCGGGCAGCGCGCGGTACCACTCGAGGTCGTCGTCGAGCCGGCGCATCGCGGCGGCGGACAGCAACCCGGCGCTGTCCCGCACCCGGCGCTGGGTCTCCGGGCCGCCGCGCGCCTCGAGCACGGGCGCGCGCAGGCGGGCCGGCGCCGAGCGGCGGGCCCGGGTCGCCGGCGGCGGCGGATCCGCCTGGTCGGGCCGGTCGGCGGCATCGGCGGGGGCGGAGCCCTTCCCGCGCAGGGTGCTGGACATGGGGCCGAGCATAAGGTCCGGCCTTGTGGGAAGTCGACAAAAGCAGTTCGGGTGCGACCGTCGCCGCGGCGACGCCGGAGTGTGAGGTTCGTCCTCGAAAGGGTGTGGTCCGCCCCCAGCGGATAGGGTCGCGTCATGGCTCTTCTGCCCCGTTTGCGTCAGCTCATGCGACGGCCGTCCTCGGCCTCGCGGGTCGGCGCGCGCCGACCGACGAAGGCTGCGCGGCGCGGCGACACGCTCCACGAGGACGCGCTGCGCTCCATGCTCAGCGACGACCCGAACAACGAGCGCGCCTTCGTGGCCCTCGCGGAGATCGTCCGTCGCCGGGCCGCCGAGGCCAGCCCCGACCACGACCCGCTCTCCGCCGAGACGACCGACACGGAGCGTCAGCGTGCTGCGGACCTCGCCGTCTGGGCTCTCGGCGAGGAGCTCGCCGGGAACCCGCGCGCCTGGTACCCGCTCATCGAGGTTGCCCGCCTGTCGGTGCACGACGATAACGAGGGCACGGTGCGCCGGTTGACCACGGCCGCGGAGCGCGATCCGTCGGGCAAGGCGCTGGTCGAGGCCCTGGCCCTCCTGCGTGAGGCCGGGCTGCCGGTGGATGCGCTCGGTCTCGGGGTCGGCCACTGGCGGCCTCGCGAGCACGACCCGGAGGTCGCCCGCCACCTGGTGCTGGCGTCCATCGAGGCCGGTCGGCCGCTCGAGGCCAAGCAGCACATCGCCGCCCTCGACCTGTACCCGAACCAGCGGGCGGTCGCCGACCTCAAGGGCGAGCTCGCCCGCGACGTCGCCCACGCCGAGCAGACGATCCCCGGCACCTGACGTACTGAACGAGAACGGCCCGGACCCCCAGGGGGGTCCGGGCCGTTCTCGTTCCGTGCCTGTGGTCAGGTCAGCTGTCGCCGCCGGTGTTTCCGGACGTGCCGGCCGTGACGTCGTACAGCCGGTAGCGCTCGATGGCCTGCGCCGGCGCCTCGGGTGCCACCGCGCCGGTGCGGGCGAGCTGCTGCAGCACGCGGACCACCGTCGACGGGCCGTCGATCTTGAAGTGCCGACGGGCCGCCGCGCGGGTGTCCGAGAAGCCGAAGCCGTCGGCGCCCAGCGTGGCGTACGTGCCCGGGACCCATGCGCGCACCTGGTCGGCGACGAGGTGGTCGAAGTCCGTCGTCGCGACGAACGGACCCTCCGCCCCCTGGAGCTTGGCCGTCAGGTACGGCACGCGCTCCTCCTCGCCGGGGTGCAGGTACGCGTGCTGGTCCGCGGCGAGGCCGTCGCGACGCAGCTCGTTCCAGCTGGTCACCGACCACACCGCGGCCTGGACGCCCCAGTCCTCGGCCAGGAGCTTCTTGGCCTCGAGCGCCCACGGCACCGCGACGCCCGACGCGAGGATCTGGGCACGGGGCCCGTCACCCTCGGCCGGTGCGACCAGGTGGATCCCGCGCAGGATGCCCTCGACGTCGACACCCTCGGGCTCGGCCGGCTGCTGCATCGGCTCGTTGTAGACGGTGAGGTAGTAGATGACGTCGCGGTCACGGTCGTGACCCTCGCCGTACATCCGCTCGATCCCGTCCTTGACGATGTGCCGGATCTCGTACCCGTACGCAGGGTCGTAGTGCACGACGTGGGACATCGTGCCGGCCAGCAGGGGCGAGTGGCCGTCGGCGTGCTGCAGGCCCTCACCCGTGAGGGTGGTGCGGCCGGCGGTGGCGCCGATCAGGAACCCGCGGGCCATCTGGTCCCCGGCGGCCCAGAACTGGTCGCCGGTGCGCTGGAACCCGAACATCGAGTAGTAGAAGTAGAACGGGATCAGCGGCTCGCCGTGCGTCGCGTAGGACGTGCCGACGGCCTGGAACGCCGACGCCGAACCGGCCTCGTTGATTCCCGTGTGCATGATCTGGCCGGACTCGGACTCCTTGTAGGAGAGCATGAGCTCGCGGTCGACGGCCATGTAGTTCTGGCCGTTCGTGTTGAAGATCTTGGCGCTCGGGAAGATCGAGTCCAGGCCGAACGTGCGGGCCTCGTCGGGGATGATCGGCACCAGGCGGTGGCCGAACTCCTTGTCCCGCACCAGGTCCTTGAACAGGCGCACGAGCGCCATCGTCGTGGCGACCTCCTGGTGCCCCGAGCCCTTGGCCAGGCCCTCGTAGACCTTGGCCTCCGGCAGGACCAGCGGCTTGTGCGTCGTGCGACGCTCGGGCACGAAGCCCCCGAGCTGACGGCGGCGGTCCAGCATGTACTGGATGCCCTCGTCCTCGGCGCCGGGGTGGAAGTACGGCGGGACGTACGGGTTCTCGTCGATCTGCTCGTCCGTGATCGGGATGTGCAGCGAGTCGCGCAGCGTCTTGAGGTCGTCGGACTTGAGCTTCTTCATCTGGTGCGTGGCGTTGCGGCCAGCGAACCCGGATCCCAGGCCGTAGCCCTTGATCGTGTGGGCCAGGATGACGGTCGGCTGCCCCGTGTGCTCGCGCGCGGACTTGTACGCTGCGTAGATCTTGCGGTAGTCGTGCCCGCCGCGCTTGAGCGCCCAGATCTCGTCGTCCGACATCTTCTCGACGAGCTGCTTGGTCCGCGGGTCGCGGCCGAAGAAGTGCTCGCGGATGAAGGCGCCGCTCTCGGCCCGGTAGGTCTGGAAGTCGCCGTCGGGCGTCGTGTTCATCAGGTTGACGAGCGAGCGGTCCTTGTCGGCGTTGAGCAGGGCGTCCCACTCGCGGCCCCAGATCACCTTGATGACGTTCCAGCCGGCGCCCCGGAACTGCGCCTCGAGCTCCTGGATGATCTTGCCGTTGCCGCGCACCGGTCCGTCGAGCCGCTGCAGGTTGCAGTTGACGACGAACGTGAGGTTGTCCAGGCCCTGCTGACCGGCCAGCTGGAGCATGCCGCGGGACTCGGGCTCGTCCATCTCCCCGTCGCCGAGGAACGCCCAGACGTCCTGCTGGCTGGTGTCCTTGATGCCCCGCAGGTGCAGGTACCGGTTGGTCCACGCCTGGTAGATCGCGGAGGCCGGACCGAGGCCCATCGAGACGGTCGGGAACTCCCACAGGTCCGGCGCGAGGCGCGGGTGCGGGTAGGACGGCAGGCCACCACCGGGGTGCGAGAGCTCCTGGCGGAACCCGTCGAGCTGGTGGGCGGACAGCCGACCCTCGAGGTAGGCGCGGGCGTACACGCCGGGGGAGGCGTGGCCCTGGAAGTAGACCTGGTCACCGCCGCCCGGGTGGTCCTTGCCGCGGAAGAAGTGGTTGAGGCCCACCTCGGTGAGCGTCGCCACGGACGCGTACGAGGAGATGTGGCCTCCCACGCCGATCCCGGGTCGCTGCGCCCGCGTGACCATCACCGCGGCGTTCCAGCGGATCCACGAGCGGTAGCGGCGCTCGAGCGCCTCGTCGCCCGGGAAGTAGGGCTCGTCGTGCACCGCGATGGTGTTGACGTAGGGCGTGTTGAGCGAGGCCGGGATGGCCACGTTCCGCTGTCGCGCGTGCCGCAGCATGCTCAGCAGCACGTAGCGCGCGCGAGGCCCGCCCTTCTCGTCGATGAGTCCGTCGAGGGACTCCACCCACTCGCCGGTCTCGTCCGGATCGATGTCCGGCACCTGGCTGAGCAGGCCACCGATGAGCGGTCCTGTCTCGTCGATCGAAGCCACCAGCGCTCCTTGCCTCTCGTCCGCGCGCACGAGCCCGGTCGGCATCGGCGGCGCATCTGGCCCGAACCTGGGGCGCGCGCCGGTTGGGGCGGCGACGACGGGTGCGGGTAGTCGACCCATTCTCGGACCCCGAGGGCCCGAAAGTCACACCGAGTAGCAGGAACGACCACGTGACGTCCGTGACAGTGGCGCCCGCTCGGGTTCTGCGAGGACACGACACCATCATCCGTGCAGGTCTTGCGTGCGCCCGTCCGGGTGCGGTGGGCTAGCGTGTGCGGCATTGAGCAGGCGCTCCCCGGACGGGGTCGCCGAGACGGAGGGAGCGGTCCGGACGTGTCATCCACCGCGGACGAAGGCGCGTCGCAGACGGCCGCCCGCTTGGGCTTCACCTCGGGCCAGGTGGTCCAGGAGTTCGGCTACGACGACGACGTCGACGACGAGCTGCGCACCAGCCTGGAGAGCGTCACCGGCACAGAGCTGGTCGACGAGGAGTACGACGACGTCACCGACGGCGCCGTCATCTGGTTCCGGGACGGCGACGGGGACCTCACGGACGCGCTCGTCGACGCCATGACGGTGCTGGACGACGGCGGTCCCATCTGGGTCCTCACACCGAAGGCGGGCCGTCCCGGGCACGTGTCGCACAGCGACATCGAGGAGGCCGCGACGACCTCCGGGCTGCACGCGATGAGCACGTTCTCGATCGCGCCCGACTGGTCCGCCACCCGGCTCGGAGCGCGCGGACGCGGTCGCTGAACTCCGGATCACCGCACCTCGCACGGCATGGCCTTCGTTGTTACAGTCCGCGCCATGGACGCCACCGAACGCACCACGCCTCCGCTCGGCGAGCTCGCCCCGGACTTCTCCCTCCCCGACACGCACGGCACCCCCGTGACCCTGAGCGGGCTGCGCGGCGGTCCGGCCGTCCTCGTGTTCGTCCCCTTCGCGTTCTCCGCCACGTGCACCGGTGAGCTCTGCCAGCTCCGGGACAACATCAAGGAGTTCGAGCATGCAGGTGTGCACGTCGTGGTCATCTCGTGCGACCCGGGGCACGCGTTGCGTGCGTGGGCGGCCCAGGAGGGCTTCGGCTTCGACCTGATCTCCGACTTCTGGCCGCACGGCGAGGTGGCACGCGCCTACGGCGTCTTCGACGAGACGCGGGGATTCGCGGTGCGCGGCAGCTTCCTGGTCGACGCCGACGGCGTGCTGCAGTGGAGCGTCATCAACCCTCCCGGGCGGGCACGGGACTTCTCCGCGTACCGCGCCGCCCTGGCGGACCTCGCCGCCTGACCTCGGCGCACGCCGGTATCCTTGGCGACCGTCAGCCGCCCGCACCTCGGGCGGCCGTGGGGCCTGTAGCTCAGCTGGTCAGAGCGCCGCGCTTACACCGCGGAGGTCGCCGGTTCGAAACCGGCCGGGCCCACCAGTCGACACGTGCGGGGGTCGGCGCCTGTCCGTGCACCTCGGTTGTTAGGGTCCGAGCATGTCGGAGCCCGCCCTCGTCGCCTCGGCGCTCACCGTCTTCCCGGTGAAGTCGTTCGCCGGCACCCCGATGACGTCGATGGAGATCGAGGTCGCCGGCCCACGAGGGGACCGTCGGTGGATGGTCGTCGACCAGCACGGCTCGACGCTCACCGCGCGCAGCCACCCCCGCATGCTCGCCGCCCGGGCGACGTCGTCCGTCGGCGGGGTCCGGCTCCAGGCCGACGGCCTGCCCACGCTCGACGTGGCCGAACCGTCCGGCCCTCCCGACGTCCCCGTCCAGCTCAGCCGCCTCGACACCGCCACGAGGGCCGGTGACGAGGCCGACGCCTGGTGCTCGGAGCTCCTCGGGCAGGCCGTCCGCCTCGTGCACCTCGACGACCCGGCGCGGCGCGGCATGGCGGAGAGGTTCGGCGGCTCGCTCGCGGACCCGCTGGCCCTCGTCGACACGTCCCCCGTCCACGTCACGACCACCGCCTCGCTGCGTCGCCTGGACGCCTGGGCGGCCGAGCTCCACGACGAGCGCGTGGACCGCGCCCTGGCCGCGGGCAAGCCGGCACCGGAGCCGTGGCACCCGCTGGACATGCGACGGTTCCGCCCGAACCTCGTGGTCGACGGGGACCTCGAACCCTTCGCCGAGGACCGCTGGGGCCGGGTGGCGGTGGGCGACGTGGAGCTCCGGTTCGGCAGCCGCTGCGGCCGGTGCGTGCTGACGACGATCGACCCGGACACCCAGGTCAAGGGCAAGGAGCCGCTCGCCTCGCTCGCCCGGCACCGGCGTGGCGACGGCGAGGTGTGGTTCGGTATCCAGATGGTGCCGGTGCGGACCGGCCGGGTCGCGGTCGGCGACCGTGTCGAGACGACGGACCGGTAGCGTGCGGGGCGTGACTGCGAGCTCGCTGGCTGACGTCGTCCGGATCCTCGAGCGTCGCTACCCGCCGTCCACGGCCGAGTCGTGGGACGCGGTGGGCCTTGTCACCGGAGACCCGTCCCAGCCGGTGCGTCGCGTGCTGTTCGCGGTCGACCCCGTGGCGGCCGTCGTCGCGGAGGCGGCCGACTGGGGCGCCGACCTCGTCGTGACGCACCACCCGCTGCTGCTACGGCCCGTGCACTCGGTCGCGGCCACGACCTTCAAGGGTGCGCTCCTGCACGGGCTCGTCCGCTCCGGCACCGCCCTCTACACGGCGCACACCAACGCGGACGTGGCGGCCGGGGGCGTCAACGATGCCCTGGCCGCGGCCCTCGGGCTCGTCGGCACGGTCCCGCTGGACCCGGCGCCCGCCGAGGCGCTCGACAAGCTCGTCGTGTTCGTCCCCGTCGCGGACGCGGAACGCCTGGTCGACGCGCTCGCCGAGGCGGGTGCGGGGGCGATCGGCGAGTACACGCGGTGCGCGTGGACGTCGACAGGTGAGGGGACGTTCACGCCGTCGGACGCCGCGTCGCCCACGATCGGTTCCGCTCGTGAGGCGTCGCGGGTGGTCGAGGCCCGCGTCGAGATGGTGGTGCGCCGTCGGCTGCGCACGTCGGTCGTCGCCGCGTTGCGCGCCGCCCACCCGTACGAGGAGCCGGCGTTCGACGTCCTCGAGCTCGCCACGTGGCCCGGCTCGACCGGCGCGGGGCGCGTCGGGACGCTGGGGGAGCCGACGACCCTGCGTGCGTTCGCGGCCACCGTTGCCGCGGCGCTGCCGGCGACCGTCCAGGGCGTGCGGTTCGCGGGCGACCCCGACGGTCGGGTCGAGCGGGTTGCCGTCGTCGGCGGGTCGGGCGACTCGTTCTTCGACGCGGTCCGCGCGTCCGGCGTGGACGCCTACGTGACCGCCGACCTGCGCCACCATCCGGTCTCCGAGCTCCGCGAGCGCGCGGACCACGAGGGCTCGTCCACGCCCTATCTCGTCGACGTCGCCCACTTCGCCTCCGAGTGGCCGTGGCTCGCCCACGCGGCCCGAGCCCTGGAGGGCGACGTGGCCGCGGCGGGCACTACGGTGGAGACCCGCGTCAGCACGGTGAGCACCGACCCGTGGACGGGACGCGTCGCGAGCCCGGGAACCGCCCAGTCTTGTGTGACACCCCCTGAACCTCGTGAACCGCCGGAAGGACACCCGTGACGACTGCACCCGCAGCGGACCAGCGCCGACTGCTCGACGTCCAGGCTCTCGACACCCGTCTGGACCAGATCGCCCACAAGAAGCGCACCCTGCCGGAGCTCGCGCGGCTCACCGAGCTGGCCTCGCAGGTCACCGACCTGCACACCGCTCTGGTGACGTCCCAGACGGCGGTCAGCGACCTCCAGCGGGAGCTGCGCAAGGCGGAGGCGGACGTCGAGCAGGTGCGGGTGCGTGCGGCTCGTGACCAGGCCCGGCTGGACTCCGGCACCGGCAGCCCGAAGGACCTCCAGGCACTGCAGAGCGAGCTGGGCACCCTCGGGCGCCGCCAGTCCGAGCTCGAGGAGGTCGAGCTCGACGTCATGGAGCGGCTCGAGGCCCACGAGAAGGCGCTCGCCGAGGTCACGACCGCGCACGAGTCGCTCGCGGAGAAGCGCGCGGGGGTGGAGGCGGAGCGCGACGCCGCGTACGCCGCGCTGGACGCCGAGGCGGAGACGGTCCGGGCGGAGCGCGCGAAGGCTGCCGACGGGCTCGACGCCGGGCTCGTGGTGCTCTACGAGCGCCTGCGCGGCCAGCTCGGTGGCAAGGGTGCCGGTGCGTTGCGCGGCCGCCGGTGCGAGAGCTGCCGCCTCGAGCTGAACCCGCTCGACGTCGAGGCCATCGTGAAGTCGCCGGAGGACCAGGTGGCCCGGTGCGAGGAGTGCGGCCGCATCCTCGTGCGGCTCCCGGAGCCCGCGAAGGGCTGACCTGCGGGTCGCGTGTCCGGCGAGGGAGGGACAGACTGCGAGTCGTGAGCGAGAACACGCACGTCGACCCCGTCGGCTCCCCGTCGGCACGGGCCCCGCGACCATCGGGCGCCGGTGTCCGGTTCGACGAGGAGCAGCCCGTCACCGTCGTCCTCGTCCGGCACGGCCAGACGACGATGACGGTCTCGCGCGGGTACTCCGGGTCCGGCGAGCCGGGTCCGCCCCTCGACGAGACCGGTCTGCGGCAGGCGCGCGACGCCGCCGACCTGGTCGACCGCGTCGGCCGGGACCTCTGGGGCGACATCCCGTACCCGAGCGAGATCATCGCCTCGCCCATGGTCCGCACGCAGCAGACCAGCGCGATTATCGCCGAGAAGCTCGGGCTGACCGTCCGCACCGACGCGACGTTCCAGGAGGCGAACTTCGGCGAGTGGCAGGGGCTCACCGCCGAGCAGATCGAGGAGCGGTGGCCCGGGCAGCTCGAGCCGTGGCACACGAAGGCTGACCTCCGGCCGCCGGGCGGCGAGTCGATCGAGGACGTCGGTCGGCGGCTGCAGGGCGGCCTGGACAGGCTGTTGGCGGAAGGCATCGACCGCACGGTCGTCGTCGTGAGTCACGCCGTCTCCATCCGAGCGGCGCTCGGGGTGACCATGGGCGCGCAGCCGTCCTCGTGGAGCCAGCTGCGGGTCGCGCCCGCGTCGGTGAGCATCGTGCGTCTGTTCGCGGACCGTCGCGACGAGATCGCCGTGGTGGGTGTGCCGACCGAGGGCTGGTCGTCCTGACCGGTCAGCTCGTCGCGACGAGCGCGAGCGTGGCTGCCACGACGGCCAGCGGCGCGAGCAGCAGGCCCTGACGCACGATCGTCCCCGCCGGGACGTCGAGCATCACCGTGCGGCACCGCTGCCACCACAGGACGGTCGCCAGCGAGCCCCACGGCGTGACGAGGGGGCCGACCCCTGTTCCGATCAGCAGCGCCGCGAGCCGCAACGGGTCCGTCCCGACTGCTGGCTCGAGGGCGAGATAGGCGGGCAGGTTGTTCATCGCGTTCGCCGCGAGCGCGCCCGTGGCGGCCACCTGCAGGAGCGCACCCGGACCGTTGCCGGTGCCGGCCGCCTGCGCGAGCACCGTGCCGAGCCCTCGGGCGTGCGCGGTCGCGACGACGACGAACAGGCCGAGGACCACGAGCAGCGTCCGCCACGGGACCAGGTCGCGGGCGGGCACGGGGAGCTTCTGGTGCCGGGCGAGCGTCACGGCGAGCAGGACGAGGGCCACCACGATCGCGGTGGGGGCGGTCGGTGCGCCGACGACGAACGCGATCGCCAGCACGCCGACCGCGACGGCGCTGACGACGAGCAGCGGACGGTCGCGCACCGGGAGCGGCGGGCTCGGGTCGTAGGAGCCGCTCAGCGACCGCCGGTCACGCACCGCCAGGACGGCGACGGTGACCAGGATCGCCGCCAGCGCCGGTGCCCACATCAGGCCGAGGTAGCCGACGCCGTCCGCGCGCAGGAGGTGGTCGGCCAGCAGGTTGGTCAGGTTGGAGACCGGCAGGACGAGCGAGGCGGTGTTCGCCAGCGCAAGGACGGCGAGCGCGAACGGCAAGGGGGGCGTGCGGGTGTGCCGGGCGAGGGCGATGACGACGGGCGTGAGCAGCACGGCGGTCGTGTCGAGCGACAGGACAGCCGTGCTCACGGTCGCCAGCACGACGACGAGCCCCCACAGCGCCCACCGGCGCCCGCCGGCCAGCCGCGAGGCCAGACCCGCGGCGGCATCGAAGAGGCCCGCACCCGCGCACATCTCGGCGACGACCGTCAGCGCCGCGACGAAGACCAGGACGGGCAGCGTCCGGTCGGCAAGCGCCCGGGCGTCCTCCAGAGGCAGCGCGCCGGTGGCCAGCACCAGCGCGATCACCGCGAGCGCGACCAGCCACCACGGCACGTGCCGACGGCGTGCCACCTCAGGCCACGACGAGCTCGAGCGTCCGGGCACCCCGCGTCGGCGGACCCAGCTCGACGGCGAGCAGGGCCGAGCCGACGAGCTCACCGGCTACCCGAGCGAGCGACTCCGCGTCCTGCGGTGCACGACCGCGACGAGTCACCAGGTGGCGCGTGAGCACCCCGCGCGTGTGCTTGGCGTTGTGCGAGACGACCGACCTCGTCCCGTCGAGCTCACGCAGCACCCGCACCTGCACCCAGTCGGCGGACCGCGGCGGGTGCCACGCCGCGAGGTACGTCGCGGACCGGCAGTCGACCACCAGCTCACCGTCGGCACGCGCCTCGAGCTCGACCCCGAGAGGACCTCGCCACACCCCGGGCAGGTGCCCCAGACCCGGCAGGTGCGTGGCCATGGACAGCCGGTACGCGGGGATGTGGTCGTCGGGGGCGACGAGCCCCCAGAGGCCGGACACGATCCGCACGGTGTCCGCGGCCCGCACCCGCCCGGTCGGGGTGAGCCGGTCCAGGCCGGCCGCCGCGTACAGCACGCCGGTGTAGACATGCTTCGCCGCGCCCGTCGGCAGGCTGCGCAGGTGCACGTTCCGCGCGACCTCGGCGTCGAGGCTCGCCCCGACGCCCAGCACCTGCATCGCCTCGGGCGACGCGCTGAGCTCGATCAACGCGTCCAGCACCTTCTCCCGCACCGGGTTCAGACCGGGGGAGGAGAGGCTGTCGAGGTCGAGCTGGGGGCCGCGGGCGCGCGGCGGCGTCTTGCCCTCGGAGGGCGGCAGGAGCACGAGCACGCCTGAACTGTAGGCTCCGCGCGACGGTGCAGCGCGAGGAGGACCAGATGGCGCACGTGAAGATCTACGGCCGGCGCGACGTCTGGCAGGACCGTCGCGGATCCGTGTCCGACGCCGTCCACCGCGCGATCGTCGGCACGTGGGGCCTCCCCGAGGACAAGCGGTTCCACCGCTTCCTGCTCCTCGACGCCGACGACCTCGTGGCACCGCGCAGCAAGGACTACCTCGTCGTCGAGATCCTCTGCTTCACCGGCCGCTCCCGCGAGGCCCGCCGCGCACTGATCGCCGCGTTCTACGACGACGTCGCTCCCACCCTCGGGCTCGCCCTGGACGACCTCGAGGTGATCATCATCGAGAGTCCCCCGGAGAACTGGGGGATCCGTGGAGTCTCCGGCGACGAGCTGTCCCTGACCTGCCGCGTGGACGTCTGAACCCGCGTCGACGTCTGAACCGGCAGGTCGCCCGTGCGCCGACGGAGGTCGTCGATCTCCGGCAGCCCGAGGTCGGCCGGCACGAGTCCCCGCGACCGGCCGGCAGTGAGGGCCGCGTCGCGGTCGGTGACGTCGAGCTTCATGTAGATCGAGCGGACCTGCGACTTCACCGTGTTCCGGGTGACGTACAGGGATGCTGCGATCTCGCTCAGCGTCAGGGGCAGGGCCAGGTGCGCGAGGATCACACGCTCGCGCCGGGTCAGTCCTTGTGCGGTCTCCATGACCCTGGTTCGGCGCCGACGTGCCAGGGGATGGGTGAAGTCTCCGAGCGAGACCGACGCAGTCGCGAGTAGGGTCCGAATCATCCGGATCCCGCCGTGGTAGGAGCCCGTCATGCCCCGTCGACTCGTCACCATCGCCCTGACCGCGGTCCTGGCCGCGACACTCACGGCGTGCGGCGACGGCACGAACGACTCGTCGGCGAGCACCGCGACACCGTCGGCCATGTCGTCCTCGAGTGACGATGCCGGCGGCGGACAGTTCTCCCTCACCACGGCCGACGGCAAGCTCTCCGTGACCGGCACGGCATCAACCTGCGAGAACCCGGACGAGGCGAACCTGACCGTCACGTTCACGGGCGACGGGGCGACCGTGACCGTCACGGTCGCCGGCGGCAAGGGCAGCCTCGTCGTGACGGGCGACAACGGCTTCGAGGGCACGATCTCCGACGTGACGATCGGCGATGCGGGCGACGTGGACGCCTCCGGCTCGGGCGCCGCCGCGGACGACTCGGCCACCGACACCCGCTTCACGCTGACCGGCCGGTGCCCCTGACCTGGGCGGGCGGCTAGGCTGTCGGCGCGGATGAGTCAGTCAGGCGGCCGCGTCGAGCCCTCGGGCTCGCCGAGGAACGTCCGGGCTCCGCAGAGCAGGGTGGTGGGTAACACCCACCCGGGGTGACCCGCGGGACAGTGCCACAGAGAACAGACCGCCCGACCGGTCCGCCGGTCGGGTAAGGGTGAAACGGTGGTGTAAGAGACCACCAGCGTGCCGGGCGACCGGTGCGGCTAGGTAAACCCCACCCGGAGCAAGGTCAGACAGGGAGCGTTCGAGGGCTGCTCGCCCGAGCTCCCGGGTAGGCCGCTGGAGGCGTACGGCAACGTGCGTCGTAGAGGGATGGCCGCCACTCGCGCAGTGCGGGCAACCGCGCGCGAGGACAGAACCCGGCGTATCGACTGACTCATCCGCTTCTCGGCCGCCGTGGCCTGCCCCATACCGGCATCGTCCGGGCCCCCTCGGGCTGGGGCGTGGGCTCGGTGGACTCCCGGGTCAGCCGTCGGCCCGACGGTGCTCCCGCTGCACGGCGGCGTCGTCCGCATGGTCCACCAGGCGGTAGATGCCTACGCGGAGCAGGGGCAGCCCGATCACCAAGATGATCCACCCGACAACGGCCAGCGGGACCGAGCCATTGCCCTCCGCGGACGAGGGGGTGGTGAGGCCGAGGTACGCCGACGTCAGGAGCAAGGCCGCCGAGAGGACGACCAGGACGACGCCGAACGAGAGGGTAGCGGCAGCGTGCGCGATGGGCTGAGGTGTGGCCATGAGCGCGAGCATGGCAGGAGGGCGCACGCGGCGTGGTCGGTTTGGCTCAGCGGGTGCCTGGGTCGGGATCGTGGCCCTCACGCTGGCCCCGGGACGACCACCCCGACCGGGTGACGTGTGCGACTCGGCATCGATCGACCGGCACTGAACGCACCGACCCCGCGGATTCCGACTGCGTCGGATGGCGCCTGCAGGGCACGATGGCTCCATGAGCACCCTCGACCAGCTGACGTCCGACCTGACCACCGCCATGAAGGCCCGCGACACGGAGCGCACGGGTGTCCTGCGCCAGATCATCGGGGCGGTGCGCTTCGAGGCGAAGGCGGGCACGGTCGAGAAGGAGCTGTCGGAGGACGACGTGCTGAAGATCCTCGCGCGCGAGGTCAAGAAGCGCCGCGACTCGGCGCAGATCTACACGGACGCGGGTGCGCCGGAGCGGGCCGCGACGGAGACCGCTGAGGCGGACCTCATCGAGACGTACCTGCCGGCGCAGCTGTCGGACGACGAACTCCAGGCGCTGGTGACCGCGGTGATTGCGGATGTCGGCGCCACCTCGGTGCGGGACATGGGTGCCGTGATGAAGGAGGCGTCGGCGCGCGCCGGTGCGTCCGCGGACGGCAAGAAGCTGTCGACGCTGGTGCGCGCCGCGCTCAGCTGACGGAGGCGGGGAGCGACTCGTAGGTGCGGCCCGACAGCATCGACGCGACGTCGGAGGTCCACGGCAGGGGCGGCTCGGGCATGACGACGAGCCACGAGCCGTCCCGGTCGAAGAACCGCAGGTCGCCGTCGAACGCGTAGGTGTCACGCACGTGCACGCCGAGGTCGGTCACCGTGAACGTCAGGTTGAACAGCCACGCGGCGGGGTCCTGGATCCGGGCGTCGCTGTCGAGGTCCCGGGACGTCCACAGCCGCATCCAGGTGACGCTGCGGGACTCGCGGGCGGGCACGACGAGCGGGTGCCCGGGCAGCAGGTCGAGCTCGCCGCCGGCGGGTTCGATGACGTTGACCTGGGCCACGCCGTCGGACACGTTCTCGAACCAGATGGTCAGGGCGGTGCGGAACGCGTACGTCTCGTCGCGCCCGACCTGGAGCTGGCCGGTGAGCGCGCGCCACCGGTCCTGGCCGCCGCTGGTGAGCTGGCAGTACTCGAGCGTGGGCCGACCGGGGGTGCCGGAGCCCTCCGGGAAGGCCCGCGCGACGATCGTCGGGGCGAGCACGTCGAGCCGCGCCTCCTCGAGCATCCGGCGCATGCGGTAGGCCTCGGCGCGCTGCCGGTCGGCGTCGGCGCGTGCGCTCTGGGCCTCCTGCTGGGCGAGCGCGATCGCGTCCCGGGCGATCCCGACCTGCTCGTCGAAGACCTTCGTCTGCTTGGTGGTTGCCTCAGCCAGTCGCTTGGAGCGGCGCGCAGCTCTGCCGGCGACGATCCAGGCGCCGAGAGCGGCGATGAGTGTCAGGACGGAGAGGGCGAGCGGGGCCCACTGTTCCCAGTCCTGCCAGGCGACGTCCCCCACGAGCGGTAGTTCGACGCTGATCATTCAGGGAAGGTACCGACCGATTCGTCCGAATTCGACCCCGTCACGTCTCCGTCACCCGTGTGGGGGAACGATCAGGCGCCGGAGGCCTGCGCGGCGAGTGCTGCGGCCAGCTGGTCGGGGGTGCTCCGCAGGAGGCAGAACTCGTTCCCCTCGGGGTCGGCGAGCACGTGCCAGGGGACGTCGCCCTGGCCGATGTCGACCCGCGTGGCGCCGAGCGAGAGCAGGCGGTCGAGCTCGATGGACTGGTCGGAGCCGTTGGGTGGGCGTAGGTCGGCGTGCAGGCGGTTCTTGGCGACCTTCGCGTCGGGGACCTTGATGAACAGCCATCCGGTCGCGGCGCCGTCGGTCGGTTCGATGGCGATCTCGTCGTCGTCCACGGCCGGCTCCCAGACGTAGGACCACCCCAGGACGTCGCGCCACCAGCGGGCGAGGGCGTGCGGGTCGGCAGCGTCGATCGTCAGGTGCGAGACCACAGGCGTCATGCGTCGCAGGTTAGGGGCGACCGCTGACACGCGCGACCCGTTACTGCGGGTCGAGGCGGACGACGCCGGAGTCGAGGTCGAGCCGCCCGGCAGCGTCCCCGGTCTGCTTGATGTCGAGCTGCTGGCGGTCCTGCTCGGCGGTGAGGTACTCGTGGTTGGGCTGGAACACGTCGACGAGCGCACCGAACGCCCCGGCGCCACCCACGCCGCCCCCGGTCTGGCGCCGCTCGCGGGGACGTCGGCGGTCGAACCACCCGCGGGCCGTCATGCGGTCGACCGCGACGAGCAGGAGCGCGAGCGTGACCACCCCGCCGGCGACGAGCCATCCCATGCCGGTCATCGTCCCACGGCGTCCCGGTGAGCGGCGTGGGCGGCCGCGGTCCACGGGAGCGCGCAGCGGTCGTCGGTCGTCTCGACGCCGTCGACGAGTGCGGACAGGTAGGCCCGGTCGGCTGCGAGCCGTCGGCCGAGGTCGCTCCCGACGTGCCCGTGCCCGGGGACGACGACGGAGGCCCCGGTGGCCTCCAGCAGCCCGAGGGCGCTCAGGTAGTCACCGACGGGGTCGTCCGCCGACAGGTCCAGCAGCGGGATCTCGACGTCGGAGAGCATGTCGCCCGCGACGAGCGCGCCGGCGTCGGGCAGGAAGAGGGCGGTGTGGGGCCGCGCGTGAGCGGCGTGCACCAGGACCTGGACGGTCGGACCCGGCCAGTCGAGCGCGCCGGGGGAGCGCCGGGGGAAGTCCGTCGCAGCCGCGGCGACCGGCGCCGGCGGCTCGCCGCTCCGGGCGAGCTCGGGGTCGGCGTCACGTTCCGCCGCGAGCGTCTCGCGGTCCGTGGCCGGGACGCCGGCCGACCACCGGGGCAGGTGGGCGAGGGCGGGACCGTCGAGCACGTGGTCCCAGTGGGCGTGCGTCGACCAGACGGCCACCGGCGTCCACCCGCGCGACCGGATCGCCGCCGTGAGGCCGTCCACCTCCCGGGCGGTCACCGCGGGGTCGATCACCAGACAGGTCCCGTCGGGTCCGACGACGACGGTCGACGTCGTCGTGTAGACCGCGCTCGTCGCGACGTGGACCCCCGGTGCGACCTCGACGAGGTCGCGCAGGTCGTCAGCCGTGAGCCTGTGCCGCCAGCGCGGCAGCGCCGACGATGCCCGCCGCGTTGCGCAGCTCGGCCGGGACGATCTTCGTGCGGATGTCGAGCAGCGGCAGGAAGTCCTTGTGGTGCTTGCTCACCCCACCGCCGACGACGAACAGGTCCGGCCAGAACAGGTTCTCGACCACGGTGAAGTAGCGCTGCAGGCGCTCGGCCCACTGCGCCCAGTCGAGGTCGTCCCTGTCCCGCACGCTCTCGGCGGCCCGCGTCTCGGCGTCGTACCCGTCGATCTCCAGGTGGCCGAGCTCGGTGTTCGGCACCAGGTGCCCGTCCACGATCAGCGCGGAACCGATCCCGGTGCCGAGCGTCACGACGAGCACCACGCCCTGCACACCCTTGGCAGCCCCGTAGAGGACCTCGGCGTACCCGGCCGCGTCGGCGTCGTTGACCGCGAGGACCCGGCGGCCCGTCGCGTCGTGCACGGCCTTCTCGACGTCCGTGCCGATCCACGACTTGTCGACGTTCGCCGCGGACTGTGCGACGCCGTGCAGGATCACCGCGGGGAACGTGACTCCGATCGGCACGTCCTTGCCCAGGTGGAACGAGTCGACGACCTTCGCGACGGTCGCCGCGACGGCGTCCGGGGTGGACGGCTGCGGGGTCGGGATGCGCAGCCGGTCGGCGGCGAACTGCCCGTCGGCCAGCGACACCGGGGCGCCCTTGATCCCGCTCCCGCCGATGTCGACGCCGAACGCCGTGTCGGGGGACTTCTTGTGCTTGTGGTCGCTCATGGCAGGGTCAGGATCTCCGCTCCGGTGTCGGTGACCAGCAGGGTGTGCTCGAACTGCGCGCTGCGTCGGCCGTCGGCTGTCAGGACGGTCCAGTCGTCGTCCCACATGACCCAGTCGGGCGTGCCGAGGTTGAGCATGGGCTCGATGGTGAACACCATCCCCGGCTCGATGAGCGTGTCGTAGGCGGGTGCGGCGTCGTAGTGAGGGACGACGAGCCCGGTGTGGAAGGCGGGGCCGACGCCGTGCCCGGTGTAGTCGCGGACGACGCCGTACCCGAAGCGTGCCGCGTACTTCTCGATGACCCGCCCGACCACGTTGATCTCGCGCCCGGGGACGACGGCCTTGATGGCGCGGGCCAGGGCCTCCTGCGTGCGCTCGACGAGCAGCCGTGACTCCTCGTCGACGTCGCCCGCGAGGAACGTCGCGTTGTTGTCGCCGTGCACGCCGCCGATGTACGCCGTGACGTCGATGTTCACGATGTCGCCGTCCTCGACGACGGTCGAGTCGGGGATGCCGTGGCAGATGACCTCGTTGACGGACGTGCACAGCGACTTGGGGAACCCCCGGTAGCCGAGGGTCGACGGGTAGGCGCCGTGCTCGACCAGGAAGTCGTGCCCCACCGCGTCCAGCTCGTCGGTGGTGACGCCGGGAGCGACGTGGCTGCCGACGAGCTCGAGGGCCTGCGCGGCGAGGCGGGCGGCGACCCGGACGCGCTCGATCATGTCGGCGTCGAGGACGTCGCTGCCCGTCCACCGTGCGGGGCCCGGCCGGCCGACGTACTCGGGCCGGGCGATCGCGGACGGGACGGGGCGGCGGGGGCTGAGCGTGCCCGGGACCAAGGCGGATCGTGGCGCGTGGACGGGCGGCATACCTGGCAGTCTACGGACAGGAGGGCATCGCGGCCGGTCAGCAGCCATCGGCACGGGGCCCGGACGAAGGGAGACCGCCGTGGCGGACAAGTACTGGTTCAACACCGAGACGCACGAGGTCGAGGAGGGTCGGCAGAGCGACTGGACCAAGCTCATGGGCCCGTACACGACCCGCGAGGAGGCCGCCCAGGCCCTGGAGAAGGCGCGCAGGCGCAACCAGGACTGGGAGGCCCAGGACGAGGCGGAGTCCTGAGCACCGTGCACCACCGGGCAGCGTGAGCTGCCCCGAAGGGCGGCCGCGCGCGCGGTGATGCCGGTCGCGCGGCCGGTGCCGGGCGCTGATGGGTTATGACGGGTGGATGACCGGGCAGCCTCTCGAGCGCGCCGGCTGCGGCCTCCTGGGCGGGTGAGGTCGTGCCGACGCCGCTCGCGCGCGAGGTGGTCCAGGAGCCCGAGCGGCGCCACCGGACGACCTCGGCAGGGAGCCCCGCTGCGCGGCAGCCGGTGGGCGCGCTGCACTCGAACGGGGAGCTCGCCCGGCTCGCGCGCGCCGGAGGATCACCGCCGACCGCCGCGCTGACCGCGTCGAGCAACCGCGTCGCCCGGGCGAGCCTGGCCGTGACGCACCCCGACGACCCGGTGGAGCGGGAGGCCGAGCGGGTCGCCTCCGACGTCGTGCACCGACGGACCGCCCCGGCAGCGGTCGCTGCCCCGTCGGCCCCGACCGTGCCGCCGGCCGGCCGGTCCGGTGGCGCCCGTGACTCCGACACCGGACCGGCGCCGGCGGTGGAGCTCGGATCCGTCGCGGAGCACGCCGAGGAGATCGCCGAGGGCGGGCAGGTCGAGGTCCCCCAGGCTGTGGCGTCGCTCATCGCGAGCCCGGGCACCGGCGTGCCGCTGGAACCCGGCGTCCAGGCCCGAGTCGCACCCGTCCTCGGTGCCGACCTCAGCGCTGTCCGCGTGCACCAGGGTCCTGACGCCAGCGCCGCCGCCGCAGCGCTGCAGGCACGCGCCTTCACCGTCGGCGCCGACATCTTCCTGGGCGAGGGGGAGTCGGCCACCGACCTCGAGCTCATGGCGCACGAGTCCACGCACGTCGTGCAGCAGCAGGCGGTCGGCGTCTACCGCGCCGAGGTCGCCCGCCTCGCGCTCGGCACGGTGATGCCCGACTGGCTCATCGCGGACATCCAGTCGATCCCCGGGTACTCCGTCGTCAGCACCGTCGTCGGCAGCGACCCGATCACGGGGGAGTCGGCCACGGAGAGCCGGCAGGGGTTCGTCGAGAAGCTCCTCACGTTCGGCCCGTTCGGTGCCGCGTCGGGCCCGGTCCTGCAGGCCGCGAAGGTGCTCGACGACGTCTTCACGATGCTCGACGAGGGGCTCAAGCGCCACAACCTCACGTTCGACCGGGTGCTCGCCGACCTCGACAGCGCCTGGGACGAGATGTCGATCACCGAGGGCGTCGAGTTCAACCTCGCGATCGCCCGCCGGTACCTCTCGGCGATCGTCAACGACGTCAAGGCGTTCCTGAGCGAGATCGCCGATGCCGTCATCGCGAAGGTCCGGTCGGTGCTCGCGGCCGTCGCGGAGCCGTTGCTGGAGAAGGACAGCATCGCCCCGTACTGGAACCTCGCGAAGAAGGTCCTGCACACCAACCCCCTGACCGGCGAGGACGTGCCGGCCACCACCGTCGAGATCCTCACCGAGTTCCTCAAGGTCATCGGCCAGCAGAAGGTGCTGGACCAGATGATCGAGCGCGGCACCCTGCAGAAGACCGCCGACTGGGTCGACTCGAAGATCGACCAGTTCAAGAGCATCGTCGGCCAGGTCGCGGCGCTGCTCGAGCAGGCGGGCGCGGCGCTGAGCCCGGCGAACCTGCCGAACCTCCTGGACACGCTGCCCGCGCTGGCCGACCAGGCGTTCTCGATCATCAAGCAGATCGGTGACTTCGCGCAGGACGTCATCGCGCAGGTGCTCGTGCTGGTGAAGGACTCGCTGCTGGCGTGGCTCTCGTCGTACGCGAAGAAGATCCCCGGCTACGAGCTCCTGACCGTGATCCTGGAGAAGGACCCGTTCACCGGCGACGCGGTGCCGCGCACGGCCGAGAACCTGATCAAGGGGTTCATCCTCCTGCTGCCCGGCGGCGAGGACATGTACGCCAAGCTGGCCGAGTCGGGCGTCATCGCGAACGCCGCCGGCCGGATCACGTCGGCGATGACCGAGCTGAACATCTCCTGGGCGCTCATCACGGACACGTTCCTGGGGCTGTGGAACCTCGTCACCCTCGAGTCGCTGCTGTCGCCGATCGAGACGTTCGACAAGATCCTCGACCAGTTCGGGGACCCGCTCTCCCGGATCATCCGGTTCGCGGCCGTCGTGGTCCAGGTCGTCGTCGAGCTGATCCTGCGCCTCATGAACTTCCCGCCCGAGATCTTCGGGCACATCCTCAGCCAGGTCGAGTCGGCGATCGAGGACATCAAGCGGGACCCCGTCGAGTTCCTGCTGAACGTCGTCGAGGCGATGAAGCAGGGCTTCAGCCGGTTCTTCGACAACATCCTCGAGCACCTGCTCAAGGGGCTCGCCGCGTGGATGTTCCGCGGCCTGAAGTCGCTCGGCATCGAGACCCCGACCGAGCTGACGCTCGAAGCCGCGATCACCCTGGTCATCCAGGTGTCCGGCGTGACGGTCGAGCTCCTCTGGCAACGGCTCGCGGCGAAGATCGGCCAGGAGAAGGTCGACAAGATCCGGCAGGCGCTCGAGCTCGCCGGTCAGGCCTTCGACTTCATCAAGGACGTCCAGGAACGTGGCATCGAGGCGATCTGGGACAAGATCAGCGAGCAGCTGACCAACCTCTGGGACCTGATCTTCGACGCCGCGAAGTCGTGGATCATGAAGGAGATCGTCAACAAGGCGATCGCGAAGGTCCTCTCGATGCTCGACCCCACCGGCATCATGGCGGTCGTCAACTCGTGCATCGCGTTCTTCAAGGCCGTCCAGTCGGTCCTCGACTACATGCGCGAGCTGCTCGAGCTCATCGACTCCTACGTCTCGACGGTCGCGCAGATCGCGAAGGGCAACGTCGGACCGGGCGCCGCGATGCTCGAGACCGGCCTGGCCAACGCCGTCCCCGTCGCCATCGGCTTCCTCGCCAACCAGGCCGGTCTCGGCGACGTCCCGGAGCAGGTCAAGCAGATCATCATCGACCTGCGCGCCAAGATCATCGAGGCGATCGACTGGCTGATCGACAAGGCCGTCGCACTGGCGCAGTCGGCGCTCTCCGCACTCGGGCTCGGCGGTGAGGAGACACCGGCCGACGACAAGCTCGAGGCCGAGGTCGGCGTCCAGTACGAGGGCGCGGGCCACGAGATCTTCGCCGTCGTGAAGGACGGCCACGTGCTCCTGGAGATGGCGTCGGCGAACCGTCGGGAGTTCTTCGCCCAGATCGATGAGCTCCTGACGCTCACGGAGTCGAACAAGGATCCCGGGATCCCGGCCAAGCGCAAGAAGCTGCTCGGGATGCGCGACCGGATCGCCGCCCTCGACAACCTGTGGACGACGGACGTCCAGTGGAAGGTGAAGGAGGAGCGCCAGAGGTTCACCGTCCAGCTGGGGAACCTGGCGGCCGACGCGAAGACCGCGCTCGAGGAGCTGGCGGCGGCGGCGGGGGTCGCTCTCGGCGACCTCAACATCGTCGACGGCAGGGTCGTGGCGGGAGTCTCGATCCGCGAGACCTACTACCCGAAGAAGTTCGACTCGGACGTCCCGGCCAAGTTCGCCCCGAAGATCTCGGCGGCCATGGCCGACGCGCGGACCCGGTTCGCCGCGGACATCGCCCGGCGCACAGCCGGCGGCGAGATCGGCGACTGGTACACCTGCCCCGGCCCCGACTACGCGTCACACCACCTCGCGAACCGGAACTACGAGCCGATCGAGAAGGACCACAGGATGAGCGTGTCCGCGCACTGGAACTCCTCGGGCCGGTCCACCGGACCGAGCGACCGTAAGGACTGGTACAGCGACATCGCGAACCTCGAGGTGATGTGCGAGAAGCACAACCGGTCGAAGGGCGGCGCAAGCGTGGGGGACGAGGCTGCGAGCGAGGACCCGAAGTGCAATCGCGAGGTCGGGCCGGGGTTCGTCGGCACGTAGCGAGGTCAGCGGCGCACGAGCGTCGCGACGATCGGCCGGTGGTCGCTGCTGCCGGTCGGCGGGAGGACCTGGAAGCCGGTCACCTGCCAGACGCGCGCGTCCACCAGGACGTGGTCGATGGGCGCCGCGAACAGCGTGGGGACGGTGGCCGGCCACGTGCCCGACGAGGCGGTGCCGGCGGCGCGCGCGGCATCGACGCACGGCCCGAGGTCCCGGAGGCCCGGGTGGTCGAGCGTCGCGTTCAGGTCACCCGCGACGATCGCCCCGGGTGTCGACGCGCAGGCGTCGGCGATCAGTCCGGTCTCCGAGCGCCAGGACGACATCACGCCTCGGCTGATGGGGGCCATCGGGTGCGCGGCCACGAGCACCGGTGAGCCCGTCGGCTCCTCAGGTTCCGCGCGCAGGGACCCGAGGCGCGTCGGCAACGGCTCGGCGACCGGGTAGGTGCCGACGTCGAGAGAGACCAGCAGCGCCGTGCCGGCGATGAACGAGCTGTGCCCGTCGGTGGTCAGCACCTGCATCGGCCGGCCCGCGGCAGCGAGCCGTTCGGCGGTCGACCTGGCGACGGTCCCGGACGTCTCGGGCAGCGCGACGACGTCGGCGCGCTGTGCGAGGACGAGGTCGGCCACGACCTCGGCGCCGACCGTGTCGAGGGTGTTGAAGGACAGGACCACGACCTCGTCGCGCGACCCGGTCGTCGCTGTCTCCTGCGGGTACGACCGGGCGACGAGCACGGCGGCCTGTGCGGCAGCACCGAGCGCGAACGCCAGGGCAACCGGGAGCAGCCGACGACGTGACCACGGGATCGCCACCAGCACGGTGACCGCGGCCGCGGCGCCCACCCCGAGCACGGCACGGAACGAGACCACCTGCGCGACGGGGAAGACGCCCGACGCGACGGGAACGGCCAGAGCGAGGAGAGCCGCACCGACGACGGCCGCCAGGACCCAGACGAGGACGCGGGTCCGCGTCCTCACTTGTCGAACTGGTGGTCCGCGTCCGGGAACGTGCCGCCGCGCACCTCGTCGGCGTAGGCGGACGCTGCTGCCTTGAGGGCCGCACCCACCTCGCCGAACCGCTTGGCGAACCGCGGCGACCAGTCCGTCATCCCGGCCATGTCGACCCAGACCAGCACCTGGCCGTCGCACTGCGTCCCGGCGCCGATGCCGATCGTGGGGATGTGCAGGATCTCCGTGACCCGCGCGGCCACCGGGGCCGGCACCATCTCGAGGACCACGGCGACCGCACCGGCTTCCTGGATGGCCACGGCGTCCTCGCAGAGCAGCTCGGCCTCGATGTCGCCCCGGCCCTGCACGCGCGGGCCGCCGAGCAGGTTCTCCGACTGCGGCGTGTACCCGAGGTGCCCGACGACGGGGATCCCCGCATCGGTGATCGCCCTGATCTGCGCGGCGACGCGCTTGCCGCCCTCGAACTTCACCGCGGCGACGCCGGTCTCCTTCATCATGCGCACCGAGGTCGCGAGAGCCTGCTCGGGACCGGCCTCGTACGAGCCGAACGGCAGGTCGGCGACGACGAAGGCGCGCCTGGCGGCACCGGCGACGGCCCGCGCCGGGGGGATCAGGTCGTCGACCGTCACCGGCAGGGTCGTGGTGTGACCGTGCATGGTGTTCCCGATCGAGTCGCCGACGAGCAGCATGTCGATCCCGGCGTCGTCGAAGATCCGCGCGGTCACGGCGTCGTAGGCCGTGAGCATGGTCAGGCGTTCGCCGCGCTCCTTCGCCTCGCGCAGGTGGTGGACGCGGACGCGCTTCGGGGTGGGGGCCATTCGTGGGGCTCCTGTCGGGGTGGTCACGGCTCGCGCCAGCGGGTGGTGATGGGCAGCCGACGGTCGCGGCCGAACGCCAGTGCGGTCACCTTGGTGCCCGGCGGGTACTGGCGTCGCTTCCACTCGGCGCGGTCGACGAGCGTCACGACCTTGTCGACGACGGCGGGGTCGAACCCGCGGGCGAGCAGCTCCGCGCGGCCCTCCGCGTGCTCCACGTAGGCGTCGAGGACCTCGTCGAGCAGGTCGTACGGCGGGAGCGAGTCCTGGTCGACCTGGCCGGGGCGCAGCTCGGCGGACGGCGGCTTGGTGATGGACGACTCGGGGATCGGGGGGATCTCGTCGACACCGAACACGCCGTCGATCGCGGCGTTGTTCCGCCAGCGGGCGAGTTTCCAGACGCGCGACTTGTCGACGTCCTTGATGGGGGCGAAGCCGCCGATGCTGCCCGCGTCGTAGATCGTCGTGTACCCGACCGCGAGCTCGGACTTGTTGCCCGGTGCGATCACCAGGTGGCCCTCGCGGTTCGAGATCGCCATGAGGATGACGCCGCGGACCCGGGCCTGCAGGTTCTCCGCGGCCACACCCTCGAGCGGGATCTCCGCCTCGAACGCGTCGACCATCGCCTTGATCGGCTGGACGCGGTAGTCGGCCCCGAGGCGCTTGGCCAGGTCCTGGGCGTCGTCCTTGCTGTGGTCGGAGGAGTGCACCGACGGCATCGACACGCCGACGACGTTCTCACCGCCGAGGGCGTCCGCGGCGATCGTCGCCACCAGCGCGGAGTCGATGCCACCGGACATGCCGAGGACGACCGAGCGGAACCCGTTCTTGGTCACGTACCCGTGCAGCCCCATGACCAGGGCGCGGTAGACCTCCTCGTCGGGCTCCAGCGGCGGGGCGATCGGGCCGGTGGCAGGGGCGTCGTCGTCGCCCAGCAGGTCCCACACCAGCAGGTGCTCCACGAACTGCGGCGCGCTCGTCAGCACGGTGCCGTCGGTGGCGATGACGAACGACCCGCCGTCGAACACGAGGTCGTCCTGCGCTCCCACGAGGTTCACGTACGCGACGGGTGCCTCGACCTCGTGCGCGCGGCGGGCGGCCAGCTCGACGCGCCGGTGCCCCTTGCCCTCCTCGTAGGGAGACGCGTTGAGCACCACCAGCAGCGAGACCTCGTTCTCGTCCATCTGCGAGACGGGTCCGCCGTCCTGCCAGATGTCCTCGCAGACCACGACACCGACCCGCCGTCCCAGGACGTCGATCACGCAGACGTCGTCGCCGGCCGCGAAGATCCGGTACTCGTCGAAGACGCCGTAGTTGGGCAGGTGGTGCTTGTCGTAGCGAACCTGCACCTGCCCGTGCTGGAGCAGGACCGCCTGGTTGGTCGGGCGCTTCGGGCCCTCGGGCGCACCGGGCTCGTGCACCGGGGTCACCGACTTCTCACCGACCGTGCCGACGAGGACGGCGAGGTCCCCGAGCCCTTCGTCGGCCAGCGCGACCGCCGTGCGCTGCAGCGCGGCCTCGGCACCTCGGCGGAACGACGCGCGCAGCGCGAGGTCCTCGATGGGGTACCCGGTCAGGGTCATCTCAGGGAAGACCACCAGGTCGGCGCCCGCCTGGGCGGCCGTCCGGGCCCAGTCGAGGACGGCGCGGGCGTTCGCGTCGACGTCACCCACACGCGTGTCGATCTGCGCGAGGGCGATGCGGGGGGAAGGCATGTGGACGAGCCTAACCATCTCGTGCGACCCACCTTCCCCAGTGGCCGTGTGCCGGACCGTTCATCAGGCAGGATGTACCGCATGGACAGGCAGCAGGAGTTCGTGCTCCGCACGGTCGAGGAGCGGGACATCCGCTTCATCCGTCTCTGGTTCACCGACGTGCTCGGGATCCTGAAGTCGGTGGCGGTGGCACCCGCCGAGCTCGAGGCTGCGTTCTCGGAGGGGATCGGGTTCGACGGCAGCGCCATCGAGGGCCTGACGCGGGTGTACGAGGCGGACATGATCGCCAAGCCCGACCCGTCGACGTTCCAGATCCTGCCCTGGCGCGGGGAGCGGCACGGGACCGCCCGGATGTTCTGCGACCTGCTGACGCCCGACGGCGAGCCGTCGCTCGCGGACTCCCGCACGGTGCTCAAGCGCGCGCTGTCGAAGGCCGCCGACCAGGGGTTCACCTTCTACACGCACCCCGAGGTCGAGTTCTACCTGTTCGACGCCCCGGCCGACCCGACGCTGCCGCTGGTGCCCGTCGACCAGGGCGGCTACTTCGACCACGTGCCGCGCGGCACCGCGCACGACTTCCGCCGCGCCGCGATCACCATGCTCGAGTCGATGGGCATCTCGGTGGAGTTCTCCCACCACGAGGCCGGACCGGGCCAGAACGAGATCGACCTGCGCTACGCCGACGCCCTGACCACCGCGGACAACATCATGACGTTCCGCACCGTCGTCAAGGAGGTCGCGCTCGAGCAGGGCGTCTTCGCGAGCTTCATGCCCAAGCCGCTGGCCGACCAGCCCGGCTCCGGCATGCACACGCACCTGTCGTTGTTCCAGGGCGACCGCAACGCGTTCCACGAGCCCGGCGGGCACCTGGAGCTGTCGAAGACCGCACGCTCGTTCATCGCGGGGCTGCTCAGGCACGCCGCTGAGATCACGGCGGTGACCAACCAGTTCGTCAACTCCTACAAGCGGCTGTGGGGCGGCGCCGAGGCGCCGAGCTACGTCTGCTGGGGGCACAACAACCGCTCCGCGCTGGTCCGCGTGCCCATGTACAAGCCCGGCAAGGGCAACTCGAGCCGCATCGAGTACCGCGCCGTCGACTCCGCCACCAACCCGTACCTCGCGTACGCGCTGCTGCTCACCGCCGGTCTCAAGGGTGTCGAAGAGGGCTACGAGCTGCCCGAGGGCGCCGAGGACGACGTCTGGGAGCTCACAGACTCGGAGCGCCGCGCGCTCGGCATCGAGCCGCTGCCGACGTCGCTGGACGCCGCGATCTCGATCATGGAGAAGTCCGAGCTCGTCGCGGAGACCCTGGGCGAGCACGTGTTCGACTACTTCCTGCGCAACAAGCGCCAGGAGTGGGAGGCCTACCGCTCGCAGGTGACGCCGTACGAGCTGCGGCGGTTCCTCCCGGTGCTGTGAGCGTGAGCTCTGCCGGGCGCGGTTCGTCGCTCGCCGGTCGGCTCACGCGGGTCGGGGTGTCCGACGCCGTCCGCGCCGAGCGGCTGCTCGCGGACGCCGCGCTGGTGCAGGTGATCGCCGAGCCGGCGGACGTGCTCATCGCGCCCCTCGCGGAGGTGGCGGACCCCGACCAGGCGCTCCTCGCGCTCGCGAAGCTCGCCGGATCGGTCGTCGGTGACCCCGAGCTGGTCAGCGTGCTGCGGGGCATCCTCGAGGACGACGAGGCGCCCCGCGCGCGGCTGCTCGCCGTCGTCGGTGCGTCAGTTGCGCTGGGAGACACGCTCGTCGCGCACCCGGAGACCTTGCGGGTGCTCCTCGACGACACCCTCGGGACGGGTGTGCCCGTGGCCGAGGTCCGGGCCGAGCTCCTGCGTGCGGTCGGTGCCGACGCCGAGGCGGCCGTGCCGGTGGCGACGCTCGCCGGCGCCGCGGGCACGGATGCGATGCGGCTGGCCTACCGGACGCGCCTGCTGCGCATCGCGGCGACCGACCTCACGAGCTCCGACCCGCTGAGCCGCCTCCCGGGCGTCGCGGCGGCGCTGGCCGACCTGGCGGGTGCCGCGCTGGAGTCCGCGCTGGCGCTGGCCCGCGCCGACCTCGACGACCACGGTCTCGGCGTCCGGCTCGCGGTCATCGGCATGGGCAAGGGCGGGGGCCGCGAGCTCAACTACGTCAGCGACGTCGACGTGATCTACGTGGCGGAGCCCGTCGACGGAGTCGACGAGGCCGAGGCGCTCGCTGCGGCGTCGCGGCTCGCGGCGGGCCTCGCGCGGGTGTGCTCGACGCCGTCGGGCGAGCCGGCGCTGTGGCCCGTCGACGCCGCGCTGCGTCCCGAGGGCAAGGACGGGCCGCTGGTCCGCACGATCGCGAGCCACAAGGCGTACTACGAGCGCTGGGCCAAGACCTGGGAGTTCCAGGCGCTGCTCAAGGCGCGGCCGCTGGCGGGCGACGAGGCGCTCGGCCTGGAGTACGTCGCGATGACGCAGCCGTTCGTCTGGAGCGCGGTGACGCGCGAGCACTTCGTGGAGGACTCGCAGGCGATGCGCCGGCGGGTCGAGGGGCACGTGCCCGCCGCGGAGGCGGACCGGCAGCTCAAGCTGGGCGTCGGCGGTCTGCGGGACGTCGAGTTCACCGTGCAGCTCCTCCAGCTCGTGCACGGGCGCGCGGACGAGTCGATCCGCAGCTCGAGCACGCTGACCGCGCTCGCCGCACTGGCTGCGGGCGGGTACGTCGGGCGCAACCACGCGGCGCAGCTCGCGGTCTGCTACCGCCTCCTGCGCGTGCTGGAGCACCGGATCCAGCTCCACCGGCTGCGCCGCACGCACCTCCTGCCGACGGCCGAGCAGGACCTGCGCCGGCTCGCACGCTCGATCGGCATGCGGGCCGAGGGCGCCGACGGGCTGCTCGACCGCTGGCGTGCCACGCGCCGCGAGGTCCGGGGCCTGCACGAGGAGCTGTTCTACCGCCCGCTGCTGCCCGCGACCGCCCAGCTGTCGACCGCGGAGGCGAGCCTCGCCCCGGAGGCCGCCAAGGCCCGTCTGGCAGCCATCGGGTACACCGACCCGACGGGCGCCATGCGCCACATCGCGGCGCTGACCGAGGGGGTGTCCCGGCGCGCGTCCATCCAGCGGCAGCTGCTCCCGGTGATGCTCGGCTGGTTCGCGGACGGCGCCGACCCGGACGGCGGCCTGCTGGCGTTCCGTCGGTTGTCCGACGAGCTGGGCACCACGCACTGGTACCTCAAGCTGCTCCGGGACTCGGGCACGGCCGCTCGTCGGCTCGCCCAGGTGCTGTCGACGTCCCGCTACGTCGCCGACGCCCTCACCAGGTCGCCGGAGTCCGTCACGTGGCTGGCCGACGACGCCGACCTGGTGCCGCGCACGTTCGAGCGGCTGACCGCCGAGGCGGACGCGATCCTCACGCGGTCCGACGAGCCGGTGCCGGCGGTCACCGCCCTGCGCGGGCTCCGGCGACGGGAGCTGGCGCGCACCGCCGCCGCCGACGTGCTCGGTGTCGTCACCGGCGAGCGCGCGTCGCGCAGCCTGAGCGTCGCGGCGGACGTCGTCCTGGTCGGTGCCCTGCGGGTGTCGGAGTGGGAGGCGCGTGCGGACAAGGGCCTGGAGACGAGCCCGACGCGGCTGCTCGTCGTCGCGATGGGCCGGTGGGGCGGCGGCGAGATGGGCTACTCCTCCGATGCCGACGTGCTGTTCGTGCACGACCCCGTCGAGGGTGCGGACCCGCGGGCGGCGCAGGAGTTCGCGCTCCACGTGACGACGAAGCTCCGCACGCTGCTGGGGAGCGTCGGGCCGGAGCCGACCCTCGAGGTGGACGCCGACCTCCGACCGGAGGGCCGCAACGGCCCGCTCGTGCGGTCGTTCGACTCGTACGCCGAGTACTACGACCGCTGGTCCTCGCCGTGGGAGAGCCAGGCGCTGCTGCGTGCCCGCCCCGTGGCCGGCGACGACGAGCTCGGCGAGCGGTTCCTGCGCCTGATCGACCCGTTGCGGTACCCGGTCGGGGGTGTCGAGCCCGCGGTGGAGCGCGAGGTGCGCCGCATCAAGGCCCGCGTCGAGTCCGAGCGGCTCCCGCGGGGCGTGGAGCCGGCCCGGCACCTCAAGCTGGGACGCGGGGGCATCTCGGACGTCGAGTGGACCGTCCAGCTCCTCCAGCTCCAGCACGCCCACGAGGTGCCTGCGCTGCGCACGACCGCGACGCTCGCGGCCCTCGACGCCGCCACCACGGCGGGCCTCCTCGACGCCGACGACGCGCGGGTGCTGAGCGAGGCGTGGCACCTGGCGAGCCGGCTGCGGGACGCGAACGTCCTCTGGAGCGGTCGCGGGGGAGCGCACGCGGACGTCCTGCCGCACGACCGGCAGGCTCTCGCGGGCCTGGCGCGCGTCGTCGGGTACCCCGCGGGGTCCGGCGGCGAGCTGGAGCAGGACTACCTGCGGACCGCGCGACGGGCGCGCGCCGTGGTCGAGCGCGTCTTCTACGGCTGATCGGCGGGGCGTCCGGTCGGCTGGTCCTCGTCCTCGTCCTCGGGGACGTCGACCCAGCCGCGCTGCCGTCGCATGGCCTGCGCGTCCTCCCGGAGCAGCTCGTCGTCGACCAGGTCGTGCCGGCGGATGTACGTCGAGGAGACCGCCTGGATCGTCGCGGCGACCGGCAGCGCGAGGAACGCGCCGATCGGCCCGAAGACCGCACCGAACGCGATCACCGCCAGGAAGGAGATCGCGGGGTTGATCTCGAGCGACCGCGACGAGACCTTGGGGGAGAAGAGCAGGTTCTCGACCTGCTGGTACCCGACGATGAACGCCAGCGTGAGCAGACCCTTGACCGGGTCGACGGCGAGCGCCACCGCGATCGGCAGCGCGCCGCCGATGTACGTGCCGATGGTCGGGACGAACTGCGAGACCACACCGGTGAACGCCGCGAGCGGGAGCGCGTACGGGATGCTCAGGATCGTCAGGAAGATGAACGTGAAGAACGTCGACAGGGCCGCGAGCACGATGCGCGAGTTGATGAAGTCCGCGACCTTCTCCTGCGAGACCTCCCACAGGCGCAGCACCTCGCGCTGCCGGGCGGGGGCCAGCATCCGGCAGATCGCGGCCCGCAACTTCGGGCCGGCGCTCGCCATGTAGTACACGACGAGCAGGACCGCGCTGGCGGTGAACAGCCCGCCGACGATGGACGACCCGAGGCCGATGAGGCCGGGGGCCAGCTGCTGCCAGTTCTCGCTGAGCCCGATGAGCAGGTCGTCGGCCTCCGGCATCTCGACGGGGAACCTCTGCGTGACCCAGTCGGCGAGCTGCGCGTAGTACTCCGGGAGGGACTGGACGAGCTCGATGACCTGCGTGACGAAGAGGCCGCCGAAGAGCGCGACCACGGCGAGGATCCCCACGAGCGAGGCGATCATCACCAGGCCCGTGGCGCGCGTGCGCTTCAGGCCACGGGCCACCAGCCAGCGGATCAGGGGCTCCATGGCCAGGGCGAGGAACCACGAGATCACCACGATGAAGATGACGTTGCCGAGCAGTGACAGCGCCCGCCACGCCGCGAGCCCGAGGAACACCGCGATCCCCGTCATCAGCAGCGCACGAGGGAGCCATGCCGGTGGCTTGCGGGGATCGGGACGACCCACGCCGATCGTGCGTGTCGCAGGGCTGTCGGACATGGGTTCCCCCGTGCGGGCAGGCGAGCGGGCTCGCGGGCAGCGTTCGTCTCGGGTGGCACGGTACCCGTCGTCGTGGCCCGCGACGGTGATCCCGCGCCGAGCCGGTGCGGGCCGCCTCTCGCGCTCTGAGCAGCGCAACTGCCATGCTCGGCAGGTCGCTACATGTCGGACATGTCGGGAGGGCACTCCGTGGTCGAGAACAAGCCGTCGCCCCGCAAGCCGCGTCGATCCGGAGCCGAGCCCCCGCCGGGCGCCCCGGACCCGTCGGCGGAGACGCCAGACACGTCGTCGCCGTACGTGACGCCCGACGAGGAGACCCCGGACGACACCGGGCCGGCCGACGCGGAGACACCGCAGCAGGACACGGAGGAGATCCCGACCGGCTCCCTCCACGACACCGCCGAGATCCCGACGAGCATCGACGTGGAGGTGCCCCCGTCCTCGCCGACCGAGGACCGTGCCGTCCTGCTCGCGCGCCTGCAGCTCCTGGAGACGGAGAACGCGCGCCTGCGAGCGACCGCGACCGTCCCGCCACCCGCGCCCGTCGCGACGCGTCCGCGGCGCAAGGTGGGCCGCTCGACCGCCGCCGTGGTGCTGATCCTGATCGGCGCCCTGCTCGCCCCGGTCGCGGTCGTGGGCAGCTGGGCTCGCGGGCTGGTCGTCTCGACCGACAACTACGTCGACACCGTCGCGCCGATCGCCGAGGACCCGCTGGTGCAGTCCGCGGTCGCGAACCGGATCACCGTGGCGGTCGTGGACGCGCTGAACGTCGAGCAGCTGACCACGCAGGCGACCGACGCGGTGGCGGGCCTGGACCTGCCGCCCCTGGTCGGTCAGGCGGTCACCTCGTTGCAGGCGCCGCTGCAGGAGGCGATCACCGGGTTCATCCGCAAGAACGTCACCAAGATCGTCAGCTCGGACGCTTTCGAGAACGTCTGGGAGGAAGCCAACCGGGCCGCCCACGAGCAGATCGTCGCGACGCTGCGCGGCGATCCCGACGCGCTCGCCCAGATCAGCGACACCGGCACCCTGACGCTCGACGTGACACCGATCATCGAGCAGGTCAAGACGTCGCTGGAACAGGCCGGCTTCACGCTGGTGAGCAGGATCCCGACGATCAACGTGACCTTCCCGATCGCGTCGAGCGCCGACCTCGTGCGGTTGCAGAGCGCGTACCGGCTCATCGACATCGTCGGCGGGCTGCTGCCGTACCTGTCCCTGGCGCTGCTCGCCGCGGGTGTCCTCGCCGCCCAGCACAGGTCGCGGGCGCTCGTCGTGGCGGGACTGTCGTTGGCAGGCGCGATGCTTCTGCTCGGCATCGCGCTGACGCTCGGCAGGTCCTTGTACGCGAGCTCGCTGCCACCGACCGTCCAACGCGTCGACACGGCCGTCGCGATCTACGACCAGTTCGTGTCGCTGCTGCGCATCGAGCTGCGGGTCGGCCTGGTGCTCGGTCTGCTGCTGGCGATCATCGCGTTCGTCGCGGGCGGCACGACGGCGGCCCGGCAGCTGCGGGCGTCGTCGTCCCACGCCTCCGCCTGGGTGCGGACCGCGGGGGAGCGCCGAGGCTTCAGCACCGGACCGGTCGGCGTGTGGCTCGACGAGCAGCGCACCCTCGTGCGCGTCGTGGTGATCTCCCTGGCGGCTCTCGCCCTCGTTCTGGCGGACCGGCTCACCCCCGCATACGTGGTGGGTGTGTTCGTCGTCGCGCTGGTCGTGCTCGGCCTGGCGACCCTGGCCGCCCGACCGCGGGCTGCCGCGCCCGTCGAGGAGGAGGAACCCGTCCTCGTCTGACTGCGGCTCACCGGTCGGACGTGCACCACCGGTCGCTGTCGGGCTGCTCGGTCGCGAGGACCTGTGCGGCGCGCTCCCGGCCGAGGTTCCAGTCGCCGATGCCCGTCGACGTCGGGACGCCGGCCGTCGCGAGCAGGCACCGGCGCAGCGCCGGTTCACCCTCGATCTCGTCGAAGGCCGGGACCGCGTCCGCGGACAACCCCGCGAGGTAGTCGGCGTCGAGGCTCGACTCCAGGTCGGCCGTGGTGTTGTGGCGGACGATCTGCGCGTCCGGGTTGATCAGGGCGAGGCCGAGCATCGCGACGCCCACCACCTGGAGCGCGGCCCTGGGCAGCCACCCACCGCGCCAGCGGATCCCCGCGACGAGCAGGAGCACGAAGATCGCGGCGAGGGCGATCTCCGTGACGGACACGAAGATGCGCAGCCGGGTGAGCCCGAACGCCTCGACGTACAGGTCCATGCGACGCAGGGCGGACGCGACGACGCCCAGGGTGCCCAGGCACAGGGTGCCGAGGGCCAGCCGGGACACCAGCAGGTCCCGCGGGGTCTCGCGGGGTGCGCGCCGGGCGGCGACCGCGACGACGACGAGCGTGAGGGCCGTGACCACCACCAGCTGGGCGAAACCCTCTCGTGCGTACTCGGCGTACGTCAGACCCTCGGTCTCCAGCACGTGGCGGTGCCCGCCGAGCAGGGCACCGACCTGGACCATCACGAACAGCAGGACCAGCGCGTCGAGCGCGAGCACCGGGAGGAGCCACTCTCCACGCTTGGCGGCGGGCCGCGGGGCCAGCCGGGCGTCGGACCAGCTGGGCGGCGCGAGCGCGAGGTGGGCGAGAGCCGCCGCGACGACGGCCACGAGCACGCCGACCACGACCTGGCCCGGCACGAGGTCCGCCTCGATGCGCGGCATGAGCCGGGCGAAGACACGGTCGGAGCTGGCGAACAGGAACCCGAACACCAGGAGCAGGCCGATGGTGATCGCGACGCTGCGCAGCGCGACCAGCAGCTGACCGCGCCGCGAGCCGGCGAGGGACTCGACGCCCTTCGCCACCCACGGCAGCGCCCGGACGGTGCCCGCCGCCCAGGTCAACGGCGCGAGCGCGGCCGCCGGTGCCGACCGGGCCGACGTCACGGCGACGACGCCGGTCCACGCCGCGACGAGCGCGCAGAGCACGACGACCCACCCCGCGTCCCGGAGGGCGACGACGGCGAACAGGGTGATCGACAGAGCTGCGGTGATCAGGTCGTTGACGTCGCGTCGCTTGATCAGCGCCGGGGCAGCCGCCACCCACACGACCAGGCCGATGAGCGCGGCACCGAGCCCCGGCTCGTGCCCGACGAGCAGGACACCACCGAGCACCCCGACCACGGCGCACACGACGAGCGTGCTCACGGCGACCGGCCGGCTGCGCTCCGCCCAGAACTCGGCGAGCGTCCGGGCGAGCGGGCCGGGCTCGCGCAGGACGAGCCCGCCCCGGCCCGCCACCCAGGAGGGTGACGGGCCGGGGAGAGCAGGGGGAGTCGGGGGCGTCGGTGCTCCGGTGTCGCTCATGGACGACACCGTAGGACCCGGCATCCCCGCACGTCAGGGACTTGGGCGAGGGACCCGTGCACGTTGTGTGCGGTGCCGGCAGGTCCCTGCACAACTGACTCCCAGCGCGCGCACAGGTCAGCGCCGCACGGTCACCACCCGCTCGGCCGTCGACGTGCTTCCGGCGGCGTTGCTCAGCACCGCGACGAACCCGTAGGCGCCGGGCTCGAGGCCGGTCACCGCGGTCCGGACGGTCTGGCGCCGGGGCGTCGCGGCCGTGAGGTCCTGCTCGTCGACCAGCACGCCGTCGCGGTACAGCGCGTAGTGCGTCGCGTTGGTGCCCCACCACAGGTTGGTGGTCACGGTGAACGAGCCGTCACCGTCGCGGTTGTCGTCGGACAGGACCGCGAGGGCCGGCGACGCGTCCTTGACCACGACGGTGTGCGGGCGTGACGTGCTGGTGCCGTACGGGTTGAGCAGCTCGACCACGTAGGTGTACGACCCGTTCACGTTTCCGGTGATCGGGAACGCGACGGTCTGGCGGCGGGGCGTCGTGCCCGTGAGCCACGCCGAGTCGACGAGCACGCCGTTCTCGTAGAGCTTGGCGACCGTCGCGTTCTGGCCCCAGTAGAGGTTCGCGGTGATCTTGTAGGACCCGTCGAACAGGCCGGTGCCCTGGCCGTTGTCGTCGGACAGGACGGCGACGGCGGGTGCAGCGGTGGCGACCGGCGTACCTGAGAGGAGCAGGCCCGCACCGGCCTCGGCACGGACGATTGCGGGCACGTCCTCGACCGCGTCGAGCGTGTAGTCGTACACGTCGGCCGGGTTCCACCGTGCCGTCGGTGCCAGCGGGACCGGCGCCGTCGCGTTGAACGCGGCGAGGAGGTCGGCCGGTTCGCCGTTCACCGTCGAGCCCGTCTCGAACAGCTGCGTGCCGCCCCACCGTGTGATGACGCGCGCCGGGTCGACCCCGTCAGCCAGCTCGAAGGCGTTGCTCTCCGCGTAGATGCTCGACTCGACGCCCGCGCCCCAGTAGTACTGGAACAGCCCTTCCTTCGTCTGCGTGTAGAGGTTGTTGTAGAGGTGCACGTCGCCGAACCGCACGCGGGGCGCGCGCTGGCCGATGTCCGTCCACAGGTTGTGGTGCAGCGTGACGCGGTGCTGGCCGCGGTCCTGCGCCCGGGAGTCGGAGGAGCCGATGAGCTCGGTCTTGTCGTGCTCGTCGAACCGGTTGTAGGACGCGGTCACCAGGTCCGAGCCGTGCGTGATGTCGAGCAGCCCGTCGTGGACCTCGTACGGCCGGCCGTAGACGGTGGGGAGCGCCTCCGCCGGGTGGGCGCCGTCGTCGAACGTGTTGTGGTCCACCCACACGCTGGTCGACGTCCAGACCGACACGTTGTCGTAGGCCGAGTTCCAGTTGCCCTCGTTCGTGTCGCCCGGGTCCCACGCGGGGAAGCAGTCGTAGGCGTCGGACACCGTGAGGTTGCGCAGGATCACGTTGTGGGCGTCGCGGATCCGCAGGCTGGCCCCCACGATGCGGGCGTCGTCGCCGACGCCCACGAGGGTCACGTTGGAGCCGATGTGCTGGAGGGACTGGGCTGCCTGCACGGCAGCGGCGGCGACGCGGGCGGTCTCCATCGGGCCGCTCGGGTCGGCACGGCCCCACGGGCCTTCGGGGTCGAAGTGGTCGATGTAGTCGGCCATCCGGAACGGCTGACCCGTGTCGGAGACGACGACCTGCGCGCCGAAGCCGTCGCAGGCGCTCGGCTCGAAGGCGGTGATGGTCCCGGTCACGTAGATGATCCGCGGCACGACGTTGCGTCGCGCATCCGTCTGGCTGCCGCCCGCCTTGCCCGCGAGGGCGTCGCGGAGCTCCTGCCACGTGTCGACGACATACACCTGGGAGGCCTCGGCGGCGGCTCCTCCGGTGGTGCCGGTGGCGACCGTGGGCTTGCCGTCGGGGACGGTCGGGCCTTCGAACGATGCCCATCCGTCGCCGGGTGGGAGGACCTCACGGCCGAGGTCGACGGCGGGGGGCGGGGGGGCTGCACCTGCGCTCGTCGAGGGGAGCAGGAGTGCTCCTGCGGCGAGGGTGACGACGAGGGTGTGACGAGCTCGCATGAGACGTCCTTGTCTCCGACAGGGGGGTGAGAAACCGGTTTCCGTACCGTGTCACAGAATGTCCGGTAAGCGCAATCCCTCGGGTGGTCTGAAAGGGTCCTCTCATGACGCTCTGGCGCACGCGCAGCTCGACGACCGTGTACGAGAACCCCTGGATCCGGGTGCGGGAGGACTCGGTCGAGCGTCCCGACGGCAGCGCCGGGATCTACGGCGTGGTGGAGGTCCGCAACCCCGCGGTCTTCGTCGTACCGGTGACCGCCGACGACGAGGTGGTGCTCGTCGAGGTGGACCGCTACACCACCGGGGTGTCGCTCGAGGTCCCCGCCGGTGGCTCCGACGGCGAGGACCTGCTGCTCGCCGCGCAGCGTGAGCTGCGGGAGGAGACCGGTCTCGTCGCGGACTCGTGGGAGCACGTGGGATCGATGTTCGCGCTCAACGGGATCAGCAACGCCCCGGAGCACGTCTTCCTCGCGCGCGGCCTGCACCTCTCCGACGAACCCACCGAGCACGCCGTCGAAGGGATCACCGGCGTCCGGACGGTCCCGTGGAGCGACGTCGTCGCCATGGTCGCGGACGGCACGATCACCGACGGCGAGACGGTGGCCGCGCTGATGTACGCGGCGATCGCCCTGCGCCGGATCACCTGACCCGCGTCAGAGGACCAGGTCGAGCACCGCCCCGATCAGCGCGGCCGACACCAGACCTGCCACCGCCCATGCGAGCATGCTCCCCGCCACGTACAGCGCGAAGCGCCGGTGCTCGTCGGCCGACTCGCCCCACACCGGAGCGGGTGCCCACCGGACGGTACCCACCAGGTGCCGGACGCGGTCGTGGACGGCGGGGGACGGGTGGACGGCAGACATGGGGAGCTCCTGTGGGTGCACGCGGACCGGGCAGCCGGGATGGCCGGCACGACCATCGTCCTCCTCGCGGAGGCCGGACGGTCGGGCCGAACGTCCCGTCGTCAGCGCCGGGGGCGACGCGGAGGCGGTGCCGCGAGCGAGGCCTGCAGAGCACCGACGGCCTGCGACAGCGGCCCGAGGCCCTGCGCCAGACGGTCGATGATCAGCTTGTCGACGGCCTCCTTGTCGATCTGCGTCAGCACGCCGTTCCCCTGGTGCTGGGTGAGCAGCTGGTCCACGACCGTGGTGACGCGTCCGATGATGAGGCGGTCGATCGCCTCGAGGTCTGCTTGGTTCAATGGCATGTCAGCCTCCGACACGAGCGGGATGAGGATGCCGTCGTCCGGGTCGGACGTGTCCGACCAGTGCCACGGCTCCCCGATGGATCTGCCCTCGGCGTTCGAGAACGAGTGGCGGACGGCGACGTCCGCGAACTGGTCGTACCTGACGGTGGTGGGTCTGAACTGCCGGTAGTGGCCCACGTTCACGACGTCGACCGTGGTACCGAGACCGTGGTTGGACTTCCCGGGCACCGCCGCCGAAGGTGTCTGCGAGGTCCGGCGCCAGAACGTGTTCGGCCCCCACTTCTTGGCCGGGCCATGTCCGGTCCTCTCGGTGGTGTAGTTCCTGCTGAACAGGAGCCGTTGACGGGCTTCGTCCCGGTAGCCGTCGCCCGCCGACGTGACATCCGGCCACCAGCCGAACCGCTCGTGCACCTCGTCGCGGATCGCGGCCCACCGCCGCGCCGAACCCAGACGCAGCTTGGCGCCGGACTCGCCGGCGACCGGCACGAGCAGGACACCGTCGAGGGCGCCGTTGACGAGACCCACGGTCACGCCGTCCCGTGCGTCGTCGCGCCGACGGCAGGACGTGGGGGTGCGGATCCAGGGACGGGGACGGGAGGGATGGCGGCCATGACGAGCTCCTCGAGATGCACGGATGACGTATCCGCTGAGCCCGGCACACCGGTGCCGGGCTGCGCGCGACGGGAGGGAGCTGCTCGGGGGCGCTCCGCGCGCAAGGGCGCCCCCGAGGTGTGCGTCAGTGGCAGTACAGCCGCTGAAGCGTCTGCGTCGTGTCCAGGTACCGACGCGTCACATAGCTGAGGTTGACCGAGTAGGCGCAGGCAGGGTCGGCGGCGACGTTGATCGGGATGCCACCGGTGCTCGTGCCGTTGTGCGGACCCGAGGCACCGCCACGGAACCCGTAACCCCCCGCGACGAACGCCCCCGCGGGGGTCTGCGGTGGCGAGTGCACGGTGCCGCCGTTGTTGTTGATCGTCACGGTGAAGCTCCTCAGGTGCGGGTGGTCCACCGTGTGGAGCAGGTGGATCGTCGTCGCGCCGGACAGCGGGTTGCAGCCGTTGAGCCGCAGCTCCTCGAGGTCGAGGGTCGCGACGACCGCCGAGTTGTCGAAGATGATCGAGTCGAGCTGGTCCAGGTGCGTCACCGTGTCCGTGGTGGCGTCGCGCACCTCGAAGCCGACGCGGTACCGGCGCACCGGCTCCTGCTCGTTCGCCGGGAGCGTCTCGCCCGCCTGCGCCTTCGGGAGCCCGCCCGGCTTCTTCGGCGGGTGCGTCGAGGTGATGGCGTGCGTGTTGAGCTCGATCAGGTCGAAGGTGCGCAGGAAGTTCGACGCGCTCACGTTGACCACCGCGGTCGAGCCCGGCGGGTTGAACATCGGCACCGTGACGGGCATGCCCGCCACCCGAACGAACCCGTCGGCGTCGAGGTTGCCGGCCTCCACGAACACGGGCGCGGACTGCGCGACGCTGTTGCCGTCGGTGTAGAACACGTAACCGATGTGGGTCGCGCCCACCTGCGTCCGGACCGGGGTCAGGCTCACCGGGGGCACGGTCGGCGGGCTCGCCGGGTCGTCCGGGTCACCCATCCACGTGTACTCGCCGACGAGGAACCGGTACTTCAGCGGATGCCCGGTACCGACGTCCGTCAGCGGGCAGTTGCCGCGAAGCGTGACGGTGCCCCCGAAGACGTACGCGCCGCCCGCCGGGTCCGCGTAGCCCAGGGCGTCGAACGTGGAGCCCGGCTGACCGTTGCCCGGGTGGATGTCGAACACCTCGACCTGCTGCCAGTGCGGCGTGTTCGGGGGGTCGCCCACCACCTGGTCGGTGCACAGGTCCAGGCAGAAGCAGTGCCCCACGTTCTGCCGGCCCGGCCGACGACCGTCGGCCTGCGTCTCGGTGATGATCGGCTGGCCACCGAGCGTCACCTTCGCGTAGACGTCCGGACCCTCGGTGAGCTCGACGTTGATGAACGGGGAGAACGGCGTGCGCCGGAAGTCGGACGCGAGGTACGTCAGGACGTAGTGGCCGGTGCTGTCGGTCGTCGCACTGCCCAGCGAGTCGTCCTGCAGCCAGTCGGCGTCGAACGCGGAGACGACAGCACCGGGGATCGGGCTCCCGTCGTCGCACGTGGTGATGCGGCCGCTGATCGTCCAGATGCCGAAGAGCGCCAGGACGTGGCACCAGAACCGGTTCGGGACGGCGTACTCCCAGACGGCGACGATGGTGTCCGCGGTCTGCCGCCAGCGCGGCTGCACCGTGGTCAGCGCGAACTGGCGCGGCTTCGCGTTCGGGTCGTGCCGCGGTCGGGGTGGCTTCTCGACGTACAGGTCGAGGTCCAGGGCGCCGCCGTCGTACTCCTTGTCGTCGATCGTCAGGACGTACGCCCCTGAGCTCTCGACGCGGGCGACGGCGAGAGGCGCTCCCGCGCGCTCGTCGTCGGCTATCTCGTGGAAGGTCTCCTTGTCGGCCGCGACCGCCTGCTCGGTGGCGCGGTCACCCGTCGACCGGTACGCGCGCAGCTCGAGGCCGGTGAGCGGCTCCCGGGCGTCGTGACACAGCGTTCCCCACAGGGATCCGCGGATCTCGTATGCCATCGTCTTCTGCCCCCTGATGAGTGCGAGCACCTCTGTGTGCTTGCTGAAGATCAGGAGCGCGGTCGCCCGGTGGGAGATACGTCCCGGTTTGGCCCGGGTGCCGGATGCGTGATAAGGCGCCGTCCGGCGCCCACGTGCTCCGTCAGCCGGCCGGACGCAGCGGACGCGCCCGGACCGTCGCGGCGGGTCATCGGGCGGGCCCGCGCCGTGTCGGTGATCAAGGTCCGGGTGGTGCGCTCGCCGCACCGCTTCTGTGGCAGACGTGGGGCACCCCCGCCGCCACGAGGGCGACGGGGGTGCCGTCAGTGCAGGTCAGAGCGTCACGGGAGCAGCCGTGGGCGCTGATCTTTACACGTCGTAGTAGAGCTCGAACTCGTGCGGGTGCGGGCGCAGACGGATCGGGTCGACCTCGGCGTTGCGCTTGTAGTCGATCCACGTCGAGATCAGGTCGGGCGTGAAGACGTTGCCCGCCGTGAGGAAGTCGTGGTCGGCCTCGAGGTGGTCGAGGACCTCGCCGAGCGAGCCGGGGACCTGCTGGATGGCGGCGTGCTCCTCGGGGGGCAGCTCGTACAGGTCCTTGTCCACCGGGTCCGGCGGCTCGATCCGGTTCTGGATGCCGTCGATGCCGGCCATGAGCATGGCCGCGAACGCCAGGTACGGGTTCGAGGACGGGTCCGGCACGCGGAACTCGATGCGCTTGGCCTTCGGGTTCGAACCGGTGACCGGGATGCGGATGCACGCGGAGCGGTTGCGGGCCGAGTAGACCAGGTTGACGGGGGCCTCGAAGCCGGGGACCAGGCGGTGGTAGGAGTTCACCGTCGGGTTGGTGAACGCCAGCAGCGAGGGGGCGTGCTTGAGCAGGCCGCCGATGTACCAGCGCGCGAGGTCGGACAGGCCGCCGTAGCCCTTCTCGTCGAAGAACAGCGGCTCGCCGTCCTTCCAGAGGGACTGGTGGACGTGCATGCCGGAGCCGTTGTCACCGAAGAGCGGCTTCGGCATGAAGGTCGCCGTCTTGCCGTTCTCGTGGGCCACGTTCTTCACGACGTACTTGAAGAGCATGACCTTGTCGCCGGAGATCGCGAGCTTGTCGAAGCGGTAGTTGATCTCCTGCTGGCCGGCGGTGCCGACCTCGTGGTGGGCGCGCTCGACACCGAGGCCGAGGGCGTCCAGCTGCAGGCTGATCTGGTCGCGGATGTCCGAGAACCCGTCCACCGGGGGCACGGGGAAGTAGCCGCCCTTGTAGGGGATCTTGTGGCCGAGGTTGCCACCCTCCTCCTCGCGGCCGGTGTTCCAGGCCGCCTCGAAGGAGTCGATCGAGTAGAAGGACTCGTTCTGCTTCGTGTGGAAGCGGACGTCGTCGAAGATGTAGAACTCGGCCTCGGGGGCGAAGAAGGCCGTGTCGGCGATGCCGGTCGACTTCAGGTACGCCTCGGCCTTCGCGGCGACCTGACGCGGGTCGCGGCTGTAGGGCTCGTCGGTGTACGGGTCGACGATGTGGAAGTTGATGTTCAGCGTCTTCTCGACCCGGAACGGGTCGAGGTAGGCGGTGCTGATGTCGGGGATGAGCTTCATGTCCGACTCGTGGATCGCCTGGAAGCCGCGGATCGAGGACCCGTCGAACATCTGGCCCTCGGTGAAGAAGTCCAGCTCCAGCGAGTAGGCGGGGACGTTGAAGTGCTGCATCGTGCCGGGCAGGTCACAGAACCGGACGTCGACGAACTTCACGTCCTCGCTCTTGATGAACGCCAGGACTTCCTCTGGCTTGCTGAACATCCGCTGCTCCTCGGTCGGTGGTACCCGTGGGGTCGGGCAAGGCGAGGCTACGAGCGCCTGGTTTCTCTGTCGTGTACCAAGTGTTTCGACAGCGTTACGGGGCCGTCCCTCGTGTAACGAATGTCGACACTATGCCCTGGGCCCGGGTCGGTCGCGGCCCGTCTCATCACAGGATGAAGAGCATCTCCTGGTACGTCGGCAGCGGCCAGAGGTCGTCGGCGACGAGCTCCTCGAGCGCGTCGGCGGCGGACCGGACCTCGGTCATCGCCGGCAGCAGCACGTCCCGGGCGTGCTCCGCCTCGGCGAGCGCCGAGTGGCCGACGTCGGACTTGAGCGCCACCCGCAACGAGGACAGCCCGGCGCGGAGGGCGGCGAGCGGTGTGCTCACCTCGTCGAGCGGCGCGGTGTCGGTCTCGACGCCGGCGGCCTTGAGCGCCCCGATGTTCAGCGCGATCTCCGTCTGGTGCTTGACCGCCGCGGGCAGGATCGCGGTGGTCCCGATCTCCAGGGTGAGGCGGGCCTCGACCCCGATCGTGAGCGCGTACTGCTCCAGGCCGATCTCGTAGCGGCTGTGCATCTCGCGGTGGTTGAAGACGCCGTAGCGCTCGAACAGCTCCATCGCGGACTCCGTGACGAGCTCCGGCAGGGCGTCGAGCGTGGTCTTGAGGTTGGCCAGGCCGCGCTGCTCCGCCTCGACGGGCCACTGGTCGGAGTAGCCGTCGCCGTTGAAGACGATGTTGCCGTGGTCGGTGATGATCTGCGTGAGCAGGTCCTGCACCGCCGTGTCGAAGTCCGTCCCGGCCGCGACCGCGGTCTCGAGCACCCCGGCGGCGTAGTCGAGCGAGTCGGCCATGATCGTGTTGATCGTGGTCATCGGTCCCGCGACGGTCTGCATCGAGCCCGGTGCGCGGAACTCGAACCGGTTGCCGGTGAAGGCGAACGGGCTGGTGCGGTTGCGGTCGCCCGGGTCGGTGGGCAGCACGGGCAGCGTGTCGACGCCGATGTGCATGACGCCCTTGCCCTTCGACGACGAGGCGGCTCCCTTGGCGATCTGCTCGAACACGTCGGCCAGCTGGTCGCCGAGGAAGATCGAGATGATCGCCGGGGGAGCCTCGTTGGCACCCAGCCGGTGGTCGTTCGTGGCGGACGCGACCGACGCGCGCAGCAGGCCGGCGTACTTGTGCACGGCACGGATGACGGCCGCGCAGAAGACGAGGAACTGGGCGTTGTCGTGCGGGGTGTCGCCCGGCACCAGCAGGGAGCCCAGCTCGGCGTTGCCCAGGGAGAAGTTCACGTGCTTGCCGGAGCCGTTGACGCCCGCGAACGGCTTCTCGTGGAACAGGCACTCCATGCCGTGCTTCTTGGCGATCGCCTTGAACGTGGTCATGAGCAGCTGCTGGTGGTCGGCGGCGAGGTTGCCGCGCTCGAACATCGGCGCGATCTCGAACTGGCCGGGAGCCACCTCGTTGTGCCGGGTCTTGGCCGGGATGCCGAGCTTGAACAGCTCCCGCTCGGTGTCCATCATGAAGCCGAGCACGCGGTCGGGGATGGCGCCGAAGTAGTGGTCGTCGAACTCCTGCCCCTTCGGCGGCTTGGTGCCGAACAGCGTGCGGCCCGCGTTGAGCAGGTCCGGGCGGGCGAGGAAGAAGTGCCGGTCCACCAGGAAGTACTCCTGCTCGGGCCCGCAGAACGCCACGACCTTCTGGTCCTCGTGCCCGAAGAGCGCGAGGATGCGCGCCGCGTGCTCGCCCATCGCCTGCTGCGAGCGCAGCAGCGGGGTCTTGTGGTCGAGGGCCTCACCGGTCATCGACACGAACACCGTCGGGATGCACAGGGTGTTCCCGTTGGGGTTCTCCAGGATGTACGCCGGGCTCGTGACGTCCCAGCCGGTGTACCCGCGCGCCTCGAACGTGTTGCGCAGACCACCGTTGGGGAAGCTCGATGCGTCCGGCTCGCCCTGGACGAGGGTCTTGCCTGCGAACTCAGCCAGCGAGGACCCGTCGCCGACCGGCTCGAAGAAGCTGTCGTGCTTCTCGGCGGTCAGACCGGTGAGCGGGTAGAAGACGTGCGCGTAGTGCGTCGCCCCCTTCTCCAGGGCCCAGTCCTTCATCGCGGACGCGACGGCGTCGGCCACGTCGGGGTCCAGCATGGCGCCGTGCTCGATCGTGGCGACCACGGACTTGTAGACCGACTTCGGCAGTCGCTTCTGCATCACCGTCTTGCTGAACACGTTGAGGCCGAAGATCTCGCCCGGTGCCTCGGCCACGTTGAAGCTGATCGCAGGCGGCACGTAGGCCTCGACGTTCCAGATCGCCTCGCGACGCACGGCGTTTCCGCTCATGAAGACCCCTCAGGCAGGACTGACGCCCCGGTGTGGTCAGCGGAGCAGGTGGGGTCACCGTACGAAGGTCGGGTACCGCGGATGTTTCCGGGACGTTGCTGTCACCTACCCTTCTGAGGTGGCAGATCGAGGCGACCTCAGCTCCTGGCTCGGCGGCGGACCGGCACCGGAACCCGGCGGCGGCCGGGGGGTTCGGCTGGGTCTGCCCGACGCCGGACCCGGGTCGCTCGCGCCGCTCGGCCGACGGGTCGTCGCGCTCGTCATCGACTGGGTGGCCTGCCTGGCCATCTCGGGGGCGTTCTTCGCGAGCGTCCCGGACGCCTTCTTGCTGAGCCGTGGCAACCCCTTGGCGACCCTCGGGATCTTCGCTCTGGAGAACGTGCTGCTGGTCGGCTCGATCGGTCACACCCTGGGGCACCGGATCGTGGGCCTGCGGGTGCGTCGGGTGTTCCCGGGCCAGAAGCGGGACGACGCGGCGTGGGCGACCATGGCGCCCGGGTTCCTCAGCGCGCTGGCCCGCACCGTTCTCCTGTGCCTGGTCGTCCCGGCCGTCGTCTGGGACTCGGACGGGCGGGGACTGCACGACCGGGTGGCCGGGACGGCGATCGTCCGACGCTGACCGCTCAGGCGGGTGCTTGCGACGTGAGGCTGTACCGCCAGTAGAGGTGTCGTCGCCGCCGCCCGGTGACGCGCACGAACCCGGCTGAGCGCAGCTTGCGCGTCAGCAGCCCTTCTCCGCAGCCGACGTCGAGCGCGCTCGACGCGCTTCCCGCGAGACGCAGGGTGAGCGGGTGGTAGTGCGTGTTGTGGTTCCAGCGCCGGTCGCTCATCGGCGGGTCAGCGCCCGCGCATGCCCTTACGGTCGGGGCGCGCGCGCATGGGGTCGACGCCCTTCGGCACGGGGAGCTTGACGCCACCGAGCGCGGTGAGCCGCTTGTTCACCTCGGCGACCTCCTGCTTGCTCAGCTTCGGGCGGAGCTTCTGGACGGCGCGCGGCAGCTTGCGCAGCGGGACCTGGCCGTCGCCGTCGCCGACCTGGATGAGGGTGATCGGCGCACCGGAGATGACGCGGGCGGTGCGCTTGCGCTCCGACTCCAGGAGCTTGGCGATGCGGGGTGCCGGACCTTCGCCGACGAGCACGACGCCCGGGCGGCCCACGCCCCGGAAGACGAGGTCCTGCGAGCGGGGGTCGATGGCGACCGGCTCCTGCGTGAAGGTCCAGCCGCGTCGGATGGTCCCGAGGGCGGCGTAGGCCGCGCCGGGCTGGCCCTCGATCTGCGTGTACGCGGCCGTCTCGGCGCGCCGGGCGAGCACGAACATCGCCGCGAGCAGCGCGAACGGGATGCTGAGCAGCAGGACGTAGACCAGCGCGTTCACCAGGAACCCGATGACGACGCCGACCGCGATGGTCCCGAAGAACACCGCCAGGATGATCCAGGTGACCGCCGGATCGTTCTTCCGGGTCATCTGGTACGCCTGCCACACCTGGTGGTACCAGCGGGTCTTCTTCACCTTGGGCGTCGGTGCAGCGTCGGAGGTCTTGTCGCGGGCCATGGGCCCGAAGTCTACCGACGGATCGGGGCCCTCCTGACCCTCAGCGGGCGAGCAGGCTCGCGGCCTCCTGGCGCGACGTGGTCGGCTCCGCGAGGTGCGCGAGCGCCTCGGGGATCGGCCGGCCGTAGCGGCGCATGGCCTGGCCCCACAGCCGGCCGGCGCGGTACGACGACCGGACCAGGGGACCGCTCATGACGCCGAGGAACCCGAGGCGCTCGGCCTCGGTCGACAGCTCGACGAACTCCTCGGGGCGGACCCAGCGGGACACGGGGTGGTGTCGCACGGACGGGCGCAGGTACTGCGTGATCGTGATGAGGTCGCAGCCGGCCTCGTGCAGCTCGGCGAGCGCCTCGACGACCTCCTCGGTGGTCTCGCCCATGCCGAGGATGAGGTTCGACTTGGTGACGAGTCCCTGCTCGTGCGCGCGGGTGATCACCGAGAGCGACCGGTCGTAGCGGAAGCCGGGGCGGATCGTCTTGAAGATGCGCGGGACGGTCTCGAGGTTGTGGGCCAGCACCTCGGGCTGCGACGAGAAGACCTCGTCGAGCAGCTCGGGCGTCGCGTTGAAGTCGGGGATGAGCAGCTCGACGCCGGTGCCGGGGTTGACCGCGTGGATCTGGCGGACCGTCTCCGCGTAGAGCCAGGCGCCGCCGTCGGGCAGGTCGTCCCGGGCCACGCCGGTCACGGTCGAGTACTTCAGGCCCATCGCCTGCACGGACGCGGCCACGCGGCGCGGCTCGTCGGCGTCGAACGCGGCCGGCTTGCCGGTGTCGATCTGGCAGAAGTCGCAGCGCCGCGTGCACTGGTCACCGCCGATGAGGAACGTCGCCTCGCGGTCCTCCCAGCACTCGAAGATGTTGGGGCACCCGGCTTCCTCGCACACCGTGTTCAGGCCTTCGCGCTTCACCAGGCCCTTGAGCTCGGTGTACTCGGGGCCCATCGTCGCGCGGGTGCGGATCCACTCCGGCTTGCGTTCGATGGGCGTCTCGGAGTTGCGCGCCTCGATGCGGAGCATGCGTCGGCCATCGGCTGCGATCGTCACGTCGGTCAGACTAACCCGCCGTTCCGGCGTCGGCTGCGGGGGAGTCGCGCGTCACACCGCGGCGACGGGTCGCACGGCCAGCAGCGGGACCAGGGTGTCGGCCAGGTGGCCGCGGACCAGGGGCAGCGCCTCGGCGATCGTCACGCGCCGACCGGTCTCCACGGAGAGCGACGTCACGTCGGCGTCCTCGATCCCACAGGGCACGATGCGGTCGAACGCCGTCAGGTCGGGCTCGCAGTTCAGCGCGAACCCGTGCATCGTGACGCCGCGCGAGACGCGCACGCCGATGGCCGCGACCTTCCGCTCGCGGCGGTCGTCGTCGGCGGCGAACCACACCCCGCTGCGCCCGTCGATGTCGCTGCGGACCGCGGTCAGGCCCAGGTCCGCGCACGTCCGGATGAGGGCTTCCTCCAGGGCGCGGACGTAGCGGATGACGTCGATGGGGGTGGCCAGCTTCACGATGGGGTAGCCGACGAGCTGACCGGGTCCGTGCCACGTGATGCGGCCACCACGGTCGACGTCGATGACGGGTGTGCCGTCGACGGGGCGGTCCCACCGCGCGGTGCGCCGGCCGGCCGTGTACACGTCCTCGTGCTCGCACAGCAGGACGGTGTCCTCACGTGTCCCGTCCGCGACCGCCGCCTGGACCTCCCGCTGCAGCTGCCACGTGGGCTCGTAGGGGAGCAGACGCGTACCGAGGTCGAGCTCGTCGAACCGCATGCCCGTCAGGCTAACCCTGCGACGCGGACGAGTCGTCCGTGTGCGGGTCGCCCGCGACGACGGCGAGCAGCCGCCGCAGCTCCTCGGCCTCGGCGAGCGTGAGCCCGCGGGTGACCATCGTCTCGGCGAGCTTGCGGTCGGACGCGACGACGAAGGCTGAGCGTCCCGCGTCCGTGATGGTGATCACGTGCCGGCGCCGGTCGTCGTCGTGGGGCGTCCGTGTGACGTAGCCGCTGCGCTCCATGCGGGCGAGGACGCGGCTCATCGTCTGCTCGGTGACACCGCTGGCGGCCGCCAGCTCGCGCTGCGACATGGGCGCGCGCAGCAGGTGGGCGAGGACCGCTTGGCTGGCGTGGTTCAGGTCCCATGCAGCGAGGTGGGCGTTCCAGTCCCGTTCGACGCGGCGTGCGGCCGACGAGAGCAGCCGCCCGACGGGCCAGTGCGCAGGATCGGGGGAGGCGGGATCGAGCGTGGGGCTCGTCCTGCTCTCCTGGTCCACGGTCACGCCTCCGTTTGCTGTTTCGTCGAACAAGCCCAATGATACTCAGCATGCTGAGTAATCGCCGGTCCACCCTTCTCCGCGCCGTGCTCGTCGGCGTCGCCCTGGTCGTGTGGCTCGGCATCGGATCGGTCGGCGGGATGGCGCAGGGCAAGCTGTCGCAGGTCCAGACGAACGACGCCTCGGCGTTCCTGCCCTCGTCGGCCGAGTCCACCCGGGCCGCCGAGGAGAGCAAGGGCTTCGTCGACACCGAGACACTACCCGCGCTCGTCGTCCTCCAGCCCGCCGACGGGAGCGAGGTCACCCCCGACCAGCTGGCCGCCGTGCAGGACTGGGCGGAGGCGTTCCCCGACGAGGCGCTGCCGCCCGGCAACGAGGGAACGTGGTCCGACTACCTCGTCGGCGAGGTGGCGGTCGTGCCGTCGCAGGACGGCGAGGCGATCCTCGTCGCGTACTCGCTGGACGGGGCGTCGTCGGAGGAGCTGCTCGCCGACGAGGAGGGTGTGACCGACTCCTTCGTGCTGGCGCTGCGCGAGTCGCTGGAGTCCGAGCTCGGAGCCACCGCGACCTCCGCCGGGGAGCTCGGGCTGCAGGCCTGGGTCACCGGCCCCGCCGGGTTCGTCGCCGACCTGGTCACCGCGTTCGGCGGGATCGACGGCGTCCTGCTCCTCGTCGCCCTCGGTGCCGTCCTGCTCATCCTCGTCCTGGTCTACCGCTCGCCGTTCCTGCCGTTCGTCGTGATCCTCACCGCGGTCTTCGCGCTCTGCCTGGCCGGCCTGGTCGTCTACAACCTCGCCGCGAACGGCACCCTCGTGCTCAACGGGCAGTCGCAGGGCATCCTGTCGATCCTCGTGGTCGGTGCGTCCGTCGACTACGCGCTGCTGCTCGTCGCGCGCTACCGGGAGGAGCTCGCGCACGTGGAGCACCCGGCCGAGGCCATGAAGCGCGCTCTGCGGGCGTGCGTCGAGCCGATCGCCGCCAGCGCGGGGACCGTCATCGCCGGCGTCCTGTGCCTCCTGCTGTCGGACCTCGGCTCGAACCGCAGCCTCGGCCCGGTGGCCGCCATCGGCATCGCCTCCGCCCTGCTCGGTGCTCTCACGCTGCTGCCCGCGCTCCTGCTCGTCTTCGGCAAGCGGTCGCGCATCCTCTTCTGGCCGCGCGCGCCGCGTCCGGTGCCGGTCGTCGCGCACGAGGCTGACCACGCGCACGTCGACACGACCGTCGAGCCGGACCCGGCCGACGGGACAGGGCTGTGGCCGCGGCTCGCACGGTTCGTCGGACGCAAGGCCCGGCCGGTGTGGATCGTCACCGCGCTGGCCCTGGCCGTCGGTGCGGCGTTCCTGCCCACGCTCAACGCGTCCGGGACCAACCAGGTCGACATCTTCCTCACCGACGTCGACGCGGTCGCCGGCGAGGAGGTGCTGGCCGAGCACTTCCCCGCCGGGTCGGTCCAGCCCGCGATCGTCATCGTCGACGAGGCCGACGTGGACGCGGTCACGACCGCGGCCGAGGGCGTCGACGGCGTGGAGTCCGTGACGCCGTACACCGGCGCTCCCGCGGGCGTCGAGGGTGACACCGCAGCGGTCGTCGTCGTCGACGGGCGGGTGCGGCTCGACGTCGCCACCACGGCGTCCGCGGACACGCAGGACGCCGTGGCCACCGTCGAGGAGCTGCGCACGGCCGTCCACGGGGCCAGCCCGACCGCGCTCGTCGGAGGCGCCGCCGCGGAGACGCTCGACACGAACCTCGCCAGCGAGCGGGACCTGCGCGTGATCGTCCCCGTCGTGCTCCTCGTCATCGGCGTGATCCTGATGTTCCTGCTGCGGTCGGTCGTCGCCGCCGGCCTCCTGCTCGCCGCCAACGTGCTCTCGTTCGCCGCTGCGCTCGGCGTCTCGGCGATCGTCTTCAACCACGTCCTCGGCTTCGCCGGCGCCGACCCGGTCGTCCCGCTGTTCGCGTTCGTGTTCCTCGTCGCCCTCGGGGTCGACTACTCGATCTTCCTGATGACGCGCGTCCGCGAGGAGTCGCTGAAGATCGGGACGCGTGCGGGCGTGGTCCGCGGGCTCGCCGTGACGGGTGGCGTGATCACCTCCGCGGGCGTGGTGCTGGCCGTCACGTTCGCCGCGCTCGGGGTCATCCCGCTGCTGTTCCTCGCGCAGATCGCGTTCATCGTCGCGTTCGGCGTCCTGCTGGACACGCTCGTCGTGCGCAGCCTGCTCGTCCCGGCACTGGTGCACGACCTCGGGCGCCGGACGTGGTGGCCCAGCGCCCTGTCGCGGCACCAGGAGCACGGGCTGCACAAGGTCGCCCCCGACCTAGAGTGAGGCGCATGGAGGCGCTGCGGGTCGGGCTGGTCGGGTACGGGGGAGCGGGCCGGGGGATCCACGCCCGGCTGCTGCGGGAGGCGGGTCAGCGGGTGACGTGCGTGGTCACCCGGAGCCGCGCGCAGCAGGTCGAGACCGACTGGCCGGGCGCTCGCGTCGTCCCCGACGTGGACGCCCTGCTCGCGCACGCCGCCGAGCTCGACCTCGTCGTGATCGCGAGCCCGACCGGCGAGCACGTGGCGCACGTCCAGGCGTCGCTCGACGCCGGGCTGCACGTCCTGGTCGACAAGCCCCTGGCGACCACCGCCGACGACGCGGAGCTGCTGGCGTCGCGCGGCGACGGGCGGCTCACGGTGTTCCAGAACCGCCGCTGGGACCCCGAACAGCTCACGTTGCTCGGCGTCCTCGCGAGCGGAGAGCTGGGCACCGTGCACCGGTTCGAGCGGCGGTGGGAGAGGTTCCGTCCCGTGCCGCAGGACCGCTGGAAGGAGAACGACCCCGACTCGGGCGGGCTCCTGCTCGACCTCGGGGCCCACCTGGTCGACTCCGCGGTCCAGCTGTTCGGGCCCGTCACGCAGGTCTACGCCGAGCTGCACGCCCGCACCACCCCCGCCGTCGACGACGTGTTCCTCGCGCTCGTGCACGCCGGCAACGGGGTCGTGAGCCACCTGCAGGCGGGCGCCGTCGTGGGTGCTCCCGGTCCGCGCACGCGCGTGCTCGGCGACGGAGGCGCGTATCTCGTGACCAGCTTCGAGGGCGAACCGACCCCGTTCGCCGCGCTCGACGACGCGTACGAGGAGACCCGACGGCCCGGCGAGCCCGTGCACGAAGGATGGTTGGTGCGTGGGGCGGACCGGCAGCCGGTGCCGCAGGCCCCCGGAGGTCACGTCGACCTGTACCGCGAGGTCGTGCGGTGGGTCGTCGACGGGGGTCCGCCGCCGGTCGACCCGGCCGACGCGGCCCGCACCGCCCGGGTGCTCGACGCCGCCCTCGTGTCCGCCGCGGAACGACGGGTGGTCGCCCTGCCCTGACCCGAGCCTGTGGACGGCCGCCGACGGGCCGACGCCGACCGGGCTTGGATGTCCCGATGGACAGGTTCGTGGTGCCGACCGACGTCGAGACCGCCCTCGCGGACGCCGGGTTCCACCCCGTCGACGTCGCCGGGTCCGGATGGCTGGCCGTGGCCCTGGACGGGTCCGACCGACGGCTCGAGCTGCACGTGGTGCCCGCCGTCGCCGACGCCGGGACGGCCGAGCGCGCCGCCCGTCTCCGCGCGGTCCGGCACGAGCACCTGCCGGAGGTCCTCGACGTGGTCGGGCTGTCCTCGGGTCGGCTCGGGCTCGTCGTCGAGCACGTCGACGGGCTGTCCCTCGCGCAGATCCGCGCGGCGCGGGCGCCTCTGACGGACGGCGAGGCCGCCACGGTGGCGATCCCCGTGGCGGGCGCTCTCGACGCGCTGCGGGGTGCCGGCCTGTCCCACGGCGCCGTGAGCGAGTCGACGATCGTCGTCCGGCCCGACGGCCGGCCCGCGCTGACCGACCTGCGCGGAGCCCTCAGCGGCGCGGCCGACGTCGAGGCGGACGTGCGACGCCTGGTCGCGACCGTGCTCGACCAGATGCCCGGCGCGGACGTGCACCTCGTGTCCGACCAGGCCGACGAGGGGAGCCTGCGGGAGGCGCTCACCGCGCTCCTGGTCGTGCCCGGGCTCGACGCCGGTCGCGTGGTCGACGCGTGCTACGACACGACGGACCCCGAACCGGTCCGGCTTCCCGACGCGGGCGCCCGCGCCTCCTCGGCGCTGACGGCCATGGCCCGGGAGGGCGAACTCCTGCGGGTGCCGGGAACGACCCGTCGGGAGGACCGGCAGCGTCGCCGTCGCCGCGCATCCCCTGCCGGAGCGGGCCTGGTGGTCGCTGTGGTGGCGCTGGGGGCCGCCGTCGGAGGCTGGCGTCTCCTCGACCAACCCGCCGCGGTCCCGCGGGTGGACGACCCCGTGCAGGCCGCCATCGACCTCAGCCAGGTGCGGGCGCAGATCATCAGCGCGGGCGACGTGTCCCGTCTCGGGACGGTCGACGTCGCCGACGGTCCGGCTGCCGCGGCGGACGCAGAGCTGCTCGCCGGGCTCGACGGTGCGCGCGTCGACGGACTCACCGTCGACGTGCAGGACGCCTGGCTCGTCGAGGAGGACGGTGACCGCGGTGACACGACGGACGTGGCCGTGACGTCCGCCATGTCCGCGCACTCCCGGGTTCCCGCCGACGGGGGAGCCGCGGTCCCTGTGGCGGCCTCCGAGGCGCGGACCGTGGTGCTGGGCCTGCGGTGGACCGCCGCCGGCTGGCGCGTCTGGGACGTCGTCGACCCCTGACCACCTCAGTCGCGGTGCGCGACCCACTCCGCGGCGGTCGCGAGGTCCGCGTGGACCGGGACGAAGCCGCTGGCGTCGAGCACGGCCGGGACCGCGCGGATCGACCCGAGCACCTCCGACGAGAAGTCGCCGAGGACGGCACGCAGCGCGAACGCGGGCACCGGTACGACGGCGGGCCGGTGGTAGGCGCGAGCGAGCGCGGCGACCACGTCGGCGTTGCGCGCCGAAGCGGTCACCAGGTTGACAGGCCCCTCCACCGAGGCGGTCAGCAGGTGCTCGACGGCACGGACGTGGTCGAGGAGCGTGATCCACGGCCAGAACTGCCGACCCGACCCCAGCCGCCCCCCGACGCCCAGCCGGATCAGCGGGAGCAGCCGACCCAAGGCCCCGCCACCCTGGCCCAGCACGATCCCGGTCCGCAGGTGGACCACCCGCACCCCGGCGTCCTGCGCCGGCGCCGTCGCCGCCTCCCAGTGCCGGACGACGTTCGCGAAGAACGTGGTGCCGATCGGCTCGTCCTCGTCCAGCACGTCGTCCCCGCGGGAGCCGTACGCCCCGATCCCCGACGCCTGGAGCAGCACCTGCGGTCCGTCGTCCAGCGTGGCGAGGGTCCGCGAGAGCAGCCCGGTCGTGTTCAGACGGGACGACAGGACCTCGCGCTTGCGGGCCGTCGTGAGCGGCCGGGAGCCGGGGTTGACCCCCGCGAGGTTGATGACGGCGTCCGCGCCGGCAACGTCGTCAGGGTCCAGTCGACCCGCGGCCGGGTCCCAGGAGATCTGGTCCCGCCCGTGCGCGGGGCCACGCACCAGCACACGGACGTCGTGCCCTCCGCGCCGCAGGTGGGGGACGAGAGCGGACCCGATGAAGCCGTGCGACCCGGCGATGACGACCTGCATGGCGCTCACCCTACGGTCGCCCCGCACAACCGGCCCGGCAGGGCCACCGGCTACCGTCGCACGACGGCCCGGTGCCCCTCGCGGGGTACCGGGCCGTCGTGGTGTCTCAGGTGCTGCGGGTCAGAGGCCGACCTCGGACTCGAACGAGCCCTCCTCGATGCGGTTCTTGACCGCGGTGAGGTAGCGCGACGCGTCGGCACCGTCGACCAGGCGGTGGTCGTACGAGAGCGACAGGTAGCACATCGACCGGATGGCGATCACCTCGGCGCCGTCGGCGTCCTGGATGACGACGGGACGCTTGACGATCGCACCGGTGCCGAGGATCGCGGACGTGCCGCCGGGGACGATCGGGGTGTCGATGATCGCGCCACCGGAGCCCGTGTTCGTCACCGTGAACGTGGCACCGCTCAGCTCGTCCGGGGTGACCTTGTTCTGCCGGGTGCGGCCCGCCAGGTCGACGATCTTGCGCGAGATGCCGGCGAGGTTCAGGTCGCCCGCGTCGCGGATCACTGGGACGAGGAGGCCCTTCTCGGTGTCCACGGCGATGCCGACGTTCTCCTGCGCGTGGTACGTGATCTGGTTGCCCTCGAGCACGCCGTTGATCTTCGGGAACGCCTTGAGCGCCTCGACGGCAGCCAGCACGAAGAACGGCAGGAACGTGAGGTTGACGCCCTCGCGTGCCTTGAAGTCCTCCTTGGCCTTGGCGCGCAGCCGGGCGACCCGGGTCACGTCGACCTCGACGACGGTGGTCAGCTGCGCCTGCGAGTGCAGGGCGTCGACCATGCGCTCGGCGATGATCTGCCGCAGCCGGCTTGCCTTCTCCGTCGTGCCCCGCAGCGGCGAGACCGCCGGGACGGCGGCGGCGGGCTTGGCGGGCGCGGCCGGTGCCGCGGCAGCGGGCTGCGCCTTGGCGGCCTCGGCGGCAGCCTTCTCGGCCTCAGCCTTGGCGGCGGCGTCGAGGACGTCCTCCTTGCGGATCCGACCGCCCACCCCGGTGCCCACGAGCGACGACACGTCGACGCCCTTCTCGGCCGCGAGCTTGCGGACGAGGGGCGTCAGGTAGGTGCCCGAGACCGAGGGGGATGCGGCCGGAGCTGCGGCGGGGGTGGCTGGGACCGGTGCCGGAGTCGGTGTCGCCGGGACCGGTGCAGGGGTGGCCGCGGCCGACTCCTGCTCGGCCGACGGCTCGGGGGCGGTCTGCGGCTCAGGCTTCGACTCCTCCGCCGGTGCCGGCTCGGGTGCCTTCTCCTCGGCCGGTGCCGACTCCTTCGGGGCGGCCGCGGGGGCTGACCCCGAGCCGATCACGGCGAGGACCGCACCGACCTCGACGGTCTCGTCCTCCTGGACGAGGATCTGCTGCAGCGTGCCGGCGAACGGCGACGGGATCTCCGTGTCGACCTTGTCGGTGGAGATCTCCAGGAGCGGCTCGTCGACCGCGACCTCGTCGCCGACGGCCTTGAGCCAGCGGGTGACGGTGCCCTCGGTGACGGACTCGCCCAGCGCGGGGAGCTTCACGTCCTCGCCGGTGCCACCACCCTCCTCGGCGGCTGCGGCCGGCGCGGCGGCGGGCTCCTCGTGCTCCTCGACCGGCTGCTCGGCTGGGGCCGCCTCGGCGGCCGGCTCCTCGGCAGGAGCCTGCTCGGCAGCGGGCTCCTCAGCCGGCTCGGCCTCTGCCGGCTCGGCCTCGGCCGGCTCGGCCGCGGCGGCGTCGTCCGTCGAGTCCTGCGCGGACGAGCCCTCCCCGGACCCGATGACGGCGAGCGTGGCGCCGACCTCGACGGTCTCGTCCTCCTGGACGAGGATCTGCTCGAGCACGCCGGCGAACGGCGACGGGATCTCGGTGTCGACCTTGTCGGTCGAGATCTCGAGCAGCGGCTCGTCGACCTCCACCGTGTCGCCCACGTTCTTCAGCCAGCGGGTGACGGTCCCCTCGGTGACGGACTCACCGAGTGCGGGCAGCTGCACGTTGTCGGACATGACCGCTCGTGTCTCCTTCGAATCGTGAGGTCAGTTGTGGGCGTGCAGCGGCTTGCCGGCGAGCGCGAGGTGCGCCTCCCCGAGGGCCTCGTTCTGCGTGGGGTGGGCGTGCACGAGCGAGGCGACGTCCTCGGGGTAGGCCTCCCAGTTCACGATGAGCTGACCCTCGCCGATGAGCTCGCCGACACGTGCACCGATCATGTGGACACCGATGACCGGTCCGTCCTTCTGGCGCACGAGCTTGACGAACCCCTGGGTGCCGAGGATCTGGCTCTTGCCGTTGCCGCCGAGGTTGTACTCGAGCGTCTCGACGCCGTCGGCCCCGTGGACCTCCTTGGCGCGTGCCTCCGTGAGACCGACCGAGGCGACCTCGGGGTCGGAGTAGGTCACGCGCGGGATCCCCGACTCGACGATGCCGGCGGGCTTGAGCCCGGCGATCTCCTCGGCGACGAAGATGCCCTGGGCGAACCCGCGGTGCGCGAGCTGGAGCCCGGGGACGATGTCTCCCACGGCGTAGATGTTGCCGACACCGGTGTGCAGGCGCTCGTCGGTGATGACGAAGCCGCGGTCGAGCGTGATGCCCTGCTCCTCGTAGCCGACGCCGGAGGTGCGCGGTCCGCGCCCCACGGCGACGAGCAGGAGGTCGGCGTCGAACGTCTTGCCGTCCTCGAGCGAGACGTGCACGCCGTTGTCGTCCTGCGTCACGCCGGCGAACCGGACGCCCAGGTTGAAGTTGATGCCGCGCTTGCGGAACTGCCGCTCGAACGCCCTCGACAGCGCTTCGTCCTCGTTGGCGATGAGGTGGGGGAGCGCCTCGATGATCGTGACGTCCGCGCCGAAGGACTTCCAGACGCTCGCGAACTCCGACCCGATGACGCCACCACCGAGCACGATGACGGACTTCGGGACCCAGTCGAGCTGGAGGGCCTGGTCGGAGGTGATGACGCGGCCCCCGATCTCCAGACCGGGCAGCGAGCGCGCGTACGACCCGGTGCCGAGCACGATGTACTCACCCGTGACCCGCTCGCCGTTGACCTCGACCGTGTCCTTCGCGACGAGCTTGCCGTAGCCCTCGAAGACGGTGATCTTGCGGGACTTGATCAGTCCCTGCAGGCCCTTGTACAGGCGGCCGATGACCGTGGCCTTGTACTCGTTCACACCGTTCATGTCGATGTGGTCGAGGCTGGTGTGGACGCCGAAGTGGGCGCCGTCGCGGGCGTTGTCCGCCAGCTCGGCGGCATGCAGCAGCGCCTTGGTGGGCACGCAGCCGACGTGCAGGCAGGTACCGCCCACCTTGTCGGCCTCGATGAGGGCGACGGTCTTGCCCAGCTGTGCGGCGCGCAGTGCAGCCGCGTAGCCGCCGCTGCCTCCGCCCAGGACGACGATGTCGAAAGCGGTGCCGTTCGTGTCGGCCACGTGCAGACTCCTCATACGCAGACTTGGTGGTCTCGAGCTCGCCGACCATCCTGTCATCCCGGCGGGCATGGAACGACCCGGACGGCGCGCGCGACCATGTGACACTCAGAACAGTCGTCCCATGACTGCTGTTCCGTCTTCTGCGTCTCGTGCGGGTCTCACCCCGCAGTTCGACAGGTTCGCAGGTTACCCTCGTGCGCCATGGGCCTGTTCTCACGCCGCAAGCCGGCCGCCACCGACGCGCCGACGGACCGGGCCGCGCGCGAGGCGACGCTCGCCCACCTGAAGGACTTCGTCGCCACCCGCGTGGGGGTCGAGGCGTATGTCGAGCCGCAGACCAACTCCACGCCGACGACGATGATGCTCGTCGCCACGGACGGGGAGTGGACCCGGCGCCGGGTGCCGGACCCGAAGACCGCCTGGGAGCTGGCGCGCGACATGGGCATCCCCGTGTACGACGTGCAGCGGACCGGCTACCCGCAGCGCGTCCGGGACTGGAACTCGCGGCAGCGGCTCGCGCGCAAGCGCAAGCACGCCTAGCTCACGCGGCCGTCGGCGCCCGTCCCTCGAGCAGGGCCAGGAGCGTCCGCACGCCGACGCCCGTGCCGCCCACGGGCGTGTACCCGTGCGCGGTCCGCTCGTTGTAGGCGGGTCCGGCGATGTCGAGGTGCGCCCAGGGCGTCTGCCCGACGAACTCCTGCAGGAAGATCCCCGCGGTGAGCATGCCGCCGAACCGGTCGCCGATGTTGGCGATGTCCGCGACCTTCGACTTGAGCGAGGCGCGCAGGTCCGCGGGCAGCGGCATCGGCCAGAACTGCTCGCCGCTGACGTCGGCGGCGGCCACGACCTCGCCGCGCACGGCGTCGGTGCCCATCACGGCGGACACGCGGTGCCCGAGCGCCACGAGCTGCGCGCCGGTCAGGGTGGCGATGTCGATGACGACGTCGGGCTTCTCCTCGATGGCCGCGACGAGCCCGTCGGCCATCACGAGCCGGCCCTCGGCGTCGGTGTTCAGCACCTCGACGGTCTTCCCGCCGCGGATGGTCAGCACGTCCGAGGGGCGCTGAGCCGTCCCGGACGGCATGTTCTCCGCGAGGCACAACCAACCGGTGACCGCGACGGGCAGCTCGAGTCGCGCAGCCGCGACGACGGTGTGCAGCACCGCGGCCGCACCGGCCATGTCGGACTTCATCGCCTCCATCCCGGCGGCGGGCTTGATCGAGATGCCGCCCGAGTCGAACGTGATGCCCTTGCCCACCAGGGCGACCTTCGCCTTCGGTCGCGACGGCGAGTAGGAGACCTTGACGAGCCGGGGCCCGCGGACCGAGCCCTGGCCCACGCCGATCAGGCCGCCGTAGCCGCCGGCGGCGAGCGCCTTGTCGTCGAGCACCGTGATCTTCAGGCCCTTGGCGCCGGAGTCCTTGAGCGCGGCCTTCGCGGCCTCGGCGAACGCGGCCGGGTAGAGGTCGTTCGGTGCGGCGTTCACCAGGTCGCGCGTGCCGTGCACCGCGGCGGCGACGACCTCGGCACGGGCGACCGCTGCCAGGGTCGTGCGGTCCTTCGGGTGTGCGGTGACGATCTGGATCGCGCCGACGGGTGCCTGCTTGGCGGCCTCGGAGGCGCGGTAGCGCGTGTAGGAGTACGCGCCGAGGAGGGCGCCCTCTGCGACGGCCGCGACCGACTCGGCGTCGTCGGCGGGCAGCGCGAGACCGACGCTCGCGGTGCCGGCGAGCTCGCGCGTCGCGGCACCCGCAGCCCGACGCAGCGCCTCGGCGGTGATCGTGTCCGATGCTCCGACGCCCGTGAGCACGAGGATCGTGGCGCTCAGCCCGGTGCCGGGGAGCCGTCGCACCTCGTCGGCCGCCCCGGTGATGCCGAGCGCGGAGGCGTCGGCGAGTTGGGCGCGCAGCTCCTTGGGGAGCCGCTCGAGCCCGAGGACAGCCGGTACGCCGTCCTGCTGGGCGACCGCGACTACGAGGGCGTCGACGGCGAGGCGGGCAGGGTCCTGGGCGGTCAGCGAGACGGTCACGCGTCGATGATAGGCGCGAGCCCTGTCGGGGCGGTCCGCTCCGTCTCGCTGCGCCGGTACGGTGGGGCATCGTGATCGTCCCCCTCGCGCTGCTCGTCGGCGCCCTCTGCCTGGCGCTCGGCGCGTGGGCCGCCTGGTTCGTCGCCCGGGACCGTGCCGTGGTGCTGCGGCAGCTGTGGGGTGCCGCCGTGATCGAGGGTGTGCTCGTCCTGCAGGCCGTGATCGCGGGCGTCCTGGCCGCGACCGGCTCGCCCGACGTCGACGGCGTCCTGCTCTGGGGCTACGTCCTCACCCAGGCGCTGGTCCTGCCGATCGCTGCCGCCTGGGCGTTCGCCGAGCGCACCCGGTGGAGCTCGGTGGTCCTGCTCGTCGCGGCGGTGACCGTCGCGTTCCTCGAGTTCCGACTGCTCCAGATCTGGGGGACCGTATGAGCCAGCGACGGACGGGGAGCGGTCCCGGCCGGCTCCTCGTGGCGGTCTACGGGATCCTCGCGCTCGCCGCGACGGCCCGTGGGATCTACCAGGTGGCCACCAAGCTCGACGAGGCACCGGTCGCGTACCTGCTCTCGCTCGGCGCGGGTCTCGTGTACGTCGTCGCGACCGTCGCCCTGGCCACGGACCGGCGCACGCTCGCCTGGTGGGCCGTGTCGATCGAGATGCTCGGGGTGCTGACGGTCGGGGTGCTGTCGTTGGTCGACGTGGGTGACTTCCCCGACGAGACCGTGTGGTCCGCGTTCGGTCAGGGCTACGGCTACGTCCCGCTGGTGCTCCCCTTCCTGGGCCTGGTGTGGCTGTGGCGCACGGGGCGGACACCCGACGTGCCGCCCGCGCCGGACGACCTAGGGTGAAGAACGTGTACCGACTGCTGTTCGACCTCGTGTTCCGTCGCATGGATCCGGAGCGTGCCCACGAGGTCGCGTTCCGGCTCATCCGGGTGGTGGCCCAGGTCCCGCTCCTGCGTGGCGCGGTGCACCGGGTCTTCCGGGCGTCCGACGAGGGCACCGTGGAGGTCTGGGGTCGGCAGTTCCCCTCGCGGTTCGGGCTGGCGGCCGGGTTCGACAAGAACGCCGTCGGGGTGGCCGGCCTGACGATGCTCGGCTTCGGCTTCGTGGAGGTGGGCACGGTCACCGCGCACGCGCAGCCGGGCAACGAGCCGCCGCGGCTCTGGCGCGTCCTGGAGCAGCGGGCGCTGCGCAACCGGATGGGTTTCAACAACGAGGGCTCGGCGGCCGTGGCGGACCGGCTGCGACGTCTGCGTGCGACGCCGGCGGGCCGACGGCTCGTGGTGGGCGTGAACATCGGCAAGACGAAGGCGACCCCTGCGGAGCAGGCGCCCGGCGACTACGCCACCAGCGCAGGCCGCCTCGCGCCGTACGCCGACTACCTGGTGGTGAACGTGTCGTCGCCGAACACCCCGGGCCTGCGTGACCTGCAGTCGGTCGAGGCGCTGCGCCCGATCCTGGAGGCCACCCGCGTGGCGGCCGACGAGGCCACCGCGTCGGCCGGCCACGCTCCCGTGCCTTTGCTGGTCAAGATCGCCCCCGACCTGTCCGACGACGACGTGGACGCGGTGGCCGAGCTCGCCGCCGAGCTGGGTCTCGACGGGATCGTCGCGGTCAACACCACCATCGGGCACGACCTGGGACCGGGCGGCCTGTCCGGCCCGCCGGTGCTCGCGCGCGGCCTCGACGTGGTGGCACGCCTGCGCAACCAGCTGGGTCCCGACGCGGTGATCATCGGTGTCGGCGGCATCACGACCCCCGCCGACGCCCGCGAGTACGTGGCCGTCGGCGCGACCCTCGTGCAGGGCTACACGGGCCTGGTCTACGAGGGTCCGGCGTACGCGTCGCGCATCGCCCGCGCGCTCGCGTCCGACGAGGCGCTGCGTGGTCCGGCCCGGCGCAAGGCGGTCGCGTGATGGTGGTGCGACCGCAGTGGGAGTGGCGGTTCGACGGTGCGGACGGGTCCGTGCTCGACCGGCCGGTCAGTCCCGTGTTCACGACGCAGTACGACGCCGAGCAGTGGCTCGGCGAGCACTGGCGCACGCTCGCCGCGCAGGGAGTCCAGGCGGTGGGGCTCCTGCACGAAGGTGCTCAGGCGACGCCGACCCTCACGCTGCCGCTCATCTGACCTCACACCAGCGCGTGCACCCGCTCGGGTCCCGTGACTGGTGCGGTGATCCCCAGCCCGGCCCACGCCGCCGCGAGGCCGGCCACGGCCCGGCGCAGGTCGTCGGGTGACGTGGTGAACGGCAGCCGCAGGTTGCGCTCGAAGCTGCCGTCCACCCCGAACGCCGTCCCGGGGACCACCCGGACCCCGTGCCGGGTCGAGATGGCGGCGAGCGCGCTGGACACCGGTGCGCCGAGGTCCGCCCACAGCGAGAGCCCGCCGGCGGGCACGTCGAAGCGCCACGACGGCAGCTGGTCGAGCAGCAGGCCGACGAGGAGGTCCCGCCGGGCTCGCAGCTCGGTGCGTCGACGGTCCAGCAGGTCCGTCGGCTGAGCGAGCAGCTCGGCTACGACCAGCTGCTCCAGCACCGCGGTCCCGATGTCGGTGTGCGCGCGGGTGCTGGCCAGCCGCGCGACCAGGTCGGGGTGGGCGCGGACCCAGCCGACCCGCAGCCCGCCCCAGTAGCTCTTCGACGCCGAGCCGATCGAGATCACGTAGGCCGACGCCGTGCCGTCGCCCGCGGACGAGCTGGGCGCCGGACCGTCGAGGGTCAGCTCGGTGAGGACCTCGTCTCCGACGATCGCCGTCCGGTACCGCCGGGCCAGGGCGCGGACCTGCGCGCGCTCCTCGTCGTCGAGGCTGGTCCCGGTCGGGTTGCGGTGGTCGGGGATCAGGTACACGAGCCGCGGTGACACCTGCCGCAGCGTCGACTCGAGCAGGTCGATGTCCAGGCCGGAACCACCCGACGGCACGGGGACGGGCCGGGCACCCGCGGCGCGGACGACGTCGATCGCGTGCGGGTAGGTCGGGTGCTCGACGACCACGCGGTCGCCCGGGCCTGCGTGCGCCGTGACCAGCAGGTGGATCGCCTGCTGCGCACCGGTCGTGACGAGCACCTGGTCCGGGTTCGTGGGTGTGCCGCGGGCCGTGTACCAGCGTGCGACGGCCTCGCGCAGCACCGGCAGCCCGAGGGGGGAGTAGCCCGTGCCGGACAGGTGCCGGGGGAGTGCGTCGAGCGCCGCGAGGTACGCGCCGTGCAGCGACGAGGGGGCCGACGGTGCCGCCATCGCGAGGTCGACGACACCGGGTTCGTGCCCGACGGACTCCGCCATCGAGACGCGCGCGCCCGGGCCCGACGGCAGGGTGGTGACCGTGCCGGAGCCGCGTCGGCTCACGAGGTAGCCCTCGTCGCGCAGCAGCCCGTACGTCGCGGTGGTGGTCGTCCGGGACACGCCGGATGCGTCGGCGAGCTCGCGCTCGCTGGGCAGGCGGGTGCTCAACGGGACGGCTCCGGACAGGATCGCGGCGCGCAGTGCGTCGGCGAGTGCGACGTAGGCCGGACCGGGGCGCTGCCACGCACCCAGGACGGCGTCCAGGCGCAGGCCACTGATCCGGCGGTCGGCGGGAAGGTCGTCGGCGGGCATGAGGCCACTATGCCAGAAGTGGCTATTGGAAGTGATGCCAGTTAGAGGCCAATGTTGCTGCTCATGGAGATGTGGTTGTGGTCAGGGATAGCGGTCGTCCTGCTCGCGGGCCTGCTCGTGCCGTTGTGGCGGGCGATCCGGCGGGACGGACTGGGGCACCGCCCACCGCCGGCGTCGCGCCCGACGTCGTTCGAGCAGCTCACGTGAGCACCGCCGACGAGCGCACGTATGCTCGCGCGGTGTCGTCCTGGATGCGTCCCGACGCACGCCCTGCGCGCCGGGCCGTGCAGCTGCTCACGGGTCTCGTCCTGTACGCGGCGTCGATCGCGATGCTCGTCGACGCCGGACTGGGGAGCATGCCGTGGGACGTGCTCACGCAGGGGATCGTGGCGCGCACGGGGCTGTCGTTCGGCGTCGTCACCCTGCTGACCGGCCTGGTGGTCCTGGCGTGCTGGATCCCGCTCCGCCAGCGCCCCGGCGTCGGCACCGTCGCGAACGTCGTCGTGATCAGTGCGCTCGTGGACCCGTTCCTCGTGCTCCTCGACGCGCTCCCCGACGCGATCGGCGTGCGCATCGCGCTGGCGGCCACCGGCATCGTGCTCAACGGGCTGGCGACGGGCCTCTACGTCGGTGCCCGCCTCGGGCCGGGTCCGCGTGACGGGCTCATGACCGGGCTCGTGCGTCGGACCGGCCGTTCGGTGCGGCTGGTCCGCACGAGCATCGAGGTGGCGGTCGTGTCGGTCGGCTGGGCGCTCGGCGGCACCGTCGGGTTCGCGACCCTCGCCTACGCCGTGGCGATCGGTCCTCTCGTGCACCTGTTCCTGCCGCGACTGACGGTCCCGACCGTGGCCGACGAACCCGTCACGGTCTGAGGTGACCCGGCCCCGTCACCGGGGCCGGGTCCTGCACTCAGCGGGCCGGCGGCGCGTTCTTCGCGGTCTCGCCCGGGTCGGAGACGACGGAGTCGCCCAGGATCGTGTCGATCCGCGCGAGCAGCTCGGCCGGGATCGTCACCCCGGAGGCCTTGACGTTCTCCGTGACCTGCTCGGGCCGTGAGGCGCCGATGATCGCCGCGGCGACGTTCTCGTTCTGGAGCACCCACGCCACGGCCAGCTGCGCGAGGGACAGGCCGAGCTCGTCGGCGACCGGCGTCAGGTCCTGCACCCGCTGCAGCACGTCCGGCTGCTCGAGGAACCGGCCGATGAACCGGGCGCCACCCTTCTCGTCGGTCGCGCGGGACCCGGTCGGCGGCGCCTCGCCCGGCTTGTACTTGCCGGTCAGCACGCCCTGGGCCACCGGCGACCAGACGATCTGCGACACCCCGAGCTCGGCGGAGGTGGGGACGACCTCGCCCTCGATGACCCGCCACAAGGCCGAGTACTGCGGCTGGTTCGAGATGAGCTGGATGTTCAGCTCCTGCGCGAGAGCGTGACCCGCACGGATCTGCTCGGCGGTCCACTCGCTGACGCCGATGTAGAGCGCCTTGCCCGACCGCACGACGTCGGCGAACGCCTGCATCGTCTCCTCGAGCGGGGTCGACAGGTCGTAGCGGTGCGCCTGGTAGAGGTCGACGTAGTCCGTCTGCAGGCGCTGCAGCGAGCCGTCGATCGACTCGAGGATGTGCTTGCGCGACAGGCCGGAGTCGTTCGCGCCGCCGGGTCCGGTCGGCCAGTAGACCTTCGTGAAGATCTCGAGCGACTGGCGACGCTCACCCTTCAACGCCTCGCCGAGGACGGTCTCGGCCTTCGTGTTCGCGTACACGTCGGCGGTGTCGAAGCTCGTGATGCCCGCGTCGAGCGCGGCGCGCACACAGGCCTTCGCGGTGTCGTTCTCCACCTGCGAGCCGTGCGTGAGCCAGTTGCCGTACGTGATCTCGGTGATCTTCAGGCCGGAGCGGCCCAGGGAGCGGTAGGAAACCATGCCCGCCACCCTACGGCGGGGTCAGACGGGCCGCTGCCCGTGCTTGACCTGCGGCTTGGGCATGCGCGACGGACGGATCTGGAACGCCCGCAGGACCGCGTACATCGCGGCGCCACGGGGCATCTGCTCGATCCCGAACTTGGCGACGAGCCGCTTCTTCAGTCCGCGCCACATCAGCCACGCGTCGAGCACCGCCGCGATGATGTAGACGTAGAGCGCGAGGATCGCGTAGATGGCGATGGTGGTCTGCGACAGGGCGAACTGCAGCACCAGGAAGACCGCAGCCACCGGCAGGAAGAACTCCCCGAGGTTCCAACGAGCGTCGACCGAGTCGCGGATGAAGCGACGCACGGGTCCGCGGTCCTTGGCCGGCATGTTGCGCTCGTCGCCGGTCTGCATCGCCCGGTACTCGATGTCCCGCTGCGCCTTCGCCCGCTCGCGGCTGGCCTTCTTGGTGGCGGGTGCCACGAGGGGGCGCTTGTTCGCCGCCTCGGAGACCTTCCGCTTCGGCGTCGGGCGGCCCTTGCCGGCGTCGGTCGGCGGGGGCGTGCTCTCCGTCAGTGCGGGAGTCACGGGCTGGGGGTCGTTGCTGCGTCCGAACACCCCGCCAGGGTAGTCGAGTAGCGTGCTGGTCCGTGACCGACGCCTCCTCCTCCTCGTCCCTCCTCCCCGGTGACCGGACGGACGCGCTGCGTGCGCGGACCGCGGCCGCCTTCGACGCCCTGCGCGCCGACCTGGAGGACCTCGTCCGCATCCCGAGCGTGTCCAACGCCGAGTTCGACCAGGCGCACGTCGTCGCGAGCGCGGACGCCGTCGTCGCGCTGCTGCGCGGTGCGGGTCTCGACGACGTCCAGGTCCTCTCGGTGCCGGGGGGCGCTCCCGCGGTCGTCGGCCGTCGGCCCGCCCCGGAGGGCGCACCGATCGTGCTCCTGTACGCGCACCACGACGTGCAGCCGCCCGGGGACGACGCCGACTGGGACAGCCCGCCGTTCGAGCCGACCGAGCGCGGCGGACGCCTCTACGGGCGCGGTGCCGCGGACGACAAGGCAGGCGTGATCGCGCACGTGGGCGCCCTGCGCGTGCTGGGCGACGAGCTGGGCGTGGGCGTCACGGTCTTCATCGAGGGCGAGGAGGAGATCGGGTCGCCGACGTTCACGCAGTTCCTGCACACCTACCGTGACCTGCTGCGCGCGGACGTCATCGTCGTCGCGGACTCCTCCAACTGGGCGATCGGTGTCCCCGGTCTGACCACGTCCCTGCGCGGGCTCGTGGACTGCGTGGTCGAGGTGGCGGTGCTGGAGCACGCCGTGCACTCCGGCATGTTCGGCGGCGCGATCCTCGACGCGCCCACCTTGCTGGCGCGCCTCATCACCACGCTGCACGACGACGAGGGCGACGTCGCCGTCGCCGGGCTCGTGCAGGCGCCGGACCCCGCGGTCGACTACGACGAGGCGACGTTCCGCACCGACGCGAGCGTGCTCGACGGGGTCCGTCTCGCGGGCACGGGACCCATCACCGCGCGCCTGTGGACGCGCCCGGCGATCGGCGTCATCGGGCTCGACGCCCCTCGGGTCGCGAGCGCGTCGAACACGATCGCGCCGCGCGCATCGGCCAAGCTCTCCGTCCGGCTCGCGCCCGGCCAGGACCCGGACGCCGCGATGGACGCCCTGCGGACGCACCTCGTCGACCATGCGCCCTTCGGCGCGCGCGTCACCGTGACCGACGGTGAGAAGGGCAAGCCGTTCCAGGCGCCGACCGACTCGACGGCGATGCAGGCGGCGCGGTGGGCGTTCGCTCAGTCGTGGGGGACCGAGCCCGTGGACACCGGGGTCGGCGGGTCCATCCCGTTCATCGCGGACCTGCTGGAGGTCTACCCGGACGCCGCGATCCTGGTCACGGGCGTCGAGGACCCCGACGGTCGCGCGCACGGTGCCAACGAGTCGGTGCACCTGGGGGAGCTGGAGAAGGTCGTGCTCGCCGAGGCGCTGCTGCTGGAGCGGCTGGCGACTAGCTGAGGTCGCGGGCCAGCTCGCGCGCCTGCGCACGCACGGCTGCCACCTCCGGTCCGTCCTCGACGGGCAGGGCGTCGAGGCGGGCGAGCGTGGCACGCGCGTCGTCGGGGGTGCCGGCGCGGACCTGGAGCTCGGCCAGCAGGGCGAGCGCGGCGAGGCGGTCCTGCGGTGGGGTGCTGTCGTCGGCCCTGCGCTCGGCGCCGACGAGCACCTTGAGCGCCTGGACCAGGTCGTCCTTCGAGTCGGCCAGGACCACCGCGTTCTCGACGGCGCGAGCCAGGCGGCTGCCCGGCTCGACCGCGGGTGGGGCGCGGTCCGGGAAGACGCGGATCCAGTTGCCGTTCGGGTCGACGACGGAGAACCCGCTGGCGCCGCCGGCGTTGGCCCGGCGGCGCGGCCGGGTCATCCGGGGCAGACCGGTCAGGGGCACGCGTCCGTACCTCTTCCGCAGGCCCGCCGCCCACTTGGCCCAGAGCGCCTCGGTGTCGTCGACGATGATCAGACAGGTCGAGTGCGACGTCTCCGGGTCCCAGTCGGGCATGCCGTAGACGTGCAGGTCGATGTCCTCGCGACGCATCGCGGCGTAGGCGTACGGCCGCTCCTGGCGTTCCATGACCTCGAAGCCGAGGGCACCGTAGAAGTCGACGGTCTCACCCAGCGGGCCACAGGGGAGCATCGGGACAGCACGGGCCATCCCCTCATCCAACCAGGCGTCTCAGCCGGCGGGCTGCTCCCGGTGCGCCACCCCGACCGCCTCGGCCCAGGCGATGACCTCGGCGGGGAGCTCGGGCGACGGGCCGTCGTGTGTCCCGAGCAGGTCGATGACGTCCGGGGCGGGTACGCGCGCACCGTCGCGGCTGAGGAACCGGCCGGCGATGACCCCGCGGGCGACGTGCTCACCGGCGCGTGTGAAGACCTGCTCGAGGTACGCGCAGCGAGGGTCCCAGCCGAGCAGTCGGGTGGTGATCTCGAACCGCTGGCCGAGGGTCAACGAGCGGCGGTACGACATGGTCGACGAGGCGACGACCGGGTACCAGCCACGCTCGTTCAGCAGCTCGAACGCCCCGAGGTCCGCGAGGTAGTTGCTCCGAGCGACGTCCATCATCTGCAGGTACACGCCGTTGTTCACGTGGCGGTAGAAGTCCAGGTCGCCGATGCGCACCCGCAGCTGCGTGACCGACGGGTCGAGCACCCCCCGGCCGGGGACGGCACGGCGGGGACGGGTGGTCGCCAGCGCGAGCTGGATCATCCGGGTCATTCCCGCGATGTTACTCGCGAGTAGGTTCGACCGGAACCGGGACGAAGTGCTCGACCACCGGGAACGGCTCGTAGAAGTGGTGCAGGAGCTCGCGCCACCGCACGTACTGCGGCGACCCGCGGAAGCCGACCTCGTGCGCCTCGACCGAGTCCCACCCGATCAGCAGCAGGTACGTCCCCGGCTGCTCGACGCCCCGCGAGACGCGGATGCCGCGGAAGCCGGGGATGCTGGACACGAGCGGGACCGCCTCGGTCATCGCCGCCTCGAACGCGTCCTGCTCGCCCGCGCGCACCGGCAGGAGGGCGTGCTCGAGCACCGGGGCGTCGAGCAGCCCCGTCATACGGGCGGCTCGGGGTCGTACTGGATCCCGCGGCGCACCGCGCGGGCCGCGTCGACGGACTCCAGCCGGGCGACCAGGTGCAGGGCCATGTCGATCCCCGCGGAGACCCCGGCCGAGGTGACGATGTCGCCGTCGTCGACGAACCGTGCCTCGGTGTCCGCCAGGACGCTCGGGTCCAGCACGGCCAGCTCGTCGAAGGCCTGCCAGTGGGTGGTCGCCGGACGACCGGACAGCAGACCTGCCGCGGCGTACACCAGCGCTCCCGTGCAGACGCTGGTCAGGAGCGGCGTCGACGCCCGCATCCGGCGGACCCACTCCAGGTGGGCCGGGTCGCGCAGGAGCGCGCGGGTGCCGAACCCGCCCGGGTAGACCAGCACGTGCAGCGGACCGGCATCGTCCGCGGCCAGATCGGGGACCAGCCGCAGTCCCTTGGCGCAGCGGATCCCGCTGCCGTCGAGCGAGAAGGTCACCACCTCGGGCCGCAGCTCCGAGTGCCGTGCCCAGTAGGCGAGCACCTCGTACGGGCCGACGACGTCGAGCTCCTCGGCGTCGTCGAACACGAAAATTCCCACCCGCAGGTGGTGTCCCGTCGGCACGATCAGTACCCCGGCAGGGCGAGCATCTGGTCGAGCGCCACGCGCGCCCAGTGGGCGTCGTCCGCGTCCACGACGATCCGGTTCACCGGCCGCCCCGCCACCAGGGACTCCATCGCCCACACCAGGTGCGGCAGGTCGATGCGGTTCATGGTCGAGCAGAAGCACACCGTCGAGTCGAGGTAGTGGATGTTCTTGTCCGGGTGCGCGGCCGCGAGCCGGCGGACCAGGTTGAGCTCGGTGCCGACGGCCCAGGAGCTGCCCGGAGCCGCGGCGTCGAGCGCCTTGACGATGTACTCCGTCGAGCCCACGAGGTCGGCCGCGAGGACCACCTCGTGCTGGCACTCCGGGTGCACGATCACGGTCACGTCGGGGACCGCCGCGCGGATGTCGGTCACGTTCCGGACCGAGAACCGGCCGTGCACCGAGCAGTGGCCGCGCCACAGGATCATGCGCGCGTCGCGCAGCTGCTCGACGGTCAGGCCGCCACCGGGCTTGCGCGGGTCGAACACGACGCACTCGTCGAGCGACAGGCCGAGCTGCTGGACGGCGGTGTTGCGGCCCAGGTGCTGGTCCGGCATGAAGAGGACCTTGCCGGTGCCGCCGAGGCCGCCCACCTTGTCGAAGGCCCACCGCAGCGCGACGTGCGCGTTGGACGACGTGCAGATGGTGCCGCCGTGCCGGCCGGTGAACGCCTTGATCGACGCCGCCGAGTTCATGTACGTCACGGGCACGGTCGACTCCGCGACACCGGCGTCGGCCAGCACGTCCCACGCGTCCTCGACCTGGTCGATCGCCGCCATGTCCGCCATCGAGCAGCCCGCGGCGAGGTCCGGCAGGATCACCTGCTGCTGGTCGGAGGTGAGGATGTCGGCGGACTCGGCCATGAAGTGCACGCCGCAGAAGATGATGAACTCGGCCTCGGGCCGGGCAGCCGCCTCGCGTGCGAGCTTGAACGAGTCGCCGGTGACGTCGGCGAACTCGATGACCTCGTCGCGCTGGTAGTGGTGGCCCAGCACGAACGCGCGGGAACCGAGGGCGGCACGGGCAGCGCGGGCGCGCTCGACGAGGTCCGGGTCGCTCGGGGCGGGAAGGCCGCCCACGCACTCGACGCCGCGCTCGGAGGCCAGGTCGACACCGCGGCCCAGCAGCAGGAGTGCCGACGGGGCAGGCTCGGAGAAGGTGCTCGTGCTCACGCGGCGATCCTCGCACACGGGCGGCTGCACGATCTCGGCGCGAGACCGTGCCACGATGCGGCCGTGCGCGTGCTCATCGCCCCCGACAGCTTCGGCTCGAGCCTGACGGCCGCCGAGGCCGCCGAGACCATCGCCGGAGCCTGGCGGACGACCGTTCCGCACGACGACGTGACCGAGTGCCCGCTCTCGGACGGCGGCCCCGGCTTCGTCGCCACGCTGCAGTCGGCGCTCGGCGGCGAGCTGCTCCCTGTGACCGTCGCGTCGCCCGTCGGGACGCCCGTACCCGCCGTGGTCCTGCTCGTCGGGACGACCGCGTACGTCGAGTCGGCGCAGGCCGTCGGCCTCCCGCTGGTGCCGGAGGGGCTGCGCGATCCGACCCGCACGACGAGCCGAGGGGTGGGCGAGCTGCTCGCCGCCGCCCTGGGGTCGGGCGCTCGACGGGTCGTCGTCGGGCTGGGTGGCTCGGCGACGAACGACGCCGGCGCGGGCGCCCTGGTCGGTCTGGCCCGGGCTCTCGGGCTGCCGGGACCGGCGGACGTCCTCGCCGCCGGCGGCGGGACGCTCGGAGACGTGACTGCCGACGACCTCAGCGGCCTGCGGGAGCTGCGGGACCGCCTGCGCGGCGTCGAGCTCGTCGTCGCGACCGATGTCGACGTCCCGCTGCTGGGCCTGCACGGCGCGAGCGCCGGGTTCGCCGCGCAGAAGGGAGCGACGCCCGAGCAGGCGCAGGACCTGGAGCGGGCGCTCGGCCACTTCGCGCACGCCGCCACGGCGGCGCTCGGTGACACGGTGCGCCCGGACCTGCTCGCCGGCGCGCGACCGTCGTCGACGGCGTCGCGGCTCACCGCCGCGCCCGGGGCCGGTGCGGCCGGCGGGCTGGGCTTCGGGCTCGCCCTGCTCGGCGCTCGGCTCGTGCCGGGCTCGGTGTTCGTCGCGGACGCCGTCGGGCTGGGCGACCTCATCGGCGACCACGACGTCGTCGTCACCGGTGAGGGCCGGTTCGACTGGCAGTCGCTGCACGGGAAGGTCGTCTCCGAGGTGGCGTCGCGCGCGCTCGCCCACGCGGTCCCCACCGTGGTCGTCGCGGGGGAGGTGCTGGTCGGCCGTCGCGAGCTGTCCGCCGCGGGGATCACGGCCGCCTACGCGGTCGGTGAGAACCCGGAGCAGGTGGCCGCCGCGCTCGCCGCGCCCGGGCAGACCCTCGCCGCGCGCGTCACCCGCGTGGCGAGAACCTGGTCACGTTGAGCGGAAGTCCGGCGTCGGGGTCGTACCCTGGACGGGAACAACCTCGCGTTCGGTGCTGTTGCCGAGGTTGACGCACCAGATCTGCTGTCCAGCGAGCACCCAGGAGAGACCCATGAGCGAGACCACCGCGACGCAGAACGCGACCGAGACGCACGGCGTCCTCCTCACCGACTTCGCCGCGTCGAAGGTCCGCAGCCTGCTCGAGCAGGAGGGCCGCGACGACCTCCGTCTGCGGGTCGCCGTCCAGCCCGGTGGCTGCTCCGGCCTGATCTACCAGCTCTACTTCGACGAGCGGGTCCTCGACGGCGACGTCGTCAAGGACTACGACGGTGTCGAGGTCGTCGTGGACCGCATGAGCGTGCCGTACCTCGACGGCGCGACGATCGACTTCGCCGACTCGATCGAGAAGCAGGGCTTCACCATCGACAACCCGAACGCGGGCAGCGCGTGCGCGTGCGGCGGCTCGTTCAGCTGATCTGAGCCACGACGGCCCGGTCTCCCTCGGGGACCGGGCCGTCGTCATGGGTGCGTCCGCACGGTGAGGGAGTGCACGCCGTCCTGCTCGGTCGCGCCGACCATCTCGTGACCGCGCATGCGTGCCCACGCGGGTACGTCGTGCACGGCAGCCGGGTCGGTGGCGAGCACGGTGAGCTCCGTCCCGGGCGGCGCGTCGGCGGCGGCCCGGGCGAGGCGGATCACCGGTGCCGGGCAGCGCAGGCCCCGCGCGTCGACGGTCGTCACAGCCCGCCGACCCCCCACGCCTGCCGGACGCCCGCGACGATGCCGGGCAGCTCGGCCAGGAAGCGGTCGACATCCTGTGCGGTCGTCCCGCGCGGGAGCGCCAGGCGGACGTTGCCGTGCGTCAGCGCTCCCATCGCGGCCAGCACGTGGCTCGGCTCCAGTGCGCTCGACGTGCAGGCGGACCCGGAGCCGACCGCGAAGCCGCGCGCGTCCAGCGCCGCCAGGAGCGCCTCGCCCTCGACGTACAGGCACGAGAACGTCAGCACGTGGGGGAGTCGCTCGACGGGGTGACCGACCACGTCGACGTCCGGCACGTCGGCGACGACCCGCGTGCGGACGGTGTCGACGAGCCGGCGACGGGAGGCGTCGTCCGCGCTCCTGGTCGAGACCGCCACCTGGAGCGCGACCGCCGCGGCCAGTGCCGCGGGCACGCCGACCCCGCCCGGGAACCACCGGTCCTCGTCCTCCGGCCAGTCGGGGGAGCGACGGACCCCGGACCTCGACACGAGGACCCCGAGACCACCGGGTCCGCCCCAGTCGCCGGCGTCTGCCGCGAGCAGGTCCCAGTCGTCACCGACGTCGACGTGGCCGAGGCTCGCGCCCGCGTCGACCAGCAGCGGGACGCCCGCCGCCCGGGCCGCGGGGTGCACTGCCCCGACGGGTTGCAGGGTGCCCACCTCACCGTTGGCGTGCTGCAGCGCGGCGAGCGCGACGCCCGGACGAGCGAGCGCGGCCGCGAACTCCTCGGGATCCACCCGCCCGTAGCGGTCGACCGGGACGGTGGCGCGGTCCCCGGCGAAGTCCGCCGCGTTCAGCACCGCGGCGCGCTCGACGGCACCGACGACGACCTGCGGGCCGACCCGGCGACGCCCCCGGGCGACCGACCGGACGGCACCGTGCAGCGCGGCGGTGTGCGACGGGGCCAGGTCGACCTCGGGCGTCCGCGCACCCACAGACGCGGCGATCGCCTCGCGCGCACCGTCGAGCAGCATCCGCGCCCGCCTGCCCTCGGCGTGCAGGCGCCGAGGGTCGGCCCAGCCCTGGTCGAGGGCCTCGAGGAACGCCGTGCGTGCCTCGGGCAGGAGGGGAGCCCGGCCGCCGGCGTCGAGGACGACCCGGCGGGCAGTGGCGTGCGTCACAGGAGGTGCTGCCGAGCTGTCGGCGCGGTCGCGGTCGGACGGGCTGCTCACGGGGGCACCGTAACCCCGCAGAGCCGCGACCAGGCGCGGGACCACCGGGATCGGCGCCGGGACGGACGTCGGGTCTCGTGAAGGCGGCGCGGTGTGATGGTGCTGACACGGTGTCGTCAACGGGTGTCGTCAGCACGAAAGGATCTGGACGGCGCGCTAGGCTGCACAGGTCGAGGACGAAGGTCCCGCACGGTGCCCTTCCGCAATGCAGGGGTGTCGACGGGACGCGAGTGAGAGGTCCCCCCGTTGCACCCGGACACCCCCCGTCGCACGCGGCGACCAGCCGCGTTGCTGGCCGGTCTGCTTGGCGTCGTCGCCGTCGCACTCAGCGGTTGTTCCGCCGAGGTGCAGCGCGGCTGGCTCCCCGGCAACTCCGACGCCGAGATCACCGACCAGACAGGTCGCATCACCAACCTGTGGGTCGGCTCCTGGATCGCCGCGCTCATCGTCGGCCTCATCACCTGGGGCCTGATCCTGTGGTGCGTCGCCGTCTACCGGAAGCGCAAGGGTGACGACACCCTCCCCGTGCAGCTGCGGTACCACGTGCCGCTCGAGGTCATGTACGTGATCCTGCCGATCATCATGGTCGGGGTGCTCTTCTACTACACCAACCGTGACACCTCCGCGATCGTCGCCACCGACGCCGAGGCGGACGTCCACGTGCAGGTCATCGGCAAGCAGTGGAGCTGGGACTTCAACTACCTCGACGACGACGCGTACGACACCGGTCAGCACGCGCAGGACGTCGGCTCCGCCGGGACCGGCGTGCTCCGCGACCAGGTCACCCTGTACCTGCCGGTGGACGAGCGGGTCGAGTTCACGCTCGACTCCCGCGACGTCATCCACTCGTTCTGGGTCCCCGCGTTCCTCTTCAAGATGGACATGATCCCGGGCAAGACGAACACGTTCCAGGTGACTCCGACCGAGGAGGGCGAGTACCTGGGCAAGTGCGCCGAGCTCTGCGGCGAGTACCACTCGTCGATGCTCTTCAACGTCAAGGTGGTCTCGCGCGAGGAGTACGACGCGCACATCGAGGAGCTGAAGGCCAAGGGTCAGGAAGGCTCGCTCGGTCTCGAGTACAGCCGCCAGCAGGACCTGGACAGCACTCCGCAGGAGGGTGAGAACTGATGGCCGCCGTCGCGGAGCACATCCCCGGCCTGGCGCCCTCGCGTCAGACCCTCGGGCGCACGGTGATCAAGTGGATCACCTCGACCGACCACAAGACGATCGGCTACCTGTACCTGATCACGTCGTTCGTCTGGTTCGCCATCGGCGGCATCCTGGCGCTGCTCATCCGCGCCGAGCTCTTCGCGCCGGGCATGGACGTCTTCCAGTCGCGTGAGCAGTACAACCAGGCGTTCACGATGCACGGCACGATCATGCTGCTGCTGTTCGCGACGCCGCTGTTCGCCGGGTTCGCCAACGTGATCATGCCGCTGCAGATCGGCGCGCCCGACGTGGCGTTCCCGCGGTTGAACATGCTGGCGTACTGGATGTTCTTCTTCGGCGGCTCGATCGCGGGGGCCGGCTTCTTCACGCCGCAGGGTGCCGCGTCGTTCGGCTGGTTCGCGTACGCGCCCCTGTCGAACACCGTGTACTCGCCGGGTGTCGGTGGTGACCTGTGGGTCTTCGGGCTCGCGCTCGCCGGCTTCGGCACCATCCTCGGTGCCGTCAACTTCATCACCACGATCGTCACCATGCGTGCGCCCGGCATGACGATGTTCCGGATGCCGATCTTCACCTGGAACACCCTGGTGACGTCGCTGCTGGTGCTCATGGCGTTCCCGCCGCTGGCCGCCGCGCTGTTCGCGCTCGGTGCGGACCGGCGCCTCGGAGCCCAGGTGTTCAACCCCGAGAACGGGGGAGCCATCCTGTGGCAGCACCTGTTCTGGTTCTTCGGTCACCCCGAGGTCTACATCATCGCGCTGCCGTTCTTCGGCATCATCACGGAGATCCTTCCGGTCTTCAGCCGCAAGCCGATCTTCGGGTACAAGGGCCTGGTCTACGCGACGATCGCGATCGCCGCGCTGTCCGTGACCGTGTGGGCGCACCACATGTACGTCACCGGCGCCGTGCTCCTGCCGTTCTTCGCGTTCATGACGATGCTCATCGCCGTCCCGACCGGTGTGAAGTTCTTCAACTGGATCGGCACGATGTGGCGCGGCAAGCTCACCTTCGAGACGCCGATGCTCTGGACGATCGGCTTCCTCGTCACGTTCCTGTTCGGTGGCCTGACGGGCATCATCCTGTCCAGCCCGGCGCTCGACTTCCCCCTGTCGGACTCCTACTTCGTCGTCGCGCACTTCCACTACGTCGTCTTCGGCACGGTCGTGTTCGCGATGTTCGCGGGCTTCTACTTCTGGTGGCCCAAGATGACGGGCCGGATGCTCGACGAGAAGCTGGGCAAGATCCACTTCTGGCTCTTGTTCATCGGCTTCCACACCACCTTCCTCATCCAGCACTGGTTGGGCGTCAAGGGCATGCCGCGGCGGTACGCGGACTACTCGCCCGACGACGGCTTCACATGGATGAACCAGCTCTCCACCATCGGTGCCGTCATCCTCGCCGCCTCGACGCTGCCGTTCCTCTGGAACGTCTACACGACGTGGCGCAACGCACCCCTGGTCACCGTCGACGACCCGTGGGGCTACGGCGCGTCGCTCGAGTGGGCCACCAGCTGCCCGCCCCCGCGGCACAACTTCACGTCGCTGCCACGGATCCGGTCCGAGCGTCCCGCGTTCGACCTGCACCACCCCGAGGTCGCCGCCATGGACCACGTCGAACCCAACCCCGGTCCGCTGGACTGGGAGGCGGACCGCCGCGGTGAGAGCGAGGTCGCGGCCGACCGCGTCGTCAATGACAAGGGTGAGCCGGAGCAGTCGTCCGCGACGATCGTCGACGACCGCCCGGGCGCCGAGGAGGAGGGCACCCGATGAAGCTCGAGACCAAGCTCTTCCTCTACGGCGTCCTGTTCTTCGTCCCCGTCGGACTGATCTACGCCTGGTGGAGCGGCGGCGAGGCGGTCGGTACCGTCGGGATCCCGCTCGTCGGTGGGCTCGTCGGCATGATCGGCGCTTACTTCGCTCTCCTGTCGCGCCGGATCGACGACCGTCCCGAGGACGACCCGCTGGGCGAGATCGAGCAGGGCGCCGGCGACCAGGGCGTGTTCAGCCCGTGGAGCTGGTGGCCGCTGGTGCTCGGCATCTCCGGTGCGATCACGTTCGCCGGCCTCGCGGTCGGCTGGTGGCTGTCGTACATCGGTATCGCCCTCGGCGTCATCGGCCTGGTCGGCTGGGTGTTCGAGTTCTCCCGCGGGCAGCACGCCCACTGACCGACATGCCCGAGAAGGCCCTCACCGTCCCGGTGAGGGCCTTCTCGCGTCCTCTGCGCTAGCGTCGGCGGTATGAGGCATTCGCGTCGATCTGCGGCCCGTTCCTTCGCGCTCCTCGTCGTCGCAGGAGGTGTGCTCGCGGGATGTGCGAGCAGCTCCGGGTCGGGTGCGGCGCTCGCCGACTCCGACGTCGCCGGTGAGTGGTCTCAGCCGGACTCCGAACCACGCGTCTACCTGGAGCTCGGCGAGGACGGTGCCCTGACCGGCAGCGACGGCTGCAACCAGCTCACGGGGACGTGGGAGGTCGACGGGACCGAGGTCGACTTCAGCGACCTGGCGGCGACGATGATGGCCTGCGAGGACGTCGACACGTGGCTCGTCGGCGCCGAGTCCGCCACGATCGACGGTGGCGAGATGACCGTGCTCGGTGAGGGCGACAAGGAGATCGGGACCTTGGAGAAGTCTGAGTGAACCGGTCCCGGGTGACCACGTCGGTGATCGCCCTCACCCTCGCGGGTGCGGCGCTCGTCGCGTGCGCCGACGGATCCCCGAGCAGCGACCCCGTCGACGACGTCACCGGCCTCTGGGGGATGCAGGACACGGAGGGGATCGCCTCGCTCGAGCTTGCCGAGGACGGCACCGCCACCGGGACCGACGGGTGCAACCGGATGTCGGGCACCTGGGAGCAGCACGGCACCCAGGTCGCCTTCGGGGAGTGGGCCACGACGCGGATGGCGTGCCAGAGCGTCGACACCTGGCTGTCGCTCGCGGTGAAGGCCACCGTCGAGGGCGAGAACCTGATCTTCGCCGACGAGAACGGCATCGAGATCGGGACGCTGCAGCCGAACTCCTGAGCTGCCCGTACGTGCCTGAGGGCCGCCTCCCGAACGGGTGGCGGCCCTCAGGCGTGACGACGGTCAGACGGGGACGATGAGGCCCGCGGTCTGCGTCCGTGCGCGGTCGAAGCGCGCGGCCGCGTCAGCCCAGCTGACGATGTTCCACCACGCCTTGACGTAGTCCGCCTTGACGTTGACGTAGTCGAGGTAGAAGGCGTGCTCCCACATGTCGAGGACGACGACGGGAACCAGGCCCAGCGCGATGTTGCTCTGCTGGTCGTACAGCTGCACGATCACGAGCTTCTGACCGATGGAGTCCCACGCGAGGATCGACCAGCCGGAGCCCTGGATGCCGAGCGCGTTCGCGGCGAAGTGCTTCTGGAAGGCCTCGAACGAGCCGAAGAACTCGTCGATCGCGGCACCCAGCTCACCGGTCGGCTTGTCGCCGCCGTCCGGGGAGAGGTTCTGCCAGAACACGGAGTGGTTGACGTGACCGCCGAGGTTGAACGCGAGGTTCTTCTCGTGCAGGTTCACGGCGGCGAAGTCGTCGGCGGCACGGGCCGCCGCGAGCTTCTCGAGCGCCGTGTTCGCGCCCGTCACGTACGCGGCGTGGTGCTTGTCATGGTGCAGCTCCATGATCCGGCCCGAGATGTGCGGCTCGAGGGCCGCGTAGTCGTAGGGCAGATCCGGAAGCGAGTAGTCAGCCATGCGTGAGTACACCTCTCCTGCGTCGGTCTGGGACCACATGTCGCGGTCCGCTCTGTACAAAAGGAACGGGCGGCCCGCCGTTACGGCGAGCCGCCCGACTCCACGGTCAACTCTCGTCCAGGATCAGCGATTCCGCCTGTCGGGCGCCGTCTCATCCTGCGGATCCACCAGGTGCTGCCCGCCGCCCACGGCGCCGGTCAGCTCGGCCGGCGCGTGCTCACCGGTGGGCTCGATCGCGTCGTGCTGGCCGTGCGAGTGCGACGCGGCCAGCTCGGCGGGCGTCACCGGTTCGATGCGGTCCTCGTAGAACGTCTGCGAGAGACGCTGGCGCATCCGGTCCAGCCGGTAGCCCTTGCGGCGGACGCCACGCGAGTCCTCCGCCGGCTCGATCTCCAGCGGGCGGATCGCGTCGTGCTGCACCCGCAGCCAGCGCTCATGGGCGTCCAGAGGCTTGTGCACCTCGATGTACTCACCGTTGGCGAACCGCACGATGCGACCCGTCTCGTGACCGTGCAGGACCAGCTCGCGGTCCTTGCGCTGCAGACCGAGGCAGATGCGCTTGGTCACCCAGAAGGCGAACCAGGGACCGACGAAGATCAGGACACGGAACGCCCACGTGATGTCGTTGAGCGACATGTGGAAGTGCGTCGCGATCAGGTCGTTGGACCCGGCCAGCACCAGGATGAAGAAGGCCGTCAGGAGCGAGACGCCGAACGCGGTCCGGAACGGCCGGTTGCGGGGGCGGTCCAGGACGTGGTGCTCACGCTTGTCGCCCGTCGCGAACGCCTCGATGAACGGGTACGCCGCGAGCAGCGTGAACAGGATGCCCGGCACGACCATCGCCGGGATGATCACGTTGAGGGACAGCGTGTAGTGCCCGATGACGACCTCGGTGAACCCTGGCATCAGACGTAGGGAGCCTTCGAGGAAGAGCATGTACCAGTCCGGTTGAGCTCCCGCCGAGATCGGTGACGGGTCGTACGGGCCGTAGTTCCACACCGGGTTGATCGACATCGTCGCCGCCATGAGCGCGATGACGCCGAAGACGGTGAAGAAGTAGCCGCCCGCCTTCGCCACGTAGATCGGGAACAGCGGGTAGCCGACGACGTTCTTGTCCGACCGACCTGAGCCCGGGTACTGGGTGTGCTTGTGCAGGACGACGAAGAACAGGTGCAGGCCGATGAGCGCCAGGATGATGCCGGGCACCAGCAGGATGTGCACGGTGAAGAGGCGGGGGATGAGGTCCGTCCCGGGGAACTCTCCACCGAAGATGTAGAACGACATGTAGCTGCCGATGATCGGGATGGCGCGCACGACACCGTCGGTGATGCGCAGACCGTTGCCCGACAGGACGTCGTCCGGGAGCGAGTAGCCCGAGAAGCCGGCGGCGAGGCCGAGGATGAGCAGCAGGAAGCCGACCACCCAGTTGACCTCGCGGGGCTTGCGGAACGCGCCCGTGAAGAACACCCGCATCATGTGCGTGACGATCGCGGCCATGAAGATCAGGGCGGCCCAGTGGTGGATCTGCCGCATGAGCAGCCCACCGCGGACCTCGAACGACAGGCGGAGCGTCGAGGCGAACGCCTCGGACATCTCGACGCCGTTCATCGCGGCCCAGGGGCCCTCGTAGTGGACCTCGTTCATGCTCGGCACGAAGAACAGCGTGAGGAACACGCCCGAGATCAGGATCGTGATGAAGCTGAACAGGGCGATCTCACCGAGCAGGAACGACCAGTGGTCCGGGAAGATCTTGCGGGCGAACGTCTTGACGAACGTCCCGACTCCGGTGCGCTGGTCGAGGTAGTCCGCGGTTCCCGCGGCGACCTTCTCGACAGGGGTGGGGGTGGCTGTGGTCGTCATCTGGCCAGACGCTCCCAATAGCTCGGGCCGACGGGCTCGGTGAAGTCGCTCTGAGCGATCAGGTAGCCCTCGTCATCGACGGTGATCGGCAGCTGCGGCAGAGGCCGCTTCGCCGGTCCGAACACGACCTTCGCTCCGTCCGCCACGTCGAACGTCGACTGGTGGCACGGGCACAGGAGGTGGTGGGTCTGCTGCTCGTACAGCGCGACCGGACAACCCACATGGGTGCAGATCTTGGAGTAGGCGACGATCCCGTCGTACGACCACCCCTTGCGGTCCTCAGCCTCGGTGAGGTCTGCAGGGTCGAGGCGGACCAGCAGGACGACGGCCTTGGCCTTCTCGTCGAGCGGGTGCTCCGCCTCGTCGAGGTTCTCGGGGATCACGTGGAACACCGAGCCGATGGTCACGTCGGCGGCCTTGATCGGCCGGCCCGACGGGTCCGTCGCGAGCTTGGTGCCCTTCTTCCACATCGTGTGACGGAACTTCGAGACGTTCCAGTCACCGCCCGTGTTGCCGATGAACGGGACGAGCAGTGCGACCGGGAAGAGCGCGAGGGCCGAGATCATCGCGCCCTGCAGCACCCCGCGACGACCGATGGCCGAGTCGCTGGCGCCGTCCTTGAGGGCGACGACTGCAGCCTCTCGGTTCTCGTCCGAGCTGCGCTGCAGGTGCCGGTCCTCGGACTTCTCGTGGTCGTTCATGAGCGCCTTCGCCCAGTGGACGGCCGCGAAGCCGATGCCGAGGAGGCTCAGTGCGAGGCCGAGGCCGAGCGCGAGGTTCGATCGGAGCATCGACTCGGGCGTCTCACCGGGCGGGACGGCGAAGTAGGCGACCAGGAAGCCGATCGAGGCGAGCACGGAGACGGCGAACAGGGCGACGACCTGACGTTCGGCCCGCTTGTTGGCCTTCGGGTCGTTGTCGCCCATGCGGTCGTGGTGCTCCGGGTGCCCCGGGTCCTCGAACCGGTCGGGCAGCGCGCCCGGCTCGTGCGTGACGATCTCGTTGCTGGCCTCGTGGCCGGTGTCGTGGTTGGTCACGAGGACTTCGCTCCGATCCAGACGGCTGCGCCGATGAGCAGGCCCATGCCGACGACCCAGGCCCACAGGCCCTCGCTCACCGGTCCGAGGGAGCCGAGGTCGAGCCCGCCGGGTGAGGTACCACCCTGCTGGTCGATGAACGCGATGATGTCGCGCTTCTCCTCGGGCGTGATGTTCGCGTCGTTGAAGACGGGCATCGACTGCGGGCCGGTCAGCATGGCCTCGTACAGGTGGGTGGGGGTGGTCTCCCACAGGTTGGGCGCGAACTTGCCCTGGGAGAGCGCACCACCGGCGCCGACGGCGTTGTGGCACATCGCGCAGTTGGTGCGGAAGATCAGCATGCCGTTGGCGACGTCACCGAGGGCGGGATCGACCTGCTCAGGCGTGGGGATGGCCGGTCCTGCACCCAAGGAGGCGACGAACGCCGCAAGGGCGTTGATCTGCTCCTGGTCGAACTGGACCGGCTTCGGGAGCGCCTGCGGACCACTCATCTGCATGGGCATGCGACCGGTACCGACCTGGAAGTCGACAGCCGCGGCGCCCACCCCGATGAGGGACGGGCCGCTCGCCGTGCCGGACGCGGCCGGCCCGTGGCAGGAGGCGCAGTTGGCCTGGAACAGCTTCTCGCCGGTCGCGATGTCGTTCGTGCTCGCCTGCACGGGCGCCGCGTCGGCCGACGTCGGTGCCAGCACCGCGTACAGGCCACCGGTGAGCAGCAGCGCCAGCAGGAGCAGCACGATCGGCGCACGCCGATCCTGCCTGCGGGCTGCGAGTGCCTTCACGGATCGATCCTCGTCTCGCACATGGGGGATAGGGACTACGAGGCGTCGGGCGGGGGCGCCCGCCGCCCCTACTTCAGGAGGTAGATGACGGCGAACAGCGCGATCCACACGACGTCGACGAAGTGCCAGTAGTACGACGTCACGATCGCGGTCGTGGCCTCGTGATGACCGAAGCGCTTGGCGCTGAACGAGCGACCGAGCAGGAAGAGGAAGGCGAGCAGACCGCCGACGACGTGCAGACCGTGGAACCCGGTCGTCAGGTAGAACACCGAGCCGTAGGGGCTCGACGAGATCGTGAGGCCCTCGTGGACGAGCTCGGCGTACTCGTAGATCTGGCCGCCGATGAACACGGCGCCCATGATGTACGTGAGGGCCATCCACTCGTTCATGCCCCACCGGTTCACCTGGAACAGCGAACCCGTGCGCACCGGCTGGAACCGCTCCGCGGCCCACACACCCATCTGGCACGTCACCGACGACAGCACCAGCACCGTCGTGTTGATCGCGGCGAAGGTGATGTTGAGCTTGGGCGTGTTCTCCGCCCAGGCCGCCGGATCGGCGCCACGGAGCGTGAAGTACATGGCGAAGAGGCCGGCGAAGAACATGAGCTCGCTGGCCAGCCAGACGATCGTCCCCACCGAGACAGGGTTCGGTCGGTTGACGCTCACGTGGGGGCTGGTGCGCGGGGCAGCCGTTGCGGTCGACACGATCGCCATTATGGCTGATGACACCCGTACATGGGACGTCGGACCCTCAGCGTGGCCACAGGGAAATGTCACACCGTCATGATCCGGAGCCTCGCGCGCGAGGAGCGGCCCGGAGATCATGCGGATCTTCGCCCTGCACGACGGGGCGTGAACCGGTGCTCACGGGTTCGCCGTCCCGTCGTGCGCGGGCGCGTCGCGCGCCGCGTGATATGCGTCCGGGCGACCCGTCCACGGTCCTGCCCGCGCTGGTGGGACGAGCCGTGCCAGAATCCCCAACGGACGCACGTCGACGACGAGTGAGGACCTTCCATGAGCACGGCGCAGCCCGAGAACGCAGGAGCGGCCACCCCCGGTCCGCGGATCCTTCTGTACAGCGACGACGTCGACGCCCGTGCGCAGGTGCGGCTCGCGGTCGGTCGTCGTCTCCGGCGTGGCGCACCCGACATCGAGTGGGTCGAGGTAGCCACCGCCGCGGCCGTCATCGCGCAGGCCGAGTCGGGCGGGCTCGACCTCCTGATCCTCGACGGCGAGGCCGACAAGGTCGGGGGCCTCGGGCTCGCGCGCCAGCTCAAGGACGAGATCTTCCGGTGCCCGCCGACCCTGGTCCTCACCGGACGCCCGCAGGACGCGTGGCTCGCGTCCTGGTCGAACGCCGATGCCGTCGTGAGCCGGCCCCTCGACCCGGTCGAGCTGCACGGGGCCGTCGCGGCGATCGTCGAGCCGTCGGCCGTCACCCGATGACGGACGGTCCCACCGCACCGGCCCCGCCCACGTGGCCCGATCTCTTCGCCACGCTGGCGTCACGGCAGGACCTCTCGACGGCGCAGACGTCGTGGGCGATGTCCGAGATCATGAGCGGCGCCGCGTCGACCCCGAAGATCGCGGCGTTCCTGCTCGGGCTGAAGACCAAGGGCGAGTCCGTGGACGAGCTCATGGCGCTGGCCGACACGATGCTCGGGCACGCCGTCCGCATCGAGGTCCCGGGGCGGACGCTCGACATCGTCGGCACCGGCGGCGACCGGTCCCACACGGTCAACATCTCCACGATGTCCGCGCTCGTCATCGCGGGCGCCGGGATCACGGTCGTCAAGCACGGCAACCGTGCCGCGTCGTCGTCGTCCGGCTCGGCCGACGTGCTCGAGGAGCTGGGCATCCGGCTCGACCACACACCCGCCCGCATCGCCGAGCTCGCCACCGAGGTGGGCATCACCTTCTGCTTCGCGCAGGTGTTCCACCCCTCGTTCCGGCACACCGCCGCGGCGCGCACCGAGCTGGGCATCGGGACCGCCTTCAACTTCCTCGGGCCGCTCACCAACCCCGCCCAGCCACGGTCCGCCGCGATCGGTGTCGCGGAGGCGCGGATGGCACCACTCCTGGCCGGCGTGCTCGCCAGGCGAGGTGCCGGTGCGCTCGTGTTCCGCGGCGAGGACGGGCTCGACGAGATCGCCCCGACCGGGCCCACGCGCCTCTGGGAGGTCCGGGACGGTGGCGTCACCGAGTCGGTGATCGACTGGGAGACCGACCTCGGGGTCGCACGGATCACCCTCGAGTCGCTGCGCGGGGCGAAGGCGGACTACAACGCCGACGTCGCACGGCGGTTGCTCGACGGTCAGACCGGCCCCGTGCGCGAGACCGTGCTGCTCAACGTCGCGGCGGCGCTCGTCGCGGACGGCACCCTGCCGGGCACCGCGGACGGCACGCTCGTCGAGCGGCTGGCGGCGGGCAGCGAGCACGCCCGGGCCGCCCTGGACAGCGGCGCGGCGGCGGCGGCGCTGGCGCGCTGGCGCGAGGCGAGCGCGCGCTGACGCGCTCCGGGCGAGTGACGCTCCGCGCCCCTCACCCTGCGCTGCGCTCCGGCTCAGTCCTCCRGTGCTGRTGGTCGGACTGAGCCTGCGCTCCGCTCCGGGCGAGTGACGCTCCGCGCCCCTCACCCTGCGCTGCGCTCCGGCTCAGTCCTCCAGACCGAGGGCGAACGCCTGCTCCAGGTCGTGCTGCGAGTACGTGCGGAACGCGATGTACGTCTGGGTGCGCAGGACGCCCTCGATCTTGCTCACCTTGTCCGCGATGACGTCCGCGAGGTCGTCGTGCTCACGCACCCGGACCATGGCGATGAGGTCGACCTCCCCGGTCACGGAGTAGACCTCGCTGACCCCGGGCAGGTCCGCGATGGCGGCGGCGACCTCGGGGATCCTCGCGGCGTCCGAGTCGATGAGAACGATGGCGGTCAGCATGCTCGTCATCATGCCGTGCGCGGCGGACGGGCGCTGATCGGGATGACCCGCGCGTCGTCCAGGTCGAGCGACACGGGCCGTGCCTCGGTGACGTCCAGCTCCCGCTCTCCGGGTGCACCGTCGGATGCCGGCACCAGCTGGACGACGCGACCGTCCTCGGTGGTCGCGAGACGGGGTCTGACCAGGGAGCCGACCGCCGCGGCGGGGTCGCCCAGCGCCTCGGCGGAGCGCACGGGGCACGCCCAGGGGGTGTCGACGGCGACGAGCCGGACGCCGGGCTTCTCCAGCCACGCGAGGATCAGGTCGGTCTCCTCGGGGTGGGCTGCCGTCGCGGGTGCGACGGCGGGCTCGACCTGCTCGCCGGTGGCCTGCAGGGTGGCGATCGTCGGCCGGGGGTCGGTGCGACGGTCGACGCGCGCCGTCCCGGCGAGGCGCCCGTAGCGCACCAGCACGACCTCCCACCCGCCGTCGTCGGACCGGCGAGCTGCGACCAGCTCGGCACAGGAGGCGAGCGGCGCGAACCGCTGGGCCCGTGCCGCGCCGCGCAGGAACCCGCCGAGCCGGTCCCGGACCGTCGCGGCCTCCTCGAACCGTTCCTGCGCCGAGAGCAGGGCGATCCGGTCGGCGTGGGCCTCGACCACCGGTGCGGCGTCGGCGAGCATCGCGTGCCGCACGCGGTCGACGACGTCGGAGTAGTCCGGAGCGCTCTGGTGACCGGTGCAGGGCGCCCCGCACCGGCCCAGCCCGGCGAGCACGCAGGCGGAGGAGCCGGCCGGCGCCACCAGGGGGAGCCGCCGGGTGCACTGCCGGATCGGGAAGCTCTCGTGCAGGGCGTCGACGGCCAGCTGCGCGGTCGACGCCGAGGTGAACGGCCCGATGTAGGTGGCGCCGACCTCGTCCTTGACCTCCCGGACGACGGAGAGGCGCGGGTACGGCTCGGAGGTCAGCCTGACCCACGGCATCCGCTCGGGGAACCGGGAGCGGCGGTTGTACCGGGGGGAGTGGGCGGCGATGAGCCGCAGCTCCCGGATGCGGGCCTCGAGGGGCGTGGCGCACGGGATCGGGTCGACGCGGTGGGCGACCCGGACCATCTCGATCATCCGGCTGCGCTTCTCGGCGGAGGTGAAGTAGGACCGGACGCGCTGACGCAGCGACGTGGTGGACGTGCCGACGTACAGGACCTCGTCTCCGGGTCCGCGGAACAGGTAGACGCCCGGGGTGTCCGGGAGCCCGTCGGCGAGGGTGCGCTTGCGTCGCACGTCCTGCGGTACGGGGTCCGTCGCGGTGGCGAGGTCCTCCAGGTGCGTGACGCCGAGGGGCGCGAGCCGGGACAGGAGGGCGTGCAGCACGTCGACGGTCGCCTGCGCGTCCGACAGGGCCCGGTGGTTGGGCGTCACGGTGGCGTGGAAGAGCCCGGCGAGGGTCGAGAGCTTGTGGTTCGGCGCCTCGTCGCGCGTGACGACCCGCCGGGCCAGCCGGACCGTGTCCACCACCTGGTTGCCGGGCCACGCGTGGCCGGTCCGGGCCGCGGCCGCCTTGAGGAAGCTGATGTCGAACGGGGCGTTGTGCGCGACGAGCACGGCTCCGCGGGAGAACTCGAGGAAGCTGGGCAGCACCTGCTCGATCGGTGGGGCGCCGATCAGCATGGTGGTGGTGATCCCGGTGAGCACCTGGATGAACGCCGGGACGGGGCCTCCGGGGTCCACGAGCGTCTGGAACTCGCCGAGGACCTCGCCGCCGCGCACCTTGACCGCCCCGATCTCGGTGATCGCGCAGTCCGCAGGGGTGCCACCCGTGGTCTCCAGGTCGACGACGACGAAGGTGACGTCGGACAGCGGCGTCCCCAGGTCCTCGAGGCTGAGCTGGACGGGGTGCCCGGCCGGGTCGGGGGTGGCGTCCGCCCAGACGGGGCGCAGGCGGCGGACGGTCGACATGACCCGGACGGTACCCACGGCCACCGACACGGCCGGGATCCGGACGCGGTGGGTCGCTGCCTGACCTCCCCCCGGGGGTGACAGGTCGATAGTTTCGACCGATGGAGCTCGAGCTGCGTCACCTGCGCCTGATCGTCACCGTCGCGGAGCAGGGCTCGGTGACGCGTGCGGCCACCGCTCTCGGGCTCACGCAGCCGGCCCTGACCGCTCAGCTGAACCGGATCGACAACACGTTCGGGGCCGCGGTGTTCACCCGCGACCAGCGGGGCGCGCGACCGACCGCGCTGGGCGAGTTCGTCCTGGCCCGGGCCAAGGTCCTGCTCCCCGCGATGGCGGCGCTGGTCGAGGACGCGCACACGATCGTGTCCGGGACGCAGGTGCGGGCGAGCTCGGTGCGGGTGGGCACCGCGAGCACCGCGCTCGGAGGTCTCTTCGTCAACCGGCTGATCTCGGAGCTCGAGGTCGAGGTGACGAGCGTGACGCTGCCCGACGTCGACGGTGTCACGGACCAGCTGGCGTCGGGGGCACTCGACATCGCGCTCGTCGGGCTGTGCGGGACAGCGGAGCCGCCGGCGGCGGACGGGGTCCGGTGGTCACGGGTCAGCACCGACCCGGTGTTCGTCCTGGTTCCCGACGACCACCCGCTCGCTGTGCGCCCGGTGGTCACGCTGGGCGACCTCGCGGACGCGGAGTGGTTCGGGGTGACCGGCGCGGGCTGCTTCCAGCGGTGCTTCGTCACGGCGTGCGCGCGGGCGGGGTTCACGCCGGGCAAGGTCAGCGAGGCGGACCGTGCGGCGTGCGTCGACCTGGTGCGTGCCGGGCACGGTGTCGCGCTGGTGCAGCCGACGTTCCCGGACACCCCGGGGGTCTCGGTGGTCCCGCTCGCGGGTGCCCCGTTGCACTGGGCGCACCACGTCGGATGGCGCGACGAGAGCGCGGCACTGCCGGTCGAGGGCATCGTCGAGGCCGCTGCTGGTGCGCACGCCGAGGCGGTGAGCCGGAGCAGCCCGCGGTTCGTCGACTGGCTGGCGCCGGGCCATAACCGTGGTGCTATGCCCCGGGAGTGATCTGTTGCTCCAACACCTGTCATCCCTAGTGTGACAACCGGCCTACCCGGCCGATGTGACGACGGAGGGACGACAAGAGATGACGCGACACACCTGGCGAGCGTTAGTCACGGCCTGTGCGGCCGGTGCGCTCGTCGCCGGACCGCTGGCGGTCGGATCGACTGCCGCAGCGTCCGACCCCGGATCCACCAGCCCCCACGACCTCGGCATCGTGCAGAAGGTCGACCCCGGCATCGCGCGCGCCCTGGAACGGGACCTCGGGATCAGTCGGTCGGACGCTGCAGCGCGGCTGACCTTCCAGTCCCGGGCTGCCGGGATCGAGGTCGACCTGCAACGCAAGCTCGGCGCGGCCTTCGCCGGCGCCTGGGTCGACCCCACGAAGAACGTCCTGTACGTCGGCGTCGCCGATGCGAGCGCCGCCGTCGCGGTCCAGGCGCGGGGAGCGAAGGCAGTCGTCGTCGACGACACGCTCGCCGATCTTCAGGGCTGGCAGGCGTCGCTCGACGCGGCGGGCTCGGACGCGCCCGACCAGATCCCCAGCTGGTACGTGGACGTCGCCACGAACTCCGTCGTCGTCTCGGTGCGGGCCGGCGGTGAGGCGGCCGCCCAGGCGCTGGTCGAGCGTGCGGGTGTGCCGGCCGCCTCGGTGACGTTCGAGGCCACGCAGGAGGCGCCGCAGACGTACATCGACATCGTCGGCGGCAACGCGTACTACATCGGCAGCGGCTCACGGTGCTCGGTCGGGTTCGCCGTGACCGGTGGGTTCGTCACCGCAGGACACTGCGGACGGTCGGGCGCGACGACGACGTCGCCGAGCGGGACGTTCGCCGGGTCGAGCTTCCCCGGCAACGACTACGCGTGGGTGCGGGCCGCCTCGGGCAACACACCCGTCGGTGCGGTGAACCGCTACGACGGCTCCCGGGTCAGCGTGGCCGGGTCGACCGACGCGGCGATCGGCGCCTCGGTCTGCCGGTCCGGGTCGACCACAGGGTGGCGCTGCGGCACCATCCAGGCCCGGGGCGCGAGCGTCACCTACTCGCAGGGCACGGTCAGCGGCCTGATCCGCACGAACGTGTGCGCCGAGCCGGGTGACTCGGGCGGCTCGCTCATCGCAGGCACGCAGGCGCAGGGCGTGACGTCCGGCGGGTCCGGCAACTGCTCGTCGGGTGGCACGACCTACTTCCAGCCCGTGAACGAGATCCTCTCCGCGTACGGCCTCACGCTGACCACTGGTGGAGGCACGACGCCGCCGCCGACGACCTCGTGCTCGGGCTACGGCGCCAGCTATCAGGGCTCGCTCAGCTCGGGCGCAGCGGTCGCCCAGCCGTCCGGCGGGTCCGTGACCGTGACGCGCAGCGGCACCTTCCGACTGTGCCTCGCAGGTCCGTCGGGAGCGGACTTCGACCTCTACCTGCAGAAGCGCAGCGGCTCGTCGTGGTCGACCGTCGCACAGGGCACCACCTCGTCGAACAACGAGGCGGTCACGTACAACGGCACGTCCGGCACCTACCGGTACGTCGTGCTGGCGTACTCCGGTTCCGGCTCGTACGTCCTGGGCGCCACGACCCCCTGACGTCGGCACACGGGCGCGGCCCGACGTCCACCCTTCGCGGGGAGGTCGTCGGGCCGCGTCGCGTCGCGTCGCGACCTAGGGTGCAGGGCATGGGTGGTGCGGACGCGACGGTCGACGATGCCGGCGAGGTGCCGGCTGCGCTGCGCGGAGCGCTCGTGCAGGTGGCGGCCGACGTGCTCGGGGCCGCCGAACCGTCCGAGGTCCCGCAGTCGCTGCGCGCGGTGCACAAGTTCGCCCCCCGACGGCGCGCGACCGCGGGCGCCGGCCCGCTCTGGCTGGCGCTGCAGGACGACGCCTTCCGCGCCCGGGTGGCCCGCGTCTGGGCGCAGAACAACCCTGAGCTCGCCGGGAGCCTCGCCGCCGACGCCGAGCATCCTGCCCGGCCGGCTCTGCGGGCCGCCGTGGGCGCCTGGCTCCTCGGGACGACGGCCTGGCGTGACCTCCTCCCGGCGGACGACGTCGACGGTGGCGCCGACGCCGCCCAGGTGCAGGCCAGGCTCGCGCGTGCCCAGGCCGAGGCCGAACGGCTCCGGTCCGATGCCGCCGCGGCCCGGGAGGAGGCGCGCGCCGCCCAGGACCAGCTCGCGGCGCTCCAGCGCGAGCTCCGGCGGCTGCGGTCCGACGCGGACCGCGCACGCAGCGAGGGGCGGCGGGCGGCCGACGACGCCCGGGCGTCGCTCGACGCCGCCGAGCTCGCACGGTCGCGCGCCGAGGCGGACCTGAGGCAGGCGCTCGACGAGCGACGCTCCGCGAACGCGGAGCGCACGGCGGCCCGTGCCGAGCTGCGAGCGGCCCGCAAGCTCGCCGACGTCCGGGTGCGCCTGCTGCTCGACACCATCGTCGACGCCGCGAGCGGACTGCGGTCCGAGCTCGCGCTGCCGCCCGTGGCGGACCTGCCGGCCGATCTGGTCAGCCCGCCGACGGAGCGTGCCGCGGTCCGGCCGGGCTCGCGCGGGCGCTCGGTGGACGACCCCGCCCTGCTCGACGAGCTGCTGCGCCAGCCGTGGGCGCACCTCGTGGTCGACGGCTACAACGTCTCCAAGTCGGGGTTCGGCGAGCTGTCCCTGGCGGAGCAGCGTCGCCGCCTCGTCGACGGGCTCGCGGGGATCGCGGCGCGCACGGGCGCCGAGGTGACGTGCTGCTTCGACGGGCAGGAAGGTCAGGCGCAGCCGTCCGGGGGGCACGCACGGGGTGTGCGGGTGCTGTTCGCGGTGGGCGAGATCGCCGACGACCTCATCCGCCGGCTCGTCCAGGCGGAGCCGCCGGGACGGGTGCTCGTCGTCGTGACGAGCGACCGGGAGGTCGTCCGGGACGTCGAGACCGCGGGCGCCTGGGTGGTTCCCTCGAGCACCCTGGTCTCCCGCCTGCAGCGCCTCTGACGTCCGGCTGTCGGTGGTCGTCGTTAGCGTCCGACCCATGATCATCGACTGCGACACCTGCACGGCGCGCGCCACGGCGTGCGCGGACTGCGTCGTGACGTTCCTGACCATCCCCGTGCGCGCGGCGCCGCCCGTGCCCGTCTCCGCGGGGACGGAGCCGGGCGCAGCCGCAGGGGCGGTCGAGCTCGATGCCGCGGAGCAGCACGCCATCGGCGTGCTCGCGGCCTCGGGTCTCGTCCCGCCCCTGCGGCTGGTGCGTGCGGTGTGAGCCGTCAGTCCTGCGCGGGCCCCTCGTACAGGGCGTCGACCTCGCCCGCGTAGTCCTTCAGCACCTCGCTGCGCCGGATGCTGAGCTTCGGGGTGAGGTAGCCGTTGGCAATGGTGAGGTCCGTGTCGAGGATCCGGTACTTGCGCACCGACTCGGCCCGGGACACCGCCTTGTTGGCCTTCTCGACGGCCTTGTCGAGCGACGCGAGGACGTCGGCGTCCTTGCTGGCCTCCGCGAGCGTCATCTCCGACTTGCCGTGCGCCGCGAGCCAGCCCGGGACACCCTCGGGGTCGAGCGTGATGAGCGCACCGATGTACGGGCGCTGGTCGCCGACCACGACCACCTGGCTGACCAGCGGGTGCGCGCGGATGCGGTCCTCGAGCACCGCAGGCGCGACGTTCTTGCCGCCTGCCGTGACGATGATCTCCTTCTTGCGTCCCGTGATCCGCAGGTAGCCCTCGTCGTCGAGCGAGCCGAGGTCACCGGTGCGGAACCAGCCGTCGTGCATGGCCTCCGCGGTCGCGGCGTCGTTGTTGTGGTAGCCGCGGAAGACCTGGACTCCCTGGAGCTCGATCTCACCGTCCGCGGCGATCCGGACCCCGCTGCCGGGCAGCGGGAGCCCGACGGTCCCGATCTTGGTCCCCCGGCCGGGCCGGTTGACCGTCGCGGGCGCCGTGGTCTCCGTGAGGCCGTAGCCCTCGAGCACGTTCAGGCCGAGGCCGCGGTAGAAGTGACCCAGCCGCTCGCCGAGAGGTGCGCCCCCCGAGACCGCCCAGCGCGCCTGGCCGCCGAGCGCGTTGCGCAGCTTGTGCAGCACGAGGGCGTCCGCCACCTTGTGCTGGAGGCGGAGCCACGGGCTGGGTCCGCGGGGGTTGTCGAGGGCGCGCGAATAGACGATCGACGTCTTGGCGGCTCGCTGGAAGATCGATCCCTTGCCCGCCGCGGCAGCCTTCTGCTCGGCGGAGTTGTAGACCTTCTCGAACACCCGGGGGACCGCGAGGATGAACGTCGGCCGGAACGTGCCGAGGTCCTCCAGCAGCGTGACCGTGCTCGGGCTGTGCCCGAGGACCGCGCCGGCGGGGATGCACAAGACCTCGATGAACCTCGCGAAGACGTGCGCGAGAGGCATGAAGAGCAGGGTGCGGGCACCGGGCTCGCTGAACACCTCGTGCAGGTCGGCGACCGCGTTGACCGTCAGCTCGTAGAAGTTGCCGTGCGTGAGCTCGACGCCCTTCGGCCGACCGGTGGTGCCCGACGTGTAGATGATCGTCGACACGTCGGTCAGCGACGCGAGCGCGCGGCGTCGTGCGATCTCGTCGTCCGTCACGTCGGCGCCGCCGGTGACGAGCGCGTCGATGGCGCCGTCGTCAATGACGAGCAGCTCGCGCAGGTGGGGCGCCTCGGCGCGGACCTCGTCGACGACGGCCGCGTGCGCGGCGGACTCGACGACCAGCAGCGAGACGTCCGCGTCCGTCAGGATCCAGAGGACCTGCTCGGCCGACGACGTCTCGTAGAGCGGGACCGGCACCGCGCCGGCGGCCCAGACGGCCCAGTCGAGCAGCGACCACTCGTAGCGGGTGCGCGACATGATGCCGACGCGGTCGCCGGGCTGCACGCCGCGCGCGACCAGGCCTTTGGCGACGGAGACGATCTCGGCGTCGAACTCCCGCGCGGTCAGCGGGATCCAGGGGCCGTCCTGCTGCGACTTGTGCTCGACGAGCACTCCGTCGGGCGTGCTGGTGACGCGCTCGGCGAACAGGTCGTTGAGGTTCTTCGAGGGGTCGACCTCGACGCGCAACGGGAGGTGGAACTCGTCCATGCTGGCTCCAGTGACAGAGGGGCGAAGTGTGCCCTGAGGATACGGGACGTGCGGCCCGACGCAGGGAGCACCCGAATGGGTACGCTCTGCGGCGGGCAGGAGGCGGTGTCGACGGGCGTGTGAGCCCGGGGCCGCGCAGGCGGATAGCGTGGGAGCCCGCACCGGACGGTAGCGAGCACGGGTACGAGCGCGTAGGAGCACACACGAACATGCACGCCATCGGTGTGGACATCGGCGGGACGAAGATCGCGGCGGGTGTCGTCGACGAGGACGGCACGATCCTTGCGCAGACGCGCCGCGACACGTCTCCGGACGACGTGGCGGGCATCGACAAGGCGATCGCCGAGGTCTACCTCGAGCTCAGCGGGTCCTACGAGGTCGGCGCCGTCGGCGTGGCAGCTGCCGGGTTCGTGTCCGCGGACCGCTCCTCGGTGCTCTTCGCGCCGAACATCGCGTGGCGTGACTATCCGCTGCGCCAGAAGGTCCAGGCGATCCTCGGTGACGAGGACGTCCTGATCGTCGTCGAGAACGACGCGAACGCGGCCGGCTGGGCCGAGTTCCAGTTCGGTGCGGCGCGCGACGTCGACGACATGCTCATGCTCACGGTGGGCACAGGTCTGGGCGGTGCCATCGTGTCCAACGGGAAGCTCGTCCGGGGGGCGTGGGGTGTCGCCGCCGAGATCGGTCACATGCGCGTGGTCCCCGGGGGGCACTACTGCGGCTGCGGTCACGAGGGCTGCTGGGAGCAGTACGCCTCGGGCAGCGCGCTGGTCCGGGACGCGCAGGCCACCGTGATCATCCACCCCGAGCGCGCGACACGACTGCTCGAGCTCGCCGGGGGCAACGTCGACAAGCTGACCGGTCCGCAGGTCACGCAGGCGGCGCAGGAGGGCGACCCGCTCGCCGTCGAGCTGCTCACGGAGCTGGGCCGGTGGGTCGGCGAGGGTGCCGCCTCGGCCACGGCGCTCCTCGACCCCGCGCTGATCGTCGTCGGCGGCGGGGTCGCCGACGCGGGCGAGCTGCTCCTGGCCCCCGCCCGGAAGGCCTTCGCCGAGCAGCTCTCGGGCCGCGGCCACCGACCGGAGGCGACGATCGTCGTGGCGTCGATGGGCAATGACGCGGGCCTGGTCGGCGCGGCCGACCTCGCACGCGGCTGACGACGGGGTGCCGGTCACGACGGTCACCAGAGCCCGTCAGACCACCGCGCCGGTGTCGTCGTCGTCCGGGTCCCGCCGGTGCGGCATCCGCCACAGCAGCACGCCGACCCCGATGACGAAGACCGCTGCGGCCGCCTGCACGAGGGCGGGGGGAGCGTCACGCCAGACCACGAGCACGACGAGCAGGAAGATCGGCACGCCCGCGGCGGCGCACCACGCCATCGTGAGCAGCGGGTCGCCGCCGAGGACGGGTCCGGGGTCGGGCGGCACGAAGTGCTCCTCGGCGTCGATGCTCGCCTCGGCGTCGTCGATCTGCGAGGTGCCGTCCCAGTCGCGACCGCTCAGCTCCGGCGACGCGTCCGCGGCCGGACGCACGACACGACGGTCCGCGACCCAGGGCGCGACCGGGAACGACAGCCCCGACGTCGGTTCCGTGCCCGCACCCGCCGGCGGCACGCTCTCGGGCGTCTGCTCGACGCCGTCGTACCCGTCGAGCTCGCCCAGCTCGGCGACGATCGCGGCCCAGACCTCGTCGTCGGTGGGCTCCGGTGGTGCGGCATGATCGGGCAGCTCGTCGGACGCGTCGGGCGACGGCGGCGGGACGTCCGCGTCCGTCGGCTGGACGCCGTCGTCGGAGTCGTCGGGGCGAGGTGCCATAGGAGCACTCTAGAGTCGGACCGAGCAGTCGGGGTGGTTCGCGCTCCGCTCCGGTTGCCGCGAGAGGTCGTCGGGAGCGAGCACCAGGCTCGGGTGGACGGACAGTCCGTGTGTCGGGTCGAGAGGTGAGCCGTTGTTCTACTGGTTGATGAAGCGGGTGTTCGTGGGCCCGCTGCTGCACCTGGTCTACCGGCCGTGGGTGCGCGGCGCCGAGAACGTGCCGGAGGAGGGTGCCGCCATCATGGCGAGCAACCACCTCGCGGTGATCGACTCGTTCTTCCTGCCCCTGGTCCTGGACCGTGAGCTCGTGTTCATCGGCAAGCAGGAGTACTTCACCGGTGCCGGGGTCAAGGGCCGGCTGACCGCGGGGTTCATGCGCGGCGTCGGCACCATCCCCGTGGACCGTGGGGGCGGCAAGGCGAGCGAGGCAGCCCTGCGCACCGGTCTGCGCCGCCTGGCGGACGGGGACCTCTTCGGCATCTACCCGGAGGGCACCCGCAGCCCCGACGGTCGCCTGTACCGCGGCAAGACGGGCATCGCGCGGCTGGCGCTGGAGTCCGGCGCCCCGGTGATCCCGGTCGCCATGGTGGGCACCGACGAGGCGCAGCCCCCGGGCCGACGGATCCCGAAGGTCATGCGCATCGGCGTCGTCATCGGTGAGCCGCTCGACTTCAGCCGCTACCAGGGCATGGAGAACGACCGGTTCATCCTGCGGTCCGTCACCGACGAGATCATGTACGCCGTGATGAGCCTGTCCGGGCAGGAGTACGTCGACGTCTACGCGGCCACGCAGAAGGCCCGCATCGCGACCGGTCACCCGGCCGTCGCGGGCGACGCCGCCGACCACCTGCCGGCCGCTCCGGGCGGGCGTCCCGTGCCGGACGTCCAGGTGCCGGTACCGCCGCAGGACGAGAGCGGGACGTCAGTAGGATGACGCGGTCGGCCGCAGCGCCGACGTCGTGGCGTGCCCCTGTTGCCGGTGCGCCGAAGGTTGTCTACGAGAGGTGTGTCTCATGTCGGTTCGTCGCGTCGCCCTCCTGACCGCAGGTGGCTTCGCCCCGTGCCTGTCGTCCGCCGTCGGCGGGCTCATCGAGCGGTACACGGAGATCGCTCCCGACATCGAGATCATCGCGTACCAGCACGGGTACTACGGCCTGCTGCGCGGCGACAAGATCGTGGTCGACGACGAGACGCGCGCGAAGGCCGGTCTGCTGCACAAGTTCGGCGGCTCGCCGATCGGCAACTCCCGCGTCAAGCTCACGAACGCGAAGGACTGCGTGAAGCGCGGGCTCGTCCAGGAGGGCCAGGACCCGCTGCAGGTGGCGGCCGAGCAGCTCAAGGCCGACGGCGTCGACGTGCTGCACACCATCGGTGGCGACGACACGAACACGACCGCCGCGGACCTCGCCGCGTACCTGCACGAGAACGGCTACGACCTGACCGTCGTCGGTCTGCCCAAGACGATCGACAACGACGTGGTGCCCATCAAGCAGTCGCTCGGTGCCTGGACGGCTGCCGAGGAGGCCGCGGGGTTCGCCGCGAACATCATTGGCGAGCACCGCTCCGGTCCGCGCATGCTCATCGTGCACGAGGTCATGGGCCGGCACTGCGGGTGGCTCACCGCCGCCGCCGCGGCCGAGTACCGCAAGTGGCTCGACACGCAGGAGTGGGTGCCCGGCATCGGTCTCACGCGTGAGCGCTGGGACATCCACGCCGTCTTCGTGCCCGAGCTCGCGCTCGACATCGACGCCGAGGCCGCACGCCTCAAGGCGATCATGGACGAGCAGGGCAACGTGAACATCTTCCTGTCCGAGGGCGCCGGCATGCACGAGATCGTCGACCAGCTCGAGGCAGCCGGCACGCCGGTGGAGCGTGACCCGTTCGGGCACGTGAAGCTCGACACCGTGAACCCGGGGCAGTGGTTCGCCAAGCAGTTCGGCGAGAAGCTGGGCGCGGAGAAGACGATGGTGCAGAAGTCCGGGTACTACTCGCGCGCCGCGGCCGCGAACGCCGAGGACCTCCGGCTCATCAAGTCGATGACCGACCTCGCCGTCGATTCCGCCCTGCGCGGCGAGTCCGGCGTGATCGGTCACGACGAGGAGCAGGGCGACGTGCTGCGTGCCATCGAGTTCCCGCGCATCGCGGGCGGCAAGGCGTTCGACGTCTCGCAGCCCTGGTTCGGCGCGCTCCTGCAGGACATCGGTCAGCCCCTCGTCCCGGCGAGCCACTCATGAGCGTCGAGCCGGACCCGCAGGTCGTCGCCGGGCTGGACGCCTGGCGGTCGATGGGGGCGCTCCAGCAGCCGCAGTGGCCGGACGCGTCCGCGCTCGACGCGGTGACGTCCCGGTTGTCGACGTTGCCGCCGCTCGTGTTCGCGGGGGAGGCCGACCACCTGCGCGCGCAGCTGGCCGCCGCCGGTCGGGGCGAGGCCTTCCTGCTCCAGGGTGGCGACTGCGCGGAGACGTTCAGCACGGCGACCGCGGACAACATCCGCAACAAGATCAAGACGATCCTGCAGATGGCCGTCGTGCTGACGTACGGCGCCAGCCTGCCCGTCATCAAGATGGGCCGGATGGCCGGGCAGTACGCCAAGCCCCGCAGCTCGGACACCGAGACCCGCGACGGCGTGACCCTGCCCGCGTTCCGCGGCGACATCATCAACGACTACGAGTTCACGCCCGAGGCCCGCACGCCGGACCCGCAGCGGCTGCTCGAGGCGTACCACACGTCCGCGTCGACGCTGAACCTCATCCGGGCGTTCACCACGGGCGGCTTCGCGTCCCTGCTGCGCGTGCACGAGTGGAACCGCGGCTTCATGGCCAACCCGTCGTACTCGCGCTACGAGGAGATCGCGGCGGAGATCGACCGGGCCATCCGCTTCATGGCTGCGTGCGGCGCCGACTTCGACGCCCTGCGGTCCGTCGACTTCTTCTCCAGCCACGAGGGTCTGCTGCTCGACTACGAGCGTCCGCTGACCCGCATCGACTCGCGCACCGGGCTGCCGTACGACTGCTCGGCGCACTTCGTGTGGATCGGCGAGCGGACCCGTCAGCTCGGTGGCGCGCACGTCGACTACTTCTCGCGCGTGCAGAACCCGCTGGGTATCAAGCTGGGGCCGACCACGACGGGCGACGACGCGCTGGCGCTCATCGACAAGCTGAACCCGCAGGGCGAGGCCGGGCGCATCACCTTCATCACGCGCATGGGCGCCGGCAAGGTCCGCGACCTGCTGCCCGCGCTCGTCGAGAAGGTGACGGCCGACGGTCGGCCGGTGACGTGGGTGTGCGACCCGATGCACGGCAACGGCATCACGTCGGCGTCCGGCTACAAGACGCGTCGCTTCTCTGACGTGATGGACGAGGTCGCCGGGTTCTTCGAGGTGCATCGCGGCCTCGGGACCGTGCCCGGCGGACTGCACATCGAGCTCACCGGCGACGACGTCACCGAGGTGCTCGGCGGGTCCGAGGAGATCGACGACGAGGGGCTGGCGCGCCGGTACGAGACGCTCGTCGACCCGCGGCTGAACCACCAGCAGTCGCTGGAGATGGCGTTCCAGGTCGTGGAGCTGCTCCGCGCGTCCTGACGGCTCGCAAGTCCGCTGCTGCCCTGGTCCCGCTCACGCGGGCGGGGCGGCAGCGCTGTCAGAAGACGTTGATGACGATCGTGCTGCCCTTGGGGGCCGTCTTGCCCTCGCCACCCTCGGGCTTCTGGGAGTACACGATGTTGAGCGGGGAGATCCCCTGCGGGTGCTCGACCTTCACGATGAACCCGGCCGCCTGAAGAGCGGCCTCAGCCGTCTTCACGTTCTGGCCGTACGTGCTGGGCAGAGGAAGCATCTCCGGGCCCTTGGACACGTTGACCGCGATCGTGTCGCCTCGGTGGCCCTCAGCGCCCGCGACGGGGCTCTGGTCGACGATCAGGCCCGCGGCGACGGTGTCGCTGAAGACCTCGGTGGGTGCGAGCGTGAGCCTGTCGGGCTCGAGCTGGGCGGTGGCGTCCGCGACGGTCATGCCGACGACGGAGGTGATCGTGACCGGCTCCGGGCCCTTGGAGACCGTGAGCCGGATCTCGGTGTCCCGGATCGTCTGAGCCCCGGGCTCGGCGGGTGTCCCGTCGGGAAGCGTCGCGCTGATGATCAAGGTGTTGCCCACCGTGTCGCTGTACTCGGCCTCGGCGTACGCGGCCTTGAGTCCGGAGGCGACGAGCGTCGCCTCCGCGGTGGCCTGCTCGATTCCGACGACCCCCTCGGGGAAGGGCACGTAGTCGGGGCCCTTGGAGATCGTGAACGCGACCGCGCCGTCCTTGCGGATCCGGTCGCCCTGGCCGGGGGTCGTCGCGAAGACCTCGCCGATGGGTGCCTCGGCGTGGAACGCGGAGGTCGGGTCGGCCGCGAGCCCGGCGCGGTCGAGGATGGTGATCGCCTCCGCCTCGCTCTGGCCGAGGATCGTCGGGACCGTCGTGTAGGCGCCCGGCCCGACCTGGAGGTACCACCAGGTGCCGGCGCCGATCAGGGCCGCGAGCACGGCGACCAGGACGATCCAGCGGGCGCGGTGCCGGGTGCGCGGCGGTTCGGCCGGGGGAGCGGTCAGCACCTCGACGCCGACGCCGAGGCCGATCGGCAGCGCGACCGTCGTCCCGCGGGCGTCGCCGGTCTCGATGAGGGCGGTCTCGTCGCCGTCGGTCGCCGACTCCTCGTCGGGCGAGGCGTCGGCGTCGTCCGGTTCGTCGGCGTCGAGGTCGGTCTCGGCCGGGTCGGTCGCCGTGGGGAGCACGATCGACGGGGAGACGGCGGCGTGGCGCGCGAGGGTCTCGTCGTCCAGTGCCGCGCGGGTACGACGCAGGAGCGAGAGCGCGGCCGCGGCGTCGACCGGCCGGTCGTCCGGGTCGCGGGCGGCGAGCGCGCGCACGGTGTCGTCGATCTCGATGGGGAGCCAGCGGACCAGCTCCGAAGGCGCGGGGACGTCGTTGTTGACGTGCTGGAACGCCACCTGGATCGGGGTCTCGCCGGTGAACGGCTGGCGCCCGGTGAGCATCTCGTACAGCAGGATCCCGCAGGCGTACACGTCGGTGCGGGCATCGCTGTCGCCACGGACGACGAGCTCGGGGGCGAGGTACGCGACCGTGCCGAGCACGGTCCCGGTGGTGGTGGAGGTGACCTCGGTGACGGCGCGCGCCAGGCCGAAGTCCGCGAGCTTCACGCGTCCGTCGGTGGCGAGCAGCACGTTCTCGGGCTTGATGTCGCGGTGCACCAGGCCCACCCGGTGCGCAGCCGCCAGCGCGTCGAGCACGCTCTCGCCGATGCGCAGCGCATCCCCGACGGTCAGGGCGCCGCGCTCGCCGATGTGCCGACGCAGGTTGCACCCGTCGATGTACTCCATCGTCAGGTAGCTGGTCTCACCGTCGACGCCCTGGTCGTACACCCCGACGAGCCCGGGGTGAGTGAGGCGGGCGGCCGTCCTGGCCTCGCGCCGGAACCGGGCGACGAAGTCGGAGCCGGACGTGCCCTCGGCGAGGTGGGCGTGCATGACCTTCAGCGCCACGTCCCGGTCCAGACGCCGGTCGACCGCCAGGTACACGGTCGCCATGCCTCCGCGCGCGATGCGGGACACGACCTCGTACCGGCTGTCGACCAGGCGGCCGACGAACGGATCGGTGATGGTGGCTCCCACGCCAGGGAGTCTACGGTCGCCGCCGCCCCAGATGCCGCAGGCAGGGCCTCAGCGGAACCGCGTCATGTGCGTCTGGACATTGGCGACATAGCGCCGCGTGTCCGCGAACATGCCGTTCTTCTTCACGGAGGACGCGCCCTGGTAGTACCCGGCGATCGCCGTCGGCAGGTCCGGGGCGTTGCCGACGAGGGCGCGCAGGATGGCGACGCCCGCCGTCACGTTGTCGTCCGGGTTCACGAGGTTGAGCTGCCGACCCACCAGGTCCGACGCCCACTGTCCCGACGTCGGGATGACCTGCATGGTGCCGATCGCGTTGGCGGGGGAGACGACCGCGTGCTTGAACCCCGACTCCTGGAACGCGACCGCCTGCGCGAGCGCCGGGTCGACCCCCATGGCCCGGGCCGTCGCGACGATCTTGGCCTGCATCTCCGCCTTCGACGGCGTCGGGGAGCTGCGCAGGGTCGTGAGGTTCGCGTTCGCGGCGGCGACGACGGAGTCGGCGTACGTGCGCCCTGCGAACGTGTTGCCGACCGTCGCCGGGGACGGTGCGGCGACGGGTACCGGGACGGTGAGGGTCTGCCCGATGCGGATCATGGCGCGGGAGTCGAGCCCGTTCGCCGCGACGACGGCGGCGACGGTGGCGCCGTGCTTGGCGGCGATGGCCGTGACCGTGTCCCCGGACCGCACGGTGTGGGACACGGAGCCGGCGGCCTGCGCCGCGGCAGCAGGAGCGGGCGCAGCCGTCGCGGAGCCGCCGGAACCCGGGATCGACAGCTTCTGGCCGATGCGGATGAAGGCGCGGGAGTCGAGCCCGTTCGCGGCGACGACGGTGGCGACCGTCGTGCCGTGCTTCGCGGCGATGGCGCTGACCGTGTCACCCGGGACGACCGTGTAGGTGGCCGCGACCGGAGCCGGGGCCGCCGCCGCGGGAGCTGGGGCGGACGCCGTCGGGATGGTCAGCACCTGGCCGATGCGGATCCGGGAGACGTCCGCGAGCGCGTTGGCGCGGGCGATCGCCGCCACGGTGGTGCCGCTGCGGGTGGCGATGTGGCTGACGGTGTCCCCGCTGCGCACCGTGTAGGACTCGTCGGCGTGGGCCGCACCGGCGGTCGCGGTCACCCCCACGACGGCCAGCGCGAGCGTGGCGCCGGTGCCTGTGGCGACGCGGCGGGCGGTGGCGTGCTGGTGCGACATGATGCCTACCTCGTGGTGCGGAAGTGAACGGATGGTGCCTGTGTGACTGAAGTGACAGAATGCGAACGTATCCGAATACGGCACCAGGGGAAAGCGCGCGAGGGAATTGTCCGGGTGTAATTCAACGATGCGTACTCTTGTCGGGTGAACGATTCTGCAGAGACCCTCGACCGGCTGGTCGACGAGTGGCTCACCGTCCCTGATGTCGCCGACCGGCTCGGCCTCGACGCCTCGAAGGTGCGCCGCATCGTGCAGGAGCGCCGCATCATCGGCGTCCGCCGCGGCGATCCGCGCGTCTTCGTCGTCCCCGCTGCGTTCCTCGTGCCGGGACATCTCGCCAACCCGGCTCAGCCCACCACGCCCGACGCGGGGCAGCCGTGGACCGTGCTCGCCTCGTTGCAGGGCACGCTGACGGTCCTGACCGACGCGGGGTTCACCGACGAGGCAGCGATCGAGTGGCTCTTCACCCCCGACGACTCCCTCCCGGGGACGCCGATCGAGGCTCTCCGCACGGGGCGCAAGACCGAGATCCGGCGCAGGGCCGCTGCCGAGCTCTGACGGCGGCGCGGCTCAGGCGTGCCGGTCGACCGCGGCGTGCGCGAGCCCGATCAGCTGGGTGCGCGCAGGCTCGCCCCACGGGCGCTCGTCCATGCGGGCGAACGCGCTGCCCGCCAGGTCGTCGATGAGCCCTTCGACGTCGTCGGGGGCACCGGTGTCTCGGATGGCCGCCGCGAGCGTGGCGACGTCGGCGTCCGTGAGCGCGCGGTCACCGAGTCGTGCACGCAGCAGGTCCACGGTGGCCTCGTCGCCTGCAGCTCGGGCTCGGGCCACCGCCCGGGCCGCCAGGATCGTGCGCTTGCCCTCTCGCAGGTCGTCACCTGCAGGCTTGCCGGTCGTCTGCGGGTCCCCGAACACGCCGAGCAGGTCGTCACGGAGCTGGAAGGCCTCGCCGAGCGGCAGGCCGAGCGCGCGGCACGCCTGGAGCTCCTCCTCGCCGGCGTCCGCGAGCGAGGCGCCCAGGACGATCGGGTGCTCGACGCTGTAGCGGGCGGCCTTCGCGCGGATGACCTCGCGCGCCCGGGCCTCGTCGGCCACCGGGTCGTCACCCCACGGGAGCGCCTGCGCCAGCACGTCCAGGTACTGCCCGACGGTGACCTCGGTCCGCATCAGGTCGAACACGGCGCGGGCGCGCTCGGCCCGGGCGAGCGGTTGCAGGGCCAGTGCTCCCGCGAACTCCTGCTCGCTCGCGATGAGGGTCAGGTCGCCGAGCAGGATCGCGGCCGACATCCCGAAGCGCTCGGCGTCGCCGGTCAGGCCGTGCCGGGCGTGCAGACCGGCGAACGCCCGGTGCGCGGCGGGGAACCCGCGGCGGGTGTCGGAGTCGTCCATCACGTCGTCGTGGAACAGCGCGGCCGCCTGGAACAGCTCGAGCGCTGCGCCGACGCGCAGCACCGCGTCCGCCTCGGGTGTCCCCGCCTGACCTCCGTGCGCTCGCCAGGACCAGTAGCAGAACGCCGCCCGGAGCCGCTTCCCGCCCGTGAGGATCTGGGCGACCGCGTCGGCGAGCACGTCCGCGTCGCCGCTCGCCGCCGAGAGCACGGAGCGCAGGCTCGCGACGTGCCTGGTCAGCAGCTCGTCGATGCGGGGTCGGACGTCCTCGACGTCGACGAGGGACGGGGTCGCGGGGCTCACGCGGGCAGCCTACGGCGCTGCCGCGCGGACCCGCCCGCCGAGGGTGAGGGTGCGCTCGTCGTCCCGGTCGAGGACGCCGACGACGAGCAGCTCCGAGCCGTCGCCCCGGGAGAACGTGGACTGCGCTGCCAGACCCGGCTCGGCGGCAGGCGGAGCATTCTCGACGAAGCCGGCTGCGACGAGCGGCGCCCGCACCGCGTCGAGCAGGCCGACGGCGTCCTGTGCCGTGCGCAGGTTCAGGCTGATCTCGGTGAGGTCGGTGCCGTCCACGGGCTCCGCGGACGACAGCAGCACCTCGGCACCGTCGGGCACCGGGACGAGGGTGGCAGGGAAGCCGGGGACGAGCTCACCGACCGCGGAGTGCGCGTCGTCGGCCGTCTCGGGGAGCAGCGTCTCCGAGGGAGCGGGCCGAGGGGTGGCCAGAGCGGCGGCGCTGCCGGTGGGGGACGTCTGGCCGGGAGCGCTCGTCGAGCACGCAGCCGCGGACACACCGACCGTCAGCGCGACGCCGGCGGCCACGAGGCCGGACCGGGCGCGCGCTGAGCGGAGGGCGGGACGGGGCATCGCGACAGGTTAGCCGCACGCCCGGCGCCGAGACGCCCACATGCCCCTCGTCGGGAGACACCGTGCACAGATCCGCCGAGAGGTGTCCGTGGTCGGACGGCGGTGGGGTGGGCTGGCGCCATGCAGACCACCACGCTCCGGGTGAGCGAACCCCAGGAGATCCTCGCGCTCGTCCCTCATCGGCTCGGCTTCCGGCCCCGGGACAGTGCGGTCGCCGTCAGCCTGCGACCACCGCGGGGCGCGGTCGGGCTCGTCGTGCGCGTCGACCTGCCGCACCTCGCCGACCCGACCGACGGACCCCTGCTCGCCCGGACGCTCGTCGCGCACCTCGGCCGTGACGGGGCGCGCCGCGGCATTCTCGTGCTCTACACCGACCGGGACCCGCGCGGGGAGGAAGGCCCCGCCCAGATGGCGGCCCGGCACGTCCGCGAGGCGGCGCAGGACGCGCTCGGCGACGTGCTCGCGTGGGTGGTCACCCCGACCGGCTACCTCTCCCTGGACTGCGTCGAGGACTGCTGCCCTCCTGGTGGCAGGCCGCTGCGGGACCTCGACTCCACCCAGGTGGGCGCCACGCTCGTGCTGGCGGGGTCCGCCGTCGCGGACTCGCGGGAGGACATCGCGCGGATCCGCCCGCAGCGGGCCGACGTCCGTCGGTCCGCGGCGCGGGTCCGGCGTCGGTGGGAGGACCGGTGCGCCCAGGCCGTGGTCGCGGGCGACGACGCCGTGGGCCGGTGGAGGGAGGACTCGCTCGCGGCCTGGCGTCAGGCCGTGGCGATCGTCGGTGCGGGTCAGCCCGGTTCCGGGGGATCGCCGTGGGGGCGCATCGAGGCCGGGCTCACCGACCGCCGCGTGCGTGACGGTGTGCTGGTCGCACTGGTCCCCGGCACGGCCGACCTGCCCGAGCGGTGCGTCCGCACCGTGCCCTCGACGCCCGAGCTCGACGCGGCCCTCGGCGGTGCGATGGCGCTCATCCTCGACCCGCGCCGCGGTGTCGTGCCTCCCGCGCACGCGACCGCGGTGCACGAGGCGGTGCTCGAGGCGGTCGTAGCGCGGGGCAGGACGGGGGCGCAGGCTCCTGCGCTGACCCTCCTGGCGCTTCTGGCGTGGTGGCGCGGCGACGGCGCGCGGGCGCGTCTGCTGCTGGACGGGGCGCTCGACGCCGACGCCGAGTACCACCTCGCGGAGCTCCTCGACGACGCGTTGACGGCAGCGATCCCGCCCGGATGGGTCCGGCACAGTGACTGACCTGCAAGGAGATCCCGCCGGTGCGGTCGTCGCGGCCCGTCGCCTCCGGTAGCGTCACGGTCACGGCGGTGTTGCCGCGGGACGAGGGGAGGACCGATGGGCATCGTGGTCGGCTATCTGGCCACTCCGGAAGGTCGGGCGGCCCTCGGGGCGGCGATCGAGGAGGCACGGCAGCGCGACACGCGTGTCGTGGTCGTCGTGAGCACACGTCCCGATGCTCCGGAGGAGCAGCGCAGCGCCCTGGAGGCGGACCTCGACCGGGTCCGGGCGGAGCTCGGATCTGCAGGCGTCGACCACGAGGTGCGGCTGCTCAGCGGCGGCGACGTCGCGGACGACCTCATCCTGACCGCGGAGGAGGTCGGTGCGCAGCTGGTCGTCCTGGGCCTGCGGCGCCGCAGCCCCGTCGGCAAGCTCATCCTCGGGGCCAATGCGCAGCGGGTGCTCTTCGACGCCCCGTGCCCGGTGCTCACCGTCAAGCCCGGCCCGGGCTGACGCGACCGGTTCTGCCACCGCCGACACACCCCGGACGGCTGATCGTCTGCTCGGCCGAACGTGTCCTTCGGCGCGGGAATCTCTTGCGCCCGCCGCTCGTTGAGCACAAGAACCCCATGACCGCCGTCCGCGACGGCCGACTCGTCGTGCCCGTGATCGCGCCGACCTGCCCGTGGGGTCGGTACAATATCCATCTACCTCCCGGCCCCGTTCCGGGTGTCGCGCTGCCGAAAGGTCGTTCGTGTCGTCCCAGACCCCGCATCCCGCTCTTCCGCGTGAGTTCGAGCACCCCGCCCTGCAGGACCTCGTCCTGCGTGGGCGTACTCACGGCACCGTGGGCGCCGAGGAGCTGCGCACCGCGTGCGAGCAGGCGGACGTCCAGGACGCCAAGCGCCTGCGTGCCGTCGTCCGCGGCTTGTCGACCGCCGGCATCGGCGTCCGTGAGCCCGCCGCCCCGGCGGCGCCCGCCCGTGCGGTCGCTGCGACCAGCGCGAAGGCTCGCCCGTCGACCAAGGCCGTCGTGACCCCCGCGGAGGGTGCTGCGGCGCCCGCCGCGCCCGCACGTGCCAAGGCGCCGGCGAAGGCCACCGCAGCCAAGACCGCGGCGGCCAAGACCGCCGCAGCCAAGCCCGCGGCCAAGTCCGCCGCCGCGAAGAAGGCCACGGACGACGAGGTCGAGGTCGTCGAGGGCGACGAGCCCGACATCGAGTCGATCGAGGAGGTCGTCGTCGAGGCGGTCGAGGTCGTCGAGGTCGTCGATGACGCCGCCGACTCGGACGACGAGGACTCGGAGGACGGCGAGAAGAAGCCCGCCGCGAAGGAGGAGGAGAGCGAGGACAGCGGCTTCGTCTACTCCGACGCCGACGACGACGACGCTCCCGCCCAGCAGGTCGTCACGGCCGGCGCGACGGCTGACCCGGTCAAGGACTACCTCAAGCAGATCGGCAAGGTCGCCCTGCTGAACGCCGAGCAGGAGGTCGACCTCGCCAAGCGCATCGAGGCGGGGCTGTTCGCCGAGGAGCGGCTGAACGCGGGCATCACCATGGAGCCCAAGATCAAGCGCGAGCTCGAGTGGATCGCGAACGACGGTCGGCGGGCCAAGAACCACCTGCTCGAGGCCAACCTTCGCCTCGTCGTCTCCCTGGCCAAGCGCTACACCGGTCGCGGCATGCTCTTCCTGGACCTGATCCAGGAGGGCAACCTCGGTCTGATCCGTGCGGTCGAGAAGTTCGACTACACCAAGGGCTACAAGTTCTCGACCTACGCGACCTGGTGGATCCGTCAGGCCATCACACGCGCCATGGCCGACCAGGCCCGCACCATCCGTATCCCGGTGCACATGGTCGAGGTCATCAACAAGCTCGCCCGCGTCCAGCGCCAGATGCTCCAGGACCTGGGCCGTGAGCCCACGCCGGAGGAGCTGGCCAAGGAGCTGGACATGACGCCCGAGAAGGTCGTCGAGGTCCAGAAGTACGGTCGCGAGCCCATCTCGCTGCACACCCCGCTCGGCGAGGACGGCGACAGCGAGTTCGGCGACCTCATCGAGGACTCCGAGGCGGTCGTCCCCGCGGACGCCGTGAGCTTCACGCTCCTGCAGGAGCAGCTGCACCAGGTGCTCGACACGCTCTCCGAGCGCGAGGCGGGCGTCGTCTCGATGCGGTTCGGCCTCACGGACGGTCAGCCGAAGACGCTCGACGAGATCGGCAAGGTGTACGGCGTCACGCGTGAGCGGATCCGTCAGATCGAGTCGAAGACCATGTCGAAGCTGCGGCACCCGTCGCGCTCGCAGGTCCTGCGCGACTACCTCGACTGACAGGCAGCAGCCGAACGACGACGAGGCCCGGACCGGATGGTCCGGGCCTCGTCGCGTCTCAGGATGCACGGGGTGTGTGACCTGCGGCGACAGGGTCGCGCCGTCGCCTTCCGGCTCAAGGTCGGCCCTGGATCCGTCGATGGTGCAGAGTTACCGCCCCTCGATGCCTGGAGCCTCCACGATGCGCCACCTCGGATGGGCGCGGCTGCTCGCGCGCGCGACAGTCGTTGCCCTGACCCTCGCCGGCGGGGTGGTCGCCCTGCCGACGGTCGCGGGGGCGGCGGAGCCCGCGGTAACGAGCAAGTACGTGCCGCTCGCGCCGACGCGGATCCTGGACACCAGGGTGGGTCTGGGCGCGCCGCTGGCGCGACCTGCCGCCGGTGCGCTGGTGGAGGTGCAGATCACGGGGCGCGGAGGAGTGCCGGAGACCGGAGTCGCCGCGGTCGCGCTCAACGTCGTGGTGACCAACCCGCGCCAGCTCGGCTACGTCCAGGCGCTGCCGACGGGCCGAGGCACTCCGGGCGCGTCGTCGAACATCAACGTGTTCTATCCCGGCCAGACCGCGTCCAACCTCATCACGGTCCCGGTCGGTGACGGGGGCAGCATCTCCCTGTACGACGTGGCGGGCGGCGACCTTGTCGTCGACGTGTCGGGATACTTCGCCCACACGGCACAGAGCGCGGACGGTCGCTATCACGCGCTCAGCCCGGTGCGTGTCGTGGACTCGCGCGACCGTACGGGTCTGCCGGCTCTCACACCACCGCCTGGGCCGACGGCACCCCCGTACCCCGGCGACGTGTACAACTGCGGCGACTTCTCCACATGGGCGGCCGCGAACGCAGCGTTCTGGGAGTACTACCCGCACTACGGAGACGTCTTCCGGCTCGACGGCAACAATGACCTGATCCCGTGCGAGTCGCTCTCGGGGAAGCCGTCGTCCCCGCAGCCGCCGCCTGCTCCGCCCGGGCCGCCGCCGTTCGACCCGAATCCCCGGCCGGCTCCGGCCGAGACGCTCACCGTGCAGCTCACGGGCCGTGGCGGCGTGCCGTCGTCCGACGTCTCCTCGGTCGCGATGACCGTGACGGCGACCCAGTCCCGGTCAGCGGGCTTCATCCAGGTGATACCGACGGGCGGCGGAACCCCGCTCGGGACCACGTCGAACGTCAATCTGACGAGTGCCGGGCAGACGGTGGCCAACCTCGTGGTCGTGCCTCTCGGGGCAGGCGGGAACGTCTCGTTCTACACGTCGAGCGGCGCCCACGTCATCGTCGACGTGGTCGGCTACTTCACCGACCAGAACGCGACCGCCAGCTCGACCGGGCTGTTCGTGCCGGTGACCCCGGGACGGCTGCTCGACAGCCGCACGGGTCCCGCGCCGGCGGGCGGGTCTCAGGCCGCGCTCAGCCCATCGGGTCAGCTCGGCGTCCCGACGAGTGGCGTGTCGGCGGTGTTCGTGAACGCCACGGCGACGCAGACGACGGGCGCCGGCTACCTCCAGCTGTTCCCCGAGGGGCGGGGGGTCGCCGGAGCCTCGTCCAGCGTGAACTTCACGGGCGCGGGAGAGACGGTCGCGAACGCGTCGATCGGTGCGCTCGGTGACGGCGATCGGGTGACGCTCTACACGTCGACCCGCGCCCACATGCTCGTGGACGTCCTCGGCTACTTCACGAGCGAGTCGTCCGTCGACCCGGTTCTCGAGGGCCTGCAGGTCCGCGGAGCCGGTGAGCCCTCGGTCACCTACGACCGGGCGACCTGGAACCACTGGACCGATGCGGACGGGGACTGTCAGGACACGAGGGCCGAGGTGCTGATCGCGGAGTCGACCGGTCCCGTCGTCCTCACGGCCGACGGCTGCTCCGTCGTCTCGGGGACGTGGGTCGACCCGTTCAGCGGCCTGACGTGGCACCAGGCGTCGGACCTGGACATCGACCACCTCGTCCCGCTGAAGAATGCGCACGACTCGGGAGCCTGGTCCTGGGGGGCGACGACGAAGGAGACCTACGCGAACGACCTGACCAACCCCGACGCGCTCGTGGCGGTGGAGGACGGTCTCAACCAGTCGAAGGGCTCGCGCGGTCCGGACGAGTGGAAGCCGCCGGCGGAGGACGCCTGGTGCGGTTACGCGACAGCCTGGGCCACGGTGAAGCAGGACAGCGCCCTCACCGTCACGCAGTCGGAGCTGGATGCGCTCGAGACGATGCTCGCGACCTGCTAGACGGTAAGGCTTGACTAACGGTTAGTAGAGGCTGACGATAGATCCTTCGAACAAGACACCCGGAGGTGCGTGGTGGGGACTCCCGTCATGTGGTGCAAGAGCAGCAGCACCGACCAGGGGCGTACGCGCGAGCTCTGCACCAGCCTGTTCGGCCGGACGGCGGATGCTCCACCCCGGCGCGGCGGCTACGCGTTGCTGGACACCGGGTCACGGCTGGAGGCCGTGAGCGCGGGGATCGGCGCCGCGGACCCGGACGGGCTGTGGGCATGAGCGACGCGAGCACCGTGGGCTCGCGCACGGACACCGTGCTGCGGGCACTGGCCGAACCGCGCCGACGGGAGATCCTCACGCTGCTCGCGCACCACGAGGTGCCCGTCGGGCGTCTGGCCGCCGAGTTCGACGTGACACGCAGCGCCGTGAGCCAGCACCTGCGTGTGCTCGAGGACGCGGGCCTGGTCACCCGGCGCACCGAGGGCACGCGCAACTTCTACCGCGTTCGACCCGAAGGTCTAGCCGGGTTGCGCGCGTACCTCGACGAGACGTGGGCCGCGTCGCTCGACATCGCCCGTCGCCTCGTCGAGACCGAGGTCGGAGTCCTGGTGCCGGACGGCGGTGAGACCGATGACCGGGCCACGGCGTGAGGTCGTCGCGCTTGCTGCGCCGCCGGTCCGCCAGGCGACGACCGTGCGCGCGGACGTGCCGAGGACGTTCGACGTGTTCGTCCGTGAGATCGGCCTCTGGTGGCCGGTCGAGCCGTTCTCGACCGGCGGCGACCGGGTGCGTGACGTCTCGGTGGAGCGTCGGCCCGGCGGGAAGGTCATCGAGACCTGGGACGACGGCACCGCGCACGTGTGGGGTGAGCTCGTGGCCTGGGACCCGCCGCACGGGTTCACGATGTCGTGGCTGCTCACCCAGGAGCCGACGGAGGTCGAGCTGACGTTCCGTCCGCTCGGCGCCGCGCTCACGCGGGTCAGCGTCGAGCACCGGGGCTGGGAGAGGATGACCGAGGAGCAGCTGGGCGGTGCGTGCGCGCTGCCGGAGGGCTACCGCGGCGGCTCGTACGTCCGGGGGTGGGCGACGATCCTCGACCGGCTGGCCGCGCACGCGCAGGACGGTGCCCCGTGACCCGGGTGCGGTACGTGGTGCTCTACGAGTCGGGGCCGGACGTGCTGGAGCTCGCCCCGGTGCACATGGCGGCACACGTCACCCACTACGAGGGCTTCGCCGCCCGGGGTCTGCTCTCGGCCATCGGCACGTTCGAGCAGCCGGAGGTGAACGGGTCGATGTGCGTGCTGACCACGCGGGCGGCCGCGGAGGCGTTCGCGGCGACCGACCCGTTCGTCGTGCACGGCGTCGTCCGGGCGTACCGCGTGCACGCGTGGAGCGACGTGCTGGCCTGACGGTCAGCGCGTGATGTACCAGAGGATCAGGTCGTGCGCCTTGTGCGCCTTGTCCACGCCGCGGAAGTCGGCCTCGTGCACCACGCCGCCGACGTCGATGGCGATGCTGCTGCTGGACGTGAACTTGCCGGCGAACGACGTGTTGCTCACGACCGAGACGGAGCGCACGTGGCGGTACGGGATCGACGTGATCGCGACCCGCTTGCCGACGAAGCTCTTGTCCTGCATGACGATCCGCAGCGTCGTGAGCCCGACGAAGCCGGTACCGGTCCCGATGCAGTCGTAGACGGCGAGCACCTCCTCGCCCTGCAGGAGACCACGGCTGACCAGCTCGAGCTGTTCGGCCTTGTCGACGTCGGGTTCGGTCACGGGACGGCTCCTGCTCGGTCGGGGAACGACGGGCGGCAGAGCCCGTCGCCGCCGAGCATAGGGACAGCACGAGGCCCGGACCATCAGGTCCGGGCCTCGTGGCGTCAGAGGGTGGTGTGCGGCGTCAGATCGCGGCGCCGGCTCCCGCGCCGTGCTCGGCGAGGAGGCGGTCGGTCTCGTCCTGCACGTGGGTCGCCAGCTCGGCGAACTTCGGTGCGTGCTCGCGCGCGTGGTGCGCACAGAACAGCAGCTCTCCCACCGCGAGGACAACTCGGACATAGGCCTGTGCGCCGCAGCGGTCGCAGCGGTCGGCCGCGGTCAGTGGATGCGTCATGGTCCCGGTCACAGATCAATAGAACCATCCCCGCGCCAGATCCACGGCACCAGGACCGGGTGGTTCGCTCACCGCGTAGCAGACCGTGACACACCTGAAACATGCTCGTTGCCGACGGCCTGGTTCCCGCGGCCCACGGGGCCCGGCGACTACCATCACCCCGTGACGACGACCTCCCCCCAGTCCGGTTACACCGCCCGGCACCTGTCGGTGCTGGAAGGGCTCGAGGCGGTGCGCAAGCGCCCCGGCATGTACATCGGCACAACGGACAGCCGTGGGCTCATGCACTGCCTCTGGGAGATCATCGACAACTCGGTCGACGAGGCCCTCGGCGGCCACGGCGACCGCATCGAGATCGTGCTGCACGCGGACTCCTCCGTCGAGGTGCGCGACAACGCCCGCGGCATCCCCGTCGACATCGAGCCGAAGACCGGACTGACCGGTGTCGAGGTCGTGTTCACCAAGCTGCACGCGGGCGGCAAGTTCGGCGGCGGCTCCTACGGTGCGTCCGGTGGCCTGCACGGCGTCGGCGCGTCCGTCGTGAACGCCCTGTCGGCGCGCCTCGACGTCGAGGTCGACCGGGGTGGTCGGACACACCGGATGACGTTCCACCGCGGCGAGCCCGGCATCTTCGACGACCGCGCCGGCATCGGGCCGGACAACCCCTTCGAACCGTTCGTCTCCGGGTCCGAGCTCACGGTGAGCGGCAAGGTGGCCAAGGCGCGGGCCGGCACGCGCGTGCGGTACTGGGCGGACCCGCAGATCTTCCCCAAGACGGCCGTGTTCGCTTACGACGAGCTGGTCACGCGCGCCCGCCAGACGAGCTTCCTGGTCCCCGGGCTCACGCTGACGGTGCGCGACGAGCGCGGCATCGCGGGCACCCCCGGCGCCGACGGTCCGCACGAGGAGACGTTCCTGCACAGCGGCGGCGTCGTCGACTTCGTGGACCACCTGGCGCCCGACACCGCGGTCACGGACACGTGGCACCTCACCGGCTCGGGGGCCTTCACCGAGACGGTGCCGGTGCTCGACGAGCGCGGGCACATGACGGCGCAGGAGGTGTCGCGGACCTGCGACGTGGACATCGCGCTGCGGTGGGGGACCGGGTACGAGACCGAGGTCCGCAGCTTCGTCAACATCATCTCGACGCCCAAGGGTGGCACCCACCTGGCCGGGTTCGAGGCAGGGCTGCTGCGCACGATGCGCAAGGCGGTCGACGCCAACGCGCGACGGCTGAAGATCTCGTCGCGGGACACGTCGGAGCGGATCGAGAAGGAGGACGTGCTCGCCGGGATGACCGCGGTCGTCACCGTCCGGCTGGCCGAGCCGCAGTTCGAGGGGCAGACCAAGGAGGTGCTGGGCACCGGACCGGTCCGCGCGATCGTCGGCAAGGTGATGGACACCGAGCTCGCCGCGATCTTCGCCTCACCCAAGCGCGACCACAAGGCGCAGTCCTCGTTGCTGCTGGACAAGGTCGTGGGCGAGATGCGCGCCCGGTTGTCGGCGCGCAAGCAGAAGGAGATCTCGCGGCGCAAGAACGCGCTCGAGACGTCCTCGCTGCCCGCCAAGCTGGCTGACTGCCGCAGCGACGACGTCGAGCGCAGCGAGCTGTTCATCGTCGAGGGCGACAGCGCACTGGGCACCGCGAAGCTGGCGCGCAGCTCGGACTTCCAGGCGCTGCTGCCCATCCGCGGGAAGATCCTCAACGTCCAGAAGGCGTCCGTCACGGACATGCTGAAGAACGCCGAGTGCGCCGCGATCATCCAGGTGGTCGGTGCAGGCTCCGGTCGCTCGTTCGACCTCGAGGGTGCGCGCTACGGGAAGATCGTGCTGATGACCGACGCCGACGTCGACGGCGCGCACATCCGCACCCTGCTGCTCACCCTGCTGTTCCGCTACATGCGACCGCTCGTCGAGGCAGGACGCGTCTACGCCGCCGTCCCGCCGCTGCACCGGATCGAGGTCATCGGGGGCGGAGGGCGCAAGAACGAGTACGTCTACACGTACTCCGAGGCCGAGCTCGTCGCGACGCTGAAGAAGCTGGACCGGGCAGGCAAGCGGTACAAGGACGACATCCAGCGGTACAAGGGTCTGGGGGAGATGGACGCGGACCAGCTGGCGGAGACGACCATGGACCCGCGGCACCGCACGCTGCGCCGGGTGACGGTCGAGGGTGCGCAGCGGGCCGAGGAGATCTTCGAGCTGCTGATGGGCTCCGACGTGGCACCGCGCAAGGACTTCATCGTCGCCGGTGCCGACGGGCTGGACCGCAGCCGCATCGACGCCTGATCACAAACCGGTTGCCGTCGGGGTGTGGCGGCGGGGATCGTGGACGACGTGACCGCCACCGACCTCGCTCCCATCGCCGTCCGCGCCGCGGCACCCGCCGACGTGCCGCTGCCCACCGGCACCGAGAGCCTGACCTGGCGTCCACTGACACGCGACGACGTCCCGGCACTCGCCCGGCTCGTCACGGCGGCGGAGGACGCCGACGAGGCGCCGTACCGGACCTCGGCCGAGGAGATCGACGACGAGTTCGATGGTGACTGGAAGGACCACACCCGCGACACGCTCGCAGGCGTCGACGCCGACGGGGTGATCCGCGCCTACGCGCGCGCGAACCAGCCGCCGGGTGACACGCGGGTGGTCAGGGTCTTCCTCGACGGCACCGTGGACCCGCAGTGGCGCGGTCGGGGGATCGGACGCCAGGTGCTCGCGTGGGAGACGGCCCGTGGTCGTCAGCTGCTGGCGGCCTCGGGCAAGGAGCTGCCGGCACGGCTCGCGGTGTTCCTCCACGACAACGCCGACTCCGCGATCCGGCTGGTGCGCGCGGGCGGCTTCACCCCGGCCCGGTTCTACGCCGAGATGCGACGCCCCCTGGACATCGAGCTCCCCCGGATCGAGGTGCCCGACGGCCTCCGGATCGTCCCGTGGACGACCGAGCTGGACGAGCAGGTGCGGCTCGCGCACAACGAGGCGTTCGCCGACCACTGGGGGAGCGAGCCGCGCACCGCGCAGGAGTGGGTGCAGGGGCGGAGCATGTTCGCCCCGACCTGGAGCTTCGCCGCGATCGACGACGCCACCGGCGAGGTCGCGGGGTACCTCCTGTCCGCCCGGTTCGAGCACGACTGGCCGCTGCTCGGCTACAAGGCGGGCTACACCGACCTGCTCGGCGTGCGTCGCGCGTGGCGCGGTCGTCGGCTCGGGTCGGCGCTGCTGGCCACCGTGATGGCCGCCTACCGTGCGGACGGGATGGACATGGCCGAGCTCGGCGTCGACACCGCGAACCAGTCCGGCGCGCACCGGCTGTACGAGGGCCTGGGGTACGCCGTGTTCCACAGCTCGACGATGTACTCGATCGAGCTCTGAACCGCGCCGGACGACGCCCGTCCCGGGTTAGCATCGGCGCGGCAGGACGACGACGTCCTGCCGTCGCTGTCGCCGGACGAGGACGTCCGCCGTCGAGGAGGTCGTCGTGGGGCGCTCGCTGTCCATGGCCGCGCGGGTGTGGGTCGCGGTCACCGTCGTGCTGGTGCTCGTGCACCTGGTGGCTCAGCTCGTCGGGGCGGAGGGCGTCGCCCGCGTCAGCCAGTGGACGCTCATGCCGGCGCTGGCCGCCGTCGTCCTGACCGCGACGCGCTGGCCGCGTGGTCACGTCGTGACGTGGACCCTGGTGGGTCTCGGGTTCTCCTGGCTCGGTGACCTCGTGCCGTCCCTGGTGGGCGAGGACGCCGCGTTCCTGGTCATGGTCGGGTTCTTCCTGCTCGCGCAGGTCGCGTACGTCGTGGCGTTCGCGCCCCTGGTCCGCCGGTCCGTGGTGCACACCCGCCCGGTCCTGCTGCTGCCGTACGCGGCGGTGCTGGTCGTGCTGGTCGCTCTGTGCGCGCCGGGTGCGGACGCCCTGCTCGTGCCCGTCGCCCTGTACGGCGGCGTGCTCGTCGCCATGGCCGTCCTCGCGACCGGTCTGGGCAGGCTCGCGGCGGTCGGAGGCGCCGTGTTCCTGGTGAGCGACGCCCTGATCGCGCTCGAGGCGTTCGTGCCCTGGTGGAACCTCGCCGGGCAGGGCTTCTGGGTGATGCTCACCTACACGGTCGGACAGGGGCTCCTCGCCGCGGCCGTGATCGGACGCAACGTGGCCGAGCGTCGGGCGCCCGAGCCGCGGCCCGCGCGCACCTACGCCCAGCGGCCGCCGGTGCCCGACAACGTGGTCGCGCTCGTCTGAGGACTCTCAGCCGATGGCGTGCACGGGTGCGGACAGCGGGGTGCCCGACATGTCGCGACGCTGGTCGACGGGGGGCAGGTCGATCGGCTGACCCGCCGAGCCCGTCGCCCACGCCGGCGCAGCACCGACCCAGCCGAGCAGGAGCGCGTCCTCGTTGCGCAGGAACCGGTGCGCCCGGACCCCACCCGTCGCGCGCCCCTTACCGGGGTACACCTCGAACGGGGTGACCTTCGCGGAGCCCTCCTGCGTGCCCGGCAGGGCGCCGGACGCGCCCGCGACCGTGACGACGACCGACTCGGCGATCGAGTCGGCCGGGACGCTGCCGAACGCGACCACACGCTGCCCGGCCGCGAGCTTGATGCCCGCCATGCCCCCCGCGGAACGCCCCTGCGGCCGGACCGCCGACGCGGGGAAGTGCAGGAGCGACGCGTCGGAGGACAGCAGGACGAGCTCGTCGGTGTCGCGCACGGCGACCGCGCCGACCACCTCGTCGCCGTCCTTCAGCGAGATCGCCTCCCAGGCGTCACGGTTGCCCGGGACGTCGCCGGACGTCACGCGCTTCACGGTGCCCTGGACGGTGGCGAGCGCGAGCGTCGGCGCGTCGGTCGCGAGCGAGGCGAGGCCCACCACCCGCTCGCGCGGCAGGAGGGTCACCACCTCCCCGAGCGGGACGCCGCCCGACAACGACGGGGCACCGTCCGTCGGCGGCAGCCCGGGCAGGTCGAGCACGGAGACCCGCACGATCCGGCCCTGCGATGTCACGACGCCGATCTCGGCACGCGCGGTGGCGGGGATCGACGCGGCCACGACGTCGTGCTTGGCCCGGCGTGCTCCGTCGCCGCGTGCCGGCAGGTCCTCCGACGCGGTCCGCGCGAGGAGCCCGGTCCCCGACAGCAGTACCCAGCAGGGCGTGTCGGCGATCTCGAGCGGAGCCGCCGCACCGCGTGCCGCAGGTGCTCCGGTGATCGACGTCCCGCCCGCCGACTCGAGCAGGATCGTGCGCCGCGGGGTGCCGTACGTCGCGGCGACCTCGGCCATCTCGTCGGAGACCAGACCGCGCAGCCGGGCCTCGTCGGCGAGGATCGCCTGCAGCTCGGCGATCTCCTCGACGAGCTGCTGCTGCTCCTTCTCCAGCTCGATCCGGGAGAATCGCGTGAGTCGGCGCAGGCGCAGCTCGAGGATGTACTCCGCCTGCGGCTCCGACAGGTCGAAGACGCTGCGCAGCCGTGCCCGGGCCGTGTCGGCGTCGTCGGACGTGCGGATCACCTGGATGACCTCGTCGATGTCGAGGATCGCGACGAGCAGACCCTCCACCAGGTGCAGGCGCTCGAGCCGCTTGGCCAGGCGGTGCTGCGAGCGCCGGCGCACCACGACGAGGCGGTGCTCGACCCAGACGACCAGCAGCTCGCGCAGCCCGAGGGTGCGCGGCTGACCGTCGACGAGGGCGACGTTGTTGATCGAGAACGAGTCCTCGAGCGGCGTGTAGCGGTAGAGCTGCTCGAGCACGGCCTCCGGGACGAAGCCCGTCTTGATCTCGATGACCAGGCGCAGGCCGTGCGCCCGGTCGGTCAGGTCGACCGCGTCGGAGATGCCCGAGAGCTTCTTGCTCTGCACGCCCTCCTTGATCTTCTCGATGACCTTCTCCGGGCCCACCGTGTAGGGCAGCTCGGTGATGACGATGCCCTTGCGCTTGGGCGTGACGTTCTCGATGCGGGCGGTCGCGCGGGTGCGGAAGGCGCCGCGGCCGGTCCGGTACGCGTCCCGGACGCCTTCCAGGCCGACGATCTTGCCGCCCGAGGGCAGGTCGGGGCCTGGGACGAAGCGCAGCAGGTCCTCGAGGGTGGCGTCGGGGTGCAGGACCAGGTGGCGCGCGGCGGCGACGACCTCGACGAGGTTGTGCGGTGCCATGTTGGTCGCCATGCCGACCGCGATGCCCGACGCGCCGTTGACCAGTAGGTTCGGGATCGCCGCGGGGAGGACCTCGGGCTGCGTGAGCTTGTTGTCGTAGTTGGGCACGAAGTCGACGACGTCCTCGTCGAGCCCTGTCGTCATCGCGAGCGCGGCCGGCGCCATGCGCGCCTCGGTGTACCGGGGCGCGGCCGGACCGTCGTCGAGCGAGCCGAAGTTGCCGTGACCGTCGACCAGCGGCAGGCGCAGGGAGAAAGGCTGGGCCAGCCGCACCATGGCGTCGTAGATCGCGGCGTCGCCGTGCGGGTGGAGCTTTCCCATGACCTCGCCGACGACGCGCGCCGACTTCACGTACGGGCGGTCGGGGCGCAGACCCATGTCCGACATCTGGTAGAGGATCCTGCGTTGCACCGGCTTCAGTCCGTCGCGGGCGTCGGGCAGTGCCCGCGAGTAGATGACGGAGTAGGCGTACTCGAGGAACGAGCCCTCCATCTCGGTCGCGACGTCGATGTCGACGATGCGCTCGACGAGGTCCTCGGGTGGGAGGTCGGGTGTCGCGGGGCGACGCGCCATGCTGCTTGCTCCTCGGGGCCGGTACGGCTGTGCGGCGACCATTGTGGACCGTCCGGGACCTTCGACGGGCGCGGCGCGCTGCTCTCCGCACTACCGTGACCGTCATGGCAGACGTCACGGCTGACGGCCGCCCGCACCCGGGTCTCCCGTACCCGGCTGCGTGGGAGGCCGATGTCGTGCTGCACGACGGCTCGACGACGCACGTGCGACCGCTGCGGCCCGACGACGCCGACGCCCTGCAGGCGTTCCACGTCGGGCAGTCGGAGAGGTCGACCTACCTGCGGTTCTTCGCCCCGCTCGAGCGGCTGTCCGAGCGCGACCTGACCCGGCTGGTCAACGTCGACCACGTCGACCGGGTGGCGTTGGTTGCGGTGTCGAGCGGGACAGGACCCACAGGCGCCGACCAGATCATCGGCGTCGCCCGGTACGACCGCATCGGCTCGGACGAGGCCGAGGTCGCGTTCAACATCGCGGACGCCCACCAGGGCCGCGGCCTGGGGTCCGTGCTGCTGGAGCACCTCGCGGCGGCGGCACGCGAGCGGGGCGTGCGACGGTTCGTCGCGGAGGTCCTGCCGCAGAACGGCCGCATGATCTCCGTCTTCAAGCAGGCCGGGTACGAGGTCCGGCAGCGCACGGAGGACGGCATCGTGGCCGTGGGGTTCGACATCGACCCGACGGACCGGTCGCTCGCGGTGATGGCCGACCGCGAGCACCGTGCCGAGGCACGGTCGATGCGGGGGGTCCTGCACGCGTCGTCGGTGGTGGTCGTCGGGCCCGGGAAGGACGCGGCGGACACGTTCGCCGGTCGGCTGGCCGCGCGCGTGCTGGCCAACCTCCTGGTCGGCGACCCGTCAGTGGTCGTGCACGCGGTCGGCGTCCCGGGCGACCCGCCGACCCCGGTCCACGACCGGCTGGCGGACGTGCCCGGACCGGTCGGGCTCGCCGTCGTCGCCGTCCCGGCCGCTGCCGCGACCGACGTGACCCGCGACCTCGCGCGCCTGGACGTGCACGGCATCGTCGTGCTCACCGCCGGGTACGCCGAGGAGGGTCCGGACGGGCGGGACCGGCAGCGCGCGGTGCTGCGCGCGGCGCACGGTGCGGGGATGCGTGTGGTCGGACCGAGCTCGTACGGGATCGTCTCGACACGGGAGGGCGGGCTCCAGCTCAACGCGTCCCTCGCGGAGGTGCCTCCGCCGCCCGGGCGGGTCGGCCTGTTCTGTCAGTCGGCCCCGTTGTCGGTCGCGATGCTCGCCGCGGTCCGGCGCCGGGGGATCGGGGTCTCGCAGTTCGTGTCCGCCGGGCACCGCGCCGACGTCTCCGGCAACGACCTCATGCAGTTCTGGGCGGACGACGACGGCACCGACGTCGTGGGGCTGTACCTCGAGTCGCTGGGCAACCCGCGCAAGTTCTCCCGGGTGGCGCGGCGCCTGTCGCTGCTCAAGCCGGTGATCGTCGTGACCGCCGGCCGGTCCGGCCAGGTGGTGCCGCCGGGCCACGCCGTCCGACCGACCCACGCCCCGCCGCGCACGCTCGCCGAGGTGCTGCGCCAGTCCGGCGTGGTGCGCGTGGAGAACACGCACCAGCTGCTCGACGTCGCCCAGGTGCTCGCGCACCAGCCGCTGCCGACCGGCCGTCGCACCGCGATCCTGGCCAGCTCCGCGTCCGTGGCGGCCCTCGTCGCCGAGGCGGTCGCGGCGGCGGGCCTCGTGGTCAGCGGGCACGTGCAGCTGCTCGCCGAGGACGCCTCGCCCGACCGGGTCCGTGCGGCCGTCGACGCGCTCTACGACGACGCGGACAGCGACGTCGTGGTCGTGGTCCGCATCCCGACGGTCGGCGGGCCGGACGCCGTCCTGCAGGACGCCGTCGCGCAGCGGGCCGCCCGCTCCCGGCGGACGACCGTGGCGTGCATCTACGACCTGCACGGCCTGACCCCGGAGCTGACCGCCCGCGACGACGACGGCCGGGAGTGGACGGTCCCCGCGTACAGCACGCCCGAGGACGCGGCGCTGGCGCTCGGCCACGCGGCTCGCTACGCGCGCTGGCGGGCCGGGGACCGCGGGCAGCCCCTGCACCCCGAGGGCGCCGAGACACGGTCGGCCCGGCGGCTCGTCGCGGGGTGGCTCGCCGCGGAGGCCCCGGGCGACGGGGCGCTCGCGCTCGACTCCGAGCAGACCGCGCAGCTGCTGGCCACGGTCGGCGTGCGGCCGCTGCCGTCGACGCGCGTGCACGACGCCGACGAGGCGGTTGCCGCCGCGGAACGCATCGGGTGGCCGGTCGCGCTCAAGACGACCGTGCCGGCGCTGCGCCACCGTGCCGACCTCGGCGGGGTGCGCCTGGACGTCGCGGACGAGGCCGAGCTGCGGGCGGACGTGGCGCAGGTGCTCGCGCTCGCCGCGGGATTCGAGACGCCGGACGGCGACGAACCCCTCGAGGTGCAGGCGATGGCGCCGCACGGCTCCGCGTGCGTGGTGCGTTCCGTCGAGGACCCCCTGTTCGGCCCGATCATCAGCTTCGGGCTGGCCGGGGACGCCTCCGACCTGCTGGGCGACATCGCGTACGGCGTGCCGCCGCTGACCGACGTGGACGTCTCCGAGCTGGTCCGCACGGCACGGGCAGCGCCCCGGCTGTTCGGCTACCGGGGGCTCCCGGCGCTCGACGTCGCCGCGCTGGAGGACCTCATCGCGAGGGTCTCCGTGCTCGCCGACGACCTGCCGGAGCTGCGTTCGCTGGAGCTCAACCCCGTGGTCGTCTCCGAGCACGGTGCGGTGGTCCTCGGTGCCCGCGCCGCGGTCTCCCGCGCGGACCGTGCGGACGCGACGCGACGACTGCCGAGGGTGTGACCCTGTGCACGCTCGCGGGACACGGCCGTCGAGGTGGGAGGATGGGCGTGTGCCTGCTGCTGCTCCCGCCCTGCACCACGACCTCCACCGTGCCGGCTACTACCCCGAGCTCGTCGTCGACGTGCTCGACGTGGCCCTCGCCGACGAAGAGGTCGTGGCTCACCTGGTCCACCCCGAGACGACGTTCGACGCCGCCGAGGTGCGCCGCCACGTCACCGTGCTGGTGCTGACGCCGACGCGGCTGATCGTCGCCCACGTCGACGACCACCCGGCGGACTCCGAGCACCCGTCGGCCTCCGCGTCGGCGACGACCGAGGCGGTGCCGATCGCGGAGCTCACCTCGGTCGCGCTGACCCACGTCGTGCCGCTGCCGGAGAAGCACGAGCGCGGTCGGCCCGCGCAGGAGCTCACCCTGGTGATCGGCTGGGGTGCGGTCTCCCGGGTGGACCTGGAGCCGGCCACGTGCGGCGACCCGAACTGCGACGCCGACCACGGGCTGACCGGCACCCTCGCGCCCGACGACGTGGTCGTGCGGGTCAGTGCGGCGGCTGAGGGACTCGACTCGGTGCGTGCCGCCACGGCGTTCGCCCGGCAGCTGTCCGCAGCGAGCGCCCGGGCCCGATGACCGGCCTCGAGGCGCCGGCGTCGAGGGTCTCGACCGGGGTGCGTGCCGAGGTCGAGGCGGCGGACCTCCTCGCGCCCGGCTCGGCCCACGCGTGCCTGGGTCGCGTGCTGCCGGCCGTCGCCGGCGCGATCGGCGTGCTCGACGTCCCCGAGGCGTCCGACTCGCAGCGCCTGCTCGGGCTCCCCGACGCGACGCGAGTCTGCGTGGTGCTCGTCGACGGGCTCGGCCACACGAATCTCGCCGAGCGCGCCGGTCACGCACCGTTCCTGCGCCGTCGGCTCACCGACTCCACGCCGCTGACCAGCACGTTCCCCTCCACGACGGCCACAGCGATGGGCACGTTCGGGGTCGCCCTGCCACCGGGGCGCACGGGCATGCTCGGGTACACCGTCCGTGACCCCGCGACGGGCGAGCTGGGCAACCTGGTCAGCTGGACCGGGCTGCCGCCCGCGCGGCAGTGGCAGCGCGAGACGACCGTGTTCGAGCGCCTGGTCGCGGCCGGGACCAGCGTGACGAGCGTCGGTCCGGCGCGGTTCGCGGGGTCGGGACTCACCGAGGCCGCACTGCGCGGCCCCACCTACAAGGCGGCCGAGTCGTTGGCCGCCCGGGTCGACGCCACCGTGGAAGCATTGCGGCGGCCCGGTGTGGCCTACCTGTACTGGGGGGACGTCGACAAGGCGGGCCACCACCACGGGTGGGGGTCGTGGCAGTGGGGCGACGCGCTCGCGGAACTCGACGCCGAGCTGGGCCGGCTCGCCCGCCTCCTGCCGCGGGACACGGTCCTGGTCGTGACCGCCGACCACGGGATGGTCGACGTGGACCGGTCGCAGCGGTGGGACGTCGGGACCGATCCCGTCCTCGGCGCGGGCGTCGCGCTGGTGGCGGGGGAGCCCCGCGCCCTGCACCTGCACCTCGAGCCGGACGTCGACGCGACGCAGGTGGCCGACCGGTGGCGGGACACGCTCGGCTCGGCCGCGGTCGTCGTGACACGGGACGAGGCGAGGTCCGACCGGTGGTTCGGGGACGTCGCGGAGCACGTGCTGCCCGTGATCGGGGACGTGGTGGTGGCGATGGCGGGACGCGCGACCGTCGTCGACTCGCGGACCCAGACGCCCGCGTCGCTGGACCTCGTCGGGGTGCACGGGTCGTTGACGCGCCACGAGATGCTCGTGCCCTGCCTGGTGGTGGCCTGATGGCCGAGCTGGTCTTCTTCTCCGGCACCATGGACAGCGGCAAGTCGACGTTGGCGCTGCAGATGCACCACAACCACGCGGCACGCGGACGCGACGGTGTCCTGTTCACCCGCCACGACCGCGCCGGAGCGGCCACCATCTCCTCCCGGCTCGGGCTCACGCAGCGGGCGCACGAGGTGGACGACTCGACGGACTTCTGGTCGGACGTCATCTCGCGCCGGACGCGCGGTCGGCCGGTCGACTACCTCATCGGTGACGAGGCGCAGTTCTACACCGCGGACCAGGTGGAGCAGCTGGCGCGCGTCGTCGACGAGCTCGGGGTCGACGTCTACGTCTTCGGCATCTCGACGGACTTCCGTGCCCGGCTCTTCCCCGGTGCCGCCCGGCTGGTCGAGCTGGCGGACCGGGTGGAGGTCCTGCAGGTCCGCGCGCTGTGCTGGTGCGGCTCACGGGCGACGCACAATGCTCGCACCGTCGGCGGGACCATGGTGGTCGAGGGTGCGCAGGTCGTCGTCGGAGACGTCGAGGCGGGTGCCGACGAGGTCGGTTACGAGGTGCTGTGCCGTCGCCACCACATGCGACGGATGACCGCCGCCACCGCCCGGGCGTCCTCCCCGAGCCCGCAGACGCTCACCTCCGCGGAGGAGCTGAGCATCTGACGGGCGCCTACTCGGGCTTCGCCCCGAAGACGATCTCGTCCCAGCTGGGCACCTTGGCGCGGCCGCGCCGCGCCGCACGCGGTCGTTCGGCGTCCTCGTGCTCGGCGGCCGGCGTGGTGACCGGTTCCGGCACGGCTGCGGGCGCCGGGTAGACCTGGGCCTCGGCTGCGGGGTCGGCGTCGGCGGGGTGTGCACCGGGCACGGTCGCGTCGGGCCGCCCGAAGTCGAACGCGTGCTGCGGGCCGAAGCCCTCGAACTCCTCGGCGTCGTCGTCGTCGTCGAGCTCCACGGCCTGCCGGACACCGCGTCGGCTGCGCAGGTCGTCCAGCAGCGACGCCGTCTCGTCGCGCGGGTCCGGGACGGGTTCAGGCTCCTCCGGGGAGACGTCCTGCGGGGTGCTCAGGGAGCCGTCGCCCTGGAAGTCGAACACCACGTCGCGCACGGCGGCGAGGTGACGTCGGGAGACGGGCTCGTCGGGCAGCTCGGTCTCCGAGAGCCAGCGGGCCTCGTCCTCGTCGGCGACGACGGTCCGCTTGGCCAGGTCGAAGGTCCACCGCGCCTCGTGCTCGACGTCACCCACCGCGAACCGGGCCAGGACGACCCACGGTCCGGACGGGTCGCGAGCGGCGTCCCACGCGAGCGACGCAGGGTCGACGCCGCGGGCGGCGAGCCGGTCCGTCACCAGGTCGCCCAGCGTCGGCGCGCCGACGTCCCGGCCGACACGTGTACCCCGGGCCTGCTCCGCGACGTGCTCGCGCTCGGCGAGCACCGGCCCCTCGTACCGGCGGACACGCTCCACGGGAAGGCCGGCGGAGTCCGCGACCTCCTGCGTCGTCGCGCCCGCGCGGATGCGCGCCTGGATCTCCCGCGGGCTCAGCGTCCCGGCGCTCTCCGCGCGCAGCTGCTCGAGCTGCGGGCGGTCGCGGCGCACGGCGGCGCGCAGCGGTTCGTCGATGCGCACACGAAAGCGCGCCCCGTCCGGGGCCACCAGGACGAGGTGCTCCCCGTCCTCGTGCAGACCCACCAGCTCCAGCTCACCCATGCGACCTCCCGGGAACTCGGCACGAGCCTGCCACCGATCCGCCCCGACGGCGTGCACCCGGGGCGGTGCGGCGCATGATCGCCCCGCAACGGCCCGCCTTCGTCGGATCCCGGCGTCCCGCTGCGAGGATCGTCCCGTGGACACCGACATCCCCCTGGAGCCCGTCCTCGAGCTGGTCGGGGTCTTCGTCGGCGCGATGTCCGGCGCTCTGGCCGCGGTGCGCAAGCAGTTCGACGTGTTCGGGATCATGGTGCTCGCCTGGGCCGCCGGGCTGGGCGGGGGCATCCTGCGCGACGTCCTCATCGGCGCGGTCCCGCCCGTCGGGATCTCGAACTGGCGGTTCATCGTGACGGCGGTCGCCGGCGCGACCGTCATCTACTTCTTCCACCCGCGCCTCGAGCGTGCGCGCCGCTTCATCGTCGTGCTCGACGCCGGGGCGCTGGCCCTGTTCAGTGTCGTCGGCACCATCAAGGGGCTCGAGTACGGGACGACGCTGACCGCGGCGGTCATCGTGGGCGTCATGACCGGCGTCGGCGGGGGAGTGCTGCGCGACCTGCTGTCGGGCGAGGTGCCGGTGGTCCTGCACCACCGGCAGCTCTACGCGATCCCGGCGCTGCTCGGGTCGACGATCACGGCGATCCTGTGGTGGCAGGGTGCGATCACCACCGTGACGAGCGTGATCGTGGTGGTCGCGGTGTTCGTCCTGCGGGTGATGGCGCTGCGGTTCCAGCTCAAGGCCCCGGGACCGTGGCGCGGGTCGGTGCGCTGACCGCGCGCTGAGAGGATGGACGGGTGAACCCCGACTCTCCTGACCAGGTCCGCACGCTCGTCGAGGTCGCCGAGGCGCTGGCCAGGGAGGCCGGGGCGCTGATCCGGGACGGGCGACGGCAGCTGGTCACCGTGGCCGCCACCAAGTCCAGTGACCAGGACGTCGTGACGGCGATGGACCTGGCGTCCGAGGCGCTCCTGCGCAGCCGGCTCGCCGAGCTGCGCCCGGACGACGCGATCCTGGGCGAGGAGGAGGCCTTCCGGCCCGGCACGTCAGGGATCACCTGGGTGGTGGACCCGATCGACGGCACGGTCAACTACCTGTACGGCTCGGCGGCGTACGCCGTGTCGGTCGCCGCGGTGGTCGGTCCCGACCCCGGGGCCGCGCCGGACCCGGCCACGTGGACGGCGCTCGCCGGGTGCGTGTTCGCCCCCGAGGACGGGCGGACGTTCACCGCGGGCCGGGGGCTGGGGGCGGCGCTCGACGGGATCGGCTTGCGCGTGGGTCCGGCGCGACCGTTGATCGACTCGCTCGTGGGTACGGGCTTCGGATACGTCGCCGCCAGGAGGCGGGTGCAAGGACGAATCGTCGCGGAACTGTTGCCGCAGGTACGTGATATTCGTCGTGTGGGTTGCGCCTCACTCGACCTGTGCGGGATCGCCGCCGGAACGCTCGACCTGTACTACGAGCGGGGTCTGCAGCCGTGGGACGTCGCGGCCGGTGCCCTGGTCGCGCAGGAGGCAGGCGCGCTGGTCACGGGCCTTCGGGGGCAGGCGGCACAGGAGTCGATGACGGTCGCCGGACCTCCGGGGCGGGTCGAGGAGCTGAGGGCGTTCCTCGAGGCTCTCGACGCCGACTCCGACGGATGAAAACGCTCCCACAGCACGTGTGACGAAATCGGTCGCGCGTCCGGTTCGCACGGGGCTCGAAAGTGGTGCAGAATCCCACCGCGCGCGGGAACAAAAAGCGCGTCGCGTGCATTGATCCCGCGTATGAGTTTCCATCAAGACCACGGAGTGTGACGCCACACATGGCTACCGACTACGACGCCCCGCGCAAGACCGAGGAGGACCTGAGCGAGGACTCGCTCCAGGAGCTTCAGGCTCGGCGCTCCGACAAGAACTCGGGCGTGGTGGACGAGGACGAGACCGAGGCGGCCGAAGGGTTCGAGCTCCCGGGCGCGGACCTGTCCGGCGAAGAGCTCTCCGTGCGCGTGCTGCCTCGGCAGGCGGACGAGTTCACCTGCTCGAGCTGTTACCTGGTCCACCACCGCAGCCAGCTCGCCTACGAGCGCGACGGTCGCCCCGTCTGCTCGGAGTGCGCTGCCTGACCGTCCGTACCGAGACCGCACGACTCACCTGAGGGTCGGCCGCCCCGCACCACCGGGCAGCCGGCCCTCAGGCGTGCAGCGCTGCGGTGAGCTCCGCCGGCCGACGGGTGGACACGACCCAGTACGGCGTCGGGTCCTGCGGGTCGTGGACCTCCACCCGCACGGCCGTGTGGATCCAGCCGCGCAGGCACACGTGCGCGCGCGCGTCGAGCCGCGGACCCAGCTCGGCCCTGGTCGCCTCGGCGTCGAGGGCCTGCGCCGCGCCCAGGAGATCGACCGGGATGCGCGCACCACCGGCCCGGAAGACGCCGTCCTGCACCTCGATGCGGGGCGCCAGCCCCACCAGGACCACCGCACCGACCACCACCACGATGACCCCGACGACGACTGCGACGCGCGGGTCCAGCGGGATGAACGCGACCGCCATCATGGCCGCGAACACGACGAGCAGGATCCAGCCGAGCGGACCGAGCCACAGCCGTTCGGCGTAGGTCGGCGAGGCCGCCCGGGACGAGGGCAGAGGAGTTCCACGGGGAGCTTCAGGCATGCACCCAGCATCCCATCCGGCGGGTAGGGTCGGGCCCCGTGACAGCCGACCCCAGCATCGAGGTGCTCCTGCTGCGCCTCGACCCCGAGCTTCCCGCGCCCGCCTACGCGCACCCCGGCGACGCCGGCGCCGACCTGGTCTCCAGGATCGACGTCGTCATCCCGCCGCAGGGCCGGGCGACCGTCCCCACGGGAGTCGCGATCGCACTGCCCGACGGGTACGCCGCGTTCGTGCACCCGCGCTCGGGGCTGGCCATGCGGCACGGGCTGACGATCGTCAACGCCCCCGGGACCGTCGACGCCGGCTACCGCGGCGAGATCGCGGTGACCCTGCTGAACACGGACGTGGACCACCCGATCGAGCTGCACCGGGGAGACCGGATCGCGCAGCTCGTCGTCCAGCGGGTGGAGCGGGTGCGCTTCGTCGAGGCCGAGCAGCTGCCCGGGTCGCACCGCGGCGACGGCGGTTTCGGGTCGAGCGGTGGCTGGAAGGCTGCGCCGACGCGCTAGGTCGGGACTACTGTCGATCTGTTGGCAACTGATGCGTGCGAGCGCGTCGAAGAGGAGTGAGCACGTGGCGCTGTTCCGGCGTGGTGGGAAGGATCCCGCCCCCCAAGACGCGGTGGAGACCGACATCGACGAGACGACCGCGGTCGACGTCGGCGACGAGGTCGACGACGTCCGGCCCGGCCCGGTCGAGCGGACGGGTGGTCCGTGGGACGCGTCGCAGGTCGACGACGACGTGCCGCGCGTCGACCTCGGTGCCATCCTCCTGCCGGGCGTGCAGGGCATGGAGCTGCGGATGGAGATCGACAAGGCGACGAACGTGGTGTCGGCCGCCTCGATCCTCCTGGACGGCTCCTCGCTGCAGGTGCAGGCGTTCGCCGCACCCCGCACCGACGGCATCTGGGACGAGATCCGCGCCGAGATCGCCGAGTCCGTGACCCAGCAGGGCGGGTCGGCCGACGACCTGCCGGGTCCGTTCGGCCGCGAGCTGCTCGCGCGGCTCCCCGTCCGGACGCCCGAGGGGCGCACGGGGCACCGGCCGGCCCGGTTCGTCGGTGCCGACGGTCCGCGGTGGTTCGTGCGCGGTGTCATCACCGGCCGCGCGGCGGTCGACCCGTCGGCCGCGACCGCGCTCGAGCAGCTGTTCGCCGGCATCGTCGTGGTCCGGGGGACGGACGCCCGCCCGCCCCGTGACCTGCTCACGCTGCATCTCCCGGGACCGGGCACACCCAACCTGAAGTCCTCCGACGAGAACGGTCCGGAGGAGGTCCCCGAGACGCCTGCGGCTCCCGCCTTCGACCCGCTGACCCGCGGCCCGGAGATCACGGAGATCCGATGAGCCTCAAGGAGCGCCTGAAGAAGGCGGTCGCGTCCCAGGCCGAGATCGAGGCCGACGAGGAGCGTGCCGACGCCCACCGCTCGGTCGGGTGCACGCCCGTCGACCAGCTGGCGGACCGTTCGCGCGCCAGCGTCTCCGGCGTCATCCGGTCGGTCACCCTGCGGCCGCGCGAGGGTGTGCCTGCCCTGGAGGCGGAGCTGTACGACGGCAGCGGGGCGCTCGACCTGGTCTGGCTCGGGCGACGTGAGATCGGTGGCGTCACCCCCGGTCGCCGGCTGAAGATCGAGGGCCTCGTGTGCCTGATCGACGGTCGCCGGACGGTGTTCAACCCTCGCTACGAGCTCAGGCCGCGTCCCGGTGAGTGAGCCGGAGCGCAGGGACCCGGAGGACGTCCTCGCCGCCGTCGACGACGGCACAGACCCGCAGGACGGCCCCGCGCGCGGCATGAAGGTGCTGTCGTCCGACACCTTCTCGGCGTCGGACGCCGTCGGCGGGGTGCGCGGGATCGTCGAGTCCGTGGCGCCCGGCATGCTGTTCGTCGTCGTCTACGTCGCGACCGGGCAGCAGCTCATGCCGGCGCTCGTCGTCGCCCTGGCGGCAGCGGTGGTGACCGTCGTCGCCCGGCTCGTCCAGCGGCAGTCGCCGACGCAGGCGTTCGGGGGCTTCCTCGGCGTCGGGATCGGTGTGCTGTGGGCGTGGCGGACCGGTGACGCGAAGGACTTCTTCGCCTACGGGCTGTGGGTGAACGTCTCGTGGTTCCTCGGGACGCTGCTGACCATCGTGATCGGCTGGCCGCTCGTCGGTCTCGTCGTCGGCCTGTTCTCGAAGGCCGGCCCGCTGAACGAGGGCGGGTCGTGGGCCGGGGCCGTCGCGTGGCGACAGGACCGCCCGCTGCGGAGGCGCTATGCGCTCGCGACGGTGCCGTTCGTCGCGCTCTTCGGTCTGCGCCTCGCGGTGCAGCTGCCGCTCTACTTCAGCTCCGAGGTCACCTGGTTGGGCACCGCGAAGCTCGTCATGGGCGTGCCCGGAACAGCCCTCGCGCTGTGGGTCAGCTGGCTGCTGGTCCGCGGGTCAACAGCTCCTCGAGAGCAGCCTCGTCCGCTTCCCGAGCAGTGACGAACAGCAGCTCGTCCCGGCCCTCGAGCGTGTCGTCGGGGCTCGGGGCGATCGGCCGTGCATCGCGCACGATGCACGCGAGGACCGTGTCGGTGGGCCACTCGATCTGACCGACGCGCACCCCGGCCAGCGGCGAGTCGTCCGGGAGCGTGAGCTCGAGGATGTCGGCACGGGACTGGTGGAACGTGAAGATGCGCACGAGGTCGCCGACGGTGACGGCCTCCTCGACCATCGCCGTCATGATCCTGGGCGTGGAGACGGCCACGTCGACGCCCCACGCCTCGTCGAACATCCACTCGTTCTTCGGGTTGTTCACGCGGGCGACCGTGCGCGGGACACCGAACTCGGTCTTGGCCAGCAGCGAGATGACCAGGTTGGCCTTGTCGTCGCCGGTCGCCGCCACGACGACGTCGCACTCCTCGGTCTTGACCTGGCGCAGCGTGGGCAGCTCGCACGCGTCGGCCAGCAGCCAGTCCGCCTCGGCCACCTGCGAGACCCGCATCGCGGACGGCTGGCGGTCGATCAGGGTGACCTCGTGACCGTGCCCGAGGAGCTCGCGCGCGATGGAGCGGCCGACCGAGCCGGCGCCGGCGATGACGACCCTCACGCGGTCACCGCCGGGGCACTGGTGAGGATGCGTTCGACCAGGGCGGAGGTGTCCGCCCGCATGAGCACGTGCACGGTGTCGTTCTCCTGCAGGACGGTGGTCGACGTCGGCAGGAGTCCGTCGCCGTAGCGGGTCACGTACGCGATGCGGGCGCCGGCGGCGTCCTCGAGGGTGCGCAGCGGCTTGCCGACCCACCCCGGGTGGACGTCGACCTGGGACAGCTGGATCTGGCCGGAGGCGTCCCGGTACTCGTCCGTGGCGCCCATGGGGAGCAGCCGGCGCAGGACCTGGTGGGCGGTCCAGCGGACCGTCGCGACCGTCGGGATGCCGAGCCGCTGGTAGATCTCGGCGCGGTGCGGGTCGTAGATCCGGGCGACGACGTTCTCGATCCCGAACGTCTCGCGCACCACCCGGGCGGCGAGGATGTTCGAGTTGTCGCCGTCGGACACGGCCGCGAACGCGAACGCCTCCTCGATCCCCGCCTGCCTGAGGGTGTCCCGGTCGAACCCGAGCCCGGTGACCTTGTTCCCGCCGAACTCGGGGTCGAGCCGCCGGAACGCCTCGGGGTTCTGGTCGATGACGGACACCGAGTGCCCGTTGTCCTCGAGGCTCTTCGCCAGCGTCGCACCGACCCGGCCGCATCCCATGATCACGAAGTGCACAGTGCGGCACGCTATACCGTGCGTCGCGCTGCGCGTCGCGCCTGTGGTGTAAGCGGCGGTTCACGGGCCTAGCATTGCGGATCGTGTCGGACCTCTCGGATGCCGCCAAACGCCTGTTGCTCGGACGTCCCGTCCGCAGCGACCGGCTCGGTCACACGCTCCTGCCGAAGCGCATCGCGCTCCCGGTGTTCGCGTCGGACGCGCTCTCGTCGGTGGCGTACGCGCCCGACGAGATCCTCCTGACGCTCTCGCTCGCCGGGATGGCGGCGCTCGTCATCTCCCCGTGGGTCGGCCTCGCCGTGGTCGCGGTGATGGTCGTCGTCGTCGCGTCGTACCGGCAGAACGTCCACGCCTACCCGTCCGGCGGCGGCGACTACGAGGTCGCCACGACGAACCTCGGCAAGAACGCCGGTGTCACCGTGGCCAGCGCGCTGCTCGTGGACTACGTCCTGACGGTCGCCGTGTCGATCTCCTCGGGCGCCCAGTACGCCGCGTCCGCGTTCCCGGCGCTGCGCGGGCACGAGGCGACGTTCGCGATCGGCCTCGTCGTGCTCCTGACCGTCGCCAACCTGCGGGGGGTGAAGGAGTCGGGCAGCCTGTTCGCGCTGCCGGTCTACCTGTTCATGCTGGCCATCGGTGCGATCGCCGTCATCGGCTCGATCCAGCTGCTCACGGGCAACCTCACGATGGCGGAGAGCTCGGGCTACGAGCTGGCGCCGGACGCCGCGTTCGACCAGGGCCTCACCGGGCTCGCCGGGTTCTTCCTGATCCTGCGGGCGTTCGCGTCCGGGTGTGCCGCCCTCACGGGTGTCGAGGCGATCAGCAACGGCGTGCCGGCGTTCAAGAAGCCGAAGTCGAAGAACGCGGCGACGACCCTGGCGCTGCTGGGTGGCCTCTCGATCGTGATGATCATGTCGATCCTGCTGCTGTCCCGGGCGACCGGGGTGGTGTTCGCCGACGACCCGCAGACCCAGCTGCTGGACAACGGCGTGCCGGTGGGGGAGAGCTACGTGCAGCACCCCGTGATCAGCCAGCTGTCGTCCGCGGTGTTCTCGGGCGTGCCGGTCGTCGCGGTCCTCGTGGCCATCGTCACCGGGCTCATCCTCGTGCTCGCGGCCAACACCGCCTTCAACGGGTTCCCGGTGCTCGGCTCGATCCTCGCGCGCGACGGCTACCTGCCCCGCCAGCTCCACACGCGTGGCGACCGGCTGGCGTTCTCCAACGGCATCGTCACCCTCGCGCTCGTCGCGATCGCGCTCATCTGGGCGTTCGACGCGCAGGTCACCCGGCTGATCCAGCTCTACATCGTGGGCGTCTTCGTCTCGTTCACCGTGAGCCAGCTGGGCATGGTCCGGCACTGGACACGGCACCTGCGCACAGAGCCGGACCCGGCCAGGCGCACGCGGATGAAGCGGTCCCGGGTCATCAACTCGGTCGGCCTGGCGATGACCTCGACGGTGCTCGTCGTCGTGCTCGTCACGAAGTTCACGCACGGGGCCTGGATCGCGATCCTGGCGATGGTGATCATCTACGTCCTCATGCAGTCCATCCACCGCCACTACGCCCTGGTGCGCGCCGAGCTGGCGCTGGGCACCGACGCCGAGGCCGCCCGGGCGCTGCCCAGCCGCGTGCACGCGATCGTGCTGGTGTCGCACCTGCACCGGCCGACGATGCGCGCGCTGGCCTATGCGCGCGCGTCGCGCCCGCAGCTGCTGGAGGCGCTGACCGTCGGGGTCGACCCCGAGGACGTCGTTGTGCTCCGCGAGCAGTGGGAGGCGCTGAACATCCCGGTGCCGCTGCGGGTGCTCGACTCGCCGTTCCGGGAGATCACCCGTCCGGTGCTCACCTACGTGCGCTCGATCCGACGCGAGAGCCCGCGCGACCTGGTCGTGGTCTACATCCCCGAGTACGTGGTCGGGCACTGGTGGGAGCAGCTCCTGCACAACCAGTCGGCGCTGCGGCTCAAGGGCCGGCTGCTGTTCACGCCGGGTGTCGTCGTCGCGTCCGTGCCGTGGCAGCTGGCGTCCTCCGAGGGGCAGACGGGGCTGGAGGAGCCGGTCCGGGGTACGGTTCCGCGTGGCTACTGAGACGTCTTCCGACAGCACGGCCCAGCTCGTCGAGCTGGAGGTCGGCCCCGTGGCCCACGGCGGGCACTGCGTGGCTCGTCACGAGGGCCGCGTCATCTTCGTCCGGCACACCCTCCCGGGCGAGCGCGTCCGGGCGCGGCTGACCGACGCGGGGGAGACCGCGAAGTTCTGGCGTGCCGACGCGGTCGAGGTGCTGGAGGCGTCGCCCGACCGGGTCGAGTCCGCGTGGCCCGCGGCCGGCGCCGGTGGCGTGGGCGGTGGGGAGCTCGCGCACGTGTCCCTGGCGGGCCAGCGGGCGTGGAAGACGGCGGTGCTCGCCGAGCAGCTGCGTCGTCTGGCCAAGCTCGACCTGGAGGTGCCCGTGCAGGCGGCTCCCGGTGACGACGAGCGCGGTGGCCTGGGGTGGCGTACGCGCATCGACCTCGTCACGGACGCCGAGGGTCGTGCAGGCATGCACGGCTTCCGGTCGCACGACATCCACCTGCTGGACTCCATGCCGCTGGCCGGCGACGCGATCGCGGCGCTCGACCTGTTCGGCCGTCGCTGGTCCGGCGGCGCGCGGGTCGAGGCGATCGCCCCGTCGAGCGGCGACGCACCCCTCGTCCTGGTCGACGGTGCGCCGTTCGACATCGGCCGCGGACGGATGGACGGCCGGCCCAACGCCCGCACGGCGGTCAAGGAGCACGTGCGGCACGGTGCGGTCGGGTACGACTTCCGGGTGGCAGGTGCGGGCTTCTGGCAGGTCCACCGCGAGGCGCCCGAGCTGCTGGTCGCCGCGGTGCTGGCCGGCCTGGGTGACGTCGACGGGGCCGCGGTCCTCGACCTGTACTCCGGTGCCGGTCTGTTCACGGCGCCGCTGTCCGACGCCGTGGGGGAGAGCGGTGAGGTGATCTCGGTCGAGGGCGACGCACGAGCCGTGAAGGACGCCCGTCGTAACCTCCACGACCGTCGCAACGTCGAGCTGCACGCCGGGGACGTCGCCCAGGTGCTCACCGGGCGCGTCGACGCCGACTCCGACGTGGTGCACGCGGACGCCGTCGTGCTCGACCCGCCGCGGACAGGTGCCGGCCGCAAGGTCGTCGCCGGGATCACCGAGCTGCGTCCCGAGCGCGTGGTCTACGTGGCGTGCGACCCGGCCGCGCTGGCCCGCGACATCGCGCTCTTCGCCGACGCCGGGTACGCCCTCGCGGACCTGCAGGCCTACGACCTCTTCCCGATGACGCACCACGTCGAGGCCGTGGCCGTCCTGACCCGCTGACTGGGTGCGGGGCCCGGGGTGCCGGACTAGCGTGGAACGCGTCGCCGGACCGGACCCGGCCCGGCAGGGAGGAGCGACACCGTGAGCGACAAGGACGCGGTCAGCCGGCTGGCGGAGGCCAAGCGGCTGGTCACCCAGGAGCTGCACAAGCAGGGCACGCCCGAGTACGACCCGCGGTCGCACGAGCGTGCGATCGAGGCGGAGCGCAAGGCGCAGGACGCTGTCGACGCGGAGCAGGCCGCGCGGAGCTGAGCGCGGGTCCCGCGGGCCCCTGCGCACGCGCCACGCCCGACGTGGACTCGCGTGCGCAGGGGCCCGCGAGCATGTATCTTGATGTCGAGATAAATCGCGACCCCGGCCACCTAGGCTGAGAGGTCGCACCGCCCAGCGGTCCGGGTGACTACCCATCCCCGGCAGCACCACCGGCAGACTCGCCAGCGAAGGAGCCCCCCGTGAGCAGCGTCGACAGCTTCGGTTCGAAGGGAACACTCGAGGTCGGTGACGCCTCGTACGAGGTGTACCGGCTCTCGGCCGTCCCGGGGGTGGAGCGCCTGCCGTTCAGCCTCAAGGTCCTCGCCGAGAACCTCCTGCGGACCGAGGACGGCGCCAACATCACGGCCGACCACGTGCGCGCCCTCGCCGAGTGGGACCCGGACGCCCAGCCCGACACCGAGATCCAGTTCACGCCCGCCCGCGTGATCATGCAGGACTTCACCGGCGTGCCGTGCGTCGTCGACCTGGCCACCATGCGCGAGGCCGTCGTCGAGCTGGGCGGAGACGCCAGCCGGATCAACCCGCTGGCCCCCGCCGAGCTCGTCATCGACCACTCCGTGCAGATCGACGTCGCCGGTCGCGCCGACGCGTTCGAGCGGAACGTCGCCCTCGAGTACGAGCGCAACTTCGAGCGCTACCAGTTCCTGCGCTGGGGCCAGACGGCGTTCGACGACTTCAAGGTCGTCCCGCCCGGCACCGGCATCGTGCACCAGGTGAACATCGAGTACCTCGCCCGCGGTGTCATGGTCCGCGACGGCAAGGCCTACCCCGACACGTGCGTCGGAACCGACTCGCACACCACGATGGTCAACGGCCTCGGCGTGCTCGGCTGGGGCGTCGGCGGCATCGAGGCCGAGGCGGCCATGCTCGGCCAGCCCGTGTCGATGCTGATCCCGCGCGTCGTCGGCTTCAAGCTCACCGGCACCATCCCGCTCGGGGTCACCGCGACCGACATCGTGCTCACCATCACGCAGAAGCTGCGTCAGCACGGCGTCGTCGGCAAGTTCGTCGAGTTCTACGGCGAGGGCGTCGCCGCCGTGCCGCTGGCCAACCGCGCGACCATCGGCAACATGAGCCCCGAGTTCGGCTCCACCGCCGCGATCTTCCCGATCGACTCCGTGACGATCGAGTACCTGCGTCTGACCGGTCGTTCCGAGGAGCAGCTCGCTCTGGTCGAGGCGTACGCCAAGGAGCAGGGCATGTGGCTCGACCCGACGTCGGAGGGCTATGTCCAGCCGGTGTTCTCGGAGTACCTCGAGCTCGACCTGTCCACCGTCGTGCCGTCGATCGCCGGCCCGAAGCGCCCGCAGGACCGCATCGAGCTGTCGCGGGCCAAGGAGCAGTTCCAGCGCGACCTGCCGACGTACGCCCCCGAGGTCACCAACGGGGTCGACGAGGCCGAGCGCGAGTCGTTCCCCGCGTCCGACTCGCCCGCGATCACGTCGTCGGCGACCCGCGTCTACCCGACGACCGACACCCAGGGCCGGTCGTTCGACCTGTTCCACGGCGCGGTCGCGATCGCGTCGATCACCAGCTGCACCAACACGTCGAACCCGTCCGTGATGATCGCTGCGGCCCTCGTCGCGAAGAAGGCGGTCGAGAAGGGCCTGACGGCGAAGCCGTGGGTCAAGACGTCGATGGCGCCGGGCTCACAGGTCGTCACCAACTACTACGAGAAGGCCGGCCTGTGGCCGTACCTCGAGAAGCTCGGCTTCCACCTGGTCGGCTACGGCTGCGCCACCTGCATCGGCAACTCCGGCCCGCTCGACGAGAAGGTCTCGGAGACCGTGCAGGAGCACGACCTCGCGGTGGCCGCGGTCCTGTCCGGCAACCGCAACTTCGAGGGGCGGATCAACCCCGACATCAAGATGAACTACCTGGCGTCCCCGCCGCTGGTCATCGCCTACGCGCTGGCCGGGACGATGGACTTCGACTTCGAGGCGGACCCGCTGGGCCGTGACGAGGCCGGTCAGCCGATCTTCCTGCGGGACATCTGGCCGACGCCGGACGAGGTCCAGTCCACGATCGACGCGTCGATCGACCGCGCGATGTTCACCAAGGACTACGCGGACGTGTTCAGCGGGGACGACCGGTGGCGCGCGCTGCCGACGCCCGAGGGCGACACGTTCGAGTGGGACCCCCAGTCGACGTACGTCCGCAAGCCCCCGTACTTCGAGGGCATGCAGGCCGAGCCGGCGCCGGTCGTGGACTTCCACGGGGCTCGCGTGCTGGCCAAGCTGGGCGACTCGGTGACCACCGACCACATCAGCCCGGCCGGCTCGATCAAGGCCGACAGCCCGGCGGGCCTCTACCTGGCCGAGCACGGGGTGGGTCGGCGTGACTTCAACTCCTACGGCTCGCGCCGCGGCAACCACGAGGTCATGATCCGCGGCACGTTCGCCAACATCCGCCTGCGCAACCAGCTGGTCCCCGGGGTGGAGGGCGGGTTCACCACGAACCTGCTCACCGGTGAGCAGTCGTCTATCTACGACGCGTCGCAGGCCTACCAGGAGGCGGGCATCCCGCTGGTCGTCCTCGGCGGCAAGGAGTACGGCTCCGGCTCGTCGCGCGACTGGGCCGCCAAGGGCACCAGCCTGCTGGGCGTCAAGGCCGTCATCACCGAGAGCTTCGAGCGGATCCACCGCTCGAACCTCATCGGGATGGGCGTCCTGCCGCTGCAGTTCCCGGAGGGTGAGTCGGCCGACTCGCTCGGCCTGGACGGCACGGAGACGTTCGACATCACGGGTGTGACCGCGCTCAACGAGGGCACCACGCCGCGCACCCTGGCCGTCACGGCGACGAAGACCGACGGCACGGTCGTCGCGTTCGACGCGGTCCTGCGCATCGACACCCCCGGCGAGGCGGACTACTACCGCAACGGCGGCATCCTGCAGTACGTGCTGCGGTCGCTCGTCAAGGCCTGACACACCCGCGTCACCGCGAGCCCGGTCCCCGTCCACGCGGGCCGGGCTCGCGGCGTCCGTGGCTGCGCGGGCCTTACACTCGGGCGCGTGTCCGGACCCGCCGCCCCGCCCGACCTGCGCGCCCGTGCGCGGCAGAGCGGCAGCAAGGTCGCGCGTCGCGCCCTCGACCAGCCGCTGCGGCGCATCGGGATCGGCGGTGCGGTCGTGCTCCTGGCGGTCACGGCGGCGTTCGGCGGTCTGCGCGAGCAGACGCAGGACGGCCCCGAGGTGCTCGTGGTCGACGCCCCCGTCGACGTCGCGCCGTTCGAGCTGACCGTGCACCGCGTCGTGTGGACCACGGAGCTGCCGGGGCAGTACCTGTCCGAGGACGGCAACCGCTGGGTGGGGGTCGTCACCACCGTGCGCAACACGACCGACGCGGGTGTCCTGGGGAACACCCTGGGCGACGCACTCACGCTCACCGACGTCGACGGCCTCGTGCAGAAGCCCGGGACGCTGACCCCGGGTGTGGCGGCCAGCTCGATCGCGCTCCTCGAGGACGGCTCGTCGCTCAGCCCCGTGCAGCCGGGTCTGACCTACGAGGCCGCGTTCCTGTTCGAGCAGGACGGGTCCGTCGCGCCGCCGACGAGCGCGACCGTGCTCGTGCAGCGGCAGACGTGGGGCACCGGCATCCTCGACGACACCGTCAGCTGGCGGGAGCCCACGACGACCCTGCGGGGCGAGCTCGACGTCCGCGAGGCCCGCTCGGACGCGGACGCGGAGGGCGAGTCGTGAGCGTTCCCGAGCCCACGGCACCGGTCGTTCCCGCCACCCGGGTGCGCCGGTCCCGCGGGCAGACCGTCGGCGCGGCTGCGGCCGTGCTCGCTGCACTGGCCGTCGGCCACGTCGTCGTCAGCGCCTTCCCGGTCGACGACCGCGTGTCGGCGCCGTTCGTCCGGCCGACGGTCGTCGGTGAGACGGTCGAGCTCCGCTACGCGCGGCTGACGGTCGGCGAACCGACCGGCTCGACCGTCGTGAGCCCCGCCGCCTCGTCGCTGCTCTCCACGCCCGGCGTGTTCCTCACGGTCCCCCTGACCATCGTGGCGAGCGGGCAGCCGCGCCTGCTCTCCTTCGCGGAGCTCCTCGGCGGCGACGGTCGCACCTACACGGTGTTCACGAGCGGACGCTCTTCGTTCCTGGCCGGGACGGCGCAGCCCGGTGTGCCGCGCTACGCCACCGTGAGCGTCGAGGTCCCGCCCGAGGCCCTGCCGGGCGCGCACCTGCGCATCGGGCTGAACCAGGAGGACCAGCGGGCCGACGACCTCGCCGACATCGACCTGGGCCTCACGCAGGCCGACGCGGACGCGTGGGCGGCGCAGGACACGCCCGTGCCGGTGCCCCCGCGCTCCGACGAGCCGCCGGAGCAGCCGTGAGCACCCCGACCGTCACGTCGCCCCGGGAGGCGCCCGCCGGGTGGTGGCGCCGCAACCGGTGGGCCCTGGTCGCCCTGCCCGTCGCGCTCGCCCTCGCGCTGGTCGCGTCGGGTGACCGCGTCCGCACCCTGTGGTGGGAGCAGGACCTGCGTCGCCCGACCACGGTCGCTGCCGGCGGGACCGGCGACTTCCACCAGCGGGTGTACGACGGCGTGGGCGGCACCCTGCCGATCGACGTGCAGGTGCGCCTCGACGAGGTCGGTGACGCGACGACCCTGCCCGACGAGATGGAGCTGCCGGACGGCACCCGAGCGGTGCAGGTCGACCTGACCCTGAGCGCCGACCCGGACAGCGTGATCTCTGGGTGCGTGCTCGCGGTGCGCGACGCGAACGGCGCGCGGTACGACTACGTGGCGAACGCCTGGGGTGCGTTCCAGGCCGTGATCCCGTGCGTCCCCGAGGACACCCCCGGTCCGCGGGCGTCGTTGGGCGAACTCGACGACAAGCTCAGCGACCCCGAGGAACCACCCCGCCCGGACACGTGGTCCGTCTCCCGGGTGGTCGTCGTCCCCGAGGGGACCGAGGTCACCGAGGTGGTGCTGTGGTGGCAGAAGCCGCAGTACCTGCTGCTCGAGGTGCCCGGCTAGACCTCGGTCCCGACCGGCTCCGGTGTCGCGGCGGCCGCCTGGCCCGCGAGGATGCGGTCCACGCCGGCCGCGAGCAGCGCCATGGTCACCGTCAGGCCGACGGCGGTCGCGACGGAGGCCACCATGGGCACGAACGCGAGCCACGTGAAGAGAGCCTGCGGACCGACGACGGCCCGGCCGAGCAGGAGGATCCCTTCCTCGATGCGGGTCGCGGCGAGGAACGCGAGCGCGAACACCAGCATGGGCCCGAGTCCGGCGACCGCGAGACGGCGCAGCCCGTCGGTGAGTGCGGTGAAGCGGCCCCGGACGTCGCCGACGACGGGTGCGGCGGCCTCGGTCGTCCAGCGACGCACCGGGGCCGGCACCCGCTGCCACGCGGCCAGGCGAACGCGCGGCCGCAGCGGCGCCGGTGCCGCCAGCTTGTGCCCGTAGACGACCGCGCCCACGGTGAGCCACGCGAGCGGGATGACGACGAGGTCGTCGAGGTTGCCCAGCACGCCGGCCACCACGTCGACGACGGCGTCGACCGGCGCGGCGACCGGGCCGAGCGCGTCGAGCGCGGTGAGCCACCAGTCCAGCACGATCGACACGGCACGCCGGCTCTCGACCCACGACCAGAGCTCGTCGAGGAGGTCCGACGCGACCGCCGCCACGGCCAGCAGCCAGAACGCCTCGACATACGCACCGGCGAAGGCGAGCGCACGGCGGTGGCTCCGCCCCTCCCACCGGCCGAGCAGCCAGCGGAGCACGACCGCCACCACGACGAGGGCGATCAGGCTCCACCCGGTGGCGAGCTCAGCGAACCCGCCGTCGGGACGCTCACCGGTCAGGGAGAACCCGTTCTCCCGGAACTCCCGGAACGCCGCCGTGTTGAGGAACCTCGACCGGTCCTCGTCCAGCAGCCCGTACGACGCGTACAGCGCGAGGAACGGGACGAACACCGAGGCGAGCACGTCGACCAGGCCGCGCTCGTGCCCGGACGCGGCGTCCGCGGGGCCGCGCGCCCGACCGATGGCGGCCAGCGCGGGCAGGTCACGGCGCAGCACGTGCAGCATGGCGACGATGCCGGCGACCATGCTCAACGGCGCGAGCACGAGCACCGCCCATCCGAGCGTGTTGTTCACGGTGGAGGCGTTGACGGCCGCCCATCCGGCGGCGTGCCGCGCGGCCACGGCGAGCAGCGCGATCACCAGCAGCAGCGGCCACGAGCGGACCCAGAGCCGTGCTCCCCGGGCCACGACGGCACCGAGGTCGCGCAGCCAGGGGCGCAGGCCGGAGGCCGGTGCGGGGGCGGCGGTGGTCGGGGCGTCGGTCACGGCGGACATCATCCCCTGCGGGACCTCCTCGTGGGGCCGTGGTCTCAGGAGGCGGGGGTGAGTGCAGCCTCCAGCAGGCCGACGAGGGTGCGCATCGACGTCGCGTGCTCGTCGTCGCGGTCGGGGTTCGCCTCGGCGACGACGAGGCCGGACCAGCCGGGGGTGGACACGAGCGCGGCGAGCAGGTCGGTCAGCACCGGCGGGGTCAGCCCCCTCCCGTACTGCGGGACGTCGGCGAGCGGCAGCGTGAACATGTCCAGGACGTCCACGTCGAGGTGCACGAGGAAGCCGGTGCCGACGGCGGCGACGGCGCGCCGTGCGGCGGAGCCCGGGTCCGCCAGGACGGACGACGCGGGGATCCGGACGGACGGGACGAGACCGTGCACGTCCTCCTCGTCGTCGGCGTACCCGACGAAGCACAGCCTGTCCGCGGTCAGGAGCGGGCGACGCGGCCCGAGCCCCGCGAGGGCGTCGTGGGTGCCCGGCAGGTCCAGCAGGTGAGCCACTCCCATCGAGTCCGCGATGGGCTCCTCCGGGTGGTCCGCGGCGAGCTGCAGGTCCTGCCCACCGTCGACGTAGACCAGACCCACGTCGAGCCCGGCGTCCGCGCACGCGGCGAGGACCGCGAGGGTCACCGTGCACTCGCCGCCGAGCACGACGGGGACCTGTCCCGCCGCGAGCACCGGCGCCAGCGCGGACCTGGCCTCCTGCAGGACCGTGGCGACCCGGTCCACGTCGTGGGGGTTGGTGCGTTCGGGCGGGTCGGGGCGCCAGCGGGCGGGCGTCGTGTCGCCGTGGTCGACCACACGACGACCGGAGCGTTCCAGGGCGGGGACCAGCCCCGCGGCGCGCAGGGCGGCGGGGGAGCGTTCGAGGCCGGGGGCGTGCGCGGCGGCGCTGGACGGCACCCCGAGGACACCCAGAGGTCGGTGCGGCACCCGGCCAGGCTAGGTGCGGGCGCCGACACTCACCCGGCGTTGCCGAAGCCCTCCGCGGTCACGACGGCATAGGAGCGGCGGACGGCCTCCTCGAGGACACCGAGATCGACCTTGTCGAGGTCCTTGATGTAGACGCAGCTCACCGAGCTCGTGTGCGGACCGAGGCGCGCGAGCAGGTCGGCGTGCGCCTCCACCCCGTCGGCGAGGTAGACCGTCGTCGAGGCCTTGCGCGGGGAGAACCCCGCGGCGATCGCGTCGCCCTGGCGGCCCGACGCGTAGCTGTAGTGGTAGCTGCCGAAGCCGACGATGCTCGGTCCCCACAGCTGCGGCCGTTCACCCGTCACGCGGCTCATCAGCTCGACCAGGCGGAGCGCGTCCCGGCGACGCACCGGGTGCTCCACGGCAGCGAGGAACGCGTCGACGTCTGCGTCGGTCGCGACGGTCTTGTTGGGCTCGTTCGCCATCGGACCAGTATGCCGCCGGGTCAGTCGGCGAGCGCTTGCGCGACCCCGTGCCGCCCGATCTCCGCGAGGGTGGGGTGGTCGACCGGGTGCATCTGGAGCACCACCGCCATGTGCAGCGCCCAGGCCTGCGCACGTCGCCACGTCGCGTCGTCGGGCGCCAGCCGCTCCCGGAACGCCGCTCGGCCGTCGGCGTCGAAGGTCAGCCACGCCGTCGACAGGTCGGACGCCGGGTCGCCGGACGTCACGTCGCCGAAATCGATGACCGCGCGCAGCCGGCCGTCGTGCACCAGGAGGTTGGCGGGGTGGGGGTCGCCGTGCAGCCACAGGGCCGGACCGTCCCACGGGGGGGCGGCGGCCAGGTCACGCCAGCGCTCGAGGATGCGGTCGGTGTCGGGCAGTGCGAGCTTCTCGAGCCGTTCGCGCAGCGGCTGCTCGCGCGGGGCGATCGGCACGCCGCGGTACGGGTTCACCGGGGCGTCGTGCGGGGCTGCGCGGTGCAGCGCGACGAACACCTCGGCCAGCTGCGACGCCCACCGCGAGCGGCTCGCCACGCCGGTGTGGTGCGCGGCGACGGCGTCGAACCACGGGACGACGCTCCACGGCCACGGGTAGGTGGACGACGGCATGCCGACGCGGACGGGCGTCGGTACGTCGACAGGGAGCCGGGGCGCGAGGACGGGCAGCCAGCGCTGCTCGTGGACCACCATCGGCGCGGCGACCGCCCGCACGGGGAACCGCGCGGTCAGGTGGTCGCCGACGCGCCACAGCGCGTTGTCCCATCCCGTGCCCGCCCAGGTCAGCGGCAGGCCGGCGAGGTCGGGATGCTGTTCGACCAGCAGCGTGCGCGCGAGGTCGGCCGTGACCTCGATCTCGGGGACGGGATGCACCACGTCAGCGGGCCTGCACGACGCGGTGCACGTCGTAGGGCACGGCCCAGCCGAGGGCGTCGAACATCCTCGCCAGGACGATGCCGGTGAACCCCCAGACCAGCACGCCACCGACGGTGAACGCGGGCGTGCGGACGGTCCGGCCCCAGCGCGTGTGCTCGACGCTCGCCCGGTTGGCCGGCTCCAGCAGGTCCGCCACCGGGATGCGGAACACGTCCACCGTCTCGGCGTGGTCGACGGCCGCGACCTGCGACGGTCGTGTCCACCACGCCGGGACGGGCGTGACCAGGTGGTTGCTCACGGGCACGGGCATCGACGGCAGGGTACCGAGGACCTCGACGCCCGACGCCTCGAGCCCGACCTCCTCGACCGCCTCCCGGAGGGCTGCCTCGCGAGGGCCGGCGTCGACCGGCTCGAGCCGGCCGCCGGGAAAGGCGATCTGCCCGGCATGGTGGCCGAGCGTCCGGGAGCGCCGCTGGAGCAGGACGTCGAGATCGCGGGCGACCACGGGGTCGTCGGTCCGCGACGGGGTCGCGTCGAGCACCCCGAACAGGACCAGCACCGCGGCCGGCCGGGCCGTCGAGGGGTCCTCCAGCACCCGGGCCGGGTCGACGCGCCAGTCGAGGCCCCGGGCGCACAGGTCGAGCAGCTCGGCGCGCGCCCCACGCACCTCCGGCGTCGGTCCCGTCATCCGCGAGCCCGCGCGAGCTCTCCGAACGCGGCGAACATCTTCGTCGCGGCGGGGACGAGCCCGGGCAGGTGCTCGGCGCCCGCCGCGCGGATCTCGTCGATCTCGTCGGGGGACAGGTCCCCGACCATGTCCGGGGTCGAGAGCCACAGGTCGAGCATCCCGTCGTCGAGCTCGGGGTGGAACTGCACGCCCAGTGCGCTGCCGGCCCGGAACGCCTGCACCGGCGTGGCCTGCGTCGAGGCCAGCAGCGTGGCTCCGACCGGCAGGTCGACGGTGTCGGAGTGCCAGTGCAGCACCGTCGGCCGCTCGCCGAGCGCGCCCAGCATCAGGTCCTCCGCCACGATGTCGACCGGCGCGAACCCGATCTCGGTGGCGGCGCGCAGGTGCAGCGGGGAACCGAGGGCCATGGCCAGCAGCTGCATGCCGAGGCACACCCCGAGCACCGGCACGTCGGCGTCGACCGCCGCGGCGAGCAGCCTGCGCTCGGCGGCCAGACCGGGATGACCGGCCACGTCGTCGGCGTCCATCGGACCACCCATGACGACCACCCCGGACACCTCGTCGAGGGCGGGGAGCCGGGCGTCGTCCAGGTCGAGGACGGTGCGGACGCGGACGGGTGCGTCGAGACCGCGCGCGATCAGCCCGGGGCCTTCGTGCGGGGCATGCATGACCACCAGGACAGGACGCATGCCGCTCACCAGCCGTCGGGCAGCGGGCGCCCCTCCTCGTAGCCCGCGGCCGACTGGATGCCGACCACGGCACGCTCGTGGAGCTCGTCGAGGGACGTCGCACCGACGTAGGTCGCCGCGGAGCGCACGCCCGCGGTGATGTGGTCGATGAGGTCCTCGACACCGGGGCGGCGAGGGTCCAGGAACATCCGGGAGGACGAGATGCCCTCCTCGTAGAGCGCCTTGCGCGCCCGGTCGAACGCCGAGCCGCCACGCGTGCGGGCGGCCACGGCACGCGCGGACGCCATGCCGAAGCTCTCCTTGTACAGGCGGCCGTTGCCGTCCTCGTGCAGGTCCCCCGGGGACTCGTGCGTGCCGGCGAACCAGGACCCGACCATGACCTGCGACGCGCCGGCCGCGAGGGCCAGGGCGACGTCGCGCGGGTGGCGGACGCCTCCGTCGGCCCAGACGTGCTTGCCCAGGCGACGTGCCTCGGCGGCGCACTCCAGCACCGCGGAGAACTGCGGCCGTCCGACGGCGGTCATCATGCGGGTGGTGCACATGGCCCCGGGCCCGACGCCGACCTTGACGATGTCCGCGCCCGCCGCGATCAGGTCCCGCGTGCCCTCGGCGGTGACCACGTTGCCGGCGACGACGGGGACCTGCGGGTCGAGCGAGCGGACCGCCCCGAGCGCGTCGAGCATCTTGCGCTGGTGCCCGTGCGCGGTGTCGACGACGAGGACGTCGACCCCGGCCTCCAGCAGCTCGAGCGCCTTCTGCTTGACGTCGCCGTTGATCCCGACGGCCGCGGCGACGCGCAGGCGTCCGTCGACGTCGAGGGCCGGCTGGTAGATCGACGACCGCAGCGCGCCCACCTGGGTGAGGACGCCGACCAGCTCGCCGTCGCGGACCACGGGGGAGAACTTGCGGCGCGAGACGTGCAGCTTCTCGAACGCCGCCTCGAGGCCGCGCAGACCGCCCTGCTCGACGATCGCGAGGTCCACCGTGGTCGGGTGGGCGGTCATGACCTGGTCGACCTGCGTGAAGCGGTCGACGCCCTGGCAGTCCGCCTCGGTCACGACACCGACCGGCTTCCCGTCGTCGACCACGACCGCGGCGCCGTGCGCGCGCTTGCCGATGAGGGTCAGCGCGGTGTGCACCGTGTCGTGCGGGCTGACGACGACGGCGGTCTCGATGACCGGGTGCCGCGCCTTGACCGAGGCGACGACCTCGGCGACGACGTCCGTCGGGACGTCCTGCGGCAGGACGGTGATGCCGCCGCGTCGGGCGACCGTCTCGGCCATCCGGCGGCCGGCGACGGCCGTCATGTTGGCGACGACGATCGGGACGGTGGTCCCGGTGCCGTCGACGGCCGTGAGGTCGACGTCGAAACGGGAGGTGACCTCGGAACGCGACGGGACGAGGAAGACGTCTCCGTAGGTGAGGTCGGAGGTGGCCGCGTGGCCGGGCAGGAAGCGCATGGGTTTCCCCCTTTCCGGTCCATGGTAGTCGGTCCGGCGGCCGTCTTCACGGGGCCTCCACACGGCCCTGACCTGCGTCAGCGCGTAGGCACCGCCGGGTCGGCCTACAGTGTGGACAAGCTTTCGGCGTCCGCACGGTGCGGCATCGTCGCCGCACACCGGAGGAGGAGGCACCACCATGGGTCAGCTGGACCGCATCAGCTCCCCGGACGACGTGCGCCGGCTCACCTCGCGCCAGGCCGACGACCTCGCCGCCGAGATCCGCACGTTCCTGGTGGACCAGGTCTCCCGCACGGGGGGGCACCTCGGACCGAACCTTGGCGTCGTCGAGCTGACGATCGCGATGCACCGGGTCTTCGAGTCGCCGCTGGACACCATGGTGTTCGACACCGGCCACCAGGCGTACGTGCACAAGCTCCTCACCGGCCGCCGCGACTTCTCGCAGCTGCGCAGCAAGGGCGGGCTGTCCGGGTACCCCAGCCGGGCGGAGTCCGAGCACGACGTCGTCGAGAACTCGCACGCCTCCACCGCGCTCAGCTGGGCCGACGGCATCGCCAAGGCCAACGAGCTGCAGGGCCGAGGTGACCGGCACGTCGTGGCGGTCATCGGTGACGGTGCCCTGACGGGCGGGATGGCCTGGGAGGCGCTCAACAACATCGCCGCCGGGCAGGACCGTCGTCTGGTGGTCGTGGTCAACGACAACGGCCGCTCCTACGCGCCGACCATCGGGGGCCTGGCGCACCACCTCGACACGCTGCGCACCACGCGCGGCTACGAGAACGTCCTCTCCTGGGGCAAGCGCACGCTGCGCCGGTCCGGCGCGCCGGGCCGTGCGACGTACGACGCGCTGCACGGCATGAAGCGCGGGCTCAAGGACGTCCTGGTGCCGCAGGGCATGTTCGAGGACCTGGGCATCAAGTACGTCGGCCCGGTGGACGGGCACGACGTGCGCGCTGTCGAGAAGGCCCTGCGCAACGCCAAGGCGTTCGGCGGGCCTGTGATCGTGCACGTCATCACCGAGAAGGGCCGCGGATACGTCCCGGCCGAGCAGGACGTCGCGGACCGGTTCCATGCGGTCGGCAAGATCCACCCGGAGACCGGGCTGCCCGTCGCACCGTCGCGGTTCGAGTGGACGAGCGTCTTCGCCGACGAGCTCGTGCGCATCGGCCGTCGGCGCCCGGACGTCGTCGCCATCACCGCGGCCATGCTCCAGCCGGTCGGGCTCGCCCCGTTCGCGGCGGAGTTCCCGACGCGGGTGTTCGACGTCGGGATCGCGGAGCAGCACGCCGCGACGTCCGCTGCCGGGATGGCCTTCGGGGGGCTGCACCCCGTCGTCGCGGTGTACGCCACGTTCCTCAACCGCGCGTTCGACCAGGTGCTCATGGACGTCGCGCTGCACAGGGCCGGCGTCACGTTCGTGCTCGACCGTGCCGGGCTGACCGGTTCCGACGGCGCGAGCCACAACGGCATGTGGGACATGGCGATGCTCGGAGTCGTCCCGGGCCTGCGGCTGGCGGCGCCGCGTGACGAGGAGACCCTGCGCGACGCGCTGCGCACCGCGGTCGACGTCGACGACGCCCCCACGGTCGTCCGCTACCCGAAGGGCGCGCTCGTCGACCCGGTGCCCGCCGTCGACCACCTCGACGGCGTCGACGTCCTGGCCCGGCACGACGGTCCGACCGACGCGCAGCACGTGCTCGTCGTCGGCTACGGCGCCATGGCGCCGACCGCGCTCGAGACCGCGGAGCTGCTCGCGGCGCACGGTCTGCGCGTCACTGTCGTCGACCCGCGGTGGGTCATGCCCGTCTCGGCGGCGCTCACCAAGCTGGTGGGGGACCACGACCACGTAGTCACCATCGAGGACGGCGTCGTCGACGGCGGCCTCGGGTCGCTGGTGGCGCAGCGGGCCCGCGAGGCAGGCATCGGGACGCCCGTGCAGGCCGTCGGGATCCCTCGCGCGTTCCTCGACCACGCCACCCGTGAGCAGCTGGTCACCGAGCTCCGGCTGCGGCCCGCGGACATCGCCCGGGACACCCTCGCAGCTCTCGGCCGGCCCGCCTGAGAGTGAGTCGTCCGTCCCATCGGTAAGGACGGCGACCCGGCTGTCGATCGGCTCACCAGGGACTTAGGGTCTTTCGTCCCGAGACATGGGATCACTGCCTCCGTAGCGTCGAGATATCGACCACCGTCGGAGGAGCAACAGATGTCCACCAGCACCCTGTCCGTGAACGCACCTTCCCAGCCCGCGCTGCAGCCGGCGTGGCGCGGCTTCGCCGACGGGCCCTGGACGGGCGAGATCGACGTGCGGGACTTCCTCCAGCGCAACTACACGCCGTACACGGGTGATGCCTCGTTCCTGGCCGGTCCCACGGCGCGCACGACGGCGATGTGGGCGCGGCTGACGGCGATGTTCCCGGCCGAGCGCGCCCGCGGCGTCCACGACGTCGACCAGCACACGCCGTCGACGATCACGTCGCACGCGCCCGGCTACATCGACCGGCACAACGAGCTGATCGTGGGCCTGCAGACCGACGCGCCCCTGAAGCGCGCGATCATGCCCAACGGTGGCTACCGGATGGTCGAGAAGGCGCTGGAGACCTACGGGTTCGAGCCCGACCCGGTCGTCGGCGAGATCTTCACCAAGTACCGCAAGACCCACAACGACGGCGTGTTCGACGTCTACCCGCCGGACGTCCGCGCGGCCCGCTCGGCGCACCTCATCACCGGTCTGCCGGACGCCTACGGGCGCGGTCGGATCATCGGCGACTACCGCCGGGTCGCCCTGTACGGCGTCGACGCGCTCATCGCCGCCAAGCGCACGGACCGCGCCGAGCTGGACCTCGAGCGCTCGTCGGAGCGGGTCATCCGTGACCGTGAGGAGAACGCCGAGCAGATCCGCGCGCTGGGCGAGCTCAAGGTCATGGCAGCGTCCTACGGCTACGACATCTCCGGTCCGGCGACGACCGCTCGCGAGGCCGTGCAGTGGCTGTACTTCGCCTACCTCGGTGCGGTGAAGGAGCAGAACGGTGCGGCGATGTCGCTGGGACGTACCTCCACGTTCCTCGACGTGTACTTGCAGCGCGACCTCGCCGCGGGCCGGCTGACCGAGCAGGACGCCCAGGAGCTCGTCGACGACCTGGTGATCAAGCTCCGGATCGTGCGGTTCCTGCGCACCCCCGAGTACGACGAGCTGTTCTCCGGCGACCCCACGTGGGTGACCGAGTCCCTCGGGGGGATGGGGCAGGACGGACGGACGCTGGTCACCAAGACCTCGTTCCGGTACCTGCAGACGCTCTACAACCTGGGACCGGCACCGGAGCCGAACCTCACGGTGTTCTGGACGGACCGGCTGCCCGACGGGTTCAAGCGGTTCTGCACGCAGGTCTCCATCGACACCTCCGCGCTGCAGTACGAGTCGGACGACCTCATCCGTGAGTCGTGGGGCGACGACGCCGCGATCGCGTGCTGCGTCTCGCCCATGCGCGTGGGCAAGCAGATGCAGTTCTTCGGCGCCCGGGTGAACCTGGCCAAGGCCCTGCTCTACGCCATCAACGGCGGTCGTGACGAGCTCACCGGCAAGCAGGTCGCCCCGGTCGCGCCGGCGGTCGCCGGTGACCTGCTGGACTACGACGACGTCGTCGCCAAGCTGGACGTGACCCTCGACTGGCTCGCGCAGACCTATGTCGACGCGCTCAACTGCGTGCACTTCATGCACGACAAGTACGCGTACGAGCGGCTCGAGATGGCGCTGCACGACCGGGAGGTCCTGCGGACGATGGCGTGCGGGATCGCTGGCCTGTCCGTCGTCGCCGACTCGCTCTCGGCCATCAAGCACGCCGAGGTGCACCCGGTCCGGAACGTCGACGGCCTGGTCACCGAGTACACGGTGGACGGCGACTTCCCCACCTACGGGAACGACGACGACCGGGCCGACGACATCGCCGTCCGGCTGGTCGAGACGTTCATGGCGAAGATCCGTCGCACCCCCACGTACCGCGAGTCGATCCACACGCAGTCGGTGCTCACCATCACGTCGAACGTCGTCTACGGGAAGTCCACGGGCGACACCCCCGACGGGCGCAAGGCCGGCCAGCCGTTCGCGCCCGGCGCCAACCCGATGAACGGCCGGGACTCGCACGGGATGCTCGCCTCCGCACTGTCCGTGGCGAAGCTCCCGTACGCCGAGGCGATGGACGGGATCTCGTTGACGTCGTCGGTGATCCCCACCGGACTGGGACGCACGCGCGACGAGCAGGTGACCAACCTGGTCGGCCTGCTGGACGCGTACATGATGTCGTCGGGCTACCACCTGAACATCAACGTGCTGAACCGCGAGACGCTCGAGGACGCGATGGAGCACCCCGAGGAGTACCCGCAGCTGACCATCCGGGTGTCGGGCTACGCCGTGAACTTCGTGCGGCTCACCCGTGAGCAGCAGCTCGACGTGCTGTCCCGCACGTTCCACGGATCGGTCTGACGCGGTCATGACCACCCAGGTGCACGACGCGGCGCCGTGGCCGACCGTGCACCTGGGTCTGCCCAGGTCCCGGTCGGGGACGGCGGGACTGTCGTCGGTCGAGCTCGACCACGCGGCGAAGATGGCGGCGGTCCGATCCGGGTCGATCGGGTCCGTCCACTCCTGGGAGCTGGTCACGGCCGTCGACGGGCCGGGCACGCGGCTGACCGTGTTCCTGGCCGGCTGCCCGTTGCAGTGCCTGTACTGCCACAACCCCGACACCATGCAGATGCGCCGGGGGACGGACGTGACGGCCGACGAGATCCTCGCGCGGGTCGCCCGGTACCGGACCGTCTTCACGGCGACGGGCGGCGGTCTGACGATCTCGGGTGGTGAGCCGCTGATGCAGCCGGCGTTCGTCGCGCGGCTGCTGCGCGGGGCGAAGGCCATGGGCGTGCACACCACGGTGGACACGTCGGGCTTCCTGGGCAGCCAGTGCACGGACGCGATGCTGGCGGACGTCGACCTGGTGCTGCTCGACATCAAGTCCGGGCTGCCGGAGACGTACCGCCGCGTCACGGGCCGGGCGTTGCAGCCGACGCTGGACTTCGGGCAGCGCCTGCGCGAGAGCGGCACGCGCACGTGGGTGCGGTTCGTCCTCGTCCCCGGGCTGACCGACGACCCGGAGAACGTCGCGGCCGTCGCGGACCATGTCACGGCCCTCGGCGACGTCGTCGAGCGCGTCGAGGTGCTGCCGTTCCACCAGATGGGCCGCGACAAGTGGGATGCACTGGGGATGCGCTACGAGCTGGGAGAGACAGAACCCCCGACCCCGGAGCTCGTCGAGCGCGTGCGCGCGACGTTCCGGGACCGGGGGCTGAGCGTCTTCTAGACGGCGGGCACGTTCGCGACGCCGTCGGGCAGGATCCGTCGGCCGAGCACGCGCTCCGAGTAGCCGGTGCGGTCCAGGTACGGGGTGAGCCCACCGAGGTGGAAGCCCCAGCCCGCGCCCAGGATCATGCACAGGTCGATCTGCTGCGGGGTGGCGACGACGCCCTCCTCCAGCATGTGGCCCACCTCGACCGTGAGCGCGGTGAGCACGCTGTCGAGCACGCCGGCCTCGTCGAGGCCGGTCCCTGTCGTCTCGCTGAACGCGGCCTGGATCGCGGGGTCGACCGGCTTGGGCAAGCCCTTCGCCTTCGCGGGCAGGACCACCGTCGTGCCCTCGGCCACGAGCTTCTCGAGTCCGGGGGAGCGCGGGAACCGGTCGCCCAGCTCCTCGCGCAGCGACGTCAGCACGTGCAGCCCGACGGCGGGTCCGACGAGGTCGAACAGCTCGAAGGGCGGCATCGGCAGGCCGAGCGGACGCAGCGCACGGTCCGCGACCTCGACCGGCGTGCCCTTCTCGACCGCGTCGACGATCACGCCGAGCAGCAGCACGAGGAGCCGGTTGACGACGAAGCCGGGACGGTCCGCGACGAGGACGGCCGTCTTGCGCAGCTTCGCCGCGACGGCGAACCCGGTGGCGAGCGCCTCGAGCGACGTCTTCTCGGCCTGCACGACCTCCACCAGCGGCATCGCGGCCACGGGGTTGAAGAAGTGCAGCCCGACGACGCGCTCGGGGTGCTGCAGGTCGGCCGCCATCGCGGTCACGGACAGCGCGGACGTGTTGGTCGCGAGGATCGTCGTCGGGGAGATGACGGTCTCCAGCTCCGCGAACACCTTCTTCTTCAGGTCGAGGATCTCGGTGACCGCCTCGATGACGAGGTCGCAGGTCGCGAACTCGGCGAGGTCGGTCGTGCCGTGGATCGAGCCGATGAGCCTGCTCGCGGCGGACACGCTCATGCGACCCGTCGACGTGAGGCGGTCCACGGACGACTTCACGGCGGCCAGACCCTTGTCGACGCGCTCCTGGTCGAGGTCGCGCATGACGACCGGGACGCCGAGGCGCTGCGCGAAGAGCATCGCGATCTGCGCGGCCATGAGCCCGGCGCCGACGATGCCGACCCGCGTGACGGGCTGCGCGAGCGACCGGTCGGGGGCGCCGACGGGCTTCTTGCCGCCGGACACGAGCCCGAACGCGTACACCGAGGCGCGCATCTCGTCGCTCATGATCAGGTCGGCGAGCGCCTCGTCCTCGGCCGCGAAGGCCTCCTCGCGGGACGCGGTGCGCGCGGCGGCGACCAGGTCGAGCGCGCGGTAGGGCGCGGGCCGGGACCGGTTGATCACCGCATCCAGGCGCTGGCGGGCCGCAGCGACGACACCGTCCCAGACCTCCGCGCTGTCGAGCTCGCGACGGGGCACGACGACCTCGCCGGTGACCACGCGGGCAGCCCAGCGGATGGACTCCTCGAGGAAGTCCGCCGGGTCGAGCACGACGTCCATCAGCCCGATCGTCGTCGCCTCGACCGCGGCGAACGGCTTGTTGGCCGCGGGCCGCGTGAGGATGACGTCGAGCGCCTTCTCGATGCCGACGAGCCGCGGCACGATGTACGCGCCGCCCCAGCCGGGCACCAGGCCGAGCCCGGTCTCCGGGAGGGCCAGCGCCCGGACGTCGGAGGCGACCGTCCGGTAGTCGCAGTTCAGCGCGAGCTCGAGGCCACCGCCGAGGGCGACGCCGTTGACGAACGCGAACGTCGGAACGCCCATCGTGTGCAGGAGCTCGTACGCGCGGTGCCCGTTGCGCCCGAGCTCGAGCGACCCCTCGCGGCCGGGGACGGTGCCGATCTGCGTGAGGTCGGCGCCGGCGGCCAGGTAGTACGGCTTGCCGGTGACCGCGACGGCGGCGACCTCGCCGGCCGCGACGCGCGCCTGGACGGCGGTGAGCGTGGCGGTCAGCTCGGCGATGCCCAGCGGGCCGAGCGTCGTCGGCTTGGTGTGGTCGAGGCCGTTGTCGATGGTGACGAGCACCAGGGTGCCGGCGCCGCCGGGCAGGATGACGTCGCGGGCGATGGCGTGCGAGACGCGCTCGGCGCGCGCTTCCGTGGAGGTGCTCACTTGGCGGTCGTCCCCTCGAGAGGCTCGTAGTCGGCGTGGTGCGGGTTCTCCCAGATGACGGTGCCGCCCTGGCCCAGACCGACGCACATGGTGGTCAGGCCGAAGCGGACGTCCGGGTTCTCCTCGAACTGGCGGGCCAGCTGCGTCATCAGGCGCACGCCCGACGAGGCCAGCGGGTGGCCGACGGCGATCGCACCGCCGTACTGGTTGACGCGGGGGTCGTCGTCGGCGATGCCGAACGCGTCGAGGAACGAGAGCACCTGGACGGCGAACGCCTCGTTGATCTCGAACAGGCCGATGTCCTCGATGGACAGACCGGCCCGGTCGAGCGCCTTGACGGTGGCCGGGACCGGGCCGATGCCCATGATCTCGGGCTCGACGCCGGCGTACGCGAAGGACACCATCCGCATGCGCGTGGGCAGACCGAGCTCGGCGGCCGTCTCCTCGGCGGCGAGCAGGCACGACGCGGCGCCGTCCGTCAGGGGAGCGGCCGTTCCGGCCGTCACGCGGCCGCCGGCCCGGAACGGCGTGGACAGCTTCTGGATCGCCTCGACCGTGGTGCCCGGCCGCGGTGGCTCGTCGGCCGTGGCCAGGCCCCAGCCGTGCTCCGGGTCCCGCAGCGCGACGGGGACCAGGTCCGGCTCGATCTTGCCGGCGGCCAGCGCCGCGGCGTACTTGTCCTGGCTGGCGACTCCGTACGCGTCGGCCCGCTCGCGCGTCAGCGCGGGGAACTTGTCGTGCAGGTTCTCCGCCGTGACCCCCATGTTGAGCGCGTCGTTGGCGACGAGCCGCTCGGACAGGAACCGCGGGTTCGGGTCGGCGTCGAAGCCCATCGGGTGGTGCCCCATGTGCTCGACCCCACCGGCCAGCGCCACGTCCTGCGCGCCGAAGCCGATCGCGGCCGCCGTGTTCGTCACCGCGGTCATCGCGCCGGCGCACATGCGGTCGATCGCGTAGCCGGGGACGGACCGGGGGAGACCCGCCAGCACGCCGACCGTGCGGCCGAGGGTCAGACCCTGGTCGCCCTGCTGCGTGGTCGCCGCGATGGCGACCTCGTCGATGCGCTCGGGCGGGAGCTCGGGGTGGCGCCGGAGCAGCTCGCGGACGGTCTTGACCGAGAGGTCGTCGGCGCGGGTGTGGGCGTACAGCCCGTCCTTGCGCGCGCGCCCGAACGGGGTGCGGACCCCGTCGACGAACACGACGCGGCGGACCAGTGCTGCGGGGCGGGGGGATCGGGCGGCGGGCCGCGACGTATCGGTGGGCATCGAGCCTCCAGGGCGGGACGGCGGTGTCCGACGAGCACGCGAGAGCGGGCCCGCGACGGCCGACGCTACCCGGGTCTCCCGGGCGTGGCCAGCCGTAAGTTACTCCAGAGTAACACCGGCGTCAGTCGTGCGGGAGGGCCTCGAACGCGTCCGCGAGTGGCTGCGCGACGAGCCCGATCTGCCAGGGCCGGGCGCCGCCGGCCCGCAGGAACCCCGAGATGCCCTCGACGTCCAGGACGGCGGGCGGCGTCCAGCACAGCCGGCGCAGCAGGTCGGGCTGCAGCAGGTTCTCCGCAGGGACCTCGTGGGTGGTGGACAGGGCGACGACCACCTCGCGCGCCGCGACGAGGCGAGCAGCGGCAGCAGGGTCCTTCTCCGCCCACGCCCGGGGCGGCGGCGGTGCGTCGCTCTTGGGGCCGCGCACCGACGGCAGGTCGGCGTCGGGCGTCGCCAGACCACGATCGACAGCCGCCTGCCACAGGGCCGCCCGGCGTCGGGTGCCCTTGCCGGCGAACGCCGGGAGCGCCGTCAGCTCCGGGACCGAGCGCGGGAGGGCCTGCGCCGCGGCGACGATCGCGTGGTCGGGCAGGACGCGGCCGGGGGAGATGTCGCGGGTGCGAGCGTTCTGGTCGCGCGTGAGCCACAGCTCGCGGACGACGGCCAGGCGACGCGCGTCGCGGATGGCGTGCAGGCCGGAGACCCGCCGCCACGGCTCGACCCGCGGGGGCGGCAGCGGTGCGGTGCGGACGGCCTCGAACTCCTGCGCGGCCCACTCGGCCTTGCCCGCGACGGCCAGGCGCTCGGCCAGCACCTCACGGAGCTCGACCAGCACCTCGACGTCGAGCGCCGCGTACCGCAGCCACTCCGACGGCAGCGGGCGGGTGGACCAGTCGACCGCCGAGTGCTCCTTCGCCAGGCCCAGCCCGAGCGCGTCGGCCACGACCGCGGCGAGCCCCACGCGGTCGAGGCCCAGCAACCGCGCGCCGAGCTCCGTGTCGAACACCCGGCTGGGCCGCAGCCCCTGCTCGGCGAGCCCGGGCAGGTCCTGCGAGGCGGCGTGCAGCACCCACTCGACACCGACCAGCGCCTCGGACAGCGCCGAGAGGTCGGGCACCGCGATGGGGTCGATGAGGGCGGTCCCGGCGCCCTCGCGCCGCAGCTGCACCAGATAGGTCCGCTGGCCGTAGCGATATCCCGAGGCGCGTTCGGCGTCGACGGCGACCGGCCCGGTGCCTGCGCCGAACGCGGCGACGACCGCGGCGAGGGCCTCGGGCGTCTCCACGACCGGGGGGATGCCGTCGGCAGGCTCGGTGAGCATGGTGATCTGGGGGAGGTCGACCTCGGCCTCGGGATCCGGGGTCGGAGGCGGCACGGGCCCCTCGGCAGGGGCGCCGGTGGTCACCTCGGGTCGCATGAGCACCACGGTAAGCGACGACGCGGACGCTTCCGTGCAGGCCGCGCTGTCGGCGAGGTACTTCCACCCCGACGGCGCCTGTACACGCAGGTCAGGCGAGCACGCCGCCGCGGATGGAGATGGCGACGAGCTCCGCGCGGTCACCCGTGCCGAGCTTGCGGGAGATCCGGGCGAGGTGGCTCTTCACCGTGAGGGCGGACAGGCCCAGGTCCTCGCCGATGAGGCGGTTGGTCCGCCCGTCGGCGACGAGCTTCAGGACGCTGATCTCCCGTGCGGTCAGGTCCGGCAGCGGCGGCGGGGGAGCAGCAGCGACGGCGGCGCGCTGCAGGCTCGGCGCGGTCGAGCCGGCGACGACGCCGCGCAGCCCGCCCTGCAGCAGGATGCCGAGCTCTGGGCGGCTGGCGCGGCGGGTGAGCACCACGACGCGCGGGGCGCCGCGGCGGCGCAGGTTGCGCACCAGGGGAGCGCCGTCACCGTCGGCGACCTCGGTCACGACGACGCACATCTGCTGTGCGGACGGCGGTGGCGTGCGCGAGCCAGGCATGGCGGGCCTGAGCTCGGGCCGTCGGGCCGGGGCCAGGTCGCGTCGCAGAGGCTCGATGGTCACGTGCCAGTCATCGGCATCGTGACCCGTTGACTTGAGCCAGATCTTGTGAGTGGGCCCCCCCGAGCCTGTGATCAGCGCCTTGGCCCGAAGGCGATGACGCCGTCGGGCAGTGGTTCGAGGCCTGCGGCGGTGCACAACAGGGTGCCCCAGGCTTGGAGGTGACGACCCAGATCCTCGTCGGAGGCGGTCCACGAGGCGCGGATCTCCAGCTCGGTCTGCTCGGAACGGCGCTCCAGGGCGCCGAAGCTCTGCGACAGCACCCGGGTGACGGTCCCCCCGGCGGCGTGCGTGTCGAGGCCCGACTCCTCGAGCGCGTCGGTGAACCACGTCCACGCGACCTCCGCGAGCAGAGGATCTGCGCCGACCTCGGCCTCGAGCGTCGCCCGCACGAGGGTGACCAGCCGGAACCGACCCTCCCAGGCCTCCTGGCCCGCGGGGTCGTACAGGACGACGAACCGCCCGGACGCGAGCTCGGCCGCGGCGACCGACCGCCGCGCCGTACGGACCTCGGCGGTGAGCGCAGCGGAGAAGGGGGCGATGCGGGACGGGCCCGGGACCTCGTCGAGGACCACCTCGGGGCGGACGGTCACCCGGCGCAGCGAGCGCAGCGCATTGACGAACTCGACGGGGACGTCCTCCGGACCAGCGGGTGTCACGCTGTGGAGCGTACGGCTGAGCGACTCTGTACGCGTGTCCGGCACGCCGCCCGCGCCGCGCGATCCCGCGGGTGTCCGCGCTGCCGGTCGCCGCGCGCTCAGCAGCACCGTGCCCCCGGGTGTGCGTCCTGCTCCGCGTGACGTGCGCGCCAGTACGCCGCCTCCGAGCCAGGGTCGGTGCCGGGGTGCACCCGTGCGACGTGCGCGACGTAGCGGGCGTAGTCGTGGTCGCCCAGCAGCGTCGTCGTGTACCAGTGCACGGCGCGGCCCGCCCGGACGAGCGCCGCCAGGGCGCGACGCACGCTCACGATCCCGCTCCGGTCGTGGCGCGTTCCCGCTCCCGGGCGTCCCACAGGGCCTGGACCTCGCGCTCGGCCGCCGTCGGGATCATCCCGCGCGGCGCGAAGATGCGGGACGGCTCGTCCGGCTCCTCGGTGGTCGGCAGACCACCGGCGCGCACGGACCGCACGATCACGACGGCCGCGACCGCCACGACGACCACCACCAGGACCGCGAAGATGATCGACAGCGTGCCCTGGATGGCTGTGTTGCGGATGACCGCGTCCATCGCCTCGGGGCTCGTCGCGACGCCGAAGGTCTCCTCGCCGGCCGCCTTCGCGTCCTGGAACGCGCGGTGCTGCGCCCAGTACCCGATGCGCGGCTCGGAGGAGAAGATCTTCTGGTACGACGCGGTCATCGTGACGATCAGGTCCCACACCAGGGGGACGGCGGGGATCCACACCCAGCGGTAGAGCTGCTTCTTGACGACGACCACCGTCACGACGGTCAGCGCGATCGCGGCGAGCAGCTGGTTGGCGATCCCGAAGAGCGGGAAGAGCGTGTTGATGCCCCCGAGCGGGTCGGTGACGCCCATGAGGAGGATCGCCCCCCACAGCACCACGACGACGACCGAGCAGATCCAGGCGCCGACACGCCACGACGGGTCGCGGAACTTGCGCAGGGGTCCGCCGATGTTGCCGAGGCTGTCGGAGAGCATGAACCGCGCGACGCGGGTTCCCGCGTCGACGGTCGTGAGGATGAACAGCGCCTCGAACATGATCGCGAAGTGGTACCAGAACGCGGCGAGCCCGCTGCCGCCGAAGACCGAGCTGAGCACCTGGGACATGCCGAACGCGAGCGTGGGGGCGCCGCCGGTGCGGGACACGATGGACTCCTCGCCGACGGACTCGGCTGCACGCTCGATCTCCCCGGGCGTGATGGGTGGTCCGCTCAGGCCGAGACCGTTGACGTACTCGGCGGCCGTCTCGGGCGTACCGCCCGTCACCCCCGCCGGCGCGTTCATCGCGAAGTAGAGGTGCTGGTCGATGATCACGGCGGTGATGAGAGCCATCACGGCGACGAACGACTCGGTGAGCATCGCGCCGTACCCGATGGGCCGTGCCTGGCTCTCCTTCTCCAGCAGCTTCGGGGTGGTCCCCGAGGCGATGAGCGAGTGGAACCCGGACAACGCACCGCACGCGATCGTGATGAACAGGAACGGGAACAGGGCGCCGGCGAACACCGGGCCGTCGCCGCTGCTCGCGAACGTCGACACGGCCGGCGCCTGCACCTCCGGCCGCGCGATCAGGATGCCGACCGCGAGCAGCACGATCACCCCGACCTTCATGAAGGTCGACAGGTAGTCTCGCGGTGCGAGCAGCAGCCACACCGGCAGCACCGAGGCCGCGAAGCCGTACGCGGCCAGCCACCACGCGAGCGCCACCGGGCTCAGCGTGAACCAGTCCTGCCCCCACTGCGTCTCGGCCACCCAGCCGCCGGAGACGATCGCGAGCAGCAGCAGGGCCACCCCGATGACGGTGACCTCCGAGACCTTGCCGGGGCGCAGGAACCGCAGGTAGACGCCCATGAACAGCGCGATCGGGATCGTCATCGCGATCGAGAACACACCCCACGGGCTCTCGGCCAGAGCGTTGACCACGACGAGCGCCAGGACGGCGATGATGATGATCATGATGACGAACACGGCGATCAGCGCCGCGACGCCACCGAACCGGCCCAGCTCGTCGCGCGCCATCTGACCCAGGCTGCGCCCACGACGCCGGGTCGAGATCGACAGGACCAGGTAGTCCTGGACGGCGCCGCCCAGGACGCAGCCGACGATGATCCAGACCGTGCCCGGCAGGTAGCCCATCTGCGCCGCCAGCACCGGCCCGACGAGCGGGCCCGCACCGGCGATCGCGGCGAAGTGGTGCCCGAACAGGACGCGCCGGTCCGTCGGCATGAAGTCCTTGGCGTTGTCGTGCAGCTCGGCCGGGGTCGCCCGGTCGTTGCGCGGCCGCACGAGCTTCGCCTCGACGAGCCGCGAGTAGAACCGGTACGCGATGACGTAGGTGCACACGGCGGCGAACACGAACCAGACCGCGTTGACCTCCTCGCCGCGCACCAGGGCGACCACCGACCACGCGACCGCGCCGACCACGGCGACGACGGTGAACAGGACGCGACGCGACGCGGGCATCGGCCCCCGTTCGAGGACGGCGACCGGAGGCAGGTCCGGGTCGGTCCGGATCTGCTCGGTCTGCGTGCGCGCATCCATGGCTGTCCCCTTCGACGGCGTCGTCGAGCAGCACCGACGCTACGCGGGGGGAGCGGCTGCGCAACCGCACCCGTCTCGCCGTCCGGGCGCCTGCCCGTCCCCGTGCTCGCCGGACTAGGCTGATCGCGCACCCAGAACCCCCGGACGTCGCCCTGCCCGACCTGCGCCCGCACGTGCCCCCCACGTGCCGTGCGCCGTCGCGGACGCGCACGAGCCGGGCCGTCGATCGAAGGAGCTCTCCCGCATGGTCGCCTCAGGAACCGCCACCGGAACCGCGCAGATCGGTGTCACCGGGCTGGCGGTGATGGGCCGCAACCTCGCCCGGAACTTTGCCCGCAACGGCTTCACGGTGGCGATCCACAACCGCTCCTACGCCAAGACCGAGTCGCTCGTGGCGGACCACGGCGACGAGGGTGTGTTCGTCCCGTCCGAGTCGGTCGAGGACTTCGTCGCGTCGCTGGCCCGCCCCCGCAAGGTCGTCGTCATGGTGAAGGCCGGCGGCCCCACGGACGCGGTCATCGACGAGCTGGTGCCCTTCCTGGAGGAGGGCGACATCGTCGTCGACGCCGGCAACGCGCACTTCCCGGACACGATCCGACGTGAGGCGGCGCTGCGCGAGAAGGGCCTGCACTTCGTCGGCTCGGGGGTCTCCGGCGGTGAGGAGGGTGCGCTGCTCGGCCCCTCGATCATGCCCGGCGGCACCAAGGAGTCGTACGAGTCGCTCGGCCCGATCCTCGAGAAGATCTCGGCCAAGGTCGACGGCGTGCCGTGCTGCACCTACGTCGGCCCGGACGGTGCCGGTCACTTCGTGAAGATGGTCCACAACGGCATCGAGTACGCCGACATGCAGCTCATCGCGGAGGCGTACGACCTGCTGCGCCAGGGGCTGGGTGCCTCGGCCGCGGAGATCGGGCAGATCTTCGCCGACTGGAACACCGGCGACCTCGAGTCGTTCCTCATCGAGATCACCGCCGACGTCCTGCAGCACGTCGACGCCGAGACCGGGTCGGCGTTCGTCGACGTCGTGCTCGACCAGGCGGAGCAGAAGGGCACCGGGCGCTGGACCGTGCAGAACGGTCTCGACCTCGGCGTCCCGATCACCGGCATCGCGGAGGCCACGTTCGCCCGCGCGCTGTCCGGCTCGGTGCCGCAGCGCTCGGCCGCCGCCGGTGTCCTGCAGGCGCACACCACCGCGTGGGACGTCACCGACCGCGACGCGTTCATCGAGGACGTGCGGCTCGCGCTGTACGCGTCGAAGGTCGTCGCGTACTCGCAGGGCTTCGACCAGATCGCCGCGGCGTCCGCCGAGTTCGGCTGGGACATCGACCGGGGCGCCATGGCCCGCATCTGGCGGGGCGGCTGCATCATCCGCGCGCGCTTCCTGAACCGGATCACCGAGGCGTACGAGCGCGACGCGCACCTGCCGCTGCTGCTCGCCGACGAGTACTTCACCGGTGCGGTCGGCAACGGCGTCGAGGCGTGGCGCCGGATCGTCGCGGGCGCGGCGCTGCACGGCGTCCCGACCCCGGCGTTCTCGTCGTCGCTCGCCTACTACGACGGTGTCCGCGCCGAGCGGCTGCCCGCGGCCCTGATCCAGGCGCAGCGCGACTTCTTCGGCGCGCACACGTACCGCCGCACGGACAAGGACGGCACGTTCCACACCACCTGGTCGGGCGACCGCTCCGAGCAGACGGCGTGAGCGACGGGTCCTCGGCTGCGGCGGCCTCCGGACCGCTGCAGCCGGTCATCCTGGGCGCCGACATAGGCGTGTACGCCCTGGCCCGCTCGTTCCACGAGGCCTACGGCGTCACGTCCGTCGTCGTCGCCGGTGCCGCCCTCGGGCCCGTCGCCCACTCGCGCATCGTCCGGCACGAGATCGTCGACGACGGCCACGACCCCCGCCAGCTGGTGGACCGGCTCGTGGCGGTCGCACAGTCGATGTCCGACCGGCGGCTGCTGCTCATGGCCAACTCGGACTGGCTGGTCCGGGTCGTCGTGCAGCACCGCGCGCTGCTGGAGCAGTACTACGTGGTCCCGTTCCTGTCCGAGCACCTGCTCGACCAGATCTCGGACAAGGCCACGTTCGCGCAGATCTGCGACGACCTCGGCATCTCCGTGCCGCGCACCCTCGTGCAGGAGTTCGGCGCCGCCGAGCCCTGGGAGGCCGTGGCGGTCGACCTGGAGTACCCGCTGATCGCGAAGGCCGCCAGCAGCGCCGACTACCAGGACGTCGAGTTCGAGGGCAAGAAGAAGGTCTTCGAGATCGCGACGCCCGAGGAGCTCACGTGGCTCTGGGGTGCGTTGCGGACGGCGGGGTACCGCGGCAGGTTCGTCGTGCAGGAGCTCGTACCCGGCGACGACACGCAGATGCGGTCCATCACCGCCTACGTCGACACCCACGGCGAGATCACGCTGCTCTGCTCGGCGCACGTGCTGCTCGAGGAGCACACGCCGTCCGGCCTCGGGAACCCGGCGGCGATGATCACGTACCGCGACGACCCGATGCTCGAGCAGGCGCAGACGTTCCTCGCGTCGACCGGCTACCGCGGGTTCGCCAACTTCGACGTCAAGGTCGACCCGCGCACGGGTGCGTTCCGGTTCTTCGAGGTCAACCCGCGGATCGGCCGGAACAACTACTACGTGACCGCGGCGGGGGCCAACCCGATGCGGTTCGTGGTCGAGGACGCCGTCGAGGGCCGGTCGGTCCCGCCGGTCGTCGTCGACACGGAGATCCTCTACTCGGTGGTGCCCAACCGCCTGCTGCTGCGCTACGTGCGCGACCCGCAGCTCGCTGCGCGGGTCCGTCGGCTCATCAAGGCGAACGCGGTGGCACGCCCGTTGGCCTACCGGACCGACCTGTCACCGCGACGTCGCCTCTACGTGTGGATGGCCCTGGTCAACCAGGTGCGCAAGTTCCGCCGGTACTACCCGGAGGTCACCTCGACCGGGTTCTGACGGTGGTGGTCGGCCCGCGCGGTGCGCGGGTCGATCACTGCGCCGGGAGCCGCAGCTCCGCGACGAGGCCGCCGCCGGGACGTGGGGTGAGCACGAGCGCACCCCCGTGGTGGTCGGCGACGGCCTGCACCACGGTCAGTCCCAGACCGACACCGCCCCCGGCCGCCGTCCGGTCGGCCGCGCCCCGCCGGAACGGGAGGACGAGGTCCGCGGCGGTCTCCGGCGGGACCGGCAGGCCCGTGTTCTCGACGACCACTCGGCCGGTGCCCGCCTCGGCGGTGATCCGGACCGCGACGTGGCCGTTCTCGACGTTGTGGTGTGCCGCGTTGTCCACGAGGTTCGCCACGGCGCGGGCCAGCAGGTCGGGCTCTCCGGCCACCGTCAGGTCGACGAGGTGCACGTCCCAGGTGAGCCCATCGTCGGGCGCGCGGGTCTGGTCGACGGCGTCGGCGACCGCTGCCCGCAGGTCCACCGGGCGGGGCGGGCCGGTCGCCTCGCCGGACTGGGCGCGGGCGAGCACGAGGAGTGCGTCGATGCTCCGGGCGGCCCGCTGGCTCTGCTCGAGGGCGGTCGTCGCGGCGGCCCGCAGATCGCCGGCGTCGGCATCGGGGTCGGCGAGTGCGACCTCGAGGGCCGCCCGCTGGTTGGCCAGGGGCGTCCGCAGCTCGTGGGACATCGTGGCCACGAGCCGTCGCTCCGACGTCACCGTGCTCTGCACCCGGCCCAGCAGCGCGTCGAACGTGTCGGCCAGCGCGCGCAGCTCGTCGCGCGGACCACCCAGGGCGATGCGTTCGTCGAGCGAGTCGGCGGAGATGCGCTGCGCGCGCGCCGTGATGGTGTGCACGGGGGCCAGGAGGCGTCCCGCGACGACCCAGCCGATACCCACCGACACCACCGTGACGAAGGCCAGGGCCAGCCACGAGCTCTGGAGGAGCTCCCCGGACCCGTCGGTGCGCTCGTCGTCGCGGAGCTCGGGTGGCACGGGCGGTGGGTCGTCGTCGTCCGACCCCGGCGTCACCTCGGTCGTCACGCTGCCGGAGCGCACCTCGCCGCCCGTGACCAGCCCGTAGACGAGCGCGAGCAGCACGGCGCCGGACGCCGCGACGATGACGGTGTAGACGATGGTGAGCCGCCACCGGACGCTGAGGGACCGCCTCACGCGATCACCCGGTACCCGGCGCCGCGGAGCGTCTCGACGACGGGCGGGTCCCCGAGCTTCCGGCGCAGCCCCACCATCGTGACCCGGACGGCGTTCGTGAACGGGTCGGCGTTCTCGTCCCACACGCGTGCCAGCAGGTCCTCGGCCGACACGACGGCGCCGGCCGCCCTGACCAGCTCGACCAGGACGCCGTACTCCTTGAGCGTGAGGTCGACCGGTCGGTCGTCGCGCGTCACGGCCCGCCGCGCGACGTCCACCCGCAGGCCGGCCGCCTCGAGGACAGGTGGTTGTGCTGGGGCGGTGCGACGGGCCAGTGCCTGCACCCGGGCGAGGAGCTCGACGAACGCGAACGGCTTGGCCAGGTAGTCGTCCGCGCCGAGCCCGAACCCGTCGACCTTCTCCTGCAGCCCACCGGCAGCGGTGAGCATGAGGATCCTGGCGGCCGACCCGGACGCGAGCAGCGCGCGGCACACGTCGTCCCCGTGCACCACCGGCAGGTCCCGGTCGAGCAGCACCACGTCGTACGGGTTGAGCGCCGCCAGCTCCAAGGCCGTCCCGCCGTCCATGGCGACGTCGGCGGCGTACCCGGCTCGGCGCAGGCCCCGGGCCAGGGCGTCGGCCATCACCTCTTCGTCCTCGGCCACGAGCACCCGCACCGCATACCTCCGTCCCGGCCGCAGGTGGACCGCCATCGCAGCATCGGCCCCGTCGTGTTCAGCCAGCGTAAGGGTGGGCGCCGTGCGCGGTCCGGGACCGAACGCTGCCCGAACCGACCACCCGGTGTGCTGGTCCGGTCAGCCCGACCACGACGAGGAGAACCACCATGAGCCCCCTTCCCTCCGTCCCACCGACCGCCCGTCGGCGCGTCGCGTCAGCGCTCGCAGCCACGTGCCTGCTCGGTGCGGTCGCCGCAGCCTGCACTCCGACGCAGGGTCCCCAGCTGCCCGGAGCAGGGGGAGCGACCTCCGGCGCCCCGTCGCCGTCCTCGTCCGTCCTCGCCCCCGAGGACGCGATGCTCGCGTGGGCCCAGTGCATGCGCGACCACGGCGTGGACGTGCCCGACTCGACCGACGGTCACTACCGGCTCGGGGACGCCGAGGGCCTCACGCCCGGGCAGGCCGAGGCCGCGGACGACGCCTGCGAGCCGTGGCAGCGGATGGCCGAGTCGGGTGCGGGCTCCGAACCTCTGACGGCGGAGCAGAAGCAGTCGTTCCTCGACCACGCCCAGTGCATGCGCGACCGCGGCTGGGACATGCCCGACCCGACGTTCGACGGCGGACGGGTGGAGTCGGAGTTCCGGCGCGGTTCGGAGGGCGCCCCCGCACCGGACGACCCGCAGTTCCAGGAGGACATGCAGGAGTGCCTCGTCGAGGCGGGCGTGGAGACGCCGGACGACTCGACCGACGGGCAGGAGAAGTGACGGCGCCAGCACGCATCGCCGGCCTGGTCGCCGTGCTCGTGGTCCCGCTGGCCGCGTGCGGTGCGCCGTCCGACGCCGCCGACCCCTCCGCGACGCCCGCCGCGTTCACCACCCGGACGGTCGCCCGGTCGGACCTGGTGTCGACCACGACGACGAGCGGCGAGGTCGGCCACGGCACGACGACCTCGCTCGCGGCGCGAGTGCCCGGCACCGTGACGTGGCTCGCCCCCGTCGGTTCGACGGTGGCGACCGGGCAGCCCGTGTACGCGATCGACGCGCGGCCGGTCGTCCGACTGCCGGGGGCCGCCCCGGCGTGGCGCGACCTCGGTCCCGCCTCCGTGGACGGCGTCGACGTCCGCCAGCTCGAGCAGGCGCTGACCGACCTCGGACACGCCGCGGGCCTGGACCTGACGGTCGACGACGACTGGACGTCGGTGACCACCGCCGCCGTCAGGCGCTGGCAGAAGGCGTTGGGCGTCGCGCGGACGGGCACGGTCCGGCTCGGTGACGTGCTGTTCACACCGGAGGACATGCGCGTCGACGAGCACCTGGCCGACCTCGGCGCGCTCGTCGAGCCCGGCGCACCGGTGCTGTCCGTCGGTTCGACGCAGCGGCTCGTCACCGTCACGCTGCGCACCAGCCAGGCGGCTCTGGCACCCGTCGGCGGTGCCGCGACCCTCACGCTGCCGGACGGTACGTCGACGGACGGCACGATCACGGCCACGGGGGTCGTCACCGTCGACGAGCAGCCGCAGCTCAGGGTCACGATCGCGCCGGCCGACGCCCTCGTCGACGGGCTCGTGGAGGGCACACCCGTCGAGGTCGGCCTCGACCAGACCGTGGCGAGCGACGTGCTGCTCGTGCCGGTGACGGCGCTCGTCGCGCTCGCCGACGGCGGGTACGGCGTGCAGAAGGTGCTCGCCGACGGCACGTCGCGCTACGTCACCGTGACGGCGGGCGCGTTCGCCGGCACCTCCGTCGAGATCTCCGGCGAGGACGTCGCCGAGGGCGACGACGTGGTGGTGACCCCGTGAGCGTCCTCGACCTGGAGGACGTCACCAAGACCTATCGTCGCGGCGCGTCGGCGCTCACGGTGCTGCACGGCGTCGACCTCGCCGTCGAGACGGGCGACTACCTGGCCGTCGTCGGCCCGTCGGGCTCGGGCAAGTCGACGTTGCTGCACGTCATGGGCGCGCTCGACCGACCCACGAGCGGCCGGGTGCGGCTGGTCGGCGACGACGTGACGGCGCTGTCCGACGCCGCGCTGTCCCGGGTCCGTGCCGTCCGCCTGGGCTTCGTGTTCCAGCAGTTCTTCCTGCTCGACGGCCGGTCGGCGCTGGAGAACGTGGCCGACGGCCTGCTCTACCAGGGTGTCCGGCGCCCGGAGCGGCTGCGTCGGGCGCGCGCGGCTCTCGAACGGGTGGGGCTCGCCGACCGGGTGCGGCACACGCCGACCGAGCTGTCCGGCGGTGAGTGCCAGCGCGTCGCGGTCGCCCGCGCGCTCGTGCACGAGCCGCAGATCCTGCTGGCCGACGAGCCCACGGGCAACCTCGACCAGGCGTCCGGGTCCGCGGTGCTCGAGCTGTTCGACTCGCTGCACGCGGACGGCGCGACGATCGTCGTCGTCACGCACGACGAGCGGATCGCGGGCCGGCTCCCGCGGGTGGTCTCGATGCGCGACGGTCGTGTCGAGCACGACACGTGCCCGGGGGTGCGCGCATGACCCTGACCGAGGTCCGTCGCATGTCCACCGTCGACCTGCTCCGGCTGAGCGCCCGCGGGCTCACGGTCCGTCCCGGCCGCACCGCCCTCTCCGCCCTGGGCATCGCGATCGGGATCACCGCCCTCGTCGGGGTACTGGGACTGTCGGAGTCGTCGCGGGCCGACCTGCGCGCCCAGCTCGACGCGCTGGGCACCAACCTGCTCACGGTCGCACCGGGGCAGGGGCTCCTGGGCGACGAGGGCACCCTGCCCGATGCGTCGGTCGCGATGATCGAGCGGATCCCCACCGTCACCACGGCCTCGGCCGTCCGTGCCGTCGACGCCACCGTGCGCCGGTCCGACGGGGTCCCCGAGAGCCGGACGAGCGGGGTCCTCGTGGCCGCCGCCGATCTCGACCTGCTCGACTCGGTGGCTGCGACGGTCCGCGAGGGGCGGTGGCTCGACCACGCGACGGAGCGCTACCCCGCGGTCGTCCTCGGCGCGACGACCGCCCGCCGGCTCGGCGTCGGGCCGCTCGCCGGCGGCATCGACGTGTCGGTCGCGGGACGTCCGTTCACGGTCGTCGGGATCCTCGACCCGGTGGTGCTCGCCCCGGAGCTCGACGAGGCGGCTCTGATCGGGACGGTCGTCGCGCACACGCTCGTCGATGACGACCTCCCGCCGTCCACCGTGTACGTGCGCGTCCAGCCCGACCAGGTGGAGGCCACCCGGACCGTGCTGGGGCGCACGGCCCACCCCGCCGCGCCCGACGAGGTGCGGGTGTCCCGACCGTCCGACGCCCTGGCGGCCGGGGCCGCCGCCGACCGGTCGTTCACGCTCCTCGCGGTCGGGCTCGGGGCGGTCGCGCTGCTCGTCGGCGGTGTCGGCATCGCCAACGTCATGGTGGTCTCGGTGCTCGAACGGCGCCGCGAGATCGGGGTGCGCCGGGCGCTCGGTGCGCCGCGGAGCTCGATCGGCGGCCAGTTCCTCGTCGAGTCGGTGCTGCTCTCGCTCCTCGGCGGGTTCGCCGGGGTGGTGCTCGGCGTCGCGGTGACCTGGGTGTTCGCGGACAGCCAGGGGTGGGCTGTGACGATGCCGTGGGAGCCGGTGGCCGCGGGACTCGTCTGCTCGCTCGCCGTCGGGTCGGTCGTCGGACTCTATCCGGCGCTGCGAGCCGCGCGGGTGCCGCCGACCGAGGCGCTGCGGTCGGTCTGACGGACGCGACGACGGGCGGCACACCCCGTGCGGGGACGTGCCACCCGTCGTCGAGGTGTCAGCCGAGCTCGCTGGTGCCCGAGTACAGGTGCAGCACGGGCACCTGGAGCTCCTCGCGTGCGCGGGACGCCCAGTCGCGGTGGAACGTGTCCTCGATCGCGTGCGGGTAGGTGACGACGGCCACCTCGACCACGTCACCGTCGGCGACGGCGGCCCGCAGGGCGGGCAGCGGGTCGTCCTCGACGACCGAGCCGGTGGCCTCCCGCCCGACGGCGACGAACGCCGCGACGCTGCCGGCGAGCTGCTCGTCGGCGGTGGCCTTGGCCTCGTGAGACGACGGCTCCTTGCCGATCGCGCGGTGCCACGCCTCCTTGAGCTCGCCGAGGCTGAGGTTGTCGATGATCGTCGAGACGAGCGGGCGGTCGGTATCCGCCGGGACGAGCACGCGGTACGCGTACGTCTCGCCCTGGTGCAGGGCGAGCAGCTTCTCGACGTCGGCGCTGGCGAGGGTGTCCTCCGTGAGGACGATGATCGTGTCGGTCACGCGCCGAGCCTAGCCACCCGCCAGCGACCCAGCAGCACGCCGTCCGCGTGGAGCAGGTGCGCCAGGGTCAGTGCCCGGGCCGGAGCGAACCACGTGGGCAGGTGCGCGACGCGCCCAGCCGGTCCGCCGACCAGCTGCGGGCTCCACGTCAGGCAGAGCTCGTCGACGAGGTCCGCGTCCACCAGCTGGGCCAGCAGCGTCGGGCCACCCTCGGCCAGGACGTGCACGAACCCGCGGTCCGCGAGGGCTGCGAGGACCGCATGCGGGTCGACGGCCCCCGGCACGCCACCGTCGGCGACGACCACCCGGTCGGCGCCGAGGCGGGACCGGAGCGCGTCGAGCGACGGGGCCGACGCGGTGGTGAGCACGAGCGGGGGGCGGTCGGTGACGAGCAGCGAGTCCGGGAGGTCGCCGCTCGCCGTGACGACGGCGAGCTCGAGCGCGTCGGCACGGCCGAGTGCCGCTCGTGCCGCCCGGAGCTCGACGGGGACCGCCAGCGGCGTGTATCGCTCCGCGCGCACCGTGCCCGCGCCGACCAGGACCACGTCCGCCAGGGCCCGGAGGACGCGGAAGACGCGGAGGTCCGCTGGTCCGTTGATGGAGCCGCTGACGCGGTTTGCGCCCGTGGCGGCACCGTCCACGGTGCTGACCATGTTGGCGCGCACGTGGACCCCGGTCGTCGGGTCGCTCGTGAACAGGCTGATCAGCTCGGCCTCGTCGGGACGTGGTGCGAGCACGCGCGCGGGCGCGTCGGCGGGCAGGAGGACGTCGAGCGCGGGCAGGTCGGGCACGTCCGCCAACCTAGGCCAGGACGTCCGCCAGGGCGGCGACGTCACCGATCACGACGACGGCCGGGTTGCCGACGCCGCGCTCCCGGGCGACGCGCGCGATGTCCGCGAGGGTCCCGACGGTGGTGCGCTGCCCGGGCAGGGTGCCGTTCTCCACGATCGCCACCGGCGTGCCCGGGTCCTTGCCGTGCGCCAGCAGCGCCCGGGTGTGCGACGGCAGCTGGGCGACGCCCATGAGCAGCACCAGCGTGCCGTCCAGACGCGCGAGCGTCTCCCAGTCGGGCGCCTGGTCGTGCGCGGACAGGATGGTGAGCTGGCGCGCGAGCCCGCGGTGCGTGACGGGGATCCCGGCGGACGCAGGTACGGCGAGCGCGCTGGTCACGCCGGGGACGACCTCGACCGGGACGCCCGCGGACACGCACGCGAGCACCTCCTCGCCGCCGCGGCCGAGCACGTACGGGTCGCCGCCCTTGAGCCGCACCACGCGGTGGCCTGCCTGCGCGCGCTCGACGAGCACCGCGTTGATCTCGGTCTGGGTCAGCGTGTGCGCGTGGGGGGACTTGCCGGCCTCGATGATCTCGACGGCGGGGTCCAGCTCCGCGAGCAGGGCACGGGGTGCGAGGCGGTCGACGACGACCACGTCGGCCTCGGCCAGCGCTCGGCGACCGCGCGTGGTGATGAGCCCCGGGTCGCCCGGGCCACCGCCGACGAGGGTGACCCGCCCGGTGCTGGGCCGGTGGTGGCGCACGGGGAGCCTGCCGGTGTCGAGCAGGAGCGCGACCGCGTTGCGCAGGGCGACGGCCCGGCGGGGGTCGCCGCCCGTGCCGACCGCGACCGTGACGTCGCCGGAGCGCGCGACAGCCGGGGTCCAGGCGCTCGACGCGCTCGCGTCGTCGGCCCGCACGCACCACAGCCGCAGCGACTCGGCGTCGGCGGCGACCGCGTCGTCGACCGCGCGGTCGCCCGTCGCGGTGTGCACCAGCCACGCGCCGTCGAGGTCGGTGGTCAGGTAGTCACGCGCCCGCCAGGTGATGCGTCCCGTAGCGGCGTGGTCCGCGAGGTCCTCGCAGAGTGCGGGCGCCACGACGAGGACGTCCGCGCCGTCCTCGACGAGCCGGGCGGCACGCCGGGCCGCGACAGGGCCGCCGCCGACGACGACGACACGACGGCTGGTGACGTCGAGGAAGAGCGGGTGCTGCGGGCCGGTCATATCCCCGCCCCGGCGAACCAGTCGTCGTCGTCGCTCGGCGTCGGCGCGAGCCGGTCGAGCAGGGTGGCACCGATCATCCCGGCGGCCAGGGTGGTGCCGTCCGCGGGGTCGACCAGCAGGAACCCACCCGTGCGGCGGTGCGTCGCGTACTCGTCGAGCACGATCGGCTCGGCCAGCCGGATCTTGACCCGGCCGATCGCGTTGAGGGTCAGCGCGCGCGGCGGGATGTCCGAGGACGTGTCGGTGGCGTCGACCGCGTGCAGCGTGTCCACGCCGTCCCAGGCCTCCACCGTGAGGGTGTCGACGTCGAGCCGGGCGTTGACCTCGCGCAGCAGCGCGCGGACCGTCCGGGTGCCGACGCGGACCAGGAGGCGGGCGCCCAGGACGCTGCGCTTCTCGGCCAGCCAGCAGACGGTGCCCTCCAGGTCGGAGCCGACGTTGACCGTGGCCGCGGTGGGGACCAGGACGTCGCCGCGCGCCACGTCGACGTCGTCGGCCAGCCGCAGCGTGACCGACTGGGGCGCGTGCGCCTCGGTCAGCGGACCGTCGAACGTGTCGATGCCGACGACCGTGGTGCGCTTGCCCGACGGGAGCACGGTGACCTCGTCGCCGACGGAGACGACGCCCGACGCGACCCGGCCTGCGTAGCCGCGGTAGTCGGGGTGCTCGGCGGTCCGCGGGCGGATGACCACCTGCACGGGGAACCGGAACGGCTCGGACAGGGCGTCGCGACCCACCGGCACCGCCTCGAGGTGCTCCAGGAGTGTCGGACCGTCGTACCAGGGCGTCCGTGCGGACCGGTCCACGACGTTGTCGCCGGTCAGTGCCGACAGCGGGACCGCCGTGACGTCCGGGATGCCGAGGCTCAGCGCGTAGGCGGTGAACTCGTCGGCGATCGCGCGGAACGTGGCCTCGTCGAAGTCGACCAGGTCCATCTTGTTCACGGCGAGCACGACGTGCGGCACGCGCAGGAGCGCGGTGATCGAGGCGTGCCGACGGGTCTGTTCCAGCACACCCTTGCGGGCGTCGACGAGCACGATCGCGAGCTCGGCCGTGGACGCGCCGGTCACCATGTTGCGGGTGTACTGCACGTGCCCCGGGGTGTCGGCCAGCACGAACGCGCGGGTGGCCGTCGAGAAGTACCGGTACGCCACGTCGATCGTGATGCCCTGCTCGCGCTCGGCCCGCAGGCCGTCGGTGAGCAGCGCCAGGTCGACCTCGCCGCCGCCACGCGCCAGGGTCGCGGCCTCGACCGCGCTGAGCTGGTCGGCGAGCACCGACTTCGTGTCGTACAGGAGGCGGCCGATCAGGGTGCTCTTGCCGTCGTCGACGGAGCCGGCGGTGGCCAGGCGCAGGAGGTCCCGCGTCGCGTGCTCGGTCACGTGCTGCGTCTCCTCGGTCGGTTCCAGCTGGATGGTGGGGGCGCCCATCAGAAGTAGCCCTCGCGCTTGCGGTCTTCCATCGCGGCCTCGGACGCGCGGTCGTCGGCGCGGGTGGCGCCCCGCTCGGTGAGCCGGCTGGCGCCGACCTCGGCGATGACCTCGGGGATGGTCGACGCCGTGGACTCGACGGCGCCGGTGCAGCTCATGTCGCCGACGGTGCGGTAGCGGACCGTCCGGACCTCGAGCATCTCGCTCGGTCGCGGCCCGCCCCAGCCGCCCGGAGCCAGCCACATGCCGTCGCGCAGGAAGACCTCGCGCTGGTGGGAGTAGTAGATCGCCGGGAGCTCGATCTGCTCGCGCTCGATGTAGCGCCACACGTCGAGCTCGGTCCAGTTGGACAGCGGGAAGACGCGCACGTGCTCGCCCGGCTTGTGGCGACCGTTGTAGAGGTCCCACAGCTCCGGTCGCTGCCGGCGAGGGTCCCACTGGCCGAACTCGTCGCGCAGCGAGAACACCCGCTCCTTGGCGCGCGCCTTCTCCTCGTCGCGACGACCGCCGCCGAACACGGCGTCGAACTTGTTCGCCGTGATGCCGTCGAGCAGCGGGACGGTCTGGAGCGGGTTGCGGGAGCCGTCGGCACGCTCGGCCACGCGGCCGTCGTCGATGGCGTCCTGCACGCTGGCCACGACGAGCCGCAGGCCGTGCTCGGCGACGACGCGGTCGCGGTACTCGATGACCTCGGGGAAGTTGTGCCCGGTATCGACGTGCATGAGCGCGAACGGCACCGGCGACGGCCAGAACGCCTTGCGCGCCAGGTGCAGCATGACGATCGAGTCCTTGCCGCCGCTGAACAGCAGGACGGGACGCTCGAACTCGCCGGCCACCTCACGCATGACGTGGATGCCCTCGGACTCCAGGGCGTCCAGCTGAGTGAGCGGCGGCGCCGCGGGCAGAGTGGTCATGTGTGCAACCCGCATTCGATCTTGGAGGTACCGGACCAGCGACCCGCGCGCGGGTCCTCCCCGGGGGCGACGGCCCGCGTGCAGGGGGCGCAGCCGATGGACGCGTAGCCGGCCTGGCGCAGCGGGTTGAGCACCACGTGGTGCTCGTCGACGTAGGCGTCCACGTCGTCCTGCGTCCACGCGGCCAGGGGGTTGAGCTTGACCTTGCCGCGCTTGGCGTCCCAGCCGACGACCGTGATGTCGGTGCGCGTCGGGGCGTCCTCGCGGCGCATGCCCGTGACCCACGCCGTGTACGGCGCGAGCCCGCGTTCCAGCGGCTCGACCTTGCGCAGGGCGCAGCACAGGTTCGGGTCGCGGTCGTGCAGCTGCGGTCCGTGCTCGGCGTCCTGCTCGGCGACCGTGCGCAGCGGCAGGATCGTGCGGAGCGAGACGTTGGTGAAGTCGGCGTAGTAGTCGCGCGTCCCGAGGGTCTCGGCGAAGTGGTAGCCGGTGTCGAGGAAGATCACGTCGATCCCCGGCACGGCTTCGGCGGCGATGTGCACGAGCACCTCGTCGCCCATCGACGACGCGAGGACCAGGTCGGTGCCGAACGTCGCGAACGCCCAGCGCAGGATCTCGGCGGGGTGGGCGCCCTCGAGGTCGCGGCCGGCCTGCTCCGCGAGCTCCTGCAGGTTCGTCGTGTCGAGGGTGCTCATGAGCGCGCCACCAGCCCGACGAACCGCAGCGCGAAGGCCCGGGTGCACGAGCGGCACTCCCACTCGCCGTGCTTCTCGCCGGCGGGCCAGAGGTCCTCGCTGGCGCAGAACGGGCAGTAGTAGGGGACCGCGCGCTCGCCAGACGTTCCGCTCATCGCAGGTCCTCCTCGTCCGCCCGCTGGGTCCACTGCGCGAACAGCTCGCCGTCGAGGCGCTGCTCGTCGAACTTGCGCGTGACGCGCTCGATGTAGTCGGGGAGCTCCTCGGCCGGGACGCGCAGACCGCGCAGGGTCTTCCCCAGCCCGCTGGTCAGGCCGAGACCGCCGCCGAGGTGCACCTGGTAGCCGTCCTCGCCGCCGGCCAGCGCGCCCTTGAGGCCGATGTCGGCCGTCTGGATGCGCGCGCACGAGTTGGGGCAGCCGTTGAGGTTGATGGTGATCGGCTGGTCGAAGGTCGGCAGGCGCTTCTCCAGCTCGCCGATCACGTGCGTGGCGCGCGCCTTGGTCTCGACGATCGCGAGCTTGCAGAACTCGATCCCGGTGCAGGCCATCGTGCCGCGGCGGAACGTGCTCGCGGACCGGACCGGGAGTCCGAGGGCCTCGAGCTGCTCGACCAGCGGGTCCACCTTCTCCGGCGCGACGTCGAGGACCACGATCTTCTGCTCGACGGTCAGCCGGACCTTGTCGGACCCGGCGTCCTCCACGAGGTCGGCCAGCTGCTGCAGGAGCTCGCCGGAGATGCGACCGACCGTCGGGGCCATGCCGACGTAGAAGTTCCCGTCGACCTGCGGGTGCACGCCGACGTGGTCGCGACGGCCGCTGGGCGGCGGGGGAGGCTCGGGGCCGTCCTCCAGCGTGAAGCCGAGGTACTCGCCCTCCAGCACCTGCCGGAACAGCTCGGGACCCCAGTCGGCGACCAGGAACTTCAGGCGCGCACGCGTGCGCAGCCGACGGTAGCCGTAGTCGCGGAAGATGCTGACGACGCCGACCCACACCTCGGGGATCTGCTCCAGCGTGACGAACGCGCCGAGGCGGACGCCGAGCTTCGGGTTGGTGGACAGGCCGCCGCCGACCCACACGTCGAAGCCGGGGCCGAGCGTGGGGTGCACCACGCCGACGAACGCGACGTCGTTGATCTCGTGGGCGACGTCGTGGTGCGGCGACCCGCTGATCGCGGTCTTGAACTTGCGGGGGAGGTTCGAGAAGCGGGGGTCGCCGATGTAGTTGTCCACGATCGCGCGGACGGCCGGGGTGCCGTCGATGATCTCGTCGGCTGCGACGCCGGCGACGGGGGACCCGAGGACGACGCGCGGGCAGTCGCCGCACGCCTCCTGGGTGCTCAGCCCGACGGCCTCGAGCCTGCGCCAGATCTCGGGGACGTCCTCGACGCGGATCCAGTGCAGCTGGATGTTCTGCCGGTCGGTGACGTCGGCGGTGCCGCGGCCGAACTCGACGGAGATGTCCGCGACCGTGCGCAGCTGCTGCAGGCTCAGCGCCCCGCCGTCGCACCGCACCCGGAGCATGAAGTACTCGTCGTCCAGCTCGTGCGGTTCGAGCGTGGCGGTCTTGCCGCCGTCGATGCCGGGCTTGCGCTGCGTGTAGAGCCCCCACCAGCGCATCCGTCCGCGCAGGTCCTCGGGTGCGATGCTGGCGAAACCCTCACGGGAGTAGACGTCCTCGATCCGCTGTCGGACGTTGAGGGCGTCGTCCTGCTGCTTGAACAGCTCGTTGCCGTTCAGCGGTTCCTTCTGGTCGAAGGCCCACTGGCCCTCGGCGCGAGCAGCGGGTGGGGCGATCCTGGTCTGCGCCATAGGGGCGATATCTCCGGGAGAACGTGGACGTGCGCCTGCACCCACCGCTGGGGGAAGCGGTCATCGGACGCAGACCGCGCGCCCGGGGGGACGAGGGGCGGGGTCAGTTGCTCCGCGGACAGCAGCACACGCACAGGTCCGCAGCGACGGTGCGCGTGCAGACGCACATGCACTGCCGCGAGAGGCGGAACCCGGGGGCGATCACCTGAAGAGGTTGTCACGGCAGGGCGTGACATGGGAGAGGGCGTCCGGATCATGAGATGTCCCGGTCGACATGTGGGACGAGCGTCCATGACCGGGTAAAAGGAGACTGATCCGGTGGCGATTCGAGTCTCGCGCGCCCCCGACGTAGGCTGCTCGACCGTGACCAGTCCGGGCGTCCCCAGCCTGACCCAGCGCCGACCTGTCGTGCCGCCGGACCGCCTGCTCGCCGAGCTGGTCCCGCCCCGGCACTTCGCCGACGAGTCCTTCGCCACCTACCGCCCCGACCCGGCACACCCGTCGCAGGCCGCGGCGGTGACGAGGCTGTCGGCCGCCGCGGAGCAGATCCGTCGCGGTGGGCAGAGGTCGTTCTGGAAGCGCGGCAGGGCCACCCCGGTCGCCGTGTACCTCGATGGCGGCTTCGGCGTCGGCAAGACCCACCTGCTCACGTCGCTGGCCCACGCGGTGGGCGTGCAGGACGCCGCCTACGGCACGTTCGTGGAGTACACCAACCTCGTCGGCGCCCTCGGGTTCCTGCCCACCGTCGAGGCGCTCGCCACCCGCCGCCTGGTCTGCATCGACGAGTTCGAGCTCGACGACCCGGGCGACACCGTCCTCATGTCCCGGCTGCTGCGCGAGCTCGCCGACCGCGGCGTCGCGCTCGCCGCCACGTCGAACACCCTGCCCGGGTCGCTGGGCGAGGGCCGGTTCGCCGCCGAGGACTTCCTGCGCGAGATCCAGGCGCTCGCCGCCCGGTTCGAGGTCCTGCGCGTCGACGGCGACGACTACCGGCACCGGTCGGTCGTCACCGACGCCGACGGGCTCGACGACCACGAGGTCCGCTCCGCGGCGGCTCGGCGGTCCGACGCGACCCTGGACGACTTCGGCGACCTGCTCGCCCACCTCGCGACCGTGCACCCCAGCCGCTACGGCGCCCTGCTCGACGGGGTCGGCCTCGTGGCACTGACCGGGGTGCACGCCGTCCCGACCCAGGACGTGGCGCTGCGGCTCGTGGTGCTGGTCGACCGGCTCTACGACCGGGACGTCCCCGTGCTGCTCGGCGGCGCGGGGGAGAAGGAGCTGTTCTCGGCCGAGATGCTCGCCGGTGGCTACCGCAAGAAGTACTACCGCGCCCTGTCCCGCCTGGGCTCCCTCGCCGCGGACGGCGCCGCGCTCGTCGCCTGACCTCAGGCCAGGACGACCACCGAGCGGGGCGGCGTCAGGACCAGGGCGCCGCCGGGGGCGGGTTCCAGCGACGCGGGCTCCCACGCAGCGACGACGTCGACGGGTCCGTCGACGTGCACCGGTACCGCGGCCTCCTCGCCCGACAGGTTGAGGACCACCCGCGCCGAGCCGCGGTGCAGCACCAGCCAGCCGTCCCACGGCACGTCCTCCTGCTCGCGCTCCGACGCCCCGCCCCACACCAGATCCGTCACGGACAGGTCGCCGGACGCGAGGTCGGGGACCTGGCGGCGGACGGCGATCAGCGACCGGTACCAGTCGCGCAGGCGGGCGTGCTCGGGGTGCGCCGGGTCGTCCAGCTCGGAGCGGTCGAGAATGCTCGCGCGGAACGTCGCGGGGTTCTGCGGGTCGGGCACCTCGATGTCGCCGCCGTACAGGACGTCCCAGCCGTGGCCGCCGAACTCCCGTCGACGTCCGTCGCGGACGGCGGCTGCCAGGTCGGGCTCGGGGTGGTCGGTGAAGAACTGCCACGGCGTGCGGGTGCCCCACTCCTCGCCCATGAAGAGCATCGGGCTGAACGGGGCGAGCAGGACGAGCGCGGCCTCGGCGGCGACCCGGCCGGGGTCGAGGCGGGCCGACGGGCGGTCGCCGAGCGCGCGGTTGCCCACCTGGTCGTGCGTGGACGCGGCGACGACGAACCGGTGACCGTCGGTGCCGGGCGGCACGGGCCGGCCCCAGCGGCGTCCACGGAACGTGGAGAGCTCGCCGTCGTGGACGAACACGCTGGTCAGCGCTTTGCGCAGCACCTCGGGCGAGCCGAAGTCGCCGTAGTAGCCGTGGCGCTCCCCGGTGACCAGGGCGTGGATGGCGTGGTGCACGTCGTCGTCCCACTGGGCGGTCATGCCCCAGCCGCCCTCGGTGGTCGGGGTGATCGACACGGGGTCGTTGAGGTCGGACTCCGCGACCAGGGAGAGCGGGCGCCCCAGCGACTGCGCGAGCGACGCGACCTCGTCGGACAGCTGGGACAGCACGTGCCGGTCGGACAGGTCGATGAGGGCGTGCACGGCGTCCAGGCGCAGGGCGTCCACGTGGAAGTCGCGGAACCAGCGCAGCGCGCTGTCGCACACCCAGCGGCGGACCTCGTCGGACCCGGGCCCGTCCAGGTTGATCGCGGAGCCCCACGGCGTCTGGTGCGCGTCGGTGAAGTACGGGCCGAACTCGCCCAGGTAGTTGCCGGACGGGCCCATGTGGTTGTGGACCACGTCCAGGCAGACCCCCAGGCCGCGGGCGTGCGCCGCGTCCACGAAGGCCTGCAGGCCGACGGGGCCGCCGTAGGGCTCGTGCACCGCGAACGTCGAGACACCGTCGTAGCCCCAGCCGTGCACACCGCTGAACGGGGCGACCGGCATGAGCTCGACCAGGTCGACGCCGAGCGAGACCAGGTCGTCCAGGTGCTCGATCGCGGACGACAGCGTGCCCTCGTCGCTGAACGTGCCGACGTGCAGCTCGTACGTCACGTGCCCGCGGACGTCGACGCCGGACCAGCCGTCGTCCGACCACGGGAACGTCGCGGGGTCGTAGACACGGCTCGGTCCGTGCACGCCCTGCGGCTGCCACGCGCTGCGGGGGTCGGGCCGCGGCGGGCCGCCGTCGACCGCGAAGGCGTAGTCGGTGCCGTGCGGCAGGTCGACCTCGCCGACCCACCACTCGCCGTCGGCGGTCAACGGCCGGTGCTCGTCGCCGACGACCAGGTCGACGTGTGCGGCGGTCGGCGCCCAGACGCGGGGGAGCACCGCCTCAGCCCTCCGCTCGGACGAGCAGGGCGATCGGCAGCCGGTCCAGCAGCGGCCCGACGTCGACGACCCCTCCCGCCACCGGTCGGTCCGTGAGGACGTCGCGCCAGTCACCGTCGGGAAGGGCGACCGTGTGGTCGGCCCAGCCCCCGAGCCGGTCGACCGCGGCTGCCAGCCGCGTCGCGACGACTGCCACGCGGGGGTGGCCGGCGACCGTCCGTGCGTACGTGAGGGAGTGCCCGGAGGAGTGGGCCAGCGGCAGGAAACCGCTGTCGGGACCGATGAACGCCTCCGGCAGCGACCGACGCAGACGCAGCGCACGCGAGGTGACCAGCAGCTTCTCGTCGGCCAGGTCGCGCGGACCGGCACCGTCGTCGAGCCGCGCCAGGCGGGTGACCAGCGGCTCCAGCGGGACCGGTCGGCGGTTGTCCGGGTCGACGAGGACCGGGTTCGGCACCTCGGTGCCCTGGTAGACGTCCGGGATGCCGGGCAGGGTCAGCTGGACGAGCTTGGTGCCGAGGGTCGCCGCGCGGACGGCTGGGCGGGTGCGCAGCTCCCAGGCGGAGAGGAGCTCGCCGACGGTCGGGTCGACGAGCGCCTGCCGCGCGGCGTCGAGGACAGCGCCCTCGTACGGCTCGTCGGGCGCTGTCCACGTGGTCCGGCTCTTCGCCTCACGGATCGCCTTCGTCAGGTACTCGACGAGGCGGTCCTCGGTGATCGGGCCGTCGTCGGTCCACGTGCCCACGAGCGTCTGCCAGAGCAGGTACTCGGTGCGGCCGTCGAGCAGCGCGCTGCGGTACGGCGCGGAGGCGGCGCGCAGGTCGTCGACGAGGGCCGACCACTCGCGCGGGAGCTCGCTGAGCACCCCGAGCCGGGACCGGGTGTCCTCGCCGCGCTTGGTGTCGTGCGTCGACAGCGTCGTCATGCCGAGCGGCGCGGACACCTGCATCTGGGCGGCCCAGGCGGACAGGTCGGTGGGCGTGAGCGCGAACTGCTCGGGTGCGCCGCCGACCTCGCACAGGCCGGTCAGGTGGGTCCAGCGGTAGAACGTGGTGTCCTCCACGCCCTTGGCCATGACGGCGCCGCAGGTCTGCTGGAACCGCACGATCAGCTCGTCCCGGCGTGCCCCGCGCGTGCGCCCGGCGCTGCCGACCTCGCGACCGAGCAGGAGGTCCACGACGACGTCCATGGTCGCGCCGCGCTCCGCGGACAGGCGTGCGCGGGCGTGGGTCGCGGCCGTGTGCATGACCTCGAGGGACTCGGGGTGCACGGGCTCGCCGGGCACGACGTACGCCCGGTAGCGGTCGAACGCGACGAGCAGCTCGATCAGGCAGTCCTCGAGTGCGCGCCACGTGTGGTCGCGCAGGCGCAGGTCGTCGCGGCAGATGTCCGCCGCCAGCGAGGTCAGCCGGTGCACCTCCGCGTACAGGGGACCGTCGACGATCTCGCGCTTCGCCTGCTCCGCCATCGCGGGGAACGCGTCGGACGTGTCGCCCGTGAGCCGGTGCATGACGGCCCCGAGGACCGCGGCGCCGCCGGGGTCGACGAACGTCTCCTGGATCCGCCACAGCGCCTCGTAGCCGGTGCTGCCGGCGGTCTCCCAGTCGGGCGGGAGCGTCTCGGTGCCCTCGAGGATCTTCTCGACGACCACCCACGCGCCACCGCTCGCCTCGCGCAGCCGCGCCAGGTACCCGGCCGGGTCGGCGAGGCCGTCGGGGTGGTCGATGCGCAGGCCGTCGATCGTGCCGTCGGCCAGCAGCGACAGGACGAGCGCGTGCGTCGCGTCGAACACGACCGGGTCCTCGACCCGGATCGCGAGGAGGGTGCCGACGTCGAAGAACCGCCGGTAGTTGAGCTCCTCGTCGGCCACCCGCCAGTACGCCAGCCGGTAGTGCTGGCGCTCCACGAGCTCCGCCAGCGCGAGGGACTCGGTGCCCGGCCGGACCGGGAAGACGTGGTCGTGGTAGCGCAGGACGGTCCGCGCGCCCTCGCCGGGGATCTCGACCTCGTCCAGCGCGAGCTCGTCGCGGCCCAGCACCGCACCGATGCGGTCGCCGAGCACCGGCATGAGCACCGCGCCGTCGCCCGCGGACCAGTCCACGTCGAACCAGGCCGCGTACGGGGAGTCGGGGCCCTCCGCGAGCACCGACCACAGGGCGCGGTTGTGCCAGACGGGCGTGGGGACGGCCATGTGGTTCGGCACGATGTCGAGGACCAGCCCGAGGCCCGCGTCGTGCGCCGCGGCCGCCAGCCGCCGCAGGGCCGGCAGCCCGCCGAGCTCGGGGGCGATCTCGTCGTGGTAGACCACGTCGTACCCGTGCGTCGACCCGGGTGCGGCCCGCAGGATCGGCGACAGGTACACGTGCGTGACGCCCAGCGACGCCAGGTACGGGACGCGCGCCACGGCGTCGTCGAGCGTCAGGTCCGCTCCGAGCTGCAACCGGTACGTCGAGCCGGGCACGGGCTTGCCCGCCGTCGGGAGGCGACGGGTCGGGGTGGGCCTGGGCTCGCTCATGCGCTGGGGCGCGGCTTGGTGGTGCGTCGCTTCGGCTTCCCGTCGGCCGACTCCCCGTGCCCACGGTTCTTCGTCTGCTTGGCAGCCTCGCTCGCCGCGGCCGCCACCGCGCCGATGCCCGACGAGGTCGGGGACGGCAGGATCGAGGGCCGGGTGAACACGATGATCGACTTCTCCCGCAGCTCGAGGGTCGTGCCCGCCTCGACCGTGCTGCCGGCCTCGATCTGGGAGTCCGTGTCCACGACCGCCGTCCACACGGCCCCGAACCGCGCCTGCGGGAGCGTGAAGGTGGCGGCGTCGGGCTGCCCGTTGAAGAGCACGAGGAAGCTGTCGTCGACGATCTCCTGGCCGCGCAGGTCCGGCTCGGCGATCGCGTCGCCGTTGAGGAACACCATGACCGCGCGCGCGTGGTCGGCAGCCCAGGCCTCCTCCCGCATGTGGTGACCGTCGGGCGCGAGCCACGCGAGGTCCAGGAGGTCGGAGTCGTCCGAGCGGTCGGGCTCGCCGGCGAAGAACCGGCGGCGCCGGAACACCGGGTGGTCCTGCCGGAGCCGCACGAGCCGGCGCGTGAACTCGAGGAGGTCGGTCTTGTCCTGGTCGAGGTCCCAGTCGACCCAGGAGATCGGGCTGTCCTGGCAGTAGACGTTGTTGTTGCCCAGCTGGGTGCGGCCCAGCTCGTCGCCGTGGGCGATCATCGGCACGCCCTGGGAGAGCAGCAGCGTGGTCAGGAAGTTGCGCCGCTGCCGCGACCGGAGGGTGTTGATGGCCGCGTCGTCCGTCGGACCCTCGGCGCCACAGTTCCAGGACCGGTTGTGGCTCTCGCCGTCGTTGTTGTCCTCGCCGTTGGCCTCGTTGTGCTTCTCGTTGTACGAGACGAGGTCGTTGAGGGTGAAGCCGTCGTGCGCGGTGAAGAAGTTCAGGCTGGCGATCGGCCGGCGGCCGGTGTGCTCGTACAGGTCCGACGACCCCGTCAGCCGGCTCGCGAACTCGCCGAGCGTCGACGGCTCGCCCCGCCAGAAGTCCCGCACGGTGTCGCGGTACTTGCCGTTCCACTCCGACCACAGGGGCGGGAACCCTCCCACCTGGTACCCGCCGTCCCCGACGTCCCACGGCTCGGCGATGAGCTTGACCTGCGAGACGATCGGGTCCTGGTGCACGAGGTCGAAGAACGCCGACAGCCGGTCCACCTCGTGGAACTGGCGGGCCAGGGTGGCGGCCAGGTCGAAGCGGAACCCGTCCACGTGCATCTCGGTGACCCAGTACCGCAGCGAGTCCATGATCAGCTGGAGCACGTGCGGCGACCGCATGAGCAGCGAGTTGCCGGTGCCCGTGGTGTCGAAGTAGTGCGCCTGGTCGTCGTCGACGAGCCGGTAGTAGTTGGCGTTGTCGAGGCCGCGGAAGCTCAGCGTCGGGCCCAGGTGGTTGCCCTCGGCCGTGTGGTTGTAGACGACGTCGAGGATGACCTCGATGTCCGCGGCGTGGAGCTCCTTGACCATCGCCTTGAACTCCTGCACCTGCTGGCCGGCGTGCTGGAACGCGGCATAGCGGTTGTGCGGTGCGAAGAAGCCGATGGTGTTGTAGCCCCAGTAGTTCGACAGCCCCTTCTCGACGAGCGACGGGTCGTTGACGAACTGGTGCACCGGCATGAGCTCGACCGCCGTGACGCCGAGCGACGTGAGGTGCTCGATGACCGCCGGGTGGGCCAGCCCCGCGTACGTGCCGCGCAGCTCCTCGGGCACCGCGGGGTGCTGCATCGTCAGGCCGCGCACGTGCGCCTCGTAGATGACCGACTCGTGGTACTCGTGCTGCGGCGGCCGGTCGTGGCCCCAGTCGAAGTACGGGTTGATGACCACGGACGTCATGGTGTGCCCGGCCGAGTCCTCGTCGTTGCGCTGGTCCGGGTCGTCGAACTCGTACGAGTACAGCGACGGGTGACCGTCGATCTGCCCGTCGATCGCCTTGGCGTACGGGTCGAGCAGGAGCTTGTTCGGGTTGCAGCGGTGCCCCTGTGCGGGGTCGTACGGTCCGTGCACCCGGTACCCGTAACGCTGGCCCGGCGTGATGGCGGGCAGGTACCCGTGCCACACGAACGCGTCGACCTCGGTGAGGTCCGTCCGTGTCTCGGTGCCGTCGTCAGCGATCAGGCAGAGCTCGACTCGTTCGGCCACCTCGGAGAACAGGGCGAAGTTCGTGCCCGTCCCGTCGTAGGTGGCACCCAGGGGGTAGGGGCGTCCCGGCCACATCAGCATGGCCCCAGGGTGCCAGCCGACCGCCCATCCGGCGCGGGGTGCGAGGCACGGACAAGGGTGGACTTCGCCACACCGCCCATTGCGCGCAGGCCCGCGACCTGGTGCGCTTGCCGTCGGCGGTCCGACGAGGGCAGGGGAGTGACGTGAGCGGTCAGGTCGTGGTCGTGGGTGCCGGGCTGGCGGGGGCGAAGACCGTCGAGAGTCTGCGGGAGCGGGGGTACGACGGACGGATCGTCCTGCTCGGCACCGAGACCGAGCGGCCGTACGAACGGCCACCGCTGTCGAAGGGCTACCTGCAGGGCAGCGACGAACGCGACGACGCGTTCGTGCACCCGGCCGACTGGTACTCCGCTCACGACGTCGACCTGCGGCTCGGGACGACCGCCCGGTCGATCGACCTGGGCGCGCGGGACGTCGTCGACGGCTCCGGGACCCGGACGGGCTGGGACCACCTCGTGCTCGCGACCGGCTCCGAGCCGCGCCGGCTCGACGTCCCCGGAGCGGGTCTCGACGGCGTCGTCCAGCTGCGCACCCTCGACGACAGCGACCGCCTGCGCACCCTGCTCACGGCGGGCAGGCGCGTGGTCGTCGTCGGGGGCGGCTGGATCGGGCTCGAGGTCACCGCCGCCGCCCGCGCTGCCGGCTGCGAGGTGAGCGTGCTGGTGCGCGACCCCCTGCCGCTGCTCGGCGTGCTCGGCCCGGAGCTCGCCGCGATGTTCGCGGACCTGCACAGGGAGAACGGGGTGGACCTGCGCACGCGGACCGAGATCTCCGAGATCGTGGCCGCGGGCGACGGGACGCGCGTGGGTGCGGTCGAGCTTGCCGACGGGACGCTCGTCGACGCGGACCTGGTCGTCGTCGGGATCGGGGCGGCGCCCCGCGTCGACCTCGCGAAGGCCGCCGGGCTGCACGTCGAGAACGGCGTCGTCGTCGACGCGCACCTGCGCTCGTCGAACCCGCACGTGCTCGCGGTCGGTGACATCGCCCGTGCGCACCACCCGCTCCTGGGGACCCACGTCCGGGTCGAGCACTGGGCGAACGCCCTGAACCAGCCGGCGACCGCGGCGGCGACGGTCGTGGGCGCCGACGAGCCGTACGACAAGCTGCCGTACTTCTTCACCGACCAGTTCGACCTCGGCATGGAGTACGTCGGTCACGTGGGCGTCCACGGGTACGACGAGGTCGTCGTCCGCGGCGACCTGCAGGGCCGGGAGCTCATCGCGTTCTGGCGGCGCGAGGGGCGTGTGCTGGCCGCGATGAACGTCAACGTGTGGGACGTCGTCGACGACGTGCAGGCACTGATCCGCTCAGGTGCCGTGGTCGACCACGACCGGCTGGCCGACCCCGAGGTGCCGCTGCCGGACCTGCTCTAAGGGGCCAGCGTCCGGTCCACCGCGCGGCGGACCACCTCGTCGTCGTCGGCCCCCTCCGCGCGCCAGCCCAGCTGCTGGATGGCGCCGTTGCCGCGCCGCAGCACCGTCGCGACCTGACGCTCGACCCACTCCAGGTCGCCCGCCTCGGCCAGGGCGGGCCGGACGTGCTCGACGAGCTGGGCGACCACCTCGGCGGCGGGCAGCGGCTTGCCGGTCAACGGGCTGACCAGGTCGCCGGTCAGACCCGACCGTGCCGCACGCCAGGTCGCGGCGCGCAGCAGCTCCGTACGCGGCTGCGACACGGGGTCTCCCACGGCCGACTCGGCCAGGCCGCGCACCAGCGCGGCCTGCAGCGCGGCGTCCTCCGCGTCGAGGCAGACGTCCGCGACGCGCACCTCGACCGTCGGGTACCGCGACGAGAGGCGAGCGTCGAAGTAGACCATCCCCTCGTCGAGGATCGCCCCCGTGCCGAGCAGCTCGTCGATGACGGCGTGGTAGCCCGCGGCATCCCCGAACGGGGCCGTCGGACCCGCGGTCGGCCAGCGGCCCCACACCTGCGAGCGGTACGACGCGTACCCCGTGGCGGTGCCCTGCCACGACGGGCTGTTGCCGGACAGCGCGAGCAGGACCGCGTTCCACGGCCGGAGGTGGTCGAGGATCCGCACGCCCTCCTCCTCGTCCTCGATCGACACGTGGACGTGGCAGCCGCACGTCAGCTGGTCCCGTGCGGTCGCACCGAACTCGGCCCGGATGGTGTGCGCGCGCCGGTCGGGCAGGACGCTGGACTCGACGACCTGCGGAGCCGTGGCCAGCGCGGCGATCCGGGCGCCCGCCTGGCGCGCGACCTCATCGGTCCGGATCCGCCCGGCGCGGATCTCCGCCACGAGCTCCCCGAGGTCCGCGCGGGGCGGCGTGGACGTCTCGATCTGCTCCTGCTTGAACTCCTTCTCGAGGTTCCCGCCGGGCTCGTCTCCGGCGGCCCGTCCGGTGGTGGACGCGTGCCGCAGCACCGTCGTCGCCACCGGCTGGGGCCGCCCCTCCGGCGTGACCAGCAGGAACTCTTCCTCGACACCCAGGGTTCGCACGGGAACAGTGTGCGGGCGCGCGCGGGACCGCGCGCGGCGACTCAGGGCACCGGGACCGACAGCCCGGGCGCTCCGCGCTGCAGCAGCAGCACCTCGTTGAACGCGACGTGCCGGACCTCGGGCGGGTCCGGGGTCTCGTGGACGCTCACGACGACGACGCGGACCTCCGTGACGTCTGTGGCGTCGATGTCGAACGGCTGCAGGTCCGGCGCGTCCGTGAGGGCGAACGTCTGGCACTGGTCCGCGCCGTCGCCCCAGCTCACGTCGACCTGGTGCGGCAGGTCCTGCGTCGCGCGGTCCGGGCTGGACTCCGGCATGCCGGCGCTGAACGCGATCCGGTCCACGTCGGCCGGCTCCGGCAGGGTCAGGACCAGCGCGTCCGTGCCGCCCGGACGTCGGCACGCCGGGCCGGCGTCCGTCGGCGGGGTCCAGACGCCGGCCCACGCGCGGCCGGTCGTCCCGTCGACCGCGAACGCCGGGTCGAAACCGGGCTCTGGTGGGGTCGCCGGGTCCGTCGTGGCGGTGACGCCCTCGATCGCGCTGTACCCCCGCGGGTCGAGCGCGACCACCTGCTCGACCACCTGCTTCTCGATCTGCGCGGTGCTCGGCAGGACGAAGACCGCCGTGAGACCGAGCGCGGCGAGCAGCGCCGTGACCTCGGCGAGGTGCACCTGCGCGGACCGGGCCTGGTCGTAGCGCACGCGGACCCCGTTGTTCGCGGCCCGCATCCGGCGCCAGAACCCCCGGCCCCGACGGAACCCGCCGAGCCAGCGCCGGTACCAGGGCTCGCGCGGCGGCTCCGGGTCCACGTCCGGTGGAGTCGCCCGGACCAGCGTCGCGCCGCACCGGCAGAACCGGCGGGAGACCGCGATCGCGCGGCCGCACGACGGGCACCGGGTCGCGTCCTCGAACGTCTGCCAGGCGTCGGCAGGTGGGGGCTGGTCGGGTGCGGACGGGCGGTCGTCCGGCGTCCCCGCGTAGGCGCCCGCGTCCGTGGGCAGCACCGCGTCGAACGCATTCGGCGGGGTCGGGGTGCCGGCAGGGTGCTCCGGGTCCGTCGGCGCTCGCGGGGCGATCCTCGCCTCACCTGCGGCGACACGCACCCCGATCGTGCGTTCCGGAGCCTCTCGCGCCGGTGCGCGCTCCGCCGGTCGGCCGCCCGTCTCGTTCGGGGTGAGGACGACCGGGACCGGTCGCACGGAGGTCGGCGGTCGGCGGACCGGCGGCGTGGCCGGGTCGCCGGGTGGCGCGCTCGGCGCGGTCGGCGTGGCTGCGGAGCCGGTGCCGGTGCCGGTGGTGGCCTGCGCGGGTGGCGCGGTCGGCGTGGGGGAGGTCTCCGGCGCGGCCCGCGCGGGTGCAGGCGGCGGGACGGGCGGAGGGACGACGGGGGGCGCGGCGCGACCCGACGGTGCCGCAGGGACCGCGACGGGAGTCACCGGTGTGCGCGCACCGGGCCCGCCCGCGGTTCGGACGGTGATCGGTGCTGGCGGTCGGGGGCCGCCGGGCGCGACCGCGGCGGGTCCTCCTGGCGCCGCGGACAGCGGCGGGGTGGGCGTCAGCGGCTGCCGACCGACGGGTGCGGGGGCCACCGGACGGTCGGGCACGGGCGGCACGGGCGGCACGGGTACCGACGGTACCGACGGTGCTGTCGGTGCTGTCGGTGCTGTCGGTGGGGAAGCGACCGCTCGGTCGGGCACGGTGGGGGGCGAGGCGACCGGGCGGTCGGGCGCGGGTGCCGAGGTCGGCACCGGAGGCGCCGGCCGGTCGTCCGGTTCCGGAGCGGTCGGCTCGGCGTCCTCGGGGGTCAGCGCGGGGGCAGGGGATGCCGCGGGAGCAGGTGACGACCAGCCCAGGTACGTCCGGCACGTCTCGCACAGGAGCGTGCCGTCGGGGTTCTCGTGGTGGCACCGCGCGCAGACGATCACGGGACCACTCCGACGCCCTGCAGGGTGGCCGCGAGCTCCAGGTCGAGCCGGTACGGGTCGACCCCGACGGCGGAGTCGGTGCCCAGCAGGTCGAGCTCACCGGGGTCGGGCAGGCCGACCAGCAGCGCGACCGCATCCACCTGCCTACCCGTCGCGTCGACCGCGAGGACCAGGAGAGGCTCCCCGGGTGGGTCTCCGGGGGAGCCGGCGACGATCCCGAGGACCGTGCCCGCCGCGACGGACTCCTCGTCGTCCACCACCCACGCCACGCTCGGCCCGCCCAGCAGCACCAGCGCGCTGCCGTCCGGGGCGCGCAGCTCCACGGCGCCGGCCGCGACCTGCGCGGGTGCGCGCCGGACCGTCCCCTCGGTCACGGCGAACACGGGTGCTGCCGGGGTGGCGAGCAGCGCCGCCATCAGGGGGTCGGTCGGGTGGGGCCGGGGGAGCGCGCCGCCGGGGACGGGCTGGAAGCGCCGGCCCACCACGACCGGCTCGACGGTGGGAGCAGCGGCCGGCCGGGTGCTGTCGGGGCCTGATCGCGCGGGAGGGCGGCCGCTCGTCGGGGAGATCCGGGCGTCGCCCGGACGGCGCCCGACGGCGCGCACGTCCACCGCAGGCTCCAGGGCGGGCCCGTGCGGGGCGCGGGCACTCTCCTCGACGGAGGGCTCGGGCGCCCGCTCGCGCGGGGCGGCTGCGCGCTCCTCGACCGAGGCCTCCGGGGTGCGCTCGCGCGGTGCGCGGGGCTCCTGGATGGGCGTCGTCGGGCCCGCCTGGAACGGCACGTCGGCGGGCGCGAGCAGGTCCGCCAGCTCGTCGTCGAGCGCAGGGTCGGGCGCGTCCGCGGACCCGCCCCCAGGTTCCGTGTCCGTACGACCTCACCCCCCGTGCTCCGACGTCGGATTTACACCCTTTCGGATGAATCGCCCGACGGCTAGGGTCAGCGTACGCGACGGTCTTGCGGGGGCAGAGTGACGACGTCGAGCCATATGTCTGTGTCGGGTGCTGAGAGGCACCCGACCGTGCTGCGCTCGCGCACCCGGCGCCCGGCGCCGCGCGGGCTCCCGCGGGACCGGCTCCTGGACCCGGTGCTCGGCCCCTCGGCGCAGCCGCTGGTCAGCGTCGTGGCGGCGGCCGGGTGCGGCAAGACGACCTTCCTCTCGCACGTCGCAGCCCGGGAGACCGCCCCGGTCGCCTGGCTGACCCTCGACGGGGCCCTCGGCAGTGCCGCCGCGGTCCTCGCGCACCTCCAGCTCGCGTGCGCCGACCTGGTGCCGTCCGTCGCCGAGCGGGCGCCATGGGAGTCCACGGAGGACGCCCTCGCGACGCTCGAGCAGGTGCTCGACGGCCCCGCGCTGCTCGTCCTGGACGAGCTGCAGTCGATCGACGGGACGCCGGCCGCCGGCGTCGTGGAACGTCTCCTCCTGCACCAGCCGGTGCACCTGCGCGTCGCCCTGGGCTCACGGACCGTGACGTCGACAGCCCTCACCCGGCACCTCGCGGGGACGGCCACCGTGCTCGGCGGCGAGGACCTGCGGTTCCGGACGTGGGAGGTCGAGGAGCTGTTCCGCACCTGCCACGGCACCCGGTTGCGGGCCGAGGAGGTCGCGGACCTCGCGCACCGGACCGGTGGCTGGGCGGCCGGGCTCGAGCTGTTCCACCTGGCCACGCACGGGCGGCCGCCGTCGAGCCGCGCGCGACTCCTGGGCGTCGGGGGTGGTCAGCTGTCGAGCGACTACCTGGCGCGGCACGTGCTCGACCAGGTGCCGGTGCCCCTGCGCGACTTCCTCGTCCGGACCGCCGTGCTGGCCACGCTCACCGCGGCCCGGTGCGACGAGCTGCTCGGCAGCACGGACGCCGCCGCACTGCTCGAGCAGGCCCACCGCCTCGGGCTGCTCAACGCCGTGGCCGACGCGGAGTCCACCGTGTACTGCTGCCACGAGGTCATGCGGGCGCACCTGCTCGACGTGCTCGTCGGTCGCGACGGCGGGGCGCGGGCCCGGGAGCTGCACCAGCGCGGTGCGCAGCTGGCGCTGCGCGAGGGGGACTTCGACGCGGCGCTGCGCTCGTCGTGCCGCGCGCACGACTGGGACGCCGCACAACGGGTGCTCGCCATCGGCGGGGGCGAGCTCGCGGAGCGGCCCGGCTCGTGGATCGACGAGCTGCCCGCGTCCATCCGGGACACCGACCCGTGGGTCGCCCTCGCGCTCGCGCGTCGGCTCGTCGTCGACGGTGCGCTGGAGCAGGCGCTCGAGGCGTACCGGCTCGCGGGCAGCCGGGTGGAGACGGCCACCGGTCGGGCGCTCGCCGCGCACGAGCTGCGGATGGTGCAGAGCTGGCTGAACCCACCGCTGGGGGCCGTCTCCGACTGGGTGGCGCTGACCCGGGACGCGTTCGTCGCACCCCGTCGCCAGCTCGCGGAGCCGCGGCCGGTGGACGCAGCGCGTCGCCTCGCGCGCGCCGTCGCCCAGCTGACCTCGGGGGACCTGGTGGCGGCCGCCCGGGAGTTCTCCGCGGTCTCCGAGCTGCCGACCCTGCCGTCGGCGCTCGAGGCGGTCGCGCTGCTCGGTGAGGCTGCCAGCCTGTCCCTCTCGTTCCGTCCGGAGGCGCCCGAGAGCCGCGAGCGCGCCGCGGTCGCCGCGAAGATGCTCGGTGCGCCCGCCCTGGAGCGGCTCGCCGACGGGCTCGACCTGGCGTGCCGCCCCGAGACCGCCCGGGAGGCCCTGAGCCACCTGCGGGACCGGTGCGCCGCGATCGGCGACCGGTGGGGTGCAGCGCTGCTCGGGCTGTTCGGGGCGCTCGCGGGGCTGCCGGGCGGGATGCTGACCGCTGACGAGCACACCGCCCTCGCCGTCGAGCTCACAGAGCTCGGCGCGCCGGCGCTCGCCACGTGGTGCACGACGATGGCCGCCGTCGAGGATGCGCGTGCGGGCAGGCGTGACGAGGGTGCGACCGCCGACGTCGAGCGGGCCGCCGCCGGCGTCGGGCCGCTCCCGCACACCGTCGCGCTGCTGGCCGCGGGAACCGCGCAGGGCCGGGTACGCGCGACGCGACTGGCCCGCACCTGCGGCGCGACCACCTGGGCCACGCTCGTCCTGCGCGGGCTGCGCACGACCCTCGCGAGCACGGCGGCCGGGACGCCGGTCGCGCTCGAGGTCCGCTGCATCGGCGGGTTCACGGTGCTCCGCGACGGTGTGCCGGTCCCGCTCGACGCCCTGCGCCCCCAGCACCAGGCGCTGCTGCGGGCCCTCGCCCTGCACGCCCCGCTGCCCGTGCACCGTGAGCGGCTCGTGGAGTGGTTCTGGGAGGGCCGGGACCCGGAGCGCGCGCAGCACAACCTCCAGGTCGCGATCAGCGCGCTGCGTGGGCTGCTCGACCCGGCGACGGCCACCCCGGCCACGTCCGTGCTGCGGCGGACCGGCGGCGGCTACGCGCTGCACCTCGCCGCGGCCGACCGGCACGACGTGCGCCGCGTCGAGCGGCACCTCGCCGCGGGACGGTCAGCGCTCGAACGCGGCGACGTCGAGAGCGGCCGGCGCAGCCTCGCGGCGGGGGTGCGGGAGCTCACGGCGGACCTCCTGCCCGACGACGGTCCTGCCGAGTGGGTCACCGGCGAGCGGGACGAGGTGCGCGGCGCGGTGGTGCACGCGTGCCAGTTGCTGGCGGACCTGTACACGAGCGCCGGCGACAGGCCCGCCGCGATCCAGGTGACCCGACACGCGCTCGCCCTCGACCGCTACCAGGACGGCTCGTGGCGGCGCCTGATCGACGCGCTCACCGCGGACGGTCAGCCGGCCGCGGCGGCCACCGCCCGCCGGGAGTACGCGCAGGTCCTCGCCGAGCTCGACGTCCCCGTACCCGTCACGCCGGTGCCCGCCGGACGGTCGCCGGTACGTGCGCGGGCCTGAGGTCGTCCACGACGAACCGTACGAGGTCCAGCACGGCGTCGGGGTCGGGCTCGTCGGCGGAGATCCGCACGTCGACCTCGAGCAGCGGCGCCGACCGGCCCGGGAACGACCCCTGGGGACGCTTGCTCCACGACACGCCGCCGGAGTCGCGCACGTCCGGGTCCAGACCGGTGCACGCACGGACGGCCGCGGTCACCCCGTCGAGCGTCCCCCGGCCGACCAGTGCCCGCCGCAGGTCCCCGAGATGGGCGCGCAGGTGCTCGGCGTCCCGGCGCGCGGCGATCGCGGGGGAGAGCCAGGACGCCACCCAGCGGACGAAGTCGTCCGGCGCGTACCGGGGGTCGAGGTAGGCGTCGAGGTCGTCCAGCGTGGCGCCCACGGACCCGATGACGTCGTCGAACGCGGCGACCAGCCCGGCCGTGAAGTCGCTGCCGAGGAACGCCTCCGGCAGACCCTCGACGAGCGACGTCGCGGGAGGTACAAGGCCACCCGCAGCACTCACACCACCCCTCACGCCGCACCGCCCTGGACCACGATGCTGTGCTCGACGCTCAGCACCACGTGCGTGTCCCCGAGGTCGACGCGGTCCTGCGGCGCCGAGATCGACCGGTCCAACGGGTTGGCGCGGAACAGGACGACGTCCTCGACGTAGTCGAGCCCGGGCACCCGCCCGAGGACCCCGTGCACCTCGCCCGGCTGCACCGGGCGCCCCAGCGGCCACCCCGTGCCGTCGGGCCCTCCGGCCAACGGGTGGAAGTAGCGGTAGAGGGCCGCGAGGGCGTCCCGCTCCACCTGGGCCGGATCGGCCTCGGGGCGGGCTCGCACCCGCGCGTCGACCCGGATCCCGACGTAGCTGGGAGGTTCGACGCTCAGGCGCACCCCGACCACGCGCGTCGCGTCCAGCGCGGCCAGGACGCGCTCGCGGGCACCGTCGGGGAGCTGGAGGTCGCGCAGGGAGATGCGTCCGTCCTGCCCGGGGGCGCCGGGGATCGCGAGGATGCGCACCGCGCCGGCGTCCGGACCGTCGGTGACGGGCACGCAGTGCACGCGGGCCAGCTCGGGGGCGGCCTCGTGCACGACCGCGACGTAGTCCTCCACCGTCACGGCGCGACCACGACCTCGCAGCTCCAGCGGGCCGCGCGTCCGGGCGTTGTCGACGCTCTCCCCGTCGACCCCACCGGCTGCGGCGCGTCGGTTGTAGACGGCGGCGACGTACGGGATCGACGACCTCAGCACCGAGACCGTGCGCGCGGCGACGTTCCCCCGGGCGCCTCCGCCGGTGCGGTACCCGCGCACCCGCAGCGCGGCACCCCGTGCGGGGATCGCACCGAACCGCCGCTCGCTGCCGTCCTCCAGGCGCACGGACGGCCCGAACCGGATCTCGCCGGTCGTCGGGTCGACGGTGACGTGCCGGTCCGTCGGCGAGCTGGCCCCGAAGTCGTCGACGGCCGTCCACTCCTCCCACGTCGGGGGCCCGGTGCCGTCCTCCGGTGGGACCCCGACCTCCAGCACCAGGGGGTCCTCGCGGTCCAGGACGACCGGGGGGTACGCCAGGTGCAGCACCTGGCCCGCGGTGCCGTCGGACGTGCCGAGCGCCTCGTCGCGGACCTGCTCGGCGTTGGTGGCCTCGACGTCGCCGCCGATGGTCGCGGCCGTGACGGACACCAGGAGCGGGGACGAGCGGTACTGGCGGGCGGCCTTCACCACGCGGCAGCGGATCCAGGCCGCCTCGACGCCCGCGACGACCGACTCGTCGTGGCCGTCGGGCACGTGCAGCTCGATCGCCCCGGAGACGTTCAGGCCGAGGGTGTCGTCCCGCTCGACCTCGCACGGCTCCCACCCCGACGGGGTCCACGCCTCCCACACCAGGGGCGGTCGCCGGGGGTCGATGCCGTAGCCGCCCAGCGAGCAGACCGCCTGCACGAGCAGCAGCGACGACCGGGCAGGCTGGTCCAGCCCGAGGTACAGCGCGTCGTCGACGACCGGGGTCGCGCTGAACGCGGCGAACCCGTCGCCGAGCCCGAGCGCGCCGGTGCGGTCGGCGGAGTCCCCGTCGGCGGAGATCGTCAGAACGGTGCGCGACGCCGACGGGGGGATGTCGAGCCCATGCAGCGTGGTGAACCCGAGCGACTCCTGCGAGATGGACCGGCGGGTGGAGACCGTCGTCCCGGCGGGGATGTGGACGACGTCGTCGTGGTGCGACGACAGCCGGAACGAGATCTCCGTCCGGGCGGCGTGCGGCGGGAACAGCCGGACGCCGACGAGCTCGAGGAACTTCACGTACAGCCGGTCGGGGACCCGGTTCACGCGGTACAGCAGGATGTCCGTCATCCAGGCGAAGGTCTCGATGAGCGTGATGCCCGGGTCGGAGACGTTGTGGTTGGTCCACTCCGGGCACCGCAGCTGCAGGTTCCGCTTGGCCTCGTCGACGAGCTCCTGGAACGTCCGGTCGTCCAGGCGGGGCGTGGGCAGCGTCATGCGCGCACCTCGGACCGGTCGGCGGGGATCACGTAGAACGGGAAGACGAGGTTGCGGCGGTCGTTGGTGGACCGCACGGTGTAGCCGATGTCGATCCAGAGCGTCGACGGGTCGTCGGCGTCCGTGGTGATGTCGACCTGCTCGACCGTCACGCGTGGCTCCCAGCGGGCCAGCGCGCTCTGCACCTCCGCGGCGATGAGGCCCGCGGTCGTGGCGTCGCCCGACGCGAACACGAACTGGCGCAGCCGCGCACCGAACTCCGGTCGCATCGGACGTTCGCCAGGGTTGGTCGCCAGGACCAGGTACATGGCCTGCTCGAGCTCGGTGGTGCCGCGCACCAGCGCGACCGCACCGGTCTGGTCCGTGGTCAGGGGCCAGTGCCAGCCGGCCCCGACGAAGCTGTTGGCGTCGCTCATCGGTCCTCCTGCAGCGTTTCTGGGCGTTCTCATGAGCCGATCAGGACCGTCGCCCCGGTGCCGACGACCGCGGCCGTCGGCGCGATGCAGGCCGTCACGGTGCACCCCGTGTACGCGGCGGCCTTCCCGTCGAACTGCACCGTGCTGCTGCCGACGACGACCTTGGCCTCCTGCGTGGTCGGGACGAGCTTCGGGTCGCTCGGGTGCAGCCCCACGTGCGGCGGCATGTTGTACCCGCTGCTGTCCTTCACCGCGGCGGGCTTGCCGCCGATGAGGACCGTCGTCGACAGCCCGAGGGTCAGCGGCGCGGAGACCGGCAGGGGTGCGGGTGCGGGCATGGGGGCACCCACGGGCGACGGGACCAGGTGCCCGGCGCACATGCCCATCACCTTGTCGCCCATGACGACTGCAGGAGAACCCACAGCTGCACCCTCCTCGAACCTAGTTGAGCTTGATGGTCGAACCCTTGATCGTGACCGTGCTGCTGCTCTCGAGCGTCAGCCCGGACGAGCCCTTGATCGTCGCGGAGCCCTGCGCCTCGACCTTGAGGTCGCCCTGCGTGGTCACCTCGGCGTTGCCCTGGGCGTCCACCTTCACGTCGCCCTCGGTGGTGATGGTGATCGAGCCGTCCGACGTGGCCAGGACGACGCTCGCCTTGTCGTCGCCCGTGCGCAGCTCGAGGGTCTCCTCGCCGTCCTTGTCGGACATGAGCAGCTCGTGGCCGCTACGGCTGCGCCACACCCGGGTGGCGACGGCACCGTCCGACCCGACGGCGTCGTCCTTCGGCGGGGCGTCGACGCCGTTGTAGAGGCCGCCCAGCACGTACGGGCGGCGGCTGTCGCCGTGCTCGAAGCCGACGAGCACCTCGTCGTCCACCTCGGGCAGGAGCTGCAGCCCGCGGTCCGCGCCCGCGCCGAGCTGAAGGACCCGGACCCAGTCCGTCTCGTAGTCCTCGTCCAGCCAGGGGAACGTCACCTTGACGCGGCAGCGCTTCTCCGGGTCCGTCGCGTTGGTCACGAGCGCGACGACCAGGCCGCCGGGGCCGGTGCGCTGCGGGCCGGCGCCACGGACGAGACCCAGCACCGAGCGGTCGTGCGAGCCGCTCGCGGTGAAGTACGTGCGGTAGCTGCGGTCGTCCCACACGTGCTTGGCCCGGGTCAGCGTCACCTTGCCGTCGAACCGGCCGCCCGTCTGACCGAGGCTCACCGCGGCACCCGCGACCAGGTGCGGGTCGCCGTCCGCGACCCCCTCGGCGAAGACGTTGGTGCTGCCCAGGTGCTCGGCGCGCGCGGCCGCGACGGCGTCGCACTCCGCCTGCTGGCCCAGGGGCAGGTCGACCGTGACCCCGCGCGGGTTGCCGAACAGCCCCGCGACCGACGCGGGCGTGTCGCGCAGGCTCGCCGTCCCCGTGCGGGCGTCCGTGGTCGCGACGAGAGCCTGCTTCGTGGACGTGTCCCAGCCGCGGACCTCCACCTGGGAGACCTGCTGAGCGGCCGTCACGCGCACCGTCAGGCGCTGCAGGTTCTTGCCCGGAACCAGCTGCAGCCGGTCGGCCGAGTCGTAGGCGCCGGGCGCGGGAGCGTTGCTCGCCGGCGTCGGAGGACGGAAGTGCAGTGTCGAGCCGGACACGACGACGACGCACCCGACCTCCCGGCCGCGCCGCTCGAGGAACTCGATGTGCGTCTCGTTCACCTGCGAGACGTGCTCGTGCAGCACGGTGGTCGTCGCGACGTCGCCCGCGGTCAGCCCCACGTCCCGCGCGATCTGCTGGGCGATGTCGCCGTCGGTCATGTTCTGGAAGCTCGTCGTGTGCAGCCCGTTGTACAGCCCGTAGGAGCGGTCGTACGCCGTGACCGTGGTGTAGCCGCCGCGGTCGTCGTAGTCGAAGCCGATCGCGTAGACGACCCCGTCGAACAGCAGGTCGCCCGAGTTCTCCCCGACGCGCCCGGCCGTGATCGTCAGCTCCGCGGCCAGGTCCAGGTCGCTGTCCGCGAGCAGCTCGCGCGTCGGGTCGTCGATGACCAGCCGGCACGAGTCCGGGCCGTCGGCGTCGGTGTCCACGACGGTCGTGCGCAGGGCCGACGCGATCCGCTCGGACAGCTCCGCGGCTCCGACCTTGACCACGGGCCGGGCACCGACACTCGTGGCGACCGGGCTCATCGCACACCCGCCGCGAGCTCGGACACGTCGGGCAGCAGCAGCTCACGGCCGGGCCGCAGCCGGGTCGGGTCGTCGATGCCGTTCAGCTCCGCGATCGCCCGCCACGCCCCCGCGTCGCCGAACGTGGAGTGCGCCACCGAGTGCAGGCTCTCCTCGCGCCGCAGCACGTGCCGCCGGCGCGACGACTCCGAGCCCGACGTGGGGTTGGTGCCCTTGGGCTCCTCGGCGGCCGACTTCAGCGTGAGGTCGATCGTGGCGCGCAACGGCAGGCCGTTGCGGTCGAACATCTCGCAGGTGACCTTGAGGTTCTCCAGGTACCCGACGAGCGTCGTCTCCTTGTTGATCGACAGGACCCCCCACGTGAAGATCAGCTTGGGCGGACCGCTGCCCGGCTGCGTCACGTCGGCGACCGTCGTCCACGACACCAGCTGGTCGATCTCCGGCTGGATCCCCGTCGTGCTGCCCTTGCCGACCTTGTCGAGGAACACCTGCAACGTCATCGACGTCGGCCCCGCGCCCGTGAACTGCACGGGCGGGTCGTTGGCCTGGGTCGGGCTGCGGTTGTACTGGACGGCGCGCGTGAAGCTGATCGTCGTCGGGTTGAAGTGGAAGACGAGCTTCTTGCTGGTGTCGTCCTTCTCGGCCAGGACCGCCAGCGCCCGCTCCGCGCCGGTCACGACTCCTTCCAACCGTCGTGGGCGAACTCGAACACCTCGGTCGCCACCTTGCCGCCCTCGGCCGCGAAGCTCGGACCCTTGTAGCTGACGGGCCACACGCCGTCGAACTCCCACGTGATGACCGTGACGCGGTTGTCGTTCATCGCCATGATCGCGGCGGTGTGCGCCTTGGTCGCCTGCCCCTTGGCGACCTCGCGGAACCACTCGCCCAGCGCGCGCGTGCGCATCTCCACGGGCCGCGTCAGCTTGATCGTGCCGTACGACAGGCGGCCAGGCAGGCGGTGCACGAAGCCGTTCTCACCGCCCTCCGCGTACGTCTTGACCTCGTACTGGGCGCTCAGACCGTCGATCGCCGTGAACGAGCCGATGTCGTGACCGTCGATGGTCACGTCGAACCGCATGGTGTTCACGGGGTTGGTGTCGTTGGGCATCGCGGTCACCTCCTCATGCGTCCGGCCAGGTGCCGCGACGCTCGCGCTCGAGCATCAGGTCGGTGCGCAGCCGCAGCTCCAGGCGTTCCCAGAGCTCGTCCGCCAGTGCACCCAGGTCCTGCGCCGGTGCGGCGGCCGGCCCCGCGGCGACGACCTCGGCGGGTTGCTGCTGCGGCTCGGGCGCCCGTTCGTCCACGGCAGTCCCGGCCCGCGCGACCGACAGGTCCGGGGCCCGTCCGCCCGGCGCTGCGAACCGGACCTCGGTCGGGTCGACCCGGCGCGCGATCCCGGCGGCGACCGCGACCGCGCCCGCGTCGAACGGGTCGGCCGGGCTGTCCGCGGGCGGCACGGGCAGGGGTGCGCGGGCGAGGGTGTGCCCCGGACCGTCCGTGGCGACCCGTGCGGCGACTGCCGCGGCCGCCGAGCCCGCGGGCGCACCGGGCGTCTGCGCGGCGGCGGGCGGCCAGCCGAGCCCGAGGGGCACCCGACCGGCGGTGCGGACGGGTGCGCGACGGACGGTCTCCGGCTGCGGCGGCGCGACCGGGAGAGCGCGCGCGACAGGTGTGCTCGGACCCGGACGCGTGTCGGACGATGCCGGTCCCGGCCGTGCGGCGGGTGCGGCGAGCCGGTGGGCGGTCGCCACGGGTGGTTCCGCCGACGTGACGGGCAGCTCCGTCGCGGACCGAGCGACGTCGGGTCCGGACGCGCGCGTGACCGTCGCGGAGGTCGCTGCGTGGTGCGTCGGGACCTCGGGGGTCCGGCTCGGCGGGGCGACCGACAGCGAGCGGGTCGTGCGTGACACGGGCGCCGCCGGGGCGCCGAGGGGTGGGACGACGGAGCGTGCGACAGCGGCGGTGTCGTCGGACGGGGGCCGTGCGAGGGAGCGGGCGACTTCGCCGGACTCGTCCGACGCGGGGCGTGCCGCCGTGCGGGCGACTCCGCCGGGCTCGTCGGGGGCCGGGTGTACGACGCGGGGCGCGGTCGTGGCGGTGCGCCCGGACGGGGCGGTCGTCCGTGCGACGTCGGGTGCCGGTCCGGTCGGGTGCGCGTCCGGTGCAGCCGATCGTGCGACCGGTGCAGACGTCGGCACCGCCGCGCGAACCGGGCGCGGGGCGAGCGAGTCGAACGAACGCCGGACCGGGGCCGGCGAGCTCGTCGACCCCGGCACGACCCGCCGGACGGGCGAGGAGCCTGCCGGGTCCGCCGCTGCCGGCGACGTCGCCCGGGCGACCTGGCCCGCATGGGCGGGCGGGAGAGCGGGACCGGTCGGTGCCGACGGTGTGGGCCGCGCGACCGACGGGACCGCCGACCCGTCGCCGCTCGCCGCGGCGGGTGGGGACGCCGCGGTCGTGGACCGGGCGGCGATCGGCGCCGGGGCGACGGGGTCCGCGACGGACCGCGCCACCGGCGCTGGAGCGTCGCGGGGCGTGGGCGAGGCGGGTGCCGTGGACGACCCGGGTGCCGTGGCCGACCCGGGGTCGACGACGCGGGGGACCGGGGGCTGCAGACCCGCACGGACCGGACGGCCGGGGGATCGGGGCGCGGTCGGCGTGCGCAGGACCGCGTCGCCCGCGGCGGCGACCCGTGGAGCGGGTGCGGTCGACGGCATTGCGGGAGAGCGCGCGACGGACGCCGGCGAGGGTGTCCGGGCGACGTCCGGGCCGGGGTCCGCGGTCGTCGCGGAAGGTGCGTCCGTGCCGCTACCGGCAGCGGCACGTTGGAGGGCGGCGGGAGTCGTCGCGGTCGGCGACGCGCTGACTGTCCGGGCGACGCCCGCGTCCGGGTGGGGGCTCGTGAGGGGAGCCGTGGGGGAGGGTCGGGACGTACGACGGACCGGGACGGACGCGAGGGGAGGTGTCGAGCGCGCGACCGGCGCCGACGAGCCGGGTGCCGACGGGTGCCGAACCGATGTCGGTGGCGCCGACGAGCGTGCCGTGACCGAGCGTGCCGCGGCCGGCCGCGTGGCGGGCGGTGCAGGAACCGACGTCGGCGCAGCGGACGAGGGACCTGGCCCGGCCGGCGTCGCCGACCGCGCCACGACGGGCAGGACGGGCGGCGACGCGACCGCGTCGAACGTGGGCGACCCGTCGTCCGTGGACCGAGCGACCACCGGTTCCGGCGCGGCGCCGGCCCGTCGACGGCGCCCCACGAACCCGCGCCGCGGGACGGCGGTGGGGTGCGGAGCTGCGACTGCGGGCACGGCGACGTGCGACACGAGCCCGTCCACGTGCCCACCCGGGTGCCGGGCCAGGGCGTGCTCGGGCGCCCGCAGCACCACGGGGGAGTCCTGCCGGGTCCCCAGCCCTCGGCTGAAGTCCGCACTGCGCGCGACGGGCTGCAGCGTCAGCGCCCGCGGGACCAGGGGTGGCATCGCATCCCAGCGACGCTGCGGCGGTGCCGGCGGCGCGGGGGTGGCGGCGGGGGCGGCTGCCCGCGCGGCGAACGGCCAACGCCTCACTGCTCCTCCTCCTCCGCTTCGTCGACGATCCGGTGCGCGTACGCCAGGAAGTGGGCCCGGTCGGGGTGCTCCAGGTCGAGGAGCGTGTCGAGGGGCCAGTGCAGGACGGCTGCCAGGTACGCGACCTCGTCCAGCAGGTCAGCGGTCGCGTACGTCAGGATTCCCCCGGCGGACCACCCGCCAGGTCGACGGCGAACTCCTCGTGGCAGGAGGGGCACGTCACCGACGCGGTCGTGTGCCCCTCGGAGTTGATCCGGCGGTAGAGGTCCTGCAGGAACGCGAGATCCGGCGTGAACAGGTTCTCCACGACGGCCGGCGTGATCGACGTGATGTCCCCGAGGTGCGTGATCGTGCGCGCCAGCAGAAGCACGGTCAGGTACGCCTCGTTGTCCCGCACGCGCGGGTCCCGCAACGGGACGATCTCGTCGCGCGCCCGGGCCAGGCGCATCGCGCCCGACCGGTGCACCCTGCCCTCGTCGTCCTCGTAGCCGATGGGCAGCTCGAAGCTGAACTCGGTCTGGAGCACCTCGGGGTGCGCCCCGACCGACACGGAGGTGCTCACGCCACCGCGAGGCCTTCGTGGACGAGCGTGACCTCCTCCACGGTGACCTCGGAGCCACCCGCCTGCAGCGAGCCGATGCTGATCTTCGACGGCCAGGCGTTGGTGATGTTGAAGCGCATCTTCTCGCCGCGCTCGTAGTCGTAGAGCACGATCGCGGCACCCCGGCGCGCCTTGTCGATCTTGCCCTCCTGGACCTCCTTGACCCAGGCCCACCACCCCTTGTCGGTGGTCATGCCGCGCTTGAGCGTGATGTCGCTGAACTTCTGCGCCGCGGGCAGCTTCTTCATCACCGGGATGCCCTTGGGCTTGTTCTCCTGGTGCTCGATCACGGAGACCTCGATGCTCAGGCCCGAGACCTCCTTGAACTGCGCGAGCGTGATGCCGTCGACCTCGATCTGCCAGGCGTAGTTCGCGAGTGCGTCCTCACCGATGGGCATGGTGTCGTCCTTTCGCTGTCACTGGACCTACACGACTCACTCTTGGACCGCGCCGCCGGTCGGCAGCTGGCTCACCCGGAACACGACGAACTCGGCCGGCTTCACGGGTGCGATGCCGATCTCGATGACCACGAACCCGGCGTCCACGACGTCCGGCGGGTTCGTCTCCTCGTCGCACTTCACGTAGAACGCCTGGTCGGGCGTCGCGCCGAAGAGGGCACCGTCGCGCCACAGCCCCATCAGGAACCCGTTGACCGTGCGCTTGATCCGCTGCCACAGGTCCAGGTCGTTCGGCTCGAACACCGCCCACTGGGTCCCGCGCAGCACGGACGACTCGATGTAGTTGAAGAGGCGCCGGACGTTGATGTAGCGCCAGGTCGTGTCGTCGGACAGCGTCCGCGCACCCCACACCGTGATGCCCCGGCCCGGGAACGCCCGGATCACGTTGATGCCCGCCGGGTTGAGGTCGTCGTGCTCGACGCGCGTGATGTTCAGCTCGACGTCCAGCGCCCCGGCGACCACCTCGTTCGCCGGTGCCTTGTGCACGCCCCGCGTGTCGTCGTTGCGACCCCAGATGCCCGCGAGCGCACCGCTCGGCGGGAACAGCCGCGCCCGTCCGGCCAGCGGGTCCCAGAAGGACAGCCACGGCCAGTACGTCGTCGCGTACGCCGAGGAGAACCGCGTCTTCTCCTTGACCCACTCGAGCACCTGCTGGGCGTTCAGGCCCCGCGGGGTGTCGAGGATGGCGACCCGGTCCTTCTGCGTCTCGCAGTGCGTGATGAGCGCGCCCTGCACCGCCTTGAACCCGTCGGCGTCGATCTGCCCCGCCTCGTACGCCGCCACCAGGTCGGGGACGGCGACGATCGTCACGTCGTCCAGCGCCTCCAGCCCTGCGATGCCGGACCGGGCCGTGACGTCCCCGAGGTAGTCGTCCGGGGTGAGCCGAGCCGGCAGCGACGCCCCGCCCGAGAGCACCAGCTGCCCCGCGGTCGGGACCCGCTCCACGATCGAGGAGCCACCGATCTCGCTGATCTGCACGAGCGCCGACTCGGCCAGCGCGCTCACCACGTTGTTGCCGCCCTTGCGGGGGGTCACGCCCTCGTAGCGCTCGACGGTGTCGCCGCGCTGCACGACGAGCGTGAAGACCTCCTCGGCCGGCGGCGCCTGCTCGCCCTCCGGCGGCGGCTCCTGCTCGTGCTTCGGCTCGACCGTCACCGTGATCGTGTCACCGGACCCACCGGGCTCCTTCGCCTCGACGCGGTACACGCCCTGGCCGGCCTTCAGCGCGCTGGTCAGCTCGGCGCTCGCGCGGGCCCCCTCGTCGGAGCTCAGCGACCCGATGCGCGTGATGTACGCCGCACCGCCACCGTTGTTGAAGTACTGGTAGACCGCGTTCGGCAGGTACGCACCCTCGACCCACGTCCCGAAGGTCGCGGTGTACTGCCCCCAGTTGGCGACCTTGATCGCCTGGTCGTACGGCCCGTCGGCGGTGATGCCGACGAAGGCCGCGATGGCCGTCCCGACCCCCTCGATGGGCCGCGAGCCGGCCGGCAGCTCCTGGATGTAGACACCGGGCGACCGGATGCTGCTCAGCGTGGCCATGGCGTTCCCCTCCGTCGACGTGTGTGGTCCAGCGTCTGCCCGCAGGGTCGCCACGGACAGGGGCCAGGCGCCGCGCCATCGCGCCGCGTCGCCTGCCCGATCGCGCACACGTCAGTGAGAGCGGCGCCCAGGTCCGCCCGCCGTCCGCACTTCTGCGCTACGACAGGGAGGTGACGCCCTGGGAGCGCTTCGCGGACCTGGTGCTGCAGCGGGAGGCAGCACTGTGCCGCGTCGTGTCCGGGGTGCCGCCGCGCGACTTCGCCGGCATGTACGTCGACGACGAGGACCTCGACGCGATCCTGCGCTCCCTGCCCGGGCTGGACGGCCCCGACCCCGAGGCGGCCGCACCCGTACGCGACCGGTTCGCGCCCGTGGTCGTCCGGGCACGCCTCGCGCTCGCGGCCTGGGCGGCGCAGAGCGACGACGCCCTCGCGCGGGTGTGCAGGCACGCCGGTCTGACGGTGACCGACGTGGAGGCGCTCGCCCTGCTCACGGCGGTGGAGCTGAACCCCCAGCGCCAGCGGGTGGTCGCCTACGTGCAGGACTCGGTCCAGCTGCCGCGGACCACCCTCGCGCTGCTCGCCCGGATCCTCGGGCCGGCCGGGCCACCGACGGCGGCGCCCGGGTCGCCCCTGCGCGTGGCCGAGCTCGTCACCGTGGAGGACACCGGCCCGTGGGCGGTCCGGATGTGCGGGGTGGTGCCCCGGCTCGTCTGGGCGGTGCTGGGGGTCGACGCGCTCGACCCCGACCTGCCCGCGCGCACCCGCCGCGTGCCGGCGGAGCGGCGCGGTCGCGGACGCCGGCCACCCCCACCTGCCCTGCTGCTCGTGCACGGCGCCGACGCCGAGAGCCGACGCCGCGCGGTGGGTGCCGAGCTCGCGGGCCGCCCGCTGCTCGCGACCTCCGTCCCGCAGTCCCCGACGGAGTGGGCGGCCGTCGTCCGCGAGGCGACGGTCGCCGGGTGCGCGGTGCTGCTCGAGGTCACCGGGCCGCCCGACCCCCTCGCGGCGGCGCGCATCGAGGCCGCACCGCACCTCACGTTCGCGCTCTCGTCACCCCGCGAGCTGCCCCTCGAGGCGCTGCCCGAGCGGCGCTGGCGTGAGGTGCACGTCCTCGACGGCGAGGCGGGTCCGGAGGACTGGCTGGCCCGGACGGGCTCGACCGACTCGGGCGGCGCCCGCCTGACGCGTGAGCAGCTGCGGCTCGTCGCGGGTGGCGACGGCGCGGACCCGGCCGCGGTGCAGGCGAACCTGCGCAGGCTCGCGGGCGGGCACCTCGACGGGCTCGCCGTGCGGGTGCGCGCGCAGCGCGGATGGGACGACCTGGTGCTGCCCGACGCGCAGAAGTCGCAGCTGCGCGAGCTGGTGGCGCGGTACCGGCGGCGCCGGACGGTGTTCGGCGAGTGGGGGTTCCCGGCGATCCCGTCCAGCGGTGTCGTCGCGCTGTTCGCCGGACCGTCGGGCACCGGCAAGACGCTCGCGGCGGAGGTCGTCGCGCGCGAGCTCGGCCTCGACCTGTACAAGGTGGACCTGTCGTCGGTCGTCAGCAAGTACATCGGGGAGACCGAGAAGAACCTCGAACGCATCTTCGCGGCGGCCGGAGCGGGCGACGTCGTGCTGTTCTTCGACGAGGCGGACGCCCTGTTCGGGAAGCGGTCCGAGGTGTCGTCGGCCCACGACCGCTACGCCAACATCGAGGTCGCCTACCTCCTGCAGCGGCTGGAGACGTTCGACGGGCTCGTGGTCCTGGCCACCAACCTGCAGCGCAACATCGACGACGCGTTCCTGCGCCGCATCGGTGTCGCGGTCAACGTCCTCGCACCCGACGAGGAGCAGCGCCGTCGCATCTGGCAGCTCGTCTTCCCGCCGGGGGCGCCCGTGGAGGACCTCGATCTCGACTTCCTCGCGCGCCAGTTCAAGGTGACCGGCGGGGTCATCCGCAACGCGGCGCTCGGCGCGGCGTTCGCCGCCGCGGACGAGGGCGGTCCCATCACCATGGAACGGCTCGTGCTCGCGATGCAGCGCGAGTTCGTCAAGCTGGGCCACCTGTCCACCGAGAGCGAGTTCGCCCGGTACTTCGACGTCGTCCGATCGGGACGCTGACCCGATGCCGGCGACGCGGGACACGCTCGCCCGGGAACCGGGGACGGCGGCGCGCGGCCGGGCCCGACCACCGACGCTCGCCCGCGGTGGCGTGCCGACCTCGAACGCGGGGACCGCCCGGCTGGCCCGCGACGGAGGAGTCGCGCGGGCGGACCTCGTGGGCACCGCCGGAAACCGGATCGCACGGTCGACGCTCGCCGTCTCGCACCCGCACGACCCCGCCGAACGGGAGGCCGAGGCGCTCGCCTCCCGGGTCGCGCACGGTGCGGCACCGCCGGCGGCGCTCGCGCGGACCCCCGGCCCTGCCGTGGCGCGCGCCGGCGACGACGCTCCCGCGCCCGCCGCAGACGTCGCCGCGGGCGGGACCGTCGAGGTGTCCACCGCGGTCTCCTCGCTCCTCGCGAGCCCCGGAGCGGGTGCCCCGATGGACCCCGCGGTCCAGGCGAAGGTCGAGCCGCACCTCGGCGCGGACCTCGGAGCCGTGCGTGTGCACCAGGGGCCGGAGGTCGGCGCCGCCGCCGCCGAGCTGCACGCCCGGGCGTTCACCGTCGGCGCGGACATCTTCCTCGGCGAGGGGGAGTCAGCCGCGGACCTCGAGCTCATGGCCCACGAGGCGACCCACGTCGTGCAGCAGCAGGCCGTCGCGGTCTACCGGGACCTCGAGGTCACCGACCTCATCCCCGACTGGATCATCGACGGCGTCACGTCCGCCGCCCAGGAGATCCCCGGCTACACCCTGCTGACCGTCATCACCGGCAAGGACCCGCTCACCGACGAGCCCGCCACGGTGAGCCGCACCGAGTTCGTCGAGAAGCTCCTCACGTTCGGACCGTTCGGCGCCGCCGTCGGACCCCTGCTGCAGACCATCGACGTCCTGGGCGACATCGTCACGCTCCTCATGGACGCGCTCGCGGCGCACAACCTCACGCTCTCGCGGATCGGCAGCGACATCTCGTCGGCCTGGGACGAGATGGGGGTTCTCGAGGGGATCGACGGCAACGTCGCGATCGTCGAGCGCTACGTGGACGCGATCGTCGCCGACATCCGCGCGTTCGTCTCGGACGTCATCGACGCGGTCGTCGCGAAGGTCCGCGAGGTCGCCGCCGACGTCGCCGAGCCGTTCCTGCAGCGCCCCGAGATCGCGCCGTACTGGAACCTCGCCACGAAGGTGTTCCACCACGACCCGCTGCGCGACGAGGACGTCAGCGCGCCGACCGTGGAGATCCTCGGGGACTTCCTCAGGCTCGCGGGCCGCGACGAGGTCCTCGCGCAGATGACCGAGCGCGGCACGCTCCAGGAGACCGCGGACTGGCTCGACCAGCAGTGGGCCGTGTTCACGGACCTGCTCAGCCGCACGGGTGCGCTGTTCGCGGACGCGTGGGCGGCGATCAGCCCGGAGAACCTGCCGAACCTCATCGAGAACATCACGTCACTGGCGGACCGCGCCTTCACCCTGCTGCAGGACGTCGGGGCGTTCGCGTCGACCATCCTGCTCAAGGTCCTGGAGCTGGTGAAGAAGTCGCTCCTGGGGTGGGCCAGCGAGCACGCGCACAAGGTCCCCGGCTTCCACCTGCTCACCGTGATCCTCGAACGGAACCCGTTCACCGACGAGGCCGTCCCCCGCACCGCGGAGAACCTCATCAAGGGGTTCATCACGCTGCTGCCCGGCGGCGAGGCGATGTACGACGAGCTCGCGGAGTCGGGTGTCATCGGCGACGCGGCCGCGACGATCGAGTCGGCGATGACGCGCCTGAACATCTCGTGGGACCTGATCACCGGGACGTTCCTGGGGATCTGGAACACGGTGACCCTGGAGAGCCTGCTGTCGCCGATCGAGACGTTCGACCGCATCGTCGCGGCGTTCGGGGACCCCCTGAACCGGATCGCGGAGTTCGTCGGCGTCGTCATCCAGACGGTCATCACGCTGATCCTGCAGCTGATGAACTTCCCGTCCGAGCTGCTCGGGAACATCATCGCGAACGCCACCGCCGCGATCGACGACATCATGAACGACCCCGTCGGGTTCCTGGTCAACATCGTGGCCGCGATGAAGTCCGGCTTCGAGGGGTTCTTCGGCAACATCGCGGGCTACCTGCTCGAGGGCCTGAGCGGCTGGTTGTTCCGTGGCCTGCGCGGGCTGGGCATCGAGCCCCCGACGTCGCTGTCCGTCGAGAACATCATCACGCTGGTCATCCAGGTGCTGGGTGTGACGACCGAGACCCTCTGGACGAAGCTGGGGGAGCGCATCGGGCCGGAGCGCGTCGAGCAGATCCGCGGGGCGCTGGACCACCTCACCGGGGCGTGGACCTTCATCAAGGACGTGCAGGAGCGCGGCATCACCGCGGTCTGGGAGTTCATCCAGGGCCAGCTCGGCAACCTGTGGGAGACGGTGCTGACCACGGCCCGCGACTGGATCATGCGGGAGATCGTCGAGCGCGTCGTCACGCGGCTGCTCTCCATGCTGGACCCGACGGGCGTCATGGCCGTCATCAACGGGACCATCGCGTTCTTCGACGCGGTCCAGTCCGCCATCGACTACTTCCGCGAGCTGCTCGAGATCGTCGACGGTTACGTCTCGACCATCGCGTCCGTCGCCCGCGGGGACGTCGCGCCGGGTGCGGCGATGCTCGAGCGCGGGCTGGCCAGCGCGGTGCCCGTCGCGATCGGCTTCCTGGCCAACCAGGTGGGTCTGGGCAACGTGCCCGAGAAGGTGCAGGAGATCATCGTCGGCCTGCGCGAGCTGGTGGACCAGGCGCTCGACTGGCTGTTCGACCAGGCGATGGCGCTGGGCCGCGCGGCACTCGACGCGCTGACCGGCGGAGCCCCGACCGACCCTGCGGCTCCGGAGCCGGAACCCGAGCCCGTGGCGGCGGACGGCGCCATACCCACGGGGCTGCCGCCGGAGGAGATCAAGCGCCGCGTCCTGGACCTGGTCGAGGCGCGCATGACGGCGGGGGACATCAACGACGTCAGCAGCCTGCACGCCTACCTCGCGGCCACCCTGAACACGAACCGGCCGAGCGGCCTGACAGGCCTGCAGGTGCACGTCGCCGACGCGACCACGATGGACGTCGCGATCGAGGCCTCCGCGAGCCCGCCGGAGCTGCGCCGCATCAGGTGGGACCAGATCTTCTCGGCGGAGTCGCTCGACACCGACGCGGAGCTGGACGAGCTCAAGGCGGCCCTGTCCCGCGCGAGCATGGCGTCCTACGCCGCGGTCGCGGTCAACGGCGCGCGGATCGGCGAGCTCAGCTCGAGCGGTGGGGGTGTGCACGCCGAGGAAGGCCTGGTCCGCAGCTCGACGTGGACCGACGCGATCGCGGCCGCGAGAAACCGCGGACCCGACGGCCGGTCGACGGTGACCCTGATGATCAACCGCACACCGTGCATCTCGTGCGTCACCTGGCTCGTCGAAGCGATCAACGACGCCAGGCGTCAGCTCGGACCGGACGCGGCCGCCACGACGTTCGTGCTCGCCGCGACGGGGACCTACCGTCGGCAGGCCCGGATCCCGGAGGAGGACCTGGAATACCTGAAGACCGCGTGCACCGCGATGGCGCAGCGGGCCGGCCAGACCAAGGCGTTCAAGCAGATCTTCGAGGAGCAGCTCGAGATCTGGAAGCAGGACCTGCGCTCGTTCAGCACGGAGTGGTCCGACGAGGAGATCGCCGAGTCCGGGCTCGGCCAGCTCGCGGCGGCGACCTGGCAGATCGCCGGACTCGACGCGGGCGGCTCGCTCACGCCGCGCCGGCTGGAGATCGCCGCCATCTCCGCCCGGCTCGGCGAGAAGCTCGGCTGGTCCTCGTAGCGGGGCGGAACCCACCTGCCCCGATCGTCCTTCCGCCGGCCGGCGCTCAGCGCTCGACGACCCGCAGGTCCCGCTCGCGCACGGGCGGACCGGCGACGAACTCCTTCGCCGGCTGCAGCGGGGCGATGAGCACGACGTCCAGCGACGGCTTCATCTCGCCGCCGAGCGCGCTCCACAGGTCGGTCAGCGAGCGGTCCTCACCCGGGGGCAGCGCCACCTGCAGCACGACCTGCTCGTCGGCCAAGCGCCCGGACAGGTGCACGGCGGGGATGCGGTCGAACCGCACGAGGTTCTCCAGCATCTGCCCGAGCAGGTGGTGCTCGTCCTCCGGGCGGCTGGTCCACGCGGTGAGCAGGTAGGAGAGCCGGAAGTACCGCGGACCGGGCCGGTGGCCGGTGATCCGGCCCCGCTGGTCGCGCACCGGTTGCGCGGCGGCGTCGCGGCGCTCGACGTCCTCGCGGATGTCGTACATGAACACGTCGACCACGGGACCGTTGCGGCGGGCGGCCCACTCGGTGGTGGGGGCGTCGAACACGATGTCGGCGCTCTGCCCGCGCAGGACCTCCTCGCGCAGCAGCGCGCTGAGGGACGCGTCGACGTCGGAGATCATCGCTCCATCGTCCGCCGGGCGCCGCCCGGGCGACACGGTGCGCGGGCGGCGGTGCCCGAAGGGGCAGGCAAGACCACCCGCGGCTCCCGTTCACTCCTCCGGGGGACCGGCCTAGCCTGGACGGGTGAGCGTTCTGGAGGCGCGGGAGATCTACAGGTTCGCCCGCCTCGCCGGGTTCGAGCCCGACGAGGCCGCGACCATGACCGCGATCGCCCTGGCGGAGTCCGGTGGGGAGACCGGCGCCCACAACGCCGTCGGGGAGGACTCCCGCGGGCTGTGGCAGATCAACGTCTCGGCGCACCCCAGCCTGCAGGGCGTCGACCTGTCCGACCCCCTGGCCAACGCGAAGGCTGCGTTCGACGTGTCCGGCGGCGGCGCCGACATCTCGCCCTGGACCGTCACGCACGGAGGAGCCGGGGCGCGGTACCTGAGCTACCGCACGGAGGCCGAGGTCGCGGCGCAGCTCAACGGCGATCCCGTCGGCGGCTCGTGGGCGGGGACCGACGGGTACGGCGACGTCACGCCCGCCGGGGGAGTCGGCGGCGGGACGGACGCCGGCGAGTGGCAGCAGAGCGGGGCGCTGCAGCAGTTCCTCGACGCGGCCACGGCGCAGGCGGGGGACACCTACGTGTTCGGCGCGGACGTCAACATCGACGACGCGGACCCGGACACGTTCGACTGCTCGGGGCTGGTGAGCTGGGCCGCCGGGCGGGTCGGTGTCGACCTCCCGCACGCGTCCTGGCGGCAGTACCTCGAGCTCAAGGAGCTCGGCCTCGTCGTGCCCGTCGAGGAGGCCATCGACACCCCCGGAGCCCTGCTCTTCAACTTCCCGTGGGAGCCCCAGCCGGGTGAGAGCAGCAGGCCGGGGAACGCGCACGTCGCCATCAGCATGGGCGACGGCCGCACCATCGAGGCGATGAACCCCACCAAGGGCGTGCTGTTCGGGGAGGCCAGCGAGCGCCGGTTCCAGTTCGCCGCCGTCATCCCCGGCATCTCCGACGGCACCGGCATCGAGGCGCCCGTCGACCCCGGACTGGACACCGACGGCGACGGCATCACCGACGTCCTGGAGGCCAAGCTCGGCCTCGACCTCTTCCTCGTCGACAGCGACGGCGACGGGATCTCCGACGGCTACGAGCTGCTCGTCACCGGGACCCAGGCCGCGACCGGCGACTCCGACGGTGACCTCATCGGCGACTCCGTCGAGCTCGGGCTCGGCACCAACCCGCTCGCGGCCGACTCGGACGGTGACGGGACCCTCGACGGCGCCGCACCGGGCGGGCTCGACAGCGACGGTGACACCCTCGACGACGCACTGGAGCAAGCGTTGCGCTCCGACCCCTTCGGCACCGACTCCGACGCCGACGGGTTCACCGACAAGGCGGAGTACGGCGCCGGCTACGACCTGGCCGACCCGCTCAGCAACCCGCTGGTGCCGTCGACCGACGACATCGTCGGCACCTAGTCAGATCAGCCCCTGCCGCACCGCGTACGCGACGGCGTGCGACCGGTTACGCAGGCCGAACCGACGCGTGATGTCCTGGATGATCGTCTTCACGGTGCGCTCCGAGTAGCTCATCGCGCGCGCGATCTCCCGCGTGTCCGACCCGTCGCCGAGCATCCGCAGGACGTCGCGCTCCCGGTCGGTGAGCGTTGCCATCGCCAGCAGCCGGGGGGCCGTCGTCGTCGGGCCGGCCGCACCCGGCCGCGGCATGAGGGCCGCCAGGAGGTCCGGCGGGATGACGGCCTCGCCGGCCGCGACGGACCGGAGCAGGTGGCCGAGGCTCTCCGCGGTGACCTCACGCCGGCGCAGCAGCCCCACCGCCCCGGCCTGGACGGCCAGCGCGACCGCCTCCGTGCTCACCTCGCCGAGCAGGACCACCACCCGGACCCCGGGGACAGCGCTCAGCTGGTGCAGCGCGGCGATGCCCTGCGGGGTGACGGCGTCGAGCACGACGAGGCCGATGTCCACGTGCCCGTCGCCGGACGTGGCCTCGAGGTCGTGCAGCTCGCCGAGCATCGACCGCAGGCCCGCCCGCGTCAGCGGATCACCGCCCTGGACCCCGATGCGCAGCCGTACGCGAGGCACGGGCTCGGTGAACGGGGAGAGCTCGACCGTCGTCGGCCGCCGCATCGTCGTCGTCGTCACCCGGACAGCGTGCCCAGGCCGGCTCAACAACCGCTCCACAAGAACTCAACGCGTCGCCTCGGCTTCCCGGCAGGTGGCTGAACAGGGACAATGCCGACATGGGGGGCGAGGTGGAGCATGTGCTCGAGGCGATCGCCCGGGCCGCGCACCGGCACGACCGACCCGACCTGCGGGCGCGGGTCGAGGTCGCGCAAGCGCGGCTGGCGGATCCCGCGTGCCGCGTCGTCGTCTGCGGGGAGTTCAAGAAGGGCAAGAGCTCCCTGGTCAACGCGCTGCTCGGGGCGCGGGTGTGCGCGACCGACGCGGACGTCGCCACCGCCATCCCGACGTACGTGCGCCACGGCGAGCGGCTCGAGGCGCACGTGCTCGACGAGGAGACCCCCGGATCGTCCCGCGGCGCGGCCGTCGCGGCGGCGGAGCTCGACACGGTCGCCACCGGGCACGCCGGCCCGTCGGCCCGAGCCCTGGAGATCCGCCTCCCGCGCGAGCTGCTGGCGGACGGTCTCGTGCTGGTGGACACGCCCGGGATCAGTGGCGGGCTCGCCTCCACGCACGCCGGCATCGCCCTGCGCGCCCTCGCCGTCGCCGACGTCCTCGTCTTCGTGACCGATGCGGGAGCGGAGCTCGGCGCCGCCGAGATCGAGTTCCTCACGCAAGCCGCCGCGCTCTGCCCGGTCGTCCTCGGCGCGGTCACGCGCGTCGACCTGTACCCGCAGTGGCGCCGGATCGTCGCGGCGGATGCGGACCACCTGCGCGCCGCGGGCCTGAGCATCGACCTCTTCCCGCTGTCCGCGCCCCTGCGGCACCACGGGCTGCGCGAGGCGGACCGTGACCTGCTCCTCGAGTCGGGGTACCCGCAGCTCACCGCGCGGCTCGCCGCCGAGCACAGCCGCGTCGCCGGGTCCGGCGGTGCGTCCGCCGCCGCCGTGGGAGCCAGCGTCGTCGGCCAGCTCGTCGCCGAGCTCACCGCGCAGCGGCGCGCCCTCGACGCGGACCCGGCCGCCCAGGAGCAGCGCCAGGCGTGGGCGCGCGCCCGGGAGCAGGCCTCGGACCTGCGCACCGCCGGCTCGCGCTGGCAGCAGGTGCTGTTCGACCGGATGGCCGACCTCGGTGCGGAGGTCGAGCTCGACCTGACGGTGCGCATCCGCGCCCTGCGGCGCGAGGCGTCGGAGCGGATCGCGCAGATGCCCCCGGCGCGCCTCGCCGCCGACCTCGGACCGTGGCTGCAGCAGCGCACCACCGAGCTGCTGCTCGACCACCAGAGCGTCGCGCGCTCGCACGCCGACCAGGTCGCCGACGCCGTCGCCGAGCAGTTCGGGTCCGCGGCGACCGAGCTCCGGCGCGGCCTCGACCTCGGCGGTGACGAACCCGGGGCCGTCCGCGACATCGCGTTCGCACCGACCGGATCCGCGTCCGCGTCCCGGCTCGACATGGGCCTGGTCGCGCTGCGCGGAGGCTCGGCTGGCGCCATGATCACGCACGCCGCCGGGCTGGTGCTCGGCCTCGCGTTCCCCGTGGTCCTGCCCGCCGCGCTCGTCCTGTCCACGGTCCTGGCGGGCAAGTCCTGGCAGAGCGCCCAGAAGGCCCAGCTGCGGGCGCTGCGCGCGGACACCGACCGTGCCGTCGCCGGGTACCTGGAAGAGGTCGACACGGCCGCCCGCAAGGACACCCGCGACGCCGTCCGCCGGCTGCAGCGCCGCCTGCGCGAGACGTTCTCCGCCCGCGCGAGCGAGCTGTTCACCACCGCCACCCGGTCCGCCGAGTCGCTGTCCACGTCCCTCACCGGGGACGACGAGACGCGCGCCACCCGACGCGCCGAGCTGGACGCCGAGCTGGACGCGCTGCGCGGCCTGCAGCGCGAGGTGGGTGTCCTGCTCGCCGACCTGCTCCCGGTGCCCGCGTGAGCGGCGCGACGTCGACGGCGGTCCGTGCCCTGCTCGCCGACGCCCGCGACGCGTACCACGGCCTGCCCGAGGCCGACGAGCTCCAGGACGTCCTCGACCGTCTCGACGGACCGCTGCGGGTCGCGTTCGCCGGACGGGTGAAGGCCGGCAAGTCGACCCTGCTCAACGCGCTCGTCGGCGAGCGGCTCGCGGCCACGGACGCGACCGAGTGCACCCGCATCGTCACCAGCTACGTCAACGGGCCGGCCACCCGCGCCTGGGCCTACCCGTTCGGCGCGGAACCTGTGCAGGTACCGTTCGTCCGCACCGCGGGGCAGACCCGCATCGACCTCGGCGCGCTGTCCGTCGACGACGTCACCCAGCTCGTCGTCGAGACCCCGAACGGTCGGCTCGAACGGCTCACCCTCATCGACACGCCCGGCATCGGCTCCGCGCGGGCCGAGGTGTCGGCGCGGACCGAGGCGTTCCTGGTGGACTCCACCCCGGGCGCCGACGCGGTCCTCTACCTGATGCGGCACCTGCACACCGCGGACGTCGGCTTCCTGCGCTCGATGTCCGACGAGCACGACGCCGGCACGTCCCCCGTCAACGCGGTCGGCATCCTCTCGCGCGCCGACGAGATCGCGGGCGGCCGCGAGGACTCGCTCGAGGTCGCAGGCCGCATCGCCGCGCAGTACGCCGCCGACGCGCGGGTCCGGGCGCTCGTGCAGACCGTGGTGTCGGTGTCGGGGCTGCTCGCGCTGGCGTCGACCGGGCTGCAGGAACGGCAGCACGCCGCGGTCGTCTCGCTCGCGGACGCACCCACCTCGCTGCTCCTGTCGGCCGACCGGTTCCTCGACGCACGGCCGGAGCTCGGCCCGGCACGGGAGGTCCGCGCCGAGCTGCTCGACGTGCTCGGCCTCTTCGGGGTCCGGCTGTGCGTGAGCCTGGTCCGTCTCGGCTCCGCCCCGGACGCGGGTGCGCTCGCCGCGGCGCTGCGCCGGCTCAGCGGCCTGGAGGACGTCCGCGCGCTGCTCCTGGAGCGGTTCATGGGCCGCGCGGACGTGCTGAAGGCGCAGCATGCCGTCCGGACCGTCGAGACCGCTTTGACGGTCCGGCCGGTGCCGGAGTCGGGTGCGCTGCGGCGTCGCATCGAGGGCGTCCTGGCCGGCGCCCATGAGCTCACGGAGCTGCGGCTGCTCGGTGACCTGCGCACGGGCGAGCTGGACCTCGGCGACGACGCCGCGCTCCTGGACGCCGAGCGGCTGCTGGGCGTCGAAGGGTCCTCCGCGCGCGAGCGGCTGGGCCTGGACGTGGACGCCCCGGACGCCGACGTGCGCACGGCCGCGATCGAGGCGCTGCGGCGGTGGCAGCGGCGCGGGTCGAGCCCGCTGGCGACGCCGGACCTGCGGCGCGCGGCGGAGCTGGTCCGACGCACCTGCGAGGGGTTCCTCGGCTGACTACCAGCAGCCCGCGTTGACGCCGTGGAACGTCGTCGTGGCACCGCCGGAGTCCCGGGCCACGTACACCCAGCTGGTCGCCGTGCCGACGTTCGCGAAGCTGACGACGCGCCGCCAGGTCCCGGGCGAGATGATGCCGACGTCGTAGGTGCTCCCGTTGATCGTCAGCGTCACGACCAGGCTGTCGCCGTCCGCGTCGTCGAAGGACGCGAAGAACGCCGGACCGTCCCAGCCGCCGATCACGGAGCAGGACGTTGCGCCCAGGACCGGCGCCTTGTTCGCCACCACGTCCCACCCCGGTCCGCTGCCCCCGTCGAGGAACGCGTAGACGGCTCCGGCGTTCAGCCCGTCGACCGCCGGCTGCCCGACGACGGAGATCAGCACCTCGGCGGTCTGCCCTGCCGAGAGGCTGAGCGAGGCGGGTGAGGCGGAGAGCCACGGAGCGGTGTCCAGGTCGACGTGGCTCTCGCCGGTACACCCGGAGGGCACCGTGAAGACGACCTGACGCGGTCCGGACAGCAGGTCGAGCGGACCGGCCGTGACGCTGCCCGCGTTGCACGGGAAGCCGACGACGAAGCTGACCGAGCCGGACGCCGACCGCGCTCCGCTCGTCACCTCGACCGTCACGGTCCACGTGCCCGCCGTCCCGACGGGCAGGGAGACCGACCCGACACCCGACGCCCCGGGGACGGCGACGTTCGACCCGTCCACCGTCGCCGACCACGCCCACGTCGCTCCGGGCGAGCCGCCCGCGAGCGCGGCCGTCACCGTGGCCACGGCACCTGGGGTGTAGGACGGCGCGTCGGACGTGACCGAGGTGATCGCGACCGCGTCCGGGTCGACCGCGGTGAAGGCCAGCGGGGGCGCGGTCGCCGTGCCACCGGGACCGGTGATCGTGAGCGACAGCAGCAGGTTGACGCTCCCGGTGCTCGGCAGCGTCGCGGTGAAGCTCCCCACGGACGACGAGGTGGTCAGGACGGGTCCTGCGGACTCGGACAGGGTCCACGACCAGGTGGCGTCGTCGGTGTTGGAGACCGCGGCACGGAACGTCGCGGCGGCCCCGAGAGTGGGCGGGTTCGGCTCGACGGACAACGAGGCGATGACCGGCGGCAGGTCCGGCTGCGCAGGGGGCGGTGACGGATCGGCGGTGCTCGGGCTGGTCGCCGCCTGAGGTGCCCCGCGGGCCGGGGGCGGCGAGGCGGTCGAGGGCGGGGCGGGTGCGTCGGAGGCGGCCGGCGCGGGCTGCGGAGCGGCGGGCGCCGGGCCCGCGACCGGGACGTCGGGTGCGTCGTCGGGAGTGACGACGGTCGCGGGCTCACCGGTGCTGGGGTCGTACTTCGAGAGGGCCTCGGACTGCCGCCACGCGTCGCCGTCGAGGGTCAGCACGCCGGCCGTGGCACCGTCGAGGTCGTTGTAGAAGACGAGGCCGTCCTTGGCGACGAGCTCGACCTGGTGACCCGGTTCGGCGAGCGAGAACGTCGCGGCCACGGTGTCGGTCCGGGTGTCGATGACGCTCGTGGTGCCCGTGGCGCGGTCCGGCACGAACACGTACCGCCCGGACTGCGCGAGCGGGCCGAAGTCGGGTTCGGAGGCGTCGGACACGGGGATGACGCGGTCGCAGTCGTCGCGTCCGACGGTCGCGACCAGGACGTTGCCCGTCTGGGAGACCGCGGCGAAGACCTCGTCGTCGGTCTGCGACCCGAGCAGGTGCAGCGTGTCGTCGCGGCGGACGTCCAGGCAGGACTCCGCACCCGGTCGGCCCCGGTCGTCGAGCGCGCGGATCCGGGCCGCGGCGAGGTCGACCAGCACCGGTTCCCCCTGCACGACCACGAGCCGCGTCGCGCTGTCCGCGGCGTCGAGGTCGACGTGCTTCTCGGTGTCGAACCAGGTCAGGCCGCCGCCTGCGGCGTCCACCAGCCACAGCCGACCGGCGTCGTCGACGACGGCCTGGTCGGGTCCGGGTGTCGCGGCGGTCGAGAGCGTGGCCCGGACCCGCAGCGTCTCGGGGTCGATCCGCGTCGCCGCGCGTCCGGTCGGGTCCAGCACGAACACCGTGTCGCCGCCGTGCAGCACGGAGACGTCGGAGCCCGCGTCCGCGAACTGCACGAGGTCGGACAGCTCGCCGGTCCCTCCGTCGACGCGCGTGACCGTCCCCGCGGCGGCGTCGGCGACGTACGCGGACGAGCCGGCCTGCTCCACCCGGTAGGGCCCGCCGACCGACGGGAGCCGGACCGACGCCATGACCTCCTCGGACGGCCCGTCGATGAGCGAGAGCAGACCCTCACCCGGGGAGACCACCCAGGCGCTCCCGCTGCTCTGCCGCAGGGACTCCACGGGAAGTCCGCGGCCGGCGACGGCCGCGACGACGAGCGGGACGATGACGACGGCCGCGAGCACCGCGGCGGTGCCCGCCCGGGCAGGCGGCCGCAGGTGACGCCAGGCGCGCCTCATGGCAGGAAGTAGGTGATCTCGCCCGGCGGGGAGACCCGGCCGACGAAGCACATCCGGGAGAACGAGCGGGCGACGGTGAGCCCTCGGCCCGCGTCGGCCTCGTTCTCGAACGTCGCGAGCAGTGAGTTGCCGGCGACGAGCCGCCACACGTCACGGATGATCTCGGCCGCAGCAGGGTCGTGCGAGATGCAGTCGGTCCGGCTCAGCACCGGCTCGCCGGCGTTCGGGCCGTTCCAGTACATCATCTCGGAGTCGGGGCGCCCGATGAAGCAGCGGGACGCGTAGTGCTGCGCGACGATCAGCGCGTTCTGTGCGTCCTCCTGCGAGTCGAGGATGAACATGCGCGACGTGCCGTCCGTCAGCAGCCAGGAGCCGCCGCCCTCGTCGACGATCGTGAGGTTCGCCCGGTCGGTGGTCAGGCAGTCCTCAGGTTCGACGGGGGCCTGGTGGAACGCTGCCGTGACCGCCGTGTCCTCGGACACGACGACGTCGCAGCCGCCCGTCCCGGAGCACGCGCCACCCCACCCGTCGAACACGGCGGGGAACTGCCGGCTGGGGATCGACAGGCCGGCGGTCGTCCCCGGGGTCAGGTCGAACGTGCAGACGTCGGAGCAGGGCGACCCGTCCACGTCGATCGTCCCGCCCCCGGCCACCGTGACCGTGAGCGTGGCCACGGGTGGGCCCGCGACCGTCAGGGCCAGCTGGCGGGGCGCGGACGAGCCACCCGGCCCCGACACCGTCACGGTGACGACGACGTTCGGGTCCCCGTCCGCCGGGAACGTGAAGCCGGTCGAGAACGCGCTCGTCGCGGTGGCCAGCTCGGTGCCGCCGCTCGTGGCGATGCGCCAGCTCCACGACGTGACCTCGCCCGAGACCGTCGCCTCGAACGTGGCCGGTTCCCCGGCCTGGACCTGCGCGGGCGTCGCGGTCAGCGACGCGACCGACGGCGGGGCCGGCGGGGCGTCCGACGGTGCCGGACCGGGGGTCGGTGTGCTGCCGGGGCCGGGGGAGTCGCTCCCCGCACGCGGTGCGGGCTGGGCGGCGACGGGCGGCGTCGGGCCGGCCGGCGGCGGTGTCGACGGGGTGGGCTCGCTGGTCGGCTCGGGTGCCGGGGCGGTGGTCCCGGGGGTGGGCTCCGCCGGTGCGGGCTCCTGGTCCTGCGGGACGACGACCTGCTGGGAGGACGCGTCCGCCGGTGCGTACTTCTGCAGCGCCTCGCCCTGCGTCCAGGTCTCCCCGTCGAAGGTGAGCACCCCCGCCGTGTCGCCGTCGAGGTCGTTGAAGAACACGATCCCGTCCTTGCTCGCCAGCTCGAGACGGTTCCCGGGCGGCGTCAGCGCGAACGAGTCGACGACGGTGGAGTCGGCGGTGTCGATGATGGTGGTGCGGCCGGTGGTGCGGTCCGGCACGAACAGGAACCGGTCGCTCTGCACCATCGGACCGAAGTCGTGCCCGGCCTCCTCCGCGACGCGGACGACACCCTGGCAGTCGCCGGTGTCGAGGCGCGCGACGACGACGTTGCCGGTCTGCGCGACGGCGGCGTAGACGCGGTCGGCGGTGTCCGACCCCAGGAGCTGCACCGTGTCGTCGGGCCGCACGTCGAGGCAGGACCAGCGGTCGACCTGACCGTCGCCGCCCAGCGTCCCCAGCTGCCCGTGCGCGAGGTCGGCGAGCACGGCCCGGCCGCGCACCAGGATCACCTGCGCCCGGGCGTCGGCGGGTGCCCGCACCACGCGGTCGTCCCCACGGAACGACGCCAGCCCGGTGCCCTCGCTGTCCACGACCCACAGCCGGCCGTCGTCGTCCACGGCGGACTGCCCGGAGCCGGGGGTGCTGGCCAGGGAGATCGTCGCGGTCAGCGTGAGGGCGTCCGCGTCGAGGACCGCGGTCGTGCGGCGCACGGGGTCGACGACATAGGCCTGGTCGCCGCCCTGGAGCACGGTGACGGGGGAGCCGGGGTCGGCCACGAGGACGGGCGTGCCCGCGGCGTACGTCGCGCCGTCCACGCGCGCCAGCGTGCCGCGGGTCTGGTTGGAGACGAGCGCGGAGGCCTCGCGCTGGACCACGGAGAGCACGTCGCCCGCGGCGGCACCCGGCGCCGGGAGCGTGTCGACGACCTCCTCCGACGGCCCGTCGATGAGGGTGACGGTCCCGGCGCCCTCCGACGCCACCCAGGCGCTCCCGCTGGACTGCGCCAGCCGGTCGATCGGGTTGCCCTCACCTGTGACGACGGCGGCGACGAGCGGCGCGGCCACGAGCACCGTGACGAGCGTGGGAGCCACGTTCCGGCTGCGGGTGACCGCCCGGAACCGGCTGGCCAGGGTCGGGCTCATGCGGCACACCCCTCGACCGGGACGGTGCGGACCTCGGACACGGACCCGAACCGGTCGGTCGCCCGCACGGAGAACGTCGTCGCGTCGCCGACGGGCATGTCCGCCGGGCCCGTGAGCTCGTAGACCCCGCGCCCCGACTGACCCGGCAGCATCCGGTAGCCGCCGGCGGGTCCGCCGGCCACCCCGTCCAGCGTCAGCCGGACGTCCAGCGCACCCGCGTCGGCGTCCGTCAGCTCGGCGCGGAAGCGGGGGCGGTCGCCGGAGACCGGGTCCGGTGCGGTGCAGGTGGGGTCGGCCGTCCAGGCGGGGGGAAGGTTCACGCGCACGTCGACCGGCACGCGGACGTCACCCAGCACGAGGGTCATCGCGCCGGTCACCACGCCGTCCGACGGCGGCGGGCCCACGACGCCCAGGTCCACCGGCACCCGTGTCGCGTCGGCGCTGCGGAACCGGTCGTCGACGACCTCGGTCGCGCCGGCGGCGACCTCGACGGTCGGGGTGGAGGACGACAGCCACGGCGGGAGCTCGAGCGCGATCGTGGTGTCGACGAAGCAGTCGTCGGCCGTGAGGTCGACCGTGGCCGTTCCGTCCTGGCGCAGGTCGACGAACCGGCGGCTCGCCAGGGCGGGGACGCACTGGTCGGCGTAGGTCACCGGGACCGAGGCCGTGTCGGACAGCTCCCCGCTCGTGACCGTGAGCGCCACCGTGTACACGCCCTCGAAGGGGAACTGCAGCGGCAGGGGGGCGCCCGGCGCGGGCTGACCCGGGAACGGCAGCGGGACCCCGTCGAGGGACACCTCCCACTGCCACGTCGACTCCGCGCCCGAGAGACCGGACTCGTCGGCACTGATGTTGGTCACCTCGCCGAGACCCGGTGCCGGGTTGTCGATGCTGAAGCTCGCGATGCGCGGGGTGGGCACCAGCACGGTGTCGAGGGGACGGGAGAGCGTCGCGCGGCGGCCGTCGGCGTCGACCACGACGAGCGTGAGCTCGTACGCCGCGGGCTCCGCGCCCTGGAGCGTGAGGGTGGGTGCGCCCGCCTCGTCGGAGGACCAGGCGACCGTGCCGTCAGGCGCCGTCACCGTCCACTCCCACTCGGCGCCGGACGCCCCGCGGACCACCGGTGTGAGCGTGACCGGGCTGCCCAGCACCGCCGGGTCGGGCCGCACGTCGACCCGGCTGATCGTCGGGCCCCCGCTGACCGAGGTCGTCGGGGCGTCGGGTGCGCTCCTGCCGTCGCGGACCGGCGCGAACGTCGTCTCGACGACCGACGGGTCGTCGCCGGGGTCGCTCGCGCCCGGTGCGTCGTCCCCGCCGCCCACGACGGCGACGCCCTCGTCGGTCGCCGCGTCGTACTTCTCGACGGGGGTGCCCGTCCAGGCACCGTCGTCGAGGGTCAGCACGCCCGCGACCTCGGAGTCGAGGTCGTTGTAGAACACGATGCCGTCCTTGGTGGTGAGCTCGACCCGGTTCCCGGGACGGGTGAGCGGGACGTCCGCGGCCTGCTCGCCGCGGACGGTGTCGACGACGAACGTGTGGCCCGTCGTCCGGTCGGGCACGAACACGTAGCGGCCGTCCTGGGCGAGGGGCCCGAAGTCGGCGGTCCCGGGCTCGACGAGCTCGACGGCGGTGCCGCAGTCGTCGCGGTCGAGCGCCGAGATGACGAACGTCCCGTCGTCGGGCACCGCGGCGTACACGTGCCCGCTCGTCAGCGACCCGAGCAGTCGCGCCGCGGACCCGGGTGGCAGGCCGGTGCAGGACCAGCTGCCCTCCTGGCCGTCCGGACCCAGCTCGACGGCACGTCCCGCGGTCACGTCGACGAGGACCGCGCGACCCTCGACGAGCACCAGCCGGGACTCCGTCGTCGCCAGCCCGTCGACGACGTGCTTCGCCTCGTCGAACCAGGTCAGCGAGCCGGTGGCGGCGTCGACGACCCACAGGCGGCCGCCGGAGTCGACGACGGACTGGCCCTCACCCGGCTCCGCCGCGAGCGAGAGCTCGAGACCGGGCTCGAGCGTCCGGGGGTCCGCGTGGGTCGCGGTGCGGCGCACCGGGTCCACCAGGTACACCGCACCGCCGCCCTCCAGCACCTGCGGGCGTCCGCCCGGTGCCGCCACTGCCGCCGGGGCTCCCACGTCGAACGTGGCGCCGTCCACCCGGAACGCGGTGCCGAGCGTCCGGTCGACGACGTACGCCGAGGACCCCGCCTGCGTCACGGCGAGGTCGTCGCCCGCCAGCGCGCCCGGCGCGACGACCGTGGCGACGACCTCGTGCGACGCCCCGTCGATGAGCGAGACCGTGCCCTGCTCCGGCGTGGCCACCCACGCGCGGCCGCCGACCTGCGCGTGGCGTTCCGCGGGTGCGTCGGTGCCGAGCTGGGCGGCGAGGGCAAGGGGCGCCGCGACCAGCGCGCACGCGACGACACCGCCGACCGCCGGGCGACGGCGATGACGGCGACGGGTCGTCGGGGAGTCGCGCAGCACCGTCACTCCTGACGCGAGCCGCCCGCCGCGCCGACCAGCTCCTCCGCGGGCGACGGCGACAGCGTCTGCACGATCGCGCTCTCGGGGGGTGCTGACCGGCGCACCCATCGGCTCGTGGGGTCGAGGAGCGGCCGCGGGTCCACGGCCGCCCGCCATCGCACGGCCAACGGGAGGCCGGCGGCGAGCTCCTGACGGACCGACTCCTCGAGCTCCCACGCCTGCCGGGCGACGCCGCTGGACGGCGGCGCCGGGGCGTAGACGGCCGCGGTCGCGAGCCGTGCGAGGGCGGGCAGGTCCTCACCCGCGCCGACCCGGTCGTCGCTCGTCGCCCGGTGCGCGACCTCGATCGGGGTCCACGTGGGCGGCGTGGGCACGCCGATCTCCCGCAGCCGGTCCGTGGTCTCGCGCCAGGCACCCGCCACCTGCGCAGCGGCGTCGCCACCGTGGCGGCGCCGGGAGCGGCGGACCCGCTTGGCCACGAGGATCGCGACGAGGAGCAGCAGCGCCAGCAGGACGAGCCCGACGACGACGTAGGCGGACCCGCGCGCGACCGTCGCGAGCGCACCGCCCTGCTCGCCCGCCTGGTCCGTGGCGGTGGCGTCCGGCTGGGCCGGCTGGGCGGCCGCGGCGTCGGAGGGCAGGACGGCGGCCTCCGGGTCACGGGGCGGCTGCGGGCCGGCGAGGTTCCCGGTGTCGGTGGGCTCGAAGGCGACCCACCCGTAGCCGTCCAGCAGCACCTCGGGCCATGCGTGCACGTCCGTGGCGGTGACCGTGTACGTGTTGCCGGAGCGTGCAGCGTCGGTGAGCAGGTAGCCGACGGCGACGCGGGTGGGGTAGCCCAGCGACCGGGCGAGGATCGCGAACGCGGACGCGTGCTGCTCGGCGTTGCCGGGCTCCGTGGCGTCGCCCACCAGCATCCGCTTCACCGCGCCGTAGGAGTGGCCGGGCCGGGCGTCGGCGGCGTACGGGCGTGCCTCCAGGTAGTTCTGCAGCTCCGACAGCTGCGTCCACGGCGTCTCCCAGTCGGCCTTCGCCTTGGTCGCCTCGTCGGCGACCCAGGACGGCACGTCGGGCAGGGCCTTGAGCTGCGCGGCGGCCTCGGCGAGGCCCGCGGTGTCGATGTCGGCCTCTCGCGCGATCCGCGCCGTCAGCGTGTAGGAGACGGGTCCGGCCACGGCGTCGTCCGCCGTCGCCCGCACGAGCGACCCCGAGTCCTCCTCGATCGCCGCCGTCGTCCCGCGCAGCGTCAGGGGCTGCCCGACGACCGGCAGGTACGGGCTGCGCCCGGTGAGCACCTCGACCTCGAGCGTCACCACGTCGCTCCCCGCGGACGGGGCGTCCGGGTGCGGGAGCTGGCTCCCGGCCAGCACGAACGTGCCGGACTGGCTCCACAGGGCGCCGTCGAACGTGTCCAGCGCGGCCAGCCGGACCCGGTTCACGGGAGCGTTGCTCGACCCCTCGACGGTCACGCGGTAGAGCGGCGTCGCCGGCCCGACGAGCTGTGGCTTGAGCTCGACCAGCGGGGACAGGCCGGCGGTGATCTGCACGTCGGCCTCGTGGGAGTCGCGCGGGTCCGCCCGGTCGTCGCCGTCGGCGATCGGCAGCAGCAGCGCACCCGCGGCAGCCAGCGCGATGACGAACGCGACGCCCGGCAGGCCGAGCAGCACCCGACCGACCGCGGAGGTCCGTCGGGCCGCGACCGCGTCGGAGCCCACGGCCTTGTCCAGCGCGTCGTCGCGAGCGTGCTCGGCGGCGACCGCCTGGCTCACGACCGCCGCCGGGTCGGGGCGGTTGGCCCGCACGAGGACCAGCGCGGCGAGACAGGCCAGGACGCCGACGGTGACGGGCAGCTGCGTGACCTCCCGAGCAGCGGTCACGGCCAGCGCGAGGAGCAGGACGCCGAGCGCGGGCAGGCAGAGCGTGACGACGGCGGACGTCCGCAGCACGAGCAGCCCGACGACGTAGGCGGCGACGAACGCGGCGGCGACCGGGAGTGCGAGCACCTCGGGCCCCCGGTCGGCGGGCAGCGCGACCGTGAGCATCCGGTCCCAGCCGGAGAGCAGGTCCTGCGCGGTGGTCGCCGGCGACGGCGGCCAGGGGCGCAGGGCGAGCAGGGCGTACAGGAAGAGCCCCACCAGCCCGACCGGGGCCAGGAGCCACGCCGGCCAGTGCCACACCGCCCCGGCGACCGCGAGGACGACCCCCGCCACGACGGCGCCGAGGGTCACCGGCAGCCAGGACGACCCGGCGAAGTACGGGCCGAACGCGAGGCACGCGACCCCGACGCCCGCCGCGGCCAGCACGAGCTCGAGGACGACCCCCACCGTCGCGCGCCACCGCCCCCTGTCCACCACGTCAACCCCTGATCTGTGAGTTCCAGGCCTCGGCGAAGTCCGCGCTCGTGGCGACGTTCACGACGAGCGCCCCCTCGAGCGGCGCGGCCCGCCGCCCGAACCGTTCGCCCAGCTGGGCCACCGACACCATCTGGAAGCGTCCGCGTGCCCGCGAGACGGCGGCCCGCTGCTCGGGCGACGGCTGCCCGGTGACGACACCGAGCGACACGCCCTCCTCCCGCGGGGTCAGCCGGAGCAGGGCCGCGAGACCCGGGTCGTCGGCGGAGGGCTCGACGCGGGCGAGCAGGTCGAGGACCTCGCTGCGGTCGCGCGTGCGGTCGACCACGACCCCCGCACCGCCCGTCGTGTGCAGCGCGAGCGGGAAGCGTCCGTCGACGGCGGCGACCGCGAGCGACGCAGCGACGCGGACGGCTTCCTCGAAGGACTGCGCGTCGTAGGGGTCGGCCGACGTGTCGAGCACGATCATCAGGCGCGGCTCCTGGGGCACGACGTTGTGCCGCACCATGAGCGTCCCCGTGCGGGCGCTCGCCTTGGCGTGGATGAGCCGGTGGTCGTCGCCCGGCTCGTACTCGCGCAGGCTGTGGAACGCGATGCCGCCGCGCGGTGCGCTCGACGACGTCGGACCCTCGGAGTCCTGCGACCGTCCGCTGGGCAGGACGGCGACCGCGTGGAGCAGCGGGTAGACCGTCAGCGCGCCGGTCGAGGCGTAGTCGTGCGCGATGCGCATGAGGCGCAGCGGGTCGGTGTGGCCGATCGACAGGGGGCCCACCGGGAACACGCCGCGGCGGTCGGTGGGCAGCGGGTAGGTCGAGGCGTGCGACGCGCCGGGCGCGAGGCTCGGCAGCGGGAGCGTGATCGTCCGGGTCCCGAACCGCTCGAGCGCCAGGACCGGCGGGCTGCGCCGACGTGCGGTGTTCGTCAGCGTGACGACACCGCGGGCGAGCTCACCCTCCTGGACGCGCAGCGGCTGGATCTCACGGACGGCGTCCAGCGACGGCCGGTAGATCATCCACAGCGCCGAGATCGCGAGGGCCAGGACGCACGCGAGGCCGATGACGACCAGCTCCGGGTAGTCCAGCCACCAGCCGGCGAGCAGGAGCAGGACCCCCGCGACGGCGACCCCCTTGCCCGAGGTGGTGATCACGGCTCACACCCCGGCTCGCACCTGGGGCACGGGCACGGAGGTCACGAGTGTCTCCAGCAGCTCGCGGGCGGTCCGGCCCTGGAGCTCGGCCTCGGGCCGCAGGATCATCCGGTGCGGCAGCACGTACTGCAGCACGGCCTTCACGTCGTCGGCGGTGACGAACGAGCGACCCTGTGCCGCGGCGAACGCCTGGGCGGCCTTGGCGACGGCGATGGTGCCGCGTGGGCTGATCCCGAGCCGCAGCTCCGGCAGCGTCCGGGTCGACGCGGTGATGGTCACGATGTAGGCCAGCACCGCGGGAGCGAGGTGCACGGACGAGGCGATCTGGTTCATCTGCTGCAGGTCCGCGGTGCTCATGACGGCCTGGAGCTCGTCGGTGGTGCGGCCCGCGGTGATGTTGGTGACCACCTGGACCTCGGAGTCGTGGTCCGGGTAGCCGAGCGTGGCGCGCATCATGAACCGGTCCAGCTCCGCCTCGGGCAGGTCGTACGTGCCGCCCTGCTCGACGGGGTTCTGCGTGGCGATGACGATGAACGGCCGCGGCACCAGGTACGGGATCGAGTCGATGGTGACCTGGCGCTCGGCCATCACCTCGAGCAGCGCCGACTGGGTCTTGGGCGAGGCGCGGTTGATCTCGTCACCGAGCACGATGTTGGCGAACACCGCACCGGGGTGGAACACGAACTCGCGCTTGCCGGAGTCGTAGACCTGCACGCCCGTGACGTCCGACGGCAGCAGGTCGGGCGTGAACTGGATGCGCCGCATCGACCCGTCGATGGACTGCGACATCGCCTTCGCGAGCGACGTCTTGCCCGTGCCCGGGACGTCCTCGAGCAGCAGGTGCCCTTCCGCCAGCATGCAGATCAGGGCCATGCGCACGACGTCGCTCTTGCCCTTGATGAACGACTCGACGTTCGCCGCCAGCGCGTCGAACCGGTCGGCGAACCAGGCAGCCCTGCCCGCCGACGTCCCGTCCTCGACCTCACGATCCACGACATCCCCCGATACGGTCGTGCTGTTCACAACTGGGACAATCCGTACGTCGATAGTAGAGACGCGAGCAGGCGCAGAGATACGTCCGGCACTGCCCGATCGGGAGGCGACATCCCCGGTACGGTCGTGTCACGAGGGGGGCGGTCCGGACGTCGGCGCGGTGCCCCGGGCGTTGCCAGACCGGGAGGGGGGCCCGTCATGGATCCGGTGCTCGTCCTGGCCCAGGACACGCTCGCCACCGACCCGGGCGGCCAGGTGCGGACCCGGGTGACGGTCCGCAACGTCGGCGACATCGTCGCGCAGTACCGCGTGGAGGTCCTCGGCGAGGCGGCGCGCTGGTCGACCGTCGTCCCGCAGCACGTCTCGGTCCTGCCCGGGGAGTCCGAGGAGCAGACGGTCGAGATCGTGTTCCGCCCCCCGCCCGCGCCGGCCGCCCCCGTGGGCACGATCCCGTTCGGCGTGCGGTGCGTCTCGCTGGAGAACCGGGACGTCGCAGCGGTGGTCGAGGGGGACGTCGTCGTCAGCCCCGTGCAGGGCCTGGACGTGCGGCTGCGCGGGGACGGACCCAAGGGTGCTCGCGCGGGCAGGTTCCGCGTCGAGCTGCGGAACACCGGGACGACCGACCTGTCGGTGTCGCTGGAGGTCGCCGACGCGGCGGAGCTGCTCCGCTTCGTGCTGGCTCCGCAGGTCGTCGAGGTGCCCGCCGGGCGCACGGTCCCGGCGTACCTCGCGGTCCAGGCGCGCAACCCCCAGCTGCTCGGCAAGCCGGTGCCGCACGCGTTCACGGTGACCTACCGGGTGAGCCGGTCGGACCGCGCGGGGGAGCTCGCGGGCACGTTCGAGCAGCGCGCGGTGGTCCGGAAGAGCTGGATCGTGCTGGCGCTGCTGCTCGTCGTGGCCGGCGTGCTCGGCTACCTGTGGCTGCGCGGGCAGGGCGGGGCGGTCGATCTCCGGGCGGGCACGCCGCCGCCTGTCGAGGTCGAGTCGCTGGAGGCGGTACCGGGCGGGGTGCGGGTGGTGTGGCTGCGGAGCCCGTACGCCACGGGCTACGGGATCCAGGAGTGGACCCAGGGCGTCACGGGTACGTCGAGCGAGGGCGTCGACGACCCGGACCAGACGTCGTTCCTGTGGGAAGGGCTGACGGAGGCGGAGCACTGTTTCCAGGTGCGCGCGGTCGCCGGCGACGTGCAGGGTGCGTTCGGGCAGGAGACGTGCGTCGCCGTCCCGTCGGCCGAGACGACCCCGACCGCGACGCCCGAGCCGACGCCGACGACGGCCGGGCCCGCCGGGACGCCGTTCGAGCCGCAGGGCTGGTACGTGCGGTGGGGAAACTTTCCGCAGGACGACACCGCGAACGCAGGCGCGGCCGACGCGCTGGTCGCGGCCCTCCAGGCGGCGGGTGCGCTGGGCGTGCAGCTCAAGAGCAGCGCCGACTCCGCCGCGTTCCTGGAGGGTCCGAACGGGGTGCCCAACACCGTCGTCTTCACCGACGGACTGCCGGACGAACCCACCGCGAAGGCCCAGTGCGAGACGTTCCGGTCGGTCGCGGCGCAGTGCATCTGGCAGCAGGGAGCCTCATGAGCTCGTACACGCTCGGCATCGACATCGGCACCGCGTACACGGCTGCAGCGGTCTGGCGCGACGGGCGAGCCGCCACGGTGGCGCTGGGCGACCGCACGGACACGATCCCGTCGGCGGTCCTCCTGCGCCCGGACGGCGCGCTCCTGGTCGGTGACGCGGCCGTGCGTCGCGGCGTCCTGGAGCCCGAGCGCCTCGGCCGCGGGTTCAAGCGCCGCATGGGCGACCCGACGGGCCTGCTGCTCGGCGACGAGAGCTTCGCTCCGGAGGTGCTGACGGGCACGCTCCTGCGCTGGGTGGTCGAGACGGTGACCGCGCGCGAGGGCGGCCCGGCGGCGCACGTGACGCTGACGTGCCCGGCGGTGTGGGGCGAGCTGCGCCGGGACCTGCTGGTCGCGGCGGCGGGCGAGGCCCACCTGACGGACGTCGGGCTCGTCGCGGAGCCGGTCGCCGCCGCCGTGCACTACGCGGCGCTGCGCCGGGTGGAGACGGGTGCGATCGTCGCCGTGTACGACTTCGGCGGTGGGACATTCGACGCCGCGGTCGTCGAGAAGACTGCGGACGGGTACGAGCTGCGGGGCGAGCCCGGGGGAGACGAGCACATCGGCGGGCAGGACGTCGACCAGGTCGTCATGAACCACGTGGCGGCGACCCTCGGGCGCGCGTGGTCGTCGCTGGACGTGGACGAGGCCGCGGTCCGGCACGGGCTGGCGGCGGTGCGCGAGGCCGCGGTGCTGGCCAAGGAGACGTTGTCCCAGGACGTCGAGGCGACGATCCCGGTGATCCTGCCGGGGATCACCCGCGAGGTCCGGATGACCCGGGGGGAGCTGGAGGGTGCCATCCGGATCGACGTGCTGCGCACGATCGACACGCTCGCCCGCACGATCGAGTCCGCGGGGCTGACGCCGCACGACCTGGACGCGGTCCTGCTCACGGGCGGGTCGAGCCGGATCCCGCTGGTGTCCGAGCTCATCGCGGCCGAGCTGGGCGTCCCGGTGGTGGTCGACGCGCACCCGAAGTACGCGGTGTGCCTGGGTGCGGCGCTGACGGCGGCGAGCCGGCTGTCGCTGCCCGTGGACGCCCCGATCGTCCCGCCCGCGCCGGGCCCGGAGACGGCTCCGCCGGTCGAGGACCTCAGCCACCTGCTCGCCGCGACCGACGACGGTGCGGCGGCAGCGGTCCAGGCGGACCCGCGCGCGCTCGGGATCACCGCACCGGTCGACGACGTCGTCGCGCCCGCACCCGGCACCCGCCTGGCGCTGCGCTACCTGACGTCGAAGGACACGCTCGAGGCGCACTGGACGGGGGACAGCCGGCGCGGCCTCAAGGTGGCCCTCCTCGTGGTGGGCGTCGCGGTGGCGTTCGTGGCGGGTCTGAGTGCGCTGACGTTCTTGCGCCCCTGAGATCGTTGACCGGGCGACGCGCGAAACGTACCGTGCAGTAACGCTGCCGTCCGAATGGTGAGATCACGCATGAGGCTGTTCCCGACCGTCCACGCGACAGGTGATCTGCCGCCCACCCACCGGGCCCACCTGGAGCTCCACGGCCTGGCCTTCGTCGCCGCCGACGAGGACCCCGACCTGGTCCTCGTCCTGCCCGGCACGACACCCACGCGCCCCGTCACGGGCGCCGGCGTGGTCGTGCTCGCGACGGGAACCGAGACGCCGGAGGTCGCCGAGCTGCTCGCCTCCCGCGGTATCGCCGCGCACGCGTCGTCCGTCTCCCCGAGCGGTCTCGTCCCCGCCGACCTCACGGCCGACGACCTCCTCGCCTGGACGACCGACGCGGTGCTGCCCGTGCACGCCACCCTCGACGTCCAGGCTCCCGCCGCGCCGCTGCTGCGCACCGACACCGGGAGCCAGGCGCTCGGCGCCACGGTCGGCGCCGGGGTGCGCGACGAGGGCGGCGGCCTGCTCGTGCTCGGCGTCGACACGCTCGCCGACCCGGAGGTCCTGCTCAACGCCGCGATCTGGGCGGCCCGACCGCCAGAAGCTGTCGTCGCCGACGCCGAGGCCGAGCAACACGACGAGCTCGTCTCGCATCCCGCGTGGACGCGCCTGAAGCGGGACGTCACCGAGCTCCAGGGCCTGCAGGTCAAGGACGGGTCGGTGCCCGACGCCGGTCAGCACGCCCGCGCCCGCGAGCTGGTGCACGCGATCGTCCGGTCCGTCGACGAGCTCGCGCCGGCGCTCCCGCACGACGAGGACTACCTCACGGCCGTCGGCAAGGACCTCACGCGCTGGTCCGACGCGGGGTTCGGCGTCCCGGACTTCCTCGACTCCCTCGTCGCGTTCCACCCCCAGCGCCAGCGCGTCGACGGGCTGCCCCACCTCGTGCTCTTCCCGATGTACACGCAGAACGGCAGCACGGACAGGCGCGTCGAGGCCGTCCTGCTGCAGGTCCGCTGGCCCGACGTCATCGCCCACCTCGAGGCCGAGCAGTTCAGCAACGCGCTCTTCGTCCCGGTGACGTTCCTCGACTTCACCCCGGGCTACGACACCAACTCCGCGGTGCTCTTCCCGGAGACGGTCGCGGTCCGTGAGGTGCCGACGTTCACGTGGGGCGCGATCTTCGCCGACCGCGAGGCGGCCCGGTTCCGCCGCGTCGTGCGCGCCGCGGCCGACACCACCCGGCTGGCGCTGCCGCCCGACGCCGCGCGGCTGCTGGACGACCAGCGGCTCGCCGAGGAGACGTTCGTCCTGTGGGACCTGGTCCACGACCGCACCCACATGCGCGGCGACCTGCCGTTCGACCCGTTCATGATCAAGCAGCGGATGCCGTTCTTCCTGTACTCGCTGGAGGAGCTGCGCTGCGACCTCACCGCGTTCCGGGCGGCGGTGCGGCTGGAGGGCGAGGGCGTCCCGCACGCGCGGTACGTGCAGTACGCGATCCTGTTCGACCGCCTGTTCCGGTTCCCGGTGACGGGCACCCGGGTGCGCAACTACGACGGCCTCGGCGGCCAGCTGCTGTTCGCCTGGCTGCACCAGCACCACGTGCTGCACTGGACGGACTCGCGGCTCACGATCGACTGGCCGCAGGTGCCCGATGCGGTCATCGCGCTCGCCGAGCAGATCGAGCAGCTCTACTGGCGGTCGATCGACCGCCCGAAGACCGCGCACTGGCTCGCCGCGTACGCCCTCGTGTCCGGCACCGTGACACCGCACCCGGCGTCGGTGTGGGCGCGCGGCGACCTGCCGCTCGACGGTCCGCCCAAGGGGTTCACCGACGCGGTGCTGGACGACGAGTTCCCGCTGTCGATGTTCTACGAGGCGTTGTCCCGCAAGATCGCTGACGTCGTGGCGTCGACGAGCGGGATCACGGCCTGAGCGCGGTAGCTCCCCGACATCGTCGGATCGGGCGGCACCAGGTCCACCCCGCCGCCGGAGACGTCCGAACCCGGCCGCGGTCCGCCCGTGGACAGGGTCACGGTGCACATCTCGTCGACCTCCCGCCAGAAGGCCTCGTCGTACCAGTAGCCGGTGTGGCTCAGGACGCGCGGCAGGGGCTGGTCGACGACGTACCGGTGCGTCGGCGGGTCGACGAGCTCGACGTCGACGGCGTCGGCGATCGTCGACGTGCCTGAGCTCACGTGGCCGCCGATGTAGTCGGTCGCGTAGAAGATGTTGCGCCAGAGCACCGGTCCGATGCCTGCACGGTCGTCGGTGATCCCCGCGAGGAAGCCGTCGCTGAACAGGGCGGGGAACGCCCACCGGTAGAGCTTGCCGAGGGGCGAGCCGAAGGTGACGACCCCGATGGTCGGCTCCACACCTGCGCGGCTCGACGTCCTGCCGAGCGCGGCGGCGGCGATGACGCTGCCCTGGGAGTGGGCGGACACCACCACACGACCGCCGTTGTCGTGCAGGCGCCAGATGCGGCGCGTCAGCTCGGGCACCGCCCGCTCGGCGTACGCGGGCGGGGCGAACGGGTGGAACGCCCGCGGGAAGAACGTGCCGACGTCGAAGAGCGACCCCAGGACGCGACGCCAGCGCTCGTTGCGCCACGCGAGCGTCAGCACGAGGACGTACAGCGGCGGGAAGGCGACGGCGACCTTCGTACCGACCTCGACGAAGAACATCGGCGGCTCGCGGTGCTGGATCAGCACCTGGTTGAGGAAGAGCACCAGCCCGACCACCGCGCACACGGTGAGCGCGACGAACAGGACCGCGACGGCACGGGAGTGGTCGCCGACGAACCGCATGGTGGTGACCTTGTGCACCCAGGGGGTCGGCCGGCCCGCGCGCTGCCGACCACGGGCGCCGAACAGCGGGGGGTCGAACGCCGACCGCCACCACGCCGCCTCGGTCCCCGCGGACGCGCCCGGCTCGACGTCGGGGATGCCCGCCGCGGTGTACCGGGTCCGCAGGTCCGTCTCGACCCCCGGCGCGTTGACCTTGGTCCGGCGGCGGAGCACGACGACGAACGTGGCCGCGAACAGCACCACGAGCAGGATGAGGCCGAGCGAGAGGATCGACGCGAGCGAGCCGATCGCCATGGGGACGTAGATGACGGTGCCCTGCTCCGCGAAGACGCCGGTCCCCGGGCCGAAGCCCCACGAGATCGTGCCGACCACGCCCGCGACGTAGACGATCGCGGACAGCAGCACGGTGTTCGCCACGACCATCGCGATCGTGTTCATGACGAAAGGCCCCGCCCACGGGAAGGTGCTGAGCCGAGGCACGGGCTGCCCGGTGCGGCGCAGCCGGCGCGTCTGCCACAGCCGGTAGAACCACGCGAGGGACTGCTGCGCGGCGAGCGGGACCAGCAGGACCAGGCTCAGGCCCCAGACGACGTTGAGCGCCGGACGGGCGCCGGGCAGCATCCCTGCAGGACCGGCGCCGGGCGGCAGCATGACCGCGGCCGCCCCCGCCAGGACGAGGGCGGCGGTGGTGAGCGTCAGCGCGATCCAGCCGAGGTCCGCCTGCGCGTCGTCGAACGCGAGCATCCCCATGAGCAGGAGCAGCGCGGCGCCTGCAGCCACCGTGGCCACCTGCCCGAAGGCGCCCGCGCCGGTGCCGGCCCCGAGGCCCCACGTCGACCACCCGAGGAAGAGGGCGACCACGCCGAGGCAGGCCGTGAGGTGGATCCGGGACAGGAACTTGTGCCACTCGAGACCCGCCCAGAAGTCCGCAGCACGGAGCCCGCCGTCGAGGGCGGCGGCGCACCGCAGGGACGGCGGCGGCGGGGTCGTCGACGTGACGTCGGGTGCACCGGGCTCGGCGCTGATGGGCGTCGGCGGCACGACGCTCTCGTAGGACGACCGGGAGTGGCGCGCGAGGACCGCGAACACGAGGGCGACCAGGACGGCCGCGAGAGCGCCGAGCACGATGCGGTTCCCCGGACGCTCGACCGCCGTCCACGTCTCGACGGTCTGGGCCCACCAGGACGTGACACCACCGGGCACCCCGGCCGCCTGCTGCGCCGGACCGGGCAGCGGCTCCGTCCGGCCCCACTGGTACGCGAGGACGTCGAGGGCGAGATAGGTCACCATCGCCGCGGTGCTGATCGTCAGGGCCAGCGCGGTCAGGCGGGCGAACCACCGGAACACCCAGAGGGTCGCGGGACGGCTGATCTCCTCCTCACCGGCCGTCACCCAGCGGCGCGCCATCCAGCCCGCCATGTTCGCCAGCATCGACGGCAGCAGCAGGGCCCAGAGCGCGCGCATCCGGCTGCGGGACGTCAGGCCACCCCACGAGTACGCCTCGCGGTGCCGCCCGGCGGCGTCGGTGGTCCGGTAGAAGCCCGCGACGCGGTCGCCCGCGACGCGGGTGGGCGTCGCGTCGCCGAGGAGGGACTCGGGGCTGGTCCCGCCGACGCCGTGCACGCGGATCTCCGTGAGTCCGCCGAGCTCGACCGGAGCGGGCACCAGCCCACCCGATCCCGGAGAAGTCGTCACCGGTGCCTCCTGGTCCACGTCCGTGCTGGATAAGGGCTGGGCAGCGTCGTCGCAGATACGCGCGAGATCAGTCGTCGGTGCGGTCGGGCGCGGCTGCCTCCGACCGTCCGTGGAACGCGGCGACCAGCCGGGCGACGAGGACGGCGAGGAACACCTGGCCGACGAGCGCCTCGAACGTGGCGATGCTGCGACCGGGGAACAGTGCCGCGGTGTAGTCGCCGTAGCCGAGCGTCGTCAGGGTCGTGTAGGAGAAGTACTGGAACGAGCGCGAGTTCGCCGCCTCGCCGGAGGCGAAGAACGGCCCCGGGGTGAGGGCGTCCATGACGCCGAAGAGGCTCGCGAAGAACATCCCGATGATCAGGTACGCGCTCAGCGCGCCGGCCAGCGACTGCACCGTCACGGCCGTCCGACGCAGGATCCGGTCGAGGATCACGACGAGTGCGGTCATGAGGATCACGCAGACCACACCGTCCAGCACGCCGTCCGCCGCCGCCCGGGGGAGCACGAGCTGCGAGACCACCGCGACGACCGCCGAGACGACCAGGACGACGCGGACGAACCGCTTCTGGTGCGGCATCGGTCGCGAGGTCCGCACCGCCAGGCCGAGCGTGAAGAGGTACAGCACCAGCACGACCAGCTCGACCCACAGCGCCGAGCTCAGCGCGAACGCCACGTACGCCGTGACCAGCAGCGACAGGACGATCCCGAAGTCGTCGGTCCCCGTCCGTCTGGCGAGGAAGGACCGGCGCCGGTGCGGGGCGGCGATGCCTGACTCGTCCGGTTCTGTCACGTTCCGGAGGCTAGCAGCGCGGCTCTCAGCCGAGCGTCACCAGGTCCCGCACGTCGTCGTCGGGCAGGGCGTCCGCGACGGCGGTCACCTCGAGCTCGTCGAGGTCGGCGTACCCGTGGTGCACGTTGAGGAACGCGGTGTCGGAGGCGTCACGGCCGGTGGCGATCCGCACGAGGCTCGTGCGCGGCGCCAGGGTGGTGGCGTCGACGACGTACCACTGGCCGTCGAGGTTCGCCTCTGCGACGGCGTGGAAGTCCATAGGTGACAGTCCGGGCGCGTAGACGGAGACGAGCCGAGCGGGGACGTCCAGCGCGCGCAGCAGCGCGATGACCAGGTGCGCGTAGTCACGGCACACGCCCTTGCGGCCCAGCAGCGTCTGCACGGCGCCGTCCGTGGGCAGGCTCGACCCCGGGACGTAGGAGAGCCGGGACCCGACCCACGAGCTCACCGCGGAGAGCAGGTCGTACCCGTGCAGGCCCGCGAACTCGGCGTGCGCCGTAGGTCCGAGCGTGTCCGACTCGCAGTAGCGGCTGGGGCGCAGGTAGCGCAGCAGGTCGGCCTCGTCGGACGCGACCGGTGTCGCGCGACCGTCGACCGACGCCGAGTAGTCGAGGACGAGACGGCCGGGGTTCGCCTGCACCACGTGCAGCCGTGTCCCGTGATGGTCCGGGACCTCCCGTACCTGGACCGGTGAGCCGTCCAGCGTGACCCGCAGCGACTCCTGTGCGGAGAGCTGCGTGGACACCGCGAGCTCGAAGGCGAGGGTGGCGGGCGAGGTGACGTCGAGGGACAGGTGGGCGCTGAGGTCACGATGCACGCGCTCATCGTGGTGCACAGATGTGCAGCGCGCCTCTGGGGACTACCAGGCGGACCGCACGTAGTCCTTGAGGAAGCAGCCGAACAGGTCCTCGCCGGCCTCGCCGCGCACGATCGGGTCGTACACGCGGGCGGCACCGTCGACCAGGTCGAGCGGGGCGTGGAAACCCTCCTCGGCCAGCCGGACCTTGGTCGGGTGCGGGCGCTCGTCGGTGATCCAGCCGGTGTCGACGCTGGTCATGAGGATGCCGTCGGTCGCCAGCTCGGTGGCGCTGGTGCGGGTCAGCATGTTCAGCGCCGCCTTGGCCATGTTGGTGTGCGGGTGGCCCGGGCCCTTGTAGCCGCGCGAGAAGACACCCTCCATGGCGGAGACGTTCACCACGTACGCGCGCTCGCCGGCGGTCGCCTTCATCGCCCCGCGCAGGCGGCTGACCAGGATGAACGGTGCGGTCTGGTTGCACAGCTGGACCTCGAGCAGCTCCATCGGGTCCACCTGGTCGACCGTGTGGACCCAGCTGTTGGTCTCCGCCGTGTCGGGCACCAGGCCCCCCGCGTCGATCGCCGTGCCGGCCACGAGCCGTTCCAGGGACGCGTGCTCGGCCGACAGCGCCAGCGACGCCACAGCGCCGGCCGAGATGCTCGTGAGCTCGGTGACCGACCCCGCGAGCGCGACGGGGTGGGCGCTGCTGGTGCGGCCGAACGTCGTGATCTGCGGCAGCGGCCGGTCTGGCAGCGGTTCCAGCTCCGCGTCGGCCAGGTGCGTGTACGCACCGGGGGAGCGGCGGACGGTCTGCGCGGCGTTGTTGATGAGGATGTCGAGCGGTCCCTGCGCGGCGACGGAGTCCGCGAGCGCGACCACCTGAGCCGGGTCGCGCAGGTCGATGCCGACGATGCTCAGCCGGTCGAGCCAGTCGGCGCTGTCGGGCATCGCGGCGAACCGGCGGGCGGCGTCGCGCGGGAACCGGGTGGTGATCGTGGTCGTCGCCCCGTCCCGCAGGAGGCGCAGCGCGATGTACATGCCGATCTTGGCGCGCCCGCCGGTGAGCAGCGCGCGCTTGCCGGTGAGGTCGGTGCGGGCGTCGCGCTTCGCGTGGTTGAGCCGGGCGCACGCGGGGCAGAGCTGGTGGTAGAACGCGTCGACCTCGACGTACGGCTCCTTGCAGATGTAGCAGGGCCGGGCCTTGAGCAGCGTCCCCGCGGTCGCGCCCTGGGCGCTGGAGACCAGCGGGATGCCCTGGGTCTCGTCGTCGATGCGTCCGGGGCTGCCCGTGGCCGTCGCGTGGATGACGGCGCGGTCGGCGGCGCTGATGGCGTCCCGCTTCTCGGCGCGACGCTGCTTCTTCGCCGCCTTGAACAGTGCGGACGTCGCACGGCGGGCCAGGGCCAGGTGCGGGTGGTCCGACGGCAGCCGGCTGATCTGCTCCGCGACGCGGAGGAACACGTCGAGCTCGGCGGGGTCGACGCCGTCGAGGGTCTGCGGGGTCGTGGTGAGGGCAGTCATCGTGCGGTCCTAGCTGGTCGACAGGGAGTGGCCGACGGGCAGGGAGCACGAGAGCCGGGGCGCGCGGGGAACGGTCGATCCTACCTGTCGGACTGTGGACGCCCTTCGGGGGGCGCAGCGGGCGCTCCGCCGAGCAGGTCGCGCAGCCGGTCGTGCCGCGCCTGGTATGACGGGCCGAACCGTCGGTGCGAGCGTTCGAGCTTCTTCCCGCGGTACCGGCGGCGTGCCCAGTAGGAGCTGGGCTTCGCCAGTCGCGCGGCGCCGATCCAGGCGAGCGTGGGCACCACGACACCGAGGATCCCCGTCGCCAGCTTGCCCTTGAGGACGCACACGAGGGCGAACGCCAGGTGCGTCGCGACGAGGAACGAGTACAGCCACGCAGGCAGGTTCGACTCGTTGGTGCTGCCGACGGGGGAGACGGCGAGCAGGATCGCGCCGCCCAGGGCGCCCCCGACGAGGATCGCGTCGATCGACTTGCGTCCCTCGGTCGACCAGTAGACGTCGTCCAGGTGGAACCACAGCGCGAACTCGTCGAGCGTGAGCGCGGCGCCCGCGCCGAAGAGCAGCGCGAGGACGTCGATCCACGGCGACTCGGGCCGGAACCGGAACGTCAGGAGCCCGGAGACGAGCACGAGCAGGATGCCCCACACCTGGTGATGGACGTGCACGCCGCCGATGTAGACGTCCTTCACCGGACCTGATCCCTCGGCGCGTGCCGCCTGCCGGGCATGGATCCGGCGCGTGACGGTCCGCACCACGGCGAACGTGACGAGGAAGCCGACCAGCGCCCACAGCGCGGGTGAGCGCCCGGTCTGCACGAAGGTCTCGTCGTACCAGGCCACGAGTCGGACCCTACCTGGGGACATATCGGGACGGACCGCGCTACGTTCGACGCGCAGGTGCGTGCCGGGGGAGGCAGTCAGCCGGCTCCGGACGGATGAACTGGAGGAGCACAGGTGAGCGAGACGTCCGACCCGTTCGGCCCGATCCACGGCCGGCCCAGCTTCCGCGAGCACATCGACCGCGGGACGTTCCCGCCGCACGGGCTGGAGCCCGACGAGGCCTACGAGCTCCTCCACACCGGCCTCATGCTCGACGGGCGCGAGACGCTCAACCTCGCGTCCTTCGTCACCACCTGGATGGAACCTCAGGCCGAGAAGCTCATCCACGACTCCCTGCGCAAGAACCACATCGACCACGAGGAGTACCCGGCGGCGTCCCTGATCGAGGAAGCCTGCGTGCACATGCTCGGCGACCTCTTCAACGCCCCCGACCCCACCGTCGTCGTCGGGGTGGCCACCATCGGGTCGTCCGAGGCGATCATGCTCGGCCTGCTCGCCCACAAGCGCGCGTGGCGGGACCGGCGGCGGGCCGCGGGCCTGGCGACGGACCGGCCCAACGTGGTCTTCGGTGCGGAGACCCACGTGGTCTGGGACAAGTTCGCCAACTACTTCGACGTCGAGATGCGCAAGATCCCGATGAAGGCGGACCGGTTCGTGCTCAGCGCGGACGACGTCGAGGCGCACGTCGACGAGAACACCATCGCCGTCGGTGCGGTCCTGGGGACGACCCACATCGGCGAGGCGGACCCGATCGAGGAGATCAACGACCTCCTCGTGCGGATCAAGGCGGAGAAGGGCTGGGACATCCCCCTGCACGTCGACGGCGCGAGCGGGGCGTTCATCGCCCCGTTCGCCGAGCCCGACCTGCGCTGGGACTTCCGGCTCGAGCAGGTCGCATCGATCAACGTGTCCGGCCACAAGTACGGCCTGGTCTACCCGGGGGTCGGCTGGCTGATCTTCCGGGACGCCTCGAGGCTGCCCGAGGACCTCGTCTTCAGCGTCAACTACCTCGGCGGTGCGCAGCCCACCTACACGTTCAACTTCTCGCGCGGGTCGGCCATGATCCAGGCGCAGATGTACAACTTCCTGCGGCTCGGGCGCAGCGGGTACACGTCGATCGTCGAGACGATGCTCGCCAACGCCCGGTTCCTCAACGAGAGCCTGGAGGCGAGCGGCCGGTTCGAGATCCTCAACCCTGGGCTCGCCGAACCCGTGGTGACGTTCTCGATCAAGGGAGATCCGGGCTTCGACGTCTACCACCTGTCGGCGCGGCTGCGTGAGGACGGCTGGATCGTGCCGGCGTACAGCCTGCCGCCCGACGCGGACGCGGTGCACCTGCTGCGCGTCGTCGTCCGCCTCGACCTGAGCCGGATGATGATCGAGCAGCTGCTGCGTGACCTGATGGCCGGATGGGACGCGCTCGTCGCGGAGCAGCCGGTGCAGCGACCGACGAGCAAGCCGGACCTGTGGACCTCTCCGGCGCACGCGGCTGCCAAGAGCAAGGCGCGCACCGGCCTCCAGAAGTGACGGCGACCGTCCCGGACCTCCCGGCGGGCTGGCGGGTGCAGCACACCCGCGGCCCGCTGGGGTTCGTCACGCACGCCGTGCTCGTGCGCCCGGACGGGACCGAGGTCGAGTGGAGCTCGCGGCGGCACCGCAAGGGTCTCGGTCTGCGGCTCGCGGGTGTCCGGGCCGAGGGTGGTCGGGCCAGCGCGATGAGCTGGTGGATCGGGAGCCTGTTCGCGATCGGGTCGCTGTGCTTCGCCCTCGGCTCGGTCCCGTTGTACTTCGACGCCCTCGACCCGGCCGTGGTCGCCGGCACGTTCTTCGTCGGCTCGATCTTCTTCACGTCGGCCGCCTACCTGCAGTTCCACGAGACGCTGCGCGCGCCCGGCGGGGTGCTCACCGAGTCGGCGCGGCCCCGCCCGCTCGCCTCGCTCGTGGGCTGGAAGCCGCACCGGATCGACTTCTGGGCCGTGCTGGTCCAGCTGGTGGGCACCGTGTTCTTCAACATCAGCACCTTCTCGGCGACGCAGGCGGACCTCACGGCCGAGCAGGCCCGGCACCTGGTCTGGGCGCCCGACGTGTACGGGTCGATCTGCTTCCTCGTGGCCAGCTGGTTCGCCTACGCCGAGGTCAACCGCGGGGTCCTCCCGCGCCCGGACCGCTCGATCGGCTGGAGCATCGCGGCGCTCAACATGCTCGGGTCGATCGCGTTCGGTGTCTCGGCGGTCGCAGCCCGCTACGTGCCGTCCACGGACCAGTCGGCCAATCTCGAGCTGGTCAACCTCGGCACGTTCGTCGGTGCGGTGTGCTTCCTGGTCGGTGCCGTGCTGCTGCCCGTCGAGTCGGCGAGGGAGCGATCGTCGGCCTGACCCCGCAGACTGCGTGCGTGGACGACGACCCGATCGCGCGGCTGCTCGCCGACCCGCCCGACCTGCCCGTGCGCGACGGGCTCCCCGGCGTCGTCGCCGCGCTCCGGGCGCGGGGCGTCGTCGTGGTGCAGGCGCCACCGGGGACCGGCAAGACGACCCTGGTCCCACCCGCCGTCGCCGCGGCGGTCCCCGGGCGCGTCGTGGTCACCCAGCCGCGGCGGATCGCGGCACGCGCCGCTGCGCGCCGGCTGGCGCACCTGCTCGGCGAGCCCGTCGGTCGCACCGTCGGGTTCTCCGTCCGGGGAGAGAGTCTCGCAAGCGCTGCGACGAGGGTGGAGGTGGTCACCACCGGGGTGCTGCTGCGCCGCCTGCAGCGCGACCCGGAGCTGCCCGGGGTCGGCGCGGTGATCCTCGACGAGGTCCACGAACGCCACCTCGTCGACGACCTCGCGCTCGCGCTGCTCGTCGACGTCCGGACGCACCTGCGCGACGACCTCGCCGTCGTCGCGATGTCCGCGACGGTCGAGGCCGAGCGCACCGCGGCCCTCCTGGGCGGCTCCGAGCCGGCGCCGGTGGTCGCGGTCGCGGGTGCGCTGTTCCCCGTCGACACCCTCTGGTGCCCGGCCCCCGCGCGCACCGCCCGGACCGACGACCGCGGGGTCACGCCGGCGTTCCTCGACCACGTGGCGGCGACGGTCCGCCGTGCCCTGGCCGAGCGTTCCGGCGACGTCCTGGTCTTCGTTCCGGGCGCCGGCGAGGTCGACGGGGTGGCGCGCCGGCTCGGCGGGCTCGACGTCGACGTCCGTCCGCTGCACGGTCGGCTGCCCGCGCACGTGCAGGACCTCGCGCTGACGGCCGGCACGCGACGCCGGGTCGTCGTGTCGACGGCAGTCGCGGAGTCGTCGCTCACGGTGCCGGGGGTCCGGCTCGTGGTCGACGCGGGACTGTCGCGCGAGCCCCGCACCGACCACCGCCGGGGCCTGGCGGGGCTGGTGACCGTCGGGGTGAGCCGCGCGTCGGCGGAGCAGCGCGCGGGCCGCGCCGGGCGCGAAGGACCGGGCGCGGTGTACCGGTGCTGGTCCGCGCACGACCACGCGCGCCTGGTCGCGCACCCCGAACCGGAGATCCTCACGGCGGACCTCACGACGTTCGCGCTCGAGCTGGCGTGCTGGGGGAGCCCCGACGGTCTCGGGCTCGCCCTGCTCGACCGGCCGCCCGCCGCGGCGATGGCGGTGGCGCAGGCGACGCTCGTCGCGCTCGGGGCCGTCGACGGCGACGGTCACCCGACGGCGCGCGGCCGGGCGGTGTCGGCGGTCCCCGCCGACCCCCGGCTCGCCCGAGGGCTCCTCGACGGTGCCGCGCTCGTGGGGGCACGACGCGCGGCCGAGGTGGTCGCCCTGCTGTCCGAGGACGCGCGTGCCCCCGGCGGTGACCTGGTCGCGGCGCTGCGTGCCCTGCGGCGCGGAGGACCGCAGTCCGGACCGTGGCGGGCGCAGGTGGGCCGGCTGCGGGCGTCGGTCCCGGACGGTGGTGCAGTGGACGGGCTCAGCGACGACCTCGCCGTCGGGCTCGTCGTCGCCCTCGCCCACCCGGACCGCATCGCCCGGCTGCGACCCGGCGGGTCGACGTACCTGATGACGTCCGGCACGGGTGCGGTGCTGCCACCCGGCTCCGGGCTGGCAGGGCTGCCGTGGCTGGCCGTCGCCGACGCGGATCGTGGAGCCGGCCGCCGGGACGCCACGATCCGCTCGGCCGCACCGCTCGACCTCGAGGTGGCCACGGACGCCGCGCCCGCGCTGCTGCGCGAGGACGACGTCGTCGCCTGGGCCGACGGTGCGGTCGTCGCGCGCCACGTCCGGCGGCTCGGCGCGATCGAGCTGACGTCCGTGCGGCTCGCCGACCCACCTCCCGAGCTCGTCGTGGCGGCGATGCGCGACGGGCTGACCCGGGAGGGGCTGGCCCTGCTGCGCTGGACGGACGCGGCCTCGGGGCTGCGCCAGCGGATGGCGTTCCTGCACGGCGCGCTCGGTGCACCCTGGCCGGACGTGTCCGACGACGCCCTCCTGGCCGCCCTCCAGTACTGGCTCGGACCGGACCTGGCGCGCGTCCGCGGCGCCCGGGACCTGAGCCGCGTCGACGTGGTGCAGGCACTGCGCCGGCTCCTGCCGTGGCCCGACGCGTCCCGGCTCGACACGCTCGCCCCCGAACGCCTCACGGTGCCCAGCGGGTCGAGCCTGCGGGTGGACTACACCGGCGACCAGCCCGTGCTCCCGGTCCGGCTGCAGGAGGTCTTCGGGTGGCGCGCCACACCGCGGCTGGCCGACGGTCGCGTGCCGGTGCTGCTGCACCTGCTCTCACCCGCGGGTCGCCCGGCGGCCGTGACCGCCGACCTCGGGTCGTTCTGGAGCACGGGCTACCCGGCGGTCCGGGCGGAGCTGCGCGGCCGGTACCCCAAGCACGCGTGGCCCGACGACCCGCTGGCCGCCGCGCCGGTGCGGGGCGTCCGCCGGTAGGTCAGTCGGCGCGGCCCGTGGCGTCGCACGGTGGAGTGAGGTCGATGCCGACCTCGGCCAGCTGCGCGTCGACGATGCGCACCGTGCGCTCCATCGCCGCCGGTTCGAGCTTGCCCACCTGGTCCCCGTGCGGGTGGTCGAAGAAGCCCAGCAGGAGCAGGAGGAGCGTGATGACGACGGTGACGCTGCCCATCAGCAGGCCCTGCGTGACCGCGCCCTCCGCCGAGTCCGCGAAGAACAGGACATAGACGAAGATCACGGCGGAGATGACGAACAGGACCAGCCACAGCGGCAGGGGGATGAGACCCTCCGCGCCGTGCACGCGGTCGATGCGGGCCTGCTCGCGGTTGGACGTCTGGTCCATCCACCGGTCGTACGCGGACTGCTCGACAGCGGTCTGCGGTTCGACGGTGTCGATCGTCTCGAACAGCGCCGGGCCCCACGGGTTGAACGCGTCACCCAAGGTCCCGTCCTGCATCCGCGGCCACTCGACGCCCACCACGGCCCGGGCGTAGCAGACGAGCTCGCCGGTGAGCTCCTCGCGCACGTCGGCGGGCAGGAACTGGGCGGTCTGCACCTGCTGCGCGACCGTCACGGCCTCGGTCTCGGCCCCGGAGCGCGCCTGGTCGTAGGACTGGAACGCCAGGAAGATGATGAAGCCGAGCAGGACCGAGAAGCCCGTGGCCAGCACGCCGAACACGCCGGACGCGCGGTCCCCGTCGCTGAAGTAGCTGCCGGCCGGGGCCCGGCGCCGCACCAGCAGCATCGCGGACACCGTGAACGCCGTGACACCGAGCGTGATCAGTGCGCCCACGACGATGTTCATGCGGCGCAGCTCGCGAGGCGACGGAGTCGGGGCACATGCCCAAGATAGGGCCATACCGGACCCGTCGTGCGGCACCATGTCCGCATGCAGGATGCGACGAGGACGTCCGGTGGTCTGCTGCGCCAGACCTGGTGGCGGGCGCGCGACTACGCGTCGGTGCTCGGGTGGCAGGCGGCGGGCATCACGTCGCGGACGGATCCCGACTCCCTGCGAAGTCCCGCGAACCCGGTCGGGCCGCCGGTCGTCCTGGTTCCGGGGGTGTACGAGTCGTGGCACTTCCTGCTGCCGCTGGCGACGCTCCTGCACGACCACGGCGTGCGGGTCCACGTGCTGCCGGACCTGGGCAGCAACCGCCGGCCCGTGCTGCGCGGGGCGAGCGTGCTCGGCCGGTACCTCGCGGCGCACGACCTGTGCGACGTCGTGGTGGTCGCGCACAGCAAGGGCGGGCTCATCGGCAAGCTCGCGATGCTGCGGGAGGACCCCAGCGGCCGCATCGCGTCGATGATCGCGGTGAACACCCCGTTCGCGGGGTCGTCGTACGCGCGCTGGTTCGTGACGCCGGCCGTGCGGGCGTTCATCCCGAGCGACGCCACGATCGTCGCGCTGGACGCCGAGCGCACCGTCAACCACCGGATCACGTCGGTGTACAGCTGGTGGGACCCGCACATCCCGGCGGGGAGCGCGCTCGACGGGGCGACGGAGGTGGTGCTCGACACCCCGGGACACTTCCGGCCGCTGGCCGACCCCCGCCTGCACGAGCTGCTGCTGCGGCGGACCGTGGGCGCCTGACGGCTCAGCTGCGCGGGAGCTGCAGCACCCGGGTGTAGCCGGGGGAGCCGGGGTCGTCGACGATCTCGCGCCCGTCGAGCCAGGACGAGATCACGTGCGAGAGCTCACCGGGGTGGCTGAAGTTGATCGCGTGCGCGGCACCCTCGATCAGGGCGACGGTGGTGTGGGCCGCAGCCAGGCGGCTCACCTCCCGGACCCGCGCGGGCGGTGCCATCAGCGGGTCCTTGCTCCCGATGACCGCCAGCGTCGGTACGGGGGTCTTGAGGAGTCGCTCCAGGGACGGGAAGCGCGTCATCTCGCTGAAGAGGTGGAACGTGTTGACCGGACCGAACCGCAGGTAGTCGGGCACGGCCACCCTGGCCATCCTGCGGTTCTCCCGCGCACTGTCCATCGCCAGCTGCCGGACCGCACGGCCCAGCCCCTGGTTGTGGATGCCACCCGCGGGCGACACCAGCACGATCCGGTCGACGCGGTCGGGTGCGGCGTGGGCCACCTCGAGGCTGATGGGGCAGCCCATGGAGTTGCCGACCAGGACGACCTTGTCCAGTCCGAGCTCGTCCAGGATGTGCAGGAGGGCGACCGCGAGCGCCGGGATGCCGAGGGTGTAGCCCCAGCTCTCGCTCTTGCCGTAGCCCGGCAGGTCGGGGACCAGGTTGACGGCGCGCGACGCGAGCATGCGGGCAGTCGGCATGAGGTACGCGCCCGAGATCCCGAAGCCGTGCACATGGACGATCGGCAGCGCGCCCGGGACGTCGCTGCTCTCCCGGTAGAAGACGTCGTGGCCCTCGACCTCGACGGTGCTCTCGGTCCACCCGGCGCCGTTGTCCACCATGCGACAGATCGTGGCAGAGCGGCACCGCGTTGGCGAGCGTGTCGCCCGACGACACGAGAGCGGCACCTCAGGACCGAGGTGCCGCTCCGGACAGGACCCTGTCGGGTCAGCGCAGCCAGCCGAACCGCTGCACGAGCGGGAGCTTCGCCCACCGGCGACCGAGGCCCCAGGTGTCTCCGGCGAGGAGCGTCGCGCAGACGACCAGGACCAGCGCGTAGATCACGTGGTAGTCCATTACCGGGTTGGTCGAGCCCTGCAGGAGCGGCCACTCGGCCACCCACATCGACAGCATGAGCAGCGACCCGGCGACGGCAGAGACCCGCAGGCCGATGCCGAGCATGACGGCGGTGCCGACTCCCAGCAGGCAGAGCATGAAGAGCCAGTCGGTGACGGGACTCGCCATGGAGGCGAAGACGTCCTTGAACGGGCCGACCGAGCCGAACGTCATGAAGCCCTGGCTCGGGGTGCCCCCGTCGAGCCACGACAGGCTCGGTGAACCCTCGGCCACCGCAGCGCCGGTGCTGTAGTGCAGGCCGAAGGTCTTGTCGAGGAAGGCCCACAGGAAGATGAATCCGGTGGCCAGCCTCGTGACGGCGAGCCAGCGACGGCCCGTCGACGACGTGACCAGGTCGTCCTCGACCAGGGTGGCCGGGTGCGTCGAGGTGCTGACCTCGGGGTGGATGGTGGCCATGACGATCGACTCCCCTTCGTGGCGATCCCGTGAAGGATCTGTGCTGAACCGTGCTGACGGCTCCAGACTGCTCGGCCCACCGGGGCCGCCACAGGGTCGAAGGTCCTCGCGTCAGGACAGCGGCACGGACCAGCGCAGGTGCGTCCCACCCTCGGGCAGTGCGCGTACGGCCACGGAGCCGCCCCAGCGCGCGGCACGGTTCTCGAGGTTGGCCAGCCCGCTGCGGCGAGCGACGTCGGCCGGGATCCCGACGCCGTCGTCCTGGACCTCGACCACGAGGTTCGGACCCACCTGCACCCGGACCACCACGTCGTGCGCCCGGGCGTGCCGGGCGACGTTCGCCAGTGCCTCCCTGACCACGGCGACGGCGTCCTCGACGACGTCGTCGGGCACCGTCGCGGTCACCCCGTCCGTGCGCAGGCGCGGCAGGAACCCGAGGACCTGGCGGGCGCCGACCACCTCGGCGTCGATCCGGTGACGCAGACCCGTGCCCGTGCCGTCGGACCGTGCACCGAGGCGGAAGATCGTGGTGCGCACGTCCTTGATCGTCTCGTCGAGGTCGTCGACGGCGGCCTCGAGCCTGCGGGCGACCTCCGGCCGGACGGCGTCCTGCGCGGCGGCACCCTGGACGTCCAACCCGATGGCGAACAGTCGCTGGATCACCATGTCGTGCAGGTCCCGGGCGATCCGCTCCCGGTCCTCGAGGACTGCCAGCCTCGCACGGTCCGCCTGGGCGTCCGCGACGTCGAGCGCGAGCGCGAGCTGCTCGCCGAACCCGGCGATGCTGGGCAGGTCCAGCCGGGGCGCGTCACCCGCGGGCCAGGACACCTCGACGGCGCCGATCCACCGGTCACCGCTGCGCAGGGGGAGTGCCAGCGCCCAGGTCCCGTCCGCCTGCTCGCGCAGCGCCGGCCAGACGCCGGCGAGCTCCTCGGCGAGGGCCGTCGGCAGCTCGTCCGTCTCCCCGTAGAGGGCCGAGCCCGTCGCCCGGGCGCTCTCCTGGACCCGTGCCAGCACGGCGTCCAGGGCCACGTCGCGGGGCAGGTCGCCCGTGAGCCACGACGAGGTGGCGGCCGCCGTCTCCAGCCACAGCTCGTGCTCCCGCGCCTGGTGGTAGGCGCGGGCGTGACCCACCGCCACACCGGCCGCGGCGGCGAGCGCGACCGCGACCTGCTCGTCGCGAGCGGTGAAGTCGATCGGGGTGCCCTCCGGGCCCAGCTTGTCGGTGAGGTACAGGTTGCCGAACACCGCGCCGCGGGCGCGCACCGGCACCCCGAGGAACGTCTGCATCGGCGGGTGGTGCGCCGGGAACCCGACCGACGACGGGTGGTCGGCGAGGTCGTGCAGGCGCAGCACGTCCGGGGCGGTCGAGAGGTGACCGAGAACACCGCGACCCTCGGGCAGGTGACCGATCAGCAGCGCCGTCTGCTCGTCGATGCCCTGGTACACGAACTCCTGCAGCCCCCCGTGCTCCCCGAGCACGCCCAGGGCGCCGTACCGGGCACCGGTGAGGCTGCACCCGGCCGCGACGAACCGCTCCAGGACGGTGGCCATGTCGAGGTCGGCGGTCATCGAGACGACCGCGTCCATCATCGCCTCGAGGCGGTCGTCACGTTCGGAGCCGGATTCGATGGCGTCGGGCCGCATGGTCGGAGCATAGGCAGATCGTCGGGCGATCCAGGCCTTTCGACCCTGGGTGGCGACGAACGCCGGGCGAACCCTGGAGGTGACGCGAGACCGAGACACGAGGAGGTGAGGACGATGCGCGCACTGGTGGTGTACGAGTCGTCGTTCGGGAACACGGAGCGGGTGGCGCGGGCCGTCTGGGAGGGCATGCGGCAACGTCTGCCGGACGCGGCGCTGCGCGATGTCGGGTCCGCCCCGCGCCGGTTGCCGCCCGAGCTGGAGCTGCTGGTCGTCGGCGCGCCGACGCAGGCGTTCGGCATGAGCAGGCCGCGGACGCGCGAGGACGCGCAGCGGCAGGCCGGCGTGGACTCGCCCGTCCCGGGCATCGGGGTGCGGGAGTGGCTCCGGGAGCTCGAGCACCCCGAGCGTCCGGTGCACGCGGCGACCTTCGACACCCGTATCCACACCCCGCACGTCCCCGGCTCCGCCGCGGTCGGTGCGTGGCGGGTGCTGCGCCGCGACGGCTTCCACGTCTCGGCCGAGGCGGAGAGCTTCTGGGTGCTGGGGATCCGCGGTCCGCTGCGCGACGGGGAGCTCGACCGCGCGCGGTCCTGGGGCGTGAGCCTGGTCAGCCTGCTGTCGGGTCCGGTCGGGAGCGCGACGCGCTGAGCGGGTCTACTCGGGGTGCAGGCGGTTCTGCTCGGTGATGAACAGGGCTGCCTGCGTCCGTCCGCGCACCTCGATCTTGGCCAACAGGCTCGAGATGTAGTTCTTCACGGTCTTCTCCGCGAGGAACATCCGGTCGGCGATCTCCCGGTTGCTGAGCCCTTCCCCGATGAGGTCGAGCACGACGCTCTCCTGGGTGGTCAGCAGGTCCAGACGCGGGTCGCGCTGGTGCGACTCGCGCAGCCGGGCGAGCACACGCTCGGTGGTCGCGGGGTCGAGCAGCGACCTCCCGCTCGCCACGAGACGGATCGAGTCGAGCAGCTGCGAGCCCCGGATCTCCTTGAGCACGTACCCCGCCGCGCCCGCGGTGATCGCCGCGAGGAGCGCCTCGTCGTCCTCGAAGGACGTGAGCATGAGGCAGCGGACGCCCGGCGCCGTCGAGGCGAGCTCGCGGCACACCTCGATGCCGCTGCCGTCCGGCAGGCGCACGTCGAGGAGCGCGACGTCGGCCTCGGAGCGAGGGATGCGGACGAGGGCCTCCTGCGCGGTCGCCGCCTCGCCGACGACGGTGATGTCGGCGGTCGACTCGAGGAGGCGCAGAAGACCCTGACGGACGACCTCGTGGTCGTCGAGCAGGAACACCCGGATCTGTGGCATGGCGCCACTGTGCACCATCACCGGGGTGCGTGGCGGTCGAGAAACGCGTAGACCTCGGCATCTTCGACGCCGGGAAATGCCCCCGTGGGCAGCGGCGAGAGCACGTGCGCGTGCACCGCCGCGCTCGGCCAGGCGTGCGGGGCCCACTGCGCGGCCAGCCCGGGGTCGGGGAGCCGGCAGCAGGTCGGGTCGGGGCACCGGGACTCGCGACGCCTCGTCGTGTCCCGACCGCGGAACCACTTCGCCGCACCGAACGGGACGCCGACCGTGATCGAGAACCCGCCTGCCGACGTCGAGCCCGTCTGCGTGGTGCACCAGAACGTGCCCTCGGGCGTGTCGGTGTACTGGTAGTACTCGCCGGCGCGGTCGCGACGAGTGAACGCCGAGCGGGCCGCCCACTCGCGGCACACGACCTGGCCCTCGATGGCGCCGGTGCCGTCGGTGGGGAACTTCACGGCATCGTTGCTGTAGCCCTTGAACAGGGTGCCGTCGTCACCCACGCGCAGGAAGTGCAGGCGGATGTCGAGATGCTCGGTCAGCAGGTTGGTGAGCCGCTGGGCGGCAGCCTCGTGCGTGACGCCGAACGAGTCGCGGAAGTCCTCGACGGCCAGCTCCTTGCGGCGCTTCGCGGCGCTGAGGTGCGCGACCGCGGCCGTGCCGGGCATGAGGCAGGCGGCGGCGAAGTAGGTGATCTCGACGCGCTGGCGCAAGAAGTCCGCGTAGCTGCGCGGCGTCGAGTGGGCGAGGACGCGGTGCGCGATCGCCTGGAGCGCCAGGGAGCGCAGGCCGTGGCCACCCGGGATGGACGCCGGGGGCAGGTAGATGCGGCCGTTCGCCAGGTCGGTCACCGTGCGCGTGGAGTGCGGGAGGTCGTCGACGTGGATCAGCGTGAAGCCGAGGTCGGCGGCCATCGACGCGACCGCGCTGTGGGTCAGGGCGCCCGTCGTGTACCCCGCCCGTCGCACGAGGTCCTCGGCGGCGGTCTCGATCTCGGGCAGGTGGTTGTTGCGCTCCCGCATCCACAGGCGCAACGCCGTCGTCGCACGGCGGGCCTCCTCGGGCGTCGCGATGGCGGCGTCGTCCCGCCGCGCCAGCTCGCGGTGCAGCCCGACCAACGCCTCCAGCGCCTCCGTCGACAGGTTCTTCGCCGGCCGCACCGTCGGCAGGCCCAACGCCGCGTACGTCGCCGTGCCCTGCGCGCGGTCGAGGTCGATCTCGAGGGCGGCACGCCGGGACGGCGGCGCGGCGTCCAGCAGGTCCGTCGTCGTGGTTCCCAGTGCCGAGGCCAGGGACTGCAAGAGGCTCAGCCGCGGCTCGCGCCGACCGTTCTCGACCAGCGACAGCTGGCTGGCGGTCGAGCCGACGAGCTGCCCGAGCTCGTCGAGCGTGAGACCTCGCTCGGTGCGGGCGTGCCGTATCCGCCGGCCGAGCAGGAGCATCTGGCTCCCCGCGGCGGCCGGTTCGCGCGGGTCGCTCGGCAGGTCGATGACCGGACGGGGGGAGTTCGTCGCCATGACGTTGACCGTAGGCCAACAATGCAGATTCTTGCGCTCGCGGCGCCCTTGAGGATCTCCGCGAGTACCGTGGACGCTTGAAGGAGTCGGGAATTCCTCCCGGCCAGCCCTGCGAACAGGAGCCCTTCATGACGTCGTATGTCTCGCGGTTCCGCGACGGTGACAAGGACCAGAAGGACCTCCTGGGTGGCAAGGGCGCCAACCTGGCCGAGATGACCAACCTCGACCTGCCGGTGCCGCCGGGCTTCACGATCACCACCGCGGCCTGCCGGGCGTACATGCGCGACGGGCACGTCCCGCCCGAGCTGCGTGTCGAGGTGACGCTCGCCGTCCGGGAGATCGAGGACACGATCGGGCGCCGGCTGGGCGACTTCCACGAGCCGCTGCTCGTCTCCGTCCGGTCCGGGGCGAAGTTCTCCATGCCCGGAATGATGGAGACGGTCCTGAACATCGGGCTCAACGACGCGTCGGTGAAGGGGCTGACCGAGTTCTCGGGCGACGAGCGGTTCGCGTGGGACTCCTACCGGCGGCTCATCCAGATGTTCGGCAAGACCGTCCTCGGGATCGACGGCGACCTCTTCGCGACGGCGCTCGACGAGCGCAAGGCCGCTGTCGGCGCCGTCACGGACGTCGACCTGTCCGCGCAGGACCTGCGCGTGCTCGTGCAGACGTTCAAGGACGTCGTCGTCGAGCAGACCGGCCGCGAGTTCCCCCAGCACCCGCGCGAGCAGCTCGACATGGCGATCGAGGCCGTCCTCGACTCCTGGAACACCGACCGGGCGCGTCTGTACCGGCGGCGCGAGCGCATCCCGCACGACCTGGGGACGGCGGTCAACGTCGTGAGCATGGTGTTCGGGAACCTCGGCGAGACCTCGGGAACCGGTGTCTGCTTCACGCGGGACCCGTCGACGGGGGAGACCGGCGTCTACGGCGACTACCTCCCGAACGCGCAGGGCGAGGACGTCGTCGCGGGCATCCGCAACACCCTGCCGCTGGCGGAGCTGGAGGTGCTGGACCCGGTCTCGTACGACGCGCTGCGCCACGCGATGCGTCGGCTCGAGACGCACTACCGCGACCTGTGCGACATCGAGTTCACCATCGAGCGCGGCAAGCTCTGGCTGCTGCAGACGCGCGTGGGCAAGCGGACGGCGGCGGCCGCGTTCCGGATCGCGACCGAGCTGGTCGACGAGAGTCTCATCACGATGGACGAGGCGATCACGCGCTGCACGGGCGACAAGCTCAGCCAGCTGCTGTTCCCGCAGTTCGACGCCGGTGCTGCGCGACAGCTGCTGACCCGCGCGATGCCGGCGTCCCCCGGCGCCGCCGTCGGCGAGATCGTGCTCGACAACACCCAGGCCCTGGAGCGCACCGCGGCCGGCGCGCACGTGATCCTGGTCCGCCGCGAGACCAACCCCGACGACCTGCAGGGCATGATCGTCGCCGACGGTGTGCTGACCGCCCGCGGCGGGAAGACGTCGCACGCCGCCGTCGTCGCCCGCGGGATGGGGACGTGCGCCGTCGTCGGTGCGGAGGAGCTCGACGTCGACGCTGCCCGCGGCGAGGTCCGGGTGCGCGGCGAGGTGCTGCGCGCGGGGGACACCATCGCCATCGACGGCTCCACCGGCGAGGTGTTCCGCGGCGAGGTCCCCGTCGTGGACTCCCCGGTGATGGTCTACGTCTCCGACGGGCTGGACGCCGGGCTCGCGGCCGCGGCCGACCCCGAGGCCCGCGCGCTGGTCACGGCCGTGGACCGCGTGCTCCGGCACGCCGACCACGTGCGCCGGATGCACGTGCGCACCAATGCCGACTCCGCCGACGACGCCCGGCGCGCCCGGGCCCGCGGTGCCGAGGGGGTGGGCCTGTGCCGCACCGAGCACCAGTTCCTCGGCGAGCGTCGCCAGTACATCGAACGCCTCGTGCTGGCCGACACCGACGACGCCCGGCAGGCCGCGCTCGACGCGCTCCTGCCGCTCCAGCGCGACGACTTCGCCGGCCTGCTGGAGGCCATGGACGGGCTGCCGACGACCATCCGCCTGATCGACCCGCCGCTGCACGAGTTCCTGCCCGACCTCACCGAGCTCGCGGTCAAGGTCGCCGTCGCGGCCGAGCCGGACCCGACGGACGTCGCCCTCCTGGCGGCCGTGGAGCGGATGCACGAGCAGAACCCGATGCTCGGGCTGCGCGGCGTCCGGCTGGGCCTGACGCTGCCGGGACTGTTCGCGCTCCAGGTCCGGGCCATCGCCGAGGCGACCGTGCAGCTGCGCCAGGCGGGGCGGGACCCGCGGCCGGAGATCATGGTGCCGCTCGTCGGGTCCGTGCGGGAGCTGCAGCTGGTGCGCGAGGAGGCGGAACGTGTGCTGGCGGAGGTCAGCGCGTCGTCCGGCGTCCCGCTCGACGTCCCCATCGGCTGCATGATCGAGCTGCCCCGTGCCGCGCTGACGGCGCACCGCATCGCGGAGGAGGCCGACTTCTTCTCGTTCGGCACCAACGACCTGACGCAGACCACGTGGGGCTTCTCGCGCGACGACGTCGAGCGGGCGTTCTTCGCGGACTACCTGCAGAACGGGGTGCTCACCATCTCCCCGTTCGAGACGCTCGACGCCGACGGGGTCGGCGCGCTGGTCCGGGCAGGTGTCGAGGGCGGGCGGTCGACGAAGCCCGGGCTGCACCTGGGGGTGTGCGGCGAGCACGGGGGAGACCCGGAGTCGATCCACTTCTTCCACGACGTCGGTCTGGACTACGTGTCGTGCTCACCGTTCCGCGTCCCGATCGCCCGGCTCGAAGCGGGTCGGGCGGCGGTGGCCCGGGGGTCGTCAGCCGGGTGAGGCGAACAGCGCCCGGGCGTGGTCGACGATCGCGTCCGGTCGCTCGTCGGCGACGAAGTGCCCGGCGCCCGCGACGAGCTCCTGCCGGAGGTCGTCCGCGCAGCCCTCGTACCCGCCGAGCAGCTCGAGCGGCAGCCCTGCCTCGTCGTCGGCTCCGTAGAGCACGACGGTGGAGGTGCTCAGGTGGGCACCGCGGTACACGCCCCGGGAGATCCGGCCGACCTCGCCCAGGATGACGTTGCGGTAGAGCGCGGACCCGGCCCGGGCACGGGCGCGGTCCCGCAGCGGCGCGACGAAGAGCTCGACGTCCTCGTCCGACCACGCGTCCGGCACGGTCGGGGAGCGCAGGAGGTGCCGCGGGAGACGCCCCGACCGCAGCGCCCAGGGGCCGAGACCTGGGGTGGCGATGACCTCCTGGAACCAGAGCCGCCACAGGACTCCGAGCATCCGCGGGTGGAAGCGGACGAACGGGTGCCCGGCACCGAACGTGAGGTGGCTGCCCACGCGGTCGGGGTGCTCGAGGCACAGGGCAAACCCGAGGATGGACCCGAAGTCGTGCGAGACGAGGTCGACTCGCTCGACGTCGAGAGCGTCCAGGAGGGCGAGGACGTCGGCGAGCAGCTGCTCCCGGGTGTACCCGCCCGCGGGGGCGGCGGTCCACCCGGCACCGCGCAGGTCCGGACAGATCAGGTGATGATCCTGGGCGAGGTCCGGGACGACCTTGCGCCACTCCCACCAGTGCTGCGGGAAGCCGTGCAGCAGCAGCACCGGTGGGCCGCTCCCTGCCTCCGCGACGTGCATGCGCAGACCGGGGAGCTCCACGAACCGGTGCGTGACCCCGTCGAGAGCCGGGAGGGTGGCCATCCACGCAGGCTACTACGGTCGTAGTAGTGAGTCACTATGTCTATAGTGCCCACGTGACGACGTTGCGCGACCGTGCGCTCGACTCCGCGATCGACCTGCTCGGGACCGAGGGCCTGCGCTCGCTCACGCACGGCCGCGTGGATGACCGCGCCGGCATCGCCCGAGGCTCCACCTCCAACTACTTCCGCACCCGGGACGCCCTGCTCGCGGGGGTGGCCCAGCGGATCCTCCAGCGCGAGATGCCTCAGGTCGGCACCGCGTTCGCGCCCGCGTCGGCGGACGAGCTGGTGGACGCCGTCGCCGCCCTCGTCCACCACACGACGACCGCCCAGCGGACGCTCACCACCGCACGGCTCGTCCTGTTCATGGAGGCCAGCCACGACGCTGCGCTCCGGGACACCCTGTCGTCCGGCCGCCGCGCGATGGAGGCGCAGGTCGTGCCGGTCCTCGCGCGCCTCGGGTCCTCCGACCCCGCCACCGGCGCCGCCGCCGTCATGGCGTGCGCCGAGGGGCTGATCCTGCACAGCATCGCTCGCGGCGACCAGACGGACCCACGGCCCGCGCTCGAGCTCGTGATCTTGGCCGGCCTGGCGTGACGCGGGCGCCGCACCCCGCGAGGTGCGACGCCCGCGCGCAGCGTTACGGCGTGACGGTCAGCGGCGTGCCGCCGGACGTCAGCTGCCAGTCGGGGTTGGTCGACGAGAACACCGCCGGGTCCACCACCTGGTTGGCGCTCACCCAGTCGATGAGCAGCTGCCGGATCTCGACCTGCCGGTTGTAGACGACCGGGGCCGCCGTGACGCCCGGGAAGTTGCCCCCGCCGGACTGCCGGTAGTTGTTGATCGCGACCACGAACTCCTGCCCGTCCGTCACGGGGACACCGCCGTAGGCGAGCCCGACCACGCGGCTGCCGACGGGCTGTGCCAGGTCGATGTCGTAGGTCAGCGGCTGGTCGAGCCCACCCATGACGTCGTAGTTGTAGTCCGGCGTGCCGTTCGGGGCCGTCGGCGTCACCGCGTTGGTGAGGTCGGCGGCCGCGTACGTGCCGGGAGCGGGGGCGGCCTTGAAGTACTCCGCCGACTTCTCCAGGTAGGCCTTGACCTGCGCGCCCGTGAGCTTGATGCCCAGGAGCGTGTTGTCGTAGATGTACAGGCCGGCGATGTCCCGGACGGAGACGTCGCCCTGCGGGATCGCGGCGTCCTTGTTGAAGGGGGCCGCGATCGACAGCACGGGCAGGTCCGCATCGGCGCCGGTGAGCTCCGCCTGGACGGCCCCCGCCTGCACGTAGTTGATGAAGTCGAGCACCGCGGTGTCCTCGTACCGGGCGGTCGCCGCGGACATGGCCTCGGTCGACGTGCCGATCACGCCGTTGACGTAGTCGACGACCGTCTGCTGCTCGTCGGCGAGCAGGCGGATGATCTTCGGGTCCTCCGGGACGGTGCTCGCGTTGAGCACCGACGCGTCCACGGACTGCACGGTCCAGTGGCCCCGGCGGTATGTCAGGTCGATGTCGAACACGGACAGCCGCTGACCCCACTTCAGGGGCTCGGACAGGACGACGGGCTTGCCGGTCGCCGTGTTGGTGACGACGCGCTCGGCGATCTCCTGGTGGGCGTGACCCACCAGGATCGCGTCGATGCCCGGCACCTGCTCCGCGACGAGGGTCGCGGCGTTCTCCGGGAAGGGCAGTGCGTCCCCGTACGACGACGACGTGTCGGCACCCGAGTGCGCGGAGACGACGACCACGTCGGCACCCTTGCGTCTCATCTCGGGCACGTACTTCGCGGCCTGCTCGACGAGGCCGCCGAAGCTCATCTGCCCCTCGACGTTCGCCTTGTCCCAGATGGCGATGCCCGGGTTGGTCAGGCCGAGGATGCCGACCTTCACCGCCTTGCCGTTCGGGGTCCGGACGGTCGTGATCATGTACGGCGCGAACGCCGGGCGCCCGTTCCTGTCGTTGGTCGCGTTCGCCGCCAGCAGCGGGAAGTCGAGCTGCTTCTCGAACGTGCGCAGGTAGGGGATGCCGTAGTTGAACTCGTGGTTGCCGAGCGCCGCGGCGTCGTAGCCGATCGCGTTCATCGCCGCCGCCATCGGGTGCTCGACGCGCTTCGAGATGGGCTGGATCTTGGCGTAGTAGTACGCCAGCGAGGTGCCCTGGATGGTGTCGCCCGCGTCGATGAGCAGCGTGTTGCGGTCACCCCGGTCCGCGCGCACCTGGTTGACGAGCGTCGACACCTTGGCCAGGCCCACGTCGTTGTGGGCGCTGTCGTCGTACTCGGCGTTCTTGAAGTAGTCCCAGTTCACGGCGTTGCCGTGCAGGTCCGTGGTGCCCATGACGGTGAGCTGGTAGTCGGCGCTGTGGGCGTGCCCGTGGCCGTCGCCGGCTGTCGCAGGCGAGGCGAGCGCCACGACGAGGGCAGTGGCTGTGACCGCCACCCCCGCCCTGACCCTGCCGCGCTGCAGGTGGGTAGTGCGCATGTCGCAGACCTCCCGTGCGTCGGTTCTGCACCGGGTTGCGGTGCACCGGGCACCGTATCCCGACCCGACGACACGAACCCGTCGAGCGGACGTGACCGGGCGACGGGGGTGTTCGTCGTGAGTGTCCGGGGGCTGCTCGAGCAGCTCGTCGCGCGGCCCCGACGGGACCTCCCGCGGTGGCCTGCAGGCGCGAAGATCTGTCCACGCCTTGGTCGCGCACCCGTGTCACCCGCCGTGCGGATGGTCGTTCTGAGCGTGGCGGTCTCGCATCATGGACACATTCCGCCGTTGTGACCTTGTGCACCGCCCTACCTGTGGACAGTTTCCGGAGCACTCCGTAGCGTCGTGGGCAATCACCAAGGCGGCGGCGCCGGTGGATCCGGATCCTCGGAATCCCACGGTCGTCGCCTTCGTGCATCTGGCGCCAACGTCGCTGTCACATCGGTCAGGTGGGCCTCTGAACCACCCGGCCGTCCGACTGGACGACCGAAGGGCGCGAAGGATGGCAACGACGTTCGACAAGCTCGTGATGCAACCTCGACAGACCGAGCAGATCAAGATCAAGCCGACCAGGGCGACCGAGAACGGATCCGCCCAGAGCCCTTCCCTCATGCTGCTGGTGCTGCTGGCCTGCGCCGGCGTCATCATCTACGCGGTGTTCCTGCTCAACCCGGCCAACCGGGGGGACTGGCTGCCGTACACCCTCGTGATCGTCGCGGAGTCCGTCCTCGTGGCGCACGCGCTGCTGTCGATGTGGACCGTCCTGTCCAGCGGCTCCGACCCCCGTGGCTTCTCCTTCCACCACGCCCAGGACCGGCTCTTCGACCTCGGCGAGATCATCCGGGACGGCACCGAGAACGACCCCCGGTCGTGGCGGATGTACCTGGACGAGTGGCCAATCACCGTCGACGTCTTCATCACGACGTACGGCGAGGACCTCGAGTCGATCCGGCGCACGGTCACCGCGGCCGTGGCGATGCACGGCAGGCACGACACCTGGGTGCTCGACGACGGCCGCTCCGACGAGGTCCGCGACCTCGCGGCGGTGCTCGGCGCCCGCTACGTCCGGCGGCTGTCCAGCAACGGCGCCAAGGCCGGCAACATCAACCACGCCCTGTCGATCGCCAAGGGTGACTTCTTCGTCATCTTCGACGCCGACTTCGTGCCGCTCCCGCAGTTCCTGCACGAGACCGTGCCGTTCTTCGCCTCCGACGACGTCGCGTTCGTCCAGACGCCGCAGGTGTACGGCAACCTCGACACCGTCATCTCCAAGGGCGCCGGCTACATGCAGTCGGTGTTCTACAAGTTCATCCAGCCCGGCCGCAACCGGTTCAACGCCGCGTTCTCCGTGGGGACCAACGTCATCTACCGGCGCTCCGCAGCGGACTCCGTCGGCGGCATCTACTCCGACTCCAAGTCGGAGGACGTGTGGACGTCGCTGATGCTGCACGAGAAGGGCTGGCGCACGGTCTACATCCCGACCGAGCTCGCCGTCGGGGACACCCCCGAGACCGTCGAGGCGTACACCAAGCAGCAGCTGCGCTGGGCGACCGGTGGCTTCGAGATCATGCTCACGCACAACCCGTTCTCCCGGAAGCGCAACCTCACGATGGACCAGAGGCTGCAGTACCAGGTGACCGCGACGCACTACCTCACGGGGATCGCGCCGCTGCTGCTGATCCTGGTGCCACCGCTGCAGATCTACTTCAACCTCACCCCGATGAACCTCACGATCACACCGCTCACGTGGCTCCTGTACTACTCGGGCTTCTACGTGCTCCAGATCGTGCTGGCGTTCTACACGCTCGGCTCGTTCCGCTGGCAGGTGCTCCTGCTCGCCGCGGTGTCGTTCCCGATCTACACCCGGGCCCTGATCAACGCCATCTTCAAGAAGGACCAGAAGTGGCACGTGACCGGCCAGAAGGGCGCCTACCGGTCGCCGTTCGCGTTCATGCTGCCGCAGGTCCTGTTCTTCCAGTTCCTGCTCATCACCACCGTGGTCGGCGTCTGGAAGGACCTGGGCAACGGCTACCCGAGCCTCGCGCTGGCGTGGAACGCCACGAACACCCTCATCCTCGGCGGCTTCGTCCTCACTGCATGGAAGGAGGGCCACCGCGCCCGACTCGCCCTCAAGGCGCAGCGTGCCCCGCGCCGTACCCCTGCGACCGTCCCCGCCACCGCACTTCCCGGAGGTGCCACATGACCTGGACCAGCCGCATCCGACTCCTCGCGGGCATGCTCGTCGTGCTCGTCCTGGCCGCTCTGGCCACCTACCAGCTCAACGAGACACGGGGGTTCGCCGTCAGCGACTCCGCGCAGATCCTCGCCAAGTCGTACGGCGTCGGCACTCCCTACTCGGGGCTCGTCGTCGACCAGCTGGTCGACGTGGGGGACCCGGTGACGACCGGCCAGCAGCTCTTCGTCATCGACTCGGCGACCCTGCAGTACGACGTGAAGAACGGCTTTGCCCGCACCTCGACGGAGGCGACCCAGATCGACGCCGAGGGTCGGCTCGTCGTCCTGGCGACCGGTGACGGCGTCGTGACGGAGATCGCCTCCGAGCGCGGCACGTTCGTCCAGTCGGCCACGCAGCTGGCGACGGTGCAGCGAGCAGACACCCTGTACGTGCAGGCGGAGTACACGCTCACCCCGAAGGAGTACGCGCGGGTGGCGGACGACGCCACGGCGACGGTCGTGCTGCCGAACCAGCGCACCATCACCCTCCACGTGTCGGAGGTGAAGGTCGAGACTGTCGCGGGCAGCGCCCAGGCGGTCCTGACCCTGGCGGGCAGCGCGCTCGTCGACGGTGCGCAGAACGGCCTGGTGTCGGCGGGCACTCCCGTGACCGCCGAGCTGGAGCTGGACAACGACGGGGTGGTGACGCGGACCGCGGCCTCGGTGAAGACCTATCTGGGAGGACTCTTCCGATGACGACTCGAACCACAGGACCCCTGACCGAGGTGCGACCCCCGCCCACGAACCGGCGCCGGTGGTGGGTGATCGCCGTGGCGGGCGTGGTCGTCGTCGCCCTGGCGACGGTGCTCGTGGTCGTCGCCCCCTGGGCGGACGACGAACCAGGGCCGGCCGAGGCCGCGGGCCCCGGGTCGGCTCCGATCGCCGACGTGAGCGGCCCGCCCGACGCCACCGTGCCGGAGGTCGACGCGGCGGCACTGGTCGCGGCGGTCCCGGGGGAGTCCGTCGCCAAGATCGACCCGGTGCGCCTCGCGCCCGGCGTGGTGCCGCCCAGCAACCGCTGGTACAGCGGGCTCGTGTTCGGCGACCAGCCGCAACCGGTGTTCGCGGAGCCGCTGTCGTTCGGGCTCACGGACTCGGGCTTCACGCTCGGGCTTCCGTCGCCCACGGTCGACTCCAAGGTCATCATCGCGCCGCACGTGCCGGCGGTGACCGTCGACGCAGGCGCGGTCTCCGCGCAGGTCAGCGCAGCCGACCCCGTGAGCGTGACCGTCGAGCTGCTCGACGACGCCGGTGCCGTGCTCGGCCGGACGGTGGTGGCGGCGGGCTCGCCCTTCGTCAGCTTCACGGCGGAGCAGGACGTCACTCTCACCTCGACCGTCACCGGCGGTGCGTTCGAGCCGGGTGCCGACGGCGGCTCGACCGCAGACGCGGGCACCTCGCAGTGGGGGCTCGTCGGCGGGACGACGGAGGGTGCCTCGACGACGCTCGGCGCGGGGGCCACGGCCACGTGGTACGCGCTGCCGCCCGACGCGACGGACGCAGCGGCGACGACCCTGCGCACCGCCGCGGCGGACCCGGTCACCGGTGTCGACGTGACCTACGGCGTCGACGACCGGGTCGCCCGCACGACCCTCACCTACCGCACGGCCGGCGGCGCGCCGGCCGCGTACGTGCTCATGCCGCACCACCGCACCGGCGACCAGCCGGAGCGCGAGGACTGCGGGCTGGGCGCGTACTCGAGCGTCTACGGGGACCTGGAGCTGTGCGCCGGGTCGCAGCTGACGTCGTTCGCACCGGCACTGCCGGCCAGCCGGCAGCTCGACCTGGACGGCATCTCCGACGAGCAGCGCACCACGATCGTCGACGCGCTGACGGCGGACGTCGCGGCCACGCCGGCATTCCCCTCGGACACCTACTTCGGCGGCAAGGCGCTCAACCGTGCGGCGTCGCTCGTCGTGCTGGGTGAGCAGCTGGGGGCGCAGGACGTGGTGGCCGACCTGAAGGCCACGACCGTCGATGCCCTCAAGGAGTGGGCCGAGCCCGACGGGTGCGCCGCGCGCGACGCCCGGTGCTTCGTCTACGACGAGGCCGCGCGGTCGGTGATCGGGCTGACGCCGTCCTTCGGGTCGGACGAGCTCAACGACCATCACTTCCACGACGGCTACATCCTCGCCGCGGCGGGCCTGCTCGCGCAGGACGACCCGGCCCTGGCGAGCGAGCTCGCCCCGGTGATGGACCTGCTCGCGCAGGACATCGCCGCGGCACTGCCGTCCGACGAGCTGCCGCAGCTGCGGGCGTACGACCCGTACGCCGGCCACTCGTGGGCGTCGGGCACGTCCCCGTTCGCGGACGGGAACAACCAGGAGTCGTCGTCGGAGGCGGTCACCGCCTGGAACGGGCTGGGCCTGTGGGCCCAGGCGTCGGACCAGCCGGACCTCGCGACGCAGGCCACCTGGCTCGCGTCCACCGAGGCCCTCACGGCGCGCACCTACTGGACGGCGCCGGACCTCGAGCAGTTCGAGGGCTTCGACCACACGATGGTGTCCCTGAACTGGGGTGGGAAGCGGGACTACGCCACGTGGTTCAGCCCGGAGCCGAGCGCGATCCTCGGCATCCAGCTCATCCCGATGGGCCCGGTCCAGGTCTCCCTGGCCTCGGGGGTCGACCCGGCCCAGATCCGGGCGTCCGTCGAGGAGGCGACTCCCGGCGGGTACGGCGTGCAGTTCGGCGGCTACCTGTTGATGTACTCGGCGCTGGCCGGCGCGGACGACGCGGCAGCGGCGTGGCAGGAGGCGACGAGCCTGCCTGATGTCGCGGTCGACGACGGGAGCTCGCGGTCCGCGATGCTCGCGTTCATCGCGGCGGCCGGCTGACCGCACCTCGGCTCCCCACGACGACGCCCGCTCCGGATCCCCGGGGCGGGCGTCGTCGTGCTCCGGCAGTCGTACCGGCGCTGTCTGGGGTGATCCACCGCTTGACTTTCACCCGGTCCGGGCACAAGGTGAGCGGAGGAGTGACACGAGTCACCTGGACAGATCTCCCTCACCGTCGAGGGTGCGCGACCCGGGTGGTCTCGACATCCACCCCCAGGCCAGCGCACGGTCCCCGTGTCACGGCCGGCTCACTGCGGGCCTCCCCACCCGCACGTACCGCACCGGGCTGACGCCGTCAGCCCAGGGCTGACCAGGCCTGACGCAACGCTGCGCCGGACCGGACGGCCCGCACGACCGACCGGCCGTCGACCGACGGCCGCACCATCGCGCCCTCGGGCCCGTCGTCGTCGACCCCTCGGACGACGCGGCGTGCCGTACCGGAACGGAGACACCTGGATGTCTGCACACCCACGACCGATCACGTCGAGTCGCCCCCTGGACCACCGCCGGCTCGTCGCGATGATCGCGGTCGCCGCCCTGCTGGCGTACCTGGTGCAGGCGATCGCGCTGCCCGTGCCCCGTGCGGAGGCGGTGACGGTCGGAGCGGGCAGCTACGCGGAGGGCACCCCCACCGGGGGCGCCGTGCCCACCGAGTGCAACAACACCCCCATCACCAACCCGCGGGCGCACGTGACGTCGAACTTCCCGGCCGGTGCGATCCCGACGAACGACTGGTGGACCTCGCTGCTGTGGCGCAAGTTCAACTGCGCGTCGGTCTCCGAGAACCTGATGGCGCACCCGCTCGCGTTCCACGCGTACACGAACGGCCTCGGCGTGAGCTACCCGACGACGGCGAGCATCTCCGGGACCGCCACGGGCGTGGGGGAGTACCACTACAACTACGCCGAGGACTTCCGCCTCGGGATCGCCGGGCTCGACGCCGACGGCAAGGTCGACGGCTACTCCGACTGGACCGTCAGCGAGCTGTGGACCAACGGCAGCAGCAGCCTGCGCACGACGTTCGGGCACGGCCTGCCCTTCGTCTACGCGACGAAGACCGGGGGCAACGCGACGCTCACGGGTGCCGCCACGCCGACCGTGTGGAGCAACAGCAACGCCGCGATCGGCTACACGATCAACGGTCACGACTACGCCGCCTTCGCGCCGTCCGGGTCCACCTGGTCGGTGTCGGGGAGCACCATCAGCTCGTCACTGAACGGCGGCTCCTTCTTCTCCGTCGCGGTGCTGCCCACGACGCCGAGCAGCAGCGCGGCCGACCGCGCCGCCGCCCTGAGCGCCTACGCGCCGTACGCGCACAACCACGTGACCGGCACCAAGGTCTCGTGGTCGTACAACGAGTCCACCGCCAAGATGACCGCCACCTACGCGTTCACCACGACGGCACGCCAGGGGTCCGGCACGGGGACGGTCTACGCCCTCTACCCGCACCAGCGTGACAACCTCACCGGCGCGACGCTGAGCGGCTACTCCTACACCTCGCCGCGCGGTCCGATGCGCGTGGTGGTCGGGAGCTCGCAGTTCCAGACCGTCTCGACGTTCAACGGGGTCCTGCCGCAGCTGGCGAACACCGGGTTCGCCGCGGGCTCCGCGGACGCGACCCAGCTGAACGGCTACATCTCGCAGGTCGCGTCCACCGACCCGTTCGCGGGCTTCGGCGAGGACACGTACTGGACCGGCAAGGCGTTCGGTCGTGCCTCGCAGGTCGCCCACATGGCCAACCTCACCGGCAACACCTCCGCTCGCGACAGCCTGGTCGGTGCGATGAAGACCCGGCTGACGGACTGGATGACGGCGTCACCCGGGGAGACCACCCGGTCGTTCTGGTACAACCCGTCATGGGGGACCCTGATCGGCTACCCCGCGTCCTACGGCTCCGACACCGACCTCAACGACCACCACTTCCACTACGGCTACTACGTCGTGGGGGCTGCCACGGTCGCGCAGTTCGACCCCTCGTGGGCGGCGGACTCCGCCTACGGCTCCATGGTCAACACCGTCATCAAGGACGCGGCGAACTGGGACCGCAGCGACACCCGGTTCCCGTTCCTGCGTGACTTCGACATCTACGCGGGTCACGACTGGGCGGCCGGGCACGGCGCGTTCGCGGCGGGCAACAACCAGGAGTCGTCGTCGGAGGGCATGAACTTCGCCAGCGGTCTCATCCAGTGGGGTCAGGTCACGGGGAACAAGACGGTGCGTGACCTGGGCATCTACCTCTACACGACGCAGGCGTCCGCGATCGAGAACTACTGGTTCGACACCGACGACGAGGCGTTCCCGGCCGCGTTCGGGCACTCGACGGTCGGCATGGTCTGGGGCGACGGCGGCTCGTACTCGACGTGGTTCAGCGCCGAGCCGGAGATGATCCAGGGCATCAACCTGCTCCCGAGCACCGCAGGGCACCTGTACCTGGGCTACAACCCGTCGTACATCAGTCGCAACATCACCGAGCTCGAACGCAACAACGGCGGTCCGGCGACGGTCTGGCAGGACATCATCTGGGAGTTCCAGGCGCTGGCCGACGCCCCGACGGCGCTGTCGCAGTTCCGGGCACAGGCCGGGTCGTACGCGGTCGAGGAGGGGGAGTCGCGGGCGCACACGTTCTACTGGCTGAAGAACCTGTCGGGTCTCGGCACGGTCGACCGGTCCGTCACGGCGAACACCCCGCTGCACGCGGTCTTCGTCAAGAACGGCGTGCGTACCTACCAGGCGGCGAACATGAGCGGGTCGGCGATCACGGTGACCTTCTCCAACGGCGTCACGCTGGCCGTCCCGGCGCGCTCGGTGGCCAGCTCCAACACCACGGTGCCGTCCGACACGACGGCACCCACGACGCCGGCGAACCTCACCGCCTCGGGGACCACCTCGTCGTCGACGACCCTGTCGTGGACGGCCTCGACCGACAACGTCGGGGTGACCGGTTACGAGGTGCTCCGCAACGGGTCGGTCGTCGGCACCGCGTCGGGCACCACCTACACCGCCTCCGGCCTGTCGGCCTCGACCACCTACTCGTTCACGGTCCGGGCGCTGGACGCGGCGGGAAACCGCTCGTCGAGCAGCACGGCACGGTCCGTCACCACGTCGGCGGCCAGCGGTGACACGACGGCGCCGTCGACCCCGTCGGGGCTGACGGCCTCGGGGACGACGTCGTCGGCGACCATCCTGGCCTGGTCGGCGTCCACGGACAACGTGGGCGTCACCGGCTACGAGGTCCTGCGGGGTGGCACCGTCATCGGCTCGACCGCGAACCGGACCTACACGGCGACCGGCCTGTCGGCCTCCACCGCCTACTCGTTCACCGTCCGGGCGTACGACGCGGCCGGCAACCGGTCGGCCGCGAGCAGTGCCGTGTCCGTCACCACGACCTCCGGGTCGACCGGCACCGACGCCACCTCACGGATCCAGGCCGAGGCCTACTCCGGCATGGCGGGCGTCGCCAAGGAGACGACGTCGGACACCGGCGGCGGTCAGAACGTCGCGTGGATCGCCAACGGTGACCACGTGCGGTTCGACAACGTCAACTTCGGCAGCATCCCGAAGGGGACCTTCAGCGCCCGGGTCGCGTCCGGGGCGGCGGGAGGGATCAGCGGGCTGGTCAACGTGCGGCTCGACAGCCTCACCGGTCCGTCCATCGGCAGCTTCGCCATCAGCAACACCGGTGGCTGGCAGAGCTGGCGGACGGTCCCGGCGAACATCCAGGCCACGACCGGCACCCACACGGTCTACCTGACGTTCGACTCGGGGCAGCCGGCCGACTTCATGAACATCAACTGGTTCACGTTCAGCTAGCGGGCAGCACCGCGGCCCGGCAGCATCTCCACGCTGCCGGGCCGCGGCCTGTCAGGTCGAGTCTCGGGCGACGATGTGGAAGACGTCGTCCGGCTGCGCCGGCGGCTCGACCGTGTCGTCCAGCGCGGCGAGCACGGCGTCCGCGAGGTAGCGCGCCTGCGCGTCGATGGCCTGCCAGACCGTCGTGAGCGCAGGGGCGGCGAGGCGGGCGGCAGGGATGTCGTCGACCCCGATGACGGCGACGTCCTGCGGCGTCCGGAGCCCTTCGGCGCGCAGCCCGGCCAGGACCGCGAGCGCGACCTCGTCGTTGTAGGCGGCGACGGCGGTCACGGGCTCGGCACCGGAGCGCCAGCTCCGGACCGCGGCCACGGCGGACGCGACGTCGAGGTCGACGGCCTGGACCTGCGGTGCGGGAAGGCCGAGCTGCTCGCACCCCAGCACGGCGCCGGCGAGGCGCCGGTCGGCGAACGCCGCCAGCCGGTCGTCGCTCGGCGACGCGTAGGCCACGACGCGGTGACCGCGCTCGGCGAGGTGCTCGACCTGGAGCTGACCGATCCTGGTCTGCGGGACCGAGAACGTGCCGGGCTGCGCGTCCGCGTCCAGCGCGCTGCCCACCACCTGGATGCCCGCCTGGCGCATGGCACGTTCGTCGTCCTCGGCGAACGGGGCCAGACCGAGGACGACGCGCGGGGTGACCGCGCGCCACAGGTCCGACAGGGGTCGGGGGCCCCGCGACTGGTGGACCAGCACCGACAGGCCACGGTCGGCCAGGCGCGTGGCCAGGTGGTCGAGCAGGGTGTCGATGACCGGGCCGATCGTCCAGTCGGGAAGGACGCACAGGACCAGGTCGCTGCGGCCGGAGCGCAGCGCGCGAGCGGCGGCGGACGGCGTGTAGCCGAGGCGGGCTGCGGCGTCGCGGACCCGCTGCCGCGTCGACTCGGGGATGGTGACGCCGGTCTTGCCGTTCAGCACATAGCTGACGGTCGTGCGAGAGACTCCGCTCTCCCGCGCCACATCGGCACTCGTCAACCGTGGCACGGTTCTCGCCTCCCCAATCCCGCTCCGCCACACCTTAGTCCGCAGCACCGGGCCTCAGACGCGCACCCGACTCTCGGGTTGACGCGCGTGGCCGGGCGGGTGAGTCTGCGAGGGTGACCGGCGGACATGGAGCGCGCCTGGAGAGCACACCGCGAGGACGCGCCGTGCGGGACGCGGTCGCCGCCGCGCGCGCCCCGGCGACGACCGACACGCAGTGGTCGACGTTGATGGCGCGCTTCGGCCGGCACCTCGGGCGGCTCGAACGCCTCCTCGACGAGGTGTACGGGCCGGGGGAGCGCACGTCCCGTGAGCTCGCGCTGCTCGCCGGGCAGCTGGCCACGAGCTGGCAGGAGCGCCCCGCGGAGCTGCACGCCCTCGACGCCGCCCGCGAGGCGGACCCGACGTGGTTCACGTCGCAGCAGATGCTCGGTGGCGTCCTGTACGTGGACCGGTACGCCGGGGACCTGGCCGGGGTCCGTCGGGCGATCCCGTACCTCGAGGAGCTCGGCCTGACGTACCTGCACCTGATGCCGCTGTTCGAGGCGCCGGCGGAGAACTCGGACGGAGGGTACGCGGTGTCGAGCTACCGCGCGGTCGACCCGTCGCTCGGCACGATGGCGGAGCTCGCGGACCTGGCCACGGAGCTGCGCACGCGCGGGATCGCCCTCGTGGTCGACTTCATCTTCAACCACACGTCGGACGAGCACGCCTGGGCCCGCGCGGCGCGCGCGGGGGACCCCGAGCACGAGGCCTTCTACTGGTTCCTCCCCGACCGCACGATGCCCGACGCGTACGAGCGCACGGTGCGGGAGATCTTCCCCGACGACCATCCGGGGTCCTTCGTCCCGGTCCCGACGCCGGACGGGCAGGGCGAGCGGTGGGTCTGGGCGACGTTCCACTCGTTCCAGTGGGACCTCAACTACGCCAACCCCGCGGTGTTCCGCGCGATGGCCGCCGAGATGCTGTTCCTCGCCAACCAGGGCGTGGACATCCTGCGGATGGACGCCGTGGCGTTCATCTGGAAGCAGCTCGGCACGTCGTGCGAGTCCTTGCCCCAGGCGCACCTGCTGCTGCAGGCGTTCAACGCGGTCTGCCGGATCGCCGCACCGGCCGTCCTGTTCAAGTCCGAGGCGATCGTCCACCCGGACGAGGTCATCGAGTACATCGGCGTCGACGAGTGCCAGCTGTCCTACGACCCGCTGCAGATGGCGCTGATCTGGAGCTCGCTGGCGACCCGGGACGGCCGCCTGCTCCAGCAGGCCCTGGAGCGGCGGCACGCGCTCCCTCCCGGGACGTCGTGGGTGAGCTACGTGCGCAGCCACGACGACATCGGGTGGACCTTCGCCGACGAGGACGCCGCCGAGCTCGGCATCGACGCCGCCGCGCACCGCCGGTTCCTCAACCGGTTCTTCGTCGACCGGTTCCCCGGGTCCTTCTCGCGCGGGGTGCCGTTCCAGGACAACCCGCGCACCGGCGACTGCCGGATCGCGGGCACGACGGCGTCGCTGGCGGGGCTGGAGGCGGGCGACGCCGGTGCGGTGGACCGGATCGTCCTGGCGCACGCGATCGTCCTGTCCACCGGGGGGATCCCGCTGCTGTTCCTCGGTGACGAGGTCGGCCAGCTCAACGACTACGCCGCCCTGGACGAGCCGGGGCACGGCGAGGACACCCGCTGGGTGAACCGCCCGCGCTACCCGGCGGGTGCCTACGCGCAGCGGGACGATCCGTCGACCGACTCCGGCCGGGTCTACGCACGACTGCGGCACCTGGTCGAGGTCCGCCGCCGCACGCCGGAGCTCGCGGGGAACGCGCTCATCACGTTCGACACGCACAACCCGCACCTGGTGGCGTACCAGCGCCCCGGCCCGAGCACCCTGGTCCTGGTCGTCGCGAACATGGCCGACGACCCGCAGCACGTCGATGCCACGACGCTCTCGGGACTGCCCCCGGCGGCCCACGACCTGCTCGACGGTGACGTCGTCGACCTGCGCGCCGGGCTCACGGTCCCGGCGCACGGCGTGGTGTGGCTCCGGGTCGAGCGAGGAGGAACGGATGAGTGAGACAGGACCGACCGGGGTGATCGACCCCAGGTACGGCGACGCCACGGCCACCGCGCCACCGTGGGGGGAGATCGAGCGTCGCCTGGCCGCAGCGCAGCTCTACTGGATCGTCTCCGTGCGGGCGGACGGCCGTCCGCACGCGGTCCCGCTGGTCGGCGTCTGGCACGACGGCTCCTTCGCCTTCTGCACCGGCCCGCACGAGCAGAAGACGCGCAACCTCGACGCGGACCCGCACGTCGCCGTGACGACGGGCAGCACGGGGGCAGGCGGGTGGGACAGCGGAGTCGAGCTGGTCGTCGAGGGATCGGCCGTGCGGGTCACGGAGCCCGACGCGCTGCAGACGCTGGCCGACGCCTGGCTCGCCAAGTACGGGGACGACTGGGCGTTCGACGTGCACGGCGACCGCTTCGTCGAGCGCTCCGAGTCCGGGGGCGGCTCCGAGGGCGCGTGGGTCTACCGGGTGGTGCCGGCCAAGGTGCTGGCGTTCGGGGGCGGGCACGGCCAGACGGCGTACCGCTTCTGACCGCACCCGGCATCGCGACCCGCGTCGCCGCGCGAGCCACCGGCGCGTGTGCGCAGCAGCGGACAGTCCTCCCGCCCGTCGGCTAGAGCCCGAACACCTGCGTCGGCCGTCCACGGACCAGGTCGACCACGGCCTCCGCAGCCTCGTCCTCCTCGAGCCGGTGGTCGGCCACGAGGCCGGCCAGGTACCCGGCGTCGAGCCGACGGGCCATGTCGTGGCGGGCCGGGATCGAGCAGATCGCCCGCGTGTCGTCGATGAACCCGCTGGTCCGGGACAGGCCCGCGGTCTCGGAGACGGCGGACCGCCACCGCCGGATCGCGTCGGGGGCGTCGAGGAACCACCAGGGCGCTCCGACGTACACCGACGGGTAGAAGCCGGCGAGCGGCGCGAGCTCGCGGGAGAGCACGGACTCGTCGAGCGTGAACAGGACGAGCGTGAGGTTCGGGTGGGTGCCGTACCGGTCGAGCAGCGGGCGCAGGGCGTCCGTGAACGCGCCGGGCAGCGGCAGGTCGTGCCCGGTGTCCGGGCCGAACCGCGCGGCCGTCGGACGGTGGTGACCGCGGCGCACCCCGGGGTGCAGCGTCATGGTGAGACCGTCCTCGGTCGCCATGCGGGCCATCTCCAGCAGCATGTGCCGCCGCAGGGCCGTCGCCTCGTCGGGGCCGACGGTCCCGGCCAGGGCCTGGTGGTAGATCCGCTCGGCATGGGCCGCGTCGAGCGGCTCGGTGCCGACGTCCTCGTGGCTGTGGTCGGTGGACACCCCACCGTGCCGACGGAAGTGGGTGCGGCGGTCCTCCATCGCGACGACCCAACCGGCGTAGCACCCGGTGTCGACGCCGGCGACCGCACCCAGGTGCAGGGCGTCACGCGCCCAGTCGGGCCGCCCCACCTCGAGGTACCGGTCCGGGCGGAACGTCGGGACCACCCGGCCCGAGAACGTCGGGTCGGCGCGCAAAGCCGCGTGCGCGGCCAGGTCGTCCGCCGGGTCGTCCGTGGTGGCGAGGACCTCGATCCGGAACCGGTCGAAGAGCGCCCGGGGCCGGAAGGTGGGCTGGGCGAGCTGGTCGGCGATCCCGTCGTACAGCTCGTCGGCCGTGTCGGGTCCGGGGCGCAGGTCGAGGTCGAACACGTCGACCAGGGCGCTCTCCAGCCAGTACTTCACGGGCGTCCCGCGGTAGACGTCCCAGTGCTCGCACAGCAGGCGCCAGGCCGCGCGGGCGGCGTCGGCGGAGAGTGGTCCCTGGCCGACGCCGAGCCGGTCCAGGGACACCCCCGACGCGTGGAGCAGCCGCGTGACGTAGTGGTCGGGCGTGATCAGCAGGGTCGTCGGGTCGGGGAAGGGTTGGTCGTCGAGGAGCAGCTGCGCCTCCACGTGCCCGTGCGGGGACAGGATCGGCAGGTCCCGGACCTCGTCGTAGAGGCGGCGGGCGATCGAGCGGACCTCGGGTGCGGTCGGCAGGAGCCGGTCGGGGTGCAGGCGCAGGGCCCGGGTGGTGAGCGTCGGCACGCCTCAGTCCTCCCGCGCGGCGCGACGGGCGGCGACCTCGGCGACCATGGTCCGGAACCGCGTCTCGGTCAGCGGGTAGAAGACCATGATGAGGACGCCGACGAGGATGAAGACCGCGGGGACGAACCCGGCGATGTAGCGGATCCCGTCCTGGGTCGCCTGGCTCTGCACCTCTTGCTGCGCCACGTACCCGACGAAGCCGAGCCCGTACGCGGCGGCCGCGCCACCGACGGCCTGCCCGACCTTGCGGGTGAACGAGAAGACCGCATAGGTGGTGCCTTCCGTCCGCACGCCGGTCCGCCACTCGCCGTACTCGACGGTGTCCGCCTCCAGCGCCCACATCAGGGTGTTCACGGCAGCCAGACCGACGCCGTAGAGGCCGAAGAAGAAGATCGCCAGGCCGGGCAGCGTCGACGGCGTCAGCGCGATGCCGAGGGCGGCGATGATCGCCAGGACGCTGCTGGCCACGTAGGCCGGCTTCTTGCCGACCGCCCGCACGATCCGGGGGATGAAGCCCGCGACGACGAACATCACGCCGGTGCTCACGACCGTGAGGATGATGAAGTAGTTCGCGTCGCCGAGCACGTCGCGGGCGTAGTACGCCTGCACGGTCTGCAGCGTGAACATGCCGACCAGGAACGACAGCGCGCTCAGGCACAGCATCAGCAGGGGGCGGTTGCCCTTGAGCGTGGCCATGCTCTGCTTGAGGGTCACGTGCGCGACGTCGCGGACCACGCGCTCCTTCGACGTCGAGAACAGCAGCATGTAGAGCCCGAACCCGATGACGACGAACAGCAGGGTCGTGAGCGTCAGCGACTGCTGCAGGTTGTCCGAGTTCTTGATCTGCGGCGCGACGATGAACGCGAGCGCGATGATCGTCGCCGCGGTGCCCATCGACCGGAAGCTCGCCAGGCGGGCGCGCTCCACCGGCTCCTGCGTCATCGCCGACGCGAGCGAGCCGTACGGGATGTTCACCAGGCTGTACGCCAGGCCGAGCAGCGCGTACGTGGCGTAGGCGTAGATCAGCTTGCCCGTGCCCCCCAGCCCGCCGGGGACCGTGAAGGTCGCCACGGAGAGCAGCAGCAGGGGCAGCGAGCCGAACAGGAAGAACGGCCGGAACTTGCCCCACCGGGTCATCGTCTTGTCGACCTGCCGGCCGGCCCAGATGTCCGCGAACGCGTCCCAGACCCGCACGACGAGGAACAGCGTCCCCGCGGCCGCGGCCGAGATGCCGACGACGTCGGTGTAGTAGAGCAGCAGGAACATCGACGTCATGGAGAACGCCAGGTTGTTGCCGGCGTCGCCCGCGGCGTAGCCGAGGTAGGAGCGGAACCGGAGCTTGGGCGTGGTGACCGGGGTGGTGATCGGGTCGGAGACAGCGACGGTGCTGGTCATGTCGACTCCTGCGTCGGGCCGCGCGGACGCGGCGGTGCTGGGGGTGGTCATGGCTTGGCGGACCAGCGGCGGCGCAGCACGTGCGCGGCGGCCTTCGGGCGGCGGTCCCGGGTGAAGACGCCCTTCTTGTTGCCGTCCACGCGGAACACGCTGGTCGACGACGTCGCGAAGTCCGCGAAGTTCCAGACCTGCTCACCGACGACGGCGTCGACCGCGTCGAACACGCGGTGGTTCATCTCCAGGTACTCCACCTGGTACTCCTCGGACCACGGCTGCGGGGTCAGGGAGTGCACGCCGGCCACGGTGTCGGCGCCGTACTCGGTGATGATGATCGGCTTGCCGTCCGTCGCCCACTGCTGGAGCTCGTCGAGCCACGCCGCCTCCGCCCCGACCAGGTCGCCCGTGTGGACGTACCAGCCGTAGTAGCGGTTGAGCATGATCACGTCGCCCAGCTCCGAGACCTGGCACCTCCCGTGCGGGGCGAGCATCACGTTGACGAAGCCGACCGGGCGGCTGCGGTCCAGCTCGCGGGTGAGCGCGAACAGCGGCTCGAAGTAGGCGCGCGCCGCGTCCGTGTCGGACTCGGGCTCGTTGGCGATCGACCACAGGACGACGCTCGGGTGGTTCTTGTCCCGGGCGACCAGCTCGCGGATCGCCTGCTTGTGCGCCTCCTGGCTCACGTCGTTGACGGTCTCCGGCGAGAACGTCGTGTAGCTCTGCCCACCGAAGATCCCGCCCGCCAGACCCATGTTCTGGCCGACCGCCGCGACCTCGTCGATCACCACGATGCCCGTGCGGTCCGCGTAGTCGTAGACCTCCTCGGCGTACGGGTAGTGCGACGTACGGAACGAGTTCGCCCCGATCCAGTCGAGGAGCTCGAAGTCGTGCACCAGGAACGCGTCGTCGTGGCCCTTGCCACGCACGGGGGTGTCCTCGTGCTTGCCGAAGCCCTGGAAGTAGAACGGCTCCCCATTGATGAGGAACTGCGTCCCGCGCACCTCGACGGTCCGGACACCGACGCTCTGGTGGTAGCTGTCGACCGGCGCGCCCGACGCGTCGAGGAGCTCGACCTGCGCGTCGTAGAGGTAGCCCGCGCCGGGCTCCCACCGGTGCACGTCCGGCACGGTGAGCTCGCCGCTGGCGCCGTCAGCGGTGGCCACCGCATGCCCCTCGGCGTCGCGGAGCGTCACACGGACCGCGTGCTGTGCCTCGCCCGCCACCGTGACGTCGTACGCGACCACGCCCGTGGTGCCCTGCAGGTCCGTGACCACCACGACGTCGTCGACGTAGGTCGTCGGCGTCGCGTACAGCCAGACCGACCGGTGCAGGCCGGCGAAGTTGAAGAAGTCGTGGAAGTACTGCTGCCGGCGCCCCTGCGGGGTGTCGTGCACGATGCCCGGCGGGATGGTCTGGAAGGTCAGCTCGTTGTTCACGACGACCGTCACGCGCACCTCGTCGCCGGGGGAGACGAGCTCGGTGACATCGGCCTCGAACGGCGTGTACCCACCCTCGTGCCGGGCCACCTCCGTGTCGCCCACCCAGACGACCGCGGCGTGCGTCGCGGAGTCGAACCGCAGCGCCACGCGCTGACCGGCCCACCCGCGGGGCACCCGCACCGTGGTCTGGTACCAGGCGTCACCGACGTGGTCCCGGCCGGTGGTCCCCACGAGCACGTCGTTGTAGCTCGCGGGGACCGGCATGGCCTGCGCGGCGGTCAGCGGGGCACGGTGCCAGCCCTCACGCCGACCGGCGCCCGTCGCGTCGAGGCGGAAGTCCCACAAGCCGTTCAGGGTCTTGCGCTCGCGGCTCGCGGTGTCCTGGGGACGAAGCATCGGTGCTCTCCTCTCATCGCCGGCGAAGCATCTGCGCTGCGGCCGGTAGAACCATTGAGGACCCGGGATCACGGGACGACAAGCGGTTGCCATGACTTGTCGCGGTCCCTACCGTCGAGAGGTGGACGAGCACCGGGTGCCGACGATCTACGACGTGGCGAAAGCCTGCGGCGTCGCCCCGTCGACCGTCTCCCGCGCGTTCTCCCGGCCCGGACGGGTCAACGCGGAGACGGCCGCACGGATCAGGAAGGTCGCGGAGGAGCTGGGCTACCGCGCGAACCCGTTGGCGCGCGCCCTGCCCACCGGCAAGACGTCGCTGCTGGCGCTCGTCGTCTCGGACGTGACGAACCCGTTCTACTTCGAGATCATCCGTGGGGCCGAGCTGGCGGCGAACGAGGCCGACTACACGTTGCTCGTGGCGGACGTGTACGAGTCGGCGGTGGTGGAGCGCAAGGCGCTCGAACGCGCGCTGCCTCTGGTCGAGGGCGTGGTGCTGGGCACCTCGCGGATGTCCGACTCGGCGATCCGGGTGATGGCGCAGCAGCGCCCGACCGTCGTGCTCAACCGGGTCCTGACCGGCATCCCGAGCGTCATCACCGACAACGCCCGCGGGACCCGGCGCGCGATGGAGCACCTGGTGGCCCTGGAGCACCGGAGCATCGGGTACGTGGCCGGGCCGGAGGCCTCCTGGGCCGACGGCATGCGGTGGCGGGCGATGCGGGAGGCCGCCGACGCGCTCGACGTCCGGGTGCAGAGGTTCGGTCCGGCGGCGCCGACGCTCGCGGGCGGGGCGGAGGCAGCTACGGCGGTCGGCGAGTCGGCGGTGACCGCGGTCGTCGCCTACAACGACCTCGTCGCGATCGGACTGATGCGGGGGCTGGCGGCGGCGGGAGTGCGGGTGCCGCGGGACGTGAGCGTCGTCGGCTTCGACAACATCTTCGGCGCCGAGCTCTGCTCGCCGTCCCTGACGACGGTCGCGGCGCCGCTGGCGGCGCTCGGCCGGTACGCCGTGCAGACGCTGCTCGCGGGGATGACGTCCCGCACCCCTCCGCAGGTCCGGCCGGCGCTCCTGCCCGCGGAGCTGGTGGTCCGGGAGTCGACCGCGCGACGCGTGCGACGTCGACGATCCTGAGCACGCCCGCAGGACAAGTCGTGGCAACCGGTTGCCTTCGCACGACCGGGGAGCGCTGAATGGTCGAGGACCGACGAGGGTCCGACGACCAGGAGGTGCGACCGTGCACGACGGAACGAGCTGGGAGCGCACCGAGGCGCCCGCACCGGTGCGCATCGTCCACCTCGGGCTCGGCGCTTTCGCCCGGGCGCACCTGCTCTGGTACACCCAGGCCGCCAACGAGTCCGGCACCGCCGAACGGTGGGGTGTCGCCGCGTTCACCGGCCGGTCGGCTGCCGCCGCGCAGACGCTCGCACGGCAGGACGGCCGGTACACGCTGCTGGTCCGCTCGCCCGAGGGTGACGCGCCCACCACGATCGACGCCCTGGTGGCGGTCCACGACGGCGCCGACGCGGAAGCGTGGCGCGAGTACCTGCGGCGGCCCGAGGTCGGTGTCGTCACGCTGACCGTCACGGAGGCGGGCTACCGACGCACGCCCAGCGGTTCGCTCGACCGGCGCGACCCCGACGTCGCCCGTGACGTCGTGAGCCTGCGCGCCGGGGGAGCCGCCGTCACGGCACCCGGCCGCCTCGTCGACGGCCTGCGCGCACGCCGCGCGGCGGGCACCGGCCCGGTCGCCGTCGTCAGCTGCGACAACCTGCCCCACAACGGCCGCGTGGCCTCGAGGGTCACCCTGGACCTCGCGTCGGCGGTGGACCCGTCGCTCGCCGCGTGGATCGAGGAGCACGTGTCCTTCGTCTCCACCATGGTCGACCGGATCACGCCCGCCACCACCGAGGCCGACCGCGCGGTCGTCCGGAAGCTGACCGACCGCGAGGACCGGTCCCCGGTGATCACCGAGCCGTTCAGCGAGTGGGTGCTTCAAGGCGACTTCCCGGCCGCCCGCCCGCGGTGGGAGGCGGCCGGTGCGCGATTCGTCGAGGACCTGGAGCCGTACGAGCGCCGCAAGCTCTGGCTGCTCAACGCCGGGCACTCCCTGCTCGCCTATGCCGGCCTGGCACGTGGTCTGACCACGGTCGCCGAGGCGTTCGCCGACCCGTCGTGCCGCGCCGAGCTCGAGCAGCTGTGGTCCGAGGCCGCCGACGTGCTGACCCTGCCCGCCGACGACGCGACCGCCGCCCTGCGCGAGCGGTTCGCCAACGCCCGGATCGAGCACCGCCTCGCCCAGATCGCCCGGGACGGGTCCGCCAAGCTGCCCGTCCGCGTCCTGGCCGTCGCCCAGGCCCGAGCCGTCGCCGGGCTGCCCGTGGGCCGGGCCGGCGCCGGCGTCGTGGCCGCCTGGATCGACCACCTCGACGCGACGGTCAGCGACCCCGGCGCCGCCGACCTGGTGGCACGCCTGCCGGGTCAGGGCAGCTCGGCCCGCGCCGTGCTCGCCCTCGACGCGATCGCCCCCCGCCTCGCCCGCAAGGACGTCTACGCCCGGCACGTGTCCGAGCGGCTCGCCGTCCGCCGTCCCACCTCACCCACCCCGGCAGGAGCCCGACCATGAAGATCGTCACCGCCGACGTCATCGTCACCAGCCCGAACCGCAACTTCGTCACCCTCAAGATCACGACCGACGAGGGTCTCACCGGGCTCGGCGACGCCACCCTGAACGGCCGCGAGCTCGCCGTCGTCAGCTATCTGCGGGACCACGTGGTGCCCCTGCTGATCGGTCGCGACGCGGACCGCATCGAGGACACGTGGCAGTTCCTCTACCGCAGCGGGTACTGGCGCCGGGGTCCGGTGACCATGGCTGCCATCGCCGCCGTGGACATGGCCCTGTGGGACATCAAGGGCAAGGCCGCGCAGATGCCGGTCTACCAGCTGCTCGGCGGAGCCAGCCGGGACGGTCTCATGGCCTACGGCCACGCGTCCGGGACGTCGCTGCCCGCGCTCTTCGACTCCATCCGCGAGCACCAGGAGCAGGGCTACCGCTCGATCCGCGTGCAGACGGGCGTCCCCGGGCTGAAGTCCATCTACGGCATCGCCGCCCAGTCCACGGGGGAGGAGCGCTACGACCACGAGCCGGCCCAGCGCGGGGCCTACCCGGCTGAGGAGGACTGGGACACGCGCGCCTACCTGCGTCACCTGCCGACCGTGTTCGAGGCCGTGCGCCACGAGTTCGGACCGGATCTGCCGCTGCTGCACGACGGGCACCACCGGATGACACCGATCCAGGCTGCCAAGCTGGGCAAGTCCCTGGAGCCGTACGACCTGTTCTGGCTCGAGGACTGCACCCCCGCGGAGAACCAGGAGGCCCTGCGCCTCGTCCGCCAGCACACGACGACCCCGCTGGCCATCGGGGAGATCTTCAACACCGTGTGGGACTTCCAGGCACTCATCAAGGAGCAGCTCATCGACTACGTGCGAGCCGCGTCCACCCACTTCGGGGGGATCAGCCCGCTGCGCAAGGTCATGGACTATGCGGCCCAGTACCAGGTGAAGTCCGGGTTCCACGGCCCGACGGACATCTCGCCGGTCGGGCTGGCCGCCCAGATGCACGTCGGTCTGGCCATCCACAACTTCGGCATCCAGGAGTACATGCAGCACGGCGCCAGGACGAACGCCGTGTTCCAGCAGTCGTTCACCTTCGCCGACGGCTACCTGCACCCCGGCGACCTGCCCGGCCTCGGCGTCGAGCTCGACGTGGACGAGGCCGGAAGGTACCCCTACGAGGTCGCGTACCTGCCGTACAACCGGCTGGCCGACGGCACGGTGCACGACTGGTGACCCACGTCGTCGTCATGGGGGTGTCCGGCTGCGGCAAGTCGACCGTCGGCGCGCTGCTCGCCGACCGGCTCGGCGTCCCGTTCCTCGACGCCGACAGCCTCCACCCGCCGGAGAACCTCGCGAAGATGGCCGACGGCACCCCGCTCGACGACGCCGACCGGCGGCCCTGGCTGCGTTCCGTCGGCCGGGAGCTCGCCGCGTTCCCCGACGGTGCGGTCGTCGCGTGCTCGGCGCTGCGCCGCGCCTACCGCGACCTGCTCCGGGACACCGTGCCGGGCCTGCGGTTCGTGCACCTCGTCGGGACGCGCGAGCAGCTGGCCGCCCGGATGCGCGACCGTGCGGGCCACTTCATGCCGGTGTCCCTGCTCGACACGCAGCTGGCGACGCTCGAGCCGCTCGGTGCCGACGAGCCCGGGACTGTCCTCGACTGCTCCCTGCCCCCCGCAGCCCTGGCAGCGACGTCGACGGCTCACATGCCGCGAGGCTCGAACGTGCCGCCTCTCCCGGCTGCCGCACGTGCATCCGTGGCACGGCCCACGACGGCATCACGGTAGTGCTTGGCTCGTGCGCCACCGCCGTTGTACTTCCTGATGGCCTCCGGCCAGCTCACTCCCGCACGGTGCTTGGTGAAGAGCCAGGAGACGGCCATGTGGATCCAGAAGGTGTAGCTCTCGTTCCGCGCAGGCACCGTCTCGGCGAACAGCGAGCTCACCGCGTCGGCGAACCCGACGCCAGCACCGGTCGCCGTGTACGCCCAGATGAACGTCTCCCAGCTCTGCGCGGACTGCCCTCGGAGGTCGATCAGTCGCGCGTCCTCGGCGCCCGTCCGGGTCGCCTTCTTCTCCAACGTCGCAAGCTCGCGTTGGGCGGCGACGAGGTCCTTGCGCAGGTCACCGAGCGAGAACGCGGTCACGACGTCGCGGCGCTCGGCCTCGAGCATGGTCAGCAACGCAAGACCCGACGAGTCGATCACCTGGCCGAGGTTGAAGCGGGTCTTGACCGGGTGCGAGGCGGGCACCTCGAGGTGGCGACCAGAGGTGCCGAGCTGACTCTCCTGGAAGAGCATGCTCTTGAGCAGGTTCGGATCCAGCGCCGCCTTCCCCGTGAGGCCGTTCGCCGTGTTGGCCGCGTCGACCTCACTCTTGATGATGCTGTCGAAGCGGTTGAACATCGTCTCCTGGATGAGCTTGCGGTTGAGGAGCTTCCGTCGCGTGGCCAGCAGGCCCTCCAGCCGCAGGCGCTCCTTGTCAAAGCTGGCCAGGGCCTTCGGCGTCTTGTACTGCGCCTTCTTGGCGACCCACGCGTTGAGGGCCGCCTCGCCCTTGGTGACCGAGCTCGCCTGGCCCGCCACCCCGCTGCTGTACGGGTCGATCCCTGCCACGGCGGTCCGGGCAGGGCGTAGCCCGGTCTTCGCGATGACGAAGCCGCCCGGGGTACCGGCGCTCGTCGCACCGACGGTCTCCGCAGAGTTGAGCCACGACGTGATGGTCACGACGGTGCCGGCCGCGAGCGTGACGCCCCGCTGCGTGACGGCGGCGGTGAGCTCGAACGTCCTCCCGACCATCTCGCTCGAGACGTCCTCGGGTGCGATCGCGCGCTGGATCGCCGGTCCCGTTCTGGACAGGGGTCGCAAGAGCGGGTGATCGTGCCGGCGGGTGCCCGCAGGGGGACCTACGTCTACGGCGGCCGCGATCGCCTCCGCGGCTCGCTCGCCGGCGTCGCCGGCGCCAGCCAGTCGCACGCCCGACAGCGGGCCTGCGACCTGGCCGTCCTGCTGCACGACATGGGCGAGCTCGTGAGCCAGCAGCCGGCGCCCCGCCGAGCTCTGGGGCTGGTAGCGGCCGGACCCGAACACGATGTCGGTCCCGACCGTGTAGGCGGCCGCCCCGAGGGCTGCGGCTCCCTGCGCGTCGTCTCGCTCGGTGTGCACGCGCACCTTGCTGAAGTCGTGGCGGAAACGCGGTTCGAGGTCGCGCAGCGTCTCCGCGTCGAGAGCGTGCCCGGACGACGTCAACGGGGCCGGGAGTGTCGGCGAGCCGGAGGTCCGTTCCTCTGCCGCCTCGCGGTCGAACGTGCTTCCGGTCATGGTCACCTGGCCGAGCGAGTCTGGTGCTGCACGGTAGGTGCGCGCACGTCACGCCCTCGTCACCACCTCGTCACGGCCCGGCCGACCCCTGGATGAGGATCGCTGCGCTGAGGATGCCGAGCTCCTCCATGCTCGCTGCGGTCCCGGGCCAACGGCTCCTCCCCACTGCCGTCGTGCCGGCTCGACCTCGTCGGCGGCGATCGCCACGGCGAACCTTGTCGCCCGTCCCTCCAGGGGAGTAGACACGAGGTGACTCGATGGGGTGGTCGCCATGGTGCGGATCTGCACGTGGAACCTGGAGAACCTCTTCCGCCCTGGGGACGACGCCGGACCGGAGACCGGCGCCGCGTACCAGGCGAAGCTCACGTCGCTCGCCGACGTCGTCGCCGCGATGGCGCCCGACGTCCTGGCGGTGCAGGAGGTCGGTGACGTCGTTGCCCTGACCGACCTCGCCGAGCGGGTGGGTGGGACCTGGCACCAGGCGACGGCGGCGCCCGACCGGCGGGGGATCCGGGTCGGCTTCCTGTCCCGGTTGCCGCTGACCGCGGTGCGCCAGTGGGTCGCGTTCCCGGCGGGTCTGCGCCCCATCCAGGTCGACGACACCGCCGTGTCCAGCTCGACGATGGGGCGGGCAGCGCTGCAGGTACGGGTGAACGTCGGTGGACGACGCATCGACCTGATCGCGTGCCACCTGAAGTCCAAGCTCCTGACCTTCCCCGGGGGTCGCTTCTCGACCGATGACGAGGGTGAGCGCGCGCGGTTCGGCGCCTACGCCCTGAACCGGCGGTCGTCCGAGTCGGTCACCGTCCGCGCAGCGGCGTCCCGCAGGCTCGACGCGGTCGCCGGCAGCGCGGCGGTCGTCGTGCTCGGTGACCTCAACGACGTGCCGGAGGCGGCGACGACGCAGATCCTGCTCGGCCCGACCGGCTCGGAGATCGGCACGGGTGGGTTCTCGCGACCGGACGCGGGCGACCGTCAGAGGCTCTGGAACCTGGCCGCCCGCATCCCCGAGGAGCAGCGGTTCTCACGGGAGTTCCGCGGCCGCAAGGAGCTGATCGACCACATCCTCGTGAGTCACGCGCTCGTCGGTCTCGTCGCCGACGGAGCCGTCACGACCGACGGAGCCGGACCGGTCCCGTCGATCACCGAGGACCCGAACGACCGCCGCGGCGAGCCCGGGTCGGACCACCGGCCGGTCCTCGCCACCATCAACGTGTAGGCAGGGAGCCCTGACCATGACCCTCACCCGCGTGGCCGCGATCCAGGCCGCACCCGTGCTCATGGACCGGCAGGGGTGCGTCGACAAGGCGGTGGGCCTGATCGAGAAGGCCGCCGCCGACGGCGCCCACCTCGTGGTCTTCCCGGAGGTGTTCATCCCGGGCACGCCCGTCTGGATGGACTCGCGGCCCATCTGGGACGGCGACGAGGAGTGGTTCGCCCTGCTCCTCGACCAGGCGGTCGTCGTGCCCGGCCCGGTGACCGAGGCGTTGGGCGCCGCCGCCGCGGAGGCCGGCGTGTACGTGGTGGTCAACGTCGAGGAGCGCGAGCCGCACGGCTCCACGGTCTACAACACGACTCTCTACCTCGGTCCCGACGGTCGGCTGCTCGCGAAGCACCGCAAGCTCATGCCGACCGGCTCGGAGCGGACGGTCTGGGGGATGGGCGACGGGTCGACGCTGCCCGTCGTGGAGACGCCGTTCGGCCGGCTCAGCGGGCTGACGTGCTGGGAGAACTACATGCCGTTGGCGCGTTTCTACCTCTACGCGCAGGGGGTCGACATCTGGACCGCTCCCACCCTGGCCACCGGCGACGGGTGGGTCGCGACCCTGCGGCACATCGCGCGCGAGGGGCGCTGCTACGTCATCGGCGTCAACCCGTGCACCCACATCGACCAGATCCCCGCCGACTTCCCGCGTCGCGACGAGGTGTGGACCGTCAAGGAGGGGGACGGCGGCTGGGTGGAACCCGGCAACAGCGTGATCGTCGGACCCAACGGGGAGCTGCTCGCGGGCCCGGCCCGGCACGAGGAGACCATCCTCACCGCCGACATCGACCTCGCGCAGGTCCGCGCCGCGCGTCGGCTGTTCGACGCCACCGGGCACTACCACCGGCCGGACATCTTCCGGCTCACCGTCGACACCCGTCCGCGACCTGCCGTCGTGCTGGCCGACGACTAGGTCACGGCCCCCAGCACAGGCAGAACGGGTGCCCCGCCGGGTCGGCGTAGACCTGGAACCCGTCGGGCGTCGTGAGGTCCGTCGCCGCTTGGAGCAGGACCGCCCCGACGGCCAGGGCGTGCTCGTGCGCGGTGTGGATGTCGTCCACGTACAGGTCGAGGTGCACCTGCTGCGGCTGACCGTCGGGCCACTCGGGCCGGACGTGGTCCGGCGCGAGCTGCACGTCGATGCGCGGCTCGCCGTCGACGAGGACCGAGTGCCAGTCCTCCTCCACCGACACGGTGCCCCCGAGCAGCGCCGCCCAGAACCCGCTCTCCTGCTCGACGTCGGCGGCGTCGAACACCACGACCTGCCGACGGATCCTCATCCGGACATCCTGGCACCGCTGCGTACGTCACGATGGTGCCGTGACGACAGAACGCGACCCCGTCGCCTCGACGGACGCGCGACCGGTCCGCACCTGGCTCCGGTCCCGGCCGGCCGACGTCGTGGACGTCTTCGTCTACGTCGTCGTCCTCAACCTCGTCATCGAGTACGTCCCGGCCGTCCTCAGCGAGAGCTTCACGCTGTCGCTGCTGACCGCCATCCTGCTCAAGGTCGCCCTGGAGCTCGTCCTGAGGCTCAAGGGCAGGGTCCTCGCCCTGTTCCACACGGCGACCTCGCGACGCGGGAAGGTCGCCGCCGGCGCGGCGCTCTGGGTGGTGGCGGCGGGCAGCAAGCTCGTCGTCCTGGCGCTGGTCGACCTCGTGTTCGGCGACGCCGTGAGCCTGGGCGGCTTCCTGCCCGTGACCCTCCTCGTGGTCGCACTGCTCGTGTCCCGGGCGGCGGTCCGGCGGCTGCTGCTCGACGACCGCGACCCCCCGAGCTGAGCGCTACGCGGCGCCGCGGTCGCCCGTCCGGCGCAGGACCGCCTTCGCGGCTTCGATGACCACGAACACCACCACCGCGATCCCGGCCGTCAGGACCCAGCTGTGCAGACCGATGGGGGTGGAGTCGAACCACGCGTTCATGAACGGCGCGTAGGTGAACACGAGCTGCAGGACGAGCAGGGCGCCGGCCGAGACCCAGAGGCTGCGGTTGCCGGTGAGCACCCGCACGGTGAAGGCCGACCCGTTGAGCAGGCGGCAGTTCAGCAGGAACGCGAGCTGTCCGAGCGCGAGCATCATGACCGCGGACGTCTGCGCGACCGCGTAGTCACCCGTGCGGTCACGCTCCAGGACGAAGACCACGAGGGTCGCTGCACCGATGACGACGGAGGCGATCAGGATCACCGCGACCGCGCGCGACGACAGCACCTGCTCGGTCGGGGACCGGGGGGTGCGGCGCATGATGCCGGGCTCCGCGGGCTCGCCCGCGAGGGTCAGCGAGAGCGTGATCGCGGTCGCGAGGTTGATCCAGAGGATCTGCACGGGCGACAGCGGGAGAGCGAGCCCGGCCAGCACCGCGACCAGGATCACGAGCGACTGCGCACCGTTGGTGGGCAGCAGGAACACGACGGCCTTGCGGATGTTGTCGTAGATCCGCCGGCCCTCCTCGACCGCCCGCTCGATCGTCGCGAAGTTGTCGTCGGCCAGGACGATGTCGGCGGCCTCCTTGGTGGCCTCGGTGCCCTTGATGCCCATCGCGACGCCCACGTCCGCCCGCGTGATCGACGGGGCGTCGTTCACGCCGTCTCCGGTCATCGCGACGACCTCACCGTGGGACTGCAGGGCGCGGACGATCCGGAGCTTGTGCTCGGGGGAGGTCCGCGCGTAGACGTCGACGTCTCGCACCACCGCGCGCAGCTCGTCGTCGTCCATCGCCTGCAGCTCGGCACCGGTCAGCGCCCGGACCGTGCCGTGGTCGGGGGCGATGCCGAGCTCGCGGGCGATCGCCGTGGCGGTGCCGCGGTGGTCGCCGGTGATCATCTTCACCCGGATCCCCGCCGCATGCGCCTCGGCGATCGCCGCGGTCGCCTCGGGCCGCGGCGGGTCGACGATGCCGACGACCCCGAGGAACGTCAGCCCGTCGTCGAGGTCGTCGAGCGTGATGGCGTCGACCCCGTCGGCGGGGCGGAACGCCGCAGCGAGCACGCGCAGCCCGCCGGCGGAGAGCTCGTCGATCCGACGGTCCCAGGCGCCGCGGTCGAGCGGCCGGACACCGCCGTCCGCGTCACGTTCGGTGTCGCACCGGTCGAGCAGCCGGTCCGGGGCACCGACAGCGTGGACCAGCCGCGTCGTGCCGGACGGGACGTCGTCCAGCGTCGCGGCGAACTTGTGCGCGGACTCGAACGGCACCGCCCCGACCCGGGCGGCACCGGTGCGGTCCAGGCCCGCCTTCGCGGCGAGGACGTCCAGGGCGCCCTCGGTCGGCGCACCGACGACGCGCCAGCCGTCGTCGGTCGGTTCGACGTGGGCGTCGTTGCACAGGCCGACCGCCAGCACGAGCGCGGCGAGGTCGGGGTGCGCGGCCAGGTCCGCCGTCGTCCCGTCCGGGGTCGCGACCCGTCCGGCGGGGGCGTAGCCGGTGCCCTCGACGGCGTAGGTACCCGCCGCGGTGACGACGCTGCGGGCGGTCATCTCGTTCTGGGTGAGCGTCCCCGTCTTGTCCGAGCAGATCGTCGTCGTGGAGCCGAGCGTCTCGACCGCCGCCATCTTGCGCGTGATCGCGTGGTGCCGGGCCATCTGCTGCACGCCGAGCGCCAGCGTGATCGTGACCAGCGCGGGGAGTCCTTCGGGAACGGCGGCGACGGCGAACCCGATGGCCGCCGAGATCAGCTCGTCGACGTCCAGGCCGTGCACGAACCGGCCGACCAGCAGCATCACGACCGCGAGCACGCCGATCAGCACCGACAGCTGCCGGCCCAGGTGCGAGAGCTGCCGGGCCAGGGGCGTGTCCATCGCGTCCTGCTCGGACACGAGCGCCGAGATGCGGCCGATCTCGGTGCCGGCCCCCGTCGCCACGACCACGCCCTCACCGGTGCCGGACGTCACGAGCGTCCCGGAGAACAGCATCGAGGTCCGGTCACCCACCCCCGCGTCCGGGTCGTTCAGGCCGTCGGACTTGCTCGCCGCGAGGGACTCCCCGGTCAGCGCGGACTCGTCGACCTGCAGCTGGGCGGGGCCGAGGAGGCGCACGTCGGCCGGCACGCGGTCGCCGCTGCGCACCCGCACGACGTCACCGACGACGAGGGTGACCGAGTCGACGACCCCCCAGGTGCCGTCGCGTCGGACCTGCGCACGCAGCGACTGCATCTTCCGCAGCCCCGCCAGCGCCGACGCCGCCCGGCCCTCCTGGATGAACCCGATCAGACCCGTCGCGACGATCACCACGACGATCACGGCGAAGTCGACCCAGTCTCCGGTGAGCGCCTTGAGGACCGCCGCCGCGACCAGGATGTAGATGAGCACGTCGGCGTACTGGCTCAGCAGGCGCCGGAGCACGGACGGCTGAGGCGGTTCGGGCAGCTCGTTGCGCCCGTCGCGTGCGAGCCGGTCCTGCGCCTCTCGCCCCGTCAGCCCGTCGGACGAGCTCGCGACGGCCTGCAGCACCTCCTCCCCGGGCAGGGACCACGGCGCGGTCAGGACCGTCGTGCGTGCGGGGTGGTCTGGCGCTGCGGTCGTCATACGGCGTGCTCCTCGGCAGAGTCGTGACGCGGTGCGGGCACGGCACCCATCCTTGCAGCGAGGTTCGTCAGCGTCGTAGGCGGCACCCTCCAGGGCGTCGTGGGTGCGGCGACGACCGGCCTCGTCGGTCTGGCACGCCGCACCGGGACGGCCCGTCCAGTCGCGGACGTCACCGGTGAAGCCCGCCCTGCGATCATGGGTCGAGCCTCGCGCCAGGCTCCGTCGTCATGCCACCGCTCCTGCGGTCGGCAGACGTCGAGCCGGATGATCACGGCACACGAGGGAGTGCAGATGACCGGTCCTGTGCAGGTGACCCGAACCCAGGCGCTCGCGTGGCGGATGCGCCGGCAGCTGCTGGAGCCCGTCGGCGCCACGTCCGCCGAGGACGTGGTGCGCCGGCTGACCGCGATCCCGGCGCAGTCGGACGTCGAGCTCGCGGTCCGGACCCGGCAGCACAGCTCGCGGCCGGGGGAGGTGCGTGAGGCCGTGCTCGACGGTCGGCTCCTGCGGACGTTCGCGTTCCGCGGCGCGGTCCACCTCCTGACCCCCGAGGAGGGCGGCGCCTACCTCGTGCTCCGTGCGGCCGGCCGGCAGTGGGAGCTGCCGAGCTGGCGGGAGTACTACCGCCTGGCTCCCGAGGACTGGCCGGACTTCCGTGCGGCTGTCCGGGACGCCCTCGACGACCGCCCGCTGACCCCCGACGAGCTCGGCGCAGCGCTCGCGACCCGTCCACGGTACGAGCACCTCCGACCGATCTTCGCGAACGAGCCGTGGACCCTGCTCAAGGCTCTCGCGTGGCAGGGCGACCTCGCGTTCGGACCATCCCGCGACGGACTGCCGACCTTCCAGCTCCTCACCCGCAACCCGCGGTGGGCCGGCCTCCCGGACCTCGCCGACGCCGGTCCGCGCGTGATCGTGGAGTACGTGCAGGCGTACGGTCCGACCACCCCGGCGCACCTGGACTACTGGTTCGGAGCAGGGTTGAGCGCGGGCCGCAGGCGCATCCAGCGGTGGGTCCAGGAGCTCGGGGAGCGACTCGCCCCCGTCGTGGTGGACGGCGCACCGGCCCTCGTGCTCCGCGAGGACGTCGACGAGCTCACCGGGACCGAGCCGACGAGCGCCGTCCGGCTGTTGCCCGCCTACGACCAGTGGGTGCTGGGTCCGGGGACCGCGGACCCCCAGATCGTGCCACCGGAGCGGCGGACCGAGGTCAGCCGCGGGGCGAACCTCGTGGTGGCGGGCGGCGTCGTCGTCGGGACCTGGTCGGTGCGCGACGAGGACGTCACGGTGACCGTGTTCCCCGGCGCAGGGCGCCCCGCGTCGGACGCGCTCGACGAGGGGATCGCCAGGCTCGCCGCGTGCCTGGACCGACCGCTTCACCCGACGGTGACGACCGCCGCCGGGTGAGGTCGGAGCTCGACCCGGGTGCCGGTCGGGTGAGGCGTCCCCGGCCGAGGAGGGGTCGGAGGTCCCGGGACAGCGCGCCCGGAGAGGCGAACGCTGGAACCAGCACGACCCGACGGCCGACGGAGGCCGGTCGCGGCCGTGCGCGAGGAGCAAGGAGGCACCTCATGCGTTCCGACGGACCGGTGGTCGTCGCGCTCGACGGCTCACCCCACAGCTCGCACACGCTCGAGTGGGGCGTCAGCGAGGCGGTACGACGTCGTGCGGAGGTCCTGCTCGTCCGGGCGATCGACGACTCCTGGCAGGTCACCGCCTGGAGCTGGTACCCGGTCGCGATGGGCAGCGATGCCCAGGCCGAGGTCGAGCAGTACCTCGTCGACCAGCAGGCGCGGGTCGAGATGCGCCATCCCGGCGTCCCCGTGAAGGTCCGCGTGCTGCACGGACAGGTCGTGGCGTGCCTGCGCGTGCTGAGCCAGGAGGCCCAGCTGCTCGTCGTCGGCGCGAGCACGCCCACAGGACGCGCGCGGACGGGATCCACCGGGGTGCACCTGGCGGCGCACGCCCGCTGCCCCGTCGCGGTCGTCCGGGCCGATCCCGACCAGCCCACCCAGGCCGCCGCGCCGGTCGTGGTCGGCGTCGACGGGTCCTCGTCGTCCCTGGCTGCCGCCCACGTCGCCGCGCACGAGGCCTGGATGCGGGGGAGGGCCCTGACCGTCGTGCACGCGCGGCCGACGATCCCTGACCCGTTCGGTCGCGGCAGCGTGCCACCGCTCGCCACGGACGACGAGGACGATGCGACACACACGGCTGCTCGCCGGGTCGCCGAGTCGCTGCGTGCCGAGAACGAGGGGGTGGTCGTCGAGCTCGCGCTGGTCGACGACGACCCGGTCGACGCGCTGACGTGCCTGGCCCGCGGGGCAGCGCTCCTGGTCGTGGGGTCCCGCGGGCTCGGCACCTTCCGCGGCATGCTGCTCGGTTCGGTGAGCGCGGCCGTGGTGCGTGAGGCGACGTGCCCCGTCCTCGTGGTGCACGACGACCGGTGAACGCGCCGGTGGCGGCCTACGCGGCGCCGAGCCGACGCGACAGCTCGGTGAGGTGCCGTCCACCGCCCCTCGCGGGCGGTGCGTCGCCGTCGTGGACCGGCGGGTGCGCGGCGAGCTCGACCTCGACGAGGACCGTGCCCCCGGCCCGTCGTACCCGGAGGTCGGCGACGTCGTCGTGGACGAGGTCCCGCAGCAGCTCCAGCACCGCTCCGGTGACGGGTGAGGCGACGTCGAGCGTCAGCTCGGCCGTCCGGAGCCCTTGCGCCCTCGCGGCGACGATCGCCTCACGGACGAGTCCGGCGCCGGCCCGGGCGGCGCGCAGCCCGTACTCGGTCCGCACGTCGAGGTGGGCGCACAGCCGCTGGTCGTACCGCGTCGCCACCGAGGCGCCACGTGACGTCACCAGCCCTGAGGGGCGATCCGTCGTCGAGATCATGGGCTCCGGCCTCCTGACCGCACTGCGGGGGGATCCAGACGCCAGCCCATCGCACCCCGGTCCGCCGGTCCAGGGTCGAACGTCCCGGGCTGCGGACGGTCGAGCGGTCAGTGCGTCGCTGCGGCCAGCAGCCGACGCAGGCGCCACAGGTGCGGTACAGGGTGTGCGCTCTGCGGACGGGCGGTGCACGCCAGTCGGTGCTCGGCTTCGACGGCGAGCTCGCGCTCCCTGGTGTGGTACTCGATGAGGAAGAGCTCTGGATTCATGTGGGGTCTCCACCATTCAGGGTCCGGACGACGCCGGGGTCTCCGGCTTGTCAGCACTGTGGGCGCTCCTGCGGGAGTCCACCAGGGCCGTTGGTCCCCCTTGCCTGGCACCCAGCCGACCGTCCCCCGGGCGACTGGATCGGAATAGAGTGCGGAGCCCAGGCTCGTCGAGGGGTGTGGTGCGGACATGGTCGAGGATCGGGTCGCCGAGTTCCATCGGTTGCATCGTGCCGGGTGCTTCGTGATGCCGAACCCGTGGGACGTCGGGAGCGCACGGCTCCTGGAGGAACTGGGGTTCACGGCGTTGGCGACGACGAGTGCCGGCCTGGCCTGGTCGCTCGGCCTCCCCGACGCCGTGGTCACCCTCGACCAGACGCTCGAGCATCTCCGTCAGATCACCGAGGCGGTGTCGGTGCCCGTCAACGCCGACTTCACGGACGGCTACGCGGTGGATCCCGCCGGCGTCGCCGCGAACGTCAGGCTGGCTGCGGGGACGGGGATCGCCGGACTCTCGATCGAGGACTCGTCGGGGGACGAGGCCAACCCTCTGCTCGACTTCCAGCTGGCCGTGGAGCGAGTGGCCGCGGCACGACAGGCCATCGACGAGAGCGGTACGGGGGTCGTCCTGACGGGCCGCTCCGAGGGATTCGTCTGCGGCCGTCCCGACATCGACGAGACGATCAGGAGGCTCCGTGCGTACGCGGACGTCGGCGCCGACTGTCTCTACGCTCCGCGGATCGACAACCTCGAGCACGTGTCCGCCATCGTGGCCGCGGTGTCACCGAAGCCCGTGAACCTCCTGATCAACTCTCCGTTCACCACCGTTGCTCAGGCAGCGCAGCTCGGGGTCCGCCGGATCAGCGTGGGGGGCACGCTCGCGCGTACCGCGTGGGACGGCATGCTGTCGGCCGCCAGGGAGATCGCGGAGCGAGGGACGTTCACGCGGTTCGAGCGCCTCCCCGACGTCGAGGCCCTGTTCGGCGACTGACCTGCGGACCGATCCCATCCCCGTCCGCGCCCGACCAGGGCGGCAGGGACCCGGCAGGATCACTCGATGCCGGCAGGCCCGACCCGTGCGCCATCCGGGACCACCGCAGGCTCGCCGAGGTCGCTCAGCGCTGCGGCACCCACGACGACGACGTCCCGGCCGAACGTCCAGTCACCACGGACCCGTAGCGAGGTCGCGTCGACGAGGGACGGGGTGTGCGGGACGCGGGCGTCGAAGGAGCCGATGAGCGCGAAGGCCCCCGGGTCGAGGTCGACGAAGGGCGCGTCGACGCGGGCCGTCAGACGGAAGTCGTCGCCGAGGTCGTAGACGTCCGACCGGAGCACGAGCAGGTCGTTCGTCGTCTTCACCGGCAGGAATCTTGAGCGGTCCACCTCGAGCACCACGGCACCGTCGAACACCTCGATCGCTGCGCCCATGGCCGACTCGATCTGGACGACCTTCGGCGACGTCTTGTCACTCGGGTCCACGGTCTTCTCGTTGCGGATGAGCGGCAGGTCGAGGACCCCGCCCGTGCGGTCGAGCTCCGCCGCGAGCGCCTCGAGGTCGAGCCAGAGGTTGTTCGTGTTGAAGTACCGGTGGGTCTCGATGTCGCCGGCTGCGTCGGCGTCCTCCGGGAGCGTCTGGGCGGACTCGCGCAGGACCAGCCGACCGTCGTCCCGACGGACCACGAGGTGGCCGCCCTTGCGGTCGGCGGACGTGCGGCGCGCGACCTCCGCAGCGAACGGGGCACCTGACGTCGCGAACCAGCCGGCGATGCGCGCGTCGGGCGCCGCCCCGAGGTTGTCCGAGTTCGACACCGTCGCGTACCTGAAGCCGGCATCGAGAAGGGTTTGCAGCACGCCGGACGCCTGTAGCGCGGTGTAGAGATCGCCGTGGCCCGGCGGGCACCACTCGAGGTCGGGGTCCGTCGGCCACTCGACCGGGGTGAGGTCCTCGACGCGCAGCTTGGGCTCGCGGTTCTGGACGAAGTCGAGCGGCAGGCCGTCGACGGGCAGGTCGGGGTAGGCGGCGAGTGCGCGGAGGGTGTCGTCGCGGGTGCGGAAGCTGTTCATGAGGACGAGCGGCAGCCGCGCGCCGGTCTCCGCGCGGGCCGCGAGCACCTGACCGGCGATCACGTCCAGGAACGTCTCGTCCCCGCGGACGCGCAGGAGGGACTTCGCGCGGTCCATCCCCATCGAGGTGCCGAGGCCACCGTTGAGCTTGATGACGGCGGTGACCGCCAGTGCGTCGCGGGCGACCTCCTCGTCGACGTCGAGATCGGCGGCGTGAGGCACGTCGGTCAGCGGGTCGACGTCGGTCTCCGGGATGACGCCGGTCGCTCCGGACTCCAGGAGTCCGTAGAAGCGGGTGAAGACGTCGACGGCGATGGGGTGCACCGCGCCGTCGCTCATCTTGCGCTGGGCCTGGTCGAGTCCGTGGGCGCTCATGGGATCGATGCTAGGTGGCTCGCACGGGACACTGCCGGTCTGGTGACCGCTCTCACGTGGACCCAGTCCGGACAGAACGCCAGGATCGAGCGCATGTTCGCAAGCCTGCCGCGGTGCCTGCACTGTCTCCGTCGACGTCGTCACGCGTGGGCGATGCGGGGGGCGAGGTCGTCGACCCGGCGGGCGATCTCCTCGAAGGCGGCGTCGAACGCCGCGTCGTCGGCGGCCGGGACCGGGTCCGGTACCGACCAGTGCAGGTCTGCTGCGTCGCCCATCTCCTCGTGCGCGTTGTCGCACACCGTCACCACCAGGTCGCCGTCCCGGCGCACGTCGCTGAACAGGCGGGGTTTGACGTCGGGTAGGGGCAGGTCGTGCCGCGCCGCCGCGGCCAGCGCGCCGGGCGCTACCGCTGCCGCAGGGTGCGTGCCGGCCGACGCTGCGGTGATCCGGCTCGTGCGGTGCCACAGCGCGGCGGCTAGATGGGAGCGGGCGGAGTTCGCGGTGCAGACGAACAGCACGCGACGCGGGCGGGGCATGGTCCAGCCCGACGGCACCATCGCGGCGTCCGGAGTCAGGTGCAGGTACGTCCGGCGCCGGTCGCCCTCGGAACGCCGGCGGGAGACCAGGCCGTGCTCGACCAGCACGCCGACGTGGTGCGCCACCAGGTTCGAGGCCATCTCGAGCTCGGCGGAGAGCTCCGAGGGGGAGTGGTCACCCAGCGAGAGCAGCTCGACGACGGCGAGCCGACCGGGGTCGGACAGCACCGCGTGCAGCGCCGCGCGCCGCTCGATCTCCGCCTGCCACTCAGTGTTCATTGAGTCAATATTGACTGAGTGATCGGTACCGGGTCAAGATGCCGCCGTGACCCGACCACCCGAACCCGTTCCCCTGCCCCTACCGCACCGCCTGGCCGCGGAGCTCGTCGGCACCGCCCTGCTCGTGGCTGTCGTCGTCGGTTCCGGGATCATGGCCCAGGCCCTGACCACCGATGTCGGGATCCAGCTCCTGGCGAACTCGTTGGCGACCGTCTTCGGCCTGGCGGTGCTGATCGTGGTGTTCGGCTCCGTCTCCGGGGCGCACTTCAACCCCCTGGTCACGGGTGCGGAGTGGGTGCTGTCGCGGGGGAGCTCGGCGCAGCGCTCACCGCTCGAGGTCGCCGGCTATGTGGTGGCCCAGTGCGCGGGCGGCATCGCTGGGGCGTTGCTCGCGAACGTGATGTTCGACGTCGCACCAGCGATCTCCAGCACCGAGCGCACCGGCGCCGGACTGCTGGTCGGCGAGGTCGTCGCGACAGCCGGGCTCGTGCTGGTGATTTTCGCGCTCGTGCGCAGCGGCCGCGCCGCGATCGTCGGGGTCGCGGTTGCGGCCTGGATCGGGGCGGCCTACTGGTTCACGTCCTCGACCTCGTTCGCCAACCCGGCGGTCACCATCGGCCGGATGTTCTCCGACACCTTCGCCGGCATCGCGCCCGCGTCCGTCCCGCCGTTCCTGCTCGCGCAGGTGATCGGTGCCGCCCTCGGGCTCGGTGCCGTCCTGGCGTTCTACCCGCTGCCGACCGGCCGCGACGCTGCCCTCGTGGAGGCCGCCGAGCAGCTCGATCCCGTCCCCGCACACTGACCGAGGAAGGCACACCCGTGCATCTGGTCGTGGTCGGCGGCAGTGACGCCGGCATCAGCGCCGCCCTGCGCGCCCGCGAGCTCGACGAGACGACCGAGGTCACCGTCGTGGTTGCGGACGCCTACCCCAACTTCTCCATCTGCGGCATCCCGTACTACATCTCCGGCGAGGTCACGCACTGGCGCCACCTGGCCCACCGCACCCGCCAGGACCTCGAAGCCACGGGCATGCAGCTGCGCCTGGACACCCTGGCCACCGTGATCGACACACCCGGCCGACGCCTGCGTGTCCGCGACAGCAGCGGCGAGTCGTGGATCGGTTACGACGCCCTCGTCGTCGGTACGGGAGCGGTGCCGGTGCGGCCACCGATCGTCGGGCTCGACACCGTCGGCCCACTCGATGGTGTCCATCTGCTGCACACCATGGGCGACACCTTCGCCCTCGAAGCCACCCTCGAACGCAGCAACCCGCGCCGCGCCCTGATCGTGGGGGCCGGATACGTCGGGCTGGAGATGGCCGAAGGGTTGGCCGCGCGCGGGATCCACGTCACCCAGGTCGAGCGGCTCCCCGAGGTGCTGCCCACCGTCGACCCCGAGCTGGGCGCTCTCGTGCACGCCGAGCTGAACCGTCATGGAGTCGACGTCCACACCGGCACGACCGTGACCCGGATCGCCAAGGACGACGCCGGGCTCCACGTCGAAGGTCGCGGGCCAGGCGAGGAGCCGATCGCCTGGGACGTCGACCTGGTCCTGGTCGTCGTGGGAGTGCGACCGGACACCGACCTGCTCGTCTCGGCCGGCGCCGCCACAGGGCCGGCGGACGCGGTCGACGTGGGCTCGGACATGCGCACCAGCCTCGACGGCGTATGGGCGGCGGGGGACTGCGTGATCACCCACCACCGCCTCCTCGGCCGCAGCTACCTCCCGCTCGGGACCACGGCGCACAAGCAGGGCCGGGTCGCCGGAGAGAACGCCATCGGTGGGTCCGCCCGCTATGCCGGCAGCGTCGGCACCCAGGTCGTCAAGGTCTTCGACCTGGTCGCCGCGCGTACCGGTCTGCGCGACCGCGACGCCACCGACGCCGGCTACCCGACCGCCACGACGCACTCGAGCCCCGACGACCACAAGCGCTACTACCCGGGCGCGGAACCGATCTCCCTCCGCATCACCGGCGACACCGGCACCGGGCGCCTGCTCGGCGCCCAGCTCGTCGGCGGCCTCACCACCCAGACCGCCAAACGCGTCGACACCCTCGCCACCGCGATCTTCCACGAGATGACCGTCGAGGCCGTCAGCGAGCTCGACCTGTCCTACACCCCGCCGCTCGGCTCACCGTGGGACGCCGTCCAGATGGCCACCCAGGACTGGGTCCGCCACCACCGATCCACCCCCACGGGAGCACCCGTATGACCACGATCCTGTTCGTCTGCGTCCACAACGCCGGTCGGTCGCAGCTCGCCGCCGGCCTCGCAGCAGCCCGTGCCGGCTCCGGCGTCACCGTCATCTCCGCCGGCACCGAGCCCGACGCCGCAGTGAGCGAGAAGGTCCTCGCGTCGTTGGCCGAGATCGGCATCGACCGCAGCAGCGAGGTGCCGCAGCTCCTGACCGAGGAGCTCGCGTCCCGGGCCGACGTCATCGTGGCGCTCAAGCCCGGGCTCGACCTGCCCATCCACCCGCGCGTCGAGGTCTGGCCCCTGCCCGACCCCGCAGCATGGGACGTCGACGGGATCCGCCCGTTGCGCGACCACATCGACGGGCTGGTGACCGAGCTTCTCGACCGCGAGAAGTCGACGAGCTAGGCCATCCGCGGCTGGTCGCACCGCGTCGGGATCCCTCGGGGATCGAGCGGATCGAAGACCCAGAGGGCGACGGTGATGTCGGTCGGCGGCTACAGCTTGTCGCGGAGCGTCGAGATGAACTCATCGGCCATCTCGAGCTTGCGGGCCAGCTCGGTGCGCCGCGCCTCGGCCGCGGTGACGTAGTCGTCGAGGCGGGCATGCAGCCCGGCTACCGCCTCGGCGGGGGCGCCCGCCAGCGCGTCGACGACCTCGAGCAGGTCCGCCATCTCCTCGAGGGTGAAACGCAGGGGCTTCATGCGACGGATCAGGAGCAGGCGCTCGACATCAGGGGCGGTGTAGAGGCGGAAGCCACCCACACTGCGCCCGGTCGGCCGCAGCAGTCCGACCTCGTCGTAGTGCCGCAAGGTGCGCAGTGACAGACCGGTGAGCTCGGCGACCGCCCCGATCTGCAGGGTCCCGCCGGTCGCAGCCGTGCTCACGTCGTCCTCCCGGCTCCTGATCCTGTGGAGCCCGCACCCTACCCTCACGTCAGGGTAGAGTTCGTGCGTCCTGCCGTCCTCGACAGACGGCGAGGCTCCCACATTCTTCGTGCGCAGTGGTGCGCGCTCCTGACCATCTGGCCGCAGACGCCCGTCTGCGGCGCGGGGCGTGCGCGTCCCTGAACCCGAACGGATCGCGATGTCGACCGAGAGACGAGCCTCACCAGCAGTGCCGGAGGCCGACGAGACGAACTCCGTCCGGAGCGCGTTGCGCTCAGGCAGGCGGCTGCGCACCGAGGTGCTGGCCGGCCTGGTCGTCGCACTGGCGCTGATCCCGGAGGCGATCGCGTTCTCGATCATCGCCGGGGTGGACCCGCGGATCGGGCTGTTCGCCTCGTTCACGATGGCGGTCTCGATCGCGTTCCTCGGCGGACGTCCCGCGATGATCTCCGCCGCGACGGGTGCCGTGGCCCTCGTCGTCGCGCCCCTGGCCCGCGAGCACGGCGTGGACTACCTGATCGCTGCCGTCATCGTGGCCGGGTTCCTGCAGGTCGTCCTGGGGGTGCTGGGCATCGCCAAGATCATGCGGTTCATCCCACGGTCGGTGATGGTCGGGTTCGTCAACGCCCTGGCCATCCTGATCTTCCTGTCGCAGGTGCCACACCTCGTCGGGGTGCCCTGGGCGGTCTACCCGCTCGTCGCCGTGGGCATCGCCCTCATGGTCGTCCTGCCCCGGTGGACGACTGTCGTCCCGGCGCCGCTGGTCGCGATCGTGCTCCTGACCGCCGCGACGGTGCTCGCCGCCATCACCGTGCCGACCGTCGGCGACGAGGGCGCGCTGCCCGACAGCCTTCCGCAGCTCGTGCTGCCGAACGTCCCGCTGACGGTGGAGACGCTGCGCATCATCGCGCCGTTCGCCCTCGCAGTGGCCCTGGTCGGCATCCTCGAGTCGCTGCTGACCGCCAAGCTCGTCGACGACGTGACCGACACGCACTCGAACAAGACCCGCGAGGCGTGGGGTCAGGGCGCGGCGAACATCATCACCGGGTTCTTCGGCGGGATGGGCGGCTGCGCCATGATCGGCCAGACGATGATCAACGTGAAGGTCTCCGGAGCGCGCACCCGGATCTCGACGTTCCTGGCAGGAGTTTTCCTGCTCGTGCTCGTGGTCGGGCTCGGCGACGTCGTCGCGATCATCCCGATGGCCGCCCTGGTGGCCGTGATGATCATGGTCTCGGTCGGCACCTTCGACTGGCACTCCGTCCGTCCGAGCACCCTGCGTCGCATGCCCAGGTCCGAGACCACCGTCATGGTCGCCACCGTCGTCGTCACCGTGGCCACCCACAACCTCGCGTACGGGGTCTTCGTCGGCGTGGTCGTCGCGATGGCCCTGTTCGCCCGGCGGGTCGCGCACTTCACCACCGTCACGCGGCAGGACGTCGTCGACACCCACGACCAGCGCGTCTACGCCGTGGAAGGTGAGCTGTTCTTCGCGTCGTCCAACGATCTCGTCTACCAGTTCGACTACGCGGGCGATCCGCAGGACGTCGTCATCGACCTGACCAACGCGCACGTCTGGGACGCCTCCACGGTCGCCACCCTGGACGCCATCACGACCAAGTACGCGGCGAAGGGCAAGAAGGTCACCATCGTCGGGCTCAACCCCGACAGCGCGGAACGGCACGAACGACTGGGCGGCCACCTCGGCGCGGGCCACTGAGGACGCCGGGGCCTCGGCGGAGATCGCCGGTACGCTTGCCGAGGTGAGCCGGGAAGCCTGGTCGGCAACGTCCTCACCGACTCCAGACGAAGGTCGACCCCGTGCCGAGACCTGATCAGACCGCCCGGCTGCTGTCCCGAGGGACGTGGCCCGAGGCGCAACGGATCGCCGAGATCCTGCGCAAGGAGACCGTCGGGGGAGCCCTCCTGCTGGTCGCGGCCGTCGTCGCGCTGGTCTGGGCGAACTCTCCATGGGTCGACGCGTACGAAGCGGTGCAGGAGTTCACGTTCGGCCCTTCGGCCCTGCACCTTGATCTCTCGGTCGAAGCCTGGGCATCGGACGGACTGTTGGCGATCTTCTTCTTCGTCGCGGGTCTCGAGCTGAAGCGGGAGTTCGTCGCGGGCGATCTCCGCGATCCCCGTCGCGGCTCTGTGCCGATCGCCGCCGCCGTCGGTGGTGTGATCGTCCCCGCCGCGATCTACGCGGCGGTGAACGCTCGCGCTGCTGACGGCGCACTCGAGGGCTGGGCGATCCCGACCGCGACGGACATCGCCTTCGCTCTCGCGGTGCTCGCCGTCATCGGGAGGCATCTGCCCACGGCGCTCCGCACGTTCCTGCTGACACTTGCGGTGGTCGACGACCTGCTCGCGATCGTCATCATCGCCGTCTTCTACACCGACGAGCTCGCGGTCACGCCGTTGCTGGGTGCGCTCGTCCCGCTCGCGCTCTTCGCGGTGCTGGTGCAGCGACGGGTCCGGTCGTGGTGGCTGCTCCTTCCGCTCGCCGTCGCCACCTGGACGCTGGTGCACGCCTCGGGCGTGCACGCCACCGTCGCGGGGGTGCTGCTGGCGTTCGTCGTGCCGGTGGTGCGCAGCGACCGGGCCGGGGGACCGGCGGCCGGCCCCGGGCTGGCCGAACACTTCGAGCACCGGTTCCGGCCGCTGTCCTCCGGGGTCGCCGTGCCGGTCTTCGCGCTCATGGCCGCCGGGGTGACCTTGGGCGGTCTCGAGGGGGCGCGGGACGCTGTCAGGGACCCGATCGCGATCGGCATCGTCCTGGGACTGGTCCTGGGCAAGCCGATCGGCATCCTCACAGCGACCTGGTTGGTGGCCCGGTTCACCCGAGCCGACCTGGACGCCGACCTCACCTGGGTCGACGTCCTCGGGCTGGCGATCCTCGCGGGGATCGGCTTCACGGTGTCCTTGCTCATCGGAGACCTGGCGTTCGGTGCCGGCAGCGAGGCGGACGACCACGTCAAGGTCGCGATCCTCGTCGGCTCGCTGACTGCGGCGGTCCTGGCGAGCGTCATCCTCCTGAGTCGCAACCGCACGTACCGACGGATCCGGGCTGCTGAGCTGGCCGACGACGACCATGACGGAGTCCCGGACGTGTACCAGGCTCGCGACACGTCGGAATGACCGCCATGCCGCGTCCTCGCCAGCTGGTCGACCTGGCCGTTCCGGCGCCCTCAGTCCGACGAGATGGACCTGGCACGCTCCTGGCACGAAAACGAGGAAGGCCCCACCGAAGTGGGGCCTGACCTGCGGCAATGCTGGTGGGCGATACTGGGATCGAACCAGTGACCTCTTCCGTGTCAGGGAAGCGCGCTACCGCTGCGCCAATCGCCCATGGCGAACCAGGGGTACTGCTGTGGTGATACGAGGTGGAGATGGGATTCGAACCCACGTATACGGCTTTGCAGGCCGCTGCCTCGCCACTCGGCCACTCCACCGTGAGACCGCAGTCCTCAGCGGCTGCGGTCAGCCGATCAGGAGTGTCTGCCTCCGAGCGGACGACGGGATTCGAACCCGCGACCCTCACCTTGGCAAGGTGATGCTCTACCACTGAGCCACGTCCGCACAGCACGTCCCCCCGGCTTTCACCGGTGTTCCGTGTGCGTCCCGAACTCTAACTGACGATCTCCGCGAGAGTCCAACTGGCTCCGGGCACCCGGGTGATCGCGCGGATCGACGGGGACGTCGCAGGCCAGGGCGTGCTGCTCGGTAGCGTGTGGGCGTGCCCGAGCAGACCGTCAGTCCGCGTGGCGTCGCGTGGTTCGCCGGTGTGGAGGCGACCGGCGTCGTCGAGGTCGTGGACGTCCGGGCACAGCCGGAACGGCTCGCGGAGCCGGGCTGGTGGGCGGTCGTGGGCGACTTCGAGGGCGCCGTGCGGGCGTGGCGGTTCGCTCAGGTCGCCCCTGCGGGGCCGGTGAGCAGCGGCGGGTGGGGCGGTCCGTCGGCGACGTCGTGGACGTCCTCGCTCGACCGTGCCGAGTACGTCGCCGCGGTCGGCCGGGTGCGGGACCACATCCAGGAAGGGGACGTCTACCAGGCCAATCTCTGCCGGGTGCTGAGCGCTCCGCTGCCCGGCGAACCCGATGCGCGGGCGCTCGGCGCGTTGCTGGGGGCGGGCAACCCGGCGCCGTACGCCGGTGGCGTGCAGGTGCCGGGGGAGGTGTGGGTGGTCACGGCCTCGCCGGAGCTCTTCCTGCGCGTCGAGGGCGGTGTCGTCACCAGCGGGCCGATCAAGGGGACGGCCGCCACGCCGGAGGCGATGACGGACAAGGACCGCGCGGAGAACGTCATGATCACCGACCTGGTCCGCAACGACCTGCAGCGGGTCTGCGTGCCCGGCACGGTCGAGGTCACCACGCTCCTGGGTGAGGAACGTCACCCCGGGCTCGTCCACCTGGTGAGCACGGTGCAGGGGGTGCTGACCGACGACGTCGCCACGGCCCCTGACCTGTGGACGCGACTGCTGGACGCGACCTACCCACCCGGCTCCGTCTCGGGTGCTCCGAAGTCGTCGGCGCTCGACATCATCGCGGCGCTGGAGACCTCCCCGCGTGGTCCGTACTGCGGGGCCGTCGGGTGGATCGAGGTGGGTGCCGACGGGGAGGTGCGGGCGGAGCTCGCCGTGGGCATCCGGACCTTCTGGTGGGCCGACGACGTCCTGCGGTTCGGAACCGGTGCGGGGATCACGTGGGGGAGCGACCCCGAGGGGGAGTGGGCGGAGACCGAGCTCAAGGCCGCGCGGCTGGTCGGCCTGGCGTCCGGTGGGGGCGGCGGGACGGTGACAGACTGACCCGATGGGTGTCGTGATCTGGTCGAACGGTCGTCTGCACGGTCCTGAGGACCTCCTCCTGTCGGGTGTCGACCACGGCCTCACCGTCGGCGACGGCGTCTTCGAGACCTGTGCGGTGTACGACGGCACGGCGTTCGCGCTGAGCCGCCACCTGCGTCGACTGAAGCGTTCTGCCGAGGGTCTGGGCCTTGCCGCTCCCGACGAGGGGGCGATCCGGGAGGGTGTCGCTGCGGTGCTCGCGGACGCGGGGCCCGAGGTCGGCCGCCTGCGTATCACGCTGACGGGTGGTCCCGGGCCGCTCGGCTCGAACCGGTTCGCCGCCGAGGAGCAGCGCCAGAGCGTCCTCGTGCTCGCCGGACCCGGCGCGCGGTCGGAGGTCTCCCGCGTGGTCCGCGTGCCGTGGGTGCGCAACGAGCGGTCGTCGGTGGCCGGCCTGAAGACGACGTCCTACGCCGAGAACGTCGTCGCGGTCGCGGAGGCGTACCGGCGCGGTGCCGACGAGGCCGTGCTGGCCAACACGGTCGGGGAGCTGTGCGAGGGCACCGCGTCGAACGTCTTCGTCGAGCGTGACGGCGAGCTGGTGACCCCGCCGCTGTCGAGCGGCTGCCTGGCCGGCATCACGCGCGAGCTGCTCCTGGAGTGGTCCGCGGCTGCGGGCCTCCCTGTCCGCGTGGCGGCAGCCGGTGAGCTCCGGTACGAGGTGCTCGACGACGTGGCCGACGGGTCGGCGCACCTGATGATGAGCGGCTCCATCCGCAACGTGTCGCCGGTCGTCAGCCTCGACGGCGTCGACATCGACGCGGGACCGGTCTCGCTCGAGGCGCAGAGGCTCTTCCAGGAGCGGCTCTCCGACGATCTCGACCCGTGACGCCCAACGACGACGACCGGCCCCGCCGAGGCGGAACCGGTCGCAGCAAGAAAGGTGTCAGGCGGTCAGGAGAGCGGCGATGAGCGCCGTGATCTCGCCTTCCATCCGGTCGCTCTCCGTGCCCAGAGGCACGAGGGCCTCGGTCCCGGCGAGGAAACGCTCGATCGGCTCGGTGGGAGCGGCCAGCAGCGCGCTGCCCTCGACTCCGCTGAGCGACACGAGCGTGTAGTCGGGGTCTTCGTCGCGCCACACCTGCACGTCACCGGTCCCGGCGGGAGCATCAGCCGTCGCATGCATCCCCAAGGAGAGGAGCTCGCGGCCGATGAGCCAGGTGGACATGGTGTGCGGGCCCGTGAAGACCGCGCGCACCGTGTACGGATCGGAAGTTCTGAAGGAGAACTCGGCGCTCACCGGGATGACGCTGGCGTCGGACCCGATGAGCTGCATGGCGACGACCTCGACGACGTCGTAAGTCGAGCTCGGCATCGGGTCCTCCTGTTCGCAAGGGCTGGAGGTCCCATCATGGCAGGCCAGGTGCCCGATTGGACCGGTAGTGGGCCCGAGTTCACCCGGAGGGACGCGCCCCGATGTTCCGGCGACACGCGACTGCACCCGTCCTGGCGACCACAGGTCCCTTGACTTCGGCGCGATGACCTGCAGGGAACCCCGGTGAGCCCGGTTCGGATTCTCGACCCGACCCGGGTAGCATCCTCTTCGATGTCACCCGCGGGTGGTCGTCATTCACGGCACCAGGCGTGTCGTGGATGGGCGAGTCCGCGCATGACGGGCGATTGGCTCAGTTGGTAGAGCGCCTCGTTCACACCGAGGAGGTCATCGGTTCGAGTCCGGTATCGCCCACTGGATCAGGAGGGGTCGGCCCCACGGGCCGGCCCCTCCTGCCGTTCTTATGAGGTCCGGTAGGTGGCAGGCCCGCCGGTAGCATCGAGTGGCTCGCCGCCAGGGCGAGCGGCCACGAAGGAGGCTGGACCGGTGCCCGAGCTCATCACCCTCACCGTCGACGGGATCGCGACCACGGTGGAGCCCGGGACGACGGGTACCGACCTGTACTCCTCCCGGCGCGACGTCGTCGTGGCCCGCGTGGACGGCGAGCTGCGCGACCTGCACCTGCCGCTGGCCGACGGCACCGTCGTCGAGGCGGTGACCATCGACGAGCCCGACGGCCTGGCGGTGCTGCGGCACTCCGCTGCGCACGTGCTGGCCCAGGCCGTGCAGGAGGTCAACCCGAAGGCGCGCCTCGGCATCGGCCCGCCCATCACCGACGGCTTCTACTACGACTTCGACGTCGACACCCCGTTCACCCCGGACGACCTCAAGGCGATCGAGAAGGTCATGGGCCGGATCGTGAAGGAGGGCCAGACCTTCCGTCGCTGGGACGTGACCGAGGAGCAGGCCCGCGCCGAGCTGCGCGACGAGCCCTACAAGCTGGAGCTCATCGGCCTCAAGGGCGACCCGCAGGCCGCCGACGGGGCGTCGGTCGAGGTCGGCCTGGGCGGACTGAGCATCTACCAGAACGTGCGTGGTGCGGGGCGGGAGAGCGAGCAGGTCGTCTGGCAGGACCTCTGCCGCGGTCCGCACGTCCCGAGCACCCGCGTGCTGGGCAACGGCTTCCAGCTGACCCGCTCCGCCGCGGCCTACTGGCGTGGGTCTGAGAAGAACCCGCAGCTGCAGCGGGTCTACGGCACCGCCTGGCCCACCAAGGACGAGCTGCGCGCGTACCTCGAGCGCATCGCCGAGGCGGAGCGTCGCGACCACCGCCGGCTCGGCACCGAGCTGGACCTGTTCTCCTTCCCGGACGAGATCGGGTCCGGCCTGGCGGTGTTCCACCCGAAGGGCGGCGTCGTCCGCATGGAGATGGAGCACTACAGCCGGCTGCGGCACATCCAGGGCGGGTACGAGTTCGTCAACACCCCGCACATCACCAAGAGCAAGCTGTACGAGATCTCGGGGCACCTCGACTGGTACGCCGACGGCATGTACCCCCCGATGACCCTCGACGAGGAGCGCGACGACGAGGGGCACGTCCGCAAGGCGGGCCAGCAGTACTACCTCAAGCCCATGAACTGCCCGATGCACAACCTGATCTTCGCGGCGCGCGGCCGCTCCTACCGCGAGCTGCCGCTGCGGCTGTTCGAGTTCGGCACCGTCTACCGGTGCGAGAAGTCCGGCGTCGTGCACGGGATGACCCGCGCACGCGGCTTCACCCAGGACGACGCCCACATCTACTGCACCCGCGAGCAGATGGCGGACGAGCTCACCACGACGCTGAAGTTCGTCCTGGACCTGCTCAAGGACTACGGCCTCGACGACTACTACCTGGAGCTCTCGACCAAGAACCCGGAGAAGTTCGTGGGTTCCGACGAGGTCTGGGACGAGGCCACGGAGACCCTGCGCGCGGTCGCGGAGGCCTCCGGGCTCGACCTGGTGCCCGACCCGGGCGGTGCGGCGTTCTACGGACCGAAGATCTCGGTGCAGGTCAAAGACGCGCTCGGGCGCACCTGGCAGATGTCCACCATCCAGCTCGACTTCAACCTGCCCGAGCGGTTCGAGCTCGAGTACACCGCCTCCGACGGCAGCCGCCAGCGGCCCGTGATGATCCACCGTGCGCTGTTCGGCTCGGTGGAGCGGTTCTTCGCCGTGCTGACCGAGCACTACGGCGGCGCGTTCCCGGCCTGGCTCGCGCCGGTCCAGGTGCTGGCCGTGCCCGTGGCCGAGCCGTTCGAGCCGTACCTCGACGAGGTCGTCCAGCAGCTGCGGGCGCAGGGGATCCGGGCCGAGGTGGACCGTTCCGACGACCGGTTCGGCAAGAAGATCCGTAACGCGAGCACGCAGAAGATCCCGTTCGTGCTCATCGCCGGCGGCGAGGACGCGGACGCGGGAGCCGTCTCGTTCCGGTACCGCGACGGGCGCCAGGAGAACGGCGTCCCGGTGGCGGAGGCGGTCGAGCGGATCGTCTCGGCGGTGCGCGACCGCGTGCAGGTCTGATGGCGACCGAGTCCGCCGACGACTTCGCGGGCGTGCCGGACGGGTTCGAACGGCTCTGGACCCCGCACCGGATGGCGTACCTGGGCGGGCAGGACAAGCCTGTCGACGGTGCCGCCGGCGACGGCTGCCCGTTCTGCCGTATCCCGACGCTGAGCGACGAGGACGGTCTCGTCGTCGCGCGCGGTGCCGTGGCCTACGTGGTGCTGAACCTGTATCCGTACAACTCGGGGCACCTGCTCGTGTGCCCGTACCGGCACGTCGCCGACTACACGGAGCTGACGGAGCCGGAGGTCGCCGAGGTGGCGTCGTTGACGCGGGCGGCGATGCGGGTGGTCCGCGAGGTCTCCGCGCCGCAGGGGTTCAACCTGGGGATGAACCAGGGCGAGGTCGCCGGTGCGGGGATCGCCGCGCACCTGCACCAGCACGTGGTGCCCCGGTGGGGCGGCGACTCGAACTTCCTGCCGATCGTGGCCCGCAGCCGCGCGCTGCCCGAGCTGTTGAGCGACACGCGGGCGCGGCTCGCGGCTGCCTGGCCGACCGCACCGAAGGGATGATCGGCACGTGCTGAACGGACTGCGCGGTGCGATGACGCGCTTCTTCACCCCCGTCGCCAAGGCGTTGCTTCGCCTGGGCGTCTCCCCGGACGCGGTGACCATCGGCGGGACGCTCGTGGTGGTCGTCACGGCGCTCTGGGCGTTCCCCACCGGGCACCTGCTGCTCGGCACGCTCGTCATCGCCGTGTTCGTGCTCACCGACTCGCTCGACGGCGTGATGGCCCGGCAGGCCGGACGTTCCGGGCCGTGGGGGGCGTTCCTCGACTCGACGCTGGACCGGTTCGGTGACGGCGCCATCTTCGCCGGCCTCGTGCTCTGGTTCACCGCGGGTGGCGACGACCGGCTCTCCGCCTGCCTCGCACTCGCCTGCCTCGTCCTCGGCTCGATCGTGCCGTACGCGCGTGCTCGCGCCGAAGGGTTGGGCATGACCGCGTCGGGCGGCATCGCCGAGCGCGCGGACCGTCTCGCGCTCGTGCTCGTCGCCACGTTCGCGGTGGGCGTCGGCGCGCCGACCGTCGTCCTCACCGTCGTGCTCGGCCTGCTCGCCCTGGCGTCGGCCGTGACGATCGTGCAGCGGATGAACAAGGTGTACCGCCAGGCGGCGCAGGTGACGGGGTGAAGGTGGACGTCGCCCGCGCCTACGCGACCGCGTGGAAGGTCGCCGGCAAGCTGCCCGGACCCGTGCTGCGGGCGCTGTGCGACGCCGCCGCGGACGTCGCGTGGCTGCGTCGCGGCGCTGGGGTGAAGCAGCTGGAGAGGAACCTCGCGCGCGTCCGTCCCGAGCTCGACGCCCGTGGCCTGCGCCGGCTGGGTCGCCTGGGCATGCGGTCGTACATGCGGTACTTCGGCGAGGCGTTCGCGCTGGCGAGCATGTCGCAGGACCGTGTCGACGCGCGCGTGCGCGTGGTCGGTGTCGAGAACGTCCGGAAGTACACGGAGAACGACCAGGCCATCGTCCTCGCACTCGGGCACACGGGGAACTGGGACCTCGCCGGTGCGTGGTGCACCCGGGAGATCGCCCCGGTCACGACGGTCGCGGAACGCCTCGAGCCGGAGGCGCTGTTCCAGGAGTTCGTCGCGTTCCGGGAGAGCATCGGGATCACGATCTTCGCGCTCACCGGCGGTGGTGACGTCTTCCGTGGGCTGGTGCGGGCGGCCCGCCACGGTGCGGCGATCCTGCCGCTGCTCGCCGACCGCGACCTGACGTCCAAGGGCCTCGAGGTGGACCTGTTCGGGCACCGCGCGCGGGTCGCGGCCGGTCCGGCTGCGCTGGCGATCACGACCGGTGCGCCGCTGGTGACCACCGTCATCTACTACGAGCGGCTGCGGGGCGCCCGACGTCGGGCGGCGGGCTCGCCGTGGGGCATCGTCATCCAGTTCAACAAGGCGATCGAGATGCCGGCGGACGTGCCGCGCGCCGACCGGGTGCGCGCGATGACCCAGGCCTGGGTCGACGAGTTCGCCGCAGGCGTCCGGCAGCGCCCGCAGGACTGGCACATGCTGCAGAAGGTGTTCGTCGAGGATCTCGACCCCGAGCGCTACGCCGCGACGCTCGCGGCCCAGGGGAGCGTCGGATGAGCCCGCGCCGCGCCGAGCGCACCCTGCGGGTCGGCGTCGTCTGCCCGTACTCCTACGACGTGCCCGGCGGCGTCCAGTTCCACGTCCGTGACCTCGCGGAGGCCCTGATCGCGCGGGGACACACCGTCTCGGTCCTGGCGCCGGCGGACGACGACACCCCGATCCCCGAGTACATGACCGCGGCAGGGCGCGCGATCCCCGTGCGCTACAACGGCGCGGTCGCCCGCATGACGTTCGGCCCGGTGACGGCTGCGCGCGTGCGCAAGTGGCTCGCGTCGGGGGAGTTCGACGTCCTGCACCTGCACGAGCCGGTCACCCCGAGTCTCGGCATGCTGGCGCTGTGGATCGCCGACGGGCCCATCGTGGCGACGTTCCACACTGCCCTCATCCGGTCCCGCCCGCTCCAGATGGCCTACCCGCTGGTGCGGCAGTCGCTGGAGAAGATCTCCGCACGGATCGCCGTCTCGGAGGACGCCCGCCGCACCCTCGTCGAACACATGGGTGGCGACGCGGTCGTCATCCCCAACGGGGTCTACGTCGACCAGTTCACCGCCGCGACGTCGGACCCCCGCTGGACGGGGACGCCCGAGCGCCCGACCATCGCGTTCCTCGGCCGGCTGGACGAGGAGCGCAAAGGGCTGCCGGTCCTGCTGGGCGCCGTGCCGCAGGTGCTGGCCGAGATCCCCGGTGCGCGGTTCCTGGTCGCGGGCAGAGGCGAGACCGGGCCGGACGAGGTCCGTGAGCTGCTGGGCGACGAAGCGGCGGCGGCCGTGGAGTTCCTCGGCGGGATCTCCGACGAGGACAAGGCCAACCTGCTGGCGTCGGTCGACGTGTACTGCGGTCCGCAGACCGGTGGCGAGAGCTTCGGCATCGTGCTCGTCGAGGCGATGAGCGCCGGCGCGACCGTCGTCGCGAGCGACCTCGGCGCGTTCTCCCGCGTGCTCGACGACGGCGCGGCAGGCGTGCTGTTCCGGACCGGGGACAGTGCGGACCTGGCCGCGACGCTCCTGCGCGTCCTGGGTGACGCGGACCTGCGGGAGTCGGTGTCCGCGCACGCGCTCGAGGTGGTGCGCCAGTACGACTGGGCGACGGTGACCGACCAGGTGCTCGCCGTGTACGAGATGGTCGTCGCCGGCCGGGACTCACCGGTCGGCGAGGACCCGTCGTCGGTCCGCGGCGCTCGGCTGCTCGAGCTGCGTCGGGGTCGGGGTGAGTCCCGATGAGGTGGTCGGAGATCACCGTCTACGTCACGATCGTGCTCGCGCTCGCCCTGTGGTGGGTGTGGGTGGCGGCGTCGCGGCTCGACCGGTTGCACCGCAAGGTCGGTACCTCCCGCGCGGTCCTGGATGCCCAGCTGGTGCGCCGCGCCACGGTGGCCGCGGAGCTGGCGACCTCCGGGCTGCTCGACCCCGTGAGCTCGGTGCTCGTCGGCGAGGCGGCGTGGGCAGCGCTGTCCACCGGGGCGAGCGAGCTGCCCGTCGACCTGCTGGCGCTCGTCAGCCCCGACGACCTCCCGGTCGGCGGGGCGGAGCTGCTGGCGGTGGACCGCGGCGGGATCGAGAGCGAGCTCTCCGCGACGCTGCGCGAGGCGCTGGACGACCCCGACGAGGTCGCGGCACTGCGTGCGGACCCCGCGGGTGACGAGCTCGTGGACCTGCTCGCGTCGTCCTGGTACCGCGTGCAGCTGGCCCGTCGGTTCCACAACGAGGCCGTCGCCCAGACGTCGCGCGCCCGACGCGGCCCCCTGGTGCGCCTGCTGCGCCTCGCGGGTCACGCCCCCGAGCCGCGCAGCCTGGAGCTGGACGACGCGTGGCCGGAGAACCTTGGTCGACCCGGCGCCCGCCGCGGCCCGGTGGAGAGCGCTCCGCCCACCTGAGACGGGGCCCGGGACCCCCGGCGCGACGGACTACGATTGACCGATCCGGCCGCTCCGGCGACCGTCCCCACACCGCACGAGGATCTGCGAGGCTCGACGTGACCAGCGAGAACAGCCAGCCCACCACCGCGACGCACGCCGGCGTCATCGGCACCGCCCGCGTGAAGCGGGGGATGGCCGAGATGCTCAAGGGCGGCGTCATCATGGACGTCGTCAACGCCGAGCAGGCGAAGATCGCCGAGGACGCCGGAGCGGTCGCCGTGATGGCCCTCGAGCGGGTCCCGGCCGACATCCGCGCTCAGGGCGGCGTGGCGCGCATGAGCGACCCCGACCTGATCGACGGCATCATCGAGGCCGTCTCCATCCCCGTCATGGCGAAGGCGCGCATCGGCCACTTCGTCGAGGCGCAGGTGCTCCAGTCGCTCGGTGTCGACTACGTCGACGAGTCCGAGGTGCTGACCCCGGCCGACTACGAGCACCACATCGACAAGTGGGCCTTCACGGTCCCGTTCGTCTGCGGCGCGACCAACCTGGGCGAGGCGCTGCGCCGCATCACCGAGGGCGCGGCGATGATCCGCTCCAAGGGCGAGGCCGGCACGGGTGACGTGTCCAACGCGACCACGCACATGCGCACGCTGCGCGACCAGATCCGCCGCCTCACGTCGCTCCCGGAGGACGAGCTGTTCGTCGCCGCCAAGGAGCTGCAGGCACCGTACGACCTGGTCAAGGAGGTCGCCCTCGCGGGCAAGCTCCCGGTCGTGCTCTTCACCGCGGGCGGCATCGCGACGCCGTCGGACGCCGCGATGATGATGCAGCTCGGCGCCGAGGGCGTGTTCGTCGGCTCCGGCATCTTCAAGTCGGGCAACCCGGCCGAGCGTGCCGCCGCGATCGTCAAGGCCACCACCTTCTTCGACGACCCCGACGTCATCGCGAAGGTCTCCCGCGGTCTGGGCGAGGCGATGGTCGGCATCAACGTCGAGGACGTCCCGGAGCCCCACCGCCTCGCCGAGCGCGGCTGGTGACGCAGGACCACGTCATGTCGGAGGCCGCGGACGACTCGTCCGCGGCCTCCGCCGTGTCTCCCCGGTCGAGCGCGCACGGCGGTGGCCCGGTGCACGGGCTCGGTCCGGAGTGGCGGCGGGGCGACGACGGTCTGCTGTTCCGCGAGGCCGCCCGGGTGATCCTGCTCGACGAGGACGACCGCGTGCTGCTGATCCGGGGGCACGACGTGGACCAGCCGGACCGCAGCTGGTGGTTCACGGTCGGGGGCGGCATCGACGACGGTGAGGAGGCGTCGGCCGCGGCGCTGCGCGAGGTGCGCGAGGAGACGGGCATCGTGCTCGTCGCCGCCGACCTCGTGGGCCCCGTGTTCACCCGGTCCGCGATCTTCGACTTCTTCGCCGAGCACTGCCGGCAGGACGAGATCCTCTACCTCGCGCGGGTGCCGGCGTCGTCGTTCGACGTGGTCGACCGTGCCGGCTGGACCGAGCTGGAGCACGACGTCATCGACGAGCTGCGCTGGTGGTCGCTGGACGACCTCGACCGCGTCGACATCGAGGTGTTCCCCGACCGGCTCGTCGACCTGGTCCGCGGACTGCTCCCGGCGTGGGACGGCGAGACACGGCACCTCGGGCTCGCGCGGGAGTAGGTCAGGTGACGGGGTTCCGCGTCGCCCAGGCCGGGTCCCGGTGCTCGTCGCCCGCCAGCACGTCGTGCAGCGCCCGCACCGCCGTGACGAGGTCCGCATGGGTCAGGTAGGGCGCGGCGACGCCGAGACGGACCACGTCGGGCGTGCGGAAGTCTCCGACCACCCCACGCGCGGCGAGCGCCTGCACGATCCCGTAGGCGTCCGGGTGCCGCACCGCTACCTGCGAGCCGCGGCGGTCGTCGGCCTCCGGCGAGGCGAGCTCGGCCGCAGGCAGGACGTCGGTGATCGCGTCCCGGAGGAAGCGGGTCAGGCTCAGCGATCGTGCGCGGACGTCGACGATGTCGACCCCGTCGAACGCCCGCAGCGCCGCCTCGAGGGCGAGCAGCGACAGGATCGGCGGCGTCCCGATGCGCGCTCGTGAGATGCCGGGGGCGCCGACGTACTCGTCGACCATGGCGAACGGCTGGGCATGCCCGTGCCAGCCGGGCACGACGTTGACGAACGCGTCCTGGTGCCGCGCCGCGACGTACCCGAACGCGGGGGCGCCGGGCCCGCCGTTGAGGTACTTGTACCCGCAGCCGATCGCGAGGTCGACGCCGTGCTCGTCGAGGCCGACCGGCACGGCACCCGCCGAGTGGCACAGGTCCCAGAGGACCAGTGCGCCGGCGGCGTGGGCGGCCGCGGTGATGCCGGGCAGGTCCAGCAGCTCAGCGGTCCGGTAGTCGACGTGGGACAGGACGACGACCGCGACGTCGGGTGAGAGGCGGGCGGGGAGCTCGGCAGGGGTCGCGTGCTCGACGCGCCACCCGACCTGCGCGGCGACACCTGCGATCACGTACTGGTCGGTGGGGAACGACCCCGGCTCGGTCAGCACGACGGACCGGCCCGGGCGCAGGGCCGCCGCCGCGTGCAGGGACTGGTGCAGGCGCACGCTCGTCGAGTCCCCGACGACCACCTGACCGGGTGCCGCACCGACGAGCCGACCGATCGCGTCACCGACGCGCACCGGCGCGTCCCACCACCCGTGCGTGTTCCAGGACGCGATCAGGTCGTGGCCCCACTGCTGCTCGACGGCGTCCCGGACCGCGGCGGGCACGCCGCGGGGGAGCGCGCCGAGCGAGTTCCCGTCGAGGTACACGACGCCCGGCGGGAGGAGGAACCGCTCGCGCAGGTCGGTCGCCGCGTGCTGGGCGTCGAGGTGCGCCGCTCGGGCGTCGAGCTCGTCGAAGGTCACGGTCCGCGAGCCTACGACGCAGGCGTGTCCGACCCAGCCGCTCCGAGGACGCATGGTGCGCGCCAACCTGCTGAGGCGCATCGCCAGCCCCTCGCGCACCAGGAGCGGCTGGTTCCGGCGTGCGGCGCCTAGACTCGCCCGTCGTGACCGTGACCGTCGGAGTCCTCGCCCTGCAAGGAGACGTGCGCGAGCACGTGCACGCCCTGGAGTCCGTCGGGGCGCACGCCGTGCCCGTCCGCAGGGAGCGGGAGCTCGACACGGTCGACGCCCTGGTGATCCCCGGCGGGGAGTCGACGACGATCGACAAGCTCCTGCGCGCCTTCGAGCTGTCCCAGCCGGTCCAGGAGCGGCTGCGTGCCGGTATGCCGGCCTACGGCTCCTGCGCGGGGATGATCCTGCTGGCGGACCGGGTGCTCGGTGGCATCGAGGGTCAGCAGACCCTCGGTGGGGTGGACGTGACCGTGCGCCGCAACGCGTTCGGGCGGCAGGTCGAGTCCTTCGAGACCGACCTCGACATCGCCGGCATCGACGGGCCGGTGCACGGCGTCTTCATCCGGGCGCCCTGGGTCGAGGAGGTCGGCCCGGCCGCGACGGTGCTGGCCCGGGTGGAGTCGGGTCCCGCCGCCGGTAGGATCGTGGCCGTCCGCCAGGGCCCGTTGCTCGTGACCTCGTTCCACCCGGAGGTCACCGGGGACACCCGGGTGCACCAACTGTTCGTAGAGATCGTCCGCGACACCCTGTGACCGTGCAGTCGGCCACGGGAAGGACGCGGGAGACGAAGGGGTAGCTGAAGCGATGTCGGGTCACTCCAAGTGGGCCACCACCAAGCACAAGAAGGCCGTGGTCGACGCCAAGCGGAGCAAGCTCTTCGCCAAGCTGATCAAGAACATCGAGGTCGCGGCCCGCACGGGTGGCGGTGATCTCGCGGGCAACCCCACCCTCTTCGACGCGGTGCAGAAGGCCAAGAAGAACTCGGTCCCGATCGACAACATCAACCGCGCCGTCAAGCGCGGGTCCGGCCAGGAGGCCGGGGGCGCCGACTACTCGACGATCATGTACGAGGGCTACGGCGCAGGTGGCATCGCGGTCCTGGTCGAGTGCCTGACCGACAACCGGAACCGTGCCGCGTCCGACGTGCGGGTCGCGTTCACCCGCAACGGTGGCCAGATGGCCGACCCCGGCTCCGTGTCGTACCTGTTCTCGCGCAAGGGCGTCGTCATCGTGCCCAAGGAGGGCACCGACGAGGACGCCGTGATGGAAGCGGTCCTGGACGCGGGCGGCGAAGAGGTCAACGACCTCGGCGAGGCCTTCGAGATCCTCTCCGAGGCCACCGACCTCGTCCCCGTCCGCACGGCCCTGCAGGACGCCGGCATCGAGTACGACTCGGCGGACGTCGTGTTCTGGCCCGCCACGCAGATCGAGGTCGACGCCGAGGGTGCCCGCAAGATCCTGCGCCTGATCGACGCGCTCGAGGACTCCGACGACGTGCAGAACGTGTACGCGAACTTCGACGCGTCCGACGAGGTCATGGCGGAGCTCGAGGAGGACTGAGCGCCCGGCGCGGCCTCCCGGGTTCGAGCCGGGGCGGCTGCGACCATGTGGCCGTGCGCGTCCTCGGAGTCGACCCCGGCCTGACCAGGTGCGGTCTCGGCGTCGTCGACGGCCTTCCGTCACGCCGGCTCTCCATGGTTGCGGTGGGGGTCGCCACGTCCGACGCGCTCTGGGACGTCGACCAGCGGCTGCTGGCGATCGAGCGGCAGATCGAGGAGTGGCTCGAGGAGCACGCACCTGACGCCGTGGCGGTCGAGCGGGTCTTCGCACAGCAGAACCTGCGCACCGTGATGGGCACCGCACAGGTCGCCGGCATCGCCATGGTCGCCGCGGCACGGCGCCGGATCCCCGTCGCCCTGCACACCCCGAGCGAGGTCAAGGCGGCGGTCACGGGGAACGGCCGCGCCGACAAGGCGCAGGTCCAGACGATGGTGCAGCGGCTGCTGCGGCTCGACGAGCTCCCGCGGCCGGCCGACGCCGCGGACGCGCTGGCCCTCGCCGTCTGCCACCTCTGGCGGCCGGCGGGAGCGCTCGGTGCCCCTCAGCGTGCACCCGGTTCGCTCACGGCTGCGCAGCGTGCGTGGGCCACCGCCGAGCAGGCGACCCGGCGCCGCGGCTGACCGCGTGTCTTCGTACACCTGTTCGTCTGGGTGTGCCAGAGTGTGCGGCAGCAAACATGGTCTCGACTGATGGAGGTGGCCGGTGATCGCGTCGGTCCACGGCACGGTGCAGGTGGTGCGGCTCGACGCCGCCGTCGTGGAGGTCGGGGGAGTGGGGCTGCTCGTGCACGCCACGCCGGCCACCCTGGCGGGGTTGCGGGTCGGGTCCTCCGCGCAGCTGGCCACGTCGCTCGTGGTCCGGGAGGACGCGCTGACCCTGTTCGGGTTCGCGGACGCCGACGAGCGCGAGATCTTCGAGACGGTGCAGACGGTCAGCGGCGTCGGTCCGCGGCTGGCGCTGGCGATGCTCGCGGTGCACACGCCGGACGGTCTGCGTCGCGCGGTGCTCGACGAGGACTTCAAGGCGCTCCAGCGCGTCCCCGGCATCGGGCTCAAGGGTGCGCAGCGCATCGTGCTGGAGCTCAAGGACCGCATCGGTGCACCCGCCAGCGTGAGCGCCCCTGCCGCGGCCGTCTTCGGCGGGGACCGGCGTGACCAGGTGGTCGAGGCGCTCGTCGGCCTCGGCTGGAACGCACGGGCCGCGGGCGACGCCGTGTCGACGGTGCTGGAGGGCACCGAGGGACCGGTGGCCGCCGACGAGGTCGCCGGCGTGCTGCGCGCCGCCCTGCGGACCCTGGGCGGTGGGCATGGCTGACGAGCGCGAAGAGCTGGTGACCGAGCGCTTCGCGGCGGAGTCGCTCGTCCAGTCGGGGGCCGACGACCTGGAGCGGGCGGCGGAGGCCGCACTGCGACCGCGCCGGCTCGAGGAGTTCGTCGGCCAGCGCGTCGTGCGCGACCAGCTCTCCCTGGTGCTCGACGCCGCGCGCGGCCGGGGCAAGGCACCGGATCACGTACTGCTCTCCGGACCGCCCGGGCTGGGCAAGACCACGCTCGCGATGATCATCGCGGCCGAGATGGGTGCCCCGCTGCGGGTCACCAGCGGCCCGGCCATCCAGCATGCGGGCGACCTTGCGGCGGTGCTGTCGTCCCTCGAGGAGGGCGAGGTCCTCTTCCTCGACGAGATCCACCGCCTGGCGCGCCCTGCGGAGGAGCTCCTCTACATGGCGATGGAGGACTTCCGGGTCGACGTGATCGTCGGCAAGGGAGCGGGTGCCAGTGCGATCCCGCTGACGCTTCCTCCGTTCACGGTCGTCGGCGCGACCACCCGCGCCGGCCTGCTCCCGGCACCCTTGCGGGACCGGTTCGGTTTCACCGCGCACCTCGACTTCTACTCGGCCGACGAGCTCGAGCGGGTCCTCGTCCGGTCGGCCGGGCTGCTCGGTGTCCCGCTGGACCATGCGGCCGCCGCGGAGCTCGCGTCCCGGTCCCGGGGCACCCCGCGTATCGCGAACCGCCTGCTCAGACGCGTGCGGGACTGGGCGGAGGTGCGTGGCGACGGCACCCTGAGCCTCGTCGCCGCGCGGTCCGCGCTCGACGTCTACGAGGTCGACGAGCTCGGCCTCGACCGCCTCGACCGGGCCGTGCTCACGGCGCTGTGCACCCGGTTCGGCGGGGGACCGGTGGGCCTGACAACGCTGGCGGTGGCCGTCGGCGAGGAGCCCGAGACCGTCGAGACGGTCGCCGAGCCGTTCCTCGTGCGAGAGGGTCTCGTCGGCCGGACGCCGCGCGGGCGCATCGCGCTGCCGGCGGCCTGGGCGCACCTCGGGCTCGAGGTTCCGCACGGATCGGGCACACTGTTCGGCTGAGCCGCCCACATCACGGAACCACAACCGGGGTCCGTGCGTTGGAGCGGCGAGCCGCTGCGCCTAGACTGCGGCGGACACACCACCCGATCGGAGCCGTACCGCCGTGGAACTCTTCCTCATCCTGGCCATCGCCCTGGGCGCTCTCTGGCTCATGTCGAGCCGTACCCGCAAGCAGCAGCGCGTGGCGCAGGAGTTCCGGAACAACCTCGTCGCAGGCGACGAGGTCATGACGGCGTCGGGTCTGCTGGGCACCGTCGTGGCCGTCGAGGACGACGTCATCACGCTCGAGTCGAGCCCCGGCGCGCACACGCGCTGGATCCGCGCCGCGATCGCCAAGAAGATCGAGCCGCCGGTCGAGGAGATCGACGACGTCGAGGACGACGCCGACGACGAGCTCGACGACCAGGACGACGTGGTGACCGATGCCGACCGCATCAGCCGCGCGAACGACGACGTGATCGACGTCCCGGACGACCTGTCCTCGCTCCCGCCCGCCCGCAAGGACGGGGAGCCGGACACCAAGTAGACCGTTCGGTCCGGGTGACGACGCCCGGACCTCGACCCCACCGGCCGCCTGCGCGGTCGGTGCGCGCACGAGAGAAGAACTCCGTTGGCTCCTCCTACACGCCGTCAGAGGCCCCTGCGCACGCTCGCCGTGCTCGGCTTCATCATCTTCGCGCTGCTCGGCACCATCGCGGCGGGGACCAAGTGGTCCACCGCAACCTGGTCGCCGAACCTCGCTCTCGACCTCGAGGGCGGCACGCAGATCATACTGACGCCGGTCGCGGAGGGCGGTGAGGAGATCTCCTCGGAGCAGGTCCAGCAGGCGATCGACGTGATCCGTCAGCGCGTCGACTCCTCCGGTGTCGCGGAGGCGGAGATCACGAGCCAGAGCGGCGGAAAGATCGTCGTCGGCCTCCCCGGCAACCCGAGCGAGGAAACCCTCGATCTGGTCAAGACCTCTGCGCAGATGGCGTTCCGGCCGGTCCTGGTGGAGGGGACCCCGACACCGACGGACACCACGCCGACGCCGGAGCCGACCGAGTCGGCCGCCGCGGCGGACCCGGCGGCACCGGCTCCGACCCCGACGCCCAGCGCAGCCGCGGAGGAGCCGTCGGACGAGCCGACCAAGGCAGCGCCCGACAACCCGAGCGATGCCGCGTACTACATCACCCCAGCAGTCCAGGCGAAGTACGACGCCCTGGACTGCACCGATCCCACCAACCTCACCGGCGGCGTCAACGGGGACCCGGACAAGGCCTTCGTCACGTGCAGCCAGGACGGCAGCGCGAAGTACATCCTTGGTCCGGTCGAGATCGAGGGTGCGCGGATCTCCAGCGCCACCTCGGGCCTGAACCAGCTGCCCAGCGGCGGTACGGGAAACCTGTGGGTCGTCAACATCGCCTTCGACGGCCAGGGCACCACCCAGTTCACGGAGGTGACCACACGTCTGCAGGGTCTGGCCACGACACCGCCGCTGAACCAGTTCGCGATGGTGCTCGACGGGCTCGTGATCTCGGCCCCGAGCCTCGACACCGGCGTGATCATCGCGGACGGCAAGGCGGAGATCTCGGGCACGTTCACGCGTGACTCGGCGGCGAGCCTGGCCAACCAGCTGAACTTCGGCTCGCTCCCGCTGACGTTCGAGGTGGAGAGCGAGGAGCAGATCTCGGCGACCCTGGGTTCCGAGCAGCTGCAGATGGGTCTGCTCGCCGGCCTCATCGGGCTCGGCCTGGTCGTCGTCTACTCGCTTCTGCAGTACCGCGCGCTGGGTCTGGTGACGGTGGCGTCGCTGGTTGTCGCGGGTGTCCTGACGTACAGCATCATCACGTTGCTGTCGTGGACGCAGGGCTACCGGCTCTCCCTGCCCGGTGTCGCCGGCCTGATCGTCGCCATCGGTATCACCGCCGACTCGTTCATCGTGTACTTCGAGCGCATCCGCGACGAGCTGCGGGAGGGTCGCACGCTGGTCGCGGCCGTCGACCGTGGCTGGGAGCGGGCGCGCCGGACGATCCTGGCGTCCGACGCGGTGAACTTCCTGGCTGCCGTCGTGCTCTACGTGCTCGCCGTCGGCAGCGTCCGTGGCTTCGCGTTCACCCTCGGTCTGACCACCCTGATCGACGTGCTCGTGGTCTTCATGTTCACGCACCCGATCATGCAGCTGATCGCGCGAACGAAGTTCTTCGGCCAGGGCCACCGGCTCTCGGGCCTGGACCCGCGGCGTCTCGGTGCACCCGAGGGCAGCCGCTACGTGGGCCGGGGCCGGGTCGTGCACGGCTCCGAGACCTCCGATGGCCGCGCTGTCAAGGACGCAGCCGTCGAGGACGAAGCGGTCGACGCCGAACCGACGCCCCGCATCCCGGTCGCGGTCGGCGGTGGGACCGCTGGTCTGACGATCGCCGAGCGCCGGGCCGCAGCCCGGGCCGCCGAGCAGAAGGCCGCATCGACCACGGACACGCCGGTCGACGCACCCGCCCAGGAGTCCGAGCCCGAGTCCGGGCGCACCGAGGGGAACGAGCACTGATGGCCTCCGGATTCGCCCAGTGGGGCAACGACCTCTACACCGGCCGTCGGTCGTACGACATCGTCGGTCGCCGGAAGATCTGGTTCACGATCTCGACGGTCCTCGTGGTGCTCTCCGCGATCTTCCTGATCAAGCCGGGGCTCAATCCCGGTATCGAGTTCCGGGGTGGTTCCGAGTTCGTCGTGTCCGGGGTCTCCGACACGGGCCAGCAGCTCGCGATCGACACGGTCACCGACATTGCGCCCGACGAGCAGCCGAAGGTCACGACGGTCGGCTCCGACTCGCTACGCATCCAGACCTCCACGCTCACCAACGACCAGGTCACCGAGGTGAAGGACGCGCTCGCCGAGGCGTACGACGTGCCGGTGGAGAACGTCACCAGCTCGTTCATCGGCCCGTCGTGGGGTGCGGACATCTCGCAGAAGGCCATCACCGGGATCCTGGTGTTCCTGCTCTTCGTGACGATCGTCATGACGATCTACTTCAGGAACTGGCGGATGGCGGCTGCGGCGCTGATCGCGCTCTTCCACGACCTGATCATCACCGTCGGCGTCTACGCGGCCATCGGCTGGGAGGTCACCCCGGCGACGGTGATCGGCTTCCTCACGATCCTCGGCTACTCGATCTACGACACCGTCGTGGTCTTCGACAAGGTGCGCGAGAACACCGCGGACACGCTCCAGCAGTCGCGGTACACCTACGGCGAGAAGGCCAACCTCGCCGTCAACCAGACGCTGGTCCGCTCGATCAACACGTCCGTCGTCGCGCTGCTGCCCGTCAGCGCGATCCTGTTCGTGGGGGCGTTCCTCCTCGGAGCAGGCACGCTCCGGGACATCGCGCTTGCGCTGTTCGTCGGCATGCTCATCGGCACGTTCTCGTCGGTCTTCCTGGCGACGCCCTTCGAGGTGGCGCTGCGCGAGCGGGAGCCCGCGATCCGCGAGCACACGAAGAAGGTCCTCGACGCCCGCGCCGCGCGTGCAGCGAGCGGCGAGGACGTCTCGGTCCCGGGCGAGGACGTGCGCGTGGCTGTCGGTGCCCTCAAGCCCGGCGCGCACCAGGGCGTCGCCGCGCAGCCGAAGCGCAAGCGATGACGGTTCCGGACAGCGCGGCGGGGGTGCCCACGGGCGCCCCCGCCGCGCGTACGGAGCTGCTCCGCCGCATCGACGAGCTCGTCCGTCTGGTGCCCGACTACCCGCAGCCGGGGATCCTCTTCCGCGACATCATGCCGCTGCTGGCCGACGCCTCCGCCTTCGCGGACGTGATCGCCGAGATCGCCGGACGCGTCGACGGCCCGGTCGACCTCGTGGCGGGCATGGAGGCGCGCGGGTTCCTGCTCGCCGCGCCCGTGGCCGTGACGTTGGGCGCCGGTGTGCTGCCGGTCCGCAAGGCGGGCAAGCTGCCCGGTCCCACGGCCGCGCAGTCGTACGAGCTGGAGTACGGCACGGCGACCATCGAGATCCATCCCGCGACGATCCCCGCGGGCGCCCGGGTTCTCGTGATCGACGACGTGCTGGCGACCGGCGGCACCGCTGCCGCGACGGTGGCACTTCTCGAGCGGTGCGGAGCGGAGGTCGTCGGACTCTCGTTCCTGGTCGAGCTCGAGGCGCTCGGTGGGCGTGACCTGCTGCCCGGCCACGCGATCGACGTTCTGCTCGCCGTGCCCTGACCAGGCGTCTCGTCGGGCCTGTGGCCGTGTCAGCGCGTACTCGGTCGTAGACTGTCGCCTCGACCGTGGGAGGGGGTGTGATGAGCGAAGACGTCCGCACGCCCGAGACCGGTCTTCCCCCGGCGCAGAACGACTCCCCGTCGAGTCGCATGCGCTCGCGCCTGGGCCGCTTCGGCGCCCGCAGCGGCGCCGCGTTCCCGGCGATCGAGCCGGTCCTGCAGGCCGCGCGCACCAACCACCCGAAGGCCGACCTCGCGGTGGTGGAGCAGGCGTACGTGGTGGCGGAGAAGGCGCACCGCGGACAGCTGCGCAAGAGCGGCGACCCGTACATCACGCACCCGGTGGCCGTCGCGACGATCCTGGCCGAGCTCGGCATGACGCCGTCGACGCTCGCCGCGGCGCTGCTGCACGACACCGTCGAGGACACCGACTACTCGCTCGACCAGCTGCGTCGGGAGTTCGGCCCCGAGATCGCGATGCTCGTCGACGGCGTCACCAAGCTGGACAAGGTCACCTACGGTGACGCCGCGCAGGCCGAGACGGTCCGCAAGATGGTCGTCGCGATGTCCCGGGACATCCGGGTGCTCGTCATCAAGCTCGCGGACCGCCTGCACAACGCCCGGACCTGGAAGTTCGTCGCGGCCGCCTCGGCGGAGAAGAAGGCGCGCGAGACCCTCGAGATCTACGCGCCGCTGGCGCACCGGCTCGGCATGAACACGATCAAGTGGGAGCTCGAGGACCTGTCGTTCGCGACCCTCTACCCCAAGGTCTACGACGAGATCGTGCACCTGGTCGCCGAGCGGGCGCCCGCCCGCGAGGAGTACCTGGCGACGGTCCGCGAGCAGGTCGGCGCCGATCTGGGCAAGGCCAAGATCCGGGCGACCGTGACGGGGCGGCCGAAGCACTACTACTCGATCTACCAGAAGATGATCGTGCGCGGCCGCGACTTCGCGGACATCTACGACCTCGTCGGTGTCCGCGTCCTGGTCGACTCGGTGCGGGACTGCTATGCGGCGCTCGGTTCGCTGCACGCGCGGTGGAACCCTGTCCCGGGGCGGTTCAAGGACTACATCGCGATGCCGAAGTTCAACCTGTACCAGTCGTTGCACACGACGGTGATCGGCCCCGGCGGCAAGCCCGTCGAGATCCAGATCCGCACGCACGACATGCACCGGCGGGCCGAGTACGGCGTCGCGGCGCACTGGAAGTACAAGGAGAGCGCGAAGAACGCGGGCACGACGGACAAGGACTCCGCCGGTAACGACATGCAGTGGCTGCGGCAGCTGGTCGACTGGCAGAAGGAGACCGCCGACCCGAGCGAGTTCCTCGACTCGCTGCGGTTCGAGATCGCCGGCTCCGAGGTCTACGTCTTCACACCGAAGGGCGACGTGATCGGGCTGCCGTCCGGCTCGACGCCGGTCGACTTCGCGTACGCCGTGCACACCGAGGTGGGCCACCGCACGATGGGTGCCCGCGTGAACGGGCGCCTCGTCCCGCTGGACTCGTCGCTGGAGAACGGCGACGTGGTCGACGTGTTCACGTCGAAGTCCGAGACGGCCGGGCCGTCACGCGACTGGCTCGGCTTCGTCAAGAGCCCCCGCGCGCGCAACAAGATCCGCCAGTGGTTCTCCAAGGAGCGCCGCGAGGAAGCGATCGAGCACGGCAAGGACGCGATCGCCAAGGCGATGCGCAAGCAGAACCTGCCGATCCAGCGGCTCCTGTCCCACGAGTCGCTCGTGGCCCTGGCCAACGAGATGCGGTACGCCGACGTCTCCGCGCTGTACGCGGCGATCGGCGAGGGGCAGGTGTCGGCCGGCACGGTCGTGCAGCGTCTCGTGCAGTCGATGGGTGGGGAGCCGGCAGCCGAGGAGGACCTCGCCGAGGTCGCCCGACCGGGTCAGACGCAGCGGCGAGTCCGCACCGGTGACCCGGGCGTCGTGGTCAAGGGCGTGGACGACATCTGGGTGAAGCTGGCGAAGTGCTGCACGCCGGTCCCGGGCGACGACATCGTGGGGTTCGTGACGCGCGGTGCGGGCGTGAGCGTGCACCGCAGCGACTGCATCAACGTCTCGAGCCTGCGCTCGGAGCCCGAGCGCATGGTGGACGTCGCCTGGAGCCACAACAGCACGTCGCTGTTCCTCGTGCAGATCCAGGTCGAGGCGCTCGACCGCAGCCGCCTGCTCTCCGACGTGACGCGCGTGCTGTCGGACTCGCACGTGAACATCCTCTCGGCGTCGGTCTCGACGTCCCGGGACAGGGTCGCGCTGTCGCGGTTCGTGTTCGAGATGGCCGAGCCGTCGCACCTGGCGTCCGTGCTCGCCGCGGTGCGCAAGGTCGAGGGTGTGTTCGACGTCTACCGCATCACCGGTGCCAAGGCGGCCGAGGAGCCGGCGATCCGCGCCTGACCGTCACAGGTCCAGCAAGGTCGCGTACGCCTGGCGCACCCCACGGTGCCCGCGGAATCCCGCGAGACGGTCCAGAGCACGTCCGGGCTCGAACCCGACGTCCTGCAAGGCCCGCAGCGTCGCGACGGCCTGGGGCGCCGGGAGCATCCGGGCGATGTCGATCCCCGTGCGCTGGACCGACGTGGCCCGGTGGGCACCGACGCGCACCACGTCCGCGTGCGGGAGGGTCGCTTCTGCCGCGACGCGCGCGGGGTGCGGGTCGGTGCGGCGCGCGCCGGTGCGGACCAGCACCTCCACGCGCCCCGGGGGGTAGCGGCCGGTGTGGACCCAGGCAGCGGAGCCGCGACCGATCACGCCCCGCGCGGGGACCAGAGGTGCCAGTGCGAGCGCTCGCACCTCCGGCGTGTCCGAGAGGTCCGCCGGGACGGCGACGTCACCCCACACGACGCGGACGACGCCGTCCCGCAGCAGGCCGAACCAGGCGGCGGCGCCGAGGTCCTCCCGGGTGACGGTGCGGGGCAGGGGCGGGGCGGCCGCACGGAACTCGTCGAGACGGGTGCTCACGGGAGCAGCATGGCGGCCGCTGCGGCCCCGCAGGGGCGCCGGGCTGCATCTGTGGACGGACGAGGCCCCCGCCCGCAGGGGACGAGGCCCCCGCCCGCAGGGGACGGGGGCCTCGGGCCTGTCGAGCCGGTCGTCAGCCGCGCGCGTCCTGTGCGGCCCGCTGGACCTGCTCGAGCCACGCACGACGGGCGTCGAGCGCCGCCTGGGCGTCGGCGATCTTGCGGGCGTCACCGGCGGCCTTGGCGCGGTCGAGGTCGGCCTCGAGCCCGGCGATCGCCTGCTGGAGCTGCGCCGCAGCACCCTCGGCGCGCGCCCGGGTCTCGGGGTTGGTGCGCTTCCACTGAGCCTGGTCGGTGTCCCGGACCGCCGTCTCGACGGCCCGCAGCCTGCCCTCGACGCGCTGGACGTCAGCGCGCGGCACCTTGCCGGCCGCCTCCCAGCGGTCCTGGATCCGGTGCAGCGCAGACTTGGCCGCAGCCAGGTCGGTCACGGGCAGGAGCGCCTCCGCCTCGACGAGCAGGGCCTCCTTGACCTCGAGGTTGGCGCGGAACTCCTCGTCGGTAGCGGCCGACTGGGCGTCACGCGCCGCGAAGAACGCGTCCTGCGCCGCTCGGAAGCGGGCCCACAGGGCGTCGTCGTCCGCACGGCTCGCACGCCCGGCGGCCTTCCACTGCGCCATCAGGTCGCGGAAGACTCCCGCCGTGGCGCCCCAGTCGGTGCTGGACTGCAGCCGCTCGGCCTCGGTCACCAGGTTCTCCTTGACCTGCTTGGCCGACGCGTTGCGCGACTCCAGCTCGGCGAAGAAGTGACGACGCTCGCGGTCGAACGTGGTGCGCGCGTGGCTGAACCGCTTCCAGAGCGACTCCTCCGTCGGCCGGTCGAGGCGCGGGCCGGAGCGCTGCGCCTCCTTCCACTGGTCGAGCAGGAGACGCAGCTGCTCGCCGGCGGGCCGCCACTGGATCCGCGACGGGTCGGTCGAGGCGATCTTCTCGGCCTGCTCGACGATCTCCGTCCGCGCGAGGACCGCAGCCTCCCGGGCCGCGGCGCGCTCGGCCTCCGCGACCGCGCGGCGCTCCGCTGCGGTCGCACGCAGAGCGTCGAGCCGGGCACGCAACGCGTCGAGGTCCCCGACCGCGGCCGGCTCGGCGACCTCGTCCGTCAGGCGGGCCAGCGTCTGGTCGATCTCCTTGACGGACAGGTCCGTCGCGGCGAGGCGCGCCTCGAACAGCGTGACCTTCGCCTGCAGGTCCAGGAAGCGGCGCACGTACAGCCCGAGCGCCTCCTCGGTGGTCGCGCCGGGGTACTGACCGACGACGCGCTCGCCTGCGGCCTCGCGGACCGAGACGTTGCCCTCCTCGTCGACGCTGCCGAACGTCGCGGCGTGGGCGGCCTCGACGGCGTCCTGCGGGGGTGCGACCGGCGCAGCAGGGGCTGCTGCGGCGATCGTCGTCGGCGCGGGGTGGGCCGGCGGGTGCGGGACCGGACGCGGGCGCGGGACCGGTCGAGCCGACGGCGGCGTCGGCACGGGGGAGGACTCCGGCTCGGGGGTCGCGCCCTCGTCAGCCGCCGCGGTCTCCGGCTCGGCGGGCACGTCGACCGACGGCTCCGGCTCAGCGACGGCGTCGGCCGCGGGCTCCGGCTCAGCGTCGGCGTCGGCCGCGGGCTCCGGCTCCGGTGCAGGGACGGACTCGGCCGAAGGCTCTGTCTCGGTGACGGTGTCCGTCGGGGCATCGTCGACTGTGACCTCGTCGGTCGCGACCTCGTCGGCAACCTCCGTCACGGCCGACGCGTCGACGGCGACGTCGCTCACGGCCGGCTCGTCGGCGACAACGTCGTCGGCCGAGGCCTCGGCGACCTCCGCGGGGACGTCGGCGTCACCGGCGGGTGCGTCGTCCTCGGGGGCGTCCTCCGTGACCGTCTCCGCAGCCGCGGCGTCGACCTCGTCGGGCACCACAGGTGCCTCGGGCTGCTCGGCGTCTGCTGCCGGCACGGAGTCGTCGGGCACGGGTCCGGACGTCGGGGTCTGCGTCACTGGATGTTCACTCCCTCGATGATGACGTCGGACACCGGGACCTGGGTCCCTTCGACGGTGCCCGCGTCGGCGATGGCCTGCAACACGTCCATGCCGGACGTGATGTGGCCGAACACGGTGTAGCCACCCGCAGAGTCTGCGGGAATAGGTGAGTCCTCGTAGACCAGGAAGAACTGGCTGCCCATTGAGCTGCCGTCGTCGCCGGTCCGTGCCATGGCGATCGTGCCCGCCGGATAGACGTTGTCCGCCGGCGCGTTCTCGATCGGGCCCCAGGTGTAACCCGGTCCGCCGGTGCCGCCCGTGTTCGTGTCCGCGACGCCCAGTGCCGTCGGGTCGCCGCACTGGAGGACGAAGATGCCCTCCTCGGTCAGTCGGTGGCACTTCGTCGTGTCGAAGTAGCCCTCGCCGGCGAGCGTGACGAAGTTGGCGACGGCCTGCGGCGCGGCGGCGCCGTCGAGCTCGATGCCGAGCTCACCCTGCGACAGGGCGATGCTGCCGGTCCAGGTGCGGTCCTGCGCGAGCGACGGGTCCGGGACCTCGGTGGAGTTCGCGGGCGGGGTGGCGGACGGTGTCGGGTTCGCGGCGGGCTCGTCGTTGGTCAGGGCGAGTGCGGCGACGACACCGGTGGTGAGCACGAGGGCAGCGACGATGCTGCCCGCGATCACGCGCTGGCGATGGCGGCGGGCCTGCGCCTTGGTCTGGCGCTCCTGCCACTTCTCGTACCGGCGGCGCTCGTACTCACGCTCGCTCTTGGTGGACACGCACACGCTCCTCGCGTCGTCGTGCGGTGCGACAGGTCGTCCGCCAGCCGCACTGCATGTAGGGGACCCGGGACAGTCTAGGCAAGGCTTGGCGACGGGCCACCAGCAGCACCGCCGTGCGACATCACAGTCCGGACACGCCGGGCGGCTACCGTGCGTCCCATGCAGGTCATCACGGTCGTGTCCGCGGTCTTCGGGGCCCGGTGCTCCGTCCTCGTCGACGACGAGGGGTCGTGCGTCGTCATCGACGCCGGGGCGGGGGTCACGGACGACGTCCTCGCACTCGTCGAGGAACGACGGCTGCGGCCGGCCGCGGTGCTGGCCACGCACGGTCACGTCGACCACACGTGGGACGCCGCCCGGCTGTCCGAGGCGCTCGACGTGCCCGTCGTCCTGCACGCCGCGGACGTCTACCGGCTCGCGGACCCGTTCGGCACGCTGGGTCTGCTCGGCTCCGCAGGGCCGGCGCACGACCCGTCCGGACCGTTGGCGCAGGCCATCTCCGCCACCGGCATCGACCCCGGCAGCTATGCCGCACCTCGTCGGGTCGAGCCGTTCGGGGCGGTCTCCGACGCCCGCTCCGCGGACTGCGTGCTCGAGCTCGGCAGCCTGCGGGTGGTGGCCCGGCACGCACCTGGCCACACGGAGGGATCGACCCTCTACCTGCTCGGCCCCCTGGCCTTCACGGGGGACGTGCTGTTCGCCGGCTCGATCGGGCGCACGGACCTGCCGGGCGGGGACGACGCGACGATGCAGCGGACCCTCCGGGAGGTCGTCGCGGCCCTGCCGCCCGAGACGGTCGTGGTCCCCGGGCACGGGCCGACCAGCGACATCGCGACCGAGCTCGTCCACAACCCGTACCTCGCGCGTCTCTGAGACCCCGGCCGGTCTGGAAGGATCGGGCCCCATGGCACGACCGACACCCCTGTCCGGATTTCCCGAGTGGCTGCCCGAGGGCCGCATCATCGAGCAGCACGTGCTCGACGTCCTGCGCCGCACGTTCGAGCTCCACGGGTTCGTGGGGATCGAGACGAGGGCGGTGGAGCCGCTGGACCAGCTGCTGCGCAAGGGCGAGACCTCCAAGGAGGTCTACGTGATGCGCCGGCTCCACGAGGAGCCGGGTAGCGAGCCGGACCGCGCCGACACGCTCGGTCTGCACTTCGACCTGACGGTCCCGTTCGCGCGCTACGTGCTGGAGAACGCCGGGCACCTCGCGTTCCCGTTCCGTCGGTACCAGATCCAGAAGGCCTGGCGCGGAGAGCGGCCCCAGGACGGGCGTTTCCGGGAGTTCGTGCAGGCCGACATCGACGTCGTCGGCGCCGGGACGCTCCCGTACCACTACGAGGTCGAGCTCCCCCTGGTCATGGCCGAGGCGCTCGGCGCGCTGCGCGAGATCGGCGTGCCGCCCGTGCGGGTGCTGGTCAACAACCGCAAGGTCGCCGAGGGCTTCTACCGCGGGCTCGGGCTGACCGATGTCGAGGCCGTCCTGCGCAACATCGACAAGCTCGACAAGATCGGCGCCGACGCGGTCGCCGGGCTGCTCGTCGCCGAGGCCGGCGCGTCCGAGGACCAGGCCCGCGCGTGCCTGGCGCTCGCCGCGATCAGCGGGTCCGACGAGTCCGTCATCGACCGGGTGCGCGCTCTCGCCGGTGAGTCGAACGACCTTCTCGACGAGGGTCTGGATGAGCTGGGGGCGCTCATCCGTGCCGCGTCCGTCCGGGCGCCGGGCGTCGTGGTCGCCGACCTGAAGATCGCGCGCGGGCTCGACTACTACACCGGGTCGGTCTACGAGACCGTCATCGTCGGCCACGAGCAGCTCGGGTCGATCTGCTCCGGCGGGCGCTACGACACCCTCGCCTCGGACGGCGCGAACACGTACCCCGGGGTCGGCCTGTCCATCGGCGTCTCGCGCCTGGTGTCCCGCCTGATCAGCCGAGGTCTCGTCACCACCACGCGCTCGGTGCCCAGCGCCGTGCTCGTCGCGGTCAGCAACGAGGACGACCGGGGTCGCTCCGACGCCGTCGCCGCCGCACTGCGGGCCCGGGGGATCCCGGTCGAGGTCGCACCGTCGGCGGCGAAGTTCGGCAAGCAGATCCGGCACGCCGACCGGCGGCGGATCCCGTTCGTCTGGTTCGTGGGCGGGGACGGGCAGGCGGCCGACCAGGTCAAGGACATCCGCTCGGGCGAGCAGGTCGACGCGGACGCGTCGGTGTGGACCCCACCGGAGGCGGACCTCTGGCCGCGCGTGGTGCCTGCTTGACACGCGTTCGAACACATGTTCGCATGAGAGCATGCGATGGGACGCGCAGCGGATCGGGACGGACGACGCAACGGCGCTGCCCGGCCTGACGCTCGCCGGTCTGCAGCGGAGCGTGCGGACGCCTGAGTTCGCGGGCGTCACCTTCCACGAGGTCTCCTGCAAGAGCGCGCTGAACAAGGTGCCGGCAGCATCACGGATGCCGTTCCGATGGACGGTGAACCCGACGAGGGGCTGCCTCCATGCATGTGGTTACTGCTTCGCCCGGCCGACGCACGAGTACCTGGACCTGGACGCGGCGCGGGACTTCGAGACCCAGATCGTCGTGAAGACCAACGTCGTCGACGTGCTGCGGGCGGAGCTCGCGCGGCCGTCGTGGGCGCGCGAGCACGTCGCGCTCGGCACCAACACCGACCCGTACCAACGCGTCGAGGGCCGGTACCGGTTCATGCCCGGGATCATCGAGGCGCTCGCGAACAGCGGCACGCCGCTGTCGATCCTGACCAAGGGCACGCTGCTGCGTCGTGACCTGCCGCTGCTGGCGGAGGTCGCACGCACCGTCCCGGTCGGGATCGGCGTCTCGCTGGCGATCCGGGACGAGTCGCTGCAGCAGGCCGTCGAGCCGGGCACGCCGACGCCCAGGGCTCGGCTCGACCTCATCCGCGCGGTGCGGGAGGCCGGGCTGCCGTGCGGGGTGATGGTCGCACCGGTCCTGCCGTGGCTGACCGATGACCGTGGGCACCTCGACTCCCTGCTGCGCGACCTGGCCGACGCCGGGGCGACCGGTGTGACGGTCCTTCCGCTGCACCTGCGTGGACCGGTGAAGCCGCTCTTCCTCGGCTGGCTGCGCGAGCACGCGCCCACGCTCGTGCGCCGGTACGAGGAGCTGTACGGACGGGGTGCCTACGCACCGCGGGAGTACGTGCGCTGGCTCGACGAACGGGTGCGCCCGCTGCTCGTGCGGCACGGGTTCGCCGACCGGGCGGGTCACCGGGCCGGGAGGTACGAGACGCCCGGGGAGGGGACGTACCCGACCGGGAGCATCGCGTCGGCGGGGCTCACCGTGCTCGAGCCGACGGTCGCGGCGGCGCAACCGGTCCTGTTCTGAGGCGCCGCACGCACGCTCGGGAGACGATGACGGCGTGACGACGACATCCCACCGCCTGACCTTCGACGGGCACATCGCCGGGTTCGGCACCACGGAGGGCACCCGGATCGTCGTGGGCCGGTGGCGCACCTCGGCGCTCGGTCCCTTCACCGACGTGATGGTCGAGCGTGCCGACGGGCTGCGCGTGCTGCTGGCTCCTCGCGACGACGTGGCGGACCTCGTGGCCGGCACGTACGCGTTCGACGCGGTGCACGTGGTGCCGGTGGGCTGCAGGCTGACGAGGCGCGGCGGCGCTGGCGCCTGCGCGCAGGGCCGCTGACGGCGGATGTGTCCATCGGCGCGCGCACCCGACTGGGACGCGTGCTCGGTGCGATGCCGCGCCACGACGCCGTCGCGCCACTGCTCGCCACCGCCGCAGACCCGTTCGCCCGCGTGCTCCTCGACGGCGTCCGCACCCGCGGCACCGCCGGTCAAGGCAGGCGGGAGTGGTACGTCGCCGGCGACCAGCACGCGATCACGGCAGTCCGGGCGCTGTGGGGGTCGGCCGACCTCGGCGCCCTCGCACCCGTCGTACCCCCGGTGCGCTTCGGGTTCTCCTCGGTCCCCGCGGCACCGACCGTGACCCGTGTCCGGACGATCATCGAAATGTCGGCGGGGCGCACGCGACCCGGGCACTAAGATCGTGCGGGCGTCCTCCGGGGCGCTCCCACTCCCGACCCCGAAGGACCTTCCGTGCTCCGCACCCACACGGCCGGCTCGCTGCGAGCCGAGCACATCGGCACCACCGTCACCCTCACGGGCTGGGTGGACCGGCGTCGCGATCACGGTGGGGTCGCGTTCGTGGACCTGCGGGACGCGTCGGGCATCGCCCAGGTCGTCGTCCGCGACGAGGCCGTCGCGCACGGCTTGCGCGCGGAGTACGTGCTCCAGGTCACCGGTGAGGTGGGTCGTCGGCCCGCGGGCAACGAGAACCCGAACCTGGCCACCGGTGAGGTCGAGCTCGTCGCCGCGCAGGTCGTCGTGCTCAACGAGTCCGAGCCGCTGCCGTTCCAGGTCTCGTCCTCCCTCGACGAGACGGTGGGGGAGGAGGCTCGCCTCAAGTACCGCTACCTGGACCTGCGTCGGCCGGCGCCCGCGCGGGCGATGCGGCTGCGCGCCAAGGCGAACCAGGCTGCGCGGCGGGTGCTCGACGCGCAGGACTTCGTCGAGGTCGAGACCCCGACGCTGACGCGCTCGACACCCGAGGGCGCGCGCGACTTCCTGGTGCCTGCGCGTCTGTCGCCCGGGTCCTGGTACGCGCTGCCGCAGTCGCCGCAGCTGTTCAAGCAGCTGCTCATGGTCGGCGGGCTCGAGCGGTACTACCAGATCGCCCGCTGCTACCGCGACGAGGACTTCCGGGCGGACCGTCAGCCGGAGTTCACGCAGCTCGACGTCGAGATGAGCTTCGTCGAGCAGGACGACGTCATCGCGCTCGGTGAGCAGATCCTCGTCGCGCTCTGGGACCTCATCGGGGTGACCGTGCCGACGCCGATCCCGCGCATCACGTTCGCGGAGTCGATGGCGCGCTACGGCAACGACAAGCCCGACCTGCGGTTCGGGCTCGAGCTGGTCGAGCTGACGTCGTACTTCTCGGACACGCCGTTCCGCGTCTTCCAGGCGCCCTACGTCGGCGCCGTCGTGCAGCCTGGTGGGGGCTCGACGCCGCGGCGCGGCTTCGATGCCTGGCAGGAGTGGGCCAAGCAGCGCGGCGCCAAGGGTCTCGCGTACGTCACGGTCGGGGAGGACGGTGAGCTGGGCGGACCGGTGGCCAAGAACCTCTCGGAGTCGGAGCGCGCCGGCCTGGTCGCAGCCGTCGGCGCAAGCCCTGGCGACGCGGTGTTCTTCGCGGCCGGGTCGGTCAACGACGCGCGGGCGCTGCTCGGTGCCGCCCGCCTCGAGATCGGTCGACGGGGCGGTCTCATCGACGAGAACGAGTGGAAGTTCGTCTGGGTGGTCGACGCCCCGCTGTTCAAGCCCACGGGCGAGGACGACGACGTGGCGGTCGGCGGAGGCGCCTGGACCGCGGTGCACCACGCGTTCACGTCCCCGACCCCGGAGTGGATCGACACGTTCGAGCAGGACCCGGGCGCCGCCCTGGCCTACGCGTACGACATCGTCTGCAACGGCAACGAGATCGGCGGCGGCTCCATCCGTATCCACCGTCGGGACGTCCAGGAGCGCGTGTTCGACGTCATGGGCATCGGTCCCGACGAGGCGCAGGAGAAGTTCGGCTTCCTGCTCAACGCGTTCCAGTTCGGCGCGCCCCCGCACGGCGGGATCGCGTTCGGCTGGGACCGGATCCTGGCCCTGCTGACGGGTTCGGAGTCGATCCGCGACGTCATCGCGTTCCCGAAGTCGGGCGGCGGGTTCGACCCGTTGACCGCCGCGCCGGCGCCGATCACGCCGGAGCAGCGGCGCGAGGCCGGCGTGGACGCCAAGCCGAAGGCCGCAGCCGAGGCCTGATGGCGGACGTGCTCGAGGTCCTGCCGCCCCGGTGGCGGCAGGACCGGATGCTGCTGGGTGAGCGGCACCGCTGGGACGCGGTCGACGTGCTCGGCGACGACGACGCGCTCGTCCTGCTGATCGGTGGACCCGACCGACCGACCGTGCTCGGCCGTGGTGCTCCGGCGCAGGTGGACCGGATCGTCGCCGACGCCGACCTCGGTCCCGCCCGCTGGATGAGCGTGCCGCGGGGGTCACGACCGGGGGCGGCGACACTCGACGGTCTCGGTCTCGTGCCGTTCTCCACGTGGGACTGGCTCTCGACGGACACGCTGCCGCTGGCGGTTGCGGGGGAGGGCGAGGTCCGCGCGCTCGACCGCGACCGGGACGCGGACGCCATCCGCGCCTGCCTTGCCGAGGCCAACCCCGACACGTCCGCCGACCCGACGGGTCCGGACGAGCTGGGCTGGTGGGGCGTGCACGTCGACGGTGTGCTCGGCGGGGTGGTCGGCGTGGCCGAGCGTGGCGGACCGGGTGACGCTCGGTCCTGGCACGTGCACGGGCTCGGCGTCCGGCCGGCGCTGCGGGGGACGGGGGCCGGGACGGCCCTCACCGCGGCGGCGGTTCGCGCCGGGCTGCGTTCGGGCGCGTCGTGGGTGTCGCTGGGCATGTACGCCCAGAACGACGTCGCCCGGCGGATCTACCGACGGCTCGGGTTCCGCACCGACGCCGAGTTCACGTCGTTCTCCCCGGCCGGGACGCAGCGCCCGCCTGCCTGACCGTGGGGCGGGTCACCACCGGGTCGGCGGTTCGAGCTCGCCGCTCAGGGACCGGTGGTGTCCGTCGGCGGCATCACGTTCCGGCGCACCCTGGAGCGCACCCGCCCCGGCGTCCACCGGCAGGACGACGGGACGCAGGTCGCCGACGCGTCGCCAGAGCCGCCCCAGCACGATCCACCCCAGCACGGCCACGGTGCAGAGCGCGAGGAACGGCAGCATGGCGAGCGGGGCCATCCCGCCGGTGCCGACGAGGACGGCGACGGCGCGGGCCAGGATCACGGCGAGGACCGTGAACCCGACGCTGGCACCTCGTGCGACCCACCGGGCACGCACGTAGGGCACCCGGTCGACAGCCCACGATCGCGTCACCGTGCCTCCTCAGTGCCTGATCGAGACGCGCCGGTGCGCGCGCCGCAGGAACGGCGGGGCCCACCAGTTGGCGCGTCCGAGGATCGTCATGGTCGCCGGCACGAGGAGCATCCGCACCAGGGTCGCGTCGATGAGCACGGCGACGGCGAGGGAGAAGCCGACCTCCTTGATCACGAGCAGCTCGCCGGCCACGAAGCCCGCGAACACCACGATGACGATGAGCGCGGCCGACGTGATGATGCGCCCGGACCGCTGCAGGCCGAGCCGCACCGCGCGGTCGTTGGGGACGCCCTCGTCGACGAGCTCCTTGATCCGGGACAGCAGGAACACCTCGTAGTCCATCGCGAGCCCGAACCCGAAGGCGATCACCAGCGCGATGACGTACGTCTCGATGCCGCCGGTGGGCGTGAAGTCCAGCACGCCGGACAGGTGCCCGTCCTGGAACACCCAGACGAGGACACCGAGCGACGCCGCCAGCGAGATCACGTTGGTGACCAGTGCCTTGACCGGCACGACGACCGACCCGGTCATCAGGAACAGGAGCACGAGGCACGCGACGGCGACGATCCCGACCGCCCAGGGTGCCCGCTCCATGACGGCAGCGGTGAAGTCGATCTGGGAGGCAGCCTGGCCGGTCACCCACGTGGGGAAGGGTGCGTCGAGGGCGCGGATCTGGTGCACCACGTCACGGGCGACCGCATCGCCGGGGTCGTCGGTGGCGGGCCGGACACCGACCACGACGTAGGAGTCGACCGGGGTCGGCGGGTCGACGGACGCGACGCCGTCGAGGTCCTCCAGGCTCTCGGCCCACGCTGTCGCCTCGTCGAGCGAGGTCTGCGCGACGACCGTGATCGCGGGGGTCGAGGCGGCCGGGTAGTCGCGTGCGAGCGTGTCGACGAACTCTCGTTGGGCGCTCCCCGCGGGAAGCAGCTCCGTCGTCGAGTTCCGGAGCTCGAGGTGAGCCAGCGGGAGCGCCAGGATCCCGAGCACGGCCAGCGACCCGAGCAGCACCCGCCACGGCCGCCGCTGTACCCACCCGGCGAGGCGCGAGAACACGCCCTCCTCTGTCTGCACGTCGGCGGTACGGGCGAGGAGGCCGCGCAGCCCGGGGATGCGGGCGAGGATGCTCGGCCGGATCATGCGCCGCCCCGCGAGGACGAGCAGCGCCGGGACGAGGGTCAGCGCGGTCGCGGCCGCCACGACGATCACGGCGACCCCCGCTGCACCGAACGCGCGCAGGATCGGTGGCTCGAAGACGAGCAACCCGGCGATCGAGATGGCCACGATGAGGGCCGAGAACGTCACGGTGCGGCCCGCGGTCGCCATGGTGCGTTCGATCGCGGTGAGCACGGCCCCGTCACCGCGTCGCCGTCGGCTCCGGGCACCTCCGTCGTCGTCGACCAGGTGGTGCAGCTCCTCGCGGAACCGCGACACCATCAGCAGGCCCCAGTCGATCGAGAGACCGAGGCCGAGCACGGTGACGATGTTGACGACCGACGAGTCGAGGTCGAGCACGTAGGAGAAGCCGAGGAGTGCCGCGAGGCCGCCGGCGATCGACGCGACCGCGCCGACCATGGGCATCCCGGCGGCGAGGAAGCCGCCGAAGACCAGGATCATGATGAGCAGCGCGATCGGCAGCGCGATGGTCTCGCCGGTCCGCAGGTCCGTCTCCACCTGGTCCGTGATCGCCTCGACGATGAGCGTGGTCCCGCCGACGATCCCTGTCGCGTCGGGCGCGACGGCCTCGAGGTCCGACGGGATGTCGAGCAGACGCGTCTCGACCTCGTCGAGGGCCGCCTCCTGCTCCTGCGCCGGCAGGTCCGGTGCGAGCTCGACGACGACGAGGAAGCCGTCACCGTCCTGGGCGACCAGGGGCGCGGCTGCGGGGTTCGCGGCACCGTCCGGCAGCGCGAGGGGATCGATCACCGAGACCACGCCGTCGATCGCGACCAGGTCCTCCCGCGCGGGAGCGAGCGCGGTCGCCACGTCGGGGTCGGCCGGGTCGACGCCGTCGAGCACGAGGGTCAGCGACGGCCCGCTGTCGTCGGCCTCGTCGAGGATGGCGAAGGCTTCCGAGCTCTCGGACCCGGGAACGCCTGGCGCCCCGGTGCTCAGCCGCTCGAACAGGTTCTCCCCGTGCACGCCGAGGACGGCCAACCCGTACCCGAGCACGGCGAAGACCAGCCACGCCACGACGGTGAGGCGGGGATGGTGGGCGACTGCGCGACCTACTCGGGCGAACACGCGGCACATCGTCGCAGGTGGAACGGGCGTCTCGCACACGTTCTCACCCGGACGAGGACGGCAGGCGAGGACAGGGCGGTGTCGCAATCGATGTCGGACCGGGTCTGACGTGGGTGCGCGTGCGTACCCTGCCCGCATGGACCTGTTCGATGCCGTGACGTCGACGGCCTCCGGGCTGCCCGCCGTCGGCGCGGGCGCACCCCTCGCCGTCCGCATGCGGCCGCGGGACCTGGGGGAGGTCGCCGGCCAGGAGCACCTGCTCGTCGGCGGCTCACCGTTGCGCCGTCTGGTCGAGCCTGCCAACGAGGCGGCACGCCGGGCCGCGCCCACCTCCGTCGTTCTCTGGGGTCCGCCGGGTACGGGCAAGACCACGCTCGCGTACCTGATCGCGGCCACGTCGGGGCGCCGGTTCGTCGAGCTGTCGGCCGTCACCGCGGGCGTCAAGGACGTGCGGGCGGTGATCGAGGACGCGCGCCGCCGGCTGGCCACGGACGGCACGGAGACCGTCCTGTTCATCGACGAGGTGCACCGGTTCACCAAGGCGCAGCAGGACGCCCTGCTGCCCAGCGTCGAGAACCGCTGGGTCACGCTCGTCGCCGCCACCACCGAGAACCCGTCGTTCTCCGTGAACTCCCCGCTGCTGTCGCGGTCGTTGCTGCTCACGCTCCAGCCGCTCGACACCGACGACGTCCGCCGCCTGGTGCGTCGCGCTGTCGAGGACGAACGCGGGCTGGACGGCTCGATCGTCCTGACCGAGGAGGCCGAGGAGCACCTGCTGCGCCTCGCGGGCGGGGACGCGCGCAAGGCACTGACCATCCTGGAGGCGGCCGCCGGCTCCGCGCTCTCGGAGGACGGCGCGGTCCCGCCTGTCCCGGTGGACCTCGCGACGATGGAGCGGGCGATCGACGTCGCGGCCGTGCGCTACGACCGCGACGGGGACCAGCACTACGACGTCATCAGCGCGTTCATCAAGTCGATGCGCGGGTCCGACGTCGACGCGTCCCTGCACTACCTCGCGCGGATGATCGCCGCGGGGGAGGACCCGCGGTTCATCGCACGGCGGATCGTGATCGCCGCGGCCGAGGACGTCGGGATGGCGGACCCGAGCGCCCTGCAGACCGCGGTGGCCGCGGCGCAGGCGGTGGCCCTGATCGGCATGCCCGAGGCCCGGATCATCCTCGCGGAGGCCGTCGTGCACCTGGCGACCGCGCCGAAGTCGAACGCCGCGTACCTCGGCATCGACCGCGCGCTGGCCGACGTGCGCGCCGGCCGGATCGGCTCCGTCCCTGCACACCTGCGCGACGCGCACTACCCGGGCGCGAAGCAGCTCGGCCACGGCACCAGGTACGTGTACGCGCACGACCAGCCGCACGCCGTCGCTGCCCAGCAGTACCTGCCCGACGAGCTGCAGGGCACCCGCTACTACGAGCCGAGCGACCGGGGCTACGAGCGGCAGGTCACCGAACGCCTGGACCGGATCCGCGCGATCCTCGACGACCAAGCCTGATTCGGGGAAACCCCGCGCGGCACGGTAGGGTGTCGGAGTCGTCCGCTGGACGGGTGTGGTCTCACGCCCCGGTTCGGACGGCCACCTGGGGCCTTAGCCAGCGTCGAGAACAGACGCGACGCATCCACGGTCGGCCCCACGCCCGGCGGAACATCTCCGCTTCCGGGTGTGACGTCTACAACGACAGGAAGTAACTCTGTGAGCAGCGTGACCCGCTCGCGTCGCCAGGTGCGCCTTTCCCGCGCCCTCGGCCTCGCGCTGACGCCCAAGGCCGTCAAGCACTTCGAGAAGCGGCCGTACCCCCCCGGCGAGCACGGCCGTGCGCGTCGCCGCACCGAGTCGGACTACGCGGTCCGTCTGCGGGAGAAGCAGCGTCTGCGCGCTCAGTACGCGCTGCGCGAGAAGCAGATGGCTCGTGCGTACGAGGACGCCCGCAAGGCCCCGGGCCTGACCGGTGAGGCGCTCGTCGAGAACCTCGAGACCCGCCTGGACGCCCTCGTCCTGCGCTCGGGCTTCGCCCGCACCATCCTGCAGGCGCGCCAGGTCGTCGTGCACCGTCACCTGCTCGTCGACGGCAAGATCGTGGACCGCCCCTCCTTCCGCGTGAAGCCGGGCCAGACGCTCCAGGTCAAGCCGAAGAGCCAGGCCACGGTGCCGTTCCAGGTCGCCGCCGCCGGTGCGCACCGCGACGTGCTCCCGACGGTCCCGGGCTACCTCGACGTGCAGCTCGAGAAGCTCAGCGCCGTCCTGGTGCGAGCCCCGAAGCGCGCGGAGATCCCCGTGACGTGCGAGGTCCAGCTGGTCGTCGAGTACTACGCCCGCTGATCTGAACGCCACCCGGACGCCCCGCCGCGCACCTGCGCCGCGGGGCGTTCGTGCGTGCGGGGCGGGTAGGGTTTCGGCGGGGTCCAGGGCCCCGGAACCAGGAGGCTGGACATGTCGGTGGGTGACGTCGCGGGACTGATCGCCGCGATCGCGTTCGTGCTGCTCGTGGGCTTTCTCGCGGTGCCGCTGATCAAGCTCGGACGCGTGCTGGACGAGACGCGGACCTCGGTCAAGGAGATCACCGACCACACGGTCCCGGTGCTCGACGAGACCGCGACGCTCGTCGCGTCGTCGAACACCCAGCTGGAGAACATCGACACCGTCACCACGGCTGCTGCCCAGGTCTCGGAGAACGTCTCGGCGCTCACGTCGCTGTTCGCCGCCACCGTCGGTGGCCCCATGATCAAGATGGCCGCGTTCTCCTACGGCGTGCGCTCCGCGCTGTCGGGTCTCGCGGCGAGCGCGCGCCGGAGCCGATGATGGGGCGTCGGCTCACCTGGCTCGCCGTCGGCGTGGTCCTGACGGTCGTCGTGGTCCGCAAGGGGCGCTCGGTCGTGGAGACCTACCTGCCCGCCGGGACGACGGACGCGATCGACGGGGCCCAGCGGGTGACGCACGCCGTGGCGTCGTTCCGGTCGACCTTCGCCACGGCGATGGCGCAGCGCGAGCAGGAACTCCGGCACGACCTCGTGGGCGACGTCGACGTCGAGGAACTGCGGGCCGAGCGTCCCCAGCGGGTGGCCGACCTGCGTCGCACGTGGTCCTCGCGTGGCCGCGACGACTGGAAGGGCCCCACCGAGGACCCCGACGACGACGACGGCTACACCTTCTTCTAGGCACGACCCCGACCAGCACCACCCGATCACCACCGATGGACGACGAGGACACGATGCGTACCGCCGAGATCCGCCAGCGCTGGCTCGACTACTTCGAGGGCAAGGGACATGCCGTCGTGCCCTCGGCCTCGCTGATCTCGCCGGACCCGTCCACCCTGTTCGTCATCGCCGGCATGGTGCCCTTCATCCCGTACATGCTCGGCGAGCAGACCGCGCCGTGGCCGCGTGCCACCAGCGTGCAGAAGTGCGTGCGCACCCTCGACATCGAGGAGGTCGGCAAGACCACCCGGCACGGCACGTTCTTCCAGATGAACGGCAACTTCTCGTTCGGCGACTACTTCAAGCACGGCGCGATCACCTATGCCTGGGAGCTGGTCACGGGGTCGCGGGAGACCGGCGGGTTCGGCTTCGACCCCGACACCATCTGGGTGACGGTCTTCCACGACGACGACGAGGCGGCCGACCTCTGGAAGGAGATCGCCGGCCTGCCGGACGAGCGGATCCAGCGCCGCGGGTGGAAGGACAACTTCTGGTCCACCGGTGCGCGGGGTCCGTCGGGTCCGTGCTCGGAGATCTACGTCGACCGCGGCCCCGAGTACGGCGCGGAGGGCGGGCCGGTCGTCGACGAGGACCGCTACCTCGAGATCTGGAACCTGGTCTTCATGCAGTACGAGCGGGGGGACGGGGGCGGCAAGGAGAACTTCCCGATCCTCGGGGACCTCAAGCAGAAGAACATCGACACCGGCATGGGGCTCGAGCGCGTCGCGTACCTGCTGCAGGGTGTCGACAACCTGTACGAGATCGACGAGGTGTTCCCGGTCATCCAGGGTGCGCAGGAGCTGTCCGGCAGGCAGTACGGCGCGGTGCAGGACGACGACGTGCGCATGCGCGTCGTCGCCGACCACGTCCGCAGCGCGCTCATGCTCATGGGAGACGGTGTCACCCCGTCGAACGAGGGCCGCGGCTACGTCCTGCGCCGGCTGCTGCGCCGGTCGATCCGCTCGATGCGGCTCCTGGGCGTCGAGGACGTGTCCCTCCCGACGCTCCTGCCGATGAGCCGCGACGCGATGAGCCCGTCCTACCCCGAGCTCGCGCAGAACTTCGACCGGATCAGCCAGGTCGCGTACGCCGAGGAGGAGTCGTTCCGCCGCACGCTGGCGGCCGGCACGACGATCCTCGACACGGCCGTGCAGACCGTCAAGAAGCAGGCGCTCCAGGTGCTGTCGGGGTCGCACGCGTTCCAGCTGCACGACACCTACGGCTTCCCGATCGACCTCACGCTGGAGATGGCGGCCGAGCAGGGCGTGTCGGTCGACGAGACCGCGTTCCGGACGCTCATGAAGGAGCAGCGGGACCGGGCGCGCGCGGACGCGCTGGCGAAGCGGGCGGGCCGCGCGGACACGGCCGCGTACCAGGACCTGCACAGCACGCTGAGCAGCGAGAGCTCGAAGCCCGTCCAGTTCATCGGCTACACCGACGCCACCGCACGCTCGCGCGTCGTGGGGCTGCTCGTCGACGGAGTCCCCGCCCCGGCGGCCACCGCGCCGGCGGACATCGAGGTCGTCCTCGACGTGACGCCCTTCTACGCCGAGGCGGGCGGCCAGCAGGCCGACACCGGCGTGATCGTGCTCGACGGCGGCGCGCGCATCGAGGTCGACGACGTGCAGGCGCCGGTCAAGGGTCTGTCCGTCCACCACGGTCGGCTGGTCGACGGGACGGTCACGTTCGGGGAGTCCGGCACCGCGACGATCGACGTCGACCGCCGTCGGGCGATCGCGCGCGCCCACACGGCGACGCACCTGGTGCACAAGGCGCTGCACGAGTCGGTGGGGGAGACCGCCACGCAGGCGGGCTCGCTCAACGCCCCAAGCCGGCTGCGGTTCGACTTCCGGTCGCCCTCCGCAACGCCCTCACAGGTGGTCGCGGAGATCGAGGCGCGCGTCAACGAGCGGCTCCAGGACGACCTCGAGGTCACCGACTCCGTCATGCGGATCGACGAGGCCCGTGGCAAGGGCGCGATGGCCCTGTTCGGCGAGAAGTACGGCAACGAGGTCCGCGTCGTCGACATCGGCGACGGCTGGTCGCTGGAGCTGTGCGCGGGCACCCACGTCAAGCGGTCCGGCGAGCTCGGGCTCGTCACCCTGCTGTCCGAGTCGGCGATCGGTTCCGGCGTGCGGCGTGTCGACGCGCTCGTCGGTGCAGGGGCGTACGGGTACCAGGCGAAGGAGCGCGCGCTCGTCGGGCAGCTCTCGGGCCTGCTCGGGGCTCGACCCGAGGAGCTGTCCGAGCGGGTGTCCTCCTTGATCACCAAGCTCAAGGAGTCGGAGAAGGAGCTCGCGTCGCTGCGGCAGGCGACGCTCCTGGCACAGGCGGGCACGCTCGCGGCGGGCGCGGCGACCGTGGGCCAGACCCGGGTCGTGACGCACGACGCGGGCGAGGTCGGCGGCGACGAGCTGCGCACGCTCGTGCTCGACGTCCGTGCGCGGCTCGGCGAGGCGTCACCGGCGGTCGTCGCGATCGGTGGCGTCAGCAAGGGACGCCCGGTCGTGGTCGTGGCGACCAACGCCGCGGCGCGAGAGCAGGGCGTCCGAGCAGGTGCGCTCGTGCGCACGGCGTCGGGCATCCTCGGCGGCGGCGGCGGCGGCAAGGACGACCTCGCACAGGGTGGCGGGACCGACCCCGACAGGCTGGCGGAGTCGCTCGCGGCGGTCGCGACGGCGGTGGGCGGCTGACGTGGGCGCGACACCCGATCCCGGGGTGGTCGTCCGCGGGCCACGGCTCGCGGTGGACGTCGGGACCGTGCGCGTCGGCCTCGCGAGCAGCGATCCCGACGGGCTCATCGCGACCCCGGTCGCCACGCTGGCACGTGCCACCAGCACGAAGGGCCGGCTTCCCACAGACATCTCACAGGTGGTGCGCGAGGTGCAGGAGCGCGGTGTGGGTGTTGTGTACGTCGGGCTCCCGGTCCACATGTCGGGGGCCGAAGGTTCCGCATCGGACGCCGCGCGCGCGTACGCTGTCCAACTGGCGCAGGCCATCGCACCCGTGACAGTGCGGCTGGTCGACGAGCGGATGAGCACGGTGTCCGCCCATCACGCGCTGCAGGCGTCCGGCCGATCCGGGCGCCGCCACCGGCAGGTCGTCGACCAGGCAGCCGCGGTGGTGATCTTGCAGTCCGCGCTGGACGCGGAGCGTGCGTCGGGACGACGTCCCGGTGAGTGGGTCACGATCGACCCAGCACAGCATGCTCCAGTGGCGCGCGGGGGGGCTGCGGGCGACGCACGGACGACGGTGGAGTGACGCGCACGTGACCAACAGCCAGACCGAATGGTGGGCCCCTGTGGAACGGAGTGACGAGGTGAGCGACCTGTTCGGTGGCGACACCCGGGTCGCCACCGCCGAGCGCAAGCCCTCCCGCTCGCGCGGCCGGGCCAAGGAGCAGCGCGAGCGCAAGCGTCGTCGGCGCCGCTCGATCTGGGTGCTCGTCGTCGCGACCCTCATGGTCGCCGGGGCTGCCTACGTCGTCGTCGAGCTCATGGGCGGCCTGTTCCAGGGCGGTGACGGACAGGCGGCCGGTGTCGAGGACTACACCGGCGTCGGGCACGGCGCCGCCGAGGTCGTCATCAAGCCCGGTGACACCGGTGCGGACATGGCGGCGACGTTGGTCGAGGCCGGTGTCGTCGCGACCACGAAGGCGTTCAACGAGGCGTTCGCCGCCAACCCGCAGGCCGCCTCGATCCAGCCTGGCACGTACACCCTGCTGCTCGAGCAGCCCGCCGCCGATGCCGTCGTCGCCCTGCTGAACCCGTCGAGCCGCGTGTCCTTCAGCCTCGGCATCCCCGAGGGCCTGACTGCGAGCCAGATCGCGACGAAGATCAGCGAGAAGCTGGCCATCCCGGTCGAGGAGGTCAACGCGGCGCTCGCCGACCCGGCCGCGATCGGTCTGCCCGCGGAGGCGAACAACAACCCGGAGGGCTGGCTGTACCCGGCCACGTACGACATCGAGCCCAACGCGACGCCCGCCAGCGTGCTGGCGCAGATGACCGCCCAGACCGTGGCCGTCCTCACGCAGAAGGGCGTCCCGCAGGACCAGTGGGCGACCGTGCTGAACAAGGCGTCGATGGTCGAGCGCGAGGCACGGCTGCCCGAGGACCGTCCCAAGGTCGCCCGCGCGATCGAGAACCGGTTGGCCCGGGAGATGAAGCTCGACGTCGACTCGGCGGTGGCCTACGGCCTCGGCAAGCCGGGGACCGGGCTGACCACGGCCGACATGCAGGACGCGAGCAACCCGTACAACACGTACCGGCACCTCGGCCTGCCCCCGACCCCGATCGCGTCACCGGGTTCCGCCTCGATCGACGCCGTGCTGGCACCGGCCGAGGGGGACTGGCTCTTCTGGGTCGCGATCAACCTCGACACGGGCGAGACGCTCTTCGCCACCACGTACGACGACCACCTGGCGAACGTCGCGCAGCTGCGCGCCTGGCAGGAGGCGAACAGCAAGTGACGGACGCCGCCCAGCGACGGGCGGCGGTGCTCGGGCACCCGGTGGCGCACTCGCTGTCGCCGGCGCTGCACCGTGCCGCCTACGCGGCGCTCGGTCTCACGACCTGGCGCTACGACGCCGTCGACGTCACCGAGGACGGGCTCGCTGCCTTCGTCGGCGGTCGGGACGAGTCCTGGGCGGGCCTGAGCCTGACCATGCCGCTCAAGCAGACCGTCATCCCGCTGCTGGACCACGTCGAGCCGCTGGCCGAGGTCGTCGGCGCGGTGAACACGGTGCTGTTCCAGGGGCGCACGCTCGTGGGCGCGAACACCGACGTGCACGGCATCGTGGCGGCGCTCGGGCTCGACCGCCCGGTCACGAGCGCTGCGGTGCTCGGCGCGGGCGCGACGGCGTCGTCCACGCTCGCGGCGCTGGCCCAGCTGGGCTGCACCTCGCCCGTCGTGTACGTCCGGGCCGTCGCACGTGCGGGTGGCCTCATGCGCGCCGCCCACCGGATGGGCGTGACCCCCGTGTACCGCACGCTCGACGCGGCACCCACCGAGATCGGTCGCGCGGACGTGGTGGTCTCGACCCTCCCGCCGTACGCCGCGGACCCGCTCGCGGCTCTGCTCGAGCACGTCGAGGGCGTGCTGCTCGACGTCGCGTACGACCCGCGCCCCACGGCCCTCTCGGTCGCCTGGGCTGCCGCCGGGGGAGCGGTCGTGGCCGGCGAGCAGATGCTGCTGCACCAGGCGGCCGAGCAGGTCCGGCTGATGACCGGGCGCCCCGCACCGCTCGCCGCGATGGCGGCCGCGCTCGAGGACAAACTGACCGCCTGAGTTGCTCAGGCACCTCGACCTCCATGCCGATGTCTACGACAGACATCCGTGCGGTCAGGACCGGCCGCCGGTTCTACCGGAGGGACGCGCGTGAAGCAGCTCGGGGAGATCCTGCTCGACGACGGCCTCGTCACGGAGGCGCAGCTGCTCGCGGCGCTCGACGAGACGCTGGCCCGGGGAACGACGTTGGGACGCACTCTGGTCGAGCTCGGGGTGCTCACGGAGTCCCAGCTGGTCAAGGCCCTGGCCAACCAGGTGGGCATGGACTTCGTCGACCTCGACGACTACCCGGTCGACCGCACCGCAGTCAGCATGGTGCCGGGAGCCCTGTGTCGCCGGTACTCCGTGCTGCCGGTCGCGCTCGAGGGCGGCTCGATCGTGCTCGCGACCTCCGACCCCGGCAACGTGATGGCCGTCGACGACGTGCGGTCGGTGTCGGGCATGTCCGTGATCCCCGTCATCGCCACGCACGACAACCTGCTGCGGGCCATCGACCGGTTCTGCCGCGCCGACGACGAGATGGAAGACCTCTCGCAGGCGTTCGAGGACCAGGTCGACGAGAGCGAGGCCGACCTGTCGAAGATGGCGGAGATCGGCAACGACGACGCCCCCATCGTGCGGTTCGTCAACCTGCTGGTGACGCAGGCGATCACCGACCGTGCGTCGGACATCCATATCGAGCCGTCCGAGAAGGACCTGCGCGTCCGCTACCGGATCGACGGCGTGCTGCACGAGACCCAGCGAGCACCCAAGCAGATCACCGGCGGTGTCATCAGCCGCGTGAAGATCATGAGCGACATCGACATCGCGGAGCGCCGCAAGCCCCAGGACGGCCGCATGTCCGTGGTGCACAACGGACGCAAGATCGACCTCCGGGTGGCCACGCTGCCGACCGTGTGGGGCGAGAAGATCGTCATGCGCATCCTCGACAACTCCACCGCGAGCCTCGACCTGCGGGACCTGTCGTTCCTCGACTCCAACTACGAGGTGTACCGCGAGTCGTACACCAAGCCCTACGGGATGATCCTGGTGACCGGCCCGACGGGTTCGGGCAAGTCGACGACGCTCTACGCCACGCTGAACGCGGTGTCGAAGCCGGAGATCAACGTGATCACGGTCGAGGACCCGGTCGAGTACCGGCTCGCCGGCATCAACCAGGTGCAGGTCAACCCCAAGGCGGGCCTGACGTTCGCGGGGGCGCTGCGGTCGATCCTGCGGTCCGACCCCGACGTCGTCCTCCTGGGTGAGATCCGCGACCACGAGACCGCACAGATCGCCGTCGAGGCGGCCCTGACCGGTCACCTCGTGCTCTCGACGCTGCACACGAACGACGCCCCGTCGGCCATCACGCGTCTGACGGAGATGGGCATCGAGCCGTTCCTCGTCGGGTCGGCGCTGGACGCCGTCGTCGCCCAGCGCCTCGCACGCAAGCTCTGTGGCAAGTGCAAGGAGGCGTACACCCCCACCCCGCAGGAGCTCCTCGCGGCCCGGTTCCCCTGGGTCGACGGTGAGCCGCTGCCGGAGCTCATGCGCCGCGTCGGCTGCGTGACCTGCTCGAAGACCGGGTACCGGGGCCGGATCGCGCTCCACGAGGTCATGCGGGTCACCGAGGAGATCGAGCGTCACGCCGTCGCCCACTCGTCGTCCGCCGACATCGCCGCCACCGCCGTGAAGCAGGGCATGATCCCGCTCCGCGACGACGGCTGGCACAAGGTCGCGCTCGGTCAGACCTCCGTCGAGGAGATCCTGCGCGTCGTCGTCACGTAGGTACTGCCACCCGCCGATGCCTCAAGTCGGGCATCCGCACCGCCGATGAACGTCCAGAACGAAGGCCCGGTGCCGCCACGTCCGTGTCGGTCGAACCAGGCGACCACGTGGAGGGAATGACGTGAGCGAGAACTATCAGGCACCCACGGGGGAGCCCTCGCGGCCGTTGCCGCCCTACCGACCCGTCGGGCCGCAGGCGGGAGCGCCGGCGATGTTCTCGCCGATCCCGTCGCAGAGCAGTGCGCCGCAAGCTCCGCCGAGCCCGCCGCCGTACCAGGCACAGGCACCGGCGGCTCCCTCCGCTGCGTACCAGCCCGGTCCGTCCGGCCCGCCGACGTACGCGGCGCCCGCGCAGCCGACCTCGTTCGCACCCCAGGGGCCGGGAACGACGCCGATGGGCGCCACCAAGGTGTTCATGCCGGCTCCCGCTCCCGCGGCCGTGGCGCCCCCGCAGGCACCGCAGGCACCGGCCGCGCCCGCCGCGCGGCCGGCCGCGCCGGCCCGTGACCGGGCGCAGCGTCGCGGGATGGGCCAGGAGCAGCAGGAGGGCGACCTCCCGATCGACGAGATCCTCACCGAGATGGTGCGGCTCGGCGCCTCCGACGTGCACCTCACCACGGGCACGACCCCGATGGTGCGCATCAACGGCTCGCTGAAGGCGCTCGACGGCTTCGGGCAGGTGGTGCCCGAGGGGCTGCGCCGCACGCTGTACGCGTTCCTGACGCAAAAACAGCGCGAGAAGTTCGAGGCCAACCTCGAGCTCGACCTGTCCTACTCCGTCCGCGGCCTGGCACGGTTCCGCGTGAACATCTACCAGCAGCGCGAGTCCATCGGCGCCGCGTTCCGGGTGATCCCGTACGAGATCAAGCCGCTCGAGGCGCTCGGGATCCCCGCGGTCGTCGGCACGTTCGCCGGCCTGCCGCGCGGGCTGGTGCTCGTCACGGGCCCGACCGGCTCCGGCAAGTCGACGACGCTCGCCTCGATCGTCGACCTCGCCAACCGGACGCGCGAGGACCACATCATGACCGTCGAGGACCCCATCGAGTTCCTCCACCGGCACAAGAAGTGCGTGGTGAACCAGCGCGAGGTCGGCCAGGACACGCACTCCTTCGCCAACGCGCTCAAGCACGTGCTGCGGCAGGACCCCGACATCATCCTGGTCGGCGAGATGCGTGACCTCGAGACGATCTCCGTGGCCCTCACCGCTGCCGAGACCGGTCACCTGGTCTTCGCCACGCTGCACACGCAGGACGCCGCCCAGACGATCGACCGCGTCATCGACGTGTTCCCGTCGCACCAGCAGTCGCAGGTCCGCACGCAGCTGGCCGGCGCCATCCAGGGCGTCGTCTGCCAGACCCTCGCCAAGCGGTCGGACTCGCCCGGCCGGGCGGTGGCCACCGAGGTGCTCGTGGCCACCCCCGCCATCCGCAACCTCATCCGTGAGGGCAAGACGCACCAGATCTACTCCGCGATGCAGGCCGGCGCCAAGCAGGGCATGCACACCATGGACCAGCACCTCTCCGAGCTGGTCAAGACCGGCAAGATCACCTACGAGACCGGACTGGAGAAGTGCCATCACGTGGAGGACTTCAACCGTCTGACCGGCCGGTTCTCGGGCGGGTCGCAGGGTGCCGCCGGTCTGGGTGACCAGGCGAGCATGGGCGGCGCCACCTTCGGAAGCCAGGCCCTCTGATGGCCGGGGCGAAGACGTTCGAGTACGCCGTCCGGGACAAGGCCGGCAAGATCGTCAAGGGTCGCGTCGAGGCGACCAACCAGGCGGCGGTCGCCAACCGGCTGCGGGAGATGGGCCTCGCGGCGGTCTCGATCTCCGAGGTCAGCACCGGTGGCCTGAACGCCGAGATCAACATCCCCGGCTTCGGCGGGAACAAGATCTCGCTCAAGGACCTGTCGATCATGTCGCGGCAGCTCGCCACGATGATCGACTCGGGCCTGTCGCTGCTGCGCGCGCTGACGATCCTCGCGGAGCAGACCGAGTCGAAGGCGCTGGCCAAGGTGATCGCCCAGGTGCGCAACGACGTCGAGGTCGGCACGGCGTTCTCCACCGCGCTGACGAAGCACGCGGACGTGTTCCCGCCCCTCATGATCAACATGGTCAAGGCGGGCGAGGTCGGCGGGTTCCTCGACCAGACGCTCGTCTCGGTCGCGAACAACTTCGAGGCCGAGGTCAAGCTGCGCGGAAAGATCAAGTCCGCGATGACCTACCCGGTGGTCGTTTTCGTCATCGCGATCCTTGCCACGACCGGAATGCTGCTCTTCATCGTCCCGGTCTTCGCAGGAATGTTCGAGAGCCTCGGCGGAAAGCTCCCGCTCCCGACACAGATCCTCATGTGGATGTCGCAGGGCCTGAAGATCGTGATCATTCCGTTCATCATTGCCCTCGTCATTTTCACGGTCTGGTGGGGAAAGCACAAGAACGACCGGGCGATCCGCGAGCGCCTCGATCCCTGGAAGCTCAAGGTGCCCGTCTTCGGGCAGCTGTTCCGAAAGATCGCGGTGTCCCGGTTCACCCGGAACTTCGGCACCATGATCCACGCCGGCGTGCCCCTGCTGCAGGCCCTGGACATCGTCGGTGAGACCAGCGGCAACCTCGTCATCGAACGGGCTGCCAAGGCCGTCCAGGAGTCGGTCCGACGAGGAGAGTCCCTGGCAGGGCCGCTGTCGCAGCACCCGGTGTTCCCCCCGATGGTGGTGCAGATGATGGCCGTCGGTGAGGACACGGGCGCGCTCGACACCATGCTCGCCAAGGTCGCGGACTTCTACGACCAGGAGGTCGAGTCCACCACCGAGCAGCTCACCAGCCTCATCGAGCCGCTCATGATCGTGGTCATCGGCGCCATCGTCGGCTCCATGGTCATCGCCATGTACATGCCCATCTTCGGTGTCTTCGCGCTCATCGAGTGACCGGCACGTGCGGCACTGCTCCGAGCGAGTGAATCCGCGATCATCCGGGCGTCGGGCTCAAGGTCCGGCGGGTCCAGGACGATGCATGGCTTGTAGGACCGAACCGGCGCTGCCGGACTGAATGTGACACAGACCATCCGCACTGACTTCATGGGGAGCTCAACATGATCGCTCGTATTCGCAAGTCCATGGAGGAGAAGGACAAGGGCTTCACCCTTATCGAGCTCCTCGTCGTCATGATCATCATCGGCATCCTCGCGGCCATCGCGATCCCGGTGTTCCTGAACCAGCGCAAGAAGGCCCAGGACACGGCCGCCGTCTCCGACGTCTCCACGCTGGGCAAGGAGATCGCGACGTACTACGTCGACGCGACCACCGCGCTCGCGGCGGGCGACGTGGCGATCGCCAGCGACCGTTACACGATCAGCTACGACGGCACCGCCTCGGACATCGGCAAGGTCAGCAACGGTGTCGACACCGTCACCCTGACCCCCGGCGCGGACGACACCGCCACGCAGGGCTGGTGCGTCGAGATCGCCTACACCGGCGGCACGCACGACGCGGTCTCCTACTCCGCCACTGACGGTCTGAACAAGACCGCCGGCTGCTGATCCACCCGTAGAAAGCCCCGGTGGGCGACGCGAGCACCGCTCTCGTTACCCGCCGGGGCTTCCTCGGTTCGTCGCACCACCGATTCGTCCGGGTCGTCCGCACCCGTCCAGGGCCCGCTGACAGGCAGAGGTGTACACCGTGGTACGTAGCCCGCGCGGCGCCCGAGGCGCCGACCAGGGGTTCTCCCTCATCGAGCTGGTCGTCGCGATGGTCGTGCTCGGCACGATGGCCGTGGCGGTCATCGGCGTGATCATGAGCTCGCAGTCGCAGGGGGTCGCGAACCGCAGCCGGATCGCCGCCGCCAACCTGGCCGCCCGCGAGATCGACCTGGTGCGCGAAGAGTTCGCCCGGACCGACGCGGGACCCGTCAACCTCGCCGCTGCCGGGTACGTGCTCAACCCGCACCCGCTGGCCGGCGGCACGGCGGGCCAGCCGCTGGTCATCGACGGTCGCAAGTACACCGTCGTGCGCACCGCCCAGTGGAACATCGCCGGTACCGGAGCGTCCGCCTGCGAGGGTGGCTCGCTCGTCGCGTACCCGACGCTGGGCGTGACCGTCACCGTCACCTGGCCGAACATGGGCGGCGTGCAGCCGGTGGTGAGCACCGCGTCGCTGGCCCCGGACAAAGAGACGGGCATCGCCACCACGGACTCGTTCATCGCCGCGAAGGTCCTCGACCAGGACGCCAAGCCGTTGTCCGGCATCCCGGTCACGGCGACCGGTGGGGCGACCACCACGGGCCACACCGACGCGTCCGGCTGTGCCGTGATCCGGATCAGCCCGCCGACCGCCGGTGCCGCCTACACGATCACGGTGGCCGACGGCTCCTACGTCGACCTCTCCGGGACCGCGAACCCGAGCAAGAACTCCGGCGTCATCATGCCGAGCCAGATCTACGCCGGCGCCAGCTTCACGGTGGCGAAGGCGGGCAGCGTCACGGTCACCATCGTGCGGTCCGACGGGCAGTCGTTGACGAACGCACAGGCGAGCGGGTCGCCCTTGACGCTCGTCGCGTCGCAGTACTCCGGCGCGACGGGGGAGAGCCCTCGCGTCGCAGGCGGAGTGAGCACCACGTTCACCGGCCTGTGGCCCACCAGCTACGGCGCGTACTTCGGCAGCGCTGCGCCGCCCGGCGGCTACGACATGGTCGACCTCCCTCCGGGTGGTCACGTCACGCTCGAGGTCACGCTCGAGATGGCGTCCGTCCTGGTCGCGAACCTCCCGTCGGGCACCACGAACGTCCTGGCCGTCCCCACCGGGACCGTGCCCACCACCTGCTCGACCGGTACGTCGGCCCCCGCGTCCGGGTCCGGGGCGAGCTTCGTCCTCATGCCGGCCGCGTACGACCTCTACGCCGTCGGGACCACGTTCGCCTGCTCGCCCGGTCCCGTGAACGTCAGCCTCGGCAGCGGGGAGAACGAGGACATCACCTGGGCGACCACGACGCTCCGCATCCAGGGCCTGTCCACCGGAACCGTCTGGATCGCCGAGAAGCAGAAGTCGGGCCTCGCGTCGCTGACCACCTGCCCGACCACCGTCGGGGCGATCGCGATCAACGTCGACGGTGCACGCTCGGCGCCGGTCGTGATCCCGGCGGGCAGCTGGTACGTCTGGCAGACGAACGGTCCCTGGAACGGGACCTGCGTCAGCTACCCGGACCTGATCAGCGCCTTCGGTGCCCCGTACGGCACGGCGGTGCTGAAGAACTGGGCGTCCACCCCGCCGCCGACGCTGTACGCGGCCCTCACGATGACGAACATCAGCACCACCAACCGGTACCTGCTGATCAGCCCGGTGGTCGTCACCGGGTGCACGCAGACCGTCGCCTCCCCCTCCGGGACGAAGTACCAGTCCACCGGGAAGTCGTCGTCGGGCACACAGTCGCTCACCGTCTCCGGTGTCCCGCGGCCGACGTCCGGCACGACGACCTACTACGCGTACCTCTGGAACAAGGAGAACTCGGGATCGGGGAACCGGTGCACCACGGCGGGCACGTACGTCGTCGGCCCGGGTACCTCCGTGCTGTCGAAGAACACGAGCAGCGGCGGGAGCACCGGGCCGTGAGCGCCGACCTGCGCCGAACGCTCCCGGCACACCGCGACGAGCGGGGCACGAGCCTCACCGAGATGCTCGTGTCGATGCTGGTGTTCTCGATCCTGATCGCCGCGGTCGGGACCCTGGTGATCGGCTTCACGCGGTCGAACGCCGAGTCGATCTCCCGGCAGGACCAGGTCGACTCCGCGCGCGTGGTCGTGGAGACCATGTCCAAGAAGCTGCGCACGGCGGTCATGCCGAGCCAGCTCACCACGACCTGCACCCTGTGCACGCAGGACGCCTTCGTCAACGGCCAGAACTTCAGCGTCCAGTTCTACGCGAACATCGACAACCCCGGGAACAGCGTGGGCCCGAGCCGGGTCACCTACACGCTCGCGACCACGGGAGCGGCCGCGGGAACCCTCGTCGAGAAGGTGCAGGTGCCCGACTCGAACCTGCCGGCGGCGACGGGGTACGTCTACTGCGACGCCGAGGCCGCTGCCGCGGGGTCGGACTGTCGCAAGCGGCTCGTCACGCGCACGCTGGCGACCGGCGTCCAGTCCGGCACCGGTCCGATGCTGGCGTTCTACGACGGCGCAGGGGCACGGCTCACGCCTCCGACCAACGGCTCGCTGACCGCGGACGAGCTGTCGCGGGTGCTCGCCGTCGAGCTCGTCGTCTCGGTCCAGGCGCAGAACGCGACGCGCGTGGACCCCACCACGTACATCCAGCGGGTGACGCTGCCGAACGCGCAGGCCGTCCTCCGCCAGGACGAGGAGGACTAGTGACCAGGTTGCTGCGCACCCGACGGCCGTCGAAGGGCGACGACGCGGGCATGGCTCTGCTCCTCGTCGTCGGATCGATGATGGTGCTGGCGATGCTCGCTCTCACCGCCCTGGCCTACACCGTCTCGAGCCAGAAGTTCGCGCGGTACGACCAGGACTACTCGAGCACGATGTCCGCGGCGCAGTCCGGCATCGACGACTTCATCTCGCGCCTGAACCGCGACGACGGGTACTTCTCGACGGTCGACTGCGGGAACCTCGCGCTGCGCGGCCCGGCCGTCCCCGGCAACGCGTGCGGCTGGGGTGCCGGCACACCTCTGGGCTGGCTTCCTGTCGCTCCCGGCGAGACAGGGCCCAAGGACGCCTTCTTCCACTACTCCGTCGACGCCTCCCGGGCGATGACCGAGGGCACGATCTCCGTGCGGTCCACGGGCAAGGTCAACGGTGAGTACCGCACCGTCGAGGCGGCCGTGGGTAAGGGTGGTTCGACGGACTACGTCTACTACACCGACTTCGAGTCCGCCGACCCGTCGAACGTGCAGTCCTACACGCCGACGAAGATCGCCTCGCTGAGCACCACGGAGAAGGCGGCCTGTGGGATCGGGGGGTACGACGCCGCCCTGTACTGGTGGGAGGGACGCGAGGGCAAGGACTGCAACGAGATCCAGTTCGCCCCCGGGGACACGCTCGAGGGCACGGTGTTCTCGAACGACTCGGTGCTCGCCAACAGCCCCACGTTCACCGACGGCTTCCTCTCGGCCAACCCCGAGTGCCGGACCGTCACGGCGGCGACGTCCACCTGGCGCAAGTGCCTGCGCAAGACGGGTGCCAGCTACAGCACCGCGAACTTCAACGGCGTCCAGCCCGAGTACTCGAAGGCGCTGTACCTGGACGACACGTCGGCGGCCTTCAGCGGCTTCCCCGGCTGCCACTACTACGGGTCGACCCGGATCATCTTCGACGGCGCGGGGACCATGCAGGTCTGGAACAAGGTCGTCAACGGAGGCGGAAACCCCACGGCGATCGCGCCCCCCGGTGGTTCCTCACCCTCGTGCGGGTCCACCACGAACCTGAACTCGGCGGGCGGCGCGACCGTCGCGGTCCCGGACAACATGGTCATCCAGGTGTCCGCCGAGAACACGGGGATCACACACTCCCGCTGCAGCGCGGGCCAGATCGGCGGCCCTGGTACGTCGGTCCTCCCGCTCGGCACGTACACGCAGGCGATCGCGGCGGCCAAGCCACCGGCCACGAACTCGACCTACACGTACGACACGACGATGAAGGAGTCGACGAAGTACTGCCAGGAGGGCAACCTCTACGTGCAGGGCACGGTCAAGGGTCGCGTCACGCTCGCCGCCGCACAGTCCGTGATCCTCACCGGAGACATCATGCTCGCCGGTGGTCTCACCGGCTCCGACATGGTCGGCCTCGTCGCCACCAACTCGGTCGAGGTCTTCCACCCGTGGATGACGCGGGTCGACGCGCAGGGCGGTCCGTGCCCCAGCCACTCGAGCTGCAAGTGGGGGTCCGAGCCCGGGACGGAGACGGGCGCGGTGCCAGACTGGCCCGCCAACATCACCCCGCCGGCCGGTGTGGCCTCGTTCGAGGGCATCGAGATCATGGGCTCGATCCAGACCCTCCAGCACTCGTTCTACGTGCAGCGCTACGACAAGACCTCGGACGGGAACGGCGAGGGCCTGCTGCGGGTCGACGGCTCCATCGCCCAGCGCTGGCGCGGGATCGTCGGAACGGGCAACGGGGACACCGGCTACCTGAAGAAGTACGTCTACGACACGCGCCTCAAGTACAGCGCGCCGCCCTACTTCCCCCGGTGGGTCAACGCGCAGTGGTCGCAGCGGTACTTCGGCGAGATCGACACGCCGCCTGAGCTCAGGTCGTGACGAGGCGGCCGCCGTACCCACGGGGTGCGGCGGCCGTTCGCTCGTCGCGCTGCGGTTCGTCCGAGCATGTACCGGGGAGTCCGATCCGGTGGATGAAAGTTTGATGAGACTCCGCCGAGTTCTTCAGATCGGGCTCATGCCGCACGTCGATCGTGCCGTTGGGGGAGGGATGCGCGCAGGTGTGGTAGCGCTCTCACGGCACGGCGGGTGGAGGAACCTCGGGATGGCATGGCGTAGCAGGTGCGATCGGGTGCGCTCGGACGAGTCCGGCTTCACCCTGGTGGAGCTGCTCGTCGCCATGATGGTGATCTCCGCGGTGCTGTTCAGTCTCATGGCGGTGCAGACGTCGGCGCTGGTGACCAACGCCCAGACGAGGCAGCGCACGCAGGGCACCGCCGTCGCCAACGAGGTGATGGAGCAGATCCGCGCGCTCCCGTGGGCGTCGCTCTCCAAGGGCATGCACTCGGCGTTCGCGTCGGCCGCCGGGGGAGACCCCAACGTGACCGGGACCCAGCTGCGGCCGCCGGCCGACGCGTCGATCGACGAGCCGTTGGTCATCAGCACCGACCAGACCACGGACCGTGCGCCGCTGTCGGGCGCGGGCGGGTCGAACAAGACCGTCGAGCCTGACCCGTCGATCCCCAGCGTCACGTACACGAGCCGGGTGTACGTCACCCGGTCCGCGCAGACGGCCGCCAACGTCCTCACCCTGACGGTGATCACGTCCTGGCGGGCGAACCAGTCCGCGACACCGAAGCACGTGATCCTGCGGTCACAGGCGTTCGCGCCGACGGGCGGGTGCGGGGACTCGTCCAACCAGCCCTACCTCGGGGCGTGCCAGGCGCTCCTGTCCGGTGATGCGGGCGCGACCGGCCCGACCGTGACGGTGACCGCCGCCGGCGCCGGGCCGAGCGGACCCGCCACGACCCCCACCACGCCTCTCATCCCGGGCACCGACGCGACCGTCGCCACCCTGAGCCTGGGCAACGCCGGCGTGGGCGTCACCTCCCAGCAGGCCACCGCCGTGGAGGCGACGGCCGTGCACGGGGGAGCGCAGTCGATCACCGCCGACGCCGACGTCGAGGCGATCGCCACGGGCGGCGGGCGGCTCACCAACGCAGCGTCGAACGACTTCGGGTCGGCCGGAGCCGCGCCCGCCAACCCGCCCGACGTGACCGGCGTCGGGTCGGCTACCCCGCTCGACCTGGCAGGGACCAGCACCAGCCTGCGGCTCGCCCCGGCGAGCAGCACCGCGAGCCTGAAGGCGACGACCACCGTGTCCTGCGCGTCCGGCATCCCCGCCGGCCAGGTGTGTGCCGGCTCCGACCTCACCAGCAGCGGCGCGGCGTCCGTGGTGCTGACCGCGGGCGGCACACCGTTCACGGTGGCCAACCTCGCCGGTGGGGGGTCCGCGAAGACGATCGGGGCGAGGTTCACCTCCGCCGCCGGCAGCACCGCCGTGGGCTGTGTGACCCTGTCCGGTCCGGGCTGTCTCGCGACGTCGGTGGCGCGCACGGTCGGGACGACGAGCGTCGGGAGCGGTTCCTGGACCGGAGCGGCTGCACCCTCGGGGCTGGCCTCCGTGTCGTCGTACACGGACGCCACTCGCGTCGAACGGGGGCCGTCGCAGAAGACGACGACCGCCGTCACCTCCCGCACCGGAACGGTGAGCTACTGGAACGGGTCGGGGTACACCAGCTTCACCCTGGACAGGCTCACGAGCACGACGGTGGTGACGCCGGCGGTGACCGCGACCGTCGGTGGCGTCACCGTCTCCGCGACGGCCACCGTGACGGTGACCCCGGCCATGGCGATCGCGTCGAACCCCGATCCCGTCGGGTGCTCGGCGGAGGGCTGCTCGATCACGTCCGACACCGGCAGCGTGACGCTGACCGTCACGTACGTGGTGACGTCCGGCGGAGTCCCCTCCGCCGTCACCGCTGCCGCGAGCATGGGTTCGGGTCGCGCCAGCGCGGGATTCAAGGCGGCACCCAATGCGTGAGCTGCAGCGGGCCATCCGCACCCGGCTCTCACGAGACGACCGGTCCGACAGCGGATGGACCCTCGTCGAGCTGATCGTCTCGATGGGCATCTTCGGCGGACTGCTCGCGATCGTGTTCTCCGTCCTGCTCACCCTGAGCATGCAGACGAAGGACAACCTTGCGCGCACCCGAGCGGTCGACGAGACGCAGATCGGGCTGATGCAGATCGACCGCCAGGTGCGGTCCGGCAACGTGATCGCCGACCCCGCCAACGAAGGTGTCGCGCTGTCCGGCGTGGAGCCGTACTACGCCCTGCGCGTGTACACCCAGACCGACGGCGTCTACCAGTGCGTGCAGTGGCGCGTGCGGTTCCCGACCGGCTCCTCGTTCGGCGTGCTCGAGTACCGGTCGTGGAAGCCGACCTGGCAGTCCACCGGTGGGGTCTCGGCTTGGCGGACCGTCGCCCGCAACGTCGTCCGACCCGCCACGGCCACCGTCGCCGCGGCCGACCCGTCCACCTGGCCACCGTTCTTCGTGCAGGCGACCGACGCCGAGTCCTCGTCGTCCGCGCAGACGATCCGCGTCACGCTGCGCATCAAGGACCCCGCACAGCGGGAGTCCTCGAAGCCGGCCACGGTGACGTCGACCCTGACCGGTCGCAACACGATCTTCGGCTACCCGGCCGACACCTGCAGCCCCGTCCCGGCACCGTGACGTCACGTCCCCCCGACCACAGGAGCACGAGCACCATGCGGAACGCCATTCGCCGACGTCTGGCCGACTCCGGCGACGACCGGGGAGCCGCGCTGGTCGCTGCGGTCGCGGTCGCGCTCATCGGCGTCATGCTCGTGACCGTCGTCGTCGCCAACGCGGTCGCCGCGGCACGGGACTCCGGACAGGACCGTGCACGCACGACCGACATCCACACGGCGGAAGGCGCGGTCGACGCGGTCTACGCCGAGCTCGAGACGTGGACCCCGTGCTCCTGGCCGGCCGGGGGTCCGCTGGTCGGTGGCACCTCGCCGTCACGCACGACCGCGACGGCCACGATCGCGTACTTCTCCGCGTCGGGCACGGCCCTCACCTGCGGCGCCGGTGGCACGGTCTCCGGCGGGACCCCTGCGTCGGCGGTCGTCACCGCCACCGCCCTCTCCGGGGACGGGACGAAGCGGTCCGTCCAGGCAAAGGTGGCGCTGACCCCGTCCACGAACCAGGGCAGCGGCGCCGCGATCTTCGCGGCGAACAGCATCATGACCACGAACAACTTCACGGTGACCACGACGCTCCCGGACACCGACGTCGACGTGTGGGTGGACGGTGGGAACGTCAACTGCAACTCCAACGTGCAGATCAAGGGCAACCTGATCGTGGTGAACGGGACCGTCGACATCTCGAACAGCTGCCGCGTCACGGGGAACCTCTGGAGCAAGAAGCAGCTGACCGTGCACCAGGCCGCGCCCGGCGGGCTGCAGACCGTCGGTCAGAGCCTGTACGTCACGGCCAACGCCTACCTGGCCGCCGGGACGAAGATCGGCGGCGACGTGCTGCTCACCGGGACCCGGACCGGAGGGACGCCGATCGTCGGCGGAGCGCTCCGCCAGTCCGTCGCTCCGGCGAACATCCCGCAGTATGTCCCCGTGAAGCTTCCCGAGGTCCTGTACCGACCTGCCGACTGGACGGGATTCGTGAACACCGGCGACCGGCAGGCCTCCTACCGCACGTGGGTGCGAGGGCAGGCGGCCGCCAACGGCGCGCCGACGTGGGCCGACGCCGTGAACACGACCAAGGACCAGTGCAAGGTCGCCGGCGCGAGCTATGACGCCAACGGCCCGTTGGTCGGACCAGCCGTCCCCACGGTGTTCGACACGACCAACTGCGCGGAGACCCGCTTCGAAGGGGGCCTCAACATCAAGCTGCGGTCCGACATGGTGATCTTCGCGAAGAGCTTCTACTCGACCGGCGACTTCAAGGTCACGTCCGCCGACGGTGCGCAGCACAAGTTCTGGGTGATCGTGCCGGACCGGAACCCGAACGGCATCGCGGAGTGCACCGGGGGCGCGGGAAACATCAAGAACGACTCAGGATCGCTGGCGATCGCGCCGATCACGCTCTTCATGTACACGCCGTGCACCATCGACACCAACAACTCGACGGACTTCTACGGTCAGCTCTACGGGGGGACCGTCCAGCTCCGGAACGCGATGACCATGAACTACGTCCCCATCGGGATCCCCGGCGTCGTCCTCCCCAGCACGGACCCTGTCGGCAGTGCCGGGTACCGGGTGGACGTCGTCTACAAGCGGGAGATCAAGAACCCATGACCGGCCTGCTCGTCGCCGTCGCCGTCGTCGTCGGCCTCGCCGTCGGCTCGTTCCTCAACGTCGTCGTGTGGCGCGTGCCGCGCGGGGAGTCCGTCGCGCACCCACCCAGTGCGTGCCCCCGGTGCCACCACGTGATCCGCCCTCGGGACAACGTGCCCGTGCTGTCCTGGCTGCTGCTCCGTGGGCGGTGCCGGGACTGCGCGAACCCGATCTCGGCGCGGTACCCGCTCGTCGAAGCCGGTACGGCAGTGCTGTTCGGTCTGACGGCCTGGTTCACCGGCCCGTCGTGGGTCCTGCCGGCGTTGCTCTACCTGGCAGCGATCTCCGTGGCGCTCGCGCTCATCGACATCGACACGAAACGCCTGCCGAACGCGATCGTGCTCCCGGCGTACCCCGTGGCGCTCGCGCTGCTGGCACTGGCGAGCTGGAACCCCGGCGGGGTGTCCGACTGGTCCGCCCTGATCCGGGCGATGATCGGCGCGGCCGCTCTGTACGGGGTCTACCTCGTCGCCGCACTCGTCTACCCCGCAGGCATGGGGTTCGGTGACGTGAAGCTCGCCGGCGTCCTCGGGCTCTATCTCGGCTGGTTCGGGTGGGGCGCGCTCTTCGTCGGCTGGTTCGCCGCGTTCCTCCTCGGCGGAATCTTCTCCGTCGGGCTCCTGCTGACGGGCCGCGCGGGCCGCAAGTCCGGGATCCCGTTCGGTCCCTGGATGCTGCTCGGCGCGGCCGTCGGCATCGTCGTCGGCGAGCCGGTGGCGGCGTGGTACCTCGGGTCGCTCTGATCGTCGCGCTCCTCTGCACGAGATCGGCCGAACCTGCTCAAGTCGACGGGCGCGGCATCCGATAGGACGAAAGAACTCATCCGTACGGAGGAAGGACCCTCGTGGCCACCACACGCGTCATCGGGCTGGACATCGGCTCGTCCTGCGTCCGGGCTGCGGAGCTCGAGTTCGGGAGCGGTGGCCCTCTGGGCAAGACGCCGCCGACGCTCGTGCGTTTCGGACAGGTCGCGCTCCCGCTCGGCGCCGTCCGCGACGGCGAGGTGGTGCAGCCCGAGACCGTCTCCAGCGCCCTGCGCCAGCTCTGGACGCAGGCGAAGTTCGAGTCCAAGGACGTCGTCATCGGCGTGGGGAACCAGCGGGTGATCGTCCGCGAGCTCGACCTCCCGTGGATGCCGCTCAGCCAGCTGAAGGAGTCGTTGCCCTACCAGGTCAGCGAGCTCCTGCCCATGTCGACGGACGACGCGCTGCTCGACTACTTCCCGACCGCGGAGTACGACGGCCCGCAGGGCCGCACCGTGCACGGGATGCTCGTCGCCGCCCAGCGCGACACCGTGAACGCGAACATCATCGCGGTCGAGGGCGCCGGTCTGCGCCCGCGCATGGTGGACCTCAACGCGTTCGCGCTGCACCGGTCGCTGGCCCGTGGCGAGCTCGCCCAGTCCACCGCCGCGTTCGTGGACATCGGCGCGTCGATCACGACCGTGGTCGTCTCGGCCCAAGGGTCCCCGCGGCTCGTGCGGTCGCTGCCCACCGGTGGGCAGAACGTCACGAACGCCGTGGCCAGCGCCCTCGGCATCGCCGCCGCGGAGGCGGAGGTCGTCAAGCGCGAGATCGGCATCGGCTTCGCCGTCGGTCCCGAGCGTGCGGACGCCGCCGAGGCCATCAGCACGGTCGTCCGCGCGTTGGTCGAGTCGGTGCGCAACACGTTCGTCTACTACTCGGGGAACAACCCCGGCGCCGGGATCGACGTCTGCGTCCTCACCGGCGGCGGTTCGCACCTTCCCGGGCTCGGACAGTACCTGTCGAGCGCCAGCAGGTTGCCCGTGACCCTCGGGGACCCCCTCGCCGGGCTCCGGTCCGCCAAGACCGCTCAGCGCGAGTCGCTGAACGGGCACGAGTCCTTCATCGCCCTCCCCGTCGGACTGGCCTACGGAGTTGCCGCATGACCACGCTCCTGGAACGCCCACGCTCGCGCTCCCACTCGGGATCCGCGCTGAGCGGGACCCTCCCGCAGGTCAACCTGCTGCCCCCCGAGGTCCGCGCCGCGCGCGGCCTGCGGGTCACCAAGCGCTGGCTGCTGATCAGCCTCGTGGTGACGATCGGCCTCTGCTTCGGCGCCTTCGGGCTCGCGCTCATCGCCGGGGCGACCGCTGCCTCGGAGCTGGCGGAGGCTCAGACCGAGACGGTGCGGCTCGAGACCGAGGCCGCCAAGTACGCCGAGGTCCCGCGGGTGCTCGACGCGCTCAACCAGGCGCAGACAGCCCGCTCGTTGGGCATGTCGACCGAGGTCCAGTGGAGGGTCTACTTCGACGCACTGACGGCCGTGCTTCCCGCCGGCGTGAGCCTCGAGTCGATCGTCTCCACCGGGGCCACCCCCATGGTCGCACCGGCGCCTCCGACCGACCCGCTGCAGGCGCCGAGCGTCGGTCAGCTCGCCTTCACGGCTCGGACCGCGACGCTTCCCGACACGTCGGCCTGGATCGACTCGCTCAACTCGATCCCCGGGTTCAGCGACGCCTGGGTGTCGTCCGTCAGCGTGAGCGAGGACGACACAGGAAAGTTCTACACAGTCCAGGCCGCGGTGCAGCTGACGGACGCGACGTACGCACACCGGTTCGACGGCACCGAAGGGACGGGCTGACATGAGCGGCGCCAAGAGAAGCACCTGGATCGGCGGCACCGTCTTCGTCGCCCTCGTCATCATGCTGGCGGCCTGGTTCTTCGCCGTCTCGCCGACGATGTCGGCCGCGGCCGAGGTCCGCTCCGAGGCCGAGCAGACCCGGGAGATGAACGAGATCCTCGACCTGAAGGTGGACCAGCTGAAGGCTGACTTCGCCAAGCTGCCCGAGTACCAGGCCGAGCTCGCCGGGATCCAGCTGCAGATCCCGACGGACGCCATGCTCGCCGACTACCTGCGACAGCTGGACCAGATCGCGGTCGCGCACAGTGTCGCCCTCACGACGGTCACCCCGTCGATCCCGCAGACCGTCGTGCTCGCGGCTCCCGTCGTCACGGCGGCGCCCGAACCCGCGCCGACCGAGGGCACGGAGGGTACCGAGGGCTCAGCCGACGGCGTCGAGGCGCCCCCCGCCCCAGCGCCCGGTGCGGGCGGCCCGACGGGCTTCACCGCGATCCCGCTCTCGCTGACGGTCATCGGGACGTACGACAACACCCTCGCGTTCCTCAACTCCCTGCAGAACGGCACGCAGCGCCTCTTCCTCGTCACCGGCTTCACGGGGACGGCGCAGAAGGAGGGTGACGCCAGCAGCGGAAGGCCTGCCACCGCGGTCGGCGACCAGGAGCTCGTCATCGCGGGCTACACGTACGTCCTGCCGGACGCGCTCGCCGTTCCAGAGACGACGGACCCGGCTGCCGCTCCGGTGGCGCCCCCGGCCGCCGTCCCGGGCAAGAACCCGCTGGTCCCGGTGTCGGGCAGCTGACCACCTCGACACTCACGGTCCACCCTCCGGGCGTCAGCCCGGGGGGTGGACCTCGTCATGGGAGGATCCGTCCATGCTGCGTTGGTTGACCTCCGGTGAGTCCCATGGCCAGGCGCTCGTCGGCATCCTCGAGGGCCTCCCCGCCGACGTCGAGGTGCAGAGCTCCGACATCCAGGGGGCGCTCGCCCGCCGTCGCCTCGGCTACGGCCGCGGTGCGCGCATGAAGTTCGAGCAGGACGAGGTCCGGCTGCTCGGCGGCGTCCGGCACGGCCGGACGCAGGGTGGTCCCGTCGCGATCGAGATCGGCAACACCGAGTGGCCCAAGTGGGTCGACGTGATGTCGTCGGACCCCGTCGAGGACCCTGAGGTGCTCCTGCGGGCGCGCAACGCGCCGCTGACCCGTCCGCGTCCCGGGCACGCCGACCTGGTGGGGATGCGCAAGTACGCCTTCGACGACGCCCGGCCGGTCCTCGAGCGTGCGAGCGCACGGGAGACCGCCACCCGCGTCGCGCTCGGGACGGTCGCTGCGCGGTTCCTCGAGCAGGCCGCCGGTGTCCGGATCGTCTCGCACGTGGTCAGCATCGGACCGGTCGCCGCGCCCGAGGATGCCGCCGTCCCCACGCCGGACGACACGGCTGCCCTCGACGCCGATCCGGTGCGCTGCTTCGACGCCACCACGTCGGCGGCGATGGTCGCGGAGATCGACCAGTGCCACAAGGACGGGGACACGCTGGGCGGCGTCGTCGAGGTGCTCGCGTACGGGCTGCCCTCCGGGCTCGGCTCGTACGTCCACTCCGACCGTCGGCTCGACGGGCTGCTCGCGGCGGCGCTGATGGGCATCCAGGCCATCAAGGGCGTCGAGGTGGGCGACGGTTTCCGTACGGCCGCCCGGCGCGGCTCGCAGGCGCACGACGAGATCGAGCGCGACTCCTCCGGCCGGATCGTGCGGCGCACCAACCGCGCCGGTGGCCTCGAGGGCGGGATGACCAACGGCGAGATCCTGCGGGTGCGCGCGGCCATGAAGCCGATCTCGACCGTGCCGCGGGCCCTCGACACCGTCGACACCGCGACGGGCGAGGCCACGAAGGCGCAGCACCAGCGCTCGGACGTGTGCGCCGTCCCGCCCGCCGCGGTCGTCGCGGAGGCGATGGTCGCGCTCGTGCTGGCGGACGCCCTGCTGGCCAAGACCGGTGGCGACTCGGTGGGTGAGGTCCGGCGCAACCTCGAGGCGTACGTGGCGTCGATCCCGGACCTCCTGGCGTGACCGCGGTGCCCGGTCCGCACATCGTCCTCGTCGGCCCGCCCGGGTCGGGCAAGTCGACGGTGGCGCTCGCGCTGGGGGAGCGCTGGCAGCTCGCTGTGCGCGACACGGACTCCGACGTCGAGGCCACGGCGGGCAAGGCGATCACCGAGATCTTCGTGGAGGACGGCGAGCCCGCGTTCCGGGCGCTGGAGCGGGACGCGGTCCGCGTCGCCCTGGAGGAGCACGACGGCGTGCTCGCCCTGGGTGGGGGAGCGGTGCTCGACGGGTCCACCCAGGAGCTCCTCGCGGCCTACGGTGCGGGCGGCGGGACGATCGTGTTCCTCGACGTGTCCTTGGCGCACGCCGCGCCGCGCGTCGGGTTCAACCAGGCACGGCCACTGCTCCTGGGGAACCCGCGAGCGCAGTGGCAGGCCCTGATGGAGGCGCGGCGGCCCGTGTACGAGCGCCTGGCCACCGTGCGCGTCCTCACGGACGGCCACCGACCGGCCGACGTGGCCGAGCTGATCGAGCAGGAGCTCGCGGTCCTGCGCCGCGGCGAAGGGACCCCGTCATGACCACCACCCGCACCGTCCACGTCCACGGGGACCAGCCGTACGACGTCGTCATCGGCAGGAACCTGCTCGCGGCGCTGCCCGATTTGCTCGGCTCGGACGTGCGGCGCGTTCTCGTCGTGCACCCGTCCGCTCTGGCGACGACCGCCGACACCGTCCGCGAGGACCTGCGCGCCCACGGCTACGAGGCGTTCATCGCCGAGGTCCCGGACGCCGAGGAGGCGAAGACGGCGCAGGTCGCTGCGTTCCTCTGGCAGGTCCTGGGCCAGGCGGACTTCACGCGGACCGACGCCGTGGTCGCCGTCGGCGGCGGTGCGACGACCGACCTCGGTGGCTTCGTCGCCGCCACGTGGCTGCGCGGGATCCGGGTCGTGCAGGTGCCGACGACGCTGCTCGCGATGGTCGACGCGGCCGTCGGCGGCAAGACCGGCATCAACACGGCCGAGGGCAAGAACCTCGTCGGCGCCTTCCACCCCCCGGCCGGCGTGCTCTGCGACCTCGCAGCGCTCGAGTCGATGTCGAAGCACGACTTCGTCGCGGGCCTCGCCGAGGTGGTCAAGTGCGGTTTCATCGCCGACCCGCGGATCCTGGAGCTCGTCGAGGAGAACACGGCGCTGCTGACGGATCCCGTCGCGGCCGCGTCGTCGCCCGTGCTGCTCGAGCTCGTCGAGCGTGCGGTCGCCGTGAAGGCCCGGGTCGTGGGGGAGGACCTGCGGGAGGGTGGGCTGCGGGAGATCCTCAACTACGGGCACACGTTCGCCCACGCGATCGAGCACGTCGAACGGTTCCAGTGGCGGCACGGGGCGGCCGTGTCGGTCGGCATGGTCTACGTCGCGGAGCTCGCTCGGCTGGCCGGTCGGCTGTCCGACGAGGTCGTCGACCGCCACCGGTCGATCCTCACGTCGCTCGGGCTGCCCGTGACCTACCGCGGGGACCGCTGGGACCGGCTCCTGGCGGCCATGCGTCGGGACAAGAAGACCCGCGGCGACCTGCTGCGGTTCGTCGTGCTCGAGGACATCGGCAAGCCTGTCCGCCTCGAAGGGCCCGACCCGACGCTCCTCGCCGCGGCGTACGCGGAGCTGAGCGAGGGCGCACCGGCCCCGTCGCGCGCGATCTCCCTCTGACCAGCGCACCCGTCACCTAGGCTTCCCGACATGACGCGCGTCCTGGTGCTCAACGGTCCCAACCTGGGTCGGCTGGGGGTGCGCGAGCCCGAGGTGTACGGCTCGGCGTCGCACGCCGACCTCGTCGAGTCGGTGGGTGCCTGGGCCGCCGAGCTGAGCCTCGACGTCGAGGTGCGCCAGACGGACGACGAGTCGGTGCTCGTCGGGTGGCTGCACGAGGCCGTCGACACCCACGCCCACGTCGCCCTCAACCCGGCGGCGTTCACGCACTACTCGTACGCGCTGCGCGACGCCGCCGCCCAGGTCACCCACGCCGGCCTGGTGCTGGTCGAGGTGCACCTGTCCAACCCGTACGCCCGTGAGTCGTTCCGGCACGTGTCGGTCATCGGCCCGATCGCGACGGGCACGATCGCGGGTTTCGGCGTCACCGGCTACCGCCTGGCGCTGGAGGCCGTCGCAGGTCGCGCGTGACGGTGCCGCGGCTGTCGCACGGTACGATGGTCGGCGGTCTGCGGCCCTAGACGCCGCGCACACCCTCGGGTGTCGCGCCCGCGCGTGGACCGCACAGAACTCACTCGACAGGAAGCGACGATCGTGGCGACCACCAACGACCTCAAGAACGGCACCGTGCTGAAGATCGACGGCCAGCTGTGGACCGTCATCGAGTTCCAGCACGTCAAGCCCGGCAAGGGTGGCGCGTTCGTCCGCACCAAGCTGAAGAACGTCCTGTCCGGCAAGGTCGTCGACCGGACGTTCAACGCCGGCCTGAAGGTCGAGACGGCGAACGTCGACAAGCGCGACATGCAGTACCTGTACAAGGACGGTACGGACTTCGTGTTCATGGACACGGACAACTACGACCAGATCCACATCTCCGAGGTCACGGTCGGCGACGTCGCCCACTTCCTCCTGGAGAACCAGAACGCGATGGTCGCGACGAACGAGGGCGTCCCGCTCTACGTCGAGCTGCCGCCGTCGGTGGTCCTCGAGGTCACGTACACCGAGCCGGGCCTGCAGGGCGACCGCTCGTCCGCCGGCACGAAGCCCGCGACGCTGGAGACCGGCTACGAGATCCAGGTCCCGCTGTTCCTCGAGGCCAACACGAAGGTCAAGGTGGACACCCGGGACGGGAGCTACCTCGGCCGTGTGAACGACTGAGGTGGGTGCTCGCTCCAAGGCCCGCAAGCGGGCCCTCGACGTCCTCTTCGAGGCGGACCAGCGTGGTGTGGACCCGGTGGGTCTGCTCGCCGACCGCATCGCCGAGCCCGGTACCGAGGCGTCACTGCCGCAGTACTCCGTCGACCTTGTCGAAGGGGTGATCGCCGAGCAGGACCGCATCGACGAGCTGCTCGCGACGCACGCCCACGGCTGGACCATCGACCGCATGCCCGCGGTCGACCGCGCCCTGCTGCGACTGGGCACGTGGGAGATCCTCTTCAACGACGACGTGCCGGACGCCGTCGCGGTCGACGAGGCGGTCGAGCTCGCGCGGTCACTGTCGACGGACGAGTCGCCGCAGTTCGTCAACGGGCTGCTCGGACGCATCGTCGACCTGAAGCCGACCCTCCTCGCCTGACGTCACACCGACGCCCGTGCACCGTCTGACGGTGTGCGGGCGTCGGTGCGTCCGGGACCGGGCGGATGGTCCGGTTCGCGTCTCGAGCCGCCATCCGGGTGACGGTGGCTGCAAGCGTGCGGGCGAAGATGCAGGTCGTGGGCGTGCCGCGCCTGCAACCGACCCTGCAATTTGCTGCAAGGCGTTGCGGTCTGGCTGGGTCGACCCCTAGCGTCGCCGACGACGGCCCGACGACGGGCCCACCCACCGACCTCCCGGAGTGCCCGATGCACCGTCGCATCCGTCCCCTCGCCCTCGTCGCCCTGCTCCTGCCTCTCGCTGCCTGCACGGCCGCCCAGCCGGACCCGTTGCAGGCCATCCCGGAGATCACGGTGTGGGCGGACGAGTCGCGGACCGCCGGGCTGGAGCTGCTCGGGGAGCGGTACACGGCCGAGACCGGGGTCGCCGTCCACGTCGTCGGTCGGGACAACGAGACGATCCGCGACGAGTTCACCCAGGCCGTCGACCGTCGCACGGGCCCGGACGTGCTCGTCGGAGCGCACGACTGGCTGGGGCAGCTCGTCACCGCGGGCACGGTCCTGGCGATCGACCTGCCGGACCCCGAGGCGTTCGTGCCCGTGGGGGTCGAGGCCATGGCCTACGACCACGTCACGTACGGCGTCCCGCTGTCGACCGAGAACGTCGCGCTCGTGCGCAACGACGCCCTCGCCTCCACCACCCCGCCCGACTTCGACGGCCTGGTCGCGCAGGGCGAGGACCTGGTCCGCCGCGGTGTCTCCGCGTACCCGGTCCTGGTGCAGCAGACCGAGGCGGCCAGCGACCCGTACCACCTGTACCCGCTGCAGACCTCGTTCGGTGCGCCCGTGTTCGCGACCAACGAGGACGGCTCCTACTCGGACCAGCTGGCGCTCGGCGGCGACGCCGGCCACGCGTACGCCGACTACCTCGCCGCGCTGGGGGACCGAGGGGTGCTGAGTCCGACCGTCACCGCCGACGTCGCCAAGGAGGCGTTCCTGGCCGGGCAGTCGCCGTACATCATCACCGGTCCGTGGAACACGGGGGAGTTCGTCGACGCGGGACTGCAGATCAGCGTGCTTCCGGTGCCGCCGGCCGGCCCGCTCCCCGCGCAGCCGTTCGTGGGGGTGCAGGGCGCGTTCGTCAACAGCGGGAGCCTGCGCGCGGCGGACGCCACCGACTTCGTCACCCGCTTCCTGACCACCCCGGAGTCGCAGCTCGCCCTCTACGAGGAGAGCGGTCGCGCGCCCGCACTGCGCGCGGCCGTCGAGCAGATCACCGACGACGCGGTGGTCCGTGGCTTCTCGGCAGCCGGGGCGGACGGCGCCCCGATGCCCTCGATCCCGCAGATGGGCGTCGTCTGGACGTTCTGGGGAGGCTCGGAGCACCTCGTCATCTCCCGCAGCGGCGAGCCGCACCAGCTCTGGGACGACATGGTGTCGGTCATCTCGACCGCCATCGCACCGGACGCCGTCGAGCAGTAGTCGAGCCGTCAGCCGCGCCGACGCACCGTCGCCAGCCGCGAGCCGTCGCGGCTGGCGTTCGGCGTGGGGACGCCGATCGACCGCAGCGGCCGGGCCCGCTCGGGCACGATCGCGGTCGCGCCGGTGGAGGGACGCGGACCACGGACCGGCAGGTTCGGTGCAGCCCGGCCGAGGAAGTTGCCCTGGACGCGGGTCACACCCATCTCGGCGAGGGCGGTGAGCTGGTGCGGCGTCTCGACACCCTCCGCGACGACCGCCAGGCCGTGCGTGCTCGCGAGCGCGACGATCGCCCGGACGACCCCGCGGCCGCGCTCGGTGCCCATGTCCCGCACGAACGACCGGTCGATCTTCAGCTCGTCGACGGGCAGCCGCGCGATCCGGGCCAGCGAGCTGTAGCCGGTCCCGAAGTCGTCGACCGCGATCCGGGCACCGCGTGCCCGCAGCTCGGAGAGCACCGGGACCGCGGACGACGTCTGGACCAGGGCGCTCTCGGTGATCTCCAGCGTGAGGTGCTCCCAGAAGGCGTCGCCCCAGGCGGTCTCGATCTGCTCGAGCGCGTCCGGCTCGGCCAGCTGCCGGGCCGCGATGTTCACGGAGACGGGCATCTGGAAGCGCTCGAGGGCACGTCGGGCCTGCCGGAGCACCTCGAGCCCGATGGGCACGATGAGCCCCGACTCCTCGGCGAGCTCCAACCAGTCGGCGGGCAGGATCAGGTGACCGTGGTGGTCCCAGCGCGCGAGCGCCTCGACCTGGACGATCTCGAGGGTCTCCGCGTCGACGATCGGCTGGAAGTACGCCGTGAAGTGCCCGTCCGCGACGGCAGCCTCGAGGGCCGCACGCTGGTGACGCTCGGCCTCGACGCGGCGCCGCAGGGCGCGGTCGAAGACGCGGAAACCCGACCGGGAGCGCTTCGCCTCGAGCATCGCCGTGTCCGCGTGCCGGACCAGGGCGTCGGCGTCGACGATGTCGCCCGGCAGCCACGTGGCGACCCCGACCGTGAGCCGCGCGGGCCGGCTCCCGCCGTTGCGGTCGATGAACCCCTCCCGGATGGACCGGGCGATGACGACGAGGTCGACGTCCTGGGGTGCCCGGGCGAGCACGACGACGAACTCGTCGCCGCCGACCCGTCCGACGTAGGAGTCGTACTCCGTGAGCGCGTTGCGCAGGTAGTCGGAGACCCGGACGAGGAGGGCGTCGCCGTGCGCGTGCCCGAACGAGTCGTTGACGCGCTTGAACCCGTCGAGGTCGCAGTAGATGAGCGACACGCGGGTCCGCTCGACGTTCGCGCGCTCGAGCGTCGCCAGGAGGTGCTCCTCGACGGCGCGCCGGTTCGGCAGGCGGGTCAGGGGGTCGGCGAAGGCGGTGACGTGCAGGCGCTCGCCCAGCTGGTAGCGCTCGGCTGCGGCCGACACGATCTGCGCGAGGTCGATGAGGAAGGTCCGGGCCTGCGGCGGGTGCTCGACCTTGTCCGAGGAGAACAGCTCGGTGACGAAGCGGTCGCGGGCGATCGGGCGCAGCGAACCCTCGATGCTCGGGTCGCGCAGGATGGTGCGTGCCTCGTCCCGGGCGGTGAGCAGCAGCCCGTCGGCGTCCTTGACGAACCACGCCGAGTTGGCCAGGCGGGCGAGCGCGTCGCGCATCCTGTTCTGCTGGGCCGCGACGTCCTGCGCGTCCCGGAGCCGGTTGAGAGCCAGCACCTCGATGCCGACAGCCAGCGGGATGGCCCAGAGCGCGCCGAGCATCGGGCCGATGGTGTGGTCGCGGACGACGACGCTCGCGGTGAAGATCACGAGCGACTCCGCGCCGGCGACGACGAGGAGGGAGCCGAGACCGGTGAGCCGGGTCCGGCCGACAGCCACGATCACGTACGACACGACGACCGCCGTCGGGACGAGCAGGAGGACGGCGTCGAGGACGTCGGCGTCCGGGATGTACTGCTCCAGGGGCAGCCACCACAGCCCGGCGCGGGCGAGGAAGAGGGCGATCGCCGCCCAGAGCCAGTAGCGGATCTTGGGTCCACCCGCGATCGCGCGCGTGGCGGGGATCGCCATGACGAGGAACGCCGCGACGAGCTGCGCCTGGACGAAGACGAGGACGTCGCGCACCGACCCGGGCGTCGTCAGGGCGTACAACCCGCCGGCCAGCAGGATCAGAGACATGACCAGCGACCAGGCGAGCGACCACGCGGCGCTGGCGGGTCGCACCTCGCCACGCCACCACACCCACTGGAGCGCGCAGAAGCCGGCGACCAGCCCTGCAGCGAGCAGCTGCAGCACGGTGACCCACGCGGGAACGGTTCCGAGCACGAGAGGTGAATCGTCACGTCCCCGGCCGGGGATGACGTGGCATCCGGGTGACTGGGACAACCGGGCTGTCATCATGTCGCGGTGACCTCGACCTCCGTCCCCGTGGTGCTGCCGCGGCGCACCGTCGTCGGCTACGCGCTCGGTTCCGTCGGGACGGGGGGCTTCGGGACGCTGCCCGGCCTCGTGCTCGCCTACTACCTGACGGACACGCTCGGTGTGGCCGCCGGGCTCGCGAGCCTGGTCGTGACGGTTCCGAAGGTCTGGGACGTGGTGATCGACCCGCTGATCGGGGCGCGGTCCGACGTCTCCGCAGCCCGGCACGGGAGCCGACGGCGGTTCCTCCTCGCCGGTGCCGTCTCGATCCCGCTCCTGTTCGCCGCGCTCTTCACGACGCCGACCGCGCTGACCGGACCTGCCGCGGCCGTCTGGGTCGTCGTCGCGTTCGTCGCGGCCGCGACCGCCTTCAGCGTCTTCCAGGTGCCGTACATCGCCCTCCCGGCCGAGATCGCCCCCGACTACGACTCCCGGACGCGGCTGCTCGCTCCCCGGATCGCGGTGCTGGCCGTCGCGATCCTCGCGTTCGGTGCGGGTGGTCCGCTCGTCCGGGACGCGGCCGGCGGCGGTCGTGCCGGGTACGCGGTGATGGGTCTGGTGGGTGGGCTCGTCATCGGGCTCGGCATGCTCGCGGCCTGGTGGGGTGCACCTCGCCGTGCCGGCATCGCCGTCCCGGCGGCCGCACCGGTCGCCCCGCGCCCGGAGCGGCGTGGGGACGCCCTGCGCCTCGGGCTCGCGAGCCTGCGCGAGCTCCCCGCGTTCCGTCGCCTCCTCTCGACGTTCGTGCTGCAGGCACTGGCGACGGGGGCGATGCTGGCCGGAGCCCAGTACGTCGCCACCTACTCCCTCGGTTCCGAGGGGGCGGTGACGTTCCTGTTCGCCGCGCTCGTCGCTCCCGCGCTGCTGGTGATGCCCCTGGCCACGCGGCTCAGCCGCCGGATCGGGAAGCGCGCCGCGCTCGTCGGGGCGACGACGCTGTTCGCCGTCGCCGCGCTCTCCCTGCTGCCCATGCGGTGGGCGCCCGGCGGCTGGGTGTACGTGTCGGTCGCCCTGGCCGGTCTCGCCTACGCGGGGATGCAGCTGTACCCGCTGGCGATGCTGCCCGACGTGGCAGCCGTCGACGCACGGGACCGTGGCGTCGACCGGGCCGGGGTCCTCGGCGGCGTCTGGACGGCGGGGGAGACCGCCGGGCTCGCGCTCGGGCCGACGCTGGTCCTCGCCATGCTCGCCGTGACCGGCTTCGTGTCCCGGACCGGCGACGCGGTGGTGGCGCAGCCTGCCTCGGCCCTCACCGGCATCGTCGTCTCGTTCTCCGTCCTGCCCGCGGTGCTGGCGTTCCTGAGCCTGCTGCCCCTGGCCCGCTACCCGCTGTCGGAGGCCGTCGTCGACGCGTCCGTCGTCCCGTCGAAGGAGACCTGACCATGAGCACCGGACGCCCGACCGACGACGTCCTGGCCGACCTGGTCGCCCTGCGCGCCGCGGACCCTCCGACGCACGGCGGGCGGGTGCTGTCCTACGTCTACGACCCCGGCCGCCCGGACCTGGACGAGGTGGCCGCGCAGGCGGTCCGGCTGTTCCTGCCGGTGAACGGGCTCGACCCGACGACGTTCACGTCGGTCGCGGCGCTCGAGCGGCGGATCGTCGCGTTCGCCCGCGACGTCCTGCACGGCGACGAGGGCACCGTCGGGTCCGTCACGTCCGGCGGCACGGAGTCGTGCATGCTCGCGGTGAAGTCGGCCCGCGACCTGTGGCGCGCGACCGACCCGGGGCGCACGCACGCCCGGCCGACGCTCGTCCTGCCCACCACCGCGCACCCGGCGTTCCACAAGGCGGCGCACTACCTGGACCTCGACGTCGTCCCCGTCCCGGTCGACCCGGTGACCGGCACACCGTCGGCTGCCGACGTCCTGGCCGTCGTCGACGAGCGGACCGCGCTCGTCGTCGTGAGCGCACCGAGCTACCCGTTCGGCGTCGTCGACCCCGTCGCCCAGGTGGCGGCGGGTGCGGCGGAGCGTGGGGTCGCCTGCCACGTGGACGCGTGCGTCGGCGGCTGGGTGCTGCCGTGGTGGGGCGACGTCGACGAGCCGTGGGACCTCGCCGTCCCCGGGGTCACGTCGATCTCGGCGGACCTGCACAAGTTCGGCTACGCCCCCAAGGGTGCCTCCGTCGTGCTCTACCGCGCCCGCGAGCGCCACCACGCCCAGTACTTCGCGACGACCGCCTGGCCCGGGTACCCCGTCGTGAACCCGACGATGCTCGGCTCTCGGGGTGCGGGTTCGATGGCCGCGGCGTGGGCGGTGCTGGAGGTGCTGGGCACGGACGGGTTCGCCGAGCTCGTCGCGACCACACGTCGGGCGACCGGTCGCCTGGTCGAGGCGGTCGGTGCCGTCCGTGGGCTGCGGGTCGTCGGCGCCCCCACCGGACCGCTGGTCGCGCTCGCCGCGGACGACGCCCTGCCCACCGAGGAGCAGGTCGACCCGTTCACGCTCGTCGACGAGGTCCGGCGCCGGGGATTCCTGCTCCAGGCGCAGCCGGCGATGGTCCAGCCGGACGGCTCGGTCCTGCCGCGCACGGCGCACCTGACCGTCACGGCCGTGACCCACCGGGTCGTCGAGGAGCTGGTCGAGGCCCTGGCCGCCGCGGCCGACGCCGTGCGAGGACGCCCCGCCGCCGCCCCGGACCCGTCGCTGGCGGGACGCGTGCTGACCGAGGGGCTGCCTGACGAGCTCGCCGGGGTCATGGCCACGTTGGAGGCGCTGCCGGGCGAGGTGGTGCACCCGTTGCTGGTCGCCGTGCTCGCGGCGGCGATCGACCCTGCTCGGGAGTGAGACGGTGCGAGAGGCTCGCGTCGCGGCGCGCTAGAGTGCCAGGCGAGACATTCCTTTAAGACCCGTCCCGTGAGGCGGGGAAGGAGCTTGCTTCATGAGCACTGGCACGCCCGCGCCCAGCACCAGCGTCGACGACGACGCGAACGTCGTCCTCGGCGCCCCGGAGATCAACCGGGCCCTCACGCGCATCGCGCACGAGATCCTCGAACGCAACAAGGGCGGCTCCGACGTCGTCCTGCTGGGCATCCCCACGCGCGGCCTGCCGCTCGCTCGCCGCCTCGCGGAGCGCCTGATCGCGGTCGAGCCCGGTCTCGACCCGGCCCTGCTGGTCGGCAGCCTCGACGTGACGATGTACCGCGACGACCTCGCGCACCACCCCACCCGGACCATCGGTGCCACGGAGATCCCCGGCGGCGGACTGGACGGCAAGGTGGTCGTCCTCGTCGACGACGTCCTGTACTCCGGCCGGACGATCCGCGCGGCCCTCGACGCGATCAGCGACCTCGGTCGCCCGCGCGCGGTGCAGCTGGCGGCCCTGGTCGACCGCGGTCACCGGGAGCTCCCGATCCGCGCGGACTACGTCGGCAAGAACCTGCCCACGTCCACGAGCGAACGGGTGCGCGTGCTGCTGGACGAGACCGACGGTCGTGACGCCGTCCTCATCGAGGGGGGCGCCCGATGAAGCACCTGCTGTCCACCGCCGACCTGGACCTCGCCGACGCCGTCCGCATCCTCGACACCGCGGGCTCGATGGCCGCGACGCAGGCGCGCGAGATCAAGAAGCTGCCGACGCTGCGCGGCCGCACGGTCGTCAACCTGTTCTTCGAGGACTCCACCCGCACGCGGATCTCGTTCGAGACCGCCGCGAAGCGCCTCTCGGCGGACGTCATCAACTTCTCCGCCAAGGGCTCCAGCGTGTCCAAGGGCGAGTCGCTCAAGGACACCGCCCTGACGCTGCAGGCGATGGGCGCGGACGCCGTCGTCATCCGGCACCACGCGTCCGGGGCGCCGCACACGCTCGCGACCTCCGGCTGGACGCACGGAGCGGTCATCAACGCCGGGGACGGGATGCACCAGCACCCGACGCAGGCGCTGCTCGACGCCTACACGCTGCGTCGGCACCTGGCCGGTCCGGGTGACGTCACCGGTCGCGACCTGTCCGGCCTGAGGGTCGCGATCGTGGGCGACGTCCTGCACAGCCGCGTCGCCCGCTCCAACGTGCACCTGCTCCACACGCTGGGCGCCGAGGTCGTGCTCGTCGCACCGCCCACGCTGCTGCCCGTCGGGGTGGGCTCCTGGCCGGCCCGCGTGTCCTACCACCTGGACGAGGTCCTGGCGGACGAGAAGCCCGACGCCATCATGATGCTGCGCGTCCAGCGTGAGCGGATGTCGAGCGCGGGCGGCGGGTTCTTCCCGAGCCCGCTGGAGTACACCCGCCGCTACGGGCTGGACGCGCGTCGCCTGGCCCTGCTGCCCGAGCACGCGATCGTGCTGCACCCCGGGCCGATGAACCGTGGCCTGGAGATCTCCGCGGACGCCGCGGACTCGACGCGCGCGGTCATCGTCGAGCAGGTGGCCAACGGCGTGGCGGTCCGCATGGCTGTCCTGTACCTGCTGCTCGCGGGCGGCGACGCCCCTGCTCGAGCAGCCGCACCGACCGACGAGACGAAGGTGGACGCGTGACGAGAAACTACCTGCTGCGGGACGTCAGCCCGCTCGGCGAGGGCACGACCGACGTGCTGCTCGCCGACGGCGTGATCGCGGCGATCGGGGCCGACGCCGAGGCGCAGGCCGGCGCCGACGCGGTGATCATCAACGGCAGCGGGCTGGTCCTGCTGCCGGGGCTCGTCGACCTGCACACGCACCTGCGCGAGCCGGGCCGGGAGGACGCCGAGACCGTCCGTTCGGGCACGCGCGCCGCCGCTATGGGCGGCTTCACGGCGGTCCACGCGATGGCCAACACGACCCCGACGCAGGACACCGCGGGCGTCGTCGAGCAGGTCTGGCGGCTCGGCCGCGACGCCGGCTGGGTGGACGTGCGCCCCGTCGGCGCCGTGACGGTGGGCCTCGAGGGCGAGCGGCTGGCGGAGCTGGGCGCGATGGCCGAGTCCGCGGCGCAGGTCCGCGTGTTCTCCGACGACGGCAAGTGCGTCCACGACCCGGTGGTGATGCGGCGCGCGCTGGAGTACGTCAAGGCGTTCGACGGCGTCATCGCCCAGCACGCCCAGGAGCCGCGGCTCACCGAGGGCGCCCAGATGCACGAGGGCGTCGTCTCCGCGGAGCTCGGGCTCGCGGGCTGGCCCGCCGTGGCGGAGGAGGCGATCATCGCGCGCGACGTGCTGCTGGCCGAGCACGTCGGCTCGCGCCTGCACGTCTGCCACCTGTCCACCGCGGGCTCCGTCGAGATCATCCGCTGGGCGAAGTCCCGCGGGATCGACGTCACCGCCGAGGTCACCCCGCACCACCTGGTCCTCACCGACGAGCTGGCGCGCGGGTACGACCCGGTGTTCAAGGTCAACCCGCCCCTGCGCACGCAGCGGGACGTCGAGGCGGTCCGCGAGGGTCTCGCCGACGGCACGATCGACATCGTCGCCACGGACCACGCGCCGCACACGCGCGAGGACAAGGACTGCGAGTGGGGCGCGGCGGCGTTCGGCATGACCGGGCTGGAGACGGCGCTCTCGGTGGTGCAGGAGACGATGGTCGACACCGGCCGGATGACCTGGGCGGACGTCGCGCGGGTCCTGTCCACCACCCCCGCCCGGATCGGCCGCGTCAGCGACCACGGTCGGCCCATCGCGGTGGGGGAGCCCGCCAACCTCACGCTGGTCGACCCGGGCATCCGCCGGGTGGTCGTGCCCGAGGAGCAGGCGACGCAGAGCGTCAACTCGCCGTTCCGGGGCCGCGAGCTGTCCGGCTGCGTCATCGCGACCTGGCTGCGCGGGCGCGCGACCGTCATGGACGGGTCGGCGTGCGACGAGAGCGTGGTGGTCAGCTCGTGACCCGTCAGGCGGTCTCGATCGTCGCCCTGCTGCTCGTCGTGGTCGTCGCGTTCTGGGGTATGCGCGCGGGGTGGCGGGCGCGCACCCGACGCTCCGCCGAGCTCGTCGCGACACTGCCGGCCGTCCCGTCCGACCCCGGTGCGCAGCGGTTCGGCCCGGTCGACGCGACCTACGTGTCGACCACGAGGGCGGGGGACTGGCTCGACCGGGTCACCGCCCAGGACCTCGGCGTCCGTAGCCCGGCGCGGGTGGTCGTCTTCGACGCCGGCGTGCAGATCACGCGCCAGGGTGCGACGGACCTCTTCGTGCCCACGGTCGACCTGCTCGGCGCGACCAGCGCGCCCGGCATGGCAGGCAAGGTCGTCGGGGGAGACGGCCTCGTCGTCCTCACCTGGCGGGCGGACCCCGCCGACCCCCGCGGTCTGGACACCGGGCTGCGCCCGAAGCACGCCGCCGACCGCGAGCGGCTCCTCGCCGCACTCGAGACCTTGACCCCGGGCCAGGCGCCCGCGCAGGAGGAGAACTCATGACCGACGCAGTACTCGTGCTCGAGGACGGCAGGACGTTCCGGGGCCGGCCCTACGGCGCCGAAGGCTCGACGTTGGGCGAGATCGTCTTCAACACCGGCATGACCGGCTACCAGGAGACGCTCACGGACCCGTCGTACCACCGGCAGATCGTCGTGATGACCGCCCCGCACATCGGCAACACCGGGGTGAACGACGAGGACGACGAGTCGACGCAGATCTGGGTGGCGGGCTACGTGGTGCGCGACCCCGCACGGCGCGCCTCGAACTGGCGTGCCGTCCGCACGCTCGACGACGACCTGGTCGCCCAGGACGTCGTCGGGATCAGCGAGATCGACACCCGCGCCCTGACGCGCCACCTGCGCGAGCGCGGCGTGATGCGCGCCGGCATCTTCTCGGGGGCAGCCCTCCTGGACGAGAACGGGGAGCGGCGCCCGGACGACGAGCTCCTCGACGACGTCCTGACGGCGCCCGCGATGGTCGGCGCCGACCTGGCCGGCGAGGTGTCCACGGACGCGGCGTACGTGGTCGAGCCGATCGGCGAGCACGTTGCCACGGTCGCGGCCGTGGACCTCGGCATCAAGGCCATGACGCCGCAGCGCCTGGCCGAGCGCGGGGTCCGCGTCCACGTCCTGCCGTCGAGCGCGACCATCGACGACGTGCTGGCCACCGCGCCGGACGGCGTCTTCTTCTCGAACGGTCCGGGCGACCCGTCCGCGGCGACGCACGAGATCGACCTGCTGCGCGAGGTGCTGGACCGCAAGATCCCGTTCTTCGGCATCTGCTACGGCAACCAGCTGCTCGGCCGGGCGCTCGGCTACGGCACCTACAAGCTGGGCTACGGCCACCGCGGCGTGAACCAGCCGGTGATGGACCGCGCGACCGGCAAGGTCGAGATCACCGCGCACAACCACGGCTTCGCGGTCGACGCGCCGCTCGACGGTGAGTCGGTCGCGCCCCACGACGACGGTCGCTACGGCCGCGTCGTGGTCAGCCACGTCGACCTCAACGACGACGTCGTGGAGGGCCTGCGGGCGCTCGACCTGCCGGCGTTCTCCGTGCAGTACCACCCGGAGGCCGCGGCGGGACCGCACGATGCCGCGTACCTCTTCGACCGCTTCGTGGAACTCATGGCCCCTCCCACCAACAAGCAGAAGGGTGCCGCCTGATGCCCCGGCGCACAGACATCCAGAGCGTCCTGGTCATCGGGTCCGGCCCGATCGTCATCGGCCAGGCGTGCGAGTTCGACTACTCCGGGACGCAGGCGTGCCGCGTGCTCAAGGAGGAGGGCCTGCGGGTCATCCTCGTGAACTCCAACCCGGCCACGATCATGACGGACCCGGAGTTCGCCGACGCCACCTACGTCGAGCCGATCACCACCGAGATCCTCACGACGATCATCGCCAAGGAGCGCCCTGACGCGATCCTGCCGACGCTGGGCGGCCAGACGGCGCTCAACGCGGCGATCGCCCTGGACGAGGCGGGCGTGCTGGAGAAGTACGACGTCGAGCTCATCGGCGCGAACATCGCCTCGATCCAGAAGGGTGAGGACCGCGAGCAGTTCAAGGAGGTCGTGGAGGTCTGCGGCGCCGAGAGCGCGGCGTCCGCCATCGTGCACTCGCTCGACGACGCCCTCGCCGCGGTCGAGGTCCTGGGTTACCCCGTGGTCGTGCGCCCGTCGTTCACCATGGGCGGCCTGGGCTCCGGCATCGCGTACGACGAGCCGGACCTGCGGCGCATCGTGGGCCAGGGCCTGCACTACTCGCCGACCACCGAGGTGCTCCTGGAGGAGTCGATCCTCGGCTGGAAGGAGTACGAGCTCGAGCTCATGCGCGACAAGCACGACAACGTCGTGGTCGTCTGCTCGATCGAGAACGTCGACCCGGTCGGCGTGCACACGGGCGACTCCGTCACGGTCGCACCGGCGCTGACGCTGACCGACCGCGAGTACCAGCGGCTGCGCGACATCGGCATCGCGGTCATCCGCGAGGTCGGCGTCGACACGGGCGGCTGCAACATCCAGTTCGCCATCGAGCCGTCCACGGGCCGCGTCGTCGTCATCGAGATGAACCCCCGGGTGTCCCGCTCGAGCGCGCTGGCGTCGAAGGCGACCGGCTTCCCGATCGCCAAGATCGCCGCCAAGCTGGCCGTCGGCTACACGCTCGACGAGATCCCCAACGACATCACGGGCGGCTCGACGCCCGCGTCGTTCGAGCCCACGCTCGACTACGTCGTCGTCAAGGTCCCGCGGTTCGCGTTCGAGAAGTTCCCGGCGGCCGACGACACCCTGACCACCACCATGAAGTCGGTCGGCGAGGCGATGGCCCTGGGCCGCAACTTCACCGAGGCGCTCGGCAAGGCCATGCGCTCGATCGACAAGAAGGACTCGGTCTTCCACTGGTCGGGCGACGCCCTCACCGGTGAGGCGCTCGACGCGCTCGTCGCGACGATCTCCCGGCCGACCGAGCACCGCCTGGTTGACGTGCAGCAGGTGCTGCGCGCCGGGGTGCCGCTGGAGAAGGTCTACGAGCTCACGGGCATCGACCCCTGGTTCCTCGACCAGGTCCAGCTCATCAACGAGGTCGCGGAGCAGACCCGCGCGGCCGGCGCGCTGACGCGCGAGGTGCTGCTGCACGCGAAGCGGCACGGCCTGTCGGACGCGCAGATCGCGACCCTGCGCCGCACGTCGGAGGACGCGGTCCGGCGCGGCCGCCACGCGGTGGGCCTGCGCCCGGTGTTCAAGACGGTGGACACCTGCGCCGCCGAGTTCGCCGCGAGCACGCCGTACCACTACTCGTCCTACGACGAGGAGACCGAGGTCGCCCCGCGCACGCGGCCCGCGATCCTCATCCTCGGCTCCGGTCCCAACCGGATCGGGCAGGGCATCGAGTTCGACTACTCGTGCGTGCACGCCGCCCTGGCGCTCAAGGGCGAGTACGAGACCGTGATGATCAACTGCAACCCCGAGACGGTCTCGACGGACTACGACACCTCCGACCGCCTGTACTTCGAGCCGCTCACGTTCGAGGACGTGCTCGAGGTGTACCAGGCGGAGCTCGCCGCCGGTCCGGTCGAGGGGCTCATCGTGACGCTCGGCGGCCAGACGCCGCTGTCGCTCGCGCAGCGCCTGTTCGATGCCGGTCTGCCGATCCTCGGCACGTCGCCGGCCGCGATCGACGCCGCGGAGGACCGGGGGGAGTTCGGCAAGGTGCTCGAGGCCGCCGGCCTGCCCGCACCCGCGTTCGGCACCGCCACCACCCAGGCGGGTGCCCGCGACACCGCTCGTCGGATCGGCTTCCCGGTCCTCGTGCGCCCGTCGTACGTGCTCGGTGGCCGCGGCATGGAGATCGTCTACAGCGAGCCGCAGCTGGACGAGTACGTCAAGCGTGCGCTCGACAACGCCGCCGACGGAGGGCGCGCCGGCACGCTGCCGCCTCTCCTCATCGATCGCTTCCTCGACGACGCCATCGAGATCGACGTGGACGCCCTGTTCGACGGCACCGAGCTGTTCCTCGGCGGCGTCATGGAGCACATCGAGGAGGCCGGCATCCACTCCGGCGACTCGGCGTGCACCCTGCCGCCCGTGACGCTGTCCACGTCCGAGCTGGAGCGGATCCGTCTGTCCACCGAGGCGATCGCCCGCGGGGTCGGCGTCCACGGGCTGCTGAACATCCAGTTCGCGCTGGTCTCCGACGTGCTCTACGTCCTCGAGGCCAACCCTCGCGCGTCCCGTACGGTGCCGTTCGTCTCCAAGGCCACGGGCGTCTCCCTGGCCAAGGCCGCGGCACTGGTCATGGCCGGGCGGTCGATCGCGGACCTGCGCGCGATGGGCATCCTCCCGGTCGACGACGCCAGCGTGCTCGACCTCGACTCGCCCATCGCCGTCAAGGAGGCGGTGCTGCCGTTCAAGCGGTTCCGCACCAAGGAAGGGGTCGTCGTCGACACCGTGCTCGGCCCGGAGATGCGCTCGACGGGTGAGGTCATGGGCTTCGACGTCGACTTCCCGACGGCGTTCGCCAAGTCACAGGACGCGGCGTTCGGCGGTCTGCCCACGGGCGGTCGCGCGTTCATCTCGGTGGCGGACCGCGACAAGCGGTCCATCGTGTTCCCGGTCAAGCGCCTGGCCGAGCTGGGCTTTGAGATCCTCGCGACCGAGGGCACCGCGGCGGTCCTGCACCGCAGCGGCATCGCGTCGAGCGTGGTCCGCAAGTACTCGTCGGGCCGCGGCGAGGCGGGGGAGCCGACGATCGTCGACCTCATCACCGCCGGCGAGGTCGACATCGTCGTGAACACCCCGTCCGGACAGGGCGCTCGCGCGGACGGGTACGAGATCCGGGCGGCGACGACCGCGGCCGACAAGGCCATGGTCACGACCGTGCAGCAGCTCGGTGCGGCGGTGCAGGCGATCGAGGCGCGGCAGGCCGGCCCGTTCCGGGTGACCAGCCTGCAGGAGCACGATGCTGCCGCTCTGCTGCGTCGTGAGGCCCGCGCGGCGGCCCGCGCATGACCGCGCCGTTCGGGGCCCGCCTGGCCGCCGCCATGGACGCCTACGGGCCACTGTGCGTCGGCGTCGACCCGCACACCAGCCTGCTCGAAGCCTGGGGTCTGCCGGACGACGCGTCCGGGCTGCGCTCGTTCGCCCTGACGGTCCTGGAGGCGGTCGCTGGGCGCGTGGCTGCGGTCAAGCCCCAGGCCGCGTTCTTCGAGCGCCACGGCTCCGCGGGGGTCGCGGTCCTCGAGGAGCTGATCGCTGCGGGCCGGGACACCGGCACGCTCGTGATCGTGGACGCCAAGCGAGGCGACATCGGGACGACGATGGGGGCGTACGCCGACGCGTTTCTGCGCGACGGGTCGCCGCTCGCCGGCGACGCGCTGACCGTGTCGCCGTACCTGGGGTTCGGTTCCCTCGACCCGGCCGTCGACCTGGCGCTCTCGTCGGGGCGAGGGTTGTTCGTGCTGTGCCTCACGTCCAACAAGGAGGGCCACGAGGTCCAGCACGCGCGCACCGAGGACGGCGTCACGGTGGCCGCGCTCATGGCCGCACGCGCCTCCGCGCTGAACGCCGACGTCGACCCCCTGGGCTCGGTCGGTCTCGTCGTGGGCGCCACGGTCGGCGACGCGGCCGCACGCACGGGCGTGGACCTGGCCGCCGTCAACGGGCCCCTGCTCGCGCCCGGGGTGGGCGCCCAGGGCGCGGGACCGCGCGAGCTCGCCCAGGTGTTCGGCGCCGCGCGCCGGCAGGTCCTGGCGTCCTCGTCGCGCGGCGTGCTGGCCGCGGGACCTGACGTGGCAGCTCTGCGCACCGCCGCCCGCCGCGCCTCGGACGAAGCGGCCGCTGCGCTCTCCTGAGCTCACCGGCAGGGTGTCGCCGCAGGTCCGGGCGCACTGGACGCGCGTCCGCATTGCCGATCAGGGTGGTGCTCGCTAGTTTCGTTCTCACGATCCCGCGCACTTCCACGTGGGTCGCCGGCCCACTGACGAGAAGGTGACGCGCGTGGCACTCCCTCCGCTGACTCCCGAACAACGAGCGGCAGCGCTCCAGAAGGCCGGCGCCGCCCGCCAGGCCCGCGCTGAGGTCAAGAATCGCCTCAAGTACTCACAGGGCACGCTCTCCGAGGTGATCGCGCAGGGGCAGGCGGACGAGACCATCGGCAAGCTCAAGGTCCTCGCCCTCCTCGAGTCCCTGCCTGGCGTCGGCAAGGTCAAGGCGCGTGCGATCATCTCCGAGATCGGAATCTCCGAGACCCGTCGTGTGCGTGGGCTCGGCCCGCACCAGGTGAAGGCCCTCGTCGACCGCTTCGGGTGACGACCGGGCGGCACCGCGCAGCTGGAGGAGCCCGCACCACCCATGACGACGACGCCTGCCCGGCTGACCGTTCTCGCCGGCCCGACCGCCGTCGGCAAGGGGACGGTGTCTGCCGACGTCCGCTCCCGCTATCCCGAGGTCTGGCTCTCCGTCTCGGCGACGACCCGGTCGCCGAGACCGGGTGAGGTCGACGGCGTGCACTACGTGTTCGTCTCCGGTGACGAGTTCGACCGCATGATCGAGCGCGGCGACCTGCTCGAGTGGGCCGTCGTCCACGGGCGCAACCGCTACGGGACGCCCCGCAGGCCGGTCGAGCAGCGGCTCGCCGCCGGTGAGCCGGCGCTGCTCGAGATCGACCTGCAGGGCGCGCGCCAGGTGCGCGAGTCCATGCCGGACGCGCACTTCGTGTTCCTCGCGCCGCCGTCGTTCGCCGAGCTGGAACGACGGCTGGTCGGCCGGGGGACCGAGGACGTGGAGGAGCGGGAGCGTCGGCTCAGCACGGCGCGTGTCGAGCTGGCCGCGGCGGCCGAGTTCGACCAGGTGATCGTCAACGACGACGTCCACCGGGCGACCGACGAGCTGGTCCGCGGGATGGGTATCCCGACCAGGTAGGATGGGGCACAGAGATCGTCTCTGCCCAACCCACCTTGTACCTCGGGAGATCACCGTGTCCGGAACCGTCGCCGCCCCCACCGGCATCACCGACCCGCCCATCGACCGTCTGCTCGAGCGTGCCGACTCCAAGTACGCGCTCGTCCTGTACTCGGCCAAGCGCGCGCGTCAGATCAACGCCTACTACTCGCAGCTCAACGAGGGCCTGCTCGAGTACGTCGGCCCGCTCGTGGACACGCGCCCGCAGGAGAAGCCGCTCTCGATCGCGATGCGCGAGATCGACGCCGGCCTGCTGACGTCCGAGGCCACCGAGGGCTGACCCTCCCTCCATGCGCATCGTCCTCGGCGTCGCGGGCGGCATCGCCGCCTACAAGGCCGTCCTGCTGCTGCGCCTGCTGCGCGAGCAGGGCCACGCCGTCCGGGTCGTCCCGACGCGGGCTGCGCTCGAGTTCGTCGGGCGCGCGACGTGGGAGGCGCTGTCCGGACAGCCGGTGACGACCGACGTGTTCGAGGACGTCGACCAGGTGGCGCACGTCGCCGTCGGCAAGCAGGCCGAGCTCGTGGTCGTCGCCCCGGCGACGGCCGACCTCCTGGCCCGCGCCGCGACGGGGCAGGCCGACGACCTGCTGACCGCCACCCTGCTCGTCGCCCGGTGCCCCGTCCTGCTGGCCCCGGCGATGCACACCGAGATGTGGGAGCACCCCGCCACCGTCGCGAACGTGGCGATCCTGCGGGCGCGCGGCGTGCACGTGCTGGACCCGGCCGCGGGCCGGCTGACGGGGTCGGACACCGGTCCCGGCCGCCTGCCGGAGCCCGAGGAGATCGCGTCCGCCGCGCTCGCACTGGTGAGCGACCGGCCGCACGACCTCGACGGGAAGCACGTCGTCGTGTCTGCGGGGGGCACCCGTGAACCGCTCGACCCCGTCCGGTTCCTCGGCAACAGGTCGTCCGGACGCCAGGGCGTGGCGCTCGCGCAGGCCGCGCACGCCCGCGGCGCCCGGGTGACGCTGGTGGCGGCGAACATCGACGTCCCCGTCCCCGTCGGTGTCGACGTGGTCCACGCCGAGACGGGCGCCGAGCTGCGGGACGCCGTACGCGCCGCGGCCAAGGACGCGGACGTCGTCGTGATGGCCGCAGCCGTGGCCGACTTCCGGCCGGTCACCAGCGCGGAGTCCAAGATCAAGAAGCAGCCGGGCGGAGCGCCGACGGTCCTCGAGCTCGTCGAGACCGTGGACATCCTCGCCGAGCTCGGCGCAGACAGGCTGCGTCCGGGCCAGGTCGTGGTCGGCTTCGCGGCGGAGACTGGCGACGACACCGGCAGCGTGCTCGACCACGGCCGCGTGAAGGCGCAGCGCAAGGGAGCCGACCTCCTCGTCGTGAACGCCGTCGGGGGCGGGCGCGGGTTCGGCACCGACGTGAACGACGTGACGATCCTGGACGGCGCCGGCACGGTCGTCGGCGCGGCCACCGGGACCAAGACCGAGGTGGCCCACGCGGTGTGGGACGCGGTGCTCGCGCGCGGCTGAGGCTGCACGTGCACGGCCTGGAGCCCATTACGCTGTCGGCCATGACCGAGCCTGACATGCGCCTGTTCACGTCCGAGTCCGTGACCGAGGGGCACCCGGACAAGATCTGTGACCAGATCTCCGACGCCATCCTCGACGCGATGCTCGAGCAGGACCCCGGGGCGCGGGTCGCGGTCGAGACGATGGTGACCACCGGTCTCGTGCACGTCGCCGGTGAGGTCACCACCAGTGCGTACGTCGAGATCCCGCAGATCGTGCGCGAGGTGGTCCGGGGGATCGGGTACACCTCGTCGGCGATCGGCTTCGACGGCGACTCCTGCGGCATCTCGGTCTCGATCGGCCAGCAGTCCCCGGACATCGCCGCGGGCGTGGACAAGGCACTCGAGATCCGGGAGGACTCCGCGGACCTCGACCCCCTCGACGCCCAGGGCGCGGGGGACCAGGGTCTGATGTTCGGCTACGCGTCCGACGACACCCCGACGCTGCTCCCGCTGCCCATCTGGCTCGCGCACCGCCTCGCCGAGCGGCTCACGCTGGTGCGCAAGGAAGGGATCGTGCCGGGGCTGCGTCCCGACGGGAAGACCCAGGTCACCATCGGCTACGACGGTGACCGCGCCGTCCGTCTCGACACCGTCGTGCTGTCCACGCAGCACGACCCGGACGTGCACCTGGACACGACCCTGCGGCCGGCCGTGGCCGAGCTCGTCGTCGCCCCCGTCCTGGAGCAGCTGGACCTGGACGCGCGCGACTACCGACTGCTGGTCAACCCGACCGGGACGTTCGTGGTCGGCGGCCCGCAGGGTGACGCCGGACTGACCGGACGCAAGATCATCGTGGACACCTACGGGGGGATCGCCCGGCACGGTGGCGGAGCGTTCTCCGGCAAGGACCCGTCGAAGGTCGACCGCTCGGCCGCCTACGCGATGCGCTGGGTGGCCAAGAACGTCGTCGCCGCCGGGCTCGCGCGGCGGTGCGAGGTGCAGGTCGCGTACGCCATCGGCAAGGCCAACCCCGTCGGCCTGTACGTCGAGACGTTCGGCACCGAGACGGTGCCGCTGGCCCGGCTGACCGCCGCCATCCGCGACGTGTTCGACCTGCGCCCGGCGGCGATCGTCCGGGACCTCGACCTGCTGCGGCCGATCTACCGCAAGACAGCCGCGTACGGGCACTTCGGCCGCGAGCTGCCGGAGTTCACCTGGGAACGCACCGACCGCGCGGCGGACCTGCAGTCCGCGGTGGGCTGACGCCCGTCGGTCGGCCCGGGTCGTCCGACGTGGAGACGAGCGCGGACGGTGAGCAGCTGGTGCTCGAAGGCCTCCCGCAGCCGAAGAGGCGCGCCCGATCCGCACCGGACGGGGTGACACCTGCGGAGCACCTACCGGTCGCCCGGGTGTGCGTGGACCTCGTCCCTGCGCACCTCGACCGGGTCTTCGAGTACCTCGTGCCGGCCGCCCTCGCGGAGACGGCCGTGCCGGGCACCCGGGTCAAGGTGCGCTTCGGTGCGCAGGACGTCAACGGCTACGTCCTGGAGCGGGTCGCGCAGGCCGACCACGACGGCTCGCTGCAGCCGGTGCGCAAGGTCGTCTCCACCGAGCCGGTGCTGACCCCGCAGGTCGCCAGGCTGGCCCGGGCCGTCGCGGACCGGTGGGCGGGCACCCTCAACGACGTGCTGCGGCTTGCGATCCCCGCCAGACACGCGCGCGTCGAGGCCGAGGCGCCCGCGACGGCGGACGACGGGCCCACGCCGTCGCCGTCGGCCACCGCGTGGGCGCCGTACCGCGGTGGTCCGGCGTTCCTCCAGCACGTCACCTCCGGCGGCGCCCCCCGCGCGGTGTGGACCGCCCTGCCGGGCGCCGAGGGCGAGCGCTGGCCCGACGCGATCGCGCAGGCGGTCGCCGCGTGCGTGCTCGGCGGGCGCGGTGCGCTCGTCGTCGTGCCCGACGCACGGGACATCGATCGCGTGCTCGCCGCACTGGAGTCCGCCGGTGTCCCGCGGTGGACACCCGGGGCGACCGGGGGTGCCGTCCGGCTGGCCGCCGACGACGGGCCCGCCGGGCGGTACCGGTCGTTCCTCGCGACGCTGCGGGGCCGGGCCACCGTCGTCGTCGGCACACGGGCGTCGGCGTTCGCCCCGGTGGCGGATCTCGGCCTCGCGGTCGTGTGGGACGACGGCGACTCCCTGCACGCCGAACCGCGAGCCCCGTACCCGCACGTCCGCGAGGTGCTGGCGCTGCGCTCGGAGCTCGAGCGCTGCGCGCTGCTCGTGGCCGCGCACGGCCGCAGCGTCGAGGCGCAGGCGCTCGTGGAGTCCGGGTGGGCACGGGAGGTCGTCGCGGACCGCCCCACGACGCGGGCACGGACGGCGCGGGTGCTGGCGCTGACGTCGGTCGAGCTCGCCCGCGAGGGGCCCGCGGCTGCCGCGCGGCTCCCGGCGCCGGCCTGGCGGACGCTGCGTGACCGGCTGGCCGACGGCCCTGTCCTCGTCCAGGTGCCGCGGGCGGGGTACGTGCCCGCCGTGGCCTGCGGGCGGTGCCGGGCTGCGGCGCGCTGCGGGGTCTGCCACGGGCCGCTCGGGCTGACGACGGCCGACGGCGTCCCGACGTGCGGGTGGTGCGGGCGGCTGGCGACCGACTGGCGGTGCACCGAGTGCGGTGCCGGCGCGCTGCGGTCCGTGCGTGTCGGCTCGGAGCGGACCGCCGAGGAGCTGGGTCGTGCGTTCCCGGGCGTGCCGATCCGCGTCTCGGGCGCCCGCGCTGCCGGGGGCGTGCTGGCGTCCGTCCCCGACGTGCCCGCCGTCGTCGTCGCGACGCCCGGCGCCGAACCGGTCGCGCCGGGCGGGTACGCCGCGGCGCTGCTGCTGGATGCGGCGGTGAGCACCGCCGGGGCGTCCCTGCGGACGGGGGAGGACGCGCTGCGCCGGTGGCTCACCGCTGCAGCCCTCGTACGCCCTGCGTCGCAGGGTGGGACGGTCGTGCTCGTCGGTGACGCGGAGGAGCGCGTGACGCAGGCGCTGGTGCGCTGGGACCCCGCCGGGTACGCCTCACGCGAGCTCGCGGAACGCTCGGAGCTGGCACTGCCGCCCGCCGTGCGGATGGCCTCGGTCACCGGGCCCCGCGACGCCGTCGACACCCTGCTGTCCCGGCTCGGCCTCGCCGACGCCGAGGTCCTCGGCCCGGTCCCCGTCGACGCGGCCGAGCAGGACGCGCTCGAGCCGGCCGTCCGTGCCCTGGTCCGCGTGCCCCGGACCGGCGGCGCGGCCCTCGCACAGGCGCTCGCTGCGTCACTGGCGGTGCGCAGCGCCCGCCGTGAGGGTGGCACGGTGCGCGTGCAGATGGACCCGGCGGAGCTCGGATGATCGACGCGATCGTCCTCGACCTCGGGAACGTCCTCATCCGGTGGGACCCGTCCCGCCCGTTCGTCGGTCGGCTCCCGGAGGCGGACACCAAGGCCTTCCTCACCGGGTTCGACTTCGCGGCGTTCAACTACCTCCAGGACGCCGGCCGCTCGTGGGCCGACGCCCGGACGGAGCTGGCCGCGACCGCACCCGAGCACCTGGCGGCTCTCGACGTGTACGTCGAGCACTTCGCCGACACGCTCACCGGGCCGGTGCCGGGAACGTACGAGGTGGTGCGCGATCTGCGCGCGCTCGGCATCCGGTTGCTCGGGCTCACGAACTGGTCCGCGGAGACGTTCCACCTGGCCGAGCCTGCGGCGCCTGCGATCGGGCTGCTCGAGGACGTGCTGGTCTCGGGCGAGGTCCGGATCGCCAAGCCGGACCCCCTCCTGTTCGCGCTGCTGACGGACCGGTTCGGTCTGCGCCCGGAGCGCACGGTCTTCGTCGACGACTCCGCGGTGAACGTCGTCGCCGGCGCCGCAGCCGGGTTCGACGCCATCCTGTTCACGTCCGCCGAGGACCTGCGAGCGGCACTCGCGGCGCGCGGGGTCGCGCTTCCGCGCACCTAGGATCGACGCCATGCGACTGCTCTTCGCCGGAACTCCCGCGGCCGCGGTGCCGTCGCTCGAGGCGCTCCTCGCCTCCCGCCACGAGGTGGTGGCCGTGCTCACCCGCCCCGACGCCCGTTCCGGGCGTGGTCGGGCGTCCGCACCGAGCGAGATCAAGGCGCGCGCCCTGGAGGCGGGGCTCGAGGTCCTGACTCCCCAGCGTCCGCGGGACGAGGACTTCCAGGCGCGGCTGGCCGAGCTCGAGGTCGACGCGGCCCCCGTCGTCGCCTACGGCGCCCTGATCCCGCCCGCGCTGCTCGACGTCCCGACCCACGGCTGGGTCAACCTGCACTTCTCGGTCCTGCCTGCGTGGCGTGGGGCGGCGCCCGTGCAGCACGCGATCATCGCGGGCGACGAGGTGTCGGGTGCCTCGACGTTCCGGCTCGAAGCGGGCCTGGACACGGGCCCGGTGTTCGGCTTCCTCACCGAGACCGTCCGCGCGCGGGACACCGCAGGTGACCTGCTCGGGCGCCTCGCGGTGGCGGGCGCCGGGCTGCTGGTGCAGACCCTCGACGCGTTGGAGGACGGGATCCTCAGCCCCGTCGTGCAGTCCCCGGACGGTGTGAGCCTGGCGCCGAAGATCGAGGTCGAGGACGCGCGGGTGCGCTGGTCGCACCCGGCACACGCCGTCGACCGGCTCGTCCGCGGCTGCACCCCGGCACCGGGAGCCTGGACGACCTTGCCCGACGGCTCCCGGCTCGGCCTGGCACCCGTGGTCCCGGTCGCCGACGTCACGGACCTGGCGCCGGGGCAGGTGCTGGCGGGCAAGAAGGAGGTGCTCGTCGGGACCGGCGGGCACGCGGTGCGGCTGACCGAGGTCACGCCCGAGGGCAAGCGCGCGATGGCGGCGGCGGACTGGGCCCGTGGCGCCCGCCTCGACGCCGGCACCGTGCTCGGAGGTGCCGCATGACCCCGGCCGACGACCGGCGCGACCCGAGCGGCCGCCAGCGCGGCGCCGCGCGGTCACAGGGCCGGACGCAGCGGTCGGCCGCCGCGCCGTCGCAGCGCCGCCGGGGGAGCGACCCCGCCCGGACCGCCGCGTACGACGTCCTGCGCTCCGTGGACGGCTCGGACGCGTACGCCAACCTGGTGCTGCCGCCCCTGCTGCGCGACCGCCGGATCACCGGCCGGGACGCGGCGTTCGCCACCGAGCTCGCCTACGGCACGCTGCGGCTGCGCGGCCGGTACGACGCGATCATCGCCCAGGCGGCGAACCGGGAGGTCGGCACGATCGACGCACCCGCGCTCGACGTCCTGCGCCTCGGCGTCCACCAGCTGCTCGGCATGCGTGTCCCCGCGCACGCGGCGGTCTCCGAGACCGTCGGCCTGGCGCGCGAGCAGCTGGGCACCGGCCCGTCGCAGTTCGTCAACGCCGTGCTGCGGACGGTGGGGCGGGCCTCGCTGCAGGAGTGGGAGCAGCGGATCCGGTCCACCGCCGGTGACGACGAGCTGGCCCAGCTCGCGGTCGTGGAGAGCCACCCCCTGTGGGTGGTGCGGGCACTGCGCGAGGCGCTCGTCGGCAACGGTCGGCCCGCCGACCAGATCGGAGCGCTTCTCGCCGCAGACAACGCCGCTCCGCGCGTGACGATCGTCGCGCGTCCTGGGCTCGCCGGGACGGACGAGGTCGTCGCGGATGCCGGCGACGGCGTCGGGACGGTGGGCGCCCTCGCGCCGACGTCCGTGATCCTCTCCGGAGGAGACCCGGCCGCACTGCCCAGCGTGCGCGACGGCCGTGCGGGGGTGCAGGACGAGGGCAGCCAGCTCGTCACGCTCGCCCTCACCCACGCGCCTCTCGACGGTCCGGACGAGCGGTGGCTCGATCTGTGCGCGGGACCCGGCGGCAAGGCTGCGCTGCTCGCCGCCGTCGCGGGGGAGCGCGGCGCGCGTCTCGTCGCCAACGAGGTGCAGCCGCACCGGACGCGGCTCGTCGAGCAGGCGTTGCGGGCCGTGCCCGCGGACGCCGTCGAGGACGTGCGGACGGGCGACGGGCGGTCGGTCGGGACGGACGAGCCGGGTGCGTACGACCGCGTGATGGTCGACGCGCCCTGCACCGGGCTCGGTGCTCTTCGTCGTCGGCCGGAGGCCCGGTGGCGGCGGACGCCCGCGGACCTCGCCTCGCTGAGCGCGCTCCAGCGCGACCTGCTGGTCTCGGCCCTGCAGGCAGTCCGGCCCGGAGGGGTCGTGGCCTACGTGACGTGCTCGCCGCACCTCGTCGAGACCCAGCTCGTCGTCAAGGACGCCGTGCGGGCCGTCGCGCGGCTCGGCGTCGAGGTGGTCCCGCTCGACGCACCGGCGGTCGTGCGGGCGATCGCGCCCGGCGGCGCCGTGGACCTCGACGACACCCGCACCGACGTGCAGCTGTGGCCGCACGTGCACGGCACGGACGCGATGCACCTGACACTGCTGCGCCGCACCGGCTGACCCGCGGCCTCTAGGCTGGCCGGGTGCCTGCGCTGATCAACCCGAGCATCCTGTCCGCCGACTTCATGAACCTCGAGCGCGAGCTCCAGGCGATCGCCGCTGCCGACTTCGTGCACGTGGACGTGATGGACAACCACTTCGTGCCCAACCTCACGCTCGGCCTGCCGGTGGTGAAGCGCATCGCCGAGGTGTCGCCCGTCCCGCTGGACGTGCACCTGATGATCGAGGACGCCGACCGCTGGGCGCCCGAGTACGCGGCGCTCGGCGCGGCGTCCGTGACGTTCCACGCCGAGGCGACCCAGGCGCCGGTGCGGCTGGCGCGGGAGCTGCGGTCCCGCGGCGTCCGCGCGGGGATCGCCCTGCGGCCGGCGTCGCCGGTCGAGCCGCTCCTCGACCTCCTGCCGGAGTTCGACATGATCCTCGTGATGACGGTCGAACCCGGGTTCGGCGGTCAGTCGTTCATCGAGGGGATGCTGCCCAAGATCCGCCGCGCGCGGCAGGCGATCGCCGAGTCCGGCGCGTCCACGTGGATCCAGGTGGACGGCGGGGTCGCGCGGGACACGATCGGGCGGATCGCCCAGGCGGGGGCGAACGTCTTCGTCGCCGGATCGGCGGTGTACGGGGCACCTGACGTCGGCGCCGAGATCGTCGCCCTGCGCGAGCTGGCGGACGCGAACGCCTGACGGACGGGAATGCCCGGTGTGGCATGATCGTTGGCGCAAGACGAACACACTTACACGTGCTCCGGGGTCGGTGTAATTCCGAGCCGGCGGTGACAGTCCGCGACCCGCACGGTCCGCAAGGACCGGGCGGTTGACCTGGTGGAACTCCAGGACCGACGGTGAAAGTCCGGATGGGAGGATCACGTGGCGGCGCCTGTGCGCCGTGGCTGCGGGACCCTTCCTGCCGCCCTCACCCCGGAGCGCCCTGCGCGTCCGGAGGTGAGCATGACCAGCACCGAGACCGTCGTGCGCGCACCCTCCGAGCTCGAGGCCATGCGCCGCGCGCTCGAGATCGCCCGGCGTGGGCCGGCCAACGGTCCCAACCCGCGTGTCGGGTGCGTCCTGCTGGGCGCGGACGGTGACGTCCTGGGCGAGGGCTGGCACCGGGGCGCGGGGACGCCGCACGCCGAGGTGGCGGCACTGGCCGACGCAGCGGACCACGGACGCTCCACGCAGGGAGCCACGGCCGTCGTCACTCTCGAACCCTGCAACCACACCGGCCGGACCGGCCCGTGCTCCGAGGCGCTGCTGGTGGCCGGGGTCGCCCGGGTCGTGGTGTCCGTGCCCGACCCGAACCCCGTCGCCGCGGGCGGTGCGGACCGGCTGCGCGCGGCCGGGGTCGACGTCGAGACCGGCGTGCTGGCCGACGAGGGCCGCGCCTTGCTGGGCGCCTGGCTGCCCTCCGTCGAGCGTGGCCGCCCGTTCGTCACGCTGAAGCTCGCCACCTCGCTCGACGGCCGCGTCGCAGCCGCCGACGGGACCAGCCGGTGGATCACCTCCGACGTGTCCCGGCACCACGCGCACGACCTGCGCGCCGAGGTCGACGCCATCGTCGTCGGCACGGGGACCGCGCTCGTCGACGACCCCTCGCTCACCGCGCGCAACGCCGCGGGCGAGCTGCACGGGCAGCAGCCGCTGCGCGTCGTGGTCGGCCACCGTGACCTCCCGGCCGGTGCCCGCCTGCACGGTCCCGGCGGGGAGCTCGTCCACGTGCGCACGCACGACCCGGCGCAGGTGCTGGCCGAGCTCACGGCGCGCGAGGTCCGGCACGTCCTGGTCGAGGGCGGCCCCACGCTGGCGGCCGCGTTCCTCGCCGCCGGGCTGGTCGACGAGGTGCACGCCTACGTCGCCCCGGTCCTGCTGGGCTCCGGCCGTCCCGCCATGGCGGACCTGGGCGTCACCACGATCGGCGACGCCGTCCGCCTCACCACCCGATCCGTCATCCCGCTCGGTCCCGACGTCCTCGTCGTCGCGACCGTTGATCCGCACGACTCACCCAGCACCACGGAGGAGCACTGATGTTCACCGGAATCGTCGAGGAGATCGGCACCGTCGAGGCGATCGAGCACCGCGGGGAGGGCATGGACGCGCGTCTGCGGGTCCGCGGACCCGTCGTCGTGTCCGACGCCCACCTGGGTGACTCCATCAGTGTCTCCGGGGTCTGTCTGACGGTCACGGAGCTCCCCGGCGACGGCACGTTCTTCGCGGACGTCATGCCGGAGACGTTGCGGCGCAGCGCCCTGGAGGACGTCGGCGTGTCCAGCCCGGTCAACCTCGAGCGTGCGCTGCCGGTGGGTGGCCGCTACGGCGGGCACGTCGTGCAGGGGCACGTCGACGGCGTCGGCACGATCCTGAGCCGGTCACCCGGGCCGCGCTGGGACGACGTCGAGATCGGCCTCGCCCCGGAGCTCGCGCGGTACGTCGCCGAGAAGGGGTCGATCGCGGTCTCCGGCATCTCGCTCACGGTCACCCACGTCACCGACGAGTCGTTCGGTGTCTCGCTCATCCCCACGACGCTCGAGGCGACGACCCTCGGCACGCTCGCACCCGGTGCCCGGGTCAACCTGGAGGTCGACGTGCTGGCCAAGTACACGGAACGGCTGCTCTCGACGGCGGGGGTGCTGCGATGACGGCCCCCGCCGGCGTACGGCTCGGGACCGTCGAGGACGCGCTGGAGGCGTTGCGCGAAGGCCGTCCGGTGCTCGTCGCTGACTCGCCCGACCGCGAGAACGAGGCCGACGTCATCCTGGCCGCGCAGTCGGCGACCCCGGAGTGGATCGCCTGGACTATCCGGCACTCGTCGGGCTACCTGTGCGCCCCGATGCCGGCGTCGCGGGCCGACGCGCTCGACCTGCCGCTGATGGTGCCGAGCAGCCAGGACCCGCGACGCACCGCCTACACGGTGACGGTCGACGCCGCGACGGGCGTGACGACCGGCATCTCGGCGGCGGACCGCGCGCGGACGATGCGGGTGCTGGCCGACCCGGCGTCGGGCAGCGTGGACCTGATCCGCCCCGGCCACGTGCTGCCCCTGCGTGCCGTGCCGGGCGGTGTCCTGCACCGCACGGGTCACACCGAGGCCGCGGTGGACCTCTGCCGGCTCGCCGGGCTCGAGCCCGTGGGCGCCATCGCCGAGCTCGTCAACTACGACGGGTCCATGATGCGGCTGCCCGACGCCTCGGCGCTGGCCGAGGCCGAGGGACTCGTCCTGCTGACCATCGAGGACATCGTCGCCTGGCGCATCGCGGAAGGCGATGACGTCACTGCTGAGGTCGCGGTCGCTGCGCCGCCGAAGGAGCGCGTGCACGCGACGCACACGGCGTACCTGCCGACGAAGCACGGCGACTTCCGCATCCACGGGTACCGCGACCTGCGCACGGGAGCCGAGCACGTCGCCCTGGTGCCGACCGCGGGGCTCGCCGAGCAGCCCGTCGTGCGTGTGCACTCCGAGTGCCTCACCGGCGACGCGTTCGGCTCTGCCCGCTGCGACTGCGGTCCGCAGCTCGACGCGGCCCTGGAGCTCGCCGCCGAGCAGGGCGGTGCCGTCGTCTACCTGCGGGGGCACGAAGGACGCGGGATCGGCCTTCTGGCCAAGGTGGCGGCGTACGCGCTGCAGGACCAGGGCCGGGACACCGTCGAGGCGAACCTCGACCTCGGGTGGCCCGCGGACCGGCGCGAGTACGGCGCGGCCGCGGCGATCCTCACGGACCTCGGGGTGCAGCGGGTCAGCCTGCTGACCAACAACCCCGCGAAGGTCGCCGGCCTGCGTGCGCACGGCATCGAGGTCGCGGAGATCCGCAGCCTCGAGGTCGGGCGCACGCCGCAGAACGAGGCGTACCTGCGCACCAAGGCGACATCGATGGGGCACCTGCTCCACCTGCCGCCCGGCACGGAGCGCGAGCCCATCCCGGTCTCGCCCGTGCACGCCACGCCGGCGACCCCCGGCGCGGACCACGACGACCACGCGTTCGAGAACCTGGAGGACCTGGCATGAGCGGTGCTGGAGCACCCACCCTGACCGTCGACGGCACCGGCCTGAAGGTCGTCGTCATCGCGGCGAGCTGGCACACCGTCGTGATGGACGGCCTGCTCGCGGGGGCGCGACGCGGGCTCGCCGCGGCGCACGTCGAGGACGTCACGATCGTCCGCGTCCCCGGCACGTTCGAGCTGCCGGTCGCCGCGCAGGTGGCCGCCGAGAACGGTGCCGACGCGGTCGTCGCCCTCGGCGTCGTGATCCGCGGCGGGACCCCCCACTTCGAGTACGTCTGCCAGGGTGCGACGCTCGGGCTCACCGACGTCGGCATCAGGACCGGCGTGCCCGTCGGGTTCGGGGTGCTCACCTGCGACAACGAGCAGCAGGCGCTCGACCGCGCCGGGCTCGAGGGGTCGCACGAGGACAAGGGTGCCGAGGCCGCGGAGGCCGCGGTCGCGACCGTGGTCGCCCTGCGCGCTGTCCGTGGTCACGCTGCGCGCCCAGCGCCCCCCGGCGTCTAGAGTCTCCGCGTGAAAACCTTCGACACCCTGTTCGCCGAGCTCTCGGAGAAGGCCACGACCCGCCCCGCCGGCTCCGGCACGGTCGCCGAGCTGGACACCGGCGTGCACGGCATCGGCAAGAAGGTCGTCGAGGAGGCCGCCGAGGTCTGGATGGCCGCCGAGCACGAGTCGGACGAGCGGACGGCCGAGGAGATCTCGCAGCTCCTCTACCACCTGCAGGTGTTGATGATCGCGCGCGGGCTCACGCTCGCTGACGTCTACACCCACCTCTGAGGAGAACGACCGTGCTGAGGATCGCCGTCCCGAACAAGGGCTCCCTGTCGGAGCCCGCCGTCGAGATGCTCAGGGAGGCCGGGTACCGGCAGCGTCGCGACTCCCGCGAGCTCGTCCTGCCCGACCCGGACAACGACGTCGAGTTCTTCTTCCTGCGCCCCCGCGACATCGCCGTGTACGTGGGCGCGGGGACGGTCGACGTCGGCATCACCGGCCGCGACCTGATGCTCGACTCGGAGTCCGCCGCGGTCGAGCACCTGCCGCTCGGTTTCGCGCGCTCGACGTTCCGGTTCGCCGGGACCGCGGGCGAGTGGACCGACGTCAAGCAGGTCGGCGACCGCCGCGTCGCGACGTCGTACCCCGTGCTCGTGCGGGCGTACCTGCGTTCGCTCGGCATCGAGCCGGCGGGGGTCGTCCGTCTGGACGGTGCCGTCGAGTCCGCCATCAAGCTGGGTGTCGCCGACGTGATCGCGGACGTCGTCGAGACCGGGACCACGCTGCGGGCGGCCGGGCTGGAGATCTTCGCCGAGCCGATCCTGCGCTCCGAGGCCGTGCTCGTGCGACGTGCCGACGGCGACGAGCCCGCAGGCCTCGACGTGCTCACGCGCCGCATCCAGGGGGTGCTGACGGCGCGCGAGTACGTGCTCATGGACTACGACGTGCCGCTCGGGCTCGTCGACGCGGCCGTCGCGATCACCCCGGGCCTGGAGTCGCCGACCGTCTCGCCGCTGCACAACCGCGACTGGGCGGCCGTGCGGGCGATGGTCAGGCGGGACCAGACCAACCGGGTCATGGACTCCCTGTACGACATCGGTGCGCGCGCGATCCTCGTGACGTCGATCCACGCGTGCCGGCTCTGAGCGGTCCGGCGGTGGACGAGCTCACGGCTCCGTTCCGGCCGCGGTTCGCGCGGGTGGTGACGATCGCCCTCGCGGTCCTCGTCCTCGCGTCCACCGTCGCGATCATGCTGGCCATGTCCGTGCTCTCGACCGGCGACCGCATCGGGTTCGCGCTGGTCGGCGGGCTGATCGCCTGGTTCCTCTGGCGGCAGGCGTCCGTCGCGGCGAAGGTCGACGACGAGGGCCTGACGGTGCGGAACCTCCTGTTCACCCGGCGGCTCGAGTGGGCCGAGATCGTGTCCGTGCGGTTCGGGTCCGGCCGGCCGTGGGTCCAGCTCGACCTGTCCGACGGCGACACCCTCGCCGTGATGGGGATCCAGCGGGCCGACGGCGACTTCGCGGACGCCGAGGCGCGCCGGCTGGCGACGCTGGTCGCGCTGCACACGGCCACGCCCCGGGACGACTGAGCCCTACGCGTCGGCCGCGTGCACCCCGGCCGCGGCGGCCGCGAGGAACGCCTCCGGGTCCTGGTCGAGGCCGCGTCCCATCGTCGACAGGCGGACCGGGGAGCCGCCGAGCGCGCTGCGCAGGTCGGCACCCGCCGGGATCTCGACGAGCCGGTGCCGCCGCCCCAGGGGTGCGGCCTGCTCGCGGACCCGGACCCCGAGGTCCCCGTCGAGCAGCGGGACGACCACGTCGGCGGGGGCGAGCGCGACCCGTCCGTACGCCGTCAACGAGTGGTGCGACACGCCGAGGTGGCGTTCGCGCTGGTCGGCCCCCGAGACGCGCAGGGAGGCGACCGGACGACCGCCGAGGACGCCGATCGCGTTCACGGCCTCGCCGGCCGCGACGCCCGAGAAGCCCCACCGGGTCCCCGTGCCCAGGTTGCCCGGACCCTGCGCGACGACGACGACGTCGGCGCCCACGACGTGCCGCGCCGCGAGCAGCCCGGTGTGCACCGTGACCGCCTCCAGGTCACCGCCGAACGACTGCCCGGTGGTGATGCACGCCTCGATCCACCCGGCGGAGCGCAGCCCGGCGACCGTGCGCGAGAACCACGCGGGCAGGGCGCCGCCGTCGGTCATCACGTACGCGACGCGCGGCATCGGGCGTCCCGCGCGGTCGGCGGCGAAGCGGGCACCGGCGACGATCGCGGGCAGCGCCGAGTGCAGGTCGGCGACGACGACCGGCAGACCGGCGAGGTCGTCGGCGTCGCGCAGGGTCTCGTGGTGCGGTGACTCCTGGTCGTCGACGCCGAGCACCATGGCCTGCAGCGGCGTGTAGCGCGCCTTGACCAGGTGTCCCGGCCCGGCGGGCGGGTCGGGGGGCGTGCGGTCGGGCAGCGCGATGACGAGCGCGTAGCCGCCGGTGCCGAGGCCGCGCGCGAGGGCGGAGACGTTCAGGAGCACCCGGTCGCCGATCTCCGGGCTCCCCACGAGGGACGGGAACGCCAGCGCGCGGACCGTGTCACCGGCCGTCGCGGTGCCGACGGGAGCCTCCAGCTCGACCGTCACCTCGGCGGCGCCGGGCCACGTGGCCCCGAGCGACACCACGACACCCGCACGCCACGTGATCACGCGCCCACGCTACCGGCCACTACGGTGGTCCTCGATGGCCGCCCAGATCGCCCCCGCAGAGCGCCTGCTCAACCTCGTCATCGCCCTGGTCAACACCGCCGGGCGCATGACGAAGGAGCAGGTGCGCACCAGCGTCGCCGGGTACCAGGAAGCCCCCTCCGACGACGCCTTCGAGCGGATGTTCGAGCGGGACAAGGACACCCTGCGTGACCTCGGTATCCCGATCCTCACCGTGACGGACGCCGGGCACGGCGACGACATCGGCTACCGGGTCGACCTGGACTCGTACGCGCTGCCCCCCCTCGAGCTGACGGCGGCCGAGCTGGGCGTCCTCGCGATGGCCGCCCAGGTATGGCAGGACCAGGCGGTCCGCGCCGACACCACCCGGGCGCTCACGAAGCTCCGCGCGGTCGGCGAGGCTCCGGAGTCGACCGACCTGGTGGCCGGCCTCGCACCCCGCGTACGCGCGGGGGGTGGCGCGTTCGGCCCGCTGGTCGACGCGGTCCAGGCGCGGCAGGCGGTCCGGTTCACGTACCGCGCGGCCACGACGGGCGAGGTCCGCGAGCGCACCGTCGAGCCGTGGAAGCTGCTCGCGCGCCGCGGCGGCTGGGTGCTCGTGGGCCGCGACCGGGACCGGGACGCCAGCCGGTCGTTCCGGCTGAGCCGGATCGAGGGCGCGGTCCGGACGCTCGGCGAGCCCGGCTCGTTCACGGCCCCGTCCGCGCAGGAGCTCGCGGACGCGCTCCAGACGTGGGGGAGCGGGCCGGAGCGCGTCGCCACGCTCGCGATCCTGCCGGAACGCGCGAGCGCCCCCCGGGCGCGTGCGGTGCCCGCACCCCCGGGCGAGCCCGACTGGTCGGCGGACCCCCTCCTCGAGCACCGCGACGTCGTCCACGTGCCGTTCCGCGCCGAGTGGGAGCTCGCCGAGGAGCTGGTCGGGTACGGCGACGCGGTCGTCGTCCTCGCGCCGGCAGGGCTGCGGCAGTCGGTCCTGCACCTGCTGCGCACCGCGGCGACGCTCGACCAGGGAGTCGGTTCCGATGGCTGAGCGGGCGAGCGACCGGCTCCTGCGGATGCTCGGGATGATCACCTACCTGGACCGCCACGAGGGCGTCCCGGTGGAGGCGATCGCCGAGCAGTTCGGGGTGACCACCCGCCAGGTCATGGACGACATCGACACCCTGTGGGTCACCGGCACACCGGGCTACTACCCGCACGACCTCATCGACTTCGACGCCGCCTCCTACGAGCAGGGTGTCGTGCGGCTCACCGAGTCGCGCGGGATGACCCGGCCGCTGCGCCTCGGGGCACGGGAGGCGGTGGCCCTCGTCGCCGCGCTGCGTGCCGTGGACGCGGCGCTCGGCGACGCGATGGACCCGGAACGGGCGCAGGTGCTGCGGTCCGCGCTCGCCAAGCTCACGGCGGCGACCGGCGACGCCGCGGCCGCGGTGGACGTGCAGCTCGCGGTCGACGCCGCCCCGGACGTCGCGGCAGCGGTCGCGACGGCCCTCCGCCACGGTCGCCGGCTGCACCTGCGGTACGTGAACGCCTCCGACGTGACGACGGAGCGCGATGTCGACCCGCTCCGGCTCGTCACCGACGACGAGCGCTCGTACCTGCTCGCCTGGTGCCTGCTCGTCGACGGTGAGCGCCTCTTCCGGGTGGACCGTGTGCTGTCCGCCGAGGTGCTCGACACCGACGCCGAGGACCACGAGGTCCCGGCCGGTGCCGAGGTCTTCTCGCCGGGCCCCGAAGGCGAGCTGGTGACCCTGCACCTGACCAGCCAGGCACGGTGGGTCGCGGAGACCACGCCGGTGGACGCGGTCCGCAACCTCGAGGACGGGACGTTCGAGATGGACGTGCGGGTGGTCCAGCACGCCTGGCTGCGCCACCTCGTGCTGCAGGTGGCCGACGACGTGCTCGAGATCCGGCCGGCGCGCATCGCGCAGGAGGTCGCCGCGGCCGCACGGTCCGCGCTGCGTGCGTACGGGGAGACGATCTGACGATGCTCTGGTTCTCGGTCTGGACCGTCCTGGTCCTGGCGACCCTCGGGGGCGCGTTCCTGCTCGGCCGCAGCCTGTGGCGGTCCACGGTCGCGCTCGGCCGCGAGCTGTCGCGCGCCGCCGACGTCACGGCGCAGCTGGCCGAGCGAGTGGACGAGCTCCAGGCGGCCGCCGGGACGCGCGAGACCGGTCCGACCCTGTTCGCCGACCGGGACGTCCTGCGGGCTCGGCTCGACGAGCTCCGCGAGGCCGCCGCAGCCCGCCGGGCGGAGCGTGCGGAGCGGCACGTCGCCACGCGGCTCCGGTGGCAGGCGTTCTGGCGGTAGCGGTCTGCACCCGATCCCCAGGTGACGCAGGTACTATCACCCGGTCATCGAGATTCCGACGGAGGACCTGACGTGTTGCGAAACATCAGCGCCTGGCACGTGGTCATCGTGCTGCTCGTGGTCGTCCTGCTGTTCGGCGCGAAGCGCCTGCCGGACCTGGCCAAGAGCGTCGGCCAGTCCATGAAGATCTTCAAGCACGAGGTCAAGGACCTGCGGGACGACGACGCCCCCGCGACCACGACGACCGCGACCCCGCCGGTGGCCCCGCCCGGTGTGACGGCCGTCGGCGCCCCGCCTGCCATTCCCCCTACGGTCGAGCCCCAGTACGTGACCCCGGTCCGGCCCGTCGAGGCGCCGTCCGAGGGCAACGCCCCGCCGAAGGTCTGACCCGCACGTGAATGCTCGCCGCGGGGATGAACCCGGCGGCCGGATGCCGCTGCGCGCCCATCTGGTCGAGCTGCGCCGACGTGTGTTCCTCGCCGCGATCGGCGTCGTGGTCGGCGCGGTCATCGGCTGGTTCCTCTACACCCCCGTGTTCGAGGCGCTCCAGCGGCCCATCGAGCTCGTCGCCGCCGAGCGTGACGACCTCATCACGTTGAACTTCGCCGGTATCGCGACGTCGTTCGACATGATGGTCAAGGTCTCGTTCTTCCTCGGCATCATCCTGTCCAGCCCCTGGTGGCTGTACCAGTTCTGGGCGTTCGTGACGCCCGGGCTGACGCGGCGCGAGCGCGGTTACGCGATCGGCTTCGTGGCGGTCGCTGTGCCCCTGTTCCTCGCGGGCGCCTTCATGGCGTGGTGGGTGCTGCCCAACGCGGTCCGGTTGCTCACCGAGTTCACCCCGTCGGGCGCGACGAACATCATCGACGCCCAGACGTACCTCGGGTTCGTCATGCGGATCATGCTCGCGTTCGGGATCGCCTTCCTGCTGCCGATCATCATGGTCGCGCTCAACTTCGCGGGGATCGGCACGGCGGCGACCTGGCGCAAGGGCTGGCGGTGGGCGGTCCTGCTGTCGTTCGTGTTCGCCGCGATCGTGACCCCGACCCCGGACGCGATCACCATGCTCGCCGTCGCCATCCCGATGAGCGCGCTGTACTTCCTGGCCCTCGGCGTCTGCGTCCTGCACGACCGGCGCGTCGACCGGAAACGGGTCGCGGCCGGGCTGCCGCGGCTGGACGGCACGATGGTCGACGAGCCAGGCACCGCGTGATCCACCTCGGCCTGGTCGTCAACCCGACCGCGGGCAAGGGTCGCGGCACGCAAGCGGGTCGTCAGGCGCACGAGCTCCTGCGGGCACGCGATCACAAGGTCGAGGACCTGTCGGCCTCCACGCTCGCGCAGGCGACGGACCGGGCGCGCGCGGCGGCGGTCCAGGGCCTCGACGCGCTCGTCGTGGTCGGCGGCGACGGGATGGTGCACTTGGGCGTGAACGTCGTCGCGGGCACCGGCCTGCCGCTCGGCATCGTCGCCGCGGGGACCGGCAACGACATCGCCCGCACCCTCGCCCTCCCGCGCGGCGACGTGCAGGCCTCGGTGGCGGCCATCGAGCACGGGCTGCTCGACGGACCGCGCCGCGTGGACGCCGTCCGGGTCGGCTCGCCGGTGCACGCGGCGCACGAGTGGTACCTCGGGGTCCTGTCCTGCGGTTTCGACGCCGCGATCAACGCGCGCGCGAACGAGATGACCTGGCCCAAGGGGTCCGGTCGCTACGTGCGCGCCCTGGCGGCGGAGCTCGGCCGGTTCCGGCCCTACGGGTACCGCGTGACGCTCGACGACTCGGTGTGGGAGTCGGCCGGCACGCTCGTCGCGGTCGCCAACGTCCCGTGGATCGGCGGCGGCGTGAAGATCGCGCCCGACGCGGTGATCGACGACGGGCTGCTCGACGTCGTCGTCGCGGGTCCGTTCTCCAAGCCGGGGGTCGTGAAGATCTTCCCGGGCCTCTACCAGGGCAAGCACATCGGCCACCCCTCGGTCGACGTGCGTCGCAGCCGCTCGGTCCTGATCGAGCCGATCACGGACCTCGGACCGGTGCCGCCCGTGGCGTTCGCGGACGGCGAGCGCATCGGCCCGCTGCCGCTGCGGGTCACCGTCGACCCGGGCGCGCTGTCCGTCCTCTGCTGAGCGCGCCGCGAGCGTGCGGCACGCAGTGGTGTGCCTAGGGTGTGCAGGTGGTATCCCGCTCCCGGAGATCCGTCCCGCCGTCCTCGTCGCCGAGCGTGAGCACGCCGCCCGCTGAACCCTCACCGGCCGAGCGCTACGCCGCGGCCAGGCGCCGGGCCGAGATCGACCGCAGCGAGCTCGGCCAGTTCCGCGAGCTGCTGGGCTTCCCGCTGGACGAGTTCCAGGTCGACGCGTGCCAGGCGCTGGAGCGGGGGAGCGGCGTGCTGGTCGCCGCCCCGACCGGCGCGGGCAAGACCGTGGTCGGGGAGTTCGCGGTGCACCTCGCGCTCGCGTCGGGCCGCAAGGCCTTCTACACCACGCCGATCAAGGCCCTGTCCAACCAGAAGTACTCCGACCTGGTGCGCCGGTACGGCGCGGACCAGGTGGGTCTGCTCACGGGGGACACCACGATCAACGGCGACGCCCCGGTGGTCGTCATGACGACCGAGGTCCTGCGCAACATGCTCTACGCGGGCTCGACGACGCTCCAGGGCCTCGGGTTCGTCGTCATGGACGAGGTGCACTATCTCGCCGACCGGTTCCGGGGCCCGGTCTGGGAAGAGGTGATCATCCACCTCACCGACGACGTCCAGCTGGTCTCGCTGTCCGCCACCGTGTCCAACGCGGAGGAGTTCGGCGACTGGCTGGCCACCGTGCGCGGCGACACGACCGTCGTGGTCAGCGAGCACCGGCCGGTCCCGTTGGGCCAGCACGTCCTCGTGCACGGCGAGCTGCTGGACCTGTACGCGGGCCACGTGGACCCGACCGCTCCCGGGGTCGACCCACCGATCAACCCCGACCTGACCCACCTGCTCCGGCGCAGCAACCGCGAGGAGGTCGGCCAGCCACGGCGCGGTCCGCGCGACCGAGGCGGACGACAGCGTCCCGGCGCGCGTCCTGGCGGAGGCCGTCCGACGCCGAGGTTCGCGGTCGTGGACGCGCTGGACCGCGACGGCCTGCTCCCGGCGATCGTCTTCATCTTCTCGCGGGCCGGGTGCCAGGGCGCCGTGCAGCAGTGCCTCGCCGCCGGTGTGCGGCTGACCACCCCGGCCGAGGTCTCCGAGATCCGACGGATCGTGGAGGAACGCTGCGCCGCCGTCCCGCCCGAGGACCTGGACGTGCTCGGGTACTGGGAGTTCAGCGATGCGCTGCAGCGCGGTGTCGCCGCGCACCACGCCGGGATGCTGCCGCTGTTCAAGGAGACGGTGGAGGACCTGTTCTCCCGCGGGCTGGTCAAGGTCGTGTTCGCCACCGAGACGCTCGCGCTCGGCATCAACATGCCGGCGCGGTCCGTGGTCATGGAGAAGCTGGTCAAGTGGGACGGGTCGAACCACGTCGACGTCACGCCGGGGGAGTACACGCAGCTGACCGGACGGGCGGGACGGCGAGGGATCGACACGGAGGGCCACGCGGTCGTCGTCGCGCACCCCGGCCTCGACCCGGTGCAGCTCGCCGGGCTGGCGTCCAAGCGGCTGTACCCACTGCGGTCGAGCTTCCGGCCGACGTACAACATGGCCGTCAACCTCGTCGCGCAGGTGGGTCGGGACCGCGCTCGGGACGTGCTGGAGACGTCCTTCGCGCAGTTCCAGGCCGACCGGGGCGTGGTCGGCCTCGCGCGGCAGGCACAGGGGCACGCAGAGGCCCTGGAGGGGTACGCCCGCGCGATGGTGTGCCACCTGGGCGACTTCGCGGAGTACGCGGACCTGCGGCGTCAGATCACCGCGCGCGAGAAGGACCTGACCAAGGCCGAGGCATCCGCCCGCCGAGCCGAGGTCGCCCGCACGCTGGAGGGCCTGCGGGTCGGTGACGTGCTGGAGATCCCGGTCGGACGACGGTCCGGGCACGCGGTCGTCATCGACCCGGGCGGCGCAGCAGGTTTCGACGGGCCGAAGCCCACGGTCCTCACCGTCGACCGCCAGGTGCGCAAGCTCACCGTCGCGGACGTCGGGACCGGCGTGAGCACCGTGGGCTTCCTGCGCGTGCCGAAGGGCTTCACCGCGCGGGTGCCCGCCTCCCGTCGCGACCTCGCCGCCGCCCTGCGGTCCTCGGTCGGCACCAGCACGGGGCCCACGCGCAAGGACCGGCCGAAGGGTGGCCGGCGGGCGGCACAGGACGACGCCGAGATCGCGGCCCTGCGCCGGAGACTGCGCGCACACCCGTGCCACAGCTGTCCGGACCGCGAGGAGCACGCCCGCTGGGCGGAGCGCTGGGCGCGCCTGGCGGGGGAGCACGATGCCCTGGTCGCACGCATCGCCGGACGGACGGGCTCGATCGCCGCAGTCTTCGACCGCATCTGCGACATCCTGCTCCGGCTCGGCTACCTGGCCACGACGACCGACGACGCCGGCCGCACCGCACTCCAGGTCACCGACGACGGGCGGTGGCTGCGCCGGCTGTACGCGGAGAACGACCTGCTGCTCGCGGAGTGCCTGCGCCGCGGCGTCTTCGACGAGCTCGACGCTCCCGGGTTGGCCGCCGTCGTCTCGACGCTCGTGTACCGCTCGCGCCGCGACGACCAGGGCGAGCCACGTATCCCTGGTGGCCCGAACAGCCGGCTCGGCGTCGCGCTCGACGGGTGCGTCCGCGCCTGGTCGGAGCTGGACGACCTCGAGACCGCGCACAAGGTGGAGACCATCCAGCCGCTCGACGCGGGCCTGGTCGAGGCGGTGCACCGGTGGGCCGCCGGACGCAGCCTCGACGCCGTCCTCAAGGGCGGTGAGCTCTCGGCGGGGGACTTCGTGCGCTGGTGCAAACAGGTCATCGACGTGCTCGACCAGGTCTCCCAGGCGGCACCGCACCAACGCCTGCGGGACACCGCGCGGCAGGCGGTCGACGCGCTGCGGCGTGGGGTCGTCGCGTACTCCTCGGTCTAGCGTGACGCCCTTCACCCGGGCGCTCGTCCGGTTCGGCACGCTTTGTCGGGCCGCCCTGCCCTATCGTGTGCCCCTGTGAGCTCGACCCTGTACCGGCACGGCGTGGTGCACTCCGCCGCCGACCCCTTCGCCGAGGCGCTCCTGGTGGACGACGGAACGGTCGTCTGGCTCGGGGCGGACGACACCGCCGACGGCATGGTGTCGCGCGCCGACGAGGTCATCGACCTCGACGGGGCGCTCGTCGCACCCGGCTTCGTCGACGCGCACGTGCACGTCCTCGAGACCGGCCTCGCGCTGGAGTCCATCGACCTGTCGCCCGAGGGCGGCGTGCACTCGCTGGCGGACGCCCTCGACGCCGTGCACCGGGCCGCGCGGGACAGGACGTCCGACGCACCGGTGCTCGGGTTCGGCTGGGACGAGCTGCGGTGGCCCGAGGGTCGCCCGCCCACGCGCGAGGAGCTCGACGCGGCCGCCGGTGGCGCGCCCGTCTACCTCGCGCGCGTCGACGTGCACTCCGCGGTGGTGTCGAGCTCGCTGTCCGACGCCGCAGGTCTCGACCGGCTGCCCGGCTGGAGCTACGACGGCCGCGTCGAGCGGGACGCCCACCACGCCGCGCGTGACGCGGCCCGCCAGGTGAGCCCCGAGCGACGGACCGCCCTGTACCGGCGGGCGCTCGAGCACGCCGCCGCCCGCGGCGTGGTGTCCGTGCACGAGCACTCCGCACCGTCCATCGACACCCGCGCCGGGCTGGTCGAGCTGCTGTACCTGACCGCCGACGCCACCGGCGGGCTGCCGCACCTCGTCGCGTACCGGGGGGAGCAGTGCGTCACGGTCGACGACGCACGCGAGATCCTCGCGGCGATCCCGGGCCTGACGGGCATCGGCGGCGACCTCAACATCGACGGCTCGCTGGGCTCGCACACCGCCGCCGTCCGCTCGCCGTACACGGACGCGCCGGACAGCTCGGGCGTGCTGTACCTGACCGCCGAGCAGATCTGCAACCACCTCACGGCGGTGACGCGCGCCGGCGTGCAGGGCGGCTTCCACGTCATCGGCGACCGGGCGATGGACGAGCTCCTGCTCGGGCTGCGTGCGGCTGTCGACGTGGAGGGTCCCGACGCGATCGCACGGATGGGTCACCGGCTCGAGCACGCCGAGATGGTCGACGCCCCGACGCTCGCCGCGCTCGTCCTGCTGGGGGTGAAGCTCAGCATGCAGCCCGCGTTCGACGCCGCCTGGGGCGGTCCCGACGGCATGTACGCGACCCGGCTCGGCGCCGGGCGTGCGGCCGCGCTCAACCCCCTGGCCGACCTGGCCGCCGCCGGCGTGCCGCTCGCCTTCGGGTCCGACTCGCCGGTGACCCCCGTCGACCCGTGGGCAGGCGTCCGGGCGGCCGTCCAGCACCGTGCCGTCGACCAGCGGATCTCCGCGAGAGCGGCGTTCCGGGCCTCCACCCGCGGCGGCTGGCGCGTCGCAGGGCTCGACCACACGGGCGCCGGTGAGCTGCGCGTCGGTGCGCCGGCCCACCTCGCCGTGTGGCGCGCGGAAGACCTCACCGTGCAGGCCGCCGAGGGGCAGTTCTCTTCCTGGAGCACGGACGCCCGCGCAGGCATCCCGCTGCTGCCCGACCTCGGACCCGGCTCGGCCGCGCCGGTCTGCCTGCGGACGGTCCGCGGCGGCGTGGTCCTGCACGACACGTTCTGACGGGCGAGCGTCTCGAGCGGGTGAATTCTCGCCCGGTCGCCACCGACCGGATCCGCCCGCTTCGACCGGATCTGACGACACGCGCGGCGACACGCCGAGCCGAACCGGTCAGACGGGACCGATGGTGCGCGGATGACCTGCGAGTACGGCTCCCACCTGCACCGACGCGGCCTTGACACTCCTGAGGATCTCGGTAGGTTCCTCAGGAGATCCACCGTTGCCGACATGCCTACGACGACGTCGTCGAGGGCCTGTGAGCGCAAGGGTTGGGGGAGGGCTCCGACCGGGCCCGCGTGTTCAGTAGACAACGGTCCGTGCGCTTGCACGCCGACCGGTACGAAGGACACGCGGGCCGGTCGGTCGGACCGTGGCACGGCCCCGTCGTCGGGCCCTCAGTCCGCTGACGTACCCTCCAGGGGTGCCCGCCCGTGAACCCGCCCGCTGGTGGACTCTCGTCCTGGCCGTCGCGGGAGGCCTGCTCACCCGTCTCGCATTCCCGGAGCCCGGCTGGTGGGGCACGGCATTCGTCGGCGTCGCCCTCCTGTACCTCGCCCTGCGACGCGACAGCGCGCGCTGGAACGCACTCGTGGGACTCCTGTGGGGCCTCGCCTTCTTCCTGCCCCTGATCACCTGGGCCGACGAGGCCGTCGGGCTGGTCCCGTGGCTCGCGCTGAGCACGCTCGAAGCGGCGTACTTCGCCCTGTTCGGTGCCGCCTGGAGCTGGGCACGGCGGGGTAACGCGGTCTGGCGCAGCGTCGGGCTGCAGGTCGTCGTCTTCACGATCCTGTTCGTCGCGACCGAGGAGCTGGCCGCGGCCTGGCCGTTCGGGGGCTTCCCGTGGGGACGCCTGGCGTTCTCCCAGGCCGACTCGCCCCTCGCGGCGCTCGCCTCCCTGGCGGGCACCCCGCTGCTGAGCGGTGCCGTGGTGGCCGTCGGCGTGCTGCTCGCCCGCATCATCCTGGCCGCCCGACGGCTGGAGATCCGTCAGGTCGTCGTCGCGACGGCGGCCGTCGCGGCCGTTCTCGTCGTCGGCCTCCTCATCCCGCTCGACACGCAGGCGCAGAGCGGAGGACTGCGGATCGGTGCCGTCCAGGGCAACGTGCCCGGCACCGGCCTCGACGCGTTCGGGCAGCGCCAGGCCGTCCTGGACAACCACGTCGAGGGCACCTACGCGCTGCTCGACCAGGTGGAGCCCGGCGAGCTCGACCTCGTCCTGTGGCCGGAGAACGGGACCGACATCGACCCGCAGGTCGACCAGACGGCTGCGGACCTCATCGACGGCGCAGCGCAGGCCGTCGACGCACCCATGCTCGTCGGGACCGTGGAGTACCCGCCGACCGGCGGCCGCTACAACACGGCGATCCTGTGGGAACCGGGGGTGGGCGTCACCGCGACGTACACCAAGCAGCACCCGGCACCGTTCGCGGAGTACATCCCCATCCGCTCGTTCGTCCGGCAGTTCTCCTCTGCGGTGGACCTGGTCACCCGGGACATGCTCCCCGGCACCGAGCCGGGGTACGTCCCGCTCGACTCGGAGCGGCTCGGGCGCACCGTCGGCATCGGCGACGTCATCTGCTTCGAGGTCGCCTACGACGGCATCGTGCGCGAGGCGGTCCGGGCCGGCGGAGAGGTGCTCGTCGTCCAGACGAACAACGCGTCGTTCGGGGTCTCGGACGAGTCGACCCAGCAGCTGGCGATGTCCCGGATCCGTGCGATCGAGCACGGCCGGGCGACCGTGCAGATCTCGACGGTCGGCGTCAGCGCCGTCATCGACCCCAACGGGGTGGTCAGCCAGCAGACGGGCCTCTTCACCGCAGAGCAGATGGTGGCTACCCTTCCCCTGCGCGACACGCTGACGCCCGCAACGAGGCTGGGCTCGTGGCCCGCATGGATCATCGACGCCCTCGCGGTGTGCGTGGTGCTCGCCGGTGCAGCCGGGGCGCACCGGGTGCGCCGCGCCGACCGGATCGAGACAGCCGTATGACCGAGGCCCTGGGGCGTGTGCTCGTCGTCGTCCCGACGTACGACGAGCGCGAGAACCTGCCCGGCGCACTGGACCGCCTGCGCACGCACGTCCCCGACGCGGACGTGCTCGTCGTCGACGACGGGTCGCCCGACGGCACGGGCGAGCTGGCCGAGAAGATTGCGGACGCCGAGGTGGCCGAGGGACGGCAGCGCGTCCACGTGCTGCACCGTGCCGGCAAGCTCGGCCTGGGCACGGCGTACGTGGCCGGCTTCGGCTGGGCGCTGGAGCGCGGGTACGACGTGGTCGTCGAGATGGACGCGGACGGGTCGCACCGGGCCGAGGACCTCCCGCGGCTCCTGGCCGCGCTCCCCGACGCCGACCTCGTGCTGGGTTCGCGCTGGGTGCCCGGTGGGAGCGTGCTCAACTGGCCGGTCAGTCGCCACGTGCTCTCCCGCGGAGCGAACACGTACACGCGGATCGTGCTCGGCATCCCGCTGCGCGACGCGACGGGCGGCTTCCGCGCCTACCGCGCGGGGCTGCTCGGGCAGCTCGGCCTGGACGACGTCGCCTCCCAGGGCTACTGCTTCCAGGTCGACATGGCCTGGCGTGCCGTCCGGACGGGCGCGCGGGTGGTCGAGGTCCCGATCACGTTCGTGGAGCGCGAGCTGGGTCAGAGCAAGATGAGCCGCGCCATCGTCGTCGAGGCTCTGTTCAGCGTGACCCGGTGGGGGATAGCAGAACGCTCCCGCCGTGTGGCGGGAGCGTTCCGTCGATCTCGGGGCTGATCGCCCGTCAGGCGCTGCGGCGCAGCTTGCCCGACCGGAGCAGGTCCAGGCGCTCGTCGAGAAGCTCCTGGAGCTCTCCGACGGTCCGGCGCTCGAGCAGCATGTCCCAGTGGGTGCGCGGCGGCTTGCCGGCCTTCACCTCGGGCTTGGACGCGTCACGGAGCAACGCCTCCTCGCCACAACGGCACTCCCACACCACCGGCACGTCGGCCTCGACCGAGAACGGCAGGATGATGGTGTGCCCGTTGGGGCAGTCGTAGTGAGCCTGGAGGCGGGGGGCGAACTCGACGCCATCTTCCGTCTCCATGCTGTGGGACCCGATGCGCATGCCGCGCAGGGACCGGTTTGCCATCTGGGGAACCTCCGTGCCGTTGTACGGCCGTCGAGAGTGAGAACTTCCACCGGTGTCAACGGTGGTCGCCCCTCCAGTGTTCCAGGAGGACGTGAAGGTCTCGTGAATGCACCTGGTGTGCGGGGGAGAGGCTTAGGGTTGCCCAGGTGAGCAATGCGACCCCGCCCGTCCCACCAGCCTCTCGCACTGACGCCGAGATGTCTTTTCGACAGCTCGGGGACAGCGGCCTCGTCGTGTCCGTGGCCGGTCTCGGGTGCAACACGTTCGGTGCCACGCTGCCGCCGCAGGACGTCCCGGCGCTGGTCGCGGCAGCGCTCGACGCGGGCATCACGTTCTTCGACACCGCGGACGTCTACGGAGGCGTTCCCGGTCAGAGCGAGGAGCTGCTGGGCGCCGCCCTGGCCGGCCACCGCGACGACGTCGTGATCGCGACCAAGTTCGGCATGGACACCCGTGGGCTGAACGGTCCCGACTGGGGAGTCCGCGGGTCGCGTCGCTACGTGCGACGCGCGGTCGAGAGCTCCCTGCTCCGGCTGCGCACCGATCACGTGGACCTGTTGCAGATGCACGCACCGGATCCGGTGACACCCATCGAGGAGACGCTCGCGGCCCTGCACGAGCTCGTGGTCGAGGGCAAGGTCCGGTACATCGGGTCCTCGAACTTCGCGGCCTGGCAGGTGGTGGACGCCGACTGGAGCGCCCGCACGGCCGGTGCGACGCCGTTCGTGTCCGCGCAGAACCGGTACAACCTGCTGGACCGCAGCGCTGAGGCCGAGCTGGTCCCGGCAGCGGAGCAGGTCGGTGTCGGGATCATCCCGTTCGTACCGCTCGCGTCGGGCCTGCTCACCGGCAAGTACCGGCGTGGCGAGGCGGCACCCGACGGGACCCGGCTCACCCGGATGCCCGACCGTCTCGCGCGCGCCGACTTCGACCGGATCGAGGCCCTGGAGTCGCTGGCCGGCGCGTGGGGCATCGACCTCCCGACCCTGGCGCTCGGTGGCCTCGCTGCCCAGCCTGCGGTCGCGACCGTCATCGCGGGCGCGCGCACCCCCGACCAGCTGCGCGCGAACGTCGCGTCGCTCGCCTGGGAGCCGAGCCTGGAGCAGCTCGCCGCGATCGACGAGGCGGCCCCCTCGGCCTGACGCCAGTCCTCCGTACCGGCCCTCACCACTCGAGCACGCGCGCCCGGCGTTCGCCGATCGCGACGACCGCCCAGAGGCGCACCCCTGCGTCGTCCGCGGCGTCCCGCAGGGCGGGCACCCACTGCGCCTCGAACGCGCCGAGGTCTCCGCCCGCGCCGCGCACGAGCCCGACGACCACCGACCCGCCGGGCGCGCCGGCCCGGAGCACCGCCTCGAGCACCCCGACGAGCCTGCGGGCGATGGCGGGGTCGGCGCGCATGGGCACGTCGACGACGGGCAGCACGACAGGAAGGGTGCGGTCCGCGGCATCGAGCAGGACGCACCAGAACGCGGGCGCTCCGGTGCGCTCGGGTCCGACCAGGTCGAGCATGACGGCGAGGGCGTCGCTGCCCGACCGCAGCTCTGCGCCGGGTGGGGCAGGCATCGCCCCCGGGACCGTCTCCCACAGGCCGTCCTCGTCGCCGTCGTCCCAGTCCTCGTCGAACCACCCGTGCTCCGTCATGCCGCCAGGATCGGGCGCACCCGAGGGAGTCGGTGCCCGGCCACGGTGATCGGTGGGTGGTCACCGCGCCCGAGGGGGCTGTGGGCGGCTCAGGCGAGGTGCGCGACGAGCGCCTCGACGACGAGCGCGTGGTCGTCGGCCTGGGGGAGACCCGAGACCGTCACCACGCCCACGATGCCGACGTCGCGGACGCGCACGGGGAACGCCCCGCCGTGCGCGGCGAACTGCTGCAGCGGCAGGTCGTGCTGCGCCGCGAACGTCGTGCCCTTGACCGTCGCACGCAGGCCGACGAGGTACGACGACGCCCCGAACCTCTCCACGACGCGGACCTTGCGCTCGACCCAGCTGTCGTTGTCGGGCGTCGTCCCCGGGCGTGCCGCGTGGAAGAGCTGCTGGGTCCCGCGGCGGATGTCCACGGTGACCGGCAGGTCGCGCTCCTGGGCGATCTCGACGAGCAGGCAGCCGAGGCGCCAGGCGTCGTCGTGGGTGAAGGTCGCGAAGACGAGGTCGTGCTCCTGCTGCTCGACGCGCGCGATGACGTCGGCGATGTCGTCGGTGCTCATGTCGCCATCGTGGCACGCGGCTCGTCGGGCGTCGGTGCGACCCCGAAGTTGCCGTCGAACACGTGGTCGGGGTCGTACACGGCCTTGAGCCGCCCGAGACGCGCGAGCGTGGCGGGAGGGAACGCCTGGGCGAGCCGGTCGGGGGACTGGTTCGTCTCGAAGCTGAGGTAGACCCCGTCGAGGTGCGGTCCGAGCCGCTCCCACCATGCGTCGATCCCGGCGCGGCGGCTGCCCCGGGCGGAGGCGAGGAGCGAGAAGTTCTGCGACCGGTGGGCGTAGGCGGTGGCCGCCGGGTCGACGTCGTTGACCGCGGCCCCGACCGCCCTCAGCTGCACCATGTCGGCGTCGCCGCCGGCCAGGAGCCCGGCGAGCAGTGCGGCGAGCTCGGGGGTCACGTGCTCGACCAGCCCTCCACGGGTGGCGGGCGCGGAGCCACCGGTGTGCTCGCCGTGGTGGGCGGCGACCGTCGCGGCGTAGGGCACCAGCCGGGCCTGCTGCTGGAGCACCGGTGCCAGGTCCAGGAACCGTTCCAGGGCGACGACGGCGGCCTCCGTGTCGTCGTTCGCCCAGACGACGATCGTGTACCCGACGGCGGGGTCCTGGCCCCGGGCGGGCACCAGGCTGAGGAAGCTGGTGAGCTCGCGCGGCGCGGACTCCACGAGCTCCGCCCAGGCCTGCACGAACGGGGCGGTGTCGGTCGCGTCGAAGATAATCGTCGCGTGGACGACGTCGCCGACCTCGGCCGCCTCGATCTCCACGGCGGTGAGGATGCCGACGTTCGCGCCCGCGCCGCGCACTGCCCAGAACAGGTCGGGCTCGTGGTCGGCGTCGGTCCGCACCAGGCGCCCGTCCGCGAGGACGACCTCGGCGGCGACCACATGGTCGAGAGTGAGCCCGTACGACCGTCCGAGGAAGCCCTGCCCGCCGGCGGTGACGAGTCCGCCGACCCCGACGTCGCCGTAGTCGCCCGAGCTGATGGCGAGGCCGTGCGGCGACAGCGCGGCCGCCACGTCGCCCCAGCGGGCGCCCGCTCCGAGGCGGACGAGCCGCTGCTCACGGTCGAGCACCTCGACGGTGTCGAGCGCGCCGACGTCGATCACGATGCCGCCGTCGTTGGTGGACCGGCCGCTGATCCCGTGCCCCCCGCTGCGCACCGCGAAGGGCACCTCCTGCGCTCTCGCGAAGGCGAGCGCGTCCCGGACCGCCTCGGCGTCCTGGGGTCGCAGGACGAGCCCGGGGGAGCCCGCGTAGACGTACGACGAGCGGACGCGGGCGTACTCGCGGTCACCGGGTTCCACGGCGGTCGCGACGAGCGAGTCGGGCAGGCCGTCGTAGTCGATCCCGGCCCGCCGCCTGGCCAGGAGTGCGGCGGGGCGGACCGAGCCCGTCCGGGTCCCGGCTGCCGTGCGCGCCGCGGCCACGGCGTCGCGGAGGACGGGCGCGACCTCCTCGCCGAACCGCGCGATCGCCGCAGGGTCGTCGCTGCCGAGGATGAACGTCGAGATGCCGTCGTCCAGGACGAGCGGGAGCAGGTCCTCGACCCAGCGATCGGGCGGCCCCTGGAGGAAGCCGGCGCCGGAGAAGGACCCGCCACCGAGGTTGAGCAGGCGGCGGATCTCCCGCGGGTCGCGGCCGGCCGCCTCTGCCGCCTCGTCGATCCGGGCGTTGCCCGCGGCCAGGTCTCCGTCCTTCAGGTAGCCGAGGCTCGGCAGCCAGCCGTCCGCCTTGCGGCCCACGAGACCGAGCATCCGCGGCTTGTACGCGCCGACCCAGATGGGGATGTCGTGGGCTGGCGCCGGGCCGCGCTTGGCCCCGTCGACGCGGTGGTGGGTCCCGTGGACACGCAGCGGGGTCCGCTCGTTCGTGTCCCAGATGCCGCGGACGATGTCGATGGCCTCGTCCAGTGCGTCCACGCCCTGTCCGGGGGTGAGCCGCGGGGACCCCATCGCGACGATCGCGTCCCAGAACGCCCCGGAGCCGAGGCCCAGCGCGAACCGGCCGCCCGACAGCAGGTCGAGGCTCGCCGCGGCGCGTGCGAGGACCGCAGGGGGGCGCAGCGGGAGGTTGAGCACGTTGCCCGCGACGTGGATGCGCTCCGTCGATGCGGCGACCCAGGAGAGCAGGGTCCATGTGTCGAGGAACGCCGGCTGGTACGGGTGGTCCTGGAACGTCACGAGGTCGAGCCCGGCGCGCTCGCTCGCCTGCGCGAGCGCGACGACCTGCTGGGGGTTCTCGGCAGCGGGGGTCAGGAAGGTGCCGAGCACGAGCTCGTGTCCGTAGTCAGGCATGGAGCGGCTCCTTGTGGTTGATGCTTCAACTATATGCCGGACGGTGCTGCCGCGTGGCACGATCGTGCGGGTGAGCAGCACGCCGGCCACGGCCCAGCACCTGAGCGACCTCGTGCGTCTGCGACGCGTGCGGGACCGGATCGACCGCGAGTACGCCCAGCCCCTGGACGTCGAGGCGCTCGCGCGGGGCGCGCACATGTCGGCCGGGCACCTCAGTCGTGAGTTCCGACGCGCCTACGGCGAGTCCCCGTACGCCTACCTCATGACCCGCCGCATCGAACGTGCGATGTCCCTGCTCCGCCGCGGGGACCTGAGTGTCACCGAGGTCTGCTTCGCGGTCGGCTGCTCGTCCCTCGGGACGTTCAGCACACGCTTCACCGAGCTGGTCGGCGTGCCCCCGAGCGTCTACCGCCGCGAGCACGCGGGCGTGACCGAGGGGATGCCCTCGTGCGTCGCCAAGCAGGTGACCAGACCGGTCAGGAATCGAGAAGCGCGGACCCCGGAACCCCACCTAGCGTGACCGTCATGGACCTCACCCTCCACTACGCCTTCCTCCCGCACGACGACGCGGACGCCGCCCTGGCGTTCTATCGCGACATCCTCGGCTTCGAGGTCCGCAACGACGTCGGCTACAACGGCCTGCGCTGGATCACGGTCGGCCCCGCCGACCCGTCGGCACCGGCGATCGTCCTGCACCCGCCCGCAGCCGAGCCCGGCCTCACGGACGACGAGCGCCGCACGATCGTCGAGATGATGGCGAAGGGCAGCTACGCCGCCATCACCCTGGCGACCCACGACCTCGACAGCGTGTTCGCACGGCTCGAGGCCGGCGGCGCCGAGGTCGTCCAGGAGCCGACGGACCAGCCGTACGGCGTGCGCGACTGCGCGTTCCGGGACCCGTCGGGCAACCTCCTGCGGATCAACGAGCTCGGCTGAGCGACGCTGGTGAGTTCGAGACCGCCCGGCACCCCCACGACACCGAGGGAGCCACGATGAGCACGACGCCGCATCCCGCAGACAGCCACGACCTGATCCGCGTGCACGGGGCACGCGAGAACAACCTCAAGGACATCAGCGTCGAGATCCCGAAGCGCCGCCTGACGGTGTTCACCGGCGTCTCGGGCTCGGGCAAGAGCTCGCTCGTGTTCGACACGATCGCCGCCGACTCGCAGCGGATGATCAACGAGACGTACAGCGCCTTCGTCCAGGGCTTCATGCCGACGCTGGCACGCCCCGACGTCGACGTCCTCGACGGTCTGACGACGGCGATCATCGTCGATCAGGAGCGGATGGGCGCCAACCCGCGCTCCACGGTCGGCACCGCCACGGACGCCAACGCGATGCTCCGCATCCTGTTCAGCCGGCTCGGGACCCCCCACATCGGACCACCCCAGGCCTACTCGTTCAACGTCGCCTCGATCAGCGGCGCCGGCGCGGTGACCATCGAGCGCGGGGGTCGCGAGACCAAGGAGAAGCGCAGCTTCAGCATCCTCGGGGGCATGTGCCCGCGCTGCGAGGGCCGCGGGTCCGTCAACGACATCGACCTGACACAGCTCTACGACGCCAGCAAGTCCCTGAACGAGAACGCGCTGACGATCCCCGGCTACAGCATGGACGGCTGGTACGGCCGGATCTTCCGGGGCTGCGGCTTCTTCGACCCCGACAAGCCGATCGCGAGGTACACCAAGCGGGAGCTGGACGCGCTCCTCTACAAGGAGCCGACCAAGATCCAGGTCGACGGCATCAACCTCACCTACGAGGGATTGATCCCGCGCCTCCAGAAGTCGTACCTGGCCAAGGACGTCGAGGCGTTGCAGCCCCACATCCGCGCCTTCGTCGAGCGCGCGGTGACGTTCTCGACGTGCCCCGACTGCGACGGCACCCGGCTGAGCAAGGAAGCCCGCTCGTCGACCATCCAGGGCAAGAGCATCGCCGACGTGTGCGCGATGCAGATCAGCGACGTCGCCGACTGGGTCCGAGGGCTCGACGAGCCGTCGGTCGCGCCCCTGCTGACCGGGCTGCAGCTCCTGCTCGACTCGTTCACGGACATCGGTCTCGGCTACCTCTCACTGGACCGGTCGTCGGGGACGCTGTCCGGGGGAGAGGCCCAGCGCACCAAGATGATCCGGCACCTCGGGTCGTCGCTGACCGACGTCACCTACGTCTTCGACGAGCCGTCGATCGGTCTGCACCCGCACGACATCCAGCGGATGAACCAACTGCTGCTGCAGCTGCGGGACAAGGGCAACACGGTGCTCGTCGTGGAGCACAAGCCGGAGATGATCACGATCGCCGACCGCGTCGTCGACCTCGGCCCCGGCGCCGGGACGGCGGGCGGCACCGTCTGCTTCGAGGGCACCGTCGAGGAGCTGCGGGCCAGCGGGACCCTGACCGGCAAGCACCTCGACGACCGCGCCTCGGTGAAGCCCGAGGTCCGCTCGCCATCCGGCGCGCTCCAGATCCGCGGTGCGGCGGCCAACAACCTGCGCGACGTCGGCGTCGACGTCCCGCTCGGCGTCCTGGTCGTCATCACCGGAGTCGCGGGCTCCGGCAAGAGCTCGCTCGTGCACGGCTCGATCCCCGCCGGCGACGGCGTCGTGTCGATCGACCAGGGCGCGATCCGCGGGTCCCGGCGCAGCAACCCGGCGACCTACACCGGGCTGCTGGAGCCGGTCCGCAAGGCGTTCGCCAAGGCCAACGGCGTGAAGCCGGCACTCTTCAGCGCCAACTCCGAGGGCGCGTGCCCCGCGTGCAACGGCGCCGGCGTCATCTACACGGACCTCGCCATGATGAGCGGCGTCGCCACCGTCTGCGAGGTGTGCGAGGGAAAGCGCTTCCAAGCCTCGGTCCTCGAGTACCGCCTGGGAGGCCGGGACATCAGCGAGGTGCTCGCCATGTCCGTCACCGAGGCCGAGCAGTTCTTCGGTGCGGGGGAGGCCCGGACCCCTGCGGCCCACGCCGTCCTGGCACGGCTCGTCGACGTCGGGCTCGGGTACATCAGCCTCGGCCAGCCGCTGCCGACGCTGTCCGGCGGGGAGCGGCAGCGACTCAAGCTGGCGACGCACATGGGGGAGAAGGGCACGGTCTACGTGCTCGACGAGCCGACGACGGGCCTGCACCTCGCCGACGTCGAGAACCTGCTGGGCCTGCTCGACCGGCTGGTCGACGCGGGGAAGTCGGTCATCGTGATCGAGCACCACCAGGCGGTCATGGCGCACGCCGACTGGATCATCGACCTCGGACCCGGCGCCGGCCACGACGGCGGCCTGGTCGTCTTCGAGGGCACGCCCGCCGACCTCGTCGCCACCCGCTCCACCCTGACCGGGGAGCACCTCGCCGCCTACGTCGGCGCCTGACCACCACGAACCACGAGAAGGGATCGGACCATGCCTGAGAGCAAGAAGGCCGGAGCGTTCACCGAGGAAGAGCGCGACGCGATGAAGGAACGCGCCAAGGAGACCCGCCGCGGCTCGAAGGCGGCCAACGGCGAGAAGGACCTGCTCGCCAAGATCGCCGAGATGGACTCCGGCGACCGCGTGATGGCGGAGCGCATCCACGCCATCGTCACCGAGACCGCACCCGACCTCCTGCCCAAGACCTGGTACGGGCAACCCGCCTACGCCACCAAGGAAGGCAAGGTCATCGTCTTCTTCCAGGCGGCCTCGAAGTTCAAGACGCGGTACGCGACCCTCGGCTTCAACGAGGACGCGAAGCTGGACGACGGCTCGATGTGGCCGACGGCGTTCGCACTCGTCTCGCTCACGGCAGCCGACGAGAAGCACATCGCGGAGCTGGTGAAGAAGGCCGTCGCCTGAATCTCCTACCGGGTGCGCGCGCGCAGCACCTGTCGGGCGGGGGAGAGGAGGGCGGCGTCGCGGACGTCGGCCGCCGTGGCCTTCACGTAGATGCCGGTGGTCTTCAGGTCCTCGTGGCCGAGGAGCGCCTGCACCGCGGGCGCGGGCACCCCGGAGCGGATCAGTCCCTTGGCGTAGGTGTGCCGGAAACCGTGCGCCGACTCGCCCTCCTGCTTGGGCACCCCGGAGCGGGCGATCCACCCGTCGACGAGGTGGCGGAGGGCGCCACGCGTGAGCGGGACGCCGTCGGCCCGACGCAGCAGGGGAGAGGCGGCCGGCAGCGTGCCGAACCGTGCGGTGCGCTCCTGGAGGTACTCCTCGACGAACGTGATCGCCTCCGGGGGCACCGGGACGATCCGCTGCCGGTTGCCCTTCCCGATCACCGACATGACGACCTCGCCGCCGGAGTCGCGCCGGAGCGACTGCTCGGAGACTGCGCACAGCTCGGCGGCACGGACGCCCGTGGTGGACAGCAGCGCGAACGTGGCGCGCTCCAGGGCGGGCCAGCGGCGGGCGTGAGCCTTGCGCTCCTCCCACACCGCGTCGGCGAGCCGCTCGAGCTCGTCGTCGTTCCAGCCGGCAGGCAGACGGACCGGGCGCTCGGGCGCCTCGATGCGCAGCGTCGGGTCGACGCCGAGATGCCCCTCCAGCTGGAGCCAGTGGCACAGCAGCCGCAGCGTGCCGACCCGGCGCTGCGTCGTGCTCACGGCTTCCTGGAGACGGATGACGCGGTACGCGTTCTTGATCTGCGTCTCGGTCAGGTCGTCGACGAGGACGACGGTCAGCGGAGCGGGGTCCTCGGCTGTGGGCTTGTCGCCGAGCCGTCCGGTCTGGCGGGCGATCACGGTGGCCCACACGACGATGTCCCGGCGGTAGTTCTCCCGTGAGCTCTCCGTGAGGCCACGGCGCGTGAGCGTCGCACGGTCGATGAGGAACTGGTCGACGACCTCGCTCAGCGGCACACCCATGCGTCGCACCGTAGGTCGGCTCCACGCGCCGAGGGCGGCGCCGCGCCGCAGTTGCGCGCATAGTGTCCCGGAGCGCCCGCGTGACGTGAGCCGTGGGGGAGCGCTGTGGAGCCTCACGCCGGTCTCGCGATCACGAGGGCGCCGAGCGCTCTGGACTCCGCCGACGCGCTGCGGAACGCTCGAGGTGTGGGGGCGACGGGCGAGCGTCGGGACCGAGCGCGTCAGCGCTGGCATGCCTGGCTCCGGCTCGCGATCTCGATCGCGGGCGGACTGGTCCTCGGCGTGTCGGTGGTCGTCTGGGCGTCGACGGGCCGCGACCGTCCGTGGAGGGACGACCCGTTCGTCGCGTGGGGCATCCTCGCCACGGCCCTGACCGTCGCGTCGGGCTGCTGCCTCGATCTCGGCCGACGCCGAGACCGGCTGATCCACTCGATCCGCGCCGTCCCACGACAGACGACCCACCACCTGAGCTTCGCGCTCGTCCTGCTCCTCACGGCAGTGGTGACGGCGACGCTGGCTCGCGATCCCTCGGCCGGGTCCGTGCGGGGCGGTGTCCTCGTCATTGTCGCCATCCTGGGGTCGAGCCCCATCGCTGCGGCGCTCGTCGACGTCCGCAGCGCAGTCCGTTCCGTGCCGCCGGGAATCCACCTCGGCGCCCGCGTGCAGGAGTACCTGACGCTTCGGGACATCGCGCGGAGCATGCTGCCACCGCTGGGTGGCCTCGTGGCTCTGGCGACCCTCGCACTCGGTGCAGCGGGTCAGATGAGCCTGCCCGTAGGACGGGAACCCGCACCGGTGGCCACGGTCGTCATCTTCGGCCTGACGGGGACCGTCTTCGTCGCGGTGGTGTACGGGTTCGCGCGCCAGGCACTGCAGACGGAGGGCTACACGCTGCTGTCGGTCCTGTCGCCCTTGGCAACCGTGGCCGACGCGGAGGTCGCCGCCGAGCTCGCCAACCGCACGACGATCGAAGAACAGCTCGGCCTGAACGCGACGCTCCTCAAGGAGCTCACTGCCGGGATCGTCATCCTGGGGCCGCTGCTGGCGGGTCTCACGGCGCTGTACCTCGACGTCGCCTGAGGTCCGTCGACCGTCCCACCGTGTGGGGGTGCGGGCGAGCGTTCTCTATGTTTCTCGCATAGTGCCGCCTATGTGCGTAACGCCATGATTCCACGCTGGGAAGGGGTCGTTCCTGGTCGCCACCACGAGCCGTGCCGAATGCCAGGCTCCGTGGCGCCCGGCGATCGCGTCCGCTCCGTTCGACGGCGCCCACGAGCACCCGTCCGGGACGCCTGCGGGCCTGCAGACCAGGTGCCGCGCCCGTGACGTCCTCGGACGCCCGACCGTCGAGCCATCGACACCGACTGCACGTTATGACATAACGTCGGCCACCCCCCGGTATCTGCCTGGCTCGCGACGGCCTCCTCCTTCGCACGGGCCGCGACGACGCGGCCACCCGACGAGGAGGTCATCATGCATCTGCGCCACAAGCTTGCCGTCGCTGCGACGGCGGTCGTCCTGGCCGGCTCGGGAACCATCGCCTCGGCGGGACCCGCCGCGGCTGTGAGCTCCTACGCCGAGCTCTTCATCAGCCCGTCGTGGGACCACCCGGGCTACTACGTCGTCGTCGTCTCAGGCCACGTGCACAACGGAGCCGGGGTCAGGGTCGGCATGCGCCTCATCGGCGATGACCCGGTGTTCAACGACGACCTGCAGGTCTCGCGCACCACCAACACCCCGACCGGAGAGTTCTCCATGGAGGTGCTCGTCTGGCACGGCACCCTCAACGAGGACCCGGAAGGACGCGACGAGATCTTCGCCAAGGTCAGCGCCTCGAACGGGTGGAGCGCCAGCACGGCGAACGTCAACGGCCACTTCTGAGCGGACGGACGGCGTCATCACGCGGGCGCGGCGTCCCGCAGGGTCAGGACGTACCGTTCCTCGGTCTGCGTCTGGTCCCGCGGGACCACCTGCCGCTCGCCGGTACGCGTGAAGCCGGCCCGCACGAACAGGTCGCCCGCGGCATGGTTGCCGTCGAGCAGCCAGAGCGACACGGTCCGGGCGTCCTGTGCGACGGCCGCCTGTCGCACGGCGTCGAGCAAGGACCAGCCGACGCCGTGCCGACGCGACTCCGGTGCCACCCAGAGGGCGACGACGTGCCGGTCGTCCACCGGCGATCCGGGCTCCTGCATCATCGTGACGATCCCGCGGCCCACGCCGTCGTCGTCCACGGCGACCCAGGTCGTCGTCGTCCGCACACGCATCCGCCAGTGGGACTCGGTGAACCGTTCCTCCCTGGTCAGCGACGCTCCGAACACGTTCGGGTCCTCACGCAGGGCGCGCAACCGGACATCCTGGACAAGTCGCCAGTCGTTCTCCACCACCTGTTGGACAAGCACAGTCACAGGATGCCTCAGGTCGGAGGAATGGGCGCTCAGGGCTCGTCGCGTGCCGTCGGCTCGCCTGCGGGTGCGCCACCGTGCCCGGCAGGATCAGGGACGGCGCGCGCAGCGTCCGCGATCTCCTCCTCCGGCCGGGGCGGCACGGTCTCGTCGTACTCGAGCTCGGGCACCTCGTGCTCCACGGACTCCGTCACAGGGGTCTCCTTCCGTCGCGACCACCGTACGGGCGGGGCAGGTGCAGCGACAGCGGAGCGGGCTCAGAGGTCGATGCCGTCGCCCGGGTCGAGCGAGATCGGGTCCCCCGCGCCGCCGAGCCGACCGAGCAGACCGATCGCCATCCCCTGGCCGATCGCACTGAGCAGGGCGTCGTGGACCACCACCACCCGGCCCGGCCCGATGGTGCGGACGTAGTCGACGACCTCGCCCAGCTTGAGCCACGGCGCGCCGAGCGGTGTGCAGAGCACGTCGACCGAGGCACCCGCGGCGTCGACGTAGGCGTCACCCGGGTGGAGCACGCCCTCGACGAGGTAGCCCACGTTGTGGATGCGCGGCACGTCCTGGTGGACCAGGGCGTGCCACTCCCCCAGTGTCACCACGTCGAAACCGCCGGCGGAGAACGTCTCACCCGCGCGGACCGGGTGGACGCGATCCTCGGGTGCACCGGCCTCGACCAGCACGTCGACCACCGACTGCGGAGCCCACACGTGCACGCCACCTTGGACCGCCTCCACGACGGGCTCCGTGGCGACGTGGTCGGGGTGCTCGTGCGTGACGAGGACCGCCTCCACCCCGTCGAGCGCACCGGGGAGGTCGGAGAAGACCCCCGGGTCGATGACCAGGCGGTCGGCCCCGCGGTCGAGTCGGATGCAGGCATGTCCCCAGCGCGTCAGGCGGATGCTCATCCGAGCAGTCTCGCCTGACCAGCACGAACGCGCGCGGCGTTTCGCTCCCGACGCGTCGCCCGGATACGGTTGCGCACGTGCTGGTGCTCGGGGTGTGCAGTCTCAAGGGTGGCGTGGGCAAGACGTCGATCACCCTCGGTCTGGCGTCGGCGGCCCTCGAACGCGGGCTGCGCACGTTGGTGATCGACCTGGACCCCCAGGGCGACAGCACCATGGCGCTCGGGGCACGGCCGCAGGCAGGCGACGTCGCGTCGGTCCTCGACGAGCCCGGCGAGTCGACCATGGCCGCGGCGACCGTGCTGTCCTCCTGGGCCGACGACGGTCTCGACGTCCTCGCCGGCTCGGAACGGTCCGCCGTGCACGACCGGCTCGACGGCACCGACGTCGACCGACTGCGCTATGCGCTCTCGTGGGTCCACGGGTACGACCTCGTGGTCATCGACTGCCCGCCGTCCCTCGGTGGGCTCACACGGACCGGACTGGCAGCCTGCGACCGCGCGCTCGTCGTCACCGAGCCCGGACTGTTCGCGGTCATGGCGGTCGGGCGGGCGATGCGCACCATCGACGAGCTCCGTCGCGGTCCGGCACCCGCGCTCCAGCCTCTCGGCATCGTCGTCAACCGGGTCCGGTCCCGCTCGATCGAGCAGGCGTTCCGCCTCGAGGAGCTGCAGACGCTCTACGGACCGCTGGTCCTCACTCCCCCGGTGCCAGAACGCGCAGCACTCCAGCAGGCTCAGGGCGCCGCGCAGCCGGTGCACGCGTGGCCCGGTGCCGCAGCCGCCGAGCTGGCGCGCACGTTCGACGCGTTGCTCGACCGGGCCCTGCGCGCACCCCGGCACTGACGCACGAAGAGCGGCCACCCGGACGGGCAGCCGCTCTCGAGGTGCGTGGCTCAGCCTGCGGTGCGCGCCTGACGACGCAGTGCGAGCTCGTCGTGCGCCGACGGCTGGATGACGACCTCGTCCTCCTCGTCCGCCCGTTCGGTCGGCAGCGCGGCGAGGGTGCCCTCGACCTCCCGCCAGACCCGACCGACCGCGATGCCGAAGACACCCTGGCCACCCTGGACGAGGTCGATCACCTCGTCGGCGGACGTGCACTCGTAGACGCTCGCGCCGTCGGACATCAGCGTGATCTGGGCGAGGTCGTCGACCCCGCGCTCGCGCAGGTGGCTCACCGCCGTGCGGATCTGCTGCAAGGAGACGCCGGTGTCGAGCAGACGCTTGACCACCTTGAGGACGAGGATGTCCCGGAAGCTGTACAGCCGCTGCGTGCCCGAACCGGTCGCCGGACGGATCGACGGCTCGACGAGCCCGGTACGCGCCCAGTAGTCGAGCTGGCGGTAGGTGATGCCGGCGGCCCGGCACGCGGTGGGTCCGCGGTAGCCGGTCGCGGTGTCGAGGTCAGGGAGGTCGTCGTCGAACAGCATGCCCTGAGCGCGCTGCGGCACTGCCCCGCTGACGCTCTCGGCGCTCTCGTTGCTGGTCACGAATCCTCCACTCGTCGCACGCCGGTCGGCGGACATCTCCCCCGGCTGCTTGTCAGACTAGGCCCGTGGGGGTGCAGACGCCATGACGCCCACGGGCGTGTCGCGACGGGCGAGTCTTACCTTCGACCTGAACGCGAAGGTTTGGTCCTCAGTACCCACGAGCAACCGTCGGCGCCGGCTCACCGAGCCTCTCCGCCACCCTGGTCGTCCGGTTCCACCCCCGTGGTGAAGTCCTCCGGCGTGACGACGTCCAGGAACCGTCGGAACCGCTCGAGATCCTGTTCCGACGTGGTGGTCCGCACCTCCACACCCGCCACGGCCACGACCTCGGCGGAGCACAGGACGGGACACCCGAACCGCAACGCCATCGCGATCGCGTCCGAGGCGCGCGAGTCCACGCGCGGCCCCGTGCGCAGGACGAGCTCGGCATGGAACACGCCGTCCTCGAGCCGGGTGATCTCGACGCGGCTCAGGCCGGAGCCCGTCGCGATCAGCACGTCACGCAGGAGGTCGTGCGTCATCGGCCGCGGGGGCACGATCCCTGCCTGGGCGGAGGCGATGGCACTCGCCTCGGCCGGCCCGATGAGGATCGGGACGAGGAGCTCGGAGTCCGGGTCGAGGAGCAGCACGACGATCTCCTCGTCGGCGAGATGCTGGCGCACGCCGACGATCTCGACCGGAACCAGCTCGGCGTCCTCTCCCATGCAGCCCACGCTACGACGCGGACGGCGATCCGGCGCCCCCCACGGGCTCGCGAAGTGAGTCAGGTGCCCGTCACGGGGTCAGGTCGGCCACGGCCGCGCGCACGAGCGCGGTGTGCATCTGCGTGCACAGCTCGCCCACCTCGGCCGCCAACGTGCTCGCGCGCGCACGCGACGACGCGCTGCGCTGGCCACGCCACGGCGTGACGACCTGCTCGACCAGATCCGCCTGGCGGTCCGCCGACGTGCGGAACTGCCGGAGATGACGCGCGTCGATGCCGTGCTCGGCCAGGGCCGCGGCGGCGACCACGATCTCCCTCGCCCACAGGTCGAACGACCCGGAGCGGTGCACCCGCAGCACGCCCGCGGTGACGAGCTCCTCGACGAAGCCCACCTCGACCCCGGACTCGCGCGCGAGCACGTCGATCGTCCATCGCGTCCCTGCGACCTCGCGGACCCCGTCACGCGTCGCGAGCCGTGCGCGCGGGGCGGGCTCGTCCTCCTCGCCGGCGTCGAGAGCCGCGAGTCGGTCGCCGATGACCTTCAACGGCATGTACCTGTCGCGCTGCTGGCGGAGCACGAACCGCAGCCGCTCGATGTCGGCGGGCGAGTACTGCCGGTACCCGGCTGCGGTCCGCACCGGCTCGACGAGCCCCTGCTCCTCGAGGAAGCGCAGCTTGGAGGTCGTGACCGCGGGGAACTCGATCTGCAACGACGCGAGCACGTCGGAGATCCGCATCGAGGCGCGACGCGAGATGCCACGGGGCCACGGCTCGTGCTCACCGTCGCGGGTGGTCACGTCCGCAGTCGGAGCCTGGACGCGCTGCGCGCGGGCGTTCGTCACGAGGCGAACCCTCTCAGGCCGAGCGTCCGGAAACGGCCGGTCACGCGCCGGCCGCGTCGCGGTGCGGGCTGGGGTGGAACGTCATGCGGTACTTGCCGATCTGCACCTCGTCGCCGGAGCGCAGCACGGACTGGTCGATCCGGGACCGGTTGACGTAGGTGCCGTTCAGCGAGCCGATGTCCCGGACGGCGAACGTCGTCCCCTCGCGGACGAACTCCGCGTGCTTGCGCGACACCGTCACGTCGTCGAGGAAGATGTCGGCTGCCGTCGACCGGCCCGCGACGGTCCGCTCCGCGTCGAGGAGGAACCGCGCCCCGGCGCTGGGGCCCCGCTGCATGACCAGGAGGGCCGACGTCGGCGGGAGCGCGTGCACGGCAGCGACCTCGTCCGGCGTCAGTCCGACAGGCGCCGACGCCTCGATCTCGACCGGCTCGATCGCTCCGAAGCTCATCGTCGTGTCGGGTCCGTGGGCTGGACGCCCGACCTGCGGGTCTTCGCCGCTCATGCCACCTCCCGGGCCCGTTCTTCACGTCGACCACCGGTGTGCCTCGGGGTCAGGCACACCCTATGCGGACCGAGCGGGTCGGCGCAGCACGTCCCACGCTCTCGCCGGGCACGATCGCGCTGGTGGCCGCGCAGATCGGGACTAATCCCCCTGCGGAGGGACCGGGGTCGCGTACACGGGATCCGGCACGGAACGCACCGCGTCGACCTCGACGTGGTCCAGCTGGTCCACGGTCCCCTTGCCGCCGTTGTTGCGCACCTGCGCCATCGCGCCGCCGGGGATCTGCAGCGCCGGCGCGATGTTGTCCGGGTCGCCGATCGCGATCCACCGGTACGGGGCGCTCAGCTCGACTCCGTCGAGCACCACCGCGCCGCCGGTCCCGGTGAACGCGCTGCTCGCCGTGATGCGCTGGTCGTTCAGCTGGATCGCCTCAGCCCCGGCGTTGCGCATCTCCTCGAGCATGTTGAGCATCGTGAACGGCTTGATGGGCCGGTCGGACTCCGTGAGGGTGACGATCACCCCCGGGCCCTCGGCCGGCAGCCGACCGGCGAGGATCCCCTGCGTCTCGGCACTGCGGCGCAGGGCGTCCAGTGCCGCCTGGCGGCGGTCCGACCCGGAGAGCAGGTCGTCGCGCTCCCGTGCCAGGTCGGCGGCCTCACGCGCGAGCGCGTCCCCCCGGTTCGTCGTCTCGTCGAGGATGCGGACGAGGTCGCCCTGTCGCATCCCGGCGAGATCGGTCTCGCCCGACTGACGCACCTGCGCCACCAGGGCGAACCCGAGGCCCGCGCACAGGACGGCCGCCACGATCTGCGCCCTGGTCGCCCGCGGTGCCAGCGCTCGGCCGAGGACGGCCCACCCGCTCGGTGGCTCGACCGGGACGGGATCGACGTCCGGGGCGCCGGCCTCGGTCGCGTCCGCGACCTCCGGCTCGTCCTCCGGTGCGACGAACACCCGGACGTCCTGCGGTCGGTGGTCGAGGCCGTCCGGGGCCGTCCTCGTCGGGAGGTCACGTTCGTCGGGCTCGTCCGGCGATGGTGACCCGGGAACGTCGTCCAAGGTCTCGTCCGGCACGACCGGCGGCAAGGAGTTCGGCTCGGCCTCTTCCGGCTCGTCCGGCACCACCGGCGGCAGTGAGTTCGGCTCGGCGTCCTCCGGCTCGTCCGGCACCACCGGCGGCAGCGAGTTCGGCTCGGCGTCCTCCGGCTCGTCCGGCACGACCGGCGGCAGGGAGTTCGGCTCGGCGTCCGCCGGACCCTCCGGCACGACGGGCGGCACGGAGCTCGGCTCGTCCCCGGGCAGTGTCGCGTCCTGCGCGTCGCGACCGTCCTGTGGCTGCATCGTCACGCCTTGAACAGGTGGCGACGGATCGACGCGGCGTTGGAGAAGATCCGGATACCGAGGACGACGACGACGGCGGTCGACAGCTGGGTGCCGACGCCGAGCTGGTCACCGAGGAACACGATCAGTGCGGCGACCACGACGTTGGACAGGAACGAGATGAGGAAGACCCGGTCGTCGAAGATCCCGTCGAGCATGGCGCGCAGCCCGCCGAACAGGGCGTCGAGGGCCGCGACGACGGCGATGGGCAGGTAGGGCTGGAGCTCCAGGGGCACGGTGGGCTGCAGGAGCAGACCTCCGACGACCCCGATGACCAGGCCGATGACTGCGATCACGTGCCGTCCCTCCGTGTCGGACCAGCAGACCCTGCCACACCGGCCTCGTCGGGCGCACCCTCGATCGCTCCGGGCTCGGGACTCGGGGTCGAGGTGGGCACCGTCGCGGAGTACATGGTGACGAGTCCGGTGCCAGGCAGCTCGAGCTCGCTCTGCGACGACAGCTGGACACCGATGCCGTAGGTCGTGCGCAGTGTCGCCAGCTGCTGTCCAGCGCTGGCACGAGCCAGCTCGGTCTGCATCTCGACCGCGTCGCCGACCGCCTCGATCGTGTACGGGCTGCTCAGTGCGACGAGGTCGACCAGCACGGCGTCTCCTGCGCTCCGGATCGCGGTCGTCGCCGTGAGCCGCTGCCCGTTCACGGCGATGGCTTCGGCACCGGCTGCCCAGAGTCCGTTCACGACGACCTGCAGGTCGACGTCCAGGACCCGCAGCAACATGACCACGTCGTCCGGGTCGTCGGAGGGTGCGTCGGTGAGCACGAGACGCAGACCGCGCCCGGTCACGGGCAACACCCCGGCCTCGACCGCGTCGGCGGCGATCTGGTCACGCACGGACTGGCCCTCGTCGCCCAGGAGCTCCTCCTGCATCGTGGCGATCTCGTCCGACATCGTAGTGATGTCGGACTGGAGCGCGTCGGCGTCAGCGCTGCGCTGCTCGATCTGGGACTCCAGCAGCTGCCGCGCCTCCTGTGCGGAGCTGGTGGGCTGCCGCAGCGCGAGCGTGGCCGCTGTCGCGCCGAGTCCCAGCCCGATCGCCAGCGCCACGAGGCCGACGGTCGACCGTCGTGTCCGTCGCGGTTCCGAGCCTGCGGCGCGACGGGCTGCGGCGTCGGCGTAGCCGGGGTCGAGCGGCCGTCGGTAGACCTCGGTGAGGAGCGTCATCGACGCGTCCGGGATGCGCGGGGTGTCCGGGGGGCCGTGCCGTGGCGTCATGCGGTGTCCGTGGACTCGCGCAGGAGGTGCCGCGCCTGGGTCAGGTACACGACGGCAGAGAACCAGTACAGCGCCACGCCCCACAGGGCGCAGGCCCATCCGACGACACCGGCGACGACGCCGACCCACGAGCTCCACTGTGCGAGCAGGAGCAGCGGGAACGCGTAGAGCAGCGCGAACGTGCCTGCCTTGCCCGCGAGGTGCACCTGGAGCGGCGCGAACCCTGCCCGGGCGAGCACGACGAGCATCACCGCGAGGACCACGTCCCGCAGGACGAGGACGCCGAGCAGCCACCAGGGCACGACGCCGCTCCAGGCGAGGGCGACGAGGGTCACGATGATGAAGAGGCGGTCGGCGGCCGGGTCGAGCAGCTGGCCGAGCCGGGAGACCTGACCGAGCCGGCGCGCGAGGACACCGTCCAACCAGTCGCTGGCGCCGGAGACTGCGAGCACGGCGACGGCCCAGCCGTCGTGGCCGCGCACGATGAGCAGCGCGAACACCGGGACGAGCAGCAGACGCACGAGGCTGATGACGTTGGGGACGGTCAGCACGCGCGTGGAGACGACGTCGTTGCTCGCCACTGCCTCCCCCGTCACCGTCTCGTCCTGGCGGCGTCGATCCTATGCGGCCGCGGACGCGGGTCCGACGACGGCGCGCTCGTGGCTGCGGCACCGCGCCGGTGGTGCCACAGTTCGGAGATGGTCCATCGCAACGATCCCGAGGTCATCACCCGCCTGCTCACGGTCCCCGGACGGTGGGCGGTGGTCGGCCTGTCGACCAACACCTCCCGTGCCGCGTACGGCGTCGCCGCGTACGTCCAGTCGCTCGGGCACGAGATCGTTCCCGTGCATCCGCAGGCGCCGACCGTGCACGGTGCGGCCGGCGTGCGGTCCCTGGCGGACGTGGCCGGGCCGGTCGACGTGGTGGACGTCTTCGTCAACAGCTCGCTGTGCGGCGAGGTCGTCGACCAGGCCATCGCCATCGGCGCCGGGGCGGTGTGGCTCCAGCTCGGGGTGGTCGACGAGGCTGCGGCCGAGCGAGCCCGTGCGGCCGGGCTCGACGTGGTGATGGACGCGTGCCCCGCGATCGAGGGTCCACGGCGCAACCTGTGACGTCGTGCGCGACGTCACAGAATGCACCCTGCCTAGATGGACGTCCGACCGGTAGACTCCTTCACGAATCTGGAGTTCGTCGCGTCCCCCTTCGAGGCGTCGCCACCACCGCTGAGCCGGTCGGGGCCCGCCTCGCGTCGTGTGGTCTAGGCATCGCGTGAGCGGTTGCCGCTGGGTGGTCCGGGGCTGCGACCCGCTGTTCGCCGACCTGGTGCACGGTTCAGGGCTCCGCCCCGCGATGATCGGTTCCCCATTTCATGAGCTCTGCCCTGTCCGCTGTGCCTTCTGACGCTTCCCAGATCCCCGCCGACGCCACCTTCGCCGACCTCGGTCTGCCGCCGGCCCTCGAGGCCGCGATCTCCGACCTCGGCTTCACCATCCCGTCGGCGATCCAGTCCCAGGCCGTCCCGGCGCTGCTCAGCGGCCGCGACATCGTCGGCGTCGCCCAGACCGGCACCGGCAAGACGGCGGCGTTCGGTCTGCCGCTCCTCGCCGCGATCGACTACGACCTCCCGGCCGTCCAGGCCGTCGTGCTGACCCCGACGCGCGAGCTGGCCATGCAGGTCGCCGACGCCATCCAGTCGTTCGCGACGCACCTGCCCGGCCTGAACGTCCTCGCGGTGTACGGCGGATCCCCGTTCCTCCCGCAGCAGCGCGCGCTGTCCCGCGGTGCGCAGGTCGTCGTCGGCACCCCCGGCCGCGTCCTCGACCACCTCGACCGCCGCACGCTGAAGATGGACAACGTCCGCTTCCTCGTGCTGGACGAGGCCGACGAGATGCTGCGCATGGGCTTCGCCGAGGACGTCGACAAGGTGCTCTCCGCGGCTCCTCGCGAGCGCCAGGTCGCGCTGTTCTCCGCCACGATGCCGCCGCAGATCCGCCGCGTCGCCGAGCAGCACCTGAACCGCCCGGTCGAGATCACGGTCTCGCGCCAGGCGTCCACGGTCACGAGCGTCCGGCAGACGTACGCCGTGGTCCCGCACCGGCACAAGACCGGTGCGCTGGCCCGCGTGCTGGCCGTGTCGCCCGCCGACGCGGCGATCGTGTTCGTGCGCACCCGCGGTGCGGCCGAGGAGGTCGGCAGCGCGCTGATCGAGCGCGGCATCTCCGCGGCGTACATCTCCGGTGACGTCGCGCAGACGGAGCGCGAGAAGATCGTCGACCGTCTGCGCACGGGAGCGCTCGACGTCCTCGTCGCGACGGACGTGGCTGCACGCGGTCTCGATGTCGACCGCATCGGCCTCGTCGTCAACTTCGACGTGCCGCGCGAGCCGGAGACGTACGTGCACCGGATCGGCCGCACGGGCCGTGCCGGGCGCGAGGGTGAGGCACTGTCGTTCGTCACGCCGTCCGAGCAGTCCCGCCTGCGCCAGATCGAGCGCACGACACGGCAGTCGCTCCTGCAGGTCGACATCCCGTCGCCCGCCGAGGTCTCCGCGCACCGGGTGCAGACCCTGCTGGCCCGCACGGGGGCACGTGCCGAGCTGGACCGCCTCGACCTGTACCGCGAGGCGATCGCGGTGCACCTCGCGCAGAACCCGGACGTCGACCCGTTCGAGCTGCTCGCGGTCGTGACCGCGCTCGCCGTCGGCGACGAGGGACCTGTGGCCGTCCAGCACGGCGACGACCTCGACGACGCACTGTCGCGCGCGCACCTCACCGGCGGCAGCAACGACCGTGGCGACCGTCCGGAGCGTGGCGAGCGCCGTCGTTCCGACACGCACGTCGCCGGGGGCTCGCCGCGGTGGCGCGTCGCCGTCGGGCACCGTGACGGCCTCCAGCCGGGCGCCCTCGTGGGCGCGCTCACGGGTGAGGGCGGCCTGACCGGCAAGGACGTCGGCAAGATCGACATCTTCGGCAGCTTCGCGCTCGTCGACATCCCCGCCGGACTCTCCGCCGACGTGATCGACCGTCTCGCCCGTACGCGGGTCGCCGGCCGACCGCTGCGCATCCGTCTCGACGCGGGCCCGCGTCCGGGCCACGGCGCCTCGCGCCCGACGCACGGCCCGGCCCGCGGCCGCAGCTGACCGGACACGACGACGCCCCTGCCTCCCGTCACCCGGGGGGCAGGGGCGTCGTGCGTCCCGCTATCTCAGGACCGACCCTGACCGGCCCTGTCGCGACGCCCCGCGCAGCAACGTGATGTCCGCCTCGCGGAGCACCTCACCCACGTCCCGGAACCCGCGGATGCTGCCGAGGACGCCGATGGCGAGCCGGGAGCCGAGCTCCTGGCGCAGCTGGTCGAGCAGCAGCGAGAGCCGGGCGGGCACGCCTCCGGGGCCGACGTCGTCCAGCAGCACCACGAAGTCGTCCTCCGCGATCCGCGCCGGGGTGTCGCCCTCGCGCAGCGGGCGGCGCAGCCGGCGGACGAGCTCCCGATGCAGGTCGAGGCGCGCGTCCCCGTCCGAGTCGAGCCGTCCCTGCGTGGGGATCGCCCCGCCGTCGACGACCCGGACGAGCGCGAGCGCGCAGTCGTAGCCGGGGGAACGTCGCGTCCGGAGCACAGCGGCCCCGAGGCGGTCGAGGAACAGCAGCCGGTTGACCAGGCCGGTCTCCGGGTCCCGCAGCGCGTCACGCTGCAGTGCGATCTCCTGTTCCTTGCGCTCGGTCACGTCGACGAGCGCACCGACGAGGCGAGCCGGGCAGCCCGCGTCGTCCAGCACGGTGACGGCGCGGCACAGCATCCACCGGTAGTCGCCGGAGGACGTCCGGACCCGGTGCTCGAGCTCGAGCGGCGAGCCGGCACCGGCCAGCTGGGAGGCGATCGACGCCGACAGCTCGTCGCGGTCGGCGGGGTGCACGCGCTCGAGCCACTCCCCCGGCGAGTCGCCGATGACGTCGTCGTCGTACCCGAGCGTCTGCTTCCAGCGCGGCGAGTAGTACACGGTGCCGGCGGAGACGTCCCAGTCCCACGTGCCGTCGTGCGCAGCCATGGACGCGAGGGCGTACCGCTCCTCGCTGGCCCGCACCGTGTCCGCCAACGAACGCTCACGGGCGGCTGCCTGCTCCAGCGCGCGGCGCTGCTCGCGCAGGTTGGCCAGCAGTCGCTCCTGGTCGAGCGCGACCGCGAGCAGGGCAGCCCAGTGGTTGAACCGGTCCCGCGCGCTGGTCGCCCGTGTCTCCACGGTGCCGTCGATGGCCAGCAGGCCCCAGTCGCTGCCCCCGAAGGTCACCGGGACCACGAAGGTGAGCTCGTTGGACCCGACGGTGCCCGCACGCGTGAGGGCCGCGGGCGGGAACTGGCTGGCCGTCGTCCGCACGCCAACCAGGCGCGACAGCGTGCCGGACGTGTCGTGCACGCCGACGATCTCCATCTCACGGTCCCCGGGGCCGCGGTCCGCCCCGAGCCACAGGCCGAGGCAGGCGTGGCCCCGGACGCCCCGCGGGAGCCAGCCCAGAGCTCGCGGGCTCGCACCGTCGCCGCGCAGGAGGTCCATGTCGACCTCGTACTGGTCGACGATCGTGCGCTCCAGCTGACCGCTGCGGGCCAGCATGGCGCGGGTGCACCCCTTGGTGAGGGCGAGGAGCACCTCGGTGACGGCGCGCCGGACGGCCGTCTCGTGCTCGGGACGCGAGAGCGCTTCCACCACGTCTGCCTCCACACCGCGCAGGCAGATGACCAGCTGTTCCAGCGCCTCGGGGTGCGGCTGCATCGCGGACGTGACGTCGGCGAGCCTGGCGAGGGTGGCGGTCCCAGGGACGGTCCCGCGCTCCGCTGCCGTCTCGATCGGCTCCACGACGGCGTGCCACCACGTCTCGCGGGGCGCCACCCCCGTGCGACGAGCTCCACCGACGCCTGACGGACCCACGAAGGCCGTGCCCGCGAGGGCCCGAAGGACCTGGTAGCCGCTGCGGCTGCCCGCACCCGCACCCGCGGCGGGGGCCGACCGGGCGGACTCGGTGCACCCGCAGGACTCGCGCAGGACGAGGGTGGACGGTGCGCGGTACTCGCCGCCGGGGACGTCCTCGCCGCGCATCCGGGACAGCAGCAGGGACACCGCGGTCTCTCCGACGCGGTCGTAGTGCGCGTCGACGGTGGACAGCCGGGGCGTCACGCGCGCACCGGAGTCGGCGTGGTCGAACCCGATGACGGCCTGGTCGCGCGGGAGCACCAGGCCGGCGGCCCGCAGCGCGCGCTGGAACCCGATCGCGTTCCGGTCGGTCGCGGCGATCACTGCCGTGGTCGGGGAACCGGCGGCGAGCATCCGGGCAGCGGCGTCCGCGCCACCCTGCTCGTGGTTGTCCGACGACTCGTAGATCCAGGTGTCCGGGGGCTCGATGCCGTGGTCCGCGAGCGTCGCGCGGTAGGCGGCGAACCGCTCGCGCATGTCCCGCTGCGTCAGGCAGCCGACGAAGCCGATCGTCGTGTGCCCGTGGCCGAGGAGGTGCTCGACGGCTGCGCGCACGCCACCGAGGTTGTCGGGCAGGACGACCGCGTCGTCGCCGGACTGCGGCTCCTCGCTCACGAGCACGAGGGGCAGGCCCCACTGCTGCACGGAGGCGAGCCGGTCGCTGCGCAGCGCCTTGCCGACCACCACGAGGCCGTCGACGGCACCGAGCGCCACGGGCGCGTCGAGGATCGACTCGTCCGGGTACCGCTCCCTGTCGAGCCCTGCCGGGTACGTCTGCACCGCGACCACGCGATGACCTGCCGCCCGTGCCGCTCGTGCCACCCCAGCGATCAGGGCCCCAAAGTAGAACCCGCCGACCACCGGCGAGAGCACACCGATCGTCCGTCTCGCCGTTGGTGAGACCGGTCCACGTCGCACTGTTCCCATGACCCCACATCCCTCGCCCACGTCGTCGGAGCCGAGATGATGCATTTCACCCGCATCGGGCGACACACTAGGTGATCGTGGTCACACCTGCATATGACTCCGGAGTACCCGGCTCTTCCGCGTCGCCTTCGACGCCGTCGTCCGGGCCGTCCTCCCCTGCCCCTTCCCATGCCCCGGCACCGGCGCCGGCGCGACGTCCGACGATCACCGACGTGGCCCGCGCCGCGGGGGTCTCGATCGCCGTCGTGTCCTACGCGCTCAACGGTCGACCGGGCGTCTCCGCAGCAACCCGCGAACGCGTCCTGCGCGTCGCGGACGAGTTCGGCTGGCGCCCCAGCGCAGCGGCCAGGTCGATGCGCACGGGACCTCGCGCGATCGGTCTCGTGTTCGACCGTGGCGCGGCCGGTCCGGTCGCGCAGGCCACCGGCGTGCTCGAGTTCGTCATCTCGCTGCAGGAGGTCCTGGCGACGCGCAACCTCGCTCTGGTGCTCCAGCTCGTCGACGGACCGGACGCCGCCGTCACCCTGTACGGCGAGTGGTGGGCGGAGCGCCGGTTCGACGTCATGGTCGTCACGGACGTGCTCGCGGAGGACCCGCGCATCGACGCCCTCCGCCGTCTGCGCGCGCCTGCGGTGATCGTCAGTGCAGGTCAGAGCGATGTGGACCTCGCTGCGGTGACGCTCGACGACGCCGAGGCCTTCGTCCGCGTCGGTCGGTACCTGCTCGAGCTGGGGCACCGGCACGTCGCTCTGGTGAGCGGCCCGAAGGAGCTCGTGCGCACCCGGGAGCGCTTCACGGCGCTCACGGGGGTGCTCGACGCGGCCAGCGGGGTCCTCGTCCACGAGGCCACGGGAGGGACCGCCGAGGAGGCCGCGGTGGCCACCCGGCGGCTGCTGACCGGAGGCCGTGCGCCGACCGCGATCGTGTACGACTCGGACCAGATGGCTGTCGCGGCGCTCGACGTCGCGCGCCGGACCGGCCTCGCGGTGCCGTGGGACCTGTCCGTGATCGCGGGCTCCGACTCAGCGCTCTGCCGGCTCGCCACGCCGTCGATCACGACGCTCCCCTCGGCCCAGCGCGAGCTCGGCACGGCCACCGGCGAGGCGGTCCTCGCGGTGCTCGACGGCGACCTCCGGGCGCGCCGGGAGCTTCAGATCGGGGGCCTCGCCGTGCGTGGGAGCACGGGTCCGCGGTCCAGATGAGAACGTTCTCATTCGTGTCACATTTTGGTAACGGGCGGAACCTAAACGTTTTGCCCCGTGCCGCCCGGAAAGTCCGCATGGTGATCTACGTCCAGTCGCCGTGGACTTTCCCGGCCGACATGCGCCCGGACGGGACGGCCGACCGGGCACGCCGAACGACACCCGGAGGACTACGTGTCCACACACGGCAAGAGAGCGGTGAGGCAGCGCCTGCGCGCAGCCACCACCGCAGCAGCAGCGATGGCGCTGCTCGCAGCCCCCCTGTGCATCACGACGAGCGCGAGCGCGGCTGAAGCGCACGTCGACAATCCCTACGCGGGGGCCACGCAGTACGTGAACCCCACCTACGCGGCAGCTGTTGAGAGCGCTGCCACACGTGCCGGCGACGCCACCCTGGCCGCGAAGATGCGGACCGTGGCCAAGCAGCCGACGGCCGTCTGGATGGACCGCATCAGCGCCATCGCCGGCAACGCCGACGGCAACGGCCTGAAGTTCCACCTCGACAACGCGGTGGCCCAGAAGGGCTCCGGCCCGCTCGTGTTCAACCTCGTCATCTACGACCTGCCCGGCCGCGACTGCTACGCACTGGCGTCCAACGGTGAGCTCCCCGCCACCGACGCCGGTCTGGCGCGGTACAAGACCGAGTACATCGACGTCATCGCCGCGCTCCTGGCCGACCCCAAGTACCAGGACATCCGGATCGTGGCGACGATCGAGCCCGACTCGCTGCCGAACCTGGTGACGAACATCTCGGAAGCCGCCTGCCAGCAGGCTGCGCCGTACTACAAGGCCGGCGTGAAGTACGCGCTCGACAAGCTGCACGCCATCCCGAACGTCTACAACTACATCGACATCGGCCACTCGGGCTGGCTCGGCTGGGACAGCAACGCCGGTCCCGCCGCGACGCTCTTCGCCGACGTCGCCAAGTCCACGACCGCCGGGTTCGCCTCGGTCGACGGCTTCGTCAGCGACGTCGCCAACACGACGCCGCTCAACGAGCCGTTCCTGCCGGACTCCTCGATCTCGGTCGGTGGCACGCCCATCCGGTCCAGCTCGTTCTACGAGTGGAACTTCGACTTCGACGAGGTCGACTTCACGGCGCACATGCACCGTCTGCTCGTCGCGGCCGGCTTCCCGACGACACTCGGCATGCTCATCGACACCTCGCGCAACGGCTGGGGCGGCCCCGCCCGTCCGACCGCCGTGTCGACCAGCACGAACCACAACACCTACGTCAACGAGTCCAAGGTGGACAAGCGCGTCCACCGTGGCGCGTGGTGCAACCCGCTCGGTGCGGGCATCGGTGAGCTCCCGCAGGCGTCGCCCTCGGGCTACACCGCCTCGCACCTCGACGCCTTCGTCTGGATCAAGCCCCCGGGTGAGTCCGACGGCGCGTCGAAGGAGATCGAGAACGACCAGGGCAAGCGGTTCGACCGCATGTGCGACCCGACCTTCGTGTCGCCCAAGCTGTCCAACCAGCTCACCGGCGCCACGCCGGACGCCCCGCTGGCCGGCCAGTGGTTCGAGTCGCAGTTCAAGACGCTCGTCGCCAACGCCTACCCGGTGATCCAGGGCAGCGGCACCAACCCGACCGACACGACGGCGCCCTCGGCCGACGTCGGTCCCGCTGTCCTGGACCGCGTCCACCGACAACGTGGCCGTCACCGGCTACGACGTCTACCGCGGCACCACCCTGGTGGGCACCTCCACCTCGACGAGCTACACCGTGACCGGTCTCACCCCCGCCACGGCGTACTCGTTCACGGTCCGCGCCAAGGACGCTGCCGGCAACGTGTCGTCCGCCTCCTCGTCGGTCTCGGCCACCACCCAGACCGGCACGGTCACGGACACGACGGCGCCCTCGGYKCCGACGGGYCTGACGGCSGGCACCACCACSMMGACGTCSGTCCCGCTGTCCTGGACCGCGTCGACGGACAACACCGGTGGCTCCGGCCTGGCCGGCTACGAGGTCTACCGCGGCTCGACCCTGGTGGGCACGACGACCTCGACGAGCTACACCGTGACCGGCCTGTCGGCCGCGACCGCGTACTCGTTCTCGGTCAGGGCCAAGGACCTGGCGGGCAACGTCTCCGCCGCGTCCACCTCGGTCTCGGCCACCACCCAGACCGGCACGGTCACGGACACGCGACGTCGGTCCCGCTGTCCTGGACCGCGTCCACCGACAACGTGGCCGTCACCGGCTACGACGTCTACCGCGGCACCACCCTGGTGGGCACCTCCACCACGACGAGCTACACCGTGACCGGCCTGTCGGCCGCCACCGCGTACTCGTTCACGGTCCGCGCCAAGGACGCTGCCGGCAACGTGTCGTCCGCCTCCAGCGCCGTCTCGGCCACCACCCAGTCGGGGTCCTCGACGGGTGCGTGCTCGGTCAAGTACACGGCGAGCAGCTGGAACACCGGCTTCACGGCATCGGTGAAGGTCACCAACACGGGGACCACCGCCCTGTCCGGCTGGTCGCTCGGCTTCTCGTTCGCCAACGGCCAGAGCGTCACGCAGGGCTGGAGCGCCGACTGGTCGCAGTCCGGCACGACCGTGACGGCGAAGAACGCCGCGTGGAACGGCACCCTCGGGGCCGGTCAGTCCGTTGACATCGGCTTCAACGGCTCGCACTCGGGCACGAACAACGCGCCCACGGCCTTCACGGTCAACGGTGCTGCCTGCACCACCGCGTGATCTAGCGGCATGACGAGCGGGGGTCCTCCGACGGAGGGCCCCCGCTCGGCATGACGGGACGTCCCTTTCAGACCCTGAGGAGAGACCGTGTCACCTACTCATCGACTGCGCGTGATCGCGACGAGCGTCGCCGCGACGGCCGCCCTGGCCGCGCCACTCGCCTTCGGGGCCGTGCCCGCCTACGCCGCCTCGGGCGACGACTGGCTGCACGTCTCCGGCAACAAGATCGTCGACCAGTCGGGCAAGGAGGTCTGGCTGACCGGGACCAACTGGTTCGGGTTCAACGCGAGCGAGCGCGTCTTCCACGGCCTCTGGTCCGCGAACATCAACACGATCACGAAGAGCATGGCCGACCGCGGCATCAACACGGTGCGCGTGCCGATCTCCACCCAGCTGCTGCTGGAGTGGAAGGCGGGGACGTTCCTCAAGCCGAACGTCAACACCTACGCGAACCCGGAGCTCGAGGGCAAGAACAGCCTCCAGATCTTCGACTACTGGCTGACCCTCTGTGAGAAGTACGGCATCAAGGTCTTCCTCGACGTGCACAGCGCGGAGGCCGACAACGCCGGTCACGTGTACCCCGTGTGGTGGAAGGGCTCCGTCACCACCGAGGACGTCTACGCCGGCTGGGAGTGGGTGGCCGAGCGCTACAAGAACAACGACACGATGGTCGGCGCCGACCTGAAGAACGAGCCCCACGGGACGCAGGGCTCCACCGAGCGGGCCAAGTGGGACGGCTCCACCGACAAGGACAACTTCAAGCACTTCGCGGAGACCGCGGCCCGCAAGATCCTGGCGATCAACCCGAACTGGCTGATCTTCGTCGAGGGCATCGAGGTCTACCCGAAGCCGGGCGTCCCATGGACGTCGACGGGGCTGACGGACTACTACGGCACCTGGTGGGGCGGGAACCTGCGCGGCGTCCGTGACTTCCCGATCGACCTGGGGGCGAACCAGGACCAGCTCGTCTACTCCCCGCACGACTACGGACCGCTCGTGTTCGAGCAGAAGTGGTTCCAGGGCGAGTGGGACCGGACGACGCTCGAGCGCGACGTGTGGGACCCGAACTGGCTCTACCTGCACAAGGAGAACACCGCACCGCTCCTCATCGGCGAGTGGGGCGGCTTCATGGACGGCGGCCGCAACGAGAAGTGGATGGTCGCGATCCGCGACCTCATCGTCGACCGCCGCCTGAGCCACACGTTCTGGGTGCTCAACCCGAACTCCGGGGACACCGGCGGCCTGCTCAACTACGACTGGACCACCTGGGACGAGCCCAAGTACGCCCTGCTCAAGCCGTCGCTGTGGCAGGACGGCGGCAAGTTCGTCGGTCTCGACCACGCCGTGCCGCTGGGTGGGGTCGGCAGCACCACGGGCAAGTCTGTGTCGGACGTCGGTGGGCAGACCGGTGACACGACCGCGCCGTCGGTCCCGGCGAACCTGGCTGCGGGCACGGCGACGACGACGAGCATCCCGCTGACCTGGTCGGCATCCACGGACGCAGGCTCGGGAGTCGCGGGCTACCAGGTGTACCTGGGCTCCACGCTCGTCGGGAGCACGACGTCGACGAGCCTGACGGTGACCGGTCTCGTGGCGGACACGGCGTACCAGTTCTCGGTGCGCGCCAAGGATGTCGCAGGCAACGTGTCGGCAGCCTCGACGGCCGTCACCGCGCGCACCGCCGCCGGCACCGGCACGGACACGGTCGCCCCCAGCGTCCCGACCGGGCTCGAGGCCGGGACCGGGTCGACGACGTCGATCCCGCTGCGGTGGACCGCGTCGACCGACAACTCCGGCGGGTCAGGGGTGGCGGGCTACGACGTGTACCGCGCCGGCACGCTGGTGGGGAGCACCACGACACCGAGCTTCACGGCCACAGGGCTGTCCGCGGGGACGTCGTACGTGTTCACGGTCGTGGCGAAGGACATCGCCGGCAACCGGTCGGCTGCGTCGTCGGCGCTGACGGCGTACACCGCTCCGGACGTGTCCACGGGCTCGTGCGCGGTCACGTACACGGCGAACAGCTGGAGCACCGGGTTCACCGGTGCCGTCCGGATCACGAACACGGGCACCAGCCCGCTGGCCGGGTGGTCGCTGGCGTTCACGTACGCGAACGGCCAGCAGGTGACGCAGGGCTGGAGCGCGACGTGGTCGCAGACGGGCTCCACCGTCACCGCGACGGGCGTCGCCTGGAACTCGACGCTCGCACCCGGTGCGAGCACCGAGATCGGGTTCAACGGCACGCACAGCGGAACCAACACCGCACCGACGGCGTTCACGGTGAACGGCGCGTCCTGCACGGTGAAGTGAGGCGCGACGCGCGGGGGTCCGCTGCAGGGCCCCCGCGCGTCAGCTCACGGCGTCGGTGACCGCGGCGACGAGCTCGTCGATGTCGGCGTCCGTGGTGTCGAACGAGCACATCAGGCGGACCTCCCCCGTCTCGACGATCCAGTCGTAGAAGCGCCACCGGCGGCGCAGGACGTCCGCGACGCCGGGCGGGAAGATCACGAAGATGCCGTTGGCCTGCGTCGGGCGGGTCACCTGGACACCCGGCAGGTGCTCGATGCCGGCCCGCAGCCGTGCGGCCATCGCGTTCGCGTGCTGCGCGGACCGCAGCCACAGATCGCCCTCGTACAGGGCGACCAGCTGTGCGGAGACGAAGCGCATCTTCGAGGCGAGCTGCATGTCCATCTTGCGCAGGTAGGTCAGCCCTCCGTCCGCGGTGGGGTCGAGCACGACGACGGCCTCCCCGTACAGCAGGCCGTTCTTCGTGCCGCCGAGCGACAGGAGGTCCACGCCCACGTCGGTGGTGAACTCACGCAGCGGCACCCCGAGGCTGGCCGCCGCGTTCGAGATCCGGGCGCCGTCGAGGTGCAGGCGCAGCCCGTGCTGGTGCGCCTGGTCGGCCAGCGCGCGGACCTCGTCCGGTGTGTACAGCGTGCCCAGCTCGGTCGACTGCGTGATCGACACGACGCCCGGCTGCGCACGGTGCTCGTCGCCGAACCCCCAGGCCTGCGTCGCGACGAGCTCGGGGGTCAGCTTGCCGTCCGGCGTCGGCACGGTGAGCAGCTTGATGCCGCCCATGCGCTCGGGCGCGCCGTTCTCGTCGGTGTGGATGTGCGCGGTCTCGGCACACACGACCGCGCCCCACCGTGGCAGCACCGACTGGAGCGACAGGACGTTGGCTCCGGTGCCGTTGAACACCGGGAAGACCGTGGCCTGGTCGCCGAAGTGCTGGGCCACCACCTCGTGCAGCCGGGAGGTGTACACGTCCTCGCCGTACGCGGTCTGGTGACCGCCGTTGGCCTCGGCGATCGCGGCGAGCACCTCGGGGTGCACCCCCGCGTAGTTGTCGGAGGCGAAGTCGCGGCGGTCGGCATCGTGCAGTCGGGTCACGGGGACCAGTCTCTACGACGACACGTGTCCGCCTGCGCACGACGGGCGGGTGCGGCATGATCCGTGCAGACCACGAGGAGGACCACCGTGCACAAGCACGACGCCAACCCGGACGACGGCCGGGACGAGACCCACAACGAGCGCGCCGACCGCAACTGGAACGAGCTTCTGCAGGAGCTGCGCGTCACCCAGACGGGGACGCAGATCCTGACCGGCTTCCTCCTGACGATCCCGTTCCAGCAACGGTTCGAGGACCTCGACGCCTACCAGAAGGACCTCTACCTGGTGCTCGTGGTCCTCGCCGTGCTGGCGACCGCGCTGTTCGTCGCGCCGGTGAGCCTGCACCGCATCCTCTTCGGCAGGCGGCTCAAACCCGAGCTCGTCACCGCCGGGGGCAGGTTCGCACGCGCCGGGCTCGTGGTGCTGGCCCTCGTCATGGCCGGCAGCGCGATGCTGATCTTCGACGTGGTCCTCTCGCGCGAGGCGGGCTGGACCGTCGGGATCGCGTCGCTGGTGCTGCTGATCGTCTCGTGGGGGCTCGTCCCGAGGCTCCTGGCCCGACGAGCGGCCGCCTGAGTCAGGACGCAGCTGCGGCGCGACAGGTGGCGCAGGTGCCCACCAGCTCGATGGTGTGGTCGACGTCGTCGAACCCGTGCGCGGCACCGACCTGGGCGGCCCAGGCCTCGGCCTGACCCGCCTCGATCTCGACGGTGCGGCCGCAGCTGCGGCACACCAGGTGGTGGTGGTGGCTGCGCTGCTCGCAGCGGCGGTAGACCGACTCACCGTCCTCGGTCCGCAGGACGTCGACGTCCCCGTGCTCCGACAGGCTCTGGACGGCCCGGTACACCGTGGCCAGACCGACGCTGGACCCCCGGGCCCGCAGCATCTCGTGGAGCTGCTGGGCGCTGCGGAACTCGTCGATGTCCTCGAGCAGGTCGAGGATCTCGGCGCGCTGTCGTGTCTGACGTGGGACGACGACCATCATCGACCTCCTTCCTGAGACTGGTTCCCACTATAACGCGACCGGGCCCCCGATCCCGGAGGATCGAGGGCCCGGTCGAGGTGCTGAGGTCAGCCCTGGACGGCGCGCTTGAGGGCGCTGCCGGCGGTGAGCTTCACGCGGTAGCCCGCGGGGATCTCCAGCTTCTCGCCCGTCTGGGGGTTGATGCCGGTGCGAGCACCACGCTCGGCGCGGGCCACGGCCAGGAAACCGGGGATCGTGACGGCCTCGCCGGCGGCGAGGTTCTCGACGAGAACCTCCTGGAAGGCCTTGAGTGCCTTGTCCGCGTCGGTGTTGGTGAGGCCGGTCTTGGCCGCGACGGCCTGGACGAGCTCGGTGCGGTTCACGCTCACTGGATGTGCTCCTCTGTGTTCACTCGGACATGCAGGCCCACTTCCGGGCCGTTCCCCGGGGCGCGCAGCAGTAGCCACGAGCAACGGGGACGATCCGCTGACACTAACCCGACTCCCGCAGGAATCCGTGCATCGGGCGTGTCGCGTCACCTGTGCGTTCGCGCCAGGAGGTCCTCGACCGGCCACGTCGTGATGACCCGCGCGGGGTCCAGGTCGTGCTCCGCGGCCCGCGCGCAGCCGGCTCCGAGCCAGTCCAGCTGGCCGGGTGCGTGGGCGTCGGTGTCGATGGAGAAATCGCACCCGGCCTCGATCGCGATCGAGAGCAGCTCGTGCGGCGGGTCCAGGCGGTCGGGGCGGCAGTTGATCTCCACGGCGACGCCGTGCTCCGCACAGGCGTCGAACACCGCACGCGCGTCGAACTCGCTCTGCGGGCGGGACTTGCCCTTGATCTGCCGGCCCGTGCAGTGCCCGAGGACGTCGGTCCGGGGGTTGCGCACCGCGGCGATCATCCGGCGGGTCATCGGCCCGGACTCCATCCGGAGCTTCGAGTGCACCGACGCCACCACGACGTCGAGCTGGTCGAGCAGGTCCGGGTCCTGGTCGAGCCCTCCGTCGTCGAGGATGTCGACCTCGATCCCGGTGAGCACCCGGAACGGCCCGACGGCGCCGTTCAGCGCCCTGACCTGCTCCAGCTGGGCGCGCAGCCGCGACGCCGACAACCCGTTGGCCACGGTGAGCCGGGGCGAGTGGTCCGTGATCGCGAGGTACTCGTGCCCCAGCTCGAGGGCGGCGAGGACCATCTCCTGGATCGGCGTCTTCCCGTCGGAGGCCTCGGTGTGCGAGTGCAGGTCGCCGCGGAGCCGCTCCCGCAGCGCGGCGGCAGCCGGGTCGAGCGTGCTCGCGTGCTCACGCTCGAGCTCGTCGAGGTACTCGACCGGCTTGCCCCGCAGCACGTGCGCGACGACGTCGGCCGTGCGCGCCCCGACCGCCGGCAGGTCCGCCAGCGACCCCGAGGCGGCCAGCGCGGCCAGGCGGTCGGGCGGCTGCCGCTCGATGCTGCGCGCCGCGCCCCGGAACGCCTCGCTGCGGTACGGGCTCGCCTGGGCGCGCTCCAGCAGGAAGGCGACGCGGCGCAGCGCCGCGACGGCGTCGGCCTGCCGGTCGGCGGCCGAGCTCACGACGCCTTGCGACGCGTCTTGCGCGGGGTCGGCTCGTCCTCGTCGGCCTTCTTCTTCGCCTTCGCCTTGGGCTTCGGCTTCTCCTCGGGCTCGGGCTCCTCACCCCGCGCACCGCGCGCCTTCTCGACGCTGCGCTGCAGGGCCGCCAGCAGGTCAACGACGTCTCCCCCGCCGTCGGCCGCACCCTCCTCGCCGACCGGCACCGGGACCGCGCGGGTGCTGCCCGACGACACCTTCGCCTCGATCAGCTGCTCCAGCGCCCCGGCGTACCGGTCCTCGTACTGCGACGGGTCGAAGTCCGCCGCGAGCGAGTCCACCAGCGACGCGGCCATCGCGAGCTCCTGCGGACGCACGGACACGTCCTCGTCAAGCACCGGGAAGTCCGCCGCACGGACCTCGTCGGGCCACAGCAGCGTCTGCATGACGATGACGTTGTCCCGAACGCGCAGGATCGCCATCGACTCGCGCTGCCGCAGGGCCACCTTGACCACGGCCACCCGGTCCGCCTGCTCGAGCGCACCCCGCAGCAGCGCGTACGGCTTGGCGGCCGTCTTCTCCGGCTCCAGGTAGTACGTCTTCTGCAGCAGGATCGGGTCCACCTGGTCCACGGGGACGAACTCGAGCACCTCGATCTCGCGCTCGGTGGACAGCGGCAGGGACTTGAAGTCCTCGTCGGTGAGCACCACGAGCTCGCCGTCGTCCGTCTCGTAGCCCTTGGCGATGTCCGACATCTCGACGGGCTCCCCGTCGATACTGCAGAACTTGCGGTACCGGATGCGGCCGCCGTCCTCCTTGTGCACCTGGTGCAACGTGACCTCGTGCTCCCCCGTCGCCGAGTAGAGCCGCACCGGGACGTTGACCAGCCCGAAGGCGACCGCGCCCTTCCAGATCGCTCGCATGGCCGTGTCCTCCGTCGTGGCTGCTGGGCGTGTTGGCATGAAGCCGCGCCCCGCGCGGCGTCCTATGGGCAGGATGGACCCGTGGAGCCCATGCTCGCCACCCCTGCGACCGGTCCGGCGGAGCTCCCGCGCGGGCCGGAGTGGGCCTACGAGGTGAAGTGGGACGGGGTGCGGGCGCTCGCGGACACCACCTCAGGACGGCTCCGGCTGTGGAGCCGCAACGAGCGCGAGATCACCGCGGCGTACCCGGAGCTGCGCGGGCTGGAGGCGGTCCAGGGCGCCGTGCTCGACGGGGAGATCGTCCTGATGGCCGACGGGATCCCGTCGTTCACCGCCCTCGCGGAACGCATGCACGTGCGGGACCCACGCCGCGCGGAGGCGCTCGCCGCCCGGCACCCCGTGACGTTCCTCGTGTTCGACGTGCTCCGGCTGTACGGCGTGGACGTCATCCGGAGCTCCTACGACGAGCGGCGCGAGACGCTGTCCCGGCTCGACCTCCCCGACCGGGTCGAGCTCTCCCCCGTGTACCCCGACGGGCAGGAGCTCTGGGGTATCACCAAGCAGCTCGGGCTCGAGGGCGTCGTCGCGAAACGCCGATCGTCCCCGTACGTTCCGGGTCGACGTTCACCCGACTGGGTCAAGGCTCCGCACCGCCGGACGCGCGCGGCTCTCGTCGGCGGCTGGCGCGAGGAGACGAACGGCTCGGGCCGGATGGGTGCTGTCCTGTTCGGCGCGCGTGACGCCGACGGCGCCCTGCGGTACCTCGGCCGGGCGGGCAGCGGGCTCACCGGCCGACGTGCCACCGACCTGCTGAAGCTGCTGGTGCCGCGCAGCGACTCCCCGTTCGACGACGAGGTCCCGGCCGTCGACGCCCGCGGCACCCGCTGGTGCGAGCCGACCGTCGTCGTCGACACCCTGTACCTCGCCCGCAACCCGACCGGTCGGCTGCGCCAGCCGGTCGTACGGGCCGTCCGCACCGACACCGACGCCGACCCGTGGGAGCAGCCGTGACGCCAGAACGCCAGATGGTCGACGTCGAGGGTCGCCAGGTCAGGGTCAGCCACCTCGAGAAGGTCATGTTCCCGTCGACGGGGATGACGAAGGCCGAGGTGATGAACTACCTCGTCCAGGTGGCCCCGGCGCTGCTCCCCCAGCTGCGCGACCGGCCCGTGACCCGGATCCGGTGGCCCGACGGCGTCGCGGGCGAGAAGTTCTTCGAGAAGAACACGCCGCGCGGCGCCCCGGACTGGGTCCGGCGGCAGAGGCTCCGGGCGGCGCCGGGCGCGGAGGACGAGGGTGCCGAGCTGGAGCTGCCCTTCCTCGACGACCTCGCCGGGCTCGTGTGGGCCGCGAACCAGGGGGCGCTCGAGCTGCACACCCCGCAGTGGCGCGTCGGTCCGCGCGGGAAGATCCACAAGCCCGACCGGCTGGTGGTCGACCTGGACCCGGGTGCGCCGGCCGGGCTGAAGGAGTGTGCGGCGGTGGCGCACCTCGTCGCGGACCGGCTGCGCGAGGACGGGCTCGACACCACCGTGCCCGTCACCTCCGGCAGCAAGGGCATGCAGCTCTACGCACCCCTGCCGGGCAACCAGACCGTCATGGAGATCCGCCAGTACGCGCGCGACATCGCCTACGAGATCGCGGCGGCGCACCCCGGTCAGGTGGTCGCGATCATGAAGAAGGACCTGCGCGGCGGGAAGGTGCTCATCGACTGGTCGCAGAACCACCCCGCCAAGACGACCATCACGCCGTACTCGCTGCGCGGTCGCGACACCCCGCACGTCGCTGCGCCACGGTGGTGGGACGAGGTCGGGCCGGGCCTGCAGCAGCTGACCCCCGACGAGGTCGCGGCACGGCTGGCCGACCGGGGCGACCCGTTCGCCTGACGCGTTCCGATGGCGGCGCGGGCGCTCGTGGGGCAGCGTGGTGGCAAGCCCCGAACGACACTCACGAGGAGAACCCATGGCGCTGCCGAAGTACACCGTTCCGTCCCTCACCCTCCAGCAGGGTGCCGACGTCGCCGCCGTCCTGCAGCAGCGGCTGGACGCCCTGAACGACCTGGCGCTGACCCTCAAGCACATCCACTGGAACGTCGTGGGACCGCATTTCATCGCCGTGCACGAGATGCTCGACCCGCAGGTCGACGCCGTGCGGCTGATGGTCGACGCGATCGCGGAGCGCATCGCCACCCTCGGTGTGGCACCGGTCGGGACGCCGGGCGAGCTCGTCAAGAACCGCACGTGGGAGGACTACTCGATCGGGCGGGACAGCGCGATCGCGCACCTCGGCGCGCTCGACGTGGTCTACATCGGCGTCATCGAGGACCACCGCAAGGCTGCGAAGGACGTCGAGGAGATCGATGACGTCACCAACGACCTGCTGGTCGGCCACCTGCACGAGCTCGAGCTGTTCCACTGGTTCGTGCGCGCGCACCTGGAGTCGGCCGGCGGCGTGCTCACCACCGGCAACGCGCAGAGCGAGAAGACCGCCGCCCGGAAGGCGTCGGCCAAGGACAACGCGTGACCGCAACCCCCAGCGCCCGGCCCGTCGTCGGCTCGTCCGGCGGCGGACCGGTGCTTCGTACGGCACGACCCGGTGGCCCGTCGCCCGCGTCGACCAACCCCGCGTCCTCCGTACCGAGGACGCACCTCGCAGCGCACCTCGAGAACGGCTTCGACCGCGCGGTGGCCCACCAGCTGCGGCGGCGTGGCTGGACCGTGCGGATCGAGCCGTACGCGGGCTACGGCGCCACCGGCTGGGTCCGCGTGCTCGCACGCACGCTGCTCGCCGCACCCCAGGTGCGGGACGACGAGCTTCCCGGCGCCGGCGGCAGCGCGCAGGCGGGCGCCCGGTCGGCCGCCGCCCTGCGTGGGTGGCGCAGCTTCGCGACGGCCCAGGTGTCCGGTGCCGAGCTCCAGGTCCAGGTCGGTGACCGGACCCACACGGTGGTCACCGACCGCGGCGGGTACGTGGACACGATCCTCGAGTCCGACCTCGCACCGGGCTGGCACGAGGTCCGTCTCACGACGACCGACGGCGCCAGCGCGACCGCGCCCGTGCACGTGATCGGACCGGACGTGCGGTACGGGATCGTCAGCGACATCGACGACACCGTCATGGTCACCCGTCTGCCCCGCCCGTTCGTCGCCGCCTGGAACGTCTTCATGCGGCACGAGAACGCGCGCGAGGCCGTCCCCGGCATGGCGCGGCTCTACGCGGAGCTGCGCGCGGGCGACCGCGACGTGCCCGTCGTCTACCTGTCGACGGGCGCCTGGAACGCCGCGCCGACGATCGCCCGGTTCCTGCGCCGGCACCGGTACCCGGCGGGGCCGCTGCTGCTCACGGACTGGGGCCCGACCAACAGCGGCTGGTTCCGCAGCGGGCCCGCCCACAAGGTGGCGCAGCTGCGCCGGCTCTTCGCGGAGCTGCCCGACGTCCAGTGGGTGCTGGTCGGCGACGACGGCCAGCGCGACCCGCAGATCTACGCCGGCGCCGCGCAGCGGTTCGGCGACCACGTCCGGGCGATCCTCATCCGGCAGCTGACCTTCGGTGAGCACGTGCTCGCGCACGGCGTGCCCGTGCCGACCACCGACTCGGTCCGTGCCGAGGAGCAGGCGGCACGACGGCCCGACGGGATCCCGGTGCTGCAGGGAGCCGACGGTCAGGAGCTGCTGCGCGACGTCCGCGCGGAGGGTGTCGACCTCTCCTAGAGACGCTCGGGGTCGTCCCAGTCGTCGCTGCTGGCGATGGCCTCGTCGTCGGCCTCCAGCTCGACCGCGTGCAGCGAGCGCGGCGCGTGGTCCGGGTTTCCCCCGGACCGCGCGTCGGCGGCGTCGAGCTCGGCCTGCGCACGCTCGGGGTCGGCGAGGTGCTCGGCGGACGGGTCGGACGTCAGGTCGCGGTTGCGGCTCATGGTCCGGTTCTACCGCGCGTCGCCGTCCCGTGCACGTGCGGACCATCCCCTGGTCGCCGCCGTCCCGTCCTGCGCCCCGGCATGGGCTAAACGATTCGCGCCCTCCTGCATCTTCGAAGCGCTTCGATACGGTCGCGGCGGTCGTCGCTCAGCGTCGGCCCCGGGGAATCCGGCAACGCCGCCGAGTGCCCTCACCCGCCTTCACGAAGGAGTGCCGCGGATGTCCGCCCCCTCGCTCGTTCCCCGCGCACCAGCACGGCTCGCGGCCTTCGCCGCCGCCGGAGCCCTGGTCGCCGGTGCACTCGTCGCCCTCGCCGGCCAGGAGCCCGCCCACGCCGCCGACGCCCCCTACTCGTGGGGGAACGTCGAGATCGTCGGCGGCGGGTTCGTCCCCGGCATCATCTACAACCAGTCCGAGAAGGGCCTCGTCTACGCCCGCACCGACATCGGTGGCGCGTACCGGCTCGACAAGTCCACCCAGCGCTGGATCCCCCTGCTCGACCACGTCGGCTGGGACGACTGGGGCCACAGCGGCGTCCTGTCGCTGGCCACCGACTCGGTGAACCCCGACAAGGTGTACGCAGCCGTCGGCACGTACACGAACAGCTGGGACCCGAACAACGGCGCGATCCTGCGGTCGTCGGACCGCGGCACCACCTGGTCCACGACGAACCTCCCGTTCAAGGTCGGCGGCAACATGCCCGGCCGCGGCATGGGCGAGCGCCTGCAGATCGACCCCAACGACAACCGCGTCCTGTACTTCGGCACCGAGGGCGGCAACGGCCTGTGGCGGAGCACCGACTCCGGTGTCACCTGGGGGAAGGTCTCCAGCTTCACCAACGTGGGCAACTACGCGCAGGACCCCACCGACCCCAACGGGTACCTCACCACCAACCAGGGCGTCGTGTGGGTGACGTTCGACCCGACCAGCGGGACCAAGGGGTCTCCCACCAAGACGATCTACGTCGGCGTGGCCGACAAGGAGAACACCGTCTACAAGTCCACCGACGCGGGTGCCACCTGGTCGCGGATCGCCGGGCAGCCGACCGGGTACATCGCCCACAAGGGTGTGTTCGACGCCGTCGGCAAGCAGCTCTACATCGCCACGAGCGACACAGGCGGCCCGTACGACGGCGGTCACGGTGACCTCTGGCGGCTCGACGCGGCGACGGGCGTCTGGACCCAGATCAGCCCCGTCCCGTCGTCCAGCACCGACAACTACTTCGGGTACAGCGGCCTGACGATCGACCGCAAGGACCCGGACACGATCATGGCGGTCTCGCAGATCTCCTGGTGGCCGGACATCCAGGTCTTCCGGTCCACCGACCGCGGTGCCACGTGGTCCCGGATCTGGGACTGGACCGGCTATCCCGACCGCACGCTGCGCTACACGCTCGACATCTCCGGCTCCGGGTGGCTCACGTTCGGGAAGCAGGCCGCGCCGCCCGAGCCGAGCCCGAAGCTCGGCTGGATGACGGAGTCCTTCGAGATCGACCCGTTCGACTCCAGCTCGTTCCTGTACGGCACAGGGGCCACGATCTACGGCGGCTCCAACCTCACCGACTGGGACACCGGCGGGAAGGTCGCGATCAGCGTCAAGGCGCAGGGACTCGAGGAGACCGCGGTGCTCGACCTGGCCGCTCCCCCGGGATCCGTCTCGCTGGTCTCCGGCCTCGGTGACATCGGTGGCTTCGTGCACACCGACATCACCAAGGCGCCGTCGGCGTACTCGGCCACGGCCCCGTTCATGGGCTCGGTCAACGGCACGGACTTCGCGGAGAAGACGCCGGCCACCATGGTCCGCGTCGGCTCGGGCGACGCCGGCAGCTCGCACATCAGTGTCTCCACCTCGAGCGGCAGCTCCTGGTGGGCGGGCCAGGAGCCGTCCGGTGTGACCGGCGGCGGCACCGTCGCGATGAGCGCCGACGGCAGCCGGATCGTCTGGAGCGCGGACGGCGCCGGCGTGCACACGTCGTCGACGCTCGGCTCGAGCTGGACGAAGTCGACCGGTGTCGCCACCGGTGCACGCGTCGAGGCGGACCGGGTCAACGCGTCGAAGTTCTACGCGTTCTCCGCCGGCACGTTCTCCACCTCGACCGACGGTGGCGCCACGTTCACGGCGTCGTCGGCGACGGGCCTGCCCGCGACCGGGAACGTGCGGTTCGCCGCGGTGCCCGGCCGTGAGGGCGACATCTGGCTCACGGGCGGGACCACGAACGCCACCTACGGCATGTGGCACTCCACCGACTCGGGCGCCACGTTCACCAAGATCTCCGCGGTGGACGAGGGCGACGCGATCGGCTTCGGCAAGGCGGCACCCGGTGCCTCGTACCCCGCGATCTACACGTCGTCGAAGATCAACGGGGTCCGTGGGATCTTCCGGTCGATCGACGTCGGGGCCAGCTGGGTCCGGTTGAACGACGACAGGCACCAGTGGGGCTGGACAGGTTCGGTCGTCATCGGGGACCCCGACGTCTACGGCCGCGTCTACGTCGGCACCAACGGACGAGGCGTGATCGTCGGCAACCTGACGGGCACGGACCCGACGTCGTCGCCGACACCGACCGCGACCCCCACGCCGACGCCCACGCCGACGCCCACCGTGTCACCCACGCCCACACCGACACCCACACCGACACCGACACCGACAGCAACGACGACGCCGACACCCACGTCGACGCCGACGAGCGAGCCGGGGTACTGCTCGGTGCGATACACGACGAACGACTGGAACACCGGCTTCACCGCGTCGGTGAAGATCACCAACGGGACCTCGGTGGTGAGGAACGGCTGGTCGCTCAGCTTCGGCTTCACCGCCGGTCAGAAGGTCACCAACCTCTGGTCGGGCGCCCATACCCAGACGGGCTCGTCAGTCGTCGTGACCAACGCCCCGTGGAACGGGACGATCCAGCCCGGGGGCAGCGTCGAGCTCGGGTTCAACGGGTCCCACACCGGGACGAACCCGAAGCCGGGGGTGTTCATGCTCGACGGCAGGACCTGTTCCCTCTCCTGAGCCGCGGGGTGATCGGCGTGTGACACGGACCCGCCGCCCGCCCCGCACCGGCCCGACCTGCCGCACCGACCCCGCGGCAGGTCGGGCCTTCCCGTCGTCCTGGGAGCCCCGGCGTAAGCAACGTCACACATCCCAGGACTGGAGGTATCTCGACGTCAACATACGATCGATCTCGTGCCAGAACGCGAAGAGACTGTCGACGTCGTCCTCGTCGGGGGCGGGATCATGAGCGCGACGCTTGCCGCGCTGATCACCACCCTCGAGCCCACCTGGAGCGTCGAGATCCACGAGCGCCGCGCCGAGCTGGCGCAGGAGAGCTCGAACGCCTGGAACAACGCAGGCACGGGTCACGCCGCCCTCTGCGAGCTCAACTACACGCCCGAGCGGGCGGACGGCTCGATCGACATCGCCAAGGCCGTGACGATCAACGAGCAGTTCGAGCTGTCGCGCGAGCTCTGGCACCACCTCGCCACGCACGACCGTCTCCCCGGTGGCGACGGCTTCCTGTCGACCACCCCGCACATGACGTTCGTCCGCGGCGCGGACAACGCCGACTACCTGCGCCGTCGGTACGAGACGCTGCGCAAGCACCCCCTGTTCTCCGACCTGGAGTTCAGCACCGACCCGGCGCAGATCGCGCAGTGGGCGCCCCTGCTCGTCGACGACCGCGACCCCGACGAGGTGGTCGCTGCCACGCGCGCCGCCGCCGGCACGGACGTGGACTTCGGCCGGCTGACGCGCGCCATGATCGGCGACGCCGTCGACCGCGGAGCGCGGCTGCACCTCGAGAGCGAGATCACGAGGCTGCGCCAGAAGAGGGACGGTACCTGGTCACTGCGTGTGGCCGACCGCCGCTGGAACGGGCACCTGCGCAGCCGCTCGGTCCGCGCGCGGTTCGTGTTCGTCGGCGCCGGTGGTGGCGCACTCCCCCTGCTGCAGAGCTCCGGCATCCCCGAGGCCAAGGGCTTCGGCGGGTTCCCGATCAGCGGCCAGTTCCTCAAGACGACCAACCCGCAGATCGTCGCCCAGCACCAGGCGAAGGTCTACGGGAAGGCCGACATCGGCGCTCCCCCGATGTCCGTGCCGCACCTCGACACCCGCGTCGTCGACGGTGGGACGGCGCTGCTGTTCGGCCCGTACGCGGGCTGGAGCATGAAGTTCCTCAAGCACGGCTCGTGGACGGACCTCATCCGGTCCATCCGCCCCGGCAACCTGATCCCGATGCTCGCCGTCGGCGTGCGGAACCTCGACCTGGTCAAGTACCTGGTCGGTGAGGTCACCGCAACGGACACGGATCGCCTGCGCACGCTGCGCGCCTTCATGCCGACCGCGCACCCGCGCGACTGGGAGCTCGTCACCGCCGGGCAGCGCGTCCAGGTGATCAAGAAGGACAAGGCCCAGGGCGGCGTGCTGGAGTTCGGCACCGAGCTGGTGACCGCGGCGGACGGCACCATCGCCGGTCTGCTGGGCGCCTCGCCGGGAGCGTCGACGGCCGTCGCGACGATGCTCGACCTGCTGGAACGCTGCTTCCCCGACCGCATCGCGGGCTGGCAGCCCCGCCTGCGGGCGATGATGCCGAGCCTGGGCGGCGCCGAGTGGGACGAGTCGTTCGAGCTCGAGCACCTGGCGGACGACGAGCACGTGGGGAGCGACCACGGAGCGCGCTGAGCCCACCTGGTGACGTGCGCGATCATGGGGGCATGAACCAGCCCGTCGAAGCCGTCAGCGCCGAGATGCGCCACGCGAAGGTCCGCGCGGCCACCGAGCACACGACGGTCGGCCAGGTCACGACGACCGACGACGGCCGCGTCTCCATCGCGTGCGCGTGCGGCATGGACCTCACCAACGGACCGACGTGGTCGCTCGACGAGCACATCCGCCTGCACAGGGCCGAGGCACGGTTCCTCGCGCTCGCCGCGGTCGCGCCCGAGGGCATCCCCCGGCTGGTGCGCTGGCCGCTCTAGGCCGAGGCGTGCTCCAGGTCGTCCTCGTCCTCGTGCACGTGCGGCAGACCGAGCTCGTGCGCCCGTTCGTGCGCCTCACGCGCCGCGATCCGGGCCTGGACATCGGCCCTCCGCAACGGCGGGACGGTCGTCGGCGGCTGCCGACGGGCGGGCAGGTCGTCCAGCAACCGGGCGGTGATCGCCGCGATCTGCCGCACGGCGTCCTCGAACGGCTCGCGCGTGGCGTCGCTGAGCGACTGGACCCCCGTCACCTTGCGCACGTACTGCCGCGCGGCGGCCTCGATCTCCTCCGAGGTGGCGGGTGGCTCGAGCCCTCGGAGCGTGGTGATGTTCCGGCACATGCTCCCCGACGTTACGCCGCCACCCCGACGCGCGTCTCGAGGTCGAGCAGCGTGAGCTTCGCCGCCGCGCCGCCCGCGTACTGCCCCGGCGTGCCGTCCGAACGCACCACCCGGTGGCACGGCAGCACCACCGGCAGCGGGTTCAGCGCGCACGCCGTGCCGACCGCCCGGACCGCCCGCGGGCTGCCCGCGAGGTCCGCCACCTGCGCGTAGCTGGCGGTGTGCCCGTACGCGATGTCGGGCAGGTGCAGGACGACGTCGCGGCGGAAGCCCCGCAGGAGCTGCAGGTCCAGCGGCAGGTCGAAGGTGGTCCGCCGGCCCCGGAAGTACTCGTCGAGCTCCCGGGCGACGTCGTCGAGGGGCCCGGGCGCCTCGAGCACCCGTGGGCTGATCTGCTGGGAGAGCGCGGTCAGCACGGCGTCGTGGTCCTGGACGTCGAACGCCACCCGGACCAGACCCGCCGGCGTTCGTGCCAGGAGCAGCGACCCGACCGGGCTGTCCACGGTCCGGTAGGCGACGTCGAGCAGGTTCTGGGCGGACGCGCCGGCGACCAGGTCGCGGTGCAGGTGCGCAAGGTCCTCGTCGTTGATCGCTGGTGCGAAGGTCATGACTCCTCCTGGTCGATCGTGGGGTAGGTGCGGCGCAGGGTGGCGACACCGTCCGAGGCGGCGCGCCGAGCGGCGGCAGCGGTGCCGCCGACGAGCGCGGCGACGTCGTCGTAGGGCAGCCCGCCGAGGTGGTGGTACGCGACCACCTGCCGCTGCTTGGTGGGCAGCGCGGCGATGGCGGCCCAGAGGTCCAGGTCTCGGCCCTGCGGCGGGAGCACCCGGTCCGGGACGTCCGCGACGGGGACGGCGTGCCGGGCTGCCCGGCGCACGACGTCGATCGCCTTGCGGTGCGCGATGGTCACCAGCCACGCCTCGACGTTCGCGTCCGACGGCAGGTCCGGGTAGGCGCGCAGAGCCGCGAGGAACGTCTCCGACCAGGCGTCGTCGGCGTCGACCGGACCGACCACCGCACGGCACACACGCAGGACGGTGGCGCCGTGCTGGGCGACCACGCGCTCGAAGGGTTCCATCACCGTCACAGTGTGCAGACGCGCCGGGCCTGCCGGGTGTGAGGTCCGGCTCCTACAGTGGCCCGATGACGAACCTCGAGGTGCGGCCGGTGCCGGAGCTGTGCGACCTCGTCCCGTCCCTCGGGCCCGTCGTGGAGCTGCACGAGGCCCGGGACGTCCCGCTGGGTGGGGTGCGGGCGATGCGGGTGCGCAGGACGCTCCCCCAGCGTGCGCTGCCGATGGTCGGCGCGTGGTGCTTCCTCGACGAGTTCGGGCCGCAGCACGTGGACATGCGGGTGCTGCCCCATCCGCACACCGGTCTGCAGACCGTGACCTGGCCCGTGGCCGGCGAGATCCTGCACCGGGACAGCGTCGGCTCCGAGGCGGTCGTGCGTCCCGGCCAGCTCAACCTCATGACCGCCGGGCACGGGGTGTCGCACTCGGAGTTCTCGCTCGGCACGCAGCCGCTGCTGCACGCGGTCCAGCTGTGGGTGGCGCTGCCCGACGGGGTGGCCGAGGGTGCCGCCGGCTTCGAGCAGGTGAGCGACCTGCCGGTCTGGGAGGCGCCACGGGCACGCGCCACGGTGTTCATCGGGGACCTCGACGGGACCTGGTCGCGGGCGCACGTGCACACCCCCCTGCTCGGCGCGGAGGTCGTGCTGGACGCGCACGCCGACGTCGAGATCCCGCTGGTGCGCGGCTTCGAGCACGCGGTGCTGCTCCTCGGCGGGACCGCCGAGGTCGCCGGGACGCCGCACACGACCAGCGGGCTGCTGTACCTCGGCGACGGGCGCGACCACGTGCGCGTCCGCTCGCTCGACGGTGCGCGCCTCCTGCTGCTCGGCGGGGCGCCGTTCGCGCACGACCTGGTCATGTGGTGGAACTTCGTGGGCCGCACGCACACCGACATCGCCCGGGCGCGGGCCGACTGGGAGTCCGACGCCCGCGCGGACCGGTTCGGGGTGGTCGCCGGTCACGACGGCGCCCGCATCCCCGCACCGGACCTGCCGAACATCCGCCTCCAGCCCCGCCGCCGCACCCCGAAGGATCCCTCGTGACCGACCTCTCCCACCTGCCGGTGCGCTCCCGCCTCGTCGCCGCCGCCCTCACCGACGCCGGGGTGCTCGGCCAGGTGGTCGAGCTGCCGGACTCGGCGCGGACCGCGGCGGAGGCCGCGGCGGCGCTCGGGACGGAGGTGGGCGCGATCGCGAACAGCCTGGTCTTCTGGGCCGACGACCGTCCGCTGCTCGTCCTGACCAGCGGGCGCCACCGCGTCGACACCGTGGCCCTGGCACGCCAGCTGGGCCGGGAGCACGTCGGACGGGCGACGCCCGAGCAGGTCCGGGCCGCGACCGGGCAGGCGATCGGGGGCGTCGCACCGCTGGGGCACCCGGAGCGGGTCGAGACCGTCGTCGACGTGGCGCTCGCGGACTACCCGCAGGTCTGGGCGGCGGGAGGCACCCCGCACACGATCTTCCCGACCACCTTCGACGAGCTCGTCCGGATCACGGGCGGGTCCGCCCTGGTCGTCGGCGACTGAGGGGGGACGACGTGGACGACGCCTCCACCCGCAAGCCGGTGCTGCTGACGGTCGACGACGACCCCGCGGTCTCCCGGTCGGTGGCCCGTGACCTGCGACGACGCTACGGCGACGCGTACCGCGTGGTCCGCGCCGACTCGGGTCCGCTCGCGCTCGACGCGCTGCGCGAGCTCCGGTTGCGCGGCGACCAGGTGGCCGTGCTGCTGGCCGACCACCGGATGCCGGGCATGACCGGCATCGAGTTCCTCGAGCAGGCGATGGACATCTACCCGCAGGCGCGACGTGTCCTGCTCACGGCGTACGCCGACACCGACGTCGCGATCGACGCGGTCAACGTCGTCGACCTCGACCACTACCTGCTCAAGCCGTGGGACCCGCCGGAGGAGAAGTTCTACCCGGTGCTCGACGCGCAGCTGGAGGCCTGGACCGCGCACCCGCCGAGGACCGTCCACGAGACGAAGGTGGTCGGCCACCGGTGGTCGGCGCGGTCGTCGGAGGTGCGGGAGTTCCTCGCGCGCAACCAGGTGCCGTACCGCTGGTACGCGAGCGACAGCCCGGAGGGCCGCGTCCTGCTCGACGTCGCGGGCGCCGACGACTCCACCCTGCCGGTCGTCGTGACCACGCAGGGCGACGTGCTCGTCGCGCCCACCGACGGCGAGCTGGCGGAGCAGGTCGGTCTGTCGGTGAGCCCGTCGGAACGCTTCTACGACCTCGTCGTCATCGGTGGCGGGCCGGCCGGGCTGAGTGCGGCGCTCTACGGCGCGTCGGAAGGTCTGCGGACCGCGCTGGTCGAGCGGACCGCCACGGGCGGGCAGGCCGGGCAGAGCTCGCGCATCGAGAACTACCTCGGCTTCCCCGACGGTGTCTCCGGCGCGCAGCTCACCGAGCGTGCTCGTCGCCAGGCGCTGAAGTTCGGTGCGGAGATCGTCATGACCCGCGACGCCGTGGCGCTGGAGGTGCGCGGCGCAGCGCGGTCGGTGCGGTTCGACGACGGCAGCACGGTCGACGCGCACACCGTGATCGTGGCCAGCGGTGTCGCCTACCGCGAGCTGGCCGGGCCCGGGGTCGGCGCGCTGACCGGGCGCGGCGTCTACTACGGCTCGGCGCTCACCGAGGCGACCGCGTGCGAGGACCAGGACATCTACGTCGTCGGCGGCGCCAACTCGGCGGGGCAGGCCGCGATGTACCTGTCCCGGCACGCGAAGAGCGTGACCCTGGTGGTGCGCGCCGGGTCGCTGGACCAGTCGATGTCGCGCTACCTGATCCAGCAGGTCGAGCAGAACGACCGCATCCGGGTCCGCACCCGCAGCGAGGTGGTCGAGGCCGTCGGGGACGACCACCTCGAACGGATCGTGCTGCGGGACACCGTCACGGGCGAGCAGGAATCCGTGGACACCGGCTGGTTGTTCGTGTTCATCGGGGCCGCACCCCTGACCACGTGGCTGGACGGCACCGTGACCCGCGACGACCACGGGTTCGTGTGTGCCGGCCACGACCTCCTGGTCGAGGGCAAGGTGCCCGACTCGTGGCCGCTCGACCGACCTCCGTACCACCTGGAGACGAGCGTCCCCGGGGTCTTCGCGGCCGGCGACGTGCGCGCCGAGTCCGCCAAGCGTGTGGCGTCCGCCGTGGGCGAGGGCGCCATGGCCGTGATGCTCGTCCACCGTTACCTGGAGCAGCTGTGACCACCACCGAAGAACCGCTCGCCACCACGACCCGCAGGCACCTCGCGTGCGACATCGACGAGCTGCGCAGCCTGTTCCTGTTCGAGCACCTGAGCGACGAGCAGCTGCTGTGGCTGTGCTCGCACGGGCACGTCGAGCACGTCGAGCCCGGGGTGCTGTACCGCGAGGGAGACCCGGCGACCGACTTCTACGTCATGCTCGCGGGCTCGCTGGCCATGTACCGACGCGTCGGCGCCGACGACGTCGAGATCGCCCGTACGGGCCAGATCGGTGTGTACGCGGGTGCGTGGGGTGCCTACCTGGGCGACCGGGTGCCGCAGACCTACGCCCAGACGCTGCGCGTCCTGGAGCCGTCCCGGTACTACGTGCTCGCGGCGACCGACTTCGCGTCGTTCATGACCGACTGGTTCCCGATGGCCGTCCACCTGCTGGAGGGACTGTTCTTCGGCCAGCAGAGCTCGCAGGCGGCGACGGGCCAGCGCGAGCGTCTCCTGGCGCTCGGGTCCCTGTCCGCCGGGCTGACGCACGAGCTCAACAACCCCGCAGCCGCGGCCACGCGGGCGACCGCGACCCTGCGTGAGCGCGTCGCGGGGATGCGCCACAAGCTCGCGATCATCGCGTCCGGACCGTACGACCGCGAGCAGCTCGCGCAGATCATCCACCTGCAGGAGAAGGCGGTCGCCGGCCTGGCACGCACCCGCGCCTCCGACGTCGTCCCGACGGCGCTGGAGGTCTCCGACCTCGAGGACGCCCTCGGCGAGTGGATGGACGACCACGACATCGCGGGCGGCTGGGAGCTCGCCCCGAGCTTCGTCGCCGCCGGGCTCGACACGCGGTGGCTCGACATGGTCGCGTCGTGCGTGGGTCCGGAGGTGCTGGAGGGCGCCGTCCGGTGGCTCGCGTACACCCTCGAGACCGAGTCCCTCATGAACGAGGTCGAGGACGCGACGGGACGGATCTCCGCCCTGGTCGGCGCTGCCAAGCAGTACTCGCAGATCGGCCGCGCGCCGGACCAGACCGTCGACATCCACGAGCTCCTAGACAGCACGGTCACGATGCTCGAACGGCAGCTGGGCGACGGCATCGCCGTGGTCAAGGACTACGACCGGACCCTGCCGCCCATCCACGTGTTCGGCGCGGAGCTCAACCAGGTGTGGACGAACCTCATCGACAACGCGGCGCAGGCGATGGAGGGACGCGGCACGCTCACGCTGACGACGCGCCGCGTGGACGACTGGCTGGAGGTGGAGGTCGCCGACACGGGGCCCGGCATCCCGGACGGCGTCGTCGACCGCATCTTCGAGCCGTTCTTCACCACCAAGCCCGTGGGCTCCGGGACAGGGCTCGGGCTCGACATCTCGTGGCGGATCGTCGTCGGCAAGCACCACGGCGACCTGACCGTCACCTCCGCCCCCGGCGACACGCGCTTCCTCGTCCGGTTGCCCTACTCCCCGACGGAAGGACCCACCCCGTGACCTCGACCCCCATCGACCCCGCCGTGCCCCCGAGCGGGACCGGGTGCCTCGAGTGCGACGCCACCGACGGCTGGTGGTTCCACCTGCGCCGCTGTGCCACCTGCGGCCACGTGGGGTGCTGCGACACCTCGCCGTCGCAGCACGCGACCGCGCACTTCCGTGAGACCGGGCACCCCGTGATGCGGACGTTCGAGCCCGGCGAGGACTGGTTCTGGGACTACACCGCCGACGACTACGCCCAGGGTCCCGCGCTCGCCGCCCCCGAGCACCGGCCGCTCGAGCAGTCGGTGCCGGGCCCCGCCGACCGTGTCCCCGACGACTGGCGCCGACGCCTGCACTGACGATGCTCGACGGGCCTGCGGGCGGTTCCTGACATACGCTGCGGGTCGCACCAACGCGGGCCTGCGCCCCACCACAACCGGGTTCAGCCACGAGCCCACGGAGAGCTCCCGCCCCCACGCCTGGGGGCGTCGCGGAGGATGTCGTGCCCACGCCCCACCCCAGGCCCGCCCAGGTCGGTCGCTTCCAGTACACGGCGTCCACCGGCCGCTGGTGGTGGTCCGACGGCATGTTCCAGATCCACGGCATGTCCCCGGGTGACGTGGTGCCGACGCTCGCGATCATGTCGCGGCACATCCATCCCGACGACCGCGGCCGTGTCCTGGACACCCTCGGCCAGTGCGGGGTGGACGGCGAGCCGTTCGGCTGCCAGTACCGGCTGCTCGACCTCACCGGCGCGGAGAGGTTCGTGACGCTGACGGGGTCCGGCTCCGCGGACGGCGACACGCTCCGGACCGTGTCCGGCTTCCTCGTCGACACCACCGCGGCACAGCGGGACGCCGTCGCGCACCAGGTCAACGAGGAGCTGACGCAGGCGCTGCGGTCGCACGCGGTCATCGACCAGGCGAAGGGCGCGTTCATGCTCGGCTACGGCATCGACGGCGATGCCGCGTTCGAGCTGCTCCGGTGGGGTTCCCAGCAGCGCAACGTCCGGCTCCTGACGCTCGCGGAGCGGCTCGTCGCCTCCGTCGAGTCGGGCGGCGGGCTCGGCTCGGACACGCGGCAGCGGCTCGACGACTTCTACTTCGCGAGCCTCACCGACGGCGTCCCGGAGCCGCCTGCCTCGCGCACGACCCCCGGCCTCGAGACGACGTTCGACACGTCCGGGGACGTGCCGGTGGTCCGCGTGGAGGGTCCCGTCGACCTCGCGACCGCGCACGAGCTCACCGCGGCAGTCACGCAGCTCATGATCAAGGCCCGCGAGGTGGGTGCGATGGTCGTCGACCTGCGGCAGGTGACGCACCTGGGGTCCGTCGGTGTCTCGGCCCTGAGCGCCGCCCACCGGCGGAGTGCGGCTGCAGGTGTGAAGATGCGTATCGTGCTCTCCCCCGGCACCAGCCTGGGTCTGGCCGGAGCGCACGGCCTGGACGTCGTCAGCGTCCCGCTGGACCAGGCTTCCCCCACCAGCTGAGGAGGCGCCCCGGATGGCGACCGACGGCATCGTCGACCAGTCCGCCGTCCTGCAGGCGTTCGACGGCTCCCCGGGGATCCAGGTGGTCGTGCGGGCCTCCGACCTGCGGGTCGTCGCAGCGAACCGCCGGGCCCGCGACCTCCTCCTGCGGGACAGCCTGGTCGACGTCCGGCTGCAGGACCTGCGCGAGCCCGGGATCCAGACCATAGTGACTGCCCTGTCCGAGGTGGTCCGGACCGGTGTGCGCTTCCACGAGGACACCGTCCCGGTGGTGCCCGACTGGTCCGACCCCACGTCCGGCGTGTGGCTCGACCTCGAGGTAACGCCGTGGCTCGACGAGTCCGGGGCGCTGGCGGGTGCGATCGCCGCCGGCATCGACGTCACCGCACGCGTACGCGCCGCGAACCTCGAGAGGTCCGGGGCGGCGACCGCCGACGAGCGCCTCGCCCGTGCCCGCGAGGTCGTCCTCCGCCTGCAGGGGGCGCTGCTCCCGTCGACCGTCCCGCTGCTCCCGCGCGTCGACGTCGCGGCGTCCTACCTCGTCGCCGGGCTCGAGCAGGCGGCGGGCGGCGACTGGTTCGACTCGGCGACCCTGCCCGACGGTCGCGTGTCCCTCACCGTGGGTGACGTCGTCGGCCACGGCGTCGAGGCGTCCGCGATCATGAGCCAGCTCCGCGCCGTGCTCGCGGCGCGACTCCTCGAGGGGGCCGGCATCCTCGACGCCCTCGACGCCGTGGAGGCGTTCGCCGGGCGGGTCTCCGGCGCGTTCGCGGCCACCGTCTGCGTCGCGCTGCTCGACCCGCACTCCGGCGACCTCGAGTACGCCACGCGCGGGCACCCGGCGCCTCTCGTCGTCGGCCCGGACGGCGCCCAGATCCTGCCGACGACAGGTGACGGGCCGCTCGGATCGCGGACCGAGGGCCGCGTCTCGACCGCCCGGCTGCGGGACGGTGACGCGATCGTGCTGTTCACGGACGGCCTGGTCGAGAACCTGCACCGCCCGCTGCGCGACGGCATCGCGGTGCTGGAGAGGACGGCCATCGACGCCTACCACGGGTCGTCGCCGGCGTTGCGCGGCATCGAGTCGGTCGCCAGCCGGATCTGCCAGCACGTCCCCGCGGTGCTCACCGACGGGGGCTTCACCGACGACGTGACCGTCCTCGCGGCGCACCGCCGCACGCCCCCGGAAGCCCTGCACCTGACGGTGCCCGCGGAGCCGGGACGGCTCGCCGAGGTGCGCGGTGAGATCGACGTCTGGGGGCGCGGCGTCGGCCTGGGCACGCGCGACCGCGCTGCGCTCGTCCTCGGCGTCAGCGAGGTCGTGGCCAACGCCATCGAGCACGCGTACCGCGACGGCGACGTCGGACCCGTCAAGGTCGCGGCGACCATCCGCGACGACGCCATCGTCGAAGTCGTCGTCCGCGACCACGGGCGCTGGCGCGAGCCCGACGTGGACCCGGGCGATCGCGGCCGGGGGTTCAGCATGATGGCGTCGGCGGGGCTGCAGGTCGGCGTCGAGACGGCGGCCGACGGCACCACCGTGACGCTCGAGTGCCCCGCCCGTCGCCCGGCGCCCGTCGACCAGGCGGACGTCGTCGTCGGCGGGGCGGCGCGGGAGAAGGCGCCGCTCGCCGTCACGACGGACCCGGCCGGTGCACGCGTCGTCCGGGTCGGCGGCGCGGTCGACCACCGCGCGGCGGCTGCGCAGGTGCAGGCCGAGATCCTGCGGCTGTCCCGGAACGGGCTCGTCCCGGTGACGATCGACCTGCGCGACGTGGTCCACCTCGGCAGCGCCGGGGTCCGGGTCCTGGAGTCCCTCCTGCAGACGATCGACCGCCTGCAGGTCATCGCACCGGCGGGGACGCCCGCCGCGCAGACGCTGGAGGTCGCGGGCACGCCGTTCGTCTCCTCGGAGGTGTGACCTGGTGTGACGTATCGGGCACCGCCCGGCCGTCTCCTTCCAGGCGTCGCGAGGTCGAGACCCTCGCACCGACGAAGGAGCTCTCATGGGTGACACGGCCGGCAGCAGGCTCCCGGTGATCTACGTGCGTGGGTTCGCCGGCGGACCCTCGGGGATCAGCGCCGCGGTCGACGACCCGTTCTACGGGTTCAACGAGGGCTCCGTCCAGGTGCGGGTGGACGACACCGACCGCCCGGCGTTCCACCAGTTCGAGAGCCCGTTGCTGCGCCTCATGATCGACCACGGGTACCAGCTCCTGGTGCAGGGCAACCAGCGCGGGTACCTGGACCAGCGGGACGACGGCACTATCGACCCGGCGACGATCTGGGTGCACCGCTTCTACGACGAGTTCGCGCCGAACCTCACCAAGGACCCGAACCCGTTCAGCATCGAGCGCGCCGCGCAGAGCCTGTTCGACCTGGTCAGGCTCGTCCGTCGCAAGACGGGCGCGCCGCGCGTCTTCCTGGTCGCGCACTCGATGGGCGGGCTCGTGGTGCGCGCCATGATCCAGAAGACCATCCCCGACGTGACGGGCGCCGGTCCGGCCGCCGCGACGGACTTCGTCGACCGGGTCTTCACCTACGCGACCCCGCACGGCGGGATCGAGTTCTCGATGGGCTTCGGCGCGATCGAGAAGCTGCGCGACCTGACGGGGGTCGCGGGGGCGGACATGTTCGGGCCGGAGCGCATGTACCGGTACCTCACGCCGGAGGTGTCGACCCAGGCGAAGGTCCCGACGGGCTGGGACGCGACGCGGATGCCGGACGACGGCTTCCCGACGGACCGCATCTTCTGCCTGGTCGGGACGAACTCCAGCGACTACTCCGTCGCGCTCGGCCTGTCCAGCCGCGCCGTCGGAGCCCGCAGCGACGGGCTCGTGCAGCTGGAGAACGCCTACGTGCAGGGCGCGCCCCGTGCGCTCGTGCACCGCACCCACTCGGGACGGTTCGGCATCGTCAACTCCGAGGAGGGCTACCAGAACCTGCAGCGGTTCCTCTTCGGGGACGTCGAGGTCCAGGCGCAGCTGACCGACGTCCACCTGCCCGGGACCGAGCACGACGACACCGTCTGGCAGCTCGAGGCGGCGCTGTCGATCCGTGGGTTGCCCGTCGTGCTGCACGAGCAGAGCACCGCCCACCTGTGCCCGATCCAGATCGAGCGCCCCAAGACGGCGGACGCCGCGGCCACACCGGTCCCGCTGGTGCGCACCTTCCTGTCGACCCGGGCGACCCGGCCGACCGTGCAGGGCGGCGCCCGCGAGGTCACGACCATGCGGCACGTCCTGCAGCTGCGGCTGCTGTCGTTGCGCAAGCAAGGCGGGCTGCTGTCGTTCCTGGACCACCTCGAGCAGACCGCGGACTGGTCCGACGTGCTGGTGGTCGACATCGAGTTCCCGCAGGACGGCACCCCGCCGCGGTCGTGGGCGGTGTGGAGCTCGGCCCTGGGGTCGGCGATCCGTGACTGGGTGCCGGACACGGCCTCCGACGAGCAGCTCCAGGACGTCGACACCGCCACGGGGAGCTGGCTCGCGCGGATCCAGCTCCCGGTGGCCGCGCGCGAGCTGCTGGGCCGCTCTGCGGCGATCACGGTCGCGGTGTCCGGTCGGGCGCCCCTCTGAGAGGGCCCGGTCAGGTCTGCGCGGCGGCCAGGGCCGAGTTCGAACCCTGCACCCGGATCTCCACGCGCCGGATCGTGTCGGTGACGATGCTCGACGACGCACCGAGCCCTCGCGCGCCGGCGCTGCCACCGGTCCACGTCGCGACGACGGTGCTCGTGCCGTCGTCGTCCACGAGCACGAGCTCGTAGGTCGGGGCCGTCGTCGCGTACGGACCGTCGCCGGACGGATAGCGGCACTCCCAGTCGATCCGCGTCCCCCAGCGCTTCTCCTGCAGCGTGAGGTCCGCGCTGACCGCCGCTGCGCCGACGGGCTCCAGCTGCAGTGCGGTGACCTGCGCGGACGACGACGGTTCCGTGGCCTGCGGCACCCCTGTGGGTCGACCGAGGAGGACCCCGGCGACCCCGCCGAGCACGAGCAGGGCCGCAGCGGCGCCCGCCAGGACGGCGGTCCGCCGCCTCCGGTCCCGGTGCACGGCTCGTGCGACGGAGGCGAGCTCGACGACCTCGGCGACCGGTGCCCCCCCGAGTGCGGCCGCCTCGTCGGGCGGCACCATCCGCAGCAGCCCCGGCATCCCCGCCAGCTCGGCGACGGCTGCGCGGCAGGAGGCGCAGGTCCGCAGGTGGTCCTCGAACGTGCGCCGGTCGGCGGGGTCGAGGGACCCGAGGACGTAGGCCGCGTCCCACTCGCGGAACGGGTCCTCGCCCGTCGTCCGCTGGTCGTCGGTGTCGCGGCCGGTCATGACGAGACTCCCCTCTCCTGGAGCGCGAGCCGCAGCGCGCGCAGGGCGTAGTGCATCCTGGACTTCACGGTCCCCTCCGGGATGTCGTGCTCCCGGGCCAGCTCCGCGACGGACCTGCCGCCGTAGTAGGCGCCGACCACCACGGCCCGGTGCTCCGGTGTGAGCTGCTCGAGCGCGTCGGCCACCAGCCAGCTGTCGAGGACCGCCTGTGTGGCGTCGGGCTGCGGTGTGTCGGGTGCCGCGTCGGTCGTCCGCTCGCGTGCGTGGCGTGCGCTGCGCCGGTCGTCGATCACGAGGTTGCGGACGACCGTGTAGAGCCAGGCCCGCGTCGCCCCTTCCTCGCGCGCGAGGACCTCCGGATGCCTCCACGCCCGCACCATCGCCTCCTGCACCACGTCCTCCGCGAAGGCGCGGTCTCCGGTGAGGCGCACGACGTAGCTCTGCAGGGGACGCGCGTAGGCCTGGTGGAGAGCCCGCAGGAGCGCGTCTGGTTCCTCGGCCAACGCCGCCTCCTGTCCGTCGTCCCTCGGTCCTACTCCCTCAACGATGCAGCACAGCGACAGGTTCAACCGGCGGTGAACCGGAGGGTCGACGGCCTCGTAGTCCACGTAGCGGGTCCCGGGGGGCGGGACCGGCACCCATCAGAGGAGGACATCGTGCGACGGACCATCTTGTACTCGATCACCGCGCTCGTGGCTGCGGCCACCCTGACCGCCTGCGGAGGCGGATCCGACGACGAGACGCCGGAGTCCACAGGCGAGACGACCAGCGCCGAGGAGTCCCCGGCAGAGGAGTCCCCGGCGGAGGAGATGTCGACCGACCTCGCCACGGCCGAGTCGTCGTTGGGCACCATCGTCGTCGACGGCGACGGCATGACCGCGTACTACTTCTCCAACGACGTCAAGGACTCCGGGACCAGCACCTGCTCGGGCGACTGCCTGACGGCGTGGCCACCCATCACGACGGAGTCCGACACGCCGACCGTGGAGGGCGTGACCGGTGAGGTCGGTACGATCACCGGCACCGACGGCTCGACACAGATCACCATCGACGGCCGGCCGATCTACACGTTCGCCCAGGACACCGCGCCCGGTGACGTGAACGGGCAGGGCGTCAACGACGTCTGGTGGGTCGTCGCACCCGACGGCTCCGAGATCACCGACTGACGCGCGGACCCGGCGGTGGTCACGTCGGCCACCGTCCGGGTCCGTGCCGACCGGTCAGCCGACTCCGCTGCGCGGGTCCGTCTCGACGTTGAGGACGTTCCCGTCGGGGTCGGTGAACCAGGCGGCGCTCATGGTGCCGTCGGTCAGGACGCCGTCGGTCCACGTGGCGTCGCCCGGCAGGTCGAACGTCTGGAACTGGATCCCGGCGGCCCGCAGGGCGGCGATCTCCGTGTCGAAGGCCTCCGCGGAGAGCTGGAAGGAGATCCCCGTCGCTTTGTTCGTGCCGGCGTAGGCGGACGGGTACACCAGGAAGCCGCCGTTCGACGTGCCGTAGATGACGCCGTCGGGCACGTCGGGCCCGCTCGTGAACCCGAGCGTCCCCTCGTAGAACTCCCGCGCCCGGTCCAGGTCGGTGACGGCGAGGACGGGGATGGCGGCGTGGTCGGCGAGCATGATGCCTCCCGTGCGGGCCAACCGTCCGTCGGCAGGCCGGCCCCTCGACGCTAGAACCGTCACGGACACCCGTCCAGTGCCCCTGCACATCCGTGCAGCACCTCACCCGCGGGGTTCCCCACGGGGCGTGGGCGCGCCACCATCGTCCTGTGAGCACCGAGGCACGTGCGCCCCAGGCGCCGTCGCAGTGGGGGCTGGCCGTGCTCGGCGTGGTCGCCCTCGCCGTCGCGGCTGCGCTCGCGGCGTACGCGGAGATCCACCCCGGAGACGGTGCCACCCTCACCACCCTCGGGTTCGCCGGCATGCTCGAGATGAAGGCGTGGCTGACCACGGCGGCCGCAGCCCTCGTCGTCGTGCAGGTGCTGTCGGCACTGGCGATGTGGGGCCGGCTGCCCGGGGTGACGGACGCACCTGCCTGGGTGTCGGGCCTGCACCGATGGTCCGGGACCGTCGCCTTCCTGCTCACCCTGCCGGTCGCCTTCCACTGCGTCTGGTCGCTCGGCTTCGAGGACGAGTCCACCCGCGTGCTCGTGCACTCCGTCGCCGGGTGCGTGCTCTACGGCGTGTTCGCGGCGAAGATGCTGGCCCTGCGGCTGCGCGGGCTGCCGTCCGCCACCGTGCCCCTCCTCGGCGGCCTGCTCGCCGCAGTCATCGTGGTCCTGTGGTTCAGCTCGGCGCTGTGGTTCTTCAGCCAGTCCGGAGAGGTGGCCTACTGACATGGGCGATCCCGGGGTCGACCGCCGCTCGGTGCTCGAGGGTGCGGGCGTCGCGCTCGCGGCAGGGACGCTCGGCTACGTCGGCTTCGTGGCGCTCGGGCCCGCACCGGAGCAGGACGACGACTCCTCCGGGAAGGGACCCGACGGCGACGGCGAGGACTCGCACTTCCTGGCCGCCGTCGACGACATCCCCGACGGCGGTGGCGTCGTGCTGAGCGACGACAAGCTCGTGCTCACCCGCGACGGGAACTCGGTCCGGTGCTTCACGGCGGTGTGCACCCACGAGGGGTGCATCGTCGCCGCGGTGGAGGACGGCCAGATCCGGTGCCCCTGCCACGGCAGCGCCTTCGACGCGGCGACCGGCGCCGTGGTCCGCGGCCCGGCGAGCGAACCGCTGGAACCGGAGGAGATCGAGATCACCGACGACGGCGAGGTGCTCCGCGCATGAGGTCCTTCCGGGAACGTCTGCCGACCCTCCTCTGGGTCGCCGGAGCAGCTGCGACCGTCGGCGCGATGCTGGCGGCACTGCGGGGCTGAAGAACCCCTGGACAGCCCTGACCTGGGTGGTACGTTCCAGACGAAGGGTACGAAAGGCGGCGGCGACGGGGCCGGCGCCTGGACGACGGGGAGCCTTTGGTCCCCCTCGTCCGGTCATGTCGTAGCGATCTCGACCGGCAACAGCGAGAGGACGGCCCGAATGACGCAGGACCTGGCGGGGCTCGAGGAGACGGGCCCCATCGACTACATCGTGGTCGCCTTCCCGAACGCGCACTTCACAGGTGAGGCATTCCCTCTCCTGGTCGACCTGGTGGAGCGCGGCATCATCCGCATCCTCGACCTGACCTTCGTCCAGAAGGCGCAGGACGGCTCCGTCTCCGGACTCGAGCTGAGCGAGCTGGCGGACGGCGGTGTCGACCTCACGATCTTCGAGGGTGCCTCGTCCGGGCTGCTCGGCGACGACGACATCGCGGAGGCGGCGAACGCGCTGGCACCGGGGGACGCGGCCGGGGTGTTCGTGTACGAGAACGTGTGGGCTGCCCCGTTCGCCGTCGCGCTGCGGCGTGCCGGTGGTCAGCTCGTCGCCAGCGGACGCATCCCGGTGCAGGCGGTCATCGCTGCCCTGGACGCCATCGACCCGTCGCCTGAAACCGCCTGAGGAGGAGCTACCGATGCCAGGACTGATCCGCGGGGTCGCCAGGACCGCCGTCATCGCCGGAACCGCCACGAGCGTCTCGAACCGGGTCTCCCGGCGACAGGCCGGACGCTGGGCCGCACAGGACCAGCAGCAGCAGGCCCCCGCCGCACCCCCGCCGCCCCCGCAGTACGCCGCCCCCGAGCCGGCCTACGCACCGCCGCCGCCCGCAGCGGCCCCGGCGGACATGGACGCCAAGCTCGCCCAACTGGCCCAGCTCGGCTCGCTGCGGGACGCCGGCGTCCTCAGCGACATCGAGTTCGAGGTGCAGAAGAACCGCATCCTGACGAGCTGACGCGGCTCCCGGGGTGACGACCGAGCACGCCTGCTGCGCGCCTGGCGCTCACCGGGAACCGTCCACGCACGCCACCGTCCCGGTCCTCGGCTCGACGCCGAGGGCCGGGATGGTGCGTCTGGACGGTGGGCCGTTCGTCATGGGCCACGACGGACCGGACGGGTACCCGCAGGACGGCGAGGGACCAGCGCGCACGGTCACGCTCAGCCCGTTCTGGATCGACCCCGTCGCGGTCAGCAACACGCGATTCGACGCGTTCGTCGACGCCACCGGACACCGCACGGAGGCGGAGGAGTTCGGCTGGTCGTTCGTCTTCGCCGGGCTGCTGCCCGAGGACTTCCCGCCCACGAGGGCGGTCGAGCAGGCACCCTGGTGGCGTCAGGTCGAAGGCGCCGACTGGCGGCATCCCGAGGGCCCGCAGTCCGGACTGACCGACCGCGCCGACCATCCCGTGGTCCACGTGAGCTGGTCCGATGCGGTCGCCTACACGCAGTGGGCCGGCGTCCGGCTCCCGACCGAGGCGGAGTGGGAGTACGCCGCCCGCGGCGGGCTGGCGGGAGCGCACTACCCGTGGGGTCACGAGCGCGAGCCCGGCGGCGTGCACCGGATGAACGTGTGGCAGGGCGAGTTCCCGTCGACGAACACCGCGGCCGACGGCTTCGTCGGCACCGCACCGGTGCACGCGTTCGAACCCAACGCCTACGGGCTGCACAACACCACCGGGAACGTCTGGGAGTGGTGCCGCGACGCGTTCGCGCGCGACGCGTACCGCACGTCGGGTGCGGTGGACCCGAGCGGACCCGCGCAGGACACCGGACTGCGCGTGATGCGCGGCGGCTCGTACCTGTGCCACGAGTCGTACTGCTTCCGCTACCGCGTCGACTCCCGGAGCTCGAACAGCCCGGACTCGTCCGCCGGGAACGTCGGCTTCCGGTGCGCGAGCGACGCCTGAGCGACGCACGACCCCGGGCCGGCGAACCGGCCCGGGGTCGTCAGCGCTCCGTCAGGCGAGCGCCTTCGCCTTGAGCGTCGCGAACTCGTCCGCGTCGATGGCCCCCGAGTCGAGGAGGGCCTTCGCGTCGGCGATGTTGTCCGCCGGCGACTTCCCGGACGCGACCGAGCGGATGTACGAGTCCTGGGCCGTCTTGGCCTCCACGAAGGCACCGCGCTGCCGCTCCGCCATGCCCCTGCCCCGCGCGATCAGGTAGATCAGCGCCACGAGGTACGGCATGAAGACGAGCCCGATGATCCAGACGGCCTTCCACCAGCCGCTCAGGGCGTGGTCGCGGAAGAGGTCACCGACGATCTGGAACAGGATGACGAGGTAGACGAAGAACAGGAAGAACCAGACCAACATCCAGATCCACTGCCCGAGCGTGTTCATGGAACCGTCCTTGGTGCTGACCCCGCCTCTGCCGGGGGGCGCGTGCCACCGAGGCTAACCACCGAGCAGCGCGAATCACCCCGAAACGGTCGCGACACGACCGTGGGGTTCAGCCGGCGAGTGCCGCCCGCAGGAACGCGATGTCCTGCGCCTGGCTCTCGGCCGGGGTCTCGACGAGCGCGTCGCAGCCGGCCTCCCGGACCACGTGCGCGATCAGCTCGGGCGGGATCGTGCCCGACGCGAAACCCGCGTGCCGGTCGCGCGCCGAGCCCTGTGCGTCCCGCGAGCTGTTGGCGTGCACCAGGTCGACCTGCCCCGTGATGCTCCGCACCCGCTCCACGACCGTCTCCAGGTCCTCCCCGGCCGCCCACGCGTGGCAGGTGTCCAGGCACAGGCCGACGTCGTAGCCGCCGATCGCGTCCCACAGCATCGCGAGGCCGTCGAGGGTCCGCGCGCACGCGTTCTCGCCGCCCGCCGTGTTCTCGACCAGGATCTTCACCGGGAACGTCGCGCGCTCGAACGTCTTGCGCCAGTTCTCGATGCCGACGGCCAGGTCGTCGCCGTCGCCGACGTGACCTCCGTGCACGATGAGCGCCCGCGCGCCCAGCCCCGCGGCCGCGGCCGCATGCTGCGCGATCATGTTCCGGCTCGGGATCCGGATCCGGTTGTTGGTCGACGCGACGTTGACCAGGTACGGCGCGTGCGCGTAGATGCCCAGACCCGAGGCCACCAGGGCGTCGGCGTCGTCGCGCGGCACGGGCTTCTTCCAGCCCTGCGGGTCGGCCAGGAACAGCTGGACACACCCGGCGTCGAGCTCGGCGGCGGCTGCCACCGGGTCGTCACCGCGCACATGGGCGCCGATGAGCACCACGTCGTTCTCCCTCCGGTCGGGCACGCGCCAGGCTAGACCGGACCGGTGACAGACGCACAGGCGCGCTCCACCCCACGGCCGTGGAGGTGCCGGTCACCGGACGACATCGCCGTGCCGCAGGGTCGGCCCGCCCGCTCGGCGGGCACGGTAGGCGGCGACGTGCGCGCGGTTCGCGCAGCCGTTGACGTCGCAGAACCGGCGCGACCGGTTCCGGGACAGGTCGACCAGGACGGCGTCACAGTCGTCGGCCTCGCACCGCTGGAGCCGGTCGTACTCGGCGCTGCGCACGACGTCGGACATCGCCATCGCCGTCTCCACGAGGAGCACGGTCGCCAGCGGGGCGTCCGGCGCCGTGCCGTGCAGGTGCCAGTCCAGGTCGTCGTGCCGGGTGAGGTACGGCACCGCTCCCCCTCGCGCCAGCATCTCGTTGAGCACGCCGGCGGCGGTGTCGCGGTCCAGGTCCCAGAGCGCCGCGATCTGGTCCCGGGCGTCGCGGATCGCGGCGAGCTCGGCGTCGTCGCCGTCGTGCCGTGCCGTGTAGCCCCACCGCGTGTAGAACTCGGCGACGTCGTCCGTGGTCGACATCGCGTCGTGGCCGTCGCGACGGCGGGCGGTGTTCACGATCTCGACGGCCGCGGCGATGCTCATCTCGGTGTCAGGTGCGAAAACCACTTTGACTCCTGTCGACTTCCTGAGTAGCGTCATGAGTGTAATCGCACTTCACTCATTACATCCTTTGGTGGCGGGAGCACAGTGATGTCCCAGAACCGCTCCGTCGGCATCGTCGCAGGTCTCGTCGCAGCCGTCGCCTTCGCCACCAGCGGCCCGGTGGTCAAGCCGCTGCTCGTCGCCGGGTGGTCCCCCGGCTCCGCGATCCTCGTCCGCCTCTCCGTCGCCGCGCTGCTGCTCGCCGGACCCGCGGCGTGGGCCGTGCGCGGACGCTGGCACGTCGTGCGCGACGAGTGGCGCAGCATCCTCGGGTTCGGCGTGCTCGGCGTCGCCACCGCCTCGACCATGTACTACCTCGCGGTGGACCGGCTCCCCGTCGCGGTCGCCCTGCTCATCGAGTACACCGGACCACTCCTGCTGGTCGCCTGGCGCTGGGCACGCGACCGGCAGGCGCCGACCCGCGCCACGCTCGTCGGCGCCGCGCTCGCCACCGGCGGGCTCGTCTTCGTCCTCGACCTCACCGGCTCGCTGGAGCTCGACCCGGTCGGCCTCGCGTTCGCGCTCGTCTCCGCCGTCGGCAACGCCGGGTACTTCGCGTTCACCGGCCGCCCGTCGGCGCTCCCCCCGATCAGCCTCGCCGGTGCCGGGATGGCCGTCGGGGCCCTGACGGTCGCCGTCGTCGCCGCCGTCGGCATCCTCCCGCTCTCCGCCCCGGACGTCCGGGTCGAGCTCCTCGGGTCACAGGTGCACTGGATCGTGCCGCTGCTCGTGGTCGCCACCGTGCCCACCGCCTTCGCGTACGGCGTCAGCGCGCTGTCCGTGCGGCTGCTCGGGGAGCGGCTCGCGTCGTTCCTCGCGCTGTCCGAGGTCCTCGTCGCCGTGCTGCTCGCGTGGGCGCTGGTCGGCGAGGCGCCCCTGCCCGTCCAGGCCGTCGGGATGGTGCTGGTCGTCGCCGGGATCGCCCTGGTGCGGCGCGGGACCGCGGACCCGCTCCCGGAGGTCGTCGACCCGCCCCGAGCGCTGGCCGACGCCCGCGCCTAGCCGACGAAGATGCAGAACGGGTGCCCCGCCGGGTCGGCGTAGACGCGCAGCGGCTCCTCGGGGTCGTCGGACCGGTCGTAGAGCAGTCGAGCGCCCAGGGCGACCGCCCGCTCGTGCTGGACGTCGAGCTCCGTCACGTCCGGCACCGTCGTGTCGAGGTGGAGCTGCTGCGGGATCGGGCCCTCCGGCCACGTCGCCGCGGGCAGGGCGTCGACCTGCTGGAACGCGAGCGGGACCCCCGAACCCGACCGCAGCACCAACCAGTCCTTCTCGCCGTTCTCGGGCTCGTCACCGGCGCGGTACTCCAGGCCGAACAGCTCGCGGTAGAACTCCGCCAGCGTCCGGACGTCGGTCGCGTCGAGGACGACCTGCACGATCGTGGGGAACGTCGTCATGAGCGACATGGTCCCCCGCGGCGCGACCCGTCGCATCAGCAGGCGGCCAGCGCGGCGCGGTACTCGTCCGTCGTCCCGTCCGCCCGGACCTGCTGCAGCACGTGCCGGCGCACCCCGAGCCCCGAGAGCGCCTCGGTCAGCTCGGCGACGGCGTCGGGACCCATGACCGTCGGGTCCACCGTGGTCCGGACCTCGACGTCGACGCCCGAGTCGAGCACCAGCCGCAGCGAGGCGAAGGTCGCGTCGGCGCTCGTCGTCGGACCGCCGACGCGCGTGACCGCCCGGTAGAGACGCGCGGGCGCCTTCACGTCGAACCCGACCCAGTCGACCAGAGGGAGCAGCGCCGGCAGCCGGCTCGGGTACGCGCCCGACGTGTGCAGCCCGACCCCGAACCCGGCGGCGCGCACGTCGGCCGCCGCCCCGACGAGCGCCGCCTGCCGCGTGGGCTCACCGCCCGAGAACACGAGCCCGTCCAGCAGTCCGCGTCGGCGTGCGAGCAGGTCGAGCACGTCCTGCCACGGGACCTGACCCGGTGCGCGGGGGTCCAGGATCGCGGCGTTGTGGCAGTAGGTGCACCGCCACGGACACCCCTGCAGGAAGACCGTCGCGACGAGCCTGCCGGGCCAGTCGCACGACGACAGCGGCGTCAAGCCCGCCACGACGACCTCGAGCGTCACGCGAGCGCCGCCGCCGCCTCGCGGAACGGGGTGCGCTCGGCGTGCTCGCCCTTCTTGCCGATGTTGAACGAGCTCACCGGACGGTGGTAGCCCATCACCCGGGTCCACACCTCGCAGTCGCCGTGGCACTGCGGGCACGTCGGGTGCTCCCCCGCCAGGTAGCCGTGCCGCGGGCAGATGGAGAACGTCGGTGTGACGGTCAGGTAGGGCAGACGGAACGTCGACAGCGCGCGCCGGACCAGCTCGCGGGCCGCGTCGGGAGTGGACAGCCGCTCCGCCATGTACAGGTGCAGCACCGTGCCGCCCGTGTACTTGGTCTGCAGCTCGTCCTGCCGCTCCAGCGCCTCGAACGGGTCGTCGGTGAAGCCCACCGGCAGCTGCGAGGAGTTGGTGTAGTACGGGTGGTCGTCGGTCCCGGCCTGCAGGATGCCGGGGAACCGGCGACGGTCCTCCTTCGCGAACCGGTACGTCGTGCCCTCCGCCGGCGTGGCCTCCAGGTTGTACAGGTGGCCGGTCGACTCCTGGAACTCCACCATGCGTGCGCGCACGTGGTCGAGCAGCCGGACGACGAGCGCGTGCCCCTCCGGGTCGGTCAGGTCGTGGCGGTTGCCCGTGAAGTTGCGCACCAGCTCGTTCAGGCCGTTGACGCCGATCGTCGAGAAGTGGTTGTCGAGCGTGCCGAGGTAGCGCCGCGTGTACGGGAACAGCCCTTCGTCGAGGTAGCGCTGGATGACGGTCCGCTTGAGCTCGAGCGACGTCCGGGCCAGTTCCAGCTGGTGGTCGAGCGCCGCGAGCAGCCCCGTCTCGTCGCCGGGGTGCAGGAACCCGAGACGGCCGCAGTTCACCGTGACCACGCCGAGCGACCCGGTCTGCTCGGCCGACCCGAACAGCCCGTTCCCGCGCTTCAGCAGCTCGCGCAGGTCCAGCTGCAGGCGGCAGCACATCGAGCGCACGTCGCCCGGGTTCATCTCGGAGTTGAGGAAGTTCTGGAAGTACGGCAGCCCGTACCGGGCGGTCATCGCGAAGAGCCGGTCGGCGTTCTCGCTGTGCCAGTCGAAGTCGTGCGTGATGTTGTACGTCGGGATCGGGAACGTGAAGACGCGGCCCGACGCGTCCCCGTCGGTCATGACCTCGATGTACGCGCGGTTGATCAGGTCCATCTCGGCCTGCAGGTCGCCGTAGGTGAAGTCGCACGGCTCGCCCCCGACGAACGGCACCTCCTCGCGCAGGTCGTCCGGGCACGTCCAGTCGAACGTGAGGTTGGTGAACGGCGTCTGCGTCCCCCACCGGGACGGCACGTTGAGGTTGTAGACGAGCTCCTGGATCCCCTGCCGGACCTCCTCGTACGACAGCCCGTCGCGCCGCACGAACGGGGCCATGTACGTGTCGAACGAGCTGAACGCCTGCGCGCCCGCCCACTCGTTCTGCATCGTCCCGAGGAAGTTCACGATCTGCCCGACGGCCGAGCCGAAGTGCCGCGGCGGCCGGGCGTCCACCTTGCCCGGCACCCCGTTGAGCCCTTCGGCCAGGAACGACCGCAGCGACCAGCCTGCGCAGTAGCCGGAGAGCATGTCGAGGTCGTGGATGTGGAGGTCGCCCTCACGGTGCGCGGCGCCGACGTCCGCCGGGTAGACGTGGCTCAGCCAGTAGTTCGCGACCACCTTGCCTGCCGTCTGCAGGATCAACCCGCCGAGGGAGTACCCCTGGTTCGCGTTGGCGTTCACGCGCCAGTCCGTGCGCTCCAGGTACTCGTCGATCGACGATCCGACATCCACGACAACCTTGTCCGACATGTCCCGCTCCGGCTTCTGCTCCGAGGCCCTCCAGGCGTCGACCACAACATGCTGTGGTCGATCGGCCCCTGGGGGACTAGATGTAGACGCTAGGTGTGCGGGGTGGCGCGTCGGACGGGTCGAAGGTCCCTAGTGGGCCCACCGGGCGACGACGGTCCCGGCGACCGCCCCGGACGCCGGGTCGAGGTGGCTCCAGGCGAGGCGGTCGCCGGTGCAGAGGACGCTGCCGAACGCATCGTCGACGTCGATGCGGGCCAAGTCCCCCGACGCCACGTCGAGCACGAACGTGGGCACGGTGGCACCGAGACCCTCGGCTCCGGCCTCGGACCACTGCAGCCTGCCGTCGCACAGGGCGACCGACGTGCTCCAGGCCGACCCGTCCAGCCGGACGGTCCGGGCCGACCGCGCCCGGGTGTCGACGATCTCGATCGTCCCGCCACCCGACGACCTGGTCGCCGTCACGAGCACGAGGACACCGCCGTCCGCGACGATCGCGGCCACCTCCGGTCCGGAACGCCGCAGGATCACCTCCGGCGGCTTCCCCGCAGCCACTCGCTCGATGCTCTGCTCGGCCGACCCCGACGGTCGGACCACGTAGACCCCCGTCGCATCCGCGCCCAGGGCGGGCCCGACCCCGGTCGTGACGTCGTCCCGCGTCCCGCTGCCGTCGGCGCGACGCGAGAAGAGATCGACCTCGTCGGCGTTCCCGGTCGCCCAGTACACGCGCCCGCCGGAGATCATCGGCGTCCCGACGAGCACCTCGGTGCCACCGGCGTCCTCGGACCGCGCGACGAGCCTCGACCCACCGCCGGCACCTGTCGAGAAGATGCGCCAGCTCGACGCGCCGATGTCGGTGCGGTCCGTCTCGACCCACGCGGCCAGCCCGTCCTCCACCGACGCACCGAACGCCTGCCGTGGATGGTCACCAGCGACGGGCGGCGCCCCCGGGAACGGGTCGAACGCCTCTCCGTCGTACAGCCCCACCACCGTCGGCGCGGTGAGCCACTGCCCCCCGTCGCTCTGGCCGGCGGGCACCCGGCCGACCACCAGCGACCCGTCGGGCGACAGAGCGAACGGAGCGAGGTACGCCTCGCCCGCCGACCCGGGCGCCGACGTGTACAGCACGGTGTAGTCGACCCCGTCGCCGGCCGTCCAGGCCGCTCCCGTGTCGACCTCGGTCCGCTCGACCAGGCTCCCGTCCGGCCAGAGCAGCTGCCCGTCGATCGCCGTCGGCGCTCCGGAGTGTTCCCCTACGCTCGGCGAGGGCGGGTCCTCCTCTGCCGGCGCTCCGGGATCGGTCGAGCACCCCCCGACGACGAGGAGTGCCGTGCCGACGACCACCGCTGCTCGCCGGAGCGGACCGCTGCTGGCTGTGTGCACAGGTCGCAGTGTCCAACCGTGTGCCGTCCGCGCGCAGGGCTTCCGCTCACGGATGTGTCACGGTCGAGCGGCGAAACGGCGACGACCGCTCCACGGGCGCGCGCGCGTCCGGACGTAGGCTGTTCGTCGACGATCACGAGACGAGGAGATCGAGTGGCAACCGGTGTGCTCCCCCAGGCCACGGTCGGCGACGTGCTGGCCGAGCTCGCACTGCTGGAGGACCCGAGGATCCGGGCGGTGAACGAACGCCACGGTGACGACCACGGCGTGAACCTCACCAAGCTGCGTGCCGTGGCCAAGAGCCTCAAGACGGACCACGAGCTCGCTGCCCGGCTGTGGCAGACCGGCGACACGGCGGCTCGCCTCGTCGCGATCCTGATCAGCCGCCCGAAGCAGTACTCCGCGACCGAGCTGGACACCATGCTGCGCGACGCCCGCGTGCCGAAGGTGCACGACTGGCTGGTCGGCTACGTCGTGAAGAAGAACCCCCACGTCGAGGAGCTGCGCGTCGCGTGGTTCTCCGACCCCGACCCGGTCGTCGCCAGTGCCGGGTGGGCGCTGACGAGCGACCGCGTCGCGAAGAGCCCCGACGGGCTCGACCTGACCGGGCTCCTCGACCTCGTCGAGGCGCGGATGAAGGACGCACCGGACCGCCTGCAGTGGGCGATGAACGAGTGCCTCGCCACCATCGGCATCCACCACCCCGAGCACCGGGCGCGCGCGCTGGAGATCGGCGAGCGGCTCGAGGTGCTCAAGGACTACCCGACCCCACCGGGCTGCACGTCCCCGTTCGCGCCGATCTGGATCACGGAGATCGTCCGCCGGCAGCAGGGGTAGACGATCGCTCAGCGCTGTCACCGACGCGCGGTGACGATCCAGGCGCGTGAGTCGAACCAGACGCCGTCGTCGCCCAGGTGTGCCGTGAGCGTCTCGCGCAGCCGGTCGAGGCCCTGCTCCGCCCCGTCGGGACCGAGCCGGCCCAGCACCTCGGTCGTGGTGGTGAAGCTCCGGGCCCACGTTTCGGCCGAGGCCACGTCCGGGCCGTACCAGACCGGCTCGGCGACGTCGTCGAGTCCGATGTCGACGAACCCGGCAACCTTGAGGAGCTCCGTCGTCCGGGACGGGTCCGCGAGCGAGAACGCCGCCGACTCGGCGACCTCCTCGCCCAGCGCCCGGTGGATGGCGACAGTCCACTCGTTGCGGTTCCCCGCCTGCCAGACCATCATCACGAGCCGTCCGTCCGGGCGCAGGGTGCGAGCGAGGTTCGCGAAGGCCGCACCCGCATCGTGGAAGAACATCGTCCCGAACCGGCTGATCACGAGGTCGACGCTTCCCGAACGGAACGGGTGGACCTGTGCGTCGCCACGTTCGAACGCGATGTTGTCGAGCCCCTCGTCCTCCGCGAGCCTGCGCGCGCGCTCGACGGCCGGTGCGGACGTGTCCACGCCCAGCGCGCGACCGTGGTGGGCAGCGACCGCCGCCGCCCGCGTGGTCTGACCGGTGCCGCAGCCCACGTCGAGGACGTTGTCCCCGGCCCGGACGGCGCAGGCTCGTCGGAACACGACGTCGAGCCGCTGCAGCTCCGCGTCGTACCCCGATGCGTGCTCCACCTTGTCGGTCCGGCTCACGTCCCCAGTTGACCCGTGGATCACCCGGTCCGCAACGGGGGCGGTGCTGTCGCGGGCACGGCGGAGCCTCCTTACGCTGGGTCGAGGTCCAGAAACGGCCGTGTCTGCGAGCCCCCCACGAGGCGGCCGAGCAGGGAGGTGCACGATGCCGGGACGTACCCCAGGACCGAGCGTCAAGGACACGAAGGTCTACGAGGCCCTGCGCGACGAGGGCAACAGCAAGGAGAAGTCGGCGCGGATCGCGAACGCGAGCGCCGGCTCGAGCCGACGCACGGTCGCGGCCAAGGGCGGCAGCTCGGGTTCGTACGACGACTGGACGCTGGCGCAGCTGAAGAAGCGGGCGAGCGAGCTCGACATCGAGGGACGCTCGTCGATGAACAAGTCCCAGCTCGTCGACGCCCTGCGCAATCACTGACCGAGAGGAGCAGAGCGATGAGCGAGACCCCGACGAACCCTGACGACGTCACTCCCCTGCCCGACACGGCACCCGAGACGGGGCAGCCGGAACCCGGCGACAACCAGGACGTGCCCGCACGTCGGATCTACCCGACGGACCCCACCGGCGCCGACCCCACGTGAGCGCCGACGCAGTCGACGGTGTCGCGCAGCTCATCCTCGTGCGGCACGGCGAGAGCGTCGGCAACGTCGCCGCGACCGCGGCCGAGCGTGCGGGCCTCGACGTCATCCACCTGGAGACCCGCGACGCCGACACGCCACTGTCGGCGCGCGGGGCCGACCAGGCTCAGGCGCTCGGTGCGTGGCTGCGCGACCAGGCGGAGTCCACGGCGCCCGAGGTCGTGTGGTGCTCGCCGTACGCGCGCGCGGTGCAGACCGCGACGATCGCACTGGAGGCGGCGGGCTCACGGCTTGCCGTCCGCGTCGACGAACGCCTGCGCGACCGTGAGCTCGGGATCCTGGACCTCCTCACGACGACGGGCGTCGAGGCTCGGTACCCGGCTGAGGCGGCCCGCCGACGCCACCTCGGCAAGTTCTACTACCGCCCCCCGGGCGGTGAGTCGTGGGCCGACCTGGCGCTGCGGTTGCGGGGCGTGCTGTCGGACCTCGACCGCGTCGAGAGAGGACGCCGGGTGCTCGTCGTGGCGCACGACGCCGTCATCATGACCGTCCGGTACGTGTGCGAGTCCCTGGTGGAGCAGCAGGTCCTCGACCTCGCCCGGCACACCCCGGTCCGCAACGCCGCCGTGACCCGGCTCGTCCGGTCGTCGGCCGGGGCACCCTGGACGCTGGCGGCCTTCAACGAGGACGACCACCTCGCTCGCGAGGGAGCACCCGTCACCACGCACGCCGGGGACCGCGATGCCTTCCCGCACTGAGCCGATCACACCGGTACTGCTGCGGGAGTGGCCTCTTCCCGCGGACGCCACGTCGAAGTACGGCCGCGGGCAGGTGGTCGTCGTCGGCGGCGCCCGCAGCACCCCGGGAGCCGTCCTCCTGGCCGGAGTCGCTGCTCTTCGGGTCGGCGCGGGGCGGCTCACCCTGGCGGTGGCGAGGTCCGTCGCCGTCCCGCTGGCGATCGAGATCCCCGAGGCGGGTGTGATCGGTCTGCCGGAGACCGAGGACGGCTCGCCCGACGGGACGGGAACCGACCGGCTCGCGAGCGAGCTGCGGTCTGCCGACGCGGTCCTCGTCGGCCCCGGGCTCGACGATCCCGAGCGCACGATCACCCTGCTCCACAACCTCTGTGACAGCATCCCCGGCAAGGTCCCCGTCCTGCTCGACGCGTTCGCGCTCGGTGTCCTCCCGCAGGTCCCCGAGGTCGCGGAGCGGTTCGGCGGTCGGCTCGTCCTGACCCCCAACCCCAAGGAGGCGGCGCTCCTGCTCGGGGTCGACGAGCTCGACGACCGGACATGCTCCCGCATCGCGGCGACGTTCGGTGCGGCAGTGTCCTGCCAGGGTCGGGTCGCCTCCCCGGACGGAACGCAGTGGGAGGTGTCGACGGGACTTCCCGGGCTGGCGACGTCAGGGAGCGGGGACGTCCTCGCCGGGACGCTCGTCGGGCTCCTCGCCCGCGGCGCGGAGCCCGCACAGGCCGCGTGCTGGGCCACCCACCTGCACGCAGCCGCCGGCGACCGGCTCGCCACCCGGGTCGGCCACCTCGGCTACCTGGCACGCGAGCTCCCGGACGAGCTGCCCACCCTGCTCGACGAGCTGGCGCCCTGAGGGTCCCGCTCGACGTGCGGCTCCCCCGAGGGTCGGGTTAGCGTCGAGGAGGCGTGGAGCCACCGGCGCCGAACCTCTGACGGAGGAGAGACCGGTGCGAGCACTGACCTGGCAGGGACGCGAGAAGCTGAGCGTCGAGGAGGTCCCCGACCCGACCATCCAGGAGCCGACGGACGCCGTCGTCCGCGTGACGTCCACGGCGATCTGCGGCTCCGACCTGCATCTGTACTCCGTGCTCGGCGCCTACCTCGACGCCGGGGACATCCTCGGGCACGAGGCCATGGGCGTCGTGGAGGCCGTCGGTCCCGCGGCGGGTTCTCTGCGGGTGGGTGACCGTGTGGTCGTCCCGTTCGGGATCGCGTGCGGCACCTGCTGGACGTGCAGCCGCGGGTTGCACTCGCAGTGCGAGACGACGCAGGTACGGGACCAGGGCAAGGGCGCGGCACTGTTCGGGTACACCAAGCTCTACGGCCAGGTCCCCGGCGGGCAGGCACAGTACCTGCGCGTCCCGCAGGCCCAGTTCGGCCCGGTCGTCGTGCCCGACGACGGCAGCCCGGACGAGCGGTACCTGTTCCTGTCCGACGTCCTGCCGACTGCGTGGCAGGCCGTCGAGTACGCCCAGGTGCCCCCCGGCGGCACCGTCGGGGTCCTGGGTCTGGGACCCATCGGCCAGATGGCCGCACGCATCGCCGCGCACCGCGGGGCGTCCCGGGTGATCGGGATCGACCTGGTCCCCGAGCGGTTGGCGATGGCACGTCGGCACGGCATCGAGGTCCTCGACCTGCGCGACACCGACGACCTCGTGGGCGCGGTGCAGGACCTGACGGGCGGTCGCGGGGTCGACGCGGCGATCGACGCCGTCGGGATGGAGGCGCACGGGTCACCCGTCGCCGCCGCCGGACAGCGCGCGGCCACCCTGCTGCCCGACGCGCTCGCCGCGCCCCTCATCGAGAAGGCCGGCATCGACCGGCTCGGTGCGCTGCTGACCGCGATCGACATCGCACGCCGGGGCGGGACGGTGTCGATCTCCGGGGTGTACGGCGGCGCGGTCGACCCGTTGCCGATGATGACGATGTTCGACAAGCAGCTGACACTGCGGATGGGGCAGGCGAACGTCCGGCGCTGGGTGGACGACCTGCTGCCGCTCGTGACGGACGACGCCGACCCCCTCGGCGTCCTCGACCTGCGCACCCACCGCGTCGGGCTCCTCGACGCCCCTGCGGCGTACGAGATGTTCCAGAAGAAGCACGACGGGTGCATCAAGGTCGTCCTGGACCCCGCCGCATGACCTGGTTGCGCAGGACGGTGGCCGACCTTCGGGCCCTCGTGCGCTCGCAGAGCGTGCGCGCGCTGGGCCGCGGTCGGAACCGCCGCGCACCCGACCGCTGAGCGATCAGGAGTCGGCGGGGTCCTTGCCCTCGGCAGGTTCGGTGGCGTGCTGCCGGACGTCCGTCCCGTCCCCGGCCACCTCGGCCCCCTCGGCCGGCTCGGTCGTGTGCGCTCGCGTCTCGTCGTCGGGCAGCGGCGGCGTGTCTGTGCTCATGGTCCTGTCCTCCTCCGGACGTCGGCTCGGGCTCTCGTCCGACGGTACGCCCGCGGCCGGGCGAGCGCCTCGCGCCCGTCACCGTGCGACGATCAGACGATGGCTGGGCAGGTGCGCGGTCGTCGGATCCTGACAGCGGTCGCGGTCGCCGTCGTCCTCGTCGTCGGCCTGGTCCTCGCGTTCCAGCGCTCGCTCATCTACTTCCCCGACCGGAGCACCCCACCGTCCGTGTCGGACCTGCTGCCGGGTGCGCGAGAGGTCCGGTTGTCGACGACCGACCACCTGACGCTCGCCGCGTGGTACCTGCCGGCGCCCGGGGGCTGCACCGCGACCGTGCTGGTCGCGCCGGGCAACGCGGGCAACCGTGCGGACCGCGTCCCGCTCGCCGCTGCGCTGGGTGACGCCGGCTTCGGGGTCCTGCTGCTGGAGTACCGCGGGTACGGCGGCAACCCGGGGTCGCCGTCGGAGGTGACCCTCCTGCGCGATGCCCGAGCCGCGCGGGCGTTCCTCGTCGATGCCGGGATCCGGGCGACCTCGCTCGTCTACCTCGGGGAGAGTCTCGGCGCCGCGGTCGCGGCCGGCCTGGCCGCCGAGCACCCGCCGGCCGCGCTCGTCCTGCGGTCGCCGTTCACCACCCTCGCGGACGCTGCCCGGGCGGTCTCCCACGTGCCGGTCGGCCCCGTGCTGCACGACCGGTTCGACGTCGTCGGAGCCGTGCGCCAGACGACCGTCCCTGTCGTCGTCGTCCTCGGCGACCGGGACACGACCGTGCCGCCACGCCAGAGCCGGGCCGTGGCGGACGCGGCCCGTGCAGCGGATCGCGAGGTCGTCGAGGTCGTGGTGCCGGACGCGGACCACGACGACCCGGCGCTCACGTCAGGTCCCGTCCTGGTGCAGGCGGTCATCGACGTCGCGAGCGCCGGTGGCGCGCGGCCGTGCTGATGACGGCAGCCCCGGTGTCCCGCACATGAACGTTGACCGGCGACTCGACGAACACCCTTCCGACCTGCGCCTTCGTTGACCGACCATGCGCTGTGGCGAACGTTCAGACCCTCCTGCGTGACCTCCGCTCCGGCGCCGTCCCGTCCACCGCTCCCGTCGCGACCGTCGCGGTCCCTCTCCAGGTGATCGACGCCGAGATGCCCGTCCACGAGGTCGAACCCCTGTTCCTCGACGCGGCCCTCGTGCGGATCGGCGTCATCGACCGGACCGACCCGGGCCGGATCGGACTGATCACGCGCTCGCGGTTCACCGCCGGCATGGCGGGCCGGCTCGGCTACGGCCGAGCAGTGCTCACGCGTCGACCGGCGCGGGCGGTGGCCGACTGGGAGCCGCTCGTCGTCGACCCGGCGTCGTCGGTCGTCGAGGCGGCGCTCCTCGCGATGGCCCGACCGGCCGAGTCCCGGTTCGAGGACGTGGTGGTGCGCGCGGACGTCTGGTCGGCCACGGGAACGGCCGAGCTCGTGCACGCCCTCGCCGCCGCGCTGGCTGAGCAGGGCATGCGCGACCGCACCACCGGTCTCGTCAACCGCCACACCCTCGAGCACACGCTCGACTCGTGGGCGCTGGAGATCCGGGGCTCGCGCCGACGACTGGCCGCGACACTCATCGACGTCCGAGCCTTCGGGCTCCTGAACGCGATCCACGGTCTGCGCCACGGTGATCGCGTCCTGAACACCATGGCCGAGGCGCTCGCCGGCGCCTATCCGTCAGGCTGTGTGATCGGCCGTCTCGGCGACGACGAGATCCTGGTCGCGGCCGTGCTGCCCGCGGTCCCCGACGAACGCGCCCGCGACATCGCCGAGGAGCTCCGCCAGATCGCGCTCCGAGCCCTGGACCCGATCCCTCACGAGTTCGCCGACGGCGAGTGGCCCCGGGTACGGGCAGTCGCCACCGTGAGCCTGCAGGCGTGGGCCGACGTCCCGCTGCTGCTCCAGGAGCTGCATCGGAGCATGCGACGGGAGAAGGCGGAGGCGGCGACGGTCGGGTCGCCCAGGAGAGTCTGACCGCGGTCCGCACGAGGACCCCCCGCGGTGGCACCCTGGGACATGACCGTGCTGAGGAACGTCGATGCCGTGACCATCCCGGTGCCGGATCTCGACACCGGGCTCCGCTGCTACGTGCACGGGCTCGGGCACCGGCTCCTGTGGCGCAACGACGCCGTCGGCCAAGCCGGCCTCGCCCTCCCCGACAGCGAGACCGAGGTGGTCCTGACGACGACGCTGCCCTACGAACCGACGTGGCTCGTCGACGACGTGCTCGTGGCGGTGCAGGAGTTCCGATCGGTCGGCGGTGAGCTCGTCAGCGGACCCGAGGAGGTTCCCGTCGGGCGGGTGGCGGTCGTCGTGGACCCGTTCGGCAACCGCCTGGTGCTGCTCGACCTGTCGGAGGGCCGGTACGTCACCGACGACGACGGAACGGTGACCGGGGTACGGCGCTGAGAGGGCACCCCGCCGCACGGGCTACGCCTTGCTGGCTGGCACCTCGGTGGTCATCACGCAGTTGCCCTTGCCCTTGGGCCGCTGGTACTCGAACCCGAGCTGCTCGTACATGGTCCGCGTCGCGTTGTAGAGGAAGGACGCGGAGGTCTTCTTGCCGGGCGGCAGGTCGTGCGGGTACGACTCGACCAGACCACCCCCGGCGTCGGCGATCAGCGCGAGCGCGCCCCGGACGGCGACGGACGCCATCCCCTGGCGACGGTAGTCGCGGTCCACGAACAGGCAGGTGATCCGGAAGTCCGGCCTGCGCACGACCCCCTTCTCCCACTCCTTGCGGTGGTGGATGTTCGGCAGCTCCTCGACGGGCCCGAACTCCGCCCAGGCGACCGCGGCGTCGCCGTCGAGCACGAGCGCCGCGTGGGCGGTGCCGGCCAGGACGCGCTGCCGCTTGAACTCCCGGTTGCCGAGCTCTCGGCGTTCCTCGACCGGGTCGGGGTAGCAGTGGAAGTAGACGCACCAGCACCCGCCCCAGACACCGTTGTGCCGCTCCGCCAGGCCCGCGAACGCGTCCCACGTCGGCGGACCGAGCGGTTCGATCTGGTAGCCGTCGATCGTGAGGCCCGCATCGCCCATTCTGGCGACAGTAGCGGCGGAGCACCGCCGGTGACAGCCGTTGGGCACTCGCGACGGGCTCGTCAGGTCGAGCCCTGCGCTCAGACCCCGTCGGACCGGGCGTCACGGCTCCATCCCGGCGACGGTTGAGCGGTCCGGTTCTCCGCCGGTGGTTCCGCGACCGGGCGGCCCTCGTACTGGGTGGACAGCACGATCTGGGTGTCGATCTCGCCGTGCCTGCCGATGCGCTCGAAGATCTCCTCCAGGTGCGGCATCGACGCGGCACGGACCCGCAGGAGGGTGCACGAGCTCCCGCTGAGCTTGTGGATCTCGACGACCTCGGGGAACTCGTCCGACGCTGTGGTCTTGAGCAGGCAACGGCCCGGCGAGCACCGCAGCTTGACGAACGCGGTCAGCGGGAGGCCCGCGCGTGCAGGGTCGATCCGGGCCTGGTAGCCGGCGATCACGCCCGCCTCCTCCAGCCGCCGGACCCGGTCGGCGGTCGCAGGGGCGGACAGGTTGACCTTGCGGCCGAGCTGGTTGAACGACAGCCGACCGTCCTTCTGGAGCTCGGAGACGATGCGCCAGTCGGTCCCGTCGAGCGGTCTGCTCATCTGCAAACCGTATCGCCGGAATACCTCAGGATCGAGAGGCGAGACGATGGCAACGCCTGCGATCGGCCATTCTCCGATGCCCCGAGCCTTCGTACCGTCGACGGCATGAGGCGCGGCACCACGACCACGACGGCTCCGGCGACGACAGCTCTGTTCGTCGGCGCCGCCCTGAACAGCGCAGTCATCGCGACGACCAGCACGGTCGCCGCACTGGTGATGGTCGACGCCCTGGGACCGGCCTGGGGCGGTGTGCCGGGCACCGCGGCGGTGATCGGCACCGGGCTCGGGGCCCTCCTGGTCACCGTGCTCACCCACCGGGCCGGCACCCGGACGGCCCTGCGGCTCGGGTACCTGGCGACCACGCTCGGCGCCGCGGCCGGTGCGGTCGCCGTGCCCGTCGGCAACGTGGTGCTGCTCGTCGGCGGCATGCTCCTGATCGGGCTGGGGAACGCCGCCGCGCAGCTGTCCCGGTACGCAGCCGCCGAGCTCGTACCCGCCCGACGACGTGGGTCCGCGATCGCACTGATCGTCTGGGCCGGCACCGTCGGCGCCGTCGGCGGACCACTGCTCCTGCTCCCCACCGCGCACCTCGCCGACGCCCTCGGACGGCCCGCCCTCTCCGGTGCGTTCCTGCTCAGCATCCCGGCGGGGCTGCTCGCCGCGCTGGCGGTCAGCGGCCTGGACACGACCCGACGACCCCGGACAGGTCCCCGGGTGCCCGTGCGGACGATCGTGCGATCGCCTGCCGGCCGCGACGGCCTCGCGGTGATGGTCACCGGGCAGGTCGTGATGGCGGCCGTGATGACGTCGGTGCCCGTCCAGCTGCACCTGCACCATCACGGCCTCGACGTCGTCGGTCTCGTCCTCGCCGCCCACACGCTCGGCATGTTCGTCCTGTCCCCCGTCACAGGACGTCTCGTCGACGGCCGGGGTGCCGTGCCGGTCATGGTGCTCGGCCTTGCGACCCTGCTGGTCGCGACGATCGTGGCCGCATCCGGGGCCCTCCTCCCCCAGGCGGTGGGGCTGTTCGCGCTCGGCTACGGGTGGAACCTGTGCTTCGTGGGCGGCAGCGCGTCGCTGGCCGTCGGGCTGCCCGCGGAGCTGCGGGCCGACGTGGAGGGCTCGGTCGAGGCGGTGGTGTGGATCTCGGCCGCGGCCGGCACCCTGACCTCGACGGTCGTCCTCGCACTCGCCGGGTGGTCCGCCTTGACGCTCGCGGCGGGCGCCGTCGTCGTCGTGCCAGGCCTGCTCCTGCTCCGCGATCGGCATCGGGCCGCACCTGGCGCGTTCGCGCGTCGAGCGCCCGGAGGGTGATCGCATGCGGCGTCGCACGTGTCACTGGCACTCGCGCGGGTCGACAGGGCAGGCCTACTGCGACGAGCGGTCCGCCCCGCGCCGGGTGGTGCGGCCCGTCGTCCCGCCGTGCCACTCGAGGAGCAGCAGAGCCGCGTCGTCCTGGATGTCGTTGCCGACCGTCTCGAGGAAGATCCGCGAGATGCCCTGCGCCACGCTGCGGGTGTGCTGGTCGGCGGTGTCGCGCAGGGCACCCGGAAGGTCGAAGCTCGCCGCGCTCCGCTCGAACATGCCATCGGTCATCATGAGCAGCCGGTCGCCAGGGAACAGCTCGATCTCCTGAACCTGGTACTCGTGCTCGCGCAGCCCGAGCAGCGGGTTGTTGGCCGGCGCGACGCCCCTGACCTGCCCCTCGTGCAACAAGAGCGCGCCGGGGTGCCCCGCGTTGATGATCCGTGCCACGGTGCGGTCACCGGGGCCCTGCTCGCCACCGGACGACCGGAGGTCCATCTCCAGGAGGATCCCCGTTACGAAGCTGCGGTCCCCGTCGCGCTCGAGCAGGGCAGCGTTCGCGGCGTTCGCCTGTTCGGCGAGACCGGCGCCCCGCCGACGGGCGTTACGCAGCGCGTTCACCGCGAGGGTCGCCACCATCGCCGCGCCCAGGTCGTGCCCCGTGGCGTCCGTGAGCGAGGCCGTGAGCCGGTCGGAGGATGCGACGTAGTCGAAGGTGTCGCCGGCGGCGCTGGCCGAGGGTTCGAGCCACCCGGCGATCGTGAAGGATCCTCCCTCGCAGACGAAGCCGGGCGGCAGAAGGCGTCGTTGGACCTCCCGGGCGAGCGTGAAGTCGACCGACCGCATCGCTGTCTCGTACCGGTCGGTGTGCCGCTGGCTGGCGATGAGGACGTACCCGAGGGCGTGCGCGACCGCTGCGAGCTGCGCGATCGTCGCGGTCTCCGGAGCGTCTCCACCGGTGCCGTGCGCAGGCATCTGGACGGCGAGCACCCCGAGCGCGTCGCCGCGCACGGTCACGGGGGTGAACGCCCACCCGTGCCCGTCCTGGACGGTGCGCTGCTCGCGCCACGCCCGCCCCGCCTCCGTCCCCTCGAGCTCGAAGCGCCCGCCAGGGTTCGCCGGGTCGACGAGCGTGCTCCCTGCGGCGTCGGCGATCAAGAACCTCGCGGAGCGCACGCCGAGCGTCCGCCGCAGCACCTCTGCGGCGACGGACATCGCCTCGGCAGGCGAGGCATCTTCCACCGCCGTCAGGAGGGCGGAGATGTCGACCTGGGGGGTGGGCGCCATCGCGCAACCATGACACGACCGCGGATCGTCCGCGCTGCGCATGGCCGGAGCTCACGCAACCTCACCATCCGCGCGGCGATCGTGGGGTTGCTCACCCGTCGGTGGAGGGTGTGAGTTCCGGCGACGATCGGAGCGACAGCCATGGTGATCGGGACGAGAGCCCACAGCCTGCCTGCTCTCAGGTCGTAGGCGGCCACCAGCTCCCGCGGCGGAACCCGCCGCACCGAGCCCGACCTCGAACGTCAACGTCGAGCCGGCCCACCCGCAGGCGACGATCAGCGCCGAGGCGCGGTCCGGCAGCGGCCGCACCCGGCCCAGCCCGGCGGCGACCGTCCAGATCACGGCGACCAGCGCGCCGGTCGAGATCTGCTGCGCGCGCACCTCGCCGAAGCGCGGCACCAGGTACCGCTCGCGCACGGCGCCGTTGGCGACAGCAGCGCCGGCGATCGCGAACCAGGCAGCCGTCCAGGCTCGGCCCGGTGTGCTCCCGTGAGTCGGGAGCACCCCGGAGCCGGTGGCCCCGGGACGAGCCGAGCGGCGTGCCATGGAACGACCTCCTGGACCTGGCGCCTCAGGCAGAGGTGCGGGTACGGCACCCTGACCAAGGATCACGCATCCTCCGCTGCGCTGTCGTGGGACGTTGTGCCCTGGTCCACGCGCGGAGACCCGGGACAGGCTCGAGTCATGACCGAGCGGAGGGCCCTGCCCCGTCCCGCCAGACCCGTGGCCCGACGGTGGTCGATCGCGCTCGAGGGTCTGACCACTGCGGGCGCGCTCGCGGGCGTGCAGGGGTTCCTCTCCGGCCAGTTCGATCCGCTGGTCGACCAGCTCACGTTCATCGACGGCCCCGCCGTGCCCGCTCTGGCCCTCGGGGTGTGCATCGCGGTGCCGCAGGGTGTCGCGATGGTGCTCGGCCTACGAGGGCACGCACTCGCGCCCCAGGCCGCGCTCGGCGCCGGCGTCGTCCTGACCGGCTGGGTGCTCGCGCAGCTGCCCCTGATCGGTGGGGAGTCGCCGGTGCAGTGGGCGTTCTTCGCGGTGGGGCTGGCTGAGACTGCACTTGCTGTGCGGTGGATGGTTGGGCGAGCTGACCGGCCGTCGACGGAACCGGCCCTGCGACACCCCGAGCGTCGGATCCATGCCCGGTAGCGGAGCACAGCAGGCACGCCTGGTCGTCGATGCCGGCCGGGGGCGGGAGGCATCCCGCCTGAACTGGCTGCGCGCGGGCGTGCTCGGCGCCAACGACGGCATCATCTCGACGGCAGGGCTGGTCGTCGGCGTCGCTGGCGCTACGGCGGCGATCAGTCCGATCCTCGTTGCAGGCGTCGCGGGACTCGTAGCCGGCGCCGTCTCCATGGCGCTCGGGGAGTACGTGTCGGTGAGCAGCCAGCGCGACGCCGAGCGAGCTCTGATCGAGCACGAACGCCGCGAGGTGGAGGGCGATCCTGAAGGAGAGCTCGAGGAGCTGACCGGAATCCTGGAGTCGAGGGGCCTGTCCACTGCGACTGCTCGAGCCGTGGCGCTGGAGCTCAGTGCCGACGATCCGGTGGCGGCCCACCTGGATGTCGAGCTCGGCCTGGACCCGAACGCGCTGACCAACCCGGTTCATGCTGCGATCTCGTCTGGTCTGTCGTTCACGGCCGGGGCGGTGCTACCCCTGGTCGCCATCGGTGTTGCCCCCGCCGACGTTCGCGTCGCCGTGACATTTGTCGCCGTGCTCCTGGCACTCGCCATCACCGGCGGGATCAGCGCTCGGCTCGGGCACGCGCGTCGCCTGCGGGCGATGGCGCGCCTCATGGTCGGCGGCGCGCTGGCGATGATCGTCACTTATGCCGTGGGTCGCATGCTGGGCGTGTCGGCCCTCTAGGGCCAGGGGGCCGCGACCAGGAGCGACCACCTTCGGGACCAACGACCCTGGGGTCGGCACGGCGTCCAGGCGAACCTGGACGAAGCACAGGCCGCAGCCGACGCGCGCTGGAGGTGCAGCATGAGCGGGCAGATCGTGGTGGGGTACGACGGCTCTCCGGAGGCGCAGCAGGCGTTGCGGTGGGCCGCCGACGAGGCACGACGTGAGCGCCGTCCGCTGCGTATCGTCCATGTCGGGCTCGGGCAGGGCGGCGCACGTTCACTGACCGACGGCGTCGAACGTGCACGAGCCGAGGCACCTGACGTCGAGATCACGTCATCGCTCGAGCTCCGCGACAGCGTTCCCGGCACTCTCGTCGAGGTGAGCACCGACGCGCACATGCTCGTGCTCGGCGCGCGCGGCCTGGGGGGATTCTCTGGACTGTTGCTCGGCTCCGTGAGCACGGCGGTCGCGGCGCACGCCCACTGTCCGGTGGTGGTCGTCAGGCGCCGCCCAGGCCGATCCGCGGTTCCGCTCGCACGGCCCGTCGTCGTCGGCGTGGACGGCTCGCGCACGAGTGTCAGGGCGGTCGACCTCGCGTTCGACCAGGCGTCACGGCTCGAGGCTCCATTGACCGCTGTGCACGCGTGGGAGACGCCCGCGCTGCTGGGTACCACCCCGGCGTGGACGCCGGAGGAGATCGCAGATCGGCTCGTCACCGAGAAGGCGCTCCTGGCCGAGAGCCTCGCCGGCCACTGCGAAAAGTACCCCGACGTCGAGGTGCGGTCGACGGTGAGGCTGGGCGGAGCCGCCGAGGTCGTGCTGGCGGCCTCGGATGGAGCCCAGCTGGTGGTTCTGGGGTCCAGGGGGCGCGGCGGCTTCGCGGGTCTCCTGCTCGGGTCGGTGAGCCATGCGGTCGTGCACCATGCCACCTGCCCGGTCGCCATCGTGCACCCACCCCACGAGCGCGACGTCTGACGAACAGGCTAGGCCGTGTCCCGCGCTGGTCCGGCCCATCGACACACTCCGAGAAGACCCCGGCGGCCAGGTAGGTCGGTCGACGTGCCCGCGCTCACGTGTCGACGCGCGACGCACGCAGGCCGTCGGACGGTCCCAGCGGGGGTCGAAGCCCCCGGATCCCGTGCGGGACGACCGCGACCGGGCAGGCTGCATGGTGCAGAGTCGCGTGGCTGACCGACCCGAGCAGGAGTCCCTCGAAGCCGCCGCGCCCGCGGGAACCCACGACGACGACGCTTGCGTGCTCGCTCTCGCGGATGAGCACGCGGCGAGCATCCCCGCGTCGCACCTCACGCTCGACCTCGACCGTCGGGTGGGCGCGTCGATGCAGCTCGACCAGCGCGAACACAGTGGGGACGGCCGCGGCGTCAGGCGCCCACCGCCGGCCGCGCTCACCGGCAGGGTCAGCGCGACGCGACGGAGCCTCGGGTGCAGCGTGGACGGCCCGGAGGGTCAGCCGGTTCGCTGCCGCCCACGACAGCGCGAGGTCCACGGCCGTCTCCCCGGCGGTGCTGTCGTCCAGCCCCACCACCACCGGACCGGAGGGCTCGGGTCGTCCACGGACGACGAGCACCGGGCACTGCGCCGAGGAAGCCAACGCGATCGCGACCGAGCCGAGCAGGAGGCCCGTGAACCCGCCGAGACCACGATCCCCCACCATCACCAGCGCGGCGTGGACGCTGGCCCGCAGGAGGACCGGCTCGGGTGCGCCCGTGATCACCGCTCCGCTGACAGCGACGCCGGGCGCCGTCTCCTGGGCACGCCGGACCGCTTCGTCCACGATGCGTTCAGCCGACTTCCTCAAGCCCGCACCGGGCAGGTCCGAGGGTGTCGGGATCGCTGGTCCACGAAGCTCGGGCCAGATGAACGCGTGCACCACCTCGAGCGGGAACCCGAGGAGTCCGGCCTGGACGGCAGCGGCGGCGACGGCTCGGAGTGCCGGCTCGGAGCCGTCGACGCCGACGACGATCGGGCCGGATTCGACAGTCCTGGACGTGCTCATGGCGGTCCTTCCCGTGACGCACCTTCCCAGCCCCAGCGAACCGCGCGTGGAGGCGGAGCGCCACGGTCGTTGGTCCCATCGTCTGCGGGAAGTGCTGAGCACGTCGTCGAGAACGAGGACGGCAGCGTTGCGCGACGCACGCACGCCGTGACGTCGCGTCGGTGGTCCAGGGGCAGCTCGGGACCTCGGACTCTACGAACGGAACCGCCGGGCTCGCACGATCGAGGTACCCGAGCGAACGGATGAGACAAGGAAGCCTTCGGAGGTGCGAGATGAACCGAGAGATCGTGGTGGGCTACGACGGCTCCACCCACGCGGACGAGGCGCTGGCATGGGCTGCTAGGGCGGCTCGACGCGAGCACGTTCCGCTCCGGATCGTGCACGTCGCGCGGACGTTCCTCGACGGCTACGTCGTCGCTGACCGTCCCCTGGACCTGACGGCGAAGGTCGGTCGCCAGGTTCTGGAGGGCGGGGTCGAATGTCTGCGGGCCATCGACCCCGAGCTCGAGGTCACGTCGCAGCTCGAGCCCCAGGACAGCGTGGCAGCGGTGCTCACCGAGGCATCGAAGCACGCCCGCATGCTCGTCGTGGGCTCCCGGGGCCGCGACGGTTTCGCAGGTCTGCTCCTCGGGTCGGTCAGCGTGACTGTTGCTGCGCACGCGCACTGCCCGGTCGTCGTGGTCCGAACGCCGCGCGCGGCGGCGGAGACGTCCACGCGACCGGTCGTGGTGGGGGTGGACGGCTCCCCGACGAGCGTGAGCGCCGTCGACTACGCGTTCGACCAGGCGTCCCGCCTGGGGCTCCCCCTGGTCGCCGTGCACGCATGGGAGATGCCGACGCTGTTCGGGCCGGTGCCGCCGTGGATGCCCGAAGAGATCGAAGAGATCCGGATGGCAGAGAAGGCTCTGCTGTCCGAGAGCCTCGCGGGGCACATGGAGCGCTATCCCGACGTGAACGTGACGTCCATGGTGCACCGCGGCGGACCCGCGCACGTCATCCTCGCCGCCTCCGAGGACGCCGAGCTCCTGGTGGTCGGGTCTCGCGGCCTCGGTGGTTTCCGCGGCCTTCTTCTCGGGTCGGTGAGCCAGGCTGTCCTGCACCACGCCACGTGTCCGGTGGTGGTCGTCCGCTAGACGCTGCGCGTGTCAGGACCTTCTGCTCTATGTCGGACACCTGGGCCGACGAAGGCTGGGTGACAAGGACGCACCGCCGTGGTGGCGGGCGGCCCCGCCAGGCGGAAGGAGCAGTGCGATGACGCACACCTGGAGAGTCGTGATCCATCTCTTCGATGCGGACGACCTGCGGGCCGACGGTGACGTGACGAAGGCACACGCCGTGCTCACCACGTCGGCCGGCACCCACCTCGACGGCTACGGCCGAGCGCGACGTGCACCGCAGGACATGGACGTCCCTGAGATCGGCGAGGAGCTGGCGGCCGCCCGCGCGCTGCGCGACCTGGCGGACCGCCTGCTGCGTGCAACCTCCGACGACGTCTCCGCGATCGAGCACGGTGACGTGCAGATCGCGCACTGAGTGCCATGACCAGGCACGTGGTGGTGCTCGGCGGAGGGACCGCCGGCACGATGGTCGCGAACAAGCTCCGACGCAGACTCGACGACACCTGGGCGATCACCGTGGTCGACCGGGACGACGCGCACGCGTACCAGCCTGGCTTCCTCTTCGTGCCGTTCGGTGGTCCGACGACCTCGTTGGTCCGGTCGCGGCACGCCTTCGTGCGCGACGGTGTGGAGCTGGTCCTGGAAGCCGTCGACCGGATCGACGTCGACGCCCGAGAGGTCGTGCTCCTGGACGGCCGGCTCCTCCCCTACGACTACCTCGTCATCGCCTCCGGAGCCTCAACCCGGCCGGACCAGACACCAGGGATGCTCGGCCCTCAGTGGCGACGGACCATCTTCGACTTCTACACGCTGGACGGAGCCAAGGCCCTGGCCACCGCCTTGCGGCGGTTCCAGGGCGGCCGTCTCGTCGTCCACGTCACCGACGTGCCGATCACGTGCCCGGTCGCGCCGCTCGAGTTCACGTTCCTCGCCGACGACTGGCTGCGTGAACGGGGACGCCGGGAGGCGACCGACCTGATCTTCGTGACGCCCCTGGATGGTGCGTTCACCCAGCCGATCGCCTCGCAGCGGCTCGGATCCATGCTCGTCGACCGCGGCATCACCGTGGAGCCTGACTTCCTCGTCGAGCGGATCGACGGCACCACGCTGGAGTCCTACGACGGCCGCCGAATCCCGTTCGATCTGCTCGTCACGGTGCCGCTGCACCGCGGAGCCGACTTCGTCGAGCGATCCGGCCTCGGCGACGAGCTCGGGTTCGTCCCCGTCGACCGCCACACCCTCCAGTCGACCGCGGACCCACGCATCTTCGCCATCGGCGACGCATCGGACATCCCGACCTCCAAGGCGGGGTCGGTCGCCCACTTCTCGGCCGACGTCCTCGTCGACAACCTCGTCGACCTCACCTCGGGCCGAGAGCTCACCCACTCGTTCGACGGCCACGCCACCTGCTTCGTCGAGTCCGGTGACGGCAAGGCCCTGCTGCTCGACTTCAACTACGACACGGAGCCCCTCCCCGGGACGTATCCGGTCCCGTTCGTGGGACCGCTGCGCCTGCTCATGGAGAGCCGCGCCAACCACCTGGGGAAGCTCGCGTTCCGGTGGCTGTACTGGAACGTCCTGCTCCCGGGCCGCCCGATGCCCATCGCGCCGGCCATGTCGATGGCCGGCAAGAAGTCTCCCGTTCCCACGTCCTAGAAGGCGGTGCGCCATGCCAGTCACGACCCTCGCGGACCACACGATCCACGTCGATGACGCGGGCTTCCTGACCGACCCCTCGGAGTGGGACGACGGGCTCGCACTCGTCCTCGCCGAGCAGGTCGGGCTCACGCTCACCGACGAGCACCGAGCGGTCCTGACGTTCCTCCGGGAGGACTTCCGGCAGCGCGGCGAGACCCCGACGCTCCGGCGGGCGTCAGCCGGCAGCGGCGTCCCGGTCAAGGAGCTCTTCCGGCTCTTCCCGCAGAAGCCGGCCAAGAAGATGGCCTACGTCGCCGGCCTGCCGAAGCCCGTGGGCTGCGTCTGATCCACGCCGACGAAAGGCACTGCCATGACCTCCACCGAGACCGCTACCGCGATCGTGCCCCATTTCGGGACCGACGACGCTCCCGGGCGGAAGCTCGCGATCATCTGCTCGAAGGGCAACCTGGACATGGCCTATCCGGGTCTGATCCTGGCGAACGCGGCGCTCGGCGAGGGCGTCGAGACCCACCTGTTCTTCACCTTCTGGGGCCTCGACATGATCACGCGAGCCACGATGGGCGACCTGAAGTTCACCATGCTCGGGAACACGGCGACCCACATGCCACAGGGCCTCGGCGGACTTCCCGGGATGACAGCGATGGCGACGTCGCGGCTGAAGAAGGCGATCGCGGAGCTCGACGTCCCCGACGTCCCGGAGTTCCTCGAGCAGATCGTCGCCTCCGGTGGGCACCTGTGGGCGTGCCGACTGTCCGCGGACATGAACCACCTGACGCTCGCCGACCTCGACGAGGACGTCGAGGGGATCATCAGCGCCAGCGACTTCATCGAGAAGACCGACGGCGCCCAGCTGCTGTTCATCTAGGCCCCGCTCGCGCGGACGCAGGGTGGAGGGAGCGCCGGCGGTGCGGCCGGACACGGGGTCGGCGTGGTCCGCTGCGGACGGTCCTGGTGATCGTGGCGCACGACAACGGATGACAGTTCTGGAACAGGTCGCCCCCGCTGCGATGCAGGTGGTCACCCGCTCCGCGCGGCGAGCACGGACCCCGAGCGATCGGCAGGGTCGGCGACCGCCGGCGCAGAGGGACCCGGCTCTTCATGGAGCCGGGCCCCTCGTCCGTCACGTCTCACCGGGACAGGAGCACCTTGAGCGCCTGGGTCTGCGCCGCACGCCCGAAGGTGTCGTACGCCGAGACGATGTCGTCCAGGTCGAACCGGTGGGTGACGAACGCCTCCACGGGCAGCTTCCCTGCCGCGACCAGGCGAAGGAGCATCGGCAGCGTCGTGGTGTTGACGAGGCCGGTGGTGATCGTGATGTTCCGGATCCACAGGTCCTGCAGCGCGAGCTCGGCCGGCGCCCCGTGCACCCCGACGTTCGCGACGTGCCCGCCGGGTCGGACCAGCTCGGTGCACATCGTGAACGTCTGCGGGATGCCGACGCACTCGATCGCGACGTCGACCCCCGCGTCGTCCGTGATCGCCAGCACCTGCGCCTTCCAGTCGGGTGCCGAGGCGTCGACCGTGGCCGTCGCGCCCAGCCGCTTCGCGACGTCGAGGCGGTGGCCGTCCGTGTCGAGGGCGATGATCTGCGCGGCCCCGTACAACCCTGCGGTGGCGACCGCGGCGAGGCCGACCGGCCCGGCTCCCACGACCGCGACGGAGTCGCCGGGCTGGACGTGCCCGTACCGGACGCCGATCTCGAATCCCGTCGGCAGGATGTCCGAGAGCAGCACGGCCAGCTCGTCAGGCACGTTCGACGGGAGGCGGTGCAGGGAGCTGTCGGCGAACGGCACCCGGACGAGCTCCGCCTGGGTTCCGTCGATGAGGTGGCCGAGCACCCAGCCGATCCCAGGCATCCCCTCGGCTGCGAGACAGTGGGACGGGTTCTGGCTCCGGCAGTAGGTGCACACACCGCACCCGCTGATGCACGAGATGATGACCCGCTCGCCGACAGCGTGGCTGCGAACGCTCTCGCCGACCGCCACGATCGTCCCGACGCCCTCGTGCCCGAGCACGCGTCCGTCCGTCACCGCCGGGACGTCGCCGTGCAGGATGTGCAGGTCGGTACCGCAGATGGTCGTGGTGTCGATCCGGACCACGGCGTCGGTCGGTTCGAGCAGACGCGCGTCCGGGACCTCCTCCCACGCGATGGTGTTCGGACCATGGAACACGAGCGCCTTCATGGTGACTCCTCACCTCGACCACGTCGGGCACGGTTGCCCGCGCATCTCCAGCGATACTCCGCGGCGCGGCGAGAGGACAGGGCCGATGGTCCTGCCAGATCGTCAGGACGACGACGGCCGTGGGGTGCACGGCTGCGTCAGTCGGACCCGACCCGGCCCACCTCCTGACGGTCTCCGAAGTTCGTGACGATGACCACCGGCGTGCCGCGCGGCACCGCGCTCTCGAGCGAGCGGACGAGGACGTCAGCGTCCGGAAGGTCACCCTGCGTGCGGACGTCGATCTCGACCTGGGAGCCGCTGTACGACACCTGGGTCACGTTCGCGCCGGAGACGTCCGCGAGCCAGGCGTCCGCGGCGCGCTCCACCCGTTCGGACTTCAGTGCGACCTGGTAGGTGAAGACGGTGTTGCCGACGAGCGGGAGCGCGACGATCACGAGGACCACCACGATGGTCGCGTAGGTGCGGCGCCGGGTCGGCTGCTCCTGGCCCACCGGGGCGACCCCGTACCCGGTGATCGCGAACACCAGGGTGCCCGCGAGGACGAGGGCGACCGCGTTCGACAGGAACAGCAGGAGGGCACCACCCGCCAGGCCGGGGGCACCGTCGCCGAGGCACACCCCGACGACGGCGAGCGGCGGGACGAGCGAGATGGCGATGGCCACCCCCGGCAGGACCGCCGCGACGTCCCGCCGGGCCAGCGCGATGGCGCCCGCGAAGCCCGTGGCGACGGCCGCGATGAGATCGAGCAGCCCAGGAGAGGTGCGCGACGTGATCTGTCCGTTCGACAGGAGGTCGAAGGATGTCGGGACGACGAGGGAGAACACTGCACCGACCGCGACGACCAGGGCGACTCCCAGGGTCACGATCCACGCGGACTGCACGGCCGACCGTGGGGCACCCCGGGCCAGCCCCAGAGCCAGTCCCATGATCGGGGTCGACAGCGGCGCGATGATCATGGCGCCGATGACGGTCGCCGTGGAGTCGGCCAGCACCCCCGCCGTCGCGATGACGGAGCTCAGCAGGAGCATCGTCCAGAACGCCGACCGTTTCGCGGACACCTCCCCCGCGAACAGGTCCAGGTCGGCGGTCAGGTCGTCGTTCGTCCGACGTTGGCTGTCCGGGAGCACGCGACGAAGAACGTTCCAGGCCATGCCCGCATCGTGGCAGCGTCGCTCCGGTCGGCCGGTCGCGACATGCCGCGAGACAAGCGGGTGGAGTCCGGGCCTGTCATCGCCTCCTCTCCCCGCATCCCGACGTCACCCAGAGCACCTCCGCCGACATCGGCCGGAGCGCTCACGTGAGCGCGGACAGCCCGGCCGCGACGGCGAACCCGAGAACAGCGGCCAGACCCGCCTTGTCCTGCGCCTTCTCCGTGGCCTCGGGGATCATCGAACCCACCAGCATGACCAGCAAGGCTCCGGCGGCAAAACCGTCCACGCCGGCCTCGAACCGCTCCGCCGTGACACGGGAGACCGCGTAGCCCGCGAGCGTCGCCCCCGTGCAGACGACCGCCACGACTGTCCACAACTGCAGGATGCGACGGCGGGGCTGACCCGCGGCCCGCATGTCGCTCGACGACCCGATCGCCTCGGGAAGGTTCGACACGAAGATCGAGACCAGCAGCGCGATCCCGACGCCCTCGCCCTGGCCCAGTCCGAGCCCGAGCACCGCCTGCTCGGGGATGCCGTCCAGCAAGGCGCCCAGAGCGAGCGGAAGGCCGGCCACGCCCACCCGCGACCGGGCGCCCAGCCGCTGGACGACGCGATCGGCTCCGTAGAACGCCAGTGCGCCGGCGGCCAGGCCGATCGTCAGCGACAGACCGCCACCACGCTCGAACCCCTCCTGCGCCAGCTCGAAGGAGACGCTCGAGATCAGCGCTCCGGCGCCGAACCCGAGCACGACGCCGATCAGCGCCCGCGGCCAGTCCCGCAGGATGCCCAGGACGGCACCGACGACCAGGGACGACGCGGCGACGGCCCCCCAGCCCAGCGCCTCCCACATCAGCAGGACCGCCCGGGGCGGAGACGTCGCGATGTGCCGGTGACCCTCATCGAGACTCCCGTCGCTCGGAGCAGAACCTCCCCATGATCACCGTCCACGGCCCGCACCGGTGGGACCGCCGCGTCGTCAACCTTCCGTGCCCTCTCACGTCACCCGGGCGAGCACGTGCAACCGGGTTCTCCATGACGTGATCGAGGCGGACCGGGAGTCCCCGGCCCCGCGCACGAATGACGTGTCCGCGCAGAGGATCTGCCTGACAACGGCCCCGCGCACGAATGACGTGTCCGCGCAGAGGATCTGCCTGACAACCGCGACCAGTGCGAGGAACGCGAAGACGGCGGCGGCGGGGATACGGGAACGCCAGCGCCGATGAGCAGCCGGGGGCCGGAGCGGCGGTGACGATCAACGCTGACACAGATGCGACAAAGGCCCCTCTCCACAACTGGTGGAGAAGAGCCTTGTCGGTGCCAGATCTTTGGTGTGACCTGCGCGTTCATCGGTCGGGCTGACAGGATTTGAACCTGCGACCCCTTGACCCCCAGTCAAGTGCGCTACCAAGCTGCGCCACAGCCCGATGGCTCCCGCAGAAGCCTCGGAAACTCTACCCCACGGGCGAGGTGGTCCTGTCATCGGCGATCACGTCGAGCTCGGCGGCGACGACCCCGAGGATCAGCAGGTCGACCAGGAGGCCGAACGTCGCGTCCCAGGGTGAGAGCCGGAAGAGGAAGATCTGGGTGACGAGGAGGGCGACGAGCGCGGCGCGGCGGAACCAGCGGTAGCCGGCTTCGCGGTCGCGGCGGACCTCGACGAGGCCGACGACGGCGAACGCGGTGGATGCGAGGCCGCTGAGCAGGATGCCGGCGACGAGCCAGACGGGCTGGTCGTCGGACGCGGTCCAGCCGTAGATGCCGCGGGCGAGCGTCACGACGGACGTGGCGACGAGGACGGCCACGGTCACCCAGGGGACCCAGCGGGCGCGCACGAGCCAGCGTGAGGCGGCGACGACCCACCGGGACGTGGCGCCGATGGGGTCGGGGACCTCGTCGGCGTCGTGCTCGACCGAGTCGAGCAGGGCGCGCACCTCGTCGGCTCCGGGGGCGTCACCGGCACGGGACAGGTACCAGCGTGCGCGGGTGCGTTCGCGGGTGCTGAAGCCCCCGGAGAGGCCGGCGACGGCCTGGTCGGTGGCGGCGGCAAGGTACTCGGCGGGGTCGCGAGGGTGGCGTCTCTGGAGGACGTCGGCGAAGAGTCCCAGGGAGATGACCACGAGGTAGATCAGGGCGGCCGTCGGCTCCCAGAAGTAGTCGTAGTCGGACGTGACGAACTTGCCGATCTCGTCGATGAACAGCCCGAAGCCGATGCCGGAGACGACGACGGAGACGCGGCGGGCGACGGGTCCGATGAACGTCATGAGCCCGATGAACGCCAGCGCCATGAGCAGCCCGCCCCACAGGACGTGCGAGATGTGCACTCCCCCACCGCCCAGCTGCGGGAACCCGGTGAGGCCGAGCAGCAGGCGCGTCACGATGACGGTGGCGAGCGTGGTCACCAGGAAGCCGGTGATGTGGCTGCTCGACGCGGGGTCGCGCGGCAGGCCGAGCCTCAGGAGAGGGCGGCGTCGCGCGACGACCATCACCGCTTGCGCTTCTCCCGCACCCGGACGGAGATCGAGATGGGCGTGCCCTCGAACCCGAACGTCTCTCGGAGGCGGCGCTCGATGTAGCGGCGGTAGCCGGGGTCGAGGAAGCCGGTCGCGAAGATGACGAAGCGCGGCGGGCGGGTGGACGCCTGCGTCGCGAACAGGATGCGGGGCTGCTTGCCGCCGCGCAGCGGGTGCGGGTGCGCTGCGACGAGCTCGCCGAGGAACGCGTTGAGGCGCCCGGTGGAGATGCGGGTGTCCCAGGACTCGAGCGCCCGCTCGAGCGCGGGGACCATGCGGTCGGTGTGCCAGCCGGTCTTCGCGGAGATGTTCACGCGCGGCGCCCACTGCACCTGGACGAGGTCCTGCTCGATCTCGCGCTCGAGGAACGGGCGGCGGTCCTCGTCCATGAGGTCCCACTTGTTGTACGCGATGACCAGGGCGCGGCCGGCCTCGATGACCTGCGTGATCACGCGGGTGTCCTGCTCGGTGAGCTTCACGGAGGCGTCGACCAGGACGACGGCCACCTCGGCCTTCTCGATCGCGGCCTGCGTGCGCAGCGAGGCGTAGAAGTCGGCGCCGGACGTCTGGTGCACGCGGCGGCGGATCCCGGCGGTGTCGACGAAGACCCAGGGCTTTCCCTTGAGCGCGACGAGCTCGTCGACCGGGTCGCGCGTGGTTCCGGCGACGGAGTCGACGACGACGCGCTCGGCGCCGAGCACCTTGTTCAGCAGCGAGGACTTGCCTACGTTCGGGCGGCCGACCAGCGCGACGCGACGGGGTCCGTCGGGGATCGGGGTGCCGTGCGCGGAGACCTCGGGCAGCGCCTCGATCGCGGCGTCGAGCAGGTCGCCTGTGCCGCGGCCGTGCAGCGCGGAGACGGGGAACGGCTCGCCGAGCCCGAGGGACCACAGGTTGGCGGCGTCGGCCTCTCCGGCAGGGCCGTCGACCTTGTTGGCGCACAGCACGACAGGCTTGCCGGCCTTGCGGAGCAGGCGGACCACCTGGGTGTCGGTCTCGGTAACGCCGACGGTGGCGTCGACGACGAAGATCACGGCGTCGGCCAGCGAGATGGCGACCTCGGCCTGCTGGGCGACGCGCGCCTCGATGCCGGCGACGTCGACCTCCCAGCCGCCGGTGTCGACGAGCGTGAACCGCTTGCCGGACCAGTCGGCCGGGTAGCTCACGCGGTCGCGCGTGACTCCGGGCCTGTCCTCGACGACGGCCTCGCGGCGGCCGAGGATGCGGTTGACGAGGGTCGACTTGCCGACGTTCGGGCGGCCGACCACGGCGAGCACCGGGAAGACGACGACCGGCTCCTCACCGATCTCCCCGACGTCGCCGGCGTGCAGGAGGGCAAGGTCCTCGTCCTCGAGCTCGTACTCGGTGAGCCCTGCGCGCAGCGCCCGCTCACGGTCGGCGTCGGCGGCCTCGTCGGGCAGCGCAAAGGTCGGATCGGGCTCAGTCATGCACCCATTGTCCCCTGTGGACCGACCCCGGGACGACTACCGGCGCGAGAGTCCCGTCACGGACGCCAGATCACGACGGCGACGTCGCGCACCCGCTCGGCGAACGTGCCGCTCGGGGACGCCGACCGCAGGAGCGCGCGCAGGTCGTCGTCGAACTCCTGGATCCGCGGGCCGAACAGGTGCGGGGCCGCGCTGGACAACGAGTGGACCGCGGAGACGAGCTCGTCCGTCGAGCGTTTCACGACGTCGCCACGGACCACCTCGAGCCGCTGCGGCCCGTGGAAGCCGGCCTCCCGCAGGACGTCCTCCTCGCCGCCGCGCGTCCCGGACGGCAGCACACCCTGGCCTGCCCGGCGGACCGGTCCGAGGTAGCCGACGACGAGCTCGTCGACCTGATCCCACGGCGGCCGCGGGTGCGGCAGCGGGTCGTCGCCCTCGACACCGCGGTCCGTCGTCGCGGCGACGTGCACCCACGCGCCGCCGGGCTCGATCATCGGGCGGACCGCCCGGGCGACCCGCGGCTGATCCATCCAGTGGAACGACTGCGCGAACGTGACCAGCCGGAACGTCCCGAGGTCCGCGGGCAGCTCCTCCGCGCGCAGGTGCCGCCACTCGACACCCGCGACGCCTGAGCGACGGGCCTCCGCGATCATCCCGGCGTCGGCGTCGACGCCCACGGCGGACGCGACCAGGGGTGCGAGCAGCCGGGTCAGGGATCCCGGGCCGCAGCCGACGTCGAGCAGCCGCCCGCTGCCGTCGAGGCCCAGCTCGTCGCGCAGGACGTCGGCGAGAGCCGTCGGGTACGCCATCCGACCGACGGCGTAGTGCCCGGCGCTGCCCTCGTAGAGGCTCGGGTCCCACGACCAGCCCATCAGAGCGCGCGTTCCCTGTTGGGGTCGTCGGTCGGCAGGACGATCCCGGTGCGGGCGCTGGCGCGGTCGACGAGGTCGGCGAGGGCCACCCGGATCGACTCGTTCGCGCCCTCGAGGGCGGCCCGTCCGGACATGCCGGGGAGACGTTGCAGGACCAGCGGCTCACCGAACTCGATCGCTAGCCGACGACGCAGACCCGGCACGTGCCCGACCGACTCCCCCGTCCGCCGCGTGCCGAGCACGGCCACCGGCACGACCGGCGCATGCGCGTTCAGCGCGAGCCAGGCGATGCCGGCGCGCGCGCTCGCCGCGTCGCCCTTGCCACGGTTCCCCTCGGGGAAGACACCGACGACACCCGCGCGCTTGAGCACGACGAGCGCGTTGCTGAGTGCCGAGCGCCCCCCGTCGTGCTCCACCGGGATCTGACCGGCGGCACGCAGGACGGAGCCCACGGGGCCCCAGAACATCTCCGACTTCACCAGCATGTGCGACGGCCGCGGCGAGACACCGAGCAGGATCGGTCCGTCGACGATTCCTGTGTGGTTCGCCGCGAACAGGACCGGCCCGTCGGTGGGCACCAGGTGCGCGGCCGTGACCTCGGTGTTCCAGACGACCCGTGCGAGGAACCGGCCGATCCAGCGCGCCCAGCGCGGACCGCGCTCCGACGGGCCGGTCGGCGTGCTCACGGGCGGGGGCCGACGACCGACTCGACGACGTCGAGCACGGCCTGCACCGTCTGGTCGAAGTCCAGGTGCGACGAGTCCACGGTCACCACCCCGTCGGCGGCGACGTGGAACTCCACGACGGTCGAGTCGTCGGCGTCGCGACGCAGCACCTGGTCACGGGTGGCCTCGACGGCCGCGGCGTCGTCCGTGCCGTGCACGTCGCGCGCGCGCCGGGCGAGCCGGGCGTCCTCGCTCGCGGTCAGCAGCACGCGGACGTCGGCGTCTGGCGCGACGACGGTCGTGATGTCGCGACCCTCGGCGACGATGCCGCGGCCGTGGACGCGTGCCGACTCGATCTCCGCGCGCTGGAGCCGCCCGAGCTCGGCGCGCACCGCGAGGTTGGTCGCGACGGCGCTCACGGCCGCGGAGATCTCCGTGGTCCTGATCGCCTCGCCGACATCGATCCCGTCGACGTGCACCGCCGGGTCGAGCGGGTCCACACCCATCACCAGGGGCAGCGTCTGCACCTGCCCGGCGACCGCGTCGACGTCCGTCAGCGCGACGCCCTGGTGCAGGCACCACCACGTCGCTGCCCGGTACATCGCCCCGGTGTCGAGGTACGCCAGACCGAGCGCGGTCGCCACGCCCCGTGACACGCTCGACTTGCCCGACCCCGACGGACCGTCGATCGCGACGACTATCGCCCTGCTCAACTCACCAGTCTCCATCCGCGGGCTGTCAGCTCCGCCTCGAGGTGCTCCACCCGACCGGGCAGCACCGAGATCTCCGCCATGCCCACCGGCCGGCCGGCGGCGTGCTCGAGGTGCAGGTCCTCGAGGTTGACCCCCGCCTCACCCACCTCGGTCAGCAGCCGCGCGAGCTCGCCGGGGGCGTCGGGTACCAGCACGGTGACGACGCCGTAGACCCGTTGCGCGCCGCCGTGCTTGCCGGGGATGCGCGCGACGCCCGCGTTCCCGTCGGAGATCGCCTGCGCCAGCGTGGCGAGCGCCCCGAGCTCGATCGTCTCGGGTCCGTCGGCGGCAGCCGCCTGCGCGAGCGCGTCGATCACCGTGTCGAGGTCGGTGCGCAGGTGGCACAGGACGTCGCGGACGGCGGCCGCGTTCGCGGCGAGGATCGAGGTCCAGAGCGCGGGGTCGGACGCCGCCAGGCGCGTGACGTCGCGCAGGCCCTGTCCGGCGAGCCCGAGCGCGGCGTCGTCGGCGTCGCGCAACCGGGCGGCGACGAGGCTCGCTGCCACCTGCGGCACGTGCGAGACCGCGGCGACCGCGGCGTCGTGCGCGTCGGCGTCCATCGTCACCGGCACCGCCCCGAGGTCGACGGCGAGCGAGCGCACGGCCAGCACGGCGTCCGGGTGCGACGAGCCCGAGTCCGCGATCACCCACGGGCGACCGAGGAACAGGTCGGGGACGGCGGCCGACGGGCCCGACCGCTCGCGGCCCGCCATCGGGTGCGAGCCGACGTACCGCGTGAGGTCCGCACCCGCGGCCCTGAGCTCCGCCAGCACGTACCCCTTGACGCTCGCCACGTCGGTCACGACGGCGTCCGGGTACGCGTCCAGCTCCGCGCGGACCACGTCGGCGGTGACGTCGGGCGGGGCCGCGACGACGATCAACGCCGGTGCGACGTCGTCGGGAGCCGCCGGTCGACCGGCCCCGACGTCCCGAGCCAGTGCCAGCGCGGTGCGCGACGGGTCGTGCAGGACGACGTCGACTCCGTGGGTGGTCAGCGCGAGACCGACCGACGTGCCCAGCAGGCCGGTGCCGACGATGCGCACCGGCCCTCGCGTCGCCAGCGTCACATGCCCACCCGTGTCATCAGGGAGCCCACCTCGGTCTTCGACAGCACACGCGTGCGACCCGGCTTCAGGTCGCCGAGCCGGATCGGGCCGATCTGCGTGCGGACCAGCTGTGTGACCGGGTAGCCGACCTCGTCGAAGATCCGGCGCACGATGCGGTTGCGGCCCTCGTGCAGCTCGATCTCCACCAGGCTGGCCTGCGGGGTCGTCTGCACGATCTGGAACTTGTCGACCTTGGCGACGCCGTCCTCGAGCTCGACGCCCTTGACCAGGCGCGCGCCGAGCGACGGCGTCACGCGACCCTCGAGCTGGACCAGGTACACCTTGGTGACGCCGTGCGACGGGTGCGACAGGCGGTTGGCCAGGTCCCCGTCGTTGGTCAGCAGGATCAGGCCCTCGGTCTCGGCGTCGAGGCGGCCGACGTGGAACAGCCGCTCCTCGCGGTCGGACACGAACTGACCGATCGACGGCCGGCCTTCGGGGTCGTGCATCGTGGAGACGACCCCCTTCGGCTTGTTCAGCGCGATGGTCACGATCGACGAGTCCAGCTGCACGCGCATGCCGTCGACGTGGATGACCGCTGTGAGCGGGTCGACGCGCACGCCCAGCTCGAGCACCGTGTTGCCGTCGACCGTCACGCGTCCGGCGGAGATGAGGTCCTCGCACGAACGTCGCGACCCCAGACCCGCCGCTGCGAGCACCTTCTGCAGACGCACGCCGTCGGGGTCGTGGACGTCGATCGTCACCTCGGGCGTGCGGCTCGGCTTCCGCGGCCGGCTCGACGCACCGTCGCTGCGGGGACGGCCGGCACCACCGCTGCGGGGGTAGCCGCTCCCGCTCTTCGGACGAGGCGCACCGCTGCGCGCCCCTGCACCCGGCCCGCCGCGCGATGCGCCTCCGGTCGCACCTCGCGAGCCACCACCGCTGCTCGGGCCACCGCGGTACCCGCCGCTGTCGCGAGAGTCGCCACCGGCGCTCGAGCCGCCACCGCGTTGACCCCCGGTGTCGCGGGACCCACCGGCGCTCCCGCCGCGAGCGTCGCCGCCTGCGCTGCTCCCCCGGTAGCCGCCGCCACCGCTGCTGCGGTACCCGTCGCCGCCGCCCGTGCTGCCGCGGTAGCCCTCGCCCCCACCGGCCCCGCGGTACCCGCCGCTGCTGCCACCCCGGGACCCGCCGGCGCTGCCGCCCCGGCTCGCGCCGGACCCGCTGCTGCCCCGCGGCGCGCCGCCCCTGCCGCCGGACTGACCACCGGACTGGCCGGCGCCCCCTGACCGTCGTTCCTGCGGGCTCATCTGTTGTCTCCGATCGCCTGGTCGACGCCGTCGAAGGCGTCGATGTCCGGCAGGTAGGGCGCGAGCGGGGGCATCTCGTCCAGGCTGGACAGCCCCATCCGCTCCAAGAAGTATCCCGTGGTCTGGTAGAGCACGGCACCGCTCGACGGATCCGTGCCGACCTCGGCGACCAGTCCGCGCGTGGTGAGCGTCCGGACGACGCCGTCGACGTTCACGCCACGGACCGCCGACACCTGCCCGCGCGTCACGGGCTGGCGGTAGGCGATGACGGCGAGCGTCTCGAGCGCCGCCTGCGTGAGCCGGGCGGTCTGCCCCTCGAGCACGAACCGCCCGACCACGTCCGCGTAGACCGGCGCGGAGTAGATCCGCCAGCCGTCCCCGACGCGTCGCACCTCGAAGCCGCGCGGCCGACCGCCGTTGTCGCCGCGGTACTCGGCGGCAAGCTCGTCGAGGAGCGCCTCGACCCGGGCGGTCGGCAGCGCGAGGACCGTGGCCAGCCGGACGGCCGCGATGGGCTCGTCGGCGACCATGAGGACCGCCTCGAGCGCGGCCAGGGCACCGCCGGGAAGGTCGTCGACGTCGAAGGCGAGCTCGTCGGCGGCGGCGGGATCGGTCTCGTCCACCACCGCGTCGTCAGCGGGCTGCTCGGTCATGCGTCCTCCTCGGCGGAACCGCTACCGGCCGCCAGCTCTGCGTCGAGTGTGGTGTCCAGCGTGTCGAAATCGTCGGACACCTCGATCTCGCCCTCCTCGGATCCCGTCCAGCGCACGGTCAGCTCGCCCAGGGGCGTGACCTGGTCGAACGCGACGGCACCCTCCCGGAACAGCTCTAGCAGCGCGAGGAACCGCGCGACGACGACGACCGTGGCCCCGGCGTCCGCGGTCAGCGCGCGGAACGACATCGCGCCGCCGTGCCGCAGCCGGTCCACCAGCACCGCGGCCTGCTCGCGGACGCTGACGGCCGGGGCGTGCAGGTGGCTGATGTCGACACCGGGAGGTGCCGCCTTCGGCTGCTCGGCCTTCGCCGCCAGCGCTGCCAGCTGCTCGGGACCGATCTGCCAGACCAGCTCGGGCAGCAGCGCGGCCAGGTGCGGTTCGAGGGTCACCAGGCGCGGGAAGCGCCGACCCTCGGTCGCGAACCGTTCGGCGAGGTCCGCGGCCACCAGCTTGTACGCGCGGTACTGCAGAAGCCGGGCGAAGAGCAGGTCGCGCGCCTCGAGCAGCTCCAGGTCCTCCGCGTCCTCGACGTCCGCCGAGGGCAGCAGCCGGGCGGCCTTGAGGTCGAGCAGCGTGGCGGCGATGACCAGGAACTCGCTCGCCTGGCCGAGGTCCCACTGCTTCTCGGCGCCGCGCAGGTGCGCGATGAACTCGTCGGTGACCTGCGCGAGGGCGACCTCGGTGATGTCGAGCTTGTGCTTGGCGATCAGCCCCAGGAGCAGGTCGAACGGACCGCTGAAGTTGGTGAGGTGGACCTCGAACGCGCTGGTGCCGACCGGGGACGGTGCAGGCGCGTTCGCACCCGCCGGCCCCTCGGCCGACTGCTCGGGTGGGACCGCGCGCTCGTCAGGCGGCGTCGCCACGGGCGACGAGCTCACGTGCCAGCTGACGGTAGGCCGCCGCACCCGAGTGCGTCGGGGCGTAGGTGGTGATCGGCTCCGCGGCCACGGTGGCGTCGGGGAACTTGACGGTGCGGCTGATGACGGTGTGCAGGAGGGTGTCGCCGAACGCCTCGTTGACGCGCGCGACGACCTCCCGTGCGTGCAGGGTCCGCGGGTCGTACATGGTCGCCAGGATGCCGTCGACCTCGAGACGCGGGTTCAGCCGGTCGCGCACCTTCTCGATCGTCTCGACGAGCAGCGCGACCCCGCGCAGCGCGAAGAACTCGCACTCCAGCGGGATGAGCACCCCGTGCGCGGCGGTCAGGGCGTTGACGGTGAGCAGGCCGAGGGACGGCTGGCAGTCGATCATCACGACGTCGTAGTCGTCGAGCACCGGACGCAGCGTCCGGGCCAGCACCGACTCGCGGGCCACCTCGCCCACCAGCTGCACCTCGGCGGCGGACAGGTCGATATTGGCGGGCAGCAGGTCGAGGCCCGGCGTCGCGGTGTGCTGGATGAGCGAGTGGATGTCGGCGTCCCGCTCCATGAGCAGGTTGTAGACCGTGCGGTCCAGCTCGTGCGGGCTGATGCCCAGCCCCACGGACGCGGCACCCTGCGGGTCGAAGTCGACGATGAGCACCTTGCGGCCGTACTCCGCCAGAGCAGCGGCCAGGTTGATGGTCGTCGTCGTCTTGCCGACGCCGCCCTTCTGGTTGCACAGGGCGATCACGCGCGCCGGACCGTGCGACGCCAGAGGTGGGGGCTCGGGGAACGCGGGCATGGGCCGCCCGACGGCATCGAGCTGCGGGTCGGTCGTCTGCTGGCTCACCACGCGGGACAACCTACCGGAGCAGGGCGCCCGATGGCCGCGCGACAGTCCGACGCACGGCCGATGCTCACCGTGCTCGGGGGTGCGAGGCCGCGTAGACCTCGCGGAGCGTGTCCGACGTGACCATCGTGTACAGCTGCGTCGTGGTGACCGACGCGTGCCCGAGCAGCTCCTGGACCACCCGGACGTCGGCGCCCCCGGCGAGCAGGTGCGTCGCGAACGAGTGCCGCAGCGTGTGCGGGGAGATCTGCTCGGCACCCGCCAGCCCGGCACGCTCCGCGGCCAGCCGCAGGACCGCCCACGCGCTCTGTCGGCTGAGCCGCGCCCCGCGCGTGTTGAGGAACACCCCCGGCGACCCGCCCGTGCTGCCGACGGCCAGCGTCGGCCGCGCCAGCACCAGGTAGGTCTCCACCGCCTCGAGCGCGAACGCGCCCAGCGGGACGACACGCTCCTTGCTCCCCTTGCTGATCAGCCGCACCGCCGCACGTCCGGGGGTGCGGTCCACGTCGTCGACGTCGAGCCCCACCGCCTCGGAGATGCGCGCCCCCGTGCCGTAGACGAGCTCGAGCAGCGCGCGGTCCCGCAGGGGGACCGGTCCGTCACCCAGCCCCGCCGCGTCCAGCAGGCGCTCGACGTCCTCGACGGAGATCGCCTTCGGCAGCCGCTTCGGCGGAGCCGGGGGCTTCACGGCTCGGGCGGGATCGACGCCGGTCACGCCGCCCAGCAGGAGGAACTTGTGCCACCCGCGGACCGCCACGACGATGCGGGCCGCCGACGAGTCGGACAGTGCCGTACGACCGTCGGACCCGGCACGCACCGCGACGAGGAAGTCCTCGACGTCCGGCGCGGCCACGTCAGCGGGCGCGGAATGACCGCGGGAGACCAGGAACGCCGTGTAGCGGGTCAGGTCCCGGCGGTAGGCGAGCAGGGTGTTCGTCGAGAGGCCGCGCTCGGCCGACAGGTGGGCGAGATAGAGCTCGACCGCTGCGTCGATCGCCGACCCGGTCACGCTCAGAACGGGAGGAACACGTCCACCGCGATCGCGACGGACAGCAGCGTGAGGTAGGTGATCGACGCGTGGAACACGCTCATCGCGCGCAGCTTGCCGGCCTCCGGGTGCTCGGCGCGGCGCAGCAGACCGATGCACGCCCAGAGGAACCAGAGCCCGAGCGCGAGCGCGACGACGCCGTACACCCAGGTCATGCCCTGCACGGGCACCAGGAGCAGCGAGCACGCGATCATCGCGACCGTGTACGCGATCATCTCGCGGGCGACCTTGGTGTCCTTGGCCACGACGGGCAGCATCGGGACGCCCGCCGCGGCGTAGTCCCGACGGAACTTCATCGACAGCGGCCAGTAGTGCGGCGGCGTCCAGAAGAAGATCACGCCGAACAGCAGCACCGCGGTCCAGGACACGCCACCGGTGACCGCCGACCAGCCGATGAGCACCGGCATGCACCCGGCCGCGCCGCCCCAGACGATGTTCTGCGGGGTGCGGCGCTTGAGGATCATCGTGTAGCCGACGACGTAGATGAGGATCGCTGCCGCGGTGAGCCACGCCGACGCCGCGTTCACCATGACGGCGAGCCAGGCGAGGGACAGGACGCCGAGCGCGAGCCCGAAGATCAGTGCTGCGCGGGGACTGACCTCACCGGTGACGATCGGTCGCCGCTTGGTGCGGTTCATGATCTTGTCGATGTCGCGGTCGAGGTAGCAGTTGAGGACGTTGGCCGAGCCGGCCGCGGCCGCTCCGCCGACGAGCGTCGCGACGACCAGCCCGAAGCCGGGGAAGCCGCCCTGCGCCAGGATCATCGTCGGGAGCGTGGTGACCAGCAGCAGCTCGATCACGCGCGGCTTCGTCAGCGCGACGTACGGGCCGACGGTCCGGCGCAACCGCGCGAGGGGGCCGCTCGGGGCGACGGCGACCGTCGTGTCAGGAGCAGCCGGGGTCGTCGCGGCCGACGCTCCGGCGTCGTCGACTGACAAGGGGCTGCTGAGGCGCACGCTCTGCGGTTCCGTTCCGTGTTCCGGTGGGGGTGGTTCGCGCAGCCATGCTACGGCCTGCGCCTGCACCGGGGCGCGACGCGGGCGCCGGAAACGCCCGGCATGCCGTGTGAGATCGGTCGCTCGGCCGGGTGCTGGTCACGCCCGGCATCCCTGCCCGGGTGCGCTATAAGGTCGGTTCGCACGGTCCGACGACCGCCGTCACGGCGTGACGTCCCACCTGCCCGGCATCCGACGCGGATGTCGTTTCATGTCGAAGATCACGTCGAAGATTCTCGTCCGACACGACACCCGGACCCCTGCCCGGGTGGAAATGAGGTTCGGTGAACGCGAAGGCTCCCCTGGCTGAGACGGTCGGTTGGACTGACCTCGACCTGCGGGCGGTGGACACCGTGCGTGTCCTGGCCGCCGACGCGGTCGAGAAGGTGGGCAACGGTCACCCCGGGACGGCGATCAGCCTCGCCCCCGCGGCGTACCTGCTCTACCAGAACGTGCTCCGGCACGACCCGGCGGACCCGCACTGGCTCGGCCGGGACCGGTTCGTCCTCTCCGCGGGCCACTCCAGCCTCACGCAGTACATCCAGCTGTACCTCGCCGGCTTCGGTCTGGAGATCGAGGACCTGGAGGCGCTGCGGACCTGGGGCTCGAAGACCCCGGGCCACCCGGAGTACCGGCACACCACCGGCGTGGAGATCACCACGGGGCCGCTCGGCCAGGGCCTGGCCTCGGCGGTCGGCTTCGCGATGGCGGCGCGGCGGGAGCGGGGTCTGCTCGACCCGGAGGCCGCGCCCGGCACCAGCCCGTTCGACCACTTCGTGTACGTCATCGCCTCCGACGGTGACCTGCAGGAGGGTGTGACCAGCGAGGCGTCGTCCATCGCGGGCACGCAGGAGCTGGGCAACCTCGTCGTGCTGTGGGACGACAACCACATCTCGATCGAGGGCGACACCGAGATCGCGTTCACCGAGGACGTCGTCGCCCGCTACGAGGCGTACGGCTGGCACGTGCAGTTCGTGGACTGGACCGGTGGCCCGGACGGGTACCGCGAGGACGTGGACGCGCTGCACGCCGCGATCGAGGCGGCCAAGGCCGTCACGGACCGCCCGTCGTTCATCGGCCTGCGCACGCTCATCGCGTGGCCCACACCGAGCAAGACGAACGACCACTCCTCGCACGGCTCGAAGCTGGGCGGCGACGCCATCCGCGGCCTGAAGGAGCTGCTCGGGTTCGACCCCGAGAAGACGTTCGAGGTCGCCCCCGAGGTCCTGGCGCACACGCGCGGGCTGTCGGAGCGCACAGCCGCCGCGAAGGCCGAGTGGCAGAGCGCGTTCGACGCGTGGCACGCCGCGAACCCGGAGAACGCCGCGCTGCTCGACCGGCTGGTCGCGGGTGAGCTGCCCGCCGGCTGGACCGAGTCGCTCCCGGTGTTCCCCGCCGGCAAGTCGGTGGCGACCCGCGCCGCGTCCGGCGAGGTGCTCAGCGCGCTCGCTCCGGTGCTGCCCGAGCTGTGGGGTGGCTCCGCCGACCTCGCGGGCTCCAACAACACCACCATGAAGGGCGAGCCGTCCTTCATCCCCGCCAAGCGCTCGACGCACGAGTTCGCCGGCGACCAGTACGGCCGCACGCTGCACTTCGGCATCCGCGAGCACGCGATGGGCGCGATCCTGTCGGGCATCCGCCTGCACGGCCTGACCCGCCCCTACGGCGGGACGTTCTTCACGTTCAGCGACTACATGCGCGGCTCGGTCCGCCTCGCGGCGCTCATGGGCGTTCCAGCCGTGTACGTGTGGACGCACGACTCCATCGGCCTCGGCGAGGACGGCCCGACGCACCAGCCGATCGAGCACCTCGCGGCCGTCCGTGCGATCCCCGGCCTGACCATCGTGCGTCCGGCCGACGCCAACGAGACCGCTGCCGCGTGGGGCGCGATCCTCGAGCACACCGACGGCCCGGTCGGCCTCATCCTCACGCGCCAGAACGTCCCGACGTTCCCGCGCGGCGAGGACGGGTTCGCGACGACCGACGGCGTGGCGCGCGGCGCCTACGTCCTGCTCGAGGCGAGCAGCGGCACACCCGACGTCATCCTGATCGGCACCGGTTCCGAGGTGCAGATCGCGGTCGCCGCCAGGGAGACCCTCGAGGCCGCCGGGGTCGCGACGCGCGTCGTCTCGGCGCCGTCGCTCGAGTGGTTCGCCGAGCAGGACGCGGAGTACCGCGAGTCGGTGCTGCCGTCGTCCGTGCGGGCCCGGGTGTCCGTCGAGGCCGGCATCGCCCTGTCGTGGCACAAGATCGTCGGCGACGCCGGCCGGTCGGTCTCGATCGAGCACTACGGGGCGTCGGCCGACGCCGCGACCCTCTTCCGGGAGTTCGGCTTCACGCCCGAGGCCGTGGTCGCGGCGGCGCACGAGTCGATCGCGGCCGCACGCGGCGACGCAGCACCGGAGAGCAACGGCGCCGTCCCCACCGAGAGCGGGACGGGCGACCAGAAGGTCTGATTCGGAACGGGCGCGTCGGCCCTGGTCGTCCCAGGGCCGACGCGCAGGAGAAGGGGATCCACCATGGCACCGAGCAGCACCCCTCTGGCACGGCTGGCTGACGCCGGCGTCGCGATCTGGCTCGACGACCTCTCGCGCGAACGCCTGCGCACGGGGAACCTCGCCGAGCTCGTCGGGGCGAAGGGCGTCGTGGGCGTGACGACGAACCCGTCCATCTTCGCGAGCGCGCTGTCGAAGGGTGACGCCTACGACGAGCAGCTGCGCGAGCTCGCGGCTGGCGGCGCCGACGTGGACGAGGCGGTCTTCCGCATCACCACGGACGACGTGCGGCAGGCGGCGGACGTCCTGCGTCCCGTCTACGACGCCACTGACGGCGTGGACGGCCGGGTCTCGATCGAGGTCGACCCCCGGCTGGCCAAGGACACGGACGGCACGGTCGCGTCCGCGAAGTCGCTCTGGTCGACGGTCGACCGGCCGAACGTCTTCATCAAGATCCCCGCCACCCGCGAAGGGCTGCCGGCGATCACCGCCGTCCTCGCCGAGGGGATCAGCGTCAACGTCACGCTGATCTTCTCGCTCGAGCGGTACGGAGCCGTCCTCGAGGCGTTCCAGACCGGACTGGAGCAGGCCCGGGCGAACGGGCACGACCTGGCGCCGATCGAGTCGGTGGCGTCCTTCTTCGTGTCACGCGTGGACGCGGCGATCGACCCGCGGCTCGATGCCCTCGGCACCCCCGAGGCCGCAGCGCTGCGCGGGAAGGCGGCGATCGCCAACGCGCGCCTCGCGTACGGGCTCTACCAGGAGGTCGTCGCCGACGATCGCTGGAAGGCGCTGTCCGCGGCCGGTGCGCACCCGCAGCGGCCGCTCTGGGCGTCCACCGGCGTCAAGGACAAGGCGTACCCCGACACGCTGTACGTCGACGAGCTCGTCGTCGCGGGCGTCGTCAACACCATGCCCGAGGCGACGTTGAACGCGGTCGCGGACCATGGCGGCGACGGCACGGACACGGTCACGGGCACGCGCGAGGAGTCGGAGGCCGTCATTGCCGGCCTGCGGGAGCTCGGCATCGACATCGACGAGGTCACCGAGCAGCTGGAGGTCGAGGGCGTGGACAAGTTCACGGCGAGCTGGGGCGAGCTGCTCGACACCGTCGCCGGCGGCCTCATCGACGCCGCCCGTCAGAACGACACCGGGGACCGCAGATGAGCCCGAGCAAGGTGTCCGCCGGGCACAACCCGCTGCGCGACCCCCGCGACCGCCGCCTGCCCCGGATCGCCGGGCCCTGCGGTCTGGTCATCTTCGGGGTCACGGGCGACCTGGCCCGCAAGAAGCTCATGCCCGCGGTGTACGACCTCACCAACCGCGGCCTGCTCCCGCCCGGCTTCGCGCTCACCGGGTTCGCCCGGCGTGACTGGGCCCGGCAGGACTTCGAGCAGATCGTGCACGACTCGGTCAAGGAGCACGCCCGCACGCCGTTCCGCGAGGCGACGTGGCGCCAGCTCTCCGAGGGCATCCGGTTCGTCCAGGGCACGTTCGACGACGACGACGCCTTCGACCGGCTCCGGGACACGGTCGAGGAGCTCGACGCGTCGCGCGGGACCGGCGGGAACCACGCGTTCTACCTGTCCGTGCCGCCGAGCGCCTTCCCGGTCGTGTGCAAGCAGCTCGCGCGCTCGGGACTCTCGCAGCCTCAGGACGGCACCTGGCGCCGGGTGGTCATCGAGAAGCCGTTCGGCCACGACCTGGCCAGCGCGCGGGAGCTGAACGACATCGTCTCGAGCGTGTTCCGGCCGGACGACATCTTCCGGATCGACCACTACCTCGGCAAGGAGACGGTCCAGAACCTGCTGGCCCTGCGCTTCGCGAACCAGCTGTACGAGCCCATCTGGAACGCCAACTACGTCGACCACGTCCAGATCACCATGGCCGAGGACATCGGCATCGGCGGCCGCGCGGGGTACTACGACGGCATCGGCGCGGCCCGTGACGTCATCCAGAACCACCTGCTCCAGCTCCTCGCCCTCACGGCGATGGAGGAGCCGGCGTCGTTCGAGGCCTCCAGCCTGACCGCCGAGAAGATCAAGGTGCTGTCGGCCGTCCGCCTGCCTCGCGACATCGGCAAGCACACCGCCCGCGGGCAGTACGCGGCCGGGTGGCAGGGCGGCGAGAAGGTCGTCGGCTACCTCGAGGAGGAAGGCTTCAACCCGGAGTCCACCACCGAGACGTTCGCCGCGATCCGCGTCGACATCGACAACCGCCGCTGGGCCGGGGTGCCGTTCTACCTGCGCACCGGCAAGCGTCTGGGACGTCGTGTCACGGAGATCGCCGTGGTGTTCAAGCGCGCTCCCCACCTGCCGTTCGAGTCGACGGCCACGGAGGAGCTCGGCAAGAACGCCCTGGTGATCCGTGTGCAGCCCGACGAGGGCGTGACGCTGCGGTTCGGCGCGAAGGTGCCGGGGACCGCGATGGAGGTCCGCGACGTCACGATGGACTTCGGCTACGGCCACGCGTTCACGGAGTCGTCGCCCGAGGCGTACGAGCGTCTGATCCTCGACGTGCTGCTCGGTGACCCGCCGCTCTTCCCCCGGCACGAGGAGGTCGAGCTGTCCTGGAAGGTGCTCGACCCGATCACCGAGTACTGGGCCGGCAAGGGCAAGCCCGAGGAGTACCGCTCCGGCACCTGGGGTCCGGAGTCGGCGGAGAAGATGATGGCCCGCGACGGGCGAGTCTGGAGACGGCCATGATCATCGAGATGCCCGACACGACGACGCGGGACATCAACAAGCGGCTCCTCAAGGAGCGCGACGAGGGCGGCGCGATCGCCCTCGGACGCGTCCTCACCCTCATCATCTCGGTGGGTGACCGGGACCCGGACGAGGCGATCGACGCCGCGAACGACGCCAGCCGCGAGCACCCGTGCCGCGTCATCGTCATCGCGAACGACACCAAGGACCGGGCCTCGAACCTCGACGCGCAGATCCGGCTCGGCGGCGACGCCGGGGCCAGCGAGGTGCTCGTCCTGCGGCCGTCCGGGCAGCTGGAGCGACACCTCGACACCCTGGTGATCCCGCTCCTGCTCCCCGACGCGCCCATCGTCACGTGGTGGCCCTACGAGATCCCGGACAACCCCGCCGAGCACCCCCTCGGGCGCATGGCTACCCGGCGGATCACGGACACGACGCAGTGCGCACGTCCGAACGCGGCCCTCCGCTCGCTGGCGGCCTCGCACCACGACGGTGACACCGACCTGGCCTGGACGCGCGCGACCCTGTGGCGCGGCCTCATCGCGGCCACGCTCGACCAGCCTCCGTACGAGCAGGTGACCAAGGCCGTGGTCGCCGGCGAGAGCACGCACCCGTCCGTCGACCTGATGGCGGCGTGGCTGGCGTACGCGCTGAAGTGCCCGGTCGAGATCGAGCGGATCAAGGACGCACCGGCGATCACCCAGGTCCGCCTCGAGCGCGCGTCCGGCGACATCGTGCTCGACCGGCCCGACGGCAAGACGGCGGCCCTGCGGCAGCCCGACCAGCCGGAGCACCGCATCGCCCTCCCCATCCGCCAGCTGCGCGAGTGCCTGGCGGAGGAGCTGCGGCGGCTCGACGCGGACGAGGTCTACGGCGAGGTGCTGCAGAAGGGCCTCACGAGGATCGACGCATGACCCGCGACGTGGTCGTCCACCCGGACGCCCGGGTCCTCGCCGAGTCCGTCGCCGCGCGGCTGCTCACGCACCTGGTCGACGTCCAGTCGCACCGCTCCCCCGTCCACGTCGTCCTCACCGGCGGCACGGTGGGGATCGCGTCCCTCGCGGCCGTCGCGGCCAGCCCGGTGCGGGACGCGGTCGACTGGTCCGGCGTGCACCTGTGGTGGGGCGACGAGCGGTTCCTGCCCGAGGGGGACCCGGACCGCAACGAGACCCAGGCACGCAGCGCCCTCATCGACGCGCTCGGCGAGGCGCTGCCGGCCGAGAACGTGCACCCGGTCCCCGCGCCGAGCGACGACGTCCCGACGCCTGAGGCAGCCGCCGACGCCTACGCAGACACCTTCGCGGAGGCGGGCTCCCCCGCCTTCGACGTGCTGCTGCTCGGCATGGGCCCGGACGGGCACGTCGCCTCGCTCTTCCCGGGCCACGAGGCGCTCACGGTCACCGGCCGCCCGACGGTCGGTGTGCACGGCTCCCCCAAGCCACCGCCCGAGCGGGTCTCGCTCACCTACGACGCGATCCGTGGTGCCCGCGAGGTCTGGGTCGTCGCCGCCGGTGCGGAGAAGGCGCAGGCGGTCGCCTCCGCGCTCCGTGGCGCCCCGGTCGACACGACCCCGGCGGCGGGCGCGATCGGCACCGAGCGGACGCTCTGGCTGGTCGACATCGCGGCGACCGAGACGCTGGGAACGCCCGCCGCGCTCTCGACGACCCCCGCGGCCTTCCCGGCAGCTCCCGAGACCGGTCCCGAGCTCTGGACCCACGTCGACCACTACTTCTCCGTCCTCGCGCCCGAGGACGCCGCCCTGGTCGACACGCGGCACGCCGCGACCGCCGGCGGGCTGCCGGACATCGCCGTCGCCGCCAACCAGGGCAAGCTTCTCCACCTGCTGGCTCAGGCGACCGGAGCACGCCGGATCCTGGAGATCGGCACGCTCGGCGGCTACAGCACGCTCTGGCTCGCGCGCGCGCTCCCCGACGGAGGCCGCCTGACGACGCTCGAGCTCGAGCCCCAGCACGCGCGCACCGCGACCGACTCGCTCACCCAGGCGGGTGTCGGGGAGGTCGTGGACGTGCTCGTCGGGCCTGCGGCGGACACGCTCGACAGGCTGATCGCGGAGGAGACCGAGCCGTACGACCTCGTCTTCATCGATGCCGACAAGCAGTCGATCCCCCGCTACCTGGAGCAGACGCTCGCGCTCACCCACCCGGGCTCGGTCGTCATCGTCGACAACGTGGTCCGCGCCGGTGCCGTGATCCAGCCCGACCACGCCGACGAGCGCGTCCAGGGCGTCCGCGCCATGGTCGAGCTGCTCACCCGCCACCCCCGGTACGACGCCACGGTGGTGCAGACGGTCGGTGCCAAAGGACACGACGGCTTCGCCCTGCTGCGGGTGCTCGACTGAGGCTCGTGTCAGCCGTGCGGGTGCCGCGCCAGGGGTGACCGGTCGCCGACCAGCCACAGGTGCCCGAACGGGTCGATGAAGCCGCCCTGGCGGTGCACGCCCCACGGCGTCCGGTGGTCGCGGACCGGGTCGACGGTTCCGTCCGCGCCTGCGGTGACCGCACGGGCGACGAAGGCGTCCGGATCGTCGACGAAGACCTCCACGCGCACGCTCCGGCCACCCAGACCCGCGGGGGTGTCCCAGGTGTCGCCCTCGGGCTGACCGAGAAAGAACGGCGCGCCGGCGATGCTGAGGCCGACGACGCCCCCGACGTCCCACAACGTCGTGGCGCCCATCGCCTGGGCGTACCACCGCGCAGCCGCCCCGGCATCGGGCACGGCGAGCATCACCGAGAGGATCGGCGGGTCGGTCCGGGGGCTCTCGCCGCTCACGGAACGGAGCTGGTCAGCCGCCGCGCTTGGCGCGCAGTGCAGCCAGTGCCTCGTCGAGGATCGCGGCGCCGTCCTCGTCGGAGCGCCGCTCCTTCACGTAGGCGAGGTGCGTCTTGTACGGCTCGTTCTTCGAGGGCGACGGAGGGTTCTCCTGGTCCTGCCCGGCGGGGAACCCGCAGCGGGGGCAGTCCCACGTCACCGGAGCCTCGAGCGCGGCCTCCTCGGCGAAGCTGGGGCGGGTCTCGTGGCCGTTGGCGCACCAGTACGACACCCAGATCCGCGGAGCCGTGTCACCGCGCTCGGCCTCGCCCATCGGGCCTGCGCCGACTCGCGACCCCCTGATCGCGCTCCCGCTCGCCATCGTCTGCCCCTCAGACCGTGCGCTCGATGAGACCGAGCAGGACGATGATCGCCGTCCAGACGAGGGCGGTGCCGATCGTGATGCGGTTGAGGTTCCGCTCCGCGACGCCAGAGCTCCCCGCGCTGCTCGTGATGCCACCGCCGAACATGTCCGACAAGCCACCACCCTTGCCCTTGTGGAGCAGGACGAGCGGGACGAGAAGGAGGCTGGTCAGCACCAGCAGCACCTGGAGGGTGATACGAAGGCCAGTCACGTCGGTGTAGTTCCTCACTGGGCGGGCACATCGACGGCGGTAGAGCCAGCGACGTTGCGGTGGACCGCGGTACAGGGTAGGCGACGAGTGGGGCGATAAGCCACCACCGTGCCCCGGCAGGTTCCAGGAGGATCCCCGGAACCTGCCGGGCACGTCGAGGTCAGGTCAGAGGCCGACGGCGTGCGACTTGTACCGCGCGATCGCGGCGAACTCCTCGGGGTCCAGGCTCGCGCCGCCGACGAGCGCACCGTCGACGTCCGGCTTGGCCATGATCGACGCGACGTTCGACGACTTCACCGAACCGCCGTACAGCACGCGGACCGCGTCGGCCGTCTCGGCGTCGTACAGCTCGGCGATGCGGGCACGGATGGCCGCAGCCAGCTCCTGCGCGTCCTCGGGCGTCGCGGTCTCGCCGGTGCCGATCGCCCAGACGGGCTCGTACGCGACGACGATCGTGGCGACCTGGGCGGCCGTCAGGCCGGCCAGCGCGCCGTCGAGCTGCGCGAGCGTGTGCGGGACGTGCTCACCGGCCTTGCGGACGTCGAGCACCTCCCCGACGCACAGGATCGGCGTGATGCCCGCGCCGAGCGCCGACTTCACCTTGGCGTTGATCAGCTCGTCGGACTCGTTGTGGTACTCGCGGCGCTCCGAGTGGCCGATCGCGACGTACGTGACGCCGAGCTTGGCCAGGAACAGTGGCGAGATCTCCCCGGTGTACGCGCCCGACGCGTGCGCCGAGACGTCCTGCGCGCCGTAGACGAGCTCGAGCTTGTCGGCGTCGACCAGCGTCTGCACGCTGCGCAGGTCGGTGAAGGGGGGCAGCACGCAGACCTCGACGGCCGCGAAGTCGTGCCGCGCGTCCTTGAGCGTCCACGCGAGCTTCTGCACGGTGTGCGTGGCCTGGTGGTGGTCCAGGTTCATCTTCCAGTTGCCCGCCATCAGCGGGGTACGCGTCGCCACGATCAGTCCTCCAGAACCGCGATGCCGGGGAGCGTCTTGCCCTCGAGGAACTCGAGGCTCGCGCCACCACCGGTCGAGATGTGTCCGAACCCGGCCTCGTCGAAGCCGAGCGTGCGCACGGCCGCGGCGGAGTCGCCACCGCCGACGATCGTGAAGCCGCCGTTCGCGCCCGCGTCGACGAGCGCCTGCGCGACGGCACGGGTGCCGCCGGAGAACGCCTCGAACTCGAACACGCCGGCCGGGCCGTTCCAGACGACCGTCTTGGCATCGACGATCTTCGACGCGAACAGCGCGCTCGAGTCGGGGCCGATGTCGAGGCCGATCTTGCCGTCGGGGATGGCGTCGGCCGCGACGACCTGCGCCGGGGAGTCGGCCTTGAACTCGTCCGCGACCACGATGTCGGTCGGCAGGACGATCTCCACACCGGCCTCCTCCGCCTGGGCGAGGTAGCCCTTGACGGTCTCGATCTGGTCCTCCTCGAGGAGCGACTTGCCCACCGGGTAGCCCTTGGCGGCGAGGAACGTGAAGAGCATGCCGCCGCCGATGAGCAGGCGGTCCGCCTTGGTCAGCAGGTTCGCGATGACGCCGAGCTTGTCCGACACCTTGGAGCCGCCGAGCACGACCACGTACGGCCGCGCCGGGTCGTCGGTCGCCTTGCGCAGCGACGCGACCTCCTTGAGGACGAGCGTGCCGACCGCGTGCGGGAGCACCTGCGCGACGTCGTAGACGGACGCCTGCTTGCGGTGCACGACACCGAAGCCGTCGGACACGAACACGTCGGCGAGCTCGGCGAGCTCACCGGCCAGCTCCGCACGCTCGGCGTCGACCTTCGACGTCTCGCGGGCGTCGAACCGGATGTTCTCCAGCAGCGCGATCTCGCCGTCGCCCAGCCCGGCCACGGTGGCCTTGGCGGAGTCTCCGACGACGTCGGTCGCCAGGGCGACGGGCTGGCCGAGCAGCTCGGCGAGGCGGTCCGCGACGGGCTTGAGCGAGTACTTGTCCTCCGGAGCGCCCTTGGGGCGGCCGAGGTGGGCCGTCACGACCACGCGCGCACCGGCGGAGAGGAGCGCCTGGAGCGTCGGGAGGGCCGCGCGCACGCGGCCGTCGTCCGTGATGGTGGTGCCGTCGAGCGGCACGTTGAAGTCGGAGCGGACGAGCACGCGCTTGCCGCGCAGGTCGCCGAGGTCCTCGATGGTCTTCATGCGTCTTCTTCCCGTGACTCGAGCAGGGGCTGACACGGCTGCGTCCGCGTGCGCCGGGGCCACAGGGGCCGGGGCGCACGCGGACGCATGACCGTCACGACTGGTGCAACGAGACCGTCAGAGACGCTCGCCGACGTACTTGGTGAGCGCGACGAGGCTGTTCGAGTAGCCCCACTCGTTGTCGTACCAGGCGATGATCTTGACCAGGTCACCGCTCACCTTGGTGAGCTTGGAGTCGAAGATGCTCTGGTGCGGGTTGGTCACGATGTCGGAGGACACGATGTCGTCCTCGACGTACTCGAGGATGCCCTTGAGCGGACCCTCGGCAGCGGCCTTGACCGCAGCGTTGACCTCGTCGACCGTGACCTCGCGCGAGGCCGTGAACGTGAGGTCCGTGGCCGAGCCCGTGATGACGGGGACGCGCAGCGCGAAGCCGTCGAGCTTGCCCTTCAGCTCCGGGAGCACGAGCGCCACGGCCTTGGCCGCACCGGTCGAGGTGGGGACGATGTTCGCGGCGGCGGCGCGCGCACGACGCAGGTCCTTGTGGGGCCCGTCCTGGAGGTTCTGGTCACCCGTGTAGGCGTGGATCGTGGTCATGAGGCCACGCTCGATGCCGATGGCGTCGTTGAGCGCCTTGGCCACGGGGGCCAGGCAGTTCGTCGTGCACGACGCGTTGGAGATGATGTGCTGCGTCGCGGCGTCGTACTGCTCGTGGTTGACGCCGACGACGAACGTGCCGTCCTCGTTGGAGGCGGGCGCGGAGATGATGACCTTCTTGGCACCGGCGTCGATGTGCGCCTTGGCCTTGGTCGCGTCGGTGAAGAAGCCGGTCGACTCGATGACGATGTCGGCGCCCAGCTCGGCCCACGGCAGGTCAGCGGGGTTCCGCTCCGCCAGGGCACGGATCGGCTTGCCGTCGACGATGATGTTCTCGTCGTCGAAAGCCACGCTCAGCGGGAAACGGCCCAGCACGGTGTCGTACTTGAGCAGGTGCGCGAGCGTCTTGTTGTCCGTGAGGTCGTTCACGCCGACGATCTCGATGTCGGCACCGGAGTCCAGAATGGCCCGGTAGAAGTTACGCCCGATACGGCCGAAGCCGTTGATACCGACGCGGATGGTCACTTGCCCTCCTCGGCAGCGCCGACGGGGGGTCGGCGCACACATTTTGGTGATGGGGTCACGCACGCCGCTGTGCGTTCCAACCGTCTCACCGGCTCCCGTGCACAGCACGGACGCACGTCAGGCGGTCGGATGACCCGAGCCTATACCCGTGACGACGGTCACGCGGACAGCGTCCACGGAGTCAGGACGAAGGTCCCGGCTCCGTCAGAGGTCGAGCAGGTCGGGGCTCAGACCGGCTTCGGTGTCGGGGATGCCCAGCTCGACCGCACGCTTGTCCGCGGTCGCCAGCAGACGCCGGATCCGGCCCGCGACCGCGTCCTTGGTCAGCGTGGGCTCGGCGAGCTTGCCGAGCTCCTCCAGCGACGCCTCCTTGTGCGCCAGGCGCAGCTCCCCCGCCTCACGCAGGTGCTCGGGGAGCTCGTCGCCCAGGATCTCGAACGCCCGCTCGACCCGCGCACCGGCCGCCACAGCGGCGCGCGCGGACCTGCGCAGGTTGGCGTCGTCGAAGTTCGCCAGGCGGTTGGCCGTGCCGCGGACCTCGCGCCGGACGCGGCGCTCCTCCCAGACGAGCATCGTCTCGTGCGCGCCCAGCCGGGCGAGCATCGCGCTGATCGCGTCACCGTCGCGGATGACGACACGGTCGATGCCGCGCACCTCGCGTGCCTTCGCCGCGATCCCGAGCCGTCGCGCAGCTCCGACGAGCGCGAGCGCCGCTTCCGGACCCGGGCAGGTGACCTCGAGGGCCGACGACCTGCCGGGCTCGGTGAGGGACCCGTGCGCGAGGAACGCACCACGCCACGCGGCCTCGGCCTCCGCCACCCCGGCGGACACCACCTGAGGCGGCAACCCGCGCACCGGGCGCCCCCGGTTGTCCAGCAGACCCGTCTGCCGGGCCAGGGACTCGCCGTCCTTCACCACCCGGACGACGTACCGGCTGCCGCGGCGCAGACCGCCGCCGGACACGACGATGATCTCGCTCTCGTGCCCGTAGACCTCCGCGATCGCCTGCCGGAGCCGGCGGGCCGCGATGCCCGTGTCCAGCTCTGCCTCGATGACGATCCGACCCGAGATGATGTGCAGCCCCCCGGCGAACCTCAGGGTGGCCGAGACCTCGGCCTTCCGTGAGGACGTCTTGTCCACCTTCAGACGGGCGAGCTCGTCCTTCACCTGTGCCGTCAACGCCATGGGGTGCATCCTGCCATTGCGGGACACGTGTCCGGGACCGGACTGGTCACCTACTCGGGTGGCTTCTCGCGCCTGCCGACGTCCCCGAGAAACCCGTCGAGCACGTCCGAGTAGGCCCCGGCGAGCCGCAGCGGGTCGTGTCGCGGGGTCCCGTCACCGCGGCTGACCTGCCGCAGCAGGAGACGGGCCCCCAGGTCCGCGCACCGCGCGGCGAGCGCTGCGACGTCCTCGACGGCCGTCGGGTCCGCGACGACGGCGTCGACCCGCAGCTCCGGTGCGTGCGTGTGCAGGACCTCCAGGTACTGGTCCGCCCGCATGCCCGCGGTCTCCCCCGATTCACCCGACGCGAGGTTGAGCGTCACGATCGTCCGCGCGCTCGTGCGGTGCAGCGCGTCCCGCAGCCCGGGGACGAGCAGGTGCGGCAGCACGGACGTGTACCAGGACCCCGGTCCGAGCACGACCCAGTCCGCTGCCTCGATCGCCGAGACGGCCTCCGGGCAGGCGGGCGGGTCGGACGGTTCCAGGCGGACCTGCGAGATCGTCCCGGTGGTGACCGCGACGGCGCTCTGCCCGACGACGCAGGTGGCCGTTCCCGCCGCGTCGACGACGTCCGCCTCGATGCGCAGCGGGACGGCCGCCATCGGCAGGACACGTCCACGCGCGCCCAGCAGCCTGCCCACCCAGTCGAGACCCTCGACCGTGTCCCCGAGCAGCTCCCACAGCGCCACGATCAGCAGGTTGCCGACCGCGTGCTGGTCCAGGTCCCCCGACGAGCTGAAGCGGTGCTGGAGCACGTCACGCCAGGTCCGGCCCCAGTCGGAGTCGTCGCACAGCGCCGAGAGCGCCATCCGCAGGTCCCCCGGTGGCAGGACCCCGAGCTCGTTGCGGAGCCGGCCGGACGAGCCCCCGTCGTCCGCGACGGTGACCACCGCGGTGATCCGGTCCGTCATCAGGCGCAGCGCGGACAGCGACGCCGACAGGCCGTGCCCACCACCGAGGGCGACGACCGCCGGCGCGACCGCCCTCATTCCTTGCCGAGGTCGCGGGCCGACACGGCCACGAGGTGCCCTCGCTCCCGCAACCTCGCGGCGATCGCCTCGCTGACGGCGACCGAGCGGTGCTTGCCGCCGGTGCAGCCCACGGCGATCGTCACGTAGCGCTTCTCCTCGTTGAGGTACCCGGCCAGCACCGGCTCGAGCGTGTCGACGTAGCGGTCGATGAACGTGACCGCACCCGGCAGGCCGAGGACGTAGTCGCGCACGGGGGCGTCGCGACCCGTCAGGTGCCGCAGCTCGGTGATCCAGTAGGGGTTGGACAGGAACCGCATGTCGACGACGTGGTCGGCGTCCAGCGGGATCCCGTACTTGAACCCGAACGACACGATCGAGATCCGCAGCGCGTCCTCGGCGCCGCTCGCGACCACCGCCCGGACCTCCCGCGCGAGGTCGTGCACGTTCAGCTCGGAGGTGTCGATGAGCGTGTCGGCGCGCTCCCGCAGGTCGGCGAGGATGGCGCGCTCCTCCGCGATGCCGTCGAGGATGCGCCCCTGACCCTGCAGGGGGTGCGGCCGACGGACCTGCTCGAACCGGCGGACCAGGACCTCGTCCGACGCGTCGAGGAACAGGATGCGGTACTCCACCCCGGACTCCCGCAGCCCGGCCAGCACAGGTGCGAGGTCCCGGAAGAACTCGCGCCCGCGGACGTCGATCACGGCCGCGAGCCGTTGCGCGCGCGCACCCGCGGGCCCGCTGGTCAGCATCCCGACCAGGTGCGTGAGCATCTGGGCCGGCAGGTTGTCGATGACGTACCAGTCGAGGTCCTCCAGCACCGCGGCCGCCCGGGTGCGACCCGCCCCGGACATGCCGGTGATGATCAGGACCTGCGGCTGGCTCAGGTGGGGTGCTTCCGTGGCCGCCTCGAGGGCAGGGATCCCGGCGGGCACCGTGATCGGCGAAGGCTCGTCGCTCATGCCTCCAGCATGCCAGCCGACTCGGGTACCGGGTCGGTCGCCACTCCCGGGGCAGCCAGCGCGGCGACGACCGCCGCCGCCGTCCGGTCCCCCATGCCCTGCACCGACGCGATCTCCTCCACCGACGCGGCGCGCAGCCGCTTGACCGACCCGAAGTGCCGTAGCAGCGCAGCCTGACGGGCAGGTCCGAGCCCCGGGACGCCGTCGAGCACCGACGTCGTCATGCCCTTGCTCCGGCGCTTGCGGTGCGCGGTGATGGCGAACCGGTGGGCCTCGTCGCGCAGCCGCTGGAGGAGGTACAGCCCCTCCGAGCTGCGCTGCAGGATCACCGGGTACTCCTCCCCCGGCAGCCAGACCTCCTCCAGCCGCTTGGCCAGCCCGACGAGCGCGACGTCGTCGATCCCGAGCTCCGCCATCGCGGCCTTCGCCGCGGCGACCTGGGGCGGGCCGCCGTCGACGACGACGAGGTTCGGCGGGTACGCGAACCGCACCGGCTTGCCGGTCACCTCGTCGATGGGTCCCGACCGCAGCGGCTGGCCGTCGTCGTCCTCGCCGATGCCCAGCTCGACGTCACGCGCGTCCGACCGCTCCGCCAGATAGCGCCGGAACCGCCGGGTGATCACCTCGTGCATCGCCGCGGTGTCGTCGCGGGCGCCCTGGCCCTCGGGCCCGCGGATGGTGAACAGGCGGTACTCGCTCTTTCGGGCGAGGCCGTCCTCGAACACCACCATGGACGCCGACTGGTACGTCCCCTGGTTGTGCGACACGTCGTAGCACTCGATCCGCAGCGGTGCCGACGGCAGGTCGAGCGCCTCCTGGATCTCCTGCAGCGCCTGGCTGCGGGTGGTGAGGTCCCCCGCTCGTCGGGTGCGGTGCAGCACCAGCGCGTGCTCGGCGTTGCGGTGCACGGTCGCGGCGAGCTCGCGCTTGTCCCCGCGCTGCGGGATGCGCACCGACACCCTGCTGCCGCGCAGGCCGGTCAGCCACGCCTGCACCTGGTCGACGTCCGGTGGAAGCACCGGCACGAGCACCTCGCGCGGCACCGCCGACGACCCGGCTCCTGCTCCTTCAGCACGGCCGCCCGCCTCCGCCTCGCTTCCGTAGATCTGCTGGAGCAGGTGCTCGACCAGCTCGGCGTCGGTGATGTCCTCCACCTTCTCCACGACCCAGCCGCGCTGCCCCCGGATGCGCCCGTCGCGCACGTGGAAGACCTGCACCGCGGCCTCGAGCTCGTCGCCGGCCAGGGCGAAGATGTCCGCGTCCGTCCCGTCCGCCAGCACGACCGCGTTCTTCTCGGTGGCCCGTTCGAGCGTCGCGATGTCGTCCCGCAGCCGCGCCGCCCGCTCGTAGTCCAGTTCCGAGGCGGCCTCCTTCATGCGGACGGTCAGCCGGCGCGTGAACTTGGCGGTGTCGCCGGCCATGAAGTCGCAGAAGTCCATCGCGAGCTGGTGGTGGTCGTCCGGTGAGATCCGCCCGACGCAGGGAGCCGAGCACTTGTCGATGTAGCCGAGCAGGCACGGCCGGCCCTGCTGGTGCGCCCGCTTGAACACCCCCGCCGAGCAGGTCCGCACCGGGAACACGCGCAGCAGCAGGTCGACGGTCTCCCGGATCGCCCACGCGTGCGCGTACGGACCGAAGTAGCGCGTGCCCTTGCGCTTGGCGCCCCGCATCACCTGGATGCGCGGGAACTCGTCGGCCAGGGTCACCGCGAGGTATGGGTAGGACTTGTCATCGCGGTACTTCACGTTGAACCGCGGGTCGAACTCCTTGATCCAGGAGTACTCCAGCGCCAGCGCCTCGACCTCGGTGCCGACCACCGTCCACTGCACCGACGCGGCCGTCGTGACCATCTGCTGGGTCCGCTGGTGCAGCCCGGACAGGTCCTGGAAGTAGCTGGACAGGCGGGAGCGCAGGCTCTTGGCCTTGCCGACGTAGATGACGCGGCCGTGCTCGTCGCGGAAGCGGTAGACCCCTGGCGAGTCGGGGATCTCGCCCGGCGCGGGCCGGTACGTGGCGGGATCAGCCATGTTCTCGAGCGTAGTTCGCGCCGCCGACGCCACGGACCGCACAGGGGCCGACAGACGCCGCTACCGTGGGCGGATGGGCCCCCTCCACACGTACTCCGTCGACGTCACCTGGACCGGCGCCGGCCGGACCGGCACCTCCAGCTACACCGCGTACAGCCGCGACCACGAGGTCAGGATCGGCTCGAAGCCGCCGTTGCTGGGCTCGTCGGATCCGGCGTTCCGCGGCGACCCGACGCGGTACAACCCCGAGGAGCTGCTGGTCAGCGCGCTGGCGCAGTGCCACATGCTCTGGTTCCTGCACCTCGCCTCCGCGGCCGGCATCGTCGTGGTGGCCTACGAGGACCAGGCGGTGGGCACCATGCGGATCGAGGCCGCGGGGCAGGGGCAGTTCCGCGAGGTCGTGCTGCGTCCCCGCGTGACCGTGGCGGCGGGCGCTCACCTGCCGACGGGCGCCGCGATCACCGACGGCGTGCTCGCCGGCATCCACCACCAGGCCCACGAGCACTGCTTCATCGCGCGGTCGGTGAACTTCCCCGTCCGGCACGAGCCCGTCCCGGTACGCACGGCGCAGTCCGTCTCGCGCTAGCACGTCACCCGGTCCGCACCGGCCGTCGGTAGGCGCACGTGACCGCTAGGCCGGGATCGGCTGCTTGACGGCACGCTTGCGCTTCACAGGCTGGGGCTCCGGCTCGAGCACCTCGGCGAGGAACCGGCCGGTGTGGCTCGCCTCGACGGAGGCGATGTGCTCCGGCGTCCCTTCCGCGATGACGAGCCCGCCGCCGCTGCCGCCCTCGGGTCCCATGTCGATGACCCAGTCGGCGTTCTTGATCACGTCGAGGTTGTGCTCGATCACGATGACGGAGTTGCCCTTGTCCACCAGCGACTGGAGCACCCCGAGCAGCTTGCGGATGTCCTCGAAGTGCAGGCCGGTGGTCGGCTCGTCCAGGACGTAGATCGTCCGGCCGGTCGAGCGCCGCTGCAGCTCCGCCGCGAGCTTCACGCGCTGCGCCTCGCCGCCCGAGAGCGTCGGAGCAGGCTGGCCGAGCCGCACGTACCCGAGCCCGACGTCGACCAACGTCCGCAGGTGCCGGGAGATCGCGGGGACGGCGGCGAAGAACTCCGCGGCCTCCTCGATCGGCATGTTCAGCACGTCGGCGACGGTCTTGCCCTTGAAGTGCACCTCGAGCGTCTCGCGGTTGTAGCGCGCGCCGTGGCACACCTCGCACGGGACGTAGACGTCCGGGAGGAAGTTCATCTCGATCTTCAGGGTGCCGTCGCCGGAGCAGGCCTCGCAGCGGCCGCCCTTGACGTTGAACGAGAACCTGCCCGGCGTGTACCCGCGGACCTTCGCCTCGGTGGTCTCCGCGAACAGGCGGCGGACGTGGTCCCAGACCCCGGTGTACGTGGCGGGGTTCGACCGAGGGGTGCGGCCGATCGGGCCCTGGTCGACGTGCACGACCTTGTCGAGGTGCTCCAGGCCGGTCACGCGCTTGTGCCGGCCGGCCACCTGACGCGCCCCGTTGAGCTCGTTGGCGAGCACCGTGTACAGGATCGCGTTGACCAGGGTCGACTTCCCGGACCCGGACACCCCGGTGACGGCGGTGAGCACGCCCAGCGGGAACGTCACGTCGATGCCCTGCAGGTTGTGCTCCCGTGCGCCGACGACCGTGAGCTGACGGGTCGTGTCGATCGGCCGACGGATCTGCGGCATCGGGATGGAACGTCGACCGGACAGGTAGGCGCCCGTCACCGACTCGGCGGACGACAGCAGCCCCGCCAGGTCGCCGGAGTGGACCACGCGGCCGCCGTGCTCGCCGGCACCCGGTCCGATGTCGACGATCCAGTCCGCCGTGCGGATGGTGTCCTCGTCGTGCTCGACGACGATCAGCGTGTTGCCGAGGTCCCGCAGGCGCGTGAGCGTGTCGATCAGGCGGCGGTTGTCCCGCTGGTGCAGGCCGATGCTGGGCTCGTCGAGGACGTAGAGCACCCCGACGAGGCCGGAGCCGATCTGGGTGGCGAGCCGGATGCGCTGGGCCTCACCGCCGGACAGCGTGGCCGCCGGCCGGGTCAGCGAGAGGTAGTCGAGGCCGACGTCGAGCAGGAAGCCGAGCCGTGCCTGGATCTCCTTGAGCACCTGCGCGGCGATCGCGCGCTCCCGCTCCCCCAGCTCCAGGCCGTCGAGGAACGCGCGCGCCTCGCGGATGGGCAGCGTGCAGACCTCGGCGATCGACTTCCCGCCGACCCGCACCGCGAGCACCTCGGGCTTGAGCCGCGCACCCTCGCACACCGGGCACGGGACCTCGCGCATGAAGGCCTCGTACTTCTCCTTGCTCCAGTCCGAGTCCGTCTCGGTGTGCCGCCGCTCGAGGAACGTGATGACGCCCTCGAACCCTGTCGAGTACTGCCGCTCGCGACCCCAGCGGTTCTTGTACCGGACCTTCACCTCGTGGTTCTGGCCGTGCAGGACCGCGTCCTTGGCCCGCTGCGGGAGCGCCCGCCACGGCACGGACGTCGAGAAGCCCATGTCCGAGGCCAGGGCGCTGAGCACACGCGCGAAGTACTCGCTGGAGATCTGCGACCACGGGGCGATCGCACCGTCGTCGAGCGAGAGGTCCTCGTCGGGTACCACCAGGTCCGGGTCCACCTCGAGGCGGGACCCGATGCCGGTGCACTCCGGGCAGGCGCCGTACGGCGCGTTGAACGAGAACGTGCGGGGCTCGATCTCGTCGAGCGTCAGCACGTGGTCGTTCGGGCACGCCCGGTGCTCGGAGAACCGCCGCTCACGGTTGAGGTCGTCGATGTCGGCGTCCACCAGCTCGACGACGAGCAGGCCGCCCGCCAGCCCGAGCGCGGTCTCCACCGAGTCGGTCAGGCGGCGCTTGACACCCTCGCGGGAGACCAGGCGGTCGATGACCACCTCGATGTCGTGCTTGAGCTTCTTCTCGAGCGTCGGGGGCTCGGTGAGCTGGACGACCTCGCCGTCCACCCGGGCGCGCGCGAAGCCCTTGCTCTGCAGCTCCTTGAACAGGTCGGCGTACTCGCCCTTGCGGCCGCGGACGACGGGCGCGAGGACCTGGTACCGGGTGCCCTCCGGCAGCTCGAGCAGCCGGTCCACGATCTGCTGGGGCGTCTGTGCGGTGACGCGCTCGCCGCAGATCGGGCAGTACTGCGTGCCCGCTCGCGCGTAGAGGAGCCGCAGGTAGTCGTAGACCTCGGTGATGGTGCCGACCGTCGACCGGGGGTTGCGGTTGGTCGACTTCTGGTCGATGGACACGGCCGGCGAGAGGCCTTCGATGAAGTCGACGTCGGGCTTGTCCATCTGCCCGAGGAACTGCCGCGCGTACGCGGAGAGCGACTCGACGTACCGCCGCTGACCCTCCGCGAAGATGGTGTCGAAGGCCAGCGACGACTTCCCGGACCCGGACAGACCGGTGAACACGATGAGCTTGTCACGCGGGAGATCGAGGTCGACGTTGCGGAGGTTGTGCTCGCGGGCGCCCTGCACCACCAGTCGTTCGTTCACGCGGGGAGTCTACGTGGCCCCACTGACAATCGCACATCTGTTCGACGTGAGCGAACCCACATCGCGTCGAGGTGCCGCCGTCCCGGGGTCGAGTCATGCTCGGCTCGTGGAGAGACCTGACGCCGTCGTCGACCCCCCGCTGGTGCCCGTCGAGGACTACGCCGTCCTCGGGGACGGGAAGACCGCAGCGCTCGTCTCCCTGCGCGGCTCGATCGACTGGCTCTGCCTGCCCACGTTCGACTCGGCCGCCAGCTTCGCCCGCCTGCTCGGCACGCCGGACAACGGTCGCTGGCTCCTCACGGTCCGGGACGCGACGACCGTCACCCGCCGCTACCTCGACACGTCGTTCGTGCTCGAGACGACCTACCAGACGCCCGACGGCACCGCCGTAGCGCAGGACACCATGCCGCTCAACGACGGCCGCGCCGACCTGGTGCGCCGGCTCGTCTGCACCCGAGGCAGCGTCGAGGTCGAGCACGAGTGGGTCGTGCGCTTCGGGTACGGCGCCGTCGTGCCGTGGGTGCGGCACATCACGGACGACGCCGGGGACGACGCGATCCAGGCGATCGCCGGCCCGGACTCGCTGCTGCTGCGCGGCGACCGGCTGCCCCGGCCGATCGACCACCGGCACGCCGACCGGTTCACGCTGCACGAGGGCGAGTCGGTGGAGCTGGCGCTGACGTGGACCCGGTCCTGGGACCCGGTGCCGCCGCGCCTGACGATCGCGGACCGGATCGACAGCACCCGGATCAGCTGGGGCCTGTGGGCCCGCGGCTGCGCGTACGAGGGCTCGTACCGGGAGGCCGTCATCCGGTCGCTGCTCGTCCTGCGCCTGCTGACCGACTCGGAGACCGGCGGCATCGTCGCCGCCGCCACGACGTCCCTGCCCGAGGACTTCGGCGGCGAGCGCAACTGGGACTACCGGTACTGCTGGCTGCGCGACGCCGCGATGACGCTGGAGGCGCTGCTCGAGCACGGGTACCGCGGGGAGGCGACGGAGTGGCGGGACTGGCTGCTGCGCGCCGTGGCCGGCCGGTCGTCGGACCTGCAGATCATGTACCGCGTCGACGGCGGTCGTCACCTGCCCGAGCGCGAGCTCGACCACCTGGCGGGCTACGCAGGGTCGCGACCGGTCCGCGTCGGGAACGCAGCCGTCGGCCAGGTGCAGAACGACGTGCTCGGCGAGGTGATGTGCGCCCTGGAGCTCGCGCGCGAGGCGGGACTGCGCGAGACGGACGACTCCTGGTCGCTCCAGCGGCACCTCGTCGACGACCTGCTCGGGCGGTGGCGGCGGCCCGACCGCGGCATCTGGGAGGTCCGGGGCGATCCGCGCCACTTCACGCACTCGAAGGTGATGGCCTGGGCGGCTGTCGACCGCGCGGTGCGGGCCGCCGAGAAGCACGGCCTGGATGCGCCGGTGGACCGCTGGCGCGCGGAGCGGGACGCCATCCACGCGGACGTCCTGGCGTACGGCTGGAACGCGGCACGAAACACGTTCGTGCAGTCGTACGGAGCCGAGCACACCGACGCCTCCCTGCTGCAGATCGCGCAGGTGGGCTTCCTGCCGCCGGACGACCCGCGGGTCCTCTCGACCCTCGCGGCGATCCGCGCTGAGCTGGAGATCGCCCCCGGCCTGCTGCTCCGCTACCGGACGGAGCACACGGACGACGGCCTCGCCGGCGACGAGCACGCGTTCCTCGCCTGCTCGTTCTGGCTCGCCGACGCCCTCGCCCGCACCGATGACGTCGAGGGATCGACGAAGGTCCTCGACATCCTCGTCGGTCTGGCCAACGACGTCGGTCTGCTGGCGGAGCAGTACGACCCCGTCGGCGGTCGGATGGCCGGCAACGTGCCGCAGGCACTGTCACACCTCGCGCTCGTCCGTGCGGTGCACAGCCACGACCTCGCCCTGGAGCGACAAGCCCGATGACGTACACCGGCGACGTGCGCGTGGGCGGTCCCAGCGACCTGCGGATGCTCGACGAGCTCGAGATCCGCAAGACCGCCGTCGGGCCGATGCAGAACAACACCTACCTGCTGACCTGCCGGGTCGTCGGCGCCCAGCTGCTGGTCGACGCCGCCGACGACCCCGACCGCCTCCTCGCGCTGCTGCAGGAGGGCACGACCCAGCTCGACCTGGTGGTGACCACCCACCGGCACGCGGACCACAGCCGGGCACTGGCGTCGGTGGTCGCCGTCACCGGGGCGCGGGTCGCGGCCGGCGCGGACGACGCCGACGCCATCGCCGAGGCCACGGACATCGCCGTGACGCAGCGCCTCCACGACGGTGACACGGTCCGGGTGGGGAACGCGACCCTGACGGTCGTCGCGCTGCGGGGCCACACCCCCGGCTCGGTCGCGCTCGCCTACCGCGAGCCGGGCGGTCGCGCGCACCTGTTCACCGGCGACTCGTTGTTCCCGGGCGGGGTCGGTGCGACGCAGGGCCCGGAGGCGTTCGAGCAGCTGTACCGGGACGTGGTGGAACGCGTCTTCGACCGGTTCGACGACGACACGTGGATCTACCCGGGCCACGGCCGCGACACGACGCTGGGCGCCGAACGAGCGCAGCTGCCGGAGTGGCGCAGCCGCGGCTGGTGAGCCTCAGCCCGCGAGCACCGACTCCCGGACGACGCGCCGCAGGACCTTGCCCACCTGCGACCGCGGCAGCTCGTCGAGGACGACCAGCCGACGTGGCAGGGCGTAACGCGCCAGGTGCCGCTCGCCCCACGCACGCACGGCGTCGAGGTCCACCCCACCGCCACCCGGCTCGAGCACGATCGCGGCCACGACGGTCTCTCCGAGGTCGCCCCCGGGGATCCCGACGACGGCGACGTCCGCCACACCCGGCATGGTGCGCAGGTGGTCCTCGACCTGCGACGGGTAGACCTTGAACCCTCCGCTGACGATGACCTCCTTGATGCGGTCGACCAGCTCCACCCAGCCGGTCTCGTCGACCGTCACGATGTCGCCGGTGCGCAGCCAGCCGTCGTCGAGGAGCTGCTCCGCGGTCTCGTCGGGCCGACCCCAGTAGCCGGCGAAGACCTGCGGGCCCCGGATCAGCAGCTCACCGCGCTCACCCTGCTCGACGTCGCGGGTGACGTCCGCGACGTCGGCCACACGGATGCTCGTGCTCGGGAACGGCAGACCGAGCGTGCCCGGGCGGCGCGCGTCGGTCAGCGGGTTGCCCAGCGCGACCGGTGAGGTCTCGGTCAGGCCGTACCCCTCGACCACCAGGCCGCCCGTCACCTGCTCCCACCTCTGCGCGGTGGCCGCCGGGAGGGCCATCGCACCGGAGATCGCGTACCGGAACGACGTGAGGTCCGCGCCCGACGTCTCGGCAGCGGCCGCGAGCCGGTCGAGCATCGGCGGGACGGCAGGCAGGAATGTCCCCGGGAGGCGGCGCTGGGCGTCGAGCACGCGCTCGGGGTCGAAGGACGGGAAGGCGACGAGGGTGGCGCCGACGCGGATCGCGTAGCTGAGGCACAAGGTCAGTCCGAAGGCGTGGAAGAACGGCAGCACGCCGTAGACGACCTCGGTGCCCGGCTGGGTGCCCGTCCACGCGTGCCCCTGGACGGCGTTCGCGACGAGGTTGCGGTGCGTGAGCATCGCACCCTTCGGCGTGCCCGTGGTTCCGCCGGTGTACTGGAGCAGCGCGACCTCCGACGCCGACGGCGCGGGGTGCGCCGGGTCGAGCGCGGTGGCCTTGGCGACGAGCCGGTGCCACATCGGGAAGGCGGGCGGCACCTTCCCGCACATGGCCTCCCGCACGCGACGCGCACTCGGCACCGGGAGGCGCAGCGCGAGCCGCTTGCCGCGGGACAGGTCCGCGGACAGGTCGACGGCGACGACGGCCTTGAGCGCGGTCCGCGGCAGCGACTCCAGGACGCGCGGCACGGCCTTCTCCCACACGAGCGCGACGACGGCGCCCGAGTCGGCAAGCTGGTGCGCGAGCTCGCCGGTCGTGTACGTCGGGTTGTGCTCGACGACGACGGCACCGATCCGCAGGGCGGCGTAGAAGGCGATGACGTGCCCCGTGCAGTTCGGCATCACGAGGGCGACCCGGTCACCGGGCTTGACCCCGAGGTCGAGCAGAACCTGTGCCCCGCGTGCGACGGCGTCGGCCAGCTCCGCGTAGGTCGTCGACGCTCCGAGGAAGTCGACCGCGGTCCGATCGGGCCATCGCTGCGCCGCCCGGTCGAGCGCCGCGGTGAGCGGTTCGTCGGGGATCGCGACGTCTCGCGGGGCGGCGGTCGGTCGGCTCGGTCCCACGGTCGTCATCCCCCGATCGTAACCTACGGAAGCGTAAGTTACTCGAGAGTAGGTTGTGGGATCGGCACGCAGGACCACCGGACCACCGAGACGCCGTCGGGCTCCACCTCGAGTGGTCCACGCCGGAACGACGCCCGCTCGAGGACGCGCTCGCTCGCCGTGTTCCCGACCATCGTCCGGGCGCTCACCACGTCCGCGCCGTGCTCCAGAGCCCAACGCGTCAGGGCACGGACTGCCTCGGTGGCCAGCCCGAGTCCGCGACCCGCTGGGAGGAACGCGTAGTAGAGGTGCGGGCCGTCGTCGCGCAGCCCCAGCCCGATGGTGCCGAGCGTCTCCCCCGACCGCTCGACGACGAACCGCCCGCCCCGGCCCTCGGCACGCTGGGCGAGGCTCCGACCCACCCGCTCGCGCGCCTCCAGCTCATCGACGTCCGCGGGGTAGTACGTCCACCGCGGCACGTCCACGACGCGGGACAGCGCGTGGTCGAGCAGCCAGTCGTCCTCCCGCAGCGCGCGCAACCGGGCCCCGGGCAGGGCCAGCTCGTCGGGCAGCTCCACGTCAGACCTCGGGGGGACCCAGCACCGACGTCGCGAGCGTCGCGTGCGCCGACTCGTCGTCCGACGGGTGGAAGATCCCCGCCAGCACGTCCCGGTAGAGCCGCCCCAGCTCGCTCCCGGAGAAGTACGACCCGCCCCCGGACACGCGGATCGCGTTGTCGACGACCACCCGCGCGGACTCCGTCGCGCGGACCTTGAGCCCGACCAGCTGCGCGAACCAGCGCGCGCCGTGGTCCACCTGCTCGTCGACGTCCCGCGCCAGGGCGAACACCTGCAGCTCCGCCCCGTCCTGCGCCAGCACCGCGTCGGCGACCCGCCAGCGGATGTCGGGATCCTGGGCATAGGCACGGCCGTCGAACTTCATCGACGTCCGCCGCCGTGCAGCCTCGACGCCGAGCTCGATCGCCCGCCGGCCGATGCCCGTGTACACCGCACCGAGCAGGATCTCGAAGACCGCGAAGAGCGCGAACACGAACGGGTCCGCGCTGGGTCCCGGCGGCAGGGACCGGTACACGCGGTCGGCCGGCGCGAGAGCGCCGTCGAGCACCGTCGTGGCCGACTGCGTCGCGCGCATCCCGAGCGTGTCCCAGTCGTCGCGCGCCTCGACGCCACCGTCCCCCCGCGACACCACGCCGTGCACCAGGCGCGGGTCGTCCGGGTCGGCGTCATCCCGCCCGAACGTGGCCAGCCGCGTCCACACCGGGGACAGCGACGTGAAGATCTTCGTGCCGGTGTAGCGGTACGAGCCGTCGGGCTGCCGCTCCGCGCGCGTCCGTGAGCCGAACATGACCAGGTCGTTGCCGGGCTCGGAGTTGCCGAACGCGAAGATCTCGCCCGCGGCCGCGTCGCGCAGGACGAACTCCACCGACTCGTCGCCCCGGCCGACGAGGAGCGCAGCCAGCCCGGTGACCACGAGGTGCATGTTCACCGCCAGCGCGGTCGCCGGAGCGGCCGCCGCCAGCCGGACCTGCTCGCGTGCGACCTCCTCGAGGGAGAGCCCCGCACCACCCAGGCGCTCCGGCACGAACGCGGTCAGGTACCCCAGTGCGACCAGGTCCGCGAGGTCGTCGTGCGGGAACGTGTTCTCCCGGTCGTGCACGGGCGCCCGCTCGTGGATGCGGGCCAGGACGTCGTCGGTCAGGAGCGTCCGCAGGATCCGAGCCATGTCAGCACTCTGCCACCGGCTCGGGCAGGATGGCGCCATGCCCACCTATGCCGTCCGCTACACCTACGACGAGCGCACCGACGTGCGCGACCATTTCCGCGCCGAGCACCGCACCTACCTGGCCGCACTGGCCGAGCACGGCACGCTCCTCGGCTCCGGCCCGTTCACCGACGGCGACCCCGGCGCCCTGCTGGTCTTCCGCGCAGCCTCCCCCGAGGTCGTCGCCGCGATCCTCGCGGACGACCCGTTCGTCCGCGAAGGGGTCGTCGCGCAGAGCGACGTCCGTGCGTGGGACGTCGTGCTCGGCCCCTGGAGCAGCTGACGCGTCAGTCGGTCGGCTCGGCCACCGGCTCGTCGGCCACGACAGCCGTCAGCGCGCGCCGCTGGTCGTGCCGCACCTTCACGATGCTCGCGATCGCGGTCACCCCGAGGATCAGGACGATCGCGCTCAGCGACAGCCAGATCGGGATCTCGGGGGCCCACGCGACCGGCTCTCCCCCGTTGATGAACGGCACCTCGTTCTCGTGCAGCGCGTGCAGCACCAGCTTGACGCCGATGAACCCGAGCAGGACCGCGAGCCCGATGTTCAGGTACACCAGGCGCTTGAGCAGGTCACCCAGCAGGAAGTACAGCTGGCGCAGACCCATGAGTGCGAACAGGTTGGCCATGAGCACCAGGTACGGCTCGCTGGTGAGCCCGAAGATCGCCGGGATCGAGTCGAACGCGAACAGCAGGTCCGTCGCACCGAGGGCGACCAGGACCACGAACATCGGGGTGATCAGCCGGCGGCCGCCCTCGACGACCGTGAGCTTCACGCCGTGGTACTGCTGCGTCGCGGGGAACCACCGTTGCACCAGGCGCAGGATCAGCGGCGGGTGGAACTCGTCGTCCTCGCCCGCCTCGCCCTCCCGACCGACCTTCCACGCCGTCCAGACCAGGAACGCCCCGAACAGGTAGAACACCCAGCTGAACGCGTCGATGACCGCGGCACCCGCCCAGATGAAGAGACCGCGGAACACCAGGGCCAGGATGATCCCGACCAGCAATGCCGTCTGCTGGTACGCCTTCGGGACCGCGAACTTGCCCATGATCAGCAGGAACACGAACAGGTTGTCGACCGACAGCGAGTACTCCGTCAGCCAGCCGGCGTAGAACTGACCCGCGAACTCGGCACCCGACGTCGCCCACACCCCGATCCCGAAGAGGACCGCGAGGCTGATGTAGAAGGCCAGGTACCGGACGCACTCCGCCGTGGACGGCACGTGCGGACGGCGGGCGACGACGGCGACGTCGACCACGAGCAGCGCGCCGGCCAGGCCGAGCGAGACCATCCAGACCAGGGGGTCGACATTCACCGGGGTGTCCTCAGTTCTCGTTCGACGACGGGGCGACCTCGTCGCGCGTCTTGTCGTGGCGGGTCTTCAGGAGGCTGGCCACCGTCGCCACGGCGAGGGTGCCGAGGATGACGGTGAGCGACAGCCAGATGGGGATCTCGGGGGCCCACTCGACGGGCTCCCCGTTGTTGATGAAGGGCAGCTCGTTCACGTGCAGGGCGTGCAGCACGAGCTTGACGCCGATGAAGCCGAGGATGACGGCCAGACCCTGCGACAGGTAGATCAGCCGCTCCAGCAGACCACCGATGAGGAAGTACAGCTGACGCAGGCCCAGCAGGGCGAACGCGTTCGCGGTGAAGACGATGTACGGCTCCTCGGTCAGGCCGTAGATGGCCGGGATCGAGTCGAGCGCGAACAGGATGTCGGTCGACCCGATCGCGACCATCACCACGAGCATCGGCGTGAGGAACCGCTTGCCGTCGATCTTCACCGTGAGGCGGTCGCCGTGGTACTCGTCCGTCGTCGGCAGCAGCCGCTTGAGCATGCGGACCGCGATGCCGTCGGGCCGCTCCTCGGTGTCGAGGTGCTCGGGGTCGTGGTGCTCGCGTGCGAGCTTGACCGCCGTGTAGACCAGGAAGAGCCCGAAGATGTAGAAGACCCACGAGAACTGCTCGATGGCCGCGGCACCCGCCAGGATGAACACGGTCCGCAGGATCAGCGCGATGACCACACCCACCAGCAGCACCTTCTGCTGGTACTCACGCGGCACCGCGAACTTCGTCATGATGATGAGGAAGACGAAGAGGTTGTCGACCGAGAGGCTCTTCTCCGTGACGTACCCGGCGAAGTACTCGGTGCCCGGGCCCCAGCCCCACGCCATGCCCACCACCACGCCGAAGATCAGCGCGAGGGCGATGTAGAAGATCGACCAGCGCGCCGACTCCTGGAACGTCGGGGCGTGCGGCGTGCGCACGTGCGCGAAGAAGTCGAAGAAGATCAGACCGACGACGAAGACCGCCGTCGCAGCCCAGACCAGGCCGGACACGTCCATGCAGAAACCTCCGGTACGAGATGTGCTTCGGTACCGAAGGTCTCCCCCGCCCGCGCGGCGTGCCGCTGCGGACCGATCCCACCGGGCACCGCGCTAGCGGGTCCGTGATGACGACAGGATCGTGACTGGGGTACTCCCCTTCAACGCGCGCAAGCATAAGCCACGCATGTGTCCACCTCGTGTCGTGTCCACGATGCCGACGCCTCAGGCGGTCGCGGCCTGCATCTGCCGCAGCTCCTTCTTCATCCCCGAGATCTCGTCGCGCAGCCGTGCGGCGAGCTCGAACTGGAGCTCGCCCGCCGCCGCGTGCATCTGGTCCGACAGCTGCTGGATGAGGTCCGCCAGCTCCCCCGCGGCGGCACCCGTGAGCCGCGTCCGCTCGTCGCGGGGGGCACCCTTCTTCGAGCCGAACCCGGGTACAGGCGCCTTCCCGCGACTGGACTGCCGTCCGGCGCCGCCGAGCAGCTCGGCGGTGTCCGCGTCCTCGCGGGCCAGCAGGTCGGTGATGTCACCGATCTTCTTGCGCAGCGGGGTGGGGTCGATGCCGTTCTCGAGGTTGTAGGCGACCTGCTTCTCGCGGCGGCGTGCGGTCTCGTCGATGGCCTGAGCCATGCCGTCGGTGATCCGGTCCGCGTACATGTGCACCTGGCCGGAGACGTTGCGGGCGGCGCGGCCGATCGTCTGGATGAGCGAGCGCCCCGAGCGCAGGAACCCTTCCTTGTCGGCGTCGAGGATGGCGACGAGCGACACCTCCGGCAGGTCGAGCCCTTCGCGCAGCAGGTTGATGCCGACGAGCACGTCGTACTCGCCCATCCGCAGCTCGCGCAGGAGCTCGACGCGGCGCAGCGTGTCCACCTCGGAGTGCAGGTAGCGGACCCGGACGCCCTTCTCCAGGAAGTAGTCCGTCAGGTCCTCGGCCATCTTCTTGGTGAGCGTGGTGACCAGGACGCGCTCGTCCTTCTCGACGCGGTCGTGGATCTCCCCCAGCAGGTCGTCGATCTGGCCGGTCGTCGGCTTGACGACGACCTCGGGGTCCACCAGACCCGTCGGGCGGATGATCTGCTCGACCACCCCGTCGGAGATGGACAGCTCGTAGTTGCCGGGCGTCGCCGACAGGTAGACCGTCTGGCCGATCCGCTCGACGAACTCCTCCCAGCGCAGCGGGCGGTTGTCGGTCGCGCTCGGCAGGCGGAAGCCGTGGTCGACCAGCGCCCGCTTGCGCGACATGTCGCCCTCGAACATGGCGCCGATCTGGGGGACGGTCACGTGCGACTCGTCGATGACCAGCAGGAAGTCCTCGGGGAAGTAGTCGATCAGGGTGTTGGGTGCGGTGCCGGCGCTGCGTCCGTCGATGTGCCGCGAGTAGTTCTCGATGCCGGAGCACGAGCCGATCTGCCGCATCATCTCGATGTCGTACGTGGTGCGCATGCGCAGGCGCTGCGCCTCGAGCAGCTTGTTCTGCCGCTCCAGCTCCGCCAGCCGGTCCTCCAGCTCCAGCTCGATCCCCATGATCGCGCGCTCCATGCGCTCCGGACCGGCGACGTAGTGCGTGGCCGGGAAGATGTGCATCTGCTGCTCGGAGTGGACGACGTCACCCGTGAGGGGGTGCAGCGTGGCGATCGCCTCGATCTCGTCGCCGAAGAACTCGATCCGGATGGCCAGCTCCTCGTACACCGGGATGATCTCGACCGTGTCCCCGCGCACGCGGAAGGTGCCGCGCGTGAACGCCATGTCGTTGCGGGTGTACTGCATGGTGACGAACTTGCGCAGCAGCTGGTCACGGTCCACCTGGTCGCCCACAGACAGCGTCACCATGCGGTCGACGTACTCCTGCGGGGTGCCCAGACCGTAGATGCAGCTGACGGACGCGACGACGATCACGTCGCGTCGGGTGAGCAGCGAGCTGGTGGCCGAGTGCCGCAGCCGCTCGACCTCGTCGTTGATCGAGGAGTCCTTCTCGATGTAGGTGTCCGTCTGCGCGATGTACGCCTCAGGCTGGTAGTAGTCGTAGTAGGAGACGAAGTACTCGACGGCGTTGTTGGGCAGCAGCTCCCGGAACTCCGTGGCCAGCTGCGCGGCGAGCGTCTTGTTGGGCGCCATCACGAGCGTCGGCCGCTGCACCTGCTCGATGAGCCACGCCGTCGTCGCGGACTTGCCCGTCCCGGTCGCACCGAGCAGGACGACGTCCTTCTCCCCCGCCTGGATCCGCGCCGTCAGCTCCTTGATCGCCTTCGGCTGGTCCCCCGACGGCGTGTACTCGGAGATCACCTCGAAGGGCGCGACGGTCCGCTGGAGATCGGTGACTGGACGCATGCCACAACCGTACGTGGCACCACCGACACGTGCGGGTCAGGCGAGAGTGCCCGCGGACTCCCGCACGTCGACGGTGGTCACCAGCGCGGCACGCAGGACGGCCTCCAGGGCCGTGGCAGCGTCGTCGACCTCCATCGCCGGTGCGCCCACGCCCACCTGAGCCGGCGTGCGCGGCACGTGGACGAACCCGCTGCGGACCTCCGGACGTGATGCCAGCAGGTGCTGGAGCGCGTAGAACGTGGCGTTGCAGACGTACAGACCGGCCGTGTTCGACACCTCGACCGGCACGCCTGCGTCGCGCACGGCGGCGGCGCACGCCTTGACGGGGAGGGTCGAGAAGAACGCGGCCGGGGCACCTGCGATCACCGGGACGTCGACCGGTGCCGACCCGTCGACGTCGGGGATCCGCGCGTCGATCACGTTGACGGCCACGCGCTCCACAGCGACCGCGGAGGTCTGGTCCGCCTCGCCGACGCACACCACCAGATCGGGCTCCACCTCGCCGACCGCCACCCGCAGCTGCTGACGTGCGCCCCGGAACGACACCGGGAGCTCCCGCACGACGAGCTCATCCGGACCGGTCCACCGTGCGGCGAGCTCGCGCACCGCGAGCGACGACGCGTTGACGGTCTGACCGTCGAAGGGTCCGAAGCCCGTCACCAGGACCCGCGTCACGGGGTCTCCGCGGCGAGCTCGTCGGCACGCTCGACCGCGAGGCGGTCCCAGAGGTCGTCCACCTGGGCGCGCAGGTCGTCGTCGCTGCCGGCTCCGTCGAGCACGACGTCGGCGACCGCGAGCCGCTCGTCGTCGCTCGCCTGCGCGGACACCCGCGCCTCCGCCTCTGGCCGGTCCATGCCCCGCAGGCGCACCAGGCGCTCGACGCGCAGGACCGCAGGAGTGTGCACGACCACGAGGACGTGGAACGCGTCGGCCTGTCCGGTCTCGACCAGCAGCGGGATGTCGTGCACGACCACGGCGCCGTGGTCGGTCGTCGCGGACGCGGCCTCGCGCTCGGCGGACAGGCGGCGCACGATCGGGTGCACGATCCCGTCGAGCCGGGCACGCGCCGCGTCGTCGGCGAACACGATGGAGGCGAGGGCCGCACGGTCCAGCGACCCGTCCCCGGCGAGCACCCCGGAACCGAACTCCTCGACCACGGCGTCCAGCCCGACGGACCCGGGAGCCACGGCCTCGCGCGCCAGGACGTCCGAGTCGATCACCACCGCCCCGAGCTCCGCCAGTCGCCGTGCCGCGACGGACTTGCCGGCCGCGATCCCGCCTGTCAGACCGATGCGTTGCATCCGACCATCCTGCCCTGTCGCGCACCGCGGCGCAGAGGCCGGGAACGCCGAAGGCCGGCCACCGCGAGGGTGACCGGCCTTCGAGCGTCAGGCGTGGATCAGTTGCCCGTGAGCTTCTCGCGCAGAGCGGCGAGCGCCTCGTCGGACGCGAGCGTGCCCGCGGCCTCCTCGGTGGACGACGAGTACGACGACGGCACGGGGCCGGCCGACGAGCTCGACGACGAGGACGAAGCCGTGGCACCCTCGGCGGCGCCGCTGGCGGCCTCCGCGTCGGCCTTCGCGGCGTCGGAGACCTGCTTGCGGTGCGCCTCCCAGCGCTCGTGGGCCTGCGCGTACTGCGCCTCCCACACCTCGCGCTGAGCCTCGAAGCCCTCGAGCCACTCGTTCGTGGCCGGGTCGAAGCCCTCGGGGTACTTGTAGTTGCCGGCCTCGTCGTACTCCGCCGCCATGCCGTACAGCGCGGGGTCGAAGTCCTCGCTGGCCGGGTCGAAGCCCTCGTTCGCCTGCTTGAGCGACAGCGAGATGCGGCGACGCTCCAGGTCGATGTCGATGACCTTGACGAAGACGTCGTCGCCGACCTGGACGACCTGCTCCGGGATCTCGACGTGGCGCACGGCCAGCTCCGAGATGTGGACCAGGCCCTCGATGCCGTCCTCGACGCGCACGAACGCACCGAACGGAACCAGCTTGGTGACCTTGCCCGGGACGACCTGGCCGATGGCGTGCGTGCGGGCGAACGCCTGCCACGGGTCCTCCTGCGTCGCCTTCAGCGACAGGGAGACACGCTCGCGGTCGAAGTCGACGTCGAGAACCTCGACGGTGACCTCCTGGCCGACCTCGACGACCTCGGACGGGTGGTCGATGTGCTTCCAGGACAGCTCGGAGACGTGCACGAGCCCGTCCACGCCACCCAGGTCCACGAACGCACCGAAGTTGACGATCGAGGACACGACGCCGGGGCGGACCTGGCCCTTCTGCAGCGTCTGCAGGAAGGTGGAGCGCACCTCGGACTGCGTCTGCTCGAGCCAGGCACGGCGCGACAGGACCACGTTGTTGCGGTTCTTGTCGAGCTCGATGATCTTGGCCTCGATCTCCTTGCCGACGTACGGCTGGAGGTCGCGGACGCGACGCATCTCCACCAGCGACGCGGGCAGGAAGCCGCGCAGCCCGATGTCGAGGATGAGGCCGCCCTTGACGACCTCGATGACGGTGCCGGTGACGACGCCGTCCTCTTCCTTGATCTTCTCGATCGTGCCCCAGGCGCGCTCGTACTGTGCGCGCTTCTTGGACAGGATCAGCCGGCCTTCCTTGTCCTCCTTCTGGAGGACGAGGGCCTCGACTGCGTCGCCGACCTTGACAACCTCACCGGGGTCCACGTCGTGCTTGATGGACAGCTCACGGGAGGGGATGACGCCCTCGGTCTTGTAACCGATGTCGAGCAGGACCTCGTCGCGGTCGACCTTGACGATGGTGCCCTCGACGATGTCGCCATCGTTGAAGTACTTGATGGTGGCGTCGATCGCGGCGAGGAAGTCCTCGGCCGAGCCGATGTCGTTGATCGCGACCTGCGGGGTGGCGGGCTTCGCGGGGGTGGTGATGCTCATGTAGGGATGGGCTCCGTTGCGGACAGGGAAGTTGAAGGACTGAACGTGTGTGCCGGCGGCACATGACATGCGTGTGGTGACCGCGATCTGATGGGACGTCCCCGACCCTCCGGGGAAGGTCCTCGACGAGTGCGAGACACGAGTACGAGACAGGACACGCCGACGCAACAAGGCGCGCGGCACCGCCGTCTACCCTATCGGGGCGACGATGGGCAGGTCAAAGCCGGTCGGGCTGTCGGTCAGGCAAGAGCACGCGCCACGGAGAGCAGCTCGTCCGGCACGTACTTCACCTTCCCCGCCACCTCGCTGAGCGGCACCATCTCGACACGCTCGCCACGCAGCGCCGTCATGACGTTCGACTGCCCCCCGCTCGCGGCGTCGATCGCCGCCACCCCGAACCGCGACCCGAGGATCCGGTCGACGTGCGTCGGGATGCCGCCGCGCTGGACGTGCCCGAGGACGACCACCCGGGTGTCGAAGCCCGTCCGCTTCTCGACCTCTGCCTTGAGCCGCTCGCCGATGGCGCCGGCGACGATGTCCCCGAACTTCCCCACCGGCGTCTCGTAGTGCATCGACGTCCCCTCGGCGGGGATCGCACCCTCGGCGACGACGATGATCGAGAAGCTGGCGTGCGCGCGGTGGCGGTGCTTGAGGAACCGCTCGATCTTGTCGATGTCGAACGGTGCCTCGGGGACGAGGACGAGCTCGGCTCCCCCGGCGATGCCGGACGTCGCGGCGATCCAGCCCGCGTGCCGGCCCATCACCTCGACGATCATCACGCGGTTGTGGCTCTCCGCCGTGGTGTGGATGCGGTCGATGGCCTCCGTCGCGATGGCGACGGCGGTGTCGAACCCGATGGACTGGTCGGTGCCCCAGACGTCGTTGTCGATCGTCTTGGGGATCGCCACGATCCGGACGCCCGCCTCGGCGACCTTGCTCGCGGCGTGCAGCGTGCCGTCGCCGCCGATGCAGATGAGCGCCTCGATGCGCTCGGACTCCAGCGTGGACAGCACGGCGTCGAGGCCGCCGTCGTCCGCGTGCGGGTGGTACCGCGCGGTGCCGAGGAGCGTGCCGCCGACCGCGAGCTGGTTGCGGATGTGCTGGCGGGTGAGCGGGAGGCTGAACCCGTCGACCACCCCGCGCCACCCGTTCCGGAACCCGATGATCGTGTGCCCGTACTCACCCTCACCGCGCTTGACGACGGCGCGGATCGCGGCGTTCAGACCGGGGACGTCGCCGCCGCCCGTGAGCAGACCGACTCGCACGCTGGCACTCCTTGATCGCTCTGACAGGGGATCGGAGCGCGTCGTCGGGCTGCCGTCGTCCCAGCGTATCGGCGCGCACGGCCCGCGGAAGGGACACTGGTCCTGTGTCTGACGATCCCCTGGCCGAGGCCGGCTACCTGGACGTGCCGGCGTCGGCCGGCGGATCGGCGAGCCGTGGGTGGTGGGACGCCAACGCGGACGAGTACCTCGACGAGCACGGCACGTTCCTGGGGCCCGCGGACTTCTGCTGGTGCCCGGAGGGTCTGCGCGAGAAGGACGCCCGCCTGCTCGGCGACGTGGCAGGCCGCCGCGTCCTCGAGGTCGGCGCCGGGGCGGCACAGTGCGCGCGCTGGCTCGTGGGCGAGGGTGTGGACGTCGTGGCGACGGACGTGTCCGGCGGCATGCTCGCGGCCGGCGCCCGCTACGACGCCGCCGTGGGACACAAGACACCGCTGGTCCAGGCGGACGCCCGCGTGCTGCCCTTCGCCGACGACACGTTCGACGTCGCCTTCACGGCGTTCGGCGCGCTCCCGTTCGTCCCGGACGCGGACCGGGTGCACGCGGAGGTCGCCCGGGTCCTGCGTCCCGGCGGCAGGTGGGTGTTCGCCGTGACGCATCCCGTGCGCTGGGCCTTCCCCGACGATCCCGGCGAGGCCGGCCTGACCGCGACGCGGTCGTACTTCGACCGCACGCCCTACGCCGAGCTCGGCGAGTCAGGGGCCGTGCTGTACGCCGAGTACCACCGGACGCTGGGCGACCACGTCGGCGAGCTGGTCGCGGCCGGCTTCGTCCTCGACCGGCTCGTCGAGCCCGAGTGGCCCACCGGGCACGACCGGACCTGGGGCGGGTGGGGACCCGTGCGGGGTGCCCGCCTGCCGGGGACGGCGATCTTCCTGACGCACCTCGGGCGGCCACCCGGCTGAGTGGCCGCCCGAGATCAGGGCGTCAGTGCGCGACCGTCGCCTTCTCGGAGCCGGCACCGGTCAGCGACCGGACCTCCATCTCCGCGTACTTCTCGGGGCTGCTCCCGTCCTTGCTGAGGAACGTGCCCAGGATCCCGAGGAGGAACGCGAGCGGGATCGAGATGAGCCCGGGGTTCTCCAACGGGATCACGCTGAAGTCGACGTTCGTGTTCTTGATCATCGACAGGCTGGCTCCCGTCACCGGGTCGACCTTGCCCGAGACCACCGGCGAGAGCGTGATGAGCACCAGGCAGGAGATCAGTCCGCCGTACATGCTCCACAGCGCACCCGAGGTGTTGAACCTCTTCCAGAACAGCGAGTAGAGGATCGTCGGCAGGTTGGCGCTCGCGGCGACCGCGAAGGCCAGCGCGACGAGGAACGCCACGTTCTGCCCGTTGGCGAAGATGCCGCCGATGATCGCCAGGATCCCGATGACCACCACCGTGATCCGCGCGACGCGCACCTCGCCGTCAGGCTTGACCTCGCCGTGCTTGATCACCGACGCGTAGATGTCGTGCGCGAACGACGCCGCCGCCGTGATGGTCAGACCGGCGACCACGGCGAGGATCGTCGCGAACGCGACCGCCGAGATGAGGCCGAGCAGGATCGTGCCGCCCAGCTCGAAGGCGAGCAGCGGGGCCGCGGAGTTGACGCCGCCGGGTGCCGCCTTGATGGCCTCCGGACCGACCAGCGCCGCTGCGCCGTACCCGAGCACGAGCGTGAACAGGTAGAAGATCCCGATCAGCCAGATCGCCCAGACGACCGAGCGACGCGCTTCCTTGGCGGTCGGGACCGTGTAGAAGCGCATGAGCACGTGCGGCAGACCGGCGGTGCCGAGGACCAGCGCGAGGGCGAGCGAGAGGAAGTTGAGCTGGCTCATCGCGCTGACGCCGTACTGCTTGCCGGGCTCGATGACCGCCTCGCCGCCCTCACCCGCCATGTCGATGGCGCCCTGCAGGAGGTCGGAGAAGTTGAAGCCGAACTGGGCCAGCACCCAGATCGTCATCACGGCTGCTCCGGCGATCAGCAGCACCGCCTTGATGATCTGGACCCAGGTGGTGCCCTTCATGCCGCCCACCAGGACGTACAGGATCATCAGCGCGCCGACGACGGCGATGACGAGGCCCTGCGCCGCGGCACCGTCGACGCCGAGCAGGAGGGCCACGAGACCACCGGCGCCCGCCATCTGGGCGAGCAGGTAGAAGAACACGACCGTGAGGGTCGCCAGCGCCGCGGCCATGCGCACGGGGCGCTGCTTCAGCCGGAACGACAGGACGTCGGCCATGGTGAAGCGGCCGGTGTTGCGCAGCAGCTCGGCCACCAGCAGGAGGGCCACGAGCCACGCGACCAGGAAGCCGATGGAGTACAGGAAGCCGTCGTACCCGTTGATCGCGATCGCGCCGCAGATACCGAGGAACGATGCCGCCGACAGGTAGTCGCCCGCGATCGCGGTGCCGTTCTGGGGGCCGGTGAACGAGCGCCCGGCCGCGTAGTAGTCCGCGGCCGTCTTGTTGTTCCGGGAGGCCCGGAACACGATGACGAGGGTGATGGCGACGAAGCCGCCGAAGATGGCGATGTTGACCCACGGGTTGCCGATGTCCTCGGACTCGGCAGCGCGGAGCAGGACCGGCAGCGCGGCGGTCATGCGCGACCACCGTCCAGCGGGTCGCCGTTCTCGATGTGCAGACGCAGCTGCTCCGCCACCGGGTCCTGCCGGTTGTTGGCCCAGCGCGCGTAGATCATCGTGATCGCGAACGTGCTGACGAACTGGCCCAGCCCGAGCAGCAGCCCGACGTTGATGTTGCCCCAGACCTTGGTGGACATGAAGTCGTGGGCGTAGTCGGCGAGCAGGACGTACAGGAAGTACCAGGCCAGGAAGAAGGCCGTCATGGGGAAGACGAAGCGACGGAACCGGCGCTTGAGCGCCTTGAACTCCTCGCTGTTCTGCACTCGTTGGTAGTCGGTCTCAGGTTCTCCGAAGGTGTCGGTCACAAGCGCCTCCCGGGTGGGATGTCAGCGGCTCCGTCGCCACTGTGTGCCCGACACTGTGGCCTAGATCACCCCAAAGCGCACCCGATACTTACGACGAACTGGCCGATACCCAGGCAATTCGCGCGATCGAGCGACACCGGTCAGTGCCCGGCGTCGTGCCAGGAGCCTCCGGCGCCGACCGTCACGTCGAGCGGCACGTCGAGCGGACCGTCCGCCGCCGCGTCCCCCGCCGCCCCCATCTGCTCGCGCACGAGCGCCTCCAGCTCGTCCCGCTCCCCGGGCGCCACCTCGAGCACGAGCTCGTCGTGCACCTGCAGGAGCACGCGCGAGCCGAGCCCTCGGCGCGTGAGCTCGCGGTCCACGCCGAGCATCGCGACCTTGATCAGGTCCGCGGCACTGCCCTGGATCGGTGCGTTCAAGGCCATCCGCTCGGCCATCTCGCGGCGCTGGCGGTTGTCGCTGGTCAGGTCCGGCAGGTACCGGCGACGGCCCAGGATCGTCGCGGTGTAGCCGGTCTGCCGGGCGACGTCGACCACGCCCGTGAGGTAGTCGCGCACCCCGCCGAACCGCGAGAAGTAGTCCTGCATCAGCACGGCCGCCTCGGACACCTCGATCGAGAGCTGCTGCGAGAGGCCGAACGGCGACAGCCCGTAGGCCAGGCCGTAGCTCATCGCCTTGATCTTGGACCTCATGGCCGGCGTCACCTCGTCCGTCGGCACGCCGAAGACACGGGAACCCACGTAGCTGTGCAGGTCCTCCCCCGAGCGGAACGCCTCGATCAGGCCCTCGTCGCCCGACAGGTGCGCCATGATCCGCATCTCGATCTGCGAGTAGTCGGCCGTCAGCAGCGTCTCGTAGCCGTCGCCGACCACGAACGCGCGGCGGATCTGCCGGCCGGCCTCGGTGCGGATCGGGATGTTCTGCAGGTTCGGGTCCGCCGACGAGAGCCGACCGGTCGCCGCGATCGTCTGCTGGAAGGTCGTGTGGATGCGGCCGTCCGGCGCGATCGACCGGAGCAGGCCCTCGACCGTCTGGCGCAGGCGGATGGCGTCACGGTGCGCGAGCAGGTGCTCGAGGAACGGGTGCTGCGTGCGCGCGAACAGGTCGGTGAGAGCCGCCGCGTCGGTGGTCCAGCCCGTCTTGATCTTCTTCGTCTTCGGCATGCCCAGCTGGTCGAACAGGACCTCCTGGAGCTGCTTGGGCGAGCCGAGGTTCACCTCCCGCCCGATCACGGCGTACGCCTCGGCGGCGGCGTTCTGCACCTGGCCGTCGAACGACTTCTCCAGGCTCGACAGGTAGCCCGAGTCGATCGCGATACCCGTGCGCTCCATGCGGGCCAGCACGTCGACCAGCGGGAGCTCCAGGTTCTCGAGCAGACCCGTGGCGCCGCGGTCGGACAGCTCGCCGCTGAGCACGTCCGCGAGGTCGCGCACGGCGGCGGCCCGGACGGCGGCGCGTCGGCCCTCGTCGGTGCCGTCGAGCTCGAGGTCCAGCGCGCCCTGGCCGCTGCTCGACACCTCGTCGGCACCCAGCTCCCGGTGCAGGTAGCCGATGGCGAGGTCCGTCAGGTCGTACGCGCGCCGGTCCGGCTGGCACAGGTACGCCGCGAGCTCGGTGTCGAGCACGACGCCGGCGATCGGCAGCCCGCGCCCGACCAGCGCGTGCCACGCCTCCTTCGCCGCGTGCACGATCTTGGGTGCGGCCGGGTCCGCGAGCCACGCCGCCAGCGCCGCCTCGTCCGCGGGCTGGATCTCGGCGAGGTCGAACGACGCCGCCTGGCCGTCGGGGTCCGCCAGGGCGATCCCCCACGCGTCGCCGCTCGCGGGCGCTCCCGAGCCACGCACGTCGACCCCCAGCGGACGCCCTGCGCGCTCCGACAGCCACCCGCCGAGCTCCCCGGCACCGAGCACCGTGTGGTCGATCTGCGCCGCCGCGACGGTCCCCGGCCCCTCGCCCTTCTCGTCGGGCAGCATCGCGAACAGCCGGTCCCGGATCGCGCGGAACTCCAGCTCCTCCAGGATCGCGTGCAGTGCCGGGCGGTCCCAGGGCCGCGCCGCGAGGTCCTCAGGGCCGAGCGGCAGCTCGAGGTCCGTCAGCAGCGCGTTGAGCTGCCGGTTGAGGCGCACCTGGTCGAGGTTGTCGCGCAACGACTCCCCCGCCTTGCCGGGGACCTGGTCCGCGGCGGCGAGGATCCCGTCGAGCCCGTCGAACTGCCCGATCCACTTGGCGGCCGTCTTCGGGCCGACCCCCGGGATGCCCGGCAGGTTGTCGCTGGACTCGCCGACGAGCGCCGCGAGGTCCGGGTAGCGGTGCGGCGGAACCCCGTACTTCGCCTCCACGGCGGCCGGCGTCATCCGTGCGAGCTCCGAGACGCCCTTGACGGGGTACAGGACCGTCACGTCGTCGTTGACCAGCTGGAGCGCGTCGCGGTCGCCCGTGCAGATGAGGACCTGCATGCCCTGCGCACGCGCCTGGACGGACAGCGTGGCCAGGATGTCGTCGGCCTCGAACTGCGCCTTGCTCAGCGACGGGATGTGCATGGTCTCCAGGACCCGCTCGATCACCGCCACCTGCCCCTTGAACGGAGCGGGCGTCGCGTCCCGGTTGCCCTTGTACGCCTCGTAGACCTCCGTGCGGAACGTGGTCCGGCCGGCGTCGAACGCGACGGCGACGTGCGTCGGCTCCTCGTCGCGGAGCAGGTTCGCGATCATCGAGAAGAACCCGAAGACGGCGTTCGTGGGCTCACCGGCGGACGTCGCGAACTTGTCCACCGGGAGCGCGAAGAACGCCCGGTAGGCCATCGAGTGGCCGTCGATCAGGAGAAGTCGGGCAGGCGTTCCGGGGGTGGCCGGCGGAACCGCTGGCAGTGCGTCGCTCACGGGTGCCAACCTATCTGCCATGTCCGACACGACTGCACCGGTCCCCCAGTACGCAGGCACCCTCATCGAGCGCATGGGCATCGAGGTGCTCGAGGCCTCCGCACAGCGCGTCGTCGGCACGATGCCCGTGGCCGGGAACACCCAGCCCTACGGCCTCCTGCACGGCGGCGCGTCGGCCGTCCTGGCCGAGACGCTGGGCTCGATCGCCGCGATGGCTCATGCCGGGGAGGGCCGCGCCGCGGTCGGGATCGAGCTCAACGCGACGCACCACCGGGCCGCCCGCTCCGGGATCGTCACCGGCACTGCGACCGCGCTGCACCTCGGCGGGCGCCTGGCGAGCTACCAGGTGGTGGTGGAGGACGAGGACGGCCGACCGCTCTGCACGGCGCGGCTGACCTGCATGGTGATCGACGCCCGACCCTGATCCGCTCCGGACGCCCGCGCGGGTGTCGCGGGCTCGTCGACGACGGGCTGGCGCGCAGCGCGAGCCTGCCGCCGCCGGGCGATCAGGTCCTCGAGCCCGCGCGGACCCGAACGACGCACCGATCCCGGGGCACCGGAGTGGCCGTGCTCGTGCGTGAGCTTGCGCTGCAGCGCCGCCGTGGTCACGACGCGGTGGGATGCCGCGGGGGCGAAGCCCAGCCGCGCGAGGAATCGCTGCATCCCCCGGGCACCCGGCAGGGGCGAGGAGTACATCTCGGTCGCGCCGGCCTCGTCGGCCACCGTCGTCGCGCCGACGAGAAGCGCGTGACCGAGACCGCGGCGGCGGGCTGCCGGCAGCACGTACACGGCCTCGATGTCGAGGCTGACCAGGTCGGTGAAGGGTCCGGGGCCGACCACCCGGGCCAGCAGCAGACCCGACGGCTCGTCGTCGAGCAGGGCCACCAGCACACGTCCGCCCCGGACGGCCAGGAGCGCTCCCAGCTGGTCGCGGAGCCGGTCGGCGTCGTCGGTGCACAGCTGAGCACCGACGGCAGCCTCTCGCCGCGCAGCGAGGCAGAGCGCGACGAGGCTCTCCATGTCGCCCGGCAGGGCTTCGCGGACCTGCACTCCGAGTCGCACGGCAGCGGTACCTCCAGACGGGACGAGGGGGATCCGGTCAGGATGACGTCACCTCGCCGAGGATGTCGCCGTCCTCGATCATGGACCAGCCTGCTCTGTGGTGCTAGTCCTGAGCCATCCCTCATCCGAATGACGGGCCCTCAATCTGGACGAACGACCAGTAAACTCCGACACGCGGGTCTCTCGCGCCTCCGTGCCTCGCGTTCACGAAATGAACGCGACACAATCCCTGCCTATCGTCCTGCCACCCGGCAGACGTCGAACGTGTGCGGCAACGACGCCGCTGCGCACGACACCGCCACACCCGAACAGACGGACGGAGGTCCCAGGTGCGATCAGCCGTCCTGGACCCCGGCGGCACCACCACGCCGCCACTTGCCCGACGCATCGCTGCCCTGCTCCTGCTCGCCCTGACGTCCGTGACCCTGCTGCTCGTCGCCACCCCTGCGCGCGCGCAGGGTCCCGTCGCGTCGGCCACCGCGGCGTGCGTCGCGGACGCCGCGACCGGCTGCATCGTGGGCACGCTGCGCACCGCCGCCGGAGAACCCGTGGTCGGCGCCGTCGTGAACGTCACCGGACCGACGGGCGAGCTCACCGCGACGAGCGACGCGACCGGCCGCTGGTCGGTCGCCGTCACGGAGGCGGGTGAGTACGAGGTCACGCTCGACGTCGCCACGATCCCTGCAGGCGAGACGCTGCGCGACCCCGGGAACAACCCGCGCACCGTCGCGGTCGGCCTGGGAGCGTCGCAAGCCGCGCTCTTCCCGCTCGGCGCTCCCGCCGGTGGCGGCGGCGGTGACACCGACGACGAGCCCAGCGACTCGCCCACGACCGACACGGAGGGCGGCGCAGCCGTCCCCGAGACCCCCGGGTCCACCGGTTCGGGCGTGACCGCCGCGCGCGTCGCCCAGCTCACGGTGAACGGCCTGGTGTTCGGCACGCTCCTCGCTCTCGCGAGCGTCGGGCTCTCGCTGATCTACGGCACGACCGGCCTGAGCAACTTCGCGCACGGCGAGCAGGTGTCCCTCGGCGGCATCCTCGCCTACGTCGGCACGCAGGTCGTCGGGCTGCCGCTGATCCCGTCGGCGATCATCGCGGTCGCGCTCGGCGCGGCCACCGGGTGGTTGCAGGACGCGGGGCTGTGGAAGCCGCTGCGGCGACGCGGTGTCGGGATGATCCAGCAGATGATCGTCACGATCGGTCTGTCGATGGCCATCTCGTACGTGTTCCAGTTCTTCTTCGGCGCCGGACCGCTGCGCATCGTCACGGACACCCCGACCTCGGTCTCCATCGGCCCGGTCCGGATCACGACGACCACGCTGTGGTCCCTGGCGATCGCCGCCATCGTGCTCGGCGGGGTCGCGTTCTTCCTGCTCGGGACCCGGGCCGGACGCGCGACGAGGGCGGTCGCGGACAACCCCGCGCTGGCCGCTGCGTCGGGGATCTCGGTGAACGGCATGATCCGGATCGTCTGGACGCTCGGGGCCGGGCTGGCCGCGCTCGGCGGTGTCCTCATCGGCCTCTACTTCGGCGCCACGTCCTGGTACTCGGGAGGTGCGCTCCTGCTGCTGATGTTCGCGGCCGTGACGCTCGGTGGCCTCGGTGCCGCGTTCGGGGCGCTCGCCGGCTCGATCGTCATCGGCCTCGTGGTCGAGCTGTCGAGCCTCTGGATCCCGACGGACATGCGGTACGCGTCCGCGCTGGTGATCCTCATCCTCGTCCTGCTGGTACGACCGCAGGGCATCCTCGGCCGAGCGACGCGCGTCGGATAACGGAGACCACTCATGGACTGGACACGCATCCTCACCAACGTCGCCGGCGAGTTCTTCGCCCCGACGACCGCCGCCTACGCGCTCGCCGCGATCGGGCTCAACATCCACTTCGGGCTCACGGGCCTGCTCAACATGGGCCAGGCCGGCTTCATGCTGCTCGGCGCCTACGGCTTCGCCATCGCGACGATCGCCGGCTGGCCCCTGTGGGCCGCGGTGCTCATCGCCATCGCGGCGGCGACCATCTTCGCGCTCATCCTCGGCATCCCGACGCTGAAGCTGCGCGGGGACTACCTGGCCATCGTCACGATCGCCGCCGCCGAGATCGTCCGCCTCGTCGGCCGGTCGACGGCCCTGACCGAGCTCACGGGCGCCTCCAGCGGCCTGCGGGGCAACCAGTACAAGGACACGTTCCAGGACGCCTCACCGTTCGACGACGGCACCTGGGCGCTAGGACCGTTCGAGTACGCCGTGAACGCGTCGAACAGCTGGTGGATCCGGATCGTCGGCTGGCTCGTCGTCGCACTCGCCTGCCTGCTCGTCTGGCTCCTCATCCGCAGTCCGTGGGGCCGGGTGCTCAAGGGGATCCGCGAGGACGAGGACGCCGTGCGTTCGCTGGGCAAGAACGTCTACAGCTACAAGATGCAGGCGCTCGTGCTCGGTGGCGTGATCGGGTCCCTCGCCGGGATCCTCTACGTGCTGCCACGAGCGGTCCAACCCGACTCCATGGGCAGATCCATGACGTTCTTCATCTGGACGATCCTGCTGCTCGGTGGGGCGGCGACCGTGTTCGGTCCGGTGCTCGGCTCGATCATCTTCTGGGCCGTGCTCGCCGTCGTGAAGCTCACGCTGCGCGACGTCGTGCCGACGACCATCCTGCGGAGCGAGCAGATCGAGCAGTTCGGCTGGATCATCGTGGGAGTCGCCCTGATGGTGCTGATCATCTTCCGACCACAAGGCATCCTCGGCGACAAGAAGGAGCTGGCGATCAATGCCCACTGAGCCCTCGCCCGCCGCCACCGACGCCCGCGCCGCCGTCGCGGCAGCGCTCCGCGACGTCCCGCACGTCCCCGGAGCGCCCAAGCCGGACCCGGTCCTCATCGCCGACGACGTCCGCCGGATGTTCGGTGGTGTCAACGCCGTCGACGTCGACCACGTCGAGGTGCAACGCGGTGCCATCACCGCCCTCATCGGACCGAACGGGGCGGGCAAGACGACGTTCTTCAACCTGCTGACGGGGTTCGACAAGCCCAACAGCGGGAAGTGGACGTTCGACGGCCGCTCCCTCGGCGGTGTCGCCGCCGCCCGGGTCGCCCGCGCGGGGATGGTCCGCACGTTCCAGCTGACCAAGGCGCTGAACCGCATGACCGTCATGGAGAACATGCGGCTCGGCGCGACCGCCCAGCCCGGCGAGAACCTCTTCGCCGCGCTCGTGCCCGCGGTGTGGCGTCCGCGGGAGAAGGCGATCACCGAGCAGGCCGAGGAGCTCCTCGCGCGCTTCAAGCTCGACACCAAGCGCGACGACTTCGCCGGCAGCCTGTCCGGTGGTCAGCGCAAGCTGCTCGAGATGGCCCGCGCACTCATGGCGAAGCCGCAGATGATCATGCTCGACGAGCCGATGGCCGGGGTGAACCCCGCGCTGACGCAGTCGCTCCTCGGGCACATCCAGGCGTTGCGCGACGACGGCACGACCGTGCTGTTCGTCGAGCACGACATGCACATGGTCCGGCACATCTCCGACTGGGTGATCGTCATGACGGAGGGCCGGATCGTGGCCGAGGGGCCGCCCGACTCGGTGATGAACAACCCGGCGGTGATCGACGCGTACCTGGGTGCGCACCACGACACCGACCTGGGCGACGACGCACTGCTGGACGACGCCGTGCTCGAGCAGCTGCGCACCGAGGACGAGGAGGCCCGATGAGCGACGAGGCGATGGAGGCGGTCACCCGCGACGACCACGGCACGCCGGCGTCGACGACAGGGTCGACGTCCGTCTCGGTCGGCGACCGCGCCGGTCTGCACCGCGGGGCACCCGAGGGCGAGCCGCTCCTGGCGGCCACCGACCTCGTGGCCGGGTACCTGCCCGGGGTGAACATCCTCAACGGGTGCGACCTCGTCCTGCACCCCGGTGAGCTGATCGGGATCATCGGCCCGAACGGCGCCGGCAAGTCGACGCTGCTCAAGGCCCTGTTCGGCCTGGTCAACGTCCGCTCCGGCTCGGTGACGCTGGCGGGCGAGGAGATCACCAACCTGCGTGCCGACCACCTGGTGCAGCGCGGGGTCGGGTTCGTCCCGCAGAACAACAACGTGTTCCCCACGCTGACCATCGAGGAGAACCTGCAGATGGGCGCGTTCCAGGCACCGCGGAAGTTCGCGGAGCGCTTCGCGTTCGTCGCCGACCTGTTCCCGACCCTCGCGGAACGTCGCCGCCAGCGCGCCGGCTCGCTGTCCGGTGGTGAGCGTCAGATGGTCGCGATGGCCCGGGCGCTCATGATGGAGCCGTCCGTGCTCCTGCTGGACGAGCCCTCCGCGGGCCTGTCACCGGTGAAGCAGGACGAGACGTTCCTGCGGACGCGCAAGATCAACAAGGCCGGCGTGTCCGTCGTGATCGTCGAGCAGAACGCCCGCCGCGCGCTGCAGATCTGCGACCGCGGCTACGTGCTCGACCAGGGCCGCAACGCCTACTCGGGCCCGGGCCGGCAGCTGATGCACGACCCCAAGGTGATCGAGCTCTACCTGGGCACGCTCGCGACGGACGTGGAAGCGGCGAGCCACCCTCCGCTGCTCCCGCCCACCTCGACGTCCTAGTCGCCGTCGGACCCGGTCGGTGCTGTGGCCCGGCCGGGTTCGACGTCGACGTCGGCCGGGCGCGCGGCGTCGGTGATGCCCAGCTCGTCCGCCAGGTAGAGGAACGCCTTGGCGTACGGGTGCCCCTGCACGTCACGACGGATCACCTCCCAGTCGATCTGCTCGCGCAGCGCGCGCACGATCGCCAGGAGGCGCCCGAAGTCGCAGGCGTGCTCCCCCAGGACCCGCATCTTCGCCGAGACGATGTCGGTCGCGGCCAGGACCGGCATGCGCACGGCGAGGACCTCGAGCTCGTCGGCGCGGGCGAGGAGCTCCTCGGTCACGGGCTCCCCCACCATGCGGAACAGCACGTCGACCAGCTGGCCGTGATGGAACGCCTTGAACAGCCAGTTCTCGGCCGGCTGCTCCACGTCGAGCCCCGCGGCGGCGATGGCCTCCTTGGCCCGGTCCACGTCCTTCTCGGTCACCGCGAAGTCGGCGTCGTGGCTGGGTTCCGGTGCACCGCGCGCCCACGACGCGTAGCCGCCGACGAGGGCGAACGGGATCTCCGCCTTCATCAGGGCGACCGCCGTCAGGCGGAGCCCGTTCTGGAGCGCGGTGCGGTCGTCGGGAGGATCGGCGAGGGCGCCCTGCTGCGTCATGGGTCCAGTGTCTACACGCCGACGGGCGCGCTCGCAGGTCGGCAGGAACAATCGACGGGATGCGCCTCGCCACCTTCAACATCCTGCACGCGCGCTCGCTCGGCGACGGACAGGTCGACCTCGACCGGTTCGCGGCCGCGGTCCGCGACCTCGACGCCGACGTGCTCGCTCTGCAGGAGGTCGACCGCGACCAGCCCCGGTCGCACGGCGCCGACCTGACCGTCCTGGCGGCCGAGGCGATGGGTGCTCCGGAGCACAGGTTCGCGGCTGTCCTGCACGGCGAGCCCGGGCTCTGGACGGCCGCCACGGGCGACCACCAGCCGGCGACGGCGTCCTACGGCATCGCCCTCCTGAGCCGTCACCCGGTGCGCGAGTGGCGGGTCCTCAAGCTGCCCGTGCTGCGCCGACGGGCGCCCGTGCTGTGGCCCGGCAACCGCTGGCCGGCCCTGGTCAGCGACGAGCCCCGCGCGGCCCTCGCAGCTGTCATCCAGGCGCCCGAGGGTGAGCTGACCGTGGTGGCGACGCACCTGACGTTCATCCCGGGGTGGAGCACCCGCCAGCTGCGCACCCTCGTGTCGTACGTCTCGGGACTCCCCCGGCCGCTGGTCCTCATGGGTGACCTCAACATCGGCGGCGACCGCCCGGCCCGCGTGTCCGGCATGCGCCCGCTCGCGACGGCTGCCACGTTCCCCGTGTCGCACCCGCTGCGGCAGCTGGACCACATCCTCGCGGACGGCCCTGTGGAGGCTGTGGGGGCCGGTCGCGCCGTCGACACGGGCCTGTCCGACCACCGGGCGCTCGTCGTCGACGTCACGTACTGAGCGGGTACGCCGAAGGCCGGCGCGGAATCCTCCGCGCCGGCCTCCGGTCCGTCGTTCAGGCGGGGTCAGCCGACCTCGCCGAACTCCGACTTCGTGAACGTGTACTTGTTGTCGGCACCGAACGTGTAGACGCCGATGTACGCGTTCGACGGGTCGTTGTCCGCGTTGAACGGACCGACACCCGACTGGGCCTCGTAGTCGATGTCCTCGCCGGCGTCGAGCAGCTCGACGCACTCCTCGAACGTGGCGCACTTCTCGCCGCCGTCGGCACCGGAGACCGCAGCCATGTTGGCCTGGATGGTCTCGCCGTCCGTGGCTCCACCCTTCACGGCCGCGAGGGCCGCGAGGATCGTCGCGTCGTAGGACTCCGGCGCGTACGAGAAGTCCGTCAGACCGTCGTTCACCTCGAGGAGGCGGGCCTGGAACTCGTCGCTCGGGAAGGCGCCCGGCAGCGTGCCCTGCGCGCCCTCGAGCAGTCCCGCCTGGAACTCCTCACCGAACTGCGTGAGGTTGCCGTCGACGAAGTAGACCTTCGACATGTCGTACCCCTGAGCGGCGAGCTCGGAGACGATCAGCGGCGTCTGCGTGGTGAACGCGATGATCGCGATCGCGTCGGGGCTCGTGGCGAGCGCACCGCTGACGATCGTGTTGAAGTTCGTCTCGTTCGGGTCGAACTCCTGACCGGCGGTGCCGTAGGAGAGCGTGCCACCCTGGTCGGTGACGACCTGCTCGACGACGTTGCGCAGCGATGTGCCGTAGTCGTCGTTGAAGACGATGACGCCCGGGTTCACCGCGCCGTCACCGAGGATGAGGTTGGCGAGCGCCGCACCCTGGACCGTGTCCGGCGGAGCGGTCCGGAAGTAGAAGTCGCTGTAGCCCGAGAGGTCCGTCGCGGTGTTGGCCGGCGAGATCTGGACGATGTTCGCGCCCGTGATGTCGTCGATCACGTTGCGGGTCACCGAGGACGACGCCGCACCGATGATGACCGAGACGTCCTGGCTGATGAGGTCCTGCACCGACTGGGTGGCGACCTCAGCGTGCTCGGCGTCCGAGGAGTCCGTGTGCTCGACCTGGACATCCTGGCCGAGGACACCGCCCGCGGCGTTGATGTCCTGGACCGCAAGGTCCACGCCCGCGATCTCGGGCGGGCCGAGCTGGGCGAGCGAACCGGTCTGCGGGAGGAGCGTGCCGATGATCAGCGGGCTGCCCGAGTCGGCGCTGGCGCCGTCTGTCGCGTCGTCGCCGCTGTCGCCGGAGCTGCAGGCGGCGAGAACCAGCGCTGCTGCGCCGGCCAGGGCCGCGGCCCGAACTGCGTGTGTCGAACGAATCATGCGTGGTACCCCTCTGTGAAGTACTTCGATCCGCGGAGCCCGGTAGGGATCCTGCAGGTGTGGCGCGAAAGTACTCATTGTTTGTGTCCGCGATGTGAATCGACATGTCTCAGGGCGTGTTGTTGCCGAGTTGTGACCAACCAGTAACCCCCGAACTGGACGCTTGACCGACAAAACGAGGGTCCGGACACGACGAAGGCCGGCCCGCTGTACAGCTGGCCGGCCTCGTCAGGTGCGCGTCAGGACGACGCGCCTCCGACCTGCTCGATGACCGCGTCGGCCACCTCACGCATGGTCAGACGGCGGTCCATCGACGTCTTCTGGATCCAGCGGAACGACTCCGGCTCGGTCAGGCCCATCTTGGTCATGAGCAGGCCCTTGGCCCGGTCCACGCGCTTGCGCGTCTCGAAACGCTCCGCCAGGTCCGCGACCTCGGACTCCAGCGCGCTGATCTGCGCGTACCGCGAGATCGCGATCTCCACGGCGGGCAGCAGGTCCGCCGGGCTGAACGGCTTGATCACGTACGCCATCGCTCCGGCGTCGCGCGCACGCTCGACGAGCTCCTTCTGGGAGAACGCCGTCAGCAGGACCACCGGCGCCAGGTGCAGCTTGCCGATGCGCTCGGCCGCCGAGATGCCATCGAGGACGGGCATCTTCACGTCCATCACCACGACGTCCGGCTTCAGCTCCGTGACCAGCTGCACGGCCTGCTCGCCGTCGCCGGCCTCGCCGACCACGTCGAAACCCGCATCACGCAGCGTCTCGACGACGTCCATGCGGATCAGCGCCTCGTCCTCGGCGACGACAGCACGCCGTGGCGCTCGCGCCGGGGCGGGGGTCGTCGGCTCGCCCGTCGGAGCCGGAGTGCTCAGGTCGAGGGCGTCAGGTGCCGCCTCGGTGGGTTCGGGGGTCGCGTCGGTGCTCACGTGCACAGAGTAGTGGGCGGGGTCGCTCGCTTCGCGGTGGTTGCCCTGTGAGGCAGCCCACGCGGGCGTTTCTGGACGTAGCCTCGAGGGAACCGGACACGTCCGAGGAGGCCCAGCGATGCGCAGCCACCGATCCGCCCGAGCGGCCCTCGCCGCCCTGCTCCTGCTCGCCATCTCCGTCCCCGCAGCGAGCGCGCACGACACACCTACGCAGTACCTGCTCGACCCGACAGGCACCACCGCCGCCGCGGCGATCTTCCCCGAAGGCATCACCGCTCGCGGAGACACGTTCTACGTCGGCAGCACCACCGACGGGACCGTCTACCGCGGCGACCTCCGCTCCCCCACCGCGACCCCCTTCCTGCCCGGAGGCGCCGACGGCCGCACGTCCGCCGTCGGGATGAAGGTCGACGGACGCACCCTGTTCGTCGCCGGTGGGGCCACCGGCCGCGTCTTCGCCTACGACGTGCGCACCCGCGAGCTCACCGGCACCTGGCAGGTCGAGCAGACCGGTGCGCCGACCTTCCTCAACGACATCGCCATCAGCCCGCGGGGCGACGTCTACGTGACCGACTCCCTCCGCCCGACGCTCTACCGGATCGACCGTGCCGACCGCCGTACGCCGTCCGTCGAGACCCTGCCGACCTTCCTCGACTTCACGGGGACCGCCCTGACCTACGCCCCCGGGTTCAACGTCAACGGCATCGTGATCTCGCAGGACGGCCGGTACGCCGTCGTCGCGCAGTCGAACACGGCGACGCTGTACCGCGTGGGGCTGCGCGACCGGAGCGTCATACCCGTCGACGGCGTCACCGTCGCCGGCGACGGGCTCGTCCTGGCCGGGCGCACCCTGTATGCCGTCGAACGCCAAGGCGACGTCGGGTACATCGTGACCATCGCGCTCGACCGGCACCTCACCGCCGGCACCGTCCTCTCCCGCACCACCGACCCCGGCTTCGACGACCCGACCACCGCCGCCCTCGTCGGGCGCTCGCTGCTCGTCGTGAACAGCCAGTTCGGGGAACGCGCCGCCGGCGAGGCGCCCGGACCGTTCACCGTGAGCCGCGTCCGCGCACCGAGGTGACCGGCCGGTCGGGCTATCCTGCTGCACGGCCCCGATAGCCCAACCGGCAGAGGCGTTCGGCTCAAACCCGATCCAGTGTGGGTTCGAATCCCACTCGGGGCACCTGTGACCTGCTAGAACGTGATCACCTGCACGTGCGTGCCATCAGAGGTCGGCCGTTCGGTCACGGCGCGACTGAGAGGCCCCTGCCGCGGCCGCTCAGAGCCGTGGGGGTGCCGTGGTCCCGCGGACGATCAGCTGCGTGGGCAGCGTGAGGTGGGGCGACGGGACGCTGTCCTCGTGGACGACCTGCCGGACGAGGTTCCCGGCCGCCCTCCCCTGGTCGACGACGGGCTGGTGAACGGTCGTGAGGTCGAGCATCTCCGAGACCGCGTGGTCGTCGATGCCGACGACGGACACGGCGTCCGGAACCGGGACTGCGGCGCGCCGGAGCGTGCGCAGCGCGCCGAAGGCCATCTCGTCGGAGAACGCGACGACCGCGGTCGGCGGCTGCGGAAGGTCGAGGAGGCGACTCATGCCCTCCGCGCCACCCGTGCTCCCCCACGGCTCGAGAAGCATGAGTGCGGGATCGACGGAGAGACCCGCCTCCTCCAGCGCGCTGCGGAATCCGCGGACGCGCGCGCCGGGCGCCGCGTACTCGAGCGTCCAGTGGCCCTTCGCGTTGATCATCGCGATCCGCTCGTGCCCGGCGTGGACGAGGTGCGCGGCGGCCTGACGTCCGGCCGCCTCGTCGTCGATGCGGACGTGCGGGTGCTCCCCCAGGACCCCGCCCGCCATGACGACGGGCACGCCCATGAGGTCCAGCCGGCGACGCTCGTCGTCGCTGATCGGCAGCGCGATGAGCACGAGCGCGTCCACCTGCCGGCGTGCGGGGAGGTCGTCGAAGAAGCGCCGCCGCTCGCGCTCCTCCTGGACCTCGTAGAGCAGCACGTCGAGGTCCGAGTCGTGCAGGGCCGTGACGATGCCGTCGAGCATGGACGCGTAGAACCAGTGCGCGACGTCCGGTGTGACGACGGCGATCCGTCCGTTCGAGCCGCGCGCGAGGCGCGCCGCGTCGGGCGAGACCGTGTACGACAGGTCCTGCGCCAGGGTCCTGATCCGCTCCCGCGTCGCGTCGGACACCCCTGTGGCACCGCTGAGGGCGCGGGAGACGGTGGCGATCGAGACGCCTGCGCGCTCGGCGAGGTCCGCCATGTTGAGGGAGCCCTTGGGCGGCACAGCGCGACGATATACCCCAGCAACGACCGTGCCCTGCGCGCCGGGCGGCCACCGACGCGACGCCGTGCCGAGACGGGCTGCCGAAAGTGTTGACATCACCCGCTCGACGCGGCGAGTCTGAACGTAAGCGCTTACGTAGCCTCGGCTCCGCCCCACGGATCCGTCGTCACGCCAAAGCGGCCCCAGTGGAACAAGGGGAAGGATCGCGCGCAGCCCCCACGGCCGCGCGCCGGCGCAGCGCCGCGCCCGGGTGCTCCTGAGCGACCCTCCGGTCGGCGACGCCGTTCGGTTCACACCACTCAGGAGGCACTCGATGCGAAGGTCCCTACGCGTGAGGTCGGCGGCTCTCGTCGTCACGCTCGCGCTCGCCGGCGTGGTGAACGGCGTCGTCGCCGGACCAGCTCCGGCGTCCGCGGTCGACGGCGCCTGCGTCGACAACCCGTTCGGCGACCGCTCGATCTATCTTCGAGGCGGCTTCAGCAGCTGGAACGCGTTGCCCGAGTACGAGCTGGTCTACGACTGCAACCGCTTCGAGGTTCTGCTCGATCTCAGCGGCACGAGCTCGTTCAAGGTCGCCGACGCGACCTGGTCCTCCGATGCCGACTTCGGCGGCGGAGCCGAGGGCGGAGAGCTCACGGCCGGCGAGCCGCTGCCGCTCGCCCTGCAGGGCTCCAACCTGACGTTCGCGTTCGACGGCACCCAGCGCGTCGTGCTCGACGTCTCCGCCTCCGCGCAGACACCGACGCTCACCATCACGCAGTGCCCGCCGCCCCCGCTGGGCGACGCCCTCCTCGCCGTGTCGGGGTCCCTCAACGACGGCAGGCCCGCCGCGTCCGACTACTTCCTCTACAGCTGCGACGCGTACTACCTCAACGTCGACGTCACCGGGACGCAGACGTTCACGATCGCGGACCCCCTGGGCACGGCCGCGACGACGTTGGGCGCGCCCGACAGCGAGAACGACGTCGTCACCGCGGACGAGCCCTTCGAGCTGGCCTCGGGCGAGGACGTCGAGGTGGTGCAGCCGCTCAGCTTCGACTTCACCGGCGAGCACACGATGCGGCTGGCCCTCGAGGGAGACGACGCCACGCCGACGCTGACGATCGGCGCGCTGTCCTTCGTCAACCCCGGCATCCCGCTGCCCGTGACCGACCCCGTGCTCCGCGGCGTCCGCTTCGACTCGCGGGACACGGCGTTCAAGGCACCGTTCGGAGCCCAGCAGACCGGGACGCCGATCGAGCTCGCCATCGAGGCACCCGCGGGGCTGGACTCCGCGACCCTGGTCGTCGAGACCCGCGTGCTCGAGGGCAACCAGGAGGTGCTCGAGTACCGCGACCCGGTCCGGGTCCCGATGACCCGCCATCCGGCCGCCGACGTCGAGCGCTGGACCGCATCGCACACCTTCGAGACCGCGAGCGTCTCCGGGTACTACCTCGAGCTCGTCAACGGCGAGCGCACCTACGTCTACGAGAACAACTCGGACACCATCTACTGGACGCTCGAACGGGGCTCGGGCGGCGTCGGGCACGTCGACTTCCTGCCCGAGGACCGCACGGACGTCCGCCGGTACCGCCACACGACCTTCAGCCCGGACTTCGTGGTCCCGGACTGGGCCGCCGACGCCGTCTACTACTACGTGTTCCCGGAGCGGTTCCGCAACGGCGACGACGCCAACGACCCGGACCCCGCGCAGGACACCTACCTGGACGAGCCCGTCGAGGTGCACGAGGACTGGACGGACACCCCGTGGGTGCCCGGGGAGACCGACGGGTCGACGACAGACGACGCCTTCTACAACAACGACTTCTTCGGCGGGGACCTCGCCGGGATCATCGAGAAGCTCGACTACCTCGACACGCTGGGCGTCAACACGCTGTACCTCAACCCGATCTTCGAGGCGGGCAGCAACCACAAGTACGACACAGCGGACTACCTCCACGTCGACGACGCCTTCGGCACCGACGAGGACGTGTCCCGGCTGACGCAGGAGGCCGAGGCCCGCGGGATGCGCGTGGTGCTCGACACCTCGCTCAACCACACGGGCAGCGACTCCGCGTACTTCGACCGCTACGCCAACTTCGACGAGCTCGGTGCGTTCGAGGACGCCACGATCACGCCCGGGTCGCCCTACGCGGACTGGTACCGCTTCTTCCCGGAGGAGACCGAGCCCGACCGGCAGTACGCCGGGTGGGCAGGGGTGTCGACGCTGCCGGAGCTGACCGAGTCCGACAGCTTCAAGGACTTCGCGTTCCGCTCGCCCGACTCCGTCATGACCACCTGGCAGGAGCGGGGTGTCGACGGCTGGCGCATGGACGTGGCGCCGTGGGTCACGGACGAGTTCTGGCGCGAGTGGCGGACGTCGGTCAAGGCCGAGGACCCCGAGGCGCTGACCATCGCCGAGACGTGGTTCGACTCCTCGAAGTACTTCCTCGGGGACACCTTCGACACCACGATGAACTACATCTTTCGCAACGCGGTGCTGGACTACGCCGACGGTCGCGACGCCGGCGCCGCCTACCTGAACATCGAGCACATGCGGGAGCAGTACCCGCCACAGGCGTTCGGCGCCCTGATGAACCTCCTGTCGACGCACGACTCCGCCCGGGCGCTCCACCAGTTCGGGTACACGGGCGAGTCGTCGACGGCGGAGGAGGAGGCCGAGGCCAAGCAGCGGCTGCGGCTCGCCGTGCTGTTCCAGATGACCTTCCCCGGCGCCCCGACGGTGTTCTACGGCGACGAGGTGGGCCTCACCGGCGGCGAGGACCCGTTCAACCGCGCGACGTACCCGTGGGCGGACGAGGGCGGCGACCCCGATGCGGCGCTGCTCGACGACGTCACGCGTCTCATCGCACTGCGCAACGACCACGCGGTGCTCCGCCGGGGATCCCTGGGCGCTCCGCTGCACACCGACGAGCACCTCGTCGTCCTGCTGCGCGAGCACGAGGGCGTCCAGGCCGTCACCGCGTACAACAACGACACCGAGGCGCACGAGGTCACGGTCGAGGTCCCGGCGGGCGACGCGGGGCAGACGTTCACCGACGCGTTCACCGGGGCCGTCGTCGCACCCGTCGACGGGACGATCACGCTGACCGTCCCGGCGCTCTACGGCACGGTGCTGCTCTCGGGCGAGCAGCCCGCTCCCAGCATCGAGACCCTGCGGGCGGACCTCGCCGCGGCGCAGGACGCCGGGGAGATCACCGGCCCGGTCCTGCGCCGCCTCTCCGACGACCTGGACAAGGCGGCCCGTCACCATGACCGGGGACGCCTGCGGCAGGCCGTCGACCAGCTCGAACGCTTCGTGCAGCACCTCGAGTCCCCGGGCCGGCACAGCACGGTCTCCCCGGAGGCCCGGCTGCGGCTCAGCGCCCACGCCGAGGCCCTGATCGCGGCATGGTCGAGCGACACGTCCAGCTGACTCGACATGACGACGAGGAAGGCCCCTGACCGGAAAGGGTCAGGGGCCTTCCTCGTCGCTGTCTCCACAAGACGAGCAGGGCGACTTCTCAGCGAACGAGTGGTCCGTGGCCCGCGACGACACCGTGACCGGCGCGTCCCTGCATACCTAGATCCGCTAGGGTTTAATACCTAGCACATCAAGGTAGAGGAGACGCCGTGCGCATCGACAAGGACCTGGTCGCCGCCTCGGCGACACCGCTCGTGCTCGGGATCCTCGTGGACGGCGACCTCTACGGGTACGCGATCCTCAAGCGCGTCGGCGAGCTCTCCGGCGGTCGCATGCAGTGGACGGACGGCATGCTCTACCCGCTCCTGCACCGGCTCGAGCGGCTCGGCCACGTCTCGTCGTCCTGGGGCACGTCCGAGGCGGGTCGGCGCCGCAAGCACTACGCGATCACTTCGACCGGCCGGGCGGCGCTCGCCGAACGGCAGGCGCAGTGGGACGTCGTCGCGGACGCGCTCCGGCAGGTCTGGGAGTCGGCACCGCGGCCCGCCACCGTCGTGGAGGGGTGGGCGTGATGGCGGCCGACATCGAGCTCGAGGCGCAGATCGACAGGTGGCGTGGGTACGTGCACCGACGCCAGGTCATCTCGTCGGCCGACGTCGACGAGCTCGAGGACCACCTGCGGGGCCAGGTCGCCGACCTGCAGGCAACCGGGCTCGACGACGACGAGGCGTTCCTCGTCGCGATCAAGCGCCTCGGCAACCTGGATGCCGTCTCCCGCGAGTACGCCCGTGAGCACTCGGACCGGCTGTGGAAGCAGCTCGCGCTCGTGCCCGACGACTCCCCCGGCTCACCGGCTCCGCGGTGGCGCGAGCTCACGGTCGTTCTGGCGCTCGCGGTCGGCGCGGGCGTCGCGGTCCGGGCCGGGATCGCCTGGTTCGACGACGAGCTCGCGCTCGTGCGCAACGTCGCCCTGCTCGTGGTGCCGTTCCTCGCGGCGTACCTCGGCTGGAAGCGGCGGGTCGGCGTGCGGACCGTCGCGGCGATCGCCGTGCCGTTCGTCGTGCTCGCGGTCGTGCTGAACGTGTACCCGTTCGTCCCCGAGGGCGCGACCGAGGTGCTGGCGATCATCCACGCCCCGGTCGTCCTGTGGCTGCTGGTGGGGCTCGCGTACGTCGCGGGCTCGTGGCGCTCCGACGCCCGGCGCATGGACTTCGTGCGGTTCACGGGTGAGCTCGCCATCTACTACACGCTGCTCGCGCTGGGTGGCGGGGTCCTCGTCGGCCTCACCGCCGCCGTGCTGCAGCTCGTGGGCGTCGACCCCGAACCGGTGATCACCGGCTGGGTGCTGCCGTTCGCCGTCCCGGGCGCCCTCGTCGTCGCCGCCTGGCTCGTCGAGGCCAAGCAGGACGTCGTCGAGAACATCGCGCCCGTGCTCACCCGGATCTTCACGCCGCTGACGATCGTCATGCTCGTGGCCGTCCTCGTGGCGCTGACCGCGTCCGGGGGCTTCGTCGAGGTGGACCGCGACCTGCTCATCCTCATGGACGCGATCCTCGTGCTCGTGCTGGCGCTGCTCCTCTACTCGATCTCCGCGCGCGACCCGGTCGCACCGCCCGCGCTCGCCGACTGGCTCCAGCTCGTCATGGTGGGGGCAGCCCTCGCGGTCGACGCCGTGATGCTGACCGCGATGCTCACGCGGATCGCCGAGTTCGGCACGAGCCCCAACAAGGTCGCCGCACTCGGCCTCAACCTGCTGCTCCTCGTGCACCTCGGCGTCTCGGCGTGGCGCAGCGCCCGGTTCCTGCGCGGTCGTGGCACGTTCTCGGAGCTCGAGCGTTGGCAGACGCGGTACCTGCCGGTCTACGCCGCCTGGGCCGCGTTCGTCGTGATCGTGTTCCCCCCTCTGTTCGACTTCGTCTGACGCGTCCCGGCACGAGGGTGCTCGTGTCGGGGTACCGTCCGGCGTGGCACGCACCTCGTGGGTTGCGGGCAGGGTCCGACGCGACGGGGAAGTCGATGCAGCAGGAGTCACGACGAGTCACGCGAACGACGCGCGCGTCGCGTCTGCTCATGGTGGGCGCGCTGCTCGTCCTTCTCCTGACCCCGACTGCTGCAGCCGCCCAGTCGTACGGCACAACGCCTCCGGACGAGGTGCTGGCGCTCTTCGACGAGGGGGCAGCGGCCGCGTTCACGACGGACGGCGCGGCGCCTACGGAGATCACGTTCGGCACACCCCGCACCGTGCACCGGTTCACTCACGCGTACACCCGCGGCGACGCACGGGGAGATGTCCTCGAGCCGGACGGCACCTGGATCGCCCCGGCGTTCGCGGCGGACGGGCGCAGCCTCGGAACGGCGCTGGTGTGGTACCCCGACGGTCAGCCTGACCCGGAGGTCGCCGTCGTCGAGTGGGACCCGCAGCTGGCCCGACGACTCGCCGCTGCTCCCGCCGACCCGTTGATCCACGTCGCCGAGGCGAACCAGTGGTTCACGCTGGACGGCGACCAGCTGCGCGGGCTGGACGGCTCGCAGCTCTCGGTCGCGGAGTACGGACAGTCGCTCGCGGCGCACCTCGCGGGGGTGGACGCCACGGGCGACCCCACCTCGTCGCAGGCCGGCGGCACGCAGGTCCTGGTGCCGGACTCGGCGATCCTCCAGCCGCGCGGCATCGCCACCGCTCTCGTGATCGGTGGGGTCGTGGTGCTCGCCGCCATCCTCGTCCGCCGACGCCTGCTCCCCCGGGCCGACCGGGACGAGACGTCCAGCTGACCGTCGGCGGGCGGGTTCGTCGACGACGGGGTCAGGTGGCCGCGGGCCGTGCACCGACCGTGCAGCGGATCTCCCCACCCAGGCCGAGGCGTCCGGAGGAGTCGGTGATCGAGGCGGCGAGCGCGACGAGCTGGTCGCGGACGTCGTCGCGCGCGTCGGGTGGGACGAGCTCCCACAGGGCACGCTGCCCGTGCGACCACGAGAACTCGACGAGGTGGTCGGCGTCGCGCAGGACGGCCTCGACCGTCAGGCTGACCGTCCGGACGCCCGCGAGGCCGGCCCCGCGGAGCAGGTCCTCCATCCCCAGGTCGGACGCGAAGGCGCCGCCCAGTCCTCTGGCCCGACCGTCGACCGCGGCGGGTGGCAGGTACGGGAGGAACACCTCCTCGACGCGGCGCCAGCGTTCGTCCTGAGCGCCGACCGTCGTGACCCCCAAGCGGCCTCCCGGGGCGAGCAGCGCGGACCACGCGCCGAGGGCCGCCGCCGGGTCCGGCAGGAAGAAGAGGACCAGCGAGGCGGCGACGACGTCGAACGACGCGACGGGGAAGCGGGGAGCGCGGGCATCCCCGACGGCGACCTCGACCTGCGGGAGGCCCGCCAGGTCGCGTGCGGTCCGTTCCACCATCCGCGGCGCCAGGTCGATGCCGACGGCGCGGCCGGTCGGGCCGGTGGCGAGCGCCAGAGGTCGCAGTGCGGCCCCGCGGCCGCAGCCGACGTCGAGCACGCGCTCCCCCGGCCGGACGTCGAGCTCCGCGACCAGCCCCGCGGCGATGGGGCCGAACCACGGCACCCCCACGTTGTCGTAGACGTCCGCTGCCCGGTCGAACACGCCGACGATCCCCTCGGGGTGTGCCATCGGGTCACCCTCGCACCGACGGGTGCAGCGGACAAGCAACCCAGGACAACGCTGTCCGGTAACAGTTACTTGCCAGTCAGTAACACTCCCCGTTACTGTGCCGCAGAACGGACAGGTCGCCCGCACACGTGCGCAGCGTCGTGACACGTGTCACCGGGCGATGCCGACCCCCGGCCCCGTCCGTTCGCCGAGGTTCCAGGAGGCAACGATGCATCCCGTACGCCCACGCACCGCCACCCAACGAGCACACGGGATCGCCGCGGCGCTCGGAGCTGCCGCGCTCGTCGCCGCCGGGCTCGTGGCCTCGACGTCCACCCCCGCCGAGGCGGCGATCGGGGACGTCGTGTGGTCGCAGGAGTTCAACGGCTCCGCCGGCAGCGCCCCCGACTCCGCGGTCTGGAGCTACGACACCGGAGCAGGCGGCTGGGGCAACGCCGAGCTGCAGAACTACACGACGTCCCGCAACAACTCCGCGCTCGACGGCCAGGGCAACCTCGTGATCACCGCCCGGCGCGAGGGCGACGGGTCGTACACGTCAGCGCGGCTGCAGAGCAACAACAAGTTCGAGGTGAAGTACGGCCGCGTCGAGGCCCGCATCCAGATCCCGCGCGGCCAGGGCATCTGGCCGGCGTTCTGGATGCTCGGCGGTGACTTCCCGCAGAACGCGTGGCCGTCGTCGGGCGAGATCGACATCATGGAGAACGTCGGCAAGGAGCCGCACCGCATCTACGGCACGGTGCACGGTCCCGGCTACTCGGGCGGCGGCGGCATCACCGGCGCGTACCAGCACCCGCAGAACTGGTCCTTCGCGGACACCTTCCACACCTACGCCGTGGACTGGAAGCCCGGCTCGATCACGTGGTCCGTCGACGGGAACGTGTTCCACCAGGTCACGACCTCGCGCGTCGGGGGCAACCCCTGGGTGTTCGACAAGGCCTACTTCCTCATCCTCAACGTCGCGGTCGGCGGCCAGTGGCCCGGCTACCCCGACGGATCGACCCAGTTCCCGCAGCAGATGAAGGTCGACTACGTCCGCGTCTACGACAACGGCTCGGGCTCCGGCGGCGGCGGAGGGGGCGGCTCGCTCCCGACGGGCACGGGCACGATCCGCGTCGCGAACTCGCTGTGCCTCGACGTGCCGTGGGCGCAGACGCACGACGGCAACCCGATCCAGGTCGTCGGCTGCAACGGCAACACCGCCCAGCAGTGGACCCGCGGGTCCGACGGCACCGTGCGTGCGCTGGGCAAGTGCCTCGACGTGAGCGGTGGCGGGACGGCCAACGGGACGGTCGTGCAGCTGTGGACGTGCAACGGCACGGGCGCCCAGAAGTGGACGTACGACTCGGGCACACGCGCGCTCAAGAACCCGCAGTCGGGGCGCTGCCTCGACGCCGTCGGTGGCACGCCCGTCCACGACGGCCAGCGCGTGAACCTGTGGGACTGCCACGGCGGCGCGAACCAGCAGTGGTACCTGTGACGCACCGACCCTGACCCGCGGCTCGGGGGCGACGGACTGCTCCGTCGCCCCCGAGCGTCAGGTCAGCGTGACCACTGCATGCTGGTCGCCGTGGTGCAGGTCCGCTGCTCCAGCGCTGCTCCTGCTGCGATGGACCCGTTGACCACGGTGAGGCACTTGCCGCTGTTGAGGTTGACCAGGGTGGCGTACCCGTCACCGGTCGAGCGCCAGGTGAACACCTGGTTGGGGCGGTCGTGGCAGGTGTACTGGATCACGGCCGCCCCGTCAGCGGTGGACGCACCGCTGACGTCGACGCACTTGCCGCTGTGCACGCTCTGCAGCCGCACGGTGCCGTTGCCGGCGTCGAGGAAGCGCCACTGCTGCCACGCGGTGCCGTTGCTCGGCCACTGGCCGATCACCGCGAGGTCGGAGGTGTTGGGCTGCTGGACGTCGATCACCTGCCCGCTGTTGCGGTTGGTGACCCGGTACGCCGTCGGGGTGCTCCCGCCGCCGCTGAACTGCCACCAGTTCACGTTGAACAGGTTGCCGCTCCCCCCGACGAAGCGCAGGTACAGGTCGTGCGTACCCGTGGCCCCGCTCACCGCGCAGGTGGTGGTCGTCCAGGCCTGCCACCCCCCGGTGCCACCGACGGTGCAGGTGCCGACGACGGGACCGCTCGTGCTGTCCAGCCGCACCTCGATCCGGCCGCCCGCGGTGGCGGAGGCCACCCGCGCGGAGAACGAGGAGGCGCCGGTGCCGAACGCGACGCCCTTGACCTTGACGTAGTCCCCGTTCTCGAGCCAGCCGATGTTCATCCCGCCCTCCGTGGACGGTTCCGTCTCGATGCCGGAGCCCCACGCGATCGTCTCGGCCTCCTGCCGGACGAAGGGGTCGAGCGTGCCGACTTGCGGCGCGCCCGTCGCCGTCATGGTGAGGGTGGGGATGGTGCCGTCGGCGTTGTAGCTGAACTTCTCGACGGCCACGGACCGCGTGAACCCGCCACCTCCCGGCAGGGCGCCGTTGTGGTAGAAGAAGTACGACCCACCCCGGAAGTCGACGATGCCGGCGTGGTTGGTGAAGCTGCTGCCCTGCGTGGGCATGACCGTGCCCCGGTAGGTCCAGGGCCCGGTCGGCCCGGGTGACGTGGAGTAGCCGAGGAACTCGGAGCAGCATTTCGCCGCGAACACGTTGTAGTACTGCCCGCCGCGCTTGTAGACCCACGGACCTTCCTCGTAGAGGGTCGGGCGGTTGGCGTCACCGGTCCGCGAGCCGAACCCCGCGGTGGTGAGCGGGATCTTCGTCGGGCTGCCGGAGTACGAGATCATGTCGGCGTTCAGCCGGACGTACCAGAGGTTGGGGTTGCCCCAGTACAGGTAGGCCTGCCCGTCGTCGTCGATCATGACGGACGGGTCGATCTCGTTGGTGCCGACGAGAGGACGGCCGAGCGCGTCGCGGAACGGGCCCGTCGGACTGTCGCCGACGCCCACGCCGATGACCATCTGGCCGGTGGACCGCTGCCGCACGGGGACGTACCAGTAGAACTTCCCGTTGCGCTCGACGGCCTGCCCCGCCCAGGCGTTCGCGTCCGCCCAGGCGAAGGTCGCGAGCGACATCGGGGAGCCGTGGTCCGTCCAGTTGACCATGTCGGCCGACGAGAAGACCCTCCAGTCCTTCATCGTGAAGTACGTCGAGGCGTCCTCGTCGTGCCCGGTGTAGAGGTACACCCGGCCGTTGTGGACGAGTGGTGCCGGGTCGGCCGTGTAGAGGTGCTGGACGATCGGGTTGTCCGCCTGCGCGGGCGCCGGCAGCAGGGTCACGCCGCAGACGAAGGCGACGACCAGGGCGACGAGCGAGCGACGACGGCGCGTCACGACCGGGCCCAGCGCTGGTTGGTGCCGCCGTGGCACGACCACAGGATCACGGGCGTGCCGTTCGCGGTGCCGCTGTTGTTGACGTCCAGGCACAGCGACGGGAAGCGGCCGTTGCTCACCGTGCCGTTGCCGTTGAACGTCCACTGCTGGTTGGTGCCGCCGTTGCAGTCCCAGATCTGCACCCGGGTGCCGTTGGTCGAGCTCGGCGGGACGTCGAGGCACTTGCCGAGGATCCGCAGGGTCTGGCCGTCCTGCGTGAACTGCTGGTTGGCGTTGGTGTGGCAGTCCCAGATCAACATGCCGGTGCCGTTGGTGCTGGTGCCGCGGTCGACGTCGACGCACCGCCCGGCCGACGCGCTGCGCAGCCGGAACGTCGTGGGGGTCGACGGGTCGGTGGTGGTGCCTCCGCTGACCCGGTACACGACCGTGCCGTGCGCCGGGACGCTCGCAGAGATCGTCCCGGTGGTGGTGGAGGTGCCGTTGGTCCACGCGTCGCGCAGCCCGAACGAGGTGCCGCTCTTGCCGATGGCCGCCGCCGTGGTGGAGACGGTCGTGGTGGAGCTGCCCTGGTTGAACAGGGCGACCGCGACGTCACCGTTGGCCAGCCGCTTGGCCAGCACACGACGCGTTCCGTCGTGGGACACCTGGACCGCCTGCCGGCCGAGGGTGTCCTGGTTGATCGCGATCAGGTTCGCGTTCTTGAGGATGTCCAGCGTCCCCGAGCTGGCCGAGCGCACGTCGTTGCCCATCATGAGCGGCGCAGCCAGGACGGCCCACAGGGCGAAGTGGCTGCGCATCTCGGTGTCGGTCATGCCGCCGTTGCCGACCTCGAGCATGTCCGGGTCGTTGAACCCGCCGGGCGCCGCGTAGCCGGCCATCGGCACGGTGACGTTCACGATGTTCTGGATGCCCATCGGGTAGCCGTTGGTCTGGCCCGTGTCCCACGCGTTGGTGATGTCCTCCGTGGTCCGCCAGAGGTTGGCGACGTCGCTCCAGTTGCGCTGGGGGCCCGTCTTCTCGTGGATGCTGTTCGAGTTGATGCTGTAGACGATCGGCCGGCCCGTGGCCTTGAGCGCGTCCCGCATGATGCTGAGCCTGGCGACCTGCTCGGAGATGCTGCCGGTGGGTGAGCACCAGTCGTACTTGAGGTAGTCCACACCCCAGGCGGCGAACTGCCGGGCGTCCTGGTACTCGTGGCCGAGGCTGCCGGTGGACCCGGGGTAGCTGTCGAAGTACTGCGCGCACGTCTGGTCCAGCGGGCCCTGGTAGATGCCGAACAGCAGGCCCCGGGCGTGCAAGTAGTCGCCGAGCGCCTTCATGCCGCTCGGGAACCGCTGCGGGTCTCCCTGCAGGTTGCCCTGCGCGTCGCGGTTCGGGTTGAACCAGCAGTCGTCGACGACGACGTACTTGTAGCCCAGGTCGCGCAGCCCGGTGTTCACGATCGCGTCGGCCATCTGGCGGATGAGCGTCTCGTTGATGTTGCAGCCGAACGTGTTCCAGGTGTTCCAGCCCATCGGCGGTGTCCGGGCGACGCCGTTGTCGAGCGCCTGGGCGGGTCGTGGAGCGACCGCGTCGGTCGTCACCGTGACGAGCGTGAGTGCCAGGACGGCCAGGGCGGCCGTGAACCATCTCTTCGATGTGCGCACGTGCATCTCCTTGGTCAGGGACGTGAGAGCTGCCGGCACTCGCCGGCACGACGTCCTGCGGATCGCGCCCGTCGTGCCCTCGGCAGCTGGCGTGCGCATGGTCCTCAGGCAAGGCACACCCCTGCCTGGTGACGGGTCGCCGGGTCGCGGTGTCACCGTCGTCGCGCACCGGTCGGGTCCCGGTCGTGGCGTCGTTGCCGGCGCGACGGGGCGATGTTATCGCTAACATTTATCGTTCAATCGTTTAGGGTCCCGATTTTCCTGCCATTCAAGGAGCGCCAGAGGTGGTCGGACGACTGGGGCACCCGCGCGGCGCGCCCGCGCACACGGACAGCGCGTGAACCTTGTGGGGCTGCCACGGCGACGCGAACCAGCAGCAGTACGTGTGATCGGCTGACTCGGTACGGCAGCCCGTCCCCGGAACTCCGGATGAATGGCGCCCACGTGTTGCGCGTCCGGCACATATCGGATATTGACACCCGAACCGGACAGGGCCATCGTGGACGGTGGCGAGCGTGGCTGTTGTGGCCTGTGGGGGGCCGCTTGCGCCTTGGACTGCAGCCACTACCGCCCCATCCTCGACGAGGAGGAGCGATGGCAGAGGAAGTGCTGATCTTCAACATCGGGGACGACTCCGCCCGCATGAAGGTCGGCAAGACATACCTGCTTCTCGGCGTCGCGAAGAGCGAGCAGGAGGCGCGCGCCCTGGCCGAGTCGCTGCCCGCAAACGTCGGTTCCAAGGTCACGTTGCTCGCGAAACGGGCCGTCATTCGGCGTGTTCCTGCCGTCCGGCTCGAGGTTCTCGACGAGGACGCTGCCGAGCGGGTCGACCCTCCTACGTGAGATGACACGGGCTGGGGCGAACCTCAGCAGTTCACGAACGAGCGAGAAGCAGAGGTGCCGTCATGACGAGAGCCGTCGAGGAACTGTCACAGATCCCGTTCAGCCATCTCATCGGCGCGCCGATGAAGGCGGCCATCGAGGCGCAGGCGCTCGCAGCCCAGAGCACCGTCGAGTTCATCCAGAAGGTGGGCTTCAAGCAGCCGGCGGCCGGCGCGGCGGACGCACTCTTCACCAACCCCGACCAGGACGCCGATGCGGGCGAGATCCGCAACGTGACTCTGGAGTACACCAAGCTCGACGAGAACAATACGAAGTCAAACTTCTCGCTGACGGTTCCGCTTCTCTCCATCGTCCCGATCCCCTACCTGCGGATTGACGAGATGACGATCGACTTCAAGGCGAAGCTGACGGACAGCATCGTGCGCAACACCAACACGAGCTTCTCGCTCGACACCTCGATCGGCGGGAGCTACAGCGCGTTCTGGTCCCCGGTGAAGTTCGACTTCCGGGTCAATGCCGCGTTCAAGACGTCCACGTCGAACCAGACGAGCTCGACGCGCGACTACTCCATGGAGATCCACGTGCGTGCGACCCAGGACGACATGCCCGGTGGGCTCTCCAGGATCCTCGACATGCTCGAGAGCGCGATCACCGAGTCCAAGACAGCCTGACGACAGCGTCGGCGCTCCCGCGATGACCAGGCTGAGCAGCGTCGTCGGTGGTCTGATGCGTGACCTCGCGCAGAGCCACACCATCTCGGACGCGTTCACCGTCGACCTCCTCGACGCGTACAGGCGCGAACCGACACTGTCCCAGCTGCCGCTGCCCCGGGTGTCGATCCGCAGCGCGCAGCTGACGATGCGGTTCGCCGTCCTGACCGTGCAGGAGCCGGTCGCCGTTCTCGAGCCGGCCGAGCTGGGCGAGTTCTGGCTGCGCTCGATCCGAGAGAGGGTCGTCCCGAGAGTGCTCCAGGACGTCGGCCGCTTCGACAACGAGCGGGTCGTCGGCGCCTTCGAACGACGGCTCGCCGTCACCGACCCGACATCAGTGATCGATCCGGGGGCCCTGCTCGCGGAGGGGGGCGAGCCGGAGCTGGTCCGGTCGACGATCGGATACCTCACCAAGCTGGTGGACTCGCTGCCCGTCAGCACACGACGGGCCCTGGAGGGCCTCGACCTCGCCGGGTCGCTCGAGCGCACCGTGCGTGCCGAGGTCGGTGAGCTGCGCGCCGCTGCCCGCAGGCTGGAAGACGCACGAAAGGCGTCACAGGCCGATCTCGACGTGTCCGTCACCGCCGAGGCGTTGGCGGGCGTCCCGGACAGTCAGATCAGTGAGCTCGTCCTCACGGTGAGCATGGAGGAGATCCAGCTCGGAGGAAACGTGTCGAACCCGACGAGAGCGGTTGACTGACATGGCGATCCTCATCGATCCGCAGGCGTCGCTGACGCTCGGGCAGGCGGTCGGCAACATCCTCTCGGCACTCGTGGACGCCCAGGCCCGGGCGGCCCGTGCGACGGTCGAGTTCATCGACGAGGTGGGATTCCAGCCTGCGGAGAAGGAAGGTGGACCACCATCTCTCCGCGTCGTCGAGTTCACCTACCGCAAGCGGGACGAGAACGACAACGAGGCGTCGTTCAGGGTGGGCCTCCCGCTCCTCGGCATGGTGGACATTCCGCTCATCGCCATCAAGCGCGCGAAGATCGATCTGGAGTTCCAGGTCAGCACCGTCCAGGAGCCTGCCGAGACCGACTCACGACCGATGCTGCCCGGCCGTGCCGTTCCCGTGATCAGGGGCCAGCTGCTGACCGGAAGGCGGTCGACGGACGAACGCGGGTCGATCAAGGTGTCCGTCGAGGTCGAGAAGGCGGACCTCCCGCCCGCGCTCGCGAGGTCGCTCGACATCCTCGAGGTGGCTGCGAGCGAACACAAGCTCGCGGGACCCGGCGACTGACCATGGCCGAGCAGGCAGCCCGCCAGCTCGAGGGCAACATCGTGGCCACCGTGTCGACGGCCGAGGCGGTGCTGGTGCACTTCGAGCGGTCACTCGTCGAGGCAGGGTTCGCCGAGGGCGCCGAGTCGTACACCCGCCTCGCTGACACCCTGATCGGCCAACGGCTCTGGGCAGAGGCCAGCGGAACAGCCGACAACGCCCCGTTCGCCGCCGTCGGCGCACGTGCTCGCGCCATTCACGCCCTCATGCTCCCGTACGTGGAGGCCTTCGGCAGGCTCGCGGTGCTCGCGGCGCCTTCCCTGATCGGTGACACCGAAAGCTCCGGCGACCTCTCCCCCTCGGCCGACAGCGAGAGGTCGACTCGTCGGCGCGCGGGCGTCGCGGCGCCTTCTGCGCCGGCGCCCTCGTCCGCACCGGCCGAGGGCTCGGTCGCCGCAGCGGTCCTGAGAGCGCTCGACGCCTCCGCGGGCCCGATGTCGTCGACGTCGCTCCGGGCTTCACTCAAGCTCTCCCGCGCAGAGCTGCTTGCTGCACTGCAGAGCCTGGATTCCGCAGGCTGGGTGGAACGGCGGAACGTGTCCGGGCGGGAGCTCGTCAGCAGATCGGAGCGGTCATGACCCAGTCGACCGGCATCCTGTGCCTCGGAACGCGGCCCGACGCCTCGACCTGGGAGAAGGGCTGCAAGAGCCTGGGCTTCGACGTGCCCCTCCCCATCAAGAAACCGGCACCGACGATGGACGAGCTCGTTGGCTTCTTCGGCCGCTCGTTCGACTGGGTCTTCTTCGGCGGGCACTTCGCTTCGCGGCGGTTGTACAACGAGTCCGGCGACGTCGGCGTCCGGTTCGGCCCTGACGCGGTCACTCTCGAGGTCGGCAGCGACACCAAGACCCTCAAACGCGGATCGGCCGAGCTCGGCCTTCGCCCGACCCTGGTGCTCTGGGGTGGCTGCAGCACGCTGGGTGACAACGACCTCGTGCGCGACCTCCACACCCTCTTCGGCGCGGGCACCATGCTCGGGTTCCGCGGTGTGACCGGATGGAAAGTGGTCGACGCGATGCTCGGCGCCGGATTCATGGCCGACAAGCAGCATTTTCTCGCTCGTGTGCAGGCCGACTCGTCGTCGGCGGAGCTCACCGCGGCGTGGATGGCGGCCGCCAAGCTCGGGTGGGGAGGCGGGAAGCTCGAGGACCGATTCGCCGCCGTCGACACCGGGGGGCAACGGTGGATCCTGCGAGACAAGGCCATCGTCGCCGACTCGAAGCTGTTCTGAGCGCGTTGGGTGCGCCTTCACCATGGCGTCCACCGCGCAGGGGAAGGGCGAGCACGCGACGCGCTGACCTGCCCGGCAGCCCGGTCGCTCAGGGCTGCCAGACGGACACGCCTGGCGAGCATCACCACCAGCGGGGAACATCACGGGCATGGCGACCCACGAACAGCTCACGTCCTCGGGTGACCCGTACTTCGCCCACGAGACCTACCGCCACCTGCGCACCATGCTCGTCGCGCTCCCCCTGCTCCTGCTGGCCGGCCTGCTCGGCGCAGCGTTCGCCTTCGGTCTCGACTCCATCCAGGGCTCCATCAGCGCCTACTACCTGGGCCCGATGCGGGACGTGTTCGTCGGCTGCATGGTCGGGATCGCGGTGTGCCTCGTCGCCTACCGTGGCGAGGCGCTCGAGGACTACGCGCTGAACCTCGCCGGCTTCTACGCGCTGTTCGTGGCGTTCGTCCCGACGCAGCTGGCCCGGTCCCTCGCGCAGCTCGGGACGGATCAGGAGCGGGCCGACGTCGTCGCGTCCCTGCGCGTCACCATCGCGGCCGTGCTGATCGTCACCGCCGCCTTCCTCGTCGTGGAGGCGACGACCGGTCACTGGGCGTACCGGGAGCTGCGGAGGAACGCCGTGGCCAGGTGGTTCTTCCTGGTCTCCACGCTGTTCGCGATCGCGTTCGTCGCGCTGGTCGTGTGGAGGGCGTTCGAGGGGACGTCGTTCGACAACGTCCACCTCGCCGCGACGCTGCTGCTCATCGTGAGCATGGCCACCGCGGTCGCCAGCTACGCCTGGCCGGCGAGGACCGGCTCCCTGCGACCGCCCACGGCGGCCTCGCGGAGACGCGCGGAGTCCGGGAAGGGCGGCGACGGCACCGGCATCTACCAGTGGATCTTCTGGCTCATGGTGGGTGGCGGGATCTTCATCGCCGCCGTCCTGGACCTCGTGCTCCACTCCCCGTACGCCGGCATCGTCGCGGAGCTGTGGGAGCTGGGGCTGTTCGTCGCGTTCTGGCTCATCCAGACGCTCCAGAAGTGGGAACCGCCGACGGACGCCGAGAAGCACGAGGCGGTCACGGGGGCGGCAGCGGGTTCCTGACCCGTGTGGGGGATGCGTCGGTCACGCTTGTGGCGTAGAACGGATCGCATGTTCGACGAAGGCCAGCTCTACGCTCCCGTCACCGCGGACGAGGACGGCAAGGCCACCGTGCACCTCGCGGACGACCACCCCGGCGCCAACGACGACGCCTACCGCCGTCGCCGGAACGAGATCGCCGCGCCGGCGCTCGCGTGGCAGCCCGGCGAACCCGTGCCGACCGTCGACTACACCGACTCCGAGAACCAGATCTGGGCGACCGTGTGCCGCGAGCTCGCGCCGAAGCACGAGCGGCTCGCGATCCGCGGCTACCTGGAGGGCAAGGAAGCCCTCGCGCTGCCCACCGACCACGTGCCCCAGCTCGACGAGGTCAGTGCGGGGCTCGACCCGCTCAGCGGGTTCCGGCTCCACCCGGCGGCGGGACTGGTGCCGCTCGACGTGTTCTACGGGTCGCTCGCGGACGGGGTGTTCCACTCGACGCAGTACCTGCGGCACCCGTCGCAACCGCTCTACACGCCGGAGCCGGACATCATCCACGAGGTCGTGGGGCACTGCAATCTGCTCGCGAACCCCGCGATCGCCGAGGTCAAGCGCCGTGCCGGGGAGGCCGCGCGCCGGTGCGAGACGGCCGAGGGCCTGCAGTACGTGGCCGACGTCTTCTGGTTCACCATCGAGTTCGGGGTCATGTACGAGCACGGCGAGCTGCGCGCCTACGGTGCCGGGTTGCTCTCCTCCTACGGCGAGATCGAGGAGTTCCGCGGGGCCGACATCCGGCCCGTGGACTTCGACCAGATGGCCACCCTGGCGTACGACATCAGCCACTACCAGCCGATCCTGTTCGCGTGCGACGGCATGAGCGAGCTCACCGACCGGGTGGGCGAGTTCTTCGCCGGGTTCGACGACGACGTGGCGGCCCGGCTCGCAGCACGGAGGTCCGTCTAGAGGAGGTGCTGCCGGAAGAACGCGGCGAGCTCGTCCGTCGCGTCGAAGGGCAGGACCGCCGCGACGTACTGGTCGGGCCGGACGACGACGACGCAGCCGCCGCGGTCGACTCCGCGCAGCTCGACGATGTCCTCGTCCGGGTGCGTCGCGTAGACGTTCTCGTAGTCGACGAGCTCGAACGGGCCTGTGCGCGGCAGGAAGAGCTCCGGCACGGCTGAGATGTCCACGTCGACATGCCGCTGCTGGTAGACGACCTTGAGGTCCAGGACGTCGTGCGCGGGGGCGTCGGGTGAGGTCGACATCCACTCAGCCCACTGCGTGAGGGCTGCCGCAGCACGGTCGGCGAACGCGTAGACCCGCCAGCGGCCGTCGGCGCGGTGCTGGTGGCCGAGGTGCAGAGGGTTCGCGTCGGCGACCCGGACGACGGGCACGGACTTGAACCGCTTGCCGACCGGGAAGCCCGTCGCGAGCGACTGGTGGGTCGCCTCCGCGACGACCATCGACGGCGGGTACTGCGTCATGAACCCGAACAGGAACTCGGTGGTCTGCACGTAGAAGTCGGCCAGTCGGCCGGGGTCCCCCAGCTCCTCCGGCGTCTTCGCCATCAGCGACGACCACTCCTTGTCGAAGTCGATGAGGTTCTGCGCGACCACCTGACGCTCGGCCGAGTACGTGGCGAGCAGGCTCTCGGGGCTGCGGCCGGTGAGCACGTACCCGAGCTTCCAGGCGAGGTTGAATCCGTCCTGCATGGAGACGTTCATGCCCTGGCCGGCCTTGGCACTGTGGGTGTGGCAGGCGTCCCCGGCGATGAAGACCCGGGGTGCGCGGATGCCCGTCTCCTCGGCGGTGACGTCGTCGAACCGGTCGGTCAGCCGGTGCCCCACCTCGTACACGCTGTGCCACGCGACGTCGCGCACGTCGAGCGTGTACGGGTGCAGGATCGCGTTCGCCTTGGCGATGATCTGCTCGATCGTCGTGCTGCGGACGTCGTGGTGGGCGTCCGGATCGGTCTCGCCGAGGTCGACGTACATGCGGAACAGGTGGCCGCCCTCGCGCGGGATGAGCAGGATGCTGCCGCCCGTGCCGGACTGGATCGCGCACTTCAGCCGGATGTCCGGGAAGTCGGTGACGGCCAGGACGTCCATCACGCCCCACGCGTGGAACGCCGAGTCGCCCTCCATCGTGCAGCCGATCGCCGTGCGGACCTTGCTCCGAGCGCCGTCCGCGCCCAGGACGTACCTGGCTCGCACGACCCTGCGCTGCCCGGCTCGCACGAGGGTGACGTCGACGTGGTCGTCGGACCGCACCAGACCCGCGAACTCGTATCCGTAGTCGGGCACCATCCGGGTGGGCGAGCTGGCCATGTACTCGGCGAAGTAGTCGAGCACGCGTGCCTGGTTGACGATGAGGTGCGGGAACTCGCTGATGCCGCCGGGATCGTCGGCCGGTCGTTCGCCGCGGACGATGCGCGACGGGTCGGCCGGGTCCGGGTGCCAGAAGCACATCTCGGTGATCCGGTAGGCCTCCTCGGCGATCCGCCCGGCGAACCCGAACGCCTGGAACGTCTCGACGCTGCGTGCCTGGATGCCGTCCGCCTGCCCGATCGGGAGCCGGCCCTCGCGACGTTCGACGATCCGGGTGGTGACGTCGGGGAACTGGGACAGCTGCGCCGCCGCGATCATCCCCGCCGGTCCGGTGCCGACGATGAGGACGTCGACCTCGTCCGGGAGCTCGTCCGGCCGGTCGATGCCGACGCCCGCTGCGGGCTGGACGCGCGGGTCGCCGGAGACGTACCCGTGGTGGTGGAACTGCATGGGACCCACTCCCCTGACGCCGATGTCGAGGTGGTGCGGATCGTATATTATCCCTACCGAGCCGCAACGACGCGGTCGAACCGGTCCGAGAGGCCCCTTCCATGCCGACGGTCTCCGCGCACGTCGCGGTCACGCTCGCCGCTCACGTCGACCACGTCTTCGGCGTCATGGGCAACGGCAACGCGTACTTCCTCGACGCGCTGACACGGCAGACCGACGCCCTCTTCACCGCGGTGCGGCACGAGGCCGGTGCCGTCGTCGCCGCCGACGCGTTCCACCGCGCCTCAGGAAGGCTCGCCGCGGCCACGACGACCTACGGCGCCGGGTTCACCAACACCCTCACCGCCCTCGCGGAGGCCGTGCAGGCCCACGTGCCGCTCGTGCTCGTCGTCGGCGACGAGCCGACGTCAGGCCCCCGGCCGTGGGACGTCGACCAGATCGCGATGGCGTCGGCCGTCGGCGCCCGCACCTACACCGTGGGCCGCGCGGACGCCGCCGCCACGACCGTCATCGCCGTCGAGCACGCCCTGACCTACCGCGTGCCCACCGTGCTCGCGATCCCCTACGACGTCGCGACCCTGGACACCGGCCCGGTGCCCGAGACGCCCGCCCCCCGGCTGCCCGCGCCGCTCGCCGTCCGCGGGGCGTTCGCCGACGGCGTCGTGCGGGACATCGCCGCCGCCCTCGCGAACGCCCGCCGACCGTTGCTCCTCGCCGGCCGGGGCGCCTGGGTGGCCGGCGCCGGCGAGGCGCTCGGGGCCGTCGCCGACGCGACCGGTGCGCTGACCGTGACGACGGCGCTCGGCCGCGGGATCTTCCCCCGCCGCGAGTTCGACCTGGGCGTCGCCGGTGGGTTCGGGACCGAGGGCGCGATGGCGCTCGTCCGCGAGGCCGACGTCGCGGTGGTCGTCGGCGCCTCCCTCAACCAGTTCACGATGCGGTTCGGCGAGCTGTTCGCGCCCGGGTGCCGGGTGTTCCAGGTCGACGTCGCGCCCGCGGCGACCCACCCGCACGTGGGCGGGTACGTGCGCGGAGACGCCTGCGTCGTCGCGGAGTCGATCCTCAAGGAGCTCTCGGACGTCGTGCCCAGCGGGTGGCGGGAGTCGGTCGACCTGTCGACCGCGAGACGGCACGAACCCGGGGACGGGACCGCCGCGGACGGGCGGCTCGACCCGCGCTCAGCCGCGGCGCGCCTCGCCGAGCTGCTGCCCGAGAACCGCGTGGTCGTCTCGGACGGCGGGCACTTCCTCGGCTGGTCGAACATGTACTGGCCGGTGTCCTCGCCGGACCGGATGGTGATGGTCGGCACCGCGTTCCAGGCGATCGGGCTCGGCTTCCCCAGCGTGATGGGCGCGGCGCTCGCCCGCCCCGAGGCGACCGTGGTCCTGACGACCGGCGACGGCGGCGGGCTCATGGCCCTGTCCGACCTGGAGTCGGCCGTGCGGGTCGCCGCCGGGCGCGGGATCGCGGTCGTGTGGAACGACGGCGCGTACAGCGCGGAGATGCACCTCTACGGGCGCAAGGGACTGGCGCAGGAGCCGATGCTCATCCCGGACGTCGACTTCGCCGGCGTCGCCACCGCGCTCGGCGCGCAGGGAGTGGCCGTCCGGACCGTCGAGGACCTCGACGTGCTGAGGGAGTGGAGCACCCGCCCGGCGGACGAGCGCCCGTTCCTGCTCCTCGACCTGCGGGTCTCCGGCACCGTCGTCGCACCGTTCTGGGAGGAGATCTCGAGGGCGAGCGGTTGACCACGGACTGACTTTCGACTGTGAGGGAGCTCATGACCGACGACAGCACGGACCCGAGGTTCTCCGGCCTGCCCGGACGGCCGGGAAAGATCGTCGCGATCCACCTCAGCTACGCCTCGCGCGCCGACCAGCGCGGCCGCCGTCCCGCGCACCCGTCGTACTTCTTCAAGCCGTCCAGCTCCGTCGCACCGTCGGGCGGCACGGTCGAACGGCCGCACGGCACCGAGCTGCTCGCGTTCGAGGGCGAGATCGCGCTCGTCATCGGCAGGCCGGCCCGGCGCGTGCCCCTGGAGCAGGCGTGGAACCACGTCGTCTGGGTCACGGCCGCGAACGATCTCGGGCTGTACGACCTGCGCGCCAACGACAAGGGCTCCAACGTCCGCTCCAAGGGCGGGGACGGGTTCACGCCCGTCGGACCCGCACTCCTCGACGCCCGCACGGTCGACCCGGGTGCACTGCGCGTACGCGCCTGGGTCAACGGCGAGCTGCGCCAGGACGACACGACCGCGGGCCTCCTCTTCACGCTCCCCCGGCTCGTCGCCGACCTCTCCCAGCACCTCACGCTGGAACCCGGCGACGTCATCCTCACGGGCACCCCCGCCGGCTCTTCCGTCGTCGTCCCCGGCGACGTCGTCGAGGTCGAGGTCGACGCACCCAGTGCGCACGGGGCGCCGACGTCGGGCAGGCTCGTCACGACCGTCGTCCAGGGCGAGCACGAGTTCGACGGCTCGCTCGGGTCGCAGCCCGCCGTCGACGACGTCCAGCGCGCGGAGGCGTGGGGTGTCCGACCGGGCGCCCGGCTCTCGGCGGAGCTGCGGGAGAAGCTCCTGCGCACCCCGGTCGCCGCCCTGAGCGCGCAGCTGCGCAGACGTGGCCTCAACCAGGTGACGATCGACGGCGTCCGGCCCGTGCACGCCGACGCCAAGCTCGTCGGCACGGCCCGCACGCTGCGGTTCGTGCCGGCCCGCGAGGACCTCGTCGCCCGCCACGGCGGCGGCTACAACGCGCAGAAGCGCACGTTCGACACCGTCGGCGAGGGCGAGGTCATCGTCATCGAGGCCCGCGGCGAGACCGGGTCCGGCACGCTCGGCGACATCCTCGCCCTGCGCGCCCACGCCCGCGGCGCGGCCGGCATCGTGACCGACGGCGGTGTCCGCGACCACGCCGCCGTGGCCGCCGTGGGCATCCCCGTCTACTCCGCCGGCGCGCACCCCGCCGTCCTCGGCCGCCTGCACGTGCCGTGGGACGTCGACGTGGCCGTCGCGTGCGGGGGGACGACCGTCGAGCCCGGGGACGTCCTCGTCGGCGACGGGGACGGGGTCGTCGTCATCCCGCCGGGGCTGGTCGAGGAGGTCGTCGACGCCGCCCTCGCCCAGGAGGAGGAGGACGGCTGGATCGCGCAGCAGGTCGCCGCCGGGCACCCGATCGACGGCCTCTTCCCGATGGACGCCCGGTGGAGAGCGAGGTTCGACGCATGGCGCGCGACCCGCTGACCGACGCGGCGACGCGGAGCAAGTCGCAGCGCGCCTACCACTCGCTCAAGGAGCGGATCGCGGGCGAGGAGCTCGCGCCGGGGCACCGCCTGGTCCTCGCGTCCGTCGCGAACGACCTCGGCATGAGCGTGGTGCCCGTGCGCGAGGCGATCCGTCGGCTCGAGGCCGAGGGGCTCGTGACCTTCGAGCGGAACGTCGGCGCACGGGTGTCGATGATCGACGACTCCCAGTACCGGCACAGCATGGAGACGCTCGCCATCCTCGAGGGTGCCGCCACAGCGCTCGCGGCCCGGCACCTCACGGCCGACGACCTGCGGCAGGCGCACGAGCTGAACACCCGCCTCGTCGAGTCGCTCGACGACTTCGACCCCCGCCGCTTCACGTCGTTGAACCAGCAGTTCCACTCGGTGCTCTTCGCCGCGTGCCCGAACCCGCGGCTGCTCGCGATCGTCGAGTCCGAGTGGGTCCGGCTGGGTCACCTGCGCGACTCGACGTTCAGCTTCGTGCCCGGCCGCGCGCAGGAGTCGGTCCGGGAGCACGAGACGCTCCTCGGTCTCGTCGAGGCCGGCGCACCTCTGGCGGACATCGAGCGCGCGGCCCGCGGGCACCGCTCGGCCACGCTCGCCGCCTACCTGAGCCACGAGCACCCTGACGAGAGGTGACCCGCATGCCAGCCGACCTTCCCGAGCGCCTCCAGCACTACATCGGGGGCGAGCACGTCGACTCCGCGGACGGCGCGACGTTCGAGGTCCTCGACCCGGTCTCGAACGAGACGTACCTGCACGCCGCCGCGGGCAGGGCGGCGGACGTCGACCGGGCCGTCACGGCGGCGCGGCGCGCGTTCGACGAGGGGCCGTGGCCGCGGATGCTGCCGCGCGAACGGTCCCGGATCCTGCACCGCGTCGCCGACCTCGTCGAGTCGCGCGACGCCCGGCTCGCCGAGCTCGAGAGCTTCGACTCGGGCCTGCCGATCACGCAGGCCCTGGGCCAGGCGCGGCGCGCCGCAGAGAACTTCCGGTTCTTCGCGGACCTCGTCGTCGCCCAGACCGACGACGCGTTCAAGGTGCCCGGCCGGCAGCTCAACTACGTCAACCGCAAGCCGATCGGCGTCGCCGGCCTCATCACGCCGTGGAACACGCCGTTCATGCTCGAGTCCTGGAAGCTCGGCCCCGCGCTGGCCACCGGGAACACCGTCGTGCTCAAGCCCGCGGAGTTCACGCCCCTGTCGGCGTCGCTGTGGGCCGGGATCTTCGAGGAGGCCGGCCTGCCCGTCGGCGTGTTCAACCTCGTCCACGGCATCGGTGAGCAGGCGGGCGACGCGCTGGTCAAGCACCCGGACGTGCCGCTGATCTCGTTCACGGGCGAGAGCCGGACCGGGCAGCTCATCTTCGCGAACGCCGCGCCTCACCTGAAGGGGCTCTCGATGGAGCTCGGGGGCAAGTCCCCCGCCGTGGTGTTCGCCGACGCCGACCTCGACGCGGCGATCGACGCGACGATCTTCGGGGTGTTCTCGCTCAACGGCGAACGCTGCACGGCGGGCAGCCGGATCCTCGTGCAGCGCGAGATCTACGACGAGTTCGTCCTGCGCTACGGCGCGCAGGCGCAGCGGGTCGTCGTCGGCCCCCCGCACGAGCCCGGCACCGAGGTCGGCGCGCTCGTGCACCCGGAGCACTACGAGAAGGTCATGGGCTACATCGAGCTCGGCAAGGCCGAGGGTCGGCTCGTCGCGGGAGGCGGGCGTCCCGAGGGGTTCCCGACCGGCAACTACGTGGCCCCCACCGTGTTCGCCGACGTCCCGTCCGACGCCCGGATCTTCCAGGAGGAGATCTTCGGGCCGGTGGTCGCGATCACCCCGTTCGACACCGACGAGGAGGCGCTCGCACTCGCCAACGGTGTGAGGTACGGGCTAGCGGCCTACGTGTGGACCAACGACCTCAAGCGAGCGCACACCTTCGCGCAGGCCGTCGACGCGGGCATGGTGTGGCTGAACAGCAACAACGTCCGCGACCTGCGCACCCCGTTCGGCGGCGTCAAGGCCTCCGGCCTCGGCCACGAGGGCGGGTACCGCTCGATCGACTTCTACACGCACCAGCAGGCCGTGCACGTCACGCTCGGCGACGCGCACCACCCGACGTTCGGCAAGGGAGTCTGACGTGAGCGCGATCACCCCCGGCGGGCCGGAGCCCGTCGTGACCGACGAGGACCCCATCCACGCCGCCGACCCCGTCCCGACGCCGTCGAGCCCTCCGCCGGACATCCTGCGGGCCGCCTCCATAGAGCTCGTCGTCACCGACCTCGCGGCATCGCGGAACTTCTACGTCGACGTGCTGGGCCTCGTCGTCACCGAGGAGGACGAGGAGACCGTCTACCTGCGCAGCTTCGAGGAGTTCATCCACCACAACCTCGTCCTGCGCACAGGCCCCGTGGCCGCGGTCGCCGCGCTCTCCTTCCGGGTCCGCTCCCCCGCGGACCTCGACAGGGCGGTCGCCTTCTACGGCGAGCTCGGGTGCCGCGTCGAACGGCGGGCGGACGGCTTCGCGACGGGCGTCGGCGACTCGGTGCGCGTCGTGGACCCGCTCGGGTTCCCCTACGAGTTCTTCCACGACGTCCAGCACGTCGAAAGGCTCGCGTGGCGCTACGACCTGCACTCCCCGGGCACGCTCGTGCGCCTCGACCACTTCAACCAGGTCACCCCCGACGTGCCCCGGGCGGTGGCGCACCTGGAGGACCTCGGGTTCCGGGTGACCGAGGACATCCAGGACGAGGCCGGCACCACCTACGCCGCGTGGATGCGCCGCAAGCCCACCGTCCACGACACCGCGATGACGGGCGGCAACGGCCCACGTCTGCACCACGTCGCGTTCGCGACCCACGAGAAGCACAACATCCTGGCCATCTGCGACAAGCTCGGCGCACTGCGGCGGTCCGACTGCATCGAGCGCGGGCCCGGCCGCCACGGGGTGTCCAACGCGTTCTACCTGTACCTGCGCGACCCCGACGGGCACCGCATCGAGATCTACACGCAGGACTACTACACCGGCGACCCCGACAACCCCGTCGTCACGTGGGACGTGCACGACAACCAGCGTCGTGACTGGTGGGGCAACCCGGTGGTCCCGTCCTGGTACACCGAGGCGTCCCTGGTGCTCGACCTCGACGGCGTCCCGCAGCCGGTGGTCGCGCGCACGGACACCAGCGAGATGGAGGTCACCATCGGGGCCGACGGGTTCTCCTACACCCGCAAGGGCGACGACCCCGAGGAGCTCCCGAGCTGGAAGCAGGGCGAGTACAAGCTGGGGCACCAGCTGTGAGACCCGAGACGCTGACCGCCATCGCCGACGAGCTCGCCGGTGCAGAGCGCGACCGGACGACCGTGCCGCTCCTGACCGCGCGCCACCCAGGCATGACCGTCGAGGACGCGTACGCGGTGCAGCGCGAGTGGCGACGCCGGGGCGTGGAGGCCGGTCGGCAGCACGTCGGCCGCAAGATCGGCCTGACGTCGAAGGTCATGCAGGTCGCGACCGGCATCGACGAGCCGGACTACGGCGCGATCTTCGCCGACATGGTCTACCCGAGCGGCTCGGTGATCGAGCACGGCCGGTTCTCCAACGTCCGCATCGAGGTCGAGCTCGCCTTCCGGCTGGCCGAACCCGTCGACGGTCCCGACGCCACCCTCGCGGACGTCCTGCGCGCCACCGAGCACGTGGTGCCCGCCCTGGAGATCCTGTCATCCCGCATCGCGCTCGAGGGGCGCACGATCGTCGACACCATCAGCGACAACGCGGCGATGGGTGCCATGGTCCTCGGCGACACGCCCGTCGCGCCCGACGACGTCGACCTGCGCTGGGTCGCCGCGCTGCTGTACCGCAACGACACGATCGAGGAGTCCGGCGTCGCAGCCGCCGTGCTCGACCACCCCGCCCGGGGTGTCGCCTGGCTGGCGAACAAGCTGGCCCAGCACGGCGACCGCCTCGAGGCCGGCGAGCTCGTCCTCGCGGGCTCGTTCACCCGTCCGGTCTGGGTGCACCCCGGTGACACCGTGCTGGCCGACTACCGCGACCTGGGGACGATCACATGCCGGTTCACCTGATCCCGACCTTCCGCGACGCCCTCACGGCAGCCGACCGGCCACTCGTCGGCATGTGGGTGTGCACGGGCAGCCCGCTGGTCGCGGAGATCTGCGCGGGCTCCGGGCTCGACTGGCTGCTCGTCGACATGGAGCACTCGCCCAACGGGCTCGAGTCGGTGCTCGCGCAGCTGCAAGCGGTCGCCGGCTACGCGGTCACGCCGGTCGTCCGGGTGGCCACCGGCGACGTCGTCACGATCAAGCAGGTCCTCGACCTCGGGGCGCAGAACCTCCTCGTGCCGATGGTGTCGTCGGCCGCCGAGGCCGAGGCCGTCGTCGCGGCCGTCCGCTACCCGCCACGGGGGCGTCGGGGCGTCGGGTCGGCGCTGTCCCGGTCGGCCCGGTGGAACCGGGTCGACGGGTACTTCGAGCGGGCCGACGACCACGTGTCGCTGCTCGTGCAGGTCGAGACCGTCGAGGGCGTGGCCGCCGCCGGCGCCATCGCGGCCGTCGACGGCGTCGACGGCGTCTTCGTCGGCCCGTCCGACCTCGCCGCCTCGATGGGGCTGCTCGGCCGGCAGACCCACCCGGACGTCGTCGCCGCCGTCCACCGCACGTTCGACGCCGTGCGTGCGGCGGGCAAGCCGGTCGGCGTCAACGCGTTCGACGCGGACCTGGCACGTTCCTACCTCGACGCCGGAGCCTCCTTCGTGCTCGTCGGGGCCGACGTGACGCTGCTCGCGCGGGGATCGGAGGAGCTCGCCGAGCGACTCGCGCCCGGCGCGGGTCAGTGACCTCCCGCCGGGTCACGTCAGGACGATCGCGGCCGGGTCACGTGCCGTCACGACGTGCAGCGGCGCGTGGCCGCCGGGTCGGACGAGGGCGGCCAGCGTCGGCGACGGGTCGATGCCGAGCTCGTCGCGCATCGTGCGGCTGCAGGCGTCGTACGCGCGGCGCGCCTCCACGATGTTGCCCTCGGCGAGATGGATCTCGATGACCGCGCGGTGCGCGCTCTCGCGCAGCTCGTCGGCACGCAGCGCGGCGAGGGCGAACTCGAGGGCCAGGCCGAACCGGCCGTGGTCCGCGAGCAGCCGGGCGGTGGCCTCCAGCACGTGCAGGCGCAGCTGGTGCAGGCGTTCACGCTCGGCGTCGAGCCACGCGTCGTCCCAGTCGGGCAGGAGCTCGCCGTCACCCGGGTCGGCCGGGGCGTCGTCGTCGGGGCTGCCGCGCAGCAGGGCACGCGAGTGGTCGATGAGCTGCTGCACGTCGACCGCCGGCGTCAGCCCGAGCTCGATCGTGCCGTGCGCGGAGACCACGAGCCCGGGTGCGGCCTGGTTGACCCGCCAGATCCCGGTGCGCAGGCTCGCGAGCGCGCGACGTTCCTCCGTGTCGGGCCACAGCAGCCCGGCCAGCCGGCTGCGTCCCGTCCGGCCACGCAGCGCGAGGAGCGCGACCAGGCGCTGGACCCCTGCGGGGAGCTCGACCGGACAGCTGTCGACGTTCATGGCGAACGCCCCGAGCAGCCGGATCGAGACCTGGGGGCCGTCCACGAAGGGCGGCCTGAGCGTGGCTGACTGCAGCGACATCGAGGACCCCCTACCGGGGCCCCGAAGTGCCCCGTCGCGCGATGGCCGGTCACTGTCCGAATCATCCGCTTAGTACGGATCGTGCTGCAAGAAGAGAGACGCCCACGTGCCGCGCAGATACATCCGGGGCTCGTCCGTCCGGCGTGACAGGCCCGTGACACAGGCGTGACGACGTCCGTCCACGATCGCGGGATGAGCAGCTTCCCGGGGTCACCGCGCGTCATGGCCGGGGCGATCGTCTCGGTCGAGCCGACGGCGCCCCTGGCGCGGATCGCGGTGTTCCAGTACAACCCCGACGAGGTCACGCGGTCGTTGCGCCCGCGCGGGCCGGCGGCGGGGACGGCGTCCGCGTCGGACGCGCTGCGCGTGTGGGGGGCGGCGACCGAGACCGTCACGATGACGATCGACCTCGACGCGACCGACGGCCTCGAGGCAGGCGACGCGATCACCCAGGTCATGGGTGTCGCGGGGCGGCTCGCGGTGCTGGAGATGCAGCTGTACCCGACGACTGCCCAGGTCATCGCGCGCACCGCGCTGACCGCCGCCGGGGTGATCGAGGTGCTCCCGCCGACGGCACCCCTCACGGTCCTCGTCTGGGGTCCCGGGCGGGTGGTGCCCGTGCGCGTCGACTCGCTGACGATCCGCGAGCAGGCGTTCGACACGCTCCTCAACCCGATCCGTGCCGCCGTGGACCTGTCCTTGACGGTCCTGACCTACGACGACTTCTCGCCCACGGATGTCGGGTTCGCGATGTCCCTGGTGCACCAGGTCCAGCAGGAGGTCCGCGCGACCGTCGGCGGTCTCGCGGGCATCGCGGCCGCCGTGGCCGGCTCGGCCGGCGTCTCCGTCTCGGTGGGGGGCTGACGTGGCGCGGTACGACGAGGTCGAGACGACTGTCCTGGAGGTCACGACCGCCGACGGTGCGCGCCGCCTGGTGCGGTACCTGCGGCGACGGTTCCCACCCGACCCGACGGCGCAGGCGACGCTCGCGGTGCACCTCGTCACGCCCGGCGACCGGCTGGACCTGGTCAGCGCGCGGTACACGGGTGACCCGCTGGGCTTCTGGCGGGTCTGCGACGCGAACGACGCGCTCGACCCGGACGCCCTCGTCGACGCGGAGGCCGTCGGCACGGAGCTGGTCGTGCCGCTGCCGAGGGCGGCGTCGTCGTGAGCCTGCTCGGGGTGCACATGGCGCTGTCCGCCGGCCCGACGGTCCCGCTGCCGGTGCCGCCGGACGTCGCGCAGCGCGTGCGGTCCGTCCAGGTCACCGAGTCGGACTCCCGCCCGACCGTCTTCAGCATCGTGCTCGACGCGGGTCGCTCCGGCCCGACGGCGGCCCTCGACTCCCCCGTGCTGACGACCTCGCCGCTGCGGGCGAACGCCCGGGTCGTCGTCGAGCTGACCATGGGGGTGCTGCCGAAGGTGCTGGTCGACGGGATCGTCACCGAGACGACCCTCGTCCCCGGTGGTGAGGGGCAGCGGGCCGAGCTGACCCTCACCGGGCAGGACCTGTCGGTGCTGCTGAACCGCACGGAGGTCTCGGACGAGCACGTGGCCCTCGAGGACTCGCTGCAGGTGCTCGCGATCGCCGCCCGGTACGCGCAGCACGGCATCCTCCCGACGGTCATACCGCCGCCCACGATGGACCCGCCGCTGCCGATGGAGCGCACGCCCACGCAGCAGGCCACGGACTGGCGGCACATCTCGGACCTCGCCCAGTGGCACGGCTACGTCTGCTGCATGATCCCGGGGCCGGTCCGCGGCATGAGCTCCCTGTACTGGGGGCCGGCCGTGCGGGCGGGGCTGCCGCAGCCGGCGATCTCGGTGGACCTCGGGCCGGCGACGAACGTGCAGGGCCAGGTGTCGTTCATGACGGACGTGCAGCGACCGGAGAACGTCGAGGGGCAGGTGCAGGACGCGCGCTCGGGGCAGACGATGCCCGTGCGGACGGTCGCGCCGACCCGGCCGCCGCTCAGTGCGCTGCCGGTGTGGGTGGAGCACCAGGCGTCGTTGCGGTCGAGGCAGTTCCGCGGCACCGGCATCAGTGCGGCCGCGGCGTTCGCGCGGGCGCAGGGCGTGCTCGACGCCAGCGTCGACGCGGTGACGGCGTCGGGCACGCTCGACGGCAGCGCGTACGGCTCGGTCCTGCGGCCCCGCATGCTCGTCGGGATGCGCGGCGCGGGGTGGTCCGCAGACGGCCTCTGGTACGTGCAGCAGGTCGTGCACCACATCAGCCGGGAGGCCTACACCGCGTCGTTCACGCTGCAGCGCGAGGGCAGCGGCGCCCTGACTCCCGTGGTCATGGTCTGAGGGGCGACGATGAACGAGTTCGCTCCCCCGGGTCCGGCGCGGTTCTACGGCAAGTACCGCGGGACGGTCGCGAGCAACACCGACGTCATGCAGCTCGGGCGCGTCCAGGTGGAGTGCCCCGCGGTGCTCGGCCAGGGACGCATGAGCTGGGCGATGCCGTGCACGCCGTACGCCGGGGACAAGGTGGGGCTGTTCCTGGTCCCCCCCGTCGGCGCGAACGTGTGGGTCGAGTTCGAGGGCGGCGACCCGAACTCCCCGATCCTCGCGGGCTGCTTCTGGGGCACCGGCCAGGTGCCCGCCTCGCCCGCGGTCGCCGACGTCAAGATGCTGAAGACCGACGCGATCTCCGTCGAGCTGTCCGACCTGCCCGGCGCGGGCGGCGTGAAGGTCTCCGTCGGGTCCCCCGCGGTCTCGACCACGATCACGATCGAGGCGACCAGCAGCGGGTTCACCGTCGCGATGGGCAGCAACAAGATCGCCGTCTCCATGTCGTCGGTGTCGATCAACAACGGTGCCCTGGAGGTGAAGTGATGCCCGGCAACCTCGTCACGCAGTCCGCCACGGTGACGTGCGCCCACCAGGGCCAGGCCAAGCCCGCGAGCGCGTCCCCGCGGGTCACCGCGGGCGGGCAGGGAGTCGTCCTGCTGCCCACGCCGTACACGGTGTCGGGCTGCGCGTACCCGCCGCAGTCGGGCGGTCCGGACGCGACCGCCCAGTGGAGCAGCGGCACGACGCGGGTCACCTCCCTGCAGCAGCCGCTCGCGATCCAGGGCGGCTCGGGCTCGTGCCTGCCCACGGGGGTGCCCCTGACGTGCACGGTCACGCAGACCCGGGTGAGTGCCACATGAGCACCGCGTCGCCGCGCCGGTCGGTCCCGCCGCGTCACGTCGGGTTCCCGCTGCGCCTGGACGCGCGGGGGCGCACCGCGCTGGTCGACGACTCGGTCTACGTGGCGGGTCTCGTCGAGCAGGTGCTGTTCACGGGTCCGGGTGAGCGGGTCAACCGCCCGGACTTCGGCAGCGGGGTCGCCCGCCTGGTGTTCGCTCCGCTGGACGACGCGCTCGCGGAGACGACGCGGGCGCTGGTGCAGGGTGCGCTGCAGCAGTGGCTCGCGGACCTGGTCCGGGTGGAGGACGTGCAGGTCACCGCGGTGGACTCGGCGCTCGAGGTGGTCGTGGTCTACGCGCCGCTGTACGCGACGCACCCGGACCAGCGCCGCACGGTGACCGTCACGGGTGGGCCGACCGCCGGGGTGACGCCATGACGTCCGGCACGCTCCCCTTCGCGGCCGCGATCGACCTGGAGTCGCGCCGGGCCCTGGTGCGCGGGCGGCCGGGCATCGGGGAGCCGGACGGGATCGACGGGATCGACCACGTCGAGGTGCTCTCGAACCATGAGGGCACACCGGGCGAGGTCCCCGGTGCGCCGCGGCAGAGCACGCTGCTGATGCACCTGCTCAACGGGCCGGTACCGACGACCTGGACGGCGGACACGGTGCGCGTGGTCGGCGGGGTGCGTCCCGACCCGGCGCTGAACCCGGTGCGCGCGGTGTGGGCGTTCCGTGCGGACGCGATCGTGGGGACGGTGAGCGACCCGGTCGTGGTCCTCCCGGACGGGGTGGGCGCGGCCGACCGGACGCTCGTCGAGCAGGCGTTGCCCGACCCTGCGGACCCGGGCCACGACGACCTGGCGCGTCGGGTGCTCGTGGTGCGCACCTCGTCGTGGGGCGACCGGTCGACGTACACGCTGCGGCTCGCGGGGCCGGGTGGCCTCGGGGCTCCGGACGGGGTGGACCTGCCGCTGTCGACCGCGCCGTTCGCGTTCTCGGTGGACTGCCCGACCGATCTGGACTGCCGTGCGGAGTGCGTCCCGGCGGACGGCGAGGTGGACCTGCTGCCCGGTGACTACCTGGCGCGTGACTACGAGGCGCTGCGCACCCGGTTGCTGGACCGGCTGGCGACGCTGCTGCCGGACTGGACGGACCGCAACCCGGCGGACCCCGCGGTCATGCTCGTGGAGCTGTTCTCCGCGGTGGGCGACCGGCTCGCGTACTGGCAGGACGCGGTGGCCGTGGAGGCGTACCTGGGGACGGCGCGGCGCCGGACGTCGGTGCGGCGGCATGCGCGGCTGCTGGGCTATGCGGTGCACGAGGGCTGCTCGGCGCGGACGCTGCTGGCGTTCACGACGGGTGCGGGGACGCTGACGGTGCCGGAGCGGACCCCGGTGACGGACCTGCCGGCGCGGGCCGGCCAGGACGTCGGCGTGCCTGTCGACGCGACCGACCTGGGCGGCACGGTGTTCGAGACGGTCGCGGCGGTCGAGATCACCCCGGCGCGCAACGCGCTGCCGCTGTACGCGTGGGGCGACCCGGACCACTGCCTGCCGGCGGGCACGACCGCGGCGTTCGTGGCGAGCGGCACGGGAGCCGCGGACGATCCTCGACTGCGGGAGGGCGACGTGCTCGTGCTCGTCGACGCGCCCGTCAACGGCGTCGCCCGTGAGGGTGACCCGGGGCGCCGGTTCCCGGTGCGGCTGGTGGAGGACGCGCGCGAGCACGCCGACCCGCTGGAGCCCACGGTGCGCGTCTGGGAGCTGCGCTGGCACGCGGCCGACGCCCTGCCGGCTCCGCTGCAGGTCAGCACGCCGGGCACGGATGACGCCCGGGCGGTGGCGCTCGCGAACGTCGTCGTCGCCGACCACGGTGCGACCCTCCTCGACGAGACCCTCGTGCCGCCGACGGTGCCGGCCGACGGCGCGTTCCGCCCACGCCTGCAGCGTCCGGACCTGACGTACACGGACCCGACGGTCCCGACGACGGGTGCCGCCGGTGCGCTGCTGCGCCCCGACCCGCGGCGTGCCGGGGCGGCCCTGTCCCTGTACGACGGTCAGCGCACCTGGCTGCCCCGGCCGGACCTGCTGGCGAGCGGGCGGCTGGCGACGCACGTCGTCGTCGAGCCGGAGCCCGGCGGGGTGTCCCGGCTGCGGTTCGGTGACGGGCTGACGGGCCGGGAGCCGTCCGTCGGGTCGACGCCGCTCGCGTCGTACCGGATCGGCACGGGCAGCCTCGGTGGGGTTGCGCCGGACCGGCTGGTCCGGCTGCTGCCGCGCGCGGACCGTCTCGCGCCGCCCGCGGGCGTCGAGGTCTGGAACCCGTTGCCCGCGACGGGCGGGACGGACCCGGAACGCCTCGAGCAGGTGCGTCAGCTGGCCCCCGCGGCGCTGCGCACCCAGCTGCGTGCCGTGACCTCGCCGGACTACGCGACGGTCGCCGAGCAGCACCCGGGCGTGCAGCGGGCCGTCGCCCGGCGGCGCTGGACGGGGTCGTGGTACGCCCAGGAGGTCACCGTCGACCCGATCGCGGCGTTCGCGGACGACGACACGCTGGCCGACGAGCTGGTCGCGTCGCTGGAGGTGCGCCGCATGGCGGGCATCGACGTCGAGCTGGAGCGGCCCGTCGTCGTGCCGCTGACGATCGCCCTGTTCGCGTGCGTGCGACCCGAGCACGACGCCGCCGACGTCGAGGCGGGTCTGCGTGACGTCCTCGGCTCGGGCACGCGCCGCGACGGGCAGCGCGCGTTCTTCCACCCGGACCGTTTCACGTTCGGCGACCCCGTGCGGTTGTCGGACGTCGTGGGCCAGGCCATGACGGTGGAGGGTGTCGCGTGGGTGGAGGTGACGCGGTTCGCGCGGGCGGACGCGAGCGACGCCCAGGCGGCCGCGACCCTGGCGGCGGGCGAGCTGCTCATGTCGCCGCGCGAGCTGCTGCGGTGCGACTCGGACCCGAACGACCCGGAGGCGGGCCGGGTGGACGTCAGGCTGGGAGGCGGGACATGACGACCCGGACGGGCTGCGACTGCGGTGGGGCGTGCGGCGGGGCGTGCGCGGGCCGTGGCCCGACGGCGCCCGAGGGGAACCTGCCCGGTCAGCGTGCCCTGCGGTGGCGGGTGGCACCGCACGGGACGGCGCTGGCCCGGATGCGCGAGCACCTCGCGGAGCCCGCACAGGACCTCGCGGTGCGCTCCCTGGCGACGCAGCCGCCCGCCGACCCGACGGTCGCGCTGCTCGACACGTGGGCCGTCGTCACGGACGTGGTGTCGTTCTACACCGAGCGCATCGCGCAGGAAGGGTTCCTGCGGACGGCGACCGAGACGGCGAGCGTGCGGCAGCTCGCGCGCACCCTCGGCTACGAGCTGCGGCCCGGTGCCGCGGCGCGCGTCGAGCTGGCGTTCGCGGTGGAGTCCGCACCCACCGCCCCGCTGAGCGTGGACGTCCCCGCCGGCACCCCCGTGCAGTCGGTGCCCCCGCCCGGCAAGCTCCCGCAGACGTTCGAGACGACCGCGGACCTCGTCGCGCGCGTCGCGTGGAACGCCGTCCCCGGGCTCGACCGGATCCGGCAGACGTTCACCGACCCGACGGACGTCGTGTGGCTGGACTCCACGGCACCGGTGGTGGAGGTCGACGACCGCGTGCTCCTCGTCGGCCCGCCCGTCGTCCGCCCGCCGCGCCGCGAGCGTCCCCGTCGCGACGACGACACGGAGCGGTGGGCGCTGCGCCGCGTCACCGCGGTCGAGGTGGACCCGCCGTGGGCGACGGGCTGGACGCGGGTGACGCTCCACGAACCCGTGACGTTCGCCGCGGCCGAGAAGCGCACGCTGGGCGACGTGCGCGTGCTGCGCCTGACCCGGCGGCTCAGCCTGTTCGGCCACAACGCGCCGCGCACGGAGCTGCTCCAGGACGAGGACAAGCGTGTCGCCTTCGTCACGACGGGCATCCCCGACGAGCTCTGGCCCGGGTGGGCGCTGAGCGAGCTCGAGATCGACGGCGACGTGCCCGAGCTGGTCCCGGGCTCGTGGCTCGCGCTCGAGAGCGGCGACCACGTGGAGGCGTTCGAGGTCACGGGGGTCTCCGCGGGTGGTGCGCGCCGGTTCGCGGTCGCGAACAAGGTGACGCGTGTCGACGTCGACGACGACAGCAAGCGGGTCGTGGACTTCGACCGGGAGAGCACCCTCGTGCATGCCGTGAGCGAGGAGCTCCCGACGGTGTGGATGCCCGCGGCGGACCCGGTGGGCGCACCCGCGACGACGCTCGACGTGCTCCCGACCGTCCCGCCGCTCGAGGTGGACCTGCGGGTGCTCGTCGTCGGCGTCACCCCCGACGACGAGGAGGTCGTGGAGGCGGCGACGGTCATCGCCGTCCAGCAGCGCTCCGGTGAGACGGTGCCCGCGGGCGGCGCGCAGCGACTGACCCTCGATCCGCCCCTCCAGCAGGAGTACCGCGCCGGCTCGGTGGTCCTGCACGCGAACGTCGCCGACGCGACGCACGGCGAGACGACCGAGCAGGTGCTCGGCAGCGGCGACGGCGCCGTCGCGTTCCCCCGGTTCACGTTGCGCAAGGCGCCGCTGACCTACGTGTCCACCACGGCGAACGCCGCGGGTGTCGTGGCCGAGCTCGAGGTGCGGGTCGAGGACGTCGCGTGGGCGCAGGTCGAGTCGCTGCTCGACGCAGGGCCGACCGACCAGGTGTACGTCGTACGGCAGTCCGAGGACGGTGTCTCGACGGTCGTGTTCGGTGACGGCCTGCACGGCTCCCGGCTGCCGTCCGGGGCGGAGAACGTGCGGGCGACGTACCGCGCGGGCATCGGTGCGGCCGGTGTCGCGGACGCGGGTGCGGTGATGCTGCCCGTGCGGCGGCCGCGCGGCATCGCGACGGTCACGAACCCCGCCGCGACGCACGACTGGGCACCCCCGGAGGACCTCGACGGTGCGCGCACCAACGCCCCGCAACGGATCCGCACGCTCGACCGCGCGGTGTCCGTCGCGGACTACGCCGACTTCGCGCGCGGGTACGCGCGGGTCGGCCGTGCGAGCGCGCACCTCGTGTGGGACGGCCGGACGCGCACGATCGTGGTCTCGGTGCTGGGCGTCACGGGCGACCCGGCCACGACGGACCTGCTGTCCGACCTGCAGGACACGCTCGACGACGCCCGTGAGCAGCGAGGGCAGCGCGTGGTGCTGCCGGGCGAGGTCGTCCCCGCGGTCGCGCGCCTGGGGATCCATGTCGACCCCCGCTACGAGGTCGCGCCCGTGCTCGCCGCGGTCCAGGCCGCACTGGTCACCGAGTACGCCGCGATGGACCTGGCGACGTCGCTCGCCGCGTCGTCGGTGCTCGTGACCGCGGCCGGCGTCGAGGGTGTCGAGTCGGTGACGATGCCGACGCTCTCCGCGACAGGCCTCGCCGACTCGTCCGACGACCTGCTCGTCGCCGCACCGGCCCGCTGGGACCGGCCGTGGTCCGACGCCGACCTGCAGCTCCTGCCCGCGCAGGCACTGCACGTCACGGCCCTCGTGGAGGTGCTCGCATGACCGTCTCCGACCTGCGGCGCGACGAGCGCACCGCGTACCTCGAGTCGCTGCTCCCGGCGCACGTCCTGCAGCGCGACGCCGAGTCCGGCGGTCTGCTGCACGCGCTCCTGGGCGCCGTGGCCGCCGAGCTCGCGACCGTCGAGGACGACCTGCAGTCGCTGTACGACTCGTGGTTCGTCGAGACGGCGCCCGAGTGGGTGCTGCCGTACCTCGCGGACCTCGTCGGTCTCGACGGGCTCCCGTCGGACCTCGGGTCGGGCACCGGAGCGGGTGTCTCGCGGCGCGGGGTCGTGGCCAACACCGTCTCCTACCGCCAGCGCAAGGGCACCGTCGCGGTCGTCGAGCAGGTCGTGCGGGACGTGACCGGCTGGCCGACGAAGACCGTCGAGACGTACCGCCTGCTCGGCACCACGACCCACGTCAACCACGTCCGCCCGGAGCGTCCCACGTGGGCGAGCCTGCGCGACGCCGCGACCGCCGAGCTCGGCTCGCCGCGGCTGGCCCAGGGGGCGCTCACCCGGTTCGCCCACACCGCCCACGTGCGGCGGGTCGACCCCGGTCGCCACGGCGGACGCGGTCGCTACGGCATCGAGACCGTCGCGGTGTTCGTCTTCCCCGTGCAGGTGTACGAGGCCGTCGACATCGCTGCGCGCACCCTGGGGGGTCCCGGGGCCGGCTGGGCGACGCACCCGCTCGGTGTGCGCGAGCCCTGGTTCGCGGTCCCCGGGACGGAGACGACGATCGAGCACCTCGCCGGCGAGGCCGACCTGCCGGTACCGCTGCGGCCACGGCGTCTGCTCGCCCTGCTGCGTGCGGCGCGAGCCCGCGGTGCCGACACGGAACCCCCGACCCTGCCGGTCGCGGTGCGGATCGACGGCGACGAACCCCTCGCGCCCTGGCGGGTGCGCGTGCGCGGCCTCGAGGACCTCGCCACCGAGGACCCGTCCGGCGACCCGTCGCTCGGCTGGCAGGTCACGGTCGACCCGGTGTGCGGGGTGGTGCGCACGTACCTCGACGGCGTCGCGACCCTCCCGGGCTCGGTGCTCGTGCGCCATGCGTACGGCGCGGTCGCGGACGTGGGCGCCGGCACGTACGACCGCAGTCCCGGGCATGCCGAGGCGCTCGCCGACGACCCGTTCACGGGCGACACCGACGAGGGTGGCGACCGGGTGGAGTCGCAGGTCCTGGTGCGGACGGGACCACCCGCCGGTGGTCTGCGGACCACCGTCGTGGACGGGCTCGCCGAGATCGCGGCGCGGTGGGCGGCAACCACGCCGGACCTCACCGGCGGCACGCAGGTGCTCTCCGTCGCGGACAGCGAGGCGTACCCCGGGGCGCTGGACATCGAGGTCCCGGCGGAGTCACGGCTCGTGCTCGTGGCGGCGACGTGGCGCGGGCGGCAGCTGCTCAACGGCGACGTCGAGGCCCCCGTGCCGGGCGTGTACTCCCCGGACGGTCTGCGTCCGCGCATCGTCGGCGACGTCCTCGTCACGGGTGCCACGGGGTCCGCCCTGCTCCTGGACGGGCTCGTGGTCGAGGGTGACGTGGTCGTGCGCGCCGGTGACCTGCGGTCGCTGACGCTGAGCCAGTGCACGGTCGCGGGACGCGTCGTCGTCGAGGGCACGGCCGCCGACGGCAACCGCGAGCTCGCCGTGACGGTGCGACGCAGCCTCGTCGGCGGGATCGAGCTGGCCGGGACCGTGCCGGCGCTGACCGTGCTGGACTGCGTCGTCGACCCGGCCCTGACGGACGCGCTCGCCGACCCCGCACCGCAGGGCCCCGCGGTCACGGCCACCGGCACCTACGTCACCGTCGACGGGTCGACGCTGTTCGGCACCCTCGACGCGCGCATCCTCGACGTGACGTCCAGCCTGTGCACCGACGTCGTCACCGTCGTCGACCGGCAGCGCGGCTGCGCGCGGTTCAGCTACCTGGCCCCCGGCTCGCGCACACCGCGCCGGTTCCGCTGCGTGCCGCACCCCGACGCCGCCGGCGCGGACTGGCCGTCGTTCCTCGCCGGCGGACCGGGGGCCACGAGCCTCGGCTCGCCCTTCTACCCGTCGCTGTCCCCCGCCGCACCGGGCTCGGTGCGCCGCGGCGGCGAGGACGGCGCCGAGATGGGCGTCCACCACCACCTGCGCCGCCCCCTGCGGGCGGACGCAGCACGTCGTCTCGTCGAGCCCTACGTGCCGGCGGGGATGCAGTTCGGACTGTTCGGGAGCTGACATGCACGCAGACCTCACCCGCCGCACCTTCGACCCCGCGCTGGGGTTCCGGTCCGTCGTCATGCAGCAAGGCCGCGTCCTGCTCGACGCCGAGTGGAACGAGCAGGCCGACATCACCGCGCACCACGACGAGGTGCGCACCGCGGACATCGTCGGGCCGGCCGGCGGCGTGGACCCCGGCGACGGCTCCCCCGGGCCGTTCGCCATCGTGTCGCTGAGCACCGGTGACGTGCCCGACGACGGCGAGGTGCCGTGGGAGGACCTCGGGGTGACACCCGGGCGCTACTACGTCGACGGCGAGCTCGTCGAGTCGCCGGAGCCGCCCGGAGCCGCGACGGCGTGGCCGTTGACCGAACAGCCGTACCTGCCGCAGGTCTCGGACGAGCCCGCGCTCGGCCAGCCCGCGGCGAACGGTCGGTACGCGGTCTTCCTCGACGTGTTCGACCGCCTGGTGACCGCCGACGAGCGGCCCGAGCTGCTCGAGTCGGCCCTCGGCGGGCCCGACACCGCTGCACGTGCGCAGACCGTCTGGCAGGTACGGCTCGAGACGCTGCCCGGCGACGAGGTCTGCTCGCAGGTCGCCGGCGCGCTGCCGGTGCGCGTCCCGCGGCTCATGGTCGCCGGGGTCGCGGACGCCGAGGCGCAGACCGACCCCTGCTCGATCACCGCTGGCAGCGGCTACGAGCTGCTCGAGAACCAGCTCTACCGGGTCGAGGTGCACGACGTCGACGGTGCCGCGCGGTTCGTGTGGTCGCGCGAGAACGGCTCCGTCGTCGCCAAGCTGGTCTCCGTCGAGCCGTCGATCGTCACCGGCATGGACCACGCGCTCGAGCTGGACCGGGTCGGGCGCGACGAGGAGCTGTCGATCCTGCCGGGCGACCTCGTGGAGGTCACCAGCGTCGCCCTGCAGCTGCAGCACCGGCCGGGGTTCCTCGCGCGGGTGGGCTCGACGGTCGACTCCGTCGCCGAGAACGTCGTGCACGTCGCGTGGCTCGACACCGCCGTGACCAGCGTGGCCGCACTCGGCGGGACGCCCGTCGTGCGCCGCTGGGACGGCGGCCCGACGCCGCTGAGCGCGGCGCCGCAGCCGCTCGAGGGTGGCATCACGGTCACGTTCCCGGCAGGTGGCACCCCCGACGTCGGCGACCACTGGCTCATCCCCGCGCGCACGGTCCGGCTCGCGTACGGCGTGACGGCCCGCCAGGGCACCATCGAGTGGCCCGGCCTGCCGGACGCTCCTCTCGCCCTGGCACCGCACGGCCCGAGCACGCACCGCGCCCAGCTCGGCATCCTGGAGCGCACCGCGGACGGCTGGACCCTCGTCGCCGACTGCCGTTCCCTGTTCCCGCCGCTGACGGCGATGACGTCGATCGACCTGGTCGGCGGCGACGGCCAGGAGGCCATGCCGGGCGACGAGCTGCCCGAGCCCGTCCGTGTCGTCGTCCGGCGCGGTGCCATCCCCGTCGCCGGCGAGGACGTGCGGTTCACCGCCGCCGGTGGCACGCTGCGCTCCGGCGACGGGGGCTCCGCCAACCCGCTCGTCGTCACGACCGGCCCGGACGGCCTCGCCACCGTGCGGTGGACGCTCGACCTCGGCGGTGCGACCACGCAGACCCTGACCGCCCAGCGCCTCACGGACACCCTGGGCGTCGAGGACGTCCCGGTGGTCGTCACGGGCCGGCTCTCCGTCGCGAGCCAGGTCGCATGGGCACCGGTGTGCGAGGGGTTCGCGCAGACACGCACCGTCCAGGACGCGCTCGCCCGTCTCGTCGAGACCCCGAGTCTCGCGCTCGTCGGCGGCGACGGGCAGGAGGTCGCCGACCGCGGCTCGACCGTGCCCCAGCTGATCCGGGTCGCCGTCGACACCCCGTGCGGCCCGGTCCGCAGGGCGACCGTCTCCGCGACGGTCGCGCGCACCGGCCTCGTGCTCGGCGTGGCGGACGGCTCGCCCGTCCCGCCGACGCTCGCGAACACCCCCGGCGCCGACCAGCGCGTCGTGACGCAGACCGACGAGCAGGGCGTCGCGGCGTTCGTGTGGCAGCCCGGGTTCCTCCAGCGCGACACGGGCGCCGGCGAGACCAGCGACGTGCTGACGATCGTGCTCGAGGAGGTGCCCGGCCCCGTTCAGCCCGACGAGGCACCCGTCCGGGTCACCGCACAGCTCGACCCGCCCGGAGGTCGGACCCCCGGCGTCCACGTCACGGCCGTGCGGTTCTTCTCCGGCGAGGACCTCGAGAACGACGAGGTGTACAGCTTCGAGGAGCTGGGCGGTCAGTTCCCCGGGATCGCCGTGCTGCTCGACGCCCCCGTGCTCCAGGAGAGCGTCCAGGGCAAGCCGGTCGGGCGCGTGCTGCTCGAGCTGCCCTGGCCCGTCCCCCCCGAGTCCGAGATGTGGGCTGCGCCGCCGGCGTGGGCGCGACGGACCGTGGAGATCGCCGGGAACCTCAATGCGGACGGCGCCCTCATCATCTGGACGCCGCAGCAGCCGCTCGACGAGCTCTTCCAGCGCGTCATCCGGCAGCTGCGCCAGCTCGCGGCGGAGCAGCAGCTCGGCGAGCCCCCGCTGCCGCTGCTCCTGCGGCTGCAGCTCGACGGGTGGGCGATCATCGGGGAGGACCCGAGGCTGCACCTCAACGGGCACGCCACCACGGTCATGACCGAGAGGCGGACGGACCTGGAGCTGCCCACGACCGACGAGGTCACGGGCGGACGGTTCGAGACGTGGTTCTGGTTCGACGAGCAGCGCGACGTCGGGCCCCCTCGTCGGGACGTGTTCGTCCCGGGCCGGATCGACCTCGGGCGTCTCGACATCGACCCGCGACGACTGCTCCGGCCGCCCGGTGCCACCATCGCACCGGTGAACCCGGTGCCGCGGCTCGCCGTGGACGACCTGCTGGGTCGCACCCGCGGGTTCGTCACGCGGCACGCTGCGGAGGCCGGCGTCGAGGTGACGTTCGTCGAGGAGGACGCCGCCGGCGTGCGCGGCGGGACGGTCCTCGGCACGGACGTGCCTGCCGGCGAGACGCTGCTCGGCGGCGAGCACCTGGTCGTCCGGGTCGCCCGGGGAGCGAGCGGATGAGCAGCCCGCGGGCGCTGGCCGAGCGCGAGCCCGGCATGTCGGGTCCCGACCGGCGTGCGGGCTCCGTCGCCGCCGGCGGGGCAGCCCTGGACAGCACGACGCGCCGCGCGATGGAGGCCGGGTTCTCGCACGACTTCTCCACCGTGCGGGTGCATGCCGACGAACGGGCCGGCACGGCCGCGCGGGGACTGCGCGCACGGGCGTTCACGGTCGGGACCGACGTGGTGTTCGCGCCCGGGGCGTACCGGCCCGCGACGGCCGAGGGTCGCAGGCTCGTCGCGCACGAGCTCGCGCACGTCGCGCAGCAGGCGGCCGGCCCGGCCGGCGTCGCCCGGTCACCCGTCACGAGGGCGACGGGACGCGGCCACCCGTCGGAGCGGGAGGCGGACACCGCCGCCGCGACCGTGCTCGCCGGCGGCCGGTTCGTCGTGCACGAACGGCCACCCGCCGGTGCGCAGTGCGAGGACGAGGCCGAGAAGCAGCCCGGGGCGGGCGAGGAGGTCGTCAAGGGTCTGTCGAAGCTCGTCGACAAGGCGAAGGACGACCCCAAGATCAGGAAGGAGATCATCGAACCCGCGACCGAGCTGGTCACCGGCCCGTTCTCTGCGCTGTCGGGCGGCGAGAAGGGTGCGCTCATCGGGTTCGGCGCAGCAACCTACGGACTGGGCATCGGGTCTCTGCTCGCCGACCCGTCAGGCCGCCAGAAGCTCCAGGGGTTCAACCTCGCGACCCCGCTGACGCTCGTCCCGTACGCGACGCTCACGAAGCTCGACTTCCAGCTGCCCGACGCGACGAACCCGAACCTGCGGTTCCGGACGGCGTTCGACCTCGGTGACCTGATCAAGCTCTCTCGCGGCTGGAAGGGCCTGAGCCTGACGGCCGACCTGTCCTGGTCGTGGGACCCCGCCGCCGAACGCCTCTCGCTGGCCGGCGGCACCGCGAAGCTCGGGCTGCTGCCGGGGCTGAGCGTCTCGGGCGGGACCTTCCCGTCCCTGCTCCAGCTCCAGCCGGCGTTCGCGCCGCCGGAGCTGCCCGGCATCGGGCGGAGCCGCTTCGACTTCGGCGAGGCGCCGAAGATCCCCGACACCCGCATCATGCTGAACATCGACCTGCTCAAGCTGCCCACCGTGGGCGACGCCCTGAAGAAGATGTTCTGACGACTACGGCACCTGCATCCCGTACATCCGTGCGTAGTTGCGCCAGTCGAACAAGGACATGAAGCCCTGCTCCGCGGTGTCGACGCTCCCCTGCGCCGCACCCGACGCGGTGGACTGCGTGCGGGACGCGTTCGAGGAGCCGCGTGCCGCACCGCCGCGTTCCGAGGGGTCCGTCGCGGGCAGCGCATCGCGGTGGGCGGCCGCGTCGGACGCCGGTCGGGCGCCCGCGTGGGTCATCCACCGCTGCAGCGCGTCGTGGAGCGACTCGCCCTCGACGCTCCCGACGAAGTCGTCGCCGAACTCCCCACCTGCGGCGTTGCTCGGAATGTCCTCGGGCGAGAAGCCGCTGCGGTACGAGTCGCCCCACTCGCCCAGCCACTGCGCGATCTCGTTCCCGAGCCCGAGCCCCTCCGCGACGACGCTCCCCGCGGAGACCGCCATGCGCGCCGCTGCGGCGAAGTGCCGGATGTCCACCCACCCGTAGGTGTCGGTGAAGAAGTACCGGTCCGTGTTGCCCGCATGCGCGTCGCTGAGTGCGTTCAGCACGGCGATGACGGAGCCGTCGCCCTCGTGGGCCGAGACCCAGTCGAGCACGTGCGACGGGTCGGTCGTGCCCGCCTGGTTGGGGGCACGGTGCAGGACGAGCGCGCCAGTCCCCCGACGGGCCGGCGCGAGCTCGTGCCCGACGGTCTGCCCGCTCGCCGCCCGCTCGGCCAGACGGCCCGCCTGCGCCTCCGCCGCGGCCCCGCCCCCGCCCGTGCCGGCCCGGTTCTGCAGGACGTGCACGACCTCGTGCGCCACGAGCCGGGGAGCTGCGTCGGCCGGCAGCGAGATGGCGTCGCCGTAGGTGAACGCGTGCGCCCGGACGCGCCGACGACCGTCCGCGCCGGCGTCGGCGTCGGCCACCCGGATCGACGACAGGTCGTGCCCGGCGAACGCGTGCTCGAGCCGCGCGCGGTGCGGCAGCCCGCCCGTCGCGGCGCCCGTCACCGTGTCCGCCGCGACCTGCTCGACGCTGCGCCGCGGCTCCCTGCCCCGGGACGTCACGCCTGTCGCCGTGGTCCGGTCGCGCCCCGGTTGGCGACGCGGCCGTTCTTCGCGAGCTCCCAGCGCACCGCCTGCGCCAGGTGCGACATGGTCAGGACGCCCCCGTCGTCGGCCGCGAGGTAGGCCGCCTGCAGCGCGGCGGCGGCGATCGCCCCACCGGACAGGTCCGCCTCCGCGAGCCGGCCCAGGTCGAGGTCCGCCGTGGGCAGCGCGGCGGGCAACGACTGCTGCCACATGCGCAGCCGGGCGGGGCGGTCCGGGTACGGGAACGTCACGATCGTCGACAGCCGCCGGGTGAACGCGACGTCCAGCGCCGAGCGCGCGTTCGTCGTCAGGACCGCGAGGCCGCCGAACGACTCGAGCCGCTGCAGCAGGTAGCCGACCTCGACGTTCGCGTACCGGTCATGACTGTCCTTGACCTCCGAGCGTTTGCCGAACAGGGCGTCCGCCTCGTCGAAGAGCAGCACCATGCCGCCGTCCTCCGCGGCGTCGAACAGCTGCGCGAGGCGCTTCTCCGTCTCCCCCAGGTACTTGTCGACCACCTGGCTGAGGTCCACGTGCACGAGGTCCAGCGCGAGGTCGTGCGCGACCACCTCCGCCGCGAACGTCTTGCCCGTCCCGGAGTCCCCCGCGAACAGCGCCGCGGTGCCGCGCCCACGCTCGCTCGCCGCGGCGAACCCCCACGCGTCGAGCACGGTCGTGCGGTGCCGGGCCGCGGCCACCAGCGCGCGCAGCTGGGCGAGCTGCTCGTCGGGCAGCACGAGCCGGTCCCAGCCGACAGTGGTGCTCCGGACCCGTGCCAGCCCTCCGACGTCGGCGCGCGGCCGGCGGCGGCACGCGGTCCACAGCGACACCCCGCGAGCGACCTCGTCGGCGGCGACACGCACGTCGGGCAACGCCAGGTCGAACGTCCCCGCGGCCGCGGCCACCTCCTGCTCCGGGACCTGCGCACCGGCTCGGCGCAGAGCACGCGCGTACGTCCCGGAGCGCTCGCCCGCGCCGAGCCGCGGGACCCGCAGCACCGGCACCGCGAGCCCGTCCAGACCGCCGGCCACGGCCCCGCCCGGCCGGTCCGACACCGTCATGACCAACGGGACCTCGCTCGTCGGGACGACGCGGCCCACCGCAGGCACGAGCCCGGGCGGTGCCTGCTCGAGGTCCAGCACCCACCCGACCCGGCCGAGCACGGACTCGCGGGCCATCCGCCGCACGAGGGCGGCGAGCTCCGGGCCGCTGGTCGGCAGGTCGGACGCCGCCACGAGCCGGGGCTCGAGCCCCACGGTCGCGCACGCGGCCGCGGCGATCTCCCGGGTCGAGCGCGGCTGCGGGCCGCGCAGCACGACGAGACCGTCCGCCGCCCACCGTCGCACCACCTCGGCGGCCACCGCGGCGTGCGTCGGGGGCAGGTCGGGCGGCGCCTCGAGCGGTCGGCTGAGCCCGTCGAGGCGCTCGTCGCTCGTCTCGACGCCGACCAGGTGGTGCACGACGCGCTCGTCGGGCAGCAGCGGCGTCGCCAGCAGCGCGGTCGGGTCCTGCGGGCGCAGGAGCGACCACGCCCGCAAGGGGGCCGTATGGGTCAGGGCGTCCCAGTGCGGGTCCGGCAGGATCGCGAGCGCGGCGGCGAAGGTGAGGAACGGCTGCCCGGTGCGCTCCGCGAGCTCGCGTCCGACGTCCCCCACGAGGTCCGGCCCGTACGCGAGCAGCAGCGTCGCCCGCTCGAACGAGGACAGGTCGAACGCGACCGCGACCTCGTCGAGCCGGCTGGCGCCCGGGCTGCGCGCGCGGAGCCGTTCGAGCCGGTCGCGGGCGGGCGCGGGGTCCTGGCCCGTGACGAGCGCGCGCAGCACGTCGAGCTCGGCGACGACGAGGTCGCGGTCCGCCGTCGGCGACCGCGCCTGCCCACCTGCCGGCGGTGTCGCCGTCGAGGTCGCGGTCACGGCACCGTCACCGCCGGGGTGTCGTACTCGTCGCCGGTCGCCGACGGCACCGACTCGGCGCCGTCGACGCTCACGCGCACGAGCCACGTGCCGGCGGTGAGCGCGGTCTCGACCACGTCGAGGGTCGACGGCGGGACGGGGTCGCCCGGGTCGGCGGGCTCGACCAGCACCGGGGCCGGCGGGAACGTCACGGTCACCACGCCGGGGTCGTCGGGCAGCCCTCCGGTGAGCCGGCCGAACGTGACGGTCGCGCGCTGCCCCTCGTGCAGCGCGGGCACCACCCGGACCCGCACGAGGCCCGCGGGACGCGTCACGTTGGTGATGCGTGGGACCACGGTGAGGGCGACCCCGTTCGACCGTCCGGTCACGCGTTCCGGCTCGCCGCTGACCGGGTCCTCGGGCTGCACGTGGGCCACCTGCAGCCGATGCGGGCCTGCGGGCACGCGGTCGCTGAGCGCGACGACGACCTGGTTGCCGGTCGACCCGGCCTCCGGAACCAGCCGCCGACCCCCGATCGTGACGACGGTCGAGCGCGCCCCGAGCAGGCCCGCGCCGAGGAGGCGGAGCGTCGCGCCCGTGACCGCGGGACCGGTGCCGTCGACGACCACCTGCTCGAGCCGCGCCTGCGTGAAGGTCCGCACGTCGAGGTCCCGCTGCCGGACCGGCAGCGCACTGCGCACCGGCACGTCGGCCTCCAGCAGCACGACCGTCGCGGTGTAGGTCTGCGACAGCAGGTACGACGCGCCGAGCACGCCCCACAGCTTGGAGATCTCCTCGAGCGTCAGCGGTGTCGAGGACAGCTTGACCAGCTCGGCCTGGTCGGCGAGGTCGGCGTGGTCGAGGAACGCGGTCGAGCCCGACCCGTACTTGTCGATCGCGTGCTCGATGACGTCCTTGGTGAGCACCGGTGTCACCGACAGAGCCAGCGCGCTGCGGGCGAGCAGCCGCTGCGGCTCGAGCGCGGTCTCGTCGCCGTAGGCCGTGACGAGGTAGTGCAGGTCGAGGGCGGCCACGGGCCGGCGCGTGAGGGCGCCCGCGGGGGTACGCGTCGGCAGGTCGGACAGGTTCCACGCGTGGTTCGGCGTGACCTGGTAGAGGTACACGTTCAGCCCGGCGGAGTCCGTCCCGGGCCCGTCGTCGGCGACGAGCTGGGCCGGCCGGAGCGTGGTGACGTCGGCGCCGCCGACCGGGTCCGGCAGCCAGGACAGCGACTCGTGCAGGACGTGCCGGATGGTCGTCGTGACCGCGGCGATCGCCAGGACGTTGCTCACCGCGCCCACCTCCGGTCCTGGCGTGCCAGGTACGCCGCGTGGTCGATCGCGGGGGACGACGCGGCCGGCCGGGCCGGGGCCGGGACGGGTGCCGGCTCGCGGCTCACCTCGATGCGGTCGACGTGCACGTGCACCTCACCCGCGCCCACCCGGACGTCGTCCAGACGGACCTGGCCGCGCCCGTCGGGGCGCACGCGCCGCGGGCTCGTGGTCGGGACGGCGACGAGCCGCTCGGCCTCACGACGCGTGAGCGCCCGGGCATCGAGGAGCGCGGGTGCGAGCTGGTCGAGCAGGAGGGCGGCCGGGACGGTCCGGGAGCCCGGCTGCCCGGTGGCCGCGGCCTCCTCGCGACGGGGCCGGTCTGCTCCGCGCGACGCCGTCGGGGTGGTCTCGCCCGGGTCGTCGCCGGGTCGGTCCGGCGCCGGCGGGAGCCCGGTCGCCGCAGCGGCGGGTCGGAGCGGCGGGACGTCCGCCGCCACCGCGGGGTGGTCCGGCTCGGTCCCGGGCTGCTCGGGACGAGCAGAGGGTCGGGTGGTCGCCGGTCGCGCCGCGACGGGATCCAGCGGCGGCGTGCCCGTCGCGGGCACGGCGGGCGTGCGCGGTGCCGCACCCACGAGGTCCTCGAGCGGAGCCACGTCCGGAGCCGGGACGAGCGGGGCGACGACCCGCCGTGCCGTCGTCCGCCGGCCCACCGCCGGCAGGACGTCCCTGCCCGGCGGTTCCGGGGGGAACGACACCGGCGGGTCGGGCCTCGGCGACTTCGGCGCCCGGCCGTCGCGTGGCGCGACGTCGAACCGCTCCACCTCGAGCGGGACGACCCCGGCGGACGGGGTGCCCGCAGCCTCGCGGCCCCGCCCGGGCTCGAACCGCGACGCGCGCCGGAACGCGAGCGCGGGGGCGGTCCCCGCCGCGCGGGCTGCGAGCCGGTCGAACACGTCGCCCACGGTCCGTCACCACTCCGCTCGTACGAGGTCGAGGTAGGCGCGTCGCCGCACGGGCGTCATCGCGAGCACGGCGTCCTGCGACCAGCCGTACGCGGCGGCGAGCTCGGCGACGTCGGCGAGCAGCGTGCGTGCCTGCTCGGTGACCTGGTCGGTGAGCAGGTCGACGACGTCGACGTCGGCCGTGACGTCCTGACCGCACCCGGGGCAGGAGGCGCGCACGGTGGCGGCCGCGAGTCCCGTGAGGTCGTCGGCTGCGCGGGCGACCTGCGCGAGGTCGTCGTCGGTGGTGCCGGCGCCGGGGGGCCAGGTCTCGCAGCGTTCCCGCAGGTGTCGTGCGGGGTCGGACGACGTGATCGCGTCGAGGACGTCGCTCGTCGTCGGTGCGCGGACGACGACCTCGCCCGACGCGCAGGCGACGCGGCGTTCGAGCGGGTCCGACTCGTCGTGGGCGCTCTGCGCCGAGTCGGCCAGTGCCCGGAGGTCGAGCGGGACGTCGAGCACCTGCCCGCAGGTGGGGCACCCGAGCACGGTGGCGAGAGTCGGCCCGCTCCGCTCGCGCAGCTCGTCGAGCGCTGCCGCGGCCGAGGCGGCCAACGGGGCGTCGCACGCCGAGGCCACGTCCGCGACGGTGCCGCGCGCGGTCAGCACGACGGCGCCACGTGCCGCCGGCACGGTCGAGGTCAGCGCCTCCCACAGGGTGAGCGTCGCGTGCGCGGACGTCAGGTGCGCAGGCGCTGCCTCGACCGCCCGCGCGTGCATCACGGCTCGACGAACGTCGGCTCAGTGGGCTCGGTGACGGCGTAGTCGCGTTCCCAGCCCTCGTTCTCGAGCTTGATCGTCTGGATCGCGACGGCGTTGGCGTTGGCGTCGAGGTCCGGCAGGGCCTGGAACTCCGAGACCCAGCACCGGAACACCCGGTAGGCGAGGGCGAGCTGGCCGGCTTCGTTGTAGACCTCGACGATCACGTCCTTGCGGAAGTCCTTCAGCGAGACCTCCGCACCGAGCCCGGAGCCGAAGTTCCACACCTTGTTGGCCCACGCCTCGAACTCGACGTCGTGCGTGACGCCCCGTTCGAGGGTGATCGCCTCGAACTCGGTGCGTCCGGGCGACTTGCGCGAGCTCGACGGATCACCGCCCGCGCGGTGCTTGACCACCTCGGTGGTCTTCTTCAGGGCGCCGACCTTCGCGACGCCCGCAACGTACCTGCCGTCCCACTTCACCCGGAACTTGAAGTTCTTGTACGGGTCGAAACGGCCGGCGTTCACAGTGAACTCAGCCACGAGAGGCCTCCTACGCCGCCGCCGCGGCTGTCTTCTGCTGGATGGAGATGAGGACGAACTCGGCCGGCTTGAGCGGCGCGAAGCCGACCTGGATGTTGACGATGCCGCGGTCGATGTCGTACTGCGTGGTGGTCTCCGCGTCGCACTTGACGAAGTACGCGTCACGCGGCGTCGCCCCCTGGAACGCGCCCTTGCGGAAGAGGTCCTGGAGGAACGCGCCGACGGACATGCGGATCTGGCCCCACAGCGGCTCGTCGTTCGGTTCGAAGACGACCCACTGGGTGCCCCGGTACAGGCTCTCCTCCAGGAAGAGGGCGAGCCGGCGGACCGGGACGTACTTGTAGTCGTCGGCGAGCGAGTCGGCGCCGCGGACAGTTCGTGCGCCCCAGACCACGGAGCCGGCTTCGCGGAAGGTGCGCAGCGCGTTGACGCCCGCTCGGTTGAGCGTGCCGTTCTGGTCGTTCGTGAGGCTGACGGCGAGGTCGACGACGCCGGTGAGGCCGGCCTCGAGGCCCGCGGGGGCCTTCCACACGCCGCGTGAGCCGTCCGTGCGCGCCATGACGCCCGCGATCGCGCCGCCCGGCGCGAACGTGTCGATCGCGCCGTTGCGCAGCGGGTCGGCGTGCCGGATCCGCGGGAAGTACAGCGCTGCGTTGCGCGTCACGGTGCCGACGAGGCCGAGGGTGCCGGCGGCATAGTCCGTGGCGTCCTCGGCGACGAGCGCCGCGGGAGGGTCGATGACGAGGAACGCGCGACGCTCCTGCGCGTACGCGAGGGCCGGTGCCCACACGCCGTCCGGCAGGTCACCGGTCGGCGTCGGTGGGGGGATCACGACGATCGTGACCAGGTCGGCCAGCTCGAGCGCGTACAGGCCACGCTTGGCCGCCTGGAAACCGGCGCCCACGTAGTCGTCCGCGTCGACGGCCGCGCCGTCGGCGCCCACGACGTCCACCGCGTAGCTCGCCGCTCCGGGGGCGGCGGCGGGGAGCGCACCGTCGACCGTGACCAGCTGGGAGGCGTCGAGCACGCGGTCCACGCGCTGAGGACCGTCGACCACCGTGACGTTGCGGAACACCTCGACGGGGTCGGTCAACGCCGGGTCCCCGTCGTGGATCGCTAGCGTGAACAGGTCTGCCGCGGTGACGCCCTGGGCGTCGGCGACCTCGGCCGCCTCCCCCGCCGGGAGCGTGGACACGGCGATCTGCAGCGTGTTGGCCCAGGCTCCCGGCCCGCTCGCCTCGAGCCCCAGACCGTCGACGTCGAACGTCGCCACCGCGGCATCCGCGGCGACGACCCGGACGATGAGCGCGGGACCGCCTCCGTTGAGGTAGAAGTCCCGGACGGCGTAGCCGAGCCCGCGACCCCGCGACAGGCCGCCGAACACTCGCTCGAACTCGGCGAAGCTCGAGATGGGCACGGGCTCGTCGACGGGTCCACGGGCCGCGACACCGACGAACGCCGTGATGGCGGTCGCGACACCCGTGATCGTGCGGTTCCCGCTCGGCACCTCGGTGATGTAGACCCCGGGGTAGGTGGGTGTGATGGTCATGGAGTGCTCCTTCGTGACGCGGTACGTCCCCGCGCTGACGAGACTCGCGACCGTGCGTCAACCCGGCGTCACCCCGCCGTCACGACCCCGCAGATCGGGCCCGGGAGGGTGGTCGGACGGCCGGGCTCGCTACTGTCAGGCATGGGCGTCGTCGACCACCTCACGCCGCTGCTGGGCCGCTGGCAGGGCACGAACCGCCTCCGTCTCATGCCCACCGACGAGTTCCGGTCCTCGACCGCGACCGCGACGATCGGCGTGACGGCGGCCCGGTTCGTCTCGATCGCGTACACATGGTCGGACGGCGACGCCCCGCAGGACGGGCTCCTGCTGCTGGGCGGGGACGACGACGCGGCCGGCGTCTGGGTGGACTCGTGGCACACCGGGCCGACCTGGATGACGTTCACCGGCGGCATCGAGGACGGCGAGCTGCGGCTCCGGGGCTCCTACCCCGCGGAGTCGGGTCCGGACTGGGGCTGGCACATCCACGTCCGGCCGGGCGACGCGGTCCTCACCATGCACAACGTCGTGCCCGGCCACGAGCCGTACCAGGTCGTCGAGCTCGCGCTCCAGCCGATGCGCTGAGCGGCCTCAACCGCGCGGCAGGACCGTCAGGACCCGCACCAGATGGTCGTGGAACTCCTGCATGTAGGTCCGCAGGAACTCGGCCGTCGCGTCGTCGCCGACGCTGCCGTCGGGCGCGAACACGTCGGGCGAGTACTGGATGTAGGCCTCGGGCGACGTCATCTGGCGCGCGTTGCAGAAGCTCAGGACGGCGCGCAGGCTCTGCTGGCCGACGGCCGTGCCGATCGCCCCGACGGACGCCCCGATGACGGCGGCCGGCACGTGGTCGAACGAGTTCTGCCCCCAGGGTCGAGACGCCCAGTCGATGGCGTTCTTGAGGGCGCCCGGGATGGACCGGTTGTACTCCGGGGACACGAACAGGACCGCGTCGACACCCGCGATCGCCTCCTTCAGCGCGCGGGCCTCGGGAGGGTAGTCGGCGTCGTAGTCGGGGCTGTACAGCGGGAGGTTCCCGATGGGCAGCTCGACGAACTCGAGATCGGCGGGTGCGAGCGCGATGAGCGCCCGGGACAGGACGCGGTTGATGGACGTGGACGAGAGGCTCCCGACGAAGTACCCGACCGTGTAGCTGCGCGACATGGCTCTTCCGATCCCGGCGACCGCAGTCGTGAGCCCGGCCGCCGACGTCGACGTGGAGAGGGCTGACCCGACCACGGTAGGACGGGCGTGGAGGTCGTGCGAACGATGTCGCACGGCACGTGGCCCGGATCGGTGGCGAAACACGAACCTGCTGGTCAGCGCCGCGGTACGCTCACCGCAGGTCCGCACGGTGCAGACCTCCGAAGGCCAAGGTCCCCTTTCGTCGTTGTGCCCAGGAGGCTCGATGGCTGACCGAGCGGAACGGACCCGCACGCGACTGAACGGATTCGTTCGCGTCTGGTCGTCCGCCGCGGGCGCCCCGCGGCTGCGCCGGCCCACCGACATCCTCCTGCTCGTCGTCTCGATCCTCGCCCTCGGGGTGCTCGCGCTCGCCGCGCCGGGGCCGTCGGGCGCCGACGCAGCGCTGGACACGTTGCTCGCGTGGCTGCAGCCGCTGTTCGGCTGGCTGTGGAGCGTCGTCTACGCCGTCATGACGCTGTGGGCGGTCGGGGTCGTCGCGCTCGCCGCGGCGAGCCGGGGCCGGCGCCGGCTCCTGGTCGACCAGGCCACCGCGTCCGCCCTCGCCTTCGGCGCCGCGATCGGCGTCGGTGCCCTCGCCGGGACGCATCCGTCCGCCATCGTCGACGGGCTGGTGTCGTCGGGCCCGCCGGTCGTGTACGTCGCGAGCCGGGTCGCGATCCTCACGGCGATCATCGTCACGGCGTCCCCGCACCTCGCCCGGCCCTGGCGGTACGCGAGCCGCGTCGTCATCGGTCTGGGTGCCGTGGCGGCGATCGGGCTGAACGCGACGAACCTCATCGGGGCCAGTGCCGCGATCGCCGTCGGGATCGCGGCCGCGGCCATCACCCACCTGGTCCTGGGGTCGCCGCAGGGGCGCCTCACCGACGCGCAGGTCCAGGTCGCGCTGGCCGACCTCGGCGTGCCGACGACCTCGGTCTCGGCGTCCCCGGACCCGACAGCCGTGGACCTGCTGGTCGCCCGCACGGAGCAGGACGCCGAGCTGAGGGTCACGGTCTACGGACGGGACGCGTGGGACAGCCAGCTCGTCGGTTCGCTGTGGACGGCCCTGACCCGCCGCGGCGAGCGCGCGCAGATCTGGGGCACGCGACGCTCCCGGGTCGAGCACGAGGCCCTCTTCACGCTGCTGGCGGCGAAGGCGGGGGTGCCGACGCTCGACGTCGTCGCGGTCGGTGTGGCCGACCAGGGCGACGCCCTGCTCGTCACCACCAGCCCGCGTGCGTCCCTGGGCGACCTCGATGCCGGCACGCTCGACGACGAGCTGCTCGCCGGGATGTGGCGAGCAGTCGTCGGGCTGAACCGCGCCGGGATCGCGCACGGGCGGATCGACAGCAGCCGGGTGGTCGTCCGGCTCGACGGCTCCCCCGCGCTGGCCGACTTCGACGCGGCCGGCCGGGCCGCCGACGAGGGTGACGTCCGCACCGACCAGGCGCGGCTCCTCGTCTGCACCGCCCTCGTCGTCGGACCGGACCGGGCGCTCGCCGCGGCGGTCACCGCCGTCGGCACGGACGGGCTCGCGGACGTGCTGCCCTACCTGCAGTCCGCGGCGCTCGGTCGCGGGACACGCGCGGACGTCCGTGCGGGGACCTGGACCCTCGACGAGCTGCGCGCGGCGGCGGTCGCCGCCGCGGGCGTCGAGGAGCCACCACTGGAGCGCCTGCGGCGCGTGACGCCGAGGTCGGTCGGCACCCTGCTCCTGACCGCGCTCATCGTGTACGTCGTCGTCACGATGCTCGCCGGGGTCGACCTGGCCAGCGTCGCCGACGCGCTGGCGTCCGCGGACTGGGTGTGGCTCGTCGCGGCACTGCTGCTCTCACCGTTCATCCAGACGGCGCTCGCCGGCGCGACCCTCGGCGCAGCGCTCGCGCGGCTGCGGTACGTCCCGGTCCTGATGCTGCAGTACTCCATCCAGTTCATCTCCCTCGTGCTCCCGTCGTCGGCCGCCCGCCTCGCGCTGGAGGTCCGCTTCTTCCAGAAGTTCGGGATCCCCGCCGGGTCGGCGCTGTCGTTCGGGCTCATCGACAGCGTCACGGGCTTCGTCGTCCAGGCGTCCCTCATCCTGATCATCGTCGTGAGCGGTCTGCCCGGGTTCACGTCGAGCCTCTCGACCGGGTCGACCAGCGGCGACTCCGGCTCCACGAGCCCCTCGCTGCTCGTCGTGCTGATCGCGCTGGTCGTCCTCACCGTGCTCATCACCCTGGCCGTGCCCCGGCTCCGCCACCGGGTCACCGCCCGGATCCCGAAGATCCGCGCGGCGATCGCGGAGCAGGCGCGCGCGGCCCACTCCGCGCTCGGGGTGCTGCGCAAGCCGGCGAAGGTGTCCGCGATGCTCGGCGGCAACCTCGGGGCACAGCTGCTCCAGGCCGGCGTCCTGGCCCTGTGCCTGCAGGCGTTCGGGCAGACCGCGCACTTCTCGCAGCTGATCCTCATCAACACCGCGGTGAGCCTGTTCGCCGGACTGATGCCCGTACCCGGGGGCATGGGCGTCACCGAGGCGGGCTTCACCGTCGGCCTGCAGGCCATCGGGGTGCCCAGCGCGATCGCCGTCTCCACGGCGATCACGTTCCGGCTCATCACGTTCTACCTCCCCCCGATCTGGGGGGCGGCCGCGATGCGCTGGCTGCGCCGGAACGAGTACGTCTGACGGTCGGCCTACTCGGGCTTGTACTTGAACGACAGCTGGAGCCGCGTCCGGTACAACAGGTCCCCGGCCTCCCCGACGACGACGTCCTGCTTGGTCACCTCCGCCACCCGCAGGTCGTGCAGCGATCCCCCGGCCGTGCTGATCGCCTCGGCCGCGGCGGCCTCCCAGGACGACGTGCTCGTCCCGATGACGTCGATCACTCGGTACACGCTCATGGTGATGGCCTCTCCTCGCTCGGAACCGACGACCCCATACTGGTCGCGGCCGGTCGGCACCACCACAGGGAGATCGTTGATGCGCCACACCCCGCGGTTCCTCCTGACCGACCAGGGCGAGGTCAAGCGGCTGGTCCGCCAGCACCCGTGGGCCACGTTCGTCTCGCCGGCGTCGACCGGGCTGGTCGCCTCCCACTACCCGGTGCTGGTGGAGGAGGGCGACGCCGACGGCATCACGCTCGTGAGCCACTTCGGCCGTCCCGACGAGACCCTGCACGAGCTCGGGCAGCACGAGGTCCTGGTGATCGTCCAGGGTCCGCACGACTACGTCTCCCCGAGCTGGTACCCGCCGGGCGACCTCGTGCCCACCTGGAACCACGTCACGGCGCACCTGTACGGCACGCCGGAGATCCTGGGTGACGACGAGAACTACGCGATGCTGGCGCTGCTCACCGACCACTTCGAGCACGGCCGGCCCGGCGGCCGCAGCCTCGACGAGGACGAGGAGGGCACCCGCCGCATCGCGAAGGGAACGGTCGGCCTGCGCCTGCGCGTCACCCGGTTCGACGCCCGGGCCAAGCTCAGCCAGAACAAGCCGCCCGACGTGGTCCGGAACGTGATCGCCCACCTCGACCCCACCCACCCGGCCCTGGCCGAGGAGATGCGCCGAGCACACGGGCGGGAGTAGTCCTAGCCTGGGTCGGGAGGTGATCGACGATGCACGCAGAGGTCGGGGACAAGGTCGTCATCCATGGCCGGACGGTCGGGGCGGCGGATCGCGGTGGCACGGTGATCGAGGCCCGCGGCGCGGACGGCCCGTACGTCGTGCGGTTCGACGACGGGCACGAGTCGCTCGTCTACCCGGGACCGGACCTGACGGTGGTGCGGACCTCGACCTGACGGGTCCCGGCTACTGCCGCGCCATCGCGATCCGCATCCGTTCCTCAGGGTCGATGACGTGGTCGTGGCCGTCGTCGCCGACGTCGACCTGGACCCAGTGGATCCGGCCGGTGAACCTGCTGGTCGCGTTCGTGTAGTCGGGGCTCACCGTGGTCCCGGACTCGTAGCCGATGTCGGTCGTCTCGTCGGCGGAGAACACCATCGGCTGGGTCATGGCGACCCGCCCCGTGCCGACGGCCGCACCGTCGTGGAAGAGCGTGACGTCGCCGCCCTTGGCCAGCCCACCGCCGTCGTAGGCGAACTCCATGCGGACCTGGTGCGTGCCCGCGGGGACCGGCACGTCGGCCGTGACGGTGAACTCGTGGATGCTGAGCACGTTGTAGCAGAACCTGAGCCTGCCGCCGGTGACGTAGACACTCCACCCGCCGAAGCGGCCCCCCTGGGCGATCAGCACACCCTGCACCCCGCCCGCCGGCACCTCGATCTCGGCGGTCACCGAGAACGACCGGTTCTTGACGCTCACCACGCTGTTCTCCGAGAGGCGTCCCATGCCTGCGAAGAACTGCTGGGACGTCCCTCGGATCAGGGTCGGCCGCCCGGCCATGCTCGCCTCGAGTCGCTCCCCGGTGCGGTCGTCCAGCGGGAGGACGTTGTACTTGGTGGCCTCGATCAGCCACAGCCGCTGCAGCGCGGCCAGCCTGTCGGGGTGCTCGGCGACGAGGTTGCGCGCCTGGCTGAAGTCCGTGCGCCCGTCGTACAGCTCCCAGACGTCGTCGTCGAACTCCGGCACGGTGCCACCGACCATCACCCACGGGGTCTTGTGCTTCGTGACCGCGCTCCAGCCACGGTGGTAGATGCCTCGGTTGCCGAACATCTCGAAGTACTGCAGGTCGTGCCGCTCCGGGGTGTCGGGCTCGTTGAACGTGTAGAGCATGGAGGTGCCCTCCATGGGCGACTGCTGCACGCCGTTCACCACGGTCGGCTCCGGGAGACCCGCGGCCTGCAGGATCGTCGGGGCGACGTCGATGACGTGCGTGAACTGCGACCGCAACCCGCCTGGTTCGGTGATCCCCCGCGGCCAGTGCACGATCGTGCCGTTGCGCGTGCCGCCCCAGTGGGAGGCCACCTGCTTGGTCCACTGCAGCGGGGAGTTCATCGCCCACCCCCAGCCCACCGAGTAGTGGTTGTAGGACGAGGGCGAGCCGAACTCGGCCATCTTCGAGACCAGGAACTCCGGCGTCTCCAGCGCGGCCATGCCGTTGAAGTTGGCCATCTCGTTGAACGCACCGTTCACGGTGCCCTCGGCCGAGGCGCCGTTGTCGCCGATGACGTAGTAGATCAGCGTGTCGTCGAGCACCCCGAGGTCCTCGATGGCGTCGAGCAGGCGACCGACGTGGTGGTCGGTGTGCTCCAGGAACGCGGCGTACACCTCCATCTGCCGGGCCAGCACCGGCTTGAGCTCGTCGGGCATGTCCGCCCACGCCGGGATCTCGGCGTGCCGCTCGGTCAGGACGGTGTCCGCCGGGACGACGCCGAGCTCCTTCTGGCGCGCGAACGTGCGCTCCCGCTCCACGTCCCAGCCCTCGTCGAACCGGCCCGCGTACTTCTCGATCCACTCCGCCGGGACGTGGTGCGGGGCGTGCGTGGCGCCGGGTGCGAAGTACAGGAAGAACGGCCGGTCAGGCATCAGCGCCTTCTGCTGGCGCACCCAGCCGACCGCGTGGTCCGCGAGGTCCTCGGTCAGGTGGTAGCCCTCCTCGGCCGACCGCGGGGGCTCCACCGGGGTGGTCCCGGAGTACAGGGCCGGGTCGTACTGGTTGTTCTCCCCGCCGATGAAGCCGTAGAACGTCTCGAAGCCGCCACCGCCCGACGGCCACGCGTCGAACGGCCCCATCGGGGACGACTGCCAGACCGGGACCTCGTGGCACTTGCCGAACTGCGCGGTGGAGTACCCGTTGAGCTTGAGCGTCATCGCCAGCGGCGCCTTGGTGTTCGGCCGCAGGGAGCTGTTCCCGGGCGCCGACGTCGCCGTCTCCGTGATGCTGCCCATGCCGACCGAGTGGTGGTTGCGACCGGTCAGCATGGCCTGCCGGGTCGGCGCGCACAGCGCCGTGGTGTGGAACCGGTTGAACTTCAGCCCGCGCGCCGCGAGGCGCTCGGCGTTCGGTGTCGCGCACGGGCCGCCGAACGCGCTGGACGCCCCGAAGCCCACGTCGTCGAGCAGGATGATCAGCACGTTCGGCGCACCCTCGGGTGGCAGCAGGGGCTCGATCGGCGGGTACGACGTGTCCGGGTCCTTCGCGTCGTACGTGGTCAGCCCCGGCGCGGGCCGGTCCGGGATGGGCAGCATCGTCCGTGCGTGCCGGTCAGCGCTCATGACTCTCCTTCGGGACTGGGCCGTCGGCAGCGCTCGCCGGGGCGGTCGAGAACGAGAGCACCTCGAGCCCCAGGTCGAACAGCTGGTGGAGGACCCCCTGGACGTGCGCCTGGTCGGTCAGGGTGCCGACGAGCTCGGTCCGGCCCTCGGCGGCGGTGAGCGTCATCCCCTCCACGGCGTCGCCGAACCGGGGGTCGAGCTCACCGGCGACGACGATCGTGCAGAGCATCACCCGGACATCGTGCGCACCCGCGGGCCGAGGAGGGACCACCCGCCCGGCCGCTCACCCGGGTGGTCAGCGGGGAGCCGGAGCGCCGTCCAGCTGCCGCAGCCGGGCGATCGCTGCCTCGCGGGACGCGACGCCCAGCTTGCGGTAGGCGGCCTTCAGGTGGGACTTCACGGTGTTGTAGGAGATGAAGAGCTGGTCGGCGATCTCGCGCTGCTGGAGCCCGTCCGCCGCGAGGCGCAGTACGACGACCTCCCGCTCGGACAGCTCCTCGCCGAACTCCGCGGCGTGCCGGACCGGTGCCGCCAGGGCGGCACGCAGCTCCGTCGAACGCGCGACGAGTGCGCCGGGGTCGGGGAGCCGGTCGAGGATCCCCTGCGCGCGGTCGACCGCCTCGAGCGCGTCCGGGCCGTGGCCGACGAGGCGCTCCACAGCGGCGAGCAGGAGGAACGCGTTGGCGAGCCACGCGCTGCGGGGCATGTCCTCCAGGATGTCGATCGCGCGGCGCAGCCCGCCCAGTGCACCCTGCGGGTCGCCCAGCCGGCGGGACCGCTCACCCTGCGCGAGCAGCAGGAGGGCGGCGGGGACGGACCGGTCGGCGCCCGCCGCACGGAGCACGTCGGTCAGGCGGTCCAGCAGCGGGTCCGCGTGCGGCTCGGCGCCCGCCGCGGATTCCGCCAGGCCGAGGTTCCCGACGGCGAACGCGAGCATGATCGGGTTCGCGTCGGAGATCCCCCCCACCGCGACCCGCAGCGTCGCGACCGCCTCCGGCCCCTGGCCCGCCAGGTACTGCGCCTGCCCGAGGCAGGCCAGCGCGATGCCGTGCCAGCTGGGGTTCGGTGCGGCGTCGATCGCCCGCTGCGCCGCGGCCCGGGCCTGCTCCACGTCGTTGACGCCCATGACGCTGGTCAGGAAGTCCACCCGGAACCCGAGCGGCAGCCCGCCCGCGTCCAGGGCCAGCGGGTCGCCCGACCGGGCGACGTCGAGCCAGTGGGTCGCCTCGTCGAGCTCGTTCGCCAGGCTTGCTGCCACGGCCCGGACGAACGCGAGCTCCGGGTCACGGAGCGCCTCGGGCCAGGAGAGCGCCGCAAGCCACCGCCGGATGCCCGCGCTGCGCCCGCCCGCCGACATCGGCTGGACCTGCCCGGCAACCAGACGTGACGCGAGGCGAACGTCGTGCGCCGCGATCGCGTGGTCCGTCGCGGCCTCGAGGTCGCCGGCCGCCTCGAGCCACGCCGCGGCGCGCGCGTGCAGCACCGGCACGAGCGTGGGACGGGTCCGCGTCAGCTCGACCCGCAGCGCCTCGGTGAACAGCTGGTGGGGGTGGTACCACTCCCCCGTGCTGTCCACCGAGATGAACAGGTTCGCCCGTTCGAGGTCGGCCAGCAGCGCGCCCGAGCCGGTGGTCCCGGCGACCGCGTCGCACAGCGCCCCGGTGAACCGCCCGAGGATGGAGACCTGCAGCAGGAAGTCACGGGTGGCCGGGTCGACGAGGTCGAGCACGTCCTGCGCGAGGTAGTCGACGACGTGCCGGCTCGCCCCGGAGAACTGCTCGATGAACGTGGCCCGCCCGCGCTCCGGCATGAGCAGCGAGGCCAGCCGCAGCGGGGCCGGCCAACCACCTGTGCGTTCCGCCAGCTGGTGACCCTCCGCCGGGGTCAGTCCCGCGAGCCCGATCCCGTCGAAGAAGCTCGCCACCTCCGCCTCGTCGAAGCGCAGCGCGTCCGCCCGGACCTCCACCAGCTCCCCGCCGGCACGCAGCCGCGCCACCCCCAGAGCGGGGTCCGACCGGGTCGAGACCACCAGCTGGACGCGTTCCGGGCGGTACCGCATGAACTCGGCGAGCGCTGCACCGATCTCGGGGGTCTCCGCGCGGTGGTAGTCGTCGAGGACGAGCACCAGGTCCTCGCCGCCGCCGGCCAGCGCCTCGTACAGCAGCGGGAGGACGACGTCGCCGGTGCGCTGGGGACGCGCACGCAGCCCGGCGACCGTGACGTCCGTGACCCGGGGTTCGACGACCGCCAGCGCGGCGGCGACGTGGGCCCAGAAGCGCTCCGGCTCGCAGTCCCCCGCATCGAGCGACACCCACGCGAACCGGCCGGGGAGGTCGGCCTGGACCCACTGCGCGAGGAGGGTCGTCTTGCCGAACCCGGCGGGTGCGGACACCAGCGTCAGCCGCCGTCCACGACCCTCGCGCAGGGTGTCCAGCAGGCCCGGCCGGACGACGACGCCGCGCGGCAGCCGCGGCGGTGCGAGCTTGGCCCGGATGACACCCCAGTCCGACACCGGCCGGACGGGTCGTGCCTGCTCAGAGCCGATGTCGTACGTCACGAACTCTCCCCAGGGCCGCTTGTTCGCACCCTAGACCCCACGACACCGACGGGGACACACCGGTCATCCCGGACACGCTCACCCGGGTGATCAGAGGAAGGGGTGATCCCGCGGCCTGCTGCGTCGACCCACGATCACCTCGGGCCCCCGACAGCGGACCCGCGACCTCCCGGGCACCACGCCCGCACGGTCACGTCACGACGAAGGAGGCCGTCATGGGTATCTCTGCGACGTTCGGGAGCGGCGACGTCCTGCTCTGGATGCTCGAGTTCTTCTTGTTCGTCATCTGGTTCTGGCTGCTCATCGCCATCTTCAGCGACCTGTTCCGCGACTCCGAGACGGGCGGCGGGGTCAAGGCCCTGTGGGTCGTGCTGCTGATCCTGCTGCCGTTCCTCGGGATCCTGCTCTACCTGATCGTGCGCGGAAAGGGCATGGGAACCCGCCAGGCCGCGCAGATGCAGGCCGCACAGTCCGCCTTCGACGACCGCATCCGCAGCGCGACCTCGTCGTCGTCGCCGGCCGACCAGATCGCGCAGGCGAAGTCCCTGCTCGACTCCGGTGCGATCGACCAGGCCGAGTTCGCCAAGCTCAAGGCCGCGGCCCTCGCCTGAGGGCCGCACGACGGAAGGCCAGCACGTGACTGACACACCACTGGACCAGCTGGGGCCTGTCGACTACGTCGTCGTCGAGTTCCCCGCGGGGCAGAGCAGCTTCACCGGCGAGATGGTCGACGAGCTGATCAAGCTCGTCGACGCGGGGACGATCCGCGTGATCGACGTGCTGATCCTCACGAAGAACGAGGACGGCTCCGTCGACGCCCTGGAGCTGTCCGACGTCCCGCAGCTGGGCGAGCTGCAGAAGCTCGAGGCCGAGCTGGCGGAGCTCCTGGCGGCCGACGACGTCGAGCACCTCGCCGCCGCGATGGACCCGGGCAGCACCGCCGGGGTCCTCATCTGGGAGAACCTCTGGGCGGCCGGATTCGCCTCCGCCGCACGCCGGTCCGGTGGGCAGCTGATCGCCGACGGCCGCATCCCCATCCAAGCGATCCTCGCCTCGATCGAGGCCGACGTGGCGCTCGCAGCGCAGGAGGTCTGACATGCCACTGAGGCCAGCACGCATCGGGCGGGTCGGCGTGATCGGCCACCCCGTCGCCAAGACCGCCGTCGTCGCCAAGGCAGTCACACCGGGGCCCGCCCCGATCGCCAAGACCGCGGTGGTGGCCGCTGCGGTGACACCGGGCCGGCGCCGACGCATCTAGGCCCTCCGAGCCGCCGCTCCATCGAGAGGACGAGGACCGTGGACCGGACCATCAGCACGGCCGACCAGCACCGACGTCAGTGGCGGGCAGCAACGGGCGTCGTCGCCGCCGGCCTCCTGGTCGCCCTGTCAGGCTGCACGGCGGAGGCCGAGCGGTCTCCGGTGGAGCTCGCGCAGGCCGACGTCGCGGAGAAGGAGGAGGCGCTCGCCGAGGCGCAGACCGCGGCCACGGACGCGGAGGCGCAGTTCTGCACCGCGGGATCCGCCTACATCACCGCCCTGGACCGCTACGGCGACGTCCTCGACGACACGGCGGTCACCGTCGGTGACGTCCGCGTCGCGGGCGAGGACCTCACCGCGCCCGGTGCGGAGACGACGGACGCGGCGGAGGCCGTGGTCAGCACCCGCGAGGCGCTCACCGACGCGCAGCAGGACCTCGTCGACGCACAGGCCGCGCTCGCGGCGGCCGAGGCGACCGTCGCGGGCCAGGAGCCCCCGGAGCCGGCGCCCGCCGAGCCCACCGACGCACCCGCCACGCTGCCACCGGCCACCGTGGCCCGGGTGCAGGAGGCGCAGGAGGACCTCGACGCCACTCGGGGCGGCCTCAGCGACGACACCCCGCTCGTCCAGGCGGCCGAGCAGTTCAACTCCGCCGTCGTCGCGCTCGAGATGGCCTGGATCCAGCTGTTCGTCCAGTCCGGGTGCCTCTCCGACGAGCGGCAGGCGGAGGCGGCGGCCGCCGTGAGCGCCTACACGGCGGCGCTCCAGCAGCAGCTGACCGATGCGGGGTACTACACGGGCGAGGTCGACGGCATCTACGGCCCGCTGACGGTCGCGGCCGTCGAGGCCCTGCAGAACGCCGCCGGGCTCCCGGAGACCGGCACGATGGACAAGGCCACCGAGGCCGCGCTGCGGGCTCAGCTCGAGGCGGCCGGCGGTGCGGCCGCGCAGGCGAGCCTGGCGTCGACCGCCGCGCTCCAGCAGACCCTCAAGCTCGCCGGGTACTGGGACGGGCCGGTCGACGGGCAGTGGACGGACGCCCTGACCGCGGCGGTCGGGACTGCCCAGACGGACCTGGCCGTCCCCGTCACGGGGACGGTCGACGCCGCCACGCTCGCTGCGTTCCAGCGCGCCCTCGCCGACGCGAAGGCGGCCGCCGCCGAGGAGCCCACCGAGGTGCCCACCGAGGAGCCGGAGCCGTCACCCTCGACCGAGGACTGACCCGCGGACACTCTGTGGGACCGGTGTCCGCCCTGTGGCCCCTCGGGGTTGCGGCCTGTCGGAGCGGGTGAAGACTGGGCCGTTCGGCAGAGGACCGCCGAACGGCAACGACGCTCGCAGGCACCTCTGCACTGCTAGGGGGTGTCCCATGCGTTCTCGACTCCACCGCGCGCGGTCCCGTTCCGCGCTCGTCGTACTCTGCGCTCTCGCGCTCGCCGTCCCCGCCGGCGCCGCATCGGCGGCCCCGGACGATCCCGACGGCGAGGCTGCCGTCACGCAACGCCTCCAGGAAGCCGAGGTGCAGTCGCTGCCGTCGCAGTGGTGGTGGGACGAGTCCGGTCCCGACACCCGACGCGCGAGGGCGCTGCTGCGGCAGATGACCCTCGACGAGAAGGTGGACATGCTCCACGGGGAGCTGAACAACTTCTACGGCTTCTACAACGGTCCGATCGCGCGGTTGGGCATCCCCGCGCTGACGATGGCCGACGGGCCTGCCGGGGTGCGCATCGCGAACCCCGACGTCAACGAGCAGGAGGCCACGCAGCTGCCGGCCCCGATCGCCCTGGCGGCCACGTGGGACACGGCGCTCGCCGAGCAGTACGGGCAGGTCGCCGGGGACGAGGCCTTCCGCACCGGCCACAACGTCCTGCTCTCCCCCGCCGTCGACATCGCCCGCGTGGCGCAGGCCGGTCGCGCGTTCGAGGCCCTCGGCGAGGACCCGCTGCTGTCCGGCACGATCGGCGCTGCCGAGATCCGGGGCATCCAGTCGCACCCGGTCGTCGCGGACATCAAGCACTACAACGTGTACACGCAGGAGGAGAACCGGCTCAGCGGCGGGAACGCCGTCCTCGACGAGCGGACGCTGCAGGAGATCTACACGCGCCCGTACGCGATCGGTGTCGAGCAGGGCCGGCCAGGCTCCGCGATGTGCGCGTTCAACAAGGTCAACGGCGTGTACGCGTGCGAGAGCGACGAGCTCATGAACCGGATCCTCAAGGCTCAGCTCGACTTCGAGGGCTGGGTGATGAGCGACTACGGCGCCACGCACAGCACCGTCCAGTCGATCCTCGGCGGCCTCGACCAGGAGATGCCGGGCAACACGACCCCGCAGACCGGTCCGGGCGCGTGCTTCTTCTGCGGGCCGCTCCTCGACGCCGTCCGCGCCGGTCAGGTTCCGGTCTCCCGCATCGACGACGCCGTCCTGCGGATCCTGCGGCCCATGTTCGCGCTCGGGCTGTTCGACAACCCGCCCGTGGTCTCGGCCCTGCCCGAGGCCGAGCACGGTGCGTTCGCGCGGCAGGTGGCCGAGCGGTCGGCCGTGCTGCTCAAGAACCAGTCGGCGGCACTGCCCCTGCAGGCGAACGTCGGGTCGATCGCCGTCATCGGCGCGGACGCCGACACCGTCGTGGCCGGGGGCGGCAGCTCGCTGGTCAAGCCGACGTACACGGTGAGCCCGCTCGAGGGCATCCAGGCACGTGCGGGGGCGGGGGTCCTCGTCCGGCACGTCGCCGGCGCCGACCCCGTGACGTCCGCGTCGCTCATCCCCGGCCCGGACCCGATCCCGTCCGACTTCCTGTCGACCGGCACCGAGAACGGTCTGCGGGCCGAGTATTTCGCCGAGCCGGACTTCACCGGGCCGATCGCGGACCGCACCGACCCCTACGCCGCGATCAACGCGGGGTTCTTCCTGTTCCAGGGGTTCAACGCGCAGTCGCCGCACTTCCCGCTGCAGACGCGGGACATGGCGGGGTCCATCCGCTGGACCGGCACGCTGACCGCTCCGGTCGACGGGACGTACGGCATCGCGGTCACCACCACGGGGAGTGCGACGGTCACCCTGGACGGTGTCGCGGTGCTCACCGCGGACCCGACGGGAGAGGTCTCGACGACCTCCGTGGACGTCGACCTGGCGGCCGGTGAGACGCACGAGCTGCTCGTCGAGTACGTCAACGACGGACCCGGCGGCACGGATGCGGGAGCGGTGTTCCAGCTCGGCTGGACCACACCGGCCGGCGTCGTCGCGCCGCAGGCCCAGGCCGCGGCCGACCTCGCGCGCTCGTCGCAGGCCGCCGTGGTGCTCGTCCGCGACTACTCCAGCGAGGGCGGCGACAAGCCCGACCTCGACCTGCCCAACGGTCAGGCCGAGCTCGTCCGCCAGGTCGCCGCAGCCAACCCCCGCACGGTCGTCGTGCTCGTCGCCGGAGGTGCCGTGCAGACGTCCGACTGGGAGCAGGGGGTCCCGGCGATCGTGCACTCGTGGTTCGGCGGCCAGGAGCAGGGCAACGCGCTGGCAGGCATCCTGTTCGGTGACGTCAACCCGTCCGGCCGGCTGCCGATCACGTTGCCCGTCGACGAGGACAGCACGCCGGTGAGCAGCCCCGAGCAGTACCCCGGTGACGGGCTCGACCAGCTCTTCACCGAGGGCATCTACGTGGGCTACCGCGGGTACGAGGAGTTCGGCATCGAACCCCAGTACCCGTTCGGGCACGGGCTGTCGTACACGACGTACGACTACCGCAACCTGCGCACCGCACCGGCCGCGAACGGCGCGCTCCAGGTGAAGGTCGCCGTCCGGAACACCGGGGCCGTCGCCGGGACCGAGACCGTGCAGGTGTACGTCGGCAACCTGCCGACCCGGCAGGTGCAGAGCGCCCCGAAGGTGCTGGCGGGCTGGGCGACGGTGACGCTCCAGCCGGGCGAGCGCAAGCAGGTCACCGTCGCGCTCAGCCCGGAGTCGGTGTCCTACTGGGACGTCGACCGTGACCGGTGGCGCACGCCCCGCGGTGACATCCCCGTGTACGTCGGCTCGTCGTCGACCGACCTCCACCTGACCGGCACCCTGCGGACGGGAGCACGCGCCGGACGGTGACCCGGTGACGCGGCCCGGCCGTCCTCGCGGCGCTCACCGCAGGAACGACCGGGCCCGCGTCGCCGTCGACTCCACGATGCGCAGACCGCGCGACCCGAACGTCGGGTGCTCCTGCTGACGCTCGACCCGTTCGGCGAGCCGGCGCGCGAGCGACGCCACGACGGGGAGCAGGACGACCACGACGACCATCAGCCGTACACGACGGAACAGCAGGGCCCACATCAGTTCCTCCGGGAGTCCGGTCAGCCACCGGCGCACGCTGCACGACGCCGGGCCTCCATGGTCCGCGAGGCACGGCCTCGCCGCACCCTGGGGGCGGACTACGCGGGGCGGCCCTCGGCGAGGTAGGCGAGCCGCCGCAGCGACTCGGTGTTGCGCGGGACCAGGACCGCCGTGCGCAACGGCCGGGGAACCAGGGACCCCGGTCCGCGCACGGCGTCCTCCGACATCGTCACCGTGCACCCTCCGCCGGCACGCGGTCGCACCCCGACCCTGACGTGGGCCTCACCGGCCGGCCAGCCGCGCGCCTGCAGGTCGATACCGAGCCCCGGGTCCCAGCCACGGGACACCGACACGTCGTCGAGGAGCGCGGGCCAGATCCCGACCGAGTGCGCGATCGTCGAGCCCGGGGCGGGCCACGCGGGGTCGACCGCGCGGATCCGGGACGTCCCGACGACCCACGTGGCGTAGCTCCAGCCGTCGGCGAGCACCGCCAGCACGGCCGACGGCGGGCAGCTCAGGTCGCGGGTGACGGTCGCCATCACCCGACGGTAGCCACCCGGGGCCGATCGGCAACCCGTCCGGCGCGCACCGGCGCCGCGTCGGCGGGACACTCGGCACGTGCCCGACCCCGAGCGCCTCGCCGCGTACCGGGCGAAGCGCGACCCCGCGCGCACGCCCGAGCCCGTCCCCGCCACCGACCCCGACACGCCGGAGGTCGAAGGCCGGACCTTCGTCGTCCAGGAGCACCACGCCCGCGCGCTGCACTGGGACGTCCGGCTCGAGCGGGACGGCGTCCTGGTGTCCTGGGCGGTGCCGAAGGGCCTGCCGCCCGACCCGAAGGTCAACCACCTCGCGGTGCACACCGAGGACCACCCGCTCGAGTACGCGACGTTCGAGGGCGAGATCGGCGCGGGCGAGTACGGCGGCGGCCAGGTCACCGTCTGGGACCACGGCACCTACGAGGAGCTGAAGTGGACGGACCGCGAGGTCCAGGTCGTGCTGCACGGCGAGCGGGTCCAGGGCCGGTACGTGCTGTTCGCGACGCGCTCGAAGGGCGCCGCCGACGACGGCCGGAGCTGGATGGTCCACCGGATGGACCCGCCGACGGATCCCGCGTGGACCCCGTTGCCCACCGACCTTCGCCCGATGCTCGCCCAGCGGGGCGACCTACCACCGGACGACGGGACGTGGGCCTTCGAGATGGCCTGGGGCGGGGTGCGCGCACTCGCGCTCGTCGACGGCGGGCGGGTGCGGATGTGGTCCGGTGGCGACGACGTCACCGGCTCCTACCCCGAGATCACCGGCCTGGGCGAGCAGCTCGGTTCCACGGTCGTCGCGCTCGACGGGGAGCTCGTCGCCCTCGACGCCACCGGTGCCCCCGATCCTGAGCGGCTGAGCGAGCGCGAGGGCGTCACCGGCGGCTCCGCACGGCGTCTCGCTCGCACCCACCCGGTGACCTACCTCGTCCACGACGTGCTGCACCTGGAGGGCCGCTCGACCGTGGGACGCCCGTACGACGAGCGACGGGCCCTGCTGGACGGACTGGAGCTGTCCGGCCGCTCGTGGCGGGTGCCGCCCACGTTCGACGGGCCCGGCGCGGCGGTGCTGGCGGCCGCTGCGGACAACGGCCTCGACGGGATCGTGGCGAAGCGGCGCGCGGCGCCCTACCGGCCGGGTGCCCGCTCGGCCGACTGGCGCCACGTGCCGTCCTGACGACCGCCGGCGGCCGGTGGGGGCACGGGGTCGGCTCGCCCGCACAGGGCGTCCCGAGGGTCCTGACCGTGCTCTCGCACGGCGCGCGCCCCCACCGTCGTCCGTCACCCGTCGGCGCGCGCCTCCGCCGTGATCTGGTTGGTGTCACTGGCGTGCTGCACCTCGATGCGCCGCGGCTTGGCCTCCTCGGCGACCGGGATGCTCAACGTGAGGACGCCGTCGGCGTAGGTGGCCGAGATGGCGTCGAGCGCGAGGCCCCGGCCCACCGTGAGCTGTCGTGCGTACGTGCCGACGGGCCGTTCCTTGGCCAGCCACTGGACGTCCTGCTCGGTGCGCGGCGTCCGCTGCGCCCTGATCGTGAGCGTGCGGTCCTCGACGTTCACGTCGATCGTGCCCGGGTCGGCACCCGGCAGGTCCACGTGCAGCACGTAGTGGTCCCCGGAGCGGTACAGGTCCATCGGCATCGTCGCTGCGGCGCGCTCCGCCGACGCGACCTGGGCGAACAGGCGGTCGAACTCCTGGAACGGGTCGAATCGCGTAGCCATGACCGTCACCTCCTTCACGGCGAGGCGCCGGACCGTCCGGGCCTCGGGTGCTGTCCGGCCCCCGTGGCCGGACTGGCTACAGGACAAAGAATTAGCACTCTCGCCCGCAGAGTGCCAGCCGTGGAGGAGGGCTGTTCGCGTGGGGCGAACGCGCGTTCGGATCGCCCGCGGCGTAGCGTCGTCACGTCAGTCGTGAGGCAGCCGCGCTGACCGTCGAGCAGTCCACGAGGGACCTCCCATGAGCGAGACAACGCTGAGCGGCTACCGCGTCCTGGCGATCGTGACCAACTACGGCGTCGAGCAGGACGAGCTCGTCGTGCCGGTCGAGCACCTTCGTGAACGCGGAGCCACGGTGGTGGTCGCGGCCGCGGCCAGGGACGCGATCCAGACCCTCGTCGGCGACAAGGCCCCCGGACGGACCGTGCAGCCCGACACCACGTTCGCCGACGCCGGCTCGGACTTCGACCTGCTCCTCATCCCCGGCGGCACCCTGAATGCCGACGCGCTGCGCCTGGAGGACGGTGCGGTCGACACGGTCCGCGCCTTCGCGGCGTCCGGCCGCCCGATCGCCGCGATCTGCCACGGTCCGTGGGCGCTCGCCGAGGCGGGCGTGGTCGAGGGCAGGACGGTCACGTCGTACCCGTCGCTGCGCACCGACCTGCGCAACGCCGGGGCCACCTGGGTGGACCGGTCCGTCTCGGTCGACGACGACGGTCCGTTCACCCTGGTCACCTCGCGCCGGCCGGACGACCTGGACGACTTCCTGCCGGCCGTCGAGAAGGCGCTCGCGGGAAGTCCCCACCAGGAGAGCTGATGCGCCGCGTCGTGGCCGGGGAGGATGCTGACGACGAGGTGACCCGACGAGCCGCAGGGGGCGAACCGTGCCCGACAGCCACGGCGGTCCGGAGTCGTGGCTGCCGGCCGCCCGCACGCTCGCCCACCGGCACGTCGGGCACGCCGAGCTGGACCTGCTGGGCTCGAGCGCGACGCACGCCGTCCTGCTCGTCCGGGCCGGCGCCACGCGCCTGGTGCTGAAGATCGCGGCAAGCAGCGCCCGCCCGGGCGTCGACCTCGCACGGTCCGCCGCCGCGCAGGAGCTGGCCCGGCGAGCGGGTGTCCCCGTCGGCACGGTCGTCGCCGCGGGCGTGGACACCGAGCTGCCCACGGTCCAGTACCTGCTCCAGGAGGAGGTCCAGGGCATCGAGTGGCGCACGGTGCGGCCGCACCTGCGGCCCGCGGAGCATGCCCGTGCCGCGGCGGAGATCGCCGGGGCGGTCCTCGCCCTCCAGTCCGTCGTCCTCCCGTCGTTCGGCGCACTGGACGACCCTGCGCCGCAGAGCCTGGTGGACGCCCTGCACGCGCGCGTCGGCCTGCGGGTCCCCGACGGCGCACGACGGCGGCGGGCGCACGACGTCCTGCAGCGCCATGCCGGTCTGTTCACCACACCGGGACGGCCGACCCTCACGCACGACGACCTCCACCACGCCAACCTGCTCTTCCGGCAGGGCGCCGGCGGCTGGACGCTGGCGGGCGTCCTCGACTGGGACAAGGCGTGGGCCGGGTCCGCCGAGTCGGACGTCGCCCGCATGGCCTTCTGGGACGACATGACCGGCCCGGACTTCTGGTCGGTCTACCGCGCGGAGATGCCGGCCCTGGACGGGTGGGAGCAGCGGGCGAGGGTCTACCAGCTGCTGTGGTGCCTGGAGTACGACGTGGACACCGCGCGGCACCGGCAGGACACGGCGACCCTCGTCGCACGGCTCACCTAGGGCCCGTCGGGCAGACTCGGACCATGGGCTCGCAGACCGCGTGGGTGCTGCACGTCGACCTCGACCAGTTCGTCGCGGCCGTCGAGGTGCTGCGCCGGCCCGAGCTGGCGGGCAGGCCGGTCGTCGTCGGTGGGCGCGGTGACCCGACCGAGCGCGGCGTCGTCTCCACGGCCTCCTACGAGGCGCGGGTCTTCGGGGTCCGCTCCGGGATGCCGCTGCGGACCGCCGCGCGCAAGCTCCCCGACGCCGTGTTCCTGCCCGTGGACGGTCCGGAGTACGAGGCGGTGTCCGAGCGGGTGATGGCGACGTTGCGCTCGCTCGACGTCGTCGTCGAGGTGCTCGGCTGGGACGAGGCGTTCCTGGGCGCGCAGACGGACGACCCGGAGGCGCTGGCCCGGCTCGCACAGGAAGCGGTCCTGCGGGAGACGCTGCTGCACTGCTCGGTGGGCATCGGCGACAACAAGGTCCGCGCGAAGATCGCCACCGAGTTCGGCAAGCCCGCGGGAGTCTTCCGGCTCACCGCCGAGAACTGGTTCGAGGTGATGGGGCACCGCCCGACCATCGACCTGTGGGGCGTCGGGACGAAGGTCTCACGTCGCCTTGCCGGGCTGGGGGTCACCACCGTCCAAGAGCTGGCCGACGCGTCCGCCGACCCCCTGGTCGCCGAGTTCGGGCCGCGGATGGGCGTCTGGTACCACGAGCTCGGTCAGGGCCTCGGGCCGACCGCCGTGGACGACGCCCCCTGGGTGCCGCGCGGGCACAGCCGCGAGACGACGTTCCAGCAGAACCTCACGACGCCGGAGCAGGTGCGCGACGCGGTCCGGGCGATGGCGCTCGAGGTCGTCGACGACACCGCGAAGGACGACCGCCCGGTCGTCCGGGTGGCCCTCAAGGTGCGGTACGCACCGTTCGTGACGACGAGCACGAGCCGCAAGCTCCCGGAGGCCACCCGGGACCCCGCGACGATCGTCGACGCGGTGCTGGCGCTCCTGGAGAAGGTCGAGGACCGGGAGATCCGGTTGCTCGGTGTGCGTGCCGAGATGGCGATGCCCGACGACGCGGACCCGGCCGACCGGACCCCGGTGCGCGGCCGGATCTGACCTCGTCCACCATGCGAGAGTCCTGGCCGAACTCTTGACCGGCCCCACGGGCGCGTGCTGCTCTGTGCCCGCCGCGACCGAGCCGACCTGGGAGGAGCACCCGATGACCATCGTCACCGCGCTCCCGTCCCGTCGCGCCGCCCTCGCGCTGCGTTCCTGTCCGGCCCGCTGTCAGCACTGACGCACCCGTCCGGCCCCCGCCGGCAGCAGGCCCCGTCCGACCCCACGCCTCGACGCGTCCGGGTCGGCCCGCAGACGCACCCGAGAGGCATCACCATGAGCATCGCCCTGTCCCCCCGCACGCTCGATGTCGACGAGCTCAGTGCGCTCACGCGCTCGCTCGCCGCGCAGCCCGACCTCTGGCAGCCCTTGGTCCAGTTCCAGGAGAGCGGCCGCTGGTGGACCCGCCTCGACGGCCCTCCCGGGGTCGACGTCTGGTTGCTGTCCTGGCTGCCGTCGCAGGGCACCGAGCTGCACGACCACGGCGACTCCGCCGCAGCCTTCACCATCGTCGCCGGAACCCTCACGGAGGTCCGACCGACCCGTGACGGTGAGCTGGTCCCGCAGGATTTCCCCGCGGACCGGACCCAGACCGTGGACCCCGGCGACCGGCACGACGTGCTCAACACCGGGACCGCGCCGGCGGTGAGCATCCACGCCTACTCCCCGCCGCTGACCCGGATGACGTACTGGGCGACCGCACCGGACGGCACCCTCGTCCCGTCGCGCACCGTCGACACCGACGAGCCGGAGTCCGACAAGTGACCCGCCGCCGGACCATCGACGACGTCCTGGCCGAGGCCCGCGCCGGGCTGGACCGGCTCCACCCGGTCGACGCGTGGGACGCCCTCGCCGCGGGCGCCCTGCTCGTCGACATCCGTCCTGCGGCGCAACGTGCGGCCGAGGGCGAGGTGCCGCAGGCGGTCGCGATCGAGCGGAACGTCCTCGAGTGGCGGCTGGACCCGGCCAGCGACCACCGGATCCCTGCCGCGACCGGCTACGACCTGCAGGTGATCGTGCTCTGCTCCGAGGGGTACACGTCGAGCCTGGCGGCGGCCGCGCTGGCCGACCTCGGGCTGCACCGCGCGACCGACGTCGTGGGCGGGTTCCACGCGTGGGCCGCGGCGGGTCTGCCCGTGACCGGAGGCACCGGTCTCGGCGCGCTGGTAGGGCCCGGGGTGCACGCGCGCGTCTGACCCCGGGAGCGCCGGGCTCCGGCGAGTGGTAGACCGGGTCTCACCCGCTCCCTCGCCCGAGGAGATCTCATGCGATCGTCCAGGCCGACCGGTTCGCTGGTGGCGCTCGTCGCCGCCGCTGCTCTCGCGTTCGGGGTGGGCGTCACGCCCGCCTCGGCGCACCCGCCGCACCCGGGCCACGGGGGCAAGGTGTCCGAGGCCACCGGCTACGGAGGCGCTGTCGCGACCGTGGACGCCGACGCGACGAGAGTCGGTCTCGACGTGCTGCGCAAGGGCGGGAACGCGGTCGACGCCGCCGTCGCGGCCGCGGCGACCCTCGGGGTCACCGAGCCGTTCTCGTCGGGCATCGGCGGTGGCGGCTTCTTCGTCTACTACGACGCGGCGACCGGGAAGGTCCACACGATCGACGGCCGTGAGACCGCACCGATGACGATGCGCAGCGACTCGTTCCTCGAGAACGGTGTGCCGCTCCTGTTCGCCGACGCCGTGACGTCCGGCCTGTCCGTCGGGGTGCCCGGCACCCCGCGGACGTGGGCGACGGCCCTGGAGCAGTGGGGGTCCCTCGACCTGCGCCGCGCCCTGCGGGGGGCGACGGACGTCGCGCGTCGCGGGTTCGTGGTGGACCAGACGTTCGTGGACCAGACGACGGCCAACGTCGCCCGGTTCTCCGCCTTCCGGTCCTCGTCGGACCTGTTCCTGCGCCGCGGCGCACCGCCCGCCGTCGGCTCGGTCTTCCGCAACCGCGACCTGGCGGACACGTACGACCTGCTCGCCCGCAAGGGCGCCGACGCGCTCTACACCGGCCGGTTGGCGCAGGAGATCGTCCGGACGGTCCAGGATCCCCCGGTCCGCCGGAACAGCCCGCTCGTCGTGCGTCCGGGGCTCCTGGAGCTCGGTGACCTGGCGGCCTACCAGGCCCCGCTGCGCGAGCCGACGCACGTGACCTACCGCGGGCTCGACGTCTACGGGATGGCGCCGCCCTCGTCCGGCGGCTCGACGGTGGGCGAGGCGCTGAACATCCTGGAGGCCTCCGACCTCGGGGACACGACGCAGACGCTCCACCACTACCTGGAGGCGAGCGCCCTGGCGTTCGCCGACCGGAACCGCTACGTCGGCGACGACGCCTTCGTGGACGTGCCGCTGGAGGAGCTCCTGTCCGACGAGTTCGCGGCGGAGCGCGCGTGCCTCATCGACCCGGAGGTCGCCCTCACCAAGCCGGTCTCCCCGGGTGTCCCGGACGGCGACTACTCGGCGGAGTGCGAGACGGCTGCCGTCGGCACGGAAGGCTCGGACGGTCAGTCGACGACGCACCTGACCACGGCGGACCGCTGGGGCAACGTGGTGGCGTACACGCTGACCATCGAGTCGCTCGGCGGCAACGGCATCGTCGTGCCGGGGCGTGGTTTCCTGCTGAACAACGAGCTGACCGACTTCAACTTCACGGACACGCAGGGCGGCGCCGACCCGAACCTGCCCGGCCCTGGCAAGCGGCCGCGCAGCTCGATGGCGCCGACGATCATCCTGGCCGACGGCACGCCGTTCCTGGCGCTGGGGTCCCCGGGTGGCTCGACCATCATCACGACCGTCCTGCAGATCCTGGTGAACCGGCTGGACCTCGGGATGGACCTGCCGGCCGCGGTCGCGGCGCCCCGCGCGACCCAGCGCAACACCGCCGCGGTGCAGGCCGAGCCCGGGTTCGACCGGACGGCGCTGCAGGCGCTCGGGCACACCTTCGCGGACAACCCCGAGATCGGGGCGGCGACCGGGATCGAGTTCCTCGACGGCGGCGCGATGCAGGCGGTCGCCGAGCCGACGCGGCGGGGCGGCGGGAGCGCGGCGGTGGTGGTGCACGGCAGCTGAGGCGTGCACCACACCCGGACAAGCCTCGGCGCCCCGTGACCCCTATGAATTCCATGTAAAGTTCCGGTAAATCGCGACGGGGCAATTCGGACCATTACGGGACGAGGCAGCAACAATGTCGGTGACCGCTGTCACACCTGGACGCGCGTCCGACTGAATCGTCCGTTACTGCCTGGTACGTTCGTTTCATCGAGCGAGCCCGTGGCCTCCTGACGAGGTTGGCGAGCGGCAGCCGTTCCTTTCCGTGCACCCTCTACGTGAGGGGCAGAGCCCCCCGTCACCCAGCTCCCTCAGACGTGCTTCGTGACTGTTCGACGCGAGGAAAGCGCCTACCAGAGCGACCTCCTCGACGTTCTCGCTGTATCGCCGACGACGCCGGTCAGCCCTGAAGTTCCGTTGACCGTACAAAGCGGGGTACCGCCATGTTCGTTTTCGTCCTGCAGCTCCGGCAAATGTTCGAGGGCCAGTCCGAGTTCTACCTGTTCGCATTCTTCTCCGTCATCATCTGGGCGTTGTGGCTGCTCAAGGTGCTGTTGTCACGGCGCTACAAGCCCTACACCGGCGAGTACCACGGCACCACGAGCGTGGTCATTCCCGTCGTCGACGAACCGCTCGACCTGTTCCGTGACGTGCTGACCCGCATCGTCGAGCAGCGCCCCGACGAGGTCATCGTCGTCATCAACGGCGCGGTCAACCCGGCCCTCCAGGAGGTCAGCGAGGAGTTCGCCCCGCTGGTCCGCTGGGTGCACACCCCCGTCCCCGGCAAGCGCAACGCCGTGAAGATCGGCACCGAGCTGTCCCGCGGCGAGATCACGGTGCTCGTCGACTCCGACACCGTCTGGACCGACGGCACGCTGCCCGAGCTGGTCAAGCCGTTCGCCGACGCTTCGGTCGGCGGGGTGACCACCCGGCAGCGCATCCTCGACCCCGAGCGGTCCTGGATCACGCGCTGGGCCGACTGGCTGGAGAACACCCGGGCGCTCTACTCGATGCCCGCGCAGTCCGCGCTCGGCCAGGTGGGCTGCCTCCCCGGGCGCACCATCGCATTCCGCCGGCACATCCTCGTCCAGGTCATGGACGACTTCATGCACCAGAAGTTCCTGGGTGTCTTCCTCGAGGTCTCCGACGACCGCACGCTGACCAACCTCACGCTCAAGGCGGGCTACCGGTCGGTCTACCAGTACACGAGCCTCGTCTACACGGACGCCCCGCTGCAGGTGAAGAAGCTGGCCAAGCAGCAGCTGCGGTGGGCCCGCGGGAGCCAGTACAACACCCTGCGCATGCTCCCCTGGATGGTCGGGCACGCCCCGGTCCTGGCGATCTTCTTCGTCGCCGACATCATCCTGCCGTTCCTGCTGTTCGGGACGATCGCGGGCTGGATCTACCGGGCGGTCTCCGGCACGGGCATCAACCTCTACCAGGCGATCCTCGAGACCTACACGGGCTTGAGCGGCTGGGTGTGGGTCGTCGCGACGATGATCGTGTCGTCCGTCCTGTCGATGGCCATCCGCCAGATCCGGCACCTCCACGAGAAGCCGTCCGACTTCCTGCGGCTGCCCGTCTTCATCATCGTCTCGACGCTCTTCCTCATGCCGATCCGGCTGCTCGGCTTCCTGCGCATGGCGCACGCGAGCGGCTGGGGCACGCGCTCCGGGGCCTACTCGGGGGGCGGCGACGACCTGATCGCCGAGCTCGAGAAGGCACCGGACGGGCCGGCCGACGTGGTCGACCGGGCGGCGCCCACGGGCGTCCTGCCCACCCAGCGCACCGCACCCGACGGAACCGTCCTGACCGCCGCACCGGCACCCGTGCGTGCCCGTCGCGCCGTGGCTCCCGCACCGGCGGCACCCGCCCGACGCCGCCGCCTGAACCCGCTGGCCGCGATCCCCTACGGGATCGCGCTGGTCATCTTCGCCCTGGAGGCCCTCGTCTATGTCTGAGCACATCGAGAACACCCACTGGTGGTCCCGCGCCATCCGCCCGTCCCCCCGCAAGCGGCTCGCTGCTGCCGGCGTCGCGATCGCCCTGGTCGCGGTGACGGCGGGGGTGTGGTTGTCGCCGTCCGTCGCCGTCACCGAGTCGGCGAAGGCCAGCCCCGCCGAGCTCCGGCTGGCCGCCGAGAACGAGAAGCTCAAGAACTCGCTCGAGGCGCGCGAGGACGAGGTCGACTCCCTGGAGCGCTCGCAGGCCAAGGCCGCGGCCGAGCGCAAGGCCGCCTCCGAGGCCGGCAAGGCCAAGGCCGCCGCCGAGCAGGAAGCGGCCGCGGCGGAGGGCGCCCAGAAGGCCGAGGCCGAGCGCGCCGAGGCCGCTGCCCGCACCCAGGCCAAGGTCGCCGCCGAGAAGGCGGCCGCAGCCGCCCGGGGCAAGGCGCGCTCCGCCGCGTCCCGGGCGGACCAGGCCGAGGCCGACGCGGCACGAGCCCGGGCGAACGCCCAGGCCAGCGCCCCGCAGCCGACATCCCCGGCACCCGCGGTCAAGCCCACCGCCCCGGCGCTGTCCGAGCTCCTCGCGTCCGAGCAGCGCCAGTTGGGGCTGTACACGCCGCAGTCGCCCTTCAACTGGGCCGAGCTCGACAGCGTCGCGGCGAACGTCGGCACCACGCCGACCATCGCCGGCTACTTCCAGGGCTGGGACGGACCGTTCCGGGCCGACGCCGTGACACGTTCCTGGGAGCGGGGCATGCTCCCGCTGCTCACGTGGGAGTCGCGTCCGCTCAAGGCCGCCAACAACCAGTCGGAGGACCCCGCGTTCTCGCTCCCGACGATCATCGGGGGCGGCTACGACGACTACCTGCGGCAGTACGCCCGCGACGTGACCGCGCTGGGGCTGCCGATGGCGATCCGGCTCGACCACGAGATGAACGGCGACTGGTACCCGTGGGGCGAGCGCACCTGGGGCGGGGACCCGCTCAACGGCAACGGCGAGGGTGACTACGTGCGGATGTGGCAGCACGTGCACGACATCTTCGAGGCCGAGGGCGCCAACCAGTACGTCCTGTGGATCTGGGCACCCAACATCGTCAACTCGCTGGCGGACTACGCCAAGAAGGACGCGTCGTACATGCGCAGCCTGTACCCCGGCGACGAGTACGTGGACTGGGTGGGCCTGTCCGGCTACTTCCGGCCGCCGTACAAGGACGACCAGACGCCGACGTTCGACTACACGTTCGGCCGCTCCCTCGACCAGCTCCGGTCCATCACCAGCAAGCCGATCTTCCTCGCGGAGATCGGGGCGTCGGAGGTCGGCGGCAACAAGCCCGCCTGGGTCGCCGACCTGTTCGACGCCCTGGCCCGGCCCGAGAACGCGGACATCCGCGGGTTCGCCTGGTTCAACCACACCGTCACCAGCACCAGCCGCGGCGAGGTCGTCACCAACGACTGGCGGATCGAGTCCCGCGCGGACTCGCTGCAGGCGTTCGTGGACGGCGTCCAGGACCCGGCCGCCGGCTTCGTCCCCACCCCGACCACCACCCAGGAGCCGTGATGAGCACCCGCACGAACGACCTGACCGACCTGTTCCCCCGCTCGACCTTCGACCCCGACGGACCGGCTCCCCGGATCGCCGTCCTCGGCACCGGCTACCTCGGCGCCACCCACGCCGTGGCCATGGCCCAGCTGGGCATGGATGTCGTCGGCGTGGACACCGACCCGAACAAGGTCGCGATGCTGACCGCCGGCAAGGTGCCGTTCTACGAGCCCGGCCTGCCCGAGCTGCTCACCGAGCAGCTGGCCACCGGACGCCTGCGGTTCACCACCGACGTCGCCGAGGCGGTGGGCTGGGCGGACGTGCACTTCGTCTGCGTCGGCACCCCGCAGTCGAAGACCAGCCACGCCGCCGACCTGCGCTTCGTCGAGGCGGCGACCACGTCCATCGCGCAGAACCTCACGCACGACGCGCTCATCGTGGGCAAGTCCACGGTGCCCGTCGGGACGGGAGCGCGTCTGCGCGAGCTCGTCGCCACTGCTGCCCCTGCGGGGGTCCGTGCCGAGCTCGTCTGGAACCCCGAGTTCCTGCGCGAGGGCAAGGCCGTGCAGGACACCCTGCACCCCGACCGGATCGTCCTGGGCGGCACGACACCCGAGTCCGAGGCCCTCCTGCGCCGCGTCTACGCCGGGCCGATCGCCGAGGGCAGCCCCGTGGTGGTGTGCGACCTGCCGACCGCCGAGCTGGTCAAGGTGAGCGCCAACGCGTTCCTGGCCACCAAGATCTCGTTCATCAACGCGATCTCCGGTGTCTGCGAGGCCGCCGACGCGGACGTCACCGTGCTGGCCGACGCGCTCGGGCACGACGTGCGGATCGGTCGGCAGTTCCTCGACGCCGGCCTCGGGTTCGGTGGCGGGTGCCTGCCCAAGGACATCCGCGCCCTCATGCACCGGTCCAACGAGCTGGGCGCCCACCAGGCGTCGGCACTGCTCCAGCAGGTCGACGAGATCAACATGGGCCAGCGCTCGCGGGTGATCGACCTCGCGCTCGAGGCCTGCGGCGGCTCGGTCCTCAACCGGCGCGTCGGCGTCCTCGGTGCCGCGTTCAAGCCGCACACCGACGACGTGCGGGACTCCCCGGCGCTCAACGTCGCGGCGGCCCTGCACCTGCGCGGTGCGCAGGTCACGGTCTACGACCCGCAGGCAGGCGACACCGCACGGTCCAGCTTCCCGACCCTCGGCTACGCGACGAGCGTGGACGAGGCCGTCGAGGGTGCCGACGTGGTGCTCGTCCTGACCGAGTGGGACGAGTTCGTCGACGCGGAGCCCGCCCGGCTCGCCGGACTGACCCACCAGCCGAGCGTGATCGACGCGCGAGGCAAGCTGGACGCGGCGCGCTGGCGCGAGGCCGGCTGGTCCTTCCGTGGGCTCGGCCGCGCCGCCGCCTGACGCGCACCGCTCCCCCTGCACGACCGGACGGCCCCGACGCACACGCGTCGGGGCCGTCCGCGTCCCGTCGGCCCGGCTGGACCACGACGTCCGTCCGGCATGCGAGAAAGTCAACCAAACCGGCTGGACCAGTCGGGATTGTTGTTATACCCGTCCCAGCGAACCCGCCCGGACCGTGCGGCGGGTTCACCGGAGCGGAGATCGAGGACCCAGCCATGACCCATCAGACGTCGTCCGAGAACCCCAGAGCCCGCGTGGTGGTGCTGTCGGGCAACCCGCGGGCGGGCTCGCGCACCACCGCCGCCGCGGTCCGGGTCGGCGAGGAGACCGCACGGCTCCTCGGCTCCACGGAGCCCGTCGAGACCGTCGAGCTCGCACGGTTCGCCGCCGAGATCCTCGCCGACACGCACCCGGCCGCCGACGTGGCGCTGCGCACGGTCGCCGACGCCACGGTGCTCGTCGTCGCGACGCCCGTCTACAAGGCGTCCTACACCGGCCTGCTGAAGGCGTTCCTGGACCTGTACGGTCCCGGCGGGCTCGCCGGGGTCGTCGCGGTCCCTCTCGTCGTGTCGGGCAACCCCGCGCACGCGCTCGTCGGCGAGGTGCACCTGCGGCCCCTGCTCGTCGAGCTCGGTGCCGTCGTGCCCACGCGGGCGCTCACCCTGGTCGAGTCGCAGCTCGCAGACCCGGACCCGGTGGTCGAGCGGTGGTGGGCCGAGGGCGGCCGCGCCCTGAGCGCCCTGGTCGTCGTCACGCCCGAGCTGGCGGAGGCCAACGCATGACCGCCGAGACGCTGCAGGCGCTGGACCGCCTGCTCCGGGACCAGGACGAGCCGCAGCTCTCGCCGCAGCAGTACAAGGAGGTCTTCCGCCAGCACCCCGCGGGCGTCGCGGTCGTCGCGCTGCGGGACGGCGAGCGCCGGATCGGGTTCACGGCGACCTCGGTCATCTCCGTGTCCGCCGCTCCCCCGCTGCTGGCGTTCTCGCTGGCCTCGACGTCCTCGTCGTGGGACGCGCTGTCCCGGGTCCGCACCCTCACGGTCAGCTTCCTGTCCGCGGACCAGGACGACGTCTCGGCGCGCTTCGCCACGAGCGGGATCGACAGGTTCGCGGCCGGCGGCTGGTACGACCTGGGCACCGGGGAGCCCGTCATCGAGGGCTCCGTGTCCTGGGTGCGTGGGCGCGTCCTGCAGCGCACGCCGGTCGGCGACAGCTACCTCGTCTCGCTGCGGGCGCTCGAGCACGGCACGTCCGCCGACTCGACGCCGCTGGTCTACCACGACCGCAGCTACCACCGGATCGGCGCGCACACGGCGATCTGACGCTCCGACCCCGGCCGTCGCGCATGCAGCCGGGGTCGGGCAGGTACCGACACAGAAGCCCCCCGCCTCTCGGGCGGGGGGCTTCTGCGCGTCTCAGTCGACGGCGGTGAACCCTGCCGGACGCCGGGCGTCGGCCGGGCCCCACAGGTCGGTCTTCACCTCGGCCTTGACCAGCGGGACGACCTCCTCGGCGAACCGGCGCAGGACGTCGTGCTGCTGCTCGGGGTCGAGGACGTGGTTGATCGACACCGACTGCAGGTCGTGCCGGTAGCTGGCGTGGTAGTCGAGGATCTTCTCCGCGACGCGCTCGGGTGACCCGACGAGCGCCGGCCCACGTTCGACGGCGTCCTCGATGGTCCGGAAGCTGGTCACCTTGCCCACGGCCGCGGGGTCGTGCTTGCGCAGGTCCTGCCGCGCGACGGCTCCTTCGTAGAACGGCCGGTACTGTGCGACGGCCTGCTCGGTGGTGTCGGCGAGGAACAGCCCGCCGGAGCCGGAGCCCACGAACGCGTACGCCGGGTCGTGCCCGTGGGCCGCGTACTGCTCGCGGTACCGGTCGATGAGCACCTGGTAGTTCTCCCGCGGCTGCAGCGCGTTGGCGCTGACGATCGGGTCGCCGTGCCTGGCCGCGAGGTCGACCGCGAACTGCGAGGTGGCCGACCCGTGCCAGATCCGGAACGGCCCGGAGAACGGCCGGGGCAGGGTCGTCGCACCGTGCAGGTCGGGACGGTGGCGGCCCACCCACTCGACGTCCTCGCGGCTGAGCAGCAGGCTGAGCAGCTCGTAGTTCTCCTCGAGGTACTCGTACTGCTTGTCGAGGTCGAGCCCCAGCAGCGGGTACTGGAGCGCCTCGTTGCCCTTGCCGATGACGATCTCGAGCCGACCGCGGCTGAGCTGGTCGATCGTGGCGTAGTCCTCGGCGACCCGGATCGGGTCGAGCAGCGACAGCACGGTCACGCCGGTGCTGAGCAGGATGCGGGACGTGCTCGCGGCGAGCGCGCCGAGCAGCACGGTGGGCGACGAGGAGAGCACCTCACCGGCGTGCCGCTCCCCCACCGCGAACGCGTCGATCCCGAGCTGCTCGGCGAGCACGGCCGTCTCGACCACCCGGGTGAGCCGGTCGGCCGGCGGGACCGCCTCCCCCGTGACGGGGTGCGGCGGGTTGAAGACGATGTCGAGGACCTGGAAGCGCATGGCCGTCCCTCTCAGGCCGCGGTGCGCGCGGCGTCGCGGGCGGCGACGCCCTCACGGACCAGCGGGATCACGTAGCGGCCGAAGTCGATCGCGTCGTCGAGCAGGTCGTACCCGCGCGCGGAGATCACGCTCACGCCGAGGTCGTAGTACGCCAGGAGCGCCTCGGCGACCTGCTCGGGCGTCCCGACGAGCGCGTTCGAGTTGCCGGCGCCGCCGGTGGCCTTCGCGGGCGCCGTCCAGAGCACGGAGTCGAACCGGTCACCCTCTGCGGCGATCTCCAGGAGCCGCTGCGACCCGGCGTTCTCGGGCTTGTCGATCGGGTGCCGTCGGCTCAGCACGCCGCCTGCGGCCGCCTTGCGGGCCTCGATCGCCCCGAGGACCCGGTGGGCCTTCTCCCAGGCCAGCTCCTCGGTCGGCGCGATGATCGGCCGGAACGCGGCGTGGATGCGCGGTGGCGTGGTCCGACCTGCGGCGATGGCCTCGCGGCGGATCCGCGCGATCTGCTCGGCGGTGCGGTCCAGCGGCTCGCCCCACACGGCGTAGATGTCCGCCTCCGCGGCACCGACCCGGTACGCGGCGTCGGAGGACCCGCCGAACGAGATCGTCGGCGAGCGCCCGTCGACCGCCTTGGCGTCGAGGACGAAGTCGCGGAACTGGTAGTACTCGCCGTCGTGGTCGAACGGCTCCGCGCTGGTCCACGCCTTCTTGACGATCTGGATGTACTCCTGGGTCCGCGCGTACCGCTGGTCCTTGGTCAGCGTGTCGCCCTCGCGCTGCTGCTCGTGGTCGTTGCCGCCGGTGATGAAGTGCACCGAGAGGCGTCCGCCGGAGAGCTGGTCGAGCGTCGCGAAGGACTTGGCGGCGAACGTCGGGTACGAGACGTTCGGGCGGTGCGCGAGCAGCAGCTCGATCGAGTCGAGCCGGGCAGCGGCGTGGGCGGCGAGCACCGACGGTTCCGGACCGCTGGAGCCGTACGCGAACAGCACGCGGGTCCAGCCGTTGTCCTCGTGGGCGCGGACGATGCGCTCCAGGTAGCGCAGGTCGAACGGCGCCGTCGTGGGAGCTTGCGTCTCCGAGGCGTTGCTGGTGGTGGCGATGCCGAGGAAGTCGACAGGCACGGGGGGCTCCTTCTCGTGGTGGGGGTCAGGCGCCCGAGGGCACCAGGTCGTAGGCGAGGTCGGACACGTCGGCGTGCAACCCCCAGGCGTCGGCGAGCAGCTCGAACGAGCGCACGCGGTCGCGGGGGTCGTGGGTCTCGGTCGTGACGAGGAGCTCGTCGGCCCCGGTCACGCGCTGCAGGGTCGCGAGGCCGGCCGCGACCTCGTCGCGGGTGCCGACGATCCGGGTGTCGATCCGGTCGCGCAGCACGTCCTGGTCGGCGGCGCTGCGCTGCTCCCACGGCGTCGTCGTGCCCGGCTCCGGGTAGGCGATCGCGCCCTGGGCGCCGCGACGGATCGACAGCACCCACTCGGCGAACGGGTCGGCCAGGTGCCGTGCGCGCTCGGCCGTCTCGGCGGCGAGCACGTCCGCGGAGACCACGACGTACGGCTCGGCCAGCACGCCGGGGCGGAACGCCGACCGGTACGCCTCGACCGTGCCGAGCACGTTCGACGGGCTCACGTGGTAGTTCGCCGCGAGCGGCAGGCCGAGGGCACCGGCGACGCGCGCGCTCTCGCCGCCGCTGGACGCCAGCACCCACAGGTCGAACGCCGCACCCGCGACCGGCGGGCTCACGTAGGCGTTGCCGGCGCTGTCGACGCAGGAGTCGGCGAGCAGACCGAGCACCAGCTCGAGCTCGGCGCGGAAGTCCTGACCCGTGCGACTGGCACCGATGACCTCCTTCTGCGCGAGGATGCGGGCCCGCAGGGCGGAGTCCGTGAAGTCGATCGGCGGCGTGCCCGGGACGTGCAAGCCGTCGACGTCACGCGCCTCGGTGCGCGCAGGCGCGACGAACCCCTCGGACGGCGGCGTGAACGCGCGGCCGAGTCCCAGGTCCACGCGTCCGGGGTGCAGCGCCGCGATGGTGCCGAACTGCTCGGCGGCGATCAGCGGGCTCGTGGTCCCCAGCAGCACGGCACCCGAGCCGACCTTCAAGCGGCGGGTGCGCTCGGCGGCGAGGGCCGCGAGGACCGCGGGAGAGGCCGACGCCACCCCGGGCGCGAGGTGGTGCTCCGCGAACCAGAGCCTGCGGTAGCCGAGCCGGTCTGCGGCGACCGCGAGGTCGAGCGTCGCGCGCAGGGCGTCGGCGCCGGTCTGGCCGACACCGACGGTCGCCAGCTCGAGGATGGACAGCGGGACGTTCGTGGTCATGGGGGTCCTCCGTGGGAGTCAGGGTCAGGCGGGCAGGGCCGCGAGCCGGGCGGCGGCGAAGGCCGGGTGCGGCACAGATGCCGGCTCGGCCGCGAGGTCCGCCAGCACGCGTCCGACGGCAGGGGCGAACTTGAATCCGTGCCCGGAGAACCCGGCCGCGACGACGACGCGTCCGCGGCGGTCGAGGACGAAGTCGTGGTCCGGCGTGGTCGTGTACGTGCACGAGATCGGCACGAGGTGGTCCGGGTCTGCGCCGGGCACCCAGCGGTCCACGTAGTCGCGCAGCTGCCGCAGCTGTCCCGGCTCCGCGGTGAACGACCGTCGGTCCGGGTCGGTCCGGGGGCCGACGCCGTGGAAGCCCACCTTGATGCCCTCTCCGGGAGTGGCCAGGCCGTAGACGCCGCTGGGCCACGGGTGCGGTGCGGGCGGGTCGTGCGTGAACGACGGCCAGAGGTCGGCGACGGGTGCGTCCGGGAGCAGCGCGAAGTGCGCGGGCTGCTCCTGCGTCACCACCAGCCGGTCGGCGAGCTCGGGGATCCCGGCGAGCAGGCCGGAGGTCCAGGCGCCGACCGCCACGACGGCGCTCGTCGCGTGCCACGTGCCCGTGTCGGTGACCACCCGCACGCCGTCGCCCGTCTGCTCGACCGCCCGCACCGGGGTCTCGTGCAGCACGCGCGCGCCCGCACCGGTCGCGGCCTGGAGGAACGCCTCGACCGCACGGTCGGCGTACAGCCGTCCGGCGGTGCTCGTCTCGTGCAGGACGTCACCCTCGAACGCGAGGCCCGGCCAGCGTGCGTGCGCGTCGGCGGCGGACAGCCACTCGTGCGGGATGCCCCGCTCGACGAACGCGTCCGCCACCTCGCGCGACGCGAGCGAGCCCTGGCTGACCCCGCCCGTGATGGTCAGCAGCTCCCCGACCGCGGGCGCCTCGTCCTCGAGCACCCGCCACAGGTCGAACGCCTCCTGCACCAGGTCGAGGTACTCCGCGCGGGCGTAGGTGTTCCGGTAGATCCGGGACGCGCCGTGCGACGCACCCCAGGTGTGCCCGCGGCCGAACCGTTCGAGCAGCACCACCTGCGCTCCGCGCCGGGCCAGCTGCCACGCGGCCGCGGCGCCCATGACCCCGCCGCCCACGACGACGTGGTCCACGTGCTCGCTCATCTGTTCCTCCTGCGCGTGTGGGTCGGCCGGCTGGGCGACCCCCGTCCACCCAGCCGGCCGTGTGAGGCGACTCCCCAAGCCGCCCCGTCTGTGGGGTCAGTCCGTCTTGGGCAGACCGGGCGGGTTCAGCTCGGACGCGTCGATGGCCTCGTCCTGCAGGCCCCAGCGCTCCAGCACCCCGGCGTAGGTGCCGTCCTCGAACGCGTGGTTGAGCGCCGCGGTGACGGCCGGTGCCAGACCGTTGCCCTTGAGGGTGCCGACGGCGATCTGCGCGGTCGCGGGCCAGCCGCCGTTGAGCGTGCCGATGACCTTGAAGTCCTCCGGCGAGACGGCGGCCTTGTAGGCAGCGGTCGCGTTCGGGCCGAACGAGACGTCGATGCGACCCGACTGCAGCGCGAGGATCGTGTCGCCGTCGTTCTCGAAGTACTCGACCTTGGCGGCCTCGAGCCCGGCCGCCCGGTTCTCCTCGTCCCAGGCGAGCAGGATCTTCTCCTGGTTGGTGCCCGAGCCCACCGCGACCGTCAGGCCGGCGATGTCCTTCGGCTCGGAGATCTCCGTGAGGTCGTCGTTGTCGGCGCGCACGAGCCAGCCGAGCTGGTCGTTGCGGTAGGACGAGAAGTCGTAGAGCTCCTTGCGCTCCTCGGTGACCGTCACGTTCGAGATCACCGCGTCGACGGCGCCGGACTGCACGGCGAGCGGCCAGTCGGCCCACGCCTTGACCTCGTGCTTCAGCTCCAGACCGAGCGCATCGGCCACCAGCTGGGCGATGTCGGTCTCGTTGCCGATCGGCGTCTTCTCGTCGTCGGCCAGGAACGCCAGCGGCGCCACGTAGGCGCTGACGGCGACCGTGAGCGTGCCCTTCTCCTTGACCTCCGCCGGCAGGAGCGCGATCGCCTCGGCCGACTCGGTCGTGCGGATGCGGTCCTGGTCCGCGGTGGTGTTGACCGTGAGTCCGGCGGCCTTGGCCGCCTCCTGGAGGTCACCGCCACCCGGCTCGGCCTCGGCGCTCGAGGAGCACGCCGCGAGCCCAGCGAGCAAGGGGGTCAGGACGAGCGCGGCGAGCAGCCGGGTGCGGGACGAGCGGGTGGTGGTGGACATCATCTTCTCTCTTCGGGGTGGGGTGGTTCAGAGGACCTTGTCGAGGAACGCGCGGGTGCGGGCCTGCTGCGGGTGGTCGAGGACCTGCGCGGGAGGCCCCTGCTCGACGATCCGGCCGCCGTCCATGAACACGACGGTGTCGGCCAGCTCCCGGGCGAAGCCCATCTCGTGCGTGACGACGACCAGCGTCGTGCCGCTGTGCGCGAGGTCCTTGATGACGTCGAGCACCTCACCCACGAGCTCCGGGTCGAGGGCGGACGTCGGCTCGTCGAACAGGAGGACCTCGGGCTTCGTGGCGAGCGCCCGGGCGATCGCGACACGCTGCTGCTGACCGCCCGACAGCTGTCGGGGCCGGGCGTCGGCCTTGTCGGACAGGCCGACGCGTTCGAGCAGCACGCGCGCCTCGGCCTCGACCTCGCGCCGCGGGCGGCCCTGCGCGTGCACGGGCGCCTCGAGGAGGTTCTCGAGCACGGTCAGGTGCGGGAAGAGGTTGAAGCTCTGGAACACGAAGCCGATCCGGGTGCGCTGCCGGAGCACCTCCTTCTCGCGCAGCTCGCGCAGGGTGTCGCCGCGACGCTCGTAGCCGACGACCTCCCCGCCGACCGCGACGAACCCGCGGTCGACCCGCTCCAGGTGGTTGATGACGCGCAGCAGGGTGGACTTGCCGGAGCCCGACGGGCCGATCACGACGGTCACCTCACCCGGCTGCACCACGAGGTCGATGCCCGCGAGCACCTCGAGCGTGCCGTAGCTCTTGTGCACGCCGTGCACCTCGACCAGGCCGGCGCTCACGGCCCGCTCCCGACGTCGTCGCGCGGCGGGACTGTCGACCCCGTCCGGAACAGGTGGCCACCGAGGGTGGAGCGCGCCGCGTAGGCCGGGGGCACGCTCGCGGGCAGCGGCCGGCCGCTGACCCGGCTGACCAGCGAGACCGCGGTCCAGCGCAGCCGCTGCACCGGCGTCGGGGGCAGCGTGCGCAGGGCGCCCTTCGCGTAGTGGCGCTCCAGGTAGTACTGCCCGACGGTGAGGACCGTCGTGATGATCAGGTACCAGATCGCCGCGACCATGAGCAGCGGGACGACCTTGAGGTTGCGGCCGTAGATGACCCCGACCGTGTAGAAGAGCTCGCCGTAGGCCAGCACGTAGACGACCGACGTGCCCTTGACCAGCCCGATGATCTCGTTGATCGACGTCGGCACGATCGTCCGCATCGCCTGCGGGAGCACGATGCGCAGCTGCTGGCGCGCGCGCGGGATCCCGAGCGCGGCGGCGGCCTCGTGCTGGCCCTGGTCGACACCGAGGATCCCCGCGCGGACGATCTCGGCCGAGTACGCCGCCTGGGAGAGCCCGAGCCCGAGCACCGCGGCGCCGAACTTGCCGACGATCGACAGGGTGTCCACCTCGGTGAACGCCGGGCCGAACGGGATGCCGAACGAGATCTCCGGGTACAGGTACGCGAGGTTGTACCAGAGCAGCAGCTGCAGGATCAGCGGCACCGACCGGAACACCCAGGTGTAGCCCCACGCGACGCTGCGCAGCAACGGCGAGCGCGACAGCCGCATCAGGGCGAGCACCGTGCCCAGCCCGAACCCGATGACGGCGGCGGCGAAGGTGAGCCGCAGGGTGCCCCACAACCCCGTGAGAACCGACGGCCAGGTCAGGTACTGCGCCACGACGGACCACTGCCACCGGTCGTTGGTCACCAACGAGCTCACGACCATCGCGAGCAGCACCGCGACCACGGCGGTGGCGAGCCAGCGCCCCGGGTGCCGGGTGGGCACGACGCGCAGCCACGCGAGCGTCGCGGCGTCGCCCCCGCGCTCGGGCTGGACCGGCGGCGGTGCCAGCAGGCGCGACTCGTCCTGGAAGACGCTCACGACGTCGCCCCCAGCCACTTCTCGAACGGGAGCGGCCCGGTCGCCTCGGCCGCCGGGTCGAACAGGGGCGTGTAGCCGGCGCGCAGGTAGAGGCCGACGGCCTCCGGCTGCCGCGGCCCGGTCGTCAGGTACAGCCGCGGGTAGCCGAGGTCGGAGGCGCGCTGCTCCAGCTCGGCGACGACGCGCGCGGCCAGGCCCCGACGACGGTGCGCGTGGTGCGTCCAGATGCGCTTGAGCTCGGCTGTGGGGACGGTCGGCAGGCCGGCCTCGTCGCGCCCCTCGGCGCGCGGGCGGCGGTCGGCGTCACCGAGCTCCGGCTCCATCCGTCGACGGAACGCGCCGCCTGCGACCGGGACGCCGGCCTCGAGCAGCAGGACGAGCGCACCGTCGGGCGCCGCGAACTCCGCCGCCGGGTAGTGCTCCAGCTCGGCACGGATCTGGTCGACGGCCAGGATGCCCTGATACCGGGTGGCGTACTCGTCGGCCAGCTCGTCCAGCAGCGGCTGCACCAGCGGGTCGGCGAGGTCGGTCCAGCGGACCGTCAGGGTCGAGGTCGTCACGACGCGCTCCCGCGCGGGTCGCGCTCCCCCACCGACACGGCGAACGGCAGATGGTTGCCCTCGACGGGTGCCGGGCACGTGCCGGAGTCGCTGAACGCGTACGGCAGGTTGAGGGTCCGGTTGAGGTCGATCCTCAGCGGGCCTGCGCTGCGGTCGGCGACGTCGATGGTCAGCATGCGCCAGGGCGCCAGGTCCTCGGCCTCGTCGCTGAACAGGACGGCGACCGATCGTGGGACGTGCCCACCGGACAGTCGCAGCGTGTGCCGCACACCGTCGCGCTCGACGTCGATCTCCCCGACCAGCCGGACGTGGTGGACGAGCCCGTGCTGCGCCGCGCCGACCGTCACCTCGACGGGCTCGTCGTACCAGCGCACGGGGACGTCGAGGACCCACGACGGGTCGTACGGGTGCGTCGGGACTCCGTCGAAGCCGGTGCGCGCTGCGGCGCGCGGGTCGCGGACGCGCAGGTACAGCCGACCGGTGCGGCGGAGCAGCTCGACGACGAGGCGGTCCTCGTCGTCGCGGCCCGCCGGCACGTACGCCGCGACGAGCGTCGACCGGCCCTCCCTGACCGTCCGTCGCCAGACGCCCACGAGCGCTTCGCGCGACTGGGGGTCGGTCACGCCGTCGGCGGCGTCGGTCTCGACCAGCGCGTCGGCGCCGTCGGTCGACCACCGGCCGGGAACCCCCGGGACCGGGCGCGGGGTCGCGGTCAGCGCGTACAGGCCGACCAGGCTGAGCCAGCCGTGCGGCTGGCGCAGCGTCTCCTCGCGGTCGCTGCGCCAGCGCAGCAGGTCGGCGGTCGGGTCGATGGCGAGCGTGGTCATCGGGTGCTCCTCTCGAGCGTGTCGGTGAAGACGTCGGCACGGTGGCCGGGGATCGCGCCGACCAGCTCGGCGGTGTACGGGTCGTGCGGGTCGTCGAACACGTCGGCGGTCGGTCCGACCTCGACCAGCCGGCCGTCGTGCAGCACCCCGACCCGGTCGGCCACCTGACGCACGACCGCGAGGTCGTGGGAGATGAACAGGTAGGTCAGGTCGCGCTCGCGCCGCAGCCGGTCGAGCAGCGCGAGGATCTGGGCCTGGACCGAGACGTCGAGGGCGCTGGTCGGCTCGTCGAGGACGAGCAGGTCGGGCTCGAGGGCGAGCGCCCGGGCGATCGCGACCCGCTGCCGCTGCCCACCGGAGAGCTCGCCGGGCCGCCGGGTCGCGTACGCCGCACCGAGAGCGACCTGCTCCAGCAGCTCGTCGACCCGGTCCCGCCGCTGCGACCGGGAGCCCACGCGGTGGGACCGCAGGGGCTCGTCGATGATCTTCGCGACCGTGAACCGGGGGTCCAGCGACGCGAACGGGTTCTGGTGCACCAGCTGCGACCGGCGACGCAGGACCGCGCGGCCGGCGGCGTCGGACACGGGGGCACCGTCGAGGAGCACGGTCCCGGAGTCCGGCGAGGTCAGCTGCAGCACGAGCCGCGCGACGGTCGACTTGCCCGAGCCGGACTCCCCGACGAGCCCGAACGCTCCACCGCGCGGGATCGACACGCTGACGTCGTCGACGGCCTGCACGGTGCGTCCGCCCGGGAGCCGGAACGCCTTGCTGACGGACAGGACGTCGAGGAGCGGCGTCTCGCCGACGGGCGGTGCCGGGTCCGCGACCCGCTCGCGGACCGACAGCTGCGGCGCGGCGGCCAGCAGGGACCGCGTGTACGGGTGGCGCGGCGCACCGAGCACCTGAGCCGTCAGTCCCTGCTCGACGATCTCGCCGTCCTTCATCACCACCACACGGTCGGCGCGGTCGGCCGCGACCGCCAGGTCGTGCGTGATGAACAGGACGGCCGATCCGGTGCGCGACGTGAGGTCGTCGAGCAGGTCGAGCACCCGGCGCTGCACCGTGACGTCGAGCGCGCTGGTGGGCTCGTCGGCGATCACCAGGGCGGGTTCGAGCGCGAGCGCGATGCCGATGAGGACGCGCTGCCGCATGCCGCCGGACAGCTCGTGCGGGTACTGGCGGGCACGGGCTTCCGGGTCGCTCAGCCCGACGGACCGCAGGATCTCGACCGCCTGCTGAGCGGCGGCGGCCCGGCGCACCCGGCCGTGGATGCGCAGCACCTCCGCCACCTGGTCGCCGATCCGGGTCACCGGGTTGAGTGCGATGCCCGGGTCCTGCGGGACCAGGCCGATCCGCGCGCCCCGCACCTGCTGCCACGCCTTGGCGCCCAGGCCGACGAGCTCCCCGCCGTGCAGGCGGACGCTGCCCCCCACCACCCGGCCACCGCCGGGCAGGAGGCCGACCACCGCGTGCGCGGTCGTCGACTTGCCGGAGCCGGACTCGCCGACGAGCGCGACGGCCTCGCCGGCGTGCACGTCGAAGCTCACCCCGCGCACGGCCTGGACCCGCTCACTGCTGCTGCGATGGACCTCGTACTCGACGACCAGGTCGCGGACCTGCAGGACGGGGGTTGTCGGGGCGCTCATCGGTGCGCCCTCCCTTCGAGGAGTCGACCCAGCCGGTTGGCAGCCAGGACCAGTGCGGCGATGACCAGCCCCGGCAGCGTGGTGAACCACCAGGCCACCGACAGGTAGTTGCGTCCTTCGGCGACGAGCGACCCCCACTCGGGCGTGGGCGGCACGGCGCCGAAGCCGAGGAAGCTCAGCGAGGACACGGCGAGCACGATCACGCCGAGCTGCACGGTGGCGAGCACCAGGATCGGCGCCGCGGCGTTGGGCAGCACGTGCCGGGCGAGGACCGCCGGACGCCGCGCGCCGGCCAGGACGGCGGCCTCGACGTAGGTCGTCGTCCGCACCCGGAGCACCTCGGAGCGCATGACGCGGGCGAACGTCGCCACCTCCGCGACCCCGACCGCGATGGCGACCTTCAGCGTGCCGAAGCCGAGCGCCGTGACGACCGCGAGCGACAGCAGCAGGCCGGGGATCGCCAGCAGCACGTCGGTCGTCCGCATGAGCACGGCGTCGACCGCTCCCCCGAGGTACCCGGCGACGAGCCCCACCAGGGCACCCACGACCAGCCCGAGGCCGAGCGCCAGCAGCGCCGCCTGCAGCGACAGGCTGGTGCCGTGCACGGTGCGGGCGTACAGGTCGCGGCCCAGGTTGTCGGTGCCGAACCAGTGCTCCGCGCTCGGCGCGCTCAGCTTGTCGGCCGGGACGCCCACGAGCGGGTCCGCCGCCGTGAACAGCCCGGGCACGAGCGCCCAGCCGAGGACGACGAGCACGACCGCGAACGATGCGAGCACACCGGGCGTCGCCAGGGGGTGGCGTCGGCGGCGGCCGGGTACCGGACGTGCCAGGACGACGCTGGGTGCGGCGACGGCGGTCGGTGCCTGCGAGACGACTGTCATGACGGTTCCTTCCCTGCGTCAGGCCGTGGCCGGGGTGCGGGCGATCCGGGGGTCGAGCGCCGGGTAGGCGAGGTCGACGACGAGGTTGACGACCACGAACACGAGCGCGCCGACGACCACGACGCCCTGGACCACGGGGATGTCCTGAGCGCGGACCGCCTTCTCGACGAGGCCGCCGAACCCGGCCCGCGAGAAGACCGTCTCGACGACCACGGCCCCGGCGAGCAGGTTGCCCACCGCGATGCCCAGCAGCGTCAGCGCCGGGAGCGCGGCGTTGCGGGTCACGTGCCGCCACTGCACCCGCCCCCGGCTGGCGCCCTTGGCCAGCGCGGTCTCCACGTAGGGCGCGTCCCAGGCGGTCCGCATGGACCGGGCCAGTACCTGCGCGATGACCGCGGACAGCGGGATGGCGAGCGTGACCGCCGGGAGCACCAGGCTGCCGAAGCCCTGGTTGCCGACCGCCGGGAACAGCGGGAGCCGGAACGAGAACAGCTGCAGGAGCAGCAGCCCGATCCAGAACGTGGGCATCGAGACGCCCAGCGGAGGCAGCGCCAGCAGCGCCCCGCGCAGGCGGGTGGACCGCGACCAGGAGGAGACCGCGGCGATCGCCCCACCGAGCAGCAAGGCGATCCCGAGGGCGAAGCTGGTCAGGGCCAGCGTCTGCGGGAACGCGTCCGCGAGGAGCTGCGACACGGGGGCGCCGGACGTCACCGACACACCGAGGTCACCGGTCAGCGCCCGCCCGAGCAGCACGACGTACTGCTCGAGCGGCGGGCGGTCGAACCCGTACCGGGCACTCAGCTCCGCGACCTGCTCCGGGTCCACGGTGCCGCCCGGGTTGGCCCCGTCGAGCATGATGCTCACCGGGTCGCTGGGCAGCAGGTACAGCACCGCGAACGAGACCGTGAACGCCGCCCAGAGCACCAGGACCGCGGCGCCGAGCCGGCGCAGGACGTAGCCCGTCACCGGTCGCCGCCGATCCAGGTGTCGTGGAACAGCAGCCGGGACGAGGCGTCGAACGCGAGCCCGTGCACGTCGGGGCCGACGCCGATGGACTGTGCGAGCTCGAACAGCGGGATCGCCAGGCCCTCGTCGAGGATGGTCTGCTGCGCGGTGGCCAGGTCGTCCGCCCGCTTCGCCGGGTCGCCCTGCGCCAGCTGCTCGTCGAGCAGCGGGTCGAGGACCGTGTCGGCCGGTCGCTTGTTGATGTTGCGGAACTTCGAGGAGAACTGTGTGCGCAGGATGTCGCCGTCGGCGCGCGTGACGTTGTAGTAGTACGTGTCGTAGTCACCGGCTGCGAGAGCCGCCTGCTGCTCGGCGGGCGTCTGCTGGCGGACCTGGAGGTCGACCCCGACGGCCTTGAGCTGCTGCTGCGTGAGCTCCAGCACGGCCTGGCTGCCGGTGAAGAGCGGCGCGTACACCACGTCGAACGACAGCTTCTCGCCGCCCTTCTCGCGGATCCCGTCGGCACCGAGCGTCCAGCCGGCGTCGTCGAGCGCGTCCGCGGCACCGTCCTGGTCGAACGCGAGCTCGTCTGAGAGGTCCACATAGCCCGGCGTCGTGCTGGCCAGGACGCTCGTCGCGGGCTTGAACGCCTCGCTGAGCACCGTGTCCACGAGCTCCTGGCGGTTGATCGCCACCTGCACGGCGGCGCGCACGTCAGGGTCGGCCAGCGGACCGGCGCTCACGTTCGGCTGGAGCACGAAGGCGACACCCGGGTTGGTGCGGGTGAGCACGGAACCGCCCGAACCCTCGACCTGCGGCACGTCCTGCGGCAGCACGTCGCCGACCGCGTCGAACTGGTCGGAGGCCAGCCCGCCGGACCGCACGCCCGACTCGGGCACGATCGAGAAGTCGATCTGGTCGAGGTACGCCTCGCCGGGGTTCTCGGAGACGTCCGACGGCCACGCGTACCCGTCGCGGCGCACGATCGTCGCCCCCTGGTCCTGCGTGTACTCCTCGAGCTCGAACGGGCCCGATCCGACGACCTCGCCCTGGAGACGTGCCGCCGGGTCCGTCGTCGCGGTCGCGTCGGACAGGATCGCCAGCGACACCGTGGAGGTCGCCTGCAGGAACTGCGCGTTCGGCGTCGCGAAAGCGACCGTGACGGTGTGCTCGTCGTCGACGGTCGTGGCCTGGTAGCCCGAGAGGTAGGACCCGGCCAGGGGTGCCGTGGCGGCGAGGGGGCCGACGAGGGCGTCGAAGTTCGCCTTGACGGTCGTCGCGGTCAGGGGCGTGCCGTCAGAGAACGTCACGTCGTCACGCAGGTGGAACGTGAACCGGGTCAGATCGTCGCTGACCTTCCAGCTCGTCGCGAGCCACGGCACGATCTCGCCGGTCTCGGTGTCCTGGTCGGTCAGCGAGTCCGCCAGCTGGCGGGCGATGTAGATGCTGACGTTCGAGCCGACCTGCTGGGGGTCGACGCCGCTCGGTGACGCGCCGAGGGCGAACCGCAGCGTGCCACCGGGGGTCGCGGTCGCGCTCTGGTCGGCCGTCGGGGACGCGGCCGGGGCACCGCCGGAGCTGCACGCGGTCAGCAGGAGGCCGGGGACGACGAGGGTGGTCAGGAGCACGGACCGGGCACGGGTCGAGCGGAGCATGACGGGGGTCCTTCGGTCAGGGGTGGGTGGGGGCGGGTCAGCCGACGAGGGCACGGTCGGCGTATGAGCGGGTGTTCCGGGGTGCCGGTCGGGTCAGGCCGAGGTGGTCGCGGAGCGTCGTCCCGGCGTACTCGGTGCGGAACGAGCCGCGTTCCTGGAGCAGCGGGACCACCTGGTCGAACACGTCGTCCAGGCCGGCGGGGGTCAGGTGCGGGACGAGGATGAACCCGTCGGACGCGTCCTCCTGGACGTGCCGGTCGATGGCGTCCGCGACCTGCGTGGCCGTGCCGACGAACCCGCCGCGCGACGTCACCTCGATGACGAGCCGGCGGATCGACCAGCCGTTCGCGTCGGCCTGCGCGCGCCACGCACCGGCGATCGCACGCGGGTCCTTGACGTGCCGCACCCGCCCTCGCGTGATGTCGAGGTTCTCGACGTCAGGCTCGATCCGCGGTAGCGGACCTTCGGGGTCGTGGTCGGTCAGGTCCCGACCCCAGACCTGCTCCAGGAACGCGATCGCCGTCGGCCCGGGCACCTGCTGGAGCCGGATCTCGTGGGACCGCTCGGCCGCCTCCTGCGCGGTCGCGCCGAGCACGACCGTGGTCGCGGGCAGGATCAGGAGCTGGTCCGGCGTCCGCCGGTGAGCGGCGAGCCGGCCCTTCACGTCGGCGAAGAACGCCTTGCCCGCCTCGAACGTGGAATGCGCCGAGAAGACGACGTCGGCCGTGGCCGCCGCGAAGTCGCGCCCGTCGGCCGAGTCTCCGGCCTGGAACAGCACCGGGTGCCCCTGGGGCCCGCGCGGCGTGGTGAACTCCCCGCGCACCTGGAAGTGCGGTCCCTCGTGCCGGACCTCGCGCACCGACCCGGGCCGCACGAACTGCCCGGTGCGGGCGTGCGCGACGACCGCGTCGTCGTCCCAGGAGTCCCACAGCGCCCGCGCGACCTGGACCAGCTCGGCCGCCCGCTCGTAGCGCTGCTCGTGCGGCAGGAACCCGCCGCGACGGAAGTTCTCCCCGGTGAAGGCGTCGGAGCTGGTCACCAGGTTCCACGCCGCGCGACCGCCGGACAGGAGGTCGAGCGTCGCGAACTGCCGGGCCAGCTCCCACGGCTCGTTGAAGGTCGTGTTGATCGTGCCCGCCAGCCCGATCCGGTCCGTGACCGCGGCGAGCGCCGCGAGCACGGGCAGCGTGTCCGGCCGACCGACGACGTCGAGGTCGTGGATCTGCCCCTTGTGCTCGCGCAGGCGCAGGCCCTCGGCGAGGAAGAAGAAGTCGAGGTGCGCGGCCTCCGCGCGACGGGCGAGGTGCTCGAACGACGCGAAGTCGATCTGGCTCCCGGAGCGAGGGTCGCTCCAGACGGTCGTGTTGTTGACGCCGGGGAAGTGTGCGCCGAGGTGGACCTGCTTGCGGGGGGTGGTCATCGCGGGGCTCAGGCGATCGCGGCGTAGCGGTTGGCCGGGTTGCGCAGGCCCAGCTGGTCGCGGAGCGTGGGGCCGTTGTAGTGCTCGCGGAACGCCCGCGCGGTGCGCAGCATCGGGACGACGCCGTCGACCAGCACGTCGAGGTCGGTGTGGAGCGAGGAGGGCCGCACGACGAACCCGTCCACGGCACCGATCTCCCACCACGACAGGAACGTGTCGGTCAGCTCGCGGGCGGTGCCGACGTGGGTGAGCGAGTCGGTGTCCCACCGGACGCCCTCGAGCTCGGTGAGCAGGTCGAGGCGCGCACGCGCGCTCGCCTGGTCCGGCCCGGTCACGACGAACGCGTCGACGAGCACCCGCAGGTCACCGGGCTCGCGGCCCGCCGCGGCGGCCGCGGCGCGCAACCGCAGCCGCAGGTCGAGCGCCTCGTCGCGGCTGGTGGCGCTGATCCGGACCAGGTCGGCGTGCCGGGCGGCGAGGCCGAACGACTCGTCGGACCCGACGCGCACCACGATCGGCGGCTGCCCCTGCGGGGGGCGCGGGGTGATCGACGGCCCCTTGACCGCGAAGTGCACGCCGTCGTGCTCGACGTAGTGGAGCTTCGCGCGGTCGACGTAGCGGTGCGTCTCCCGGTCGCGGATCTCCGCGTCGTCCTCCCAGCTGTCCCAGAGCGCAGAGACGACCTCGACGGCCTCCTCGGCCTCGGCCACGGCCGCTGCCTCGGACAGCGCGGCCCCGCGGCCGAAGTGGCCGGCGTCGGCGTCGTCCGAGGACCAGCCGAGCTGCCAGCCCGCACGGCCGCCGCTGACGTGGTCGATCGTCGCGATCGCCTTGGACACGTGGAACGGCTCGGTGTGCGTCGTCGCGACGGTCGGCACCAGGCCGATGCCCCGCGACCGGGGCGCCAGCCGCGCCGCGACGAGAGCTGCGTCGAGCCTGCCCCGCAGGGTGGTGGAGCGGGTGGGCTGCAGCGAGAAGGAGTCGTCGATGACGACGAGGTCGAGCGTGCCGCGCTGGGCGGTGTCGACCAGGTGCTGGAGCCGTTCGGCGTCGAAGAGTCGCTGGGCCTGGGAGCCGTGGGTGCGCCAGGCGGCGGGGTGGGCTCCGGCGTCGCTGAGGTCGACGCCGAGGTGCAGCGGCCGGGGGGACGATGTGGGGTGTGCCATGGGGGTGTCCGTTCAGGAGTCGCGGACGCGCCGCGCGCACACAGAGGTGCGACGGACGGTGCGTGGGGTGCGGGCGCGAGACGGCGGAGCCGTCGATCGCAGGGGCTCGTCAGCGGCCGGTCAGGCCAGGAGACGGGTCAGCAACACCAGGTGCTGAGCGCGCCGGAGCCGGCGCCGGGACAGCAGGAGGACACGCGAGAGAGGCCGTCGGCGATCGCCGCGGGCTGTCCGTCCGTGCTCATCGTGCGTCCCTTCGTGCCCGCCGGGCGGGCGCTGCGTCGTTGTCGGGCACGAGCGGGTGCTCGCACAGGACCAGGTCGTCACCCGGGGCACCCCACACGCAGGAGGGTTGCCACCCAGCGAGCCGGGGCTTGTCGCTGGAATTCATGACCTAACAGGTCGGGAAAGTAGACATAAACGAGGAGCGAGTCAATGATCCGAGGGGAAAGTCCAGATGATGGGACGGGACATCCCGCCCGCTGAGGAAGAATGAGCACCGTGACCGTGACGATCGCCATCGACGACCCGACCGCCCCCGACGTGCTGGACCTCCTCGGCGAGCACCTCTCGGACATGTACGCGACCTCGCCCGCCGAGTCCGTGCACGCCCTCGACCCGTCGGCGCTCGCGGCGCCGGGCATCACGTTCTGGACCGCCCGCGACGGCACCGGCGTGCTGCTCGGGTGCGCGGCGCTCAAGGAGCTCGGGCCGGCCGACGGCGAGCTCAAGTCGATGCGGACCACCGCCGCGTCCCGCGGGCAGGGCGTCGGCGCCGCGATGCTCGCGCACGTGCTCGGCGCCGCAGCGGCCCGGGGCATCGGCACCGTCCACCTCGAGACCGGCACCGAGGGCTACTTCGCCCCCGCCCGCCGCCTGTACGAGCGCGCCGGCTTCGTCGAGAGCCCCCCGTTCGCCGACTACGTCCTCGACCCGCACAGCGTCTTCTACCGGCTGACGCTCAGCGCGCCAACCGTGCCCGCCACCGGTCCCAGGGCGGCGCAACCCGCCAGTTGACGCGCAGCGTGCGCCACGCCCGGTCGAAGCGACGCACCCGCTGGGCGTGCCCACGCAGGGACCGTGCCGACACCCCCACGCGCAGCGACGGGTCGTACCGGATCCGCCGCCCGGGTCCGAGGGCGAACGCGAGGTCGAGGTCGTCGTGCACCTCGGGGTCGTCCCGGCTCACCCGGGAGCGGACGGCGAGCCACGCCTCGCGGCGCACCGCCATCGACGAGCCCCACAGCGCGGTGTGCCCGAGGGCGAGGTGCGCGAGGAGGTAGTACGCACCCAGGTAGACCCCCGAGACGCCGGCCCGCAGGGCCACCGGGAGGTCGAAGAACTGCCCGGTGCCCGAGACGGCGTCGAGCCGCGGGTCCGCGAGCATGCAGTCCACGATGCGCTCCACCCACCGCTCGTCCGGACGGGAGTCCGCGTCGAGCCGGGCGATCACGTCGCCGCGCGCGTGGTCGTACCCGGTCGCTGCCGCGGCGGGGATGCCGACCCGCGGCTCCGCCACCACCCGCGCACCCCACGACGCTGCGACCGCCGCGGTGTCGTCCGTCGAGCCGTTGTCGACGACCAGCACCTCGTACGGCGCGACCGTCTGCCGGCGGAGCCGCGCGAGGCACTCCGCCAGGGCGACCGCGTCGTCGCGGGCGGGGATGACCACCGAGACGCTGACCCCCGGCCCGGCGATCACGGGCGCCGCACCACGACGCCCGTGACGACGACGCTACCGGCGAGCCCCGCGGCGAGATCGCCCATCGTGTCGTCGTACCCCACCTGGATCCTGCGGTCGAACCACGCGTTGCCGGCCCACTCCCCCAGCTCCCAGAGCACCGCGAGCACCGCACCGAGCCCGACGACGAGCAGGGCCACCTCCGTGCGTGACCCGCCGCGACCGACGACCCCCCAGGCATGCAGCGCCTGCACGCCCAGGACGGCGACCAGGCCCGTCGCGACCGCGTGCACCGCGACGTCCAGCCAGCTCACCGCCACGTACCAGTCGAGCTGCGCGGCCCACGCGGCGAATAGGATCGTGCTGCTGTACGTGACGTCGAGCCAGGTCGGGGCGGCGATCGCCCGCGGCACCATCACGCCGCCGAGCACCAGCAGGAACAAGGCCGCCGCGACCGGACCGGACCGCCAGGTACCGACGACGACGCTGACCAGCGCCAGCACGCGGACGACATCGCCCGGCACCAGCCTCGTCACCTGTCCGGTCGCCGCTCTCATGAGGGGGTGACGAAGCCGATCGCCTTGTGGCTCCCGTCGCAGAACGGCGCGATGGCGGACGTCCCGCACCGGCACAGCGCGACCGTGCGTCGGTGCCGCTCGATCGGGTTGCCGTCGGAGTCGACCAGCTCCACGTCGCCGCGGACGAGGAGCGGGCCGTTCGGGCACGCCTCGATCGTGGCCCGCTGCGGTGCGCGGCCGGTCATGCCGCACGCAGCGAGGAGGCCCCCGCGGTCCACGCGTCGAGCAGGTGCCGTCCGACGAGCTCGTCGAGGTACAGGCAGGCCGCCGCACCGAACAGGATGTCGTCCACCAGCTCGGGCTCCTGCTCCGCGAGCCGCCCCGCCAGGTCCCGGCCGGCGATCTGCTCGTGCACGGCGTCCGCCTCGACGTGCTCGTCGAAGTAGTCGGTCGTGCCCCCGTCGTGGCCGAGGCGGCGGAACCCGTCCCCGTAGAGGCGGTTGGGCAACGACGACGTCATCTCGAAGGCCGCGAGGTGCCCGGCAATCGCCCCGCGCCAGCGGCGGTGCAGCCCGAACAGCGACATCAGGTTGAGCGCCGCGATCGTGACGGCGGGCAGCCGGTCCACGTAGTACCCGTACTCGTCGACGAGCCCGGCACCGCGCATCGTCCGGGCGAAGAGGGCGCTGTGCATCCGTTCGGGCCGACCGCCGCCGTACTCGTCGGACTGCACCTCGACCAGCGCCGCCTTGGGCGCCCCCGTCAGCCGCGGGACCGCCCACGTGTGCGGGTCGGCCTCCATCAGCGTGTACAGCGACCGGTGGATGAGGAACTCCTCGGCCTGCGTCGCGTCGGCCGACCGGGCGACGTAGCGGGCGACGCTCGGTCCGGGTCCCGGAGCGGTCATCGCGAAGAGCGCGGCCGCGACGGCCTCCCGCTCGGCGGGTGTCTCGACGTGGTCCGGGACCTGGTCGCGCAGCGCCGCCTCGACCGCGACCTCGAGGATGCGACGCAGGCGCAGGAGGTCCGGGTGCCACTCCCACGCCTCGTCCACGCCCTCGAACCCGCGGTAGTGCAAGGCGTAGAGCGTCCACAGCGTGAGCTGGAGATCGTCGTCGGTCAGCGCGTCGGCGGTCGCCGCGGCGTTGCGCCAGCGCGTGAGCACCTCGTCGTCGAGGTGGTCGACGTCCCGCGACGGGTGGACGAGCAGGTCGGTCAGGGACGCCCCGAGGGGTCCGCGCGGGGAGGGGAGCTTCATGATCGGGATCCGTCCTGGTGCGTGCACCCGCCCGGTTCTGGAGCAAGCTCTTCGGACTCACGGTCGCACGCGCTGACCGATGCGCAACCGGAGGTGGGTCCTCAGTGCCGGGTCACGCGATGGACGGCCACGTCGTCGAGACGACCGTCGACGACCGTCGCCGTCATGTAGGTCGCGAACGGCTGCCGGCGCCGGTCGGTCGGCGATCCCGGGTTGAGCAACCGCATCCCGCCAGGCGTGACGGTGTCCCACGGGATGTGGCTGTGACCGAACACCAGCAGGTCCAGGTCGGGGTGCTCGACGTCGCACCGCCGCTCGCGGCCGGCGGCCGGGCCCGTCTCGTGCACGACGCCGACGCGCAGCCCGTCCAGCTCGACGTGCGCGACGAGCGGGAGCCGCGCGCGGAGCCCTGCTCCGTCGTTGTTGCCGACGCACGCCACGAGCCGACGGGCGCGGGCGTCCAGGCGGTCGAGCAGGTCCTCGCCGACCCAGTCGCCGGCGTGCAGGACGACGTCGGCGCGCTCGACCGCGGACCACACCTCGGCGGGCAGGTCGCGGGCCCGGCGGGGGACGTGGGTGTCGGCGAGCAGGAGGACGTGCACGAGTCCCGACCGTACGTGCCGGCAGCCGTGGCGCAACCGGTCTGCCGGCGCGCGGCGGCGACACGCCCGACGTACGGTCAGCGAGCGTGATGCAGGCGCGCGCAGACCGGGTACCCAGCGATCGGGGTCCGATGGAGCTCCTCCCGGAGACGGCCGAGGCGCTGAGGCGGCTCGGCGAGTCCAGCGACGTCGACCTCGTCGCGCTCGTCGCCGACGCCGGCGCCCGCGTCGCCGCCGAGGTCCCGTCGTGCGTCGGCTTCAGCTACTGCCTGGGGTCGGAGGACCTCACGTTCACCGTGGTCGCCACCTCGGCCGACTCCGCCGTGCTGGATGCCGCGCAGTACGTCGAGGACGGACCGTGCCTCGAGGCCGGCCGCGACGGGACCGTCGTCTCCGTCGAGGACGTGCTCGACGAGGACCGGTGGCGCGTGTTCGCGCGGACGGCGGCGGCGCGTGGTGTCCGCTCCTCGCTGTCGCTGCCCGTGCTCGACGACGGTGCGCTCGTCGGCACGGTCAACTTCTACGCCGCTGCACCCGGGGCGTTCCTCGGCCACGAGGTCCGGCTCGCGGCGATCGTGGGTGCCAGCGCCGGGGTCGCCATCACGAACGCGGACCTGTCGTTCCGGTCGCGCGACGACGCGCTCGCCGCACCTGCACGGCTCGACGACCTCGCTGTCGTCGACCAGGCGGTCGGCGTCCTGGCCCACTCGCAGCGCCTCGGCATCGACGAGGCCCGGGCCCTGCTGCACCTCAGCGCGCAACGCGCCGGCATCGAGGACGTCGACGCCGCGCGTGCGCTGGTCCGTCCGTGAGCACGACCGAGGAGACCCCATGAACGACAGCGCCCGAGCCGCCGCGATGACCGAGCTGCAGTCGCTGCTGCTCACCACGCCCGGTGTCGACGACTTCGTCGACGGGGTCGCCCGCGCGGCCGCGCGGCACGTCGGCGCGGCCAGCTCGGCGACGATCACGTTGCGCCGCGACAAGCGGCCGACACTGGTCGCCGCGAGCGACCCGCACGCCGCCGTGTGCGACGAGGTCGAGTACGCCGCGGCCGACGGCCCCTGCCTGACCGCGATCGAGGTGGGCAGCACCGTCCACGTGCCCGACGTCGCGCAGGAGACGCGGTGGCCGGCGTGGCGCTCCGCGGCGCAGGAGCATGGGTACGGATCCGCCGCCGCCCTGCCCCGCGACGTCCGCCCCGGGGTGCAGATCGCGCTGAACCTCTATGCGGTGGGGGCGTACGCCTGGGACGACGACGCCATCGCCGTGGCGGACATGTACGCCGACGAGATCGCCCGCACCGTCGAGCTGTTCCTGCGCAGCGCCGACCAGGCCGAGATGAACGCCGACCTGCGCGCCGCGCTGGTGTCGCGGGCCGTGATCGACCAGGCGATCGGCGTGATCATGGCGGAGAACCGGTGCACCGCGCAGGACGCCCTGGCGATCCTGCGCAGCGCGGCCCAGCACCGCAAGGTCAAGCTCCGTGAGGTCGCCGCCTCGATCGTCGAGGCCGTCACCGGCAGCCCGCCGGAGAACCTCGGGGCCTTCCGGGCCCGCGTCTGACGGATCCGTCGGCTCGGGTGGCGGGGTCGCCCGAACGGAATTAACGTCCCTCGTGCTGGACCGGCACGGTCGGTCCCGCGCACCGTCGCCCGGGACAGGACACGTCGCCGGACAGGGGACTCCGTGCGGAGCCGACGCGCTCACGCACCACGACAGCTGGCAGCAGGACGCCGCAGCGGCGCCCTGCACCCCATGCGGACGATCGCGCGAAAGCAGCCTCGCGTCACGTCGGTCCCTCGACCTGTGCGCCCCCGCGCGCCCCGGTCGTCGCGGACCCGTCCGCCGACCCGACAGAGCGAGACGAGGCACCCTCATGAGCGACCACACCAGCCCCTACCCCCAGCACGGCGCGCCGCCGCCGAGCACAGCCGACGCGGCCAAGGAGCAGGCCGGCACCCTGAAGGACAAGGCCACCGACGCCGGTGGGCACCTGCTCGGCGAGGCCAAGGGTGAGGCCGCCGCGGTCACCCAGGAGGCGCGCCGCCAGCTGGACGACCTGTGGTCGCAGGCCCGCACGGAGGTCTCCGAGCAGGCACGAACCCAGCAGAGCAGGATCGCCGGCGGCCTGACCGCTGTGGGCTCCCAGTTCTCCCAGATGGCCTCAGCGCCCGACGAGCAGAACCTCGCCACCGACATCGTGCGCGAGGTCGGGCAGCGGGTGGACGGTCTGGGCCAGTGGCTCGAGAACCACGGACCGGACGAGGTGCTGGCCGAGGTCCGCAGCTTCGCCCGGCGCCGTCCCGGCACCTTCCTCCTGGTCGCGGCGGGCGCAGGCATCGTCCTGGGCCGCCTGACCCGGGGACTGAAGGACGCCCCGTCCTCGCCGCAGCAGGCAGCACCGACCTCGGCCCCGACCGTCCCGGTGCGCACCTCGGTGATGCCCGAGCCTGTCTCCGAGCCGCTGCCGGTGTACGCGGACGTGGTCGAGGAGCGCCCGCGGTTCACGGACGAGCTCGCCTCGCCGGTGCCCTCGACCGGCTGGGACCAGCGATGAGCGACCCGCTGGACGCTCCGCCGCGCCAGTCGGTGGGTGACCTGCTCGGTGAGGTGACCCGCGACCTCTCGACGCTCATGCGCCAGGAGGTCGCCCTCGCCAAGGCCGAGGCCACCCAGTCGGCGAAGGCGGCCGCCAAGGGCGGATCGATGTTCGCCGGTGCCGCCGTCGCCGGGCACTTCGTCCTGCTCTTCCTGTCGATCGCCCTGTGGTGGGCGCTCGGCGACGCGATGGACTCGATGGGCTGGTCGGCCGTGATCGTCGCCGTGATCTGGGCGATCGTCGCAGCCGTCCTGGCCGCCCGCGGCAGGGCCGAGACCACGCGGGTGGGTGGGCTCCCCCAGACCACCGACACCGTCAAGAAGATCCCCCACGCACTGCACGGCCACGAGGAGAAGAACGCATGAGCACCGACCCGGACCAGATCCGCGAGGACATCGAGCGCACGCGTGCCGAGCTGAGCTCGGACGTCGACGCCCTGACCGACAAGGTCAGCCCCACCCAGGTCGCGCAGCGGCAGGCCGACAAGGTCCGCTCGGCCGTCTCGGACGTCAAGGAGAAGGTGATGGGCGGCGTCTCCGACGGCGTCGACGGCGCCGGCTCCGCAGCGTCGAGCCTCGGTGGGACGGCTGCCGGGCTGCCGCACGCCGCGAAGGACAGGGCCCGCGGCAACCCGCTCGCCGCCGGTCTGGTCGCGTTCGGTGCCGGCTGGCTGATCGCCTCGCTGCTGCCCGCCACCCGTCAGGAGCAGCAGCTGGCCACGGCGGCGAAGGAGCAGGCGGCCCCGCTGGTCCAGGAGGCGAAGGACGCAGCCCAGGGCCTCGCGGAGAACCTGCGCGAGCCCGCCCTGGGGGCCGCGGCCGCGGTCAAGGACCGTGCTACCGAGGCCGGCGCGTCCCTGAAGGACGAGGGGCGGTCCGCCGCGTCCGACCTGCGCTCCGACGCCACCCAGGCAGCGGACGACGTCCGTGGCGCCCACGCCGCGAGCAGCGACCAGCCCGGCATCTAGGAGCCTGCGTGGCGGGGCCCAGCGCCCCGCCACGCGGCGCAGGACCGAACCACACCCATGGGGAGACCGACCGCATGCACGACACGTCCAGCACCCGCAGCACCGAGAAGGCCGCCGCCCCGGCGCCGGAGGACCCGCGCAAGCCCGACTCCCCCGACGACATGACGAAGCGGTCCTGGCTCTACGTCCTGCGCAAGACGCTGCGCGAGTTCGGCAAGGACCAGTGCACCGACCTCGCGGCCGCCCTGACGTACTACGCGGTCCTCGCGATCGCCCCGGCCCTGCTGGCCGTCATCTCGATCCTCGGCCTCGTGGGCGACCCGGAGAAGATGGTCGCCGACGTCCTCACGATCGCCGGGGACGTCGGCGTCTCCTCGGTCGACGACACGCTGAAGCCGATCCTCACGCAGCTGACGGAGGCGCCCGCTGCCGGGTTCGCGCTGGTCTTCGGTCTCGTGCTGGCCCTGTGGTCGGCGTCGGGGTACGTCGCGGCGTTCAGCCGGGGCATGAACCGGGTGTACGAGGTCGACGAGGGCCGCCCGATCTGGAAGCTGCGGCCGGCGCTCCTCGCCGTCACCGTGGTCCTGGTCCTGATCGCCGTCGTGATCGTCACGGCCGTCGTGCTGTCCGGTGGGGTCGCCCGCTCGGTCGGCGAGGCCCTCGGCCTGAGCGACGTCACAGTCACGGCCTGGAGCATCGTGAAGTGGCCGGTGATCATCGCCCTCGTGGTGGTCGCGATCGCTGTCCTCTACTACGCGACGCCGAACGTGCAGCAGCCGAAGTTCCGGTGGATCAGCCTCGGGGCGATCGTGGCGCTGGTCGTGTGGGTGCTCGCGTCGGCAGGGTTCGGCTTCTACGTCGCGAACTTCGCCAGCTACGGCGACACGTACGGCTCGCTGGCGGGGGTGATCGTGTTCCTGCTCTGGCTGTGGATCACCAACCTCGCCCTGCTCTTCGGGGCGGAGCTCGACGCGGAGGTCGAGCGGGGCCGCCAGCTGCAGGGCGGCATCGAGGCCGAGAAGACCATCCAGCTCCCGCCGCGGGACACGCGTGCGAGCGAGAAGAAGCAGGCCAAGCAGGAGGAGGACGTACGGCTCGGCCGTGCTCTGCGCCAGTCGCGCGGGGCCGAGAACAAGGACGACGACGCCTGACCCGGAGGGAACGCCATGTACCTGCACGTGCAGCGACTCATCAACGACATCGAGGCGGACGAGCCGGACCCGGCAGCAGCGAACGCCCTGCAGGAGGGTCTCGGCGGCCAGTTCGGCGAGATGCGCACGATGATGCAGTACCTGTTCCAGAGCATCAACTTCCGCGGGAAGAGCGGGAAGCCGTACCGGGACCTGCTCCAGGGCATCGGCACCGAGGAGATCAGCCACGTCGAGCTGATCGGCACCACCATCGCGCGCCTGCTCGACGGCTCCCCGCGGTACAACGGCAAGAAGACCGACCCGCTGGACACGCCCGGCGCCGGTGGTGCCACCCCGCTGGAGTCCGCGCTGGACGCGGGCAACATCCACCACTACCTGGTCGCCGCCCAAGGCGCACTACCGGTGGACGCCGCGGGCAACCCGTGGTCCGGGTCCTACGTCTACAACTCGGGCAACCTCGTGCTCGACCTGCTCTACAACCTGATGCTCGAGTCCACGGGCCGCCTGCAGAAGTGCCGGATCTACGAGATGACCGAGAACAAGACGGCCCGCTCGACCATCTCGTACCTGATCGTGCGCGACCAGGCCCACGAGAACGCGTACGCCCGCGCGCTGGAGACCCTCGGCGTGAACTGGGCGTCGCTGCTGCCGATCCCGAAGACCAACGCGGAGAAGTTCCCCGAGGTCAAGAAGCTGGTCGATCTGGGGCTGCAGAGCAAGCAGTACACATTCGACCTGACCGCGTCCTCGGAGGCGGGCCGGATCTTCCAGGGGATGTCCCCCTCGAAGGACGGCACCGAGCTCGACGGCACCGAGCAGGCGCCCGCCGGCGTGCCGTCGGAGATCGCCGACGAGCGGTTCGAGGAGTTCTCCCCCGGCCTCGACACCGATCTGCTCGCGCTCATCCAGGCGACGGCCGACCTGGAGATGGCCGAGCCCGCGCCGCCGCTGTACGGGCCGGTCCCGCCGGAGAAGAAGCCGGCGAAGTAGCAGGACCCGAGTCGGCCGCGTCCGGGGCACCGAGCCCCGGGCGCGGCCGTCTCGCTGTAAAGTCTCGTATTCCGACCTGCCGTGTCCACATTAAGAGACGGTGCTGTTGCCGGGGCCCGCAGACGGCCATCCTCATCCCATGCAGACCCGCCGCGCCGCCTCGACGTGCTGTCACGCCGTCCTGGCTTCCGCGCGCCCCTGCTGTCCGCGGAACGTCTGAACGCGGCACCGTCCCCCGGCCGCGCGTCCGACGCCCGGCCCTCGTCGATCCCCACGACGACTCGGCGTGACGCGTGCGCCTCCACCCCGTCCCCCGCGGAGGACCCACCCCATGGCGCCCAGCCGGCCCCATCTCGCTCAGCACGCGCGCACCGAGCCTGCGCGGCGATGTCGTCGTCGACGACCGCCCGCCCACTCGACCCGCGACCCCCAAGGACCTGACATGACCGCCCGTCCCGCCCGTCTGACCGCCGCCCTCCTCGCCGCCGGCCTCCTCGCGTCCCTCGGTGCGTGCGCCTCCTCCGCCGCCGAGGAGCCCGGCACGGACACGACAGCCGACTCGTCCGCGGCACCCGCGGACCTCGCGGAGGCACCGGAGCTGCGCCTCGGCTACTTCGCCAACCTCACGCACGCCGTCGCCCTCGTCGGGGTCGACGACGGCACCTACCAGGAGGCGCTGGGCGACACGACGCTCACCACCTCGATCTTCAACGCCGGTCCGGCTGCGGTCGAGGCCCTGTTCGGTGGCGCGATCGACGCGACGTTCATCGGCCCCAACCCGGCCATCAACGCGTTCGCGCAGTCGAACGGCGAGGCCGTCCGCATCGTCTCCGGTGCGACCTCCGGCGGGGCGCAGCTGGTCGTCCGCGAGGGCATCGACTCCCCCGAGGACCTCGTCGGTGCCACGCTCGCCACCCCGCAGCTGGGCAACACCCAGGACGTCGCGCTGCGCGCCTGGCTCGCCGAGGAGGGGCTCGAGACCTCGCTCACCGGTGGCGCCAGCGACGTGACGATCGCGCCGCAGGAGAACTCGCAGACGCTCGACCTGTTCAAGGCCGGGCAGCTGGACGGTGCGTGGCTACCGGAGCCGTGGGCGTCGCGGCTCGTCGTCGACGCCGGTGCGCACGTCCTGCTCGACGAGTTGGAGCTGTGGCCCGACGGCGACTTCGTCACCACGCACCTGATCGTCGCCACGGAGTACCTGTCCAAGTACCCGGGCACCGTCAAGAAGCTCCTCGAGGCCGAGTACGCCACGTCCGAGTGGATCGCGGCGAACCCCGACGAGGCCAAGACCCTGTCGAACACCGTGATCGAGAAGCTCAGCGGCAAGCCGCTCTCCGCCGAGGTGCTGGACCGCGCGTGGGGCAACCTGCGGATCACGCTCGACCCGATCGCCGCGAGCCTGCAGACATCGGCCGACCACGCTGTCGAGGCAGGCACCTCCAAGAAGACCGACCTGCAGGGCATCTACGACCTGACCCTGCTCAACGAGGTGCTCGCCGAGAACGACCAGGAGCCGGTCTCCGACGGCGGCCTCGGGGCGTCGGGCACGTGACCACCACCGTGACGGCGGTCGACGGCCAGGGCTCCACGGCCCCGGCCGCCGTCGCGGCGCGCCTGACCGGGGTGACGCACCACTTCGGCGAGGCGTCGCGACCCCCGGTCCTCGACCGCATCGACCTGACCGTGGCACCGGGCGAGTTCGTCTGCCTGCTCGGGGCGTCGGGCTGCGGCAAGTCGACGCTCCTCTCGCTGGTCGCGGGCCTGGACCAGCCGGTCTCCGGCACCGTCGAGGTCCCCGGCGGCCGGCCGGCGCTCATGTTCCAGGAGCCCGCGCTCTACCCGTGGCTCACCGCCGCGGGGAACGTCGAGCTCGCGCTGCGCCTGCGGGGCGTCGCCCGGGCGGAGCGCCGCGAGGAGGCGCAGCGCCTGCTCACCCTCGTCCGGCTGGAGGGCTCCGGCCCGAAGCGCGTGCACGAGCTGTCGGGCGGGATGCGGCAGCGCGTCGCCCTCGCCCGCGCGCTGGCCCAGGAGGGCGACCTCCTGCTCATGGACGAGCCGTTCGCGGCGCTCGACGCCATCACCCGGGACGTCCTGCACGAGGAGCTCACCCGCATCTGGACCGAGACGGGACGGGCCGTCATCTTCGTGACGCACAACGTGCGCGAGGCGGTCCGGCTGGGGCAGCGCGTCGTGCTGCTCTCCTCGCGCCCCGGACGCGTCGCCCGCGAGTGGTCGGTCGACATCCCCCAGCCGCGCCGCATCGACGACCCCGACGTGTCCCGGCTCAGCGCCGAGATCACCGAGGACCTGCGACAGGAGATCGCCCGCCATGGCCACTGACACCTCGGCTCCCCCGACCCGCAGGACGGCGGACGACGACCTCGCGGCCGGCCTCGATGCGCTCGAGACACCGATCGCCGCACCCCGCAGCTCCGTCTGGCGGGCCGCGTGGCGGGCGGTCTGGCCCGTGCTCGCCGCCCTCGGCGCGCTGCTCGTCGTGTGGCAGGTCGCCTACCTGCTGGAGCTCAAGCCGCCCTACGCCCTGCCCAGCCCGGCGGACACCTGGCATACCCTGCTCGGCACCATTCAGGACGGCTCGGCGTGGCGCGCCGTCACCCTCAGCGTGCAGCGCGCGGCGGTCGGCTTCTCGATGTCGGTCGTCGTCGGCGTCGCGATCGGTGTCGCGCTGGCCGCGTCCCCGCTCCTGCGCCGCGCGTTCGGGCCGATCATCACCGGCCTGCAGTCGCTCCCGTCGGTCGCCTGGGTGCCGGCCGCGATCATCTGGTTCCAGCTGACCGACGCGACGATGTACGCGGTCATCCTGCTCGGCGCAGTGCCGTCGATCGTGAACGGCCTCCTCGCCGGGACCGACCAGGTGCCTCCGCTGTACCTGCGCGTGGGCCGGGTGCTCGGCGCGACGGGCTGGACGCGGATCCGGTTCGTCCTGCTGCCCGCCGCGCTGCCCGGGTTCCTCGGCGGGCTCAAGCAGGGGTGGGCGTTCGCGTGGCGCTCGCTCATGGCCGCCGAGCTCATCGTGCAGACCGGCCTCGGCACCGGGCTCGGGCAGATCCTCGACCTCGGCCGGGTCACCAGCGACATGTCGTTGGTCATCGCGTCGATCGGGCTGATCTTCCTCGTGGGCATCGTGATCGAGCTCGTCGTCTTCGCGCCGCTGGAACGTCACGTCCTGCACTCCCGCGGCCTGACCGGGCAGGCGTCGGCCCGCTAACCGTCCGCCCGGCTGGGGAAGCACACGTCGCACCAGTGGTACCCGGCCGGGCGCGCACCGACGGGCTGCCGGTTCCGGGTCGCGATCCTCGACACCCACACGCACGGGTGGTCGAGGGAGTGCGTCTCCCGCGTCCGGCGGTTGGCGAGCAGGCGCTCGCTGTCGGACGACACCGTCACGCCGCACCGCGGCTCGCTGCCGAGGCGGTGGAAGCCACCGAGGAACCCGCCGGCGAAGAACTCCTGCTCCGAGGTGAGGTCGAGCTCGGGCGGGACGAGCGACGACGGCACCTCCACCGCGAGGTTCGTCGCCAGCTCGGGTGGGAGGTACCGGGCGAAGAACATCGTCACCAGGTCCGCGGTCGCCCCCGCGATCTGCGTGCACGCGCCGCGTCCCGGCCGGCACGGGAGGTCGACGTCCCCGAGGTAGTCCCAGTGCGTGCCCTCGTCGAACACCACGCGGTGCCGCGGCCGGTGCATCGCCTGCCACTGCGCCTCCGTGAGCTGGCTGAACAGGTCCAGGTCCATGCCCCACACCAGCAGCGTGGGAAGGTCGAGCAGCGGCAGCGGGAAGAGTGACCCGCCGTACCAGTCCTGCCACCCGCCGCTCAGCCCGGCGAACGCACCGATCTCGCGGCCCACGGCGAACCGGGCACCCAGCATCGCGCCGAAGCTGTGCCCGACCACACCGGTCGCCGGGGGCGGCAGGAGCACGTCCGCGTGCTCCCACCCCGTCCGCACCCAGTCGAGCACCGCGTCCAGGGTGGCCTCGTCCGGGTGGTCGGGCACGGACGGGTTCTGGCCACCCTCGTTGCCGGCCAGACGCGGGACGACGACCACGTACCCGCTGCGCGCGAGCATCGCGGGCACGAGGAACCAGCGTCGGTAGTGGTCGGTGTCCTGGTGGCAGTGCCCGTGCGCGAACAGCACCACCGGGTACCGCCCGCAGCCCTCGAGCAGACGCGCGGACTCGACCGCTCCGTCAAGGCTGGGGAAGAAGATCCGCAGGTCGACCGGAGCACCGTCGGCCGGTCCGAGGGAGCGGACGCCCCAGAACACGGGCGCGAGCGCCTGCGGCTGCCACCCGATCGGGCAGCTGGGCGGCGGTGGGACCGGTCTGTCGACCACCTGACCAGTGTGCTCCGACGGCTAGCATGCGTCGATGCGCAGCTCACTCATGCAGAACGCCGAACGGTCCACCGAGCCCGGCAGCTTCGTGCTCCAGAACGAGCGGATGCTCAAGGTCGACCTCGCCGGAACGGGCGGGTTCTTCTACGCGAAGCAGGGGTCGATGGTGGCCTACCAGGGCGACGTCGACTTCAACTACCAGGGCAGCGGCGGCGTCGCCAAGATGTTCAAGAAGGCCTTCACCGGCGAGGGCATGTCGCTGATGAAGGTCTCGGGCAGCGGCGACGTCTTCCTGGCCCAGGACGCCGACGAGATCTTCATCATCCACCTCGAGGGCGAGAGCGTGACCGTCAGCGGCTCCGCCATCCTCGCGTTCGAGAGCACCCTGACCTGGGACATCAACCGGGTCGAAGGCGCCTCGATGCTCAGCGGAGGTCTGTTCAACACCACCTTCACCGGCACCGGTGCGCTGGCCGTGACCGCGTACGGCACCCCGGTCGTCCTGCAGGTCGACGTGCCGACCTACGTGGACATGCAGGCAGCCGTGCTGTGGTCGACGTCGCTGCAGTCGACGGTCCGCAAGACCGCGAAGATCGGGGCGGTCATCGGGCGCGGCTCCGGCGAGGCCTACCAGCTCGGGCTCGTCGGGCAGGGCTTCGTGGTCGTGCAGGCCTCCGAGGGCCACCCCGTCGTGAACCAGGGGTAGCTCTCAGAAGACCGGCTTGCCGCCCGTGACCCCCAGGACGGTGCCGGACACGTAGGACGCGGTCGCGTCCGCCGCGAGGAAGACGAAGGCGGGCGCGACCTCGGCCGGCTGTCCCGCACGCCCGAGCGGGGTGTCCGAGCCGAACTTCTCGACCTTCTCCGTGAACTGCGTCGCCGGCTGCAGCGGTGTCCAGATGGGTCCCGGTGCGACGGCGTTCACGCGGATCCCCCGCGGTCCCAGCTCCGCGGCCAGGTTGACGGTCACGTTGTTGATCGCCGCCTTGGTCGAGGCGTAGTCCAGGAGCGTCTCGGACGGCTGGTACGCCTGGATCGACGAGTTGTTGAGGATCACGCCGCCCTCGCCCATGTGCTCCAGCGCCGTCTGGGTGACCCAGAACAGCGCGTACAGGTTCGTCTTGAAGGTCCGGTCCAGGTCCTCCGAGGAGATGTCCGCGATCGACTCGCGGCGCGCCATCTGGAACCCGGCGTTGTTCACCAGGACGTCGAGCCCGCCCAGCTCGGTCACCGCCGTCCGCACGGCTGCGCGCGCGGACTGCTCGTCCGTCAGGTCGGTCGGGATCTGCACGCACCGGCGACCGGCCTCCTCGACCCAGCGCGCGGTCTCGTCGGCGTCCTCCTGCTCCTGCGGGAGGTACACGATCGCCACGTCGGCGCCCTCCCGGGCGTACGCGATGGCGACCGCCCGGCCGATGCCCGAGTCGCCGCCGGTGATCAGGGCCTTCCGGCCGGTCAGGGAGCCGTGGCCCTCGTAGCTGGACTCCCCGTGGTCGGGGGTCGGGGTCATGGGCTCCGTGAGCCCGGGGGGCTGCTGCTGCTGTGCGGGGAACTGGTCTGGCACGGGTGCTCCTGCGAGGTGCGTCCGTCGCGTCGCCGGCTTCTTCGGCTGCTTCATCGTCGGCCGCGGGGACCCCGCCCGCATCTCGACGCGACGGGAGCGGCCCACCAACCAGGTGGACCGCTCCCGTCGTCCGGTCAGCGACGGCGGCCGGAGCCGGCGACGATCGCCACACCGATCGCGGCGAGGACCACCTGGAAGAGCAGCTCGATCCAGTCGATACCGTCCGTCGTCTGGACGCCGACCAGGCCGGCCAGCCAGGTGCCCAGGAGCGCCGCGACGATGCCGACGATGATCGTGACGAGGATGGAGATGTTCTGCTTTCCGCGGACGACCAGGCGGCCGAGGACGCCGATGATGGCGCCGATGATGATCGCGGAGATGATGCCTGCGGGGGTCATGATGAGGCTCCTCACGGTGATGGTGCGCCGGGTACGGCGACGAGTGAATCTAGGGGCGATTCGCCAACTCCGCGCGCTGAGACGAGAGGTTTGTCCGGGTGTGAGCATCCGCATAGGTACGTCGGGGTGGTCGTACGACCACTGGGAGCACGTCCTCTACCCGCCGGGGCTCCCCTCCGGGGAGCGGCTGGGTCGCTACGTCCAGGAGTTCGACACGGTCGAGCTCAACGCCAGCTTCTACCGCTGGCCGCGCGACTCGACGTTCGCCGGGTGGCGACGCCGGCTCCCGCCCGGGTTCGGCATGTCCGTCAAGGCGTCGCGCGGCCTGACCCACGCCAAGCGGCTGTACGGGCCGGAGGCCTGGTCGGACCGGATCGCGCGCTCGTGGCACGAGCTCGGGGACCGGCGCGAGGTTCTCCTCGTCCAGCTGCGGCCGGACCAGGAGCGCGACGACGCCCGGCTGGACTGGTTCCTCCGGACGCTGCCCGGCTGGGTGCGGGTGGCCGTCGAGCTGCGGCACCCGTCGTGGCAACACGACGACGTGTTCGCGATCCTGGAGCGCCACGGGGCCGCCAACGTCGTCATGAGCGGCGCCCACCTGCCGTGCGTGCTGCGGGCGACCGCGTCCACCGTGTACGTGCGGCTGCACGGCCCCGACCACGACCACCTCTACGGCGGCTCCTACTCCGACGACGACCTGCGCTGGTGGGCGGACCGGGTCCGCGAGTGGTCCGGCGCCGGCCACGACGTCCTGCTCTACCTCAACAACGACGGGGACGGGAACGCGGTGCGCAACGCCCGCACGCTGCGCCAGCTCCTGGGCGCCTGACCTGCGTGTCCGCCGCTCGCCGCGCGCGGACGACGAGCCGGACCTACGCTCGCCTCTCGCACGAAGCTGTACGACGAGGAGGTCGAGATGCACACCGACGACAGGATCGTCCACGACACCGGAGACGACAGCCCGGTGGTCCACGACGTCAAGGCCGAGGCCGAGGCGGAGCTGACCGACGCCGAGAAGATCAAGGCCGACGGGATCGACGAGCAGAACGTCGACCCCCGCTAGGACCTTGCACAGCCGGGGCGCCGCAGCCGAACAGGCTCGGCGCCTCGCTCATGCACAATCGACCCCGTGATCGCACCGGACGAGCAGACCACCCGCCCTCGCCAGCGCCGGTCGTCCCGGTCCACCCTCGTGCTCGGACTGGTCCTCGCGCCCCTGCTGCTTGCCGCGGTCGTCGGCATGATCCTGACGTGGCCGCACGACGACGGCGGGAGCGGGCAGCGGGCCGGGCTCGTCGACGTCGGCGTCGAGCACGTCACGGCGGAGGTCACCGGCACCCGGACGGAGCAGTGCGAGTCGACGGTCGAGGACCGTCTCCCGGACGGCTCGCAGCCGGAGGAGGTCCCGTGCCTCCTCGTCCTTGCCACCGTCACGTCCGGCGCGCAGGCCGGGACCGACATCGAGGTGTGGGCTACCGCGACGCTCACGGCCACCGACGTCCCCGAGGGGACCCGGATCGTCGTCCAGCACTACCCGGCGGCCGACGGCGCCCCTGAGACGTGGGCCTGGTCGGACTTCGCCCGCGGCGTCCCGCTCGCCACCCTCGCGCTGGCGTTCGTGCTGATCACGGCCCTGGTCGCCGGGTGGCGTGGCCTGCGGGCGATCGTCGGGCTGGCCCTCGCGTTCGTCGTGCTGTGGCAGTACGTCCTGCCGGGGCTGATCGCCGGGGAGAACGCCGTCGTGCTCGCCCTGTGCGGGTCGGCGGTGATCATGGCCGTCGTGCTGTACCTCGCGCACGGGTTCTCCCTGCGGACCAGCACGGCGCTGCTCGGCACCCTCACCGGGCTCCTGCTGGTCGGGGCGCTCGGCGCCCTCGGGGCGGATGCGGCGCACCTGACCGGCGCGACGACCGAGGAGGACTACCGGTTGGCGGCCCTCCTCGGCGACAACGGCGCGGCGGCGCTGCGCGGCGTCTTCCTCTGCGGCGTCGTGCTCGCCGGTCTCGGGGTGCTGAACGACGTCACCATCACGCAGGCGTCAGCGGTCTGGGAGCTGCGCGCCGTCGACCCGCACGCGACCTGGCGCGGACTGTTCACGGGCGGCATGCGGATCGGCCGGGACCACATCGCGTCGACCATCTACACCATCGCCTTCGCCTACGCGGGCGCCTCGCTCCCGGTCCTGCTGCTCCTGCAGATCTACGAGCTGCCCCTGGGCCAGACCTTGACCAGCGGCCAGTTCGCGCAGGAGATCGTCCGCACGCTGGCCGGCGCCATCGGGCTCATCCTCGCGATCCCGTTCACCACCGCGATCGCGGCCGTCGTCGCCCACGGGCAGGAGCCGGCGCGGCTGGGCCGGACCTCAGGGCACAGTCACGTCCACTAGCTCGGGCTCCCCCTGCGTCGCCTGCGCCGACCGGGTGGCCCGCACGACCCACGCGGCGATCGCCGTCGTGAGCGGGATGGCCAGCACGAGCCCGATCGACCCGACCAGCGTCCGGGCCACCTCCTCGGCCAGCTCCCCGCTGGTCAGGGCGTCCAGCATCGCGCGGTCGGAGATGCTGACCAGCAGGACCAGCGGCAGGGTCGCCCCGACGTACGCGAACACGATGGTGTAGACCGTCGACGCGATGTGGTCGCGACCGATCCGCATGCCGCGGCCGAACAGCTCCCGCCAGCCGGCGTCCGGTGAGCTGCCGTGCAGCTCCCACACCGCGGACGCCTGCGTGATCGTCACGTCGTTCAGCACGCCGAGCCCTGCGATGACCATGCCGCACAGCAGCACCGCGCTCATCCGCGCCTGCGGGGCGTAGGACAGCAGGTCGAGGGCGTACTCCCCCGACAGGCCCGTCAGGTGTGCCGCACCGCTCGCCCACGTCGCGAGGAACCCGGTCGCGAGCAGGCCGAGCAGCGTGCCGACGAGGGCCGTGGACGTGCGCAGGGAGAAGCCGTGCGCCAGGTAGAGGACCACGAACATGATGGCCGACGACGTCACCAGCGCCACGGGCAGAGCCGGTTTGCCCTCGAGCAGCGCGGGCAGCATGAACGCCCCGATGACGGCCATCGAGATGCCGAGCCCGAGCAGGGCGGCGAAGCCCCGCCACCGGGCCACGGCGACCACCAGCACCGTGAACACCGCGGCGAGCAGGCCGAGCGGCGGGCCGCGCACGAAGTCCGTGAAGACGAGACCCGAGTCCGGGGTGCCCAGGCTGCCGAGGTCGGCGGCGATGATCCGGTCGCCCGGATCGATCTCGGGCAGGTACTCGGGCGGGACCTGGACCCACGCGCTCGACCCGTCCGCGGTGGTCGCGCGGACCTGGCGCAACGGGTCGGAGGCGTCGGGGAACACCTCGGCCACGGTGACCGTGGGGAACGTCATGCCTGGCGGGGAGGTCTCCAGCACGGGTCGCTCCCCGGTGGGCCAGAGCACCCACGCACCCACCAGGGTGACCAGCAGCGCGGGTACCAGGATCGCGGTGAAGATCCGGCGCGCGTGCCGACGAACCTGCGGTGAGGCGGGTGTGACGTCGTGGGTGTGCGCGCTCATCGGACCAGGATCCGTGGACGGGCGCGCGTGCGGGACGCGGACACGCCGTCAGCGCGCCGCGAGGTGCTCCGCGCTCCGGTAGGCCAGGGCCAGGATCGTCAGGACCGGGTTGAACCCGCCGTTGGTCACGTGGACCGACCCGTCCATGACCCACAGGTTGTCGTGCCCGTGCACGCGACCGAACGGGTCGGTGACCGACGTCGCCGGGTCGTTCCCCATCCGGCACGTGCCCGCCTGGTGCTGGCCCGCGGAGACGCCGTCCCACACCGGTCCGGTCGACCAGACGCGACAGGCACCGGAGGCGTCGAGCCACTCCAGCGCCCGCTCCGACTGCAGGCCGGCCGCGACGAGCGTCAGCGGGTGCTGCCGGCCGGCGAGCCGGGCGACCGGCATCCCGTGGCGGTCCACGTGCCGGTGGTCGAGCGTGACGCGCAGGTCCGGCACCGGGATCTCCTGCACAGGGCCGAACACGTGGCTGGTGCGCCGGTACAGGTCGCGCATCGCGTGCTTGCCCGCGAGCCCCCACCGCGGCGTCTCGGGCGGCAGGGCGCCGGACCAGTGCGCGATCGGGAGCTTGAGCACCTCGTTCGCCAGCACCCCGCCGCCGATCGCGCCCGGGAGCCGGTTGACGTAGTCGCAGGTCGCGATGCGGACGTTCGGTCCGGGCCCGTCGATGACCGGGTCGTCGAACAGGCCGAACCCGCCGACGTAGACGTGTCCCTGCAGGTGGCGGCCCACCTGGTCGGAGTGGTTGCCGAGTCCGTCGGGGTGCGCGTCGGACCGGCTGGCCAGCAGCAGCCGCGCGGTCTCGACCGCGGCGCAGGCGAGCACCACGTGGGCCGCGGAGACCGTCCGCCGCTCCCCCGTCGCCTCGTCGACCACGAGCACCCCGGTGACCCTCCCCGCCGCGTCGCTGCGCACCTCGAGGGCTCTGGCGCCGGTCACGAGGTGGCACCCGGCGCCCACCGCATCGGGCAGGACCGTGTTGTACGGACCGTTCTTGGCGTCGCTGGGGCACGCGAACCCGACGCACTCGCCGCACTGCACGCACCGTCCGCGGCCGGACCGCGGGACCGAGTTGATGAGCATCGGCACCGGCCCGGTGGTCAGCCCCAGCCGTTCGGCGCCGCGCCGCAGCATCTGCGCCTCGGTGTTGTCCGGCAGCGGCGGCATCGGGTAGCCGGCCGAGCGTGCGCCCTGGTTGTGGTGGGCCGTGCCGTCCCCCGAGACGCCGATCTCCTGCTCGGCGCGCGTGTAGAACGGCTCCAGGTCGGCGTACGTCAGCGGCCAGTCGCTCAGCGAGCTGCCGTCCGGCACCCCGTGCGTGGTCGCCAGGTGGAAGTCCTCCGGCGTGAGCCGCCACGCCATGCCCTGGTAGAGCCGCGTCCCTCCGCCCAGCGTGTACGGCAAGGCGCCGTAGCCCGGTCCCCACGGCGGCTCGACCCGCTCGGTCCCGTCCGGGTCGACGACGACGCGGACGCCCCCGTCGCCGAGGTACGGCGGCACGTTGTGCCCGTAGCGGCTGATCCGGAAGTTGCGCAGGTGGTCGTTCCCCACCTGCTCGGAGGACAGCGCCTCACCACGTTCCAGGAGCAGCACCCGCAGCCCCGCACGCGTCAGCACGGAGGCCGCGACTCCCCCGCCGGCACCCGATCCGACGACGACCGCGTCGTACCGGTCGGTGGCGTCCGCCAGGCGCCGGGTGCGCAGCGGTGCCGGGCCGGGGCCGAGGAGGTCGGGGCCGCGTCGGGGACCTGCCCGGTACCCGACCATCGCCCAGCCAGGAGCGTCACGTGCGCCGTAGTACTGCTCCGCGCAGAGCCTGGTCATGGTCTCCACGAACAGTGCGCTGTCGACGGTCCACGGCACGGTCGTGCGTCCCGCGAGCAGGTCCGGGACGAGACCCTCCGCGCCCCGGACGGCGATCTCGTCGGTCAGGCACGACATGCCGGGGCCCAGCAGCGACGACCACAGCGCGCGGTTCAGGCCCTCGGCGTCGGCACGCAACCGGTCGACGACGCCCGCCTGCGACGCGGACGGGTACTCGTCCTGCGGCACCAGGGTGTCGGCGAAGGCCGAGACGTCGTTCCAGTCCACGGTCACGCGCCCAGTGTCACGTCTGTCCGCGCCGCGTGGTCGAAGGTGGTGTCCAGCGCGTCGCTGGTCACAGACACAGGAGGTACACCCATGAAGATCGTCGTCATCGGAGGCACGGGGCTCATCGGCTCCAAGCTCGTCGCGCTGCTGGCCGCTGACGGGCACGAGGCCGTCGCCGCGTCGCCCGGCACCGGCGTCAACACCCTGACCGGCGACGGACTGGCGGACGTGCTCACCGGGGCCGACGTCGTGGTCGACGTGTCGAACTCGCCGTCGTTCGAGGCGGCCGCGGTCCTGGAGTTCTTCCGGACGTCGACCGGGAACCTGCTGGCGGCCGAGGCCGAAGCCGGCGTCCGGCACCACGTCGCGCTGTCCGTCGTCGGCACGCAGCGGCTGCCCGAGAGCGGCTACTTCCGCGCCAAGATCGCGCAGGAGCAGCTCATCGAGGACTCCCCGATCCCCTACTCGTTGGTGCACGCGACCCAGTTCTTCGAGTTCGTCGGCGGCATCGTCGACTCCGCGACGGACGGCTCGACGGTGCGGCTGGCGCACGTGCTGATCCAGCCGATGGCCGCCGACGACGTCGCCGCAGCGCTCCGGAGCGTCGCCGTGGGAGCGCCCACGAACACCCGGGTCGACATCGCCGGTCCGGAGCAGTTCCGCCTCGACGACCTCGGGCGTCGCTACCTGGTCGCCCACGGCGACGCACGCGAGGTCGTCACGGACCCCGCCGCGACCTACTTCGGTGCCGCGCTGGAGGAGGACACGCTCGTCCCGCTGGGCGAGGCGACCCTCGGGACCACCAGCTTCGAGGACTGGTCGGCACGCTGACCTTTATGTTGTGACGGTGACCAGCGACACCGCCGACAACCCGACCGCGCCGAGCGCGGGGTGGAACGCCAACGTCCCGGACACGGACGTGGCCGCGTTCGAGGACGTGCGTCCCCGCCTGTTCGGCATCGCCTACCGGATGCTGGGCAGCGTCGCGGAGGCCGAGGACGTGGTGCAGGACGCGTGGCTGCGCTGGCAGGGCACCGACCGCGCCGTGGTGCGCAACCCTGCGGCGTTCCTCACCACGACGACGACCCGGCTCGCCATCAACGCGACCACCTCCGCGCACGCCCGGCGCGAGACGTACATCGGTCCGTGGCTGCCCGAGCCGGTGGACACCAGCGCGGACCCCGCGCTGGGCGCCGAGCGGGCGGAGGCGCTCGAGCTGGCGGTGCTGCTCCTGCTGGAGAAGCTCACAGCGCCCGAGCGCGCGGCGTACGTGCTGCACGAGGCGTTCGCCTACTCCTACCGGGAGATCGCCGAGGTCCTGGACACCACCGAGGTCAACGCCCGTCAGGTCGCCCGGCGGGCGCGCGAGCACCTGGAGTCCGAGCGGTCGGCGCCCGCGTCGCCCGCGCAGCAGCGGCGTCTGCTCGAGTCGTTCGTCGCGGCCGCCCGGGTCGGGGACCTCGACGGACTGGAACGCCTCCTCGTCGACGACGTCGTCGTGCGGCCCGACGGCGGCGGTGAGGTGCACGCGTCCCGTGTCGAGCTGGTGGGCGCCGCGCGCACCGTCACGTTCCTGGACAACATCCTGCGCAAGTACTGGCAGGACTCGACGCTGCGGATCGTGGAGGCGAACGGCGGCACCGCCCTGCTGGTCACGTCGCGCGCAGGTGAGCCGCAGGCGATCCTCGCCCTGGACGGCTCCGACCGCGGCATCGAGCACGTCTACATCCAGGTCACCCCGAGCAAGATGCGGCAGTTCGCGCCCGACGCCTGAGGAGTGTCACGTTCCGGGGTCCTGCGTGGTCGAGGAGGTGTGACACAGATGCAGAGGATCGTGATCGTCGGCGGTGGCTACGCGGGCTTCTACGCCGCCTGGAACCTGGAGAAGAAGCTGCGTCCGGACGAGGCGGAGATCACCGTGATCGACCCGCGCCCGTACATGACCTACCAGCCGTTCCTGCCCGAGGTGATGGCCGGGTCGGTCGAGGCCCGGCACGCCGCCGTCTCGCTGCGCAAGCACCTGCGCCGCACCACGGTGGTCGCGGGCGAGGTGACCCGCGTCGAGCACGCGCGCCGGGCGCTGCAGGTCAGGCCCGCCGACGGCGACGACGTCGAGATCGAGTACGACGTCGTCGTGATCACCGCCGGGGCGGTCACCCGCACGTTCCCCATCCCGGGCATCGCGGAGCAGGCGATCGGGATGAAGCACGTCGAGGAGGCCGTCGCGATCCGCGACAAGCTCCTCACGTCGTTCGACCGCGCCTCGGTCCTACCGCCGGGACCGGAGCGGCAGCGTCTCCTGACGGTCACGTTCGTGGGCGGCGGTTTCTCGGGGGTCGAAGGGTTCGGCGAGCTGTTGTCGCTGGCCACCTCGCTGCTGCGCTCCTACCCGGAGCTCTCGCCTGCCGACCTGAGCTTTCACCTCGTCGAGGCGGCGGGCCGCATCCTGCCGGAGGTCACCGACGAGCCGGGACGCTGGGTGGTGCGGGCGCTCGAGGATCGTGGGGCGCACGTGCACCTGAACACGCAGCTCGTCTCCGCCGTCGGCGGTCACGTCGTGCTCTCGACCGGCGAGGCGTTCGACTCCGAGCTGATCGTCTGGGCCGCGGGCAACGCCGCGAACCCGGTGGTCGCCCAGCACACGGACCTCCCGGTCGACGACCGCGGGTTCCTCCGGGTGCGCGCCGACCTGCGGATCGGCACGGTGGAGGCGTTCGTGCCGGACGCCTGGGCCGCCGGGGACGACGCCGCCGTCCCGGACATCGCCGTCGGCTCCGGCGCGCGCACCGTCCCCAACGCCCAGCACGCCGTGCGCCAGGGCCGCCACCTCGCCGCGAACATCACCGCGGTCCTGCGTGGCGGCACCCCGAAGGACTACGTGCACCAGAGCCTCGGCGTCGTCGCCACGCTCGGCCTGGGTCAGGGCGTGTTCCAGTACCGCCGCCTGGTCGTCAAGGGCTTCCCCGCGTGGGTGATGCACCGCGGCTACCACGTGCTGGCGGTCCCGACCTGGGAGCGCAAGATCAGGGTGCTGGCCGTCTGGCTGGCCGCCGGCGTCTTCGGGCGGGACATCGTCTCGCTGGCGAGCGTGCAGCACCCGCGGGAGGCGTTCGTGCGCGGCGGGGCGCCCCGGTAGACCCGCCCTGCCAGGATGGGCCCGTGACCACACAGGCCACGGGCCTCGTCGCCCGACGCTGGCGCAGCAGACGGTCCGCTGCGGTGGCAGGCATCGTGTTCGCGGTGCTGCTCATCGCGGCACTCACGATGATGCGGCTGGCCGTCGCCGGGGAGAGCGTCGGCCAGATCGAGCTCGACGCCGGTCGACGCCGCCTCGTCCGCCTCGCCCTCAACCTCGTGCCGTTCGCGGGGATCGCGTTCCTCTGGTTCATCGGCGTGGTGCGCGACCAGCTCGGTGAGGTCGAGGACCGGCTCTTCTCGACGGTCTTCCTGGGCAGCGGTCTGCTCTTCCTCGCGATGCTGTTCCAGGGCGCGGTGACCGCGACGAGCCTGGTCGCGATGGTGTCCGGGGAGGACCTCGACGCCGGCGTATGGACGTTCGGCCGCGGCACCACGGAGGCGCTGGTCTCGGTGTACGCGATGCGGATGGCAGCTGTGTTCACCCTGTCCGTGAGCACTGTCGCGCTGCGGACCGCGGCCGTTCCGCGCTGGGTGCCCTTCAGCGGCTACGCGGTCGCGCTGGTGCTCCTCCTCGTCGCCGGCGAGCACAAGTGGGCGCAGCTGCTCTTCCCCGCCTGGGTGCTCGTGCTCAGCGTCGCCATCCTGCTCACGCCGGGGCGCAGCCGTCCCGACCCGATCCCGGCCTCACCGGCCTGACGCCTGTCGTGCCGCCGCCTCGAGCTGCTCGCGGTAGGTCGGCCAGTCGATCGTCGGGATGTTCGGGTCGTCCTGACGGCTGCCCACCGCGCCGTCGACGAGCTCGCGCACGATGTCGGCGTGGCCCGCGTGCCGAGCCCTCTCGACGCTCATGTGCACCAGGATCTGGTGCAGCGTCACGTCTCGGCGCTCCTCCGGCCACCACGGCACCTGTCCCGGTGCGTCCAGCGGCAACAGCTCGATCGTCTCGTCGGAGTGCGCGGCGGAGAACTCGTGGAGCTCGACGATCTGGTCACGCGTCTCGTCGGCGGTCGCCCACATGTCCGCGTTCACCTCCGCGTCGTCGGCCAGCCACGGCAGCTGCCGCCCGCTCGGACGTCCGAACACCACGCCGAAGTAGTCCAGCTCGACGCTGGCGACGTGCTTGACCAGCCCGAGCAGGTTGGTGCCCGTCGGGGTCATCGGTCGACGGATCTCGTACTCGCCGAGACCGTCGAGCTTGCCCAGCATGCTCGCGCGCAGGTCTCGCAGGTGGCGGAGCAGGGTGTCCTTCTCGTCCATGCCGCCACTATGCCGTGCGCGGTGCGTACTGTCCGGGTGTGGAGACCCTCCGCTACGGCACCGACCCCGACCAGGTCGTCGATCTCACCTTCCCGCCGGGCGCGACGCGGCCGCCGCTCGTCGTGCTGCTGCACGGCGGCTTCTGGAGGGTCGCGTACGACCGGGTGCACCTGCGCGTCGTGGCCGACGCACTGACCGCCGAGGGCTTCGCCGTCGCGAACGTGGAGTACCGCCGGGTCGGGGGTGGCGGGGGCTGGCCGTCCACGTTCACGGACGTCGGGGACGCCGTCGATGCGGTGGAGGTCGCGCTCGTCGACCGTGCGGACCTGGGGTCCGTCGCCTACGTCGGCCACTCGGCCGGCGGGCACCTCGCACTCTGGGCCGCCGCGCGGGACCGGCTCCCGGTGGGCGCACCCGGTCGCACGGGAAGGGCGCCCTTGGTCCGTGGGGTGGTAGCACTGGCGCCCGCCGCCGACCTCGCGGCGGTGGACCGGCTCGGCCTGAGCGGCGGGGCGGTCCGTGAGCTGCTGGGCGGCGGCCCGCGCGCGGTGCCGGAACGCTTCGCGAGCACCGACCCGGCCGTGCTCGGTAGCCCTGGCGCCGACACCGTCGTCGTGCACGGCCTGCTCGACGACATCGTGCCCGTCGAGGTGGCGCGCAGCTACTGCGCCCGCACCGGCGCCGACCTGGTCGAGCTGCCCGGAACGGACCACTTCGAGCTCGTCGACCCGGCATCCACCGCCTGGCCGGTCGTCCTCGGCGCACTGCGCAGAGTCGTGGGCTGACGCGGCACCCTGCACAGGGCCAGACTCAGGGACACCTGCGCCACCGAGTCTGGAGGAACCATGAGCACCGACCTCTTCGAGACACCGGCCGCCGATGCGGCGCCCGCCGCCTTCGCGGACCGGATCATGGCCGCGACGCTCGGCGGGATCGACCTGGTCGCGATCCACCTGGGCCGCACCCTTGGCTGGTACCAGGCGCTCGTCGACGACGGGCCGCTCACGTCCGTCGACCTGGCCGCCCGGACCGGCACCCAGGAGCGCTACGCACGCGAGTGGCTGGAGCAGCAGGCCGTCGGTGGGTGGCTGCTCGTGGACGACCACGACGACGCGACCCGACGCCGGTACCAGGTCGCGCCCGGGGCGGTCGCCGTCCTCACCGACCCCGACAGCGCGCTGCACGTGGCACCGGTGGCCGGCTTCGTCATCGCGGCGTGCCGCCGGATCGACGACCTGGTCGCCGCCTCCCGGTCCGGCGGCGGCGTGAGCTGGTCCCAGTTCGGGGACGACGCCCGCACCGCCCAGGCGGCGCTCAACCGCCCGCTCTTCCTGGACGAGCTGCCCGACCAGATCGTGCCGGCGATCCCCGAGCTGCACACCGCCCTGCAGGGAGGCGCACGTGTGGCGGACATCGGCACCGGCGAGGGCTGGTCGTCGATCGGCCTCGCAGCCGCGTTCCCGACGTCCACGTTCGAGGGCTTCGACGTCGACGAGCCGTCGGTGGCGGCTGCGAGCCGGCACGCCGCCGACCGGGGGCTCGACGGCCGCGTCTCCTTCGCTGCCGTCGACGCCGCCGCCCTGAGCGAGAGCCGAACAGGCGCGTTCGACGTCGTGATGGCCTACGAGTGCGTCCACGACATGCCGGACCCCGTCGGCGTCCTCGCGGCCATGCGGGCGATCGCGCACGACGACGGCTACGTGCTCGTCATGGACGAGCGCACCGCGGAGTCCTTCGCGGCACCCGCGGACCCGGTCGAGCGACTGCTCTACGGGTACTCGATCGTGTGCTGCCTCCCCGACGGTCTCTCGACGCCGGGCGGCGTCGGCACGGGAACGGTGATGCGCCCGGCCGTGCTCGCCGGGTACGCCGCGTCAGCCGGGTTCTCGCGCGTCGAGATCCTTCCCGTCGAGCACGAGATGTTCCGGTTCTACCGGCTCCACCTCTGACGGCGTCTCCCCCACCGGTCCGTCCGCGCCCGACGGCTCCGACCCCACCGGTGCGGTGGGCAGCAGTCGGGAGAAGTAGAGCGCGAGCGCCGCGATCAGCGCGAGGACCGCGAGGCTCGCGCGCAGGGCGTCGATCCGGGCGGACTCGTTCTCGGCGACCACCGCCTCGACCTCCTCGGCGGGGAGCCCGGCCTCCTCGAGCGCCGACTCCAGCTGGACGTCCGAGACGAACGGCACCCCCGACGCCAGCTGCACGCTCGCGGTCTCCGAGACCTCCGCACTCACCTCCGGGTTGGAGCCGAGGCCGACGAGCAGGGTCGAGGTCAGAGTCGCGATGAGGATCGACCCGGCGACCGCGGTGCCCAGCGACGCCCCCAGGTTGGTCATCGTGTTCTGCACCCCGCCGACGTCACCCGCGTCCTTGTCCGCGACCGCCGAGACGGTGATCGCACCGAGCTGCGACGACAGCGCCCCCACCCCGAACCCGGCCAGCAGCAGCGGCACGGCGACGATCTCCGCACCCGCCCCCACCTCGAGCGCACCCATGAGCGCGACGATGCCCAGCAGCATGCTCACCAGGCCCCAGCGCACGACCTCGCGCGGGGAGGCGGTCGGGAAGAACCGTGGGATGCCCACGGCGGCGATCAGGAGCGAGACCGACAGCGGGAGCAGCCGCACACCCGTCTGCAGGGCGGTCAGACCGAGCGCGATCGACAGGAACAGCGGCACGACGAAGAACAGCCCCGCCTGGATCATGAACTGGAAGAAGAACATCGTCAGGCCGCCGGCCAGCCGGGCGTTCCGGAGCATCGCGGGCCGCACGAGCGGTTCCCGACCGGCGGCGACCATCCGGTTCTCCCAGGAGAAGAACAGCCGCAGCACCACCATGCCCGCGAGGATCAGCCAGATGGTCGGTGACAGACCGAGCCAGGACGGACCGCCGGGGCGGGTCAGCACCCACCCCCACTCCCCCGACCGCAACACACCGAAGACCGCCAGTCCGAGTCCCGCGGCGGACAGCACGGAACCCACGTAGTCGAGGCGGAACCGAGCCTCGGGCGCGGCGTCGGCCAGCTTGCGGGTGAGCGCGAGGATGCCGATGACCAGGACGACCTCACCGGCGAACACGTACCGCCAGGTCCAGTACGTCGTGACGAACCCGCCGATCAGCGGCCCGGCCGCCACCGCGATGGCCCCCGCGGAGGCCACCAGCCCGTACGCCCGCGGACGGTCCTTGGAGGCGAAGTTCGACGCCACCAACGCGACGATCGCCGGCATGATCAGCGCGGCACCGAGCCCTTCCAGCACCGACCAGCCGATGATCAGCACGGTGAGGCTCTGCGCGATCGACGTCACGAACGAGCCGCACGCGTAGATCACGCACCCGATGGCGAACGCCCGGCGCCGCCCGATCAGGCTGCCGACCTTGCCCCCGGTGATCATCATGCTGGCCATCACGAGGGTGTAGAGCGTGATCGCCGTCTGGATGCCCGTCACGGTCGTCCCGACGTCTGCGGCGACCTGGGCGATCGACACGTTCATCACCGAGCTGTCGAGCGTCATGAGGAACTGCGCCGTCGCGAGCGTGAACAGGACCAGCCCTGCCGCTCCACCGGACTTCTGGGTCATCGGGCACCGCTCCTCATCGCACCACGTCCTCCGTGCCCGGACGACCGGACACCAGAGGTACCACCACCGACCCGGTCACCGCTACGACCAGGCGCTACGCTGCCGAGAAACCGAGGGGGTGGGCAGTGGGCGAGACGGCTGAGCCGGTGGGCGTCACGGAGTCCGGCTGGTACCGCCACCTCGACCTGATCGCGACGATCCTGCTCGCCGTCGCGACGGTGCTGACCGCGTGGTCGGCGTTCCAGAGCAGCCAGTGGGGCGGCGTCCAGGCCATCGCCTACAGCGCAGCCTCGCGCGAGCGCGCCGAGTCCAACCAGGCGGCGACGCTCGCTGGTCAGCAGACGACCATCGACGTGATGCTCTTCACCGACTGGCTCGCCGCCCTGCACGAAGAAGGCGACGCGGTCCTGCCCGAGCCCTACGTGCCCGATCCGGACCAGTACTCCGGGTTCCTGTTCGAACGGTTCCGGCCCGAGTTCAAGCCCGCCGTGCACGCGTGGTTGGCGGAGGACCCGCTGACCAGCCCCGGCGCGCCACCGAGCCCTTTCGCGATGGACGAGTACGTCCTCGCCTCGACCACCGAGTCCGTGCGGCTCGACGAGGCGTCCGAGCGTTCCGCGGCGGAGGCCCGAATCGCCATCGAGCGCAAGGACAGCTACGTGCTGGCCACCGTGCTGTGCGCGTCGGTGCTCTTCTTCTCCGGCATCGGCTCGAAGCTGGGCTCCCCCCGTAAGCGCACCACGATGATCGCCATCGGCGGGGTCGTCCTGCTCGCCACGCTGGGCGTCCTGCTCACGTTCCCCGTGCAGGTCTGAGACGACGTTCGGCCCCGCGTGCAGGGCGCGGGGCCGAACGGGTCGTGCGGCGAACGAGAAGGCGTCAGGCGATGCGCCCGCTCGCGTTCTCCTCGTCACCGATCTTGTGCACGACGATCGAGTTCGTGGAGCCGACCACGCCCACCGGCGCACCGGCGACGACGACGACGTAGTCGCCGACCTCCGCCAGACCGTTGGCGCGCAGCGTCGAGTCCACCTGGCTGACCATCGCGTCCGTGTTCTCGACCGACGGCACGCGGTACGTCTGCACGCCCCAGCTGAGCGACAGGACGTTGCGCACGTCGTCGACGGGCGTGAACGCCAGCAGCGGGATCGCCGAGCGCAGACGCGACATGCGCCGCGCCGAGTCGCCCGACTGCGTGAACGTCACCAGGTACTTGACGTCGAGGGTCTCGCCGATCTCCGCAGCCGCGCGGGTGATCGCGCCACCGCGGGTGTGCGGCGTCGAGCCCAGGGGCGCGATGCGCTCCCGGCCCAGCTCCTCGGTCGCCTCGATGATCCGCGCCATGGTGCGCACGGTCTCGATCGGGTAGTCGCCCACGCTCGTCTCGCCCGAGAGCATGACCGCGTCGGCACCGTCGAGCACCGCGTTGGCGCAGTCCGAGGTCTCGGCGCGGGTGGGCCGCGGGTTGGTCGTCATGGACTCGAGGACCTGCGTGGCCACGATGACCGGCTTGGCGTTGCGACGGGCCAGCTCGACCGCGCGCTTCTGCACCAGCGGAACCTGCTCGAGCGGCAGCTCGACGCCCAGGTCACCGCGGGCCACCATGATGCCGTCGAACGCCGCGATGATCTCGGCGAGGTTCTCGACGGCCTGCGGCTTCTCGATCTTGGCGATGACCGGGACGACCCGGTTCTCCTCCTCCATGATGCGGCGCACGTCGTCGTAGTCGGCGGCGGACCGCACGAACGACAGCGCGATGATGTCGGCGCCGATGGTGAGGGCCCAGCGCAGGTCCTCCGCGTCCTTGTCGCTCATCGCCGGGACGGAGACGGCCACGCCCGGCAGGTTGAGGCCCTTGTTGTTGGAGACGGTGCCGGGGACCTCGACACGGGTCACCACGCGGGTGCCCTCGACGGCGGTCACGCGGACCAGGACCTTGCCGTCGTCGATGAGGATCGGGTCGCCGACGCGCGCGTCGTCCGTCAGGCCCTTGTGCGTCGTGGAGACGAGCTCCTTGGTGCCCTCGACGTCGTCGGTCGTGATGGTGAACGTGTCACCGACGGCGAGGTCGTGCTTGCCGTCGGTGAACCGGCCGAGGCGGATCTTCGGGCCCTGGAGGTCCACCAGGACCGCGACGGACCGGCCGGACGCCTGCGCAGCCGCACGGACGTTGTCGTAGACCCGCTTGTGGACCTCGGTGTCGCCGTGGCTGCGGTTGAGCCGTGCCACGTCCATCCCGGCGTCGACGAGGGCCTGGATCTGCTCGGCAGACTCTGTGGCGGGGCCGATGGTACAAACGATCTTTGCTCTACGCATGACAGCGAGCCTATGCCTTTCGTGTTTTCACGGGGACGGACCGAAAGTCCCGATCCGGCCCTGTGGCCGGCCCGGTACGTGACTCGGTCGGGGGTGGGTTCAGGGGCGCAGCGCCACGGTGCTGGCGGTGACGGGGGCGGGCAGCTCGGTGCTGCCGGACAGGTACGTGTCGACGGCCGCCGCTGCTGCGCGGCCCTCGGCGATCGCCCACACGATGAGCGACTGACCTCGACCGGCGTCACCCGCGACGAACACGCCGGGGACGGTCGTCGCGTAGTCGTCGGAGCGCGCGACGAGCCCGCGGGAGGTCAGCTCGATGCCGATCTGCTCCGTGAGCGGGTCGACCTCGGGGCCGGTGAAGCCCATCGCCACGAGGACCAGGTCCGCCGGGATCTCGCGCTCCGTGCCGGGCGTCGGCACGCGGCGACCGTCGGACAGGTACTCCGTCGTCGCCAGCGTCAGCGCGCGCACCGTGCCGGACTCGTCGCCGACGAACTCGACCGTGGACGCGAGGTAGTCGCGGTCGCCGCCCTCGGCGTGCGAGGACGAGACCTCGAACAGGATCGGGTCCGTCGGCCAGGGCTGGTGCTCGGGACGCTCCAGCGGCGGGCGCTTGCCGATGGCGAGCGTCGTCACCGACGCCGCACCCTGACGCAGCGCGGTGCCGAGGCAGTCCGAACCCGTGTCGCCGCCGCCGATGATGATGACGTGCTTGCCGGTCGCCGTGATCTGGTCGGCCACAGGCTTCCCCGCCGCGACCGCGTTGGCCTGGTGCAGGAACTCCATCGCGACGTGGACGCCGCCCAGCTCCTTGCCCGGCACCCGCAGCTCGCGGGGCACGGTCGCACCGGTGGCGATCACGATCGCGTCGTACCGCGCCTGCAGCTGCGGCCACGTGACGTCGCGACCCACCTCGACGCCCGGCCGGAACCGGGTGCCCTCGCCCTCCATCTGCACGAGACGGCGGTCGATGTGGATCTTCTCCAGCTTGAAGTCCGGCACGCCGTACCGCAGGAGGCCGCCGATGGCGTCGTCCCGCTCGTAGACCGCGACGGTGTGTCCCGCCCGGGTCAGCTGCTGCGCGGCAGCCAGCCCGGCCGGACCCGAGCCGACGACGGCGACCGTGTGACCGGTGAGACGCTGCGGGACCTGCGGGGTCACGTAGCCGCGCTCGAACGCCTCGTCGATGATCGAGACCTCGACGTTCTTGATCGTCACGGCGGGCTGGTTGATGCCCAGCACGCAGCTCGACTCGCACGGCGCCGGGCAGATGCGGCCCGTGAACTCCGGGAAGTTGTTCGTCGCGTGGAGCCGGTCGATGGCGTCGGACCACTGACCGCGCCACACCAGGTCGTTCCACTCGGGGATGAGGTTCCCGAGCGGGCAGCCGTTGTGGCAGAACGGGATGCCGCAGTCCATGCAGCGGCCCGCCTGCTCCTTGAGGTACGGCTGGCCGTCCTGCAGGTGCTCGTGGACGTCCTTCCAGTCCCGCAGCCGGACCTCGACGGGCCGGTTGGGCGGGAGCTCACGGTCGCGGACCTTGAGGAAACCGCGGGGGTCAGCCACGGGCCACCTCCAGGATCTGGTCCCACACGCCGGGCGCGGCGGGGTCGAGGCCATCGGCCTCGGCCTGCGCGAGCGCGCGGCGGACGCGGGCGTACTCGGTGGGCAGCAGGCGCGTGAACCGCGCCCGGGTCGAGGGGAAGTCCTCGAGCAGCTGGGCGGCGACCGGCGAACCGGTCTCGTCGTGGTGCGCGCGCAGGAGCGACTGCACGAGCGCGGCGTCCTCGTCGTCGAGCGGGTCGAGCGCGAGCTCCTTCGTCCGCACGGCGTCGACGTTCACCAGGGCCGGGACCAGGTCGAGCACGTACGCCGTGCCGCCCGACATGCCGGCACCGAAGTTGCGGCCGGTCCGGCCGAGCACCAGCACCGTGCCGCCCGTCATGTACTCGCACCCGTGGTCGCCCACGCCCTCGACGACCAGCGTCGCGCCGGAGTTCCGGACGCCGAAGCGCTCGCCGACGAGGCCGCGCAGGAAGATCTGCCCCGTGGTCGCGCCGTAGCCGATGACGTTGCCGGCGACCACGTTGTGCTCGCTCGACAGGGCGGCGTTGCGGTCGGGGCGCACGACGATGCGCCCGCCGGACAGCCCCTTGCCGACATAGTCGTTGGCGTCCCCGAACAGCCGCAGCGTGATGCCGCGCGGCAGGAACGCGCCGAACGACTGCCCGGCCGAGCCCGTGAGCGTGACGTCGATGGTGTCGTCGGGCAGCCCTGCTCCGCCGAACCGCTTGGTCACCTCGTGACCGAGCATCGTCCCGACGGTCCGGTTGACGTTGCGCACCGGCAGGTCGATCCGGACCGGCTCGCTGCGCTCCAGCGCGTCACCGGCCAGCGCGATCAGGCGGTTGTCGAGCGCGCGATCCAGACCGTGGTCCTGGTCCTTGGTGTGGTGCAGCTCCGTGCCGGCGACCGGCGACGGGACGGCGAGCACCGGCGTGAGGTCGAGACCCTCGGCCTTCCAGTGGTCGATCGCCGCGCGCGTGTCGAGGAGCTCGACGTGGCCGACCGCCTCGAGCAGCGTGCGGAACCCCAGCTGCGCGAGCAGCGACCGGACCTCCTCGGCGATGAACTCCATGAACGTCACGACGAACTCGGGCTTGCCGGTGAACCGGGCGCGCAGCTCCGGGTTCTGCGTCGCGACGCCCACCGGACAGGTGTCGAGGTGGCAGACGCGCATCATGACGCAACCGGACACGACGAGCGGCGCGGTGGCGAAGCCGAACTCCTCGGCACCGAGCAGCGCGCCGATCACGACGTCGCGGCCGGTCTTGAGCTGGCCGTCGACCTGGACCACCACGCGGTCGCGCAGGTTGTTCAGCACGAGCGTCTGCTGCGTCTCCGCGAGGCCGATCTCCCACGGGGTGCCCGCGTGCTTGAGCGACGTCAGCGGGCTCGCGCCCGTGCCACCGTCGTGACCCGAGATGAGCACGACGTCCGAGTGCGCCTTGGCGACACCCGCCGCGATGGTCCCGACCCCGAACTCGCTGACGAGCTTGGTGTGGATCCGCGCCCGCGGGTTGGCGTTCTTGGCGTCGTGGATCAGCTGCGCCAGGTCCTCGATCGAGTAGATGTCGTGGTGCGGCGGCGGCGAGATGAGCCCGACGCCCGGCGTCGAGTGCCGGGTCCGCCCGATCCACGGGTACACCTTGTTGCCGGGCAGCTGCCCGCCCTCGCCGGGCTTGGCGCCCTGGGCGAGCTTGATCTGGATGTCGTCGGCGTTCGTCAGGTACTCGCTGGTGACGCCGAACCGGCCCGACGCGATCTGCTTGATCGCCGAACGTCGCACCGGGTCGTGCAGGCGCTCGGGATCCTCGCCGCCCTCGCCGGTGTTCGACTTGCCGCCGATGCTGTTCATGGCGACCGCGAGCGTCTCGTGCGCCTCGATCGAGATCGACCCGTAGGACATGGCGCCCGTGTTGAACCGCTTGACGATCTCGCTGACCGGCTCGACCTCGTCCAGCGGGACGGGCGTGCGCTCGCCCTCCTTGAACGCCAGCAGGCCCCGCAGTGTCATCAGGCGCGACGACTGCTCGTCGACCCGGGTCGTGTACTGCTGGAAGACGTCGAACTGGCGCGTCCGGGTCGAGTGCTGGAGCCGGAACACCGTCTCGGGGTCGAACAGGTGGTCCTCGCCGTCGCGGCGCCACTGGTACTCGCCGCCGACTGCGAGCCGCAGGTGGGCCTGCCGGTTGCCGCTGGCCGGGTAGGCGTCCGCATGGCGCGCCGCGACCTCGGCCGCTATGACGTCCAGGCCGATGCCACCGAGGCGGCTCGTCGTGCCCGTGAAGTACTTGTCCACCAACGGCTGCGACAGCCCGATGGCCTCGAAGACCTGCGCGCCGCGGTAGGACGCGATCGTGGAGATGCCCATCTTGGACATGACCTTGAGCACGCCCTTGCCGAGGGCCTTGATGAGGTTCGCGACGGCCTTCTCGGGGCCGACACCGGGGAGGTAGCCCGACCGCGCGAGGTCCTCGACCGTCTCCATCGCGAGGTACGGGTTGACGGCCGCCGCGCCGTAGCCGATCAGCAGCGCGACGTGGTGCACCTCGCGCACGTCGCCGGCCTCGACGACCAGCGAGATCTGCGTGCGCGTGTGGCGCCGCAGCGTGTGGTGGTGCACCGCGCTGAGCAGCAGCAGCGACGGGATCGGCGCGAGGTCCGCGTCCGAGTGCCGGTCCGACAGGACCAGGAAGCTGACGCCGTCGGCCACGGCTGCGTCGACCTCGGCGAAGATCTCCTCGAGACGCGCCTCGAGCGCCTCACCCCCGCCGCCGACCTTGTAGAGCCCCCGGATGATCGTCGACCGGTACCCGAGCGAGGGCTCCTTCGCGACGTGCACGATCTTCGCGAGCTGGTCGTTGTCGATCACGGGGAACGGCAGGATCAGCTTGCGCGCGTGCCCCGGGCCGTCCTCCAGCAGGTTCGGCTCCGGGCCGATCGCACCACCGATCGCGGTCACCAGCTCCTCGCGGATGGCGTCCAGCGGCGGGTTGGTCACCTGCGCGAACATCTGCGTGAAGTAGTCGAAGAGCATCCGCGGCCGGGTGGAGAGCACCGCGACCGGGGTGTCCGAGCCCATCGCGCCCAGCGGCTCCGCGCCCGCGGCGGCCATGGGGCTGAGCAGGATCTTCAGCTCCTCCTCGGTGTACCCGAACGCACGCTGCCGACGGCGCACCGAGGCGGCCGAGTGCGCGACGTGCTCACGCTCGGGCAGCTGCTGGAGGTAGACGGAGTTGTCGCGCACCCAGTCCGCGTACGGACGCTGCGCCGCCAGGGACGACTTGATCTCCTGGTCGTCGATGATCCTGCCCTTGCCGGTGTCCACGAGGAACATGCGACCGGGCTCGAGCCGACCCTTCGCGACGATCGTCGCGGGGTCGATGTCCAGCACCCCGGCCTCCGACGCGCACACGACGAGTCCGTCCTCGGTGACCCAGTACCGGCCGGGACGCAGCCCGTTGCGGTCCTGCACCGAGCCGATCAGCGTCCCGTCGGTGAACGTGATCGCCGCGGGGCCGTCCCACGGCTCCATGAGCGTCGAGTGGTACTCGTAGAACGCGCGGCGGGACGCATCCATCTGGGCGTGGTTCTCCCACGCCTCCGGGATCATCATCATGACCGCGTGCGGCAGCGTCCGCCCCGACAGGTGCAGCAGCTCGAGCACCTCGTCGAAGCTGCCCGAGTCCGAGCCGCCCGGCGTACAGACCGGGAGCAGCGGCGTCAGGTCACCGAGCTCGTCGCTGGCGAGCGTGCCCTCACGGGCCGCCATCCAGTTGCGGTTGCCGCGGACCGTGTTGATCTCGCCGTTGTGCGCGATCATCCGGAACGGCTGCGCGAGCGGCCAGGACGGGAACGTGTTCGTCGAGAAGCGCGAGTGCACCAGCGCGATCTCGGAGGCGTACCGCGGGTCGGACAGGTCCGCGAAGAACGGCTCGAGCTGCCCGGTGGTGAGCATGCCCTTGTAGGCGATGGTGCGGGCGGACAGCGACGCGAAGTACAGACCGTGCTCCCGCTCGGCGCGCTTGCGCAGGCGGTACGCACGGCGGTCCAGGTCGATGCCTGACAGCTCACGTGACGGGTCGGCGACCACCAGCTGGCGGAAGACGGGCATGGACGCGCGCGCGGTCGGCCCGACGAGATCCGCCGTCACGACGACCTCCCGCCACGCGAGCACGTCGAGCTTCTCCTCGGCGGCGATGGACTCCAGCGCCGTGACGGCCAGGCGCTGCTCCGTCTCGTCGACCGGGAGGAACGCCATGCCGATCGCGTAGAAGCCCGCGGGCGGGAGCTCGGCGTCCACCACGTCGCGCAGGAACGCGTCGGGGATCTGCGTGAGGATGCCGGCGCCGTCGCCGCTGTCCTCCTCGGCGCCCACGGCGCCGCGGTGGTCGAGATTGAGCAGCGCGGTCAGGCCCGCGTCGACGATGTCCCGCCCGGGTGTGCCGCGCAGCGTGGCGACGAAAGCGAATCCGCACGCGTCGTGCTCGGCAGCGGGGTCGTAGAGACCCTGCGGCAGCGGCGCGCGTACTGCGCCAAGGCTCGCGGGCGACGTCGACATCTGCACCGTCCTCACGGTCCCCGACGGGTCGGGGAATTGCACGAACAAGGGGGGAACGGGGACGTCGTCGGCCCAGTCATGGTGACGATACAGCGCGGTGGATGGACCGCCCGCATCGAGTGCGGAGCAGGGTGACCGCTCGCCCGCGGGTCAGCGGGCGGAATCGGTCGCGATCTCCTCGTCGTCCTGCACGGTGGGGGGTGCCAGCAGGAGGGTCGTGTCACGTCCTGGGTGCCGGCGCCCGACCACCACGAACGCTACCAGCGCTCCGAGGCCGACGATGATGGACGTCCAGACGTTGATCCGCAGGCCCAGGATCAGCTCCGCGGGGTCGATGCGGAGAAGCTCGATCCAGAGCCGCCCGGTCGTGTAGACGACGATGTAGAGCAGGAACACGCGCCCGTGTCCGAGCTGGAACCTGCGGTCGATCCAGACGAGCAGCGCGGCCCCCGCGAGGCACCAGAGCATCTCGTAGAGGAACGTCGGGTGGTACAGCGTGCCTGCGGGGTCCCCGACGGGCATGTGAGCCGCGTCGATGCGCAGACCCCAGGGCAGCGTCGTCGGTCCGCCGAAGAGCTCCTGGTTGAACCAGTTGCCGAGCCGGCCGATCGCCTGGGCCACGAGCAGGCCGGGGGCCAACGCGTCACCCCACGGGGCGAGCCGGACTCCCTGCCGGTGGCAGCCGATCCACGCGCCGACCGCACCGAACGCGACGGCTCCCCAGATGCCGAGGCCGCCCTCCCAGATGTACAGGGCGCGGATCGGGTCCCCGCCGACGCCGAAGTACGCGTCGGGCGAGGTGATGACGTGGTAGATCCGACCGCCGACGATGCCGAACGGCACGGCCCAGAACGCGACCTCGAGCGTCGTGTCCGCGTCACCACCGCGCTCGACCCACCGACGCCGTGTCAACCAGAGGGCGGCGACGATGCCGAGCAGGATCGCGAACGCGTAGGCGCGCAGCGGGAACGGCCCGAGGTGCCAGACGCCGGTCGACGGGCTCGGGATCGCGAGCGGCAGCAGGGCGTTCACCGGTCGCTCCGGGCGGCGGACCGCACACCCTCGGCGAGGTCGGCCGTCAGGCGGGCCAGCGCGCTCCGCCCGGCAGCGTCGTCGGCCGCGTCCAGCAGCGTCCGCACGAGGGCCGAGCCGACGATCACGCCGTCGGCGTACCGCGCGATCTCGGCGGCCTGCTCCGGACGGGACACACCGAGACCGACGCACACGCGCTCGGCTCCGGCTGCGCGGGTGTTCGCGACGAGCTCCTCCGCCTTCGAACCGACCGTCGCGCGCTCGCCCGTCACGCCCATCGTGGACGCCGCGTACACGAACCCACGGGAGGCGGACGCGGTGGAGGCCAGACGCTCGGGCGTCGAGCTGGGTGCGACGAGGAACACGCGGTCCAGGCCGTGCGTGTCCGAGGCGGCGATCCAGTCGACCGCCTCGTCCGGGATGAGGTCGGGTGTGATGAGCCCGGCGCCGCCGGCCGCGGCGAGGTCCCGCGCGAACGCGTCGACGCCGTAGCGCAGCACCAGGTTCCAGTACGTCATGACCAGGACGGGGGCACCGCGACCGGCCACCTGCTCGACCGCGCGGATCGTGTCGCCCACCCGGGTCCCACCGGCCAGAGCCGCGTCGACCGCGCGCTGGACGGTCGGACCGTCCATGACGGGATCGCTGTACGGCACGCCCAGCTCGACGACGTCGGCGCCGGCGTCGATCATCGTGCGGACCGCCGCCACGGACCCGTCGACCGACGGGTAGCCCACGGGCAGGTACCCGACGAGCGCCGCACGGCCGAGCGAGCCGAGGTGCTCCGCCACCTGGGAGCGAACCGCGACCGTACTCACAGCTGTTCTCCTTCGTCCGCCAGCAGCACCGGCTCGGGCTCGATGAGGTCGAACCACGCCGCGGCGGTGGCCACGTCCTTGTCCCCGCGCCCCGACAGGTTGATCAGCAGCACCGGATCGTGGCCGTCGTCGCCGGTCCAGCCGGACAGCTCGGCGCCCAGCTGGACCGCACCGGCCAACGCGTGCGCCGACTCGATGGCGGGGATGATCCCCTCGGTCCGGCACAGGAGCCGGAAGGCCTCCATGGCCTCGTCGTCCGTCACCGGCCGGTAGTCCGCACGCCCGATGTCGTGCAGCCACGCGTGCTCCGGGCCGACGCTCGGGTAGTCCAGACCGGCCGAGACCGAGTGGCTGGGCAGGGTCTGCCCGTCCTCGTCCTGCAGCAGGTACGACTTGGCGCCGTGCAGCACCCCGGGCTCCCCGCCCGAGAACCGTGCGGCGTGCCGGCCCGAGGAGATCCCCGCGCCGCCCGCCTCGAAGCCGAAGAGCCGGACGCCCGGGTCGTCGAGGAACGCGTTGAAGATGCCCATCGCGTTGGACCCGCCGCCGACGCACGCGGCGACCGCGTCGGGCAGCCGCCCGATCTCCTCGAGGAGCTGGGCCTTGGCCTCCTCGCCGATGATCTTGTGGAAGTCGCGCACCATCTCGGGGAACGGGTGCGGTCCCGTGACGGTGCCGAGCAGGTAGTGCGTCGTGTCGACGTTCGCCACCCAGTCCCGCAGTGCCTCGTTGATCGCGTCCTTGAGCGTCCGCGTCCCGATGGTCACGGGGACCACCTCGGCTCCGAGGAGCTTCATGCGGGCGACGTTGAGCGCCTGCCGACGCGTGTCCTCCTCGCCCATGTAGACGACGCACTCGAGGTCGAGCAGAGCAGCAGCGGTGGCCGTCGCCACGCCGTGCTGACCGGCTCCCGTCTCCGCGATCACTCGCGTCTTGCCCATGCGCTTGACCAGCAGGGCCTGCCCCAGCACGTTGTTGATCTTGTGCGAGCCCGTGTGGTTGAGGTCCTCGCGCTTGAGGAACACCCGCACGCCCGGCGCGACGTGCTGCGCGAACCGCGGCACCTCCGTCAGCGGGCTGGGCCGGCCGGTGTAGGTGCGGTGCAGCCGCGCCAGCTCGCGCCCGAACGAGGGGTCGGTCAACGCCTTGTGGTACGCGGTGTCCAGCTCGTCGAGCGCCGCGATCAGCGCTTCCGGCACGAACCGGCCGCCGAACTCACCGAAGTACGGCCCGGCGTGGGTGGACAGCGGTCCGCTCGCCGTGGCCTCGAGCAGCTTCTCCGACAGGGCCTCGACGGTCGGCCGACCGGTCACTGGCGCACCGCCCGCAGAGACGGGTGCGCACCCGCTGCCACGAGGTCGGCGACCGACTCGCGCGGCGCGTCGTCGGTGACCAGGGCCTCGCCGACGAGCACGGCGTCCGCACCGGCGCGGGCGTAGTCCATGACGTCGTGCGGTCCACGGACCCCGGACTCGGCGATCTTGACGATGTGCGACGGGATCGCCGGCGCCACCCGGGCGAACGTGGTGCGGTCCACCTCGAGCGAGCGCAGGTCGCGGGCGTTGACGCCGATCACGCGGGCACCGGCGTCGGCGGCCCGGGAGACCTCCTCGGCGTCGTGCACCTCGACCAGGGCGGTCATGCCCAGGGAGTGCACGCGCTCGACGAGGGACTCGAGCACGGTCTGCTCGAGGGCGGCCACGATGAGGAGCACGAGGTCGGCGCCGTGCGCGCGGGCCTCCCACACCTGGTACGGCGTGACGACGAAGTCCTTGCGCAGCACGGGGATGTCCACCCGTGCGCGGACGGCGTCGAGGTCGGCCAGCGAGCCGTGGAACCGGCGCTCCTCGGTGAGCACCGAGATGACGGCGGCGCCGCCCTTCTCGTACTCGGCCGCCAGCGCGGCGGGGTCCTTGATGGAGGCGAGCGCACCCTTGCTGGGGCTCGAGCGCTTCACCTCGGCGATCACCCGGACCGCGTCCTCGGCGCGCAGGCGACCCACGCACTCGATGGCGGACTCCCGGCGGCGGGCCCGCTCCTTCACCGTCGCGAGCGGCGTGGCCTGCTCCCGGACGGCGAGGTCCTGCCTGACTCCCGCGACGATGTCGTCCAGCACGGTCATCGAGAACTCACCTTCTCCCCCGGTCGGTTCCGGACCTGCTGCTCGCCGTGGATCGTGGCGGCGGTCCGGTGAGCCATCGTAGAACGGTCCAGGAGTGACCCCGACCACATGTCGGTGGCTGGGACGGACCGCGTCACGGCAGCACCCACGGGGCCAGTGCCGGGACGTTGCGCAGCACCCCGAACCCGACGACCACCACCAGCGCGGCCCAGGCCAGCCACGCCGGTGCCGGCCTGGCGCGACGCCCCTGCGACGCGCGGGCGACCCAGCGGCCCCACAGCACGACCACGACCGGTACCGCGAGCACCCACAGGGGGTTCATCGACCAGGCCCCGACGAGATCGCCGTTCGCCAGGTCGTGCGTAGCGCGCAGCCCACCGCACGCCGGGCACCACAGGCCGGTGAGCAGGTACAGCGGGCAGGCGCCGTAGCTCCCGGTGACGTGCGGGTCCCGCACGGCGAGCAGGGTGGTCGCGAGCACCACGACGCCACCGGTGACCAGCGGAGCGGTCAGCGACGCACGACGGCCCGCCCCGTCCGACGCGGGTGCGTCGGACGTGAGCGGGCCGTCGGGGGCGTCAGTAGCTCGAGTCGTAGGACTCATTCCAGCCGTCCATGAATGCCGCCCACCCGCCGGTGGCGAGAAGGATGGCGAACAGGATGCCGCCGAGCACCGAGAGCACGATGGCGATCCAGCCGAGGATGATCCCGGCCGTCGCCATGCCGCCGTTGTTCGCCTCGCCGCGCGCGACCGCCTTCTTGGCGTTGTTGCCGACGATCACCGCCGGGATGCCGGTCAGCAGCCCGCACGAGAGCACGAAGGACACGATGCCCAGCACCAGCGACCACACGGCCAGGCTGTTCTTCGGGTACACGGCACCGTAGCCCGGCCCCGGCTGGGGGTACCCGCCGGGAGCCGAGCCGTACGGCGCGGCGGACGGGTACTGCGGTGCCGCGGCGCCGGGGTACTGCGGCGCACCGCCGGCGCCCGGGTACGACGGAGCGGCAGGCTCCTGCGGGTACGGCGGCGGGGCGGCGGGGTACTGCGGGGCCCCGCTCGGGTCCTGCGGCGCTCTGCTCGGATCCTGTGGATCCCCGCTCCCGTACGGGTTCTGCGGCTCGTTGGGGGTCGACATCGGTCCTCCTCGGTCGCGTGCGCTCACCCGGTCCGGGCGGCGGTCGAGCTGGTGCGGGTCAGTGCCCGCCGGTGCGTGCCTGGCGGGCACGCGTCTTGTCGCCGCCCTGGCCGTGCCCGGAGGCCTGCAGCACCTTGCCGGCGACCAGACCGGCCACGACGAGCGCCATGCCGACCCAGAACAGCCAGACCATGGCGAACAGGACGCCGAGACCCGCGATGGTGAAGGCGATCACGACCGAGTACGTGGTGACCCAGGCCGCGAGCGTCTTCCCGTGGTTGGTCGGGGCCGCGGTCGGCGGCAGGTGCATCGTCTCGGTCGTCGTGGCGTTCTGCGCGCGGTGCGCGAGGGTGTTGTCAGCCATCAGTGGGGTGCCCTTCGTGCTCGGTTCTGCGCTCACCCTATCCGACCCTCCCGACGCGGCCAGGCACGTGCCGCCGCACGTCAGGACGGGTCGTCACCGCGGCTGAGCGCGTCCCAGTCGGACCGTTCGTCGGGCTCGCCGGAAGGGGGCGCGGCGGCACCACCCGGCGCGGGCTCGTGCCGCTGCGAGGGCCCGGACCACGCCCGCGAGGCGCGCACGAACCAGACGCCGGCCACGACGTCGAGGACCCCGACGCCGACCGCGACCCACGGCCAGACGCTCGTCACCACCGGTCCGGCGAGGGTGCCCACCCCCGTTTCGGCGGCGACCACGGGTGTCACCGCGGCGACCGGGTCCGCCGTGACGGCGAGCGCCGTGGCCGCGACGAGCACGCCGCACGCCACCACCACCACGGCCACCACCCAGCGGCCCACCCGACCGACCAGCCCGACGGCCGCGACGGCCGCGAGGACCGCGACCGCGGCCGCGAGGACCGCGGGGGCAGCCTGGGTGCCGGTCACCTCCACGGTCACCACGCCCTGCAGAGCGGTGGTGCCCGTCGTCGTGAACCAGGTGGGCACCGCGACGACCGCCGTCACGCCCGCCAGGACGAGCAGCACGCCCGCCGCGCGACCTCGGCCCGGACGGCGACGGTCGACCGGCTGCGGGACCGTCACGCGCCCGCTCGGCGCAGCCGGGACGCGATCTGCACGGCCCGGACGGCCGCGGCCGCCTTGTTGCGCGACTCCTCGTACTCCAGCGCGGGCACGGAGTCCGCGACGATGCCGCCGCCCGCCTGGACGCTCGCCCGCCCGTCGCGGATGAGCGCCGTGCGGATGGCGATGGCCATGTCCATGTCACCCGCGAAGTCGAAGTAGCCGACGGTGCCGCCGTAGATGCCGCGGCGGGCGGGCTCGATCTCGTCGATGAGCGCGATCGCGCGCGGCTTGGGTGCACCGGAGAGAGTCCCGGCGGGGAAGGTCGCGACGAGCGTCTGGAGGGCGGTCGCGCCCTCGCGCAGGCGACCCACGACGGTCGAGCAGATGTGCATGATGTGGGAGTACTTCTTGACCGCCATGAACTCGACGACCTCGACGCTGGCCGGCTCGCACACCTTGACCAGGTCGTTGCGGGACAGGTCGACCAGCATGATGTGCTCCGCCCGCTCCTTCGGGTCGGCGAGCACCTCGTCCTGCAGCCGGCGGTCCTCGTCGGGCGTCGCACCACGAGGGCGCGAGCCGGCGATGGGGAACGTCACGACGCGCCCCGACGTCACCTTCACCAGGGTCTCGGGGCTCGATCCGACGACGGCGAAGTCGCGACCGTCGGCGTCCTGCAGCTGCAGGTAGTACATGTACGGGCTCGGGTTGACGGTGCGGAGCACGCGGTAGACGTCGATCGGCTCCGCGGGGCAGTCGAGGTCCAGGCGCTGCGAGAGGACCACCTGGAACACGTCGCCGTCGCGGATGGCCTCCTGGCCGGTGCGCACCGCGTCCTCGAACTCCTGGCGCGTGGACCGGAACGCCAGCTCGGGTTCGGCGACGTCCGCGAGGACCGCGACCGCGGACTCGGCCGGCTGCAGCAGCGCCGCCTCCATGGCCTCGATCCGGGCGACCGCGTCGGCGTGCGCGTCGTCGACCCGCTCGTCGGTGTCGTCGAAGTTGATGGCGTTGGCGACCAGCCACACCGACCCGTCGTGGTGGTCGACCACGGCCAGGTCGGTGGCCAGCAGGAGCGTCAGCTCGGGGACGCCGAGCTCGTCCGGGGCGTTCGCCGGAAGCGTCGGCTCCCAGTGCCGCACGATGTCCCAGCCCAGGGCGCCGACGAGCCCGCTGGTCAGCGGCGGCAGCCCGGCGACCGCCGGCGTGCGGAGCGCGTCGAGCGTGCGCTCGAGCACGTCCAGGGCATCCCCGTCGGTGGGGACGCCGACGGGGACGTCACCGACCCAGACGGCCGACCCGTCGCGCACGGTCAGGGTCGCGCGGGAGCGCACCCCGACGAACGAGTATCGGTCCCAGCTCCCGGCGGCCTCGGCGGACTCGAGGATGAACGTGCCCGGGCGACCCGCCGCGAGCGTGCGGTACAGGCCGACGGGCGTGACGTCGTCGGCGAGGAGCCGACGCACGACCGGGATGACCCGGCGGTCCCGGGCCAGACCGCGGAACACGTCCAGCGACGGCCACGTCGCGCCCCAGGGAACCTCCGCCGCAGCGACGTCCGTGGGCACAGTCTGGGCGGTCATGACGATCCTTCGTTCTCGTTCGGGCGGGAGCCGACGGCGGCCGGGAGCGGTCCGCCCGCGTCGAAGCACGTGCGGGCACCCGTGTGGCAGGCGGCACCCACCTGGTCGACCTCGACGAGCAGCGCGTCGCCGTCGCAGTCGATGCTGACGGACTTCACGTACTGGGCGTGACCGGACGTGTCGCCCTTGCGCCAGTACTCCTGGCGCGACCGGCTCCAGAACACGACGCGGCCGGTGGTCAGCGTGCGGCGCAGCGCCTCGTCGTCCATCCAGCCGAGCATGAGGACCTCGCGCGAGTCGTGCTGCTGCACGATCGCCGCCACCAGGCCGTGGTCGTCGTGCGTGAGGAGCTCGGCGACTGCGGGGTCGAGGGTCGGTGCGGGGCTGGAAGACACGGACCGATCCTGCCACGCAGCCACGGGCGGGAAGGACCCGTCCCACCAGGCGTCAGCGGGTCTGCGAGACCCAGGCGGCGTGCATCGCCGCATAGTGCCCGTCGCGTGCGACGAGGTCGTCGTGGTGCCCGACCTCGACCACGCGGCCCGCGTCGACCACCACCACCGTGTCCGCGGCCTCCGCCGTGGACAGGCGGTGCGCGATCGTCAGGGTGCTGCGACCGCGCGTGAGCGAGTCCAGGGCGCGCGCGATCCGGACCTCGGTGGCCGGGTCCACCGCCGAGGTCGCCTCGTCGAGCAGCAGCAGGTCCGCCTCGGCCAGGTAGGCCCGCGCGAGCGCCACCAGCTGCCGCTCTCCCGCCGACAGGGACTCGCCGCGCTGGCCGACGGGTGTGTCGAGCCCGTCGGCGAGCTCGTCGACCCAGCCGTCCAGGCCGAGCGCCTCGATGGCCGCGCGGATCCGCTCGTCGTCGTCGTCCGCCGCGGTCGTGCCGTCCTCGTGCCGCAGACCGTAGGCCACGTTCTGCGCGAGGGTGCCGTCGAACAGGAAGCCCTCCTGGGGAACGAGCACCACCCGGCGTCGCAGGTCGGCGACGGGGATGTCCCGCAGGTCCACCCCGTCGAGCAGCACGGAGCCGCCGGTCGGGTCCATGAACCGCGCGACCAGCTTGGCGATCGTCGTCTTGCCCGACCCGGTCGCACCCACGACCGCGACCGACGTGCCGGCGGGGATCGCGACGTCGACCTCCCGCAGCACCGGCGGGCCGTCCGGGTAGGAGAAGTCCACCCCCCGCAGCTCGACGTGCGCCGGGCCGCGCGGGCTGGGCACGCCGTCCGCGCCGGCGTCGACGACCTCGACCGGCGTCTCCAGGACCCCGAGCACGCGACGCCACCCCGCGACGGCGTTCTGCAGCTCGTTGAGGATCTCGGTGGCCATCTGCACGGGGCCGGTGAAGAGCTGGACGAGGAAGAGGAAGGCCAGGAGGCGGCCCACCGACATCTCCCCCGCGATGCCCAGGTACGTCCCGGCGACCACGACCACCGCCAGGACGAGGTTCGCGACGAGCACCCCGCTGGAGAACACGGCCGCGACCAGGTTCTGCGCCCGCACCATCGACGCCCGGGTCGCGGCGACCGCGGCGTCGATCCGGCGCTGCGTGCGCTCGGCGACCCCGTACGCCCGGATGGTCTCGGCACCGACGACGGCCTCCGAGATGGCGCCGAGCATGGCGCCGACCCGCTCACGCACCGCGGTGTACCGCCTGTTCACCCGCTTCTGCAGCGGCTGGAGGAGGATGAACAGCGGCACGAAGCCCGCCCACACGATGAGCGTCAGCTGCCAGGAGTAGACCGCCATGAGCACGGTCGCCACGCCGATCTGCAGCACCGAGACGAGCAGCATGATGCCGCCCCACTGCACGAACAGCGAGATCGTGTCGACGTCGGACGTCACGCGCGAGACCAGCGACCCCCGCCGCTCGGTGTTCTGCGTCAGCACGGACAGGTCGTGCACGTGCCGGAACGCCCGGGTGCGCAGCGCCAGCAGCCCGCTCTCGCTCGACCGGAACAGCCGCACGTTGACGTAGGCCGAGCACACCGCGGCGATCACGAGACCGATCGCGGCCAGACCGGCGAGCGCCGCGACCCGGGAGATGTCCGGGCCGCCGTCCGCGAGGATCCCCGTGTCGACGGTCTGCTGCACGGCGATCGGCACCAGCACGCGCCCGATCGACGCGACCACCGCCAGCAGGACGGTGAGCTGCCAGCCGACCAGCAGCTGCGGGGAGACCTGGACGCCGCGGCGCAGCGTCGCGAGCACCCCCAGGGTGCTGGCGGGCGCGAACCGGTGCCCGCCCTTCGGCTCGGTCATGCCAGGTCCTCCACGACCTCGAGAGCGGCCTCGTCCGCGGCCTCGGCCACGCGGCGCGCGGTCTCCTGCTCGTACGCGGTCGCGAGCTCGCGGTAGCCGGGGTCGCGGGCGAGGAGCTGGTCGTGCGTGCCGCGGTCGACGATGCGGCCGCCGTCGATGTGCACGACCTCGTCGGCCAGCAGGACGGACGACATCCGGTACGCGACGAGCAGCACCGTCGGGCTGGTCGACGTGCCGTCGCCGCGCAGACCGCGCAGGATCGCCTGCTCGATGCGGGGGTCGACGGCGGAGGTCGCGTCGTCGAGCACGAGGACGGCCGGGCGCCGGACCAGTGCGCGGGCGAGCGCGAGGCGCTGGCGCTGGCCGCCCGACAGGTTGGCTCCCCGCTCGCCGAGGGGCGCGTCCAGGCCGCCGGGCAGGGCACGCACGACGTCCTCGACCCGGGCCAGGCGCAGGGCCTCCCACACGGCGTCGTCGTCGGGCGACCCCGGTTGGCCCTCGTCGGCCAGCGTCACGTTGGAGCGCACCGTGTCCTCGAACACGAACGTCGACTGCGCGACCAGCGCGACGTGGCGCGCGACGTCGGCCGGTCGGACGTCCCGCAGGTCGAGCCCGTCGACGTGGACCGAGCCGTGGGAGGGGTCGTACAGCCTGCTCACCAGGGAGACGAGCGTCGTCTTGCCGGCGCCCGTCGGCCCGACCACCGCGATCGTGCGTCCGGCGGGCACGTCGAGGTCGACACCGTGCAGGAGCTCCAGCTCCCCGCCGCCGGGCAGCGCCACGGAACGACCCACGTCCCGCAGCTCCACCCGCGCGCCACCGACGGGCGTCCACGGGGCGCTCCCGACGCTCAGCGCACCGTGCGAGTCGACCACCCGGGCGATGCGGTCGTAGCCTACGAGCGCGCGCGGCAGCTCACCGAGCACCCAGCCGAACGCCCGCACGGGCACCGCCAGCAGGGTCAGCAGGTAGGCCGCGGCGACGACGTCGCCGGTGCCGACCCGGCCCTCGCTGATCTGCACGGTCCCGACGACCAGGACGAGCAGGGTCCCGAGGCTCGGCAGCAGGTCGATGACCGGGTCGAACAAGGCACGCACCACCCCGACGCGGACGTTCGCGTGGCGCAGCTGCGTGGCCCGCTCGGCGAACCGGGCCTCCTCGCGCGCCTCCGTGCCCAACGACGTGACGAGGACCGCGGCCTCGAAGCTCTCGTGCGCGATGTCCGCGACCTCGGCGCGCAGCTGCTGCGCACGGATCGCCGCGGGCGACATCCGGTTCTGGAACACGACGTTCGCGATGACCGCGAGCGGCAGGACGACCAGCGCGGCGAGCGCCAGCCAGATGTCGGTGCGCACCAGCTCGACGGTCGCGACGACCATCATCACGACGACGCCGATCGCGAACGGCAGCGGGTTGAAGATCGACGTCGCCGCCTCCACGTCCGCGCTCGCGTTCGAGAGCAGCTGGCCCGTCGGGTGCTCGCGGTGCCACGACATCGGCAGCCGCAGGTACTGGCGGGTGACGGCGGTGCGGTGGTCCTCCTGGATCAGCGCGAACCCCCGGCCCGCGGACATCCGGCGCGCGGCAACCGTCAGGGCGAGCGTCACGGCGACCAGCGCGATCGCGCCCCCGGCGAGCCAGATGCGGTCCCGGGCCTCGCTGGAGCCGGCCAGCGCGGGGACGACGACCTGGTCGGTCACGGCACCGAGGACCCGGCTGACCCCTACGGTGAGGGCGCCGAACAGCGCGGACGTCCCGATGGCCAGCGCGTACGTGCGGGGATGCGAGCGCAGCCCTCGACCGAGCAGCTGGACCGCGCGGCGGGGCACGGAACCGGTGAGCGCCATCGACCGGGGCGACTCGTCTCGCGTGGGCACGACAGGACCTTCCGTGGAGCTCGTGGGGTTCTCCTCATTCTCTCATGTGGGTGCGAGCGCTTACCCGCACCTCCGTCGGGCCGCAGGCCACGGGAACGCATGGGATCCTGCGGTCATGACCTGGCACGAGATCGAGCGCGCGCAGCTGGCGCAGGCCCTCCTGGACGTGACGCCCGACGCACCCACCCTCTGCGAGGGCTGGCAGGCGCGCCACCTCGCCGCGCACGTCGTGCTGCGGGAGCGCTCACCGATGGTGAGCGCGGGCATCGCCGTCCCTGCCCTCTCGGACCGCGCCGAGGCCGCCATCACGAGGCTCGCCGACCAGGCCGCGACCGAGGGCGCCTACCGGGACCTGGTGGCGCGGGTCGCCGACCGGCCCGCCCGCTGGCACCCCGCCTCGTGGGTCGGGGAGTCCGCGAACGTGGTCGAGTTCTTCGTGCACACCGAGGACGTCCGCCGGGGCGCCGGTCCGGTCCCCGCACGCGAGCTCGACGCCGGACTCGTGGAGGCGCTGTGGTCGCACCTGCCGCGCGCCGCTTCCGGACGGCTGCGCCCGGTCCCCGTCGGCGTGGTGCTGGTCCGGGACGACGGGATCCGGCACCACCTGCGGGCACCGAAGGCCGACCACGGCACCGTCATCGTCCGCGGCGACACGGGCGAGCTCGTCCTGTACCTGCTCGGGCGGGGTGCCGCGGCGGACGTCCGGGTCGAGGGCGACGCGGACGACGTCGCGACGATCGAGGCCGTGCTCCCCTCCCGCTAGCCGGCCGCCTGCTCCGGGTGCCCGGTCGCGAGGATGTCGACCACGAAGACGACCGTCTGACCGGCCAGCTCCTCGCTCTCGGTGACGCCCAGGGCGTACGTGGGCGGGACGACAAGCATCACCTGGCTGCCGACCGGCTGGTCGACCAGACCTTCGGCCCACGCCTGCACGTCCTGCAGCGAGAACGACACCGGCAGCCCGTGCGTCCACGTCGAGTCGAACGCCTCGCCCGTCGTCCACGCGAACCCCGTGTACTGGACGGTCACCACGTCGGTCGCCGCCACCTGCTCACCGCTCCCGCGGATCAGCGGCTGCGCGACGAGCGACGTCGGCGGCTCGGTGCCCGTGGGCGTGATCGTCGGTGCGCCGGACGCATCCAGCGTGACCGCGGGCAGGTCGGCCCGCGGCGGCTTGACCTCGCCGTCCGCGCGGGTGGGCAGCACGTCGACCACCGTGACCGTCGGGTAGTCCGTCGCACCCGCACCGCTGCCAGGGCTGACCTGGAGCATCCGGGCGCCCACCTGCTGGCCGCGCAGCGTCTCGTACAGGTCCGTGCCGAGGTCCTCCTCGGTCAGGAGCATCGCGGTCGGGTTGGTCGAGTAGCTCTCCTTGACCAGGGTCGCGTCCGTCGCATCCTCCAGCCGGAAGTCGATGAGCACCGGCGCACCCTCGACGAGCTGGTCCCCCGTGCCCGGCCAGATCTGCTCGGTCCGGGTCTTGTCCACCTGCAGCGGGGTGACGTACGTGATCGTCGGCGCCTCGCCGGGCTCCCCCGACACGGTCACCGCAGCCGGCTCCGAGACCGGTTCGCTGCACCCGGCAAGGGCCAGCAGTGCGGTCGCCAGACCGGCCACCAGGGCACGGCCCTGCACTCGTCGCACGTCGTTCCTCCAGCTCGTGGGTCGTCCCCCCGGACCTCGGTCCGCAGTCCTGTGGGACTGCAAGTCGGGCCACACTGTACGGCGCGACGCTGTCGAGCTCGTCCTACATGGACTCGATGAGCCGGTCCACCCGCTCGTCGACGCTGCGGAACGGGTCCTTGCACAGGACCGTGCGCTGGGCCTGGTCGTTGAGCTTGAGGTGCACCCAGTCGACCGTGTAGTCGCGCCGCGCGTCCTGTGCGGCCCGCACGAAGTCGCCCCGGAGCTTGGCTCGCGTGGTCTGCGGCGGGACCGCCGTCGCCTCGAAGATCTCCAGGTCCGTCGTGACCCGCTCCACCAGCCCCTTGGCGGCCATCAGGTTGTACAGACCCTCCGTGCGGGAGATGTCGTGGTACGCCAGGTCCAGGCGCTGCACCCGGACGTCGGACATCTCCAGGCCGTGCTTGGCGCGGTACCGCTCGATCAAGCGGTACTTGATCACCCAGTCGAGCTCGCGGTCCACGAGCGACAGGTCCCCGGTGCGCATGGCCCGCAGCCCGCGCTCCCACAGGTCGAGCACCTGCTTGTTCTCCGGGCTCGGACCACCCTCGGAGGCCAGGAAGTCGGTCACCCGCGTGAGGTACTCCTCCTGCAGGTCGATCGCTGTGACGGTCCGGCCGTTCGCCATCGTGACCGGGTGCATGCCGGTGAGGTCGTGGCTGATCTCCCGGATCGCGCGGATCGGGTTCTCCAGGGCCATCTCCCGCATCGGGACCCCTGCCTCGATCATCCGCAGCAGCAGGTTTGTCGTGCCGACCTTGAGCATCGTCGTCGCCTCGGACATCGAGGAGTCGCCGACGATCACGTGCAGCCGTCGGTAGTGCTCGGCGTCGGCGTGCGGCTCGTCGCGCGTGTTGATGATGGGCCGGGACCGGGTGGTCGCGCTGGAGACCGCCTCCCAGATGTGGTCCGCGCGCTGCGACAGGCAGTACACCGCTCCCCGCGGCGTGGTGAGCACCTTGCCCGCACCCGTGAGGATCTGGCGGGTGATCAGGAACGGCACCAGGACGTCCGACAGCCGGGAGAAGTCACCCTGCCGGCGGACCAGGTAGTTCTCGTGGCAACCGTAGGAGTTGCCCGCGGAGTCGGTGTTGTTCTTGAACAGGTGGATCGTGCCCGGCAGGCCCTCGTGCTCGAGCCGCTGCTGGGCGTCCGCCACCAGCCCTTCGAGGATGCGCTCGCCCGCGCGGTCGTGCGTGACCAGCTGCCGGACGTCGTCGCACTCGGCGGTGGCGTACTCGGGGTGGGAGCCGACGTCGAGGTACAGCCGCGAGCCGTTGCGCAGGAACACGTTCGACGAGCGCCCCCACGCGACGACCTTGCGGAACAGGTACCGCGCGACCTCGTCCGCGGAGAGCCCTCGACCGTCCTGGGCGGCGCACGTGACGCCGTACTCCGTCTCCAGACCGAAGATCCGTCTGTCCATCGCCGTGCTCCTCCCTCGCCCCCGTGCCGTGTGCTCAGTCTGCGTCGAGCAGGTCCTCCAGCAGTGCACCGGCGAGCCGCCGGAACGTCCTGCGGGGACGCGTGCGGTCCAGCACGGCGACCTCCAGCTGGGCGGCGGGGATCGCGCGCGGCTCACCGCCGTCCTCCGCCGCGCCGAGCGTCCGCACGGCCAGCGCCAGCACCTCGGGCAGCGTCAGGCCCGCCCGCCACTGCTCGGCCAGCAGGCCGCCCAGCCGGTCCGCCTGGCCGCCCATGACGACGTAGCCGTGCTCGTCGGTGACCGAGCCGTCGTACGCGAGCCGGTAGATCTGGTCGCCCGCGGCCGCGCGGCCCACCTCGGCGACGACGATCTCGACCTCGAGCGGCTTGGACTCCGTGGTGAACGACGTCCCGAGCGTCTGCGCGTACGCGTTGGCCAGCCCGCGGGCGGTGACGTCCTCGCGGTCGTAGGAGTAGCCGCGCAGGTCGGCGTAGCGCACGCCGGCCACGCGCAGGTTCTCGAACTCGTTGTACTTGCCGACGGCCGCGAAGCCGATGCGGTCGTAGATCTCGGAGATCTTGTGCAGCGCACGCGACGCGTTCTCCGTGGCGAACGCGATCCCGTCGTCGTACTGCAGGACCACGACGGACCGGCCGCGGGCGATGCCCTTGCGTGCGTAGTCCGCCCGGTCCTTCATCAGCTGCTCGGGCGAGACGTAGAACGGCATGCTCATCGCGCACCACCATTCGAGTCGCGGTGACCCGCGTGGCCGCGTCGGCGCTCCTGCTCGATCGTCTCGGCCACGGCAGCGAGGTCGGTGTCGCTGACGCGCAGGTACCCCGACTCCGTCACGGTCGCGACGACCGGCCAGATCCCGCGGGTGTGGTCCGGGCCGCCGGTCGCGGAGTCGTCGTCGGAGGCGTCGACGAGCGCCTCCACGGCCACCTTCACCGCGGCGTCGGCGTCGAGGCCGGGGCGCCACAGCTTCTTGAGCGAGCCGCGCGCGAACACCGACCCCGAGCCGACCGCGTGGTGGTCGTGCTCCTCGTAGCGGCCGCCCGTGACGTCGTAGGAGAAGATGCGGCCGATGCGGCGGTCCAGGTCGAAGCCACCGAACAGCGGCACCACCGCGAGCCCCTGCATCGCCATGCCGAGGTTGCCGCGGATCATCGTCGCGAGCCGGTTGGCCTTGCCGTCGAGCGAGAGCAGGCTGCCCTCGATCTTCTCGTAGTGCTCGAGCTCGAGCTGGAACAGGCGGACCAGCTCCACGGCGAGGCCAGCAGTGCCCGCGATGCCGACCGCCGAGTACTCGTCCGCGGGGAAGACCTTCTCGATCTCCCGGCTCGCGATCATCGAGCCCATGGTCGCGCGGCGGTCCCCGGCCATGACGATCCCGCCCTCGAACGCGAGCGCGAGGATCGTGGTGCCGTGCGGTGCGTGCACGTCCGAGGCGGGCCGGTTACCCGGCAGCAGCTGCGGGGCGTGGCTGGACAGGAACTCCATGAACGACGACGAACCCGGGGTGGTGAACGCGTGCGGCAGCCGCCCGGAAGCGGACGTGTCGGATGAGCTCATCGGCGGTCACTGACCGCCCTTCTGGACGAAGCCGCGCACGAACTGCTCGGCGTTGGACTCCAGGACGTCGTCGATCTCGTCGAGCAGCGCGTCCACCTCCGCGTCGCGCGCCTGGGCGGCCGGCGCGACGGGGGCGGGCGTCTCCGGTCCGTCGTCCGGCTCCGCGTCCTCGCGACGCGGGCGTACGTGTTCCTGACCAGCCATGGTGACCTCCCGAAGAGCCGAGCCGACCTGCTGTCGCCCACCCTAGGCCCATCTTCCGACGGTCCCGGCCCCCGCGCCCGCAGTACGGACTGCGGCGGACGACCGACGGGTGACGACTACGCCCCGAGCGCGTCCAGCAGCGCGGTGGCGTCGGGGCTGCGGTCCAGCAGGTCGCCCACGTGCGCGTGCGTCCCCCGCAGCGGGTCGCGCATCGGCACCCGCTGGAGCGTCGCCGCCCCGGGCACGTCGAACACGACCGAGTCCCAGCTGGCCGCCGAGATCTCGCCGCCGTACCGCGCCACCGCCTCGCCGCGGAAGTACGCCCGGGTGTCCCGGGGTGGGTGCACGACCGCGTCGGCGACGTCGTCGGCGCTCACCAGGAGCTCGACCGCACCCGCCTGGACCAGCCGGTGGTACAGGCCGCGTTCCGGGCGCACGTCGGACCACTGCAGGTCCATCGCCGCCAGGCGGGGGTGGTCCCACGCCAGCCGGTCGCGGCGCCGCATGCCCTCGAGCAGGCGGAGCTTGGCCAGCCACTCGACCTCGCGTGCGCACGACGCCGGGTCCGACCCGAGCCGGTCGAGCACCGAGCCCCAGCGGGCCAGCACGTCGGTGGTCTGCTCGTCGGGCTCGTCGCCGGAGTGCTCCAGCGTCGCGAGGACCGCGTCGAGGTACTCGCGCTGCACCTCGAGCGCGGTGAGGCGGCGCCCGTCCGCGAGCTCCAGCCGGGCGGTGAGGGTCACGTCGTGGCTGACCACGTGCACGGCCTGCACGGGGTCGCGCAGCGTCAGCCGGTCGATCGTCGCCAGCGCACCCCCGGAGCCGCTCTCGGCGACCGCGCGCTCGATCAGCCAGAGGACCAGCGACGTGGTGCCCAGCCGCAGGTACGTGGCGACCTCGAGCATCGTCGCGTCGCCGATGATCACGTGCAGCCGTCGCCACCTGTCCGGGTCGGCGTGCGGCTCGTCGCGCGTGTTGATGATCGGGCGACGCAGCGTGGTCTCCAGGCCGATCTCCGCCTCCATGTAGTCGGCGCGCTGCGACAGCTGGAAGCCCGGCTCCTCGCCGCGCTGGCCCAGACCGACCCGGCCCGCACCGGTGAACACCTGACGGGTGACGAAGAACGGGATCAGCCGCGCGGCCAGGTCGTGGAAGGGAACCGCCCGGTCCACCAGGTAGTTCTCGTGCATGCCGTAGGTGGCGCCCTTGCCGTCCACGTTGTTCTTGTAGAGCGCGACGTCCGGCAGCGCGGCGGTCGACGCGAGGGCCCGGACCGATGCGAGCATCACGCGTTCGCCGGCGCGGTCCCAGCGGACGGCATCGAGCGGGTTGGTGACCTCCGGCGAGGAGTACTCCGGGTGCGCGTGGTCGACGTACAGGCGAGCGCCGTTCGTCAGGATGACGTTGGCGGCGCCCGGGTCCTCGTACTCCTCGGTGGTCGCTCGCGGGAGCGCCTGCGGCCCGTCGCCCGACGGCGCCGGCTTCTCGGGGTCGTCCGTGAGCAGCGACGGGTGGGCGGACGCCCTCTGCAGGTGGAACCCGCGGGCGTCGTGCAGCGGGTCCTCGTCGTCGTAGTCCCAGCGCGCCTTCGCCCGCGTGCCCTCGCGGGCCGCGGCGTGCACCGCGACGACGTGGCTCGACAGGAGCATCGGGTTGGCCAGCGGGCGTCCGGGCTGGAGGATCCCGTACTCGGTCTCGATCCCCATCACACGGCGCACGGTCACGAGACCCACCCTAGGGTCCCGCGACCGCGCGCCTGTCCCGGTGTCCGGCTACAGGTACTGCCCGGTGCTCGTGACGTTCTCGATGGTGCGCGAACCCTCCGCACCCTTCTTGCCCTGCACGATGGTCCGGATGAAGACGATGCGCTCACCCTTCTTGCCGGAGATGCGCGCCCAGTCGTCGGGGTTGGTCGTGTTCGGCAGGTCCTCGTTCTCACGGAACTCGTCGACGCACGCCGTGAGCAGGTGGTCGACGCGGATGCCGCGCTGACCGCTGCTGAGGAAGTCCTTGATGGCCGACTTCTTCGCACGGTCGACGACGTTCTGGATCATCGCGCCCGAGTTGAAGTCCTTGAAGTACAGGACCTCCTTGTCACCGCTCGCGTAGGTGACCTCGAGGAACCGGTTCTCGTCGCTCTCGGTGTACATCCGCTCGACGACCCGCGTGATCATCGCCTCGACGGCCGCCGAGGCGGAGCCCCCGTGCTCCGCGATGTCGTCCGGGTGGATCGGCAGCGTGGGGACCAGGTACTTGCCGAAGATCTCCCGCGCGCCCTCGGCGTCCGGACGCTCGATCTTGATCTTCACGTCGAGGCGGCCGGGCCGCAGGATCGCCGGGTCGATCATGTCCTCGCGGTTCGAGGCACCGATGACGATGACGTTCTCGAGCCGCTCGACGCCGTCGATCTCGCTCAGCAGCTGGGGAACGATCGTCGTCTCGACGTCGCTGGAGACGCCGGTCCCACGGGTGCGGAACAGCGACTCCATCTCGTCGAAGAACACGACGACGGGGTGGCCCTGCGACGCCTTCTCCCGGGCTCGCGCGAAGATCAGCCGGATGTGCCGCTCGGTCTCTCCCACGTACTTGTTGAGCAGCTCCGGACCCTTGACGTTGAGGAAGAAGCTCTTCGTGTCGGCCGTGGTCTCGCCGCGCGCCGCCGCGGCCGTGGCCGCCAGGGAGTGCGCGACCGCCTTGGCGATGAGCGTCTTGCCGCATCCCGGCGGGCCGTACAGCAGCACGCCCTTCGGTGGCTTGAGGCCGTGCTCGCGGAACAGCTCCGGGTGCAGGAACGGCAGCTCGACGGCGTCGCGGATCGCCTCGATCTGCGGTCCGAGCCCGCCGATGTCCTCGTAGTCGATGTCCGGCACCTCTTCGAGGACCAGCTCCTCGACCTCGGCGCGCGGGATGACCTCGAACACGAAGCCGCTGCGCGAGTCGATGGTCAGGGCGTCGCCGATGCGCACGTGCGCGTCCCGGACCTGCCCGGCGAAGCGCACCACCCGCTCCTCGTCGCCACGGCCGACCACCAGCGCGCGGTCGGTGCCCAGCAGCTCCTTGACGGTGACCAGCTCGCCGACCTCTTCGTAGCCGCCCGCCTCGACCACGGTCAGGGCCTCGTTGAGCATGACCTCCTGGCCGGGCTGGAGGCGCGAGACGTCGAGCGACGGGCTGGCGCCCACGTGCATCTTGCGTCCCGACGAGACGATGTCGACGGTGCCGTCGGCGCGGGCGCCGAGGAACGTCGCGTAGGTGCCGGGCGGCTTGGCCAGGTCGTCGACCTGGCGCTTCAGGTCCACGATCTGCTCGCGCGCCGCCACGAGCGCGTCGCTGAGCCGCTCGTTCTTGGCAGCGAGCACGGTCAGCTCTCGGTGCAGGTCCCGTCCAGGGGCTGCCGAATCGGTCATCTCGTCGGCCTCCGTTCCGCGTCGCGCGTGGTCGTCACTCCGTCCCCACCGTGCACGGCTCTGTGCCTGCTGGTCCGACGACCCTAACCACCAGTGTCAACACAGGGCCGCCGACGCGCGCGGAGCGTTCTCGACCAGCGGACACACGTCAGTCGGCCGGCGCAGGAGGCGTCGGAGCCTGACCGACGTCGCGGCGCGCGCGGCGCAGCTTCTTGTCGGAGACGAGCCGCTCCCCCATCGCCTCGGGCGACCACAGCTCGGCGTCGTCCACGGCGGGCGCACCGTCGGGCGCGACCGGGTAGGCGCCCTTCGCGGGTCGACGACGGCGCTGCGGTGCCTCGACCCCGTCGGCGAGCCGGCGCGTGGTGAGCAGGAAGCCGGTGTGCCCGATCATGCGGTGCTGCGGGCGCACGGCGAGCCCCTCGAGGTGCCAGCCGCGCACCATCGACTCCCACGCCTCGGGCTCGGTGTAGCGGCCGTCGGTGCGGATGTCCTCGGCCAGCCGGGACAGCTGGGTGGTCGTCGCGACGTACGAGATGAACACGCCGCCGGGCGCCAGGGCCTCGGCGACGGCGTCGAGGTTCTCCCAGGGCGCGAGCATGTCGAGCACGACGCGGTCGACGGAGCCGGGCTCCGCCACGGTCGGCAGCACGTCGGAGAGGTCGCCGACGGACAGCTGCCACGCCGGGTGCGGCCCGCCGAAGAACCCCTCGACGTTGCCGCGGGCGATCGCCGCGAAGTCCTCACGCCGCTCGATGGAGTGCAACGAGCCGCCGTCGCCGACCGCGCGCAGCAGCGACATCGTCAGCGCACCGGACCCGACGCCCGCCTCGATGACCCGCGCGCCGGGGTAGATGTCCGCCATGGCGACGATCTGGCCGGAGTCCTTGGGGTAGACCACGGCGGCGCCGCGCGGCATGGACAGCACGTAGTCGGCGAGCAGCGGCCGCACCGCGAGGTACTCGATCCCAGCCGTGTTGCGCACGACGGACCCCTCGGGCGCGCCGAGCAGCTGGTCGTGGTTCAGGTAGCCGCGGTGCGTGTGGAACGAGGCGCCCTCGGCGAGCGTGATCGTGTGCAGCCGACCCCGCGGGTCGGTGAGCTGCACGCGGTCGCCCGCACGGAAGAGGCCGCGGCGCTGCGCGGCCCCGGTGGACGGCTGGTCGGGGTTCACGGTGCCCGAGTCTAGGAGCGGATGGCGGTGACGACATCCATCGCGCGGATCAGGCCGACCACGCGGCCGTCCACGACCGCGACGACGACGGGCGAGTGCTCGGTGGCGCGGGCGACGGCGGCCACCAGCTCCTGGCCGGTGAGCAGCCCGTCGACCACCGCACCGCCGGGCAGCGGGACGGCCACGGAGGTCACCGGGGTCGCCCCGGCGACGTCGGCGGGGACCGAGGCCGCGGCGGCGCGGTCGACGTACGCGGCAGGGCGGCCGTCGGGCGACAGGATGACGACCTCCTCCGCGCCGGCCGCTGCGGCGAGCGCCCCGGCGTGCGCGAGGGACTCGGTGTGCCCCACCCCGGTCGCCCGGCGGCCGACCGAGGCCACCGTGAGAAGCCCGACCGCTTTCTGCGTGCGGCCGCCGCGCACGGCCGCGGAGGCGCCGGACCAGAGGAACGCCCCGATGAGGGCAGCCCAGACCACGTCGTAGATCTCGGGCTGGCGGCCCTGCACCAGCGGCAGGAGCAGCGCCCACGCGAAGACGCCGACGGCGACGACCCGTCCGACCCACCCGGCCGCCACGGTGCCGGTGTGCCGGTTCTTGGTGGCCGCCCAGACGGCGGCCTCCAGCAGGAAGCCACCGTCGAGCGGCAGGCCGGGGACCAGGTTGAACAACCCGACGAACGCGTTGGTCAGGCACCCGGACCACACGAGCAGCCCGACGAGGCTGTTCGTCTCGACGCCCTGCGCGACCGCGAGGAACCCGGCCGCGAGCAGGAGGTTCGCGATGGGGCCGACCACCGCGATCAGCGCGCTGCTGGCGGGTGTCGGCGTCGCGCCGCCGAACGCCGTGTGCCCACCCCACAGGGTGAGCACGAACTCGCGCGGCTGCTGTCCGCGGGCGCGCGCCATGAGGCCGTGCGCGAGCTCGTGCACCAGGACGGAGGCGAAGAGCAGGATGACGAACCCCAGGGCGACCACGTACACGAGCGCGCCCAGGTGGTCCGCCCGGGCGCGGACGGTCGGGGCGAAGATCAGGGTGAGCACGACCGCGGCGATCAGCCAGCTGGGGGCCAGGATGATCGGGGCGCCGACCGCTCGGCCGATCACCCAGCCGGAGGATCGTCGTGCGGGGGGTCGGGTGGCGCTCACGGCTCAAGAGTAGGTGGGTCGCTGGCCGGTCGTGTCGGCGCCCGCGCCTACTCTCGAGGCGTGACAGTGCAGCACCTCGACCAGGACACCCCCGACCTCCCGTCGGCCACCCTCGCGGACGACGCGGTGGAGGAGGCGGTCGAGGTCGCGGTCGAGGCGGCTGCCGAGGTGCGACCTCCGTCGCGACCCGGATTGTCCCCGTCGCGCGCGAACGACTTCCTGCAGTGCCCGCAGCTGTTCCGGTTCCGGGTGATCGACCGCCTCCCCGAGCCGCCCAGCTCGGCCGCCGCGCGCGGGACGCTCGTGCACGCGGTCCTGGAGCACCTCTTCGACCTGCCCGCCCCCGAGCGGACCCTGGCGGCGGCGCACGCACTCCTGCCCGAGCAGTGGGCCACGCTCCTCGAGCGCTCCCCCGCCATCGGCGAGCTGTTCGCGGACCCCACGGAGCTCGCCGAGTGGCTGACCAGCGCGGAGGCGCTGCTCGCGACGTACTTCACGCTCGAGGACCCTACGCGCATCCAGCCGCGGGAACGCGAGCTGCTGGTGTCCACGGAGCTCGACGAGGACGGTCCCCAGCTGCGCGGCATCATCGACCGGGTCGACGTCGCGCCCAACGGGTGGGTCCGGGTGGTCGACTACAAGACGGGCCGCTCACCGCGGGCGGGCTTCGAGAGCTCCGCGCTGTTCCAGATGCGGTTCTACGCGTACGTCATCTGGCGTACCCGCGGCGTGCTGCCCAAGCGGCTCCAGCTCGAGTACCTGGGCGACGGCGTGATCCTGACGCACGAGCCGACCGAGGCGGAGATGGCGACCGTCGAGGCACGGGTGCGCTCGATCTGGGGCGGCATCGAGGACGCGGCGAGGTCCGGGGACTGGCGACCGCGCACCTCGAAGCTGTGCGACTGGTGCTCGTTCAAGGCGCTGTGCCCCGCGTTCGGCGGCACACCGCCCGAGATCCCCGCGGGCGCGGTCGAGCGGTCGATCGGGGTCGTGCCGGCCGCCTGAGCGTTCAGCTGGCGCGGCGCAGGTCCAGCACGACACCGCCGGCGATCCGGGCGAAGTCCGGCACGGTCAGGTCCGCGAGCGACGCCACGCGGCTCAGACCGGGCCGCGGCGCGAGCGCCTGCATCACCTCGACGGCCACGACGTGGGCGCCCGACGCGACGGCGGACGCGACGCCCGCGTGCGAGTCCTCGACGGCCACGCAGTCGGCGACGTCGACGCCCAGGAGCCGCGCCGCCGTGAGGTACGGCTCCGGGTCGGGCTTGGGCCGCGTCACGACGTCGCCGCTGACGACGACGTCGAACAGGCCGACCGCTGCCGCGAACGGCTCGGCGAGCCGACGGAAGGAGGACGTGACGAGCGCCATCGGCACGCCCGCGTCGTGCAGCGCGGCGAGGATCTCCTGCGCACCCTGCTGCCACGGGATCCCGCTCGCGACGCCCGCGGCGACCCGGCTGTTGAGGAAGTCGGCGATCTCCTCGTCGGGCAGGTCCACGCCCCGAGCCCGCAGGATCGGGGCGCACACCGACATCGGGTTGCCCACCATCGCGAGGCCGTCCTGCGGCGTCCACACACCGCCGTGCGCCTCGACCAGCTCGGTCTCGGCAGCCATCCAGTAGGGCTCGGTGTCGATCAGGGTGCCGTCCATGTCCCACAGGACGGCGGACGGCGCGACGAGGTCGGTGAAGGCGCTGGGCATCGGTCCATCGTACGAGGGACCGTCACGACCTCCCGACGCGCGCGGGCGGGCCCGTCCGCTGTCGCTGCGACGGCGCGCCTTACGCTGGGCCGATGAGTGAGACCTCCCCGGCCGACCTCCCCGTCCGCGAGACCGTGCTGCTCGCGGCGTTCGAGGGCTGGAACGACGCGGGGTCGGCCGCCACCCAGGCGCTCGAGCACCTGCACGAGGTCTGGGACGCCGAGCAGGTGGACGAGCTGGACCCGGAGGAGTACCACGACTTCCAGGTCAACCGGCCGGTGGTCGGTCCCGGCGCCGACGGCCGTCGCGAGATCACCTGGCCGACGACGGCGGTCGCGGTCGCGACCGCGCCGGTGAGCGGCAGGCGGGTGGTCCTGGTGCACGGCATCGAGCCGTCCATGCGGTGGCGCCGGTACTGCACCGAGCTGCTGGACATCGCCGCGGGGCTCGGGGTCGACACCGTCGTCACCGTCGGCGCCCTGCTGGCGGACGTCCCGCACACGCGCCCCATCCCCGTGAACACGACGAGCGAGGACGCGGGCGTCCGCGACCTCCTCCGGCTCGAGCCCAACACGTACGAAGGACCGACGGGCATCGTCGGGGTGCTCCAGCACGAGGCCGCGGCGCGCGGGATGCACGCGATGTCCCTGTGGGCGGCGGTCCCGCACTACGTCGCGCACCCGCCGTCGCCCAAGGCCACGCTCGCGATCCTGCACCGGATCGAGCAGCTGCTCGGCGAGCCGGTGCCGCTGGGCGAGCTGCCCGACGACTCGGCCGCGTGGCAGCACGGGGTCGACGAGCTGGCCTCCGAGGACGCCGAGATCGGCGAGTACGTGCACCAGCTGGAGGAGGCCAAGGACACGGCCGACCTCCCGGAGGCGAGCGGCGAGGCCATCGCCCAGGAGTTCGAGCGCTACCTGCGCCGCCGCGACAAGGGCACCGGCGGCTGACCCGTCAGAGGCGGATGCCCAGGAGGGCGTCGAGGGTGCGGCCGATGACGCCGGGGGCGCCCTCCACCGGGTTCGCCGTGCCCGCCAGGGACAGGTCTGCCCACGCGTCGATCGCGGCCAGTGCGGCGGGCGTGTCGAGGTCGTCGGCCAGCGCCGCCCGCACGGCGGCGAGCGTGTCGTCGGCGTCGGGGCCACCGTTGCCGGAGACGGCCGCGCGCCAGTGCTCCAGGCGCTCCTGCGCGGCGCGCAGGCCCTCGTCCGTCCAGTCCCAGTCGTCGCGGTAGCGGTGCGCCAGGATGGCCAGCCGGACCGCCATCGGGTCCACGCCCTGCTCACGCAGCCGGGAGACGAGCACGAGGTTGCCCAGCGACTTGCTCATCTTGTGCCCGTCGAGGCCGACCATGCCGGTGTGCAGATGGACCCGCGCCCCGCGGCCCTCGTCGAGCAGCCGGGCGTGCGACGTGCTCATCTCGTGGTGGGGGAACTGCAGGTCCGACCCGCCGCCCTCGACGTCGAACGGCAGCCCGAGGGCGTCCCGGGCGATGACCGCACACTCGATGTGCCAGCCAGGACGACCTCGGCCGAGCGCACCACCGTCCCAGGCGGGCTCGCCCGCGCGCTCACGGCGCCACAGCAAGGGGTCGAGGGGCGCTCTCTTGCCGGCCCGCTCGGGGTCTCCACCGCGCTCCGCCGAGAGCGTGCGCATGGTGTCGTCGTCGAGGCCAGCGACCGCGCCGAAGTCGATGTCGGCCGTCAGGTCGGCGTAGACGTCACCCAGGCCGTCGTCGGCGAGCGCGTCGGGCGACGGCACGCGGTACGCGGCACCGGCGGCGAGCAGCACCTCGACGGCCTCGACGACCGCGGGGATGACCTCGACCACGCCGGAGTAGACGTCGGGCGGGATGACGGCCAGCGCGGTCATGTCCTCGGCGTAGAGCTGGGTCTGCTCGGCGGCGAGGTCCCGCCAGTCGATCCCGAGCGCCGCCGCGCGCTCCAGCAGCGGGTCGTCGACGTCCGTGACGTTGGACGCGTACCGGACCGTGTGGCCCGCGTCGCGCCACGCCCGCCCCAGGATGTCGAACGCGACGTACGTCGCGGCGTGTCCCAGGTGGGTCGCGTCGTACGGCGTGATCCCGCAGACGTAGAGCGTGGCGTCGGGGCCTGCCGCAGCGACGACCAGCTGGTCCGTCGAGGAGTCCCGCACCTGGACCGGGAGGCCACGTCCGGGGAGCTGCGGGATGTACGGGGGTGGCCAGGTGAGCACGCCGGAAGCCTAACCGGGCTCCGAGGTCCACAATGCCCAGGTGACGCACCAGACATCGACCGACGCCCACCGCGAGCGGGTCTGCGTGGAGACGTCCGACGGGTGGGAGCTCGCCGGGGACGGTGCCCGGACCGACGGAGCCCGGTGGGTGGTCGTGGACTCGATGGACGACCTGTCGGACGCCTCGCGCCGGTACGGCATCAGCGAGCGCGCGATCACGCTCCTCGAGCACCGCATCCCCGGTGCGCACCCGCCGGCCCCGAACCACGCGCAGCGTGCCCGGCTCGACCGGTCCCCGGACGGGGAGCTGATCCTGACGACACCGACCCTGTCGTACGTCGAGGACACGCACGACGTGCACACCGGTGCGTTGACCACCGTCATCGGCACCGACGTCGTCCTCATGGCCGAGATCGGCGCCGCGCACGTGCTCGACCGCGCCCTCGCCAAGCTGACCGGCGGGTTCCCAGTCCCAGACGAGGGCGTCCACCAGGTCCTCGCCGTCGTCGTCCTCACGCTCGTCGCCGAGGCCTCCGACGTCGAGATCGGCCTCGGCGACGCCGTCGCGGACGCGGAGCGGCTGGTGTTCTCCACGAGCCGGCACAGCAGTCCCGTCGAGGAGATCTACGACCTGAAGCGCGAGATCGCGGAGGCGCGTCGTGCGCTGAGTCCGGTCACGTCGGTGCTGCCCGAGCTGATGGCGGAGGCCGAGGAAGGGTCCGGCCGTCGCAGCTCGCAGCCGTGGTTGCGCCGGGCCGAGGCGTGGGTCGACCGTCTGGACAAGCACCTCGACGGGTACGACGACCTGCTCAGCGACATGCTCTCGGTGCACCTCGCGCAGGTGTCGGTGCGGCAGAACGAGGACGTCCGCAAGATCTCGTCCTGGGCGGCCATCGCGGCGGCACCCACCCTGGTCGCCAGCATCTACGGCATGAACTTCGAGCACATGCCGGAGCTGACGTGGACGTACGGGTACCCGTTGGCGATCGCGGCGATGGGCGCCGTCTGCTACTCGCTGTACCGGCTCTTCCGGCGGTCCGGCTGGCTCTGAGCGCGACGGGCGCTACGTCGTGACGGGTGCGCTGTTGGCGTCGAGCACGCCCGTGAGCAGCAGGAGCACCACGAGCGCGGCGAGGCCGAGCCGGTAGTACACGAACGGCTTGTAGCTGAACGTGGAGACGATCTTCAGGAACACGATGATGACCAGGTACCCGACGACGAACGCGACGAGCGTCGCCACGAGCGTGGCAGCGAAGCCCGGGGTGCCGCCCTTCCCGAAGTCGTCGACGCTCTTGGCCAGCTGGAACAGCCCCGACCCGAACACGGCGGGGATCGCCAGCAGGAACGAGTACCGCGCAGCGGCCTCGCGTGTGTACCCCATGAGCAACCCGCCGGTGATGGTGCCACCCGACCGCGACACGCCGGGGACGAGCGCGAGCGCCTGCCAGAACCCGAACTGGAGCGCGTGCTTGCCGGTCAGCTCGGTGAGCTCGCGCTGCTTGGCTCCCCTGCCGTCCGCCCAGCCGAGCACGAGCGCGAAGCCGGCGAGCGTCAGGGCGACGAGCCACAGGTTGCGGAACGTCTGCTCGATCGCGTCCTGGAACGCCAGGCCGAGGATGACGATCGGGAGCGAGCCGAGCGCGATGAACCACGCCATGAGCGCGTCGTGGTCGGCCCGCCGCCCCACCGGCATGCCCGCGCGTGAGCGCCAGTCGGTGCCGTGGTCCCCCCGGATCGCGCGCCACCAGGCGGTGGCGATCCGGGCGATGTCCCGCCGGAAGTAGAGGATCACGGCGGTCTCGGTGCCGAGCTGCGTGATCGCGGTGAACGCGGCGCCCGGGTCGGAGCCGAACAGGTCGCCGACGATGCGCAGGTGCGCGCTCGACGACACCGGGAGGAACTCGGTCAACCCCTGGACGAGCCCCAGAAGGATCGCTTCGCCCAGTCCCATGGCCTCTGTCACGAGCGGACACGATAGCCGGGTGCGTTGCCGCAGCAGACCTGCGCGCGCCGATTAGTGTTGCGCCTCATGGAACAGCGCCACCTGGGCCGCACGGGTCTGCGGGTCTCCCGGCTCGGGCTCGGCACGATGACCTGGAGCCGCGACACGGACGCGCACGACGCGACGGAGCAGCTGCGCGACTTCACGGACGCGGGCGGAACGCTGGTGGACACGTCCGCCTCCTACGCCGACGGGGGCGCCGAGGAGCTGCTCGGTGAGCTCCTCGACGACGTCGTCCCGCGCGACGAGGTCGTCCTGTGCACCAAGGCCGGCATCCGGCGCACCAGCACGGGCGGTGTGGTCGACGCCTCGCGCGGCGGCCTCCTGGCGTCCCTGGACGGGTCCCTGCGTCGCCTGCAGACCGACCACGTCGACCTGTGGCTCGTGCAGACGCCCGACCCGCGCACCCCGCTCGACGAGACGGTGTCCGCGCTGCGGCTGGCCGTCACCAGCGGCCGCGCCCGGTACGTGGGGCTCGCCAACCACGCCGGCTGGCAGGTGGCCCGCGCGGCGAGCCTGCTCGAGGGCGAGGTCGGTCTGACCGCGGTGCAGGCCGAGTACTCGCTGCTGCAGCGCGGGATCGAGCGTGAGGTGGTGCCCGCGGCCGTCGCGCTCGGGGTGGGCGTGCTCGCGTGGTCGCCGCTGGGTCGCGGGGTGCTGACCGGCAAGTACCGCCGGACCATCCCGGCCGACTCGCGGGCCGCGTCACCGCACCTGGCGGGTTTCGTCGAGCCCTATCTCGCGCGGGCGTCGGCGACGATCGTCGAGGCGGTGGCGACGGCGGCCACCGGTCTGGAGCGCACCCCGCTCGAGGTGGCGCTGGCGTGGGTGCAGGGACGTGGGGTCGCGTCCGCGATCGTGGGTGCCCGCACGGCGACGCAGCTGCGCGCCTCGATCGCGGCGCAGGACCTGGTGCTGCCCGACGAGCTGCGCAGGGCGCTCGACGAGGTCAGCGCCCCGACGCTCGGCTATCCCGAGCGCTTCTAGCTACCGGCTGGCCTCGTCGGCGAGGTCGTCGACGTCCGCGTCGTCGTAGTCCTCGTCGTCCTCGTCCTCGTCCTCGTCGTCGTCCTCACCGTCGTCCTCCTCGGCGAGGTAGAACGGCGTGGCCTCGCCGTGGACGGTGCCGAGCGCGTCGTCGTACACCTCGAAGGCGTCGGCCAGGATGTCGTACGCGTCGTCGACCGCAGGGTCGTCCTCGCCGTGCGGTGCGGCGACGGCGGTGTAGTGGGCCTCGAGGGCTGCGATCAGGCGGTCCAGCGCGGCACGCGGGTCGACGGTCATGCGACGACCGTAGTCGTCTACGGGGCACAATGGCAGCGCGTAAGGTTCTCCGGCACGAGGCTCGGACTCTCTATCGTCGCGGCGCGAACGCCGTCACGGGACGGGGTGGCGAATGGCAATCGGTCAGACACGGACGAAGCGGCCCGACTGGGTCGCGCAAGGCGGTCAGTACGAGTACCGCGTGCTGCGGATCCCGGCGGCGACGTCCCGCAACGATGCGCGCCGCATGCTGACCGAGCAGGCCGAGCTGGGCCGCTGGGAGCTGTCGCGGACGCTCCTGTTCGCCGGCGGTGAGCGCAAGGTCTGGCTGCGGCGCAAGATCATCCGCGTGCGTAGCACCCTGGCGGAGACCTCGGGCTAGAGCGCGTCGAGCGGCACGTCCTCGTCCGCCGGCCGGGCGGCTCCCTGTGCCGTCCGACGAGCACGCGGCGCTGGTGGTCCGGCTGGGTCAGCAGGTGCGCAGGAGCCTGTCCAGGACGCGGGTGCCGAAGCGCAGGGCGTCGGCGGGGACGCGCTCGTCGACACCGTGGAACATGCCGGCGAAGTCGAGGTCGGCGGGCAGGCGCAGCGGCGCGAAGCCGTAGCCGCGGATGCCGAGCCGCGACAGCGACTTGTTGTCCGTGCCCCCCGACAGCGTGTAAGGGAGCACCGTCGCGTCGGGGTCCTCGGCCAGCAGCGAGTCGACCATGCGGTCGACGAGGTCACCGCTGAACGGCACCTCGAGCGCCGTGTCGTGGTGGATCCGCTCGATGCGCACGTGCCCACCGGCCAGCTCGGCGACGGTCCGCACGAACTCGTCCTCCAGGCCGGGCAGGTAGCGGCCGTCGACCGTCGCCTCCGCCGAGCCGGGGATGACGTTCGCCTTGTAGCCCGCGGTCAGCTGGGTCGGGTTGGTGGTGTGCCGCAGGGTGGCGCCGACGAACTTCGACGCCGGGCCGAGAGCGGCCACGAGCCGGTCGACACCCTCGGGGTCCTCCGGGTCGAACGGCAGCCCGGTGAGCTGGGCGACCCCGTCGAGGAGCGCACGGACCGTGGGCGTCAGCTGCAAGGGCCACGCGTGCCGACCCAGCCGCGCCACCGCCTCGGCCAGGTGCGTCACGGCGTTGTCGGCATTGACCTGGCTGCCGTGCCCCGCGCGACCGTCGGCGACGAGCCGCATCCACGACAGGCCCTTCTCGGCGGTCTGCAGCAGGTACGCCCGACGGCCGTCGACGTCGACCGAGAACCCGCCGACCTCGCTGATCGCCTCCGTGGCCCCCTCGAACAGGTCCGGTCGGTGGTCGACCGCCCATCGCGCCCCGAACGCGCCGCCGGCCTCCTCGTCCGCGAACATCGCCACGACGACGTCCCGCGCCGGCTTGCGCCCCTCCCGGGCCATCTGTCGCACGACCGACAGGATCATCGCGTCCATGTCCTTCATGTCCACGGCACCGCGGCCCCAGACCAGGCCGTCGACCTCCTCGGCGCCGAACGGGTCCACGGACCAGTCGTCGGCCCGCGCCGGCACGACGTCCAGGTGACCGTGCAGCACGAGCGCCGGACGCGACGGGTCCTCACCCTCCAGCCGCACCACGACGCTCGCCCTGCCCGGCGCGCTCTCGACGAGCTCAGGGTCCAGACCCACCTCGGAGAGCAGCCCCATGACGTGCTCGGCGGCGGCCCGTTCCCCCGGCCCGGAGCCGTCGCCGTAGTTCGACGTGTCGAAGCGGATGAGGTCGCGGCAGATCTGCACGACCTCGTCCTGCGCGGAGAGCGAACCGTTGCCGGGCGCGCCGGAGGCCGGGTGGGTGACGGGCATGCCGTCCACCGTACCGGCCCCCGGAGCGGGCGGAACGTCAGCCGGTGGACGCTCCCAGCAGGCCCCGGCGGGCCAGCAGCGGGTCGATCAGCGGGTCACGGCCGCGCAGGTCGCGGAACGCCGCCATCGGGTCGAGCGACCCGCCACGCGACAGCAGCCGCGCACGGAAGACGTCACCGTTCGTCCGGTCGAGTCCCCCGTTCTCCCGGAACCACTCCACCGTGTCGGCGTCGAGGACCTCGGACCAGATGTACGAGTAGTACCCGGCCGAGTACTCGCTCGCGAAGATGTGGTTGAAGTAGGTGGAGCGGTACCGCGGCGGCACCGGGGCGTAGTCGACCCCCGCGCGCTGCAGGGCGGCCGCCTCGAACGCCTCGACCTCGTCGACGTCCCGCGGCACCTCCTCGGGGGACAGCCGGTACCAGGCCTGGTCGAGCAGGGCGGCCGCGAGGTACTCGGTGGTCGCGAACCCCTCGCCGTCCTGGCGGGCCGCGAGCAGCGTGTCCACCCACTCCGACGGCATCTGCTCGCCCGTCTCGTGGTGCAGCGTGAACGACCGGAGGATCGACGGGTCCCACGCCCACATCTCGTTGACCTGCGACGGGTACTCGACGAAGTCCCGCGGGACGGCGGTCCCGGACTGCGAGGGCCACCGCACGGCGGAGAGCAGGCCGTGCAGGGCGTGGCCGAACTCGTGGAACAGCGTGATCACGAGGTCCCACGTGAGCAGCGTGGGCTCACCCTCGGGCGGCTTCGGGATGTTGAGGTTGTTCACCACCACGGGCCGCTCGTCGAGCAGCGTCGACTGGTCCACGAGGCTGTTCATCCACGCGCCGCCACGCTTGGACTCCCGGGTCCAGAAGTCGCCCAGGAACAGGCCGAGCTCGCTGCCGTCCGCGTCGAACACCTCGAACACCCGCACGTCCGGGTGGTAGCCCACCAGGTCGTGGCGCTCCGCGAACGTCAGCCCGTACAGCTCGGACGCCGCGCGGAACACCCCGTCGGCCAGCACGCGCTCCAGCTCCAGGTACGGCCGCAGGATCGCGTCGTCGAGCGAACGCCGCTCCTTCTTGACCTGCTCGGCGTAGAACTGCCAGTCCCACGGCTCGAGGCGGGCGTCCGGGTGGTCGCGACCGAGCGCCTCGGCCAGGTCGGCGCCCTCCGCGCGGGCGTTGGCCACGGCCACGGGGGCGAGGCGCTCGAGGATGTCCGAGACGGCCTGCGCGGTCGTCGCGGTCGCGTCGGCGGCCACGTACTCCGCGTGGTGCGCGTACCCGAGGAGCTGGGCTCGCTCGGCACGCGTGCGGGCCAGGTTCAGCAGCGTCGACCGCGTGTCGTGCGGGCCGGACGCCCCCCGGCCGGCCGACGCGCGGAAGACCCGCTCCCGCAGGCCGCGGTCACGCAGCGCGGCCAGCGGGGCCTGCTGGGTGGGCAGCGCGAGCTCGAGGAACCAGCCTTCCTCGTGGCCGCGCGAGCGGGCGGCGGCAGCGGCGGCGTCCCGCGCGTCCTCGGGCAGCCCGTCCAGCTCGTGCTCGTCCGTCACCAGGACGCCCGCGGCGTTGGTGGCCGCCAGCAGGAGGCGACCGAACTCGGCCTCGAGGCTCATGATCTCGGCGTTCAGGGCGCGCAGCCGTTCCTGGGACGCGTCGTCGAGCCCGACGCCGGAGCGCACGAACCTCGTGTGGGTGCGGTGCAGCAGCCAGGCCGTGTTCGGTTCGAGCTCCAGCGCACCGGAGTCGACGTCGGCCTGCAGCGCGGAGACACGGGCGAACAGGCGGGCGTCGAGGTAGATCGCGTCGAGGTGGGCGGCGAACTGCGGCGCGAGCTCCTGCTCGATCGCTTCCAGCCCCGGGGTGGAGTCGGCGCTCGACTGGTTGTAGAAGCACTCGACCGCGCGGTGCAGCAGGCGGCCGGAGCGTTCGAGCGCCTCCAGGGTGTTCTCGACGGTCGGCGCGGCGGGGTCGGACGCGATCGCGTCGATCTCCGCGCGCTGCTGCGCCATCCCGGCGAGCAGGGCCGGGCGGTAGTGCTCCTCACGGATCGTGGTGAAGTCCGGGAGGCCGTAGGGCAGGGTGGACGGGACGCCGAAGGGGTTGTCGGCGGGGAGGTCGGTCGGGTGCATGCCCGACATCATCGCCGACGGGTCGGTCGTCCGCGCCTCACGACGTGCGGGCGAGGAACGCGTCCTCGGCGCCGTACGCGAAGAAGTCGCCCATCGCCTCCATCCGGACGAACCCGGGGAAGGCTTCGCGCCAGTCGCGGGCGGCCGCGGCCTCGACCAGCCACTCGACGCAGGCGCCGACCGTGTCCGCGTACCCACCGGGGGCGACGTACCCGAGCTCGTCCTGCGCGCGCCGCATGTCGAGCACGAGCGGACGGGGTACCGACCAGGGGGTCAGCCCGACCCCGTCCACCGGGCCGCCCGGCACCGTGACCAGACGCGACGTCACGCCCATGACCGCGTCGACCGCCGCGGCGATCTCGGCGACGGTGAGCGCCTGCGGGTCGGCGGCGTTCAGCACCCGGTCCCCCGGCTGCCGGGCGGACAGGCGCACCAGCTCGCCCAGGACCGCGGTCGAGGTCGTGTGGAAGCGGCTGAGGCCGTCGTAGGCGAGCACGCGGACGTCGCGACCGTCGAGCACCCGCTTCACGAACGTCCACTCCCGCGGCTGGACGCACCCGGGGCCGTGGATGGCGCCCGGGCGCAGGACCGTGGTCGGCACGGGGGACGCCGCCCACGCCTGCTCGAGGGCGACCTTCCCGGTGGCGTAGGAGTCGCGGCCCGGTCCGACGGTCGGCTGGTCCTCCGTGAGCGGGACGGGGAACGACCCGAACTCGTCGGACTCGAACCCGTCGCCCGCGTCGTCGACGTAGACGCCCGCGGTGGAGATCACGACCGCCGAGCCGATCCGGTCGGCCCGCTCGGTCAGCGCGGTGGCCTGCCGGTCGTCGTACGCGACGACGTCGACCAGGACGTCCACCCCACCCGCGAGGGCCTCGTCGAGCGCGTCGCGGTCCTCCCGGTCCCCCCGCACGAGCCGCGCGCCGCCGACGTCCGCGTCGTGCCGGGCGAGCACCCGCACGTCCCAGCCGTCGTCGAGCAGGGCGGGCACCACGGCCCGGCCGATCTGCCCGCTGCCACCGATCACCAGTGCCGTCGCCATGGGACGAGGCTAGGCGAGGGCCCTCGCCGCGGTCGCGTGCGTCGGGTACCCGTGGGCCTGGCCGACCGCGAGGTTGTACAGCTGCCCGTCGTGCGTGGTCAGCCCCGCGCCGAGGGCCGGGTCGGCCGCGGTCGCCGCCGTCCACCCCAGGTTCGCCAGCGCGGTGAGGTACGGGAGCGTCACGTTCGTCAGGGCCCGCGTGGAGGTGACCGGGACGGCTCCGGGCATGTTGGCGACGCAGTAGAAGACGGAGCCGTGCACGAGGAACGTGGGGTCGTCGTGCGTGGTGGCGCGGGTGTCCTCGAAGCAGCCGCCCTGGTCGACCGCGACGTCGACCAGGACGGACCCCGGTCGCATGCGGGAGACCAGCTCGTTGGTGACGAGGTGCGGCGCGCGGGCCCCCGGCACCAGCACCGCGCCGATGACGAGGTCGGCGTCGAGCACCTCGCGCTCGATGGCGTAGGCGCTGGACGCGATGGTGCGGACGCGGCCGCCGAACGCGGAGTCCGTGTCCCGCAGCCGCGGCATCGACAGGTCGAGGACGGCGACGTCGGCGCGCATCCCGACGGCGATCTCGGCGGCGTGCCGGCCGACGACCCCGCCGCCCAGGACGACCACCTTCGCGGCGTCCACACCGGGGACGCCGCCGAGGAGGACCCCGGTGCCGCCCTCGTTCTTCATGAGGTGGTAGGCGCCCACCTGGGTGGAGAGGCGCCCGGCCACCTCGCTCATGGGGGCGAGCAGCGGCAGCGACCCGTCGGGGAGCTGCACGGTCTCGTACGCGATGGAGGTGGTCCCGGCCGCGAGCAGCGCGTCGGTCGCGGGCCGGTCCGCGGCGAGGTGCAGGTAGGTGAACAGGACGAGGTCGTCGCGCAGGTGGCCGTACTCGGACGCGACGGGCTCCTTGACCTTGCAGACGAGGTCGGCGCTCCCCCACACCTCGGTGGCGTCGGCGAGGATCGTCGCACCTGCGGCGGCGAACTGCTCGTCCGTGATGGCCGAGCCCGTCCCGGCGCCGGCCTGGACCAGCACCTGGTGCCCGGAACCGACCAGCTGGTGCACGCCCGCCGGGGTGAGCGCGACGCGGTACTCGTGGTTCTTGACCTCGCTGGGGATGCCGACCTTCATGGTGGTCTCCGTCCGGGCTGGGCTTCGGCAGATCTCACCATTCTGAACTTCCTGTGTTGCGAACGGATGACAATGACGGATGATTCGCTAGATTCGCGTCATGTCCGTCGCAGATTCGTCGAAGGCCGTCCCAGCCGGTTCGCGCCGAATGGCGTTCGGGGCGGTGGAGCTCGACGACGTCGACCGGCGCCTGCTGGGCGAGCTGGAGCGGGACGGGCGGATCTCCAACAAGGACCTCGCCGCGCTCGCCGGCATCGCCCCGTCGACGTGCCACGCCCGGGTCCGGGCCCTGCGCGAGTCGGGCGTGCTGCGCGGCTTCCACGCGCAGGTCGACCCGGAGGCGGTGGGACGCGGGCTGCAGGCGATGATCGCGGTGCGGCTCCAGCCGTCCGCGCGTGCCCGCCTCACGGAGGTGGCGCACCGGCTGGCGCAGCGGCCCGAGGTGCGCGACGTGTACCTGCTCGCCGGGGTCGACGACGTGCTCGTGCACGTGGCGGTGCGCGACTCGCCGGAGCTGCGTGCGTTCGTGCTGGAACACCTGAGCACCCGCCCGGAGGTGGCCCACACGCAGACCAGCCTGGTGTTCGAGCACGTGCACGCCCCCGGGACCGCGTCGATCTGATCAGCCGGCCACCCGCGCCCAGACCGCGGCCTGCCCGAGGACCGCCCGAGCGCCGGCCTCGTCGCCGAGCCGGTCCCACACCGAGAAGGCGGACTCGGTGCAGCGCGCGAAGCCCCAGGCGGCCACCCGGCCGGGGTCGAGGTCGAGCAGCCCCGCGAGCAGGACCACACGGTCACGCAGCACGACCTCCGGGTCCGGGTGCTCGAACGGGTCGTCGACCTGCTCGAGCAGCGGCCACAGGTCGTACGCGCGGTCGCCGCGCATCGGCTTCGGGTCGATGGCGAGCCACCGCCCACCTCCCGCCGCCAGGATGTTCCCGGGGTTGAGGTCACCGTGGACGAGCACGCCCGTCGACGTCGGCAGCGTCCGCAGCAGGTCCGCCGCATCGGCGACGTCGATCCTGCGTCGCGACCCGCGGTCCTCCAGGAGGTCCGCCCAGCCGGCGCACACGTCGGCCATCGCCGGCACCTCGACCTCGTCCCCGACGGACCACAGCGACCGGGCGACGTCCGCCGCCGCCGTCAGGCGCTCGCGCGGGCTCCCCGGCGCGCGCGACAGCGGCGTGCCCGGGTCGATGCGTTCGAGGAGCAGCGCCCAGTCCTCCTCGTGCGCCGCGAGGAGCTGCGGGACGCCGTGCCCGTGCCACGCCCGCAGCGCCGCCCCCTCGTGCCGCGCCTCGTCGTGCGGGAACGAGAGCTTCAGGACGACCGGTCGGCCGTCGACCCGGGTGGCCGGTGCGCACCACGACGCAGCGCCGTCGGTGAACGGTGGACCGAGACGCAGCCCCCACCGCCGCGTGGCGTCGGCGACCAGGGTCGGGAGCCGGTCGATCCACTCGGCTCCGCCGCGCGTCCGGCCGACGCCGTCGCGCAGGATCGCGGGGACGACCACACCCGGCACCGATCGCCCCCACTCACTCGCATGCTCGTTCCGGATTCGCGGCAGCGTATGCGATCCTGCGGCGACCGACGTCGGACGCAGGGGGTGGAGCAGTGAGCGCTGGTGACCCCCAGGGCCTGAACCCTTGGGTCGACGCGCGCGGAGCCCACCCGCACCCCCTCCTCCTGCCGCACCCGCGCACCCCCGCCGAGGAGGCCGCGGTGCGGTTCCTCGGCCCCGCGGTCCGGGTGCGCCGCGGGCCGCGGCCGGGCGTCGTCCTCCTGACGGTGCTGCTGGCCGGGCTCGTCGCCGCGGCGGCCTACGGATGGATGTGGTCGTCGGGCCAGCTCGGTCCGCCGGCAGGTCGGGAAGAGGCGGCCGCGCCCCTGGGCGCGCCGCCGCTGGGTCAGACCGCGACCACGGGATTCACGTTCACCGCGATGCAGCCCGACGGCGCCGGACCGGTCGCCTACAGCCCGTGCCGACCGATCCACTACGTCGTCCGGCCCGACGGCGAACCCGTCGGCGGTGCGGAGCTGATCCGGACCGCGGTCGCCCAGGTGTCCGCCGCGACCGGTCTGCAGTTCGTGGAGGACGGCCCGACGCAGGAAGCCCCTGACACGGAACGCGATGCCTACCAGCCCGACGTGTACGGACGCCGCTGGGCACCCGTGCTCGTCGTGTGGTCAACTGCGGCCGAGACCCCGGAGCTCGCCGCCGACGTCGCGGGGATCGCCGGTTCGGCCTCCGTCACGCGCGCCGGACGGAGCGTCTACGTCACCGGGTCCGTCACCCTCGACGCCGAGGACATCGGTGCGCTCGCCGCCCGTCCGGAGACCCGGGCGACCGCGCTCGGCATCGTCACGCACGAGGTCGCCCACCTGGTCGGCCTCGACCACGTCGACGACCCGACGCAGCTCATGTACCCGAGCACGAACGTCACCCGGACCGTCTTCGGCACCGGTGACCGTGCCGGGCTCGCGGCTCTCGGCGCGGGCGAGTGCGCACCGGACGTCTGACCGAAGCCTTCACACCCGGTCCGCAGAGTTCACCCCGGAACTCCCCGGCGGACGACGTACCGTTGCACGTCGCCACCGCCACCCTGTCAGGAGCCGTCATCCACCGTCGCCCGATCGTCCTGGTGCACGGCACCCGGACCTCGTCCGTGATCTGGCGCCGGCAGGTGGACGCGCTCGAGCGATCCGGTCACCTCACCGTGGCCATCGACCTGCCGGGACACGGCCGACGGTCGCACGAACGCTTCAGCCTCGACGGCGCCATGGCCGCCATCGACGACGCCGTCCGGTCCTGCACCGAGCCCCCGCTGCTGGTCGGGCTCTCCCTGGGCGGCTACACGAGCCTCGCGTACGCGCGCCGCAACGAGCACAGGATCGCGGGCGTCGTCCTGGCGGGCTGCTCGACGGAGATCAAGGGCAAGCCCCTCGCCGCCTACCGACGCGCCTCCGGCGTGCTCGCGCGGGCGCTGCGCCTCGGCGGCCCCGACTGGCACGTGGTGACGGACATGCTGACCGCGCTCGCGGGCTACTCGCCGCTGGCGGACCTGCGCGGTACCGCGGTGCCCGTCTGGCTGGTGAACGGTCGTCGCGACCCGCTGCGGCTCGACGAGCGCCGCTACCTCGAGGCCCGTCCCGGCACGCGGCTCATGGTCGTGCCGCGCGCGGGTCACGACGTCAACGCCCACGCACCGGTCGCCTTCAACCGCATCCTGCTCGACGCCCTGCACGAGCTGCGGCACCGCGGCGGCCTCGCCCTCGCGTGACCTGGCCGTCCGGGGAGGCACAGTAGGGGCGTGGACCCCGCACAGCTCGCCGACGCCTCCCGGCTGCGGACCCGCGCGACCGTGCTGCACGCCGATGCGGACTCCTTCTTCGCCGCCGTCGAGCAGCGCGACAAGCCGTCCCTGCGCGGTCGGCCGGTGCTCGTCGGGGGGACCGGCCCGCGCGGCGTCGTCTCGACGGCGTCCTACGAGGCACGCCGGGCGGGGGCGCGTTCGGCGATGTCGATGAGCCGTGCGCGTCGGCTCAGTCCCGCGGCCGCCGTCCTGTTCCCCCGGTTCGAGGCGTACTCGGCGTACTCCCGCCTCATCATGGCCACGCTCGCGACGCTGTCCGAGCTGGTCGAGCCGCTCAGCATCGACGAGGCCTTCGTCGACCTGGAGGCCGGCCCCTTCGCCGACGATCCTGCCCGCGCCGCCACCGAGGTGCGCGCGCGGATCCGCGAGGTCACCGGCCTCGCGGTCTCCATCGGGATCGGCCGCACCAAGCTCGTCGCGAAGCTGGCGTCCGACGCGGGCAAGCCGGACGGCCTGCTCGTGGTCGAGCCCGCCGACGAGGACGACTTCCTCCTGCCCCTGCCGGTGCGCGCGGTGCCCGGCATCGGTCCGGCGACGGCGGCGGCACTGGAGCGGCTGGACGTCCGGACGGTCGCGGACCTGCGGCGGCAGCCGCTCGACATCCTCACGATGACGGTGGGCGAGTCGTCGGGCGTCAACCTGTTCCGCCTCGCCCGCGGCATCGACCCCCGGCCGGTCGCGCCCAGCACGGAGCGCAAGTCGGTGGGTGCGGAGCGGACGTTCGCGCAGGACATCTTCGGCGCCGACCTGATCGCCGCGGCCGTCGACCGGGTCACCGACGAGGCGCTGCGCCGGCTGACCGCGCACGGGGGCGGCGCCCGGACGGTCGTCGCCAAGGTGCGGTTCGCCGACTTCACGACGCTGACGCGGTCGGTCACGCTCGCGCAGCCGACCGCGGAGCCCGCCGAGCTGCGGGCCGCCGCGCACCAGGCCGCACGCGCGGCCGGCATCAACGACTCGGTCCGGCTGCTGGGCGTCTCGTTCCACAACCTGTCACCCCATGCGCAGCTGACCCTGCCCTGGGACGACGACGAGCCCGCACCCGCCGCCGCCGTCGACGACGTGCCCGACGTGCCGCTCGCGCTCGGGCTGCTGACCGAGGAGAACGCGCGCCCCGGCCTCGACGTCGAGCACGACACCCTCGGTCGGGGCTGGGTGGTGCACGTCCGGGGACGGCAGGCGACGGTCAGGTTCGAGAGCGTGGACACCCCGCCCGCCCGCTCCCAGGTGGTCGACCTGGCCACCGACCCGCTGCTGCTCGTCCCGCCGCTGACTCCTACGCTCGACGCATGACGCTGCGCAACATCCAGACCGCCCTGGACCAGGTTCCCGCGCCCTGGCAGCCCCACCTGCTCGCCCGGCTCAACGATCACGAGGTCAAGGTGGTCAAGCTGCACGGCGAGTTCGTCTGGCACACCCACCCGGACACCGACGAGATGTTCGTGGTCGTCTCCGGGGTCCTGACCCTCCAGCTGCGCGACGGCGACGTCGTGCTCGGTCCGCAGGACGTCTACGTCGTCCCGCGCGGCGTCGAGCACTGTCCCCGGGCCGACGAGGAGGTGTCGGCGCTGCTGGTGGAGCTCGCCGGGACGCAGAACACCGGCGACGCCGGCGGTGCCCTGACGTCAGAGACGCGCGAGCTGCCCCGCTAGCCGCCCGGCCCGGCGCTGGACGTTCTCCCACGCCGCGGACGACACCCCCGGATGGGCGTCCCGGTCGACGACCGCGAGCGCGTCGTCGAGCGCCTGCACGGTCTGGGCGACGACCCGTCGCGCCCGCTGGGGCGCCATCCCCCAGGACCGTCCTTCGTCGGCGAGGTCCTCGGCCGTGATGGACGCGATGGTGCTCTTGCCTGCGACGTCGAGGGCGAGGCGTCCGGAGGACACGGTGGTGTGCTCGTGCATCGAGACGTCGTAGGCCGGGGCGAGGTGCAGGCGTGCACCGTCGGGGTGCCGGACGAACGAATGGTTCTTGGCGTGCGCGTCGGTGTTGCCGATCGCGACGGTGAAGGTGACGAGGCGCAGGAGGTCGTCGGTGCGGGCGCCGCCGTCGGTGAGGACGCGGGCGGCGGCGGTGTACGACGGGAGCGCGCGTCCGCGCTGGAACTTGCGCTCGGGGTCGGACGTGCTGATCCCGAGCGCCTGGGCGAGGTCCTCCTGGTGGATCCGGTCGGTCGGCCCGTCGGACACGACGCGGTCATAGCGCGAGACGACGATCGCGCGCACGTCGTCGAACTGCTCGATGGTGGCGTCGACGCTGGTCAGGCCGATGCGCCGGGCGAGGTCGAGCGACGCGGCCTCGGTGTCGATGAGGTCGTGGGTCGGGGACTGCGCCGGGCGGGAGAGCTTGATGATGTGGGTCGACGCGGCTCCTGCGCGGACGCGCGCCCAGCCGTCGGCGTGCCGGGCGAGGGCGACCTTGGGTTCCATGCCCGCGAGGGAGGTCAAGGAGTCGAGGCGGCCGTCCGCGGTCCCGTAGGACGCCGAACGGCGCAGCATCTCGGCGACCTGGTCCCGGTCGATCGGCTCGAGGTGCGCGGTCGTGGCGGGGTCGGGTGCTCCTTCGTCGACGAAGACGAGTGCGCCGGCGGTGTCCTTGCCGTAGACGCCGAGGACGCCGAGGGTGTCGTCGGGGTCGATGCGGTGCTCGACGGCCATCGCGGTGCGCGTGCGCCCTTCGGGGAGCAGTCCTTCCAGCCAGGCTCTGACGCGTGCGGGGTGGGTCCCGTCGGCGGTGGCGAGCGGGAGCAGGTGCGAGGCGACGCGGGACCCGACCCCCCATCGTTGGACGGCGGCGTCCGACCAGACGAGGTGGAGCCGGTCGTCGTGGCTGGTGACGGTCGCGGCTCTGGTGCCGTAGAGCCAGAGGTCGAGGGCATGGTTCATCGCTGTTCGGCCTTGAGCACGATGTCGAGCTCGCGCAGGACGGCGAAGAGTCGGTCGGTGTACAGGCTGGGCTTGCCCTGCTCGATCTCGACGACGTAGCGACGGGAGATGCCGAGCTCGTCGGCGAGCTCGGCCTGGGTCAGTCCGCGCTGCTGTCGTCGGTCGCGCAGGAAGTCGCCCAGGTCGGTGGGGCGGGTGACCCAGGCCCAGGCGGTGGGAGTGGTCTCCATCGGTCCTCCGTGTGCGGATATCGTGTCATGGCGTCCATGGCACACTATCGTTACATCGGACCGATGTCACCTTATCGTGACTGATTCGTGAGTCGCTCCACCCGAGCGACGAGCTCGGGCCACGCGCGCCGCGGCGGCACCCCGTGGCCGGCGTCGGGGAACACCACGAGCTCGGCGTCCGGGATCTCGCGCGCCAGCGCCTCCCCGTGCGCGAGGGGGAAGAGCGGGTCGTCCGCGCCATGGACGACGAGCGTCGGCGCGGCGAGGTCCGAGAGCCGGTCCCGCCACGGTGGACCGGGGTCGACGAGGAACGGGTTCGTGGTCGCCGCCCGCAGGTCGTTCGACCGGCGCTCCGTCCGCACCGCGATCACCCGTTGGAGCGCCTCGTCGAAGCCGCCGCGCTGGAACGGCCGCTCAAGCTCGGTCAGGTACGTGACGACCGCCTCGCGATCCGCCCAGTCGGGCTCGTCGGCACCGCCGTCGAAGAACGTGCGCAGGTCGTCGGACATCCCCGGCAGGTCCGCCGAGCCCGGCGTGCTGCTGACCAGCGTCAGGGTCGCCACCCGCGCCGGGTGGTCGAGCGCCAGCAGCTGCCCGACCATCCCGCCGCCCGACACCCCGAGCACGTGCGCCGACGGCACACCCTCGTCGTCCAGGAGGGCGAGCACGTCCGCCACCACGTCGCTCATCCCGTACCCCGGCTCCCCCACCGGCCACGTGGTCGAACGACCCTGGTCGCGCGCGTCGTAGCGCAGCACCCGGTGGCGCCGCCCGAGCAGGTCGACCAGACCGTCCGGCCACGCCACCAACGAGCACCCCGCGCCGTGCACGAGCACCAACGGCTCCCCGGCACCGGAGACGTCGACGCACAGCCGGACGCCGTCGGCCACCTCGACCATCCGCTCCGTCACCGGAGCGCCTCCCGGCTCCGGCGGTCGTTCTCCTGCGCGATGGCCACGACGAGCTCCTCCTTGCGCATCCGCGAGCGCCCCGCGATGCCGAGCTCCGTCGCGACGTCGTACAGGTGCGCCTTGCTCGCGTTCGCGTCGACCCCGCCGGCCGTCGGCGCGTCCGAGCCGTACCCCTCCTCGGCGTGCTGGTCCGACGGCCCGTACTCCACCTTCGGGCGCCAGCTGTCGCCGACCTTCTCGTGGGAGTGCTTGAGGGCGGCGAAGGCGACGAGGTGCGCGCGCTCCTCGTCGCCGTCGTACTGCTCGATCGCCGCGTCGTACGCGTGCGCGAAGGTGCGCTGCGCGAGCTCGTCGGAGCGTTGCAGCGTGCTCGGCAGCTCGCTCTGCCTGGCGGCTCCGGATCGTGTCGTCTTGGGCACGACTCGATCGTCACCCGCGACCCGCCCGGTCGCCAGCGGGCCTTTGGTCACTGGCCGGCCGGCCGGCCGCCTCGGATGATGGCAGGACCGGCGAACAAGCAGACCAGGAGCGTGACGTGACAGTCGACGACGTGCAAGGACGCACCGTCCCGATCGAGGGTGCCGACGGTGAGGTCCGCCTGTACCGGCGCCACCGGAACGGCGGCGGTCTGGTCGACACCACCGCGACGGTGGCCGACGGTGCGGCGGTGCACGAGTCCGCGTACGTCGAGGCCGACGCCGTGCTCGGCGACGCCACCCGGGTGGGCGCCGGCTGTTGGATCGAGTCCGGCGTGACGATCGGCGACGACGTCACCATCGGCCAGAACGTGCACCTCGGATCCGGATCACGCGTGGGCGACGGCGCACGGATCGGCGCGAACGCCCGGATCGGCGCGGGCGTGGTCGTCGCCGCCGGCGCCCGGGTCGCCGTCGACGCCCGGGTCGCCGACCGCGACGTCGTGCTGGGTGACCGCCGACGGTCGTCCAGCACGGACTTCGGGACCGCGGCCTAGACTCAGCCGGCCTCGGCCTTGGCCGCCTCCGCGGCTGCCTTGATCTCGTCCGCCTCGACCTTGTCGATCGCCTTCTCGACGATGGCGTCCGCCTTGTCGAGCGCCTTGCGGATCTCGACCGCGCCCGGGTCGGAGACCAGCGCCAGGAGGCCGGAGTGCCCCGGGGGGATCGCGTCCTGCAGCTCCTCCGCCAGCCCCTTGCGGTGCTTGAGCTCACGCGCCTTGCCGGTCGCCGCACCCACGGCACCCAGGACCGCAGCGCTCCCGATGATCGACGGCGGGAAGATCAGACCGAGCGCGACGCCCCCGACGACGCCCCACGTCAGGCCGTGCCGGGTGCTGTGGTCGGTCGCCTTCTGGATCTCGAGCGTCCCGTCGGCGGCACGCGACACGACGATGACACCGTCGATCTCGAGCGTCCTGCCGTCCTCGATCGACTTGAGGGCCTCGTACGCCGCCAGAGCGGTGTCGGTGTCCGCGAAGTCGGCCACGAAGAGGGTGTACGCACCGTCCGAGAGGGCGGCGACGACGTCGGTGGGCTGGTCGTCCGACATGAAGAGCTCCTTGGTCTGCAGAGTCGATGTCCGGTGTGGTGCGATATCGACCGTAGACCAGGTCCCCAGGCGCGGACAGGGGCGGATCCGGCGCCCGGTCTACGCTCGACGGGCATGAGCTTCCGCTACGAGGAGCGAGCCTCGGCGTCGGTGTTCGTCGACGTCGTGTGGCACACCCAGGACACGAGCGACGGGACGTACCTCGCGTCCGCCGACGCACGCTGGGACCTGATCTTCAGCCTCACCGCCGACGGCCACCGCGTGCTGCTCAGCGGCCCGTCGACGCAACCCACCCCGGTGCCCTACACCGCCGGCAACAGGAACGTCGGCATCCGGTTCGCCCCCGGTGCCTACTTCACGCACGTCCCCGTCGGCACGATGCGCGACCGCACCGAGCGGCTGCCGATGCCCTCGCCCGGCCTGTTCCTCCTGGGCGGGTCGCTGTGGCCGTTCCCCGGGACGGACGACACGCTGGTCGACGCCCTCGTCGAGTCGTTCGCCCACGACGGGCTTCTCTCCCGCGACGACGTCGTGGAGGCAGCGCTCGACGGCGGCCCGGTGCCGCTGTCGCCCCGCTCGGTCGAGCGGCACTTCACGCACGCCACCGGGATGAGCCCGCGCGAGGTGCGGCGGATCGCCCGGGCCCGCGAGGCCGTCGCGCGTCTGCAGCGAGGCGAGGCGATCGCGGACGTCGCCCACCGGCTCGGGTACGCGGACCAGTCCCACCTGACACGGGAGCTCAAACGGCTGACGGGGTTCACACCCGGTCAGTCGCAGGGCCGCGACGAGCCCGTCTGACGGTGTCGTCCCCGTTCAAGACACCCCGTCGGCGCTCCGGTTGGCTCGGACCGCACGCACCACGCCGACGGAGAGGACCGACGCCATGGACATCCGACCGTACGAGATCGCGATCCCGACCACGCAGGTCGACGACCTGGCCGAGCGGCTCGGCCGCACCCGCTGGCCCGCCGACCTCACGTCGGGCTGGGAGCGCGGGACCCCGGTGACCTACGCGCGACGTCTCGCCGAGCACTGGCGCACGGGCTTCGACTGGCGCACCCAGGAGGAACGCCTCAACCGCATGCCCCAGTTCCTCGCCGACGTCGACGGCCAGCCGGTCCACGGGCTGCACGTGCGGTCCCGCGACGAGCACGCGACACCGCTGCTCCTGTGCCACGGCTACCCCGCGTCGTTCGTCGAGTTCGCCGCGCTCGCGCCCGCGCTGGCCGACCCGCAGGACGGTCCGGCGTTCCACGTCGTGGCGCCGTCGATCCCCGGCTTCGGGTTCTCCACCCCGCTCACGGGCCACGGCTGGGGCATCGCCCGGACCGCCGAGGCGTTCGACCGGATCATGCGCGCGCTCGGCTACGAGCGGTACGCCGTGGTCGGCGGGGACGTCGGCGCCGGGATCAGCGAGCAGCTGTGCCTCGACGCGGGCGACCGGGTGATCGCCTCGCTGGTCACCACCGACCCGGGCGCCATCGCGACCGCGTACACCCCGCCCACGGACCACCTGACCGACGAGGAGAAGGCCCGGCACGAGAGCCTGAAGGCGGCCCGCGCGGAGGACTTCGGGTACCTCCAGGTGCAGACGACCCGGCCCCTGAGCGTCGCGTACGGCCTCACCGACTCCCCCGTCATGCAGCTGACGTGGATCGTCGAGAAGGTCCGCGAGTGGACCGACCCGGAGCGCGCGCTGCCCGAGGACGCCGTCGACCTCGACCACCTCCTCACGCTCGTCTCCGTGGCGTGGTTCGGGCGGGGCGGCGACGGCGGCGCGAACCTGCTCTACGAGGCCGCGCACGCGTCCGTCGCCTGGGGCCGCGCGCACGACCGCCCCCAGGGCATGGTCGCGTTCGGCGAGGAGCCACTGATGCGACGCATCCTCGACCCCGACGGGCACCTCGCGTTCTGGGCCGAGCACCCCCGGGGAGGGCACTTCCCGGCGATGGAACGACCCGACGAGCTGGCCGGGGACATCCGCGCGTTCCTCGCGGCGGTGCCCGTCGGCTGAGCCGGGGTGGCCGGATGTGGGTGGTGTGCGGTCTGATCGTGTCGAGCGACCGCGCGGCTCGTGCGCGGCCCCGAGCCTTGGAGGACCCCGATGGCGACGATCGTCTCCAGCCTGTTCATCTCGCTCGACGGCGTGGCCGAGATCGACCCGGCCTGGCACTTCCCGTACTTCGACGAGAACATGGGCGCCGCGGTCGGCGAGGACTACGAGGACGTCGACGTGATGATCCTCGGGCGCGTGACGTACGACAGCTTCGCCGGCGCGTGGCCCGACCGTGAGGCCGCCGGCGGGGAGGACGCGACGTTCGCAGCCCAGCTCGGTGACGTCCGCAAGGTCGTCGCCACCCGCGGCAGCCAGGACCTCGGCTGGCGGAACGCCGAGGCCGTCCAGGGCGACCTCGTCGAGGCCGTCACCGCGCTCAAGGCGGACCCGACCATCGGCAAGATCCTCGTCGCCGGGTCGATCTCGATCGTCCGGCAGCTGCTCGCCGCCCGGCTCGTCGACCAGCTCAGCCTCTTCGTCCACCCCGTCGCCGCCCGCCACGGCGAGCGGCTGTTCGACGAGGGCGAGCCCATCTACCCCCTGCGGCTGCTGCGCTCCGACATCTTCCCCACGGGTGTCGCACGCCTCGTCTACGCGCCCAGCGAGCTGCCCGGCACCCAGACGTACGAGGACGTCACCGACAAGGTGCCCGGCGCCGACAGCTGATAGATCTCGACCCACCCGAGGGGCAACGTCTGTCGTGACGTTGTCCTCGGGTGGGAGGTGCCGTGGTGCTGCTGCTGCAGAAGGCGTT